>NZ_JBFOHP010000002.1:4030000-6430000 GCF_040907265.1 Streptomyces sclerotialus | reverse complement strand
CCATCCCGCCGCAGCCCAGGCAGATCACCTCGGCACCGTCCCGTACGGCCTCGCGGGCCGTCTCGACGATGATCCGGGCGGTCCGCTCCGGGTCCTCCTCCAGCTCCAGTACGCCCAGGCCGGTGCCGCGGACGCCGGCGCAGCGCTGCAGCAGGCCCGCGGTCAGCAGCCGGTCGCGGATCTGCGGCACGGCGCGGTCCAGGGTGGTGACGACGCCGTAGGAGTGGCCGAGCATCATGGCCATCTGGGCGGCGCTCTCGGTGATGTCCAGGACGGGCACGTCCAGCAGTTCCTGGGCGCCTTCCCGGCCCGGCTCCCCGAACCCGGCCATGACCAGGGCGTCGAAGGGGGTGTCCAGGGTGGTGAGGCGGTCCAGTACGGCCGCCGCGCTGAGGTAGCCCTCGAAGTGGCCCTCGATCGACTCCGGGCCCCAGAGCGGCTCGGTGGCGATGATCTCGGTGCCGGGGGACGCGACGGCGGTGGCGGTGGTGCGGATCGATGCGGTCATGGAAGCCGTGGTATTCGGGTTCATGACAAGAATGCGCATGACACTCCAGGAAGCCGGAGGCTCCGAACGCGGGAAGCGGTACGGGGTCTTGGTGCCGGCCCGGGAGGGGCGACGGCAGCGGGAAGCCCGGCGCTTCGGTGAATTGGAGGATTCCACAGAATGGGCGGTAGCTTTCGAGTTGCAGAACGTAGCTTCGCCCACTAGGACCGTCAAGGGATCCTGACGAGTAACCCAGGTCGCACCCCCGGTCAGCCGCCAAACGGGGGCTGACCGGCGGGAACGACTGTGCGATAGACAGTGTGTCGACAGGAGGGGAACGGTAGGCTGCTCCCGGTCGGACGCGGAACTCTCCCTCTGCACGCGCCGGGCCCGACACCACCTGATCCGAAAGGAACGCGACGTGCCGCCGTCCAGCGCCAGCACTTCCGACGCAGCCAAGCCCGCAGCCGCGAGCGGGGGCGTCCAGTCCCTCGAGCGCGCCTTCGACCTGCTGGAACGGATGGCAGATGCCGGCGGCGAGGTCGGCCTCAGCGAGCTGTCGGCCAGCAGCGGGCTGCCGCTGCCCACCATCCACCGCCTGATGCGCACGCTGGTGGCCTGCGGATACGTCCGCCAGCAGCCCAACCGCCGGTACGCGCTCGGCCCCCGCCTGATCCGCCTCGGCGAGAGCGCCTCGCGGCTGCTGGGCACCTGGGCCCGCCCGTACCTGGCCCGCCTGGTCGAGGAGACCGGCGAGACGGCGAACATGGCGCTGCTGGACGGCGACGAGATCGTGTACGTCGCCCAGGTCCCGTCCCGGCACGCGGTACGCATGTTCACCGAGGTCGGCCGCCGGGTGCTGCCGCACACCACGGGCGTGGGCAAGGCGCTGCTGGCGGGCCACGCGCCGGAGGAGGTCCGCGCGCTGCTCGGGCGGACGGGCATGCCGGCCGCGACCGAGAAGACCATCACCGAGCCGGACGCCTTCCTGCACGCCCTCGAAGAGGTGCGCGGGCAGGGCTTCGCCGTGGACGACAACGAGCAGGAGATCGGCGTGCGCTGCATCGCCGTGCCGGTCCCGGACTCGCCCACCGCCGCGGCCATCTCGATCTCCGGCCCGACCGGCCGGGTCACCGAGGCCGCCACGGACAAGATCGTGCCGGTCCTCCAGGAGGTCGCCCGCGAGCTGTCGGTGGCACTGGCGAACCAGAACCCGGCATAGCGGGCAGCCGCACACCGCGGACGTACGAAGCGGGGCGCGGGGCTCGTCGCCCCGCGCCCCGCTTCGTGGGCTATCCCCCTCAGCCCCGTGGCAGATCGCCGAAGAGGTCGATGACCTTGCGTACCTCGGTGAGCGTCGGCGACAGCGCACTGACCGACCCCACGGCCCCCGCGATCAGCAGCAGTGAGCGGCGCAGCCGTGGCACTTCCGGCGTGCCGCCGGTCACCATCGCGTCCAGCGCGGCCAGCTCGTCCTCGGCGACGCCCCGGTCGGGCAGCTCCGCCGGGTAAGCGGCCAGTTCACGGCGGAGCCGGGCGACGGCGACGCGCAGCGCTTCGACGCGCGGATCGTCCTCGACCCCGGTCTCCTGCCTCGGCCTCGGCCTCTGCCTCTGCCACTGCTCCACAACGACGGCACCCTCCACGGCCGTTGGTTCGCACCGCACCACATCGCCCCCTCACCCGGCCCCGCTCCATCGGGAAGCCGCGGATCAGTTAACGCCACGGTGCGCTATTCGCGCCATACGGAGAGCGAAATTCAGTTGGACCTCCGGACGGCCACGAGATGACGCCCGACCGGCCCGACGGCTGCCGGGCCCCGTCCTCGCGCCCCCGCGGCCGGGAGCGCCGCGACCGTGACCGGCGCCGTTCGCCTCGTACTCATGGGCAAATCTGTCGCAGAATCGTCGCTGCTCCGGATATCACTTGACTTTCGGTGCGCGCCCGTGGTGCGCCCGGCGCTCTACGAGTACGCGCACCACCGCGTGCCGCAATGCGCCGGGATGCGGTAAGCCAGTCCCCATGACGAGCTCCGGCGCCGACGCGCACCCCACCACTCCCCCGCTCCCTCCGCACCCGGCCGCCGGGCGGCCGCCCGTCGCCGGACTGCTGCTCGCGGCCGGCGGCGGACGGCGGCTGGGCGGGCGCCCGAAGGCGCTGCTGGACTTCCGCGGCCGGCCGCTGGTCGAGAACGCCGCGCGGGTGCTGCGGGAGGGCGGCTGCGGGCCGGTGCACATCGTGCTGGGCGCGGCGGCGGGCACCGTCCGCGAGCGGGCCGAGCTGTCCGCGTACGCCGTCACCGAGAACCCGGACTGGGCGGCGGGCATGGGCACGTCCCTCCGTGCCGGGCTCGCCGCGCTGGCCGGTACGGGCGCGGGCGCCGTGGTGGTCTCGCTGGTCGATCAGCCGGGCATCGGGTCCGCCGCGGTGGCCCGGCTGGTGGCGGCGTACGAGGCGGGCGCGGACCTGGCGGCGGCCGCGTACGAGGGACGGCGCGGGCATCCCGTGCTGTTCGGCGCGGAGCGCTGGGCGGCGGTGGCGGCGGGCGCGGCGGGCGACCGGGGCGCCCGGGACTATCTCGCGGCGCACGCCGGAGCCCTCACGCTCGTGGAGTGCGCCGACGTGGCCGAGCCGTACGACATCGACACCCCGGCCGACCTGCCCCGGCTCGACGCTTCTGGACGGGGGGCCGGACAGTGATGGAGCGTGACCGCGATGGCACTCAGCGCCATTCGATCACCTCATCTGTCGATCAAAAGAATCTCGACGTCAACAAACCATTGAACTTCCGCTATAAGGAAACTACTCTCCACTGGTCAGAAGCGCCCTGAACCCCAGACGGCGCCCGCGACCGTATCTCGGAGCCCTCGGCACCCAGTGCCGCCAGGGCGACCCGGCGGCCGTCAGGCACCGCCGCTGAATTGGAGTGACAGCCCATGTCCGCACCAGCGCCGTCCCCGCTGGCCATCGTCGACGCCGAGCCCCTGGAGCGCCAGGACGAGGTCCTCACCGAGGCCGCCCTGGCCTTTGTGGCTGAGCTGCACCGCCGGTTCACCCCGCGCCGCGACGAACTCCTCGCCCGGCGCGACGAGCGCCGTGCGGAGATCGCCCGGACCAGCACGCTGGACTTCCTCCCCGAGACCGCGCACATCCGCGCGGACGACTCCTGGAAGGTCGCCGAGGCCCCCGCGGCCCTCAACGACCGCCGCGTGGAGATCACCGGTCCCACCGACCGCAAGATGACCATCAACGCGCTCAACTCGGGCGCGAAGGTCTGGCTCGCCGACTTCGAGGACGCCTCCGCCCCCACCTGGGAGAACGTCGTCCTCGGCCAGCTCAACCTGATCGACGCCTATGAGCGCCGGATCGACTTCACCGACGCGCGCAGCGGCAAGTCGTACGCGCTGAAGCCCGCCGAGGAGCTCGCGACCGTCGTGATGCGCCCCCGCGGCTGGCACCTCGACGAGCGCCACCTCCAGCTCGACGGCAAGGCCGTCCCGGGCGCCCTCGTCGACTTCGGCCTGTACTTCTTCCACAACGCCAAGCGCCTGCTCGACCTCGGCAAGGGCCCGTACTTCTACCTGCCGAAGACCGAGTCGCACCTGGAGGCCCGCCTCTGGAACGAGATCTTCGTCTTCGCCCAGGACTACGTCGGCGTCCCGCAGGGCACCATCCGCGCCACCGTCCTCATCGAGACGATCACCGCGGCGTACGAGATGGAGGAGATCCTCTACGAGCTCCGCGACCACGCCTCCGGCCTGAACGCCGGCCGCTGGGACTACCTCTTCTCCATCGTCAAGAACTTCCGTGACGGCGGCGCCAAGTTCGTCCTCCCGGACCGCAACGCGGTGACGATGACCGCGCCGTTCATGCGCGCGTACACCGAACTCCTCGTCCGCACCTGCCACAAGCGCGGCGCGCACGCGATCGGCGGCATGGCGGCCTTCATCCCGTCCCGGCGCGACGCCGAGGTCAACAAGGTCGCGTTCGAGAAGGTCCGCGCCGACAAGGACCGCGAGGCCGGCGACGGCTTCGACGGCTCCTGGGTGGCCCACCCCGACCTCGTCCCGATCGCGATGGAGTCCTTCGACAAGGTCCTCGGCGAGAAGCCGAACCAGAAGGACCGCCTGCGCGAGGACGTCGACGTCAAGGCCGCCGACCTGATCGCCATCGACTCGCTCGACGCGAAGCCCACCTACGACGGGCTCGTCAACGCCGTCCAGGTCGGCATCCGTTACATCGAGGCGTGGCTGCGCGGCCTCGGCGCCGTGGCCATCTTCAACCTCATGGAGGACGCGGCCACCGCCGAGATCTCCCGCTCCCAGATCTGGCAGTGGATCAACGCGGGCGTGGAGTTCGAGAACGGCAAGAAGGCCACCGCCGACCTCGCCCGCGAGGTCGCCGCGGAGGAACTCGCCGCCATCCGCAAGGAGATCGGCGAGGAGGCCTTCGCCGCCGGCAAGTGGCAGCAGGCCCACGACCTCCTCCTCCAGGTCTCCCTCGACACCGACTACGCCGCCTTCCTCACCCTCCCGGCGTACGACCAGCTGCGCTGACGCGCCACGTACACCGAGCGCCCCCGCCGCACCCCGCGGCGGGGGCGTTCGCGTCGCGCCCAACTCCCCGCGTCCTGACGGGTATACGTCAACTCGCGGGTCTGGTAGGAAAGCTTCCTAACGATTGGGGAACCCCCCACGGAACTCTCCTGTCTGGAGGCGATCCACCATGCGCACCCGATCGAAAGCCGCGGTGACCGGCAGGACGGCCGCCGGTGCCGTCCTCGGTATCGCCCTCCTCACCGCGCCCGCGGCGGCACACGCCGCGCCGGCCGGGCTCGACGATCCGGCGAAGAAGGAGATCGCCATGCAGCTGGTGTCCAGCGCGGAGAACTCCTCGCTGGACTGGAAGGCGCAGTACGGGTACATCGAGGACATCGGGGACGGCCGCGGGTACACCGGCGGGATCATCGGGTTCTGCTCCGGTACGCACGACATGCTGGAGCTGGTGGAGCTGTACACCCAGCGGAAGCCGGGGAACGTGCTCGCGAAGTACCTGCCCGCGCTGCGGGAGGTGGACGGCAGCGATTCGCACGAGGGGCTGGACCCGGGCTTCACCAAGGACTGGAGGACCGCCGCCAAGGACCCGGCGTTCCGGAAGGCGCAGAACGACGAGCGGGACCGGGTGTACTTCGACCCGGCGGTGAAGCAGGGGAAGGCCGACGGGGTCGGCGTGCTGGGGCAGTTCGCGTACTACGACGCCATCGTGATGCACGGCGGCGGGAACGACGCCACCAGCTTCGGCAGCATACGGAAGAAGGCCCTGGCGAAGGCCGAGCCGCCGGCCCAGGGCGGGGACGAGAAGACGTACCTGAGCGCCTTCCTGGACGCGCGCGTGTGGGCGATGAAGCAGGAGGAGGCGCACAGCGACACGAGCCGGGTGGACACCGCGCAGCGGGTCTTCCTCACCAAGGGGAACCTGAACCTCGACCCGCCGCTGGACTGGAAGGTGTACGGGGATCCGTACCACATCGGCTGAGCGGCGGTCACGGTGTGCGGCGGGCGGGGCGGCTCGCGCGCCCCGCCCGCCGCACGGCCGTCAGTGGGCCGCTGCCGGTTCCTCCGCCGCCGTGCGGGCGCGCTTGCCCAGGTGGTTGAAGACCAGGTTCAGGGTGACCGCCAGGAGGCAGCCGGTGGAGATGCCCGAGCCGAGGACGATCTGCGCCCAGGACGGGAACGCGTCGTAGAAGCCCTTGGAGAGGGCGGGCGCGAGGCCGGCGCCGAGGGTGACGACGACGATCAGGGCGTTGTCGCCGCGGTGCAGGTCGGCCTGGAGCAGGGTCTGGATGCCGCTGACGGCGATGGAGCCGAAGAGGAAGAGGCTGACGGCGGCCAGTACCGGCATGGGGACGACGGAGATCAGCGCCGCGGCGGCCGGGCTGAGGCCGATGAGGACGAGGAGACCGCCGCTCAGGGCCACGACGAAGCGGCTGCGGACGTTGGAGATGACGACCAGGCCGATGTTCTGCGCGAACGCGCTGGCGTGGAAGGCGTTGAAGAGCGGGCTGAGCGCGGAGCCGAGGCTGTCGGCGCGCAGGCCGCGGGCGATGGTCTTCTCGTCGACGTCCTTATCGACGATCTTGCCCAGGGCGATCATGTCGGCGGTGGACTCGGTGAGGATCACGAGCATCACCACGCACATGGAGATGATCGCGGGGAGGGAGAACTGGGGGGCGCCGAAGTGGAGGGGGGCCGGGACGCCGAACGCGGTGGCGCCGTCCAGCTTCGAGAAGTCGGCGAGGCCCATCGGGATCGCCAGCAGGGTGCCGAAGAGCATCGCGAAGAGCATGCTGATCTGCTTGAGGAAGCCGCGCGTGAAGCGCTGGAGGAGCAGCATCATCACGATGGTGGCGGCGGCCAGGGCGATGTTCTTCGGGTCCGGGGTGCCGGACGGCGCGCCGTCCACGACCCACTCGTAGGCGACCGGGATCAGGGAGACGCCGATGAGGAGGATGACGGAGCCGGTGACGACCGGTGGGAAGAAGCGTACGAGGCGCGAGAAGTACGAACTCACCAGGAAGCCGAAGAGGCTGGAGACGATGACGGCGCCGAAGACGACGGGCATCCCCGCCTGCACCCCGCCCTCGGTCGTCAGGATCGTCAGCATCACGCCGACGCCCGCGAAGGAGACGCCGTTGACGAACGGCAGCCGGGAACCGATGAAGTTGCCGAGGCCGAGCGTCTGGAGGAGCGTCGCGATACCGGCCATCAGGAGGCTGCCGCCCATCAGGACGGCGGTGTCGGCGGCGGACATCTTGGCCGCGACCGCGACGACGAGCGGTACGGAGACGGCACCGGCGTACATCGAGGCGACGTGCTGGAGGCTCGCGACGAGCATGCGGCCCGCCGGCAGCACCTCGTCGACGGGGTGAACGGCGGCGGTGCCGCTCGTGGGTGGCGCGGGGGCGTCGGACGGGACGCGGGCAGAACTCATGGGTGGCGCTTCTTCCGTCTCGTACGGGATGCGGCCGGCGCCGCCCGTGGGCTCCGTGCGCGTACGGATGCGCACGGCATGCACGCGGCATGCGTACGGCGTGCGCACGGATGCGTACGGGAGCCCAGGGCGGGCCGACCTCAAGACTGGAAAGTAACTTCCGTCTGCGCTGTGGCGGGACGACGTTACGTCAGTGCACCCCGGCAGCGGAAGACCCTTCGGCCGGCCGCTGTGACGGAATTCCATCCTCCAGAAGTCCCGCCGACGCCTCCTGTTCACCTTCACGGCCTGCGCGAAGGTGGTTGAAAAGCAGGTTGAGGACGATGGCGACGAGACAGCCGGTGGAGATGCCGGAGTCCAGCACGACCAGCAGGTCCTTGGGGAAGTTGTGGTAGAAGTCGGGCGCCGCGATCGGTATCAGGCCGATGCCGACGGCCGCCGCGACGATCAGCGCGTTCTCGCCCTTCTCCAGGGCCGCGGTCGCCAGGGTCTGGATGCCGCTGGCGGCGACCGAGCCGAAGAGCACGATGCCCGCGCCGCCCAGGACCGGCAGCGGGACGAGGGAGATCACGGAAGCGGCGACCGGACAGAGGCCGAGGACGATGAGGATCAGGCCGCCGGTGGCGACGACGAAGCGGCTGCGTACCTTGGTCATCGCGACCAGGCCGATGTTCTGTGCGAACGCGCTGCACGCGAAGCCGTTGAAGACCGGGCTGATCGCCGTGCCGAGGGTGTCGGCGCGCAGGCCGCCCTCGATGGTCCGCTCGTCGGCGGGCCGTCCGACGATCTTCCCGAGCGCCAGCATGTCGGCGGTCGACTCGGTCATGCAGACCAGCATCACGATGCACATCGAGACGATCGCGGCGATCTCGAACTGCGGGGCACCGAAGTGGAAGGGGGTCGGGAAGCCGACGACGTCGGCCTCGGCGATCACGCTGAAGTCGGTGATGCCGACGGGTATCGCGATCAGGGTGCCGGCGATCAGGCCGAGCAGGATGGATATCTGCTGGAGGAAGCCGCGCAGGGTGCGCCGCAGGACCAGCACGATCACGAACGTCAGGGCCGCCATGCCGATGTTGGTCAGCGAACCGTAGTCCGGTGCCGCCGCGTTGCCGCCCTGGGACCAGTTGAAGGCCACCGGGAGCAGCGAGACGCCGATCAGGGTGATGACGGTGCCGGTGACCACCGGCGGGAAGAAGCGGACCAGCTTGGAGAAGTACGGCGCGACGAGGAAGCCCAGTACGCCGGCGACGATCACCGCTCCGAAGATGATCGGCAGCGCGTTCTCCGGGCTCTGCGCCTTGCCGATGGCGACCATCGGGGTCACACCGGCGAACGAGACGCCGTTGACGAACGGGAGTTTCGCGCCGATCTTCCAGAAGCCGAGCGTCTGGAGCAGGGTCGCGATGCCGGCGGTGAAGAGGCTGGCGCCCATGAGGAACGCGGTCTCGGTCGCACTCAGCCCGCAGGCCGGTCCGACGATCATCGGCGGGGCCACCACACCCGCGTACATCGCGGCCACATGCTGCAGGCCGCTGGTGAACATTCTGAAGGGCGGAAGGGTCTCGTCGACCGGGTGTTTCCGGTCCCCCTCCACGTGCTGCCCGGGAGTTGCGGCCACTGCGGGCCTCCTTCGATTTCTGTGCCACCGGGCCGGTGGCACGAGCCTGTCACGGAGGGCTTGCCATGTGATGCCGTGCGGGTGCGGGTGGGATGCAGATACAGGTGGCGCTCGTGGCGCACGTGGGGGGAGGTGCGTGGGTGACGCTGAGGGAGCGGAAGGGGTGGGATACCGGCCCCAGGGACGCGGGTTCGTGCCCGCGTCCCCGGGAGCGGCGCTCGTGGATCCCGCTCGGATCCACAAGCTCAGCCGGAGGCCGTCCCCTCCGGCCGAGTCTGCGGTCGTACTGCGCCGGGGCGGGTCAGCCCGCGGCGGCGATCCGGGCGAGCCGCTGCGACTCGTCCCGGGCGGTGCGTGCGATGGCGTCCTCGTCGACGGTGAGGAGGCGGGCGTCCTCGACCACCGGCTTTCCGTTGACGAGCGAGAGCGTCACCGGGGCCGCGGCGCCGAAGACCAGCGCGGTGACCGGGTCGGCGATGGTGGAGTGGCCCAGGCCGTCCAGCTTCCACAGCACCAGGTCGGCGAGCTTGCCCTCCTCCACCGAGCCGATCTGCGCCGCCCGGCCGAGCACCCGCGCGCCGCCGTACGTGCCCAGGCGCAGCGCCTGACGGGCGTTCAGGGCGGCCTCGCGGTGCGCGCCGAGGCGGTTGATGAGCAGCGCGTTGCGCAGTTCGGTGTGGAGCTCACCGGACTCGTTGGAGGCGGTGCCGTCCACGCCGAGGCCGACCGGGACGCCGGCCGCGAGCATGTCGGGGACGCGGGCGATGCCGGCCGCGAGGCGCGCGTTGGACGACGGGCAGTGCGCCACGCCGGTACCCGTACGGCCGAAGGCGGCGATGTCGGAGTCGTTCATGTGGACGCAGTGCGCCATCCACACGTCCTCGCCGAGCCAGCCGGTGGACTCGAAGTAGTCGGTCGGGCCCATGCCGAACAGCTCGTGGCAGAACTTCTCCTCCTCCACGGTCTCGCTGCCGTGGGTGTGGAGGCGTACGCCCTTGCGGCGGGCCAGTTCGGCGCCCTGCTTGAGGAGGTCGGTGGAGACCGAGAACGGCGAGCAGGGCGCGACGGCGACCTGCGTCATCGCGTCGAAGGAGGCGTCGTGGTGCCGGTCGATGGTCTCCTCGGTGGCCGCGAGCGCGCCCTCCAGGGACTCCACGGCGAAGTCCGGCGGCAGACCGCCGTCGGACTCCCCGCGGTCCATCGAGCCACGGGCGAGCGTGAAGCGTACGCCCATGTCGGACGCGGCCTTGATGATGGCGCCCGAGAGGTCGCCGGAGCCGCGCGGGTAGACGTAGTGGTGGTCCATGGCGGTGGTGACGCCGCCGCGGGCCATCATCGCCAGCGAGCCCTGCGCGGCCGCCGCGGCCATCGGCTCGTCGATGCGGGCCCAGGTGGGGTAGAGCGCGACCAGCCAGTTGAAGAGGTTGTGGTCGGTCGCGAGGCCGCGGGTGATCCACTGGTAGAAGTGGTGATGGGTGTTGACCAGGCCGGGGGTGAGCAGGTGGCCGGTGCCGTCGACACGGCGGACGACACCGTCCAGGCCCTCGGGCGCGGGACCCGCGCCCACCGACTCGATCCGGTTGCCGGCGACGACGACATGTCCGCTCGCGTACTCGGTGTCGTCGGCGTCGACGGTCGCGATCGCGCAGTTCTCGATGATGATGCGCGCGACCGCGCTGTCAGGGGATGCCGATGCTGCCATGGCGGTTCCTTCGATCTTTGGCGGTTTTGGGCACGGCATGGCCCTACGGGATTTGAGTGCCGGAGCCGGGCGAGGCAGCTGACAGTACTGCCGCCCGTGTGGTGCTCCGGGTGCCGAGATGATGGAAGAACAGGTTGAGCAGGACCGCGACGAGCGCTCCGGCGCTGATTCCGGAGCCGAGGACGGTCTGCGCCCAGGCGGGGAAGTCCGCGTAGAAGGTCGGCGCGGCGAGCGGGATGATCCCGGCACCGAGCGACACGGCCACGAGGATGATGTTGGAGCTGTCGTCCAGGCCGGCCTCGGAGAGCGTGCGGATACCGCTGACCGCTATGGAACCGAAGAGGACGATGCCGGCGCCGCCGAGGACGGGCATCGGGACCAGGTTGACGAGCGCGCCGAGCACGGGGAAGGCGCCGAGGACGATGAGGGCACCGCCGGCGACGGCCACGACGTAGCGGCTGCGCACCTTCGTCAGCGACACGACACCCACGTTCTGGGCGAAGGCGCTGGTGGGGAAGCCGCCGAAGACCGGTCCGATGAGGGTGGCGATGCCGTCCGTGCGCAGGCCGCGGGTGATGGTCCGGCTGGTGCACTCACGGTCGCAGATCTCGCCGAGGGCGAGCATGCCGGCCGACGACTCGGTCATCAGGACGAGCATCACGATGCACAGCGAGAGGATCGCGGCGGGCTGGAACTCGGGCGGGCCGAAGGCGAAGGGGGTGGGCAGCGCGGCGACGGGCGCCTCGCGGATCGCGGAGAAGTCCGCCATGCCGAAGGGGATCGCGGCGAGGGTGCCGATGACCAGGCCGAGCAGGAGCGCGATCTGCTTGATGAAGCCCTGGAAGAAGCGCTGGATGAGCAGGATGACGACGAGCGTGAAGCCGGCCAGTGCCAGGTACTTCATGTCGCCGTGGTCGGCGGCGTGCGCGTCGCCGCCCTGTGCCCAGCCGACGGGTACGGGCATCAGCGTCACCCCGATGAGGGTGATCACGACGCCGGTGACCAGCGGCGGGAAGAATCTCAGGAGCTTGCCGAAGAAGGGGCCGACGGCCAGGCAGAAGACGCCGGCGACCATGACGGCGCCGTAGATCGCGGGCAGCTGGTGCCCTTCGGCGCTGGTCTCGGCGATGGCGAGCATGGGGGTGATGCCGGCCGAGGAGGCGGCGTTCACGAACGGCAGCCGGTTGCCGGCGAACTTGCCGAGGCCGAGCGTCTGCAGGAGCGTGGCGAGGCCGGCGATGAGGAGACTCGCGGCGATCAGCCGGGTCTGCTGGGACGGGTCCAGGTGGGCGGCCTGGCCGATGATGAGCGGAGGGGTGACCACACCGGCGTACATGGCGGCGATGTGCTGGAGGGCGGCGGGGACGAGCCGCTTGGGCCCCAGCTTCTCGTCCACGGGGTGGACGGGGGCGGGCGGTACGGGGTGTTTCTCTACGTGCGCTTGCTGTGCCATGGGTCGTTCCCCTCAGGATTCGCGGCCCCCTCCCGCCGTGCGGGTGAACGGGAGGGGGAAACGAGGCACTTCGCGGCGTGGGAGAGCCGTCAGAGGTTGGTCATGTCCACCGGGATGCGTGCGTCGACGCCGTCGCGCAGGATGGTGGCTTCGATGAGCCCGTACGGGCGGTCCGCCGCGTAGTAGACGGCTCCGTCCTTCGCCTCGTTGTCGAGGCCGAAGGGGGAGAGGTCCTGGCGGAAGTGGTGCTTGTTCGGCGCGGAGAAGCGGATCTCGTCTATCTCGCTGCGGTTGTTGATGACCCGCGAACCCATTTGGTAGAGGGTCTGCTGCAGCGAGAGGGAGTACGTCTCGACGAAGGCCTGGAGGATGTGCTTCTTGGCCTGCTCGTAGGACTTGTCCCACTGGGGCATCCGCTGTTCGTCGGACGTCCAGTTGTGCCGCCACCAGGTGGACAGCGAGGTGGCGAGGATCCGGTCGTAGTCCTCCTGGAGCGTCGTGTACTTGTCCTTGATGTAGCCCCAGAACTCGGAGTTCGTGGAGTTCATCACGGTCAGGTCCTTGAGGCCCGAGAGGATCTCGAACTTCTCGCCGTCGTACGTGATCTGCGCGAGGCGGACCTCCTGGCCCTTGCGGACGAAGGAGTGCTTGACCTCGTCGGCGCCGATGAACTTGGAGTTGGCGTCGGAGCCGGCGATGCGCTCCCAGGCGTACTCCTCGATGCGGATGCGCGCCCGGTGGATGGACGGCTGGCTGTCGACGAAGTGCCGGGCGAGGTGGATGCCGTACTGCTCGGCGGACTCGATGCCGTATTCCTTGGCGAACGCGAAGCAGGTGTTCTTCGTCGTGTCCGTCGGCAGGCAGTTGGCGTTGGACCCCGACAGGTGGACCTCCTCCAGGTCGCCGGAGAGGGCGACGGAGACGTTGAGGTCCTTGATGTGGTGGGTGTCCCCGTCCCGGGTGATCTTGACGACCCGGTTTTCCGCCTTGCCGTACTGGTTCTGGCCGAGAATCGTGGGCATGTCGGTGCTAGCTCCCTCGGTATACGGAGTAGCCGAACGGGTTGAGCAGCAGCGGTACGTGGTAGTGCTCGCCCGGCTTGACGGCAAAGGTGATTGCCACCTCCGGGAAGAAGGCTCCGCTGTCCCGTAGCGCGGGGGCGTCCTGCTGTTCCTCGGCTTGCTTGTTCGAACTCTGCTGGTGGGCAGAGAAGTACGCCTCGGTCTCGAAGTCGAGGCGCACATGGGTGGTGCCTTCCGGCAGGGCCGGCAGGTCCTTGCAACGCCCGTCCGCGTCCGTCTTGGAAGCGCCGTGTGCGGTCCACGCCCCCTCGAAGCCGGAGCGCACCGAGAGCGTGAGGGCCACTCCCTCGGCGGGGCGGCCGACGCTGGTGTCCAGGATGTGCGTGGACACCGACGTACGGTCGGCAGCCGTGTCGCTGCTCATGCTGCGTCTCCTTCGGCAAGACGGGTGAGGCGGATGCGGTTGATCTTGACGAGCTCTCCACGCACGATCTCTCGTTCGTGTTCCGGCGCGTTGTCGATCCTGTTACGTACGGCGTCCCGCATCTGCTCGCCGGTCAGGCCGGTGGCGCAGATGAGGAAGACGTGCCCGAAGCGCTCGTGGTAGGCCAGGTTCAGTTCGAGCATCTCGGCCTTGAGCTCTTCGGAAGCCCCCGCCATCCCGCGCTGCTCGCGCGAGGAGGTGGGGTCACCCGGCTTGGGGCGGCCGATCGGCGGGTGCCCCGCCATCGCCTCCGCCAGGTCCTCGGCGGTCAGCTCGGCCATGGCGGCGTCACTGGCGGCGAAGAGGGCGTCGGCGTCGGCGTAGGGGCGCTGCGCGAGGATCTTGCTCCCCCACGCCTCGCTGGCACACACCTCGTGCAGCGCGGCCCTGGCCTCGCTGACGTCGGCGGTGTTGAACCGGGTGAGCCCCGGAGTCGAACTCGAAGACACGGGAAGCCTCCGTGGCTGCGTCGTGCTGTGCGTTGAACGGGCTGGCCATAGCTAAGTCCCCCGGCAACACCACGTCAACACTTTGTTGAAAACTCGGCAACACAAAAGCCGCCGCTCCGGAAACCCGGAACGACGGCTTGTGCCACTTTGCCGCGAGGTAAAGGACGGACACCCGTCAGCTTTCGCTCTTGGCCGCGTTCTCCCTGTTCAGGTAGTTGTAGACGGTGAACCGCGACACCCCGAGGGCACTCGCGACCGTCTCCACGCCATGCCGTACGGAGAAGGCGCCGCGGGTCTCCAGGATGCGCACGACCGACTGTTTGGTCTTGCGGTCCAGCTCGGCCAGCGGGCAGCCGTGCCGGCGTTCCAGGTCCGCCAGCAGATGATCGAGGGAGTCGGAGAGGTGCGGCAGCCGTACGGCGACCCGGTCGGCCCCCTCCCACGTCAGCACGACGTCGTCACCCCGCGCCAGCTCCGGCGCGACCATCTCCCCGCCCATCGCATCCACCAGCGGCTTCACCGCCCGGACGAACGGGTGGTCGGCAGGCCCGGTCACCGCTCCGCCTCCTCGCCGCCGCCGGCCGCGCCGTCGGGGACGACGTTGACCTGGAGCGAGACGCGGGTGGCACCGGCCGCCAGGGACTGCCGCAGCAGCGCGTCCACCGCGGTGAGCACCCGCTCCGCCTCGCCCTCGGCGGTGTTGCCGAAGGGGCCGACGTCGACGGCGTCCAGCTCGGCGCCCGTGACGACCTCGCGGGCCACCACGGCGTGGTCCGGGGCCTCGTCCAGATCGAACGGTTCCGTCGTGAACTCAACTCTCAATCGCACACCGTCAACCTACTGCCGACCTCGCGCCGGTCACCACAATCGGCCGCCGGAGACCCCTTGACAGCTTTTCCCTCCGGGGGCAGTCTTCCAATAAGCAGAAAGAAAGTTTCGTAATACGGAAGGCGCTTACCCCGCATGGGCTTCACCGACACGCGCTTCGACGTCAACCTGTCGATCCTCTTCACCGAGCTCCCGCTGCTGGAGCGGCCCGCCGCGGCGGCCGCCGCCGGTTTCACCGCGGTCGAGCTGTGGTGGCCGTGGGTCGACGCGCCGGTGCCGGCCCAGGCCGAGCTGGACGCGCTGCGGGACGCGCTGAACGACGCCGGTACCCGGCTGGTCGGCCTCAACTTCTACGCCGGGCAGCTGCCCGGGCCCGACCGCGGCGCGCTCTCCCTGCCCGGCGAGGAGTCCGAGAAGTTCCGCGCCAACGTGCCCGTGGCGGTGGAGTTCGCCCGCACGATGGGCTGCAAGGCGCTCAACGCGCTCTACGGCAACCGCATCGAGGGCGTCGATCCGGCCCTCCAGGACGAGGTGGCCCTCGCCAACCTCACGCTGGCAGCGCGTGCCGCCGACTCCATCGGCGCGACCCTGCTGGTCGAGGCGCTGAACCGGCCCGAGTCGCCGCGCTGCCCGATCGTCTCGGCGCCCAAGGCCATCGAGGTCGTCGACAAGGTCAACGCGGCGACGGGCCTGGGCAACGCCAAGTTCCTGATGGACCTGTACCACCTGGCCATGAACGGCGAGGACCTCAACGAGGTCATCGACACGTACACGGACAAGACCGGGCACGTGCAGATCGCCGACAACCCCGGCCGCGGCGCGCCCGGCACCGGCCACCTGGACTTCACCGACCTGGTCAACCGCCTGAAGAAGGCCGGTTACGACGGCTGGGTCGGCCTGGAGTACAAGCCCGGCGACCGCCCGAGCGCCGGCGCCTTCGAGTGGCTCCCCGCCCCGCTGCGCGCCGCTGACCAGCACTGATCCCGACCGTCGAAAGGCAGCACTCGTGAGTACTCTCCCCAAGGTCGCGTGGATCGGTCTGGGCATCATGGGCTCCCCGATGGCGGAGAACCTGATCAAGGCCGGCTACTCCGTCACCGGCTACACCCTGGAGCAGGACAAGCTCGACCGGCTCGCCAAGGCCGGCGGCACCGCGGCCGCCTCCATCGCCGAGGCCGTCAAGGACGCCGACGTCGTCGTCACCATGGTCCCCGCCTCCCCGCAGGTCGAGGCCGTCGCCTACGGCCCCGACGGCATCCTGGAAAACGCCAAGGCCGGCGCGCTGCTGATCGACATGTCCTCGATCACCCCGCAGACCTCCATCGACCTCGCCCGCGCCGCGGCGGAGAAGAACCTCCGCGTCCTGGACGCCCCCGTCTCCGGCGGCGAGGCCGGCGCCATCGAGGCCGTCCTCTCCATCATGGTCGGCGGCGAGCAGGCCGACTTCGACGCCGCCAAGCCGCTGCTGGAGGCCCTGGGCAAGACCATCGTGCTGTGCGGCCCGCACGGCGCCGGCCAGACCGTCAAGGCCGCCAACCAGCTCATCGTCGCCGTCAACATCCAGGCCTGCGCCGAAGCCGTGGTCTTCCTGGAGAAGTCCGGCGTGGACCTCGGTGCCGCGCTGGACGTCCTCAACGGGGGACTGGCCGGCTCCACCGTCCTGACCCGCAAGAAGGACAACTTCAAGAACCGCGACTTCCAGCCCGGCTTCCGCATCGACCTGCACCACAAGGACATGGGCATCGTCACCGACGCCGCCCGCAACGTCGGCGCGGCCCTGCCCGTCGGCGCGGTCGTCGCCAACCTGGTGGCCTCGCTGCGCGCCCAGGGCGACGGCGGCCTGGACCACTCAGCCCTCCTCCGCGGCGTCGAACGCCTCTCCGGACAGCCCGTCAAGGACTGACGGACGGGCCGGGGGGAGCGACCGATGCCGATGCCGACGACGACCGCCGCTGCGGTGGCCGCTCGGATCGTCCGGGACGAGGGTGCCGATCACGCCTTCGGGTGCCCGGACGCGCCCGGCCACCCGCTCTACGCGGCGCTCGCGGCGGACGGCATCGGCCGCCTGACGGCCCGGCTCCCCCAGTCCGCCGTGCACATGGCCGACGGCTGGGCCCGTACGGGCGGCCGGACCGGAGTGGTCGTCGCGGGCGCGGCGTCCGGGCCCGGACTGGTGCCCGGCCTGCACACCGCGCGTGCCGACGGCGTACCGCTGGTCTGCCTCGCCGCGGGCCCCGGCTCCGCCGGACCGGCCCGGCCGGTGACCAAGCGGGTCCTGCGGGCCGCCTCGCCCGCCCGCCTGCCCTGGGCGCTGCGCGAGGCGTTCCGTACGGCCCGCGAGGGGCGGCCGGGACCGGTCCTGGTGGAGCTGTCGGCGGAAGCGGCCGAGGCCGACGTCGCCGGCGGACCGGCGGCCGGCGCACCACTGCCGGTACGGAGCGGCGCGCCCCGGCCGGCGCAGGTGGCAGCCGTGCTGGAGCTGCTGCCGGCCGCGCGCCGGCCGCTGCTGCTGGCGGGCGGCGGGGTGCCGGAGTCAGGGGCCGGCACCGCGCTGTGCGCGCTGGCGGAGTGGCTGCGGACACCGTTCGCCGACACCCCCAGGGGCCGCGGCTGCGCGGGCGACGGGCACGGCTGCTACGTGGGGACCCTCGGGAGCCCCGCGGCGGACCGGGCGCTGGAGGCGGCGGACTGCGTGCTCGCGATCGGCACCGGACGGAGCGCCGGCCTCCTCGCGGGGGTGCGGACGGTGGTCCAGGTGGACGCCGACCCGTCGGCGCTCGGCGGGTACGGCACGTCAGGACTCGGGATCGTCGCCGACGCGCGGCTGTTCCTGGAGGCGCTGCTCGGCGCGGCCCGTGCGGGCACGCGGCGGCGCTCCCGCTCCTGGGCCGGGCCCGCCGGACCCGCCGGGGCCGCGGTCCGGGCGGAGGGGCCGGGCGGTGGCCCGATCCCGGCCGCGCGGGTGCACGCGGAGATCGACGCGGTCTTCGGTACGGACCCCGACACCTGCTTCGTCCTCACGGAGGAGGTGTACGCGGAGTGGGGCGGCGCGCGGTTACCGGTCCGCCGACCGCGGCGGCTGCTGCTCCGGGGCCGCGGCGGACCGCCGGGCTGGGAGATCCCCGCCGCGCTCGGGGCCCGGGCCGCGCTGGCCGCCGTGGCACCGGACGCCGTGGTGGTCGGCATCGGCGCGGGTGACGGACTGCCGTCCCCGTCCGACGAGTTGGCGGTCGCGGCGGAGTACGGAGTGCCGTACGTGCAGCTGCTGCTCGGCCGGGACGAGCGCGGTCCGGACACCGTGCGCATCGCCGAGGCGTACGGCTGCTCGGGGCGCCGGGTCACCGGCCGGGAGGACCTGCGCTCGGCACTGGCGTGGGCCCGCAAGGAGACCGTCTCCACGCGGCGCCCGGCGCTGGTCACCGTCCTGGCCGCGCCCGAGGCCTGACGCCTCGCACACAGACTCCGGCGGCGGCGCCGACACCTGTCCTGTCGCGCCCAGGTGCCGCCGCCGGGACCCTTTTCCGGCCGCTCCGTGCGGTGGTAGAAGGACCCCAGCAAGTTTTCAACAAACTGTTGACGTTTGGTTGGAGCCCTCCATACGCTCCAACATGCGGAAGTCGGCTTCCGCGCTCTTCGTACGGAAGGTCACCATGTCGAAGCCCACGCTGACGGCGCGCACACTCACCACGGAGTCGGGCGCCCCCGTCGCCGACAACCAGAACTCCGCCACCGCCGGCGTCGGTGGCCCGATCGTCCTGCAGGACCAGCACCTCATCGAGAAGCTCGCCCGCTTCAACCGGGAGCGCATCCCGGAGCGTGTGGTGCACGCCCGCGGTTCCGGCGCCTACGGCTACTTCGAGGTGACCGACGACGTCACCGGCTTCACCCGCGCCGACTTCCTCAACACCATCGGCAAGCGGACCGAGCTGTTCATCCGCTTCTCGACCGTCGCCGACAACCTCGGCGGCCCGGACGCCGCGCGTGACCCGCGCGGCTTCGCGGTCAAGTTCTACACCGAGGAGGGCAACTACGACCTCGTCGGCAACAACACCCCGGTGTTCTTCATCAAGGACCCGCTGAAGTTCCCCGACTTCATCCACTCCCAGAAGCGCGACCCCTTCACGGGCAAGCAGGAGCCGGACAACGTCTGGGACTTCTGGGCGCACTCCCCCGAGGCGACCCACCAGATCACCTGGCTGATGGGCGACCGCGGCATCCCCGCGTCCTACCGCCACATGCACGGCTTCGGTTCGCACACGTACCAGTGGACCAACGCCAAGGGCGAGCAGTTCTTCGTCAAGTACCACTTCAAGACCAACCAGGGCATCCGCTGCCTGGACGCCGACCAGGGCGCCGAGCTGTCCGGCAAGGACCCCAACAGCCACCAGACCGACCTGCTCCAGTCCATCGAGCGCGGCGTGTACCCGTCCTGGACGCTGTACGTGCAGATCATGCCGGCGGCCGAGGCGGCGGACTACCGCTTCAACCCGTTCGACCTCACCAAGGTGTGGCCGCACAAGGACTACCCGCTGCAGCGCGTCGGCCGGATGGTCCTGGACCGCAACCCGGACAACGTCTTCGCCGAGGTCGAGCAGTCCGCGTTCTCGCCGAACAACTTCGTGCCCGGCATCGGCCCGTCCCCCGACAAGATGCTCCAGGGCCGGCTCTTCGCCTACGCCGACGCGCAGCGCTACCGCCTGGGCGTCAACCACACCCAGCTGCCGGTCAACGCCCCCAAGGCGACCGTCGCCAACAACTACGGCCGCGACGGCCTGATGGCGTCCAACTCCCAGGGCCGGCACGCCAAGAACTACGAGCCGAACAGCTACGACGGCCCGGTCCAGACGAACGATGCGCTGTCCGCCCCGTTCGCGGTCACCGGCCACACCGGCACCCACGAGGCGCCGCAGCACACCAAGGACGACGACTTCTTCCAGGCCGGCGAGCTCTACCGGCTGATGTCGGAGGAGGAGAAGCAGCGGCTGGTGGCGAACATCGCCGGCGGGCTCTCGCAGGTCTCCCGCGACGACGTCATCGAGAAGATGATCGCGCACTTCAGCGCGGCCGACCAGGACTACGGCAAGCGTGTGGAGGCCAAGGTCCGCGAGCTGCGGGAGGACTGACAACGGTCCGGAAGGGCCCGTGAGGGCCCGTAAGGGCCCGTAAGGGTCCCTGAGGACCGGTACCGGTCCGACAAGCTGCGTGAGGGCTGACGGGAGGTCAGCAACCTTGCGCGTCCGTACCGTCCGGCCCGTTGAGGGGTGGCCGGGCGGTACGGACCGGCCGGCGGCCACGGCCGCCGGCCGACGGTGGCTCCGCGGTGCAACGGGAGAAGCCAGTGCGGTGGTACGGGCGCGTCTCATAGGGAAGGACGCGTCCTCTCCCCCGCACCGCGGAGCACCCCGTCCCCAGCTACCCCTCCTCACAGACTCCGTCCGGTGGCGCGTGTCCTGTCGCGCCTGTAACCCGTGCCACCGGGCGGGAACCACCCGCAGCGCCCGGCGCCTCCGTACGGTCACGGAGGTGCCGGGCACTGTGTCTTTCTCGTCGCGTTTCGCCGCGCGAACGACGTGTTCCGGGGGACCATGGACGGTGATGGACCGACCAACCCGCCGGGAGCCGAACATGGCCGACAGCGTGCCGGTGCGCTGCCCTACGTGCCGCCGCGAGAACGCCTTCACGCCGCCCACCTTCCCGTGTGCCTGCGGGGCGCCGCTGACCATGCCCGTGCTGCGCGGCGGGGTGCCCGTGGAGATCCAGCACCGCACCTGGCAGAGCTCCTGGGTCGAGGTACGGTGCGAGTCCTGCGGCCGGCTGGACGAGTGGCCGGCACCGGAGTCGGCGTGCGCCTGCGGCACGGTCGTCCGGGTTCCGGTGGTGCCGGCGCCGGGCCCGCCGGCACCGGAGACCATCCCGCCCGGGCGTGCGGCGCAGCGCTACCGCTCCCCCGTGCGGCCGGCCGTACTGCGGCCCGCCTTCCGGCCCGTGACGATACGGACGGCCCGGGACTGCGTCACCGCCGCCGTGCAGTACCTGAAGTGGCTGGGCTTCACCGAGCTCGTACGGGCTCCGGAGCGCAGCTCGTCGGGGGTGGACGTGCGCGGCAGCGGGCTGGTGGCACAGGTCGATCCGACCACGCGGCCGACGCGGCTGCGGGAGATCGAGACGGTGTGGCTGAACGGGCTCAACGACTCCGCGCTCGCGGTGTTCTTCTCGCTGGCGGGGTACGCCCAGGATGCCCGGGCCCGCGCGGATGCGCTGCACTTGCCGCTGTTCGTCATGGATCTCACGGGTACGCCGCAGCCGGTGAACGATGCGGCGGATGAGTTGATCCGGAACGGACCGTGATCGGGGGGGGGCGGCCTCGGTTGCGTCGTGGTGGCGGGGCCGGGGGCTGCGGGGTGGGGTCCTGGACCCATGATTTACGGCCCGTGCGGCGCCGTCGCCCCTCCCTCCCCCGTTGGGCCACACATCACGGGCAGTCGTCCAGGACCCCACCCCTCCGCCCCCGTCCCCTCCCGTCGCTGGAAGGGCCGCGCCCCGGTGGGGCCCGTTGATTGACGTACACGCGGGCGGCTCGTTGGGCGGGGCCGCCACCCCGACGGCCCGTCTTTCCACCCACCACCGACGGGAGGGGACGGGCCGGAGCGGTAGGGGGTCCGGACTGCTTCGCTTTACGTCCGGACCCCCTGCCGCGGAGGCCCGTCCCCGTAACGCCAAGCCCCGCGCAGCGGCACCGCGCGTCACAGGACGAACCCCTCGGGGAAGGGGTCCCGCGGATCCAGTACGTAATTCGCCATGGCGGTGATCCACGCGCGGCCCGTGAACTCCGGGAGGACGGCGGGTAGTTCGCCTACTTCCGTGGTGCCGACGAGCCGGCCCGTGAAGCGCGTGCCGATGAATGACTCGTTCACGAACTCAGCGTGGAGAGGGAGTTCGCCTCGGGCGTGCAGTTGCGCCATCCGCGCCGAGGTACCGGTGCCGCACGGGGAGCGGTCGAACCAGCCGGGGTGGATGGCCATGGCGTTGCGTGAGTGCCGGGCGTCCGAGCCGGGGGCGAGGAACTGGACGTGCTTGCAGCCGGAGATGTGGGGGTCAGTGGGGTGGGTGGGCGGGTTCTGGTCGTTGACCGCCTGCATGATCGCCAGGCCTGCGGACAGGATGTCGTTCTTGTGGGCCCGGTCGAAGGGCAGGCCGATGTCGGCCAGTTCCACGATCGCGTAGAAGTTGCCGCCGTACGCCATGTCGTAGCGGACCTCGCCCAGGCCCGGTACGTCCACCTTGGCGTCCTGTTCGAGCGCGAAGGCGGCCACGTTGCGCAGGGTGACCTGCTCGGCGGCGCCGTCGCGGACCCTGACCCGCGCCTCGACGAGGCCGGCCGGGGTGTCCAGCCGGACGACGGTCTCCGGTTCGGTGACCGGGACCATGCCGGTCTCGACCAGGACGGTGGCGACACCGATCGTGCCGTGTCCGCACATCGGCAGGAAGCCGCTGACTTCGAGGTAGAGGACGCCCCAGTCGGCGTCGGGACGGGTGGGCGGCTGGAGCAGGGCGCCGCTCATCGCGGGATGGCCGCGCGGCTCGTCGACGAGGAAGCGGCGCAGGCCGTCGAGGTGTTCCACGGCGTACCGGCGGCGGTCGGCCATGGTGGCGCCCGGGACAGGGGCTACGCCGCCGGTCACCACCCGGGTGGGCATGCCCTCGGTGTGGGAGTCGACGGCGCTGAGGGTGCGGATCGAGCGCATCAGGCGGCCGCCGGCTTCTCGAGGGCGGTGATGGCGCGGGCCATGTCGGCATGGACCTGGGCGCGGTGCTCGGGGACGAGCGGGCCGCGCGGTGGGCGGCAGGGGCCGCCGTACCGGCCGACCTGGTCCATGCCCGCCTTGATGGCCTGCACGAACTCGGTGCGGGAGTCCCAGCGGAAGGCGGCGACCAGCGGCTCGTACAGGGCCTTGGCCTCCGCCAGGTGACCGGCCCTGGCGAGGGCGTAGAGCTTCGCCGATTCGGCGGGGAAGACGTTCGGGAAGCCGGCGAACCAGCCGACGGCACCCATCAGCAGGCTCTCCAGGACGACGTCGTCCGCGCCGCTGATGACGTCGAGTTTCGGTGTTTGTTCCTTGATCTCCAGTACGCGGCGGACGTCGCCGGAGAACTCCTTGACCGCTACGACGTTGTCGATCCGGGCGATTTCGGCGAGGAGTTGTGGGGTGAGGTCGACCTTGGTGTCTGTGGGGTTGTTGTAGACCATGACGGGGAGGCCTACGGCGGCCACCGCCTCGAAGTGGGCGAGGACTTCGCCGGGGTTGGCGCGGTACATCGTCGGCGGCAGGCAGAGGACGCCGTCGGCGCCGTCCTCGGCTGCCAGCTCGGCCCAGTGGCGGGCCTGGTGGCTGCCGGCGCCGTGCACGCCGACGATGACGGTGCCGTCCCCGTTCGCCGCTTCCACCGCCGTCCGGGCGACCGCGCGGCGCTCGGCGTCCGTGAGGGAGGAGTACTCGCCCAGGGAGCCGTTCGGGCCGATGCCGTCGCAGCCGCTGTCCAGCAGCCAGCGGCAGTGCTCGGCGTAGCGGTCCAGGTCGACCGCGAGGCCGGCGGGCGCTGCGGGGTCCTCGCGGTACGGGAGCGCGGTGGCGACGACCACGCCGCCGAGGCCTGCGGGGCGGCGGGAGGCGGTGCTTGTCATGCGGTGCTCTCCTTCGGGTCGGGTTCCGGTCCGTCGGGGGTACGGGCCAGCTCGCCCAGGCGGATGGGCTGGGCGAGGGGGCGGCGGTGCGGCGCGGCGGGTGGCAGGCCCTCCGCCGGGCGGCCCGGCGGAGGGCTGTGCAGGCGGGCGGTGAGTTCGGCGACGGTGGGGCCGCAGATCCTGGCCTGGCAGGGGCCGAGGCCCGCGCGGGTGGCGAGTTTGATGACGCGGGGCGCGGCGCCGGACGCGTCGGTGGCGGCGCTGCGGAGCGTGCCGTAGTCCGTCTCCTCGCAGCGGCAGATCACCGTCTCCGGGCGCAGCCAGCCCGGCCAGGCGGGGCCGACGGGGTGGGCGGCGGCGAGCCGCGCGGCGAAGGCGCGGCCACGCTCGCGGTTGCGGCGGACCCGGTGCAGCGCGGGGGCCGCGGGGTCGCCGCCGGCCGCGCACCAGCCGGCCAGTGCGCCTTCGGTACGGGCGGCGGGCGCGCCCGCGATACCGGTGATCTCCCCGGCCGCGTAGACGCCGGGCATGGTGGTGCGCTGGTCGGCGTCGACGGCGACGAACTCGCCGGCCGGGGTGCGCAGCAGTGCGCACCCCGCGGCGAGCGGGAGTTCCAGCTGCGGAGTGAAGCCGTGGGTGACGCAGAGCGCGTCCACGGGGACGGTCCGCTCGCTGCCCGGGACCACCGACCAGTCGGGCCGCAGCCGCGCGGTGACCGCTTCCTCGACGCGGCCGTCCCCGCGTGCCTCGATGACGGTCCGGCCCATGCGGTACGGGACCCGGTGGCGGACCAACAGGGCTGTGCAGCGGGCCAGTTCGGCGGCCTTGGCCGGTTGCGCCGCGAGTTGCCAGGGGCGGCGCGTCCAGCCGGCGGCCACCGTCTTGGGCGTGTTGGCCTCCAGTACTTCGCGTACGCCGGCGCCTGCCGTCAGCAGGGCGGTGGCGACCGGGAGCAGGAAGGGGCCGCTGCCCGCGAGCAGCACGTCGTCGCCGACCGCCAGCCGCTCGCCCTTGACGAGGGCCTGCGCGGCACCGGCCGCGTACACCCCGGGCAGCTCCCACCCGGGGAAGGGCAGGACGCGGTCGTGGGCGCCGGGGGCGAGGACCAGGGCGTCGGGGGTGAGGACGCGGCGGGGCCGGTCGTTGCCGTCGGCGGGGCCGGTCAGGGTGTGGACGCGGGGCGGGCCCGGCTGCTCGGGGTCCGGCCGTTCCAGTGCCCAGACGGACGTTTCCGCGAGCCAGGTGCAGTGGGGGTGGTCCAGGACGCGGCGGCGCAGTCGGGCGAAGTGGGACCCGCCGTCGCGCGGCCCGCCGAACTCCTCGGGGAGCGTGCGGTGGTACTGGCCGCCGGGCCGCTCCGCCGCGTCGGCGAGGGTGACCCGGGCCCCGGCGGCCAGCGCGGAACCGGCGGCGGCGAGGCCCGCTGGTCCGGCCCCTACGACGACCACGTGGCGGCGGTCCTCCGTGCGGGGTGCGGCCGTCATGCCCCGGCCTCCCCGTTGTCCGCCGCCGCACGCGTCTGGGTGGTCACCACGTCTCCGTCCGTTGCGCGGCGGCGGCAGGCGCGTACGTCGGGGACGCCGTTGACGGTCAGTACGCAGTCGAAGCAGACGCCGATGCCGCAGAACACGCCGCGCGGGGCGCCCGAGCGTGCCGTGCGCCAGGAGGTGCGGCCGGCCGCGAGCAGTATCCCCGCGATGCTCCGGCCCGCGACGCCCTCTACGGGATCGCCGTCCACGGTGATCTGCAGGGGCCGTTCGGGGGCGCCGGGCGCGGTGCGGACCGGTCGGGGACTCATGCGCTCTCCTCACTCGGGGCCGTCAGCGGTGCGCCCAGTACGGCCGGGCGGTCCACCCGGAACGGGGCCGGGTCGATCTCCGGTTCGGCGCCGCTCACCAGGTCACGCAGGAGGCGGGCGGTGCCGAGCGAGAGGCCGATGCCGGCGCCCTCGTGGCCGCTCGCGTGCCACAGGCCCGGCAGCCGCGGGTCGGCGCCGATGACGGGGAGGTGGTCGGGTACGTACGGGCGGAAGCCGCCGTAGGCGCGCATCACGGCCACGTCGGCGAGGCCCGGGAAGAGCCGGAGGGCCTTGGCGGCGACGGCGGACAGCACCTCGGGGCGCAGCCGGTCGTCGAAACCGGCGCGGCGGCGGGAGGAGCCGAGCAGCACGCTGCCGCCGCGGGTGGCCTCGACGACCGCCGAGGTCTGCAGCTCCTCGGCGCTGCTGCCGACCGCGCCCACGTAGTCCGCGTCGTAGACCTTGTGGAAGACGGTGGGCGGCAGCGGGGTGGTGACGAGGATGTCGCCGCGGCGCGGGCGGACGTCGACGGGGGCGCCGAGGCGGGTGGCGAGCCGTCCGGACCAGGGGCCCGCCGCGTTGACGAACAGGTCGGCGGCGAGGTCGCCTTCGGTGGTGCGGACCGCGGTGAGCCGGCCGCCGCGGGTGCGGGCGGCGAGGACTTCGCAGCCGGTGCGGAGGGTGGCGCCGTGCGCGAGGGCGTCGCCGAGCAGCGCGGTGGCCGCGGCCGCGGGCTGGACCTGGGCGTCCTCGGGGTAGTGCAGGGCCGCGGTGTGGTCGCGGGTGAGGTGCGGCTCGGCCGCGGCGAGCGCGGCGGCGTCCAGGGGGTCGGCCCGTACGCCGGCCGTGCGCTGGGCGGCCGCGAAGCGGGTGAGCTCCGCGGCGCCGGTTCCGGTGGTGGCGACGACGATGCCGCCCTTGGGGTCCCACTCGACGGCGCGTACGGCGTCGGCGGCGCGGGGCGAGCGGCCGGCCACGGCGGCCAGTGTCTCCGGCCAGAGGCGGCGGGAGAGCTGGGCGAGCCGGAGTTCGGGGCCCGGCCCCTTGTCGGAGACGAGCACGTTGCCCTCGCCGTGTGCGGTGGTCGCTTCGGCTGCGCCGCCCCGGTCCACGACGGTCACCAGGAAGCCGTCGGTCAGGGCCAGTTCGCGGGCGCAGGCCGCGCCGATGATGCCGGCGCCGAGCACCACCACTCGCGTTCCGTTCATCGACCGCATGGGCCGCTCCTTCGTTCGCTTTACCGAACGCTGTGAGGCTAGGAGCGGCCCAGGGGAATGGTCAATGGGAGGAGCGTGATTCGGCCTGTAAGAAAGTCAGGACCCGGGAGCGGTCGCCTCTCAGGCGTGCGGGCCCGGGGGCGTGTGCGGGGCCGTGTGTGCGTCCGCGCCCTCCGGTCGCCGGTCCGTCCGGTACTGGAGCAGCAGGACGGAGCGGACCGGTCCGCCGAGCGCCGTGTAGGCGTGCGGCCGCGAGGCGTCGAAGCCGATGTAGTCCCCGGGCCCGAGCTCGATGCGCTCGCCCTCGACGTCCACCGCCAGCCGGCCGGCCTGGACGACGGTGTGCTCGGTGCCGACGTGGCCCAGCGAGTCCTGCCGGGCGCCCTCGCGTACCTGCTGGTCGTACACCTCGAAGCCGCCCTCGCCCAGCTCGAAGCGGCGCAGCGGCCGCAGGTCGACCGCGTCACCGCTGAGCACCTCCACGTCCGCGGCGCGCACCACGGTCGGGCCGTCGGCCGGGCGGGTGTCCAGCAGCCCGGAGATCGGCACCTCCAGCGCGCGCGAGAGGCTGAACACCGTCTCGATGGTGGGGTTTCCGGTACCGGACTCCAGCTGCGACAGCGTCGCCTTGCCGATCCTGGAGCGCCGGGAGAGCTCGGAGAGCGAGAGTCCCCGCTGCGCCCTGGCGCGCTTCAGGTTCGCCGCCAGCATGTCCCGGATCGAGCCCTCGGGGACGCTCACCTGTCCCGCCCTTTCCACCGCGGCCGGCCGCGCGCCCGTTCCGTCGAGCGAACGGTGGCAGCCGTACGTGCCGTTCGTCTTGCCGAACAGTCTACGGAGTGCCCCGCCCGCGGGAAGGGCGCACGGACCAGCCGTGATCCAGCCGGTACCGTGCGCCCGTTCTGTCGCGTCATACCCCATTCGCCCCTGGCGGAACGGCGGGCGAGAGTTATCCCACAGCGGCCGCCTCGCCCTGTGCGGCGGCCGGCGGCATCGGGCCGGCCGACGAGCCGCCGTCCACGGCGATCTCGGCGCCGGTGAGGTAGGCCGAGGCGTCCGAGGCGAGGAAGGCGACCAGACCCGCGACGTCCTCCGGCAGGCCGATGCGGCCCAGCGCGACGCCCGGGTGGGCGCCCGACTCCGGCATGGCGGCGACCTCCGCGACCATCGGGGTGTCGATGACGCCGGGGTGCACGGAGTTGACCCGGATGCCGTACCGGCCGAGCTCCAGCGCGGCGATCTTCGTCAGGCCGCGCAGCCCCCACTTGGAGGCGCCGTAGCCGCCCGTCCGGGGGATGCCGGTGAGGCCGCCCACGGAGGAGATGTTGACGATCGAGCCGCCGCCGGCCGCGACCATCGCCCCCTGGACCGCCTTGATGCCGAGGAACGGGCCGACGAGGTTGATCCGCAGCGTGCGCTCGAAGTTCTCCACGGACTCGTCGGCCAGCGGCATCGAGCGGAGCACGCCCGCATTGTTGATCAGTACGTCCACGCCGCCGAACTCCGCTGTCGCGGTGGCCACGACCGTCTGCCAGCCCGCCTCGTCGGTGACGTCGAGGTGGACGTAGCGTGCCGCCTCGCCGATCTCGTCGGCCACCCGCTTCCCGGGCTCGTCCAGCACGTCGGCCAGGATCACCCGCCCGCCGAGCCGGGCGAACAGGCGGGCCTCGGCCGCGCCCTGGCCACGGGCCGCACCCGTGATGATCGCGGTCTTGCCTTCGAGCGTGAGCACAGGGCTTTCCTCCATCACCTCGTCAAGGCCTTTCAATCAGCCATATGACGAGGCGTCAGGTCAAGGGCTCTGCGCGATCAGCCGTCCCGGGCGCCGCCTGCCGGGGCCTTCCCCTCCGGCCGGGTGAACTTGGCCGGGTAAGTCCTTGTGAGCGCAGCACCCTTTTCCTCGCCCGTGCACGGCCGCCGCCGGCCCGGACGATGCGGTTCGCCCGCTTCTCGGCACAATGACCGCATGTTCGATCACCGCGCCCTGCGCGCCTTCTGCCTGGAATTCAACGGCTCGGTGGAGGAGTTCCCCTTCCCCAGCGCCCCCGACCTGGCGGTCTACAAGGTCGGCGGAAAGATCTTCGCTCTCTCCTCGCTGGACGCCGCCGACCCGCTCACCGTCAGCCTCAAGTGCGACCCGGAGGAAGCGGTACGGCTCCGCGCGGCGTACCCCGAGGTCGTCCCCGGCTACCACCTCAACAAGCGGCACTGGAACACCGTCTCGCTCGCCGGGGCCCTCCCGGACGGCCTGGTCCGCGACCTGATCGAGGACTCCTACGACCTGGTCGTCGCGGGCCTGCCCCGAGCGGAACGGCTGCGGCTGGACCGGCCTTGAGCCCCGGCGGTCCGAGAGGACCTTGAATTATGTAGACCAGTCGGTCTAGGGTCCTCGCCATGACACGTTCAGGGGGACAAGAGACGCGCGCACGCATCCTGCGTACCGCCGCCGAGCTGTTCCGGCGGCAGGGGTACGGCGCCACCGGGCTCAACCAGATCCTCACTGCGAGCGGCGCGCCCAAGGGATCGCTGTACTTCCATTTCCCGGGCGGCAAGGAGCAGTTGGCGGCCGAGGCGATGGCGCTGGCCGGGAGCGATCTGGGCCGGCGGATGGCCGTGGCGGTGGCCGCTGCGGACGGGCCGCGCGCCGCGGTGACCGCGCTCGGCGGCGTGCTGGCCGACGGGCTGGCGGACTCCGGCTACCGGGACGGCTGCCCGGTCGCCACCGTCGCGCTGGAGCGGGCGGGCGAGGCGGGGCCGGTCCAGGACGCCTGCGCGGCGGCGTACGAAGGCTGGCTGGCGGAGCTGCGGGAACAGCTGAAGGGGTGGGGAGCGCCCGAGGACACGGCCGCCGAACTGGCCGACCTCGCGCTCTCCTCCGTACAGGGCGCCCTGCTGCTCGCCCAGGTGCGCCGGGACACCGGCGTCCTGCACACCATCGCCGGCCAGGTCGGCGCGCACATCGAGGCACGGCTCGCGACGGCCGCCACCGGAGGGGAAGCATGAAGGTCCACCACCTCAACTGCGGCTCGATGACCACCATCGAGGCGACCTACGCGGGGCCGCGCCCGCTGCCCGTCGTCTGCCACTGCCTGCTCGTCGAGACGGCAGCGGACGGGCTGGTGCTGGTCGAGAGCGGGCTGGGTACGGAGGACGTGCGCCGTCCGCAGGACACCCTGGACCCGGTGTGGCGGGAGCTGGCGTCGCCCGCGCTGGACCCCGCCGAACCGGCCGTACGGCAGGTCGAACGGCTCGGGTTCCGGGCCGAGGACGTCCGGCACGTCGCGGTGACCCATCTGGACGTGGACCACACCGGCGGGCTGCCCGACTTCCCCGCCGCGCGGGTCCATGTACGGGCCGAGGAGCTGGCGGCCGCCGCGGCGGAAGCCCCCAGCCGCCGCTACCGCCCCGCCCACTGGGCGCACGGCCCGCGCTGGGAGACGTACGAAGGGAGCGGCGGCGACACCTGGGCCGGCTTCGCGGGCGTCCGCGAACTGGCGGGGCTCGGCCCGGACTTCCTCCTCGTGCCGCTGGGCGGGCACAGCGCGGGGCACGCCGGGATCGCCGTGCGCGCCGGGGACCGGTGGCTGCTGCACGCGGGGGACGCCTACTTCTACCACCGGGAGATCGCCGCCGAGGACCCGTCCTCCCACCCGCTGCTGGACTTCATCCAGCTCGACGCCCAGGTGGACGCGGGGCTGCGGATCGCCAACCAGCGAAGGCTGGCCGGGGCCGCGCGCGAAGAGGGCATCACGGTGCTCAACGCGCACGACCCGTGGACGTTCCTACGCCTGGCCGGGTGAGCCGCCGGCCGTCTCCCCCGCCAGCCGGGCGCGGAGTTCGACCTTGCGGACCTTGCCGCTGACCGTCATCGGGAAGGAGTCGAGGATGTCGAGGTAGCGGGGGATCTTGTAGTGGGCGAGGCGGTCGCGGCAGAAGTCGGCGAGCTCCGCCTGCGTGAGGGTGGCCGCCGGGTCCTTGAGGATGACGCAGGCGGCGATCTCCTCGCCGTACTTCTCGTCCGGTACGCCGACGACCTGGACGTCCGCGATCTTCGGGTGGGAGTAGAGGAACTCCTCGATCTCCCGCGGATAGACGTTCTCGCCACCCCGGATGATCATGTCCTTGATGCGGCCGACGATGCGGAGATAGCCGTCGTCGTTCATGACGGCCAGGTCACCGGTGTGCATCCAGCCGTCCGCGTCGACGGCCTCGGCGGTGCGCTCCGGCTCCTCCCAGTAGCCGAGCATCACGCTGTACGCACGGGTGCACAGTTCGCCCGGTTCACCGCGCGGCACCGTCTCCCCCGACGCCGGGTCGACGACCTTCACCTCGACGTGCGGCAGCACCCGGCCGACGGTCTCCGTGCGGTGCTCCAGGTCGTCGTCGCGGCGGGTCTGGGTGGAGACCGGCGAGGTCTCGGTCATGCCGTAGCAGATGGAGACCTCCGCCATGTGCATCTCGGCGACCACCCGCTTCATGACCTCCACCGGGCAGGGCGAGCCCGCCATGATGCCGGTCCGCAGCGAACTCAGGTCGTACGAGGCGAAGTCGGGGAGGTTCAGCTCGGCGATGAACATCGTCGGGACGCCGTAGAGGGAGGTGCAGCGTTCCTGCTGGACGGCGCGGAGCGTCGCGGCCGGGTCGAAGGCGGGGGCCGGGATGACGGAGCAGGCGCCGTGCGTGGTGATCGCGAGGTTGCCCATGACCATGCCGAAGCAGTGGTAGAAGGGCACCGGCAGGCAGACCCGGTCCTGTTCGGTGTAGCCGACGGTCTCGCCCACCCAGTAGCCGTTGTTGAGGATGTTGCGGTGGGAGAGGGTGGCGCCCTTGGGGAAGCCGGTGGTGCCGGAGGTGTACTGGATGTTGATCGGGTCGTCGGGGGTGAGGGTGGCCGCGATCTCCACCAGGCGGGCGGCGGGTACCGCGGTACCCGCCGCCAGCAGTTCCTCCCAGGTGGGGTCGGCGATGTACACGACCTCGCGGAGGCGGGCCGCGTCCGGGCGCACCTCCGCCACCATCCGCCGGTAGTCGCTGGACTTGTGCGCGGTCGCGGAGACCAGCACCTCGATGCCCGACTGGTTCAGCACGTAGGCCAGTTCGTGCACCCGGTAGGCCGGGTTGATGTTGACCATGACGGCGCCGATGCGGGCCGTGGCGTACTGGACCAGCGTCCATTCGGGGCAGTTGGGCGCCCAGATGCCCACCCGGTCACCCTTGGTGACGCCCTTGGCGAGCAGGCCGAGCGCGACCTCGTCGACGGCGCGGCCGAACTGCTCGTACGTCCAGCGCCGGCCGCCGGTCACGTCGACCATCGCCTCGCGGTCGCCGAACCGCTCGATGGCCAGCTCCAGATCGGCGCCGATCGTGCGGTCCAGCAGCGGGCGGTCGCGCTCGCCGCTCTCGTAGGACAGCGGACGGCCGTCCGGTGCCGTGGTCTTCTCGGGGGCGCTCATCGGTAATCCTCCTCGCGGTACTCGGCGCCGCGGTCGCCGTGGGCGGTGCGCTCGCGCAGCTCGATGCGGCGGATCTTGCCGGAGACGGTCTTGGGCAGCTCGGCGAACTCCAGGACCCGGACGCGCTTGTACGGGGCCAGCACCTCGCGGGAGTGCGCGAAGAGCGCCTCGGCGGTCTCCGGGCCCGGCTCCCAGCCCGCGGCCAGCACGATGTACGCCTTGGGCACGGCGAGCCGCAGCGGGTCGGGCGCGGGCACGACGGCGGCCTCGGCGACGGCCTCGTGCTCCAGCAGCGCGCTCTCCAGCTCGAACGGGCTGATCTTGTAGTCGGAGGCCTTGAAGACGTCGTCGGCGCGGCCGATGTACGTGAGGTAGCCGTCGCCGTCCCGGGATCCGATGTCGCCGGTGCGGTAGTAGCCGCCGGCCATCGCCTCGGCGGTGCGCTCCGGGTCGCCGTGGTAGCCGGCCAGCACGCCGACCGGGCGGCCGCGCAGGTCGAGCGCGATCTCGCCCTCGTCGCCCGGCTCGCCGGTCACCGGGTCCAGCAGCACCACGTCGTAGCCGGGCGTGGGGCGGCCCATGGAGCCGGGCTTCAGCGGCTGGCCCGGGGTGTTGGCGACCTGGACGGCCGTCTCGGTCTGGCCGAAGCCGTCGCGGATGGTCACGCCCCAGCTCTGCCGTACCTGCTCGATGATCTCCGGGTTGAGCGGCTCGCCGGCCGCGACGACCTCGCGGGGCGCGGTCTTCAGCGCGGACAGGTCGGCCTGGATGAGCATCCGCCAGACGGTGGGCGGTGCGCAGAAGCTGGTGACGCGCGCCCGGTCCATCTCCGCCATCAGCCGCGCCGCGTCGAACCGGGCGTAGTTGTGGAGGAAGACGGTGGCCTCGGCGTTCCAGGGCGCGAAGAGGTTGGACCAGGCGTGCTTGGCCCAGCCCGGCGAGGAGATGTTCAGGTGCACGTCGCCGGGCTTGAGCCCGATCCAGTACATCGTCGCCAGGTGGCCGACCGGGTACGAGACGTGGGTGTGCTCCACCAGCTTGGGGCGGGCCGTCGTCCCGGAGGTGAAGTACAGCATCAACGGGTCGTCCGGCGCGGTCTCCCCCGTGGCCTCGAAGGTGTCGGGGCTGTCGTACGCCTCCTCGTACGACAGCCAGCCCGGCGCCGCGCCGCCCACCGCGATGCGGGTGTAGTCGCCGGGTACGCCGTCGAACTTGGCGGTGTCGGCGGACCGCACGATCACATGGCGGGCCCGGCCGCGCTCGACGCGGTCGGTGAGGTCGGCGGGGCCGAGCAGCGGCGTCGCGGGGATGACGACGGCGCGCAGCTTCATCGCGGCGAGCGCGGTCTCCCACAGCTCGGCCTGGTTGCCGAGCATGACGATGATGCGGTCGCCGGCGCGTACCCCTTTCGAGGCAAGCCAGTTCGCCGCCCGGTTCGACCGGCGGCGCATCTCCTCGAAGGTCAGCCGGGTCTCCCGGCCGTCCTCCTCGACGATGTGCAGCGCGAGCCGTTCGTTGTCACGGGCGATGGCGTCGAACCAGTCCAGCGCCCAGTTGAAGCGCTCGAAGCGGGGCCAGCTGAACCCCTCGCGTGCCGCGTCGTAGTCCTCCCGGTGCCGCAGCAGGAAGTCCCGTGCTGCCCGGAACCGCTCCGTCGCGCTCGTCCCGCGCGTGTCCGCCATGTGTCCTCCTCATTGCCCCACGGCTTCCGGCCATCGTGTAATCAGTGACCCAGGTCTCACCACCCCCGAACGGGGGGAAGCGGAGGTTGACGGGTGGAGAACGACGCGGAACGGAGCGGATCCGCGGAGGTCAGGGCGGCACTCCAGCGGCTGCGCAGGGCCAGCGGCCTGCCCGTGGCCTTCGGCGGCCTGCTCTCGGGCACGAACCGCTTCCGCATCGGCGAGACGACCGGTACCGCCACCACCGCGCTGCGCGGCCTGCACATCCACTCGGGCAACGGGCTGGGCGGCAAGGCCGCGGCCCGCTCCCGGCCCTTCGCCGTGACCGACTACCAGGCCTCCGTGGTGATCAGCCACGAGTACGACGCGGCGGTGGCGGCCGAGGGGCTGAAGTCCGTGCTGGCGGTGCCGGTGGTGGTGCGGCGGCGGGTGCGCGGCGTGCTGTACGGGGCACTGCGGCAGCCGCTGCAACTGGGCGACCGGCCGCTGTCCGCCGCGCTGGAGGCGGCCAGGGAGCTGGAGCAGGCGCTGGTGGTGCAGGACGAGGCGGAGCGGCTGCTGTCGGTGGCCCGGCAGCCGACGGCCGCCGACCCGGTGATGTGGGAAGAGGTCAGGGAGGCGCACAGCGCGCTGCGCACCCTGGCCCAGCGGGTCGGCGACCCGCTGCTGCGGCAGGAGATGCTGGCGGCCTGCGGCCGGCTCGCGGCGGCCTCGGGCGGATCCCGCGAGGACAGCACGGTGAGCCTGTCGCCGCGCGAGGTGGACGTGCTCTCCTGCGTGGCCTCCGGCGCGACGAACGCCGCGGTCGCCGAGCGGCTGGGGCTGCGCCCGGAGACGGTCAAGGGGTACCTGCGCTCCGCCATGCGCAAGCTGGGCGCCCACACCCGGCTGCAGGCCGTGGTCGAGGCCCGCCGGGCCGGGCTGCTGCCCTGACGCCCACCGCCGCGGGCCGCGCGGACACCACTCCCCCGGGGCTCCGGGCAGGCCACGGCCGCCATCCTGCGAGACGCTGGAGATGGTCGTCGGTCAGTGTGGCGTGAGTGAGGAGGGCCGCCCGTGTCAGGTCCCGCGACCGGGAGCGAGACTGCGTCCGTGGTGCTCGCCGGGCTGACGGCCGGCGTCTACGTCCAGGACGGCTTCGGCCGGATCTCCCTGGTGAACGCCAGGGCCGAGGAGCTGCTGCACCGCCCGGCCGCCGAGCTGCTGGGCGCCGACCCGCACGAGCTGCTGCACCGCAGACCGGACGGCACCCGGCTGCCGCGGCCGAACTGCCGTCTGCTGCAGGCGTTCCTGGCGGGCGAGAGCGTGTCCCTGGACGGCTGCCAGTGGTTCGCGCGCGGGGACGGGGAGCTGATCTGCGTCGGCGGGCTGTCCGTGCCGTACCACGTGGACGGGGCGCGGGACGGCGCCGTCGTGATCTTCTTCGAGCGGCCGCCGGAGGAGGAGCACGAGCCCGCCGACGCGGAGAACGTCGCGGCCCTCACCGACCTCGCCGACCGGCTGACCATGGTCGCCGAGACCACCGCGGTGCTCACCTCCACCCTGGACCTGGACGAATCGCTGAAGCGGCTCGTACGGCTGGTCGTGCCCCGATTGGCGGACTGGGCGGTGGTGGATCTGCTGGAGGAGCAGAACTCGCTGCGCCGGGTCGCCGTCGTGCACCACGTGAAAGGGCAGCACGTACGGGTCGACGAGCTGGCCGGCCCGATGCCGCCGGTGCTGGAGACGTCGCGGATGCCGCTGTCCAGCGTGCTGCGCGGGGCCGCGCCGCGGATCGTCTCGCCGGACGACTACGCGGGACCGCCGGACTCCGGCGTCGCCGTCCAGCAGCGCGAGATGTTCCAGGCGATCGGCATGCGGTCCGCGGTGATCGCGCCGCTGCGCGGGCCCGGCAAGGTGCTGGGCGCGCTGACCCTGGTCCGTACGGAGCAGCAGAAGCCGTTCGACGCCGCCGAGCTGGCGCTGGTCGACGACATCGCCCGCCGGGCCGGGCTCGCCGTGGACAACGCGCAGCTGTACGAGCGGCAGCGGCGGGTCGCCGAGACCATGCAGCGCCATCTGCTGCCGCCGCTCCCCCACCTCGAGGGCCTGGAGATGACGGTGCGTTACCACCCGGCGCCGCACGCCTCCCGGGTCGGCGGCGACTGGTACGACGTGTTCCGGCTGCCCGGCGGGGCGACGGCGCTGGTCATCGGGGACGTGGTGGGCCACGACCTGCAGGCGGCGGCCTGCATGGCGCAGGTACGCAACATGCTGCGCGCCTTCGCCTGGGAGCACACCGAGGCGCCGTCGGTCACCGTCGACCGGCTGGACCGGGCGATGGTGCACATCAGCGACGTCCAGCTGGCGACCATGATCCTCGCTCATGTCGAGCGGGACGGCGACTGGCGGCTGCGCTGGACCAACGCCGGGCATCCGCCGCCGCTGCTGGTCCACGACGACGGCCGGGTGTGCTTCCTGGAGCAGGACGCCGCCGACCTGGTACTCGGTACGGAGCTGTCGCCGGAGCGCACCGACTTCGTGCAGGCACTGCCGCCGCGCAGCACGGTCGTGCTCTACACCGACGGCCTGATCGAGGCGCGTGGCCTGCCGCTGAGCGAGGGCCTGGAGCAGCTGGCCGGCTTCGCCGCCGCGCTCGCCGACCACTCCCTGGACGAGTTCTGCGACCAGCTCATCAGCCGGGCCCTGTACGCCGCGAACGAGGACGACGTGGCCCTGCTGGCGCTGCGCGTACCCGGTGACTGAAGCCCCGGGCACGCGGTCGCCCGCGTGCCCGGGTACTACTGCGCCGAGGGCGCGGGCATGCCGAAGTCCAGTACTTCGTTGGCTTCCCGCTCGGTCTTCTCGGCGTACTCGCGCGCCTCGGTGGCGACGTCACCCTGCTCGGCGAGGAGCTGGTCGTAGATCGGGGTGAGGGGTCTGTCCGGCGAGTTCATCGTGCAGTGTTCCTTCGTTCTCGGACATGGCGACAGCCGCCCACGGATGGCGCGGACGGCCGGCCGCCGATCTTATCGTCCACTTACCGGCAGCGGCACCCGCTGTCTCAGGCAACGGAACCGATACGGCGTGCGGTGACCGACGTGTCGTGATGGATCGGGGTATGCGCACCGGTGAGGGGCACGCCCGTGCCCCCGCGCCGGGCGGCGACGATCTCGGCCGCGATCGACAGTGCGGTCTCCTCGGGCGTACGGGCGCCGAGGTCGAGGCCGATCGGGGAGCGGAGCCGGCCGGTCTCCAGGTCGGTCAGGCCCGCCTCGCGGAGGCGGCGCAGCCGGTCCAGGTGGGTGCGGCGGGAGCCCATGGCGCCGACGTAGGCGACGGGGAGCCGCAGGGCGCGCTCCAGCAGCGGTACGTCGAACTTGGCGTCGTGGGTGAGCACGCAGAGCACCGCGCGGGAGTCCAGCTCCTGGGTGTCGAGGTAGCGGTGCGGCCAGTCGACCACGATCTCGTCGGCGTCGGGGAAGCGCGCCTTGGTGGCGAAGACGGGCCGGGCGTCGCAGACGGTGACGTGGTACCCGAGGAACTTGCCGGCCCGCACCAGGGCTGCGGCGAAGTCGATGGCCCCGAAGACGAGCATTCGCGGGGGCGGCACGGACGACTCGACGAGCAGGGTCAGCGGGACGCCGCACTGGCTGCCGTCCGCGCCGATCTCCACGGTGGCCGTGCGGCCGGCGTCCAGCAGGGCACGGGCGTGCGCGACCGCGGTGCGGTCCAGCGCGGGGTGGCCGCCGAGGCTGCCGGTGTGGCTGCCGTCGGCGCGGACGAGGAGGGCGCGGCCGAGGAGTCCGGCCGGGCCGGAGACGATGCGCGCGAGGGCCGCCGCCTCGGCGGTGACGGCGGCGGCCACCGCGGCCACGAGCGTCCTGGAGGTGCTGTCCACCGGGGCCGGGGGGTCGTCCGGCCCCTCCGATGGCTCCAGGGCGCCCGCGCGTACCGGGGTGACGAGGATGTCGATGATGCCGCCGCAGGTCAGGCCGACCGCGAAGGCGTCCTCGTCGCTGTAGCCGAACTGCTCCAGGACCGGTTCGCCGGTCTCCAGGGCCTGTTGGCACAGCTCGTACACCGCGCCCTCCACGCAACCGCCGGAGACGGACCCGATCGCCGTGCCGTCGCGGTCGACGGCGAGGGCGGCGCCCGGTTGCCGGGGCGCGCTGCCGCCGACGCCCACCACGGTGGCCACGGCGAAGTCGCGTCCCTGCTCGACCCACCGGTTCAGCTCGTCGGCGATGTCCAGCATGTCCAGCTCCTTTTCTGCGAGGGCGCGGAGGGCCGATGCGGCCGCTCCGCCCGGGCACGGTGCCCGGCGCGGGTGGGCTGCCCTACCCGATGTCGTTGAAGGCGAAGTTGGCGATGAACACCAGCGAGAGGATCCACATCAGCGGACCCGGCTCGCGCCACTTGCCCTGCGCGAGCTTGATCGCGCAGTACGAGATGACGCCCACCGCCACACCGTTCACGATCGAGTACGTGAACGGCATGATCACCACGGTCAGGAAGACCGGGATCGCCACGGACCGGTCGCGCCAGTCCACGTGCCGTGCGTTCTGCATCATCATCGAACCGATGACGACCAGCGCGGCGGACGCGACCTGGGCGGGCACGATCTCCGCCAGCGGGGTGAAGAGCAGCGCCGCGCCGAAGAGCAGGCCGGTGACGGTGGCCGAGAGGCCGGTACGGGCTCCCTCGCCGACGCCGCTGGCGGACTCGATGAAGACGGTCTGGCCCGAGGCGCCGGAGACGCCGCCGATCGCGCCGCCCGCGCCGTCGATGAGCAGCGCCTTGTTCAGGCCCGGCATCCGGCCGAGGTGGTCGGCGAGCTTGGCCTCCTGGCCGACGGCGATGATCGTCGCCATGGCGTCGAAGAAGCCGGCCAGGACCAGGGTGAAGACGACCATCGCCACGGTGGTGGCGCCGAGCTCGGCGAAGCCGCCGAACTCGATCTTGCCGAACAGGCCGAAGTCGGGGGTGGAGACGACGGTGTCCGGGAGCTCCGGCGTGGCCAGGCCCCACTGCTTGTCGCCCAGCCCGAAGGCCGCGGTGACGATCAGCGAGAAGACGGTGCCGACGGCGATGCCGATCAGGATCGCGCCGGGCACGTTGCGGGCCAGCAGCATGAAGATGACGACGAGGGTGATGCAGAAGGCCAGGACGGGCCAGCCGGAGAGGTGGCCGTGCACGCCGAGGGTGACCGGCGCCGAGGCGTTGCCGATGCCGACGAACCCGGCCTTGACCAGGCCGATCATGGTGACGAAGAGCCCGATGCCGATGGTGATGGCGTGCTTGAGGCCGAGCGGGATCGCGTTCATGATCTTCTCGCGGAGACCGCTGATCACCAGGAGCATGATCACCACGCCGTAGATCACACACATGCCCATGGCCTGCGGCCAGGACATGTCGCTGATCACCTGGGTGCCGAGGACGCCCGAGACGCTCAGGCCGGCGGCGAGGGCCAGCGGCACCTTGCCGACGATGCCCATGAGCAGCGTCGCGAGGGCGGCCGCGAAGGCCGTCGCCGTGATCACGGCACTGGGGGCGAGCGTGCCGCCCACCGCGTCCTTGCCGCTGAGCAGGACGGGGTTGAGCAGGAGGATGTACGCCATCGCCATGAAGGTGGTGATGCCGCCGCGCAGCTCCCGGCCGAGGGTCGAGCCGCGCTCGGATATGTGGAAGTACCGGTCGAGCCACGACCGGCCGGCGGGCTGGCGCGTACCCGCGCCGGCGTCCTCCGCCGTGGTCGGCTCGATGGTGGGCTGGGTCATGGTGCCTATCTCCCAAGGTTCATAGGGGCACTCACAAGGGGGGAATTGTGAGATTTGGGATGGAGCGGGCCGCACGACCCGGGGGACGGCCCGAGACGAACGTTTTTCAGCCAGATGCGGCGCCGAGGACGGATCCTAGGAGGCGTGGCTGACGTGGGGGAAACTCCGGGCGGTACGAACCGCGGGAGGACGGACAGGACACCCCAAACCGTCCGCACCGCCCGGAGGACTCACGTGCCGGTGAGGTGTTCGGGCCGCACCGGCGTCTTCGTGAGTGCCAGACCGGTCGCCGCCCGGATCGCGGAGAGGACTGCCGGGGTCGACGACAGGGTCGGCGCCTCGCCGACGCCACGCAGCCCGTAAGGCGCGTGCTCATCGGCAAGTTCGAGGACATCCACCGGAATGGTGGGGGTGTCCAAAATCGTGGGGATCAGGTAGTCGGTGAACGAGGGGTTGCGTACCTTCGCGGTCTTCGGGTCGACGACGATCTCCTCCATGACCGCCACGCCCAGGCCCTGGGTGGTGCCGCCCTGGATCTGGCCGACGACGGACAGCGGGTTGAGCGCCTTGCCGACGTCCTGCGCGCACGCCAGCTCGATGACCTTGACCAGGCCGAGCTCGGTGTCGACCTCGACGACCGCGCGGTGCGCCGCGAAGGAGTACTGCACGTGGCCGTTGCCCTGGCCGGTCTTCAGATCGAACGCCTCGGTGGGGCGGTGCCGCCACTCCAGCTCGACCTCGACGGCCTCCTCGCCCAGGACGTCCACGAGGTCGGCGAGCACCTCGCCGCCGTCGGTGACGACCTTGCCGCCCTCCAGCAGCAGCTCGGCGGTGGCCCACGCCGGGTGGTACGTGCCGAACTTGAGCCGGCCCATCTGCAGGACCTGCTCGCGCACCGCCTCGCAGCTGTTCTTCACCGCGCCGCCGGTGACATAGGTCTGCCGGGAGGCGGAGGTGGAGCCGGCCGAGCCGACCTGGGTGTCGGCCGGCTGGATGGTGACCTGCTGGACGCCCAGCTCGGTACGGGCGATCTGCGCGTGGACGGTGACGCCGCCCTGGCCGACCTCGGCCATCGCGGTGTGCACGGTCGCGACCGGCTCACCGTTGATGACCTCCATGCGGACCCGCGCGGTGGAGTAGTCGTCGAAGCCCTCGGAGAAGCCGACGTTCTTGATGCCGACGGCGTAGCCGATGCCGCGGACGACGCCCTCACCGTGGGTGGTGTTGGACAGGCCGCCCGGCAGCGCGCGGACGTCGGCGCCCTCGGTGGTCTCCCACTGGTTCTCCGGCGGCAGCGGCATGGCCTTCACGCGGCGCAGCAGCTCGGCGACCGGCGCCGGCGAGTCGACGACCTGCCCGGTCGGCAGCAGCGTGCCCTGCTCCATGGCGTTGATCTGCCGGAGCTCGACGGGGTCCATGTCGAGCGCCTTGGCCAGCTTGTCCATCTGCGCCTCGTACGCGAAGCACGCCTGGACCGCGCCGAAGCCGCGCATGGCGCCGCACGGCGGGTTGTTCGTGTAGAGCGCGATGGCCTCGATGTCCACGTCGTCGACGGCGTACGGGCCGACGGCGAGCGAGGAGGCGTTGCCGACCACGGCCGGGGAGGCGGAGGCGTACGCGCCGCCGTCCAGCACGATCCGGCACTTCAGGTGGGTCAGCTTGCCGTCCTTGGTCGCGCCGTGCTCGTACCAGAGCTTGGCCGGGTGCCGGTGGACGTGCCCGAAGAAGGACTCGAACCGGTTGTAGACGATCTTCACGGGCTTGCCGGTACGGAGCGCCAGCAGGCAGCCGTGGATCTGCATCGAGATGTCCTCGCGGCCGCCGAAGGCGCCGCCGACACCGGAGAGCGTCATCCGGACCTTCTCCGGCGGCAGACCGAGGACGGGAGCGATCTGCTTCAGGTCGGAGTGCAGCCACTGGGTGGCGACGTAGAGGTCGACGCCGCCGTCCTCGGCCGGCACGGCGAGGCCGGACTCCGGGCCCAGGAACGCCTGGTCCTGCATGCCGAACTCGTACTCGCCGGTGACGATCACGTCAGCGCGCTCGGCGGCCTCGTCGGCGTCGCCGCGGACGATCGGCTGGCGGTGGACGATGTTCGGGTGCGGTACGTGGTCCGCGTGGTGGTCCTTGCGGCCCGGGTGGAGCAGCGGCGCGTCCTCGGCGGTGGCGCTGGCCTCGTCGGTGACGACCGGCAGCTCCGCGTAGTCGATCTTGATCTTGGCTGCGGCGCGCCGCGCGGTCTCCGGATGGTCGGCGGCGACCAGCGCGACCGGCTCGCCGTGGTGCCGCACCCGGCCGTTGGCCAGTACCGGGGTGTCCTGGATCTCCAGGCCGTAGTTCTTCACCGCGGTCGGCAGATCGTCATAGGTGAGGACCGCGTGGACACCGGCCTGGGCGAGCGCCTCGGAGGTGTCGATGGAGCGGATCTCGGCGTGCGCGACGGTGCTGCGCAGGGTGTAGCCCCACAGCATGTCCTCGTGCCACATGTCCGAGGAGTACGCGAACTCACCGGTGACCTTCAGGGTGCCGTCCGGGCGGAGCGTGGAGGCCCCGATGCCGGCCGGGGTGGTGCTGCCCTGGGTGAGCTTCGTCGGTGTCCGGGTGACTCCGGCCATGGTCAGGCCCCCGTTCCTGCGGTCTCGGTCTCGCCGCGGGCAGCCGCGAGGCGGACCGCGTCGAGGATCTTCTCGTAGCCCGTGCAGCGGCACAGGTTGCCCGACAGCGCCTCGCGGATGTCGGCGTCGGACGGCTGGGCGTTCCGCTCCAGCAGCTCGTCGGCGGCGACCAGCAGGCCCGGCGTGCAGAAGCCGCACTGCACGGCGCCCGCGTCGATGAAGGCCTGCTGGATCGGCGAGAGCCGTACCTGCTCACCCGCCTGGCTGTCGCCCGTACCGGTGGGCCTGGCGGCCCAGCCCTTGGCCTCGTCCAGCGTCGTGCCCTTGCCGCCGCAGACCCCCGTACCGCAGCCGGCGCGCTCGGCGCGCTGCTGGGCGAAGTCGGCCAGGCCCTCGACGGTGACCACGTCGCGGCCCTCGACCTGCCCGGCCGCGACCAGGCAGGAGCACACCGGCACCCCGTCCAGGCGGACCGTGCAGGAACCGCACTCGCCCTGCTCGCAGGCGTTCTTCGAACCCGGCAGGCCCATCCGCTCGCGGAGCACGTACAGCAGGCTCTCGCCTTCCCAGACGTCGTCGGCCGTCTGCTCGCGGCCGTTGACGGTGAACTTCACGCGCACTGTGCGCCTCCCTGTGCAGTGCGGCCGTTGCCGCGGTAGGACTCCCAGACCCAGCCGAGCGTGCGGCGGGCCATCACGCCGACCGCGTGCCGGCGGTACTTCGCGCTGCCGCGCACGTCGTCGATCGGGTTGCAGGCCCCGGTCGCCAGCTGGGCGAACTGCTTCGCCACGGACACCGGGACCGGCTCGCCGGACTCCCAGAGCCCGGCCTCCTCCAGCGCCGCGGCGAGGAAGGTCTCGGCCTCCTTGGCGCGTACCGGGGTGGGCGCCGCGGACCCGATGCCGGTCCGTACGGTCTTCGTCTCCGGGTGCAGCGCGATGCCGAACGCGCACACCGCGATGACCATGGCGTTGCGCGTGCCGACCTTGGAGAACTGCTGCGGCCCGGTGGCCTTCGGCAGGTGGACGGCGCGGATCAGCTCGTCCGGCGCCATGGCGTTGCGCTTCACGCCGACGTAGAACTCGTCGATGGGGATCATGCGGACGCCACGGGCCGCCGACTCCACCTCGACCTCGCCGCCGGAGGCCAGCAGCGCGGGGTGCGCGTCGCCCGCGGGGGACGCGGTGCCGAGGTTGCCGCCGACGCCGCCGCGGTTACGGATCTGCGGGGAGGCGACGGTGTGCGAGGCGAGCGCCAGGCCGGGCAGCTCGGTCCGCAGGTTCTCCATGATCTGCGTGTACGGCACGGAGGCACCCAGCCGGACGGTGTCCGCACCGACCTCCCACTCCCGCAGATCACCGATGCGGTTCAGATCCATCAGGTACTCGGGGCGGCGGTGGTCGAAGTTGATCTCGACCATCACGTCCGTGCCGCCCGCAATCGGCACAGCGGTGGGGTGCTCGGCCTTGACGGCGAGCGCCTCCTCCCAGCTGGCGGGGCGAAGGAAGTCCATGTGTGGCTCTCTTCTACGAAAATCGTGCCGTAATTACTACGGTCTTCGGTGTCAACGGGGCCTACGGCAACAGGAGCGCCGCCGAAGCCATCCGGCCGCCGTCCCTCGGGTTGTTCCTCTGCCGTTCACGCGATGTGACCCAGTACACGCGCCCGGCGGCTGCCCGGTGCAGTCACCGAAACCATGAAGCGGTTGGCTGGCCAGGGCACCCGTCTTGTAGATTCGAACGAAAAGCGGGGCGCGGCAACCTCGCGGTATTCCACCGGCAACACGAGACGGAAAGATCGGCGGGCGAAGGTCATGCGGCTCCGCGCACTTCTGGACACCGACTCCCTTGGCCTGCGGCTTCTCGGGGGCGAGGACGAACTGGACCGCACGGTGCGGGGTGTGATGACCACCGACCTGCGGGATCCCAGCCGCTACCTCTCCGGGGGCGAGCTGGTCCTCTCCGGCCTCGCCTGGCGGCGGGAGCCCGGGGACTCCGAGAATTTCGTCCGGATCCTTGCGACGGCCGGGGTGGCCGGGCTGGCGGCCGGCGAGGCGGAGCTCGGCTCCGTCCCCGAGGACCTGGTCCTGGCCTGCGCGCGGCACCGCCTGCCGCTCTTCTCCGTCTCCGAGGCGGTCTCCTTCGCCTCGATCACCGAGTACGTCGTACGGCAGGTCTCCGGCGAGCGCGCCGGCGACCTGGCCGCCGTCGTGGACCGGCACCGCCGCCTGATGACCTCGGGCCCGGCGGGCGGCGGCCCCGAGGTCGTCCTGGACCTCCTCGGCTCCGACCTCGACCTGCGCGCCTGGGTGCTCTCCCCCACCGGACGGCGGATCGCGGGCGCGGTGCCCGACGACGAGGCCGGGGGCGTCGGGGAGGCCGCGGCCGCCGCCCAGCTGGCGGGCGAGCACCTGGCGGCGGCCCGCAGCGGGCGCCGCAGCCCGCACCGCGTCCTGCTCGGCAACACCACCTACTCCCTCTTCCCCATCCGCAGCGGCGGCCGCGACCTGCGCGAGACCGTGCTCTCGGACTGGCTGCTGGCGGTCGAGGCCGACGCCGGTGACTGGCCGGCCGAACGGCTGGACCTGCTGCACGGCGTCACCCAGCTGATCGCCGTCGAGCGGGACCGGCGCGACGCGGCCCGTACGGTGCGCCGCCGGCTCGCCCAGGAGGTCCTGGAGCTCGTCCAGACCGGCGCCCCGCCCGCCGAGATCGCGGCCCGGCTGCGGGTCGCCGCGCCCGTGCTGCTGCCGGGCCTGGGCACCGCGCCGCACTGGCAGGTCGTGGTCGCACGCGTGGAGTGGGAGGGCGGCGACGTCCCCGGTGGCCCGGTCGCCCAGTCCCTCCTCGAAGAGATCCTGGTCGACCCCGGCAGCGCGGGCCCCGACCCGGCCGACCGAATCGCCGTGGCGCACACCGGGGACGAGGCGGTCGCGCTGGTACCGCTGCCCGCCCTGCACGACGACGACTCCGACGCCAAGACCGAGGGGCTGCACGCCGACGCGCTGCTCGCCGCGGTCCAGGAGCCGCTCTCCCGCGGGCTGGCCGACGACGGCCGGCTCACCCTCGGCGTCAGCGCCGCCGTCCACTCGGCGGAAGGCCTGCGCGGCGCCCTGGAGGAGGCCCGGCACGCCCGCCGGGTCGCGGCGGCCCGGCCCGGCCCGGTGTGCGCCGCCGGCCACGAGGAGCTGGCCTCGCACGTCCTGCTGCTGCCCTTCGTCCCCGACGACGTGCGCCGCGCCTTCACCGCCCGGCTGCTGGACCCGCTCCGGGACTACGACCGGCGGCACCGCGCCGAGCTGATCCCCACCCTGGAGGCGTTCCTCGACAGCGACGGCTCCTGGACCCGCTGCGCCGGCCGGCTCCACCTGCACGTCAACACCCTCCGCTACCGCGTCGGCCGCATCGAGCAGCTCACCGGCCGCGACCTGTCCCGCCTGGAGGACAAGCTGGACTTCTTCCTGGCCCTGCGGATGACGTGAGCCCGGTCCGGCAGGTGCCGCCCGGCCCGTGATCACGGCTCGATAAGGTTTTCCCATGGCAATGACGGACGGGCCGGAGGCGGCCGCCGAGCAGGGACCGGCGGAACCGGCGGCCCCCGCCTGGCAGGCCCCGAGCGAGGTCGAGCAGCAGCTGTACGACGCGAAGGCGCGCGGCGACTGGTCCGCGTACTTCGACGTACTGGCCCGCACCGAGCTGTTCATCGCCGACTCCCGGGCCGCGGCCGACGCGCACCCGGGGACGGTGCGCTTCCAGCCGTACTGGGACCAGCGGACCGGTACGCCCTGCCTGGCCGCGTTCACCATCGGCATGCTGCCCGCGCCCGCCCCCGACCCGGTCTTCTGGTGCGGCTCGCTGGACTGGTACGCGCGCAACTGGGAAGCGCACGACCCGCCGTGGCTGGCCGTCAACCCCGGCAGCCCGTGCGAAGCGTACTTCCCGACCTCGCCCGAGCACCGCGCCCTGTGGCAGCGGCACGCGGCGGCGGCCGCCGCCTCCGGGCAGGAGCAGATCAGGCTGCGCGCCCTGCACGTGGGCGGACCGCTGCACGGCCCGGTGGCGCACGGCCTCGCCTGCGGGGCGCTGCTGTTCGTCAACAACGGCGAGCCGTGGAACGCCATGGCGTACCACGGCGGCGGCTACTACCCCGCGAAGAAGCTGCTCGCCGACCACTGGGGCGTCACCGACCGGGCGACCTGGCAGCAGGCCCAGGAGCGGCTGACCGCCGCCGACATGGTCAGCGAGGTCTGGGAGTTCGCGCTCGCCGTACGGCGCTCGCTCGCACTGGACTTCGCGGGTGCCGTGAGCGTGGACCACTGGCGCAGCGTGGCCGAACGGGTACTGCGGCACAACGCCGAGAGGGGCGCCGAGGTCAAGCTCACCCCGGAGGGCGTGACGAAGACCGAGCCGCCCGGTGAGGCGGAGGTCGCCTCGCAGGTCGCGGGCGTGCAGCGGCTGATCGGCCGGATCGCGCGCTACGAGGCGCGGTTCCGCGCGGACGGTGTGCTGCCCGAGGGCAGGTTCGTCCGCTCCGTCGAGGCGTGGGACCACGGGCGCGCCTCGTGCATGGCCCGCTGGGGTCTCGGCGCGCGCTACTGCGACCTCCAGGAGGCGGAACAGGCCGTGCTGCACGCCGGCCGGGCGAGCCGGAACGCGTACCGCTCCTGGGAGGACTTCTCCGCCGGCTTCATCCTCGGCCGCTGCCTCCAGTTCGACGAGGAGGAGTTCGGCCACTGGTACGCGGACATGGTCACGGCGCACCGCATCCTCACCACCGACCCGGCCAGCCCGTGGCGGAACATCCCCTGGGAGTGACGCCCGGCCGCCGGTGACACCCGCGCTTCGACGCATGCGTCATCCGGCGCTCGTCCCGGCGCCCGCTGCCCGCCCCCCGATCCGGTGGTCCGGTCCCCGTCAGGCGTCCACCGGCGCGTCCGTCAGCGGGACCGGCTGACGGGATCACCGGACGGCGCGAACGGCAGGCAGCCGGCGCGTCCGCCGGGCCCGCCCCCGGATCATCCGATCGGGCGGCTTTCCCCCACCGCCGCGACCGCCACCGAAGCGCCAGGTCAGGGCATCCGGCCCCAGCTGCCCCCCGGTCACGCACCCCTCCCGACGGCCGCAATCGCCTCCGCCGGCGGCCTCGCTCCGCGCTGTACACGGTCCACGGGAGATTGTGAAATCATTCACCCAGCCCCTTGGCCCCACGCCGAAATTCGTGCTGAGATTCGCCCACTGCTTCCAGTCCAGCTCAAAGGTGCGCTCGGGGAGGGCAACGTGGCGGATACCGCCATGCCGGAATCTGCGGAAACCGACGGGTCGGAAGGATCTGTCGAACGACTGCCGGTGCCGGAGGCACCGGGGGCGGCAGTGCCGGCCGCCAGGACGGCCGACCGGACCGCCGACGGGGACGGCCCACTGGACCGGGCCGTATGGCGGCTCCGCTCCCGCGGCTGCTGGGAGGACGCGGCCGCACTGCTGGAACCACACGCCGCCGGGCACGCGCCCGCCGCGCTGCGCCGCGCCGCACTGCTCGTCGAGCGCTGCATGTTCACCTGTGCCGGCTGGGCCGAGGCCGAGGACGCCCTGCGGTACGCCGAGGCCCGCGCGGCCACCGACGACGAACGCGGCGACGCGGCCTGCGAACGCGGCCATCTCGCCTACGCGGCCACGGTCCTGGGCGTACGGGACCGCGCCGACGAGGCCAGGGCGGCACTCGGCCGCGCCGCCGCCCTGCTGCGCCCGGCAGCGCCGGGGCGCGCGCTGCTGGACTTCCGGCGCGGCCTGATGGCCGAGCACCTCGCCGACAGCCCGCAGTCGGCCCGCGCCGCCTACCGCCGCGCACACGCCGCCGCCACCGCGCACGACGACCTGCTGCTGCTCTCCTTCACCTGGCGCCACCTGGCCGGACTCGCCCTTCGCGACGGGGAGTTGGCCGAGGCCCGGCACGGCTTCGCCGAATCCCTCCGCATCCGCGAGGAACTGGGCTACCTCATCGGCACGGCCCCGGCCCTCGCCGCCCTCGCCGACGCCGCCCCCGAAGAGGAAGCCCCCCGCCTCCGCGCCGAAGCCGCCCGCCTCTTCCGCCTCATGGACGGCATCCCCACCTGGCTCGCCGACCACCTGCCGACGGCGGCCTGAAGCAGCACCCCGAGGACCCGGCCGGGTCCGGGAGGACGCGGCCGGCGCGCGGCCCGCGCAGAGGGGACCACGGAGCGCCGTTCGTGGCTCAGTGGAGGAAGCGGGTGCCTGTGAGGTGGTCGCGGGTGATGCGTTCGGCGAGGGGGTGGTCCTGGGCGCCGAGGGCGTCGAGGAGGGCCATGTGGTCGGCGGCGTCGGCCAGGAGGTCGGCGACGCCCACCGCCGCGCCGCCGCAGGGCCAGGCCGTACGGCGGTGCAGGTCGTCGGCGACGAGGGGCAGCTGGCGGTTGCCGGTCAGGGCGAGGAGGGCGCGGTGGAAGGCGCGGTCCGCCTCCGCGTACGCCACGCAGTCGCCGTGGCCCGCGGCCGTGACGGTCGCGGCGGCCAGTGGGCGCAGCTCCTCCCAGCGTTCGGCGGGCAGCGTGCGGGCCAGCCGCAGGACGGCCGGCACCTCCAGCATGGCCCGCACCTCGGCCAGCTCGGCGAGGTCGCGGGGGGTGCGTTCGGCGACCCGGAAGCCGCGGTTGGGGACGACCTCGACCGCGCCTTCGACGGCGAGCTGCTGCATCGCCTCGCGTACCGGGGTCGGTGACACGCCGAAACTCTCGGCGAGCGCGGGCGCGGAGTAGACGGCGCCGGGCGCCAGCTCGCCGGAGAGCAGGGAGTCCCGCAGCGCCGCGAGGACCTGCGCGCGGACGGAGTGCCGCTGCGGCTTGCGTACGGGCGCGGCGGGGGCCGGCCCGGCCACGGCGTGGGTCAGGGCGGCGGGCTCGGCGTCCGCGCGCGTGCCGACGCCCGGCGCCGGTGCGGCCGGTACCCGCTGTGCGCCGTCCGCGTCGGCCGGGTGGCGGCCGCGTACGGCCTCGGCGTGCCCCTGGGCGGGCACGCGGGCGCGTATCCGCGAGGGCTGCTCCGCCGCGCGCTGCTCCATGGGGTACCTCCTGACGTCCTTGTGCACCATAGGCGGCCCCCGCCGCAGGTCAAACCCCGGAGTCTTCCGCTAAGGTAAGCCTTACCTGCCAACGACAGCGATTCGGTGGTCCCCCGCATGTCTTCTTCCGCGCTCGCCGCCCCGCCGTCCCCTTCCCCCGTGACCAGCTCCTATGCCCGGCTCACCGAGGTGTTCCCCCATCTGCGGATCACCGAGCTCGGCCCGGAGGACAGGGACCCGACGGGCGGCGGCTGGCTCAGCGCGGCGGAGCTGGCGGCCGGCGGCGAGGCCCTGGAGACCTTCCTCGCCTGGGACGGCGCGCAGGTGGTCGAGAACTACGGCAAGCAGGCCCGGCCCGACGTGGTCGCCGGCTTCGGTCTGCACCGCTACGCCTGGCCGGCCTGCCTGTTGATCACCATGCCGTGGTTCCTGCACCGCAGGGTGCCGCGGCTGCCCGCCGGCGCCGTCTTCTTCCCGCGCGAGCTGGGCCGCACGGCCGTACGGATCACGACCTTCGCGTGCCTGCCCGGGGACCCGGCGGCCGCGCTGCCGGGCGCCGTGGTCGTGGCCGACGAGGAGGCGCTGCGCGCCGAGGTGCGGGCCGCGGTCGCCGAGCACCTCGGGCCCGTACTGGACGGCTTCCGCACCCGTGTGCGGCGCGGTCCGCGCGCCCTGTGGGGCATGGCGACGGACGAGATCGTCGAGGGCCTGTGGTACCTGGGCCATCTGCTCGGCGAGGAGCCGCGCGCGGTGGCCGAAGTGGAGCGGCTGCTGCCGGGCGCGACGACTCCGTACGTCGGCGGCGCCGGCTTCCGCGAGCTGACCGGGCCGGCCGGGGAGTCCCTGCAGACCCGGGACCGCGCGAGCTGCTGCATGTTCTACACGGTGCGCCCGGAGGACACCTGCGTCACCTGCCCGCGCACCTGCGACGCGGACCGGATCGCGCGCCTCACCGCGAGCGCCTGACGGAAACCACCCACCACGCCCGTCACCCGATCGGGTGGCGGTAATCGAACTCAACTGCCGCTCATCTCAAGGGTGTACGAACAGTTTGCCCCTCCCGGCGGCCCACCGCGCCCCCTTGGCGTTCTCTTGCCCCGAAAGCCCCTGCGGAACCAGCCGGCTCCGCCAGGATGTCGCGCGAAAACGCGTACCGCGATGCAAGGGGTCCCAGATGGCAATGACGGACATATCGCTGGACTGGCTCGTCCCGGGAGCCCTGCTGCTCATCGGCGTCTCGGGGGCCGTGGCGGTGGTCCTGCGCGGCAAGCGCGGCGCGGAGAAGGCGGGGGCCGACGACTCCTGGGAACGCAGCGAGGAGCGGCGGCGCCGCAAGGAGGCGGTCTACGGCTCGGCGTCCTACCTGCTGCTCTTCTGCTGCGCCGCGGTGGCCGCCGCGCTCTCCTTCCACGGCCTGGTCGGCTTCGGCCGGCAGAACCTCGACCTCTCCGGGGGCTGGGAGTACCTGGTCCCGTTCGGCCTGGACGGCGCCGCGATGTTCTGCTCCGTACTGGCCGTGCGCGAGGCCAGCCACGGTGACGCGGCGCTCGGCTCCCGGATGCTGGTGTGGACGTTCGCGGGCGCGGCCGCGTGGTTCAACTGGGTGCACGCGCCGCGCGGCCTGGACCACGCGGGGGCGCCGCAGTTCTTCGCGGGCATGTCGCTGTCGGCCGCGGTCCTCTTCGACCGCGCGCTGAAGCAGACCCGCCGGGCGGCGCTGCGCGAGCAGGGCCTGGTGCCCCGGCCGCTGCCGCAGATCCGGATGGTACGCTGGCTGCGCGCCCCGCGCGAGACCTTCGCCGCCTGGTCGCTGATGCTGCTGGAGGGCGTACGGAGCCTGGACGAGGCGGTCGAGGAGGTACGCGAGGACCGTCGCGAGCGGGAGCGGACCCGGCGGCGCCGGCGCGAGCACCGGAAGCTGGACCGGGCCCGGGTACGGGCGCTGAACCGGCAGCACCGCTGGGGCCGCGGCGCCCGGCAGGTACCGGCGGTGGAGACCGGGCGGCCCGTGGCACAGCAGTCCGAGGCGCCGGCCATCGAGGGCCAGGCGATAGGCGCTCCGGCGGCCGGGGGCCGGAGCACCGAGGGCCCCGCACTCGACGGCCGCACGGTCGAGGCCGACGCCGCCGCCGGCACCCGGTCGGGGCTCCGCCCCACGCTGAAGGCCGTGACCGGCCGCGCCGGCGGCTCCGAGGGGCACGGCCGCCGGACCGTGGACCTCACCGCCGAGGACGACACGCAGACGATCCCGCGGCTGGATTCCCTGGAGGAGAAGCTCGCCGAGATCGAGCGGCAGTTCGGCTGAGCGGACCGGAAGCGCGATGCGGCGGGCCGTCCCCGAGGGGGCGGCCCGCCGTTCGTCGACCGTGCCGGGCACCGGCCCTCAGGCCGTGGTGCCGCCCAGTTCGAACCACACGCTCTTGCCGACCCCGTGCATCCGTATGCCCCAGGAGTCGGCGAGCGAGCGGACCAGCATGAGTCCTCTCCCCGAAGTGCCTTCGGTGGTCGGTCTGCGGGACAGTGGCCGCCGGGACACGAAGTCCCGTACCTCCACCCGCAGGCGGTCGGTCACCGTGGCGGTCACCACGGCGCCCCGGTCGGTGTGCACCAGAGCGTTGGTCACCAGCTCGCTGATGAGCAGCTCGGCGATGTCCGACCTGCCGGTCTCCCCCCAGTGGAGCAGCAGTTGGCGCAGGTCCTTGCGGACGTCCGCCACCGCCGTGAGGTCGGCGCGGCGCAGCCGCGCCGGATGGCCCTCGGCCGCTGCCCCTCGGTCCATGTGTCGATACGGCCGTCGACAGGTCCGGTGATCGGCCCGTCGACCCGTCCGTGCAGTTGCTCGCCCCGTACAGGCTGACGCTTCATCCTCCCCGCCCCGAGCGTTTCCGTGTCCCCGATCTTCCGGACAACCTCACGGCGATCCATGCCCAACGGGTTGCTTTCCAAGCTTCGCCCCATGCTTCCGCATATGCCATGCGATGCCCGGTTGGTACCGACCAAGGACCGGCCGGGCGGTCATGACAAGGGCGGGAGGACGGCTGTGGCGCCGCCGTCCGTAGGGCGAATTCGTTCCCGCTGCCGACCGGTCCGCTGCGCAGCCGGTGCGCCACTTCCCGGTGGAGCCGTCGAGACGGCGGGTACGCCGAGCGGCCCGGTGCGACTACGTCCCGCGTCCGGCCGACTACGTCGGGTCGGCGCACGCCGGAAGCTCCTGACCGCTCCCGCCGACGCCGGGCACAGGTGCGGGGCATGTGCCCGGCTGCGCGGTGACGACTCACATGCGCGGGATGTTGCGGAGGTTGGACCGGGCCATCTGCACCATCCGGCCCACTCCGCCGTCCAGCACGATCTTGCCCGCGGAGAGCGCGAATCCGGTCACCATGTCCGCGCTGATCTTCGGCGGGATGGACAGCGCGTTCGGGTCGGTGACGACGTCGACGAGCGCGGGACCGTTGTGCTTGAAGGCGTCCCGCAGCGCGCCCCGCAACTGCTTGGGCTTCTCCACCCGGACGCCGTACGCGCCCGCCGCCCTGGCGATGGCGGCGAAGTCGGGGTTGTGGTTGTCGGTGCCGTACGAAGGCAGCCCGGCCACCAGCATCTCCAGCTCGACCATGCCGAGCGAGGAGTTGTTGAACAGCACGACCTTCACCGGCAGCTTGTGCTGCACCAGGGTGAGGAAGTCGCCCATGAGCATGGAGAATCCGCCGTCGCCCGACATCGAGACGACCTGCCGCCGGCGGTCGGTCAGCTGCGCGCCGATGGCCTGCGGCAGCGCGTTGGCCATCGAGCCGTGGGTGAACGAACCGATGACGCGGCGGCGCCCGTTGGGCGTGAGGTAGCGGGCCGCCCAGACGTTGCACATTCCCGTGTCGACCGTGAAGACCGCGTCGTCGGACGCCTCCTCGTCCAGCACGGAGGCGACGAACTCGGGGTGGATCGGCACGTGCTTGTCGACCTTGCGGGTGTAGGCCTTCACCACCCCCTCCAGCGCGTCGGCGTGCTTCTTCAGCATCCGGTCCAGGAACCGGCGGCTCTTCTTCTCCGCGACCAGCGGGGTCAGGCAGCGCAGCGTCTCGCGGACGTCGCCCCAGACGGCCAGGTCCAGCGTGGAACGGCGGCCGAGGTGCTCGGCGCGCACGTCCACCTGCACGATCGGCACGTCCTTCGGCAGGAAGGCGTTGTACGGGAAGTCCGTGCCGAGCAGGATCAGCAGATCGCACTCGTGCGTGGCTTCGTAGGCGGCGCCGTACCCGAGCAGACCGCTCATGCCCACGTCGTACGGATTGTCGTACTGGATCCACTCCTTGCCGCGCAGGGCGTGCCCGACCGGCGACTTGATCTTCTCGGCCAGTTCCATGACCTCGGCGTGCGCGCCCGCCGTACCGCTGCCGCAGAACAGCGTCACCTTGCCGGCCTGGTCGATCATGCGGGCCAGCTGTGCGATCTCGGCGTCGCCCGGCCGTACGGTCGGCCGTGAGGTGACGAGCGCGTGCTCCTCGGCGCGCTCGGGGGCGGCTCGCCCGCGATGTCGCCGGGCAGCGCGACCACCGAGACGCCGCTGCGGCCCACCGCGTGCTGGATCGCGGTCTGCAGGACGCGCGGCATCTGGCGGGTGTGGGAGATCAGCTCGCAGTAGTGGCTGCACTCCTGGAAGAGCTGGTCGGGGTGGGTCTCCTGGAAGAAGCCGGTACCGATCTCGCTGGAGGGGATGTGCGAGGCCAGGGCCAGGACGGGGGCCATCGAACGGTGTGCGTCGAACAGGCCGTTGATCAGGTGGAGGTTGCCCGGGCCGCAGGACCCGGCGCAGGCCGCGAGCCGGCCGGTGATCTGGGCCTCGGCCCCGGCCGCGAACGCCGCGACCTCCTCGTGCCGGACCTGCACCCATTCGACGGCAGAGGTGCGGCGGATGGCGTCGACGACCGGGTTCAGGCTGTCGCCGACGACGCCGTAGAGCCGCTTGACCCCGGCCCGCGCCAGGATGTCGACGAACTGCTCGGCCACGGTCTGCTTCGCCATCGCGCGCACGCCCTTCGGGTGGGGATCAGTGGCTCGCGCCGCCGCCGGGCGTTTTGCCCGGCTTCGCGGCATCGGTTCGGTTCTACCACTCCACCCGGGGCGGCCCCGGAAGGCGTGCTGCGGGGCGGGCACCGGCGTACCCCGGCCCGCCCCGTCAGCTGTCCCAGACGGCCGCTGCCGTACGGTCCTTCGCGTACCCCTTGATGCGCAGCTGGGCGTCGGCCAGGAAGGCGGCCAGGCCCGGCGGCTCGGTCTCGGCCCACCGCCCGGCCAGCCGCGCGGCGAAGTCGGGCGCCTCGCGCAGCGGCTCGGCCAGGCCCGCGCTGCACAGCAGGAGGGTGTCGCCGGAGCGGGCCACGGAGGCCCGGAAACGGAACCCAGCGCCGACGGCTTCGCGGGCGTCCGGCTGCTCGGCGGCGTCGGCGGCCCCGGCGAGGCCCAGGTCCATGGTCGGCTCCGGACCGGCGACGCCGAGGTCCATCGTCGGCTCCGGGTCGGCGAGACCGCGCTGCGCCGGAATGCCGGGCGGCGGCGCGCCGTACCCGACGACCGGTCCGCCGGCCGTCCGCTCCGGCGGCAGCGGCTCCAGGTCCTGCCAGACGCCGTCCCGCAGCCGGAAGAGGCCACCTCCGCCGAGGCCGAAGAAGACCCGGGTACGGCAGGCGGGATCGGCGGGCAGCAGCAGGCAGCGCAGCGAGGCGGTGTAGTCGCGCGGTTCCAGGCCCAGCTCGGCGGCGCGGGCCCGCAGCCGGCCGTACCCCCGGTCGGTGAGCCGCTGCAGCCCGGACTTGAGGGCCCCGCGGTGTCCGCTGCGGATGTCGTCGGCCAGCCGGGCGCTGGAGCGGCCGACGGCGGCGCCGATCCAGTGGCAGGCGTCCCGCGCCGCGCGGTGGCCCTCGGGCGAGCGTGGCGCGCCGGAGGCGACGGCCACCAGGATCAGGGTCTGCCGGCCCGCGCCGAAGCGGGCGGTGAGCAGGGCGTCCCGGCGCGGGTCGCCGCGGTACCGGGCGGAGTCGCCGCGTACGGAGACGGCGCGCACCGTGAGCGTGCCGTACTGCGCGCCGTCCAGCTCGGTGTCCGGCACCAGCCCGGCGAGGTCGGCCGGGTCGGCCGCGGGCAGCGCGACCGGCTCGGACGCGTACGTGGGCGGCCGGTCCCCGACGAACTCCACGGCGGGCGCGGGGCCGGGCGGGGGAGGCGCGGCGGGCGGCGGCTGCGCGACCCGTCCGGCACCGGTCGCGCGGACCGTGCGCAGGGCGGAGTCGACCCGGTCGTCGAGCGAGTCGCGCGCGGCCGAGGGCCCCGCGTCGGCGGGCTTCCCGTCACCCGCTCCGTACAGCTCGCGCCACCAGTCGTCCTCATGTCCGCGGGTGTCCCCCTGCTGGCTCATGCCCCGTATTGTCCACGGACGGCCGGGCGGGAAACAGAGCACGAAAGGGTGCTCGACGACGTGTCAGCCGAGCGCGGCGCCGCCCTCCAGGGACAGCAGCGCGCGCTTGCGGTCCAGGCCGCCCGCGTAGCCGGTGAGGGAGCCGTCGGCGCCGATGACGCGGTGGCAGGGGCGCAGGACCAGCAGCGGGTTGGCGCCGATCGCGGTGCCGACGGCCCGGACGGCGGGCCGGGTGGCACCGATGCGGCGGGCGACCTCGCCGTAACTGACGGTCTCGCCGTACGGAACGCCGTCCAGCGCCGCCCAGACGCGCTCACGGAAGGCCGTGCCGCGCGCGGCCAGCGACAGGCCGAACTCCCGGCGCTCGCCGGCGAAGTACTCCGTCAGCTGCCGCTCCGCCTCGGTGAAGGCGGCCGGTTCACGGATCCAGTCCGCCGCGGGCACGACGCCGCCCTTCTGGTCAGGCACGGAGAGCGCGGTCAGCACCGTGCCGCCGGGGGCGTCGGCCGACGGCTCGCCCACGAGGGTCAGCCGGCCGAGCGGACTGTCGAGCAGTGTGTAGAGCGGCATGGTCGCCGGTGTCCTTCGGGTCGTGGTCCTCGGAGTGGTGGGCGGCACCGGCCCTGGGGCCCGCGTGCCGGAGGTACTGCAGGGCGTACGAGCGCCACGGCCGCCGGTGCTCGGCGCCGGGGCCGGCGTCCGGTCCCACGTCGGGGTCGCCCAGCGCGCGCCTCCTGATGACCGCGGCGGCGGCCGGGCCGACGCCGGGGAGCGCGGCGAGGGCGCGTTCGGCGGCGTCCCGGTCCGCGCCCGCCGCGAGGTCGACCGTGCCGTCGGCGAGCGCGGCGCAGAGCGCCCGCAGCCCCTCGTCCAGGTCGGCGCCGGACAGCTCCTGGGGTGTCGGGAAGAGGTGGGTGAGGGTGCCGTCGGGCGCGTCCAGGGGCTTGCCGTACGCCCGCACGAGGGCGGCGGCGCGCTCCGGTGGCCCGCCGAGCACGGTCCGTACCGCCAGCTCGGCGGGGTCGGCCGCGCCCGGCGAGCGCAGCCCGGGGCGGGCGGCGACCAGCGGCCGCAGCAGCGGGTCGGCCGACAGCCGCGCTGCGACCGCGTACGGATCGGCGTCCAGGTCGAACAGGCGGCGCAGCCGCTGGCTCGCGGTCGGCAGGTCACGCAGGTCGGTGAGGTGCAGCCGGCAGTCGAGCCAGCCGGAGGCGGCCGGTCCGCCGGGCCTGCCGGGCCGCTCGCCGACCTCGGCGACGGCGGTGCCGTACGTCAGGCGCAGGGTACGGCGGTACGTACGGGTGCCGGGCGCGCCGGTGATCTCCTCGATGCCGGGTACGGCCGCTTCCTGGAGGTCGTCGAAGAGCTCCCGGGCGGCGTAGGGGCCGCGGAAGGCCAGCCGCAGCGGGATGCCGCCGGGGGTACCGCCGTCGCGCGCCGTACGGGCCGCGGCCGTGCGGCCGCGGGCGGCGGCGCGCAGCGCACTGGGCGTGCTGCCGTAGATCTCCCGCATCGTGGCGTTGAACTGGCGGATGCTGGCGAACCCGGCGGCGAAGGCCAGCTCCGTGACCGGCAGCGCCGTGGTCTGCAGCAGGATGCGGGCGGTGTGCGCGCGGCGGGCGCGGGCCAGGGCGACCGGGCCCGCGCCCAGCTCGGCGGTGAGCTGGCGCTGCACCTGCCGGGCGCTGTAGCCGAGCCGGTCGGCGAGGCCGCCGACGCCCTCGCGGTCGACGACACCGTCGTCGATGAAGCGCATCGCGCGGCCCACCGGGTCGGCCCGGACGTTCCAGTCCGCCGAGCCGGGGACGGCGTCCGGGCGGCAGCGGCGGCAGGCCCGGAAGCCCGCGCCCTGGGCGGCGGCAGCGGACGGGTAGAACCGTACGTTGACGCGCTTCGGGGTGACCGCCGGGCAGCTCGGGCGGCAGTAGATCCCGGTCGTCACCACGGCGAAGAAGAATTCTCCGTCGAAGCGCGCGTCCCGGCTCGCCACCGCCTCGTACCTGCTGCTTTCGTCCTTCACACCGTCCAGTGTGCGGGATCGCGGCGGCCGCTTCCGGCGGGAATCGGACATGGCGTTCGGGCCGCCCGCGCGCGAGCGACCCGAAGCCCCTGTCTCACCGCCGCTGCCCCCGCTTCCGCTCGCCCATGTGGCGGCCGAGCGCCTGCTTCTGCTTCCAGTCCCTGCGCAGCTCGGCGCGGAGCCGGGCGTCGGTCCTGGCGGCCAGGTACTGGTTCTCGCGGAGCAGCTTGCGGTAGCTGTCCAGGCGGCGTTCCGCGAGCTCGCCGGCGTCCACGGCCGCCAGCACCGCGCAGCCGGGCTCGGTGGTGTGCGCGCAGTCGTGGAACCGGCAGCCGTCGGCCAGCTCCTCGACGTCGGTGAAGGTACGCGCGAGGCCGCCCTCCGCGTCCCACATGCCGACCCCGCGCAGCCCGGGGGTGTCGATCAGCACCCCGCCGGCGGGCAGCACCAGCAGGTCACGGGTGGTCGTGGTGTGCCGCCCCTTGCCGTCCCGGTCGCGTACCGCGTGCACGTGCTGCACGTCGGTGCCGATCACGGCGTTGGCGAGGGTGGACTTGCCGGCACCGGACCGGCCGAGCAGGACGGCGGTGCCGCCGGACAGCACGGCGGTGAGGACGTCCAGGCCCGCGCCCGTGGCGGCGCTCACCGCCAGTACCTGCACGCCGGGCGCGGCGCCCTCGGTGTCGGCGACGAGGTGGGCCAGGCCCGCCCCGTCCGGCACCAGGTCCGCCTTGGTCAGGGCGACGAGCGGGGTCGCGCCGCTCTCCCAGGCCAGGGACACGAAGCGTTCGACGCGTCCGAGGTCGAGGGGCTCGGCGAGCGAGACGGCGACGACGGCGGTGTCGACGTTGGCGGCCAGGATCTGGCCCTCGGACCGCTTGGAGGACGCGGAGCGCACCAGGGCGGTGCGCCGCGGGAGCAGGGCACGGACGACGGCGTCCGGGCCGCTGCCGGGATCGATGACGGCCCAGTCGCCGGTGCAGGGCACCTTGAGCGGGTCGCCGGTGGCCACCGGCGCGGTGGACGCCAGGACGGTACGGACGCCGTCCGCGTCGGGCACGACGGCGTCCACCCTGCCGCGGTCGATGCGGACCAGGCGGCCGGGCAGCAGGCCGCGCTCGGCGTACGGGGTGAACTCCTGCGCACGGCCCGCGTCCCAGCCGTAGGCGGTGAGGGGGTGCGCAGCGGTGATGTCGGACAACGGGATGGACCCTTCGAAGCGGGTGGTCCCGGCGGCGGGCACGCGGCAGTGGCGTGCCGGGAAGAAGGAGAGGTCAGCCGGGGACCACGGAGGCGGGATTGATGATCTTGCGAATGCGGGCAGCGCCCAGCGCAATGACAGCCATCGGTCCACACCTCCTCGTTCGTCGTCCGTGAAGTCCACGGGTGCCGTGGACGTTGCTCACCTTAAGCGGGGCCGCCCGGCACCGCCAGCGCTTTTCCCGTCGGGCCCGGACGCGCCCTTGCCGAGAACGTGTTGACGGACCGTCAGCAAAAAAATTAGTTGCTTGAGTTCCTGGTTTCGGTCCATGGGGCACGTGAGTAAGGTGTGGCGTCAGCCAGGGCCCCCGGAGGATTTCCGGCTGCGGCGCCGGCTCGGAATTCCATATCGCCAGGTGACGGGGAAGGATCGGCACGCAGCATGGCCGCTGGCCTGTTCGAAGGGCAGTACGTATGGCATCCGGCGGCCGACGATCGCCGGCTGGCGAGTGCCTGCGTGGACGTACGCGCCGGACGCTACTTCAGCGCACGCGAGGTACTGAAGGAGACCCGCCGCGATTTCGGCGTACGGGCCCACCGTTCTCTGGTACTCGCCTCCGAAGCGGCCGATTCGGACCTGACGGAGCGCTGGCTCGCCGAGGAACCGGGCACCGAGGCCGCCCTGTTGTGGGCGCGGGTCGCCGCGCTGCGCGCCTGCCGCGCCGCCGAGAAGCAGGACCGGCACGCCACCACGCTGAGCCGGATAGCGCTGACCGCCTGCGACCGGGCGGCGGAGCTGGCACCGCTGGACCCCACTCCGTGGGTCGCCAAGCTCTCGCTGGCCCGCTTCCAGCGCCATCTGGACCCGGCTCCGGAAGGGCTGATCACCGCGCCGCCCGGCCCGTGGTCGCTGTTCTCGCACATCCTGCGGCTGGACCCCTGGCACCGTGAGGGCCACCACCGCTTCCTGGCCTGCTTCTTCGCCCGGCACGGCGGTTCGGCGGGCGCCGCCTGGGACGTCGCCGCCTTCCTCGCCCAGCGCGCGCCCGCCACGTCCGCGCTGCGGCTGCTGCCGCTGGTGGCCGTGGTCGAGGAGTACGACCCGCGCGCGCCGCTGGCCGACCGTACGTGGGAGCAGCCGCAGTGGCGGCAGACGGCGCTGCGGATCTACCGGCACTGGCTGCCGGAGGTGGCCGGCTACCGCTTCACGCCCGTGCTGGACCTGGCGTACCTGGCGCACGCGCTGTGGATGGCGCGGCACGAGTTCGAGGCGCGGGCGGTCTTCACCGCCATGGGCCCGTACGCCTCACGGATGCCCTGGAGCGCGTTCGGTGATCCGGCCGAGCAGCTGAGCAGGGCACGGCGCCGGTGCGGGCTGCCGGTCCCGCACGCGCCGGACTCCTCCTGAACCGGTCCCGATCCGCCGGCTCCCCCCACTGTTGCCGGCCGCACCGCCCACCCCCCAGAAAGGTACGTCCGTGTCCGACTCCGCGTCCGATTCCGCATTCCTCTCACGGGTGCGCACGCGAAAAGCACGTACTCAGCAGCCGACGGCTCAGCCGGGCGGCCTGGACGACGACGCCACACTGCACGCGATGGGATATCCGCGGAAACTCACCCGGAGATTCCGGGCCTTCGACAATTTCGCGATCTCCTTCACGATCATCAACATCATATCCGGGATCTTCTCGTCGTTCGGTTTCGGCATGAATGCCGGCGGGCCGCGCATCCTGGTGTTCGGCTGGATCGCCGTCTCGATCCTCGTGCTGTTCATCGGCGCCTCGATGGCGGAAATCACCTCCGCCTATCCCACGAGCGGCGCGCTGTATTTCTCGGCGGGCAAACTCGCCAAGCGGCACCGCGGCGCCTGGTCCTGGTACACGGGCTGGCTGAACTTCGTGGGCCAGGTCGGCGGGACGGCCGCCACCGGCTACGCGGCGGCCACCTTCATCCAGGCGTTCCTCGCGATGCAGTGGCCGTCCTACGAGGTCTCCGAGCAGCGCACGGTCCTCATCACGGCGGCGATCCTGCTGGTCCAGGCGCTGGCCAACACCTACACCGTGCACCTGGTCGCGATCCTGAACCGCATCTCGGTGTGGTGGCTGCTGATCGGCATGGTGGTCATCGTGACGGCCCTGACCGTGCTGCCGGAACACCACCAGCCGGCCTCGTTCGTGACGCATTTCGCCAACAACACCGGCTTCACGAACGGGCTTTACGGTGCGCTGCTGGGCCTGCTCGTCACCAGCTGGACGTTCACCGGATTCGACGGCAGTTTCCACATGTCGGAGGAAACGGTGGGCGCCACCGTCAACGCGCCCAAGGGAATCATGCGGGCGATCGGCTACTCCGCCGTCACCGGCCTGATCCTGATGCTTGCGCTGGTCTACGCGATCACTGATTACCGTACGGAAGCGAGTGCTGACGCACCGCCCGTACAGATTCTCATCGATGCGCTCGGCACCGGCACCGCCAAGTTCCTGCTGCTGATCGTGATCGGCGCGATGCTCTTCTGCGGCCTGGCCAATATGACGAGCAACACCCGGCAGATCTTCGCCTTTTCGCGGGACGGCGCGATGCCCGGCTCCCGCTGGTGGCACTCGGTCTCCGCGCGTACCCGTACGCCCGTCAAGGCCGTCTGGCTCGCGGCCGCCTGCTCGCTGGTACTGGTGATCCCCGGCTGGTGGTCGCACACCGCCTTCACCGCCATCGTCAGCGTCAACGTCGTCGGCCTCTTCCTCGCGTACGGCGTGCCGATCTTCCTGCGGCTGCGCCTGGACACCTTCGAGCCGGGGCCGTGGAACCTGGGCCGCTGGGGCAGGCCCGTCGCGGCCGTCGCGGTGGTCTGGATCGTCCTCAGCAACGTGCTCTTCATGCTGCCGCAGGCCTCCCCCATCACGCCCGGTTCCTTCAACTACGCGCCGATCGCGCTGGCGGTGGTGCTGATCATCGCCACGGTGTGGTGGTTCGCCACCGCCCGGCACCGCTTCCAGGGCCCGGTCAGCTACGGCCGCCCCGACGAGGTGGCGGCGATGGACCTGATCTGACGGACCGCGGCCGGCGCCGACGGCTCCGTGCCGTCGGCGCCGCCGTGTCACCGGCCCCGGACGGTGACGCCGAGGATCCGCGCCCCCGTCTCCGTCCGCGGCCGGTGGCTGCTGCCCGGCGCGAACACCACGTACGTGCCGGGCCCGTGCCGCTCGTCGCCCTCGATGACCTCCCCGTCGAGCACGAAGTACCGCTCCTCGGTGGGATGGTGGTCCACCACGGGCCACTCCGCGCCCGGGGCGAACTCGATCAGCCAGCTGCGCGCGTGCTCGGTCCGCTGGAACCGGCGGGCCACGACGCCGGGGCCGATCTCCTGCACCTGCGCGTCCTCGATGTGCAGCACCGTCTTCAGCGCTTGTCCTGCGCTCTGTTCACTCATGGCGCCAGCCTCGCCGGACGCGGCGCGCCGGACGAGAGTCTGAAAAGACATCACCGGGTACTTTTCTGTCATGACTCCGCACCGCGTGGTGGCCCTGCTCCGTGAGCCGCAGGGCGCCTTCGAACTCGCCGGTGCCGCCGAGGTGTTCGGCGCACCGCGGGACGGCACGCCGCCGTACTACGACTTCTCGGTGTGCGCCGAGCGGCCCGGCCCGCTGCGCACCACCGCCGGGTACACGATGCTCGTCGAGGCCGGGCTCGGCGCGCTGGAGACCGCCGACACCGTGCTCGTTCCGGGCTGGCTGCCGACCGGCGTGCCCGCCTCGCCCGCCGTACGGGACGCGCTGCGGGCCGCGCACGGCCGGGGCACCCGGATCGCGAGCATCTGCAGCGGCGCGTTCGCGCTGGCCGAGGCGGGGCTGCTGGACGGCCGCGGCGCGACCACGCACTGGCGGCGCACCGCCCGGCTCGCCGCCGAGTTCCCCGCCGTACGGGTCGAGGCCGACGTGCTGTACGTGGACCACGGGGACGTGGCGACCAGCGCGGGCAGCGGCGCCGGCATCGACCTGTGCCTGCATCTGGTGCGCAAGGACCACGGTGCCGCGTACGCCGCGCGGATCGCCCGCGGCATGGTGCTGCCGCCGCACCGGGAGGGCAGCCAGCTCCAGTACGCGGCGGAGCCGTCCGCGCCGGCCCGCGCGGACGCCTCGCTGGCGCCGGTGCTGGAGTGGGCGCTGACCCGGCTGGGCGACGGGCTGAGCGTGGCCCGGCTCGCCGAGCGGGCCGGGCTGTCCGAGCGGACGCTCGCCCGCCGGTTCGCCGAGCAGCTCGGCGTCAGTCCGGGGCAGTGGCTGCTGGCCCGGCGCATCGACGCGGCGCGGGTCCTGCTGGAGGAGACCGACCTCGCGGTGGACGCGGTCGCCGCCCGGGTCGGGCTCTCCTCGGCGGTCAACCTGCGGCGCCGCTTCCGCGCGGCACTGGGGACGACGCCGGGCGCGTACCGGCGGGTGTTCGGCGAGCGGCGGTGAGGCGGGGGCGGCGAGGCGGGGGCGGTGATCCGCCTGTCCCGCCCGGGCCCCGGCGCGCTCACTCCTCCTTCCGGGGGGTGATGCCGCCCCTCTTCCTCGGAGTCCTGGCCGCCGTCCTCCTCGGCGCCCTCCCCGCCGTCCTCCTCGGGGTCCTCGTCGTCCAGTTCGTGCTCCCGCTCGGCCTCCTCCCGGGCGTGGCGCAGCAGTTCGGCCTCCTCGCGGCGGCGCTCCTCGCGTTCGGCGCGGCCCGCCGCGGTGGCGAGCGAGGGCCAGACGCGGTCCAGGGCCGCGTTGACCGCCGCGCCGACCAGCACCGCGAAGGCGGAGACGCCGATCCACAGCAGGACCGCGACCGGCGCGGCGAGCGAACCGTAGATGGTCGGGCCCTCGACCGTGGAGGCGAGGTAGACGCGCAGCAGCGCGCTGCCCAGTACCCACATCGCGAGCGCGACGACGGCACCGGGGATGTCCTCCTGCCACGGGGAGCGGACCGGGACGGACACGTGGTAGAGCGTGGTGAGGAAGACGACCGAGAGCAGCAGGACGACCGGCCAGTACAGCACCCGGACGGCGTTCTCGCTGGCGGGCAGCAGGTGCACCACCGTGTCCGGGCCCGCGACCATCAGCGGCAGCGCGATCGCGCCGAGGACCAGCGCGACGAGGTACAGGAAGAACGCCAGCAGGCGGGTGGCGACGATGCCCCGCTCGCCCTCCAGGCCGTACATGATCGTGATGGTGTCGACGAAGACGTTCAGGGCGCGGGAGCCGGACCACAGGGCGATGGCGAAGCCGATCGAGATGACGTCGGGCCGCCCGCCGCGGAAGACGTCGTCCAGCAGCGGCCGGGCGATCTGGTCGACACCCTTGTCGGAGAGCACGGCGGCGGACGCGTCGAGGATGTTCTGCCGGACGGTCTCGATGGTGTCGTGGCCGATCCACGGCTCCATGTAGCCCAGCAGCCCGATCAGGCCGAGGAGCAGCGGGGGCAGTGAGAGCAGGCAGAAGAAGGCGGCTTCCGCCGCGAGTCCGGTGACGCGGTACTCCATGCAGGAGTGGACGGTGTCCTTGAGCAGCAGCCAGCCGAGGCGTCGTTTCGATACATGGCGGTACAGGACGCGAGCCCTGTGCAGACGGCCCCGGGGACGCTCGGCTGGTTCGTTCGCTTGCTGCACCTCCTCACCGTATCCGGCAGGAAAGGTACGGCTCGCACCATGACCGGCCCGGTCGTGGCCGGTCATCGGCGGGGCGCGCGGCGGGCGGAGGGGGCGCGGCGGGGGCGCCGTGCCTCTGCTCGGGGTGAGAGGCTCGGCGGCCGGCCGCCGCGCCCGGCGCGGAAGCGGTGCCGCGCCGACTCGGCACCGCTTCCGACAGGACAGCCGGACGTGACACGGGCGGCCCGGCACGGAGGCACGGGCACCCGGGGCACGGGGACGGCTCGCGCCCAGCATTTCCGCCCCTGGCAGGGCGGACAACCGTTGCACGACGTTGCAACGGATCTCCCGATTCCGCCCTCCGCCGGGGCCCGGCAGCGGCACCATGGGCCGCGGCTATTCACCAGAACTGCACAAGCGGAGCGACGTTGAGCACACGGCATCACGACAGGACCCGGACCCCCGTCCTGGCAACGCCGCCGGCCCCCCGGGAAGCGGCCCGCCGGCTGGCTTCCGTACGAGAGGCCGCCCTTGCGGGGGACCAGCCACCCGACGGCCTCCGTACGGTGATCGGGGAATCCTGGCGGCGGGTGCTCGACAGGGGCCTGGACCCGGACCGGGACCGCCGCGAACGGCCGCTGTCCCTCGCCGAGCTGGAGGAGCGCCGGCACCGTTCGCAGCTCGCGCAGCTGCTGCCGGTGCTCCACTCCCACCTCCTCCCGTCCGCCGAGGCCGCGCAGCAGATCCTGGTGGTGACCGACCCCGAGGGCCGGGTGCTGTGGCGCGAGGGCTCGGCGGCGGTACGCCGGATGGCCGACCGGCACGGTTTCGAACCGGGCGCCGACTGGACCGAGGACGTGGTCGGCACCAACGGGATCGGTACCGCGCTGGTCACCCGGCAGCCAGTGCTCGTGCACTCCGCCGAGCACTACGTCCGCACCCACCACAAGTGGACCTGCGCGGGCGCTCCGCTGCACGACCCGCGCGACGGGCGGCTGCTGGGCGTGGTGGACCTCAGCGGCCCGGCGCACTCCTTCCACCCGACCACGCTCCCGCTGGTCACCGCGGTCGCCAGGCTCGCCGAGTCCGAGCAGCGCACCCGCCACCTGGCGGCGCTGGACCGGCTGCGGGCGAGCGCCGTGCCGCTGCTCGCCCGGCTCGGCGGCCGGGCGCTGGCGGTGGACCGGGACGGCTGGACCGCGGCGGCCACCGGCACGGCACCGCCCGAGCGGGTGGCGCTGCCCCGTTCCCCGCAGGCCGGCCCGCTCTGGCTGCCCCGGTACGGCTCCTGCGTGCTGGAGCCGCTGCCGGGCGGCTGGCTGGTACGCATCGGGGACACCGGGCCGCTGGACCCGGCGCCGAGCCGGGTGGTGCTGGACGTCAGCGGCCGGGACGGCTGGACGGTGACGGTCGGCGGCCCGGCCGGCAGCTGGTCGCACGAGCTGAGCCCACGCCACGCCGAGCTCCTCTTCGTCCTGGCCACCCACCCCGACGGGCGTACCGCCGCGCAGCTCTCCCTCGACCTGTTCGGCGACGCCCGCCGCACCACGACGGTCCGCGCGGAACTCTCCCGGCTGCGCCGCACCCTCGGCTGCGTCCTCTCCCACCGCCCGTACCGCTTCGCCGACGGCATCGAGGTCGACCTGGTCCGCCCGGACCGTCCCGCGGCGCTCCTCCCCCACTCCACGGCACCGGCCGTGCTGGCGGCCCGGACCGAGTCGGCGCCGCCACGCTCGCCGGCACCCGACCGGGCGCCCTGATCCGCTCCTCGGTATGACGGCCCCCGGTGTGCCGCAAGCCTGTCCGTCCCCTCCCGCGCCCGCGGCTGCGGTTCGCGGTGGAACCGGAACGTGCGGTGGCGGGAGTCGGCGGTTTCCCGCGGTGCGGTCGCCGTTCCGGTCCGCCTGGCGTGCGCAGGCCGCTGGCGCGCATCCGATCCGGGGACCGGCGGCCCGCGCCGGTCCCCGCCATGATTGGGTGACCGCCATGACCGTCACTGTCACCACGTGGTACCTGGAGCAGACCGCCCCCTCGGATCTCGTGCCCGCCGCCGAGCCGCCTGCCGAGCAGGACGTCCGGATCGTCCGGTCCGGGACGCCGTTGCCGGAGTTCAGCCGCTTCCTCTACACGGCGGTGGGCGGGGACGTCACGTGGACCGACCGGCTGCCGTGGACGTACGCGGAGTGGGCGGCGCACCTCGGGCGGCCCGGTACGGAGACCTGGGTGGCGTACGAGCGGGGGACGCCGGCCGGGTTCATCGAGCTGCAGGCGGACTCCGAGGGGTCGGTGGAGATCGTCTATTTCGGGCTGATACCGGCGTTCCGGGGGCGGCGGATCGGCGGTCACCTCCTCTCCTACGGGCTCGCGCGCGCGTGGGACCTGGCCGAGCGGTGGCCGGAGTGCGCGCCGACGAAGCGGGTGTGGGTGCACACCTGCAGCAAGGACGGGGAGTACGCGATGGACAACTACCGGCGGCGCGGTTTCCGGCTGTACGACACGACCGTGGAGGAAGAGCCCGAGGTCGCCACGCCGGGGCCGTGGCCGGGCGCCTGAGCCGGACCTCCTCGGCGCCGGTCACGGCAAGCGGAACGTGACCGGCGCCACAATGTCTCACAAAGCAAGACATAGCCGTCCGTATTTTGGACAATGGTGGACTGGCCCAAGACCGTCGTGACACGCTTCCGTCATGTCTCGAGCTGGAATTGCCTTGGTGAGTCGGCGCCACGTCGACCTTGCGCGCGTGTCCAGCGCCATCTGTCAGGCGCGCTGACGCTGTACCCCACGGGGACTCATCACCCCTGACAGCACCCAGCTCCACCGACTTTCCCTCGCCGTCCCCATCGTCGCGGACGTGCGACCACCCCTGATCCGGCAAGCCATGCCAAGGCGCGCTGCGACGCGTCGCGAACAGGCATGTCTTCGCAGGTCACAGTGGGTGCACCCGGCCTGAAACCGCTTCAGCCCGCATTTCCTGCAGCCGCCGAGAAGGACGTATTCACCATGGCCGCCACTCCCGAACGCCCCGCCACGACCCGCCGCAAGGCCGGACGCCACCGCGGTGAGGGCCAGTGGGCCGTTGGTCACTTCACTCCGCTCAACGGCAACGAGCAGTTCAAGAAGGACGACGACGGTCTCAATGTGCGGACACGCATTGAGACGATCTACTCCAAGCGCGGCTTCGACTCGATCGACCCCAACGACCTGCGCGGCCGGATGCGCTGGTGGGGCCTGTACACCCAGCGCCGGCCCGGCATCGACGGCGGCAAGACCGCGGTCCTGGAGCCGGAGGAGCTGGAGGACAAGTACTTCATGCTGCGCGTGCGCGTGGACGGCGGCCGGCTGACCGTCGCCCAGCTGCGCGCCATCGGCGAGGTCTCCGAGCAGTACGCCCGCGGCACCGCGGACATCACCGACCGGCAGAACATCCAGCTGCACTGGGTACGCATCGAGGACGTGCCCGCCATCTGGGACAAGCTGGAGTCCGTCGGGCTGTCCACGACCGAGGCGTGCGGCGACTGCCCGCGTGTGATCATCGGCTCCCCCGTGGCCGGTATCGCCGCCGACGAGATCATCGACGGCACCCCCGCCGTGAACGAGATCCACGAGCGCTACATCGGCAGCAAGGAGTTCTCCAACCTGCCGCGCAAGTTCAAGACCGCGGTCTCGGGCTCCCCTGTCCAGGATGTGGTACACGAGATCAACGACGTGGCCTTCGTCGGCGTGAACCACCCCGAGCACGGCCCCGGCTTCGACCTCTGGGTCGGCGGCGGCCTGTCCACCAACCCCAAGCTCGCGCAGCGGCTGGGCACGTGGGTGCCGCTGGACGAGGTCGCGGACGTCTGGGCCGGAGTGGTCGGCATCTTCCGTGACTACGGCTACCGCCGGCTGCGCAACCGCGCCCGCCTGAAGTTCCTGGTCGCCGACTGGGGCGTGGAGAAGTTCCGCCAGGTGCTGGAGGACGAGTACCTCCAGCGCAAGATGGTGGACGGCCCGGCGCCCGAGGCGCCGACCTCGAAGTGGCGCGACCACATCGGCGTCCACAAGCAGCAGGACGGCCGCTTCTACGTCGGCTTCGCACCGCGCGTCGGCCGCGTCGACGGCAAGACCCTCACCAAGATCGCCGAGCTGGCCGCCGAGCACGGCTCGGACCGGCTGAACACCACCGTCGAGCAGAAGATGATCATCCTCGACGTGGCCGAGGACCAGGTCGACTCGCTGGTCGCCGGGCTGGAGGCGCTGGACTTCCAGGTCAAGCCCTCGCCGTTCCGGCGCGGCACCATGGCCTGCACCGGTATCGAGTTCTGCAAGCTGGCCATCGTCGAGACCAAGGGCCGCGGCGCGTCCCTCATCGACGAGCTGGAGCGCCGGATGCCGGACTTCCAGGAGCCGGTCACCATCAACCTCAACGGCTGCCCGAACGCCTGCGCCCGTATCCAGACCGCGGACATCGGTCTCAAGGGCCAGCTGGTCCTGGACGCCGACGGCAATCAGGTCGAGGGCTTCCAGGTGCACCTGGGCGGCGCGCTGGCCCTGGAGGCCGGCTTCGGCCGCAAGGTGCGCGGCCTGAAGGTCACCGCCGACGAACTCCCCGACTACGTCGAGCGGGTGCTGCGCAACTTCGAGGCGGAGCGCACCGAGGGCGAGCGGTTCGCCCAGTGGGCGGCCCGCGCCGAAGAGGGTGCTCTCAAGTGACGGAACGCGCAGCACCGTTCTTCTGCCCGTACTGCGGGGACGAGGACCTGCGGCCCTCCGAGGAGGGCCACGGGGCCTGGGAATGCCGGTCCTGCAGCCGTGCGTTCCGGCTCAAGTTCCTGGGCCTGCTGGCCCCGGGCGTGTCCGGCAAGTCCCCTTCCGACGGAGGTGAGTCGTGACCACCGCAACCACCGCAGCCGACCTTCAGCAGCTCGCCGAGCAGGCGGGCCGCGACCTGGAGGACGCTCCGGCCCTGGAGATCCTCGAGTGGGCCGCCGAGACCTTCGGTCCGCGCTTCTGCGTCACCTCCTCGATGGAGGACGCGGTCGTCGCGCACCTGGCCTCGCGTGCCTTTCCCGGCGTGGACGTGGTGTTCCTGGACACCGGTTACCACTTCCCGGAGACCCTCGGCACCCGGGACGCGGTCGCGGAGGTGATGGACGTCAACGTCATCACCCTGACGCCGCGTCAGTCCGTGGCCGAGCAGGACGCCGAGTACGGCCCGAAGCTGCACGACCGCGACCCCGACCTGTGCTGCGCGCTGCGCAAGGTCAAGCCCCTCGAAGAGGGCCTGGCCGGGTACGACGCGTGGGCGACGGGCCTGCGCCGGGACGAGTCGCCCACCCGGGCGAACACCCCGGTCGTCGGCTGGGACGCCAAGCGGCAGAAGGTGAAGGTCTCGCCGATCGCGAAGTGGACGCAGGCGGACGTGGACGCGTACGTCACCGAGCACGGCGTGCTCACCAACCCGCTGCTCCAGGACGGCTACGCCTCGGTCGGCTGCGCGCCCTGCACGCGGCGCGTGCTGGAAGGCGAGGACGTCAGGGCCGGCCGCTGGGCCGGCAGCAACAAGACCGAGTGCGGACTGCACGGATAGGGCCGCTGACCGCACGATGACGGACACTCAGGAGATACGAATGACGGGCGCCACGATCTGGCTGACCGGTCTGCCGAGCGCGGGCAAGACGACCATCGCGCACGAGCTGGCCGGGAAGCTGCGCGGCGAGGGCCACCGCGTCGAGGTGCTCGACGGCGACGAGATCCGGGAGTTCCTCTCCGCGGGTCTCGGCTTCAGCCGGGAGGACCGGCACACCAACGTGCAGCGGATCGGCTTCGTCGCCGAGCTGCTGGCCAGCAACGGCGTCAAGGCCCTGGTGCCGGTGATCGCGCCGTACGCGGACAGCCGGGAGGCGGTGCGCAAGCGCCACCAGCAGGAGGGCACGCCCTACCTGGAGGTGCACGTCGCCACGCCCGTCGAGGTCTGCTCCGAGCGGGACGTGAAAGGCCTGTACGCCAAGCAGGCGGCGGGCGAGCTCACCGGGCTGACCGGTGTGGACGACCCGTACGAGGCTCCCGAGTCGCCCGATCTGCGGATCGAGTCGCACACCCAGACCGTGCAGGAGTCCGCGGCGGCGCTGTACGCGCTGCTCACCGAAAGGGGACTGGCATGACGACGGCAGCAACGACCCGCACCGGTACCGGCCCGGTACCGGAGGGCGACGACTCTCCGTACGCGCTGTCCCACCTGGACGCGCTGGAGTCGGAGGCGGTCCACATCTTCCGCGAGGTGGCGGGCGAGTTCGAGCGCCCGGTGATCCTCTTCTCCGGCGGCAAGGACTCCATCGTCATGCTGCACCTGGCGCTCAAGGCGTTCGCGCCCGCGCCGGTGCCGTTCTCCCTGCTGCACGTGGACACCGGGCACAACTTCCCGGAGGTCCTGGAGTACCGGGACCGTACGGTCGAGAAGCACGGGCTGCGCCTGCACGTCGCGTCCGTACAGGACTTCATCGACCGCGGCGAGCTGCGCGAGCGCCCGGACGGCACCCGCAACCCGCTGCAGACCGTCCCGCTGCTGGACGCCATCGACAAGGGCCGCTACGACGCGGTCTTCGGCGGCGGCCGCCGGGACGAGGAGAAGGCCCGCGCCAAGGAGCGCGTCTTCTCCCTGCGGACCGAGTTCGGCGGCTGGGACCCGCGCCGGCAGCGCCCGGAGCTGTGGCAGCTCTACAACGGCCGGCACTCCCCCGGTGAGCACGTCCGGGTGTTCCCGCTGTCCAACTGGACCGAGCTGGACGTCTGGCAGTACATCGGCCGGGAGAACATCGAGCTGCCCGCGATCTACTACGCGCACGAGCGCGAGGTCTTCGCCCGCAACGGCATGTGGCTGGCGCCGGGCGAGTGGGGCGGCCCCAAGGAGGGCGAGCGGGTCGAGAAGCGGCGGGTGCGCTACCGCACCGTCGGCGACATGTCCTGCACCGGCGCCGTCGACTCCGACGCGGCCGACAACGACGCCGTGATCGCGGAGATCGCCGCGTCCCGGCTCACCGAGCGGGGCGCCACGCGGGCCGACGACAAGATGTCCGAGGCCGCCATGGAGGACCGTAAGCGCGAGGGGTACTTCTAACCATGACCACTGTTACCGACGGCGTCCTGGACGCCGGCGCCACCTCCCTGCTGCGCTTCGCCACCGCCGGCTCCGTCGACGACGGCAAGTCCACCCTGGTCGGGCGGCTGCTGCACGACTCCAAGTCGGTCCTGACCGACCAGCTGGAGGCGGTCGAGCGCGCCTCCGCCAGCCGCGGCCAGGAGACACCGGACCTGGCGCTGCTGACCGACGGGCTGCGGGCCGAGCGCGAGCAGGGCATCACCATCGATGTCGCCTACCGCTACTTCGCCACGCCCCGGCGGCGGTTCATCCTCGCCGACACCCCGGGCCATGTGCAGTACACCCGCAACATGGTCACCGGCGCTTCGACCGCCGAACTGGCGGTCGTCCTGGTCGACGCCCGCAACGGCGTCGTCGAGCAGACCCGCCGGCACGCGGCCGTCGCCGCGCTGCTGCGCGTGCCGCACGTGGTGCTGGCCGTGAACAAGATGGACCTGGTGGACTACCAGGAGTCGGTCTTCGCGGCCATCGCCGAGGAGTTCACGAAGTACGCCGCCTCGCTGGGCGTCCCGGAGATCACCACGATCCCGATCTCGGCGCTGGCCGGGGACAACGTCGTGACGCCGTCCGCCAACATGGACTGGTACGGCGGCCCGACGGTGCTGGAGCACCTGGAGACGGTCCCGGTCGTCACCGACCCGTCGAACGACGCGGCGCGCTTCCCCGTGCAGTACGTCATCCGGCCGCAGACCGCCGAGCACCCCGACTACCGCGGTTACGCGGGCCAGATCGCCGCCGGCGTGCTGCGCGTCGGCGACGAGGTGACGGTGCTGCCGTCCGGCGCCACCTCCACCATCGAGGGCATCGACGCGCTGGGCGAGTCCGTGGACGTGGCCTGGGCGCCGCAGTCGGTGACCGTGCGGCTCGCCGACGACATCGACGTCTCGCGCGGCGACCTGATCGCCCCGGCCGCCGCGGCCCCGGCCGTGTCGCAGGACATCGAGGCGACCATCTGCCACGTGGCGGACCGGCCGCTGGTCGAGGGCCAGCGGGTGCTGCTGAAGCACACCACCCGTACGGTCAAGGCGATCGTCAAGGAGATCCGCTCCCGGCTCACGCTGGACGACCTGTCCCAGCACCCGGCGCCGGGCGAGCTGGTCGCCAACGACATCGGCCGGATCAGGGTCCGCACAGCCGAGCCGCTGCCGGTGGACGCCTACGCGGACTCCCGGCGCACCGGTTCGTTCCTGCTCATCGACCCGTCCGACGGGACGACGCTGACCGCCGGCATGGCGGGCACGGCGTTCGCCGAGGACGCCGAGGCGGCCCGCGCCCAGCAGGCCGACGACGAGGGCTGGGACTTCTGACCATGGCGGGCGAGGCGTTCTCGACGTTCGCGAAGGAGGGCGGCCGGATCGGCAGCGGCCTCCTCGGCAGCGGACAGGGCGGAGTCGGCCGATGTGTGCGCTGACCCCGCTCCGCCTCGCCCTGCCCGCCGGCCCCTTCCGAAGACCACCTGACCTGCCGGGCGCGCCCTAGCCAAGGGGCGCGTACCGTCCCGGCCCACCGAGAGGAAACCCTCCCGTGCTGCCTGCCGCTCGCCCCCGCTCCACCGCCCGCCGCCTGCTCGCGGCGGCCGCCACCGTCCCGCTGCTGATCGGGGCGCTGGGGGCCTGCGGTTACGGGTCCAAGGCGCCGAAGAGCACCGAGGCGGTGGCGGCGAAGGGGCCGAAGACCGACGGGCTGGACGCGGTGAAGATCGGCTACTTCGGGAACGTCACGCACGCGACGCCCATGGTGGACCGGCAGCAGGGCTTCCTCCAGAAGGAACTGGGCGGTACGCAGGTCAAGCCGTACATCTTCAACGCCGGGCCCTCGGAGATCGAGGCGCTGAACTCGAAGACGATCGACATCGGCTGGATCGGGCCGTCCCCCGCGATCAACGGCTACGTGCAGTCGCACGGCGACAACCTGAAGATCATCGGGGGCTCCGCCTCGGGCGGCGTCTCGCTGGTCGTGAACCCCAGGAAGATCAAGTCCCTGAAGGACCTCAAGGGCAAGCGGATCGCCTCGCCGCAGCTCGGCAACACCCAGGACGTGGCGCTCCTCAACTACCTGCGCGAAAAGGGCTACCAGGTCGACCCGGACACCGGGAAGGGCGAGGTCGGGGTCCTCCGGCAGGACAACAAGGAGATCCCCGCCACCTTCCGGCAGGGCGGCGTCGACGGCGCGTGGGTGCCCGAGCCGACCGCCTCCAAGCTGGTCGCCGAGGGCGGCCGGAAGCTGCTGGACGAGAAGCAGCTCTGGAAGGACGGCAAGTTCGTCATCACGAACATCGTCGTCCGCAAGCAGTTCCTCGAGGAGCACCCCAAGGCCGTCGAGGCGGTACTGCGCGGCTCGGTGAAGACCAACGACTGGATCAAGGGCCACCCGGGCGAGGCCGCCCAGGCGGTCAACACCTCGCTCGCCGACCCCAAGGTGTCCGGCACCCGGCTGCCGGACCAGGTCCTGAACTCCGCCTTCCGGAACGTGCAGGTCACCGACGACCCGCTGGCCTCCACCCTCAAGGACCAGGCGGACCACGCGGTCAAGGCCGGACTGCTCAAGAAGCCCGATTTGAACGGCATCTACGACCTGCGGCTGCTCAACAAGGTCCTCAAGGCCGAGGGCAGGCCACCGGTGGACGCCGCCGGGCTCGGCGCACAGTAACCGATCGATCCGTACGGTCCCCAGGAGGTGACACCGATGACGACCCCTACCCTCACGAAGCAGGCCGCCACGGCCGGCACGAAGGAGACGGCGGGCTACGCGGCGCGTATCGACCACGTCTCGAAGTCCTTCGGCCGCCCCGGCGCGCAGCAGCACGTACTGGACGACATCACGGTCGATGTCGCGCCGGGCGAGTTCGTCTGCCTCCTGGGCGCGTCGGGCTGCGGCAAGTCCACGCTGCTCAACCTCGTGGCCGGGCTGGACGAGCCGACCACCGGGACCATCGACGTGCCCGGCAGCCGCCCGGCCCTGATGTTCCAGGAGCACGCGCTCTTCCCCTGGCTCACCGCCGGCAAGAACATCGAACTGGCCCTGAAGCTGCGCGGCATGCCGCGCGCCGAGCGCCGTAACGAGGCCGAGCGGCTGCTGGAGCTGGTCCGGCTCAAGGGCGCCTACGGCAAGCGGGTGCACGAGCTGTCCGGCGGTATGCGGCAGCGGGTCGCGATGGCCCGCGCGCTCGCCCAGGACAGCGGGCTGCTGCTGATGGACGAGCCGTTCGCCGCGCTGGACGCCATCACCCGTGACGTGCTGCACGACGAGCTGACCCGCATCTGGGAAGAGACGAATCTGTCCGTCCTCTTCGTCACGCACAACGTCCGCGAGGCGGTCCGGCTGGCGGAGCGCGTCGTGCTGCTGTCCTCCCGGCCCGGCCGCATCGCCCGGCAGTGGGAGGTCGACATCCCGCAGCCGCGCCGCATCGAGGACGCCGCCGTCGCCGAACTCTCCGTAGAGATCACCGAACAGCTCCGTGGGGAGATCCGCCGCCATGGCCAGCACTGAGACCACCACCGAGACCCGCAACGCGGCCGACGCGAAGGCGGCGGACGCGCGCGGGAGCGAGACCGCCGGGCTGGAGGCCGGGCTGGACGCGCTGGAGACGCATGTCGTCAGCCGGCCGCCCGTGCTGCGCACGCTGCTCTCCAAGGCGCTGCCGCCGGTCGTCGCCGTCGTGATCGTGCTGGCGCTCTGGCAGCTCGCGTACCACTTCGAGGTCAAGCCGCACTACCAGCTGCCCAGCCCGGTGGACGTGTGGGGCTCGCTCCGCGAGAAGTGGCTGGAGGGCACGCTCCTCAGCTACGTGTGGGAGTCCGTCTCGCGCGGCGCGCTCGGCTTCGTCGCCTCACTGATCATCGGTACGCCGCTGGGCCTCCTGGTCGCCCGGGTCCGCCCGGTGCGCGCGGCGATCGGCCCGATCCTCTCAGGCCTCCAGTCGCTGCCGTCGGTGGCGTGGGTGCCCGCCGCGATCATCTGGTTCGGCATCACCGACGCCACGATCTACGCGGTCGTGCTGCTGGGCGCCGTGCCGTCCATCGCCAACGGCCTGGTCTCCGGAGTCGACCGCATCCCGCCGCTGTTCCTGCGTGCCGGCCGGACGATCGGCGCGACCGGGATGAAGGGCGTACGCCACGTGCTGCTGCCCGCCGCGCTGCCCGGCTACATCTCAGGCCTCAAGCAGGGCTGGGCGTTCTCCTGGCGCTCCCTGATGGCCGCCGAGCTGATCGCCACCTCGCCCGACCTGGGCGCAGGCCTCGGCCAGCTGCTGGACCAGGGCCGGGTCGGCTCCGACATGTCCCTCGTGCTCGCCGCGATCCTGCTCATCCTGATCGTCGGCATCGGCATCGAGCTGCTGATCTTCGCCCCGATCGAGCGCCGCGTGCTGCGCAGCCGCGGTCTGCTCACCCATACCCGCTGACCCCCGCCGAATCCTCCGAACGGAAGCACCATGCGACCCCACCTGCTCGCCCCCACATCGGGAACCGCCTCGGCGGCCGGCCGATGCGCGCGGCCCGCGCTGCTGGTGATCGCGCACGGCAGCCGGGACCCGCGGCACGCGGCGACCGTCGGCGCGCTGTGCGCACGGGTCCGCGCGCTCCACCCGGAGCTGCGCGTCGAGGTCGGCTACCTGGACTTCAACGCGCCGAGCGTGCCCCAGGTGCTGGAGCGGCTGCACGCGGACGGCGTACGGGACGTGGTGGCGCTGCCGCTGCTGCTCACCCGCGCCTTCCACGCCAAGACCGACATCCCTTCGGTGCTGCGCGAGGCGTGCGCGCGGCTGCCCCGCCTGACCGTCCAGCAGGCCGATGTCCTCGGCCCCGCGCCGCTGCTGGTGGGCGCGCTGGAGCGGCGGCTGACCGAGGCGGGGCTCGCCCCCGCCGACCGTGCCTCGACCGGGGTCGTACTGGCCTCGGCGGGCTCTTCGGACCCGGAGGCGATCGCAGTGATCGCTGAAATCGCGCGGGAGTGGCGGCGTACCACTGGTTGGTATGCCGTGCGGCCTGCGTTCGCCTCCGCATCCCTTCCCCGTACGGCGGACGCCGTGCGGGAACTGCGGGCCGAGGGCGTCGCGCGCGTCGCCGTCGCGCCGTACGTCATCGCGCCCGGCCGGCTGCCGGACCGGATCGTGGCCGGAGCCCGGGAGGCGGGCGCCGATGTGCTCGCCGACGTGCTGGGCCCGGCCCCGGAGCTGGCGCACCTGCTGGCCCTGCGGTACGCGGAGGCCCTGCAGCGGCCGGCGGCCGCGCTGACCGCCTGAGCCGGACGCGGTCCGCGAGCCAGGCGCTACTCCTGCCAGTGGGCGGGGCGGGCCAGGGACTCGGGCAGCGCGGTCCGCGCGTCCCCCCTGGCCGCGTTCAGCTGGATCTGGGTGAGGAAGACGCTGCCGGTCAGGTCGGCGCCGCTCAGGTCGGCGTCCCGGAAGTCGGCGCCGATGACGTCGGCGGACCGCAGGTCGGCACCGCTGAGGTCCGCGGCGATCAGGCATGCGCCGCGGAGGGAGGCACCGCGCAGCTCGGCATTGCGCAGCCGGGCTCCGAAGAGGTCGGCGCCGCGGTGGTTCTTCTTCTTGCCGGGCACGCCGGCCCGCACCAGGTCCCCGGCGCGCAGGAGCAGCGTGTTGACCTCCTGCCGGACCGCCTCGGTGTCCAGCTCCGCCAGCACGTCGGCGGGGCTGAGCGTGAGCCGTTCCAGGTCCGCCAGCGCCGTGCGGAGCCCGGTGTGCACCGGCCGGCACTCGGGCCGGTCCAGCGCCTCGGTGACGTACGCGAGCAGTTCGTGCAGCTGCCGCATCACGGGGAAGACCGCGAACATCTGCCGGGCGGTGTCCGGGTGCTGCCGCCAGTCCCGGCCGCCGAAGGTGACCTGCGAGACCTGCTGCCCCGCGCCGAAGCAGTCGAAGACGGTGCAGCCGCGGAAGCCCGCCTCGCGCAGCCGGTCGTGGATGCCGCAGCGGAAGTCCGCCTGGAGGTTGGCGCACGGCGTCCCGCCTTCCTTGTCCGCCGCGAAGTCGTTCGAGGCGGCGAAGGGCAGGGCGACGCAGCACAGGCCGAAGCACTGCGCGCAGTCCGCCTGGAGGTCGGCTGGGGGCATGGGGGTTCGTTCTCCTGCCGCGGGGGTGGGCGCGGCTCCCTACCGCGCCCGGGTCGAACTGTCATTCTCCCCCACGGCCGCCGGGCTCAGCGCACCCCGAAGTGGTGCACGGTCGTCGTCCGGTAGGTCTGCCCCGGGCGCAGCACCGTCGAGGGGAACGACGGCCGGTTGGGCGAGTCGGGGAAGTGCTGGGTCTCCAGGCAGAGGCCGTCGGCCTGCCGGTAGAGGGTGCCCGAGGTGCCGCGCAGGGTGCCGTCCAGGCCGTTGCCGCTGTAGAACTGCACGCCGGGTTCGGTGGTGGCGATGTCCATGACGCGGCCGGACGCCGGGTCGGCGAGGGTGATCGCGGTCTCGGGGCGTGCGGTGACGCCCTTGTCCAGTACGAAGTTGTGGTCGTAGCCGCCGCCGAAGACGAGCTGCCGGTGGCCCTTGCGGATGTCCTGGCCGATCGGCTTGGCCCGCCGGAAGTCGAAGGGGGTGCCCGCGACCTTCGGCAGCTCACCGGTCGGGATGAGGGTCTCGTCGACGGGGGTGTAGCGGGACGCGGCGATGCGCAGGGTGTGGCCGAGGACGTCGCCGTTCCCCTCGCCCGCCAGGTTGAAGTAGGTGTGGTTGGTGAGGTTGACGACCGTGGCCTTGTCCGTCGTCGCCTCGTACGTGATGCGGAGGTCGCCGCGCCGGTCGAGGACGTAGTCGACGCGGACGGTCAGGGTGCCCGGATAGCCCATCTCACCGTCCGGACTGACGCGCCGGAGAGTGAGACCGGTGCCGGAGTCCCCGGCGTACGGCTCGACGTCCCACACCCGCTTGTCGAAGCCCTGGTCCCCGCCGTGCAGGCTGTTCGGGCCGTCGTTGACGGGCAGCCGGTACGTCCGGCCGTCCAGGGTGAAGGTGCCGCGCGCGATGCGGTTGCCGTAGCGGCCGATGAGGGCGCCGAAGTACGTTCCCGCGGTGAGGTAGGGGGCGAGTTCGCCGAAGCCGAGCGACACATTGGCCCGGCGGCCGTGCCGGTCGGGGAGCTCCAGGGTCTGGACGATGCCGCCGTAGGACAGCACGCCGAGCCGGGTACCGCCGCTCGCCACCGTCCAGCGGTCGACGCGGGTGCCGTCGGGGAGGGTGCCGAAGTGCTCCTTGTACGGCCGTCCGCCGCCCGCGGCGGGTGCCGCGGCGAAGGCCGGTCCGGTGCCGACGGCGGTGGCCGTGAGTCCGGCGGCCGCCGCGGCCACCACGGTACGTCTGCTGGTCGTCATGGCTGTCTCCTAGGGAAGTCCGGGTGCGGGGCAGGGCGGCCCCGCGTGGTCAGGAACCGGCCTTGCGCTTGTTGTAGATGTCGAAGCCGACCGCGGCGAGCAGCACCAGGCCCTTGATGACCTGCTGGTAGTCGGTGCCGATGCCGACCAGCGACATGCCGTTGTTGAGGACGCCGAGGACGAGGCCGCCGATCACGGCGCCCATCACCGTGCCGACACCGCCGCTCATCGAGGCGCCGCCGATGAACGACGCGGCGATCGCCTCCAGTTCGAAGTTCAGGCCGGCCTGCGTGGTGCCCGCGTTCAGCCGCGCCGCGTACACGCAGCCCGCGAGCGCCGCCAGGACGCCCATGTTGACGAAGACCAGGAAGGTGACGCGCTTGTCCTTGACGCCGGAGAGCTTCGCGGCGGCCTTGTTGCCGCCCAGCGCGTACACATGGCGCCCGATGACCGCGTTGCGCATGACGTACCCGAGGCCGAGCAGCAGCGCGCACATCACCAGCATCACGACCGGTACGCCGTGGAAGCTGGCCAGGGTCAGCGTGAAGGCGACGACGGCCGCGGTGAGCGCGACGCACTTGGTGACCCACAGCCCGGTGGGCAGCACGTCCAGCTCCAGGGCGAGCTGGCGGCGCCGGTCCCGCCACTCGCGCAGCAGCAGGAAGACGACGGCGGCGAGCCCGAGGAGCAGCGTGGGGTTGTGGTACTGGGTGTACGGGCCCATCTCGGGGATGAAGCCCTTGGCGAGGTTCTGGAAGCCCTCGGGGAACGGGGCGATGGACTGGCCCTCGAGCACGATCTGGGTCAGGCCGCGGAAGAGCAGCATGCCGGCCAGGGTGACGATGAAGGACGGGATGCCGACGTAGGCGATGAAGAAGCCCTGCCAGGCACCCGCGACCGCGCCGATCAGGAGTGACAGCACCAGTGCCAGGACCCAGGGCACGTCCTGTTTCACCATCATCACCGCCGACATGGCGCCGACGAAGGCGACCAGTGAGCCGACGGACAGGTCGATGTGGCCCGCGATGATGACGATCATCATGCCCATGGCCAGGATCAGGATGTAGCTGTTCTGCTGGATCAGGTTGGAGACGTTGTTCGGCAGCAGCAGCGTGCCGTCGGTCCATATCTGGAACAGCACGACGATGAAGGCCAGCGCGGTGAGCATGCCGTACTGGCGCATGTTGTTCCGCACGCTCCGCACCAGCAGCGCGCCGGCCGAGCGGACGGCGGACGGCGCCGCGGCGTCGGAGTCCTTGGGTGGAGTGGTCGTGGTCGTCATCGCGGGCCTCAGCTTCTGTTCATGGTCATCTGGCGCATCAGGACTTCCTGCGTGGCATCGGCGCGAGCGACCTCACCGGTCAGCCGGCCCTCGGCCATCGTGTAGATCCGGTCGCACATGCCGAGCAGTTCGGGCAGTTCGGAGGAGATGAAGAGCACCGCCTTGCCCTGTGCGGCGAGCCGGTCGATGACGGTGTAGATCTCGTATTTGGCGCCGACGTCGATGCCGCGGGTCGGCTCGTCGAGGATCAGCACCTCGGGGTCGGCGTGGATCCACTTGCTCAGTACGACCTTCTGCTGGTTGCCGCCGGAGAGCCGCCCCACCTGCTCGAAGACCGTGGGCGCCTTGATGTTCATCGACGTGCGGTAGCGCTCGGCGACGGACCGCTCGTGGTGCTCGTCGACGGCGCCCCGGCGGGTCATGCCGCGCAGCGAGGCCAGCGAGACGTTGCGGTGGATGGTGTCGATCAGGTTCAGGCCGTACTGCTTGCGGTCCTCGGTGACGTACGCGATCCCGGCGGCGATGGCGGCCGGCACCGTGGCGGTGTTCACCTCGCGGCCGCCGACCTGGACGGTGCCGCCCTCGTGGATGCCGTACGAGCGGCCGAAGACGGACATCGCCAGTTCGGTACGCCCTGCGCCCATCAGGCCCGCGATGCCGACGATCTCGCCGCGCCGGACGGTCAGCGACGCGCCGTCGACCACCTTGCGGGCCCGGTCGACGGGGTGCCGTACGGTCCAGTCCCGCACGGTCAGCGCGATCTGCCCGGCGTCCTCGCCCGCGTACTCCGTGCGGTCGGGGAAGCGGTGGTCGAGGTCGCGGCCGACCATGCCGCGGATGATGCGGTCCTCGGACAGCTCCGGCTCGGCCTCCGGGGTCGCGCGGACGGGCAGCGTCTCGATGGTGCGGCCGTCGCGCAGGATCGTCACCGCGTCGGCGATCTCCCGGATCTCGTTCAGCTTGTGGGAGATGATGATGCAGGCGATGTCCTGGTCCCGCAGCTCGCGGATCAGGCTGAGCAGGGTGGCGCTGTCCTCGTCGTTGAGGGCCGCGGTCGGCTCGTCGAGGATGAGCAGCCGTACCTCCTTCGACAGCGCCTTGGCGATCTCCACGAGCTGCTGCTTGCCCACGCCGATGTCGGCGACCGGAGTCTGCGGGTTCTCGCGCAGCCCGACCCGCTTGAGCAGCTTGGCGGCGCCGCTGAGGGTGGTGGGCCAGTCGATGATGCCGCGCCGGCCCTGCTCGTTGCCGAGGTAGATGTTCTCCGCGATCGAGAGGAAGGGGACGAGCGCCAGCTCCTGGTGGATGATGACGATGCCGCGCCGTTCGCTGGCGTTGATGTCCTTGAAGGCCACCGGCTCGCCCGCGAAGCGGATCTCGCCCTCGTAACTGCCGTGCGGATGCACCCCGCTGAGGACCTTCATCAGCGTGGACTTGCCCGCGCCGTTCTCGCCGCAGATCGCGTGGATCTCGCCGGCCCGCACGGTCAGGTTCACCTCGGAGAGGGCCGTCACCCCGGGGAAGGTCTTGGTGATGCCGCGCATCTCCAGTACGGGACGCTCCGGCACGGTGCCGCGGCCCGTCACTTCAGCTGTCCCGCGGTGAAGTAGCCCTCGTCGACGAGGAGCTGGGTGTTGGACCTGTCGACGGAGACGGGGTCGAGCAGGTAGGCCGGGACGACCCGCTTGCCGTTGTCGTAGTCGGTGGTGTTGTTGACCTCCGGCTTCTTGCCGGTGAGCACCGCGTCGCCCATCTGGACGGCCTGCTTGGCGAGCTTGCGGGTGTCCTTGAAGACCGTCTGGGTCTGCTCGCCCCGGGCGATGGACTTCACCGAGGCCAGCTCGGCGTCCTGCCCGGTGACGACCGGCAGGTCCTTGCCGCTGTAACCGGCGCTCTTCAGCGCGGAGATGATGCCGAGCGACATGCCGTCGTACGGGGACAGCACGGCGTCGACCTTCTCCTCGCCGTAGCTCTTGCTGATGAGGTCGTCCATGCGCTTCTGCGCGATGCCGCCGTTCCAGTCCTGTGTGGTCGCCTGGTTCATCTGCGTCTGCTTGCTGCGCACGACGAGCTGTCCGGAGTCGAAGAAGGGCTTGAGGACCTTCATGGCCCCGCCCCAGAAGTACTTCGTGTTGTTGTCGTTCGGCGAACCGGCGAACAGTTCGACGTTGTAGTGCTCGCTCGCGCCCTTGTCGGGTTTCTTCAGCTTCAACCGGTCGAGGATGTACTGCCCTTGGAGGCGGCCGACCTTCTCGTTGTCGAAGGACGCGTAGTAGTCGACGTACGGCGTGCCCATGATGAGCCGGTCGTACGAGATCACGGGGATGCCCGCGTCGTGCGCGCGCTGGAGGACGTCGGTGAGCGCGGAGCCGTTGATCGCCGCGATCACCAGCAGCCGGTGCCCCTTGGCGATCATGTTCTCGATCTGGGCGACCTGGTTCTCGACCTTGTCGTCACCGTACTGGAGGTCGGTCTTGTACCCGGCCTTGCGGAACTGCTCCGCCATGTTCTTGCCGTCGGCGATCCACCGCTCGGAGGACTTGGTGGGCATCGCCAGGCCGATCGTGCCGCCCTTGCCCGTCTCGGGCTTGTAGCGGCTGCCGCCGCGGGCCTCCTGTCCGCAGGCGGTGAGCGAGCCGATGAGGAGGACGGCGGCCAGAGCGGCGGCTCGTCTGCGGGTGGGCATGGGTGGTTCCCTTCGAGGTAGGGCTGGGGCGAAGCATCAGGTGCCCGGCCGCGGGGCCGGGCGGAGCGGCGGGAGGGCCGGGCTCACGGGTGCAGCAGGACCTTCCCCGCGCCCGGCCCGCCGGCGATCTCCATCGCCTCGGCGAAGCCGTCCAGCGGCATGCGGTGGGTGACCAGCGGCAGCAGGTCCAGCAGCCCGGCGTCGAAGGCGCGTACGGCGTGGGCCCAGGCGGCGGGCGGGGCGCCGAAGACGGTCCGCACCTCGGCCTGGCGGACCACCAGTTCCGTGGGGTCCAGGCCGGTGGCGCCCGGGGCCGGGAGGCCGGTGAGGACCAGCCGGCCGCCACGCCGCAGCAGCCCGAGCGCCGCGCAGGCCGCTTCGGCCGACCCGGCGGCCTCGATCACCACGTCGAAGTCGTCCGGCAGCGCCTCGTCCGCCGTACGGAAGGACGTCGCCCCGAAGTCGAGCGCGAGCTTCTCCCGCTCCCGGCCGGTGCCGACGGCCAGCAGCTCGGCGGGCGAGGCGGCGGCGAGGAACTGTACGGCGATCATGCCGAGCGTGCCCGTGCCGACCACCGCCACCCGGTCGCCGGGCCGGGCCTCCGCCTTCAGCGCGGCGGCCGCGACACAGGCGGCGGGCTCCAGCAGCGCGGCGGCCGTGAGGTCGGCGCCGTCCGCGAGCGGGTGCAGCAGCCGGGCGGGCAGCACCAGCGTGTCCGCCATCGCGCCCGGCTGCGTGAACCCGGTCTCCTCGTACCCGGCCGTGCACAGCGTGGTCTCGCCCGCGTGGCAGCGGGCGCACACCTGGCAGTTGCGGAAGCCCTCGCCGACGGTCTTCCGGCCGAGCAGTGCCTCCGGTACGCCCGCGCCGACCGCCTCGACGGTGCCGGACCACTCGTGCCCGGGAACCACCGGGTACCGCACGTACCCGGCAGGCCGGTTCCCCTGCCACAGCTCGCGGTCGCTGCCGCAGACACCGGACGCGTGCACCCTGACGCGCGCCTCGCCCGGGCCGGGCTCGGCCGGGGCCGCGTCGGTGAGGCGGTACGCGCCGGGCCCGTCCAGGACGAGCGCGCGGCCGGTCACCGGCCGGCCCTGGCGGGGTCGCGCTTCTCCCAGCCCTCGGCCCAGAGGTCGAACCGGGCCTGCTGCTGGGGGAACTCGGCGGCGGCCTCGGTGTCCAGCTCGACGCCGAGGCCCGGTGCGTCGGACAGTTCGAAGTAGCCGTCGACGACCTGCGGGGCGCCCTTGACCACCTTCTTGATCTCCGCGTCGGCGAAGTCGTTGAAGTGCTCCAGGATCTTGAAATTGGGGGTGCAGCCGGCGACCTGGAGGGAGGCGGCGGTGAGCACCGAGCCGCCGACGTTGTGCGGCGCGACCAGCATGTAGTGGGTCTCGGCGGTGGCGGCGAGCTTGCGGGTCTCCAGGATGCCGCCGAGGTGGCCGACGTCGGGCTGGATGATGTCGGCGGCCTGCGACTCGAAGAGCTCGCGGAACTCGATGCGGTCGTGGATGCGCTCACCGGTGGCGACCGGCATGTCCACCTTCGCGGCGACCTTCTCCAGCGCCTTGAGGTTCTCCGGCGGTACCGGCTCCTCCAGCCAGGCGGGCTTGAACGGCGCCATCTCGTGGGCCAGCCGGACCGCGGTGGACGGGCTGAAGCGGCCGTGCATCTCCAGCATCAGCTCGCGCTCGGGCCCGATCGCGTCGCGTACCGCCTCGATCAGGGAGACCGCGTACACGGTCTGTTCGTGGTCGAGCTCGAAGTGGCCGGTGCCGAACGGGTCGATCTTCAGGGCCTGGTAGCCGCGCTCCACGACCGCCTGCGCGGCCTTGTGGTACGCCTCCGGGGTGCGCTCGGTGGTGTACCAGCCGTTGGCGTACGCCTTGACCCTGTCGGTGACCTTGCCGCCCAGCAGCTGCCAGACGGGCACCCCCAGCGCCTTGCCCTTGATGTCCCAGCAGGCCATCTCCACGCAGGCGATGCCGGACATCACGATCTCGCCGGCCCGCCCGTAGTCGCCGTACTTCATGCGGCGCACCAGGTCCTCCACGGCGAACGGGTCGGAGCCCGCGATGTGGTTGGCCTCCGCCTCGCGGAGGTAGCCGAGGAGCGCGTCGGTGTGGCCGAGCATGCGGGTCTCGCCGACTCCGGTGAGCCCCTCGTCGGTGTGGACCTGGACGTACGTCAGGTTGCGCCAGGGCGTTCCGACGACGTGAGTGGTGATTCCGGTGATGCGCACGGGAGGTGCCCCTTCGCGGCTCGCGGTGTCCGACTGCTTCGCGTTCGAGATTTCGTCACACGTTCGAAATGCTGCGAGATAGGTAATGCCACGACGCGAGCGGTGTCAACGGTCTGGGCACGGATTTCCCGGATACGCAGGGGTGTTGACGGCACGACGGGGCGACAGCCATCCTCACCGGGCGATATCCCGAGCACTGTCCGGTATTTCGAACAGCCTGTCAGGAGCGCACCATGCCCACCACGGCACCCGCATCCGCCACCCCCCGGCGCCGGCCGCGAAGACGCGCGCGGCTCACCCTCCTCACCGGGACGCTGGTCGCCGCGCTCGCGGTGCCCGCCCTCGCCGCTCCCCCGGCGGCGGCGGACGTCACCGACTACACCCTGGACGTCACGGACGGCGGCACGGGCCCCGCCCTCGACGACACCATGTACGGCGTCTTCTTCGAGGACATCAACCGCGCCGCGGACGGCGGCCTGTACGCCGAGCAGGTCCAGAACCGCTCCTTCGAGTACGACCGGGCCGACAACGCCGCGTACACACCGCTGACGTCGTGGGAGACGACCGGGTCGGCGAAGGTCGTGAACGACGACGGCCGGCTGAACGCGCGCAACCGCAACTACCTCTCCCTGGGCGCCGGTTCCTCCGTCACCAACACCGGCTACGGCACCGGCATCGCGGTACGCAAGGGCGAGCGGTACGACTTCTCGGTCTGGGCCCGCGCCGGCGGGGCGGCGGGCGCGCCGCTCACTCTCACCCTGCGGGACTCCTCGGGCGAGCTCGCCGCCGCCCGCCGCGTCACCGCGCGCGGCGGCTGGACCAAGTACACGGCGTCCTTCACCGCCACCCGCACCTCCGCCGCCGGCCGGCTCACCGTCGCGTCCGGCGCCCCCGTCGCACTCGACATGATCTCCCTCTTCCCCCGCGACACCTACAAGCACCGCCCGAACGGGCTGCGCAAGGACCTCGCCGAGAAGATCGCCGCGCTCGACCCGGGCTTCGTGCGGTTCCCCGGCGGCTGCCTGGTCAACACCGGCAGCCACGAGGGGTACGACGAGGCGTCCGGCTACCAGCGCAAGCGCTCGTACCAGTGGAAGGACACCATCGGACCCGTCGAGCAGCGCGCCACCAACGCCAACTTCTGGGGCTACAACCAGTCCTACGGCCTCGGCTACTACGAGTACTTCCAGTTCGCCGAGGACATCGGCGCGATGCCGCTGCCGGTCGTCCCGGCCCTGGTCACCGGCTGCGGCCAGAACAAGGCCACCGACGACCCGGCGCTGCTGAAGCGGCACGTCCAGGACACCCTGGACCTGATCGAGTTCGCCAACGGCCCGGTGACCTCCGAGTGGGGCAAGAAGCGCGCCGAGATGGGCCACCCGAAGCCCTTCGGCCTCACCCACCTGGCGGTCGGCAACGAGGAGAACCTCCCCGACGAGTTCTTCGCGCGCTTCAAGGAGTTCCGCGCCGCCATCGAGGCGAAGTACCCCGACATCACCGTCATCAGCAACTCGGGCCCCGACGACAGCGGCACCACCTTCGACCGCGCCTGGCAGCTCAACCGCGAGGGCAAGGTCGACATGGTCGACGAGCACTACTACAACAGCCCGCAGTGGTTCCTGGAGAACAACGAGCGGTACGACTCCTACGACCGCAACGGGCCCAAGGTCTTCCTCGGCGAGTACGCCTCCCAGGACAACCGCTTCCGCAACGCGCTGTCCGAAGCCGCGTTCATGACGGGCCTGGAACGCAACGCCGACGTCGTGAAGCTCGCCTCGTACGCCCCGCTGCTCGCGCGTACCGACTCCGTGCAGTGGCGCCCCGACATGATCTGGTTCGACGGCCGGAAGTCCTGGGGCTCGACGAGCTACGAGGTCCAGAAGCTGTTCATGAACAACACCGGCGACCGGGTCGTCCCGAGCACCGCCTCCGGCACCCCGGCCACCACCGCGCCGATCACCGGCGCCGTCGGCCTGTCCACCTGGGCCACCACCGCCGCGTACGACGACGTGAAGGTCACCGGCGCGGACGGCAGGACGCTGTTCGAGGACGACTTCTCGGGCGGTGCCGGCAAGTGGACCGAGGCGGCCGGACGCGGCTCGTGGAAGGCCGAGGACGGCGCGTACGTCCAGTCCGACGCCGCGGCCGAGAACACCCTCGTCACCGCGGGTGACCCCGGCTGGCGCGACTACGACCTGCACGTGAAGGCCACCAAGCGGTCCGGCAAGGAAGGCTTCCTGGTCGCCTTCGGCGTCCAGGACACCGGCAATCACTACTGGTGGAACCTCGGCGGCTGGGGCAACACCCGCTCCGCCGTGGAGAAGACCACCGACGGCGCCAAGCAGACGATGGCCGGGACCGAGGACGGCACGAAGATCGAGACCGGCCGGACGTACGACCTGAAGGTGCAGGTCCGCGGGCGGCAGGTGACGCTGTACCTCGACGGCAGGAAGTGGGGCGGGTTCACCGACGACGCCGAGGCCGAGCCGTTCCGCCAGGTCGTGACCGAGGACAGGAAGACCGGCGAGCTGATCGTCAAGGTCGTCAACGCGCAGGACTCGGCCGCCCGTACGCGCATCGACCTCGGCAAGCGGAAGGTGGCGCCGACCGCCCGCCTGACCACGCTCCAGGGCGACCCGGCCGCCGAGAACACCGCGGAGGACCGGCCGATCGCGCCCCGCCACTCGACCCTGCGCGGCGTCGCCCCGCAGTTCACGCACACCTTCCCGGCCCACTCCGTCACCTTCATGCGGATCAGGAGCCACGGCTGACGTTCCCCGGGCGGCCGCCGGACCGGCGGCCGCCCCACCGAGCCCCACGAGGAGAGCACCATGCACGCACCCGGCCGAAGAGGCGTCCTACTGGGCACCCTGGCCATGGGCGCGGCCGCCGCCCTGCCGGGCACGGCACACGCCGCCACCGGCCGGCGCCGCCCCGCGGCGCCGTACCCCAACCCCCTCGTCCGTCAGCACGCCGACCCGCACATCTTCCGGCACACCAACGGCTTCTACTACTTCACCGCGACCGTCCCGGAGTACGACCGCATCGTCCTGCGCCGCTCCCGCACGCTGCGCGGCCTCGCGGACGCGCCCGAGGCGGTGCTGTGGCGCAAGCACACCACCGGCGAGATGGGCGCCCACATCTGGGCGCCGGAGATCCACCACATCGACGGCCGCTGGTACCTCTACTTCGCCGCGGGCAGCGCCGAGGACGTCTGGAAGATCCGGATGTACGTCCTGGAGAACCGCCACCCCGACCCCTTCAAGGGGACCTGGACGGAGAAGGGCCGCCTCCTCACCCCCTGGGACACCTTCTCCCTCGACGCCTCCACCTTCACCCACCGCGGCGTCCGCTACCTGACCTGGGCCCAGCAGGAGCCGGGCATCGTGAACAACTCCAACCTCTACCTCGCGCGGCTGCGCAACCCCTGGACGCTCGGCAGCCCGCCGGTACGGCTCTCCTCCCCGGTCCTGGACTGGGAGACCCGCGGCTTCAAGGTGAACGAGGGCCCCTCGGTCCTCATCCGCAACGGCCGGGTCTTCATGACGTACTCCGCCAGCGCCACCGACAGCAACTACTGCATGGGGCTGCTCACCGCGGACGCGCGCGCCGACCTGCTCGACCCGGCCTCCTGGACCAAGTCGCCGGTACCGGTCTTCACCAGCAACGAGACCACCGGTCAGTACGGCCCGGGGCACAACAGCTTCACGGTCGCCGAGGACGGCCGCACCGACGTGCTCGTGTACCACGCACGGCAGTACCGGGACATCACCGGCGATCCTCTGCACGACCCCAACCGGCACACCCGCATCCAGAAGCTGGGATGGCACGCGGACGGCACGCCGGACTTCGGGGTGCCGGTGGCGGACACGGTCCCGTAGGGCCGTCTGCGGGCCGGGCGGCCCGGCCGGCTCTCTCAGGCGCGGCCCGGAAGGGTGGACGCACGGACGACCAGCTCCGGCGCGAGCACGACCTGGCGGTGCTCGTGGGCCGCCGCCAGGTCGCCGGTCTCCTCGAGGAGCATCTCGGCCGCCGTCCGGCCCATCTGCCGGGCCGGCTGCCGTACGGAGGTGAGCGGCACGGCGGCGGCCGCGGCGAACTCGATGTCGTCGTACCCCACCAGCGCGATGTCCTCCGGGACCGCCACCCCGGCGCCGTAGAGCGCCTGGAACACCCCGAGGGCGAGCAGGTCGTTGGCGCAGAACACGGCGGTCGGCCGGGGCGACATGCCCAGCAGCCGGGCGCCGGCGTCCCGGCCCGCCGCCACGTCCATCCGCTCGGTCTCGATGTGCCGCAGGGCCGACTCCGGCAGGCCCGCCTCGCGCAGCGCCTGCAGCGCCCCGGTCCGCCGGTCCTGGCACTGGGTCAGGAACATCGGCCCGCTGACGTAGACCAGCCCTTCGTGGCCCTGCTCGACCAGGTGCCGGGCCGCCAGCGCGCCGCCCGCCACGTCGTCCACGGAGACCGAGCAGCCCTCACCGCTGCCGAGGACGCGGTCGACGAAGACGAGCGGGATGCCGCGGGGCCGGAACCGGGCGAGCGTGCCGCCGGTGAGATCGGCCGGGGTGATCAGTACGCCGCGCACCTGCTGCTCGGCGAAGAGGGAGAGGTACTCCGCCTCCTCGGCCGGGCTCTGGGCGCTGTTGCAGAGCATCACGCCGAGCCCCGCCTTGCGCGCGGCACGCTCCGCGCCCGCCGCGACGTCCACGAAGAAGGGGTTGGCCATGTCCAGCACGAGCAGCGCGATGATCCGGCTGCGGCCAGCGCGCAGCTGGCGCGCCGACTCGCTGCGGACGTAGCCCAGCGCGGTGATCGCCGCCTGTACGCGCTCCCGGGTCTCCTTGGCGACCATGTCGGGACGGTTGATCACGTTGGAGACCGTGCCGATGGAGACGCCGGCCTGACGTGCGACATCCTTGATACCCACCGTATGCGCCACGCGTGCCATGCTACGCACTCCGCTTCACGCGCTCGAAGCCGCCGGCCGCCACGCCCCGTGGGGGCGGGCGCGGCGGCCGGCGGCGGTGCCCGGCCGGTTCCCCGGCCGGGCGGCGTCGGGGAACCTACTCGACGATCTTCAGCAGCTTGTTCGGCGTGCCCTCACCCGGGTTGGCGATCTTGTCCGGGGTGGCGCCGTCGGTCAGCGCCTTGGCGACGTCGGCGGGCTTGGCGTCCTGGTGTCCGGCCAGGTAGACCGCGGCGGCGCCCACGACGTGCGGGGTGGCCATCGAGGTGCCCGAGATGGTGTTGGTGGCGTCGTCACCCTCGTTCCAGTCCGAGGTGATGTCGGTGCCGGGGGCGTAGAGGTCGACGACGCTGCCGTAGTTGGAGTAGTCGGCCTGGTTGTCGTCCTTGTCGCTGGCGGCCACGGTGATGGCCTCCTTGACGCGGGACGGCGAGCCCTGGCCGGCGTCGGTCGACTCGTTGCCGGCCGCGACACCGAAGGTGACACCGGCCTCGATGGCCTTCTGCACGGCCGCGTCGAGGGCCTCGTCGGCCCCGCCGCCGAGGGACATGTTCGCGACCGAGGGGCCCTTGTGGTTCTTGGTCACCCAGTCGATGCCCGCCACGACCTGCTCGGTGGTGCCGGAGCCCTGGTCGTCCAGCACCCGGACGCCCACGATCTTGGCCTTCTTGGCGACACCGTGCGCGGCGCCGGCGATGGTGCCCGCGACGTGCGTGCCGTGGCCGTTGCCGTCGTCGGCGTTGTCGTCACCGTCGACCGCGTCGAAGCCGGAGGACGCGCGGCCCTCGAAGTCCTTGTGCGTGGTGCGCACGCCGGTGTCGATGACGTACGCGGTGACACCCTCACCCGCGCTGTCCGGGTAGGTGTACTTGCTGTCGCCCGCGGTGTCCTCCTGGTCGATGCGGTCCAGGCCCCACGACGGCGGGCTGTCCTGGGTGGCGTCGATGGAGAACTTCTTGTTCTGGACGACCTTGTCGACGGCCGGGTCGGCCGCGAGCCGCTTGGCCTCGGTCTCGTTCAGGCCGGTCGCGGAGAAGCCGTCGAGGGCGGCGCTGTAGGTGCGCTCGACCTTGCCGCCGTACTCCGCGGCGAGGTCCTTGCTCTCGGCCGTACGCGCCTGGTCCTTGAGCATGACGATGTAGCTGCCGCTGACGGCGGACTTGGCGCTCGCGCCGTAGATCTTCCCCTCTGCGGGGGAGGCGTCGGCGGTGACCGCGGTGACGGCCGCGATGCCGGTGGCGGCGACGACGGCGGTTATGCCGGTGATCAGCCGCTTCTTGCTGGAACGCTTGTGAGCCATGGCGAGGGTTCTCCTCGTTCGTGGTGTGGGGGGAAAGCGTTGCGTGATCACCCGGGGAAACGAGAAGATCTCCTCCGGGCTGGCTCGAAACCCTGACTGATTGACGCGTCCAATTCAAGGCTCCCCCGCGGGTGTGACATAGGCAACAACCCTGCAAAAATGCAAATCCCGTCACACTCGGTCAAATTGAGCACTCAAGCTGACGGTGGTTGCCTCAACTCGCGTCACAGTGCAGCAACATGGGGAAATAAATGCCCTGTGAGAGACGCGTGACACTCAGCTCTGGTAAAGGGCGTAAAGGGCGTGGAGACTCAGCGCTGGTACCGGGCGAGCACGAGGTTGCCGTCCTCGACCAGCCGGCCGCGCAGCTCCGCCAGACCGATCGCGCCGCTGTAGTACTCCTGCAGCCCCGGCGTGGCGATCTTGTCCTTCCACTCCGGATAGCCGCGCACGGACTGCGCGGGCGCGGCGTGCAGCGTGCCGGCCAGCGCCGTACCGGTGGCCCAGCCGTACTTCCGCACCCGCAGCCGGGGATCGCGGAGCGCGGCGGTGCCCGTGGGCAGCATCCAGTCGCCGAGCGCGAGGCGCACCATGTTCGCCGGGCGCAGCAGAAAGGCGACGAACGCCATCGCCTCCTCCTTGCGCGGGCAGTCGGCGGCGATCGACAGCGTCTGCGGGCTCACGCCTTGGGCGTGCGCGCTCCCCGTGGGCGCCGGCAGCACCGTCCACGCGAACCCTTCAGGGGCTTGCTGAACGATCTGCTGCCGGTACGAGAACCCGAGCGGCACCATCGCGTACCGCCCGGCGAAGAACCCGGGGAGCGTGTCCGAGCCGCCCATGCCCAGGGTGGTGCGTGCCGCGCTGCCGTCGACGTTCACCTGGTCGTGGACCGTTCGCGGCACGACCTGGTCGGCGGCGTCGAAACGGATCTCGGCACGGCCGTCGGCGCGGCGGTGGAAGAGCCGGCCACCAGTCGACAGCGCGAGGTTGAGGGTCGCCGACACCGGTTCCTTGAGCGGCCAGGCGACGCCGTACCGCCGCCCGTTCCCGTCCGTGTCCCGGTCCCGGCGCCCGTCGCGGTCCCCTCCGCCGCCCCCTTCGCGGCTCAGCTCCTTGGCCGCCGCACGGAATTCCTCCCAGCTCCAGGGGTCCTCCGGGGTCGGCACGCGCACTCCGGAGGCGGCGCGCAGCAGCTTCCGGTTGGCGATCAGGACGCGCGGCTCCTGGAGGAACGGCACTCCGTACACCCGCCCGCCGAAGGTGCCCGTCCGCCAACTGTGCTCCGGGATGTCGGCGGTGAGCCGGTCCGGCAGCAGACCGGTGAGATCGGCGAGGTGACCGCCGTACGCGAAGTCCGCGAGGTCGTCGGAGGCGTCGTGGATGATGTCGGGCGCCTCGCCGCCCTCGAAGGCGGTCAGCAGCTGGTCGTGGACGGTGGGCCAGGCGCCCTGTACGTACTCCACCGGACTGCGGGGGTGCAGCCGGTTCCACTCGGCCACCAGCGCCTTGTTGGCCCGTACGGACTCCGCCTGCCAGGCCAGCGACTGGAAGCGCAGGGGGCGCCGGGAGCCGGACGCCTTTCCGCCCCCGGAACAGCCGGCGAGTACGGGGGCGGCCGCGACGCCCAGCGAGGCGGCGGCGCCGAGAAACGTACGGCGGCGCATCGCAGCGCGCGGCGGCGTGGGCATCAGTGCTTCACCGCCCCGGCCAGCATGCCACCCGTGATGCGGCGCTGGATGACGGCGAAGAGGACCAGCCCTGGCAGGGTGGCGAGCAGGGCGGCGGCCGCGAGCGGACCGAGGTCGGCGACGCCCTCGGCGCCGAGGAAGTGCGTGAGGACGACCGGCATCGTCTGCTTCTCCGGCGACTTGAGCAGGACGAGCGCGAAGAAGAACTCGTTCCATGCGGTGATGAAGGCGAACAGCGCGGTGGCGACGATCCCGGGCATGAGGAGCGGCGCGGTCACGGACACCAGGGTGCGGACCCGGCCGGCCCCGTCCACGGCCGCCGCCTCCTCCAGTTCGGCGGGCACGGCACGTACGTACCCGGTGAGCATCCACAGGGCGAAGGGCAGTGACCACACGAGGTAGACGAGGGTGAGCCCGCCGAGCGAGTCCACCAGGTGCACCGCCTTCAGCAGCAGGAACAGCGGAATGATCACCAGCACCAGCGGGAACGCCTGGCTGACCACCACCCACCCGGTCGCGGCGCGCGCCATCCGGGTACGGAAGCGCGCGAGGACGTACGCCATCGGCGTGGCCACCACGACGGCCAGCACCGCGGCCCCGGCCGCCGCCGCGAGGCTGTTGGCGGCCGAGCGCAGCAGCGGCTGCTCGTCGAACGTGGCCCGGAAGTTGGCGAGGGTGGGCTCGTGCGGGATCCAGGTGGGATCGATGCTGCCCAGCTCGCGCGGGGGCTTGAAGGCGGTGGAGAGCAGCCACAGGAACGGCAGGAGCAGGAAGAGCAGATAGCCGAGCAGGGCCAGGTACTGGCCGGCGCGGGCGGCGGCGGTACGTCCGCGGCGGGCGGTCATCGGTCGTCCTCCCCTGCCCGCAGGCGGCCTGCCAGGTAGACAGCCAGCAGGACGGCGATGACGGCGACCATCGCGAGCCCCATCGCCGCCGCGTAGCCGAACTGCCCGTACCGGAACGCCTCCTCGTACGCGAACAGCATCGGCAATCTGGTGCGGCCGCCGGGCCCGCCGTCCGTCAGCACGAAGACCAGCGCGAAGGAGTTGAAGTTCCAGATGAAGTTCAGCGCGGTGATCGCCAGCGCCACCGGACGCAGCGCGGGCCAGGTGACCGTACGGAACCGCCGCCAGGCGCCGGCCCCGTCCATGGCCGCCGCCTCGTGCAGCTCGCGCGGCACGTTCTGCAGGCCGGCCAGCAGCGGCACGGTCGTCTGCGGCAGACCGGCCCAGACGCCCACGACGATGACGGCGGGCAGCGCGGTGGCCAGGCCGCTCAGCCAGTCGCGGCCCTCGCCGAGCCCGAAGCCGCGCAGCGTCTCGTTGAGCACGCCCGCGTCCGGGTGGTAGACGAGCCGCCACATGATGCCGACCACGACCTCGGGCATCGCCCACGGCACGATGGCCAGCGCCCGGGCCGGCCAGCGCAGCCGCAGCTTCTCGTTGAGCAGCAGGGCGAGGCCGAGCGCGAGGAAGAACTGCGGGACGGTGACGCCCACCGCCCAGACGAGCCCGATGCGGAAGGACTCCCAGAAGAGGGTGTCCTCGAGCAGGTCACCGAAGTTGAGCAGCCCCACCCAGCGGGTGGGCTCGGTACGTCCCGACTGCGCGTCCGTGAAGGCCAGCGACACGCCGTACAACAGGGGGCCGACGCTCAGCACGAGGATCGGGATCAGCGCGGGCAGCACGAGGAACCACACGCCGCGGTCGCGGCGCGGTCCGGCACCGGCCGGGCGGCGGGCGGACCGCCGTGGCGCGGTCGCGAGGGTCACGGCAGGGCTCCTTGGCGCGGCTCGGTCCGAAACGTCCGGTACATCCGATACGGAACGGCCGCGCGCGCCCGTACGCGCGGACAGCCGTCGTCATCGTCGTGACCCCGGGGGACGCCGTCAAGACGCCTCAGCAGGGAAGACCGGAAGGATCTGTCCGGGAGGGGGGAGCGGCACACGCGGGAGGGCTGGCAGCGGCACACGCGGGAGGGCGGGGAGCGGCACCCGCCGAACTTTGGGTGTCGGACCCGCCTGAGAGACTGTGGGGGATCGAGACATCGGGGCGGCCCGGGGAGCCGGAGCGCGCCGGGGTGCTCACGGAGCGCAGGAGGCAGCACCATGACCGAGGCGAGTGGCGGAGCCGGTTCCGCGCCGGGCACGCCCTTCACGGAGTCGCGCGCACGGGACGTGCTGGCCGCGGCCGGGCGGCCGGACGCCGCGGCGGACGCGAAGCTGCTCGCCCTCGGCGAGAACGCCGTCTTCGCGCTCGGTGAGACCGGCCCCGTGATCCGCGTGGGCCGCAGCGCCGAACTGCTCGCGCGCGCCGAGCGGGAGCTGCGGGTGGCGCGCTGGCTGGCCGAGGCGGGCGTACCGGCGGTGCGCGCCGCCGAGCCGGCGGCCCGGCTGGTGGACGGCCACCCCGTCACCTACTGGGAGCGGCTGCCCGAGCCGGTACGGCCCGCCGGGCCCGCCGACCTCGCCGAGCTGCTGCGGCTGGTGCACGCCCTGCCCGAGCCGCCGTTCGAGCTGCCCCGGCGGGAGCTGCTGGGCGGCGTGGAGCGCTGGCTGCGGCTGGCGGGGGACGCGGTGTCGCGGGAGGACGCGGAGTACCTGCGCGGCCGGCGGGACGCGTTCGCCGCCGCGGCGACGGCCCTGGAGCCGCACCTGCCGCGCGGCCCCCTCCACGGTGACGCGCTGCCGCGCAACGTCCATGTCGGCCCGGACGGCCCGGTCCTGGTCGACCTGGAGACCTTCTCCCGCGACCTGCGCGAGCACGACCTGGTGGTCATGGCCCTCAGCCGGGACCGGTACGGCCTGGGCGCCGAGGCGTACGACACGTTCGTACGGGCCTACGGCTGGGACGTACGGGACTGGGAGGGCTGCGCCGTACTGCGCGGCTCCCGCGAGACCGCCAGCTGCGCCTGGGTCTCCCAGCACGCCCCGGGCAACCCCGCGGCCCTGAAGGAGTTCCGCCGCCGCATCGCCTCCCTCCGCGAAGGCGACGCGTCGGTGCGCTGGTACCCCTTCTGACAGCCGCCTGCCCGCTGTCCGGTGTCCCTGCGGACGGCCGCGCGCCCGATATTCGGTACCGGGCGCGGGCTGTCGCGGGCTAACGTCCCGCCCCATGCCCGACAACACGCCTCCCGCACCTTCCGCATCTCCCGCAGACGTGGCGCTGCCGACGCCCGGCCACGGACCGGGCTCCGGGCCCGGTGGTGACGGGCCGCCCCGGCTGACCCGGCTCGACTTCCACGGGCCGCTGTCCGAGGAGCGGGCGGGGCGGATGGTGCAGCGGCTCGCCGCGGCCCGCCCGGCCACCGTGCTCGACATCGGCTGCGGCTGGGGGGAGTTCATGCTGCGGATGCTCGACGCCACGCCCGGCGCCACCGGCATCGGCATCGACCTCGCCGCGGACGACCTGGCCAGGGGCCGGGCGAACGCCGCGGCCCGCGGCCTCGCCGACCGCGTGGAGTTCGCCGAGGAGTCCGGGCACGGGACCACGCGGGGCCCCGCCGACCTCGTGCTCTGCCTCGGCGCCGGCCATGCCGTGAGCGGTCCCGAGTCGCCGCACAACTTCCGCACCGTACTGCGCGAGCTGCGCCGGCTCGTCGCCCCCGGCGGCCGCGTGCTGTACGGCGAGGGCTTCTGGCAGCGCCCGCCGGCCGCGGCGGAGCTGGCGCGGATGTGGCCGGATGCCGCCCCCGAGGAACATGTGAGCCTGGCCGAACTCGTCGACCTCGCCGTCGACGCGGGCTTCCGCCCGGCATGGGTGGAGACGGCGAACGGCGACGAGTGGGAGGCGTTCGAATCGGCCTACCGCTGCGACGTGGAGGAGTGGCTGGCCGCCCACCCCGGCCATCCGCTCGCCCCCGAGACCTGCGCACGGGCCGACGCCCACCGCAGGTCCTGGCTCGCCGGCTACCGCGACCTCCTCGGCATCGCCTACCTCACCCTCGTCCCGGCCGAGCCCCTGCCGAATCCGTAAGAGCCTGTGTCCTCACCCCGGCCGGGCGCCCGCCGCCTGGCACTTCCCCAAGCTCTCGGCTTCGCTCGAGCAGAGGAGACCCCATCCTCGCGGCGATACCGAAACGCCCTGGTAGCTCCTCCCCCAAGGCCTTGAGGGCCAGGGAGGTGCCCCCTCGAGGCTTCCAGCCGCCTTGCGATCGCACGCACCGGACGACGTTCGCTGATCCGACCGGGGCGATGGCACAGGCTCTCAGCGTCCCGGTCTTTCCTGCCCGGCCCGCCCCTTCCCGGTGTCCGCCGCGAGCCGACCGTCCCCCTGCGGAATCAGCCCCGCGGTATCAGCGGCCAGGCCGGCTCGACGCGGGCCGACGGGTCGGTACGGCGCAAGTAGCGCTGGAAGGAGGCGGCCTGGTCGGCCGCCGCCGTGCGCTGGAGGCCGTGCAGCGCGGGCAGCGTCAGCCCGGCGACCTCCGGGTGCTTCGCACCTATCCGGCGGGCCACGCCGACCGCGGCCACGGCGTCCGCGCCCGCTTCGTGCGCCGCGTCCAGCACCACGCCGTAGTGCGCGCACAGCGCCTGGAGCGTGCGCTTGCCCTTCCGGTAGGGGTCGAGGTGCTTGTCGAGGACGAGCGGGTCGACGACCGGCGCCGGGTCCGCGCCGAGCCGGTCGGACAGCGGCGCGACGCCGTGCCGGCGGCACTCGCGGTCCAGCAGCGAGAGGTCGTACCGGGCGTTCATCACCACGAGCGGGATGCCCGTGCCCAGCGCCGCCGCGAGCGCTTCCGTGATCTCCGCCAGACCTGCCGCGGCCGGGCGGCCGTGCCGCCGCACGAAGTCGGTCGAGTAGCCGTGAATGGCCGCCGCTTCGGACGGTATCGGCACTCCGGGGTCGAGGACCCAGCTCAGTGCCGGTGCGGCCACTCCGGCCGCGTCGAGCCGGATGACGGCGGCGGTGACGACCCGGTCGGTCTCGACGTCGGTGCCCGTGGTCTCCAGGTCGAAGCCGACCAGTGGTTCCTTGTGCCAGCTCATGCGGCCTCCTTCGATGGTGCGTCCCCCGTGTCGCACGCGACCGCCCGCCGCGTCCCGCACGGCCGCGTTCCCGTGTTCCCTCACTCTCCCACGCACCACTGACAACGCCCCCGGCTTCTGCCCTTCGCGCCCCTCGTCCCCAGGGTTTCCCTCATGGACCTGCAACTGGCCGGACGGCGGGCGTTGGTGACGGGAAGCAGTGGCGGCATCGGCGCGGCGGTCGCCGGGATGCCGGCGGCCGAGGGCTGTGACGTACTGGCGCACGGGCGGAACGCGGACGCCGCGGCGGAGGTCGCGCGCCGGGCGGCGGCGCACGGCGTACGCGCGGAGGTGGTACTCGGCGACCTGGGTGAGCCGGACGGCGCGGCGCGGGTGGCCGCCGTGGCCCGTGACTCCGGCGTGCACCTCCTGGTCAACAACGCCGGACCGTTCGCCGAGCACGACTGGGACGGCGTGCGGCCCGCGGACCGGCAGCGGGCGTTCGAGGGGAACGTGTTCTCGGCGGCGCGGACGACGCAGGCGCTGCTGCCCGCGCTCCGCGCGCACGGCTGGGGCCGGGTGGTCGACATCGGCAGCCGGGCGGTGCGCACGCCGCTGCCGAACATGGTCGAGTGCTCCGCCGCCAAGGCCGCGGTGGTGAACATGACGACCACCCTGGCCCGGCACCTGGCCGGCACGGGGGTCACGGCGAACCGCGTCAGCCCGGGCGTCATCGAAACGCCCTCGACGCGCCGGATGTTCGAGGAGCGCGGCGAGCCGGCGGCAGAGGCCGCGGCCCGGTACGCGCCCAACCCCGTCGGCCGGCTGGGGCGCGCGGAGGACATCGCGGGCGCGGTGCTGTACCTCGCGAGCCCCTCGCCGACTACGTGAACGGCATCGAGATGCGGGGCGACGGCGGGATCAGGGGCACGCCCTGAGCCGGTGGCCGCCACGGGCGGGCGGGGCGGCTCACGACACCGGCCGCGCGTCCGCCCACACGCTCTCGAACTCCTCGCGGTACACCTCGAAGAGCCCGTGGTCGCTCTCCCGGCCGTCCTCGTGCCGGACGACCTCCCGGCCGCCGCCGCGCAGCACCAGGACCGGCACCTCCATGCCCCGGCTCCTGCGCAGGTAGGACTGGACCACGGCTATGCCGTCCGGGCCGTCGCCGTCGACGAGGTACGCCGTGAAGCGCGGGGTCTCGTCGAAGACCTGGATCTCGAAGGCGCCGGGGTCGCGCAGCCGGGCCCGCACCCGCCGCATGTGCATGATGTTCATCTCGATCGACCGGCTCATCTCGCCCTTCTTCAGGCCCAGCTCCCGCTCGCGGCGGCGGACCGCGCTGCTGGCCGGGTTGAGGAAGAGCAGCCGTACCCGGCAGCCGGACTCGGCCAGCCGGACCAGCCGGCGGCCCGAGTAGTTCTGGACGAGCAGGTTCAGCCCTATGCCGACCGCGTCGAGCCGCCGCGCGCCCCCGAAGAGGTCCTCGGCGGGCAGCTGGCGCTGGAGGCGCACCCGGTCGGGGTGGACGCCCACGACGTCGGCGTAGCGGTCGCCCACCAGGTCCTCGACCGCGTCGATGGGCAGCCGCCCGGCCGTACGGGTGCCGATGCCGGAGCCCAGTATCTCCAGGAGGCGCGCGGAGGCGCGTTCGGCCTGGGCGAGCACCGTCTCGGAGAGCGCGCGGTTGCGGGAGACGATGTTGCGGGCGACCTCCAGCTCGTCGAGGGCCAGCTCGACATCGCGCCGGTCGTCGAAGTACGGCTCGAAGCAGGGCCAGTGCTGGACCATCAGCTCGCGCAGCTGCGGGAGGGTGAGGAAGCTGATGATGTTGTCGTCGGCGGGATCGAGGAGGTACCCCTTGCGGCGGCTGACCTCGCGCACGGCGACGGCGCGCTGCACCCACTCCTGACCGGCGGGCCCGGCCGCCGCGACCACCCATTCGTCGCCGTGCACCGGCTCGTAGATGGGGCGCAGCACGGCCGCGACGACGGCGCGCAGCCGTTGTTCGACGAGATTCAGCCAGATGTAGGCACGCCCGGCGCGTCTGGCGCGGGTACGTACCTCGCTCCAGGCCTCGGCACCCCACTCCAGCTCCGCCCCGATCTCCAGGGGGCGTGCGAGGGACACCGCGCCGGGCGGTGCGTCGATGGAGCCGCCCTCATGACCATCGTCACCAGGAGGCAACTCCAACCCGCCCGAGCTCACCTGTACACCGCCTTCCGAACCCCCACGCCAACGATCAAGGCACCCTACTGCGGGTCCGGGAGGGGGTGCAGCCGGATGCGCCGACTCTTCCACCAACTCCCCTTATTCGCCGTGCCCGTTGTGTCCGGAAAGGGAAACGGGCGTGAGCGGAGTCATAGTGGGGCCACCGGGAGCCACGCCGGAGTCCCGGCGGACTCTCCCCTCGTCACGCCCCTCGTCAGGAGGCCGGCGGGACATCGGAGGCCACCGGGAAGGAGGCCGAAAGTGATTGCTCAGGAGTCGCGACACGCCCAGGACACCCCTTCTCTCGCGCTATGTCGCTATACATGAGGATTGCGGTCGGACACCTGATCGTTCCCCCGGTCGGAGGACCCTCTTTCGCGGCAGGTTGCCTGCCTTTCGGCGAAGATCTCGCGAACGTCCCACTGTTCGCCGCTCATCGGGGAAGAATTCCGGTTCGGTCCGCGGTCGTCAGTCCGTCGCGGCGCCCCTCTAGGAAGTGGAAGAGTCGACGCATGCAGGTCTGGCCGGGACAGGCGTATCCGCTAGGTGCCACGTACGACGGTGCGGGCACCAATTTCGCGGTGTTCTCCGAGGCGGCACAACGTATCGAGCTGTGTCTGCTGCACGACGACGGTTCGGAAACGGCGGTCGAGCTCCGCGAGTCCGACGCGTTCGTCCGTCACGCGTATCTGCCCGGCATCATGCCGGGGCAGCGGTACGGCTTCCGGGCGCACGGCCCGTACGAGCCGGACCGGGGTCTCCGCTGCAATTCCGCGAAGCTGCTGCTGGATCCCTACGCCAGGGCGGTCAGCGGCACCATCGACTGGGACGAGGCGGTCTACGGCTACCACTTCGGCAAGCCGGACAGCCGTAACGACCTGGACTCGGCCCCGCACACGATGGCGTCGGTCGTCGTCAACCCGTATTTCGACTGGGGCGACGACCGGCCGCCACGTACGGACTACCACGAGACCGTGATGTACGAGGCGCACGTCAAGGGCCTGACGATGCTGCACCCTGAGCTCCCCCAGGAGCTGCGCGGCACGTACGCGGCGCTGGCGCACCCCGTGATCATCGACCATCTGCGGGAGCTGGGGGTCACGGCACTGGAGCTGATGCCCGTACACCAGTTCGTCAACGATCACCGTCTGGTGGACGAGGGACTGGCGAACTACTGGGGCTACAACACCATCGGCTTCTTCGCGCCGCACAACGCGTACGCCTCCTGGGGCGACCGCGGCCAGCAGGTGCTGGAGTTCAAGTCGGCGGTGCGCGCGCTGCACCAGGCGGGCATCGAGGTCATCCTCGACGTGGTCTACAACCACACCGCCGAGGGTAACCACATGGGCCCCACGCTGTCCTTCCGTGGTCTGGACAACCTCTCGTACTACCGGCTGACCGACGACCCGCGGTACTACATGGACACCACGGGCACCGGCAACAGCCTCCTGATGCGCAGCCCGCACGTACTCCAGCTGATCATGGACTCGCTGCGCTACTGGGTGACCGAGATGCGGGTGGACGGCTTCCGCTTCGACCTCGCGGCGACCCTCGCCCGGCAGTTCCACGAGGTGGACCGGCTGTCGTCCTTCTTCGACCTGGTGCAGCAGGACCCGGTGGTCAGCCAGGTGAAGCTGATCGCCGAGCCCTGGGACGTCGGCGAGGGCGGCTACCAGGTGGGCAACTTCCCGCCGCTGTGGACGGAGTGGAACGGCAAGTACCGCGACACCGTGCGCGACCTCTGGCGCGGCGAGCCCCGTACGCTCGCGGAGTTCGGGTCCCGGCTGACCGGCTCCTCCGACCTCTACCAGGGTGACGGGCGCCGGCCGCTGGCCTCCGTCAACTTCGTGACCTGCCACGACGGCTTCACGCTGCACGACCTGGTGTCGTACAACGAGAAGCACAACGAGGCCAACGGCGAGGAGAACCGGGACGGCGAGAGCTTCAACCGCTCCTGGAACTGCGGCGCCGAGGGCGAGACGGACGACCCCGAGGTGCTGGAGCTGCGCGCCCGGCAGATCCGGAACTTCATCGCCACCCTGATGTTCTCGCAGGGCGTGCCGATGCTCAGCCACGGGGACGAGTTCGGGCGCACCCAGCAGGGCAACAACAACGCCTACTGCCAGGACAACGAGCTGGCGTGGGTGCACTGGCCCAAAGAGGGCGAGGGCGGCGAGGGCAAGGAAGCGCTGGAGCTGCTGGAGTTCGTGCGCCAGATGGTGTGGCTGCGGCGGGACCACCCGGTGTTCCGGCGGCGCCGCTTCTTCCACGGCCGCCCCATGGAGGGCACGCACGACGAGCTGTCGGACATCGCGTGGTTCACGGCCGAGGGCGAGGAGATGCGGCAGCGCGACTGGCAGGCGGCGCACGCCAAGTCCCTGATGGTGTTCCTCAACGGCAGCGCGATCTCCGAGCCGGGCAAGCGCGGGGAGCGGATCTCCGACGACTCGTTCCTGCTGCTGTTCAACGCGCACGGCGAGGAGAAGGAGTTCACCGTCCCGATCGACCACGGGCGGCAGTGGCAGGCCGTGGTCGACACCGCGGACCCGAAGGCGGTCGCCGAGGGCGGCCCCAAGGTGCGCGCCGGCGACACGCTCACCCTGGTGGGGCGGAGTCTGATGGTGCTCCAGCGGCCGGCCTGACTTCCTGGCCGGCCGGAGCCGCGTCCTGGCCTCCGGAGGCCGTGTCCGTGCCGCCGCCCGGCCGGGCTCCCGCGTACGCCGGGGCGCCCGGCCGGGTACGGAGGCGGACGGTCAGCGCCAGGCACAGCACGAGGACGGCGGCGGCGACCGCGACGGCGAAGGCGGCGGCCGGGCCGTACGACTCGGCCAGCCGCCCCGAGAGGGCCAGCGCGAGCGCCTGCCCGCCGACGACCGAGCTGGTCAGGAAGGCCATCGATTCGGCCATCCGGCGGGCGGGCACCAGCCGTTCGGTGAGCGCGAAGATCGTGATGAGGTGCGGCGCGAAGGCCGCGCCGAGGACCACGACCACCGCGTACAGCGTCCCCAGGGAGCCGACGAACAGCAGCGGTACGGAGAGCACGGTCAGGCCCGCCGCGGCGGCCCGCCAGCGGGTCGGCAGGCCGATCCGGGCCGGTACGAGGGCGAGCGACAGTCCGGCCACGGCGCTCATCACGCCCATCGCCGCGTAGACCAGGCCCGCGTGGCCGGGGGCGCCGAGCCGTTCGGTCAGTGCGGTGATGCCGGCCTGCGAGGCGCCGAACATGGCGCCCTGAAGGGCCATGGAGACGCGCAGGGCGTGTACGGCTCCCGGAATGCCGGGGCGGCCGCGCCGGGCCGCCCTGCGGCGTTCTCGCGCCTCGGCGCACCGCCGCCGCCAGGGACCTCGTGCGGTGTGCCCGCGCGCGGGGGACGCGTCCGCCTCCCGCGTCCCCGGAGCCGTCACACCCGAGGTCGGGTGCAGCGCGAACGCCGTACCGCACGTGGCCAGGAGCAGCGCCGCCAGTCCCAGCGCGGCGGCCGGACGGGCGGCCGCCGCGGCCACGCCCACCAGCGCCGGACCCAGCACGAAGGAGACCTCGTCGAGGGTGCCCTCCCAGGAGAGCGCGGCGTTCACCGTGCGCTCGTCCGCTCCGGCCCGCCGCACCAGGGCGACCAGCCGGGTCCTGGCCAGCGGCCCCACCTGGGGGACGGTGAGCCCGGCGAGCAGCGCCAGGAGGGCCAGCGGCAGCGTGGCCACGTGGGACAGCGCGGCGAGTACGAGGGCGGTGACGGCGAGGGCGTTGGCCCAGCAGGCGGCCAGGACCACCGGACGCTGGCCGCGCCGGTCGGCGAGCCTGCCGATGAGCGGCCCGGCCACGGTCTGCCCGGCGGCCAGCGCGCCGCCCGCCACGCCCGCCGTCGCCAGGCTGCCGCTGGTCTCGGCGACCAGCAGGACGCTGCCGAGCTGGCACATGGCAGTGGGCAGCCGGCCGAGGAAGGAGACGGCGGGCAGCACCGGGCCGCTCGTCGCGAGCACGGTGCGGTAGGTGGCCAGTACAGCGGTCATCGCCCGACGCTATCGGCACGGCCGCCCCGGCCAGTATGGGCAGGACGTACGAACGAAAATCGGGGCACACCCCGCCCGATCGGATGAAGCAACAAGGCACCGCGCGGGTACGTGTGTCCCCATGACGCCCGAATTCAGCGCGCCGCCCACCGCCACCTACCGGTTGCAGCTCCAGCCCGGCTTCCCGTTCGCCGCGGCCGAGAAGGCCGTGCCGTACCTGGCCGACCTGGGCGTCTCGCACCTGCACCTCTCCCCCGTGCTCGGCGCCGTCCCCGGTTCCGCGCATGGGTACGACGTGGTGGACCACTCCGTGGTGCGCGCCGAACTGGGCGGCGAGGAGGGGCTGCGCGCGCTGGCGCGGGTCGCCGCCGCGCACGGCCTGCGGCTCGTGGTGGACCTGGTGCCCAATCACATGGCCCGGCCCGCCCCCGTCTCCTTGAACGGGCCGCTGTGGTCCGTTCTGCGGGACGGTCCCGCCTCGCCGTACGCCCGCTGGTTCGACATCGACTGGGAGGGCGGGCACGGCGGGCGGCTGCTGATGCCCGTACTGGGCGGCCGGCTGGCCGACGAGCTGCCCCGGATGCGCATCCAGGGGGACGTGCTGCGCTACCACGAACACGCCTTCCCCATCCGCCCCGGTACGGAGCGGCTGCCGCTCCCGCAGCTCCTCGATGCGCAGTGGTACCGGCTCTCCTGGTGGCGGCTGGCCCGCACGGAGCTGAACTACCGGCGCTTCTTCACCATCTCCGAGCTGATCGCGGTCCGCGTCGAGGACCCAGAGGTCTTCCGGGCGACGCACGCGACGGTGCTGCGGCTCGTCGAGGACGGCGTGATCGACGGGCTGCGCATCGACCATCCGGACGGGCTCGCGGACCCCGCGGGCTACCTGGCGCGGCTGCGGCAGGCCACGGGCGGCCGCTGGACGGTCGTGGAGAAGATCCTCACCGGCGACGAACGGCTGCCGCGGAGCTGGGCGTGCGCGGGCACCACGGGCTACGACGCGCTGCGCCACATCGACGGGCTCTTCGTGTGCCCGGAGGGCGCCGACCTGCTCTACGGGGTCTACCGCGACACCGTGGCCCCCCTGGCGGACCGGGGCGGCGACTGGGAGGAAACGGTACGGCAGGCCGCCTACGAAGTCGTCACCCACGAACTGTCCGCCGAGATCGACCGCTTGGTGCGTACGGCCGCGCGCATCAGCGAGCGCGCGCCGCACCACGGCGACCACGCCCCCTGGGCCCTGCGCCAGGCGCTGCACGAACTGCTCGTCCGGCTGCCCGTGTACCGCCCGTACGCACAGGACCCGTGGTGCGCCGAGCGGGACGCCGAGATGCTGGACGCGGCGGCGGAGGGCGCCGCCGCGTCCTTCGAGGTACCCGAGGAGGCCCGCTCCGTCGCGCTGGTACGCGATCTCGCGCTGGGCCGTCCGGGCGACGGCTCCGAGGGCGACGAGGCGGCGGACCACGCCGACTTCGCCGCCCGCTTCGCGCAGACCGCCTCGGCACTGCACGCCAAGTCGGTCGAGGACCGCGCCTTCTACCGGTACACGCCGCTGCTCTCGGCCTGCGAGGTCGGCGGCGATCCCGGCTGCCCGGCGGTCACCGTGGACGCGTTCCACGCCTTCTGCTCCCGCCTGCAGGAGGCCTGGCCGGCGTCCGGGACGGTCCTGTCCACCCATGACACCAAGCGCAGCGCGGACGTCCGGGCCCGCATCGCGGCGCTGAGCGAGTGCCCCGAAGGCTGGCGTGAGGTCCTGTCCCGCCTGAACACCCGCACGGCCCTCGCCCTGGAGAGCCCGGAGCCCGACCCCCAGATGGCGTGGACGGCCTGGCAGACGGCCTTCGGGCTGGCGCGCCCGGAGACCGCGGCGGACACCGGCGCGGCGGCCTCTCCGGGGCCGGACACCGGCGTCCCCTCGTCGTGCGGGCACGACGGCATCTCCTTCGGACGGCTCGCGCCCGCCGTCCTGAAGGCCGTGCGGGAGGCCGGGCTGCACACCACCTGGACCGAGCAGGACTCCGCCTACGAGGAGTCGGTCACGGACTTCCTGGAGGCGGGGCCGTGCAGTCCCGGTGCCGCGGCGGAACTGGCCGCGTTCGCCGACGAGCTGGCCCCCTTCGTACGCGCCAACGTGCTCGGCGCGGCGCTGCTGCACCTCACGATGCCCGGCGTGCCGGACCTCTACCAGGGCACGGAGCGCGAGTTCACGGCGCTGGTCGACCCCGACAACCGGGCGCCGGCGCGCTTCTCCCCGGAGTTCCTGGCCGACGTGGACGGCGGCGGGGCCGCGGCCGGTGACCCGCACGGGTACCCGGACCTCTCCGCCGAGAAGCTGCGGCTGACCGCCGCCGCGCTGCGGCTGCGCCGGGCGCATCCGGAGTGGTACGGCCCGCAGGGCACGTACCGGCCGCTGCGCAGCACCGGAGACCCGCACGGCCACTGCGTGGCGTTCGCCCGCGCCGACCGTGCGGTGACCGTCGCCACCCGGCTGTCGCTGCGTCTCGCGGAGTCCGGCGGCTGGCACGCGGCCGCCCTGCGGCTGCCGGACGCGCCATCCGGGGTCTGGCACGACCTGCTCACGGGCCGGGACTTCGAGGGCCCGTCCGTGCCGCTGGCCGCCCTCCTGGACCGGCTGCCGGTCGCGCTCCTCGTGCTCAGGGCCCCGTGAGCACGTAGGCCATGCTGCCGAAGGTGACGTGGTCGCCGGGCTGCACGACGACCTCTCCGAGGACGCGGCGGCCGTTGACGTAGGTGCCGTTCATGGAGCCGAGGTCGCGCAGCAGCCAGGTGTCCCCCGCGGCGCGGAGCTGTGCGTGCGAGCGGGAGACCGTGTCGTGGTTCAGGCGCAGCCCCGCGCCCGGGGCGCGGCCGATCAGGAGGGGGTACGGCCCGGGGGCGGGCAGCAGGAGCTTGGGGAGGCGCTCCGTGCGCCAGGCTCTGCGGAGCGTGAGGTGGAAGGCGGACGCCTTGCCCACCGCGCGCAGCACGGCGGCCTCGAAGCGGCCGCGGGTGGCCAAGTCACCGGTCGCCCGCTCCAGTTCGCTGCGGTGGCGGGCGCTGAGCACCAGTTCCAGGCGGCGCAGGAAGGTGTCCTGGGACAGCCGTCCGTCGGCCGCGCCCTCGCGCAGCAGTTCCAGCGCGCGGTCCCGCTCGGCATCCGACAACCGGGCCGGCACTGCCGGGAATTCGAGCGATGACATGTTCATGATTCTCCGGCCCGGCCCGTGTTCCTGTCCAGACGAGGCCCGTCCGACACCCGGCCTCCACCTCGGAGGACGGCATCCGGACCCGATCAGTTCCGAAGAAATTCCCTGGCGCTCCGCACAGGGGAACGGTTAGTGTCCACGGCACAGCACGGAAGCACGAGCGGAAGGAGGCGGAACGGCATGTACGGCACGGCTATCGACCTGTTCGCGCGCTCCCGCGCCGCCCGCTCCATACGCTGACGGGCCGTCGGGAGCGTGCCTCCCGAGAGGACCCGACTCCCATGACCGACCTGGTCATCCGCGCGCTCACCGAAGGCGACGCGCATCTCTTCCACACGCTGCACGACCCCACAGCGCCGCTGCTGGGCCACGACCTCTTCGGCCGTCCCTACGCCACGCGCGCGGCCGGCGGCGAGTACCGCCCCGACTGGACGTGGGTCGCGCTGCGCGACGGCGTCGTCGTGGCGCGCGCCGCGTGGTGGGCCGGCCCCGACGACATCCGCCCGCTCGCCCTGGACCGGCTGGACTTCGCGCCCGGCGAGGCGGCCGCCGCGACGGAGATCCTGCGTACCGCGCCGCTGTCGGCCGAGTACGCGCTGATGCTGCCACCCGGGTGGCGCGAGCAGCCCGCCGTACGGGCAGCCGCCGAAGCCCGCACCGCCGCCGTACGGGCAGCCGGGCTGCGCCCGATGGTCGAGCGCTTCCGGTACACCTGGACACCGCGGTGCGGCGTGCCGGCGGCCCCGGGACGGCTGGTCTTCCGGCCGGAGCCGGACGACGACGTGATCCTGGACGTGCTCCGCGAGGTGGAGCGGGGCTCACTGGACGCGCACGCCCGTCGGGCGATCGCCGAGGGCGGCATCGAGCAGGCCGCCCGCGAGGAGCTGGAGCTCTTCCACTGGTGCCCGTCGCCGCGCGAGTGGTGGCGGCTGGCGTACACGCCCGGGGGCGAGCTCGTCGGCCTGCACGTCCCCGCGCGCAACCACACCTCGCCCGTCGTGGGCTTCATCGGGGTGGTTCCCGGCCAACGCGGCCACGGTTACGCCTACGACCTGCTGGCCGACTGCACACGCCAGCTGGCCTCGCTCGGCGTGGACCGGATCGTCGCCGACACGGACCAGCACAACACCCCAATGGCGGCGGCATTCGCCAAGGCGGGGTATCCCGTCACCCAGGAGCGTGCTTTCTTCGACAGGTAGGCGTGCGGACGCATCGGTGTCCCGGGGGCGTGCCGCCGTGCCGTGGCGAGGAGGGAGAGGCCGTCGTGCTCTTCGAGGTGTGGGCGCCGGACGCCGGGCGGGTCGAGCTGGAGTGGACGGGCGGCGACGGGGGTGGGCACACGGCCCCCGTAACCGTCCCCCTGACCCGCTGCCCCTCCCGTACGGGCTGGTGGCAGGGGGACGCACCGGCCCGCCACGGGGACCGGTACGCCTTCCGGCTGGACGGCGGCGGGCCGCTGCCCGACCCGCGCGCCGCCCGGCTGCCGGACGGCCCCGGCGGCCCCGCCGCTGTCGTGGACCACGCCCGGTATGCCTGGCGGCACGACTGGCAGGGCCGCGGGCTGCCCGGCGCGGTCCTCTACGAGCTGCACATCGGGACGTTCACGCCCGGCGGCACGTTCGACACGGCGGTCGAACGGCTGCCGCACCTGAAGGACCTCGGCGTCACGCACCTCGAACTGATGCCGGTCTGCCCGTTCCCCGGTACCCACGGGTGGGGGTACGAAGGCATCGCGCCCTGGGCGGTGCACGAGCCGTACGGCGGCCCGGACGGACTGAAGCGCTTCGTGGACGCCGCGCACGCCCACGGGCTCGGCGTCGTCCTGGACGTCGTGCACAACCACCTCGGCCCGTACGGCAACCATCTGCCCGCCTTCGGGCCGTACTTCACCGACACCCACCACACCCCCTGGGGCGCCGCCGTCAACCTCGACGCCCCCGGTTCCGACGAGGTGCGCGCCTACTTCCTGGGCAGCGCCCTGTCCTGGCTGCGTGACTACCGCATCGACGGGCTGCGCCTGGATGCCGTGCACGCGCTGCACGACACCCGGGCGCGGCACTTCCTCGCCGAGCTGTCGGAGGCGGTGGACGCGCTCGGCACGCAGCTGCGCCGGCCGCTGTTCCTGATCGCCGAGTCCGACCTCAACGACCCGCGCACCACGGCGCCCCGTCCGTATGGGGGCCACGGCCTGCACGCCCAGTGGAACGACGACTTCCACCACGCCCTGCACGCCGCGCTCACGGGAGAGTCCCAGGGCTACTACGCCGACTTCGCGCGCGCCCCGATGGCGGCCCTGGCGACCACTCTGACCAGTGGCTTCTTCCACGCCGATACGTACTCCAGCTTCCGGGAGCGCAGGCACGGCGCGCCGCTCGACATACGCGCCACCCCCGCACACCGATTGCTCGGCTACACGCAGACGCACGACCAGATCGGTAACCGCGCGCTCGGCGACCGCCTCTCGGAGCAGCTCTCGCCCGCCCTCCAGGCGTGCGCCGCGGCCCTCGTGCTGTGCGCCCCGTACACGCCGATGCTCTTCATGGGGGAGGAGTGGGGCGCGGGCACGCCCTGGCAGTTCTTCACCGACCACACCGACCCGGAGCTGGCGGCGGCGGTACGCAACGGGCGGCGCCGGGAGTTCGCCGCGCACGGCTGGCAGGCCGAGGACATCCCCGACCCGCAGGACCCGGCCACCCGGGAGCGGTCCTGCCTGGACTGGAGCGAACCGGAGCGGGCGCCGCACAGCGCGCTGCTCGACTGGTACCGCACGCTTCTCGCACTCCGCCGCGACCTCCCGGCCCTCACGGACCCGGACCTGACCCGTACGCGCGTGGCGTACGACGAGGAGGACCGGTGGCTGCGGCTGGACCGGCTGACGCCCCGAGGCCCCGGGAGCGTGCACCTCGCGGTGAATCTGCACCCTTCCCGTACCGCGGCGGTCCCGCTGCCGTGCGAGGGCGTACAGACGCTCACAGGCCGCCCTGCGCCCCCGGAACGGGGCGCGGACGGCCTGCTGCGGCTGGAGCCCGCCGCGGTGGCGGTGCTCAGGAGCTGACGGCCCCCTGCGCGACGGCCGACTCGCGGTCCTCCGGCTCGCCGTCCAGCTCGCGCTCGCTCGCCTCGACCGCGACCTGCTCAGCGGTCAGGTCGAGGCTGCGGTTGAGCAGGTAGTACAGGCCGCCGCCGATGATCAGCCCGGGTACGAAGGACAGGTCGGCGCCGCCCAGCGCCTTGGCGGCCGGGCCTTCGTAGGCGTGCGTGGCGAAGAACGGGATCATCGTGACGAAGCCGACGGCGTAGGAGACGATGCCGCGCCAGGACCAGCGGCCGTAGATGCCGCCCTGGGAGTCGAAGATCGCGGTGACCGCGTAGTGGCCGCGCCGCACGCAGTAGAAGTCCACCAGGTTGACCGCGGTCCACGGCACCAGGAAGTACAGCATCATCAGCACGAAGGTGTTGAAGCTCTCCAGGTAGTTCTCCGGGAGCAGCATGGCGACGGTGAAGATCACGACGCCCACCGCCGTGATACCGGCGACCCGCAGCCGGACGGTCGGCTTGACCGTACGGAAGGCGTCCACGGCGCTGGTGGTGGTGAGCATCGCGCCGTACGCGTTGACGGCTGTGATGCCGATCAGGGCGACGGAGGAGACCACCACGGCGAAGGTGCCGAAGCCGGGCAGGACGGCGTTGCCGACCTGGCGGATACCGGTGATCGCGCCCGGCTCGGGCAGCGCGGAGGACAGCAGCGCGCCGAGCGACATCAGCCAGACGGCGGAGCCGGCCGCGCCGGCGTAGGTCCACCAGATGACCTTGCGGGCCGAGACGTCGCGCGGCAGGTAGCGGGAGTAGTCGGAGACGTAGATCGCGTAGCTGATCTGGTAGCCGGCCGCGGCGGAGAAGACGACCAGGAAGGAGGTCCAGGTCGAGCCGCCTCCGGAGGCCGCGGCGTGCGCGGTACCCGGGTCGAGCTGGACGATCGCTCCGACGGTGAGGACGCCGAAGACGGCGATCAGTACGTACGTCAGCCAGCGCTGGACGAGGTGCAGCAGGTCGTGGCCGACGACCGCGAGGACGATCGCGACGGCGATGATCAGGGCGTACCAGAGGGTGGTGCCACCGGGCAGGACCGTCTGCAGCCCCTCTGTGGCCAGCACCACGTTGAAGACGTTGAAGCCGACGTACACGAAGACGACGGCGGCGAACGGCACGATGGCGCCGCGGGTGCCGAACTGGGCCCGCGACTGGATCATCTGCGGCAGGCCCATCCGGGGGCCCTGGTTGGCGTGGAATGCCATGAAGAAGGTGCCGAAGCAGGCGCCGAGGACGACGGCCAGCACGGACATACCCAGGCCCAGGCCCAGTTCGGGGCCGAGGAAGCCGGTGACCATCGTGGTGAGCACGAAGTTCCCGGTGAACCAGAACGGCCCCTGGTGCCAGACCTTGCCGTGGCGCTCGCGCACGGGCACGTAGTCGATCGATCGTTGTTCGATGACCCTGGGGGCGGCCATGGGTCCTCCTCGGGTGGTGCGGTGATCGGCTCGGAGGCCGTACTGGGGGCGGTGGGTGGCCGGCGGGGGTGGTGCGGCCTGCGGCTGAGCGCGGTGGTGTGAACCTACGGGCCCGTTCGGAGCCGCTTCGATCGCCCGATCGTCCATCCGATAGTTATGTGGTGGACACTATGTCTATGCCGCTGTACCTCACCGACCTCCTCGCCCGTGCCGACCTGAACCTCTCGGTCACCGGCGACCCGGCGCCCGGGCTGCTGGACCGCACGATCGAGGCCGCCACCGTCTCCGACCTGCTGCATCCCGGAGAGTGGCTGCAGGGCGGCGAGCTGCTGATGACCATCGGACTGCTGCTCCCGATGGAACCGGCGGACTGCCGGGCGTACGTCGCCGACGTGGCGGCCGGCGGCGCCGCGGCCCTCGCGCTCGGTCTCGGGCACGGGCTCCCGTACCAGGCGGCGCCGCAGCCCCTCGTGGACGCGGCGCAGGAGGCCGGGCTGCCGCTGCTCACCGTCCCGGACGAGGTGCCGTTCATCGCCGTCACGAAGGCGGTCTTCGAGGCGCGCGCCCATGAGGAGCGGCAGGTGCTCCAGCGGGCCTTCGCCACCCAGCGCCGGCTGACCGCCGCGGCAACGGACAACGGGCTGCGCCCGATGCTGGCGGAGTGGACGGCCGCCACCGGGGTCGGCGCCGCCGTCCTGGACCCCCTGGGCCGGCTCCTCGCCTCGGGCGGACCGGACGCCGAGCCCCTGCTGGACGACGCCCGTGACCTCATCGACCGGGTGGCCTCCCGGGGGCTGCGCGGCAGCGCCGCCAGTACGGCCGGCGGACGGCAACTGGAAGTGCAGCCGCTCGGCGCCCGTAGGCTGCGCGGGCTGCTCCTCCTGAGCGGCGGCCCCGACGCCTCGGCCCGCGCCGTCGTGCCCGGCCTGATCTCCCTGCTCTCCCTGGAGCTCGAACGGCGCCACCTCATGGACGAGCCGGAACGGCGCCGGCGCTCCGCCCTGCTCGCCGAGCTGCTCGCCGAGCCGGAGGCCGGCCAGGAACGGGCGGCGGGCCGCGCGCGGGACATCCTCGCCTCGGTGGGCCTGGCCGCCGACCGCGTCCGTGGCGTCGTGGTCGAAGCGCCCCGGGAGACCGCCCAGGAAGCGGCCGCCGACCTCGCCCTGGCCGTACCGGGCGGACTCGTACGGGTCACCGAGGGCGGCGGTCTGGTCGAGGCCGTGGTCGGCGAGGAGCTGGACGTACGCGACGTCCTCGGCCGCTTCGCACCCGGCTGCCCGGCCGGCCTCGGCCCCCTGGCAGCCCCGGAGGCGGTACGGACGTCCCTGCGGCAGGCCACCGGACTGCTGGGCCTGAGCCGGGCCGCCGGCGAGCCGGTCGAGGCCCGCGAGAGTCAGGCCAGCCGGCTGCTCCTGGAGCTCGGCGACCGGCGCACCCTCCTCGGCTACGCGGACACCGTCCTCGGCCCCCTCGACCTCGCGGACAGCGGCGAGGAACTGATCTCGACGCTGGCCGCCTGGCTGGAGTCCGGCGGCTCCTGGGACACCACCAGCCGCCGCCTCGGCGTCCACCGGCACACCGTCCGCAACCGCCTCGACAAGGCCATGGCCCTCACCGGCCGCCGCCTCGACGACGCCGACGACCGCTTCGACCTGTGGCTGGCGACCCGCATCCGGCGCGGCGGTCGGGTGTGACGCGGGAACACCGGCCGGCACACGCTCCTCAGCGCGCTCCTCAGTGCCGTGCGCGGCTCGGCTGGACGCGGGTGGGCTCGCCGGGCGCCTTCGGGTGGTCGGGCGGGTAGGGCAGGTCGCCGAGTTCGGTGTCGCGCTCAGCGAGTGCGAAGACCCGTTCGAGCCCGAAGGCGTGATCGGCCATGTCGGCGTGCACGTCGCCCCGTTCCGCGTACCGGGCCGGCATGGTCGCGAGGTCGAAGTCGGCCGGCCGGGCGTCGTCCAGTTCGTCCCAGCGCAGCGGCGCGGACACGGTGGCCTGCGGCCGCGGGCGTACCGAGTAGGCGGAGGCGATGGTGCGGTCCCGCGCCATCTGGTTGTAGTCGACGAAGATGCGGGCGCCGCGCTCCTCCTTCCACCACGCCGTGGTCACCTCGTCCGGCATCCGGCGGGCCAGCTCGCGGCCGATGGCGATGGCGGCGCGCCGTACCTCGGTGAACGTCCAGCGCGGCTCGATCGGCACGTAGACGTGCAGGCCGCGGCCGCCGGAGGTCTTCGGCCAGCCGCGCAGCCCCAGCTCGTCCAGGAGCCCGTGCAGCTCCCGGGCCGCCCGTACGGCGTCCTCGTAGTCGGTGCCCGGCTGCGGGTCGAGGTCGATGCGCAGCTCGTCGGGGTGGTCGGGCCGGTCACGGCGGACCGGCCACGGGTGGAAGGTGAGGCAGCCCAGGTTCGCCGCCCAGATCACGGCGGCGATCCCGGTGGGACAGATCTCGTCGGCGGACCGGCCGCTGGGGAAGGTGATGTGCGCTGTCGGGAGCCAGTCGGGCTTGTTCTTCGGGGCGCGCTTCTGGAAGAACGACTCGCCGGTGACGCCGTCCGGGTACCGCTCCAGGGTCGTCGGCCGGTCGTGCAGCGCACGGGCGATGCCGTCGCCGACGGCGAGGTAGTACCGCGCCACGTCGAGCTTGGTGAAGCCGCGCTCCGGGAAGTAGACCTTGTCCGGGTGCGACAGCCGTACGGTACGGCCGCCGGCCTCGATCTCCACCGCCGCGCCGCCCGCACCTTTGGCACCACGGGCCGATCCGGCACCTTCAGCACCGCTCGCCGGTCCGGCACCTTTCGTACCGCCCATGGGCGCCACGGTAAGGGCGCGCGGCCGGGCGCGCTCGTCGGGCGACGTAAGGGACGTACGCGCACAATCGAGGCATGGATCTCCCGGTGATGCCACCCGTGAAGCCGATGCTGGCGAAGCCGGCGGCGAAGATCCCGCCCGGCATGCAGTACGAGGCCAAATGGGACGGCTTCCGGGCGATCGCCTACCGGGACGGCGACGAGGTCGAGCTCGGCAGCCGTACCGGCAAGACCCTCACCCGCTACTTCCCCGAGCTGGTCGAGGCGCTGCGCGCCAACCTGCCCGCGCGCTGCGTACTCGACGGCGAGATCGTGATCGCACGCGGCGACCGGCTGGACTTCGACGCGCTCACCGAGCGCATCCACCCCGCCAAGTCCCGGGTCGACCTGCTCGCCGAGCGCACCCCGGCCGGCTTCGTCGCGTTCGACCTGCTGGCGCTGGACGACGAGGACCTGCTCCGCGCGCCCCAGAAGGAGCGGCGGGCCCGGCTGACCGAAGCGCTGCGGGGCGCCGAGGCCCCCGTGCACCTCGCACCCGCCACCACGGACCGCGACGTCGCCGCTGAGTGGTTCACGCAGTACGAGGGCGCCGGCCTGGACGGCGTGCTCGCCAAGCCGCTGGACATGCCGTACCGGCCCGGCGAACGGGTCATGGTCAAGATCAAGCACGAGCGCACGGCCGACTGCGTGCTGGCCGGCTTCCGGTACCACAAGAGCGGCCCGGTGGTCGGCTCACTGCTGCTGGGCCTGTACGACGCGGCCGGCGCGCTGCAACACGTCGGGGTGTGCGCCGCGTTCTCCACGAAGCGCCGTGCGGAACTGGTGGCGGAGCTGGCGCCGCTGCGCATGGAGTCGGCGGCGGGCCACCCCTGGGCCGACTGGGCGGACGAGGAGGCGCACGAGTCGGCCCGGATGCCCGGCGCGCCCAGCCGCTGGAGCGGCAAGAAGGACCTGTCGTGGGTGCCGCTGCGCCCGGAGCGGGTCCTGGAGGTGGCGTACGACCACATGGAGAACGGGCAGCGCTTCCGCCACACCGCCCAGTTCCGCCGCTGGCGCCCGGACCGCACCCCGGAAAGCTGCACCTACGCCCAGCTGGAGGAGCCGGTCCGGTACGACCTGGGGAAGGTGCTCAGGCGCACGGTGGACTGAGACCTCGTGTCACCGGTGCCGGGTGTCACCGGATACCTGGTGTCACCGGCCCCGTCCCGGGGTCAGCCCTCGTCCGGAGCCAGCCGCAGGGAGATCGAGTTGATGCAGTAGCGCTGGTCCGTGGGGGTGGGGTAGCCCTCGCCCTCGAAGACGTGGCCGAGGTGGGAGCCGCAGCGGGAGCAGCGGACCTCGGTGCGGACCATGCCGTGGGAGCGGTCCTCGATCAGCTCGACGGCGTCGGAGTCCTTCGGGTCGTAGAAGGACGGCCAGCCGCAGTGGCTGGCGAACTTCGTGTCCGAGCGGAACAGTTCGGCGCCGCACGCCCGGCAGGAGTAGACGCCGGGGGTCTCGGTGTCGGTGTACTCACCGACGAAGGCGGGCTCCGTGCCGGCCTCGCGCAGGACGTGGTACTCCGCGGGGGTCAGCTCGGCGCGCCACTGCTCGTCGGGCTTGTCGATCTCGTAGGCCATGGTCTCGCTCCTTCGGGCCGGTGGGTGTGCCGGCCCTGTGGGTGTCCGGTGGGGCGCGTCAGGCGCCGAGGCGGGCCAGGATCTCCGGTCCCAGCTCCGTCACGTCGCCCGCGCCCATGGTCAGAACAAGGTCACCGGGCCCGGCCATTCCTGCGACGACGTCGGGAATCGCGGTCTTGTCGTGCTCGGCGGCCACCGTCGCGCCGGCCGCCTCGGCGGCCTTGACGATCAGGTCGCTGGTCACGCCGGGGATCGGGTCCTCGCGGGCCGGGTAGATGTCCAGGACCACGGAGGCGTCGGCCAGCGCCAGCGCCTGGCCCATCTCCCGGCCCAGCTCCTGGGTGCGGGAGAAGAGGTGCGGCTGGAAGACGACGAGCACGCGGGAGCCGGCGGCGGCGCCCCGGATCGCCTCCAGGTCGGCGGTCATCTCGGTGGGGTGGTGCGCGTAGGAGTCGATGACCTGGATGCCCTTGGCCTCGCCCTTGAGCTGGAGGCGGCGCTTGACGCCGGTGTACGAGCCGATGGCGGCGGCGAGGTCGGCGGCCGGCACGCCGAGGGCCACGCCGGCGGCCAGTGCGGCCACGGCGTTCAGCGCGTAGTGCCGGCCGGGGACGGAGACGGTGAAGGCCAGGCGCTCACCGGTGGGGAGCTCCGCGGTGACCTCGCTGGTCAGGCCGCGCGGGGTGATGTCCAGGACCCGCAGGCCGGCGTCGTCCGCCTCGCCGTACGTGACGACCGTGAGGTCCGCGCGGTCACGGACACGGGTGGTCAGCTCGCGGGCGCCGGGGTGGTCGGCGGAGATCACGAGGGTGCCGCCGGGGCGCACCTTGCCGACGAACGTCTCGAAGGACTCGTAGATCTCGTCCATCGAGGCGTAGTTGGCGTGGTGGTCCAGCTCGACGTTGAGGATGATCGCGACTTCCGGCGCGTACTTGTGGAAGCTGCGGTCCGACTCGTCGGCCTCGGCCACGAAGATCTCGCCCGCGCCGTGCCGGGCGTTGGAGCCGGGCGCGTCCAGGTCGCCACCGATGGCGTACGAGGGGTCCAGGCCCAGGGTGGTGAGGGCGACGGCCAGCATGGAGGTGGTGGTCGTCTTGCCGTGCGTGCCGGCGACGGCGAGAGGGCGGGCGCCGTCCATCAGGGCGGCGAGGGCGTCGGAGCGGTGCACCACCGGGATGCCGCGCTCGGCCGCCGCGGCCAGCTCGGGGTTGTCGGCGCGGATGGCGGAGGAGACGACGACGCTGGTGGCGTCCGCTGCGAGGTGCTCGGCGGCATGGCCGATGTGGACCGTGGCGCCGGCCTCGCGCAGCGCCAGGACGGTCGCCGACTCCCTGGCGTCGCTGCCCGCGACGGCGGCGCCGCGCTGCGCCAGGATCTTCGCGATGCCGGACATGCCGGCGCCGCCGATGCCGATGAAGTGCGGTCGGTCCATCGCGGCGGGGATGCCGGGTGCCATCGTGACGTCTCCCTGGTCGGTCTGCTCGGACGGGCGGCCGGCGGACGCCGGTCAGCTTGTCGGTCGGGCACGATTCTCGCACCCCGCACCGACAATCCAGGCCACGGCCGGTCGGCACCCGCCACCCGGCCGCCTCAGCGCCGGATCAGCCCCTGTGCCGTCGCCGCCGCGACCGCGGACGTACGCGAGTCGACCCCGAGCTTGGTGTAGATGTGCACCAGGTGGGACTTCACGGTCGCCTGGCTGAGGAAGAGCCGCTTGCTGATCTGCGCGTTGGACAGGCCGTCGGCGACCAGCTGGAGCACCTCGGTCTCACGGCGCGAGAGGGCGGCGGCCGGGGCGCGCATGCGGTCCATCAGGCGCAGCGCGACGGCCGGTGCGAGCGCGGACTTCCCCGCTGCGGCGGCACGGACCGCGGCCGCCAGCTCCTCCGGCGGCGCGTCCTTGAGGAGGTAGCCGGTGGCACCGGCCTCGATCGCGGCGAGGATGTCGGCGTCCGTGTCGTACGTGGTGAGCACCAGGACCCGGGGCGCGCCGGCCCGGGCGGTGATCTCGGCGGTGGCCTGCGGGCCGCGCATCTCGCCGGCGAACTGGAGGTCCATGAGGACCACGTCGATGCCGGGCCGGGCCGCGAGCGTCACGGACTCCTCGGCGGTGGGGACGTCGGCGACCACCTCGAAGTCCGGCTCGGTCTCCAGTACGGCCCGCAGACCGGCGCGTACGACAGGGTGGTCGTCGGCCAGGAGGAGACGGATTCTGTCGGTCATGTGCGGGCCTGTCCGGAGGAGTCGGGCGGGGCGGTGGCAGCGGCGGGCGGGTGCGCGAGGGGCAGGGTGACCGCGACGGCCGTGCCCTCCCCCGGCGCCGACTCGACCACGAAGGTGCCGTGCAGGGCCCGCGCCCGGGCGCGCATGGCGGCGAGACCGAAGCCGGAGCCCGCGGTGTCCGCACCGGGAGCCGGGACCTCGGCGGGCCGGAATCCCGTGCCGTCGTCGACGACGTCGAGGGCGACCTCGGTGCCCATGTAGCTGAGCGTCAGCTCGGCCCGGTGCGCCGCGGCGTGCTGCACCGTGTTGGCCAGCGCCGACTGGGCGATGCGCAGCAGGGCGACCTCCTGCGGGGTGGGCAGCACGGCGGGCGTGCCGGACACGTGGCAGTGCACGGCGAGACCGCCGGCGCGCGCCGTCGTGGCGCACAGCCGCTCCAGGGCGGCGGGCAGCGAGTCCTGGTCCAGGCCGGGCGGGCTCAGGGCGTGGACGAAGCGGCGGGCCTCGGCCAGGTTGTCGACGGCGGCCTCGCGGGCGTGCCGTACGTGGCCGAGCGCGCTCTCGGGGCGGTCGGGCAGGGAGCGTTCCGCGGCACGCAGGAGCAGCTGGATGCTGGACAGGCCCTGGGCGAGGGTGTCGTGGATCTCGCGGGCGAGCCGCTCACGCTCGGCCAGGACGCCCGCGGTGCGTTCGGCGGCGGCCAGGTCGCTGCGGGCCTCGGTCAGCTCCTCGACGATGCGGCGCCGCTGCTCGCTCTCCCGGTACAGCGCCTGGTACCCGAGGACGACGGCGACAGCGACGGCCGCCCCGAGGGCGGGCCCGAGGACCGTACCGACGGTGAGGGTGCCGGCGTGCCACCCGAAGCCCGCGACGGCGACGGCGGTGGTGACCGCGACGAGGGACAGCGCCCACCTCAGGGGCAGCAGATGGAGCTGTACGAAGAAGAGCGGGAAGGCGAGCCAGACGCCGTCCGGGGTGAGCAGGACCAGGGACGCCCATACGGCCAGCACGGCGGCGAGCCAGAGGGCGGCGGCAGCGGGCGCCGCGGAGACCTTCGGGAGGACGGGGCCGAGCGCGTACACGAGGGCGAGCACGGCGGCCGCTCCGATGACGGCCGGCGCGTCGGACGCGTGACCGGCGACCGCGCGGACGGCGGCGAGCGCCAGCAGCGCGGCGACCAGCAGATGCAGGCAGAGGCGCAGCACACGGAGGACGGGGGTGAGGGAGTGCGGGTTCACGACGCGTTCACGTGCTCATTCCGGGTCTTCGTGTGCTCGTACGGTGCTCCGCTCACCTGTACCGGGCTTCATGGCGTACCGGTGCCGGGGCGGGCCCAGGAGGCCGACGGGGCGCTTCTCAAGGCTAGGCGGCGCCCGGCGCTCCGGCATCAACCGAAAGATTGACCGGTCCCGCGCCCTTTCGATCCCCGTGAAGCCGTCCCGGGCGCGATGCCCGGCACCCCCTGTGGCGGCGAGGTTGGGAGCAGCCGCCGGGCACCGGGCCCGGCACCGTGCGCAGAGGATGTCCGAGGACCGTGTTCGTCGCCTGGAGAGACCTGAGATCCGCCAAGGGCCGGTTCGCCCTGATGGGGTCCGTCATCGTGCTGATCACCGTGCTGGTGGGGCTGCTGTCCGGGCTGACGGCCGGCCTCGGCCGCGAGAACACCTCGGCCGTCACCTCGCTCCCCGCCGACCACCTCGTCTTCTCCGCGCCCGCCGGGAAGGACGACGTGGCGTTCACGGACTCGCACATCGATGCGGAGACCGCCGAGAGCTGGGCTTCCGTACCCGGGGTGGAGCGGGCCGAGCCGCTGGGCATCGCCACCACGAAGGCCGGGTCCGGGGCGCGGACCGCGGCGCTCTCCGCCTTCGGGGTACGTCCCGGATCCCCGCTGGCCCCCGAGGCGGAGCGGCTCGTGCCCGGTGCCGCCGTGCTCTCCGGGAAGGCCGCCGAGGAGCTGGGCGTACGGGCCGGGGACCGGTTCACGCTGGCCGGGCAGCGGCTGCGGGTCGCCGCCGTGTCGGGCGAGGCGATGTACAGCCACACGCCCGTCGTGTGGACGGCCCTGGACGACTGGCAGCGGGTGGGCGGCGGCCCGGCCGCCACCGAGGCGCAGGGCGGCGCGACCGTCCTCGCGCTGACCACCCGGGACGCCGATCCGGCCGGTCTCGCGGCCGCCGACAAGAAGCTCGGTACCCGGACGGTGACGTCCGCCGACGCCCTTCGGGCCATCGGCTCCTTCACCGCCGAGAACGGCTCGCTGCAACTGATGCGCGGCTTCCTCTTCGCCATCTCGGCGCTGGTCATCGGCGCGTTCTTCACCGTGTGGACCATTCAGCGCAGCGGCGACGTGGCCGTACTGAAGGCGCTCGGCGCCTCGACGCGCTACCTCCTCAGGGACGCGCTCGGCCAGGCCGTCGTCCTGCTCGTCGCCGGTACGGGCCTGGGCACCGCCGTCGCCGCCGGGGTGGGCGCGGCGGTCGGCGGCACCGTGCCCTTCGTGCTGGAGCCGGCCACCGTTCTGGTCCCCGCTCTGATCATGATCGCGCTGGGTGCGGTGGGCGCCGCGCTGTCCATCCGCCGCATCACCGCCGTGGACCCGCTGACGGCCCTGGGGAGCGCCCGGTGACGCCCCGCGACCGCCGCCGCCCCCGTACCGCCCTGAACGCCCCGTGGAGCGCCCGATGAGCCTCGACCTGACCGACGTCACCCTCACCTACCCCGACGGCGACGGGCGGCTGACCGCGCTGGACGCGGTGTCGCTGCACGTGCCCGCCGGCTCGATGACCGCCGTGCTCGGCCCCTCGGGGTCCGGCAAGTCCAGCCTCCTGGCGGTGGCCGCCACGCTGATCGCTCCGGACCGCGGCACCGTCACGATCGACGGCGTGGCCACCACCGGGATGAGCCGGGCGAAGCTGACCGCGCTCCGCCGCGACAAGATCGGCATGGTCTTCCAGCAGCCCAACCTGCTGCCCGCGCTGACCGCGGCCGAACAGTTGCAGGCGATGGCCCACCTGGCCGGGCGGTCGCCCCGGGCGGCCGCGGCACGGGCGGAGGAGCTGCTGGCCGCGGTGGGCCTGGCGGAGCAGGCGGACCGGCGGCCGCACCAGCTCTCGGGCGGCCAGCGCCAGCGGGTCAACATCGCCCGGGCCCTGATGAACGACCCGGCCGTCCTCCTGGTGGACGAGCCGACCAGCGCGCTGGACCAGGAGCGCGGCGCGGCCGTCCTGGACCTGCTGACCACACTCACGCACCGGCGCGCCACGGCCACGGTGCTGGTCACGCACGACCGGTCGCACCTGGAGACGGTGGACGCCGTCGTGGAGGTCCTGGACGGCCGTATCGGCGCAAGGACGCCGACGGGCACCTGACGTCCCGCTCGGGGAAACCCCGACGGCCCCTGTCTTTCCACCCACCACCGACGGGAGGGGACGGGCCGGAGCGGTAGGGGGTCCGGACGTAAAGCGAAGCAGTCCGGACCCCCTGCCGCGGAGGCCCGTCCCCGTAACGCCAAGCCCCGCGCAGCGGCACCGCCCGCCGCAGGCGAAACGGCGCCGCACCCGGCAACGGACACGCACCCGGCAACGGACACGCACCCGCACCCGACACCGAAGGCGCACTCGACACCGAAGGCGCACCCGGCACCGGAGACGCACCCGGCACCGGAGACGCACCCGGCAACGGCCCCGGCGGCCGCTCAGCCCCCGGCTGCCTCGCCCCGCTCCCCCGCCTGCTCCCCGGGAGCATGCGAGAACAGCTTCAGTACGGGCACGCCGACCTTGTGGCGCGCGCGGGAGGCCCAGTCGCGGTGGAAGAACTCCTCCACGAAGTGCGGGGCCGTCAGCACGATCACCTCGTCGGCGCCCGTCTGGTCGACGACCGAGCGCAACAGGTCCAGCGGATGGTTCTCGACCACCTGTCCGATGGCCTCGGCGCCCGCGTCCCGCAGCTGCTGCAGGGTGTACGACAGGGCCCGCTCCGCAGGCGGCTCCGCCTGCTCGCCCTCGGGCTCGTCGCCCTCCCGTACCGCCTCGTCGAACTCGCCGAGGGCGACGTCGTCGATGGCCCGCAGCAAGACGTCCTGCTCGCCGCGCGGCTGCATGAGGACGACGAAGGAGACCTCGTCGTCGCCGTGCAGCGTGGTCACGAACTCCACGTCCGCGGGCGTGAGAGGCTTCTCGATCATCAATACGCTCGTGAACACGACGCGTGCCCTTCTTCTCCGCTTCACTGGACCGCTCCGGGGAACGGTCCGACAGAAACCATCCTGCCCCGCCACGGGACGGGGCCTTCGTTCCTTCAGTGTGCCCAATGGACGCTAAGCGGAACGACGAATTCCGCCGAACGCCGAGGACGTGCGGTGACACGGTTCACGGCCGGCAGTACCGGGTGAACAGGAACCCGTCGTCCTCCAGCACGGACGCCAGCCGGAACCGTTCCGGGACCGCCAGGCCGGGCGCGTTCATGATCCGCGGCGCGTCCCCCGCCGCCACCAGCGGCGCCAGCGACAGGCACAGCTCGTCCAGCGCGCCCGCCGCGGCGAACTGGCCGAGCAGCCGCGGCCCGCCCTCCGTCAGCAGCCGGGTGTACCCCCGGCCGGCGAGCGCGCCGGTGACCCGCGCCGGGTCCACGGTCGCTCCTTCCCCGACGAAGACCACCTCCGCACCGGCCGCACGCGCGGCCCGTACGCGGTCCTCGTCGGCTGCCGCGCCGGTGAGCACCACCGTGGGCACGAGCGGCCGCGTGAACAGCGGCAGCGAGAAGTCCAGGTCCAGGCTGGCGGTCACCACGGCGATCGCCGGGGCCGGTCCCTGCCCGGCCGCGGCCCGCCGGGCGGCGAAGGCCTCACGCGCCTTGGCCGGCCGGTAGCCCTCCTTGCGCACCGTCTCGGCGCCGACCACCACCGCGTCGGCCAGCCCCCGCAGCACCCCGAAGATCCGCATGTCGGCGTCGCTGGAGAGCGGCTGCGAGCGGCCTTCGTGATGCGCGGCGCCGTCCACGGAGGACACCATGTTGGCGCGCAGCCATCCGTGTGCCGCCTCCGTGTGCGCAGCCTCCGCGGGCTCCGGATACGCATAGGCCTCCGCCAGCTCGTCCAGCGTCCACTCCCGGTCTTCCATCCACCCCCGGTACCCGTTCGGCGGCGAGCATCCCACCACGTCGGCGGTTCCTTCGGGCGGTACGGTTCCGGACGGCGCGGACTGGGTCGGAGAAGGGAACAGACGTCGCATAGGCCGCAGTGTGGCACGGACACGGCCGTGTGACATGCCTCGCTCAGCTGTCCGGCCCCTGCTCCGCAGCGACTACCCTGGAGCGCTGTGTCGCCTTCGAACCCCTCGTCGCCCTCGCAGCCCGCTCCGATATCCGGTCCGGCCGCCGCCGGCGCCCCGGACGACGCGGCCCCGGCCGCGCTGACCGCGCGCGCCCCGCACGTCCCCGCCGACCGGCTGGTCGCGGAGATGGTGCCGCCGCCGCGCTTCCAGAGCGCGCGCTTCGAGACGTACATCCCGGACCCGGCACAGCCCAGCCAGGCCGAGGCGGTACAGGTGCTCAGCTCCTTCGCGGCGAGCATCGGGGGCCCGGCGAGCCCTTCGGGGGGCAGGCGCCGCTGGTTCTCGAAGAAGCCCGAGGCGCCCAAGGGGCCGCGCGGCGTCTACTTGGACGGCGGTTACGGCGTCGGCAAGACCCACCTGCTGGCCTCCCTGTGGCACGCCACGCCGGCCGCCCCGGAACTCAAGGCGTTCGGCACCTTCGTGGAGCTGACCAACCTGGTCGGCGCGCTCGGCTTCCAGGAGACGGTCCGCACCCTCAGCGGCCACCGCCTGCTGTGCATCGACGAGTTCGAGCTGGACGACCCCGGCGACACCGTGCTGGTCTCCTCCCTGCTGGCCAAGCTGGTCGAGCACGGCGTGGCACTGGCCGCCACCTCCAACACCCTTCCGGGCAAGCTCGGCGAGGGCCGTTTCGCCGCCGCCGACTTCCTGCGCGAGATCCAGGGCCTGAGCGCGCACTTCCGGCCGCTGCGCATCGACGGCGAGGACTACCGCCACCGCGGCCTGCCCGAGGCGCCCGCGCCGTTCGACGAGCAGACCGTCACCCGGGTCGCGTACGCCACGCCCGGCGCCTCGCTCGACGGCTTCCCCGCGCTGCTGGACCATCTCTCGAAGGTGCACCCGAGCCGGTACGGCGCGATGTGCGACGGCATTCGGGCGGTGTGCCTCACCGACGTGCAGGCGGTGCCGGACCAGTCCACGGCGCTGCGGCTGGTCGTGCTGGCCGACCGGCTCTACGACCGCGAGGTGCCGGTGCTGGCGTCCGGCAAGCCGTTCGACGAGCTGTTCAGCGAGGACATGCTCAAGGGCGGCTACCGCAAGAAGTACTTCCGCGCGATCTCGCGTCTGACGGCACTGGCACGCGACGCGAAGCAACTGACGGAGAAGTGACCTCAGGCGCCCCCCGCCAGGGCGCCTGAGCCCCTGCCACGGCTTCCCGCGCCACCTCTACGCGCGTGGTTCCCGGCGGCGTTGTGACGTGGTACACACGTGCGGTCACATCACCTGTCCGCCAGCAGGGAGTTGCCTCATGTCCGCAACACGACGTCAGATCCTCGCGAGAACCGGCGCGGTGGGAGCGGGGATCGTCTTCTCCGGCGCCGTCCAGGAGATCTTCGCCGGCACCGCCAGCGCCCAGCCGATGGGCCGGAACGGCTACGGACCGCTGGCCCCCGATCCGGACGGTCTGCTCGACCTCCCCAAGGGCTTCCGCTACAAGGTGCTTTCGAAGGAGGGCGACCCGCTGCTCTCAGGAGAGGGCAGGATACCAAGCAACTGTGACGGCATGGCGGCCTTCCGCGGCCGCCGGGGCCACACCCACCTCGTGCGGAACCACGAGAACCGCCGCAGGTCCCGTGCCGCCGTGCCCACCGTGCCCGGCCTCACGTACGACCCGGTGGGCGAGGGCGGCTGTACGGCCATCGAGGTCGACGCGCACCAGCACGTGGTCTCCGAACGGGTCGCCATAGCCGGCACCTCCACCAACTGCGCGGGCGGCCCCACCCCTTGGAACACCTGGTTGACCTGCGAGGAGACCGAGTTCAAGGCGGGCGAGGAGGGGTACACCAAGGACCACGGCTTCATATTCGAGGTCGACCCGTACGACCCGCGCCGCACCGGGGCCGTTCCGCTCACGGACATGGGGCGCTTCCAGCACGAGGCGATCGCGGTCGACCCGCGGGACGGCACGGTCTACGAGACCGAGGACGCCTTCGAGAAGCCCTTCGGGCTCTTCTACCGCTTCCACCCGAACAAGCCGATGGGCGGCATCGGTTCGCTGCGCGCGGGCGGGCGGCTGCAGGCGATGCGCGTCCCCGGGGTACGGGACCTCTCCGCCATCCAGGAGACGGGCGCGACGTTCGACCGCATCGAATGGGTGGACGTCCCGGACCCGCTGGCGAAGCAGACCGCCATCCGCTTCCAGGACTTCGGGCGCAAGGGCATCACGCACGCCCAGAAGCTGGAGGGCTGCTACTGGGGCGGCTCCTGCGTGTACTTCGTGTCCAGCTTCGCGCACCGGGACGAGGGCTCCGCCGCCGACCACTACGGGCAGGTGTGGAAGTACGACCCGAAGGCGCGGCGGCTGACACTCGTGGTCGTCTTCGGGCCCGACTCGGACCTCCAGCTGCCCGGCGAGTCCCCCGACAACATCTGCCTGGCGCCCAGCGGCGGCCTGATGGTGTGCGAGGACGGCGACGGCGCGCAGCACGTCTTCGGTGTGTCGCGGAAGGGCGCGGTGTACCCGATGGCGCGCGGCCGGCAGAACATCGGGACGCCGGAGAAGCCGGAGTGGGGCGAGTTCGCCGGCGTCACCTTCGCGCCGGACGGACGCACGATGTACGTGAACTGCTACACGCCGGGCACCACGTTCGCGGTGACCGGGCCGTTCTGACCCCGGTCACCCTGAGAGCCTGTGTCAGGAGTGATCCGCACCGCCTGTCCGGTCAGCCCGAACAGGCGGTGCGCTGGGCCTCCTGCCACTCGCAGCGCGGGCACAGGACGACGCCCCGCGTGGACTCCGGGTACTCGGTGGGCTCACGGCACAGGACGCACTCGGCGAACGGCTCTCCCCCGGAGGCGGCGGGCGTCTCCGCTTCGGGGGCGGACGGCGCATCTTCGGGGGCGGGGCACTGACTGGCGGACGACATGGTCCCGAGCCTACGGCCTGGCTCCGGGTCCCGGCCGCGCTCAGCCACGCCGTGAGCTGAGCGCGCAGGCCACCGCGACGGCCGCCGCCGCGATCAGGACGGCGGCGCACAGCGGCAGCCAGGGGACGGTCACCGTGCCGTGCGGCGAGCCGGTGACCAGCCCGCTGACGGCGGCGTTCGCGGGCGACACCGCGACGACGAGCAGCAGCAGGGCGGCCAGCGCGCCGCTGGGGATCGCCCATCCGGGGCTGCGCACCACCGGCCGGTTGGCCAGCGCCCCGACGGCCGTACCCAGCAGGACGCAGCAGAGGGCCGTCAGCGCCGCGGCGAGGGTCGCCTCTCCCATCGGCACCCGGACGCGGTGATCGGCGCTGTGCGGGTCGGAGACGAGCGCGGTGAAGGCCGTACCGAGCGCCCCGAGCACCGTCGTGGCGAGCGCGGCGGCCGCGACGGCCGCCAGGTGCGCGCGGCCGGGCCCGGCGGCCGCCGCGGTGCAGACCCGGGCGGCGGGCGGCTCACCGGTCACCGCGGCCCGCACCAGCCACGCGGCCACGGGCAGCAGCGGGGCGGCCGTGTACGCGAATCCGTCGAGTACCGGGTCGCCCGCCCGGATGCCGATCGCCACGTACGCGGCGTACAGGACGGTGGGCGGCAGCCAGCGGTGCGCGCCGATGAGCAGCGCGAAGTGGTAGCGGAGCAGAGGAATCACAGGGAATCCGGCCTCGGTGCGGTCCTGTCGGGACGGGCTTCTTCGGGGGTCACGGCGTGGATGTGCCAGGGCGGGCGGGCCGTGAGCAGCGCGTGCAGCAGGGTGTCGGAGTGCGCGGCGGGCACGGTGAGCCGGGTCGTACCGTCCGGACCGGGTGCGGTGACCGGCGCCCCTGGAAGGCCGGGCGGCGGGACCGCACCGGGCGGGCCCTGCGCCTCCACGGTGACGCGCGGCCCCGGAGCGGCGTCCGGCGCGTACGGGGACGCGTCCTGCCGCAGCAGGCCGGTGTCCACGACCCGGTAGCAGGCGTCCGCCGCACCGGCCAGCCGGGCCGGATCGTGGTCGACGAACACGACGGTGCCGCCCGCCGCGACGCGCTCGGCCACCGCGCGGTCGAGCGTGCCGCGCGCGGCGCGGTCCAGGCCGGTCCACGCCTCGTCCAGGACGAGCAGCTCGGGCTCGGCGAGCAGCGCCTGGGCGACGGCCACCTTCTGGCTGGTGCCCTTGGAGAGCTCGTCGAGCGGCGTACGGGCGTGTCCCGCCGCGCCGAAGCGCTCCAGCCATTCCGTGGCCCTGCGGGCCGGCGCGGCACCCCGCAGCCCGTGGACGCGGCCGAGGTGGCTGAGGTATCCGAGAGCGGTGAAGGGCAGCGCGGCGGGGAAGCGCTCCGGTACGTACGCGGTGCGAGGGCGCCCCGTGACGCGACCCGTGGTCGGCGCGTCGATCCCCGCGAGCAGGCGCAGCAGCGTGGACTTGCCGCTGCCGTTCGCCCCCTCGAAGCGCAGCAGCGACGCGCGTGCCACCTCCAGGTCGATGCCGCGCAGCACCCAGGGGCCGCGCAGTCCGTAGCGCCGCCCCACCTTGTGCAGCCTCATGCCGGTGTCCGCCTCCGGGCCGGTGTCCGCGCCTCAGCCGTTCGAGGCCTGGGCGGGCTTGGCCTCACTCGGACGTACGATCACGAACCCCTCGCCGTCCAGGCGCAGCTGCACGGCCTCGCCCGAGCCGCCGCGGATCATCGACCCGACGCTCTGCGAGCGGTGCAGCGAGGTGTTCAGGGCCGCGCTCCAGCCGACCACCGCGTCGGTGTCGACGAAGACCGGCAGCTGCGGGCTGACGGGGATGACGATCGGGTTGCCCTCGCACATCACGCCGAGCTGGCCGTGGCCGGTGAACACGGAGTTGAAGAGCCCGCCGCCGGTCATCCCGGCGCCCTTCACGACCTTTATCTCGTAGGACAGGGTGGCGTCGAAGCACAGGACGTTGCGGCCGTTGAGGGTGATGCTGTCACCGGGGGCGAGGTCGACGATGAAGCAGTTCTGCGCCTCGTGGGCGAACCACACCTCCCCCTGGCCGCGCACGGCCATCAGGGCCAGCCCCTCGCCGGTGACCGCGCGCTTGAGGAACTTGCCGACCCCCTGGCCCTGCTTCTCGAACTGGAGGTTGCCGCGGAAGGCCACCATGGAGCCCTGGCGCGCGTAGCACTCGCCGTCCACCGCGTACTTGATCGACTTGGCGTTCTGCAGCGTCATACCGGGGGCGGTGGCCGGCGTGACCAAGTTCTCGGACGAGAAGAGTTCGCTCTGCATGACGAGGATGATCACCCGGAACGCTGCGCTCCGCCAAGGCCGTCCCGCCGGACGGCGGGCCGCGGGCGGCGCGGGCTCCCGGCGGGAGTGTCGGTGGCGGCTGGCAGACTGACGACGTGAGCAACACCGAGACCACCGTGAGCAGCACCAGCACCCCGGGCACCCCGGACGCGCCGGACACCCCCGCAGGGGCGGACGGCGGGACGCCGTCCGCCGCTCCGCGCCGTGCGGAGACCGACCGCGACGCGGCGCCGCAGTTCGTGCTGCCGCTGGTCGTCCGCCTGGAGAAGACCGCACCGCCGGCGCGTACGGACGCGCTGGAGACGGCCGCGCGTGCGGTGCTGACACTGCTCTCGGACGCGCGTGCGCAGGGTGCGGGCGAGTGGGCCGCTGCCGTACGGGACTGGCAGGACGCCCGCATCCGCAAGGTCGTGCGCCGGGCACGGGGCGCCGAGTGGCGCCGCGCCGAGGCACTGCCCGGCATCACGGTCAGCGGCGGCTCCGCCGAGGTGCGCGTCTTCCCGCCGGTGCCGCTGGACGGCTGGCCCAAGGAGCTGGCCAGGCTCCAGGTCTCCGGGACGGAGCTGGACGGCCCGGAGCCGCCGGCCGCGCCCGGTCCGGACGGTCCGGTGCTGTGGCTGAGCCCGGAGCTGGAGATGTCGGCGGGCAAGGCGATGGCCCAGGCGGGCCACGGTGCGCAGCTCGCCTGGTGGGAGCTGTCCGGGGCCGAGCGGGACGCCTGGCGGGCGGCGGGCTTCCCGCTGTCCGTGCGGACGGCGGATCCGGACCACTGGGCGGACCTGACCCGCAGCGGCCTCCCCGTCGTCCGCGACGCGGGCTTCACGGAGATCGCTCCCGGTTCCTGCACGGTCGTCGCCGACCACCCGGCGCTGCGGTAGGCGGCCTCGGGACCTCACGCGGCCCCGGCGCCGGGCACGGCCCGGAGGGGCCGTCCAGGTGTCCTCACAGCCCGTTCCACGTGCGTCGGTTGCGGGCCACCGTGTGGATCCGCTCGACGGTCGCGGGGGCCAGGACGCCGCCGAGCGCGCCGAGCGCCATGACCGCCTGCGCGCCGGCCACGAGGCGTACCTCCGGCTCGGTGGCCGCGTCCGCCTCCTGCGGCTCCGGCAGCCGTTCGACGTGGCGGGGGCCTACGAGGACGAGCACGGGGCGGACGGACACCGGGAAGCCGCAGCCGCGGGACAGCGCGTACGTCGCGCGCACGGCACGCTGACGGGCCCTGCGCACGTACGGCTGCGGGCGCCTGCCGCGCCCCGGGCGCACGTCGGTGGCGTCGGCCCGTACGCGCGCGCCGCGTACCGGCTCCGTGGCGAGGCAGAAGACGCCGCCCGGCCCGATGAGGAGATGGCTGATCTCGCTGCCGGGCGGCAGCGGCAGGGAGTGCAGCACGTGCCAGCCGCCGCGGCCCAGCCGCTCCAGCTCCGCGCCCACCGCGCTCTCCGCGGCAAGCCGGCGCCGCCAGTCGTCCTGCACGGGGCGGCGGCCGAGCAACCGGGCGCCGAGGAGCGCGGGGCCGTCCAAGGGGTGTTCGGCGAGGAAGGTGCGCAGGATCTCGCCCGGACGGTTCGGCGCGAGGTCGTCGTCCGGAGGGAGGAAGAGCCGGTCGGGGTCGTCCGGTGTCAGCTTCACGGACATCACCCCTTGCGGGACTCGCCTCCGGCGGGAGACCGCCGCACTGCGGGACCCGCCCCTCACCCATGGGACCAGGCGCGTGCGGGGCGGGGCAAGAGCGAGTGCGGCTACGCCAGAAGGGGCCGGTGAACGTCCACAGAGGGGTGGGAACGGGCGTCCGGGCGTGGTACATCGTGACGATGCCGATGTCGACGTTGAAGGAAGCGGACCTCGCGGATCCGTCCCGGCTCGAAGCCGCGCTGCGCGCCAACCTGGCGGCGTTCGCGCGGCGCGAGGTGCCCGTACCGGAGGGCGTACGCAGCGCCGCCGTCTGCCTCACCGTGGTCCCGTTCCGCGACGAACCACACGTCCTGGTCATCAAGCGGGCGCCACGCGGCCGCAACGCCGGACAGTGGGCACTCCCGGGCGGCCGCCTGGACGAGGCGGAGACGGCGGAGACGGCTGCGCTGCGGGAACTGGCCGAGGAGACCGCCGTCGAGGCCGGCCCCGGGGAGGTCGCCGGGCTGCTGGACGACTTCCGTACCGACTCCGGGTTCGTCATCACGCCGCTGGTCGTGATCCCCCGCGGACCCGTACGGCCGCGGCCCGACCCGAAGGAGGTCCAGTCGCTGCACCACGTACCGCTGCGGCGGCTGATGAAGCCGGACCTGCCGCGGTGGGCCACGGCTCCGGACGGCGGACCGCTGCTCCAGATGCCGCTGCGCCCGGGGATGGTGATCCACGCGCCGACCGGTGCGCTGCTGTGGCAGTTCCGGGAGGTGGCCCTTCTCGGGCGCGCGACCCGGGTCGACATGGTGACCCAGCCGGAGTTCACCCGGCGGTGAGCCCGCGGCCGGCCGGGCCCCGCCGAGCACGTACCGTTCCTTACGCCCACCGGTTCGTGCGCTGCGCATTCGTACGCCGCGCAAAGGCCGGGAAAAGCTCAGATCCGGCTCTGAACCCGGTGCGTGGACGGTTCGTCCTCCTCAGAGGGGTGATGAGTACGGAAACACCCGGGAGTCGGAGCGTAGGGGGAACGATGGAGCAGCCAGGGCGTACCGGGCATACGGAAGACCGGGAGCGGCGGGCCCGCCGGGAGAACCGGGTCCGGCTGGGCACCGGTATCGGATGGCGGCCCGAGATCGCCGACGGGATCGCGGGCCTGCCCGGCATCGACTGGGTCGAGGTCGTCGCGGAGAACGTCTGCCCCGGCCATCTCCCGCCCGCTCTCGAAGCGCTGCGCGCGCGGGGCACCACCGTCGTCCCGCACGGCGTCTCGCTCGGGCTGGGCGGCGCCGAGCGGCCGGACGCCGGGCGGCTCGCCGCGCTGGCCGAGCGCGCCGAAGCCCTCGCCGCGCCTCTCGTCACCGAGCACATCGCCTTCGTACGGGCCGGCGGCGAGCTGACCGGCGGGCCGCGCATGGAGGCGGGGCACCTGCTGCCCGTGCCCCGGACGTACGACGCACTGGACGTGCTGTGCGAGAACGTACGCATCGCGCAGGAAGCGCTGCCGGTCCCGCTCGCCCTGGAGAACATCGCGGCGCTCGTCAACTGGCCCGGCGAGGAGCTCACCGAAGGACAGTTCCTCGCCGAACTCGTCGAGCGGACCGGCGTGCGGCTCCTCATCGACGTGGCGAACCTGCACACCAACCGGGTGAACCGGGGCGAGGACCCGGCGGCCGCCCTGGACGCGCTGCCCGTCGAGGCCATCGCGTACGTGCACGTCGCGGGCGGGTTCGAACGGGACGGGGTGTGGCACGACAGCCACGCGCACCCCGTGACGCAGCCCGTCCTGGACGTACTGGCCGAGCTGTGCGCCCGCGTCAGTCCGCCGGGCGTCCTCCTGGAGCGCGACGAGAACTTCCCTCCCGTGGACGAACTCGCCGCCGAACTGGACGCCGTCCGAGCCGTCGTGAAGGAGGCCGCGCCCCATGCCCGAGCGACTGCCTGAGATGCGGCCCGGCGAGCGGGGAACACCCGCTCCTGAAGGCACCGAGGCGGCGCGGCTGCGGCTGGCCGCGGCACAGGAAGAGCTGCTGGCGGCGCTGGTGGCGGACGGACCCGACCCGGCGGGGTTCGACACCGAGCGGCTGTCCGTGCAGCGGCGCGCGCTGGCCGGCAAGCGCGCTGACGTGGTCGCCGCGGTGGCGCCGGAGCTGCCCGGCATACTCGGAGCGGACTACCGCACCGCCTTCCTGGACTACGCGCAGGGCCGGCCGATGCGCGGCGGCCACCGCCGCGACGCGCTGGACTTCGCCGGTCATCTGCTCGCCCTCGGCCTGCCGGCGCATCCCGCCGCGCGGCGGGAGCTGACACAGTGGTGGCGCGAGCGCGCGGGCCCCACCCCGCCGTCGGACCGTCCCGCCGCGCGGCTGGCCCGGCTGGCCCGCACGCTCACCGGCCTGCTGCCCCGGCCCGGGGGCGGCGCGGCGGGCGGCGGCCGGAGCGGGCCCCTGAACGTGCCGGAAGGTGCCTCGCGGGTGGAGTATGTCGACAGACCCCGGAGTGGGAGGTAATCACGTTGTCCTTCGCGCAGTTGGTGTACCTGGCCGTCGCCGCCTCCTCAGTGGTGCTCATCGCCGGTACGGTCCACACCCGCCGCGCCACGCCGTCCCCCCGGACGGTGCTCGTCGACGTGCCCTCGCACGACCTCTGGGAGAACGCCTTTCTCGCCGGCGGTCCCGGCCGGGTCGCCGACGCGGCGATCGCCGGGATGCATGGCGACGGCAGGCTGGTGATCGGCGGCCCCGGCACGGTCACCGCGCGCCGCCCGGCCGTCTCGCACGACCCGGTCGAGTCCGCGGTCCTGGAAGCGCTCGCGCGGACGCCGGGCGGCTCACTGGCGCGGCTGCGCCCCACGGTCATGCGCAGCGCGGCCGTCCAGCAGATCGGCGACCGGCTGGCGGACCGCGGTCTGCTGCGCCGCCCGGAGGCCGGCCGGCCGTGGCGGCAGCTGGCCCGGCTGCAGATCGGCGCGTGCATGGGCGTCTTCTTCCTCGGCATCTTCCAGTCGGTGACCGGCGCGCTGGACGACGGTGCTCCGCAGTACCCGCAGAACCTGCCGTTCGTGCTCAAGGTGACGCCCGCGGTATTCGCCGGGATCTTCATCGGCACGCTGTGCCGGAATGCCGTACGCCGCCGCATCACGAAGACCGGGAAGCGCGCCCTGAAGCGCTTCCGCACCGCGAACAGGGCGGCCGCCGCCGGCCCGGCGGGCCGGCCCGCCGCGCTCGCCGTGGCCGTCGGGGGTGCGGCGCTGCTGACGGACCAGGTGCTGCGCGAGTACCTGCTGGAGGCACAGCGGGCCGCTGCAGGGACCGCGGCCGCCGCCGCGGTGGCCTCGTCCGGAACAGGGGCGGGAACGGGCTGGAGCGCCGCGGGAGACACCGGCGGGATGTGGTGCGGCTCCTCCGGGGGCGGTACGGGCTGCGGCGGCTCTTCGTGCGGCGGCTCCGCCTCGGGCAGCGGGACGGGCGGCTCCTCGTGCGGCGGCGGCTCCTCCTCCGGTGGCTCGTCCTGCGGGGGCTCCAGCGGCTGAGCCACCCCTTCGAGGGCACGGTGTACGCACGGCCTCCAAGGGCGGCGCGCGCAGCACACGGTATGCGGCGGGCCGACGGCCCCTGGCGCAGCGGGATCGCTGCCCGTATGCGGGGCCGGTCCGCCCCCGTATGCGGTGAGCCGGTCCGCCCCGTATGCAGTGTGTCGGTCCGGCCTCGTATGCGGCGGGCCCGGAAACCAGTCAACGTACCAACGTTCGACGTCCGTTGAGCCGGGCTTCGAGGAACGCGGGGTGCGGGCGGGACCGGCCGGATTAGCGTGCGGGACCGCACCAGGAGGCACCATGCGATCCGTCACCGGAACAGGTCTCGTCGTCGCCGCACTCGTCGCGACGGCAGCCGCACTGCTCTTCCCCATCCTGTCCTTCGCCGGACTGTCGGCGGCCGGCACCGACATCAACGCGGGCACCGTGGCCACCCGCTTCGGCCCGCTGTCCGCCCTCGACCGCGACTTCGTCAACAAGGTCCGGCTGGCCGGGCTGTGGGAGCTGCCCGCCGGACAGCAGGCGCAGGAACGCGGCACCACCAAGGCCGTACGGACCGCGGGCGAGCACCTCGTGACCGGCCACGAGGAACTCGACCGGAACGTACGGCAGGTGGCAGCGCAGCTCGATGTCGACCTGCCCAACCAGCCCAACGCCCAGCAGCGGGGCTGGCTCTCGGAGCTGGAGGCGGTGCGCGGCACCGAGTACGACCGGAAGTTCGCCAACATCCTGCGGCTGGCCCACGGCAAGGTCTTCACGGTCGTCGCCCAGGTCCGTGCGACCACCCGCAACTCGCTGGTCCGCGGGCTGGCGGACGCCGCCAACACGACCGTGCTCGACCACATCACCGTGCTGGAACGCACCGGCGTGGTGGACTTCGACAGCATCGCCCGGGACACGCAGGCCACCGGCTCGCCGACGCCGCCGGCCGCGCCCACGCCCGCACCGCCCGCCCCCGTACCGCCGCCGCCCGCCGCCGCGCCGTCGGCGCCGCCCGCAGTGCCCGAGGCCGCCACGCCGTCCGCGACGTACCCCCTGCCGCCGGCCGCCTCGGCACCTCCGCCACAGGCCTCCGACCGCGGGGAGGGCAACGGACGTGGGGAGGGTGACGGCCGCGGGAACGGCGACGGACGTGGGAACGGCGCGGGCCGTGAGAACGGCCAAGGGCGTGAGAACGGCCAAGGGCGTGAGGGCCGCGGCGAGCGGGAGGGAGTAGGCGGCCCCGGGAGCCGTGAGAATCCTGCGGGCCGCGCCGGCTCCGGGGGGCGCGCCGGCTCCGAAGGCCGCGCCGGCTCGTCCCACGGGTAGCACGGCGAGGGGACGGGATGCCCCGTCCGGGCGTGCGGTGGCCTCGAGGCACCCACCGCGCGCCCCCTTGCGGTCTCTTCCGGGGCATCCCTTCCGACACCGGCGCCCGGTGCTTTACATCGTCAAACCCCCGCTCAAGTATCCCTTTTGTCACACCCGGTGACGCCATTCGGAGGCGGCACGGTGACCCACGAAGGGACGGCTTGTGAAGGCAGTAGCGTTGTTCGGCACCATCGGGTCACTGGTTCTGGGCAGCCTGGCAGCCGCTCCGGCGGCCGGGCTCCCCGCAGCCGCGCCAGCTCCTGCACCCGCACCCGCACCCGCCCCCACGCCCGCGAAGATCTCCTGGGGCCGCTGCCCCGCCGTGGAGCACCTGCCGTCCGGCGTGCAGTGCGGCAAGGTCCGCGTACCCCTGGACTACGCACACCCCGAGGGCAAGAAGATCGACCTCACGGTCAGCAGGCGGCGCGCCACCGGCCCCGAGAAGGAGCGGCAGGGCGCGCTCCTGTACAACCCCGGCGGCCCCGGGGGCAGCGCGATGGCCTTCCCCCTGTACGCCGAGCTGCCCGAGTGGCGCCGCACGGCCAGGGCGTACGACTTCGTGGGCTACGCGCCGCGCGGGGTGGGCCGGTCGGCCCCGCTGTCCTGCGAGGACCCGAAGAAGGCGGCCGCCGAGGCGCCCTCGGACAACCCGGTGCATCCCTCGGAGCGCTTCAAGCAGCGGAAGATCAAGGAGGCGCGCGAGTACGCCGAGGGCTGCGCGCGCCGGGCCGGGGCGGCACTGAAGCACTACGACACGCTGAACAACGCGCGTGACCTCGAGATGCTGCGGGCCGCACTGGGCGAGAAGAAGCTCACCTTCATGGGCGCGTCGTACGGCACCTACCTGGGAGCGGTGTACGCGACGCTCTACCCGGGGCACGTGCGCCGCATGGTCTTCGACAGCGTCGTGAACCCGGACCCGGACAAGGTCTGGTACCGCAACAACCTCGAACAGAACATCGCATTCGAGAGGCGCTGGAAGGACTGGCGCACCTGGGTGGCCAAGCACCACAAGACCTACCGCCTCGGGACGACGGCGGAGGCGGTCGGCCGGTCGTACGACCGGGCGGCCGCACAGCTGCGGCGCAAGCCGGCGGGCGGCAAGGTCGGCCCGGCGGAACTCCAGTCCGCCTTCCTGACGGCCGGGTACAGCGACCACTACTGGCCCATCCGGGCGGCGGCGCTGGCCAAGTACCTCAAGGGCGACCCGAAGCCGCTGATCGCGCAGGCGGCGCCGGACCCGGCGGACGCGGTGTCGGACGAGAACGGCGACGCGGTCTACGCGGCCGTGGAGTGCAACGACGCCGCCTGGCCGCGGGACTGGGCCACGTGGGACCGCGACAACACCATGGTGGCGCAGATCGCGCCCTTCGAGACGTGGGACAACGCCTGGCTGAACCTGCCCTGCGCCTTCTGGCCGCGCTCCGCGCAGGAAGAGCACCGGCGCCCGCTGGACGTCCGTACGGTCCCCGGGGCGCTGCCCCCCGTACTGCTGCTGGCGGCGGAGCGGGACGGCGCCACGCCGTACGCGGGCGCGCTGGAGCTGCGCCGGCGGCTGGCGGGGTCGAAGCTGGTCACCGAGCGCGACGCGGGCACGCACGGCATCGCCTTCAGCAAGAACGACTGCGTGAACAAGTACACCGAGGACTACCTGCTCACCGGGCGGGTCCCGGCGGACGACGCGTCCTGCGCGCCGCACGCGGAGCCCGAGCCCGGTGAGAAGTGAGCCCTGGCACGCCCTCGGTGAACGTGCCCCCGGTGCCCCCTGGAGCGCCCTTGGGGCCGGTCAGGCCAGACCGGCCACCAGCTCCGACACCGGCTTGCGGCGGCCGGTGTAGAACGGGACCTCCTCGCGGACGTGCAGCCGCGCCTCGGAGCCGCGCAGGTGACGCATGAGGTCGACGATGCGGTACAGCTCGTCGGCCTCGAAGGCGAGGATCCACTCGTAGTCGCCGAGCGAGAAGGACGGCACGGTGTTGGCGCGCACGTCCGGGAAGCCGCGGGCCATCTTGCCGTGGTCCGCGAGCATCCGGCGGCGGTCCTCGTCGGGCAGGAGGTACCAGTCGTACGAGCGCACGAACGGGTAGACGCTGACGTAGTCACGCGCCTGCTCGTCGGCCAGGAAGGCCGGGATGTGCGACTTGTTGAACTCGGCGGGGCGGTGCAGCGCCATGTTCGACCAGACCGGCTCCAGGGCACGGCCGAGCTTGGTGCGGCGGAAGAGGTTGTACGCCTCCTGGAGCGCGTCCGAGCTCTCCGAGTGCCACCAGATCATCACGTCGGCGTCGGCGCGCAGACCGGACACGTCGTACGTGCCGCGGACCACGACGTCCTTGGCGGCGAGCTGCTCGAACAGCTCGTCGACCTCTTCGGCGTAGCCGCTGCGGTCCTCCGGGAGGGCGGCACGCAGCTTGAACACCGACCAGAGGGTGTAGCGGATGACCTCGTTCAGGTCCTTCGCCTTCTTGCCGGCGTTCGGGGTCTTCTCGGGCGCGGGCCCAGGGGTGGCGTCAGTCATGTCGTCCATTCTCACTCGCCCGCCGGGGTGCCCGGCGCCGGGGTCGCCGCGTCGCGCGGCATCAGGGTGGCCAGTACGGCGTCGGCGGCCTTCCTGGCGCTCGCGATGCAGGCCGGGATGCCGACGCCTTCGTAGAGCGCGCCGCACACCCGGAGGCCGGGGCGCCGGCCGACGGCTTCGTGGATGCGCGCCACCCGCTCCAGGTGGCCGACGGGGTACTGCGGCAGGCCGCCGTTCCACCGGGTGACCGTGGTGTCGACGGGCCGGGCGGCCAGGCCCACCGCCTCCCCCAGGTCGCGCAGCGAGAGGTCGACCAGCTCGGCGTCCTCACGGGCCAGGTCGGCGGTGTCCCCGTGGCGCCCGACGGAGGTGCGGAGCACGAAGAGGTCCGGGTCGGCGGCGTCGATCCAGCCCCACTTGTTGGCGGCGAACGTCGCCGCCTTGATCTTGTGGCCGTCGACCGGCGGCACGAGGAAGCCGCTGCCGGTGAGCTGCCCCTCGACGTCGGCACGCCGGAAGGCCATGGTGACCAGCGCCATGGAGGCGTACTCGACGCCGTCCAGCTCCGTGGCGGCGGCCGGGCAGTCGTGCCGGAGGATGCGGGCGGCGGCGGGCGCGGGGCAGGCCAGTACGACCGCGTCGGCCGCCATGACGCGGTCCTCGACACGGACCTCCCAGCCGTCGTCGCCGCGCCACCGCACCTCCTCCACGGCCGTGTTCAGGAGGATCCCGCCGCCCTTGGCCCGTACCGCGTCGGCGACCGCGCCCGGCAGCGTCCCGATGCCGCCGTCGATGCCCATGAAGACCGGCCCGGAGGCAGCGGGCCCGGTCTGATGCTGAGTGGCCGCCGAGCGCGCCTGAATGGCCCGTACGCCCTCCGTCAGAGAGCGGTGCGTACGCGCGGCCTCGAAGAGCTGCGGGACGGCGGCCCGCATGGAGATGCGGTACGCGTCGCCCGCGTACACCCCGCCCAGCAGCGGCTCGACGAGCCGGTCGACGACCTCACGGCCCAGGCGCTCGGCGACGTACGCGCCGACCGCCACGTCCTCGCCGACCTCGGTGCGCGGCAGTTCCGCGTCCTCCTCGATGCGCGCGAGGCCGGCCTCGGAGAGCACTCCGGAGGCGGCCAGCGGCGCCGCCCCCCGGGCACGCCCATGACGTGGCCCTTGGGCATCGGGCGCAGGGCACCGCGCGTCCAGAGGGACGCGGTGGCCGTGGTCGGCGGCTGCAGCCGGTCGCCGAGGCCGACGGCCCGCGCGAGCTCGACCGCCTCCGGGCGCCTGGCCAGCATGGACTCGGCGCCGAGGTCGACCGGTACGCCCGCGACCGCGCCGGCCTTCAGCTTGCCGCCGAGCCGGCCGGACGCCTCCAGTACGGTCACCCGCGCGCCGCCGTCGAGCGCGCGGTGCGCCGCGGCGAGCCCCGAGATGCCGCCGCCGATCACGACGACGTGGCCGGGCGCGTGGCCCGTACGACCGGGCGCCTGGCCCGTACCGGTATGCGCAGTGCTCATGCCCCCACTCTCTCAGAGCCCGGCGGGCGCCCCGACGCGACCTCCCGCGGGGTGGACCGCCCGGCTCCGGCGGACCTCTGGGCGGCCGTCCGGCTTTCACCTATGCTCACGGCGCACGTACGGACCGACCTGAGGTGGAGGCGGATGGCCCTGCTCGACCCGCAGGCCGGGCCGCCCGGGCGCCGCGGTCCCGAGCGGTCGGCGGCCGACCGGGTGCTCGCGCTGCTCGGTGCCTTCGACGACGCGCACCGGAGCCTGACCCTGACCGCGCTGGCCCGCCGGGCCGGTCTGCCGCTGGCCACCGCGCACCGGCTCGCGGGCAAGCTGACGGACTGGGGCGCGCTGGAGCGCCGCGCGGACGGCCGGTACGAGATCGGGCTGCGGCTGTGGGAGATCGCCGTGCTCGCGCGGCGTGGCGTGGGGCTGCGGCAGGCCGCGCTGCCCTTCATGGAGGACCTGTACGAGGCGACGCACGAGAACGTGCAACTCGCCGTGCGGGACGGCCTGGAGACGGTCTACATCGAGCTGATCTCGGGGCGCTCCGCAGTCGGGGTACGCACCCGGGTCGGCGCGCGCTGGCCGCTGCACGCCACCGGCGTGGGCCTCGCGCTCCTGGCGTACGCACCGCCCTCCGTGGTCGCACAGGTGTGCGCCGCGCCGCTGCGCCGCTTCACCGAGCGCACGATCGGCGACCCGGCCCTGCTGCGGTCGGTCCTCGCCGACGTGCGCACCTCCGGAGTCGCGGTCAGCGAGCGCCAGATCACGATGGACGCGGTGTCCGTGGCGGCGCCCGTACGCGGTCCGGACGGGCGCGCGGTCGCCGCGCTGTCGGTCGTCGTCCCGGTGAGCGAGGGCCGCGCGGCCCTCCTGGCACCCGCGGTACGCGTCGCCGCGCAGGGCATCGCCCGCAGCCTGCCCGTCCTCTGAAGCGGTCCTTGCGTACCTGGCGTACCTGAAGCGTCCGTCGCACGCCTGAGGCGTCCGTCCGCGCGCCTGAAACGGCCCTTGCGTACGAGACGGGCGGTGCGCAACCCCCGTGCACGCATGTTTCCAGCTGCTGGAAGGGCCCCTTGCCCGCTTCCGAGGCGCGTCGCACAGTTCCTGGACGCAGGGGCCCGCCGGGCCCCGGTACGGACGGCTGTGCGTCGAGGAGGCCATGTCATGCCCGTTCCCACCGCGTTCGCCCGCGACCAGTGGTACGTCGCCGCGTACGGCAGCGAGGTCGGCGGCGAGGAGATCCTCGCCCGTACGGTCTGCGGGGAGCCGATGGCGCTCTACCGCACGCCGGACGGCCACGCCGTCGCGCTCGCCGACCGCTGCGTCCACCGCCGCTACCCGCTCTCCGAAGGCACGCTGGAGGACGGCCGGCTGGTCTGCGGTTACCACGGCTTCACCTACGACCGGGCCGGCGCCTGCGTCTCCGTACCTGGCCAGACCCGCGTGCCGCGCACCGCGCGCGTCACCTCGTACCCGCTCGCCGAGCTGGACGGGTTCGTGTGGGTGTGGATCGGCGACCCGGCGCGCGCCGACGTGTCCGCCGTACCGCGCGCCCCCTGGCTCGCCGACCCCGCCTGGACGGTCGTCCGCGGCATGGAACCGCTCAACGCCCGCTACGGCCTGCTCGTCGACAACCTCCTGGACCTCTCGCACGAGACGTTTCTGCACGCCGGGTACATCGGCACCCCGGAGGTCGCCGCCACCCCGATCACCACGGAGGCCGACGAGGAGCGCGGCATCGTCCGGGTGAGCCGGCACATGGACGACGCCGAGTGCCCGCCCTTCTACGCCGACTCCACGGGCCTGAAGGGCCGCGTCAGCCGATGGCAGGACATCGAGTACCACGCGCCCTGCCTGTACCTGCTGCACAGCCGCATCGCGCCGGTCGGCTCGGTACCGGGCGCCGACGGCAGCGACCCGGACGCCTTCCACACCGAGGTCGCGTACGCCATCACGCCGTCCACGGAGACCACGACCTACGACTTCTGGCTGGTGGCGCGGGACTTCGCCCGTGAGGACGAGGGCGTCAGCGCCTTCCTTCACGACTTCAACCGCACCGTCGTCCTTCAGGACGTGACGGCGCTGGACATCCTGGAGCGCGTCACGGCCGAGGAAGAAGGCCGCCGGGTCCAGGAGCTGAGCATCGGCATCGACGCGGGCGGACTCGCGGCGCGCCGGGTGCTGGAACGGATGATCGCCCGCTCGGCGAAGCGCGATGAGGGCGCGCCGGCGGCCGGGGTGCCGGGCGCGGCGACGGCCGCTGTGGCGGTCGCGCCGGAAGCGGGGGCGGCCCGATGAGTGACGCCCTCCTCGGACTCCTCGTCGCGGGCAAGCGGACCGTCGCCGAGGGCGTGTGCGAGCTGTCGCTGCGCCGCCCGGACGGCGGCGCGCTGCCCGCCTGGACCCCCGGCGCCCACCTGGACCTCCACCTGACGCCGGACCTGGCCCGCTCGTACTCCCTGTGCGGCGACCCGGCAGAACGGACCGAGTGGCGGGTCGCGGTGCTGCGTGAGACCGCGGGCACGGGCGGTTCCGCGTACGTGCACGACCGGCTCGCGGCCGGCGACACGGTCACCGTCTCGGCGCCCCGCAACCACTTCCCCTTCGAGCCCCCGGCCGGCCCTGCCGCCCGCTGTCTCTTCCTCGCCGGCGGCATCGGCATCACCCCGCTGCTGCCCATGATCGCCCGCGCACAGGCGGCCGGGACGGACTGGCGGCTGCTCTACGGTGGCCGGACCCGCGCCTCGATGGCGTACGCCGACCGGCTCTCCGCCTACGGGGAGCGCGTCACGCTGCGCCCCGAGGACGAGCACGGCCTCCTGGACCTGGCGGGCTACCTACGGCCCGCCGACACGGCCACGGACACGGACACGGCCACCCACGTGTACGCCTGTGGCCCCGAAGCGCTGCTCGCCGCCACCGAAGAACAGTGCCGGGCGGCGGGACTCCCCGCCGACTCACTGCACGTGGAACGCTTCCGCCCGGCGCCCGCCGAGGGCCCTTCCTTCGAAGTGGAGCTGGCCGACTCGGGGCGCACCGTCCGCGTACCGCCCGGGCGTTCGATCCTGGAGACGCTGGAGGAGGCCGGCGTACAGGTGCTCTCCTCGTGCCGTGCGGGCACCTGCGGCACCTGCGAGACCGAGGTCCTGTCCGGCACCCCCGACCACCGCGACCACCTCCTCACGGACGCGGAACGCGCGGCGGGCGACACCATGCTCATCTGCGTGTCCCGCTCCCACGGTCCCCGCCTGGTGCTCGCCCTCTGACCGCTCCGTCAGCGGTCCGTGCGCCAGTCCTCCGTGAGCCGCCCCTCGTCGTCCCACCGGCGCTCTTCCCGCCTCCGGAAACCGTCCTCGGAGAACCTCGAAGCCAGGGGCGGCGCGCTCGGTGATGTCGAAGAACGGCCACTCGTCCTCGGCACCGTACTCACGCGCCCAGAGAGCCGCACGGCGCAGGTACTCCCGCATGAGCAGAGCACGCGACCGCCGGTGACTGTTCGCCTTGTCCCAGCCGCCGCACCAGTCCACTGTTGCACTTCTCCAGAACGACGCGTGGCAGATCGACACCCGCTACGGACACCGGTGCGGCCTTCGACGACATGACGTCATCCTTGAGCATCTCGAGCGCCATCTCCACCAGCTCTTCGGCGGCTCGCGCCGCTGTGCGGCCTCACCGGCCGTGGAACGTCGTCGATCAACGGAGGCCACAGACGCGTCCGCTACAGCCTGGCCTGAACATACTTCGCGATTTCCACCAACTGCGGCTCATCCTCCGCCGGCATGAAGTAGTCATTCTCCCGGATGCGCGCGAGGAATTGGTCAGGGAGTTTCACGTGGTGGGTCCAGACGTAGAACCAGAGGTCACCTCGCCAGAGCCACTCTCCGTCGGAGAGAATCGAATCACCCCCCAATACGGTCTCCCCGGATCCCAGAACGTCTTCGGAGGAACCCATGACGCTGAAGATCTCATGCCCCGCCAGTAGGTACTCCGTGATTTTCTTAGCGTCTTCGTAAGGTACGGGAGAGAGGAAATCCCGTACGCTCCCCACCGGCGTTCCGAACGAGGGCGCCCAGAGCTCCTCGAAGAAGTCCGCGATCTGCATGCTAGTCACCTTCTGTCAGCGCACCATGGGCAGGAACGTCCGCCAGTATCCCCCACCGAAGATTGTCGGGGTTTGCCCGGGGCCCAGCCTGCCGCTCACGCCGACTTTGTTCGTAGGAGCCATCACAGGGACTCCCAGTTCATTGGCGACGGACTGGGCAGCGGGGATGTCCAGCGCGCCCTCAGCAACCGTGCCGGTGTGGCACGACACCAGTCGCACGGGGCCCCCGTCGTAACTCGGATTGGCACGAATCGCATCAGCGATGTGCGTCGGATGAGTGTCCCCCGCGGGGAAGCCAGCTCCGGCCTCATTGACCCGGCCAGGCTCGAAGAAGCCTTGGTTGTTTCCATGTACGACCACGTCGTGATATCCGTCGAGGGGCTTCACGTAGTCGAAATTGACTCGGGTGTTCCTGTCGTAGCCGATAGCCGTCCTACCCTCCCTGAAGTAGACCGGGTCACCGGTGGACAGGACCAGATCACCGGGCTCCTTGGGCGGTGCCGGAATCGTGGATTCAGGCGCGACTCGGGCTTCGTAGCCTCGTCGGGTGCCCATGTCGGCTGCGTCCCGCCCGAAGGCGTCGACCGGTTCCGAAGGATGCGAGCCGTCGTGACCGTCAGGTACGTGATCCGCACCGCCGTCAGGTGCGTGCCTTCCGCTGCCGTCAGGCGTGTGGTCGCTGCCCACGTGCTCGTCGGAGGGGGGATGATGGCCGTCCGGGCCGTGTGCATGCGGCCCGTCGGGCGTGTGACCGGTGGCGCGCCCGGCATCAGAGGCATGATCCCCGCCATGCACCGTTCCGTCACCGGAGTGGCCGCTATGGACAGGCTGGGCATAAGCGCCCCGGTCAGCCGAAGCCCCGGTGGAGTGCGTGGTTTCACGGGCGGCGCTGTCACCAGTACGGCCGGCATCGTCCAGGGCACGCGAGCCCTCTCCGACGAGAGCCGGTTCCTTGACCGGGCTGTCCACATGGGACATCTCGGTCGGCTTGATGTTGGAGTCACCCAGCCGCTGAGGCGCATCGACAGCATGCTGGACGGTGTTGCCGTGCTCGTCCAGCAGGTTGCCGTCGCCGTCGAAGTAGCGGGCCGGCTCGCCCGGGTCGGTCGGCAGCTTGGCGGCGTTCTCCGGCAGGGCCGGGACATCGTCGGGGAGCTTGACGTTGCCGTCGGGCAGCTTGGTCGCGCCCGCCGGTACGGCCGCGCCCTCGGGCAGGCTCACCGTGCCGTCGGACAGCCTCACAGAACCCTCGGGCAGCTTGATCGCGTCCGCGGGCAGGGCCGGCACATCGATCCTGCCGATGCCCTTGATGCTCTTGGCGATGTCGCCGATCTTCGACAGGCCCGCGCCCGCGCCCTTGGCGACGTAGGTCATGGGGTCGATGACCTTGCCGGCCTTGCCCGCCACGGAGAGGGCCTTGGCCACCGCGCCGGCCTTGCCCGCACCGGCGGCCGCGCCGCCGGCGCCGCCGGTGAAGACGGTGGTGACCACGTTGAAGGTCACCGCCCCCGCCGCCCGGCCGGGATTCTTGCCCCACTCGTCCCAGGCCACCAGCGCCTTGCCGGTCTCCTTCATCGCGGTGCGCGAATCCCGCAGCCAGCTCGGCATCTTGTCATCCGGCAGCGCCCAGAACGCGGTGCCCACCCCGGGGATGGAGGAGATCGCCAGCCCGGTGGCCAGCTGCGCCAGGCCCTTCCAGGCCTGGCCCATGGCATCCCAGCCGCCGAAGCCCACCAGGGTGCCCAACCCCTTGATGGTGCCCCAGATCCCGTCCACGATCAGGCCGTCCCACACAAAGGACTTCACCCAGTGGCCGACCTCGTACCAGTGGTGCTTCTCCTCCACCGGGTTGCCCCAGGGGAGCTTGGCGTTCTTCATGTCCTCGGCGGAGAAGCCGTACTGGTTCTTCTTCTCCGAACCGTCCCCCGCCACCATCTTCGGGCCGTTCCACAGGGCGACGATCTTGTTGTGGCAGGTCCGCTCGGCCGCCCAGAAGGCCGCCACGGTGGCGGTGATGTCGTCGCGGATCCGGTTGTGCTCGGCGATCAGATCCTCGTCGTAGTCGCCGTCCTCATCGTCCTTGTGGTCCCGGATGAAGGCCTCGGCCTTGCGCTTGAGCGCTTGCAGCTTCGGCACCAGGGGGCGGATCTCCTCGGCATAGGCCGACAGGGCCGAGGCCACCGTCTCCAGGCCGTCGGCGAACTCATCCGCCCGGGTCTGCACCGGCTTGGTGGAGGCGAACAGCTGCCCGGCCTCGGGCGCCTTGTAGTACGCCGACAGGCCCTGGAAGCGGGAGTGGACCTCCGCACCGGTGGTGCGGAGGTGCCCGGCGTCCGCCTTCAGCGCCGCATGGTCCTTCTCCAGCTCCGGCAGGTTGCCGGTGTACTGCGGAATCTGCTCGGGCTTCAGGTCGATCTTCACCGCTCCTGGGCCCCCGGCTTCGTCGGATCCACATCCACCGCGCCCAGCGCCTTGCGCTGCGCCTCCGCGGCCATCTCCAGATCCCCGTCGGTATAGGCGGTGGTGGCATCCACCGCGCCGTTGAGGGACTTGCCCGCCCGCATCGCGATGAACTTCAGATCGTTCAGGGTGTGCTCGGAGAACTGCGACAGCGCCAGCGCCACCAGCCCCCCGGCCGGCTTCTCCCCCTTGCCCCCGCCGCCGTGCGCCTCGCCCTCGGCGGCGATGGTGCCCGCATGGGCCGCCGCGGACTGCAGATGCTCCCCGTACGCCTTGGTATGCGTCTCGATCTTCCCGGCCACCTCGCCGGTCGTCTTCAGCACACCCGAAATGCCCTGCGGATCCAGATCCCAGCCGGCCATGCGCTACCCCTGCTCCCCGTAACCAGCCACACCCACCGAAAAAGGTCAGCCGATGTTGTCCACCGCGGCCTTCGCCTTGGACAGCGTGTGCTGCGCCGTCCCGTCGTTCTTCTCCAGCGTCGTCCTCAGCAGCTGGATGATGTTCTTGACCTCCTGCGAGGCCCGGTTCCAGCGCATCTCCTTGCCGTGGTACTCATCCGCCACGCCATCGGCGGTGAAGTCCGCCATCGCCGCCTTCACCTGACCGTCCCGCGCCGTGATCACCTGCTCCAGCCGCGCGATCACCGTCTGGATGTTCCCCTGCGCATCCGCCGACGCACCCGTGTCGTACGAACGACGATCCTGACCCGCACCCATGAACGCTCACTCCCGTCATGCCGTCAGGCACCGGCCCGCCGGGCGGGCCGGATGATGATTGGTCAGCGGCCGCCGAAACGGGCCGCGTCGAAGTTGGCCGCGGACATCTGCTGCCGCGCGTTGTCGCCGTGCTCCTGGTCACCGGAGCTGAACGCCGACTCCATGCCGGACTGACCGCCCAGGATCGCGGACAGCGAGCTCTGCAGCGACGAAGCGATCTCGTCCGAACGCGCCTTGAACTGGTCGAAGGCCGCCTTGCCCGAACCGTTGAACTTGCCCTCCAGCGGCGCCGCCGCGTCCACCAGCTGACGGATCAGCGAACCCAGGTCCTCACTCGACCCGCGCGACTTCGACTGCAGGTTCGACAGCACCTGCGAACCCATGTCGAACTTCATCAGGTTCCCCCTGCCACGAGCTGAACGGTTGATTGCGGATACATCGTGGCAACCCAGGGGCATCGGTGCCAACAGTGGACACAGTGCTGTGACAGACGCGTGACGCGGCGCGGGGCCGGGGTAGCGGGTACGGCAAGCCGTAGCCTTTTGCGGTGCCGGGCGGGGGCCACGTCCGGCTGTCGGTGGAGCGGGAAAGCGGAGCGGGAAAGGGGCCGTCATGGCGGAACGACTGGTGGTCATCGGCGGGGACGCGACCGGGATGTCCGCCGCGTCGCAGGCCCGCAGGCTGCGCAAGCCCGACGAGCTGGAGATCGTCGCGTTCGAGCGCGGCACCTTCACGTCGTACTCGGCCTGCGGCATCCCGTACTGGGTCGGCGGGGTCGTGGACGAGCGGGACGCGCTGATCGCTCGGACCGCGCAGCAGCACCGGGAGCGGGACATCGACCTGCGGATGCGGACGGAGGTCACCGAGCTCGACGTCGACAAGCGGCGGGTGCGCTCGCGCGACCTCGAAACCGGCGCCGAGGAGTGGACGGAGTACGACAAGCTCGTGATCGCGACCGGCGCGACGCCGCTCCGCCCGCCGCTGCCGGGCATCGACGCGCCGGGCGTGCACGGCGTGCAGACCCTCGACGACGGGCAGGCGCTGCTGGACACGCTCTCCCGTACGGAGGGGCGGCGCGCGGTCGTCGTGGGCGCCGGGTACATCGGTGTGGAGATGGCCGAGGCGCTGATCCAGCGCGGGTACGAGGTCACGGTCGTCAACCGTGGCGCGGAGCCGATGTCGACGCTGGACCCGGACATGGGCTGTCTGGTGCACGACGCGATGACGGGACTCGGCATCGAGATGGTCAACGGTGCCGAGGTGACGGAGATCCGTACCGGGGACGACGGACGGGCCTGTGCGGTGGTGACGCCGGAGAAGGAGTACCCGGCGGATGTGGTGGTGCTGGGGCTCGGTGTACGGCCCGAGACCACGCTCGCCGAGGCGGCCGGGCTGCCGCTGGGCGCGTCCGGCGGGATCCTGACCGACCTGGCGATGCGGGTGCGCGGGCACGAGGACATCTGGGCGGGCGGTGACTGCGTGGAGGTGCTGGACCTGGTCTCCGGGCGGGACCGGCACATCGCGCTCGGTACGCACGCCAACAAGCACGGGCAGGTCATCGGCTCGGGGGTGGGCGGCGGCTACGCGACCTTCCCCGGTGTGGTCGGCACGGCCGTCAGCAAGGTCTGCGACCTGGAGATCGCCCGTACCGGGCTGCGCGAGAAGGACGCGCGGGCGGTGGGGCTGCAGTACGTGGCCGTCACGGTCGAGTCGACGAGCCGGGTCGGGTACTTCCCGAACGCCGCGCCGATGACGGTGAAGATGCTCGCCGAGCGGCTGTCGGGGCGGCTGCTGGGCGTGCAGATCGTCGGGCGGGAGGGCGCGGCGAAGCGGGTGGACATCGCTGCGGTGGCGCTGACGGCGAAGATGACGGTCGAGCAGATGACGGCGCTGGACCTGGGCTACGCGCCGCCGTTCTCACCGGTGTGGGACCCGGTGCTGGTGGCGGCGCGCAAGGCCGTGCAGGCGGTACGGGCGGACGCCGCGCCGCAGTAGCGGCAGGGGGGCCGGGGCGCCGGCCGTGCGGCGGGCGCCCCGGCGCGCCTCAGCGCGCCGTCTGCTCGTGGACGTACTCGACCAGGCGGGTCAGCGCCTCGGGGTCGGTGTTCGGGAGGACGCCGTGGCCGAGGTTGAAGATGTGGCCCTCCAGGCCGGCGGCGGCGTCCAGCACCTCGCGGGCCTTGGCCTCCACCGCCTCGCGCGGGGCGAAGAGGACGGCCGGGTCGATGTTGCCCTGCAGCGCCTTCCCGGGGCCGACCCGGCGCGCCGCCTCGTCCATCGGCACCCGCCAGTCGACGCCCACGACGTCGGCGCCGGCCTCGCCCATCAGGCCGAGCAGCTCGCCGGTGCCCACACCGAAGTGGATACGCGGGACGCCGTAGCCCGCGACGGACTCGAAGACCTTCGCGGAGGCCGGCATGACCGAGCGGCGGTAGTCGGCCGGGGCGAGCGCGCCGACCCAGGAGTCGAAGAGCTGTACGGCGCTGGCGCCGGCCTCGATCTGCACCTTCAGGAAGGACGCGGTGATCTCGGCGAGGCGGTCCAGGAGGTCGGCCCACAGCTGCGGGTCGCCGTACATGAGCGCCTTGGTGTGCTCGTGGTTGCGGGAGGGGCCGCCCTCGACGAGGTAGCTGGCGAGGGTGAAGGGGGCGCCCGCGAAGCCGATGAGCGGAGTGGAGCCCAGCTCGCCGACGAGCATGCGGACCGCCTCGGAGACGTACGAGACGTCCTCGGGGGTCAGGTCGCGCAGCCGCGCCAGGTCCGCGCGACTGCGGATCGGCTCGGCGACGACCGGGCCCACACCCGGCTTGATGTCCAGGTCGATGCCGATGGCCTTGAGCGGGACGACGATGTCGCTGAAGTAGATCGCGGCGTCGACGTCGTGCCGGCGGACCGGCTGCAGCGTGATCTCGGTGACCAGCTCGGGCCGCATGCAGGAGTCGAGCATGGCGATGCCCTCGCGGACCTTGCGGTACTCCGGCAGTGAGCGCCCGGCCTGGCGCATGAACCACACAGGGGTGTGCGGGACCGGCTCCCGTCGGCAGGCCTTGAGGAAAGCGGACTCGCGTGCGCTCTCCGGGGCGAACGAGGCGGTTGGCTGCTGGCCCGTCATCGGGGTCTCCCCTGCTCGGTCGGCGTGGAGAGCGCGGGCAACGTCGTTGGCACTCACGCCTCAAATCTTCGCACGCGCGGTGGGAGCCCGGGGCCGAGCCCCGGTCTGCCGGACGGCGGGCGGCCGGCCGGGGCTCGGTCCCAGGCTCCAGGACACCTCCGAACGGGCGACCCGCCCAGCGGGTGTCCTCCGCATATGAACGGCGCATTGCGCCTAACCTTCCCAGCATGGCAGCGGCTCACGAACACCTCGCGGACAGCGCGGACGACACCCCGATCGCCTTCCGTCAGGCGGTCGAGGCCCTCCACGCGACCCGGCTGCGACCCGAGATCGAGATCGCGCCGATGCCCGCGCCGAAGCGGCTGGCGCCGTTCGCGTACGCGCTGGAGGCGACGGTCGTCGAACGGGACGCGGAGGGCGACACGGACCTGGCCGACGGGCGGCTCGTCCTGCTGCACGACCCGGCGGGCCACGACGCCTGGCACGGCACCTTCCGGGTGGTGACGCTGGCCCGCGCCGAGCTGGAGCCGGAGATGGCCACCGATCCGCTGCTGCCGGAGGTGTGCTGGTCCTGGCTGACGGGGGCACTGGAGGCGCGCGGCGTGCCGTACGGGGAGCCGAGCGGCACGGTCACGCGTGCGGGCTCGTACTACTTCGGCGGCCTCGGTGACCGGGCGCCGGACAGCCAGATCGAGCTGCGCGCCTCGTGGACGCCGGCCGAGGGGCCGCACGGGGTGCGGGACGCGGGGGTGCATCTGACGGCGTGGTGCGACCTGCTGTGCCAGGTGGCCGGGCTGCCGCCGGCGCCGGTCGAGCCGACGACGCGGGGCGGCGTGGTGCCGCTGCCGCAGCGACGGGGGCCGCAGCCCCGCTGATCACGTCTCTTCGCCACGCGCCACTCGGCTCGCGCCGCCTCCGGGGCGGTTCCGGGCCGTACGCGTGCTGCCCCGACCGTCGATCACCCATCCGATTTGCCCGGTTTGATCCCAATTAAATCGTGATCAAACTCTAAAGTCCGGCCGGATTACTGCCGAAGAGGTCTGTGACCCTTCAAACACGGGAGCACTCCGGCTCACTCCCCTGAAGCCGGCTTCCGTCCCCGCCACTCCCCAGGAGGCCCGGTGTCTGTTCTCCTCGAGCAACCTTCGAGCCTGGTCGCCTACCGCCCGAACAAGCCGACGGCCATGGTCGTCGTGGCCGACCCGCGCGTCCGTTCCACCGTGACCCGCCACCTGTGGGCACTCGGAGTACGCGACGTGATCGAGGCATCGTCCATCGCGGAGGCCCGCCCCCGCGTCGGCAACCCGCGTGACATCTGCGTGGCCGACGTCCATCTTCCCGACGGCTCCGGCCTCACCCTGCTGTCCGAGACCCGGGCGGCGGGCTGGCCCAACGGCCTGGCGCTCTCCGCCGCCGACGACATCGGCGCGGTACGCAACGCCCTCGCCGGCGGCGTCAAGGGCTACGTCGTCACCGGCACCCGCACCAACCTCGGCATCCCGGGCCGTCCCGGCGCCGCGCCCATCGGCGCCGGCGCGGCCCGCATGCACCGCCGCCCGCCCGGCGCCCCCGGCCACCCCGGCGGCTACCGCGAGCTCTCGGGGCGCGAGGTGGAGGTGCTGAGACTGGTCGCCGAGGGCCAGTCCAACAAGGCCATCGGCGTCTCCATGGGCCTGTCGGCCCTGACGGTCAAGAGCCACCTCGCCCGCATCGCCCGCAAGCTCGGCACGGGCGACCGGGCCGGCATGGTCGCCGTCGCACTGCGTACCGGGATCATCCACTGAGTACCAGGACCGTCCGCTGAGAACCGGGACAGTCCGCTGAGCACCGGGATCGTCCTTCGAGGCCGTCCGGCCGCCCGCCCGCCCCGTCCATCGAGCCTTTACACAGGCGCAGCGTCCGTCGAGGTAACGTTCCCTCGGCGGACGTGGTGCATACACCGATACCCTTGACTGGTGACCGACGCCCAAAAGACCGCAGAAGACTCGACACTGCGAACCCCCGGGGACGCAACGGAAGACCCCCGGCCGGCGCCGGTTCCGCTTCTCGAACCCCGCGAGGGCATCCCGCCCGTGACCGCGACCGACGAGGACCTCGCGCAGGTCGTCGCGGCTTTCGCGGCCGGCAGCGGCCCGGTCGCCGTCGACGCCGAGCGGGCCTCCGGGTACCGCTACGGCCAGCGCGCCTATCTCGTCCAGCTGCGCCGCGAGGGCGCCGGCAGCGTCCTGATCGACCCGGTCGCCTGCCCCGACCTGAGCACGCTGGGTGAGGCGATCGCCGACGCCGAGTGGGTGCTGCACGCGGCGACCCAGGACCTGCCCTGTCTGCGTGACATAGGGATGGTCCCCGCCTCGCTCTTCGACACCGAGCTGGCCGGGCGGCTGGCCGGCTTCGCCCGGGTCGGCCTCGGCGCCATGGTCGAGAACGTCCTCGGCTACGCGCTGGAGAAGGGCCACTCCGCGGTGGACTGGTCCACCCGCCCGCTGCCCGAGCCCTGGCTGCGGTACGCCGCGCTCGACGTGGAGCTGCTGGTCGACCTGCGGGACGCGCTGGAGGAGGAGCTGGACCGGCAGGGGAAGCTGGACTGGGCCCGGCAGGAGTTCGCGGCCATCGCCGCCGCTCCGCCGGCACCGCCCCGGAAGGACCCCTGGCGCCGTACGTCCGGAATGCACAAGGTCCGGCGACGGCGGCAGATGGCAGTCGTACGGGAGCTGTGGACGGCCCGCGACCGGGTCGCGCAGAAGCGGGACGTCTCGCCGGGCAAGGTGCTGGGCGACGCGGCGATCGTGGAGGCCGCGCTGAACGTCCCGACGAACACGCACGCGCTCGCCGCGCTGCCCGGCTTCGGGCACCGGATGGGCCGCCGGCAGTTGGAGCAGTGGCAGGCGGCCGTCGACCGGGCCCGGGCGCTGCCCGAGTCCGAGCTGCCGCAGCCGGGCCAGCCGCTGAACGGCCCGCCGCCGCCGCGCGCCTGGGCCGACAAGGACCCGGCGGCCGCGGCGCGGCTCTCCGCGGCCCGCGCGGCGGTGACCGCGCTCGCCGAGGAGCTGCACCTGCCGCAGGAGAACCTGATCACGCCGGACACGGTGCGCAGGGTGTGCTGGGAGCCGCCGGAGCCGACCTCGGCGGCGGTCTCCGAGGCGCTGGCCGGGTACGGTGCTCGGCCTTGGCAGGTCGAGCTGGTGACGCCGCTGCTGGTGGAGGCGCTGAGTACCTCGTCCGCGGGCTGACGCCTGCCGGACGTCTTGTCCTCGATCGGCCGAATTCGCCGGACGGGCTGGTGGTGCACCGGCCCGTCCGGCGTTTTCGCCCCCACGGGCCGGCTTCTGCTCAGTCCGTGTCGACGTGGGTGCGGAGCACCTTCTTGTCGGCCGCGTCGATGTCGTACGTCGTCTTGTTCCAGTCGTCGGTGGTGACGACGTCGACGGACCAGATCTCCTTGCCCTGGTCGTTGTCGTCCAGCTCGATCGAGCTGACCGTGCCCTTCTTCTTGTCCGTGGCCACCTTGGCCGCCTCCTGGGCGGTGACCGTGGCCTTCTTGAGCCAGCCGGCGAGCTTCTTCTTGTCGTCGCTGTCCTCGTCGCTGTCGGTCCGGGGCTTGGCCGCCTTCCCGGAGACCGCGTCGACGCTGACCATGCTCTTGGTGCCGTCGGTCGTGGCGACCTCGGTCTCCCAGACCGGCTTGTTGCCGGAGTCACGCTTCAGTTCCGCCTTGACGGGCTTGGAGCCGGACACGGCGCCGGTGGCGGCCGACAGCGCCTTGTCGTAGGTGATCTTGGCCTTGGGGATGAGGGCCTTGCGCTCGGTCTGGTCCTCGGTGAGCTTGCCGGTCGCGCCGGGAGAGGCGGTGGCGGCCGCGGACTTGCCGCCGCCGGACGGCGACGGGGACGAAGAGCCGCCACCGCCGCTGCTCTTGTCGTCGCCGCACCCGGTGATCAGCGCGCCCGCCACGGCGACGGCACACACCACGCCGGCCGCGCGGAGCCCCGCCGTACGGTTCCTGTGCGCGAGCATTCCGCTTCGCTTCGTATCCATGGGGGCAGAGTAGGGCCGGTACGTCCCTGTACGTCCGCGACGCAGCGAAGACCGGCCGAAGCCACCCGGAACGCGTGAAGCCTCATGACATCCCCGGAGCAACACCCCTTGAATGTGACGTTCGCCGCTCCGGCCGAGGGGGCTGGGCAGGCTGGTTACCCGCAAGTAGCATGACGGTGGGCAGCACGCCATGAGCGTGCCCCGCAGCAGTGCCACCCCGCACCTGGAGGAGAGCCAACGTGCCTCGTACCGCTAGGGACGTCGTCTTCGTCGACGGCGTCCGCACCCCGTTCGGCAAGGCGGGCCCGAAGGGCATCTACCACGAGACCCGCGCCGACGACCTGGTCGTCAAGTGCATCCGGGAGCTGCTGCGCCGCAACCCGGACCTGGACCCGGCCCGTATCGACGAGGTCGCGCTCGCCGCGACGACGCAGATCGGTGACCAGGGCCTGACCCTGGGCCGGACCGCCGGAATTCTGGCCGGTCTGCCGCAGTCCGTACCCGGTTTCTCGATCGACCGGATGTGTGCGGGTGCGATGACCGCCGTGACGTCCGTCGCGGGCGGCGTCTCCTTCGGCGCGTACGACATCGCCGTGGCCGGCGGCGTCGAGCACATGGGCCGGCACCCCATGGGCGAGGGCGTCGACCCGAACCCGCGGTTCGTGAGTGAGAAGCTCGTCGACCAGTCCGCCCTGTTCATGGGGATGACCGCCGAGAACCTGCACGACCGGCTGCCGCACCTCACCAAGCAGCGCGCCGACGAGTACGCCGTGCGCAGCCAGGAGAAGGCGGCCAAGGCGTACGCGGACGGGAAGATCCAGGCCGACCTGGTGCCGATCTCCGTGCGCCGGACCAACGAGGAGGCGGGCGAGACCGGCTGGGGTCTGGCCACCGCCGACGAGCCGATGCGGCCGGGCACCACGCTGGAGAACCTCGCGGGCCTCAAGACCCCGTTCCGCGCGCACGGCCGGGTGACGGCCGGTAACGCGGCCGGTCTGAACGACGGCGCCACCGCCTCGCTGATCGCCGCCGAGGACGTGGCGCGCGAGCTGGGCCTGCCGGTCAAGATGCGCCTCGTGGACTACGCGTTCGCCGGTGTGGAGCCGGAGGTCATGGGCATCGGCCCGGTCCCGGCCACCGAGAAGGCGCTGGCCAAGGCCGGCCTGACGATCGACGACATCGGCCTCTTCGAGATCAACGAGGCGTTCGCCGTCCAGGTGCTGTCGCTGCTGGACCACTACGGCATCGCCGACGACGACCCGCGCGTCAACCAGTACGGCGGCGCGATCGCGTTCGGCCACCCGCTGGCCTCCTCCGGCGTGCGTCTGATGACGCAGCTGGCGCGGCAGTTCGAGGAGCAGCCGCACGTCCGCTACGGCATCACCACCATGTGCGTCGGCTTCGGCATGGGCGGCACCGTGATCTGGGAGAACCCGCACTTCGAGGGGAACAAGTGACTACCACCGCAGAGCTTCTGAAGGGCGCGGCCGAGCTCTTCCCCGACGAGGTCGTGACCCAGGCGCACGTGCGCCACTTCGACCTCCCGCTGGGCGCCGGCCGGTTCGCGCTCATCACGCTGGACAACGGCCTGGACCACACCAAGCCGACCACCTTCGGGCCGCAGTCGCTCGCCAACCTCAACGTGGCGATCGACCAGGTCGAGAAGGAGGCCGCGGACGGTGACATCGTCGGTGTGGGCATCACCGGCAAGCCGTTCATCTTCGCCGTCGGCGCCGACCTCAAGGGCGTCGAGCTGCTGAAGAAGCACGAGGACGCGCTCGCCATCGGCAAGGGCGGCCACGACGTCTTCAAGCGGCTGTCCGCGCTCGCCGTGCCGACCTTCGCGTACTACAACGGCGCGGCCATGGGCGGCGGCGTCGAGGTCGGCCTGCACTGCTCGTACCGCACCGTCTCCAAGGCGCTGCCCGCCTTCTCGCTGCCCGAGGTCTTCCTCGGCCTGGTGCCCGGCTGGGGCGGCTGCGTGCTGCTGCCGAACCTCATCGGCGCCGACCGCGCGGTCTCAGTGATCATCGAGAACTCGCTCAACCAGAACAAGCAGCTCAAGGGCCAGCAGGTCTACGACCTGGGGATCGCCGACGCGATCTTCGAGGGCGCCGACTTCCTGGAGCAGTCGCTGCTGTGGACCGCCTCCGTCCTCAAGGGCGACGTCGAGGTCGTCCGTCCCGAGCTGGACCGCGGCGACGCCTGGGACCAGGCCGTGGCGCGCGGCAAGGCCATCGCCGACGGCAAGGTGCACGGTGCGGCCCCGGCCGCCTACCGCGCGCTGGACATCATCGCCAAGGCCAAGAACGGCGACCTGCGCCAGGGCTTCGACGCCGAGGACCAGGCCCTCGCGGACCTGATCATGGGCGGCGAGCTGCGCAGCGGCATCTACTCGTTCAACCTGGTGCAGAAGCGCGCCAAGCGCCCGGCCGGCGCCCCGGACAAGAACCTGGCCCGCCCGGTCACCAAGGTCGGCGTGGTCGGCGCCGGTCTGATGGCCTCCCAGCTGGCGCTCCTCTTCGCCCGCCGCCTGGAGGTGCCGGTCGTCCTGACCGACATCGACCAGGAGCGCATCGACAAGGGCGTGAAGTACGTCCACGACGAGATCGACAAGCTGCTGCTCAAGGGCCGCGTCAACCAGGACAAGGCGAACCGCCTCAAGGGCCTGGTCTCCGGCGTCCTGGACAAGGCGGACGGCTTCGCGGACGCGGACTTCGTCATCGAGGCCGTGTTCGAGGAGATGAGCGTCAAGCAGCAGGTGTTCGCCGAGGTCGAGGCGGTCGCCCCGGCGCACGCCATCCTCGCCACCAACACCTCCTCCCTCTCCGTCTCGGAGATGGCGTCGAAGCTGAAGCACCCCGAGCGGGTCGTGGGCTTCCACTTCTTCAACCCGGTCGCGATCCTGCCGCTGCTGGAGATCGTCCGCGGTGAGAAGACGGACGACGCGTCGCTGGCGACGGCCTTCTCGGTCGCCAAGTCGCTGAAGAAGACGGCCGTCCTCTGCAAGGACGCGCCCGCCTTCGTCGTGAACCGCATCCTCACCCGCTTCATGGGCGAGATCCAGAACGTCATCGACGAGGGCACCCCGGTGGCCACCGCCGAGAAGGCGATCGAGCCGCTCGGTCTCCCGATGTCGCCGCTGGTGCTGCTGGAGCTGGTCGGCCCGGCCATCGGCCTGCACGTCTCGGAGACCCTGAACCGCGCGTTCCCGGAGCGCTTCACGGTCTCGCCGAACCTCAAGGCCGTCGTGGACGCCGGCAAGCGCGGCTTCTACGTGTACGACTCGGGCGCGCCCCAGCTGGACCCGGAGGTCGCGGCGCTCCTCCAGCAGGGCGACACGGTCCTCACCGAGCAGCAGGTCCGCGACCGCGTCCTGGACGCCGTCGCGCAGGAGATCGGCCTGATGCTGGACGAGGGTGTCGTCGCCGAGGCGCAGGACATCGACCTGTGCCTGATCACCGGCGCCGGCTGGCCCTTCCACCTGGGCGGCATCACGCCGTACCTGGACCGTGAGGGCGTCTCCGAGCGGGTCAACGGCAAGAAGTTCCTCGCCCCGGGCGTCGCGAGCGTCCCCGCGTAGGTCCGCGGAGCGGGCGTACGCCCCCCACGGGTCACTGCCCCGGCACCATCCCTCAGTGGTGCCGGGGCAGTTCCGTATGTGCGGGTGCGACTCTGTGCGCGACGTCGCCGCTCAGTGGTGCCAGGGCAGCCGTACCGGCTCCGCGGGCAGCCGGCCCGCCAGGATGTCCGTGAGGAGGCCCGCGAGGCCGTACGGGTGGACCGCCTCCTCGGGCGCCGCCAGCTCCTCGGCCGTCCACCACCGGTGGTCCACGATCGTCGCCCGTTCATGGGCCTCGAAGCCGCCGGTGTCCACGTCGTGCCGGGCGACCCGGTACACGTAGAAGACGTCCTCGAACATCCCGGCGCGCCAGCCCAGGTCGGCGTGTCCGGAGGTGCGGGCGACCGGTCCGGTCAGCGCCGTGTGCGGCACCGACAGGCCGGTCTCCTCGGCGAGTTCACGCGCCGCGGCCCGCGCGGTTCGTTCCCAGCGGTGCACTCCCCCGCCGGGCGTGATCCAGCAGTACCCGGCCGCGGGCTCCCCGGGGACCAGCGGCGACCGGAAGAGGAGTGTCCGGCCGTCGCCGTCGATGAGCAGGACCCGGGCGGAGCGCCGGGTCCCGGACCGTCTGAGTATCGGCATCGGCGCAGCCTACAGCGCACCGGTCCTGGCGGGCGCGCACCGCCGCGACGCTGACGGCCCGTCACTCGGCCTTGCGGGCCGCCATGAGAGCTTCCAGGGCCTCGGTGACCCACGCCTCGGTGGCCTCCTTGGTGACCCCGAGCCGGGTCAGGACGCCGTCGCCGTCCTCCTGTTCCAGCAGGGCGAGCAGCAGGTGCTCGGTGCCGACGTAGTTGTGGCCCAGCCGCAGGGCCTCGCGGAAGGTCAGCTCCAGGGCCTTCTTCGCCGCGGCGTCGAACGGGATGAGGGCGGGCAGCGTGCCCTCGGCGGCCGGCGGCAGCGCGGCGGTGACCGCCTCCCGCACGGCCTCGGGCGTGACGTCCTGGGCGATCAGGGCGCGCACGGCGAGCCCCTCCGGTTCGGCGAGGAGGCCGAGCGTCAGGTGCCCGGTCGTGATCTCGGCGTGCCCGGCCGCCCTGGTCTCGTTCTGGGCGCTGACGATCACGTTGCGGGCGCGCGGGGTGTAGCGGCCGAAACCCTCGTTCGGGTCGAGGTCCGAGGTCGCGGGACCCTTCGGGACGAAGCGCTTCTGGGCCGCCTGCTTGGTGACGCCCATGCTCTTGCCGATCTCCGTCCAGGAGGCGCCCGAGCGCCGCGCCTGGTCCACGAAGTGGCCGATCAGGTGGTCGGCCACGTCACCGAGGTGGTCGGCGGCGAGGACCGCGTCGGTCAGCTGGTCGAGGGCGTCGGTGTGCACCTTCTTGATGGCCTCGATCAGGTCGTCGAGGCGTACGGGATGCGTGCTGCGTACGGGTTCCACGGAATCTGCCATGCGTCAACCATAGGTTGACGATCTCCCTACCGTCAACCCCGGGTTGTCGATCGGTGCGTAACGGCAGCCCATACCGCCGCATCGGTGCCACGATGAACCCATGACAGCGACAACCACCCTCATCGTCGACGGCGCCAACGTCGTCGGCTCGGTGCCCGACGGCTGGTGGCACGACCGGCGGGGCGCGGCCGAGCGGCTGCGCGACGGACTCGTGGCGTACGCCGGGAGCGGCCTGCCCGGGATCGCCGATCCGCCCGTGGAGCTGGTGCTCGTCGTGGAGGGCGCGGCGCGCGGCGTGCCCGGCGTCGAGGGCGTACGGGTGGAGTCGGCCGACGGCAGCGGCGACGACCGCATCGTGGAACTGGTCGCCGGGCTGCCCGCCGGACGGCCCTGCGTGGTCGTGACGGCCGACCGCGGGCTGCGCGCCCGGGTGGAGGCGCTGGGCGCCCAGGTGACCGGCCCGCGCTCGGTACGCCCGGCCGGCACCGGCGGCCGGGCGTACCGAGGCTGAGGGCTCGTCAGTCGCGGCGGCCCATCCGGCTGTGCGACCGTCCGTACACGAAGTAGAAGACGAGGCCGACGGCCATCCAGACGGCGAACCGCAGCCAGGTCTCCGCGGTCAGGTTCACCATCAGCCACAGGGACGCCAGCACCGACAGCACCGGCACCAGCGGCACCAGCGGGGTACGGAAGGAACGCGGCAGGTCGGGCCGGGTACGGCGGAGGATGATCACGCCCACCGCGACCACGACGAACGCGAACAGGGTGCCGATGTTGACCAGTTCGGCCAGCACGTCGATGGACGTGAACCCCGCGACCACGGCGACCACCACGCCGAGCGCGATCGTGGACCGGTAGGGCGTGCCGAAGCGCGGGTGGACCGTGGAGAACACCCGGGGCAGCAGCCCGTCGCGGCTCATCGCGAAGAAGACCCGGCTCTGGCCGAGCAGCAGGATCATGCAGACGGAAGTGAGGCCGACGGCCGCGCCGAAGCTGATCAGGCCGGCCCAGAAGGGGTGCCCCACGTCCTTGAAGGCGTCGGCGAGCGGCGCGTCCGTGGACAGCTGACTGTACTTCCGCATGCCGGTGACGACGACGGACACGGCGACGTAGAGGACCGTGCAGATCAGCAGCGAGCCGAGGATGCCGCGCGGCACGTCGCGCTGCGGGTTGCGGGCCTCCTCGGCGGCGGTGGCGACGATGTCGAAGCCGATGAAGGCGAAGAACACCACGGCGGCCGCCGCGAAGACGCCCATCAGGCCGAAGCTCGCCGGGGTGAAGCCGAACACCAACTGGGCCAGCGGCGCCTGCCAGCCGCTGCCGCCCTCGCTGGGCACGGACTCCGGCACGAACGGCTCGTAGTTGGCGCCGTTGACGAAGAAGGCGCCGACGATGATGACGAGCAGCACGACGGTGACCTTGACGCCGACGACCACCGCGGTCACCCGCGAGGACAGCTTCATGCCGGCGACCAGGACGGCCGTCAGGACCAGGACGAGGATGCAGGCCAGCAGGTCGAACCCGAACTGCCCCTCATGGGTGCCGGAGAGTCCCTGCGGGAGGTGGAACCCCGCGGTGTCGAGCAGCGAGCGGATGTACCCGGACCAGCCGACCGACACCACCGCACACGCCAGCGCCAGTTCCAGGACCAGGTCCCAGCCGATGATCCAGGCGGGGAATTCGCCCAGCGACGCGTAGGAGAAGGTGTAAGCGGAACCGGCGACCGGGACGGTGGAGGCGAACTCGGCGTAGCACAGCGCTGCCAGCGCGCAGACCACACCGGCGACGATGAAGGAGACGGCGACCGCCGGGCCCGCCGACTCCTTGGCGATCTTGCCGGTGAGGACGAAGATGCCGGTGCCGATGATCACGCCGACGCCGAAGACCGTGAGGTCCAGTGCGGACAGTGACTTCCTGAGCGCGTGCTCGGGCTCCTCCGTGTCCCGGATCGACTCCTCGACCGTCTTGGTCCGGAAGAGGCCGCGGCGGCGGCCCTCCGGCTCTGGCAACGAACTGCTCATGTGCGAACCTCCGCCTGGGCGACCGTCATGAATCACCGACTGACCGAGTTTCGGTAATTACCGGAATGGCTCATGAACGGCTTGCCCGGGCGGGCCCGAGATCACTCGATATGCCGATGGGCCGCTCAGCACTCGGCGGAGTGCTGACCGGCCCGTCACGGGCTCGGGTCAGTCCTGGGCGACCTGGGCCGGCTCGGCGGTACGGGCGCCCCCGGCGTCCTCGTAACGGCCGTCGATCTTCGCGACCAGGCCGGTGACCTGACGGGCGATGTCCGGCGCGGTGAGGCCGATCTCCGCCATGATCTCCTTGCGCGACGCGTGGTCGAGGAACTTCTCGGGGATGCCGAAGTCACGCAGCGGCACGTCCACGCCCGCGTCCCGCAGCGCCTGCGCGACCGCGCAGCCGACACCGCCGGAGCGGATGTTGTCCTCGACGGTGACCACGACGCGGTGCCGGTCGGCCAGGCCCGGCAGCGCGGCGTCGACCGGCTTGACCCAGCGCGGGTCGACGACGGTGGTGGAGATGCCCTGCTTGTCGAGGAGGCCGGCGATCTCCAGGCACATGGGGGCGAGCGCGCCGACGGACACCAGGAGGACGTCCGGGCGCTCGGCGGAGCTCTCGCGGAGGACGTCCATGCCGCCGATGCGGCCGACGGCCTCCACGGCCGGGCCGACCGCGCCCTTGGAGTAGCGCACCACGGTCGGCGCGTCGTCGACCTCGACGGCCTCCCGCAGCTGGGCGCGTACCTGGTCGGCGTCGCGCGGCGCGGCGATCCGCAGGCCCGGGACGACCTGGAGGATCGACATGTCCCACATGCCGTTGTGCGAGGCGCCGTCGGTGCCGGTGACGCCGGAGCGGTCCAGGACGAACGTGACGCCGCACTTGTGCAGCGCCACGTCCATCAGGACCTGGTCGAAGGCGCGGTTCAGGAACGTGGCGTACAGCGCGAAGACCGGGTGCAGGCCGCCGGTGGCCAGGCCGGCGGCGGAGACCGCGCCGTGCTGCTCGGCGATGCCCACGTCGTAGATGCGGTCGGGGAAGGCCTGGGCGAACTTCTTCAGGCCGACCGGCTGGAGCATGGCCGCGGTGATCGCGACGATGTCCTCGCGCTCCCGGCCGAGCTTGACCATCTCCTCACCGAAGACGGAGGTCCAGTCGGCGCCGGAGGCCGACACCGGGAGGCCGGTGTCCGGGTGGATCACACCGATGCCGTGGAAGCGGTCGGCCTCGTCCTGCTCGGCGGGCTCGTAGCCGCGGCCCTTCTCGGTGAGGCAGTGCACGATGACCGGGCCGCCGAAGCGCTTGGCACGCTGCAGCGCGGACTCCAGCGCCTCGATATCGTGGCCGTCGATGGGACCGACGTACTTCAGTCCCAGGTCCTCGAACATGCCCTGCGGGGCGATGAAGTCCTTCAGCCCCTTCTTCGCGCCGTGCAGCGTCTCGTAGAGCGGCTTGCCGACGACCGGGGTGCGCTCCAGCAGGTCCTTGCCGCGGGCGAGGAAGCGCTCGTAGCCGTCGGTCGTACGCAGCGTGGCGAGGTGGTCGGCGAGGCCGCCGATGGTCGGCGCGTACGAACGCTCGTTGTCGTTGACGACGATGACCAGCGGGCGGTCCTTGGCGACCGCGATGTTGTTCAGCGCCTCCCAGGCCATGCCGCCGGTCAGCGCGCCGTCACCGATCACCGCGACGACGTGGTCGTCGCTGCCGCGGACCTGGTTGGCCTTGGCGAGGCCGTCGGCCCAGCCCAGCACCGTGGAGGCGTGGCTGTTCTCGATGACGTCGTGCTCGGACTCGGCGCGCGAGGGGTAGCCGGACAGGCCGCCCTTGGCCCGCAGCTTGCCGAAGTCCTGGCGCCCGGTGAGCAGCTTGTGGACGTAGGACTGGTGCCCGGTGTCGAAGAGGACCTTGTCCTTGGGCGACTCGAAGACGCGGTGCAGGGCGATGGTCAGCTCGACCACGCCGAGGTTCGGGCCGAGGTGTCCGCCGGTCTTGGAGACGGCGTCGACAAGGAACGTACGGATCTCTCCCGCGAGCTGCTCCAGCTGCTCCGGGCCCAGCCGGTCCAGATCGCGCGGTCCCCTGATGCGGGTCAGCAGGTCCCGCCCGTCACCCGCCACCGCCCCAGCATGACGCGCTGCGCGCGGCACCTTGTCCACTGTGCCTCCTTGCATTCGAGCGTTGTTCGAACCCGTCGCCGGTTCGAGCTTGATCGAGCTTGCCGATCAGTCGAGTCTAATGTTCCGCTCCGCGCACCGATGCGCGGCCCGTGCGATCTATATCACCCGTACGGCCCCGCCGGACACGTCATGCCTGGCAGGGCCGTTACGGGCGGACGGAAGGGACACGCACGGGCCCTCCGGGGGCCCGTGCGTGTCCGATTCCGTGGCAGAGCTGTTACGTGCGGCCGGCCGTCTTCTGGGTCCGGCGGGAGACCGAGTCGATCACGACGGCGGCCAGCAGCACCGCACCCGTGATCATGAACTGGATCTCGCTGGCCATGCCCAGCAGGTTCAGCCCCTGCTGGATGGACTGGATGACCAGCATGCCCAGCAGCGCCGACCAGATCTTGCCGCGGCCGCCGAAGAGGCTGGTACCGCCGATGACCGCCGCGGCGATCACGTTCATGAGCGTGTTGCCCGCGCCGAGGTTCTTCGTGGCACCGCCCTGCAGGCTGGCGATGAAGAGCCCGCCGAACACGGCGAGCATCCCGGAGATCGCGAAGACCGTGATCCGGACCTTGTCGACGTTGATGCCGGCCCGGCGGGCCGCCTCCGCGTTGCCGCCGACCGCGAAGATCTGCCGGCCGTAGCCGGTCCGGCGGACCACGAAGTCGGCGATCACCAGGACGGCCAGGAAGAGCACGAGGGCCAGCGGCAGGCCGCGCGCGCCCGCCGGCTCGTTCAGCACGTACGCGACGACGAAGGCGATCACCGCGACCACGGCGGTGCGCAGCCCCACCTCGCTCAGCGGCCGCGAGGGCAGCCCGGCGGCCTTGCGCCGCTTGGTGTCCAGCAGCAGCGAGCCCGCGTACGCCAGGACGGCGACCAGCGCCAGGCCGTACGCCGCGGCCTTGTCCTCGAAGTAGTAGCCGGTGAGGTAGGCGACCAGGCTGTCGTCCGGCGTGTTGATGGAGCCTTCACTGCCCATCAGCCAGATCTGCAGGCCGCTCCAGCCGAGGAAGCCGGCCAGGGTGACCACGAAGGCGGGCACGCCGATCTTGGCGAAGAAGAAGCCGTGCAGCGCGCCGATGAGCAGCCCGCAGGCGAGGGCGATCAGTACGGACAGCCAGTCGTTCAGGCCGTTGGTGACGCTGAGCACGGCCCAGACCGCGGCGCCCACACCGGCCACCGAGCCGACCGAGAGGTCGATCTCCCCCAGCAGCAGGACGAAGACGATGCCGACGGCCATGATGCCGAGGCCGGAGGTGTAGACCCCGATGTTGGCGAGGGAGCCGGCCGACAGGAAGCTGCTGGTCTGGAGCTGGAAGATGACCGCGATGACGATCAGACCGAGGACGACCGGCAGCGACCCCAGCTCGCCGCCGCGCATCCGCCGGGTGAAGTCGGTCCAGTAGCCCTTGAAGCCCTGCTCGCGGACGAGCAGGCGGGGGTCGACGGCGGCGGCCGGTACGGCGCTCTTCTCCACCGGCTGCTCCGCCGGGGCGCCCGCCGCGCTCTTGGTGAGGTCGCTGCTCATGACGCGCCCTGCTCCTTCTTCACCTGGTCCGTACGCGCCTTGCGGCGGGTGACGGCGTTGTCCGAGGCGCCGGTGATCGCGGCAATGATCTCTTCGTGGGAGGTGTCCGCCACGGGGAAGACGCCGTTGTTGCGGCCGAGGCGCAGCACCGCGACGCGGTCCGCGACGGCCTGTACGTCGGCCATGTTGTGGCTGATCAGGATCACGCCGTGGCCGCGCTCGCGGAGCCGCTCGACGAGGTCGAGGACCTGCGCGGTCTGCTCGACGCCGAGCGCCGCGGTGGGCTCGTCGAGGATGACGACCTTGGGGTCGCCGATCAGCGCGCGGGCGATGGCGACGACCTGGCGCTGGCCGCCGGAGAGCGCCGCGACGGGGATGCGGACGCTGGGGATGCGGATGGACAGGGTGTCCAGCAGCTCCTTGGCGCGCTTCTCCATGGCGATCTCGTCCAGGACGGAGGCGCGGCGCAGCTCGCTGCCGAGGAAGAGGTTGGCGACCACGTCGAGGTTGTCGCAGAGCGCGAGGTCCTGGTAGACGGTGGCGACGCCGAGCTCCTGGGCGTCGTGCGGCCGGTTGATGCGGACCGGGCGCCCTTCCCACTCGATGGTGCCTTCGTCGATGGGGTGGACCCCGGCGATGGTCTTGACGAGGGTCGACTTGCCGGCGCCGTTGTCGCCGACCAGGGCGACCACCTCACCGGCTTCGATCTCCAGCGTGACGTCCGTGAGCGCCTGGACGGCGCCGAACCGCTTGGAGACCGAGCGCAACGCCAGCACGGGCGCAGCGGACACGTGAATCATCTCCTTCGCCGCCTGTCGGGCGGGAATGGTGCGTACGAGGCTGCCTGGCGGCCCGCGCCTCTCGGAGCGCGGGCCGCGGCCGGGGCGGGCGCGCACCGTCCGTGCGCGGGCCGCCCGAGGGGGCTACTTGATGCCGGCTTCCTCGCAGGCCTTCTTGTAGTCCGCGGTGCAGATCTGGCTGGCCTTGTAGACCTTGTCCTTGATGATCGTGTCCTTGATGTCGTCCTTGGTCACGATCTCCGCGTCGTACAGCTTCGCGGGGATGCCCTTGACGTCACCGCTGAGGCTGTCGACCTTGTCGGGGGTGACGGAGCCGAGCTTCTCGCCCTTGAGGAGCTTGACGGCGACCTCGGCGGTGGTCTCGGCCTGCGGCTTGATCTGCTTGTAGACGGTGAAGGCCTGCTCGCCCTTCAGGATCCGCTGCAGACCGGCCAGCTCGGCGTCCTGGCCGCCGACCGGGACGTCGACCTTGCGCTGCTTCAGCGCGGTGATGATGCCGCCGGCCATGCCGTCGTTGGCGGAGTAGACGCCCTGGAAGCCGTCCTTGCCGACCGCGTCGATCGCCGAGTTCATCTTCTTGTTGGCCTCGTCCGGCGACCAGTCCGGGATGTCCTGCTCGTAGACGACCTTCTTGACCTGCTTGTCGAGGACGGCGTGCGCACCCTTCTTGAAGAAGGGGGCGTTCGGGTCGGTCGGCGAACCGTTGATCATGACAACGTTGGCGTCCTTGGCGTCGCTGCCCAGGGCCTTGACCAGGCCCTCGCCCTGGAGGCGGCCGATCTTCTCGTTGTCGTAGGAGACGTATGCCGAAATGTCGCCCTCGGCGAGGCGGTCGTACGCGACGACCTGCACGCCCTTCTTGGCGGCCTGGTTCACCCAGGACTTGGTGGCCTTGTAATCGACCGCGTCCAGGATGATGACCTTGACGCCCTGCGTGATCAGCGCGTCGAACTGCTTCTTCTGGGTCTCGGTCTCCTGCGCGGCGTTGTTGTACTTCACGACGCAGTCCGAGCAGAGCTCTTCGATCTTCTGCTCGATGAAGGGGCGGTCGAAGGTCTCGTAGCGCGTGGTCTTGTTCTCCGGCAGCAACAGACCGATGGTCTTGTTGTCACCACCGTCGTCTCCGCCACTGCCGGCCTTGCCGCAGGCGGCCACGGTCGCGGCCATGGAGACCGCGGTGGTGGCTATGACGACGCGACGCACAAATGCGTTCATGGGGATGGCCCTCCCTGACATGGCCGCGTCCTTGCGGCCGAGGTGCTTGGAGTCAACTCGGCCGCCCGCAGGGCGTCAAGGAGTAAATCCTTAACGAGATGACAACGGTGCCATCCGTTAGCTGTGTGAACTCAGAGTGCGCCTCAGCAGCGCTGAGGCACCCCGTTCGCTTCAGGCAATGGCGGGAGTGTCCTGGCCGAGCGAACCGTCCAGCAGCGTGGAGTCCCCCATCTCGCTGAGCACCAGCGCCAGCGCGCCCAGTACCTCGGCCCGGCCGCCCAGCGTGCCCGGTACGACGCTCAGCTGCCGCGCCGCGCTCGGAATGGCGTACCGGGACACCGACTCCCGTATCGGCGCCAGCACCAGCTCCCCGGCCTCGGCGAGGTCCCCGCCGAGCACCACCCGGCTGGGGTTCAGCAGGTTGCACAGGTTCGCCACGCCGCTGCCGATGTGCCGGCCGACGTCCGCGATCACCCGGCGGCAGCCCGGGTCGCCCTCGCGGGCCAGCTGGACGACGCCCGGCATGGTCAGATCCGGGCCGTGGGCCGGCTGGAGCAACGGCAGCACGTACCGGGCCGAGGCGAAGGTCTCCAGGCAGCCGCGGTTGCCGCAGCGGCACACCGGCCCCGACTCGTCCAGCGTGATGTGCCCGATCTCGCCCGCCGTGCCGCCCGGGCCGCGGTAGATCTGCCCGCTGATCACCAGCCCGGCGCCGACGCCGCTGGCCACCTTGATGTACGCGAGGTCGGCGGCGCCCCGCCCGGCGCCCCACACCAGCTCGCCGAGCGCGCCGAGGTTGGCGTCGTTGTCGACGTGCACGGGCACGCCGAGCCGGTCCGACAGCTCCTCGCCGGGGTTCGTGCCGGTCCAGCCCGGCAGGATCGCGGTCGAGCCGAGCGTCCCGGAGACCACGTCGATCGGGCCCGGTACGCCGAGGCCCACCCCGACGACCTTGGACCGGTCGATGCCGGTGGTCTCCACCAGCCGGCTGACGAGCTGCTCGGCCCGGTCGAAGCCCTCTGCGGCGGAGGCGTCCACGTCGATCGGCTCGGACTCCTCGGCGAGCACCTGGTGCGCGAGGTTGCCGACCGCGACCCGCAGGTGCGAATGGCCGAAGTCGACGCCGACCACGACCCCGGCGTCGCCGGAGAGGGAGACGCTGCGGGCCCGGCGGCCGCCCGCGGAGGTGGGCGTGACCTCGACGGTGCCGCCGTCCTTCAGTTCCCGCACGATGTTGGAGACCGTGGCCGCCGACAGCCCTGTGGTCCGGGCGATCTCCGCCTGGGTGAGCGATCCCGCCATCCGTACGGCGCGCACGACCCGCTCAAGATTGGCCCGGTGCAGCGAGGACTGCGACCCCGGAGTCTCCATCGACTCATCCACTCCCGCCTGCCGCGGGCGGCACGACGACCGCCCGCCGGCCGGGCCGCGTCAACGGGGCCCGGCTTGTCTCCAACATGTGAATCTAAGCTGAGCTGCCCGGGTCCGCTCCCGTCAAGTCCTCGACCGCAGGAGGGCGTATATCCACGCACGACGGCCGACCCTCCGCGTGGACACGCCCAGGGGCCTCCCGCCGCGCGCCGGCGGCGGAAGGCCCTCGAAGGTCCGGACGGACGGCCGGCCCGCTACTTCACCGCCCCCGCGGTCAGACCCGCGACCACCTGGCGCTGGAAGATGATGTACGCCGCGAGCACCGGCAGCATGGCGATGGTCAGGCCCGCGAACAGCCCCGACCAGTCACCCTTGTAGCCCTGGCTGACCGCCAGCGCGACCAGACCCTGGGTCAGCACCTTCTTGTCGGGGTCGCCGACGTTGAGGACCGTGGGCAGCAGGTACTGGTTCCACTGCCCCAGGAAGTTGAAGATGCCGACACTGATCAGGCCGGGCTTGGCCATCGGCAGCATCACCTGGAAGAAGGTCCTGGCGTGCGAGGCCCCGTCGATGAGCGCGGCCTCCGCCACCGACGACGGCAGCGTGCGGAAGAAGCCGCTCAGGAAGAAGACGGTGAACGGCAGCGAATAGGCGATGTAGACCAGGATCAGGCCGTGGTACGTGTCCAGCAGCGCCATGTTCTTCATGACGAAGAACAGCGGCACCAGCGCGAGGATCACGGGGAAGCCCATGCCGCCGACGAACAGGAAGTAGATGAAGCGGTTGCCGCGGAACTCGAACCGGGCGAGGACGTACGCGGCCATCGAGCCGAGCAGCATCGTGCCGACCAGCGAACCGCCCACCACGATCAGCGAGTTCGCGAAGTACTGGGCCATGTTGGCCTTTTCCCAGGCCCGCGCCCAGTTCTCGAAGTGCAGCGCGGAGGGCAGCCCCCAGGGGGAGCCGAAGATCTCCGTGTCGTCCTTGAAGGAGCTGACCACCGCCCACAGCAGCGGCATGGTGACGAGGACGCCCCAGATGACCAGCACACCGTGCGAGAAGACGTTCAGTACGCCGCCCTCGCCGCCGTTCCGCCGGGGGCCCCGGCCGTCGGCGGCGACGTGCGGCTCCGGCGCGGCCGCGCCGCCCGCTCCCGTACCGCCGGCCCGCGCGACGCCCGGCGCTGCGCCCTTCGTGACGCCCTGGAGCTCGGGGGGATCGGTCTGTGCGGTCATCAGAACTCCAGTCGCTCTCGACGGCCCAGCCGCATGACGACGGCCGCGAAGATCAGGGTGACGATGAGCAGCGAGACGCCGATCGCGGTGGCGTAGCCGGCCTGACCGTCACGGAAGGTCTTCTGGTAGACGTACAGCGGCAGTACTTCCGTCGAGTAGTCCGGGCCGCCCGGGCCGACGCTCATGATCTGCACGAACGCGAAGGCCGACACGTCCAGGGCCAGGATTCCCATGTAGATCCAGCCGGTCTGCACGGTGTCCCAGAGCAGCGGCAGGGTGATGCGGAAGAACGTGTTCGCGCGGCCCGCGCCGTCCAGCAGCGCGGCCTCGTAGAAGTCCTTCGGGATGGAGCTCATCCCGGCGGAGAAGAGGACGACGTAGAAGCCGACGTTGGCCCACACCATCGCCGCCATGACGCACCACAGCGCGAGCTGCGGGTCGCCCAGCCAGTTGGGCCGGACACCGTCCAGACCGACGGCGGAGAAGAAGGAGTTGAGCGCGCCGCTCTCCGGGTTGTACGCGAACTGGAACAGCAGGGCGACGATCGGCACCGACAGCACCTGCGGGAAGAAATAGAGAATCTTGTACGCGCCCGAACCGCGCACCCCGCCGATGACCGCCTTCTTCGTGCGGCGGCCACCGACGTTGAGCATGAACGCGAAGAACAGCGCGAGCGAAATCGTCACCACCGGCAGCAGCACCAGCAGGGTCACGCTGTTGCCCACGGCCGCCCAGAACACGCCGTCCTGGAAAAGCCGCGTGTAGTTGTCGATCCCGACCATCTCGAAATCGGGGCTCAGACCCGTCCAGTCCGTGAAGGAGTAATAGATGGCCTGCACGAACGGGGAGATCACGAAGACCGCGTAGATGGCCAGCGGAAGGACCAGGAACCCGGCGATGAAACGGTATTTACCGTGCTGCATGACGTACGATTCCGTTCTTATCCTGCGGCGGCTGCCGCTGGTGACACAGCGAATTCGTCGGTCAGCGCTTGTACTTCTTGATGCTGGCGTCCTTCCGGGTCTCGTCCGCGTACTTCTGGATCTTGTTGATGGCCTCCGCGGGCGTCATCCGGCCGGCCATCATCTCGCCGATGCAGCCGACGCCGATCTTCTCCTTCTGCAGGGCCACGTACCAGTCCTGGAGGCGCGGGTTGAGGACGTTCTTGCCCGCCTTCTCCAGGGCCGCCTGCGCGGACGACAGGCCCGGCGGGAGCGTCAGCCCCTCGGTCCCGCCGTTCAGCGAGGTGAGCGAGGAGACCTGCTTGGTGAAGTTCTTGGACGCCTTCTCCCCGAGCATGATGCGCAGCAGCTCCATGCCGCCCTCGGGGTTGTTCGCCTGCTTGGGCACGATGAACGGCTCGCCGCCGGACGCCCACAGGGTGCCGAACGGCATCTTGTCGGAGGAGTCGAGGCCGGAGGGGGCACCCACGGCGAGGTCGAAGTCGCCGGCCTTGTCGATCTGCTTGCCGGACTCGTTCTCCACCCAGGAGCCGTTGGGGATGAACAGCGCCTTGCCCTCGGCCCACGCCTTCTGCGACTGGAGGTGGTCCAGGCCCGGGCTGCCCTGGAGGATGTACCCCTTCTTGTAGAGCTCGTAGTACGCCTCGAACGCGGCGCGGACCGCGGGGTCCTTCCAGGCCCCCGGCTCCAGGTTGTCGATCCGGCGCAGCACCTCGGAGCCGCCGATCTTCGCGATGAAGGGGTAGAGGCTGAACGGCACGTAGTACGGGTACTTGCCGGGGTACGTCCAGCCCGCGACGCCCTTCTTCTTCGCCTTCGCGCAGAGCGCGAGCATGTCGTCCCAGGTCTCGGGGTACTCCGCGTCCAGCTTCTTGAGGTTGGTCCTGGAGTACCACACGCCGTAGACCGTGTAGGCGTAGTAGAGCGTCAGGATCTCCGAGCCGCCGAACTGCCCCATCTCCACGACGCCGGGCCGCAGCGTGTCGCGGACCTTCTTCTTCGGGTCGTCGATCGACGGCGCGTCGAGCAGCGGCGTCAGGTCCGTCAGCTGGTCCTTGCCGACGAGGGTGCTGAAGTCCATCTGTTCCGCACCGGAGTTGTCGACCAGGTCCGGCGGGTTGCCGCCGTTGAAACGGGGCTGCAGGGTGGACTGGATCTTCTGCGTGGAGGCGTGCTTGATCTTGCCCTTGGTCTTGGGATAAGCGGCCACGTACAGGGCCTCGGCGTCCTTGGCGTATTTCTCACCGAAACCGCCGTCGAAGATGACCACGTCCAACGGCGCGCTGTCATTGACGGCGAGCGGGTTCTTCGCGGACTTGGTGCCCTTCTCTACCTTGTCACCGCCGCCGCTGTCACCGCCGCTCGCGCACGACGCGAGCACGCCCATCGTCGGAACGGCGAACACTCCGAGCGCCACGGACCGCTTGATCAGATCGCGACGGCTGGTTTCTGAGGTGGATCCCATGCTCAAGTCCTCGCCTTCTCCAGGACTCAGGCGGTGTACCGGAGCCACCCCGGCACCGCGGGTCAGATGCAGCTGAGTTGTACGGGATGTGCACCGGGTGCGCTAGAGATACGCAGGGAAAACGTGTGGTCCCCGCTGAAGTCCCCCGGATCCGGACGGCTCGAAGCGCACAGCCATTCGGACGCCGACAGGTATAGTCCACTTCACGCGAGCGGGGCAAGATCGAAAGCAGCTTTTGCCGCCAGTCTTTCCCGAGTTGAGACCTCCCCGGCATGCACGGAAGAGGCGGGCAACATTTCCGCCACCTCATCCGGCTCCCTTGACACCAAAGGCCGCACGGCTGTTGGTTATCTCTGCACCGCAGATATGACAACGATGTCAGCAGACGATGCCGGAAGAGTGGAGAAGCTCGCGTGCGGCTCAGACACCTGCGTGGGATCAACCGCCCCGCCGCCCTGGCGGCGGCCGCCCTCCTGATCGTGACGGCCCAGGGCGCGGCAGTGGCCGCCCCCTCCGCCCCACCCGCATCCCCCGAAGCGGCACAGGAATTCAGCTCGTCCTTCGAATCGGGTGAGCCCGCGCCGGACTGGCGCGACACCGTCGAGACCACCCCCAGCGGCACCCCGAAGTCCTCCGGAGTCCGCCCCGAGAGCGGCCCGGCACCCGGCATGACCAGCCGCGTCGACACCGGCCCCACCGACTCCCCCACCGCGAAGCAGAACGCCGGCTTCACGGGGACCCGCGCGCTGCGTTACGGCGGCACCCACACCGCCGAGGGCCACGGCTACGCGTACAACAAGCTCTTCGACGTGGACGTCACGGTCGGACCTGACACCGTTCTCTCCTACAAGCTCTTCCCCGAAATGGCCGGATCCGCGCGTGACTACCGCGCCACCCAGGTCTCCGTCGACCTCGCCTTCACCGACGGCAGTTACCTCAGCGACCTGAAGCCGGCCGACGCGAGCGGCGCCCCGCTGACCCCGCAGGGCCAGGGCGCGGCCAAGACCCTCTACGTCAATCAGTGGAACGACAGGACCGCACGGATCGGAGCGGTGGCCGCCGGGAAGACGGTCGACCGCGTCCTCCTCGCGTACGACGCGCCCCGGGGCACCGGTGACTTCCGCGGCTGGCTGGACGATGTGTCGCTGGCGCCCGCGAAGCCCGAGGAGCCCCTCGCACACCTCGCCGACCACGTCTCGACCGTCCGCGGCACGCACTCCAGCGGCAGCTTCTCCCGCGGCAACACCTTCCCCGCGACCGCCGTCCCCAACGGCTTCAACTTCTGGACGCCGGTGACCAACGCCGGCTCGCAGGACTGGCTTTACGAGTACGCGCGCAAGAACAACGCCGACAACCTGCCGACCCTGCAGGCCTTCAGCGCCAGCCACGAGCCCAGCCCCTGGATGGGCGACCGGCAGACCTTCCAGGTGATGCCGTCCGCCGCGAGCGGCACCCCCGACGCCTCCCGCACCGCCCGCGCGCTCCCCTTCCACCACTCCCGTGAGACGGCGAAGCCGCACCACTACAGCGTCACCTTCGACAACGGGCTGAAGACCGAGATCGCTCCCACCGACCACGCCGCGATGATGCGGTTCACCTTTCCCGGTGCGGACGCGAGCCTGATCTTCGACAACGTCAACAACAAGGGCGGGCTGACGCTCGACACCGAGAACGGCGTGGTCACCGGCTTTTCCGACGTCAAGAGCGGGCTGTCCACCGGCGCCACCCGGATGTTCGTGTACGCGGTCTTCGACGCGCCGGTCACCGCCGGCGGCAAGCTCTCCGGAGGCGGCGGCGCCGACGTGACCGGCTATCTGCGGTTCGCGCCCGGTGCCGACCGTACGGTCACGATGCGCATCGCCACCTCGCTCATCAGCGTGGACCAGGCGAAGGACAACCTCCGCCAGGAGATCGCGGCGGACGCCTCGTTCGCCTCCGTCCGGGACCGGGCCCGCGCGCAGTGGGACGACATCCTCGGCCGCATCGAGGTCGAGGGCGCGAGCCGTGACCAGCTCACCACCCTGTACTCCAGCCTTTACCGGCTCTACCTCTACCCCAACTCCGGTTCGGAGAAGGTCGGCGGCAAGGTCCGCTACGCCAGCCCCTTCTCCCCCGCGACCGGTCCCGACACCCCCACGCACACCGGCTCGAAGATCGTCGACGGCCAGGTCCACGTCAACAACGGCTTCTGGGACACCTACCGGACCACCTGGCCCGCGTACTCCTTCCTCACCCCGGAGCGGGCCGGGAAGATGGTCGACGGCTTCGTCCAGCAGTACAAGGACGGCGGCTGGATCTCCCGCTGGTCCTCCCCCGGCTACGCGGACCTGATGACCGGCACCAGCTCCGACGTGGCGTTCGCCGACGCCTACGCCAAGGGGGTGCGCTTCGACGCGAAGGCGGCGTACGAGGCGGCGCTGAAGAACGCCACGGTCGCCCCGCCCAGCTCGGGCGTCGGCCGCAAGGGCATGAACACCTCCCCCTTCCTCGGCTACACCTCGACGAAGACCAAGGAAGGCCTGTCCTGGGCCCTGGAGGGCTACCTCAACGACTTCGGCATCGCCCGGATGGGCCAGGCGCTGTACGAGAAGACCCACGAGAAGCGCTACAAGGAGGAGTCGGCGTACTTCCTGAACCGCGCCCGGGACTACGTCAAGCTCTTCGACGACCAGGTCGGCTTCTTCCAGGGCAAGGACGAGAAGGGCAACTGGCGGCTGTCGCCGGACGCGTACGACCCGCGCGTCTGGGGCCACGACTACACCGAGACCAACGGCTGGTCCTTCGCCTTCACGGCCCCGCAGGACCTGAAGGGGCTCGCCAACCTCTACGGCGGCCGGGCGGGCCTGGCGAAGAAGCTCGACACCTACTTCGCCACGCCCGAGACCGGTACCAAGGAGTTCGCGGGCAGCTACGGCAACGTGATCCACGAGATGACGGAGGCCCGCGACACCCGGATGGGCATGTACGGCCACAGCAACCAGCCCTCGCACCACATCGCGTACGCCTACGACGCGGCCGGGCAGCCGTGGAAGACCCAGGAGAAGGTCCGCGAGGTGCTGTCCCGGCTCTACCTCGGCAGCGAGATCGGCCAGGGCTATCCGGGTGACGAGGACAACGGCGAGATGTCCGCCTGGTACGTCTTCAGCGCCCTCGGTTTCTACCCGCTGGTGATGGGTCAGCCGGAGTACGCGATCGGTTCACCGCTCTTCACGAAGGCCACCGTCCACCTGGAGAACGGCCGTGACCTGGTCATCAGGGCGCCGAAGAACAGCGCGCGGAACGTCTACGTGCAGGGCGTGAAGGTCAACGGCAAGCCGTGGAACTCGACGGCGCTGCCGCACTCCGTACTCGCCCGCGGCGGCACGCTCGACTTCGCCATGGGCCCGGAGCCGTCCCGCTGGGGCACCGGCGCGCACGCGGCCCCGACGTCGATCACCAAGGGCGACGCGGTGCCCGCCCCGGCCGGTGACGTCACCGCACCGGACGGCTCGGCGCTCTTCGACAACACCTCGGACACGTCGGCGTCCTTCGGGACGGCGGCCGCCGACCTCACGGAGGCGTCCCGCGTCACCTCGTACACGCTGACCTCGGCGGCCAGGGCCGACGCGCCGGACGGATGGGTGCTGGAGGGCTCCCGTGACGGCCGGCGGTGGACCACCGTGGACCGCCGTTCCGCCGAGAGCTTCACGTGGGACAAGCAGACCCGCGTCTTCTCGGTCGGGCATCCGGGCACGTACCGGCACTACCGTCTGGTCCCGAGCGGCCGGGCCACTCTCGCCGAGGTCGAACTGCTCTCCTGACCCCGCGCCGCGCCACAGGGCCGCACCGGCCGGAAGGAGGGTGCGGCCCTGTGCGGCTCGGGACTGCTCAGAGGAGACCGTTGAGGAGGCTGCTGAGCAGGCCGCTGCCGTAGCCGTGGCCCCAGCCGCCTCGTCCCCAGTCGCCCCAGTCGCCGCGGCCGTCGTCGCGGCCGCCGTCGTCCCGGCCCTTGCCGTCGTCCCGGCCGCCGTCGTCCTTGTCCTTGCACTTGCAGTCACGGTCGTGGTGGTGCGACGCCGTGCTGGCCGGTGCCTTCGGGGCGGCCTGGGCGACGCCGGAGACCGGGACGACGACGGCGGCGGCGAGGACGGCGGCCGCAACGGAACGGCCGATGGTCTTGCGCATGTGAATTCTCCTGTCGGCGAAGAAGTCGGACGACGCAGATCTACCGCGCCTCGCCGTCGTCACCACCATGCTCCGCGTGACTCCACTCCACCGGTCTATGCGGAAGGGCCGCACCCCGGTATCGGGGTGCGGCCCTTCCTGCTGCTACGGGCTAGCCGTTGATCACTTGCGGATCAGGCTGCGCAGCACGTACTGCATGATGCCGCCGTTGCGGTAGTAGTCGGCCTCACCGGGGGTGTCGATGCGGACCTTGGCGTCGAACTCCACGTCGCCCGCCTTGACCTTCACGGTCTCCGGGATGCCGCCGTCGTTCAGGGCGGTGATGCCGGTGATGGAGAAGGTCTCCTCGCCGGTCAGGCCCAGGGACTGGGCGGAGGCGCCCTCGGGGAACTGCAGGGGCAGGACGCCCATGCCGATCAGGTTCGAGCGGTGGATGCGCTCGTAGGACTCGGCGATGACGGCCTTGACGCCGAGGAGCGCGGTGCCCTTGGCGGCCCAGTCGCGGGAGGAGCCGGAGCCGTACTCCTTGCCGGCCAGGATGACCAGCGGGATGCCGGCCGCCTGGTAGTTCTGCGACGCGTCGTAGATGAAGGAGACCGGGCCGTCCTCCTGCGTGAAGTCACGCGTGAAGCCGCCCTCGGTGCCCGGCGCGATCTGGTTGCGCAGGCGGATGTTGGCGAAGGTGCCGCGGATCATGACCTCGTGGTTACCACGGCGGGAGCCGTAGGAGTTGAAGTCGCGACGCTCGACGCCGTGCTCGGTGAGGTACTTGCCGGCCGGGGTGTCGGCCTTGATCGCACCGGCCGGGGAGATGTGGTCGGTGGTGACCGAGTCGCCCAGCTTGGCCAGGACGCGGGCGCCCGCGATGTCCTCGACCGGGGACGGCTCCATCTGCATGCCCTCGAAGTACGGGGGCTTGCGGACGTAGGTGGACTCGGCGTCCCACTCGAAGGTGTTGCCGGTCGGGATCGGCAGCGCCTGCCACTGGGCGTCACCGGCGAAGACGTCCTCGTAGGACTTGGAGAACATGTCCTGGCCGATGGCGTTGGCGACGACGTCGTTGACCTCGGCCTCGGAGGGCCAGATGTCCTTGAGGTAGACCGGGTTGCCCTCGGTGTCGTTGCCGATGGCCTCCTCGGTGATGTTCACCTTCATGGAGCCGGCGATGGCGTACGCGACGACCAGCGGCGGGGACGCCAGGTAGTTCATCTTGACGTCGGGGTTGATCCGGCCCTCGAAGTTGCGGTTGCCGGAGAGCACCGAGGTGACGGCGAGGTCGGCCTCGTTGATCGCCTTGGAGATCTCCTCGTCCAGCGGGCCGGAGTTGCCGATGCAGGTGGTGCAGCCGTAGCCGACCAGGTTGAAGCCCAGCTTGTCCAGGTACGGGGTCAGGCCGGCCTTGTCGAAGTAGTCGGTGACGACCTTCGAGCCGGGGGCCAGGGTGGTCTTGACCCAGGGCTTGCGGGTCAGGCCCTTCTCGACCGCCTTCTTCGCCACGAGCGCCGCGGCGACCATGACGTAGGGGTTCGAGGTGTTGGTGCAGGAGGTGATCGCGGCGACGGTCACGGCGCCGTGGTCGATCTCGAAGACCGAGCCGTCGGCGGCGACGACCTGGGTCGGCTTGCTCGGCACGCCGTTGGTGCGGGCCGGCGCGTCGGAGGCCGGGAAGGACTCCTTGCCCGCCTCCTCGTCGTCCGAGACGTAGTTGCGCACGTCCTGCGCGAACTGCTCGGCGGCCTCGGCCAGGACGATGCGGTCCTGCGGGCGCTTCGGGCCGGCGATCGACGGGACGACCGTCGAGAGGTCCAGCTCCAGCTTCTCGGAGAAGTCGGGCTCGGCGGCCGGGTCGAGCCAGAGGCCCTGCTCCTTGGCGTACGCCTCGACCAGCGCGACCTGCTGCTCGCTGCGGCCGGTGAGCTTGAGGTAGTTCAGGGTCTCGTCGTCGATCGGGAAGATCGCGGCGGTGGAGCCGAACTCCGGCGACATGTTGCCGATGGTGGCGCGGTTCGCGAGCGAGGTGGCGGCGACGCCCTCACCGTAGAACTCGACGAACTTGCCGACGACACCGTGCTTGCGCAGCATCTCGGTGATGGTCAGCACCAGGTCGGTGGCGGTCGTGCCGGGCTTGAGCTCACCGGTCAGCTTGAAGCCGACCACGCGCGGGATCAGCATGGAGACCGGCTGGCCGAGCATCGCGGCCTCGGCCTCGATGCCGCCGACGCCCCAGCCCAGGACGCCCAGGCCGTTGACCATCGTGGTGTGCGAGTCGGTGCCGACGAGGGTGTCGGGGTAGGCCTGGCCGTTGCGGACCATGACCGTACGGGCCAGGTGCTCGATGTTCACCTGGTGGACGATGCCGGTACCGGGCGGGACGACCTTGAACTCGTCGAACGCGGTCTGGCCCCAGCGCAGGAACTGGTAGCGCTCCTTGTTGCGGCCGTACTCCAGCTCGACGTTCTGGGTGAACGCGTCGTGGGTGCCGAACTTGTCGGCGATGACGGAGTGGTCGATGACCAGCTCGGCCGGGGCGAGCGGGTTGATCTTCGCCGGGTCGCCGCCGAGCTCCTTGACGGCCTCACGCATGGTGGCGAGGTCCACGACGCAGGGCACGCCGGTGAAGTCCTGCATGATCACGCGGGCCGGGGTGAACTGGATCTCCTGGCTGGGCTGCGCCTGGGAGTCCCAGTTGCCCAGGGCCCGGATGTGGTCGGCGGTGATGTTCGCGCCGTCCTCGGTGCGGAGCAGGTTCTCCAGCAGCACCTTCAGGCTGTACGGGAGGCGCGCTGCGCCCTCCACCTTGTCCAGCCGGAAGATCTCGTACGACTCGTCGCCCACCTGCAGGGTGCTGCGGGCGTCGAAGCTGTTCGCCGACACGACAGTCTCCTTCATGCATGAATTCGCGCGTACCACCGCAATCCTGCCGTCACCGGCCCCAGCCGATCAGCTAAGGTAAGGCTTAGTTAGGGGAGCCTTACTAGCGCGGCAGCGGTACGCCTCTCGGCAGATATCTCGATGTCGAGATAACTCTAGTACATCGCCGCCGCGCGGTCATGCTCTGCCCACCCGCTGTCCGCTTCGCGCGCCGTGCACCCCGGTGTCCGGTTCCGCCGGGGTCGAGGGAGCGGGTGGGCCCTCACCAGGGACGGCCCGCCGGCAGGCCGGCGAGGTGGGGCGCCGAGAGATGGAGGACCTCGTAGCGGTCGGTGTCGTCGGTGCCGTCGGGGACGGTGTCCGACCAGAGGACGAAGCGCAGCAGCTGCCAGTCGCGGGGGTCGACGGCGAGGGCCGCGGTGTGGACGCCGGGGTGCCGGGCCAGCTCGTGCAGGGCGTCCGTCTCCTGTTCCAGGAGGCGGACGAGGGCCAGGCCGTCGGGGTCCGGGCCGGGGCCCGCGGGGAGGGTGGTGAGGCGGCGGGCGGCGGCGCGCGGCGGCGTCCCGCGGGCCGGGCCGGCCAGGACGGCCGCGCCCGTCCAGTGGCGTACGGCGGGGCGGCCGAAGTCGCGGACGATGTTCTGGAAGCCGCCCCCGCCGAGCAGGAAGCGGCCCATCGCGCCCGTGTCCCGCCAGAGGTAGAACGGGGCGTACTGGTTGACCGGCGAGCCGTGCACGCCGCGTTCGCGGAGCAGATACGCCTTCAGGGCCAGTCCGGCGCGGTCGTCGAGCACGTGCCCGCCGGCCGCCACCCGCTCACGGATGATGCCCATGTCGTGGCCGGCGGGCAGGGTGATCTCGTACTGCGCGGCGTACATCAGCGGCTCCCGGTGGCGGCATGGCCGGCGATCAGGGCGAGCACGCCGGTGACGGCCTGGTCGAAGGCGGCCGGCGAACCGGCGGCGCGGGCCAGGACGTAGCCGCCCTGGACCACCGCGACCACGCTCGCGGCCGTGACGGCCGGGTCCAGCTCCGCGTCCAGTTCGCCGCGCTCGCGGCCCTCGGCCAGCACCTCCGCGAGGCGGTTGCGCAGCCAGTCGAAGGTCTCGTCGACCGGTGCGCGCAGCGCCGGGTCGGCCATCACGTCCGGGTCCTGGGTGAGCCGCCCGACGGGGCAGCCCTTGAGGGTGTCGCGCTCGCGGCGCAGGTACGCGCCGACCCGGTCCAGCGCCGTACCGGGCCCGTCCAGCAGCCGCGCCACCTCGGCCCGCATCTCCCCGGCGGTCCGGCGGATGGCGGCCAGCGCGAGGTCCGGCTTGCCGCTGAAGTGGTGGTACATGCTGCCCTGGCCGGCGTTGGCGCGCCGCAGGATCGCCTTGGGGCTGGTACCGACGTAGCCGCGCTCCCACAGCAGTTCGCGGGTGCTCTCGATGAGGCGCTCCGAGGTACTGGCCGTCGCGCCGCCGGGCGGTGTGGTCTCCGGTGTCATACGGGCAGCATACATACCAGTAGGTACAGAAGTGGGAACGGATCGCACGGCTGCGGGGAGACCGCCGTGTCACGTTTCCCCGGGTGCGATCCGTCGGGGGGTGAAGCAGCCGGCAGGCCGAGCAGGCCACTGACGGAGGAGCACACCATGCAGGCACGGATGAAGAACCCTGCGGGCCCTCTTCCCCGAGACGGTGCCGGCCGTACAGCAGCTGCTGAAGGCGGCCAGGTCCGGCGGGGTGCCCGAGTCGACCCTCGAACTGGTCCACCTGCGGGCGAGCCGGATCAACGGCCGCAGCTTCTGCGTCGTCGGCGGGGCGCTCAACGCCAAGAAGGCGGGCGAGACCGACGGGCGGCTCCACGCGCGGTGGCGGCCTGGCGCGAGGCGCCGTTCTTCACGGACGCCGAACGCGCCGCGCCGGCGCTCGCCGAGGCCGCGACCCGGCTCGCCGACCGGCCGGACCCGGTGCCGGACGAGATCTGGGACGCGGCCGCCGACCACTTCGACGCGCGGCAGCTGGCGTCGATCGTCCTGATGACCGGCCTGACCAACCTCTTCCACCGGATCAACGCGGCGACGCGGCAGGCGGCCGGGCCGACCTGGTGAGCGTCAGCCGGTACCCAGCGGCCTGCCCAGGCCCGTACGGACCAGGGAGACGATCTCATCGTCCGAGAGGCCGAGGGCACGGGCCTGGGTGATCAGGCCGGCGGCGGCGTCGGTGAGGCGGGCGCGGGCGGGGGACGCCGCGCCGGTCACCACCGCGCCGCGGCCGCGCCGCAGTTCGATCAGCCCCTCCTCCTTCAGGCGCTGGTAGCCCCTCAGGACGGTGTGCACGTTGACGCCGAGGGAGCCGGCGAGGGTGCGGGCCGCGGGCAGCCGCTCCCCCGCGCGGACCGAGCCGTCGGCTATCGCGCCGCGTACGGAAGCGGCGATCTGGTCGCCCAGCGGTACGGAGGAGGCCGGGTCGATACGGACGAGCATCAGGCAGCACCCTCCGGGCCGTCCGCGCGGTCGACGAGGGTGTTCAGCAGGGCGGCTGCGGTGGCCGCGTCGCCGACCGTCACCACGAACTCCTTGCCGCCCGCCAGCCGCAGGGACAGCGCCTCGCCGGACCGGAGGACGAAGCCGCTGCTGCCGGGCCGCATCCGGTAGCCCCAGCCGCCGAACTCCCGCAGCGCGGCGATCTCCCGGCTGTCGGCCTCCCGGATGCGCGTCAGCGGTATGCGCATCCGGGGGTACGGGAGGAACGGCGGGGTGACGGTGAGGCCCCGGCGGTCGGCGGTGACCCGCAGTCCGGCGAGCGGGAGGACGACCAGCGCGCCGAGCATCAGCCCCGGCGCCGCCGACCAGCCGACGGCCGGGCCCATGACCAGGCCGGCGAGGAGGAGCGCCAGGCCGAGGGCGTACAGCAACGGCGAGCTGATCGTCCGGGACCAGCCGGCGACCTCGGAGTCGGCGAGGGCGAGGCGGGGCGCGCCGCCGCGGACGCCGTCGTCCGGCAGCGGTGCGTCCTTGCCGGCCAGCAGCCAGCCGAGCACGCCGGCCGCCGCGCCGGCGCCGAGGACCGCGGCGATCTGCCACGGCGGGAGGGCGGCCGCGGCCTCGTCCCCGCCGGCCGCCGCGTTGACGTGGAGCGTGACCGTGAAGGCGTATCCCAGCACGCCGGCGAGGGCGTAGCCGAGGGTGATGACGGCGCGGGCCTGTCCGGGCGCGGAGCCCGGGCGCCGGTCCGGGGCGGGCGCCGGGCGCCGGTCCGCGCCCGGTACGCCGTCCGCACGAACCCCCTCCGCCGTTCGCCGGGCGGCGCCCCTACGCCGTCCGGCCGTCGGCACGAGGACGAGGAGCCCGAAAACTGCGCCGAATACGAGGAGCAGGCCGAGCCCGACGGAGAGGAAGCCGCCGGCCGAGGAGAAGCCGTCGGCGTGTCCGTCGGCGCGGAAGTGCGTGGCCAGCGTGTCGGGCAGCCGTTCGGCGAGCCTTCCGTACGCCGTTGCGACGATTGCGGCGGCCACCGGAAAGGGTGCCGTCGCGACGATCGCCCGCCGGACGGCAGCGCCCTTGCCCGTGCCCCCTGCGTCACCCTGCTGTCCTGCGGCGATTCCCCCGTGACCGGCCATGTCAGGACTCCCCCTCCTGTGCGTCCGCAGGCGTCGCGGCACTCCTGTCACTGCCGCCGTACGGCCTATTGTTTGCATAGTAGTAGAACAAGAGGTGATTGAACATCCATCTCATATCTGAGATACCGTTCTCCTCATGGCAGACGACTACCTCGTACGCATCGGCAAGCTCATCCGTGATGCCCGCCAACACCGGGGCTGGACACAGACGCAGCTGGCAGAGGCGCTCGGCACCAGCCAGAGCGCGGTGAACCGCATCGAGCGCGGTAATCAGAACATCAGCCTTGAGATGATCGCCCGAATCGGCGAGGCGCTCGACAGTGAAATCGTCTCCCTGGGGTACGCAGGACCCATGCACCTCCGCGTCGTCGGCGGCAGGCAGCTGTCCGGCAGCATCGACGTCAAGACGAGCAAGAACGCCTGTGTGGCCTTGCTCTGCGCGACGCTGCTGAACGCCGGCCGCACCACACTGCGCCGCGTCGCCCGGATCGAGGAGGTCTACCGCATCCTCGAAGTGCTGGGCTCGATCGGCGTCCGTACGCGCTGGATCAACGACGGCAACGACCTGGAGGTCGTCCCGCCCGCCGAGCTGGACCTCGACTCCATGGACACCGAGGCGGCCCGGCGCACCCGCAGCGTCATCATGTTCCTGGGTCCGCTGCTGCACCGCATGGACCACTTCAAGATCCCCTACGCGGGCGGCTGCGACCTCGGCACCCGTACGGTCACCCCGCACATGACCGCGCTGCGCCACTTCGGCCTGGAGGTCACCGCCACCGAGGGCACGTACCACGCGCACGTCGACCGGGCCGTGGCGCCCAAGCGCGCGATCGTGCTGACCGAGCGCGGCGACACCGTCACCGAGAACGCGCTGCTCGCCGCGGCCCGGCACGACGGCGTCACGGTCATCCGCAACGCCTCCTCCAACTACATGGTCCAGGACCTGTGCTTCTTCCTGGAGCAGCTGGGCGTACGGGTCGAGGGCATCGGCACCACCACCCTCACCGTGCACGGCGTCGCGCACATCGACCGGGACGTGGACTACGCGCCGTCGGAGGACCCGGTCGAGGCGATGAGCCTGCTGGCCGCCGCCGTGGTCACCGAGTCCGAACTGACGATCCGCCGGGTTCCGGTGGAGTTCCTGGAGATCGAGCTCGCGGTCCTGGAGGAGATGGGCCTGGACCACGAGCGCAGCGAGGAGTACACCGCCGACAACGGCCGTACCCGGCTGATCGACCTCACCGTCCGCCCCTCCAAGCTCAGCGCCCCGATCGACAAGATCCACCCGATGCCGTTCCCGGGCCTGAACATCGACAACGTGCCGTTCTTCGCGGCGATCGCGGCCAGCGCCCAGGGCCAGACCCTCATCCACGACTGGGTGTACGACAACCGCGCGATCTACCTGACGGACCTCAACCGCCTCGGCGCCCAGGTCAAGCTGCTCGACCCGCACCGTGTCCTGGTCGACGGCCCGACCCGCTGGCGCTCGGCGGAGATGATGTGCCCGCCGGCCCTGCGCCCCGCCGTCGTCGTCCTCCTCGCGATGATGGCCGCCGAGGGCACGTCCGTCCTCCGCAACGTCTACGTCATCAACCGGGGTTACGAAGACCTCGCCGAGCGCCTGAACTCCCTGGGCGCCCAGATCGAGATCTTCCGGGACATCTGAGTGGCGGCTGCGGTCCAGGGGCCCCGGCCCGCGGCACCCGGGCGCGTCCCGCACGCGCCCGGGTGCTCGCGGGATGAGGACTTCTTCATCTCCGGCTCATCGTGACGGTGCGGTACGTCCCGCAGGCTCGTCGCCATGGCCTTCTCGCAACGCATGGCGGCGCTCGCCGCGGTCGTGGCGATACCGCTCGGTATCGCGGCGACCAGCTACGCCCTCACCGACAGCCCGGAATCCCCCAAGGTTCCCCCGAAGGTCGAGCTGGACAGCGGTTCCCCGTCGGCCGGCCCGACGCGTCCGGAGCCGGCGCCCAGCGACGAGGTGGTCCCGCGGCCCCCGGTGAGCGACGACAGCTCCGGGCACACCTCCCACGAGCCGGCCGACGATGCCTCCGATGACGGCGCCGACGACTCCTCCGACGACGGTGACGACCGCGGTGCCGGAGACCGTGACGACGGATGACGCGGCACCGCGCAGGCGCATATCCGCCCGCGTCCGCATCCTGCTCTGGCTCCTGGTGGTGATGGCCGTCGCGCTCACCGCCGTGGCCGCCACCACCCGTTCCATCCTGCTGCGCGACGTGGAGCACCGGATCACCCGGCTGCTCGCGCAGGAGACGGGCGAGTTCGCGCACTTCGAGGAACAGGGCTTCGACCCGGAGACCGGCCGCAGGTTCACCGAACCCGACCGGCTGCTCCGGGTCTTCCTGGCACGGCAGTACGCCGACGCCGACGAGGAACTGATCGGCCTGGTACGGCGGGCGGGCCGCGACCCCGCGAAGCTGGTCCAGCCGCGCGAGATCCCCACCGGGCGGCCGCTGCGCGACGACGCCGCGGCCCGCCGGGCCATCTTCGCCGCCGAGGGGCCGACCGGCACCCTGCACCGCGCCGGCGGTGAGATCCGCTGGGCCAAGGTCGACGTCGCCCGGCACGGTGACAGCCCCGAGGCCGCCTTCGTCGTCGCCTTCCACCCGGAACGCGAACGCGCCAAGGCCGACGAGGTGTTCCGGATCCTGCTCGCCATCTCGGGAGTCGCCCTGCTGATGACGACCGGCATCGGCTGGGCCGTCGCCGGCCGCATACTCAAGCCCGTACGGGTGGTGCGCACCGCCGCAGCGCAGCTCACCGAGCAGGATCTGACCCGGCGGATCCCCGTGCAGGGACGGGACGACATCGCCGCGCTGGCCGACACGTTCAACGGGATGCTGGACCGCCTGGAGCGCGCCTTCGCCGCGCAGCGCGAGTTCGTCGACGACGCGGGGCACGAACTGCGCACCCCCATCACGATCGTGCGCGGCCACCTGGAGCTGATGGGGGACGATCCGGCCGAGCGCGAGGAGACCGTACGCCTGGTCACCGACGAGCTGGACCGGATGAGCCGGATCGTCGAGGACCTGCTGCTCCTCGCCAAGGCCGAGCGGCCGGACTTCGTGAGCCCGGAGCCGGTGCAGCTCGCCGAGCTCACCGCCGACGTCTTCGTCAAGGCCCGTACGCTGGGCGAGCGCCGCTGGGTGCTGGACGGGGTCGCCGACCGCGCGGCCCGGCTGGATCCGCAGCGCATCACCCAGGCGATGGTGCAGCTCGCGCAGAACGCCGTGCAGCACACCACGCAGGGGCAGACGATCCGGATCGGCTCGCGCGCCGTGGGCCGCCGCGTCGAACTGTACGTCGCCGACTCGGGCCCCGGCGTGCAGCCGCAGGACGCCGCGGTGATCTTCGAGCGGTTCCGGCGCGGTACGGCCCGCCGCGGGGCACGTACCAGCGGGGCCGGGCTCGGCCTGGCCATCGTCCGCGCGATCGCCGAGGGCCACCGGGGCCGGGTCCGGCTGCACGGCACCGAGGGCGGCGGGGCCACCTTCGTCCTGGAGATCGAGGACGCCGAGAAGAACACGGAGAGGAACGGGGCGGACAGTTGAAGCGGATACTCATCGTCGAGGACGAGGAGCGGATCGCCTCGTTCGTCGAGAAGGGCCTGCGCGCCAACGGCTTCACCACGACGGTCGTCGGCGACGGCGACGAGGCCTACGAGTACGCGCTCACCGGCGGCTTCGACCTGATGGTGCTCGACATCGGGCTGCCGGGCCGGGACGGCTTCACCGTACTGCGGCAGCTGCGCGAGGACCGGGTCACCGTGCCGGTCATCGTGCTCACCGCACGCGACTCCGTACGGGACACGGTGGCGGGCCTGGAGGGCGGCGCCGACGACTGGATGACCAAGCCGTTCCGCTTCGAGGAACTGCTCGCCCGGGTGCGGCTGCGGCTGCGCACGGCGGCGCGGGCGCCCGAGGTGACGGTGCTGCGCAGCGGCGGACTGACGCTCGACCTGCGGACCCGGCGGGCGCGTTCGGGCGACCGGCTGGTGGACCTGACCGCCCGGGAGTTCGTGCTGCTGGAACTGTTCCTGCGCCACCCTGGGCAGGTCCTCTCGCGCGAGCAGATCCTCTCCCACGTCTGGGGCTACGACTTCGACCCCGGCTCCAACATCGTGGACGTCTACGTACGGGCGCTGCGCAAGAAGCTGGGCGCCGAGCGGGTGGAGACGGTACGCGGGATGGGGTACCGGCTGCCCGCGTGAAGTTCCCTTCATGTACGGCTCATCGATGACTCACGGCACCGCCCGACGCTGTGAGGGTGAGAGTCGACCTCCGCCACGCCGCGGCCCTGTGCGTGGCCCTCAGCCTCTGCGCCCTGCTCGTCGTGCCCGGGAACTTCCCCGGGCTCACCGGTGACGCGCGCCTGACCCTCGCCGTCTTCGCGCTGGCGGCCTGCGCCTGGATCGGCACGCCGATCGACGACACGTACATCGCCCTCGGCGCCGGTCTCGCGCTCACGGCGACCGGGGTGATCAGCAGCGAGACGCTGTTCGGCACCCTGGGCGACGCCACGGTGTGGCTGCTCATCTGCGCCTTCGTGCTCGCCGCCGCCGTGACGCGCACCGGGCTCGCGGGGCGGGCCGCGGCCTTCCTGGTCAGCGGGGCGCGCAGCGTCCGCCAGTTGACCCATCTGACGACCGCGGCCCTGGTGGTCACGGCCTTCGCGGTGCCGGCCACCTCGGGCCGCGCCGCGCTCGCGCTGCCGGTGTTCCTGGCGCTCGCCAAGGTGCTCGCCGGCCGCAGGCGCCTGGTCGTCATGCTCGCGCTGCTCTTCCCCACCGTGATCCTGCTCTCCGCGGTGGCGACCCTGATCGGCGCCGGCGCGCACCTGATCACCGTGTCGGTGCTGTGGGAGGCGACCGGTGAGCGCATCGGCTTCACCCGGTGGCTGCTGCTCGGCCTGCCGCTCGCCGTCGCCTCGTCCCATCTGGCCGCGGAGGCCGTGCTGCTGACGACGACCCGGCGGGCCGACCGCCGCGGCCCCGTGCGGATCACCGCCGAGCAGATCCAGGAGCACAGCGACAAGCCGGTCACCGGCCCGCTCAGCACCGACGAGACCCGCTGCGCGCTGCTGCTCGGCACGGTGGTCGCCCTGTGGTGCAGCGAGCCGCTGCACCAGGTGCCGCCCGCGGTGGTGGCCCTGACCGGCGCGGTCGTCGCGGCCTCCCCGGCCCTGGGCACGGTACGCCTGAAGGACGCGCTGAAGTCCGTGCCCTGGTCGCTGCTGCTGTTCATGGCCGCGACGATGGCGATGGGCGTCGCGCTCGCCGACTCCGGCGCCGCCCGGTGGCTGGTATCCGGCCTGCCCGTCGCGGTACCGCCCGGCCTCTTCCTGGCCGCCGTGGTCGTCCTCAGTACGGCCGCCCATCTGGTCCTGCAGTCCCGCTCGGCCCGCTCCTCGGTCCTCGTGCCGCTCGTCGTGGCCGCCGCCGTGGGTGCCGGGGTCAATCCGGTGGCCGCGGCGCTCGCGTCGACCGCGGCGGCCGGGTTCTGCCACACCCTGCCCGCCTCCGCGAAGCCGGTCGCACTGTTCGCCGAGATTCCCGGGGCGCCCACCTACACCCCGCGTGACCTGCTGCGGCTGTCGGCCGTACTGGCCCCGCTGACCGCAGCGCTGGTCCTGCTGTTCGCCCTCGCGGTGTGGCCACTGCTCGGCGTACCGCTCCTCGACTCCCCAGCCGCTCCCTGAGCCCGGCCCTTCCGGAAGGAACACCGTCATGCTGACCCGATTCGCCGTCGCCCCCAGCGGTTTCAAGGAGTCGCTCTCCGCCCAGGACGCGGCGAGGGCCATCGCCGCCGGTGTACGCCGGGTGGTCCCCGGGGCCGAGGTCGACCTGATCCCGCTGGTGGACGGCGGTGAGGGCACGGCCGCCGCGCTGGCCGCCGCGACCGGCGGGCGGCTGGTGTCCCGGCCCGCGACCGGCCCGGTCGGCGAGCCCGTCGGCACCCACTTCGCGCTGCTGGACTCCGGCACGGCCGTCGTCGAGATGGCCGCCGTCGCCGGGCTCTCCCTGGTGCCGCACGGGCGCCGCGACCCGGGAGCCACCACCACGTACGGCGTGGGCGAACTGATCCGCGCCGCCCTCGACACGGGCGTACGCCGCATCCTCATCGGCTGCGGCGACTCCGGCACGTCCGACGGCGGCGCCGGCGCGCTCCAGGCCCTCGGCGCCCGGCTGCTCACCGCGAAGGGGTACGAACTGCCGCCCGGCGGGCGCGAACTGGGCCGGCTCGACCGGATCGACCCGGCGCTCCTGGATGCCCGCCTCAAGGACGTCGAGCTGGTCGTCGCGTGCAATCCCTTCAACGTCCTGTGCGGCGAGCGCGGTGTCGCCCGCGTCTTCGGCCCGCAGAAGGGCGCGACGCCGCGGCAGGTGGCGGAGCTCTCGGCCGCCCTGGAACGCTGGGCGTACGTCCTGGGGCGCGATCTGTCCTGCGGCACCGACCTCCGGCTCGGCCCGGGGACCGGCGCGTCCGGCGGCCTGGGCGCGGGGCTCGCGGCCCTCGGCGCCCGGCTGCTCCCCCGCTTCGACGTCCTCCTCGACCACCTGGACCTGGACGCCCGGCTGGCCCGCGCCGACCTGGTGGTCACCGCCGAGGGCGCGCTCGACCACCAGACGCCGCGCGGCAAGGTGCCGGCCGAGGTGGCCCGGCGCGCCAAGCGGTTCGGACGCCCGGTCCTGGCGCTCGCGGGCACCATCGGCGAGGGCGCGCACCAGGTCGAGGCCGTGGGCGTGGACGCGTACAGCTCGATCCTGCCGGCCCCCGTGTCGCTGCACGAAGCGCTCGGCAGAGGCGCCGAGTTCCTCACGGACGCGACCGAGCGGGCCCTCCGGATGGTGCTGCTCGGGGCCCGGCTGGCCGCGTGACCGGTACGGGAGCCCCGGACCGGTTTCCGCGGAAGGACAAGAACCCCGGTCTCCGTGCGGGGAGACCGGGGTTCGTCGCGAGCGCTGGGCAGGCCTTGCACCTGCATTTCCCCGCAGGAAGCGGAGCGTCTTTCCTTGGACCACCAACGCCGGGCCGTGCGCCGGGTTTCCGGCGGCGAGCTCAAGATCGACTGTACCCCACGGCGGCGGCCTTCCGCATCTCCGGCTGTGCCACCAGCGCCCGGCGGACGAAGTCGATCAGGAGTTCCCGCAGCACGGAGACCGTCATCCGCGGCGCTCCGGTGCGGACCTGGACCGCGACGCCGTCGGTGAAGGCGGTCAGCCGGAGCGCGACGCCCTCCAGGTCGACGTCGGAGCGGAAGACGCCCTGCCGCCGGCCGCGCAGCACGATGCGGAGCACGGCGTCCTGCCGGCGAGCGCAGAACTCCTCGTGCGCGGCGCGGAGTTCCAGGCGCACCACCGCCTCGGCCCAGTACCGGGCCCGCAGCCGGGGCTGCCGCGGACGGTCCAGGTCTCCGCCGCGGTGTACCTGCCGGCCTGCCGGTCGCTGGGCCTGACGGCGGAGCGCGCGGCGGTGGCCGCGGCGGACGCGGGGCGGAAGGACGGCGGGGCGGCCGCCGCGGGCGGGGTACCGGTCAGCGGTACAGCTCCCGCGCGATGATCGTCCGCTGCACCTCCGTGGCGCCCTCGTAGATGCGCGGCGCGCGCACCTCCCGGTAGAGGTGTTCGAGAAGGTGGCCGCGGCGCAGCGCGCGGGCACCGTGGACCTGTACGGCGGCGTCGACGGCCTCCTGGGCGGTCTCGGTGGCGAGCAGCTTGGCCATGGCGGCGCGCTTGGCGATGCCGGGCGCGTCCGCGTCGTAGGCCGCGGCCGCCGCGTACACCAGCAGCCGGGCCGCCTCGACGCGGGTCGCGAGGTCGGCGAGGCGGTGCGAGACGGACTGCAGGTCCTTCAGCGGTCCGCCGAACGCGGTGCGGGTGGCGGCGTGTTCGAGTGCGGCGTCCAGCGCCGCCTGGGCCATGCCGACGGCGAAGGCGCCGACGCTGGGCCGGAAGAGGTTCAGGGTGCGCATCGCGACACCGAAGCCGCGGCCCGGCTCGCCCAGGACGTCGGCGCGGGTCACGGGCACGCCGTCGAAGACCAGGGTGCCGATGGGGTGCGGGCTGAGCATCTCCAGGTGCTCACCGCTCAGTCCGGGCCGGTCGGCGGGGACGAGGAAGGCGGTGACGCCGCGGGCTCCCGGCACCTCGCCGGTGCGCGCGAACACGGTGGCGAAGTCCGCCTCGGGCGCGTTGGAGATCCAGCACTTCTCGCCGGTGAGCCGCCAGCCGTCGCGCCCGCTGGTGCGGTCCGGCTCGGCGGCCAGGGTGAGCGCCGCCGCGTCGGAGCCCGCGCCGGGCTCGCTCAGCGCGAAGGCCGCGACGGCGCGCCCGGCGGTGACCTCCGGCAGCCAGCGCGCCCGCTGCTCCCCGGTGCCGGACTGGAGTACCGGGTACGCGCCCAGCCCCTGGAGGGCCAGCGCGGTCTCCGCCTCCGTGCACTCCTGTGCCAGCGACTCCCGCAGCAGGCAGAGGTCCAGGGCGCGGACGGTGCCGCCGGCGGGGAAGAGGCGGCGCAGCAGGCCCAGCTCGCCGAGCGCGGCCACGAGGGGGCGGTTGACCCTGCCCGGCTCGCCCTTCTCGGCGAGCGGGCGCAGATGCGCGGCGGTCAGGGCCCGGAGTTCGGCGCACCAGGCCACGTCCTCGGGGTCGAGCGCGAATGCGGTCACGGGGCGACTCCCTCAACACGGTCTGCTTTATCGCGGTCTGTTGACTGCCGTCACGAACACGTTACGCTGACGAGGCGTCCGTACGGCAGCCCCCGGCGGCCCCGGACACCACGGCCGAGCGTCACGAGGGGGCGCATGCGTCATGGATCTCCAGCCATCGGCCCACGCCGACACCTTCGCCCGCGACCACCTCCCGCCACCCGGTCAGTGGCCCGTGCTGACCGATGCGGGCTACCCGCCCCGGCTCAACTGCGGCACCGAGCTGCTGGACGGCTCACTGCACCGGTTCGGCGCCGGACGGCCCGCCGTACGCCACGGCGACGGCACGGTCTGGACGTACGGAGAACTGCGCGTACGCGTCAACCGCCTCGCCCACGTCCTCAGCGACGACCTCGGGGTACGGCCCGGTGAACGGGTCCTGCTGCGCGGCCCCACCTCACCGGAGCTGGCCGCCTGCTGGCTGGCGGTCATGAAGGCGGGCGCGATCGCCGTGACCGTGCCGGCCGCGCAGCGCGCCCACGAACTGGCCGTCATCTGCGACCTGGCACGGATACGCCACGCGGTGTGCGACGTCCGGTCGGTGGACGACCTCACCAAGGCGGAGGTGCCCGGCCTCACGGTCACCGCGTACGGCGGCGAGGCGCCCGAGGACCTGCTGCGCCGGGCCGCCGGCAAGCCCGCCGACTACCCCGCGGTGGACACCGCGGCCGACGACGTCGCGCTGATCGCCTTCACCTCCGGCACCACGGGGCGCCCCAAGGGCTGTATGCACTTCCACCGGGACGTGCTCGCCATCGCCGACACCTTCTCGGCACACGTCCTGCGCCCCGAGCCCGACGACGTCTTCGCCGGCACCCCGCCGCTGGGCTTCACCTTCGGCCTCGGCGGGCTGGTGGTCTTCCCGCTGCGGGCCGGAGCCTGCACGCTGCTCACCGAGGCGGGCGGCCCCCGCGGACTCCTGCAGCACATCGCGGCGCACCGCGTCTCCGTCCTGTTCACCGCGCCCACCGCCTACCGCGCGATGCTGTCCGACCTGGCCGGACACGACGTCACCTCGCTGCGCCGCTGCGTCTCCGCCGGCGAGAACCTGCCCGCCGCGACCTGGCACGCCTGGCACGCCGCGACCGGACTGCGGCTCATCAACGGCATCGGCGCGACGGAGCTGCTGCACATCTTCCTCTCGGCCGCCGACGAGGAGGCCCGTCCGGGGACGACCGGGGTGCCGGTGCCGGGGTACGAGGCGCGGGTGGTGGACGCGGCGGGCGCTCCCGTACCGGACGGCGAACCGGGGCTGCTGGCCGTGCGCGGCCCGACCGGCTGCCGCTACCTCGCCGACCCGCGCCAGCTGGAGTACGTACGGCACGGCTGGAACGTCACCGGCGACACCTACGTGCGCGAACCGGACGGCTACTACCGCTATGTCGCCCGCGCCGACGACATGATCATCTCGGCCGGGTACAACATCGCGGGACCCGAGGTGGAGGAGGCGCTGCTGCGGCATCCGGCGGTGGCCGAGGCCGCCGTGGTGGGCCGTCCCGACACGGAGCGCGGCCAGGTCGTCGTCGCCCACGTGGTGCTCGCCGCCGGCCTCCCCCGTACGGACGAAACCGTCCTGGCCCTGCGGGAGTTCACCAAGGCCGAGATCGCCCCGTACAAGTGCCCGCGCGAGATCGTCTTCCACGACGCGCTCCCCCGCACCCCGACCGGCAAACTCCAGCGCTTCCGGCTCCGCGCGTCCCTCTAGAGTGACGACGTGAGTGATCCGCAGCCGCAGCGCACCCCACGGTCCCTGATCGTCAGTTTCTACGGCGCGTACGGACGCGACGCGAAGGGCGAGCCGCTGGGTCCGGTGCCGGTGGCCGCGCTCATCACGCTGCTGGGCGAGGTGGGCGTGGACCCGCCGTCGGTGCGCTCGGCCGTGTCCCGGCTGAAGCGCCGCGGGCTGCTGGTGCCCGCGCGCACAGCGGCGGGCGCGGCGGGGTACGCGCTGTCGGCGGACGCGCGTGAGCTGCTGGCCGACGGTGACCGGCGGATCTACGGACGGCCGACGCCCCGCGCGGGCGACGGCTGGGTGCTCGCGGTGTTCTCCGTCCCCGAGGAGGAGCGGCACAAGCGGCACCTGCTGCGCTCCCGGCTGGCCCGGCTCGGCTTCGGCACCGCGGCGCCCGGCGTGTGGATCGCCCCGGGGCACCTCTACGAGGAGACCCGGCACGTCCTGCGGCGCCTGCAACTCGATCCGTACGTCGACCTCTTCACCGGCGCGCACGCCGGGTTCGCGCCGACGGCGGAGGCGGTGGCGCGCTGGTGGGACCTGCCCGCGCTCGCCGCCCGGCACCGTGCGTTCCTCGACGCGCAGGAGCCGGTGCTCGGACGCTGGAGCCGCCGGCGCAATACGGAGCCCAGGACGGCGTACCGCGACTACCTGATGGCCCTGGACGCCTGGCGGCTGCTGCCGTACGCCGATCCGGGCCTGCCCGCCACCCTGCTGCCGGACGACTGGCCTGGTGGCCGTGGTGCGACGGTCTTCGGCCGTCTGCACCGGAGACTGCACGCGGCGGGCGCGGAGTTCGTCAGCGAGGTACTGGGCGAACGGAGCACGCCGGGCGCCCGGTGAGCACAGCACCTCCCGCCGATGGCCTTCCCACCGATGGCGCTTCCCACCGATGACGGTTTCCGCATGACGTTTCCCGCCGCGCGATGTGACGCGGCCCATCCCGAACGCCCTACGTCCCCGAGGAGTTGCCGTGCAGCGTTCCCAGACCCCGGCCGTCACCGAGTTCCCCGTGGCGGACGAGAAGGCCGGCCCTTACGGCATCGCGGCGGGCCCCGACGGCGCCCTGTGGCTCACCCTCGTCCACAGCGGCCGCATCGCGCGCCTCGGCCGCGACGGCGAACTCCGGGAATTCCCCCTGGACCCGTCCACGTGCGGCCCCACGGTCATCACGCCGGGACCCGACGGGGCCCTGTGGTTCAGCCGGTTCCAGGACCACCGGATCGGCCGGATCACGGTCGACGGCGAACGGACGGCCTACCCCACGCCGACACCGGACAGCGGCCCCTACGGCATCACCGCCGGCCCGGACGGCGCGGTGTGGTTCACGCAGCTCCAGGCCGACCGCATCGGCCGCGTCACCGGCGACGGCGAGATCACCGAATTCCCCCTGCCCACCGAGGGCGGCTGCCCTTCGGCGATCACCGCGGGCCCGGACGGGGCCCTCTGGTTCACGCTCAACCAGGCGAACGCGATCGGCCGCAGCACCGTGGACGGCGACGTCACCCTGTACCCGCTGCCGACTCCCGGCGCCGCGCCGGTGGGCATCGCCGGTGACGGCACCGCCCTGTGGTTCGTCGAGATCGGGGCGGGACAGATCGGCAGGATCTCGGTGGACGGCCGGATCGAGGAGTTCCCGCTCCCCGATCGCACGGCCGGACCGCACGCCGTGGTCGCGGCCTCCGCCGGGGAGTGCTGGTTCACCGAATGGCGGGCGAACCGCGTCGGTCACCTCACCGCGAACGGCGGGATCACCGAGATCACCGAGTACGCGCTGCCGTCGCCGTCCTCCGAACCGCACGGCATCACCGTGGGTCCCGACGGCGCTCTCTGGGTGGCGCTGGAAACGGGGTCGGTCGCGCGGGTGGCTCTGTAGGACGCGGGGGCTCTGTAGGACGCGGGTGTTCTGTGACTCTGCAGGACTCTGTGGGGCAGGACGCGGTGCGGGGCCGGCGGGCCGGCTTCCGCATGGGGGGTCCGGCGTGCCTCGGGGCGGGGGAACGGCCGCGGGTGGCGGCGCGTCCCGCCATGGGGCACGTCGTGCGGAGCAGTCGTCGTGGCGGGCGTCGGGCGCCCCGGACGGCGTACGGGCGGTCTACGGGCCGCGTCTTCCGGTCGCGCGGGACCGCAGCGGGTGCCTCCTGGGCGCCGGTACGGCAGCGGGGCGAGGGACACCGGCGGAGCGGGACAGGCATCCCGTCCGGCGGCGGGAGCGCGGTACCGAGGAGCGCGCTCCGTGCGAGGCGCGCGTCAGCGCATCCGGGGGTAGCCCGCGGCCATCTCGACCGGGCGGGGGCGGGAGGCGGCCACCGCGGCGACCACGTCACGGAAGGAGCTGCACATCCGGGTACCGGCCACCGCGGCCAGCTCCCCGAAGCGGCCCACGCCGTAGGTGACGGCGATCGGGGCCATATGGGCGGTCACGGCCATGCGCATGTCGCCGACGGTGTCCCCCACGTACGCGCTCTCGCGCGGCGAGACACCGAGCTGCGCGACGGCGCGCAGCGCCATCTCCGGGTGCGGCTTGCCGCGCCGCACCATGTCGTGGCAGATGACCGGGCCGACCAGGTCGCGGATGCCCATCACGTCCAGCAGCGCCTCGGCGCTGCGCGAGACCTTGGACGTGGCGACGGCCAGTTCTATGCCGTGCGCGCGCAGCGCCGACAGGCCCGAGGAGACGCCGGGGAACAGCAGGCGCGGCCCCTCGCGGAGCACTTCATGGGCGAACAGTTCGCGATAGCGACCCATCGCGGTGAGCACCGCCTCGTCCGTCTCGGGACGGCCGAGCAGCTGGCCGAACGCGGCGGGGGCGGGCTTGCCGACCGCGGCGGCGGCCTGCCGGGGCGTCACCCGGCGGCCCTGCTCCGCGACCACCTTGGACAGCAGCCGGCCGATGGCGGGCAGCGTGTCGGCGAGGGTGCCGTCCAGGTCGAAAACGACAGCCCGGATCGGGACCGTGCCGGCGCCGCGCTGCGCCCCCCCGAGACCTTCGCCGACGTCCGCTGAATCGCGCATTGCTCGATACCTTTCCGATGCGTTGACGGGCCGGCCGGGGTCCAGGACTCCCACCGGCCATGCGGGTTGAAAACGATGGCATGTGTGAAGAGTGGAACGGTTCCGTCGGTGCGCAACGCCGCGGGGGCCTGGCGGGGAAGCGTCCTAACGGGGTTTCATGGAGGCAACGCGTCCCGTTGCTCGCCTTTGCAGATTTAAAAACCGCCTGCGCTGTTTGTCAATGCGCTGAGCCACACCTCACACACAACCCGTACACGGCCGCAACGCCTGGGACGCCCGGGACGAGCCACTGTCACGTGCGTCACAGGTCATGGATCACAGGGGTGCGGCTTCGGCCAACGGTTCTTCCGGGGCGCGGCCGGTTACGGCACCGGATCACGCCAAGCCGTTGCAAAGTTGAAACCGCATGGTTGGTTTTCTCTATAGTCTTTGACCATCGAACCACCCAGCCGTCGGCCCCAGCGGCCGCCGGACCACCGGCTCCGCCACCACCTGAGCCGGACGAGAGACAGGACGGACACAGTGCCCACGCAGCACCGCGCGATCCAGAGCCGCCAGGCGCTCATCCGCTCGGCCGCCCAGAGCTTCATCGACAAGGGCGTCTCCGCGTCCGGCATGGTCGACATCAGCCGGCGCGCAAGACTCAGCAAAGGCGCCCTCTACTTCCATTTCGAGTCCAAGGAAGAGCTGACCCTCGCCGTACGGGACGAGGCGCTCGGCGCGCTGCGGGAGCTGGAGGAGCAGCTGCTGCGCACCCCCGACCCGGTGCTGAGCGCGTCCCGGGAGTTCGCCGTGGCCCTGCTGGAGCGGGTGGACCGGGACGTCGTCGTCCGGGCCGGGCTCCAGATACGTCCGGAGACCGACCCCGAGCCCAGCGGCGCCCTGCTGCATCGCCGGTGGTGCGCGCTCTTCCTGGAGAAGGCCGCTGCCGACCGCTCCGCGGCGCGGCTGCCCCCGGAGACCGACCCGCAGCGCCTCGCGCGGGCGCTGACCACGATGCTGGTGGGACTGCTGGAGCTCGGCCACGCGGACCGGACGTGGTGGAGCCGGGAGGCGGTGACGGACCTGTGGCGGCAGCTGGTGCCGGCCTCCCGCGCGGTGCCCGCCGGGCGCGCATTACGTGCCAGCGCCCCGGGCGGACCGCGGGCCGCCGCCGTACCGCAGCCCGCCCTGCGCGGCGCCGGGGTGCGCGACACCGCCGGCTTCGCCGCGCGCCGTATGCCGCCGCGCTGAGGCGGCGCCGCGGCGAGCCGCGGCACCCGCGTACTCCCCCGGCACCCGCTGCCGGCCGTCCGCTTACGGACGCGGCGGTCGTCGGGCCGACGGCCGCCGCGTCCGGGTGCGGGCGGGAACCCTGTCAGGGCGGGCCCCGCCGGCTGCCGCGCGGCCCGCCCCCCGGCGGGCCGCACGGAGTTCACAGTTCGACCAGCACCGCTCCGGTATGGCGGCCCTGGACGAGTTCACGCAGCGCCTCCGGGGCCTGGTCCAGGCCGCGCAGCCGGCTGTGCGCGAAGATCAGCGTGCCGTCGCGCAGGCCGCGCCCGAACTCCTCGGTCCACTCCTGCACCAGCGCCGGATGGTCGCGTACCGAGAAGCCGCGCAGCGAGACCCGCCGGGAGACCACCAGGCCGGCGTCCAGCTCGACCGGCGCCGTCAGCCCGTCGCCGCCCTCCCCCAGCTGCGCCGACAGCGCGCCCACGAGCGCGAACCTGGCCCCGGTACGGGCCGATTCGAGCGCCGCCGCCAGCTGCTCACCGGCCACGGTGTCCAGCAGTACGTCGATGCCGTTGGGCGCCGCGCGGCGCAGCTGCTCACCGACCGGCCCGGCGCCGCGGAGCACCACCTCGTCGTAGCCCAGCTCCTTCACCAGGTACTCGGCCTTGTGCGCGGAGCCGGTGGAGCCGATGACCCGGCGCGCCCCCAGGCGCCGGGCTATCTGGCCCGCGATGCTGCCGACGCCGCCGGCGGCACCCGTGATGAACACGGTGTCACCGGGGCGGACCTGCGCGACGTGCACGAGGGCGCCCCAGGCGGTGGCGCCCTGCGAGAGGTGGGCCGCCGGGTCGGGCAGCGCCTCGGGGTCGATCCGGCGCGCCCGCGCGGCGTCCACCAGGGCGTACTCCCGCCAGCCGTAGTCGTGCCGGACGAGGTCGCCGGGCGCGAAGCCGCCGCCGGGCGCCTCGACGACCTCGCCGATCGCCGCGCCCCACAGCGCCCGGCCGGGCACGAACGACGGAATGGGCAGGTCGGCCGAGCCCATCATCGTGCGCATCACCGCGGTGACGGCCATGACCCGGTTACGTACCAGTACCGTGCCCGGGACCGGCACCGGGAGCGGCGCGTCGGCCACCGTGAAGTGGTCCGGGGCGAGGGCGCCGTCGGCGCGGGCGGCGAGGCGGACCTCGCGGTGGGTTGCGGGGTGGACGGGCGCGGCCATGGGGGGAGGCTCCTGGGGGTAGGGGGCTGCCGGGGTGCACAAGTCCCGTACGCACGCGCCGCGTCGGGGCTCGACGGCCGACCGAGGGTGACCGGTACGACCGGAACGAAGCTTTCCCAAATCTCCACGACAGATCAATACCGTCTGGTTGGATTATTGTTTGCGCCGTCAATAGAATTCGGCCAGATCCGCCGAAGGCGGACCCCAGTCAGGAGCGAACACGCGGAGGACGGCCGGTGGCCAAACAGGAACGGGCAGTGCGCACTCGACAGGCCGTCCTCGTGGCGGCGGCCGAGGTCATCGGCGAGCGCGGGTACGAGGCGGCCACCATCGCGGAGATCATCCAGCGGGCCAAGGTCACCAAGGGCGCGCTGTACTTCCACTTCCCGTCGAAGGACGCACTGGCCCGCGCGGTGATCGCGGAGCAGACCGAGATGCTGGTCCCGCAGCCGAGCGAGTCGCGGGTGCAGGACGCCATCGACTTCAGCCACCGGGTCGCCGAGGCGCTGCGCACCGATCCGGTCCTGCAGGCCGGCACCCGGATCGCCATCGAGACCACCTTCAACTCCGAGCCGTTGGTGCCGTACCAGGACTGGATCACCATCGCGACCGGCATGTTCACCGAGGCGCGCGACCGGGGCGAGCTGCTGCCCGCGGTGAATCCCGCGAAGGCCGCGGAGTTCTTCGTCTCGGCGTACATGGGCGTGCAGCTCTTCTCGCTGGCCGCCAGCAACCGGGACGACCTGCACGAGCGGATCGTCCAGCTGTGGCGGCACATCCTCCCCGGCCTGGCGTCGCCGGGCGCGATGAGCCACCTGGACCCCAACGGCCGCCTGGCGCGCGAAGCCGCCTGATCACGCCCGTCACCTGCGCTCGGTGGCCCTCCGGCCCACCCCTCCCGCCATGCACTCCGGCCGATTTCCACCCGGCCGGAAAGGACCATCGAGTCGTATCCCTTCCGTCACACGTAACACTTCTACCCAAAGATTCACTCTGAAGCACTAGAAAACAAACCATCCGGTTTGTATCTTGGGCGCGTCGACGCACGTCCACCGGCGCAGAGTACGGGCGCGGCCAGCGCCCGCCAGGGAGGGAAAACCCATGACCGTCGCTCTGACCGTGCCGCCTTCGGCGCCCGACCGCGGTACGGGACCGACCGGCCGGGACCCCGGCCTCACCTCGCTGCGACGGCTGACCACGACGGTGCCCCGGGAGTACGTGCACCGCAGCGCGATCACCGAGGTCTTCCTCACCGACTGGCGCAGCAGCGGCCCGGACAGCTGGACCGTCACCGCCCAATGGCCGCGCGCCCACTCCTTCTACGGGCCCGCGCACGGCATGCACGACCCGGTGATGCTGGCGGAGACCGTCCGCCAGAGCGCCATCCTGCTCAGCCACGTCGGGCACGGCGTGCCGCTCGGCCATCCGGCGATCTGGGGCCGCCTGCGGTACTCCGTCTCGCCCGCGGCGCTGACCCTCAACAGCACCCCCGCCGACCTCGAACTGCACGTCAGCGACCACGACATCGTCCGAAGAGGCCGCCGGCTGTCCACGATGCGGCAGGTCTTCCGCATCCTCCGGGACGGCCGGGACCTGGGCAGCGTCGAGGGCACCCTCAGCTGCCACACCCCCGCGGTGTACCGGCGGCTGCGCGGCGCGCACGCCGACCTCGAACGCGCCCTCGCCACACAGCTCCCGCTGCCCGAGGCCGTCGACCCGGCGCTGGTCGGCCGGGACCGGGCCACGGACGTGGTGCTCGCCCCCTCGGCCGGGGAGAACCGCTGGCAGCTGCGGGTCGACACCTCCCACCCGGTGCTCTTCGACCACCCCGTGGACCACGCCCCCGGCATGCTGATGATCGAGGCCGCCCGGCAGGCCGCGTACGCCACCATGGGCACCGCCCCGTCGATCGCCGCCGCGATGGACTGCTCCTTCGTCCGCTACGCCGAGCTGGACGCCCCGTGCTGGATACGGGCCGAGGCCGCCCGGCACGACTACGCCGGCCTGCCCCGCGTCGCGGTGACCGCGGAACAGAACGACCGCCCTGTTTTCACCGCCATGGTGACCTGCGCGCCCGTCGGCTGAACGGCCGCCCGCCACGGCCGCGTTCGCCGGCCGCTCCGCCCGGCCCGTCCGCCGGGCACCTCACCGCCCCAGCGACAACCGCTGTTTGGGGCCGTCCGTACGCCCGGTCGGCGGGGTGCGGCTGCCCGCCCGGTACGGAGCCGGCCACGGCGCGGCACGGCCGGAATACCCCTGTTCCGCGGCCGCGTGCAGGGTCCAGTGCGGGTCGTAGAGGTGCGGCCGGGCCAGCGCGCACAGGTCGGCGCGTCCCGCGAGGACGAGCGAATTGACGTCGTCCCAGGACGAGATCGCCCCGACGGCGATCACCGGAATTCCCACCACGTTGCGGATGCGATCAGCGAACGGCGTCTGGTACGAGCGTCCGAACGCGGGCTGCTCGTCCGCCACGACCTGTCCCGTGGAGACATCGACGGCGTCGGCCCCGTGCACGGCGAAGGCCCGCGCGATCTCCACCGCGTCCTCGGCGGTGGTGCCGCCCGCCGCCCAGTCGGTGGCGGAGATCCGTACCGTCATGGGCCGTCCGTCCGGCCAGACGGCCCGGACCGCGTCGAAGACCTCCAGCGGGAAGCGCAGCCGCCCGTCGAGGTCACCGCCGTAGGCGTCGGTGCGCAGGTTGGTGAGCGGCGAGAGGAAGCCGGACAGCAGATAGCCGTGCGCGCAGTGCAGTTCGAGCAGGTCGAACCCGGCGCGCGCGGCACGCTCGGCGGCGCGTACGAAGTCCTCCCGTACGCCGGCCAGCTCGTCGGCCGTGAGCGCGTGCGGCACCTGGTTGACGCCCGCGCGGTACGGAAGCGCCGAGGCGGCCACCAGCGGCCAGTTGCCCTCCGGGAGCGGCTGGTCGATGCCCTCCCACATCAGCCGGGTGGAGCCCTTGCGGCCCGAGTGGCCGAGCTGGACGCCGATCGCGGCACTGGGCGCACTGGTGTGCACGAAGTCGGTGACCCGGCGCCACGCTGCCTCGTGCTCCGGCGCGTACAAGCCCGTGCACGCGGGCGTAATGCGCCCCTCGGGACTGACGCAGACCATCTCCGTCATCACCAGTCCCGCGCCGCCGAGGGCCCGGGCGCCGAGGTGGACGAGGTGGAAATCGCCCGGCGTGCCGTCGGGCCCCGCGCTGTACATGTCCATCGGAGAGACGACGACGCGGTTGCGCAGGGTGAGACCGGCAAGCGTGAAGGGCGTGAACATCGGCGGAGTACCCGGCTCCACACCGGCCTCCGCCTCGACCGCGGCGACGAAGCCGGGATCACGCAGCCTGAGGTTGTCGTGGGTGACCCGGCGGCTGCGGGTGAGGAGGTTGAAGGCGAAGCGGTGCGGCGGCTGGTCGGTGTACTGCGCGAGGTTCTCGAACCACTCCAGGCTGGCGCGGGCCGCGCGCTGGGTGGACTCGACGACGGGCCGCCGCTCGGCCTCGTACGCGGCGAGCGCACCGGGCAGCGTGGAATGCTCCTCGAGACAGGCGGCGAGCGCGAGGGCGTCCTCGACGGCGAGCTTGGTGCCGGACCCGATGGAGAAGTGGGCGGTGTGCGCGGCATCGCCGAGCAGCACGACGTTGCCGTGCGACCAGCGGGCGTTGGTGACCGTACGGAAGGCGGTCCAGGCCGAGTTGTTCGAGCGCAGCGGGCGGCCGCCCAGCGCGTCCGCGAAGATCTTGGCGCACTGCTCGACGGACTGCTCGACGGGGCAGGCGTCCCAGCCGGCCCGCCGCCAGACGTCCTCGTGCGCCTCGACGATGACGGTGCTCGACCGCTCCCCGTACGGGTAACCGTGCAGTTGCAGCACCCCGTACGCCGTCTCCGCGATGTCGAAGCGGAAGGCGCCGAAGGCGAGGTCGGCGGAGAGCCAGATGTAGCGGCAGCGGTGGGTGACCAGCTGCGGGCGGAAGACGTCGGCGTGCGCATCACGGGTCGCGCTGTGCACGCCGTCGGCGGCGATCACCAGGTCGTGGTCGCGGGCGAGGACCCTGGCGGGCGGCGCCTCGGTACGGAAGCGCAGCCGTACCCCGAGCTCGCGGCAGCGGTCGTGCAGCAGCTGGAGGAGACGGCGGCGCCCGATGGCGGCGAAGCCGTGGCCGCCGGAGGTGAGGGTGTGGCCGCGGTGCACGATGTCGATGTCGTCCCAGCGCACGTACTCGCGGCGCAGCGCTTCGTGGACGACCGGGTCGGCCTGCTCGATGCCGCCCAGCGTCTCGTCCGAGAGGACCACGCCGAAGCCGAAGGTGTCGTCGGGCGCGTTGCGCTCCCAGACGGTGACCTCGCGGGCCGGGTCCAGCCGCTTGAGCAGGACCGCCGCGTACAGACCGCCGGGCCCGCCCCCGACGACCGCGATCCGGCCGCCGGGCAGCGCCCCTGTCTCCGGGCTCATTTCCCCTGCCACTTCGGGCTGCGCTTGGCGGTGAACGCGGCGTGGAACTCCGCGTAGTCCGCGCTGTTCATCAGCAGCGCCTGGGTCGCCGCGTCCATCTCGACGGCCGCCGCGAGCGGCATGTCCAGCTCGGCGGTGAGCAGCGCCTTGGTCTGGGCGTGGGCGAGCGCCGGCCCGGCCGCGAGCCGGCGGGCGAGCGCGGCGGCGGCCTCGTGGGCCTTGCCCTCCTCGGCCAGTTCGCTGATCAGCCCGATGCGCTCGGCCTCGGGGGCGCGTACGGCCTCGCCCAGCATCAGCAGCCGGGTGGCGTGCCCGAGACCGACCACGCGGGGCAGCAGGTACGCCGCGCCCATGTCGCCGCCGGACAGTCCGACCTTGGTGAAGAGGAAGGCGAAGCGCGCCGAGGGGTCGGCGACGCGGAAGTCCGCGGCGAGCGCGAGGACGGCCCCGGCCCCGGCGGCCACCCCGTGCACGGCCGCGACCACCGGGAACGGGCACTCCCGCAGCGCCCGTACGACCTGCCCGGTCATGCGGTTGAAGTCCAGCAGCTGCCCGGTGTCCATCTCCAGCGTGGCGCCGATGATCTCCTCGACGTCGCCGCCGGAGCAGAAGCCGCGGCCCTCGCCGCCGAGGACCAGGGCGCGTACGGCACGCTCGCGGGAGAGTTCGGCGAGCAGGTCACGGAGGTCGGCGTAGGCGCCGAAGGTGAGGGAGTTCAGGGTGTCGGGGCGGGCGAGGGTGACGGTGGCGACACCGTCCTCCCTGGTCACGCGGAGGTGTTCCCATGCATCGGTGGTGCGCGCTGAACCTGTGAACGGACTCATGGGCGTCGTGCCCCCTTCGGCCGGAGGGCTGGTGCCTGCCCGGCGAAGTTATCACGCTGATGTGACCGCCGTCACGAGTACGCGATAAGACAGCTGGCGTGAGGAGGCCCGGGGACGCTCCGCGTCACCACGGTCGGTAACAGGCCGTTTGCGGCGGAGATTCGTACCGTTATAGGAGGACATGCCGCCCTCGGACCGCCCCCATCCACCCCGATCTGCCCCGTACCGTCCCCGTGAACGGAAGCGCACCTTGCCGGAGCCAGCCGCCCCGTCGTCCTGGCGGATCACGCTGCCGCACACCACAGCCGCGGTGCCGATCGCGCGTGCCCTGATCCGCAAGGCCTTCGCCGACATGCGGGTACCGGCGGACAGCGACACGGCCGAGCTGCTCACCGCCGAGCTGGTGGCCAACGCGGTCGAGCACACCGCGGGCGACAAGCCGATCGAGCTGGTCGTCGAGGTCCTGCCGAGCGGTCATCAGCACGTGGAGGTGCACGACAACGATCCGGCGCCGGTCGAGGGGCTGGGCGACGACGCCTTCCCGGAGACGGACCTGCTGGACGAGGGCGGCCGGGGCCTGCTGCTGATCCGCACCCTCAGCGCGGACTCCGGCTACCGGCCGACCGAGCAGGGCAAGGTGGTGTGGTTCCGGCTGCCGGCGGAGCCGCCGGCTTGAGGTGGGGGTTATCCACAGGGGGGCGAGGGGGCGGGTCGGGGGCGGTACGGTCGGGGGGTGCGGTGGAGGTGGGGGAGGGGCCTGCCGCCGGTGGTTGGGGAGAGGGAGGGGCCCTGCCAGGGAAATTCACCCCTTCGGCGTCACTCAGCCCACCGATTCCACCCCAGCCCCCCCAAGCCGCGAATGCCGCCGCCCGTACAGCGCGTACACCAGCGCGCCGACCACCAGGAAGGCGGCGAACTGCAGCCAGGTGGCCGGGCCCGTGCCGTAGATCAGGTACAGGCAGAACGCGATGCCCAGCAGCGGGCTGACCGGAAAGAGCGGCACCCGGAAGCGGCGCGGCAGGTCGGGCCGGGTGCGGCGCAGCCGCATGACGCAGACGTTGACCACGGCCATGACCGCGAGGGTCCCGATGGTGGTCAGATTCATGACCACGTCCAGCGGCACCACGGCGGCCGGGATCGCGAAGACGACGGCGACGATCCAGGTGCCCTGGACCGGCGTCGACGTCTTCGGCGAGATCCGTTCGAAGACCCGCGGGATCAGCCCGTCCCGGGACATCGACATCAGGATGCGGGTCTGGCCGTACATCACCGCGAGGACGACGGACGCGATCGCCACCACCGCGCCGAAGGCGATGATCCCGCCGCCCAGCGCGGACCCGGTGACCCGGTCGACGATCAGGGAGAGCGCGGCGGGCTTGTCGGCCACGTCGTCGGCGGAGAGCGCGCCGATCGCGGCGAGGGCGACCAGGCAGTACAGCACGGTGACCACGCCGATGCAGATCAGGATCGCGGCGGGCACGTTCCGCCGCGGATTCCTGACCTCCTCGCCCGCCGTGGTGACCGCGTCGAAGCCGATGTACGAGAAGAACGCGACGGAGGCGCCGGACGTGACGCCTGCGACACCCTGCGCGGCGAACGGCGACAGATTGCCGTCCTGGAACGCGGTGAACGCGATCGCGCAGAACAGGACCAGCACGCCGATCTTCAGGACGGCCATCGCCGCGGTGGCCCGGGCGCTCTCCCGGATGCCGCGTACCAGGAGCGTGGCAGCGAGCAGCATCACGACGACGGCCGGGACGTTGACGATGCCGCCGTCACCGGGCGGCGCGGACAGCGCGGCGGGCAGCTGCCAGCCGACCAGGCTGTCCAGCAGCTCGTTCAGGTACTGGCCCCAGCCCACCGAGACCGCCGAGACCGACACGCCGTACTCCAGGAGCAGGCACCAGCCGACGAGGAAGGCGGTGCGCTCGCCGAGCGTGGCGTACGCATAGGAGTACGAGCTGCCGGAGACCGGGATCGCGCCGCCCAGCTCCGCGAAGGAGAAGGCGGTGAAGACGCAGGTGATCGCGGCGAGCACGAACGAGACGACGACGGCCGGGCCGGCCTCGGCGACGGTGTCGGACAGCCCGACGAAGATGCCGGTGCCGACGATCGCCCCCACCCCGAAGCAGACCAGCTGGAAGAGGCCCATGGTGCGCTTGAGGCCATGGCCTTCGAGGTCCGTGCCGGATTCGGCGACGAGCAGGTCAGGGGACTTGATGCGCAGTCCGGACACGGACATGGGGTGGTTCTCTTCCTGGTGGTGCGAGGTGCCCGGTGCGGGTGAGCGGACACGAGAAGGGGACGGGCCGGTGGGCCCGTCCCCCGAGGTTCGATTGCGATGGTAACCGAATCGGTGCATGATCGCCCATTAGGGCGTATTTGTATGCGACCCATGCGATCCCTGCGGCCGGCCGCGACCGGGCCGCGGAGGTCAGCGGAGGTCAGCGGCCCAGCGTGGCCACCATGACCGCCTTGATCGTGTGCATGCGGTTCTCCGCCTCGTCGAAGACCACGGAGTGCTCCGACTCGAAGACCTCGTCCGTGACCTCCAGCGACTCCAGGCCGTGCTGGGCGTAGATCTCCCGGCCCACCGCCGTGCCGAGGTCGTGGAAGGCCGGCAGGCAGTGCAGGAACTTCACGTCCTCCTTGCCCGTGGCGCGCAGTACGTCCATCGTCACGGCGTACGGGCTGAGCAGCGCGATCCGCTCGTCCCAGACCTCCTTCGGCTCGCCCATCGACACCCAGATGTCGGTGGCGACGAAGTCCGCGCCGCGCACGCCTTCGGTGACGTCCTCGGTCAGGGTGACCCGGGCGCCGCTCCGCTCCGCCAGCTTCCGGGCGCTCGCGATCACCGACTCCTCGGGCCAGAGCTTCTTCGGCGCGACGATGCGTACGTCCATGCCGAGCAGGGCGCCGGTGACCAGGTAGGAGTTGCCCATGTTGTAGCGGGCGTCACCGAGGTACGCGAAGGCCAGCCCGGACAGCTCCCGGCCGGGGCTGTGCTCGATCATGGTGAGTACGTCGGCGAGCATCTGGGTGGGGTGCCACTCGTCGGTGAGGCCGTTGTAGACGGGCACGCCGGCGTGGGCCGCCAGCTCCTCGACGTTCTCCTGCGCGCTGCCCCGGTACTCGATCGCGTCGAACATCCGGCCGAGCACGCGGGCCGTGTCCTTCACCGACTCCTTGTGCCCGATCTGCGAGCCGGAGGGGTCCAGGTACGTCGTGCGGGCGCCCTGGTCGGCGGCCGCGACCTCGAAGGAGCAGCGTGTACGGGTGGAGGTCTTCTCGAAGATCAGGGCGATGTTGCGGCCCTTCAGCCGCTGCTCCTCGGTACCCGCACGCTTGGCGGCCTTCAGCTCCGCGGCGAGGTCGATCAGGCTGCGGAACTCCTCGGCGGTGAAGTCCAGCTCCTTGAGGAAGTGGCGGCCCGTGAGGTTGATCGCCATGGCAGGCTCCTAGGTCGCGGCGAACGGGAACGGTCGAATGATGGAATCATATACGACTAACCGTATGTCTATACGAAGGGTACCTCCGGACACCCGTCCCAGGGCGGCGGCGGCCCCTGGGCCGGGACTGCCGCCGCCCACCCGGCCCCGCCGCTCACCCGGCCCCCGCACCTCCCGGCCCGCCGCTCACCCGATCCCCTCCACCCGGCCCCGGCCGCTCACCCGATCCCGTCACGCTCCACCGGGCAGCTCATGCAGCGCGGTCCACCGCGCCCCCGCCCCAGTTCGCTCCCCGGGATCGTGATGACCTCGATGCCGCGCTTGCGCAGAAACGTATTGGTCGTGACGTTCCGCTCGTACGCCACGACCACCCCGGGCTCCACCGCCAGCACGTTGCAGCCGTCGTCCCACTGCTCGCGCTCCGCGGCATGCACGTCCTGCGTCGCGGTCAGCACCCGCACACCGTCCAGGCCGAGCGCCGCCGCGATCGCCCGGTGCATGTGCTCCGGCGGATGGTCGGTGACCTTCAGCTCCTGCTCGTTCGCGCCCGGCTCGATCGTGTACGAGCGCAGCATCCCCAGGCCCGCGTACTGGGTGAACGTATCGCCGTCCACCATCGTCATCACCGTGTCCAGATGCATGAAGGCCCGTCGTTTGGGCATGTCCAGCGCCACGATCGTCTGCGCCGAACCGGCCGCGAACAGCCCGCGTGCCAGCATCTCCACCGCCTGCGGCGTGGTCCGCTCGCTCATCCCGATCAGCACGGCGCCGTTGCCGATCACCAGTACGTCGCCGCCCTCGATGGTCGACGGGTACGCCGCCTGGCCCTCGGACCACACATGGAACCGTTCGTGCGTGAACAGCGGATGGTGCCGGTAGATCGCCTCGTAGTGGACCGTCTCGCGCTGCCGGGCCGGCCACCGCATCGCGTTCACCGACACCCCGTCGTACACCCACGCCGAGGTGTCCCGCGTGAAGAGATGGTTCGGCAGCGGCGGCAGCAGGAAGTCGTCCAGGTCCATCACATGGAAGCGCACCGAGGTCGGCTCGGGCGTGCGCTCCAGGAACTCCCGCTTCGTCATCCCCCCGATCAGCGCCTCCACCAGCTCCGCGAGCGGCAGCTCGGCGAACGCCGCGCGGATGTGATCGGTCGCCAGCGGCCCGTACTCCTTCTCGTCGAAGACCCGGTCCAGCACCAGCTCCCGCGCCTCGGGGACCCGCAGGCTCTCCGCCAGCAGGTCCCCGAACAGGTGCACCTCGACGCCGCGGTCGCGCAGGGTGTCGGCGAAGGCGTCGTGCTCGGCCCGCGCGCGGCGTACCCACAGCACGTCGTCGAAGAGCAACGCGTCCTTGTTGGACGGGGTGAGCCGCTTCAGCTCCAGGTCGGGACGGTGCAGGATGACCCGGCGGAGATGACCGACCTCTGAGTCGACATGGAATCCCATCCCCCCATCCTGGCCGGATTCGACGATGATCACTCGGCTTACACCGAGCCGGGTGCGGCGCGGTCCGCTCCGCGGCGCTTCCCGCACCCCACATTCACCACCGGGGTACGGGCGGGGACGCGCGAGCCGCCTGCTCGCACAGCCCCGCCCGCCCGGCGCAAGGGCTTCCCCGGCCGACGGGTCGTACCACCCCAGCCGGCTCCTGCCTCACTGGCCCTTACCGCAGCTGGCTCTGGACCTGCGAGGAAATGATCTCCAGGTGGTCGAGGTCGTCGAGGTCCAGCATCTGGAGGTAGATCCGGGAGGCACCCGCCTCCGCGTACCGGCCGATCTTGTCGACCACCTCGGCCGGCGAACCCGCCAGACCGTTGGCCTTCAGCTCCTCCACCTCGCGCCCGATCACCGCGGCACGGCGCGCCACCTCGGCGTCGTCCTTGCCCACGCAGGCGACCAACGCGTTGGAGTACACCAGGTCGTCGCCCTTACGGCCCACCTCCTCGGCCGCGGCCCGCACCCGCCCGAACTGCCGCCGGGTGTCGTCCAGCGAGGCGAACGGGATGTTGAACTCGTCGGCGTACCGGGCGGCCAGCCGCGGGGTGCGCGTCGCGCCGTGCCCGCCGATCAGCACCGGCACCTTCGTCTGCGCGGGCTTGGGCAGCGCCGGGGACTTCTCCAGCTGGTAGTACGTCCCGTCGTACGAGAACTCCTCGCCGACCGGCGTGCCCCACAGTCCGGTGACGATCGCCAGCTGCTCCTCCAGCCGACCGAACTTCTCCTTGGGGAACGGGATGCCGTACGCCTTGTGCTCCTCCTCGAACCAGCCCGCGCCCAGGCCGAGCTCGACCCGGCCGCCGGACATCTGGTCCACCTGCGCGACCTGGATCGCGAGCACGCCGGGCAGCCGGAACGTACCGGCGGTCATCAGCGTGCCGAGCCGGATGCGCCTGGTCTCACGGGCGAGCCCGGCGAGGGTGATCCAGGCGTCGGTGGGGCCGGGCAGCCCGTCCACCGCGCCCATCCGCAGGTAATGGTCCGACCGGAAGAACGCGTCGAAGCCGAGGTCCTCGGTGGCCTTGGCGACGGTGAGGAGGGTGTCGTAGCTGGCGCCTTGCTGGGGCTCGGTGAAGATTCGCAGATCCATGCCTCCCATCTTCCCCCGCCCCCTCCCCCCACCCCCGCACCACCACCCCTTCACCCCGCCCGGTCCCCCACCGTTCCCCCGGGAGCCCGAACTCGTCGTACGGCAGACGACGGAGTCGCAGCGCTCGGCGTCGCGGGTCAGGCCGGGTCGTGGTCGTGGAGGCGGTCCCGGACCAGGAGTTGCTTGAGGATCGCGGCGGCGCGGTCCCGGGACTCGTCGGCCGCGTCCATCGCCTCCACACACGTCCAGTACAGTCCGTCCTCCTCCGCCGCGCAGACGACGCCCACCAGCGCTTCGCACACCTCGGCCAGCAGTCCGCACAGGTCGGTCAACGCGACCTTGTGATCCTGGACTTCGGACAGCTGGGCCGCCCTGGGGCCGTAGGATCTCGGTACCGGACACAGCACTGCTGCGCCCGACCGGCCTCCCGCCTCGCCCAGCCTTCGCGCTTTGGCCCGCACCTCGAACGGTCCGGATATCGCCAGGAGACTGCCGACCGCCTCCGCCAAGGCCTGCGCCTGCCACGCCTCTATGACGATGTCCTGGACCGTCCGCGCCTGGGCCAGACCGTGCCGACTGGCCGCGATGATCCGCACCGCATCCATGCACGACCCCTTCCCTTGCCCCTCGTCCACTGCCTTGCGCACACCTTCCACTACCCAGAGTGAACTGAAACCGCCGAAAGCGCTAGAGTAATTCGCAAATCTGTGGACAACTAAGGCGAGTTTGCGAGATCCATCACTCCGGAGAGTGACGATCGGGTCGATTCGCGGGGAATCGTTCCTCATTGCGCTCGATCTTCGCGGCCAGCGCGGCCGCCGCGTCGATGCCCAGTACGCCGCAGAACTGGAGCAGGTACGCCAGCACATCGGCCACTTCGTCCTCGACGCGGGCGGCGGATTCCGGATCGGTCATGATCTTGGCGGACTGCTCAGGGGTCAGCCACTGGAAAATCTCGACCAGTTCGGACGCCTCGACGCTGAGCGCCGCGGCGAGGTTCTTGGGGGTGTGGTACTGCTGCCAGTCGCGGGCCGCCGCGAAATCGGCCAGCCTGCGCTGCAGGGTCCGAAGATCTTCACTCATGCTCCCAGGTGTAGCACCTTGATTCCGGGCAGCCGCGCGGCGGCCGAGGCATCCGTCACCGTCCCCAGCAGCCGGACGTGTCCGCGCGCCGCCATCCGTACGGCCAGCTCGAACAGCGCTGCCGACTGCCGCCGGTCCAGGCAGCGGTCCAGTCCGTCCGCCACCACGGTCAGCACCTGACGGGCCGGCAGCACCTCGGCCACCGGGTCGACGGCGAGCACGCCGGGGCCGGTCAGCAGTACCAGCGCCAGCGCGAGGTAGCGCAGTTCGCCGTCGCCCAGCCGGTCCACCGGCATCGCCCCGAGCCCACCGCCCCGCTCCAGCACGGCCCGCACCGCCGCCGCGTCGCCGCGACGCACTTCGTCCCGCTGTACCTCGTCGTGCCGTACGCCGGTGTCCGTCCCCACGTCCGTCCGTACGCCGGTCCGTACGTCAGCCCGTACGTCCGTCACCGGGCCCGAGCAGCCGGCACGCACCGCGTCGACGAGCGCCGCGTGACGGGTGGCGCACTCCCGGCTCGTGCGCTCCAGTACGGCGGCGAGGTTGCCGCAGTCCGGGCGCAGCCGGGCCGCCTCCGCGTGCTGCTGCTGCGGCGGCCGGCCCGCAGGGCCTGACGCACCACCGGAACCCGCCTCGGCGTTGCTGCCGGGACTCGCCGCAGCAGCCGCCCCCGCACCGGCCCCCGCCCCCGTCCGCCCCGTTCGGCCCACGCCCCGTGTGCAGGCCCGTACGGCCTCGGGCCGTGGGTCGCAGGGGAAGGAGGAGCGCAGGGCGATCAGGGTCTGTTCGGCGGCGGCCAGGACGAGGCGCTGGCCCGCTGTCGTGCCCGCGACGCGCAGCGGCAGCAGTGCGGTGCCCAGCCGGTCGTCGGGGAGCGGCGCGCGGGTGACCGGCACGGGGCCGGCGGTGTGCCACGCGGCCTGGACGGTGCGGCGGCCGGGGTCGGTGAGGGCTGTGGTGAACAGGGTGCGGCCGCTGCCGGTGAGCCGTTCGCCGGCGAACCGCAGCTCGGGCTCGGTCTGTACGGCGACGTCGAGGCGCACCGGGCCGGCCGGCCCGTCGACGGTGCAGCCGATGCGGAAGCCGCGTCTGCCCTGCTCGTCCGGCGCCGCGCGGTCCGGTACGCAGGCCGCAGCACCGCCCGGTACGGCGCCGAGCGCGCGGTCCAGCGGGTCGCCGGCGCCGAGCCGGACGAGCAGGCCGTACGCCTGGAGGGCGCTGGACTTGCCGCTGCCGCTGGGGCCGGCGAAGAGGGTGAGCGGGCCGAGCGGGTAGGTGGCGCCGCGGTGGGACTTGAAGGCGGAGAGCCGGAGTTCGGTGATGAGGGGGCGCGGGGGCGGTACGGTCGCCTCGGTGTCCGGTGCGGCGAGGCCGGGCCGGTCGGCTCTCACCGGCACGGGCGGGCTCGGGTCCGCCGTGCGGGTCGTGGTGTCCTCGTCGGTGCCGTCGGTGCGGCTCCAGGGGTCCATGGCAGGAACGCTAGAGAGCCGGCGTGCGAAGAACCGTTACGCCGGAAAGCCCTTCCTACGAACGGGGGACGCGGGCGCGGCGCCTACGGGTGCGGCCCGCGCCCTTCGGGAGTGGCCCGTCGTCGCACATCAGGGCGCGGTTCGGCGCCCGCGCACCTGCCGGCGCGCCCCCGCGCTCACTGGTGCGGGACCGTTCCCGCGCGCGGCTCGTCGACCTCGGTGCCCACCGGGGCGAGCAGGAAGACGTTGGTGTCGACGCGGTGCATGCCGCTGCCGATGCCGAAGACGACGCCGCTGGAGAAGTCGAGGATGCGCTTGGCCACGTCGGTGTCGGCGCTGCTCAGGTCGAGCAGGACGGGCACCTGGGCCATGAGGTGTTCGGCGACCTCGCGGGCGTCCGCGAAGGTCTGGACGCGGATCACGATGAACCGCCGGGAGGCCTCGCCCGGCTCGTCGTCCGGGAGGGCCCGGTGGTCGGGCCACGAGGGCCACTCGCGGCCACCTCGCAGCGGGACGACCTCAGCGAGGCCCTCCCACTGTTCGTCGGTGGCGTCGGGGCGGGTCACCGGATCACCTCGCTCGCAAGGGCGCTGGGCATCTGCGATATCTGCATCGAGCAATTCTAGGGATATACATACAAAACTGACCGCGCGTGACACGCGTTCGGCGTCATCCGCTGCCCCCATCCTGCACCATGACGCCTGGCCAGCGCATACTCTGCGACATTTGTCCGACCTTCCCCGGACGTACGGACCAGGCGTACGGATCAGGTGTACGGACCGGGCGTACGGACCAGTCGAAAGGATCCATCCTGAACTCCCCCTTCGCGGAGGCGCTCTCCGCGGTTCTGCTCGTCGTCGTGCTCGTGTGTGCGGTGGTACGGCCGTTCCGGCTGCCGGAGGCGGCCGTCGCGGTGCCGGCCGCGGCTGTCGTCGTCGCGGCGGGGGCGATCCCGCTGGACCACGCGCGTGAGGAGGCCGCGCGGCTCGGCCCGGTGATCGGCTTCCTGGCGGCGGTGCTGGTGCTGGCGCGGCTGTGCGCCGACGAAGGGCTCTTCGAGGCGTGCGGCGCCTGGATGGCCCGCGCGGCCGCCGGCCGGCCCCGGAAGCTGCTGGCCGCGGTGTTCGTTCTCGCCTCGGCGATCACTGCCGTACTGAGCCTGGACGCCACCGTCGTGCTGCTGACCCCGGTCGTCCTCGCGACGGCCGCCCGGCTGGGCGCCCGTGCGCGGCCGCACGTCTACGCCTGCGCGCACCTGTCGAACACCGCCTCGTTGCTGCTGCCGGTCTCCAACCTGACCAATCTGCTCGCGTTCACGGCGAGCGGGCTGAGCTTCACGCGGTTCGCCGCGCTCATGGTGCTGCCGTGGCTGGTCGCCATCGGTACCGAATACCTGGTGTTCCGCCGGTACTTCGCCGCCGACCTCGATGCGAAGTCGCCGTCGGCGAGTGCTGCGGAGGCGCCGGAGGTGCCGATGTTCGCGCTGGTCACCGTGGTCTGCACGCTGGCGGGTTTCGTCGTCGCCTCCGCGTTCGGCATCGAGCCGGCATGGGCGGCGGCCGCCGGCGCGCTGGTGCTCGCGGTGCGTACGCTCAGCCGCCGCCGGACGACCGTCCGTGCGCTGCTGGGCTCGGTCTCGCTGCCGTTCCTCGCCTTCGTCCTGGCGCTGGGCATCGTGGTGCGCGCGGTGGTCGACAACGGGCTCGCCGACGCGCTCGGCCGTCTGGTCCCGGACGGTACGTCGCTGCCGGCGCTGCTCGGCGCCGCGGCGCTGGCGGCCGTACTGGCCAATGTGATCAACAACCTGCCGGCCGTCCTCGTCCTGGTCCCGCTGGCCGCGCCGGCCGGTCCGGGTGCGGTGCTCGCGGTCCTGCTCGGTGTCAACATCGGTCCGAATCTGACCTATGCCGGTTCCCTGGCCACGCTCCTGTGGCGGCGCATCCTGCACACGCACGACACCGATGTGATGCTGAAGGACTTCACCCGGCTCGGGCTGATCACGGTGCCCGCCACGCTGTCCCTGGCGGTGGTGGCGCTCTGGGGGGCGCTGCGGGTGCTCGGCGGCGGCTGACGGCGGGCGGAGCGACGGGCCGGACCGCCGACGAGGGGACCGGGGCGGTGCGCGGCGTGTGCCCTGCGCGGGCGCGAAGCGCAGGTCGCGTGCCGGGTATGTGCCCGTCCGCCGCAGGGTATGGACAGGCTGTTGTCATGGACGCTTAATGTGACTCGCCATCAGCGCGCCGGGGCGCCGGGCGCTGCCCTGCTGTCCGAGGAGTCCGATGAGATCGAGACCGCGTCTCGCCACCGGTGTCATAGCCACGGCGGCGGCCGCACTGGTCGCCGCCGTCCTGCCCGCGACCGCCACCGCCCGGCCCGCTCCCGACCGCGCCGAGGCCGTGCGCAGCGCCGACTCCGCGCTCGCCGCGCACGCCACCCAGCTCGCCGTCACCGCCGCCCAGAAGACCTCCGTACGCGATGTCGTCATCGACCCCGACGGCAGCCGGCACGTCCGCTACGACCGGTCCTTCGGCGGACTGCCCGTGCTCGGCGGCGACCTGGTGGTCCACCTCGCCCCCGACGGCACGTACCGCGGCGCCTCCCGCGCCACCCGCAGCGACCTCGCCGTCCCCACCGTCGAGCCCGCGGTCAGCGCGACGAAGGCGGCGGGGCTGGGCACCGCCGCGCTGCGTACCGCGCACCGCGGCACCACGCTGCGCAAGGTCGCCGCCAAGCCGCTGCTGGTCATCGACGCGCTGCACGGCGCTCCGCAGCTCGCCTGGCGGACCACGGCGGCCGGGCAGGACGCGAAGGGCAACCCCGAGGCACACGTCGTGCTCACCAACGCCCTCACCGGCAAGGAGATCGACTCCTGGGACCGGCTGAACACCGTGGCGGGGGACGGGAAGTCGCTGTACGGCGGGACCGTGCCGCTGGAGACCAGCAGGTCCGGCGACACGTATCAGCTCAAGGACGCCACCCGCGGCGGCACCTACACCGGCGACGCGCGGAACAGGACCGACTCCTGCATCCTCGGCATCTGCTGGGGCCGCGCCCCGGCCGACCTCTTCACCGACGCCGACAACCACTGGGGCAGCGGCACCACCGCCGACCGCGCCTCGGCCGCGGTCGACGCCCAGTACGGTACGGACACCACCTGGGACTACTTCAAGAACGTGCACGCGCGGAACGGCATCGCCGGGGACGGCAAGGGCTCCTACAACCGCGTGCACTACGGGAACGGCTACAACAACGCCTTCTGGGACGACACCTGCTTCTGCATGACCTACGGGGACGGCGACGGCAAGGTCTTCGGGCCGCTGGTCGCGCTCGACGTGGCCGGGCACGAGATGTCCCACGGCGTCACAGCGGCGACCGCGAACCTCACGTACAGCGGTGAGTCCGGCGGCCTGAACGAGGCGACGTCCGACATCTTCGGCACGCTCGTGGAGTTCTACGCGAAGAACGCGAACGACCCCGGTGACTACCTCATCGGCGAGAAGATCGTCCGGCCGGACTTCGGGCAGGCCGCGCTGCGCTACATGGACAAGCCGTCCAAGGACACCAAGTCGGCGGACTGCTGGAACTCGTCGGTGAAGAACCTGGACGTGCACCACTCGTCCGGGGTCGCCAACCACTTCGCGTACCTGCTCGCCGAGGGCAGCGGCCAGAAGGTCATCGGCGGGGTCACGCACACCTCCCCCACCTGCAACGGAAGCACCGTGCAGGGCATCGGCAAGGACAAGCTCGGCACGATCTGGTACCGGGCGCTGACGGTCTACATGACCTCCGGCACGAACTACGCCGCAGCGCGCACCGCCACGCTGAACGCGGCGCGGGACCTGTACGGCGCGGACAGCGCCGAGCGGAACGCGGTGGCCGCGGCCTGGTCGGCGGTCTCCGTCGGCTGAGCCGGTACGCCCCGCGGGGCCCGTACCGGCCGGGCGTCCCCTCCGCCCGGCCGGTACGGTTGCCGACCATGGCCGAAAGCACCCTGTGGACCCTGTCGATCGCCGCGGTCACCGGCGGTACCGCCGTGCTGGCCAGCTGGGTCACCAGCCGCGGCAGCACGCGGGCCGCCCGCATCCAGGCCGAGACCGCGGCCGACTCCCAGCGCCGCGAACGGCTCCGGGAGAGCCGCCGCACCGCCTACTTGGATCTGATCGAACAGACGCACCGGATGGGCGAGTTGTTGTGGGAGGTCTCGGACGTGCTGCGGGAGCCGGACGCCGATGGGAGCACGGCGACCCTGGAGCAGCTCCGCGAGCGGCAGGTGGCGGAGTACGCCAAGATCCGCCGCTGTGTGCGGGTCGTGGAGCTGGAGGGGCCGCTGCCGGCGGCCGCCGCGGCGCTCCGCATCCAGAAGTCGACGGGCGACTTCCACGCCGCGATCAAGCAGGCGCTGGCGGCCGGCCCGGGCGGGGCGGACTGGGCCGCCGCCGAAGCACGGTTCGACGCCGCGTACTCCCCCTTCTGGGCCGCGCTGGAGGCGTTCGTCGACACCGCGCGCGACGCCCACCAGGGGAAATAATCCCGATCCCTCAGCGGCGGTGCGCCTGCGAGGGCAGCACGCCGTAACGGGCGCGGTAGGCGGCGGCGAAGCGGCCCAGGTGCGTGAAGCCCCAGCGGCCCGCGATCTCGGTGACCGACCCGGCGGGGCCGTGGCAGGCCAGGTCGCGGTGGGCGCGCTCCAGCCGCAGCCGGCGCAGGTACGCCATCGGCGTCGTCTCCAGGTGCTGCTGGAAACCGGCCTGCAGGGAGCGGGGCGCGACCCCGGCGAGCCGGGCCAGTTCCCGCAGCGTGAAGGGGTGCGCGGGGTCGGCCTGCATGGCGTCGACGGCCCGCTTGACCGGGCGGGGGCAGGTGCGCGTCGCCGGAGAGGCCAGCTCCTCGCGGTACTGGTGCGGGGCGGCGTACAGCATCGTCGTGAGGAGCGAGTCCGCGAGTCCGGTGGCCACCGGCGGGTGTGCCAGGAGGCCGGTGGGTGCGCGCAGTTCGCCGGCGACGACCCCGGCCAGCGCGGTCAGGGTCTGCCCGCGGCCCCGGTGGGGGTCCAGGCCGCCGGGGAAGTGCAGGGGCCGTACCGAGTGTTCGAGGTGTTCCTCCAGAGCGCTCTCCACGGCCTGCCGGTCGAAGCTCAGGGCCAGTACCTCGGCCTCGGCGTCCAGTTCGCCGGTGAGGGCGCCGGTCGGTTCGAAGACCGGGACCCGGCCGTCGGTAGCCGTGGCCCGGAACACCTCGCCCCGGTGCGACTGCACCGCCTGCCCGCTGACCGGCACGTTGACGTGGTACGCGCTGCCCAGCCCCTCGCTCTTGCTGAGTACGTCGGTGCCGTAGCTGACCGTGGCGAAGGTGACCTGGCCCAGTCGTACCGCGCTCGTGGTGAAGGCGAAGTCCGCGGGGTCCGTGAGGGGGTCGAGCGCCACCGGATAGGACAGGGTGTCGGCGATCCAGGCGCGGGCCCGCTCGACGTCGGTGGTGCGGAACGCCGGCACGGGGCCGCTTCCCACCGCTGTCGTCCGCGGTGCCCTGCCGCCGCGTTCCCCGGGCATCACTGCTCCCTTCTTCGGCCGTCCGCCGTCAGCGCACGGTGAGCAGCCGACTGCGCTTGGTGTACTTACCCTACGCATAGTGGATATCGGCGGGCTTGCCCCGGGCATTGACTGTTCTGATGGAGGCTTTTCCCGCGCCGCGCCTCGCCATGGACGCGGCGGATCCGGACGGCCCGCGAGGCCCGTCAGCCGCTCCTGCGGGCCCTGAGCGCGAACGGCTGCTGACCGGGGCGCTGCTGGATCTTGCCTCGTCCGCCGACCGGGAGCCGGCCCGGCACGCCGCGGCCCTGATCGGTTACGTGGGCCTGCTGGGCGGCCGGACCGCGCCGGAAGCGGTGGCCGTGCTGGCCGGGCGGCCACCCGTCACCGCCGCCTCGGGACAGCGGGCCGAGGCGCTGGGTGAGCTGGAGGAGAAACTCGGTCAGGGCCCGGTACGGGACTGCCTGGCCGGCGCTCCCGCGGACGAGGTACCGCTGGCGGACGCGGCGGCCACCACCCGCTGGCCGCGGTTCGCCGCGCGGGCGCAGGAGCTGGGGATCCGCCGGGTCAGTGCGGTGCCGCTGACGGTGGCCGGGCCGGAGGACACGCCGGCCGCGGGCGGCCGGCTCGGGCCGGCGCTGGGCGCGCTGGTGCTCTATCACGACTCGGACGCCTCCCTGCCGCCGGAGCGCGCGGTTCCGGCGCGGGCGCTGGCCGAGGCCGCCGCGCTGCACCTGCGGCACCGCCGCACCCGGGACCAGGTCGGCCAGCTGGAACAGGCGCTGCGCAGCCGGATCGTCATCGAGCAGGCCAAGGGGATGCTCGCGGAGCGTTTCGGCGTTCCTACGGACGGGGCGTTCACGGAGCTGCGCCGGTACGCGCGTGCGCACCAGCGCAATCTCCACGACCTCGCGCGCTCGGTCGTGGACGGCTCCCCGCCCGACCCGTTCCGCAAGAAGGGCCCCAAGGAGAGGCGTTAGCGGGCGGCGTCCTCCTTCAGCAGGTCGGCGCACTTCTCGCCGATCATCATCGTGGTGATGCAGGGGTTGACGGTGACCAGGTCCGACATGACCGAGCCGTCCGCGACGCGCAGTCCCTGGATCCCCTTGACCCGGAGCCGGGCGTCCAGCGGTGCCATGGCGTCGTCGTCCGCGCCCATCTTCACCGTGCAGGCCGGGTGGTAGACGGTGTTGTGCGTCTTGGCGATGTAGTCCAGCAGCTCCTCGTCGGTCCGGACGTCCGGGCCGGGGGCCAGTTCGGCGCCCGCCCAGTCCGCGAGCGCCGGCTGTGCGGCGATCTCCCGGGCGAGGCGCAGCCCGTAGGTCATCACCCGTACGTCGTGCTCGTGGGTGAAGTAGCGGGGGTCGACCTTCGGCTTGTCGCGGAAGTCGCGGGTGCGCAGCCGGACCGTGCCGCGGGAGCGGGCGCGGGTGACGTTCGGGGTGAGGCAGAAGGCGTTCTCGGAGGTGGGGTAGCCGTGCCGGGCGGTGTTCAGGTCGAAGGGCACGGAGCCGTAGTGGAACATCAGGTCCGGGCGGTCCAGGCCCGGTTCGGTGTCGGCGAAGATGCCGATCTCCCACCATTGGTGGGAGCTGGTCACCATGGGCTGTTTCGCCTCCCACATGATGACGCCCTCGGGGTGGTCCTGGAGGTTCTCGCCGACGCCGGGTGAGTCCACGAGGACGTCCACGCCGGTGTCGCGCAGGTGGGCGGCGGGTCCGATGCCGGAGAGCATCAGCAGCTTGGGGGTGTCGATGGCGCCGCAGGAGACGATGACTTCGCGGCGGGCACGGACGGTACGGGTGTGGATCAGGTCGGGGTCGAGGTAGCTCGCGCCGGTGCAGCGGCGGCTCTCGTCGATGATCAGCTGCTTGGCGCGGACGCCGGTGCGGACCTCCAGGTTGGGGCGGCGGCCGAGGATCGGGTGGAGGTAGGCCACGGACGAGGACTGGCGGATGTTGTGCTCGTCGGAGTTGATCTGGAACCAGTTGGCGCCGCGGAGCACGGTCGTGCCGGTGTTGAACGGGGTGGTGGGGATGCCGTGCTGGGCGCAGGCCGCCAGGAGGGCGCTGCCGCAGGGGTCGGCACCCTTGATGGTGCGCAGGGTGACGGGGCCGGTGCGGCCGTGGTGGTCGCCGGGCGCGTCGTTGGACTCCAGGCGCCGGTAGAGCGGGAAGGTGTCCTTCGCGCCCCAGCCCGTACAACCGCCCGCCGCCCAGTCGTCGAGGTCCTCGGCCGGGGCCCAGAAGGCGATGCAGGAGTTGTGGGAGGAACAGCCGCCCAGCACCTTCGCTCTGGCGTGCCGCATGAAGCTGTTGCCGTTCTCCTGGGGCTCGACGGGGTAGTCCCAGTCGTAACCGGATTCCAGCAGGCCCATCCAGCGTTCCAGGCGGAGCACGTTGTCGTCGCCGACGTCGGAGGGGCCGGCCTCCAGGAGGCAGACGGTGACGGCGGGATCCTCGCTGAGCCGGGCGGCGACGACGTTGCCGGCCGTGCCGCCGCCGACGACGACGTAGTCGAACTCTTCGGCTTCACCGGACATGGGTGGGCGTCCTCTCCTCGTTGTCGGATGCGGGCTGCCGGGCGGCGTGTTCGGCGAGCACGCCCGTGCGGTGGCGCTGGACGAACCAGTAGTAGGCGAAGCCGCCGAGGGCGACGGCGCCCACGAAGAGGACGGCGCCCCAGCGCAGGTACCAGTGGTGCGGCGGGGTCGCGTTGTAGACGGCCTCGCGGGGCCAGGCGAGGTTGACGATCATGCCGATGCCCCACAGGACGGCGAGGACGTTGACCGGCAGGCCCCAGCGGCCGAGGGAGAAGCGGCCGGGGGCCGGCCGCCAGCGGCCGCGCAGCCGGGCGATCAGCATCGGCGTGGTGACCAGCAGATAGGCGCCGTAGATCATGATGATGCCGATGCTGGTGACGACGGAGAAGATCTGCGGCTGGCGGATGTTGATCAGCAGGACGCCGAGGGAGAGCGCGCCGACGAGCACGGCGGGCAGCACGGGCGTTTGAAACCGCGGGCTGACCCGGGCGAGCAGCGCGGCGGCGGGCAGGTTGTTGTCCCGCGACATGGCGAAGGCCAGCCGGATGGCGGCGGTGTGCACGGCCAGCGCGCAGACCGTCACGGCGATCAGGACGCACCACAGCATCGCCTTGCCGACGGTGTCGCCGAGCACGTCCAGCACGACGTACTGGAGGCCGTCGGTGGCCAGTCCCTCGCCGTTCAGGCTGCGCACGCTCATCAGGGCGAGCAGCAGGATCAGGCCGCCGAGGACGAAGGAGGCGAGCAGCGCGCGGAGGATGGCGCGGGGCGCGTTGCGGGAGGGGTCGAGGGACTCCTCGCCCAGCGAGGCCGCGGTGTCGAAGCCGTACATGACGTAGGCGGAGGCGAGCGAGGCGGTGAGGAAGGCGCCCAGGTAGCCGAAGCTCTGGCCGTTCCCGGCGTGGTGGGTCTCCAGGACGACGTCCGGGCCGCGCACCACGTGCACGGCGAACAGCACGATCAGCACGACGGTGGCGATCAGCTCGATGAAGACGCCCGCGGTGTTGATGCGGGCCATCAGCTTCACGCCGAAGGCGTTGACCAGGGTGGTGAAGAGGATCAGGACGCCGGCGAGCAGCACGCCGTTGGTGGCGGTGTCGTACCGGCCGCTGCCGTCCCCGACGATCTGGAAGGCGCTGGAGATCTGCGGCAGCGTGAGCTGGTACGCGAGCGCCACGGCGGAGAGCGAGACGATGGAGGCGACGAGCATCATCCAGCCGGCGAGCCAGCCGATGTGCGGGTTGCCGAGCCGTTTCGCCCAGTTGTAGACCGAGCCGGCGACGGGGTGGCGGGCCGCGAGCTCGGCGAAGGACAGCGCGATCATCAGCTGGCCCGCGAAGACCAGGGGCCAGGACCACCAGTAGGCGGGGCCGCCGTGCCCGTAGCCGAAGTAGAAGAGCTGGAAGGTGCCGGTCAGGATGGAGATGTAGCTGATCCCGGCGGCGAAGGTGTGGAAGTTGCCGAGGGTGCGTTTCAGTTCGGGCCGGTAGCCGAACTCGGCCAGCCCGGCGTCGTCCTGCGCTGATCTTTCGTCGTCGGAGAGCGGCAAGGGCGTTCCTCCTCAGTCGAACCAGTACTGCGCCTTCGGTGCGGTGTTGCGCCAGACGTGCTTGGTCTCGCGGTACTCGGCGAGCCCGCTGGGGCCCAGTTCGCGCCCGGTGCCGGACTGCTTGAAGCCGCCCCACTCCGCCTGCGGCAGGTAGGGGTGGTAGTCGTTGATCCAGACGGTGCCGAGCCGCAGCCGGGCGGCGACCCGGCCGGCGCGTACGGGGTCGGTGGTCCACACGGCGCCCGCCAGTCCGTAGACGGTGTCGTCGGCGAGCCGTACCGCCTCGTCCTCGCCGGTGAAGCGTTCGACGGTGAGGACCGGGCCGAAGGACTCCTCGCGCACCACGGACATGCCGGAGGTGCACTCGTCCAGGACGGTCGGCAGGTAGTAGTGGCCGTCCGCGAGGGCTGGGTCGTCCGGGCGCGCGCCGCCGCAGCGCAGGACGGCGCCCTCGGCGAGCCCGGCGGCGACGTACGCCTCGACCTTGTCGCGGTGCGCCGCGGAGATCAGCGGTCCGGTGCGGGCGTCCGGGTCGAAGGGGCCGCCGAGCCGGATGCCGCGGGCCCGGCGTACCACCTCGTCGACGAAGCGGTCGTGCAGGGCGTCCTCGACCAGCAGCCGGGCGCCGGCCGAGCAGACCTGCCCGGAGTGCAGGAAGACGGCGGTCAGGGCGTGGTCGACGGCGGTGTCGAAGTCGGCGTCGGCGAAGACGATGTTGGGGTTCTTGCCACCGAGTTCCAGGGCGACGCGCTTGACGGTGGCGGAGGCGGCGGCCATGATCCGCCGCCCGGTGGCCAGGCCGCCGGTGAAGGAGACCAGGTCCACGTCGGGGTGGTCGGTGAGCGGCGCGCCCGCCTCCGGTCCGCTGCCGAGGACGAGGTTGGCGACGCCGTCGGGCAGCCCGGACTCGGCGAGCAGCCGCATCAGGTGGATCGCGGTGTGCGGGGTGAGCTCGCTGGGCTTGAGGACGAAGGTGTTGCCCGCGGCGAGGGCCGGGGCGACCTTCCAGGCGGTCTGCAGCAGCGGGTAGTTCCACGGGGTGATCAGCGCGCAGACACCCACCGGCTCCTGGACGACGCGGCTCTCGACCGTGGCGCTGCCCGCGTCGACGGTCCGGCCGCCGTCGCCCTCCTCGGTGACCAGCTTGCCGAAGTAGCGGAAGCAGGCAGCGATGTCGTCGATGTCGAACTCGCTCTCCACCAGGCGTTTCCCGGTGTCCAGCGATTCGGCGCGGGCCAGGGCCGGCTTGTCCCGCTCCAGGAGGGAGGCGACCCGCAGCAGCTTGGCGCCGCGCTGGGCGGCGGTGGTGTGCGGCCAGGGCCCGGTGTCGAAGGCGCGCCGGGCGGCGGCCACGGCCGCCCGGGCGTCCTCGGCGCCGCCCTCGTCGACCACCGCGACGAGGGCCTGGTCGGCGGGGCAGCGGATCTCGCGGGTGCGCCCGCCGGCCGCCGCCTGCCACCGCCCGTCGATGAACAGGTCAGGCACGCTTGTCCTCCAGCTGCTCGGTGACCCACTGGTGGAAGGCGCCGATGTGGTGCTCGCTGGGCACGAGGACGCCGCCGTCCCGGTACGCACGCGAGTCCATGGCCGGCTGGGTCCGCTCGCACGCCTCGAAGTCCTGCTGGTTGACGCGGTGGAACAGCTCGACGGAGGGGGAGACGTCGGCGCCGGACCCGACCACCTCGGGGAGGTAGAGCCAGTCGCACTCGACGACGGTGCGGTCGGCGGCCATCGGGAACATCCGGTGGAGGATCACGTGGTCGGGCACGAGGTTGACGAAGACCTGCGGCCGTACCGTGATCGCGTAGTACCGGCGGTCCTGGTCCTCGGCGATCTCCGGGAGCCGCCCGAAGCCGCCCTTGCCGTCGACCGTGAAGCCCTCCGCCTCGGGGGCGAACTCCGCACCGTGCCCGACGTAGTACTGGGCGGCGAACCCGTCGGCGAACTCCGGCAGCACGTCGGTCAGTTCGGGGTGGATCGTGGCGCAGTGGTAGCACTCCATGAAGTTCTCGATGATGAGCTTCCAGTTGGCCGCCACGTCGTAGGTGATGCGCTTGCCCAGGGCCAGGCCCTCGGTGCGGTACCGCTCGATGGAGGCGGCGTCGCCGAGCCGCTCGACGGCCGCGCCGATCACGGTGTCCTCGAAGGAGGGCGGCGCGTCGGCCAGGCAGACCCAGGCGTAGCCGAGCCATTCGCGCAAGGGGACGGTGACCAGGCCGCGTTCGGTGCGGTCGAGGTCCGGCATCGACGTCAGATTGGGCGCGGCGACGAGCTTGCCGTCGAAGTCGTAGGTCCAGGCGTGGTAAGGGCATTGGAGGTTACGGCGGGCCTGGCCCGACTCCTCGGTGCATAGGCGGGCGCCGCGGTGCCGGCAGATGTTCAGGAAGGCGCGGAGTTCGCCGCGGCGGTTGCGGGTGATCAGTACGTTCTCCCGGCCGACCTGCACGGTGCGGAAGGCACCGGGCTTGTCCAGGTCGGCGCTGCGCACCGCGCAGAACCACAGGCGCTCGAAGATCTTCTCCTGCTCCTGCCGGAACGTCTCCGGGTCGGTGTAGGCGGTGCCGGGCAGGGTGGTGAGCAGCGAAGACGTGGGCGCGAGTTCGGGTGTGGTCGTCATGTGTACGGTCTCCTCAAGCGGGCTCGGGGTGGTCCCCTACTTGCGGATGCGGGTCATGCGCGGGTCGAACAGCGGCTCCTCGGCGACGGTCGCGGGAACCTTGTCGCCGAAGTACTCCACGTGCACGGCGGTGCCGGGGACGGCGGCCGCGGCCGGCAGCCAGGCGTACGCGACACAGCGGCCGACGGTGTAGCCGTAGGAGGCGGAGGTGACGTAACCGGCGGGCGCACCGTCCACATACACCGGTTCCTTGCCGAGGACGACGGCGGCGGGGTCGTCGAGGGTGAGGCAGGTGAGCCGGCGGCGGGCGGTCTCCGCGCTGCGGCCCTCCAGTGCGGCGCGCCCGATGAAGTCGCCCTTGGCGGGGCGGACGGCGAAGCCGACGCCCGCTTCGTAGGGGTCGTGTTCGGTGGTCATGTCGTGGCCCCAGGCGCGGTAGCCCTTCTCCAGCCGGAGGCTGTTGAAGGCGGACCGCCCGGCGGCGATCACGCCGTGCTCCTGCCCTGCCTCCCACAGCGTGTCCCACAGGCGCAGGCCCAGGTCGGCGGTGGTGTAGAGCTCCCAGCCCAGCTCGCCGACGTAGGACAGCCGCATGGCGGTGACGGGTACGTGGCCGAGGTAGGTCCGCTTGGCCTTGAAGTAGCCGAAGCGCTCGTGGGAGAAGTCGTCGCGGGTGAGCGGCTGGACGAGGTCGCGGGCGAGCGGGCCCCAGACGCCGATGCAGCAGGTGCCGGAGGTGATGTCCTGGATGTGGACTCCCTCGGGTGCGTGCCGCAGCAGCCAGTCCAGGTCGGAGCCGCTGTTGGCGCCGATCTGGAAGCGGTCGGGCGCGAGCCGGGCCACCGTGAGGTCGGAGCGGATACCGCCCGTCTCGTCCAGCAGCAGGGTGTACGTCACCGCGCCGGGCTTCTTGTCCAGCTGGTTGGTGGTCATGCGCTGGAGGAAGGCGAGCGCACCGGGGCCGGTGACCTCCAGCCGGCGCAGTGGCGTCATGTCGTACAGCGCGACCTTCTCGCGCGTGGCTTTCGCCTCGGCCGCGGCGATCGGCGACCAGTAGCGCGCGGCCCAGGCGTCGCGCTCCGGCAGGTCCAGGCCCTCGGCGAGCGGGGCGTTGGCCTCGTACCAGTGCGGGCGCTCCCAGCCGCCGCCCTCCAGGAAGTACGCGCCCAGCTCCTGCTGGCGGGCGTGGAAGGGGCTGACCCGCAGCGGGCGGGGCTGCGCCATGGGCTGGAGGGGGTGGATGACGTCGTAGACCTCGACGAAGTTCTGGGCGCCGCGGTCCTCGATGTACGCGGGTGAGCGCTGGGCTTCCTCGAAGCGGTACAGGTCGCACTCGTGGACGTCGGTGGACGGGCGGCCGTCGGTCATCCACTCGGCGACGGCCTTGGCCACGCCCGCGGAGTGGGTGACCCAGACCGCCTCGGCGAGCCAGAATCCGCGCAGGTCGCGGGATTCGCCGAGGACGGGCATGCCGTCGGGGGTGAAGGAGAAGACGCCGTTGAAGCCCTCCTCGACGCGGGACTCCCCCAGCGCGGGGAGCAGGCCGACGCTGTCCTGCCAGCTCGGCGCGAAGTCCTCCTCGGTGAAGGGCAGCGAGGACGGCATGACCGGCGCGTCGTCGAAGGCGGGCACGGTGAAGGGGTCCACGGGCATCGGGCGGTGCGCGTAGGAGCCGATGCCGATGCGGTCGGTGTGTTCGCGGTAGTACAGGTCGCGGTCCTGGAAGCGCAGGATCGGCTTGCTCGCCTCGGTCACCGGGTCGTTGACGCCTTCGAGCTCGGGCAGCGGCGCGGTCCTGGCGTACTGGTGGGCGAGCGGCAGCAGCGGCACGTCCACGCCGGCCATCTTCCCGATCACCGGGCCCCAGAAGCCGGCCGCGGAGACGACGTGGTCGGCGGGGAAGGTGCCGCGGTCGGTGACGACGCCGGTGACCCGGCCGTCCGCGCGCTCGATGCCGGTGACGGTGTGCCGCTCCAGGAAGCGGGCCCCGCGCGCTTCCGCGCGGGCGATCTGGGCGCGGCAGGCGAGGACGGCACGGGCCAGGCCGTCCTCGGGGGTGTAGAGCCCGCCGAGGACCTTGTCCTCGTCGAGCATCGGCCAGTACTTCTTGCACTCGGCCGGGGTGATCAGTTCGGCCCGTACGCCCCAGGAGGCGGCGAGCCCGGCCTTGCGGTGCAGGTCGGCCCAGCGCTCGGGGGTGGTGGCGAGCTCCAGCCCGCCCAGCGGGTTGAAGCAGGGCAGCCCGTCGACCTCGAGGGAGGTGAACTTCTCGACGGTGTACGCGGCGAACTCGGTCATGGTCTTGGAGGGCCCGGTCCGGAAGACCAGCCCGGGGGCGTGTGAGGTGGAGCCGCCGGGGGCCGGCAGCGGGCCCTGTTCGAGGACGGTGACGTCGCGCCAGCCGCGTGCGGTGAGTTCGTCGGCGAGCGAGCAGCCGACGATGCCGGCGCCGATCACGACCACGCGGGCCTGGGTGGCGGGTGTGCGGGACATGCCCCTCCTTCGGGTCGGGCAGGACGTACGGACCGGTCGCGGGCGGTCGGCCCTCAGAGGACGACCACGGAGCGCAGGACGCGGCCGTCGCGCATCGTGTCGAAGGCGGCCTCCACCTCGTCCAGCGAGATCCGCTCGGTGACGAACCCTTCGAGGTCGAGCCGGCCGCTGAGGTAGCGGTCGATGAGCACGGGGAAGTCCCGGCTGGGCAGGCAGTCGCCGTACCAGGACGACTTCAGGGCGCCGCCGCGCGAGAACACCTCGATCAGCGGCAGGTCGAGACGCATGTCCGGCTCGGGCACCCCCACCAGGACCAGCGTCCCGGCCAGGTCGCGCATCTCGAAGGCCTGGCGGTAGGTCTCGGGCCGCCCGACGGCGTCGATGACGACGTCGGCGCCGTGGCCGCCGGTGAGCTGGCGGACCGCCTCGACCGGGTCGGTGCCGCGGGAGTTGACGGTGTGGGTGGCGCCGAAGCGGATCGCGCCGTCCAGTTTGCGGTCGTCGATGTCGACGGCGATGACTCTGCGGGCGCCCGCGATCGAGGCCCCGGCGACCGCCGCGTTGCCCACTCCCCCGCAGCCGATGACGGCGACGGTGTCACCGCTGCCGACGCCGCCGGTGTGCACGGCGGCGCCGTACCCGGCCATCACACCGCAGCCGATCAGCCCGGCGGCCTCCGGACGCGCCGCCGCGTCGACCTTGACCGCCTGCCCGGCCGCGACCAGCGTCTTCTCGGCGAACGCGCCGATGCCCAGGGCGGGGTTGAGCGGCGTCCCGTCGAGCAGGGTCATCGGCTGGGCCGCGTTGCGGGAGTCGAAGCAGTACCAGGGGCGGCCGCGGCGACAGGAGCGGCAGGCACCGCAGGGCGCGCGCCAGGCGAGGACCACGTAGTCACCGGGGACGAGGTCGGTGACGCCGGGCCCCACCTCCTCGACCACCCCGGCCGCCTCGTGTCCGAGCAGGAAGGGGAAGCCGTCGTCGACGGCGCCTTCCCGGTAGTGCAGATCCGTGTGGCAGACCCCGCAGGCCTGGACGGAGACGAGTGCTTCCCCCGGGCCGGGGTCCGGTACCAGAATCGGCTGCACCTCGACCGGTGCACCCTTTTTCGTCGCGACCACAGCACGGACTTCGTGTGGCATGCCCCTACCCCTCAGTGTTGCGCACTGCACGACTCGTTGCGCGATGGGAGACATACTGGGAACGCCCCACGGCGCCGTCAAGGGGTACGAGTTAACCCTTGGTAAAAGGGCCGGTACGGTCGGCGCACACGAAAGCGGGGCCGGTGGACACCGGCCCCGCAACGTCCCTGCGTACGGTCGAACCGCCTACCCGGCGGCGCTCAACTCCCGTACCCCATCCGGCGGGAGAGTTCCTGGGCCGCCTCGACCGTGCGCTTGGCGACCTCCGGGATACGCTCGGGCTCCAGCCGGTAGGCGGGCGCCGAGACGCTGATCGCGCCGATGACCTGGCCGTCGTGCGCGCGCACGGGTGCCGCGACCGCGTGCAGCCCCAGCTCCAGTTCCTCGATCGCCACGGCGAAACCGTTACGCACCACCTCGGCCAGCTGGGCACGCAGCTCGGCGACGGAGGTGATGGTCCGCTCGGTCAGCCGCGGCAGCTTACGGGCGAGCGCCGCGTCCTGCACCGGGCCCGGCTGGAACGCCAGCAGCGCCTTGCCGCTGGAGGTGGCGTGCAGCGGGGTACGGCGGCCGAGCCAGTTCTGCGCGGTGACCGAGGCCGGGCCGCGGGCCTGCATGATGTTGACCGCGGCGCCGTTGTCGAGGACCGCGATGTTGGCCGTCTCGCCCAGCTCCTCGGCGAGCTGCCGGCACATCGGCGCGCCCTCCTGCGAGATGTCCAGGCGCACCGCGGCGGCACCGGCCAGCCGCAGCACCCCGGCGCCGAGGTAGTACTTGCCGCGCTCCTGCTCCTGGGAGACCAGGCCGCGGTTCTCCAGCACGCCGAGCAGCCGGAAGGCCGTCGACTTGTGGACGCCGAGCTCGTCGGCGACCTCGGTCACCCCCGCCTCGCCGTGCCGGGCGAGGATCTCCAGCACGGTGACCGCGCGGTCCACCGACTGCACCGAACTCCCCGCCCCGCGGGCCGATTTCTCCGCTGAGCTGGCCTCCGGAGTGCCCTTCGCCTTGTCCGTCATCCGATCTCACCACCTGGCGCGACCCGATGCGGGCCGGCATCTGAAGGGAGGCGCTTGACGCGCAAGCTCCCGGCTTGGATTCTGTTGCGCAGAGCGCTTCGCCGTGCGCATCGCGGAACTCAACTATACCGAACAGTAATGAGGGGTGCCCCGTGATTCCCGTCTGCCACCTCACCGACCTGCCCGCAGGCGAGTCCGTACGCATCGACACCGCACCTCCGATCGCCGTCTTCAACGCCGACGGCGAGATCTACGCCATCGACGACACCTGCACCCACCAGGACGCCTCCCTCGCCGACGGCTGGCTGGAGGGCTGCCTGGTCGAATGCCCGCTGCACGCCGCGTCCTTCGACCTGCGCACCGGCATGCCGACCTGCCTGCCCGCCCGGCGGGCCGTCCGCACCCACCCCGTCACCGTGGAGGACGGCATGATCTACGTCCACCACGCCGCCGAGGAAGGCACCGCCGCATGAGGACGGTCACCGTCGTCGGAGCTTCGCTGGCCGGACTGTACGCCGCGCGGGCGCTCCGCTCCCAGGGGTTCCAGGGCCGCCTCGTGATCGTAGGGGACGAGCACCACCGCCCGTACGACCGGCCGCCGCTGTCCAAGGACTTCCTGAAGGGCGAGACCGGGCAGGAGCAGCTGGCCCTCGCGGACGCCGAGGAAATCGCCGAGCTGGACGCCGAGTGGGTGCTGGGGACCCGTGCCGCCGGGCTCGACGACGAAGGCCGGACGGTACGGCTGGCAGGCGGCCGGGCCCTCGCCACGGACGGGGTGGTCATCGCCACCGGCGCCACCCCGCGCCGGCTGCCCGGACCCGAACTGTCCGGGGTGCACACCCTGCGCACCCTCGACGACGCGCAGGCGCTCCGCGCCGACCTGGCCGGCGGCCCTGGCCGGGTCGTGGTGATCGGCGGCGGGTTCATCGGCGCCGAGGTCGCCTCCTCCTGTGCCGCGCTCGGCCATGACGTCACGGTCGTCGAGGCCGCGCCGCTCCCGCTGCTGCCGCAGCTCGGCGAGGAGATGGCCGGCGTCTGCGCCGCTCTGCACGGTGATCACGGGGTGGCGCTGGTCACCGGTACGGGCGTGGCCGCACTGCGGGGCGAGCCGGGCGGCCGGGTCACCGGGGTCGAGCTGGCCGACGGGCGGCTGCTGCCCGCCGACACGGTCGTGGTCGGCATCGGCGTCCGCCCGAACACCGACTGGCTCGCCGGGTCGGGCATCGCCGTGGCCGACGGGGTGGTCTGCGACGCCGGATGCGTGACCGCGCTCCCCCACGTCGTCGCGGTCGGCGACGTGGCCCGGGCCGGCGGCTCCCGTACCGAGCACTGGACCAGCGCGACCGAACAGGCCGCCGTCGCCGTGCACAACCTGCTCGCGGGCGCCACCCTCATGGCGCACCGCGCGGTCCCGTACTTCTGGTCCGACCAGTACGGCGTGCGGATCCAGTTCGCCGGGCGGCGGCTGCCCACCGACACCGTGCGGATCGTGGAGGGCTCCCCCGAGGACCGCAGCTTCCTGGCCGCCTACGAGCGCGACGGGCGCACCACCGCCGTCCTCGCGCTGAACCGGCCGCGCCCGTTCATGAAGCAGCGCCGCGAGCTGATGCGTGCGGCCCAGCCGGTCGCGAGCTGAGCCTCCGCCCCACCGGGGCAGGACGGACGAGGGCGGGGTGCCACGGGGCACCCCGCCCTCGTCGTCACGGTGCGCGACATGGCACGCCCATGACCACCCAAAGGCCTCTCGTATACCGGCACTTGGCGTCCCCTATACCTCCCGCCCGATCGGCCAGGTCCGGCCCGCCGGGCCCTGTTGACGGATGACATCCGCACGTCACATGCTCGATACATAGGTGCTCGATACACATGACCCTGGGTGTCCGGCCGGTGACCCCTGCCGGTTTCCGGCCGCCCCCCGACGCACCGGCCCAGGGTCGGATTCGGAGGAGCAGCATGTGCGGAATCGCCGGATGGGTCGCCTACCAGCGTGACCTGCGGACCGAACAGGCCACCGTCGACGCGATGACCGAGACCATGTCCTGCCGGGGCCCGGACGACGCCGGTACCTGGGTCCAGGGCCCGGCGGCCCTCGGCCACCGCCGGCTCGCCATCATCGACCTGCCGGGCGGCCGCCAGCCGATGAGCGTCGACACCCCCGACGGCCCGGTCGCGATGGTCTACTCAGGAGAGGCGTACAACTTCTCCGAGCTGCGCAAGGAGCTGGCCTCGCGCGGCCACCGCTTCGTCACCGACTCCGACACCGAGGTCGTGCTCCACGGCTACCTGGAGTGGGGCGAGGCCGTCGCCGAACGCCTCAACGGCATGTACGCCTTCGCCATCTGGGACAGCCGCGAGCAGAAGCTCGTGATGATCCGCGACCGGATGGGCATCAAGCCCTTCTACTACCACCCCACCGACGACGGCGTGCTCTTCGGCTCCGAGCCCAAGGCCATCCTCGCCAACCCCCAGGTCACCCCCACCGTGACGCTGGACGGGCTGCGCGAGCTGTTCGCCTTCGTCAAGACGCCCGGCCACGCCGTGTACGAGGGCATGCGCGAGGTCGAGCCCGGCACCGTCGTCACGCTGACCCGCAACGGCCTGCGCACCCGCGTGTACTGGCAGCTGGAGACCCGGGAGCACACCGACGACCAGGAGACCTCGATCGCGCACGTGCGCACGCTGCTGGACGACATCGTGCGCCGCCAGCTCGTCGCCGACGTACCGCGCTGCACCCTGCTCTCCGGCGGCCTGGACTCCTCCGCGATGACCGCGCTGGCCGCGCAGCAGCTGGCCGCCGAGGACAAGACGGTCCGCAGCTTCGCCGTCGACTTCGTCGGCCAGACCGAGAACTTCACCCCGGACGCGCTGCGCGACACCCCGGACACCCCCTTCGTGCACGACGTGGCACGTGCCTCGAGGACCGAGCACCAGGACATCGTCCTGAACTCGGACCAGCTCGCCGACCCCGAGGTGCGCTCCAAGATGATCCGGGCCCGGGACATGCCGATGGGCCTGGGCGACATGGACGCCTCGCTGTACCTGCTGTTCAAGGCCATCCGCGAGCACTCGACGGTGGCCCTGTCCGGCGAGTCGGCGGACGAGGTCTTCGGCGGGTACAAGCAGTTCTTCGACCCCAAGGCGCGCGAGGCGGACACCTTCCCCTGGCTCGTGCAGTTCGCCGAGCACTTCGGTGACGACGGCAACATCCTCACCGACCACGTCACCAAGGCCATGGACCTGGGCAGCTACATCCAGGACAGCTACGACACGGCCGTCAAGGACGTCCGGCGGCTCGACGGCGAGAGCGACTTCGAGTACCGCATGCGCAAGATCTGCTACCTGCACCTCACCCGCTTCGTCCGGGTCCTGCTGGACCGCAAGGACCGGGCGAGCATGGCCGTCGGCCTGGAGGTCCGGGTGCCGTTCTGCGACCACCGGCTCGTGGAGTACGTCTACAACACCCCGTGGAGCCTGAAGTCGTTCGACGGCCGGGAGAAGAGCCTGCTGCGCGAGGCCACCGCCGACGTCCTGCCGAAGTCGGTGTACGACCGGGTGAAGAGCCCGTACCCCTCCACGCAGGACCCGAAGTACGCCGTCGCGCTCCAGGGGCACCTCAAGGACCTGCTCGCCAAGCCCTCGCATCCCGTGTTCGACCTGGTCAGCCGGGACTGGCTGCAGCGCGCCGTCGAGGTCGACGTCCCGCAGATCACCCAGGCCTCCCGGCGCGGCCTCGAACGCACCCTGGACCTGGCCCTCTGGATGGACATGTACTCCCCGGCCATTACACTCTCTTGACCTGATCGAGGCAGTTCGATGGACGAGAGATAGGCGGACGGTGGCGTGGCGGTCGGCGAGGAGACAGCGCTGAGCGCGGTCGGCGAGGAAGCCGCCCTGGAGCTGGTCGTGACCCTGCACCGGCTGCTGCGCAGCCTGGGCAGGGCCGTCCCTGACCGCCGCATCCCGCCCACCCAGCTCATCGTCCTCGCCCTGCTGACCCAGCTCGGCCCCTCCCGCATCGGCGTACTGGCCGACCGGATCCCGTGCTCGCAGCCGACGGCCACCGCCGCGGTGGCGAGCCTGGAGTCGGCCGGGCTGGTACGCCGGGAGCCGGACCCGACCGACGGGCGCGCGGCACGCGTGGTCGTCACCGAGGAGGGGGTCCGGGCGCTGAACGACGTGGCGCACAGTGAGGCCGAGGCGCTCGCCGGGCGTCTCGGCACGCTGCCTCCGGAGGACGTGCGGCGCGTCCTCGAAGCGGGCACGCTGCTGCGGCGGCTCACGGAGCCGGGCGACTGATCCTGCCGCCGCACCGTCTTTTCCGGCCGCACCGTATTTTGGGCCGGTCCGTCTTTTTCCGGCCGGTCTTGCGGCCTAATAGCCCTGCGGCGGGCTGCCCGCATCGGCCTGCTGTACGCGGGAGATGTCGCCGTACTGGGCCTTGATGTAATTCACCGCCGCCGCGCAGTTCGCCACCGGGTCGTTGATGTCCCATGCGGTACCGGGCTGATGGTGCGTCCGGAATGTCGGCCAGGTCGTCTGGAAAAGTCCCCGGGAAGGCTCGCCGGCCGCCGCGTTGGCGTCCCATCCGTTGAAGGCGCTGGGGTTGAAGCCGGATTCCCTGCGGGCGATCGTCCACAATCCCCCGTACCAGTGTCCCGGTGATCCGGTGACCCGCAGACAGGCCCGGATCCAGCCGGCCGGCCCTGCCGCCGTCAGCTGCCGCCTGGCCGCTTCGCGCCGCTCGGCGCGCAATTCGGCGCGCCGCCGTTCGAGCGCCGCCGATCTGGCCTCCGAGCTGGCCCGGGAGGCCCGCGCCGCGGCCTCGTACCGCTGCTCCGTCAGCCCTGCCGCGACGAAGGTGGCGACCTGCCCCTCCAGCGCCGCCGGGGAGACCCGGGCCTTCCGGCAGGGCGTGGCGGGCGCCCGACGGCCCGCCCGTGCGGTGTCCTGCCGGGTTTTCCCGGCGTGCACCGCGGCTTCTTCCGTTCGCGTCCCGGCCTCACCGGGGCGCATATCCCCCATTCCCTCGAAGGCGATCGCGGCAGGCATTATCAGTGCGAGGACAGATGAAAGGGCGGTGGTCGCAGTCCTGGCCATGTGCATGGGAGATCATCGCCTTCCCGTCGAGCCGCCGGCTCTCTTGAGAGGCGTCCTATCAGCCGGCAGAAAGACCCGCCGAGAAGGAGGGCCGGGTCGGGCGGGTCCGAGCGGAATGACGATATCTTCGAAGTTTCGCGTGACGAGTGCGGGCGCACGGGCCGGACGGGGCGGGCGGTACCGCACGTGCGGAGTGGTCCGGCGGGTCTATCGTGGCCCCATGTCCGCCCCTGAGCTGATCCGTATCGTCTCCCGCTCCTCCCCCATGGCCCTGGCCCAGGTCGAGCGCGTCCGTGCCGAACTGGCCGCGCTGCACCCGGGTGTGGCCACCGAGGTCGTCCCGGTCACGACCACCGGTGACCGCTGGATGGGTGATCTCTCACAGGTGGAGGGCAAGGGCGCGTTCACCAAGGAGGTCGACGCCGCCCTTCTTTCGGGCGAGGCCGACGTCGCGGTGCACTGCGTCAAGGACATCCCGGCCGACCGGCCGCTGCCCGCCGGTACGACGTTCGCCGCTTTCCTGGAGCGGGACGACGTGCGGGACGCCCTCGTCCACCCCGGCGGGCTCACCCTCGACCAGCTGCCCGCCGGCACCCGCATCGGCACCTCCTCCGTACGCCGCCGGGCGCAGCTCGCCGCCTCGCACCCGCATCTGGAGACGGTCCCGATGCGCGGCAACGCCAACCGGCGGATGGAGAAACTGCACGCCGGGGAGGCCGACGCGCTGCTCCTCGCGGTCTCCGGGCTGCACCGCATCGGGCGCCCCGACGTCATCACCGAAGTCCTGTCCGTCGAGACGATGTGCCCGCCGATCGGCGCCGGCGTGCTCGCCCTGCAGTGCCGCGAGGACGACACCACGACCGTCGACGCCGTCTCCGGGCTCGGCCACCCGGACACCTACCGCGAGACCCAAGCCGAACGCATGTTCCTGCACGTCCTCCAGGGGCACTGCAACTCCCCGATCGCCGGGTACGCCAGGGCCGAGCGCGGCGGCGACCTGTCGCTGCGGGCCTGCGTGTTCACCCCCGACGGCAAGACCGTCCTCAACGCGCACGAGTGGGCGGGCCGGCTGGACCCGGCCACCCTCGGCACGTCCGTCGCCGTCGCCCTCCTCCGCCAGGGCGCCCGGGAACTGATCGACGGCATCCCGCACTGAGGCGGGTCCCGCACTGAGGCGGGAGCGCCGTCCCGCCCGTGTCAGGGCCGCAGTCCCTCGGTCACCACCGCCTCGGCCGTGCCGCGCAGCTTGATGCCGCGGTTGCGGGCGTACCGGCGCATGCATTCGAACGCCTCGGCGGGTGAGATCCGGCGCTCGGCAGCGAGCATGCCCTTGGCCTGTTCGATGACGACGCGGCTCTCCAGCGCGTGCTCCAGCTGGCTCACCGTGGTGCGGTGCCGGTTCAGCTCCTCGGCCTGGGCGAGGTAGGTGACGGCCATGTCGGTCAGCACGCGTACGGCGTCGAGGTCCTCAGGGGGCCAGGGCCGCTGTGCGGTGTGGTAGAGGTCCAGCGTGCCCAGTGGGTGTCCGTCCATGTGCAGCGGGACACTGGCGGTCGCGGCCAGGCCGAGACCGAGGGCCCGCTCGCCGTAACCGGGCCAGCGCATGACGTCCCGTTCCAGGTCGGTGCTGATGACCGGCCGTACGGTGCGCAGCGCTTCGCTGCACGGCCCGGGCTGCTCCACCTGCACCGCGGCCAGCTCGGCGGCCATCCGGTCCAGTGCGGCGACGGGCCGCAGCCGGCCGTCGCGGACGAGGGAGACACCGGTGCTGCGCACCGCGAGCGCCGCGGCGGACCGCCCGGCCAGGTTCTGGAGCGCGACGCCGACGGGAGGCCGGGTCGCGAGGAGGGCCGCGAACCGCGACACCTCACCCAAGAATCGTTGATGGTCAGCCATCGGCTCGGCTCCCTCTCCCCCCCCGGCTCACGCGTGCCGTATGCCTGCGTCCGACGGTAGACGCAGGACCGGCAGGTGAGGAGCCCGCAAACGGTCCGACCGTGCCCCCTCAAATGGGGTGGTTCTCCGGGTCGGCGGGCAGTAGTCCGGTCCGGGTCGCCGCGACGACCGCCTCCAGTTGACTGTGCGCGCCCAGTTTCATCAGGACCTTCTTCACGTGTCCGCGGGCCGTGTGCCGGCTGATGACCAGGCGCTCCGCGATCGCCTGTGGCCCCAGGCCGTCCCCCAGCAGCCGCAGTACCTGGAGCTCACGGGCCGTCAGGCGGACGGGGGGCACCGGCCCGCGCGTCTCCCGGCCGCCGCCTGCCGGGCCGAGCAGCGCGACGAGGGCGGTGCCCTCGACGAGCAGCGGCCCGCCGGCCGGGGCGCGCAGCGCGGCCAGGATGTCGGGGAGCCGGCTGTCCTTGGACAGGAAGCCGGCGGCGCCGGCCGCGGTGGCGGCCGCCAGCACCGCGGGGTCGGGGTCGGCGGTGAGGATCAGCACCCTGGCCTCCGGGTGGGCCGCCTTGAGCGCGGCGGTGCCTTCGATGCCGTTGATGCCGGGCAGGTGAACATCCATCAGGACGGTGTCGGCCCCCGCGGCGGCGAGCGGCAGCGCGGCCTCGACCGTGCCGACCGCGCCCACGCACTCCAGGTCCGGCTGGGAGCCGATGGCCAGTTCCAGGGCGTCCGCGAGCGCCCGCTGGTCCTCGACCACCAATACCTTGATCATCGTGGCCACCCCGTCCTTCCGGCTGTCGCGTGAGGGGCCTGGTCCCCCCTCTCGTCACGCGCGGCTTCACGAGTGCCCGCCCCGCCGGACCGGACGCACGCGAGGACCGGCTTCCGCTCTGGCAGCGGGACGGCGCACGGAGGACAGTAGGGCACGACGGGCGGCGGGGGATCGGGAGGACGTCCCATATGACCACGTACTCGTTCACTCTCTATGTCGCCGGACGGACGCCGCGCTCCGAGGAGGCGGTGTCGAATCTGCGGCGCTTGTGCGACGGGCTACTGCACGGAGCGTACGAATTGCAGATCGTCGATGCCGTCGAACGTCCGGAACTGGCCGAGGAGGGACGCGTCCTGGCCACACCGACGGTGATCCGGCTGGCCCCGCCGCCGAAGCGGCGGGTGATCGGCGACCTGTCCGACCACCGCCGCGCCGCCGCTGCCCTGGGCCTGCCCGGCCCGCACGAATTCTTGACAGAGGTGCAGCCATGACGACCGGCAGGGAATCTCTCCGACGTGTCCCCACGGCCATCAACGGATTCGACCATGTCGCACTGGGCGGCTTGCCCGCGGGCCGGAGCACCCTGGTCACCGGCACGGCCGGCAGCGGGAAGACGCTGTTCGCGCTGGAGTTCCTGGCGCGCGGGCTCCAGTTCCACGACGAACCGGCGGTCTTCGTCTCCTTCGAGGAGCCGTCGGCGGACATCCGCCGCAACGCCGCCTCGCTCGGGTTCCCCCTCACGGAGTGGGAGGCGGCGGGGAAGTGGGTGTTCGTCGACGCGTCCGCCGTGAGCGACGACGAGGTGCTGACCGTGGGCGCCTTCGACTTCGGGGCGCTGGCTGCGCGGATCAGTCACGCGGTGCGCGCGGCCGGCGCCAAGCGGGTGGCGCTGGACTCGCTCGGTGCGGTGTTCATGCGCTTTCCCGACCCGGGGACCGTCCGGCACGAACTGTTCCGCATCGCCGTCCTGCTGGAGGCGCTCGGCGTGACCTCCGTGATCACTGCCGAGCGGGAGTCGGAGTACGGCGGCATCTCCCGGCATGCCGTGGAGGAGTTCGTCCTCCACAACGTCATCGTCCTGCGCAACACGCTGTACCAGGAGCGGCGGCGCCGGACCGTCGAGATCGTCAAGCTCCGTGGCTGCCCGCACCGCACCGGCGAATGGCTGTTCACCATCGATCCGCAGGACGGCATCGTCGTCATCCCCCTGGCGTTCCTCGCCCCGCACGAGGGCCCGGTGATCCACGACCGGATCTCCCTGGGCGTCCCCGAGCTGGACTCGATGTGCGGCGGCGGGGTCTACCGCGACGCGGTCGTCCTCCTCACCGGGCCGACGGGGGTGGGCAAGACGCTGGCCGCCCTGCGGTTCGCGGTGGCCGCTACCGAGGTCGGCGAACGCTGTCTGCTGTACACCTTCGACGAGACGCGGCAGCAGCTGGTCCGCAACGCCTCGGGATGGGGGCTGGACCTGCCGGCGCTGGAGGCCTCGGGGCTGCTGCGGGCGGTGTCCGAGTATCCGGAGACCTCTTCGCTGGAGGACCACTTCATCCTGCTCCGCCGGTCGGTCGAGGAGTTCCGCCCCACCCGCCTGGTCATCGACAACCTCTCCGCGCTGGAGCGCATCACCACCGCGCGGGCGCTGCTGGACTTCGTGATCGCGCTGGGAGGTGTGCTGCGGCCGCGCCGGATCACCACCTTGCTCACCACGCTGCCCGCCGACCGCGTCCCCTGGCAGACGGCGTCCATCAGCACCCAGATCGTCAGCCTCACCGACACCACGATCCTGCTGCGCTACGTGGAGTCGCCGGGCCGGACGAAGCGGGCCGTCGCGGTCCTCCAGACCCGTGGCTCGCCCCACGACCACCACGTACGCGAAGTGACCATCGACGCCGCCGGCATGCACATCGGCGCGCCGCTGGTCGGGGTCTCCTCCGTACTGGCCGGGTACGGCGCCCCGCTGGTCGCCGCCGACACGGCTGGCCGGAGCGACAGCTCCCCGCCCGCACCGCCGGCGGACGCCGATGGCTGACAGCGGCCGCCCCGGTGCCGATGACGACCACCTCCATCAGGTGGTCGTCGCGGTGGCGGCGGACGGCATCCTCGCGGTCGACGAGGACGGCCGGGTGGTGCTCTGCAACCCGGCGGCCGAGGAGCTGTTCCGCCGCCCGGCCGACCGGCTGGTCGGCTCCGACTTCGGCTTCCCGCTCGTCACCGGAGAGACGACCATCGACCTGATGCTGCCGGAAGGCGGTACCCGGGTGGTGGAGATGCGGGTCACCACCGCGCTCCTGGAGGACCGCAAGCTCTACGTCGCGGCGCTGCGCGACATCACCCGCAGGCGGCAGACCGAACGTGCGCTGAAGGCGGCGCTGGAGCGGCAGAACGTCATCGTGGCGGTGGCGGCGCACCAGCTGCACAACCCGCTGGCCACGATCGCCGTCCTCGTCGACCTGCTCCGCGACACCCGGGCCGTGCTCCCGGACAAGAAGCGGGACGAGGCGGTGGAACGGATCGCCGAGCGCACCGCCCACCTCCAGAACCTGGTGCGCAAGCTGCTCACCGCCGCGCGGCTCGATGCCGCCGGGCCGCACGCGGCGCCCGAGAGGATTCCCGTGCTGCCGTTCCTGGTCGAACGCCTGGGTGACATCGTCGAGCGGGCCGACGAGGTGCGGCTGACGTGCCCGGCCGACCTGGTCGCGCAGGTGGACCGGGCCGCCTTCGCGGAGATGCTCGCCAACATCCTGGAGAACGCCTTCGCCTACGGCCGGCCGCCGATCGAGGTCCGGGCGGCGGCCAAGGACCGTCAGTGGCTGAGGGTGTCGGTGCGCGACCACGGTGACGGGGTACCGGAGGATTTCGTACCGCACCTGTTCAAGCGGTTCAGCCGGGCACCGGGCACCGAGCGGCAGAGCGAGGGCACGGGGCTCGGCCTGTGGGTGGTACGCAGCCTGGCCCGGGCGAACCGCGGCGACGCCTGGTACGAACCGGTTCCGGGCGGCGGTGCGTGTTTCCGGCTGCGGCTCCCCCGGGCACCGGCCGGCGACGGGAGCCGCGGTGCGGACCCGGCCGGCGGTCCTCACGCCTGACGGACGCCGGCGGCTCCGGTCAGGACGCGGTGGACCAGGCGGGCGCCGGTGCGGGCCGTGCGGTGGTCGGTGTCCAGGTCCGGGTTGAGCTCGGCGACGTCGCAGACGGCCAGCTGCCCGCTCGTGGCGACCTTGGCGCAGACGTGTTCCACCACCTCCAGCGGGACCCCGTACGCGGCGGGGGCGCTGACGCCCGGTGCCACGGCCGCGGGCAGGACGTCCAGGTCGATGCTGAGGTGCACCAGGTCGCAGCTCGCGAGGAAGTCGTCCACGAAGGCGTCGACGCGGTGCATGCTCAGCAGGCCGCAGCCGGTGTCGGGGAGGTAGCGCACGCCGAGCCGGTCGGCGGTGCGGTACAGCCGCTCGGTGTTGCTCGGCGCGCTCACCCCGAGCACCCAGTAGTTCAGCTCCCGGCCCCTGGCCTCCTCGTCCGCCGCCATCTGCAGGAACGGCGTGCCGGAGCTGGGCCGGACGTCGTCGCGCAGGTCGAAGTGGGCGTCGAGGTTGAGCACGCCGAGGCGGGCGCCGTCGCGCAGCGCACGGCTGCCCGCCAGTCCGAGGTAGCTGCCGTACGCGAGCTCGTGGCCGCCGCCCAGCACGGCCACCGGGCGGCCGCGGTCGAGGAGGGCGGCGACGGCGCGGCCCAGGCGGCGCTGCCCGGCCTCCAGGTCGCCGTCGCGTACCTCGACGTCCCCGGCGTCGAGCGCGCGCAGCGGCGTCTGCAGCGCCATCGGGGCGAGCGCGCGGCGCAGCGCTCCGGGGCCGTCGGCCGCGCCCGGCCGACCCTTGTTGCGGCGTACGCCCTCGTCGCTGCGGAAGCCCACGAAGGCGGCGTCCCGGTCGCCGGCCGCGCTCCGGTGCCGGTCCCCGGCCTGGCCGGTGGCCGGGTACGGCGTCACCGCGTGGTGCCAGCGCAGGTGCTCGGTGCCGGGGCCGTCGTCGCGGCCGGTCCACGGTTCGGCGGCGGCGTCCACCGCCGGCTCCGGGTGCGTGCCCGGGTCGGGTCCGGTGCCGGGGCCCCGGCCCGGGTCCGGGTCGATGGCGCGGGCGGCCTGCTGCACGGTGCTCGTCACGGTTCCTCAGCTCCTCGGTGTTCCGCCGCCATCACACCCGCGTACCGGCCGGCGGACCAGTACGGGCGGCCCGGTTCCTCGGATCCGAGACCCACTAGGATTCCGGTGCCCGCGTCACCCGCGAGGAGCGTGTGACCACGAGTGCGAGGGACGGTGAACGGCTTGGCCGGTGAGGTGGCCGACCTCGCGCGGCGGTACCACGAGCAGGCGTCCCGTTCCGTGCCCGCGTACCAGCGCGTGAAGGACCTCGTGACCGAGCAGATCATGAGCGGGCGGTGGCGGGAGGGGGACGCGCTCCCGTCGGAGAGCCAGTTCGTCGCGTCGCTGGGGCTGTCCCGGATGACGGTGAACCGCGCGCTGCGGGAGCTGGCCGCCCAGGGCCTGATCCGCCGGGTGATGGGCGTGGGCAGCTTCGTGGCGCTGCACAAGGGCAGTTCGGCGCTGGTGGAGGTGCACAACATCGCCGACGAGGTGCGCCATCGCGGGCACCGGTACCGCGCCGAGGTGCTGTACGTACGCGCGGAGACCGCCGACGCGGAGGTCGGCGCGCAGTTCGGGCCGGGCGCCGGGCGCCGGGTCTTCCGGTCCCGGGTGGTGCACTTCGAGGACGACGTGGCGATCCAGCTGGAGGACCGGTACGTCCATCCGGACTTCGCGCCCGGCTATCTGGAACAGGACTTCACCCGGCGTACCCCCTTCACGTTCCTGTCTGAGGTGGCGCCGCTGGGCAAGGGCGAGCACGTGGTGGAGGCGGTGCTGCCGTCGGCGGAGGAGTGCGCGGTCCTCGGCGTGCCCGAGTCCGAGCCGTGCCTGCTGATCCACCGCCGCACCTGGTCGGGCGACGCGCTGGTGAGCATCGCGCGGCTGCTGCACCCGGGCTCCCGCTACCGGCTCCAGGGCACCTTCGACAACCGCTGAGCCCGTTCTGCGGGCCGTCCTACGGGGCGTCCTACGGGGCGGGCGCGCGTCCCGAGACCGCGTGCGTCAGCCGGGCCGCGCCCTTGCGCAGCAGGTCGCGTACGTACGCCTCGTCGCGCGGCCGGTGGTGGCGGTACCAGGTGCTGCTGAGGGCCGCGACGGGCCGCCCGTGGTGGTCGAACGCCGCCACCCCGACCGACCGGAAGCCCGCCGAGATCAGCTCGGTCTCCTCCGACCAGCCGCGCGCCCGGTCCCTGGCCAGCAGGTCGCGCAGTTCGCCCAGCGACCGGGGGCCCTTGCCGGTACGGGTGATGAGATCGCCGGGGCGCGGGAAGAGCGCCTTGAGCTGGGCCTCGCCGACGTGGGCGAGGAGCGCCCGGCCGCTGGCCGTGAGGTGCGCCGGGAGCCGGACGCCGACCTCGGTGACCAGCGGGACCGCGGCGGCGCCCGGCCGTCCCTCCGCGGGCTGCTCCTTGAGCAGGTACACGGTCTCCGCGCCGTGCAGCACCCCGAGGTGGACCGGCTGGGCGAGGCGGGTCGCGAGGGTGCGCAGGATCGGGCGGGCCAGCCGTTCGAGCGGTTCGTGCCGGAGGTAGGCGGAGCCGATCTCGAAGGCGGCGACGCCCAGCCCGTAGGCCTGCTCGTGCGGGAGGTAGGTGACGAAGCCGCGCCCGGCCAGCACGGTGAGGATGTGGTACGCCGACGAGCGCGGGATGCCGAGGTCGCGGGCGAGCGTCGCGACGCGTACGGGGCCGGAGCGGCCGGCGAGGTGGGTGAGGATGTCCAGCGCGCGGCCGACGGCCGGCGAGGTGCTGGAGGCGGCTGCCGCCGTACCGGGCTCCCTCATCGCCGCGCCCCCTGCCCCGCGGCCCCGCCCACTCCCCGGATCGACTCTTGACGGTCCTGTCTATACAGGCATATACATGCGGCGCCTGTGGTCAAGTGAGACGCGACGACAGCCGCTCCCGCCAGGCAACGGCCCATGTCGCACGCCAGGGACGGGCGTGCTGTTCCCGAAGGAGAGGGCATCTTGTGAGCACCGAAAAAACGACCTTGCAGCGAGGGCTGAGGTCCCGGCACATCCGATTCATCGCCCTCGGGTCGGCCATCGGCACCGGGCTCTTCTACGGCTCCTCGGAAGCCATCCAGGCCGGCGGCCCCGCGGTGCTGCTGGCCTACCTGATCGGCGGCGGGGCCGTCTTCCTCGTCCTGCGCTCCCTCGGCGAGATGGCGGTGAACCACCCCACCGCCGGCTCCTTCGGCGAGTACGCGACCCGGCACCTGGGGCGGCTGGCGGGCTTCACGACCGGCTGGACCTTCGCCTTCGAAATGGTCATCGTCTGTATCGCCGACATCACCGCGCTCGGCGTCTACATGGGATTCTGGTTCCCCGACGTACCGCGCTGGATCTGGCTGCTCGCCGCGATCGGCGTCATCGGCATTCTGAACCTCTTCCCCGTGAAGGTCTTCGGCGAGCTGGAATTCTGGCTCTCGCTCGTGAAGATCGTGGCCATCTGCGCGATGATCGTGGCCGGTCTCGCCCTTCTCGTCCTGGGCATCGGCGGCGGTGGGACGCATGTCGGAGTGTCCAACCTCTGGGACAACGGCGGATTCTTCGCGCACGGCGTCCAGGGATTCGTCCTGTCCTTCGCGGTCGTGATGTTCGCCTTCGGCGGCACCGAGATCATCGGCGTCACGGCGGGCGAGGCCGAGAATCCGGAGAAGACGATCCCCAGCGCGGTGAATTCCATCCCGCTGCGCATCGTGCTGTTCTACGTACTGACCCTCGCCGTCATCATGTCGCTGAACCCGTGGCAGGAGATCGGCTCGGACGCCAGCCCGTTCGTGCAGATCTTCGCCGGGCTCGGCATCAAGTCCGCCGCCGCCGTCCTGAACGTCGTCGTGGTGGCCGCCGCGCTCTCCGCCATCAACAGCGACATCTTCGCCGCGGGCCGCGTCATGTACGGCATGGCCGAGCGCCGCCAGGCCCCGTCGGTCATGCGCCGGCTCTCGCGCAACGGCGTGCCGACCCTGACCGTCGGCATCATGATCGGTTCGCTGCTGCTCGGCGTGGTGCTGAACTACCTGATACCCGACCGCGTCTTCCTCATCATCTCCTCGATAGCCACCTTCGCCACCGTCTGGGTATGGCTGATGATTCTGGCCACGCAGTACGCGGCACGCCGGAAGATGTCCCGGGAGGAAGTGGCCGGACTCGCCTACAAGGTCCCGTTCTGGCCGTACGGGCAGATCGTCGCCATGGTGTTCATGGCAGCCGTGCTGGTGCTGCTCGCCTTTTCCGCGAGCACCCGAATCGCGCTGATCGTCGGGGCCGTGTGGCTGGCTCTGCTGTCGGTGGTTCATTTCCTCTGGGTCCGTCCTCGTTCCGCCGCACCGGCCGCCGCGGAGAACGCGCCAGCCGAGGCCCGGGAGAACGCCGGGGCCTGACGGGCCCCGGACGTGAAGGGAAAGGCCGCCGACGTCATCGGCGGCGGCCTTTCCCGACGGGGAACGGTTACGCGGAGGGAGCCTCGCGCATCGGGATACGCACGCCCCGCTCGTCGGCAACCGTGTCGGCGATGTCGTATCCGGCGTCGACGTGCCGGATGACCCCCATACCGGGGTCGTTCGTCAGCACCCGGCGGATCTTCTCGCCCGCGAGCTTGGTGCCGTCGGCGACGGACACCTGACCCGCATGGATCGACCGCCCCATGCCGACCCCGCCACCGTGGTGCAACGACACCCAGGACGCACCGGAGGCGACGTTGACCATGGCGTTGAGGAGGGGCCAGTCCGCGATGGCGTCGGAGCCGTCGAGCATGGCCTCGGTCTCCCGGTAGGGCGAGGCCACCGAACCGCAGTCCAGATGGTCCCGGCCGATGGCCAGCGGCGCCCGCAGCTCACCGGACGCCACCATCTCGTTGAACCGCTCACCGGCCTTGTCCCGCTCCCCGTACCCCAGCCAGCAGATCCGCGCCGGCAGCCCCTGGAAGTGCACCCGCTCCCCGGCCATCTTGATCCACCGGGCCAGCGACTCGTTCTCCGGGAACAACTCCAGGATCGCCTTGTCCGTGGCGGCGATGTCCTTCGGATCACCCGACAGCGCCGCCCACCGGAAGGGCCCCTTACCCTCACAGAACAACGGCCGGATATAGGCCGGCACGAAACCGGGGAAGGCAAACGCGCGGTCGTACCCGGCGAGCTGCGCCTCGCCCCGGATGGAGTTGCCGTAGTCGAAGACCTCCGCCCCCGCGTCCATGAAGCCCACCATCGCCTCCACGTGCCGGGCCATGGACTCCCGGGCACGGATGGTGAACCCGGCCGGATCCTTCGCCGCCGCCTCCGCCATGTCCTCGAACGCCACGCCCACCGGCAGGTAGGACAGCGGATCGTGCGCGGAGGTCTGGTCGGTGACGATGTCGATCGGCGCGCCCTCGGCCAGCATCCGCGGCAGCAGCTCCGCCGCATTGCCCAGCAGCCCGATCGACAGCGGCTTGCGCGCATCGCGGGCCTCGGTGGCCAGCTGCAGCGCCTGCGCCAGATCGTCGGCCTTCACATCCAGGTACCGGTGCTCGATCCGCCGCTCGATCGCCCGCGGATCGCAGTCGATACAGATCGCCACGCCGTCGTTCATCGTCACCGCCAGCGGCTGGGCACCGCCCATCCCGCCCAGCCCCGCCGTCAGCGTGATCGTGCCCGCCAGGGTGCCGCCGAACTTCTTCGCCGCCACCGCCGCGAACGTCTCGTACGTGCCCTGCAGAATGCCCTGGGTACCGATGTAGATCCACGAACCGGCCGTCATCTGCCCGTACATCGTCAGCCCCAGCTGCTCCAGCCGCCGGAACTCCTCCCAGTTCGCCCAGTCCCCCACCAGGTTGGAGTTGGCGATCAGCACCCGCGGCGCCCACTCATGGGTCTGCATCACACCCACCGGACGGCCCGACTGCACCAGCATCGTCTCGTCCTGCTTCAGCGACCGCAGCGTACGCACCATCGCATCGAACGAGCGCCAGTCCCGCGCCGCCTTACCGGTCCCGCCGTAGACCACCAGCTTGTCCGGATGCTCGGCCACCTCCGGATCCAGATTGTTCTGCAGCATCCGCAGGGCGGCCTCCTGCTGCCAGCCGAGAGCGGAGAGGTCGGTGCCGCGGGCGGCACGGACGGGGCGGGGACCTGTCATGGTGTTGTCCTTTCGGAGTGTGGAGTGGCCGGGTGTCAGCGGAGCCGGCCGGCGACCGACTCGGCAGCGCGCAGGGCCTCGCCCGAGGCCACGTACTGCACGGCCGCCTCGATCTCGGGGGCGAGGTAGCGGTCGGTGCCGGGGCCCTGCACGTCGGCGCGCAGACCGGCGACGACCGCGGCGGTGGCGGGGGCCGGGGTGAGCGGGGCGCGGAGGTCCAGGGCGCGGGCCGCGGTGAGGAGCTCGATCGCGAGCACGCGGGTGAGGCCGTCGAGGGCCTTGCGCAGCTTGCGGGCCGCGGCCCAGCCCATGGAGACGTGGTCCTCCTGCATGGCGGAGGACGGGATGGAGTCCACGGAGGCGGGCGCCGCGAGCCGCTTGAGCTCGGACACGATGGCGGCCTGGGTGTACTGGGCGATCATGTGGCCGGAGTCGACGCCGGGGTCGTCGGCGAGGAACGCGTTGAGGCCGTGGTTGCGGGCCACGTCCAGGAAGCGGTCCGTACGGCGCTCCGCTATCGAGGCGACGTCCGCGACGGAGATCGCGAGGAAGTCCAGGACGGCGGCGACGGGGGCGCCGTGGAAGTTGCCGTTGGACTCGACGCGGCCGTCGAGGGTGACGACGGGGTTGTCGACGGCGGCGGCCAGCTCGCGGGAGGCCACCAGCTCGGCGTGGCCGAGGGTGTCCCGCGCGGTGCCGTGCACCTGGGGCGAGCAGCGGAGCGAGTACGCGTCCTGGACGCGGGTGCACTCCGGGCCGCGGTGGCTGGCGACGATCGCGGAGTCGGCGAGGACGGCGCGCAGGTTCGCGGCGCTGTCGGCCTGGCCGGGGTGCGGGCGCAGGGCCTGGAGGTCGGCGGCGAAGACCGCGTCCGTGCCGAGCTGGCCCTCGACGCTCATGGCGGCGCTGATGTCCGCGGTGGCGAGCAGGCGACGCAGGTCGTGGGCGGCCAGGACGAGGGTGCCGAGCATCCCGTCGGTGCCGTTGATGAGGGCCAGGCCCTCCTTCTCGTGCAGGGTGACCGGCGCGATGCCGGCGGCGGCGAGCGCCTCGGCGGCCGGGCGCAGCTCGCCGTCGGCGTCGCGGACCTCGCCCTCACCCATGACGGCGAGCGCGCAGTGGGCGAGCGGGGCGAGGTCGCCGGAGCAGCCGAGCGAACCGTACTCGCGGACGACCGGGGTGATGCCGGCGTTGAGCAGCGCGGCGTACGCCTCGGCGGTCTCCAGGCGGACACCGGTACGGCCGGTGGCGAGGGTGGACAGGCGCAGCAGCATGAGCGCGCGTACCACCTCGCGCTCGACCTCGGGGCCGGAGCCCGCGGCGTGCGAGCGGACCAGGCTGCGCTGGAGCTGAGCACGGAGTTCGGTGGGGATGTGGCGGGTGGCGAGGGCGCCGAAGCCGGTGGAGACGCCGTAGTGCGGGGTGACGTCGTCGGCCAGGGCCTCGATGACCTTGCGGCTGCGGGTGATCTCCTCCTGGGCTGCGGGGGAGAGCGTGACGGGGGCGTCGTGGCGCGCGACGGCCACGACGTCGCCGGCGGAAAGTGCGCCGACATCAATGACAACTACTGGTGACATGCCTCAATGAAGCACCAGGTCAGACCCGCTGTTCCAGGCTCCACAGGAGCATTGTGTCTGGTATCCCAGACGTTTGCGAGGGGTGTGGCCGCCTTGGTGACGCCCTTCGGGGAGCGCCCCGTCAGGGGCCGCGGGGAACTGCGCGAGCAACCACGACGGCGCGGCACGAGGCCGCCTTCCCGCACCCCCACGGCGGAAGCCGGCGGCCGCACGAGGCCGCCGGACCGCACCCCGACGCCGGTTAACCTCAATCGCATGGCAATCGTTCCCGCAGCCGCCCAGGTCCTGGCGATCCTGCGGTATCTCGCCGGCCAGCTCGGGCCGGTCCCCGCGGCCGCGATCAGCCGCGACGTGGGACTGCCCCGTTCGACGACGTACCACCTGCTCGACACCCTCGCCCAGGACGGCTTCGTGGTGCACCTGGCGGACGAACGGCGGTACGGCCTGGGCGTCAGCGCCTTCGAGCTGGCCTCCGGCTACAGCCGTCAGGCGCCCTTCCAGCGGCTGGCCCGGGCGCCCCTCACCGCCCTGGTCGACCGGACGGGGCACAGCGCGCACCTCGCGGTGCTGCACGGCCGGGAGGTCATCTACGTCATCGAGGAGCGGGCGCCGGGCCGGGCGCCGCTGGTGACGGAGGTCGGCGTGCGGCTGCCCGCGCACCTGACGGCGAGCGGCCGGGCCATGCTGGCGCGGCTGCCGCACGCCCAGGTACGCGCGCTCTTCCCGGACCCGTCCGCCTTCGTGGTCCGCCACGGGCACGGTCCCGGCTCGCTCTCCGCGCTCCGCCACCTGCTGGTGGAGGTGCGGCGCCGCGGCTACGCCACGGAGGAGGGCGAGGTCACCCCGGGATTCTCCTCGGTCGCCGCGCCGGTGCTGGACCACAGCGCGCACCCGGTCGCCGGGGTGGCCGTCACGTACCCCGCCGCCGAGGTACCGGCGGACCAGCGGACGGGCATCGCCGAGCAGGTCGCCCGTACCGCCCGCGACCTGACCCTGCGCATCGGCGGCACGCTGCCGGTTCCGTAGCAGCGGTGGGTACGGGGCCGTCATGGGAACAGTACGGCCGCCGCCTCACCCGTGCATGCGCGCGCCCTTGACGATCTTGTCGACGGCGTTCTTCGGGCCGTACACCGCGATGCCCACGAGGTCGAGCGCGTCCTGGCCGACCGCCCGCACCGCGGCCCGGTTGTCCCGGTCGTTACCGGTCGCGAAGAGGTCCGAGGTGAACACCGAGAGGGCGACGCCCCGGCTCAGCGCACGGCCGTGCGCGGCGGTCAGCGTCTCCTTCGTCCCCTCGAAGACCAGCACGGGCTGGCGGAACATCCGCAGGTAGTCGTTGCCGTCGGCGTCCTCGTACGGCTCCCCGATCACGTCGGGAATCTCCGTACCGATGCCGCTGACGAGGAAGGCGGTGACGTTCAGCCGCTGCCAGGTCTCCAGGTCCGCACGGAGCAGGACGGCGATCTTGGTGTCGAAGCGGACGGGTGCGGACGCGTCCGGAGACGCGGTGTGCGGTGCGGTGTTCGGGGCGGTGTTCGGGGATTCCATATCGTGGATCCTTCCGGACCGGCCCCGGCCCGGTCTTGTACGTTCTTTGCATGGTCCGCCGTATTCCTCCAGAGGTCAGGGCCTGGCGCCCGGCGGTGACCGGCATCGCCGAGGTCTACCACGCACATCTGACCGGCCACGCCTATCCCCTGCACACGCACGGCGCGTGGACGCTGCTCATCCTGGACGACGGCATGGTGCGGTACGACCTGGACGGGCACGAGCACGGTGCCCTGCGCACCGGGGTCACGCTGCTGCCCCCGCACGTGCCGCACAACGGCTCACCCGCCACCCCGGAGGGCTTCCGCAAGCGCGTGCTCTACCTCGAACCGGAGGCGGCGGGGCTCGGCGAGGAGTACATCGGGCTCGCGGTCGACTCGCCCGTACTGGAGGACGCCGCGCTGCGCCACCGGATCCACCGGCTGCACGACGCCCTCGTCCTGCCCGGCGAGGAGCTGGAGTCCGAGAGCCGGCTCGTGTTCGTCGCCGAGCGGCTGCGGCGGCACCTGCGGCGGCGGGGCGGACCGGCCGCACCGGCCGCGGCTCCCGGTCTCGCCCGGCAGCTGCGGGACCTGCTCGACGCGCGGCTGTCCGAAGGGCTGACCCTCAAGGAGGCGTCCGGCCTGCTGCACGCCCATCCGGCGCACCTGGTACGGGCGTTCAGCCGCGAGTTCGCGATCAGCCCGCACCAGTACCTCACCGCGCGCCGCGTCGACCTCGCCCGGCGGCTGCTGCTGGACGGCATGGCCCCTCGGGACGCGGCTGCCGCCGCCGGCTTCCACGACCAGCCGCATCTCACCCGGCACTTCACGCGCATCCTCGGCGTTCCGCCGGGACGCTTCACGGGCCGGAGCCCGGCGCCCGTCACAGGCCGGTGCCCGGCTCCAACGCCGTCACGCTGAACTCACCACCGCAGACCCGCAGTTCGTCGGTGCGGAGGGTCATCGCCTCCGTGGACCCGGGCGGGTAGGTCTGGAGGAGGTACGGGCTCTTCCAGCACGGCTCGTCCTTCAGCCCGTCCTGGATGGTGTGCAGCACGGCGTACGCGCTGCCGCCCGGCTTCAGGGTGACGGCCTTGCCCATGGCGCCCTCGCGGGTGGCGGGCTTGCCGATCATCTGGCCGTCGCGCTGGATCAGCGAGACGCCGGGGAACCCCTTGAGCGTGCAGGAGCTCTTGCCGTTGTTGGTGAACACCAGCGGGGTGTGGATGTTGCCCGCGCCGACATCGGCGCGCCCCAGGCGCAGCCCCAGCTCGGAGGCCGTGCAGCGGTCGGACGAACTGTCGGCGGACGCGGAGGCGGCGGTACGCGCGGAGGCGGTACGGGCGACGGTCGCCTCGGTCTTGCCGGACGAGGCCTGCGAGTCCCCCTGCGCGGCGTCCTGCCCACCGGTGCTGCCGCCCTCGGGCGCGGCGGAGGAGCCGCTGGACGACGGGCCGGCCGACGACGCCGAGCCGGATTCGGCACCGGAGGACCCGGCACCCGCGGCACCGGTCCCGGAGTCGCAGGCGGTGAGCGCGATCGCCGCGGCGGCGGCGACCAGCGTGGCGGTGGCGGCCTTGCGGCCGCGGCGAAGGCTGGTGTGGTACGACATGGGGCCATCTCCTCGTCGGATCGGTGCGTGCGGTCTTCGGTCCCGCACCATCCACCTTGCCGAGTCCCACTGATGCACCACTAACAAGCCACTAACGCGCCGTTCACGCCACCGGCCCACGCGGCCGCACAGCCGTGCCGGCAACTCGTCCAGCTCCTCCTGGCCCGGCGCCACGGTCGTCGGACCGGCCGTCAGGCGGTCGTCGGGCCGCTCGTGAGGGAGACCTCCGCGCCGTTCTGCCGCGTCCCCCACCCCGTCTTCGCGCAGGTGGCGATGCCGTACCAGCGGAGCCAGCGCAGCAGGGTCCAGGCGAGGACGATCGCGCCCGGCATCGCCAGCCAGGTGACCAGCCGGGAGCGGATGCGTTCGTCGGAGCGGATGATGCTCAGGTACCGCAGCCCCTGCGCCCAGCCGATGAGGAACGGCACGACCAGCATGGTCGCCGGCGGCATGTTGCGGTACACGAGCGGTTCGACGACCAGCATCCACACGGTGACCATCTGGGTGAGCACCATCTGGATCCACCGCATGGTGTGCAGCCAGAACGCGGGCCGCGCCGGGGAGAGGTACCGCATCCGCCAGACGGAGCGGATCGTGGAGCCGCGCATCCACCGCAGGTACATGCGGTTGAAGTGGGACCACTTCTCCGGCATGGCGGTGAAGCAGATGGCGGAGGGCTGCTGGACCGTGAGGCCGCGCTCCTGCGCGTACAGGGTCAGCATGGAGTCGTCGGAGAAGTTCACGGGGCGGCCCATGAACGTCTCGTTGAGGTAGCCGTCGAGGTTGTCGCGGATGATGCCGGCGCGGTACGCGGCCAGCGGACCGGAGTTGACCATGACGGCGCCGACCGCGGACTGGCCGGAGCGGTCGACGAGCTGGCAGACCACGAACCACAGGTCAGTGATGCGCACCAGCCAGTTGGCCCGGTTGTTGGTCGCGATGACGATGCCCGCGACGGACTGCACCCGTGGCCGGGAGAACGGTACGAGTGCCTGCTCCAGTGCGTTGGGCGCGAAGCAGCTGTCGCTGTCGCAGGTGACGTAGACGTCGGCCTCGGGGCTGACCCGTACGGCGTGGGCCTGGGCGTGCCGCTTGCCGCCGTTGGGGACGCGCTGCCAGGTGGTGGTGACGCCGGCCTGCCGCGCGGCCCGCTCCCACCAGGCCCGTACCTCGGCGTAGTCGCCGCTGGTGGAACCGTCGTCGACGATGTGGACGGAGTCCGGCAGGCGGGTCTGGCGGAGGAAGGACGCGAGGCCGAGGCGGAGGTAGCCGGGGTCCTCGTTGTAGACGGGGACGAGGATGGCCACGTGCAGCGCTTCGAGCTGCCGGGTGAGGCGGGACGTGAGCTTCCGCGGGCGTTCGAGGTGGTACATGAACGTCTGCAGCAGGAAGATCAGGAACAGTGCGATCCAGACGACCGTGAGGCGGCTGGCCAGCGCGCCGTCGTGGGCGATGGCGAACGCGCTGAGCGCGTGGTGGCCGGCCCACGCGGCCGCCGCCAGCATGACGACGATGCCGAGCAGAACGGTCGCGGACCGGTGCTGATGAGCGGCCAGCACCGGTTCGCGTCGGCGTCTGCCGCCGCTCGTCGACGGAGTCGACGGAGTCGACGGCCCGCCCGGCACCGGTCAACGGCACCGGCAAGCGGCACCGGGAGCAGGGCCGTACGGTGTGCGAAGGGGCCCGCCGGCCTGCTCCGTGACTCCTGAGTCGCGTCACTCGCGTGGAGCGGAGCTTGGGCGCGAGGCACTTTCCACCCGGCCCCCGTGGCGCCACGGGGGCGCGGGACAGCGCTGCGCGGAGCCCGGTCCGGCCCGCCCCGGGCGCTGGGCCCGCCGCCCGCCCCCAGCGTGACCGGCGCGCGTTGCCGCGCCGCGGCGGCCCGGTCGGTCGCTGCGGGCCGACCAGGCCCACCGTCAGCGGTCGTTGTTCGCGACCCTGCCGCGTACCAGGTACCAGCCGCCGACCAGCGCGGCCGCGATCAGCGGCACGCAGGCCACCGACCACGCGGCGTCTCCGCCGTCCACGCACATCAGGACCACGACGGCGGCCAGGAAGGCGAGGGTCAGCCAGGAGGTGAAGGGCGCGCCCGGCAGCCGGAAGGCGGGCTGCTCGACCTCGCCGCGTGCGGCCCGGCGGCGCAGCACCATCTGGCAGATCATGATCATCACCCAGGTGCCGATCATCGTGATCGCCGAGAAGTTCAGGACGATGGAGAACGCCCGCTCCGGCACGACGTAGTTGAGGACGATGCCGAGGATGTAGCAGGACGCGGTCAGCAGGATGCCGCCGTACGGCACGCCGCGCTTGTTCATCAGCGTGGTGAACTTCGGCGCCGACCCCGCGAGCCCCATCGACCGCAGCACGCGGCCCGTCGAGTACAGGCCCGAGTTGCAGCTCGACAGCGCCGCCGTGAGGATCACGAAGTTCATCACCCCGCTGACGCCGGGCACGCCCAGCTTGCCGAGGAGCGTGACGAACGGGGACTCCCCCGCCTTGTACGCGCTCCAGGGCAGCAGCAGGACGAGCAGCAGCACGGTACCGACGTAGAAGACGACGATGCGCCAGGAGACGGAGTTGATGGCGCGCGGGATGACCTTGCGCGGGTTCTCGGTCTCACCGGCCGCGATGCCGACCATCTCGATCGCGGCGTACGCGAAGACCACGCCCTGGATCAGCACCACGGAGGCGAGCAGGCCGTTGGGCATCATGCCGCCGTTGTCGGCGATCAGCTGCGGGCCGGTGCTGTGGCCGTCGACGGGGTGCCGGCTGGCCAGCAGCCAGCAGCCGATGGCGAGGAACGCGAGGATCGCGGCGACCTTGATGATCGCGAACCAGAACTCGAACTCGCCGAACCAGCGCACCGAGATGAGGTTGGCGGCGAGCACCACGAGCAGCGCGAAGAGCGCGAGCGTCCACTGGGGGATGCCGCGGAAGGCGCCCCAGTACTGGAGGTACATGGCGACCGCGGTGATCTCCGCGATGCCACTGCACACCCAGTGCAGGAAGTAGACCCAGCCGGCCGTGTACGCCGCCTTCTCGCCCAGGAACTCCCGGGAGTACGAGACGAACGAGCCGGAGGTCGGGCGGTGCATGACGAGCTCGCCCATGGCGCGGGCGATGAAGAAGGCGAACAGGCCGGTGATCGCGAAGACCACGACCAGGATCGGGCCCGCCGCGTGCAGCCGCTCGCCGGCGCCGAGGAAGAGGCCGGTGCCGATGGCGCCGCCGACCGCGATCATCTGGACCTGGCGGTTGCGCAGGCCCGCGGCGTAGCCGCCCTCGCGGACCGGGGCGCCGGAGGCCGCGGCGGTCCCGGAAGCCGGGGTGGCCCCGGAAGCAGCCGGCGTGGGCGGTGCCGTCCGCTCGGCTTCTGCTGTGTGCTCCATGGTTCTCCGTGCATAGCGGTACGCCGCACACCGCCCTCCCGGAGCGTGCGCGGGTCGCGCGCATACAGCACGGCGTACCTGTTGAAGTGGGCCGGCGCCGGTAGGCAGGGCCGGTTTGTCCATAGGGTGTCCGGGCCACCCTAAACCGTTAGCTCAGGCAACTATTAACTGGCGGGTAGCTACCGGTCGGCTACCGCGCCGCTACTGCGCCGCGCGCAGCCCGGTGAGCGCCGCGGCCTGCCCGGCGCCGCTCTCCGCCAGCACCTCCGCCACCGTCTGCGCAGGCCTGACCTGCGCGAACGTCACCCTGCCCGAATCGTCCACGACATACCCGACGACGGCCGGGCGCGGCAGGCTGTTGTAGTGGAAGTGGGTCGAGAAGTAGTAGGCCCCCGTGTCGTACAGCGCGACCAGATCACCCGGCGCCAGCTCCGGCAGCTCCCGCCCGCGGGCCACCAGGTCCCCCGCGAAGCAGCACGGCCCCGCCACGTCCTGCACCAGGCCGGGCGCCGTCTTGGGGCGGCCCTGCGCGTCGAAGGCGCCGACCCGCAGCGGCCAGGACTCGGGCACGAAGACCGTACGGGTCGCCACCTGCGCACCGGCGTGCGTGACGGCGATCCGCCGGCCACCGGAGGTCTTGGTGTACTCCACGTGCGCGGCGATCAGCCCCTGCTTGGCCAGCAGCGCGCGGCCGAACTCCGTCACCAGCGCGTACCGCCCGTCGAACAGCCCCGGCACGGTCTCCCGCAGCAGCGCCGCGTACTCGGCGAAGGACGGCGTGACCTCCTCCGACGCGAAGTTCACGGGCAGGCCGCCGCCGATGTCGAGCGTGTCGATCTGCTGCCGCCCCGCCTGCGCGTTGATCTTCTCGGCCAGTTCGTACACCACCCGTACGCCCTCGGCCATCAGCTCCAGCGGCACGCCCTGCGAGCCGGTGTGCGTGTGCAGCCGGGTCAGCCACGGACGGGCACGGAAGGCGTCGAGTATCCACTGCTCCGCGCCCTCGTCCCGCAGCGCGACGCCGAACTTCGAGGTGGCCGTCGCCGTGCTCATCGCCCCGATGGAACCGGTTCCGACCTGCGGGTTCACCCGAATCCCGACCGGCGAGAGCACCGGCCCGGCCGCCTCGGCGACGAGCGCGTCGATCCGGGCCAGCTCCTGCGCGTTGTCGGCGTTCACCGCGATGCCGTGCGTGAGCGCGTCCCGCAGTTCACCGGCCGTCTTGGCCGGCGAGTCGAAGACGATCCGCTCGGCGGGCACCCCCGCCGCACGCGCCAGCTCCAGCTCCCCGGGGCTGGCCACCTCGGCGCCCACCCCCTCCTCGTTCAGCAGCGCCAGTACCGGCACCAGCGAGGCCGCCTTCACGGCGAAGGTGTGCAGCACGGGCCCGGCACCCTCGCCGGCGAACGCCTCCCGCAGCTCCCGCACCGTAGCCCGGACACCGTCCACGTCGAGCAGCCCGAGCACGGGCGCGTCCGGGCCGACGAGCCCCTGCTCGACGGCGGCGCGCACGGCCGCTTCCCTGCGGGCGACGGAATCAAGAGCCATGAGGGGGCCTGCCTTCTGTACGGGGGAAGGGGGAGGGACCGGGCGGAGAGTCGGAAGCCGACCTCGTCCTCGTCACTGTGCAGTCCGACGCAAGGCGGTGTCTGCGTGCCGGAGCACGAAGTCATGTCCCCGGTCACTGTCGGAGCGCACAACGGCCGGGCGGCGGCCCGGTCTCCGTGGTGCAGGAACACAACAACCGGACGGCCGCCTGGTGTCCCCGCACAACGGCCCACACAACGGCCCGCCCAACGGACCCCGACCGCCCCTCACCCCGGCGGAATCGATCCGGGCCGAACCGCTTCCTGGCCTCGTTCAGCCCGGCGGAATCAACCCGGCCCTCCGCAGCCCCAGCTCGGTCAGCAGCCGCACATCCGGATCCTCCAGGTCCAGCCCGAACAGCTCCCGCACCCGCCGCAGCCGGTAACGCAACGTATTGGGGTGGATCCCCAGCCGCCGCGCGGTAGCGGCCGCATCCCCGAAGAACGCGAGGTGCACGGCGACGGTCCGCGGCAGATCCGTCCCGTGCTCCGCCTCGTACGCGAGCAGCTCACGCACCGCGTCCGTCGCCGACGGACTGAGCGCGGCCACCGCGTCGACCACCCGCAGGGCGTCCAGCGCGTACCGCACGTCCGTCGCGGAGGCGACCTCGGGCGCGCCCCGCTCCCGCAGGACGCGCAGCACGAGAGCCGCCTCGGCCCGGGACCCGGCCGCCTCCCCCAGCCCCGCGCCGACGGGCCCGACGGCGACCAGCGGCCGTACGCCGCTGCCGCGCAGCACGGTGGCCAGCTCGGCCCCGAAGCGGTGGGCCGCACCGGGCGCCGGGTCGGTGAGGAGTACGTCGAGCCGGTCGCCCTCGCGGTGGCCGAAGGCCGGGGTGTGGTGCACGGCGGCGCGCAGGGACGCGAGGTGCAGGGCGCGGTCGAGTACGTCGGGGGCGGGCACCGGAGCCGCGGCCGTGACGGTGAGGACGGCGCAGGCGACCTGCGGTTCGACCTCCAGGGCCGCGGCCGAGGCCGGCACGTCCGGCTGCCGCCCTTCGAGAAGGGCACGTACCGCCTGCTTGCGGCGGGACGCGGCGGACCTGGACCGCAGCCGGTGGTGCAGCAGATGCGGGACGGCGGTGACCGCCGCGGCCCGCAGCGCGTCCCGGGCCCGCTCCGGCAGCGGATCGCCGTCGGCAGCGGCCCACAACGACCCCAGGATCTCGTCCCCGGCCCGCACGGCGATGGCGAGCCGCTCAGGAAACCGCCCGTCGGCAGGCCGGTGCACCACGTCCGGCGTGGCCCACAAGGTACTCAGAAACCCGCTCTCGGCCAGCTCCGCCACCCGCCACCGGGGCACCCGCCGCCCCAGAATCGTCAGCCGCCGCAAGGGATCGGCAGTGTCAGCGGTAGGCGAATAAGCGAGCACGTTCGAGTCCGGGTCCTCAATGGTGATCGCCCCGCCGACCAGCGCCGCAAGCGCCACGGCGAGCCCCGGCAGATCCCCGAGCGCCACGTCGACGGCCGCCTCCGACCGCGCCCCGCTCCGGCTGAGCGCCGCCCGCAGCAGCCCTATCAGCTCCCCCCACTCGATCCACGCCGCCCGCGCGAGCAGGGCGGTCCCGCACTCACCGGCCTCCGCGAGCAGCCGCTCCGACACCCCGCCCGCACCCCGCCGCATCACCAGCGCGGCAGCCCCGGCCCGGTCCGCGTCCCGCAACACCCCAGGCGCATCCGCCGACGAGGTGTCCACCCCCACCGCGACGAGGATCTGCCCCGATGCCTCCAAGGTCTCCCCGGCATCGAACACCCCGACCCCGCGCACCGGCACCGCCAGCCCCTGCGGCGCGTGCACCACCTCGACGATCTCCATGCCCCCGGCTCCTAGCACCTGCCCGAGCGAGGGCGCCCCGCCCTGCGAGCCGGCAGCGAAGGAATCGTCGGAGGTCGGGGAGTCCATGGGGCCAGTGTCGCCGATGAGAGGAAGGCGACGCAGCTTCCGCTTCAGGACGACGGCACCTTCGCCCACGGCCGGACGCCGAGCACTCCCGTGGGGCCGAGGTCGAGCTCCGGCGTCACCGTCACGGGCGGGGCGCCGACCTCAACCCTGACCCTGACGTACGGAACGTTCACGGCGACGCCGGCGCCGGTGGTGTTGCGCCACATCAGGCCGGCGGAGGCTGCCTCGCCCGGCTACAGGCTCACCGGCCGGGGCGGGGCGTCGATGCCGGTCACGGTGGCGATACCGCCGCCGGGGGCCGGGTCCCTCTCCTCGTCGAGCAGGGCGAGCTCCGGGGAGCCGTCGAGGCGGTACGGTCGCGTCCCGCAGTTCTCCAGGCGCAGCCCTACGACCCGGAGCCCCATGGCCGCTTCGCCGTCGTCGGCCGTGATCCGTACCCCGGACGGCGGACAGGTCCCCGCCTCGGCCGGCACCTCGGCCGAGGGGACGCGCCTGACCTGCTCGATCCGCACGCGTACCCGATCGGACGCATCCGGCGGCCCGGTGTCGATGCGGACGGTACGCCGTACGGTCCGGCTGGGGCGCACGGAGCGCACCGTCTGCTGCGCATTGCCCAGCACCACTCCGGACTCGGCCAGCAGCGCGAAGTCGACCGTGCACGTGAAGGGCTCGACCTCGGGGTTGGTGACCTCGAACTCGGCGGAGACCACGGACGTCCCCGCCTCGCGGGCTTCTCCACCGCCGCTCATGCCGGTGATCCGGACGCCGTCCTTCGCCAGGTCGGCGGGGTCGCCGGGGGACGTCCGGGCCGCCGGCCGCGCCGGCCTGCCGCGGACCGTCACCCGGCGCACCGGCGGTCTCGATTCCGCACCCGGCCAGAAGCAGGGCACTCGCGAGAACGACGGGCAGGGCGCGGGGGGATGCTGGTACGCATCCTGTCGCCTCACCAACGACCGCCCGCCGCCGACCGTGGTGGAAGCCACACCTCCTGTCACGGACGTGCCACAAAATCGGCCGTGCACGCCGAGCGCGTGCCTGCGAGCTCAGCCTTGCTTCCCCTCCGGCACCAGAATCGCCACGCACTCCACATGATGCGTCATCGAAATACATCACAAGGAGCGGGAGACAACATATCCGCAGGGCGCCTCGGCTCTGTCGGTCGCCTCGAACAAGCGTCACGACCAGCCAGGACAGCGCTCTTGCCAAGCCGAACCAGCGAGGTTCTTCGGCGCTTTGCAGTTGAGGGTGTAGTCGGGCTGCGCACCTTGCGGCCGGTCGGCGCTCACTCAGCCTTCCTCGTCGTCGTGTTCCTTTTCCGTCCCGCGCCGACGGCGCGCTCGCTCGGCGAGCGCGCTGGAGAGCTTGCCCTTTACCGAGCTGGCCCTGTCGAGGGTCTCGTTGCCGAGGCTTCTGGCGGCATCGACGCCCTTTGCTCCTGTCTTGAGCGCCTTGTCCCTCGCCTCCGCGGCCGCTTCCCCCCATCGTCTCGCCTCCGGTGAATGGCGACCAGACTCGATGCCGAGCCGCCCGTGGAAGTCATCGATGCCGGTCGCGACATGGTTGCTCGACTGGACTACGGCCGGGGACTTGGTCGGGTGCAGCAGCACCTTCGCGTTGGCCGTGCCGGCAGCCGCATTCATACAGGCCACCAGACGCTCGGTTCTCCGCGATATGTGTTCCAGCCGGTCCAACCGGGCGGCCTTCAATCCGAGGCGATGCCCATCCAGCTCCTCCGGAGACGCGTCCAGCACCCGATCGAGTTCGAGCACGGCGATCGCGTCCTGCAGTTGGAAGCAGCGAGCCAGAACAGCCAGCCACTCCCGAACCGCGGACTCAGCGCCCTTGGCCGTCGTGGCGAGATCACCGACCTTGGTCTTTCGCTCGATCTTCTCCGCGAGTGCGTCGAGTTGTCGCAATGCGTACGCCTGCGTTTCTGCGATCGTCGCCGGCGCGGCCTGCACCTTCGACCACGTAACCTCGTCGACCCTGCCTCTCTTCTCTCGGATGGTCATGGCCTCCTCGATGACGAAACCCCCTCCGGTCATGCGGGCCAACACAGCATCCTTCTGGGCACGCAGCACGTCATCGACCTTCTCGTCGATCGTGGCGAGATAGTCGGTGATCTCATCCATGGTCTGTTGCATCGCAACCTGCGCCATGATCCGAGCAGCACCAGCAACAATCGCCGGGTTGGTCAGAAGCGATCGGGGACCCTTCACGAATTCGACGAATCCCCTGATCTGACCGTTGTGCCTTCTCACCACACCTGTGCTGAGACCCGTCTTCGAGCTTTCCCTCAGCCCGTACTTCCTGACGAGCTGTGCCGACTCGGAAGTCAACTTCACCCAGCGACCGGAGTCGGCGGCAATCACCGCACCTTCCTGCCCGACTACAGCCCCGGTACCGACGACGGACTTGAGCCGTTGCAGTCCGAGGTCTTTCGACGGCAGTCCCTCAGAGGCGAGGAAGCGTTCGACATCCGTCGCATTCCCGATGACCGCCAGTCCATCACCATCACTGATCAGTTGAACCTCGTTGTTCATCACCCGCTCCTGAAGTGGCTTTTCGCAGTTGAGGGTAATCGGGGTGCGCCCGACGATCACAGGGCAGGAGCCGAGGTCTTCCGATGAAGAGAGGTTGAGTGCCGGCCGGACAGGACCAGGGTGCACTGCCCTTGCGCCAGCGCGAAGCCGGCGCCCGGGCCGGCACCAGTTCTTCATAAGGGAAAGAAAAGGTCAGCGCATCGTTGGACCGGTGAAGGGGAAGCAGATACAGGTGCCGGAAGCTCCGCCGATTCCCAAGCCGTTGCCAGCACCCAAGGCCAGGGTGCCGGAAGGACAGGGCCCCCTGTTTAGACAGAACCTAAACCTCCGGCCGGATCTTACTGCCGATGTGGGCGAGGCGGATCGTCCGCTCCTCCGGGACCAGGCGGAAGTGGATGCGGCCGACACCCGGGGTGAATCGGGCGTGCAGGTCAAAGGTGCGCGTTTCCCCGTCCAGATCGGTGAAACGGCACACGCGCTTACGGGTCTCGCCCTCCGGGCTCACCTTGGTCCGCCACTCGGGCTCGGCCACGCTCACCGGGTCCCACGCGGCGACGGCTTCCTCCAGACGCTCCAGAGCCCGCCGTACGGGTACCACCCACTGCGGGTTCAGGCCTCTGAGCTGGCCCTCGACCCGCGGCAGGAACGTGAGGTGCGGATAGAGATCGGCGCAGCTGTCCCAGATCCTCGAGCCGGTGGTGACGCCCTTCCGGCGCGCCACCCGGATCCAGTCCAGATGCACGTCGAGATGCGGCTCGGCGGACAGATGCCGGACGTCGACGGTATCGTGCCGCATTTCCAGCGTGCCGTCGTCGTCTTCGGTGAGTTCGCTGCGCTCCAGGGTGACGCTGTCGGCCTGCCACTGCCGAGCCACCGGAAGGCTGACGGCGATGCCGTCCATGAAGTGCGCGGCGCCCAGGCCGTGGACGACCTCGCCGTTGTGACGGTATTCCAGATGGTCGGCGGCGTCCTCCGCGGGGAAGACGCTCCGCACAGGCGAGCGGCCCTGTAAGGCCCGGAGGCGCTGCCAGAGGGCGCGGTTTCGCGGACTGGCGCCGATCCACTTGTTGACGGGATAACCATCGGCGATGTCCAGTGCCTTGACGTCCACCTCGCTCACGAGGGCCGTGCCTCCCGCAGCTGCGGCGGCACGCACGACGGCCACGAAGTCAGCCATGGCCCGCTCGGCCTGTGCCGGGTCGGAGGCCGTCCCCCAAGACTTCTCATTCAGAAACAGCAGTGGCACTCTTTCCCCCTGTGTCGTCCCGTGCCGTCAGTCCAGCAGCTGGTCGAGCGAGTTCTCCCACTCGTCGAAGAAGCCCTCTGGCCATTGTTCGAGCATGCCGTCCCTGTCGATGCGGGGGGTGACGACCTCGGTGCCCGCCCCATTGCCACGGAAGTAGTGCACGACTGCGTCATGCGGCTGAAGAGCGCCGCGTTTCACGGCGACGCGGACGCCGTTCAGCACGTGGTCGCTGTGCGTCTCGACGATCAGCTGGGCACCGGTGGCGGCGGCCGCGGAGAGCAAAGCGGCCATCCTGCTCTGCCCCCTCGGGTGCAAGTGGGCCTCAGGGTTCTCCAGCAGAATCAGGCTCTCGGGCGTCGCGGTGAGGCAGGCGACGACGATGGGCAGCGCATAGGTCAGACCGAAGCCCACGTGGGTGGGCCGGCGGCGGCGGGTGGCGTTGATGCCGGCGGTGCCGCCGAAGCCGTAGGAGAGACGGACCGAGTCGGTGCCTTCGACGGGGTCTGTCTCAATGTTGACCCCCGGACACAGCTCCTGCATCCAGGCGATCGTCTGGTCCAGGAGCTGGGGAGACGTGGCACCGCGATGCCGGAGCGGACCGTCCGGCACTTCCGTGGGCACGTCCTGCTCCGTGTGGTGGCGTAGGTAGTTGACGGTGTGCTCGCCTCGCACGCCGAGGAACCCGCGCGCGATGGCGATCTGGTGGGAGCGCGGGTAGGTCACCGCCGGGGTGATGCGGTCGGCGTGCAGGTACTGAAACGGCTGCTCGGCCAGATGCGAGCGGACCGACCTCTCCGCCAGGGGCATGACGTCCCGGTCCGGATGACGAATGTCGTATGCGGCGGCCCACGTGCGTTGCTCGCCGTCCTCCTCGATGACGAAGCCGACGAGCGGCTCGTCGACGGCGGGGAGTTCTTCCACGGGGCCGAAGTCTTCGTGCAGGACGTCTTGCGCGGTGCCCAGGTCCACGAGATCGCCGTTGAGCAGCAACCCGCCTCCGGCGCGTTTGGTCCGGATGAGCATCTGGGTCTCGTACGACTGCCGCAGCAACCCCAGTGCCTGCAGAACGCTGCTCTTGCCCGAGGAATTGAGACCGGTGAGGAGGGTCAGCGGGCCGAGGGGAAGTTCCAGACGCCGGAACGCCTTGAAGTTGATCAGCTTGATGTGATTGATCACTGCTCGGTGTCTCTCCGTGCCTCGCTGAGCGCATTCTCGAACAGTTCCCTGACGGCGTCGAACCGCTTGCGCACCTTCCTGGCGTCTCCAGTGCCCACAGAGATGGCACGCTCGAACTCCGCGTCCTCCATGAGCTCCGCGAAGGCGTCGAGGACGTCGGCCTGCCGCAGCGCCTCACGATCGTTGTCGCCGAGGCTCGCGAGATTGACGGCGACCGCCTCGAAGAGCGCTTTGTTGATGGGTGACTTGCGCTGTTGGTTTCGGCGGTACTTCCGGAAGGCGTGGGGACCGAAAATCTCCCTGGCCGCGAGCATCGCCGTGACGAACTCGGTCCGCAGCCGGTCCTCGTCCGCGCTGTCGAGACGGTTCACTTGGTGCATCGCCTCGGCGAGGAACGCGTCGAAGTCACCGGGCTTGTATGCATGGAGGGAAGTCATCCGGAAAGCCAGGAAGCGGAGGACCATCTCCCGGTCGGCCATCCGGTCGCCGACGACGCTGTAACCGGTGGCCTGCTGGAACTCCTTGGTCTCTGCGAGCTCCGCGAGGAGCGTGCGGGCCCGTCCCGGGATGAGCGCGTGCCGAATCTCCTGCCGGGTCAGGGGTTCGCCTCCGGTGTTGATGCGCGCGAAGACGTTGAACATCACCGGCTCGGGTGTGCCACGTCGGATGACGTGAACGACGACCTCCGTCTCACGCAGTCTGATCTGGAGCTTCCCGGAGAGGTCCGCGAAGCCAGCCTCATCGAAGTTACGCAGGTACTCCAGGCCCGTCAGCTGCAGTGGATCGGCGCCGACCGTCTGCGGCTCCAAGAATCGGGCGATGGACGTGAGGCGCTGGATACCGTCGACGATGGCCCAACTGCCGTCCTTTTTTTCGGCGGCGTAGAAAGACGGGATGGGGATGCGCAGCAGCAGTGACTCGATGAGACGGCTCTGCTTGCCATCGGTCCAGATGCCCGCCTTGCGCTGGAAGTCCGGGGCGAGGTCGATCATCTCGTTGCGCAGCCGGGACAGCAGCAGATCGACAGTCGTCGTCCGGGTGTCGATGTCGATGTGCTCGGGATCGAAGGGAGAGGTGATCTGCTCGATCACCTCCTCCTCGGCCTCCTCACGCTCGATGTCGGTCGGCCGACCGTCAGCGGTGACCTCCACGGAGAACAGAGAGGAATCAAGCTCCCCTGCGTCGGCCGCCGCATCCTGATACCGCTCGAAGACCGACCGTTGGCCCCGCGTACGCCCCTGACTCTCCTCCAGCGCCACCATGTCCTCTCGTCGCCCTCCCCCTCGTGCTCGTGTCTTGCGGAAATCACCGTGTCTGCTGCGATCGTCTCTCAACCCTACCGTCCGTGATTCGGCGGTGACGGCCGATCGACTCGAGCAGTGGGGCAGTGGGTGTGATGGGGGACTGTACGGACGGCTCGGCTCTTCGTACGTGGCTTTTCGTCCCTCACGAGGTCGCGGCACAGCGCTTCTCATCCGCGCACCGCAGCGCGAAGCCGCAGATGAGACGCGCAGCGGAAGCCTGCGAGAGGCCCCACGCGGTGCACTTCGGGAAACAGGTCAAGCGCCCCGGTCGGACCCGAACATTTCAAAGAAAACGCAGGTCATCCCCGCTTCGCCCGCTCCAGAATCGCCACGCACTCCACATGGTGCGTCATCGGGAACAGGTCGAAGGCCTGGAGGCGCTTCGGGACGTAGCCGGCCGCGGCGAAGTAGGAGAGGTCGCGGGCCAGGGCGGCCGGGTCGCAGGCGACGTAGGCGATGCGGCGGGGGGTGAGGGAGGCGAGGTGGTCGACGGTCTTGCGGCCGGCGCCGGCGCGGGGCGGGTCGAGGACGACGAGGTCGACGTCGGTGATGCCGGTACGGGGGAGGATCTGGTCGACCTTGCCGTGTTCGATGCGGACGCGGTCGTCGTCGGCGAGGTTGTGGCGGGCGTCCTCCACCGCGCGCTTGCCGGACTCGATGCCGAGGACGGCGCCCTTGTCGCCGACGCGGTCGGCCAGCGCGCCCGCGAAGAGGCCGACGCCGCAGTAGAGGTCCAGGGCCATGTCGCCCTTCTTGGGCATCAGGCCGCGCATGACCGCTTCGACGAGGAGGTCGGCGGCCTGCGGGTGGACCTGCCAGAAGCCGCCGTTGCCGACGCGCCAGGTGCGGTCGGCGGCGCGTTCGCGGACGAAGGGGCGGCCGTGGACGCGGTGGACGCCCTTGTCCTTCTCGCCGACGCGCATGACCGAGACCGGCTTGTCGAGTTCGACGAGGGGGAGGCGGCCGCCGGGCTTCGGGGTGAGGATGACCTGGCGGTCGTTCGAGCCGGTGGCGGCGATGGCCTCGACGGTGGCGATCCCCGGCCACTCGCGCTTCTCGATGCCGAGTTCCGAGACGCCGGGGGCGGCGATCAGGCAGCGGTCGATGGGCTGGACCTCGTGGGAGCGGTGCTTGCGGAGGCCCGCGCGGCCCTCGGCGTCGATGGCGTACTGGACGCGGGTGCGCCAGGACGGGACCTCGCCGGCGGGGACCTTGTCGCCGGGGGCCGGTACGACCGTGCCGTCCCAGCCGGCCTCCTCGGGGGTGAGGCCCGCGAGGCGCTGGAGCTGTTCGGCGATGACCTCGCCCTTGAGGCGGCGCTGGGCGCCCGGCTTGGCGTGCTGCCAGTCGCAGCCGCCGCAGCGGCCGGGGCCGGAGAAGGGGCAGGGGGCCTCGACGCGGTCCTTGGAGGCGGACAGGATCCGTACCGCGTCGGTGCGGAGGAAGCGGGCGCCTTCCTCGCCGTCGGTGACCTTGGCGATCACGCGCTCGCCGGGGAGGGCGTGGCGTACGAAGAGGACCTGGCCCTCGTCCGTGCGGGCGATGCAGTGGCCGCCGTGCGCCACGGGGCCGACCTCGACCTCGTACTCCTCGCCGACCAGGGACTTCCGCTCGGTGCCGGCCTGCGGGTTCTTCGGTTCTTGCGGCATGGCGAGCGAGCTCCAGAGAAAGTGCGGAAGGGGGGTGCGGCGGACAACAGCCTTCTAGTCTACGGCCCGCCGTACCCCCCTCATGACCACCGGGGAGCGTGCTCCCTACTTCTTCGTGGCCGCCTTCTCCTTCTTCGGCTGGGCGACCGGGCCGCGGCGGACCGAGCCGGGCGCGTTCCACTCGGCGCGCTTGCGGGCGCGGACCTTGGCGGCCTCGGAGGAGTCCAGCTGCCAGGGGACGGAGGTGACCATCACGCCCGGGGTGAAGAGCAGCCGGCCCTTCAGGCGCAGCGCGGACTGGTTGTGCAGCAGATGCTCGTACCAGTGGCCGACGACGTACTCCGGGATGAAGACGGAGACCGCGTCGCGCGGGCTCTCCTTGCGCAGCGACTTCACGTACTCGATGAAGGGGCGGGTGATCTCCCGGTAGGGGGAGGCCAGGACCTTCAGCGGGACCTCGATGCCGCGGCGCTCCCACTCCTCGCGCAGCGCCCTGGTCTCGGCCTGGTCGACGTCCACACTGACCGCTTCGAGGGAGTCGGAGCGCATCAGCTTGGCGTAGTTCAGGGCACGCAGGGTCGGCTTGTGGACCTTGGAGACCAGGACGATGGAGTGCACGCGGGAGGGGCGGGCGACCTCGTCGTCGGGCGAGTCGGCCGCGGCGATCTCCTCGGCGACCCGGTCGTAGTGCTTACGGATCGCGGTCATCGTCACGTAGAAGATGACCATGCCGAGCAGGGCGACCCAGGCGCCGTGGCTGAACTTCGTCACCAGGACGACGACCAGGACGAGGCCGGTGAAGGTGGCGCCGAACGCGTTGATCGCGCGGGAGCGGTGCATCCGGCGGCGCTTGGCCGGCTCCTTCTCCGTGGTCAGGTGGCGGTTCCAGTGCCGGACCATGCCGATCTGGCTGAGCGTGAAGGAGACGAAGACGCCCACGATGTAGAGCTGGATCAGGCGCGTGGAGTCGGCACCGTAGATGTAGACGAGTATCACCGCGGCGCCGGCGAGCAGCACGATGCCGTTGGAGAACGCGAGCCGGTCGCCGCGGGTGTGCAGCTGGCGCGGCAGGTAGCGGTCCTGCGCGAGGATCGAGCCGAGCAGCGGGAAGCCGTTGTAGGCGGTGTTCGCGGCGAGGAAGAGGACCAGTGCGGTGGCGGCGGCCAGGATGATGAAGGGCAGCGTGCCGTCGCCGAAGACGGCGGCCGCGACCTGCGAGATCACCGGGTTCTGGGTGTAGCCGGAGCCGACCGGGTGTCCGTTGTGCAGCAGGTCGGTGGCGGGCTTCTCGGCCATCTTCACGCCGGTGACCATGGCCAGCACGATGATGCCGCAGAACATGGTGACGGCCAGGCCGCCCATGAGCGCCAGCGTCGTGGCGGCGTTCCGCGACTTCGGCTTGCGGAAGGCGGGCACGCCGTTGGAGATCGCCTCGACGCCGGTGAGCGCCGCACAGCCGGAGGAGAACGCGCGCAGCAGGAGGAAGACCAGCGCGAAGCCCGCGAGGCCGCCCTGCTCGGCGTGGATGGTGTAGTCGGCGGTGGGGGCCTTCATGGAGTCGCCGAGGATCACGCCGCGGAAGGCGCCCCAGATGATCATGGCGAAGACGCCGACGACGAAGATGTACGTCGGGATGGCGAAGAGCTTGCCGGACTCCTTCACACCACGCAGGTTCATCAGGGTCAGCAGGACGATCATCGTGATGGCGCAGAGCGTCTTGTGCTCGACCACGAAGGGGATCGCCGACCCCAGGTTCTCCACTCCGGAGGAGATGGAGACGGCGACGGTGAGGACGTAGTCGACCAACAGCGCACTGGCCACGGTGAGCCCCGCCTTGGGGCCGAGGTTGGTGTTGGCCACCTCGTAGTCGCCGCCGCCGCTCGGGTACGCGTGCACGTTCTGCCGGTACGACGCCACGACCGTGAACATCAGCACCACGACGGCGAGCGCGATCCACGGGCTGAAGTGGTACGCGGACACGCCTGCCACGGACAGGACGAGCAGCACCTCCCCGGGCGCGTACGCCACGGAGGAGAGCGGGTCGGAGGCGAAGACGGGGAGTGCGATGCGCTTCGGGAGAAGGGTCTCTCCCAGCTTGTCGCTGCGCAGTGCGCGCCCGATCAAGATGCGTTTGGGCACGTCGGTCAGTTTGGACACGCAGAGGATGCTAAGCCTTCGTCAAGGCCGCCGCCCACCCGCCACCCGAGGGGGTAATGCGGCTGCCGGAGGACACCGCCCGACTGGTCCGCACGGCTCTCACGGGCCCCTCCGGGGGTACGGAATCCGTTGTTCCCACGGCTCGATCCAGCCGCGTACGGACCTTTTCCGCACCCCTCGAAAGGCGGAACTGCCTGCCCCGAGCGGGGTGTCCGCACCCTCACCCCCGTGGAGGGTGCCGACATCCGATCCGCTGCGGGGCGCGCGGACCCCTGACGCCGCGCCGCCCGCCGTACACCCGCCGGTGCGCCCCGATCGTGGCATTCGCCACGGCCTCGGCACATTGCCGGTTCCCGGCAATCTTTACGCGTTTTTGATGGCGTACCGGCCTGCGCTTGCCCTGCCGGACGGCGCGTGGGGAGCCGACACGGACCGGACGGCCCGGGGATTCACAGCGGCCGGTCCGGCCAGCCCAGTACGCGCGCGCCCATCGCCGCCGTCTCCAGCGTGTAGCGCTGCAGTCCGTCGGCCGGGTCGTAGCCGGTCAGCTCCTTGATGCGGGCCAGCCGGTAGGAGAGGGTGCGCACGCTGACCTGGAGCCGGCGGGCCGCCTCGGCGTTGACGTACGCCGTCGCCGCGCAGGCCCAGATCGTCTCCAGCAGCGGCCGCGCGCCGCCGCGCCCCTCGGTCAGCGGCCCCAGCACGCTGCGCACGAGGTCGGCCATGGCGGCCCGGTCCCGCAGCAGGACGGGGAAGACCAGCAGGTCGGCCGCGTACAGCACGGGGTCTGCCAGCTCCAGCTGGACCGCGAGCTCCAGTGCGCCCAGTGCCTCTTCGTACGAGGTGACCACGCCGCCTGCGCCGGCGTGCGGCCGGCCGAGCGCGACCCGCTGCGCGGCGCGCCCGCCGGGGCCTTCGGTACGCGCGTACGTCGCGAAGGCGTCCAGGGCGCCGTCCCGGCCGCCCGGCGCCACGCACACCAGCCGCCCGTCCTTGGTGGCGACCAGCACGTCCCGGTCGCCGAAGCGGCCGAGCAGCTCGCGCTCCACGCGCCGGGCCACCGGGTGCAGGTCGTCGAAGCGCTCCGGGCCCTCGGCGACGGCCACCGCGTGCTCCCCCGCCAGCCGCAGCCCGAAGCGCTCGGCCCGTTCGGCGAGGCGGCCCAGGTCGCTGCGCCCGTAGAGCAGGTCGTCGACGAATTCGCGGCGGGCTGCCTCCTCCTGCCGGACCGCGAGGCGCTGCGCCCGCTCATGGCCCTCGCCGAGCGCGGCGACCGCCGCCTCGACGGCCGCGAGCAGCGCGTCGCCCGTACGGGCCCGCTCGACGGCCCCGGCGGCCCGCGCCACGCCGGGCAGCGTGCCCCACAGCCTGCGGGTCTCCGCCAGGTAGCGGCCGATCAGCTCGCGCAGACCCACGCCGTCCTCGGCGGCCTGTTCCCCCAGCTCACGCAGGGCGTCCAGCTCCTCGCGGCGGGGCAGCCGCCCGGTCCGCGACACCTCGCCGAGGAGGTCGGCGTACCTGCCGAGGCCGTGCGGTTCCGCTGCGCCGCGCTCCACGTGTTCGTGCTCCCTGCCGCTGCTCGTTCCGGCCCCCCGTGGGCCGCCTCCGGGGCTTTGATTGCCGATTCCCGGACAGCAGGACGGTATCAATCCTGCCGGATCCCGGCAGATTGCCTCCGGTCCTCTCCGGCTCTCTTCGGTTTTCTCCGGCTCTCTTCGGTCTTCTCCGGCTCTCTCCGGACCTCTCTGGCTCTCTTCGGTCCTCTCTGCCTCTCTCCGGTTCACTCCGGCGGGTGCCCGGCGGGGTACGGCCGGCGCCCCAGCAGCTCCCCCAGCCCCTCGCGGGTGGCGGCGATGACCACGCGGTCCTGGGGCCGCAGGACGTAGCCGGGCGGCAGGTCGCGGAGCAGCCGGGCGGGCTCCCAGTCCTGGCCGCCGTGGGCCGGCCCGGCCTCCGGGTCCTCGGCCGGGTCGGGGGACGCGCCGCTGTTCACGGCCACCACGCGCAGCCGGCCGGCCCGGAACACGTCCTCGGGCTTGCGGCCCACCAGCTCGGCCTGGCCGCGTACGTCCACATGCGCGACGAGCAGCAGCCGGCGTTCGACGGGGATGGCGCCGAGTATCTGGCGGCCCATCATGGCGCCGGCGAAGGCGGGCGCCGCCAGGAACGAGACGCTGCGGCTGCGGGTGACGGCCGTGGGGTGGGCGGCGCGCAGGGTGCGGTAGACGGCGGTGGCGAACCGGTCGTCGAAGAGGCGCAGCGTCACGCGCAGCTGCGGCTTGACCGACCTGGCGTACAGCGACGCCTCCAGGTTCGTACTGTCCTCGCTGGTCAGGGCGAGGAGGGTACGGGCGCGGGCGATACCGGCCGCCTCCAGCACGCCGTCCTCGGTGGCGTCGCCCAGGACGGTCGGCACCCGCAGCCGGCGGGCCAGCGGGATGCCCCGTGCCTCGGGGTCCTCCTCCACGCAGACGACCGGGACGCCCATCTCGCGCAGCCGGGACAGGACGCGGGTGCCAACCTTGCCGAGGCCGAGGAGGACGACGTGCCCGGAGAGGCCGCGCGGCGGGCGGCGCAGCGAGGCGGCGTTGCGGAAGGTGCCGAGCGCTTCGAGGGCCGCGGCGACCAGGACCGGCAGCAGGAGCAGGCCGGTGACGCCGGACAGCAGTTGCAGCACCTTGCGGGCCATGGGGTCGTCGAGCGCGGGTTCGTTGATCGCGAAGAGGTCGAGGAGGGAGAGGTAGACGGCATGCATCGGCTGCTCCCCGGTGAGCAGCATGGAGAGGACGGCCAGGGTCAGCACGGTGGCGACCAGGCCGGCGACGGCCCAGCGCAGCCGCGGCGAGAACAGCGAGCCGAGCGGGGCGCCGCGGCCGTTGAGGCGGCGCGCGGGTGGCCTGCGGCCGCGGTAGGAGACGGTCTCCAGCGCGACCGTGGCCCGGCCGGTGGCCGCCGCGGCCGCGGCGTCGTCCGGCAGCAGCGTGGGCCCGTCGTCCTCGGCCTGGTGCCGGTGGCCGTGGCGGCCGCCGTGCCGGTGCCGGCCCGGCGGGGGCGGGGCCGGTGCGGGCCCGCCCTCCTGGGCCTCCTCGTCCGAGGCGGAGGGGGAGAGCAGGGCGAGGGTGGCCAGGCTGCGGTCGGCGCGCGGCGACGCCGCCGCGCCCGGGGTGTGCTCCACTGCGCGCAGCAGCAGTCCGTCGACCTCGATGACCTTGGAGGTGCCGGCCACGGCGGTGGCGGTGAGCGCGGGCGCGACCGTGTCGGCGTCGGAGAGGACGGTGGTGGAGGCGTCGATGTCGGAGGTGTCGGACCAGACCACGGCGGCCGCCTGGTCCAGCAGCTCCTCCAGGTGCTGTCCGAGGCGGCGGTTGTAGAGGCGGATGACCAGCCGGAGCCGGGGGTTCATGCGGCGGGCGCGCAGCGCGGCGTGGATGTTGGTCTCGTCGTCGTCGTAGACGAGGGCCAGCGCACCGGCCTCCTCCACCCCGGCTTCGGTGAGCGTCTCGTCGTCGGGCTCCGGCGCCTGCAGTACGTGGAGCGGCCCGGTGTCCTCCGGAACGTCCGGCCCGCCCGTACCGTCGGCGGGTCTCCCGCCGTCCGCCGTGCCCGTACGGCCCACGGCCGCGGTCACCCGTCCGAAGAGCGCGCTCGCCCGGCCGAGCCCGCCGCGCGCCGGTTCGGGGACGCGGGGGCCGTGCGGGTCGCGTACGGAGGGTACGACGAGGGTGACCCGCCGGCGGTAGACCTCGCGGAGTTCGACGGCGAGCCGGTGGGCCAGTGAGTCGTCGCCGCACACCACCATGTGCGGCGCCGGCGGGTTCGGTTCGGACTGCTGTGGCACGGGTGACAGTGAGGACACGTCGAACAGGATGCCTGTTCGAAGATCATCAAGTCAGCCCGTTCCGCCCTGACGGAAGGAGTTCGCGATGACCGACCGCACCGGCGCTTCGGACCAAAGGCCCGGCCATCCCGCGCCGCCCTGGCGGGCCCGCGGCACCCTGTGGCTCTCCCTCTTCACCGCGCGCGAGGCGCTGCCGCTCCCCGCCGACCTCGCGCCCCTCGGCAGCCGGCACGCGCTCGCCGTGCTGCTCGTGCGGTACGAGGAGGGGACGCTGCGGTACGACGAGCTCGCGGTCGGCTCCCCGGCCCGGCGCGGCCGGCGGGTGGGCGTGTACTGCCACCGCATCTGGGTGGACTCGGCGGCATCCCTGCGCGGCGGCCGCCTGCTGTGGGGCATCCCGAAGGAGATGGCCCGCTTCACCTGGGACGAGGGAACCGTACGCATCGCCGACGACACCGGGACGCTCGCGGCCCTCCGCGTGGCTCCGCCCGTCAGGGGGCGCCTCCCCGTGCCGTACCTGCCCGGCAACGCCTTCGGGCGGATCGGCGAGGACCGGACCTACCTCGGCGGGCGGCTCGCCGGCCGCCTGGGAACCGGCCGGATCGGCGTCCTGGAGTGGACCGGCCGGCTGCCGGAACTGAAGCGCCCGGAGCCCCGCTGCACGGTCACCGTCTCCCCCGCGCGCTTCTTCTTCCCGGCGGGCACCCGGCTGGGCCGGGCCGGCAGCCCGGGCGGGCCCCGCTGAACAGGGGCCGGCACGTCCGGGAAGGGCAGCAGTCCGTACGTCCGGCCTGCCGGTTACGGTGGTGTCGCACATCAGCGGGGGCAACTTCCCCGTTGCCGCATAAGCTCGTGACCGGGCGTTGCCGGGGCCGGGTGCCCCGGACGGGCCGGTACGCCGGAAAGAAAGTTGTGAGCAGGGTGTTGAGGCAGGCCAGCGGGCCTACGAGGAGTGCGGGGTAAGCGGGACGATGCACATCGTCATCATGGGCTGCGGGCGCGTGGGATCCGCGCTCGCACAGACCCTGGAGAACCAGGGCCACACGATCGCCGTGGTCGACCAGGACCCCACCGCCTTCCGGCGGCTGGGCTCCTCCTTCGGCGGCCGCCGGGTGACCGGCGTCGGCTTCGACCAGGACACGCTGCGCGAGGCGGGCATCGAGGAGGCCGGTGCGTTCGCCGCGGTCAGCAGCGGCGACAACTCCAACATCATCGCCGCCCGGGTGGCCCGCGAGATGTTCGGCGTGGAGAACGTCGCGGCCCGCATCTACGACCCGCGCCGCGCCGAGGTCTACCAGCGCCTGGGCATCCCGACCGTGGCGACCGTCCGCTGGACGGCGGACCAGATGCTGCGCCGGCTGCTGCCCTCGGGCGCCGAGCCGCTGTGGCGGGATCCCAGCGGCGGTGTGCAGCTCGCCGAGGTGCACATCGACGCGTCCTGGGTCGGCCACAAGGTCAGCCGCCTCCAGGAGGAGACCGGCGTACGGGTCGCGTTCCTCACCCGGCTGGGTGAGGCGATACTGCCGACCTCGCAGACCGTCCTGCAGGAAGGCGATCTGGTGCACGTGATGATGCGCACCGACGAGGTGGAGAAGGTCGAGGCGGCGTTCGCCGAGGGGCCCGAGGAGGCAGGCGCATGAGGGTCGCGATCGCTGGTGCGGGAGCCGTGGGACGTTCCATCGCGGGCGAGCTCCTGGAGAACGGCCACGAGATCCTGCTCATCGACAAGGCGCCGACGGCGATCTCGGTGGAGCGGGTGCCGCAGGCCGAGTGGCTGCTGGCCGACGCGTGCGAGATCACCTCGCTGGACGAGGCGGCGCTGCAGCGGTGCAACGTCGTCATCGCGGCGACCGGTGACGACAAGGTCAACCTCGTCGTCTCGCTGCTGGCCAAGACCGAGTACGGGGTGCCGCGGGTGGTCGCCCGCGTCAACAACCCCAAGAACGAGTGGCTCTTCAACGAGGCCTGGGGCGTCGACGTGGCGGTCTCCACGCCGCGCCTGATGTCCGCGCTGGTCGAGGAGGCGGTGAGCGTCGGCGACCTCGTACGGCTGCTGCGCTTCAGCCACGGCGACGCCAACCTCGTCGAGCTGACGCTGCCCCCGGAGGCGGCGCTGGCGGGCACCCAGGTGGGCGACGTGGAGTGGCCCGAGGACACCTCGCTGGTGACGATCATCCGCGGGACGCGGGTGCTCACGCCGAACAAGGAGGACGCGCTGGAGGCCGGCGACGAGCTGCTGTTCGTCGCGGCGCAGGCGCGGGAGGAGCAGCTGGAGGACCTGCTGTCGATGCGGAGGCCTACGGAGTAGGCGGCGCGCCGACGTACGAAGGGCCCGGGACCGTCGTGGTCCCGGGCCCTCGTCGTACGCGGGTTGCTCAGGCGCTGGGCGCATCGGCCCCGGCGGCCTCGGCCTTCTCCTTCTCCTCCAGCTCCGCGATCACGTCGATCGGGGCCGGGGCCTTCGCGAGGAAGATCCAGGTGAGGTAGACGCAGAGCAGGAACGGGGGGATGCCGAGCGCGACCTTGACCCAGCCGAGCTGCGTCGCGTCGCCCCACCAGTACAGCGGGAAGAGGATCGCGGACTTGGCGAGCAGGATGATGCCCCAGGCCCAGGTGGACTTGGTGTACGCCGTGAAGCGGCCGGGGTTGCGGGTGCGCCAGGAGAGGTTCTCGCGCAGGATCGGGCCGAGCAGGACGCCGATGAGCGGGTACCGGAAGACAGCCGAGAGGATGTAGACGACCGCGAGGCCCAGCGTGTAGAGCATACCGGGCAGGTAGAAGTTCTTGGCGTCGCCCGACATCATCGCGAAGACCGCGCCGAAGGCCACGCCGAAGACGCCGCTGAAGGCGTGCTTGAGCGTCTGCCTGCGCGCCAGCCGGACCAGCGCGAGGACGACCGTGAGGCCGAGGGCCACGATCGCGGCGGTGTGGATGTCCCGCTTGATCGTGTAGATGAGGACGAAGACCAGGCCGGGCACGGTGGTGTCCACCATGCCCCAGAACCCGCCGAACGCCTCCAGGAGGGCCTTCTCGGCGGATTCCTTGCCGGGCGCGTGCGCTCCCCGGCGACGGCCGGGCGGCGCCGCCGCTTCGCCCGCGGGCTGGTCCTCGTTGCTCGTGGTCGTCTTCTCGAACGACGTCACCGGCTACTCCTGTCCGAGCGGTCGGAGTTCGTACTTCGGATTGAACAGCACCCGGCGTCCGTGGCTCATGGAGATCCGGCCGGAGGCGATGAGCTTACGGCCCGGTTCTATGCCGGTGATGGCGCGGCGGCCCAGCCAGACCACGTCCAGCGCCGCCGAGCCGTCGAACAGCTCGGCCTCCAGCGCCGGCACCCCGGCCCGGGGACGCAGCGTGACGTGCCGCAGCGTGCCCGTGACCTTCACGATCTGGCGGTCGTCGCAGTCGCAGATCCGCGTACAGCCCGCGTCCTGCGCGTCCTGCTGCAGCTCGGCGGACTGCAGCTCCTCCTCCGAGGAGGACAGCCTGTCGAGCATCCGGCGGAAGCGTCCGGCCGGCTTCTCGGAACGGGTCCCAGCACTCATACAGCCAGCGTACCGGCCGCCTCCCGGCCGGATCACGGGCCCGAGCCCGGGAAGCGGGCCCACCAGGGCAGATTCCGGATCACTGTTCGAAGCGGTAGCCCATGCCCGGTTCGGTGACGAAGTGCCGCGGATGCGACGGATCGGCCTCCAGCTTGCGCCGCAGCTGGGCCATGTAGACCCGCAGATAGTTGGATTCCGTGCCGTACGAGGGGCCCCAGACCTCCTGGAGCAGCTGCTTCTGGCTGACCAGGCGGCCCGTGTTGCGGACCAGGACCTCCAGCAGGTGCCACTCGGTGGGGGTGAGCCGGACGTCGCGGCCGCCGCGGTTGACCTTCTTGGCGGCGAGATCCACGGTGAAGCCCTCGGTCTCGACCAGGACGGCGGCGTCGGCCGGCCCGGTGGGCTCGGCGCGGCGCACGGCGGCGCGCAGCCGGGCCAGCAGCTCGTCCATGCCGAAGGGCTTGGTGACGTAGTCGTCGGCGCCCGCGTCCAGCGCCTCGACCTTCTCGTCGGAGGTCTGCCGGGCGGAGAGCACCAGGATCGGCACCCGGGTCCAGCCGCGCAGGCCCTTGATCACGTCCACGCCGTCCATGTCGGGCAGGCCGAGGTCCAGGACGACCACGTCGGGGTGGCGGGCGGCGGCGAGCCGGAGCGCGGTGGCGCCGTCGGGCGCGGCGTCCACCTCGTACTTGCGCGCCTTGAGGTTGATCACGAGGGCGCGGACGATCTGCGGCTCGTCGTCGACCACGAGCACCCGGTTCATCGGGCCTGCCTTTCCCGCGGACGGCCGGTCGGCCGCCGCAGTCGGTGTACGGGGAGGGGGCGCGGTCATGTCGTCGCCCGGGCGGGGAGGCCGGAGCTGACCGGCGGGTGGCCGGGCGCGGCGCGCAGGGTCAGGACCATGGTCAGACCGCCTCCCGGGGTGTCCTCGGCGGCGAGGGTGCCGCCCATGGCTTCCGCGAAGCCGCGGGAGACCGCGAGGCCGAGGCCGACGCCGGCGCCGCGCGGGGCGTCCCCGTACCGCTGGAACGGCTCGAAGATCCGGTCCTTGGCGGGGTCGGGGACACCGGGGCCGCGGTCCACGATGCGCACCTCGACGCGCTCGCCGAGCGCGCTGGCGGCGACCGTGACACGTGCGCCGTCCGGGCTGTACTTCACGGCGTTCTCGACGAGGTTGGCGACGCACCGCTCCAGCAGGCCGGGGTCGACGGCGACGATGGGCAGCTCCTCGGGGATGTCCAGGCAGACGCTGCCTTCGGGGACGCCGCCGAGCGCCATCGGGACGACCTCGTCCAGGTCGGTGTCGCGGATCAGCGGGGTGACCGTGCCGGTCTGCAGCCGGGACATGTCCAGGAGGTTGCCCACCAGGTGGTCCAGCCGGTCGGCGCCGTCCTCGATGCCCGCCAGCAGCTCGGCCTCGTCCTCGTCGGACCAGGCCACGTCGTCGGAGCGGAGCGAGGTGACGGCGGCCTTGATGCCGGCGAGGGGGGTGCGCAGGTCGTGGCTGACGGCGGCGAGCAGGGCCGTGCGGATGCGGTTGCCCTCGGCCAGCTCGCGGGCCCGCTCGGCCTCGCCGACCAGCCGCTGGCGGTCCAGGACGACGGCGGCCTGGGCGGCGAAGGCGCCGAGCACCCGGCGGTCCTCGGCGGGCAGCTTGCGGCCGGTGAGGGCGAGGGTCATGTGCTCGTTGACGGGCATGTCCACATCCGCGTCCTCGGGGCGGCGCGGTGCCGTGCCCTCGCCGACGCTGCCCGCGCAGGTCCAGGGCTCGACGTCGCTCGCGCGTTCGAGGAGGGCGACGGCGTCCATGGCGAAGGTCTCGCGTACCCGCTCCAGCAGGGCGTCCAGCGTGGTCTCGCCGCGCAGCACGCTGCCGGCCAGGAAGGACAGGATCTCCGCCTCGGCACGCAGCCGGGCCGCCTGGTGCGTACGGCGGGCCGCGAGGTCCACCACCGAGGCGACGGCCACCCCCACCGCGAAGAAGATCGCGATGGCGACGATGTTCTCGGGGTCGGCGATGGTGATGCTGTGGGTGGGCGGTGTGAAGTAGAAGTTCAGCAGGACCGAGCCGACCGCGGCGGCGGCGAGCGCGGCGAGCAGCCCGCCGAGCAGCGCGGCCGCCACGGTCAGGAACAGGAAGAGCAGCACGTCGTTGGCGAGCCCCGGGCCGTTCTCCAGGTTGTACAGCAGCAGCGTGAGCAGGACCGGGCCGAGTACGCCGGTGAGCCAGCCGGCCAGCACCCGGGAGCGGCTGAGCCGGGCGCCGCGCGTCCCCGGCAGGCCGCGCCCCTTGGCGACCTCGTCGTGGGTGACGATGTGGACGTCCAGGTCGGGACCCGAGTCGCGGGCGACGGTGGCGCCGACGCCCGGCCCGAAGACGTACTGCCAGGCCTTGCGGCGGCTGGAGCCCAGCACGATCTGGGTGGCGTTCACCCCGCGCGCGAACTCCAGCAGGGCGCTCGGGACGTCGTCGCCGATGACGTGGTGGAAGCTGCCGCCCAGGTCCTCGACCAGGGTGCGCTGTACGGCCAGCTCCTTGGGCGAGGCGCCGGTCAGTCCGTCGCTGCGCGCGATGTAGACGGCCAGCACCTCGCTGCCGGAGCCCTTGGCGGCCATCCGCGCGGCACGGCGCAGCAGGGTCTTGCCCTCGGGGCCGCCGGTGAGGCCGACGACGATGCGTTCCCGTGCCTGCCAGGTGGAGCGGATGGAGTGCTCGGCACGGTACTGCTGGAGGTACTCGTCGACCCGGTCGGCCACCCACAGCAGCGCCAGCTCACGCAGCGCGGTGAGGTTGCCGGGCCGGAAGTAGTTGGACAGCGCGGCGTCGACCTTGTCCGAGGCGTACACGTTGCCGTGCGCCATGCGGCGGCGCAGCGCCTGGGGCGACATGTCGACCAGCTCGATCTGGTCGGCGCGGCGGACCACCTCGTCGGGGACGGTCTCGCGCTGCCGGACGCCCGTTATCGACTCCACCACGTCACCGAGTGATTCCAGGTGCTGGATGTTGACGGTGGAGATCACGTCGATGCCGGCTTCGAGCAGCTCTTCGATGTCCTGCCAGCGCTTGGCGTTACGGGAGCCGGGGACGTTGGTGTGGGCCAGCTCGTCGACCAGCGCGACGGCGGGCGCCCGGGCCAGCACCGCGTCCACGTCCATCTCGGTGAACACCGTGCCCCGGTGGCTCAGCTCCCGGCGCCCGAGCTCCTCCAGACCGTGCAGCAGCACCTCCGTACGCGGCCGGTCGTAGTGCTCGACGAACGCGACGACGACGTCCGTGCCGCGCTCCAGGCGCCGGTGCGCCTCGGAGAGCATCGCGTACGTCTTGCCGACGCCCGGTGCCGCGCCGAGATAGATGCGAAGCTTGCCGCGTCCCATGGCCCCATTGTCTTACCTGTGAGCTGCCCATGACCGGGCCGTTTCCGCTGCCGACCTTACCGAGCGGGAACGGGACGAAGGCCGCATAGGGGGAGCGGGCGGGCCGGTTTTGACGCGACCCTGACGGGCCGCTCGGGCGGCGGGGTTGTCGGTGCCGCGGTGTCGGTACCGCCCACTACTGTGTTGAGAAGGGGACCTCAATGCACCCCTATAGGGGGAGCGAGGGGCGAAACGGTACGGCATCGCGCGGCCCGCGCCGCCCCTGCCGTACGGGGCGTCGCGGGCCGCAGGGATGCGTACGGACGCGGTCAGCGGATCTCGGTGATCTCCGGGCCGCGCTCCAGGCGCTCCACGCCGCCGCCGAAGCGGGACTGCGAGGCGTCGTCCTGCTGGACGCCCTCGGGCACCATCTGCGCGTCGTCGGGGAGCTTGAGGACGATCGGGTCGCGGGGCGCCATCGGGCCCTCGCCGCGCACCACGACCGTGTCCCGGAAGATCTGCTCCAGCAGCCCGGCGGCCTGCGGCTGCACCGCGCCCTGGCCCGAGATCACGCCGCGCAGGAACCAGCGCGGGCCGTCCACGCCGACGAAGCGTACGACCTGCACGCCGTTGGTCCCGTCCGGCAGCTGGACCGGCACCTGGGCGCGCAGCTCCCAGCCCAGCGGACCGTCGACCTCGTCGATGACCCCGCCCTGCTGGGTGATGCCGGAGGCGATCTCCGCGCGGACCTCGCCCCAGATGCCCTCGTTCTTCGGCGCCGCGAACGCCTGCAGCTGCACGGCGCTGTCCTGCAGCACGATGGTCGCGGCGACGATCGCGTCACCGGCGACCTCCACCCGCAGCTCCATGCCCTCCACGCCCGGCACGAAGAGGCCGCCCAGGTCCACCCGGCCCTCGCCCGGATTGCCGACCTCGGAGATGTCCCAGGGGCCGTCGGGGCGCGGGGCCGGCGGGAGGCTCACGCCGTAGCTCTCCTCGTCCTCGGCGGACTCGTCCGACGTCGCCTCCTCGGCAGGATCGACCGCCTCGACCGCGTCGTCTGGAGCCTCGTTCTTCTTGCGACGTCCGAACACGTCACTGTCCTTCCCGGTCGGCACCGACCGATGCGTATCCATTCCCGCCCGTGGGGCCGCCCACCGCCGCATGACCGCCGGTGGACCCGAATCCCCCCTCGGCCCGCGCCGAGCCGGGAAGCTCCGCCACCTCGTGGAAGCGCACCTTCTCGACCTGCTGGACGACCAGTTGGGCGATCCGGTCGAACCTCTCGAACCGCACGGTCTCGCGCGGGTCCAGATTGACCACGATCACCTTGATCTCCCCACGGTACCCGGCATCCACCGTCCCGGGGGCATTCACGAGCGCCACACCGCAGCGGGCGGCGAGGCCCGACCGCGGGTGCACGAACGCGGCGTACCCCTCGGGCAGCGCGATGGCCATCCCCGTGGGCAGCACCGTGCGCTCCCCCGGGGCCAGTTCGGCCGCCTCGGTGGTGACGAGGTCGGCCCCCGCGTCGCCCGGGTGCCCGTATGCGGGCAGCGGAACCTCCGGATCGACCCGCCGGATCTGTACGTCCACCGGAGTCCGTACCGGCTCTGCCTGATGGGCCACGTCTGCCTGACGGGTCACGGGTTCACCTCGAATGCGCGGGCGCGGCGTACCTGGTCGGGGTCGGCCATCGCGGCGCGGATCTCCTCCGGCCGGCCGTTGTCGATGAAGTGCTCGACCTTCACCTCGATGAAGACCGCCTCGGCGCGGACCGCCACGGGACCCTCGGGGCCGCCGATCCGGCCTTCGGCGCGCGAGTAGATCTTCCGTCCGTGCACCGCGGTGACCTCGGCGTCCAGGTACAGGACCGTGCCGACCGGTACCGGCCGCAGGAAGTCGGTCTCCAGGCGGCCGGTCACCGCGATCGCCTGCAGGAGCCAGTTGAGCGAGCCGAGCGTCTCGTCCAGGGCCGTGGCGAGCACACCGCCGTGCGCGAGGCCCGGAGCGCCCTGATGGGCCTCCTTGACGGTGAACTCCGCGCTGACCCGCACGCCCTCGCCGGCCCGCGCCTCCAGATGCAGGCCGTGCGGCTGCTCCCCTCCGCATCCGAAGCACCGGTCGTAGTGCGCGCCGAGCAGCTCGCCGGGCGCCGGCGCTCCGGGGTGCCGCACCGGCGCGGTGGCGTCCGCGGGCGGCGTCAGCGATGTTCTGTCTCCACTCACAGGTGGAGACCCTACCCGCGCGCGCGGAGCACGCGCGCGCACGTGCCAAGCTGGAGCCATGCAGTCGTACGAAGAACGTCTCACCGCTCCCCGCTCCTGGTGGGTGATCGCCGCCGCCGTCGGCGTCGCCTGCGCCCTGATGCTGCTGCCGCTCGGGACGCTCCCGATGCTCGGCGGGCTGATCGGCGGAGCGGCGCTGGCCGCGGTCGCGGTGAGCTCGTACGGTTCCGCGCGCATCCGGGTCGTGGCCGGGTCGCTGATCGCGGGGAACGCGAAGATCCCGGCCGAGGCACTGGGCGAGGCGCACGTCCTGGACGCCGAGGGGGCGCGGGCGTGGCGTACGTACAAGGCCGACACCCGCGCGTTCATGGTGATGCGGAGCTACATCCCGACGGCAGTGCGGGTCGAGGTGACCGATCCGGCGGACCCGACGCCGTACGTCTACCTGTCGACACGGCATCCGGAGGAGCTGTCGGCGGCCCTGGCGGCGATCCGGGCCTGAGGGCGGTACGAGGGGGAGCTGCGGGGCCGGGGTCAGTCGTCCCGGCCGGGCTCCTGGCGGCCGGTGAGGCCTGGCTCCCGGCGGCCCGTGAGGCCGGGCCGGGCGCGGCCGTTGAGCCGCTTGCGGGCGGGGGCCGGGGGCGGGTCCGGGAGCGCGTCCCAGGGGATCTGACGGCGCCGCAGGTCCTGGCGCACCTTGCCGGCCAGCTTCGCGGTGTCCCGGCGGTTCATGAACGCGCCGACCGCGGCGCCCACCATGAACGGCGTCATGCTCGGCAGGTTCCGCATCATGCGCTTCATGATCTGCTGGCGCAGCTCGCGCTTCATCTGGCCGCCGAGCGCGAGGTTCAGCGTGGCGGGTCTGGCGACGTCGACGCCGCGCTCCTCCGTCCAGGCCTGGACGTACGCCAGGCCACGGGCTCTGAGGCCGCCCTGCGGACGCAGGCCGTACACCTCGTGCAGCTCGGCGATGAGCTTGATCTCGACCGTGGCGACGCCGACGACCTCGGCGGCCAGCTCGGCCGGCATCGCGGGCGGTACCGGCATCATGGCCGCGGCGCCCACTCCGGCACCGACGGTCGCGGTGCCCCTCGTCGCCCCCGCGACGAGCTTGTCGGCCAGCTCCTCGGGGGTCAGGCCGGGGAACTGGCGGCGCAGCGTGGCCAGGTCACGGACCGGGATCCGCGGGGCGGCGTCGATGATCCGGTCGGCGGTCCAGGAGAGACCCGACCGCACCGTGACGCCGCGCTTGCGCGCGCCGTCGACCGTTCTGGCCGCGAGCGTGGCCGCACGGCCACGCTCCCTCAGCGCTTCGGTGCCCCGCTCCGCGGGGAGGGCGGCCTGGTCGGCGGGCACGGGCGCGGTTTCCTCGCGTGTTCGTGCGCCGGCCGCCGGACCGGTCTCACCCTGCTTGCCTCTACGGAACGGTTTCACTGAGCTTCACCTCACGCTGTCGTCCCGGTGACCGCAGCTCTGTGCGGCGTCTGCCCGGGAGACCACCGGTCTCCCTCGCGGGGCCGTACGCGCCACGGTCTCGGCCCGCCCTCAGGCCGCGCAGTCGCGGCAGATGGGCTGACCGTTCTTGTCCTCCGCCGCCAGCTGGCTGCGGTGGTGGACCAGGAAGCAGCTCATGCAGGTGAACTCGTCCTGCTGCTTGGGCAGGACCCGTACGGCGAGCTCTTCGTTGGACAGGTCGGCGCCGGGCAGCTCCAGGCCTTCGGCCTGCTCGAACTCGTCGACGTCGACGGCCGAGGCGGACTTGTCGTTCCGCCGCGACTTCAGCTCTTCGATGCTGTCCTCGTTGAGGTCGTCATCGGTCTTGCGTGGTGTGTCGTAATCCGTAGCCATGGTCGCTCTCCCCCTCTGGGTGTCTGCGGTGTCTCAGCGCTCGTAACGCGTGAGAGGCCGGACTTGTGCCCGACCTGAGGCGGAGATTTTGCCTCACATCAAGGTCTGTTACTCAATCGACACCCAACCGCACCCCTGAAGAGGTGATCGGATTGGATGGCGATAGGACCGTACACGGTCCTAAAGTCGCACCTCGCGCTTGCCATCACGTGTACTTCCCGTGATCGGACCCCCGGGAAACCCGGATTTTCCCGGCCTTCCGAGGGTCCTGACGATCACGGAGAGTAGACGGCCCGGAATTCGCGCCTGTGAGCGATCACACACGTCCGGACCAACGAACGGACCGGTCGAATTCCGCGCAAAGCGAACTCGGGGCGAAGGATGACCGGCCGCCCCTGGCCGCGTCAAGCCGGACCCGCGGAAGCGGTGGCCGGAACTCTCACACCGGCAGCACCACGCGCATGTCCAGGCCTCCGCCCTCCCGCGGCACGGCCGTGATCGTGCCGTCGTGCGCCCGGACGACGGACCGCACGATGGACAGGCCGAGGCCCACCCCCTTGTCGCTGCCCGTGCGCTCCGTACGCAGCCGCCGGAACGGCTCGAAGATGTTCTCCACCTCATAGGCGGGGACCACCGGTCCCGTGTTGGAGACCACCAGCACCGCCCACCCGGGCTGCGCCTCGGTGGTCACCTCCACGAAGCCTTCCTCGGGCACGTTGTACCGCACGGCGTTCTGTACGAGGTTCAGCGCGATGCGCTCCAGGAGGACGCCGTTGCCCTGTACGAAGACCTGCTTGCGTACGCCGCGCAGCTCCACGCCCTTGGCCTGGGCCTCGCCCCGGGACTGCTCGATGGCCTGCGAGGCCACCTCGGCGAGATCGACCGGTCTCCGGTCCACGATCTTGTTCTCGCTGCGCGCGAGCAGCAGCAGGCCCTCGACGAGCTGTTCGCTGCGCTCGTTGGTCGCCAGCAGGGTCTTGCCCAGCTGGGACAGCTCCGGCGAGGCGTCCGGGTCGGCGAGCTGCACTTCGAGGAGCGTGCGGTTGATCGCCAGCGGCGTACGCAGCTCGTGCGAGGCGTTGGCCACGAAGCGCCGCTGCGACTCGAACGCGCGGTCCAGCCGGTCCAGCATCTCGTCGAACGTGTCGGCGAGCTCCTTGAGCTCGTCGTCCGGACCGCCCAGCTCGATGCGCCGGTGCAGGTCGGAGCCGGCCACCCGCTGCGCGGTCCGCGTGATGCGGCCCAGCGGCGACAGGACACGGCCCGCCATCGCGTACCCGAAGGCGAACGCGACGACGGTCAGGCCGACCAGCGCCATCAGGGAGCGGTTCAGGAGGTTGTTCAGGGCCACCGCGCGCTGCTGCGAGATGCAGGTGTTGATGGCCGAGTTCAGCTCGTCGACGTTGTTGGTGGCCGCGCCGGGGCAGCGGTCGGTGACGATCCGGAAGTCCGAACCGATGATCTTGAAAGGCAGCTGGTTGCCGTCCTGGAGGGCGTTGGCCGCCAGCATGTAGATGATGGCCAGCAGCACGATGCCCGCCATCAGGAACATCCCGCCGTACAACAGGGTGAGCCGTATGCGGATGGTCGGGCGCAGCCAGGGGAACGGGCGGACCGGCGGCTTCGGGTCCCAGGTGGGCTTGGGCGGTGCGGGCGGCGACTGAGGCGCCGCGGGTGTCGAGGCCATGCTGCTCAGATCCGGTAACCGGAGCCCGGTACGGTCACGATCACCGCGGGCTCGCCCAGCTTGCGGCGCAGCGTCATGACGGTCACCCGGACCACGTTCGTGAACGGGTCGGTGTTCTCGTCCCACGCCTTCTCCAGCAGCTGCTCGGCCGAGACGACCGTGCCCTCGCTGCGCATCAGGACCTCCAGCACCGCGAACTCCTTCGGCGCGAGCTGGACCTCCTTGCCGTCGCGGAAGACCTCGCGGCGGTTCGGGTCGAGCTTGATGCCGGCCCGCTCCAGGACCGGCGGCAGCGCCACGGTCGTACGGCGCCCGAGGGCCCGTACGCGGGCGGTCAGCTCGGTGAAGGCGAAGGGCTTGGGGAGGTAGTCGTCGGCGCCGATCTCCAGGCCCTCGACACGGTCGCTGACGTCGCCGGAGGCGGTCAGCATCAGGACGCGGGTGGGCATGCCCAGCTCGACGATCTTGCGGCAGACGTCGTCGCCGTGGACCAGCGGCAGGTCGCGGTCCAGCACGACGACGTCGTAGTCGTTGACCGCGATGCGCTCCAGCGCGGCCGCGCCGTCGTACACCACGTCGACCGCCATGGCCTCCCGGCGCAGTCCGGTGGCCACCGCATCGGCGAGCAGCTGCTCGTCCTCGACGACGAGTACACGCACGTCGCTAGTCCTTCCTCACGGCCCCGTCGAGCAGGGCACACACGATTTTTCGAGCACATCCATCCTGCCCCGAGAAGCCGTAAACCGGCTGTAAGCGGAGGTGCGGAGGCACATGGCGGGACTGCGGCTACCCGATTGGCAGCGATTCACCGCCTCCTTGAGGTTTCCGTGAGGTTCGGCATGGGGAGGACGATTGCACACTCGCGATCACGCCCTGCACGACGCCGTACCCGCGACCGGACGGCAGCCCGCAGGGACCACGCCGTGATCTCCCTCTGCCACACCCCCGTGGACGAGGGGCCCACACCCGTCGGCACACCCCCGTGCCACCGACCCACGACGAGGGGGCGCACCATGGACGCGTTCACCGCAGGCATTCTGCAGCGCATAAAGAACACCGAAGCCGACCTGGACCGGGCCCGCGAAACCGGCGACGACTTCCTCGCCGACGTCGAGCAGGCCGAGCTGGAGGACCTGCAGCGACTGGCCTCCGAGCACGGTGTGGAGGTCGGCGCGCCCAGCGCCTGACCCCGCACACGCGCGAGGAAGCGCCCCGGCACCGAGGGGACGGTGCCGGGGCGCTTCGTCGTGTCCGGACGCGTACACGGGCCGTACGGCGCGTACGCGGACCCGCAGGCCTGCCCGGGCCCCGGTCAGTCGTGCCAGGCGCCCAGGTCCTCCAGCAGCGGCTGCAGCGCCTCGAAGACGGCCGGGGACGCGGCGACGGTGAGCTCGTGGGACACCGGGGCGCCGGGGCGGCCGCCGGTACGCGCGCCGGCCTCACGGGCGATCAGCTCGCCCGCCGCGAAGTCCCACGGGTTCAGCCCGCGCTCGTAGTAGGCGTCCAGCCGGCCGCAGGCCACGTCGCACAGGTCGATCGCGGCCGAGCCGCCCCGCCGTATGTCGCGCACCTGCGGGATCAGTGAGCCCAGCACGGCCGCCTGCGCGGCGCGCCGCTCGGCCACGTAGCCGAAGCCGGTGCCGACCAGCGCCTGGGAGAGCGGCGGCGCGGGCCGCACCCGGACCGGCGCGTTGTTCAGGAAGGCGCCGCCGCCGAGGACGGCGTGGCAGGTCTCGCCGCGCATCGGTGCGGCGACCACCCCGACGACCGTCTCGCCGTCCTTCTCGGCGGCGATGGACACCGCCCACGAAGGCAGCCCGTAGAGGTAGTTGACGGTGCCGTCGATCGGGTCGATCACCCAGCGCACCCCGCTGGAACCCTCGGAGCTGGCGCCCTCCTCCCCCAGGAAACCGTCCTCGGGGCGGCGCTCGGAGAGGAAGCCGGTGATCAGCTTCTCGGAGGCGATGTCCATCTCGGTGACGACGTCGATGGGGCTGCTCTTCGTGGCGGCGACCCCGAGGTCGGCGGGGCGGCCGTCGCGCAGCAGCTCACCGGCCCGGCGGGCGGCCTCCAGAGCCAGCGAGAGAAGTTCGTCCTTCAGTTCACCGCTGTGCAGCGGGGCGTCCTTCAGGGGATCGGACACGGTGCTCCTTGTTCGTACGAAGAGGTGGCTCTCAGGGGGCTGCCGAGCCCCTAGGCTCCCGCCGGCGCGCCGGTCCGGTCGGCACCCGCCGCGGCGGGCCGGGGGCTGCGGGCGGGGCAGCAGCCGACCGGGCAGAGGTCGTGGCTCGGCCCCAGGGCGCCCAGCGCGCAGCGCTCCGGGGAGCGGCCGCGCTCGGCCGCCGCGCGCTCCAGGAGCAGGTCGCGGACGGCCGCGGCGAACCGCGGGTCGGCACCGACGGTGGCGGAGCGGGCGACCGGCAGGCCCAGCTCGGCGGCCTTGGCGGTGGCCTCCGTGTCGAGGTCGTACTTGACCTCCATGTGGTCCGAGACGAAGCCGATGGGGGCCATCACGACGGCCGGGACGCCCTGGGTGTGCAGTGTCTCCAGGTGGTCGCAGATGTCGGGCTCCAGCCAGGGGATGTGCGGGGCGCCGCTGCGGGACTGGTAGACGAGCTGCCAGGGATGGGCGACGCCGGTCTCCTCCCGGACCGCCTCGGCGATCACCTCGGCCACGTCCAGGTGCTGGGCGACGTACGCGCCGCCCTCGCCGTCCTCGGTGTGCTCCTCGGGGCGTCCCGAGGTGTCGGCGGCGGCGGTGGGGATGGAGTGCGTGGTGAAGGCGATGTGGGCGCCCGCGCGGACGTCCTCGGGCAGCTCGGCGAGGGAGGCGAGGACACCGTCGACCATGGGGCGGACGAAGCCGGGGTGGTTGAAGTAGTGCCGCAACTTGTCGACCTGCGGCACCTCCAGCCCCTCGGCCTCCAGGGCGGCGAGCGCGTCGGCCAGGTTCTCGCGGTACTGGCGGCAGCCCGAGTACGAGGCGTACGCGCTGGTGGCCAGCACGGCGATGCGGCGGCGGCCGTCGCGGACCATCTCGCGCAGGGTGTCGGTGAGGTACGGCGCCCAGTTGCGGTTGCCCCAGTACACGGGCAGGTCCAGGCCGTGCTCGGCGAAGTCCTTGCGCAGCGCGTCCAGGAGCTCACGGTTCTGCGCGTTGATCGGGCTCACGCCGCCGAACAGGAAGTAGTGCTGTCCCACCTCCTTGAGGCGCTCACGGGGGATACCGCGGCCGCGCGTCACGTTCTCCAGGAACGGGACCACGTCGTCGGGGCCTTCGGGCCCCCCGAAGGAGAGGAGGAGCAGGGCGTCGTAGGGAGCAGGCACTGGCTGTTCGGGCATGTTTCGATCCTCCCACCCGCCACTGACAGCCGGAAAACCGGAGGCACCGTTCGCGTGCCACCCGTAAGCTGTATCGCTGCAGTACGTTCCTTACTGCCGTCCTGACCCGGCTCACCGCGGTCCCCGCGGATCCTCACCTGGCGGAGCGCCCCCTTGCCCAGTCCCTACCGCGCCCTGTTCGCCCGGCCCGGCACGAAGTCCTTCACCGCCGCCGGGTTCCTGGGGCGCATGCCGCTCTCCATGACCGGCATCGGCATCGTCACGATGGTCTCCCAGCTCACCGGCCGGTACGGGCTGGCGGGCGCGCTCTCGGCGACCGTCGCGCTGTCCGCCGCGGTGCTCGGCCCGCAGATCTCCCGGCTGGTGGACCGGCACGGCCAGCGCCGGGTCCTGCGCCCGGCCACCCTCGCCGCGCTCGCCGCGCTCGCCGCCCTGCTGGTCGCCGCCCAGCAGCGCTGGCCCGACTGGACGCTCTTCGTCTTCGCGGCCTGCGCGGGCTGTGTGCCCAGCGTCGGCGCGATGGTCCGCTCCCGGTGGGCGGAGGTGCACCGCGGCTCCCCCGAGATGCTGCACGCCGCGTACTCCTGGGAGTCGATCGTCGACGAGTTCTGCTTCATCGTCGGGCCGATCCTCGCCATCGGGCTCTCCACGTCGTGGTTCCCCGAGGCCGGGCCGCTGCTGGCCGCCGTCTTCCTGGCGGCGGGCGTGTTCTGGCTGACCGCGCAGCGCGCCACCGAGCCCGTACCGCACCCGCGCGAGCACCACACCAAGGGCTCCGCGCTCCGCTCCCGGGGCCTGCAGGTCCTCGTGGTCACCTTCACCGCCACCGGCGCGATCTTCGGGGCGATCGACGTGGTGACGGTGGCCTTCGCGGAGGCGGAGGGCCACAAGGGCGCGGCCAGCCTCGTCCTGGCGATCTACGCGCTGGGGTCCTGCCTGGCCGGCGCGGTCTTCGGGATGCTGCGTCCGGCCGGCCCGGCGGCCCGCCGCTGGGTACTGGGTGTCCTCGCCATGGCCGTGAGTATGATCCCGCTCCAACTGGTCGGGAACCTGCCGTTCCTGGCCGTGGCGCTCTTCGTCGCGGGCCTGACCATCGCACCCACGATGGTGACCACCATGGCCCTGGTCGAGCAGCACGTACCACGCGCGCAACTGACCGAGGGCATGACCTGGACGAGCACCGGGCTCGCGGTCGGGGTGGCGCTCGGCTCGTCGGCCGCCGGCTGGGTGGTGGACGCGGCCGGGGCCCGTACGGGGTACGTCGTGCCGGCCGTGGCCGGAGCGCTCGCGGCCGCGGTCGCGTTCCTCGGATACCGCCGGCTGCGGCCGGCGCCGACGCGGGCGGGGGCACCCCTGCCCCCGGTTACGGGAGGGCTGGGCACGCATGACAGTGGTTCGAGCGACGCGGGAGAGCGTGTGGCGTAACTGGGCGGGGAACGTCGAGGCCCGCCCCGTACGGAGCGTGGCACCGGCCTCCACGGAGGAGCTGGCGGCGGCGGTACGGGAGGCGGCCGCCGACGGGCTCACCGTGAAGGCGGCCGGCACCGGCCACTCCTTCACCCCGGCCGCCGCCACCGAAGGCCTCCTGATACGCCCTGAGCGGCTGACGGGCATACGGAAGGTGGACCGCGCCGCCGGCACCGTCACCGTGGCCGCCGGCACGCCCCTGAAGGACATGAACGCGGCGCTCTCCGGGCACGGCCTGTCGCTGGCCAACATGGGCGACATCATGGAGCAGACGGTCGCCGGGGCCACCAGCACCGGCACCCACGGCACCGGCCGGGACTCCGCCTCGCTCTCCGCCCAGATCGTCGGCCTGGAGCTGGTCACCGCCGACGGCTCCGTACTGCGCTGCTCGGCCCGGGAGAACGCGGACGTCTTCGCGGCGGCCCGGCTGGGCCTGGGCGCGCTCGGCGTCCTCACGGAGCTGACCTTCGCGGTCGAACCGGAGTTCCTGCTCACCGCCCGGGAAGAGCCGATGGCCTTCGACCGGGTGACCGAGGACTTCGACGCCCTCGTCGCGGAGAACGAGCACTTCGAGTTCTACTGGTTCCCGCACACCGGGAACTGCAACACCAAGCGCAACAACCGCAGCCAGGGCCCCGCCGCGCCGAACGGCACCGTCAGCGGCTGGGTCGACGACGAGCTGCTCTCCAACGGCGTCTTCCAGGTCGCCTGCGCCGTCGGCAGGGCACTGCCCGCCACCATCCCCGGCATCGCCAAGCTGTCCAGCCGCGCGCTCTCCGCCCGTACGTACACCGACATCCCGTACAAGGTGTTCACCAGCCCGCGCCGGGTGCGCTTCGTGGAGATGGAGTACGCCGTCCCCCGGGAAGCGGCGGTCGCGGCACTACGGGAGCTGCGCGCGCTGGTGGAGCGCTCCGGCTTCCGCATCAGCTTCCCCGTGGAGGTGCGCACCGCACCCGCCGACGACATCCCGCTCTCCACGGCCTCCGGGCGGGACACCGCCTACATAGCGATGCACATGTACCGGGGCACGCCCCACGAGGCGTACTTCACGGCCGCCGAGCGCATCATGACCGCGCACGGCGGCCGCCCGCACTGGGGCAAGCTGCACACCCGGGACGCGGAACACCTGGCGGCGGCGTACCCGCGCTTCGGGGAGTTCACCGCCCTCCGGGACCGGCTGGACCCGGAGCGGGTGTTCGCCAACCCGTACCTCCGGCGCGTACTCGGGGACTGAGGCGCGGCGCCGGTCCCGGGCGGGCCCCGGGACCGGCGTCCGGCTTCAGGAGGAGCCGGGGGCCGGGGTCTGTCCGCCGTCCCGGGCGCTGCCGGTCCCCTCCCCCGCGTCCTGGTCGCCGCCCGCACCGTCGTCGGCACCGTCGGTCGGCGTGGGCGTCGGCTCCACGGAGGAGTCGTCGCCGTCGCTCGGCGACGGACTGGGCGTCGTGGACGCGCCGTCCGAGCCGCTTCCCGTCCCGGTGTCCTGGTCCGTGTCCGAACCGGACGGGGAACCGGTGCCGCCGTCCGTGGCGTCCGGCTGCGGCGTCGGCGACTCGGAGGCGCCGCCGCCCTGCTCCGTGTCCCCGGTGGACGTGCTCGGCGACGGCGTCGGCGTCGTCGGGGCGCTGCCGCCGCCCCCGCCGGACCGGAAGAGGTGGGAGACCGACGTGCCGTTGCCGCCCGCCGCGTCGTGCCCGGTGGCCAGCTCGAAGGCGGTGACCCCGGCCATCGCGAGCAGGAAGACCGCGAGCCCGACGAGCCAGGTGCGGCGCCGGCCGCGCCACCGGGTCCCGTAGAGGGTCCGGCCGGCCTCCTCGGCCGAGGTCTCCGCCACGGAGGCACCGGCGGGCGGCTCCGCCGTGCGCAGCGCCACCGTACGCGCGTCGTGCCGCGGTACCGGACGGGTCTCGTCCTCCGCACCCTCGGGTGCGGTGGGGCACAGCGCCCGGGTGGCCACCTCCGACAGGACGGGCAGCGCCCGTGTCGCGTCCCCCGCTCCGGAAGCGCCGTCGGCGCTCGTGGCCGGCCCCCGCTCGGCGGCCCGGTCCATGGCCGCCGCGACGGACGTGATCTCGTCCTCCGCGCCGTCCCTGCCGAACGTGGGCAGCACCATCGTGGCGTCGGCCGGGCTCCCCGGGGGCGTACCGGACGCGGACCGCGTACCGGTCGGCGTACCGGACCGGGTGGTGCTCCGACCGAGCTCCTGGCGGCGGCGCGGCCTGGGCCGGGTGCTGACCGTCGCCTCCTTGACCTGTTCACCGGTGCGGCGGAAGAGGTGCTGGAAGATCGACCCGCCCGTGGTGGCGACCACGCTCACCACGCCGGCACCGATGACCGTTCCGTAGACGCCCAGCCGACCGGCCAGGTAGGCGGCGACCGCCGCGGCGAGCGCACTGCCCGCCACCTGGGGGACGCTCAGGTCGAGCCGTTTCTCCTTCCCGGTCTTCTTTGTCTGCCTATCGGTTGTGTCGTCCATTCCACGCCCTTGATCGACGCTTCGATCGGTCTTGCACACAGAAGGGACATTTGGGCGGACTGGATAGTTCCACTTCTGACGGTTTTGTGAAGCAGGCCACATTTCTGGTGAATCTCGCCCACCGCCCCGGAAGTAGAGAGGTCGACAAGGCGACCCAGCTCCGCTGTCCAGCGAAAACTTGGCGGCGCGGCGCACCGCTCCGGTGGTCCGAATGGAGTACTGTTGCGAATCCTGGCCCCGGTTTCCCGTCCGGCTGCCCGGACCCACGGGAGGGGCCTACCAAGGCGGCACTCGCCCCGGGGCGCCGTCACTCGGCACGGGGTGCTGGTAGACAGGGCAACCGGTACGGTCACCGGAGGTTGCAAACTGGTTACCGTGTCATAACGGCGTTTCAGGGCCACAGCCTGACACGCCGGGCAACTCGGCAATGTTGTGGCAGGCTGCACCCGGGCAGGCCACACTCGACTAGCGGAAGCAGCGACGCACGTGACGTCGGCAGGCACCACCCGGGAGGTCCCCATGCCCGAACTGCGTGTCGTGGCCGTCTCGAACGACGGCACACGGCTGGTGCTCAAGGCTGCGGACAGCACCGAGTACACGCTGCCGATCGACGAGCGGCTGCGTGCCGCGGTGCGTAACGACCGCGCACGCCTGGGCCAGATCGAGATCGAGGTGGAGAGCCACCTCAGGCCACGCGACATCCAGGCCCGTATACGGGCCGGTGCGTCCGCCGAGGAGGTCGCCCAGCTCGCCGGCATCCCCGTCGACCGGGTGCGGCGCTTCGAGGGCCCCGTACTGGCGGAACGCGCGTTCATGGCCGAGCGCGCCCGGAAGACACCCGTACGCCGCCCCGGCGAGAACACCGGTCCGCAGCTGGGCGAGGCGGTCGCCGAGCGGCTGCTGCTGCGCGGCGCCGACAAGGACAGCGTGCAGTGGGACTCCTGGCGCCGGGACGACGGCACCTGGGAGGTGCTGCTGGTCTACCGCGTCGCGGCCGAGCCGCACTCCGCGAGCTGGACGTACGACCCGCCCCGGCGGCTCGTGCAGGCCGTGGACGACGAGGCCCGTGCGCTGATCGGCGAGACCGACGACACCCCGGAGCCCAGCTTCCCGTTCGTGCCGCGGATCGCCCGGCTGCCCCGGGACCGGCCGCTGGACCGCTCCCTGGACCAACCGCAGTCCGCCGAGCGTCCGGCGCCGCCGGACGACGAGGACGACGTGCCCGCGGCCTCGGCCGAGGACCTCGAGGAGCGGGACCCGCGCGACTCGCTCACCAGCCTCCTGGAGGCGGTGCCGAGCTTCCGCGGCGACCTGGTCGTCCCCGAGCCGAAGACGCCGCCGGACGACGAACCGTCGACGGAGACCGAGGTCGAGGAGCCGCCGGCGGCGAGCGCCGGCGCGGGCTCCGCGTACGCCGACGTACTGATGCCGCGCTCGGTCGCGGGGCACCGGGACCGGCTGAAGGGCACCACCGACCGCCAGGCCGAAGCGGACGGCGTCCGCCCCGGCCGCCGCGCCGCCGTGCCCAGCTGGGACGAGATCGTCTTCGGTACGCGGCGCAAGAAGCCGGACGCCTGACCGCCCAGCGGTCAGGCGGCGACGGCCAGAGGCCCGGTTACGGCTTCGACAGGCCGGACCCACGGTGCAGAAACGGTCCTCTGGGCACACCGCCCAAGGCCGTGCCTCGAGACGGCTCACGTGGCGTCCCGGCGACTGCGTGCACCCGCGCCTTCTTCCGGAGCTTCTTCCGGAGCCCCTTTCGGAGCTTCTGAGCGGCAGGCCGGTGCTCCGGAGGCCGTACACCGTGGCCGTACGCCGTCCACGGCGAGCGGCCGTGGACGGTGAGCGGCCATGGACGGCGAGCGGCCATGGACGGCGAGCGGCCATGGACGGCGCCTGCACGCCCGCCACCGGTACGGACCGGCAGCGGTGTGCACCGACAGCAGGCAGCGGACAGCGGACGGACTGCGGCAGCAGACAGCGGTACGGACCAGCCCCGGTAGTGGGCCGGTGACGGTCAGCCCGCGTCCGGGCCCGTCGCGACCGGGCGCGACGGGTCGGCCGACCACTCGCTCCAGGAGCCGACATACAGGGCGGCCGGTACGCCCGCCACGGCCAGCGCCAGGACCTCCTGGGCCGCCGAGACCCCCGAGCCGCAGTAGACGCCGACCTCGGCGCCCGGCACGGCACCCAGAGCGGTGAAGCGCTCGGCCAGTTCGGCGGCCGGCCGGAGCGTGCCGTCGGCGGTGACGTTCTCGGTCGTCGGCGCGGAGCGCGCCCCGGGGATGTGGCCGCCGACCCGGTCGATCGGCTCCACGTCGCCCCGGTAACGCTCCGCCGCCCGCGCGTCCAGAAGCACCCCGCGACGGGCCAGAGCGGCCGCCTCGTCGGCGTTCAGCACCGGCAGCGCACCGGGCGCCACCGTGAAGTCCCCGGGCTCCGGAGCGGGTTCCTCGTCGGTCAGCTCACCGCCCGCCGCCCGCCACGCCGCCAGGCCGCCGTCCAGTACGCGGACGGACTCGTGCCCCGCCCAGCGCAGCAGCCACCAGGCGCGGGCCGCCGCCCAGCCCTGCGCGCCGTCGTACACGACCACCTCGCTGTCCTTGGAGACCCCGGCCGCGCGCATCGCGGCGGCGAAGACCTCCGGGTCCGGCAGCGGATGGCGGCCCGCGTCGCCCGCGGGCCCGGCCAGTTCGGTGTCCAGGGCGACGTAGACGGCGCCGGGCAGGTGGCCCTTCTCGTATTCGGGACGCCCGGGCGGGCCGCCGAGCTGCCAGCGGACATCGAGGAGCACCGGAGGCGTACCGCCCGCAAGCTCGCTCGCCAGTTCGGAAGCGGAGATGATGGCATTCATGGGCCCATCCTCGCGCAGTCACGGCCGGGCCACGCCGACCGTGGCCGAGTCCGTGCGGGTGTGCCTGAACCCGTTCATGACGTTCATGAGGAGGTCCGTCACGCCGGACGGTGACATCGGCAGAAACGAACCTGCGTCATCACATCGGGCGCTCTCCGGCCCGCCGCACACCCGGTTCGCGCGACCGGCGGCGCGGCCGACCCGCGCCACGCACCCGAGGGTGCGAGCATCTGCCCAGCACAGCCCTTACCCGTACGGTCCCACCCCCTTATGGCCCGAGGAGCGAGCGACGATGACGACCGAGGCAGCGAGTCGGCGGGTGCCCGGCACCCCTTGCTGGGTGAGTCTCATGGTGCACGGCCTGTCCGCGACACAGGACTTCTACAGTGCGCTGTTCGCCTGGGAGTTCCGCCCCGGGCCGCAGCAACTCGGGCCCTACGTACGGGCGCTGCTCGCCGGCCGTGAGGTGGCGGGCATCGGCGTGCTGCCTCCGGAGCGGCACCTGTCCATCGCCTGGACCCCCTACCTCGCGAGCGACGACGCGGACGCCGTCACGGAGCGCATCCACGCCTGCGGCGGCACGATCGGGGTCGGCCCGCTGGACGCCGACCGGGCGGGGCGGATGGCGCTCGCCTCGGACCCGCAGGGCGCGGTCTTCGGGATCTGGCAGGGGCACACGATGAAGGGCACGGCGGTGGTCGGCGAACCCGGCACCCTGGCGTGGAACGAACTGGTGACCCAGGAGGCCGCCACGGCCGCCAGATTCTACGAGCACGTCTTCGGCTTCGAGGCGGAGGCGGACGGCGGGCCCGGCTCCGACCACGTGACGCTGCGCCTCAAGGGGCGCCCGGTGGCGGGCATCCGGGGCGTGGGCGATGCGCTCCCCGGAGACCGGGGGCCGCACTGGACGACGTACTTCGCGGTCTCCGACACGGACGCCGCGGCCCGCCGGGTCGTGGAGCTGGGCGGACGGGTGACCGGCGGTCCCCAGGACTCGTCCTACGGGCGGCTGGCGGTGGTCGCCGACCCGGAGGGGGCCGAGTTCACGGTGATCCAGCGGCCTGCGGGATGACCGCGAAGGGCACGCCTGCGTGGTGACCGCGGAGGGCACACCTGCAGGGGTGACCGCAGGGAGCCGTACCGTTCGGCCGCTCTCCCCTCACTCCGCCACGTCGACCGGGACGGCCGGGTCGACCGGGTCGGGGTCGGCCGGGTCGACCGGGAGGACGTCCGGGGAGAGCGCCGCGGCGTGCGCGGACGCGGCGGTCTGGCGGCGCCTGTGGTGGCGTCGGCAGAGGACCTCGTACCCGACCTCGGTCCCGGCCGCGTACACGTCCCCCACGACCACCTGGTCGCCCTCGACGACCATCTGCCCGCCGACCGTACGGGCGTTGTGCGTGGCGCGGGCGCCGCACCAGCACAGTGCCTCGACCTGAAGCACCTCTATGCGGTCGGCCAGTTCGACCAGCCGCTGGGACCCGGGGAAGAGCTTGCTGCGGAAGTCGGTGGTGATCCCGAAGGCGAAGACGTCCAGTTCCAGGTCGTCCACCACACGGGCCAGCTGCTCGATCTGGTCGGGGGTCAGGAACTGCGCCTCGTCGGCGATGACGTAGTCGACCCGGGCGCCGGAGCTGATGCGGCCGACGACGTAGGCGTAGAAGTCCAGGTCGTCGGCGACCTCGACGGCGTCGACGGCGAGACCCAGCCGCGAGGAGAGCCGGCCGCTGCCGGCCCGGTCGTCCCGGGTGCAGATGATGCCCTGCAGACCGCGTGCGGAGCGGTTGTGCTCGATCTGCAGCGCGAGCGTCGACTTCCCGCAGTCCATCGTGCCGCTGAAGAACACCAGTTCAGCCATGGGGGATGTGGTCGCCTTTCGGGCGCGCGCCGGACCGTACCGACGTCCATCGGGTCGTACAAGGGGGTTATGGGAAGGGGGTCACGAGGGGGCGGAGCCAGGAGGACACGGCCGCTCGCCACGGCCGCTCGCCGTATCGATTCGCCCCCCCACTTCCCCCATGGGGGAACGGAGAGCCCCTGCTCAGCACAGTAACGGGTGCCACTGACAACGCATGCCGTGCGCGTCAGGTGCGGACTTCCAGGAGGGGGACGAGCTGTTCGACCGGGGTCATGGAGCCGTGCATGCCGACCATCGCCGATTCCCGCGGTTCGTTCTCGCTCGCGATGATCACCATGTCGGCATGCGCGGCGGCCACCACATCACCGATCCTGCTCCGTACCCGGTCGTCGACGTGCGGTCCGAACCACCCGGCGGCGATCGCCTCCTCGCGTCCGGCCACCCACATCCGGTCGCCGACCACCTCGCGCCAGACCGCGAGCACGTCGTCGGCCGCGCCCGGATGCGCGTACACATGGCGGCAGCGGCCCTCGCCGCCCAGCAGGCGCACGCCCGCACGCAGTTCCCAGTCCTCGTCGAAGTCGACGCGGGACTCGGGGTCGAACGGGATGTCGAGCATGCCGTGGTCGGCGGTGATGTAGAGGGCTGAGCGGGGCGGGAGCTGCTCGGCGAGGCGCTCGGCGAGCCGGTCCACGTACATCAGCTGGCCGCGCCAGGCGTCGGAGTCGACGCCGTAGCGGTGGCCCTTGCCGTCGACCTCGGAGTAGTACGTGTAGACGAGCGAACGGTCGCCGGCGGCCAGCTGCTCGGCGGCCAGGTCCATCCGGTCCTCACCGGAGAGCCGGCCGTGGAACGTGCCGCCGCTGAGCGCGATCCGGGTGAGCGGGGTGCGCTCGAAGTCGGGCGCCGAGACCTGGCAGGTGTGGATGCCCGCGGCGTGCGCCTGCTGGAAGACCGTGGGGTACGGCTGCCAGGCGTGCGGGTCGGTCCAGGGGTACCAGCGCAGCTGGTTCATCAGCGCCCCGGTGGCCGGGTCCTGGACGGTGTACCCGGCGAGGCCGTGCGCGCCCGGCGGCAGGCCCGTGCCGACCGAGGCGAGCGAGGTGGCCGTGGTGGACGGGAAACCGGCCGTCATCGGGCGCCCGGTGCCGTTCATGGAGGTACCGAGCAGCGAGGTGAGGAACGGCGCCTCGTCCGGATGCGCGCGCAGCACCTCCCAGCCCAGCCCGTCGATCAGGAAGACGCAGGCGCGGTCGGCGGGCGCCAGCTCCAGGCTCGTCGGCTGCGCGTGGGCCAGGCCCTGGCCGGCGGTGACGGCGGGCAGCAGGTCGGCGAGCGAGCCGGTGCCGTAGCGGGGCACCGGCGCGGTGGCGAGGTCCAGCGGTTCGGGCCAGGCGGACGCCGGGTCCACGGCGTAACCCGCCATCAGCGGGCGCCGGAGGCTGCGGTGGCTTCGGAGAGCGCCTGGGCGAAGGCGAGCGTCTGCCGGACGGTGTCCGGGCCGTCGCCAGCCTCGCTGACGCGCAGCGAGAGGTCGTCGGCGGTGGAGGAGCCGGTGTAGCCGTGGTCGGCCTCGCAGTTCGGGTCGCCGCAGCTGGCGGGCTCCAGGTCGAGCCGGGAGACGGCGCCCCAGCCGATGGTCAGCACGACCTCGCGGGGCAGCTGGCCCGGGGTGTACGCCTCCGGGTTGGCGACGACGCGGCTGAGCACCACGGAGGAGATGCGGCCGAGCTTCACCGACTCCGTGGAGGTGGTGGCGTACGGCGTCGGCGACGTGGCGTCGGCGGCCTGCTCGTCGGTGTGGCTGACGATGAAGCGGGTGTCCGTGAGGACCAGGACCGTGACGTGGCGGCGTACTTCGTTGGCGTCGAAGGTCGTCTCCTGGTGGACCACGTACGACACCACGGGCTCGCCGCCGATCGCGGCCTGCACCGCCTCGGCCACGAGTGCCGGGTAATAGCCGCTGCGCTCGATCGCCGCGCGCAGCCCCTGGGTCGTCGTACCGGTCTTAGCCATGGGATCCATCCTACGGGGCGCCGGGCCCGGTACGGGCCGCAGGCGGGCGGGCCGGGGGTCAGTACACGGGGAGGCGGCGGGGGCCGAGGTCGGTGGTGGCCGGGGGGCGTGCCAGGCGTACGGAGGCGCTGAGGACGGAGAGCCCCTGGGGGGCGACGACGACCGGTTCCAGGTCGATGCCGACGACCTCGGGGTGGTCGTCGACGAGCCGGGAGACGCGCAGCAGCAGTTCCTCCAGGGCCGCGCTGTCCACGGGCTGCGAGCCGCGCCACCCGAAGAGCAGCGGTGCGCTCCGGATGGAGCGGATCTGTTCGGCGACGTCGCGGTCGGTGGCGGGGATGAGGCGGTGTGCGGTGTCGCCGAGGAGCTGGGAGGGGGCGCCGGCCAGCCCGAAGGAGAGGACGGCACCGGCCGCGGGGTCGATGGAGGCCCGGATGAGGGTGTCGACGCCGCGCGGGACCATGGCCTGCACCACGGGGCGCAGCTCTTCGGGCTTCCCGAGGAAGTCGGTCAGCTCCTGATAGGCGCGGCGCAGGGCGCGTTCCCCCGGGAGGTCGAGGCGCACGCCCCCGAGGTCGGCGCGGTGCCGCAGGTGCGGCGCCGTGGTCTTCAGGGCGACCGGGTAGCCCAGGGCCTCGGCGGCGCGCACGGCGGCGTCCGCGTCGGGAGCGGGGAGGGCGGCGCGTACGCGGATGCCGTAGCGGCCGAGCAGGGCCGCGGCCTCGTCGGCGGGCAGCGCCACGGAGCGGTGGGGTTCGGCGTCGGCGGTGAGCTCGTCGAGGAGCCGCTCGATGTCGGCGCCTGCCGCGGCCTCCTGGATGTCGTCGTACTCGGGGACCTTGCCGGGCGCCGCGGACTCGCGGCGCCAGGTCGCGTACCGGACGGCCTCGGCGAGGGACCGTACGGCCCGCTCGGCTGCGGGGTAGGCGGGGATGCGGGGCAGCCCGGAGGGGCGCTCCCGCGGCGTCCCGGAGGTGTCCTCGGCGGCTTCCTGCTCGCCCGTGCTTCCCGGCGTCTGCGGAGATTCCGCCGTGTCCGAGAGCGCCCCCGCCAGTTCGTCCATCGCCAGGTGGACGACGGTGACCGGCTTGGCGGGGCCTTCGGCCGCGGCCTCGCGCAGGGCCGTGGCGAGGGCCGCGATCTCCTCGGGGTCCGCGCTGCTGCCCTCGGCGACCCACGGGATCGCGGTGAGGAGGACCGCGTCGATGCGGTCACCGGCGAGGGCGTCGGCCAGTGCGGCACGGAACTCGGCCGTCGTGGCGGCGAAGGGCAGTACATGAGGGCGCTGCGGGCGCAGCCCCTCGGTGAGGCACGCGTCGTACGCGAGGAGGGCGAGCGCTTCGGAGTTGCCGAGGATCGCGACCCGGGGGCCGGCGGGCAGCGGCTGGGAGGCGAGCAGCAGTCCCGCGTCGATCAGCTCGGTGACGGTGCCGACCCGGATGACGCCGGCCTGCCGCATGAGGGCGGAGACCGTGGCGTCGGGGATGCGGGTGGCGGGGACGGTGTGGCCGAGCGGGACGGTGCCGCTGTGCCGGGCGCCCTTGACGACCACGACGGGCTTGGCGGCGGCGGTGCGGCGGGCGAGCCGGGTGAACTTGCGGGGGTTGCCGATCGACTCCAGGTACAGCAGGGCGACGTCGGTGGCGGGGTCCTCGTACCAGTACTGGAGCAGGTCGTTGCCGGAGACGTCGGCGCGGTTGCCGGCCGACACGAAGGTGGAGACCCCGGCGATGGCGCCGTCCCCGGAGCCGCGCTCGTGGAGGGCGCTGAGCAGTCCGATGCCGATCGCGCCGGACTGGGTGAAGAGGCCGACGCGGCCCGCGCCGGGCAGCCGGGGCGACAGGGAGGCGTTGAGGCGGACGCCGGGGGCGGTGTTGATCAGTCCGAAGGCGTTCGGGCCGACCAGCCGCATGCCGTACGAGCGGGCCTGGCGCAGCAGTGCGCGCTGCTTCTCGCGCCCTTCGGGGCCGGCCTCCGCGTACCCGGAGGTGAGGATGACCAGCCCCTGGACGCCGTGTTCGCCGCAGTCGCGGACGACGTCGGGGACATGCTCGGCGGGTACGGCGACGACGGCCAGGTCGACGGGGCCGGGGATGTCCCGGAGCGAGCGGTAGGCGGGTACGCCCTCCGGGTCCAGCGTGCTGCCGCCTTCGGGGAAGGCGCGGTTGACGGCGTACGTGTGGCCGGTGAAGCCGGCGTCCAGGATGTTGCGCAGGGCGGAGCGACCGACGCCTCCGGGGGCGCGCCCCGTACCGATGACGGCGACCGACCCCGGGGCGAGCAGCCGCTGTACGGAGCGGGCCTCGGCGCGGTGCTCGCGGCCGCGCATGACGGCGACGGACTGCTCGGTGGGTTCCAGGCCGAATTCGAGGCGGACGACGCCGTCCTCGAAGGTGCGCTTCTGGGTGTAGCCGGCGTCCGTGAACACCTTGATCATCTTGGTGTTGGCGGGCAGGATCTCGGCGACGAAGCGGCGGATGCCGCGCTCGCGGGCGACCGCGGCGATGTGCTCCATGAGCGCGGAGGCGACGCCGCGGCCCTGCTGGTCGTCCTGGACGAGGAAGGCGACCTCGGCCTGGTCGGCGTCAGGCCCGGTGGCGGGCCGGCCGTCGGCGCTGATGCGGTCGTACCGGACGGTGGCGATCATCTCGCCGCCCACGAAGGCGGCGAGCCCTACCCGGTCGACGTAGTCGTGGTGGGTGAAGCGGTGCACGTCGCGGTCGGAGAGCCGGGGGTAGGGCGCGAAGAAGCGGTAGTACTTCGACTCGTCGGAGACCTGCTCGTAGAAGGAGACCAGGCGTTCCGCGTCGTCCGGGGTGATGGGGCGGATCCGGGCGGTGCCGCCGTCACGCAGCACCACGTCGGCTTCCCAGTGGGCGGGGTAGGCGGCGGCATCCGACGGCGTCTCCATGCGGACAGCGTACGACCGGCTGCGTATCAGGGGGCGGCCGAAGTGCCGGAGGGCGCCTCGGACACGACCGTACGTACCCCGCGGCGGGACGGTGCGTACGAGCGGGTCTCAGCATGCGTACAGCCTGGGCGTGACGCAGGCTTGGGCTTCTAGGATCCGAGCGCTCGTGCGGGCTGGGCACACCGGACCACCGGTGCCCGCGTGAGACACTGGTCTAGACAACTTTTCCGACCCGAAGGGCAACACAATGGCTGAGCGCCGCGTCAATGTCGGATGGGCCGAGGGTCTGCACGCCCGCCCCGCCTCGATCTTCGTCCGTGCGGCCACCGCTTCCGGCGTGCCGGTCACGATCGCCAAGGGCGACGGCAACCCCGTCAACGCCGCTTCCATGCTCGCGGTCCTGGGCCTGGGCGCCCAGGGTGGCGAGGAGATCGTGCTGGCTTCGGACGCCGAGGGCGCCGACGCCGCGCTGGACCGCCTGGCGAAGCTCGTCTCCGAGGGCCTCGAGGAGCTCCCGGAGACGGTCTGACCCTTCGGGCAGGCCGGCGGCCGCACGCCGCCCGGCACCGCCTTCACGGCCCCGCCACGGTGACTCCCGCAGGAGTCACGGGCGGGGCCGTTTCGCACGGTGGCGGGCCGGACCCGTCACCCGCCGTCCCGCCGCTGCAGTCGCCGAGGAATTCTTCACCCGCCCCGCCTGCAGACGGCTTACGCGGCACACCCGAATTTCCCTTTTCGAAGCCGCGCGAGAATATTCGGGCACGCCGAACCAGGGGGGCTGAATTCCCCAGGAGTTGTATACGGCAGCGGTGTTAATTCTGGACGCGCGCCATGTTTACGGGCTGTTTCGCTTCCCTCACCCCCGGCGCGGGATGGCGCAGCCGGTAGGCGGGCAGTGCGCGCTCCACATGTGCGGTGGTCAGCGCACGGGCGCGTTCGGCGTCGCCGCGCGCCACCGCGTCCACGATCGCGCCGTGCTCCTGCCAGTACCGGCCCACGTCACCGGGCGGCGTCCGGCCCAGGTCGACCGCGTACACCCAGTCGATCTTGCGGCGCACCTGGGTGAGCAGCGCCGTCATGCTGGCGCTGCCCGTCGCCTGGGCGAGCGTCTCATGGAACCAGCCGTCCAGCTGCCGCAGGTCGGCAGGGTTGCCGTGGGGGGCCCTCGCGCGCCCGATGCGCACCAGACCGCGCAGCACCTTCAGGTGCGCGGTGGAGCGGCGGGTCGCGGCACGGGCGGCGCCCAGGGGCTCCAGGAGGAGCCGGATGTCCAGGAGGTCGGCGGCCTCCTGCTCGGTCGGCTCGGCCACGCACGCGCCGGCGTGCCGCCGGGTGGTGACGAACCCCTCGGACTCCAGGGTGCGCAGCGCCTCTCTCACGGGGACGCGGGAGACGCCGTACCGGGAGGCGAGCAGCTCCTCGATCAGCCGGGAACCGGGCGGGAACACACCGGAGACGATGTCGTCGCGAATCGCCGTGCAGACCGCATGCGCCGAAATGTTCCCTCGCATCGTCCGTGCCTCCGCCGCAATCCTCTGGAAACGCCGCCGGGCGACGCCTTTTCCGCGACTCTATGACACCGGACGGCCATTTCCGACGGCCGTGACGAATTCATGGATAATTTTTGGCCGGTGAACGGGTATTCGCGGGGAAGCGGGGACGCGAGCGCGTCCGGAAACGCCGGAACCCCGGCCGGTGGGCCGGGGTTCCGAGGGGCACGCGGGGTGCGCCGTACGATGCGGGCCGCCTCAGACGTTGACGCCGTGCGAGCGCAGGTACGCGATCGGGTCGATGTCCGAGCCGTAGTCCGGGCCGGTGCGCGCCTCGAAGTGCAGGTGCGGGCCGGTGGTGTTGCCGGTGTTGCCGGACAGCGCGATCTGCTGGTTCGCGGAGACCTTCTGGCCGACCGAGACGCTGATGGACGACAGGTGGCCGTACTGGGTGTACGTGCCGTCGTCCATCTTGAGGACGACGTTGTTGCCGTACGCGCCGCCCCAGCCGGCCTCGACGACGGTGCCCGCGCCGACGGCGTGGACGGCGGTGCCGGAGGCGGCGTGGAAGTCGATGCCGGTGTGGCTGCCGGAGGACCACAGGCCGCTGGAGGCCTTGTACGGCGTGGAGACGTAGCTGCCGGCGATCGGCGAGACGTAACCGGAGGCGCTGAGGGTGGTACGGGCGTCCGAGCGCGAGGCGCGGGTCTCGCCGGCCTTCTTGGCCGCGGCCTTCTTCTCGGCGGCCTCGGCGGCGGCCTTGCGCCGCTCCTCCTGGGCCTTCTTCTTGGCGGCCTCGGCGCTCTTGACGGCGGCGTCCTCGACCTGGGCGCGGGCGGCGGCGACCTCGGCGGCCTCCTCCTGCGCGTCGGCCTGCGCGACGATGTTGTCGGCGACCCGGTCACCGGTGTCGGCGATGGCGCGGGTCAGACCGGCGTCGGTGACGGTGGCGGCCGGCTCCTCGCCCGCGGCCAGCGCCGGGGAGGCGATGGAGACGGCGACGCCGGTCGCCGCGGCTATGCCGGCGATGTTGCGGGTGGTCCGGGCAGCACGGCCGGGGCGGCGATGCTTGCCGGTGGCACGGGTGAACGCCATGACCGGCGCACTCCTTTCCTTCCTTCTCGCCTACCGGGTTAGCTGACGGGTTCGGAGCAGGAAGGTCTCCTACGGCCCCCTCCGGAGAGGGCGCCGATTCACCCCAAGGGACATGTGGGTCCCCGGCTCCCCTGGCTCGCGCCGTACGGGGACTCGGCGATGACTGCCCGGCGGCCGCGGGTGCGGCGCACTTCTGTCGAACAGCCGGACCGACGCTAAACGGGACATCTCGCGATCAGCAAACAGAATCGGGAGTTTGTGCCGGACGCCACACGGGGCACAGGCAACCACCTACTGCATTCCGGACAAAAGCGAAGATCCCGGGCCGCATTGGCGACCCGGGACCCGTTATGTCCTGGTATACGGGCGGCGTTGACAGGCTTCACGCCACCGTCGACGGCACCGGTACGACGTGCTCCGGTCCGTGCTCGCACCCTGCCGGGCAGGCGACGTTCACACCCGCTACCGCAACGGCCGGCAGCGGTCCGCTTCCGCCGCCGGTCCCTCCTGATCAGCCCTTGACGACCGACACCTCGCCGATGCCCAGCTTCCGTACCGGCTCCGCGATCTGCGCCGCGTCACCGACGAGGACCGTGACGAGCCGGTCCACCGGGAAGGCGTTGACCACGGCGGCGGTCGCCTCGACCGTGCCGGTCTCGGCCATGCGCCGGTACAGCTCCGCCTGGAAGTCGTCGGGGAGGTGCTGCTCGACCTGGTCGGCGAGCGTCCCTGCGACGGCCGCGGCCGTCTCGTACTTCAGCGGCGCCACACCGACCAGGTTCTGCACCGCCACGTCGCGCTCGGCGTCGGTCAGCCCCTCGGCGGCCAGCGTCCGCAGCACCTTCCAGAGGTCGGCCAGCGCCGGCTCCGTGGACTCGGTGTCCACCGAGCCGCTGATGGCCAGCATCGCGGCGCCCGTGCCGTCAGCGGAGGAGCGCAGCACCTGACCGAACGCCCGCACGCCGTAGGTGTAGCCCTTCTCCTCGCGCAGCACACGGTCCAGCCGGGACGTGAGCGTGCCGCCCAGGCAGTAGGTGCCGAGCACCTGCGCCGGCCACACGCGGTCGTGCCGGTCGGCACCGATCCGGCCGATGAGCAGCTGCGTCTGGACGGCGCCGGGCCGGTCCACGATGACGACACGGCCGGTGTCGTCGGCGACGATGGGCGAGGCCGCGACCGGCTCGGCGGTGGAGCCCGTCCACGCCCCGAGGGTCTCCGCCAGCGCCGCGTCCAGGTCCACCCCGGTGAAGTCCCCGACGACCACGGCGGTGGCCGTGGCGGGGCGTACGTGCGCCTCGTAGAAGGCACGCACCGCGGCGGCGTCGATACGCGCCACCGTCTCCTCGGTGCCCTGGCGCGGCCGGGACATCCGGGAGGCGGCCGGGAACAGCTCCTTGGACAGCGCCATCGCGGCCCGCCGGCCGGGATTGGCGAGCTCGTGCGGGATCTCGTCCAGGCGGTTGCGCACCAGGCGCTCGATCTCGCTGTCCGGGAAGGCCGGGGCACGCAGGGCGTCGGCGAGCAGCCCGAGCGCCTTGGTGAGACGGGAGGCCGGCACTTCGAGGGAGACGCGGACACCGGGGTGGTCGGCGTGCGCGTCCAGGGTGGCGCCGCACCGCTCCAGCTCGGCGGCGAACTCCTCGGCGTCGTGCTTGTCGGTGCCCTCGGAGAACGCGCGCGCCATGATGGTGGCGACGCCGTCCAGGCCCTCGGGCTCGGCCTCCAGCGGCGCGACGAGGTTGATCTCGACGGCGACGACCTGCTGGCCCGGCCGGTCGGCGCGCAGCACCGTCAGGCCGTTGCCGAGCGTGCCGCGCACCGGTGCCGGGAACGCCCACGGCTTCGGCTGTCCGGCCTGCGGCTGCGGGTGGAAGGTCATGGTGGGGGTCACGGCGTCGGTCACTGGGCCGCCTCCTCGGTCTCGGTCTCGTGCTGGGCGGCGGCCGCGTCGGCCTCGGTGGCCTCCACGGCGGCGGCCTCGGCGGGCCCGGTCGGCTCGTAGACCAGCACCGCACGGTTGTCCGGGCGCAGCCGGGCCTGGGCGACCGCCTGCACCTCCTCGGGAGTGATCTCCAGGACGCGCTGTACGGCGCTCAGCGCGAGCTGCGGGTCGCCGAACAGCACCGCGTACCGGCACAGTTCGTCCGCGCGCCCGGCGACCGTCTCCAGGCGGTCCAGCCACTCGCGCTCCAACTGGGCCTGCGCGCGCTCCATCTCCTCGGCGGTCGGCCCCTCCTCGGCGAAGCGCTTCAGCTCCTCGTCCACCGCCCGCTCGATGGCGGGGACCTCCACGCCGGCCGACGTCTTCACGTCCAGCCAGCCCAGCGAGGGCGCGCCCGCCAGGCGCAGCAGTCCGAAGCCCGCCGCGACGGCGCTGCGGTCGCGGCGCACGAGGCGGTTGTAGAGCCGGGAGGACTCGCCGCCGCCCAGGATCGTCAACGCGACGTCCGCGGCATCAGCCTCACGGGTGTTGTCGTGCGGCAGCCGGTACGCCGCCATGAGGGCCCGCGAGGGCACCTCCTCGTGCACGACCTCGCGCAGCTCCTTGCCCATGATCTCGGGCAGCGAGCCGTCCCGCGGCGGCTGCTTGCCCTCGTGGCCGGGGATGGTGCCGAAGTACTTCTCCACCCAGGCGAGCGTCTGCTCGGGGTCGATGTCGCCCACGATGGACAGCACGGCGTTGTTGGGCGCGTAGTACGTACGGAAGAAGTTCCGCGCGTCCTCCAGGGAGGCGGCGTCCAGGTCGGCCATGGACCCGATGGGCGTGTGGTGGTACGGGTGGCCCTCCGGGTAGGCCATCGCCGTCAGCTTCTCGAACGCCGTCCCGTAAGGCACGTTGTCGTACCGCTGGCGGCGCTCGTTCTTCACCACGTCGCGCTGGTTCTCCAGCGACTCCTCGTCCAGCGCGGTCAGCAGCGAGCCCATCCGGTCCGCCTCCAGCCACAGGGCGAGCTCCAGCTGGTGGGCCGGCATGGTCTCGAAGTAGTTCGTGCGCTCGAAGCTCGTGGTGCCGTTGAGCGAGCCGCCGGCGCCCTGCACCAGCTCGAAGTGACCGTTGCCCTTGACCTGCGCCGATCCCTGGAACATCAGGTGCTCGAAGAGGTGCGCCAGGCCCGTACGGCCCTTCACCTCGTGGCGGGAGCCGACGTCGTACCACAGGCAGACCGCCGCGACGGGGGTCAGGTGGTCCTCGGAGAGCACCACGCGCAGGCCGTTGGCCAGCCGGTGCTCGGTCGCTGTCAGGCCGCCGGACCCGGCTTGTTCTGTGGCCGTGTGACCCATGGGCATGTACGTCCCTTCGATCCGCTTGCGAGGAAGTTCTGTCACTGTATGCAAGCGCGCCGACATCTGGCGAAGTTCCCGCCCGGCACCCCGCCGCAAGGAGATTCCCCGGAACGAGGCCCGCCGCACATCCGGCTCGGACGGGCGTACGGACGGGTCGCGGTCGGCGTTGTCAGACCCGCGGGCCACAATGGTCCGCAACAGGCTCAGCCGTTGAGCATCCAGCACCGGCCGCTGAGCCTGCCCGGCAGGACGGGAGCACCCGCCCCGGCCCGCCGGCCAGCAGACGCCGTAGCCGTAAGCGAAGCAGAGTTCGAGCGAAGGAGCCGCAGCCGCGATGGCCCGCCGCAGCACGAAGACCCGACCCTCAGGGGGCACCCCGGAGCCCCAGGACTTCGAGGAGCGGATCCTCGACATCGACGTCGTCGATGAGATGCAGGGTTCCTTCCTGGAGTACGCGTATTCGGTCATCTACTCGCGCGCCCTGCCCGACGCACGCGACGGCCTCAAGCCCGTGCACCGCCGCATCCTGTACCAGATGAACGAGATGGGCCTGCGCCCCGACCGCGGGTACGTGAAGTGCGCCCGCGTCGTCGGCGAGGTCATGGGTAAGCTCCACCCGCACGGCGACGCGTCGATCTACGACGCGCTGGTGCGCATGGCGCAGCCCTTCTCCATGCGGCTGCCGCTGGTCGACGGCCACGGCAACTTCGGCTCGCTCGGCAACGACGACCCGCCCGCCGCCATGCGGTACACCGAGTGCCGGATGGACTCCGCGACGTCCCTGATGACGGAGTCCATCGACGAGGACACCGTCGACTTCCAGCCCAACTACGACGGCCAGGAGCAGGAGCCGGTCGCCCTCCCGGCGGCGTACCCGAACCTCCTCGTCAACGGCACCTCCGGCATCGCCGTCGGCATGGCGACGAACATGCCGCCGCACAACCTCGGCGAGGTCATCGCCGCCGCCCGGCACCTCATCAAGCACCCGAACGCCGACCTCGAGACGCTGATGAAGTACGTCCCGGGGCCTGACCTGCCCACCGGCGGCCGCATCGTCGGCCTCTCCGGCATCCGTGACGCGTACGAGAAGGGCCGCGGCTCCTTCAAGATGCGCGCCACCGCGACCGTCGAGAACGTCACGGCCCGCCGCAAGGGCCTGGTCGTCACGGAACTGCCCTTCACGGTCGGCCCCGAGAAGGTCATCTCCAAGATCAAGGACCTGGTCGGCTCGAAGAAGCTGCAGGGCATCGCCGACGTCAAGGACCTCACCGACCGCGAGCACGGCCTCCGCCTCGTCATCGAGATCAAGAACGGCTTCAACCCCGAAGCCGTCCTGGAGACCCTCTACAAGCTCACGCCCATGGAGGAGTCCTTCGGCATCAACAACGTCGCGCTGGTCGACGGCCAGCCCCTGACGCTGGGCCTGAAGGAGCTGCTGGAGGTCTACGTCGACCACCGCTTCACGGTGGTCCGGCGCCGCAGCGAGTTCCGCCGCACCAAGAAGCGCGACCGGCTGCACCTCGTCGAGGGCCTGCTCACCGCCCTTGTCGACATCGACGAGGTCATCCGCCTCATCCGCTCCAGCGAGAACAGCGCCGAGGCCAAGCAGCGTCTGATGGAGCGCTTCGGGCTGAGCGACATCCAGACGCAGTACATTCTCGACACCCCGCTGCGCCGCCTCACCAAGTTCGACCGCATCGAGCTGGAGTCCGAGCGCGACACCCTCCGCGCCGACATCGACAAGCTGACCAAGATTCTCGAATCGGACGCCGAGCTGCGGAAGCTGGTCTCCTCCGAACTGGCCGCGGTCGCCAAGAAGTACGGCACCGACCGCCGCACGGTCCTGCTGGAGTCCTCCGGCGCCACCGCCGCCGCGGTGCCCCTGGAGGTCGCCGACGACCCGTGCCGCGTCCTGCTGTCCTCCACGGGCCTCCTCGCCCGTACGGCGGGCGGCGAGGGCGCCTTCGACACCGACGCCAAGCGCGCCAAGCACGACGTCATCGTCTCCGCCGTGCCCGCCACCGCCCGCGCCGAGGTCGGTGCGGTCACCTCCGCCGGACGGCTGCTGCGCCTGTCGGTCATCGACCTGCCCCAGCTGCCGGAGACCGCCTCGGCCCCCAGTCTGTCCGGCGGCGCGAAGGTCTCCGAGTTCCTGACGCTGGCGGACGGCGAGGAGCTGGTCTGCCTCACCACCCTCGACGAGTCCTCACCAGGCCTCGCCCTCGGTACGGAACAGGGCGTGGTGAAGAGAGTCGTCCCCGACTATCCGGCCCACAAGGAAGTGCTGGAAGTCATCACCCTCAAGGACGGCGACCGCATCGTCGGCGCCGTCGAGCTGCGCACCGGCGAGGAGGATCTCGTCTTCATCACCGACGAGGCCCAGCTGCTGCGTTACCCGGCCTCGCAGGTACGCCCGCAGGGCCGCGCCGCCGGCGGCATGACCGGCATCAAGCTCGGCTCCGACGCGAAGGTGATCTCCTTCACCGCCGTCGACCCGGCGGCGGACGCGGTGGTCTTCACCGTCTCCGGCTCGCACGGCACGCTGGACGACGGGGTCAGCACTGCCAAGCTCACCCCGTTCGACCAGTACCCGCGCAAGGGCCGGGCGACCGGCGGCGTCCGCTGCCAGCGCTTCCTGAAGGGTGAGGACCACCTCACCCTGGCCTGGGCCGGCGCCGCCCCGGCCCGCGCCGCGGACGCCAAGGGCAACCCGGTACCCCTCCCGGAACCGGACCCGCGCCGCGACGGCTCGGGCGTACCCCTCGCAAAGCCGGTGACCGCGCTGGCGGGCCCGGTGTAAGCACCACCGGTGTAAGCACCACAGCAGGCCACAGCCCTGGCGTCGTACGGGCCCTCCTGGGACCCGTACGACGCCGGAGCCGTGGTGCGGGGTAGGAGCGGCAGAGTCAGGGGCAGGGGCGGCGTGCGGCCCTTCCCGGCCGTCTACCGCTCGTCGTCCTCGGTCTCCTCCGGCTCCTCGTCGGAGGCGGTCGACGGTACGTACCGCAGCACGCCCCACATCGCGTGCGGGTCGGTCTCCCCGGGCGCCGTGTCGCGGCAGGCGTCCAGCTCCTTGCGCAGGCCCGGCCCATCGATGCCGGACCCGATGAGCACCAGCTGCGTCAGCCGTTCCTCCCCCTCGTCCCACTCCCCGGGGTAGAACCGCAGGAAGTTGCCGACCGCGTGCACGGTGAACTTCTGCCCGCTCCCCTCCACCCCGAAGTGCACGAACCCCTTGATGCGGTACAGCCCCGCGGGCCGCGCGTCCAGGAACTCGATCAACCGCCGCGGGTGCATCGGCTCGGCCGAGGTGAACTCGACCGTCTCGTAGGCCGAGTGCAGATGCCGCCGGTGACGGTGCCCGTCACCGCACTCCCGCCCGCCGTCGTCACTGCCCCCGTCAGCAGCGCTGCACCCGTCACCGGTGCCGGTACCGCCCTCGCCTGCCGTGCACTCCTCGTGCTCGGCCTCCTCCCTGAGCAGGTCCTCGAAGGAGAGCTGCCCCTCGGACACGCCTTCCCGGGGGCGCCGCTCGAAGAGCAGCTCCGGATCGACCCGGCCGTACGCGGCGGGCACCACGGGCGTACCGGGTGCCAGTTCACCGAGGGTGCCCAGCAGCTCCGCTCGCCGCGCGTCACCGATCCGGTCGGCCTTGTTGAGGACGACCAGGTCCGCGATGCCCAGGTGCCGGTCCAGCTCCGGGTGGCGGACGCGGGTGTTCTCGAACTCCGCCGCGTCGACCACCTCGACCAGCCCGCCGTACACGATCCGGTCGCTCTCGCCGGCCAGGACCATCCGGATGAGCTCCTGCGGCTCGGCCAGGCCGCTCGCCTCGATGACGATGACGTCGATGCGGGAGGACGGCCGCGCCAGCCGCTCCAGGTACGTGTCCAGCTCGCTGGTGTCGACCGCGCAGCACAGGCACCCGTTCCCCAGCGACACCATCGAGTCGACCTGTCCCGCGACCAGCATCGCGTCGATCTCGATCGCCCCGAAGTCGTTCACGACCGCCCCGATCCGGGTGCCTCCGCTCCGGCTCAGCAGGTGGTTGAGCAGGGTGGTCTTGCCGGACCCCAGGAATCCGGCGAGCACGACGACCGGAATCTGCGGCGCCACGGCGCCCCCGGCAGCCGGAACCGCATCCCGATCCGCACCCGGGCTCCGCCCCGGGTCGTCCTGCCCCACGGCCAGGCCCCCACCCGGCCTCTGCCCCGGGGCGGTCGGTCCTCCAGCCAGGTCCGGGCGCGGGGCGGCCGGGCTCCCCTCCGGGCCCGGGCCCGAGGCGGTCGGGTGCTGCGTGCTGCTGGTCAAGGGGGCGCCTCCAGTGTGTCCGGTCGGTCCGCGGTATGCGGTCGGTCCGCTGGGCACGGACGATCCGCCGTGCGAGCACGGGCCGCTGCGCACGGTCGGGCCGCGCACGCCTGCCGGTGCCGGCCGTGGCGTACGTCGGTCGGGTGCGGCGGGCACGGACCGGCCGGCGGACGGTCACCGCGAGGCGCACCGCCGCCCGGACGCCCCGTCGGAAGACCCGTCGGGAGATCCGGAGGTCCTGAAGAATCCGGAAGCCCTGGATGCTCCGTGAGCCCGTCGCCTGCTCCAGGATATTGGCCCCACCAGCCGCCTCCGAGCCACCCGCGGACGGCTGTCCGCGGCCCGCCCAACCCCTCGCACCACCTGCGACGGACACCCACTCCTTCCTCGGCCACCTCCCGTACGACGCCGTCGAGCGGAAGCGGAAGCCGAACCTCCCGCCCTCGCCCGAACGGCGGAAAGCGGTCATTCGGTGCCGGTGGCCCGGAGCCGGGCCACGGCGAGCACGGGCTCGGCAGCGGGGATCGGCCATTGCTGCCGCGGTGTCCTCCGGGGGTGCGGTACTCAGGTTAGGGTCACCTATGTGAGTACCTGCGCAACCGCCTCCCGCATGGCGGCCGAACCCCTGGCCGGTACGGCGGCCACCGCCCGGACCTGGCTGCTCATCGAGCAGAGCGGCCCCTGGGGCGCCGAGGCACTCACCGACAGCCGACTCGACCCGGCCGTCGGCCGCGCCCTGGAAGCCGCTTCCGCGAACACCGGCGTACGCGTGGCCCTCATACGCCGTCCCGGCCGCCACGCCGACCACCAGAGCCGCGCCCCGCGCCAGGCTCTTCTCGCCCACACCGCGCCGGGCCGGTCCTGGATGCGCGCGACCCGCACCGCCGATCCCGCCGCCCTCCTCGGCCTGGACTTCACGGCGCTGGGCGCGGGCGAGCACGGCGGGATCTGGGAGGCGTACACAGGCGGGCCGCCGGTCCTCGTGTGCACCAACGGCAAGCGTGACCGCTGCTGCGCCGTGCTCGGCCGGCCGCTCGCCGCGGAGCTGGCGGCGGACGGCATGGAGGCGTGGGAGGTCACGCACATCGGCGGTCATCGCTTCTCCCCCACGCTCTTCGTGCTGCCGTACGGATACGCGTACGGCAGGGCGGAAGGGCCGCTCGTGAAGGACGCCGTCGTGGCGGCGCGGGACGGCCGGATCGTCACCGACCACTGCCGCGGCCGCTCCACCTGGGACCGCCCGGCACAGGCCGCCGATCTCGCGGTCCGCGACCTGATCCGCGAGGACCGCGCCGACGTCCTCGATGTCACCGCCACCGAAGTCCGCTCGCGCGCGGACGGCACGGCACCTTCCTGGACCCTCAGGCTGGCCCATGCCGACGGCCGTGCCTGGCACGTCACCGTCGAGCAGCGCACCGCCGATACCGCCACCCCGGCCAGCTGCGGGGCCCCTCTCGGTCCGCCGGCGTACATGCATGTCACGGACATCACTGCCCTCACCCCCGTCGTCGGTGCGGCCCGGTCGCCGCTGTCACTCAGTCACTCTCTGTGATCACATCTGAAGGTTAGACGACTTCGGCCCGGGCGTGGTGGGCCTGTGGACAACTCTCGTCGGGCCCAGATCACCGGCCGGTCTCCGCCGGCCGGCGGCCCGCCCCGGCCCCCGCGGCTACCCCACCCCGACCGCCCCGCTTACTGTTCGTTCATATGGGCGACAGAGACGGAGAGAGAGCAGGCGGGCCCGACGCGGCCGGTGAGTCGCGGGGCGGCGGCCGGACGCGGCTGCGGCTGCGCTGGCCACGCCGCGTGTTCGCACAGGTCCTGCTGGTGCAGCTGGCCATCGCCGCCGGCGTGACGGCGCTGGCGACCGGCCTCTTCCTCGCGCCGCTCAGCGCGCAGCTCGACGACCAGGCCATGCGCCGTGCCCTGGCCATCGCCCAGACCACCGCGGCCCAGCCGCGTCTGGACGACGCGCTGGCGGCCTCCCGTCCCTCCTCCGGCGGGCCCGTGCAGGCGACCGCCGAGCGGATCCGCCGGGCGACCGGCGCCGAGTACGTCGTGATCATGGACAAGCGTGGCGTGCGCTGGTCGCACACCGAACCGGAGGAGATCGGCCGGCACGTCTCCACGGACCCCAGCGCCGCCCTCTCCGGCCGGGAGGTCATGCAGATCGACGAGGGCACCCTCGGTCGCTCGGCACGCGGCAAGGTCCCGTTGCGGGACGACCACGGCCGCATCGTCGGCGCCGTGTCCGTCGGCATCGCGTACGAGAGCGTGCAGCAGCGGCTGCTGTCCACCGTGCCCGATCTCCTGGCGTACGCGGGCGGGGCGCTCGCGGTGGGCGCGCTGGCCGCCTACCTCGTCGCCCGCAGGCTCCAGCGCCGCACCCACGACCTCGCCTTCTCCGACATCTCCGCGCTGCTCGCCGAGCGGGAGGCGATGCTGCACGGTATCCGTGAGGGGTTCGTCGCGCTGGACGGGCAGGGGCGCATCCGGCTGCTGAACGACGAGGCGCAGCGGCTGCTCGACCTGCGCGCCGAGGACACCGGCCGCCCCCTGGAGTCCGTACTGCCGCCGGGCCGCACGACGGACGTCCTGGCGGGCCGGGCCTCCGGCGCCGATCTGCTCACCGTCAGCGGGCAGCGCGTCCTCGTGGCGAACCGGATGCCGACCGACGACGGCGGTGCCGTGGTCACCCTGCGGGACCGTACGGAGCTGGAGCGGCTGGGGCGCGAACTGGACGGCACCAAGGGGCTGATCGACGCCCTGCGCGCCCAGGACCACGAGCACGCCAACCGGCTGCACACGCTCCTCGGGCTGCTCGAACTGGGGCTGTACGAGGAGGCGGTCGAGTTCGTGACGCACGCGGTCGGCGTGCACCGGGCGACGGCCGAGCAGGTCACCGAGCGGGTGCACGACCCGCTGCTGGCTGCGCTGCTGGTGGGCAAGGCGACGGTCGCGACCGAGCGCGGCGTCTCGCTGAGCATCGCGACGACGACCCGGCTGCCGGACCGGGTGGTCGACCCGCACGGTCTCGTCACCGTGGTCGGCAACCTGGTCGACAACGCGCTCGACGCGGCGGCCGGTGAGCGGGACGGGCAGGTCGAGGTGGAAGTCCGCGCCGAGGGCCGTACGGCGCTCGTGCGGGTCAGCGACAACGGCCCCGGTGTGCCGGAGGAGCGGCGCCAGGAGATCTTCACGGCGGGCTGGACGACGAAGGAGCCGCCGGCCCACGGGCAGCGCGGGATCGGGCTGGTCCTCGTGCGGCGGCTCGCCGAGCGCTACGGGGGCCGCGCGGAGGTGGACGAGCGTCCGGGTGGCGGTGCGCGGTTCACGGTCACGCTCCCCGACGCGCTCGCGGACGCCCTCTCCGGAACGCATGGCTCCCCCGCGGACGGGGAGCCGCTGCCGCACCCCATGGGAGGCGCACGATGATCGACGTGCTCGTCGTCGACGACGACGCCCGGGTGGCCGGCATCAACGCCGCGTACGTCGCGAAGATCGCCGGCTTCCGGGTCGTCGCGCAGGCGCACTCCGCAGCCGAGGCGCTGGCCGTCCTGGAGAGCACGCCCGTCGACCTCGTCCTGCTGGACCACTACCTCCCGGACGAGACGGGGCTGCACCTCGTGGCGCGGCTGCGGCAGCACGGCCTGCACACGGACGTGATCATGGTGACGGCCGCCCGTGACGTCGCCACCGTACGGGCCGCGATGCGGCACGGCGCGCTCCAGTACCTGGTCAAGCCGTTCACGTTCGCCGGGCTGCGGTCGAAGCTGGAGGGCTACGCGGCGCTGCGGCGGACCTTCGAGGACGGCGGGCAGGCGGAGCAGTCCGAGGTGGACCGGATCTTCGGTGCGCTGGGCGCCGCCAACGCCGGCCCGGCCGAGCTGCCCAAAGGACACTCCACGGCCACCGCCGACCGCGTACGGTCCGTCCTGCGCTCCGCCGACAGCTCACTGTCCGCCCAGGAGGTGGCCCGGCAGGCCGGCCTGAGCCGGCAGACCGCCCAGCGTTACCTGAAGCTCCTGGAGCGGGCCGGGCGCGTCAGGCTGACGCTGCGGTACGGCGAGACCGGCCGCCCGGAGCACCGGTACGACTGGGTCTGAGCCCGCTCGGGGCGGGTGTGCGGTCTCATGCCGCGCCCGCGCCCGTCAGCGCCCGCACCTCCGTCTCCGCGTGCCGGGCCGCGGCGTCCGCCGTCTCAGGGGAGGTGACCGTACCGAGCCAGCCGCACACGAAGCCCAGCGGGACGGAGACGATGCCGGGGTTCTCCAGGGGGAAGAACTGGAAGTCCAGGCCGGGGAAGATCGCCGCTGGGCTCCCGGAGACGACCGGTGAGAGCACCACGAGGACGAGCGCGGGGAGCAGGCCTCCGTAGACGGACCAGACGGCGCCCCGGGTGGTGAAGCGGCGCCAGAAGAGGGCGTAGAGCAGCACGGGGAGGTTCGCCGAGGCGGCGACCGCGAAGGCGAGGCCCACGAGGAAGGCGACGTTCAGGTCCTGCGCGAGCAGGGCGAGGCCGATGGCCACCGCTCCGACGAGCGCGGCGGCGACGCGGGCCACGGCGACCTCCCGGAAGCCCGCGCGGCGCTCCGGTGAGGCCCCGCCCCGTTCCGAGCGGCGACCGCGCCGCAGGGCGCCGTACAGGTCGTGTGCGACCGAGGCGGACGAGGCCAGGGTGATGCCGGCGACGACGGCGAGGATCGTGGCGAAGGCGACCGCGGCGACGACGGCGAAAAGGATCGTTCCTCCAGCGGAGCCCGGCCCGCCGCCCAGGTCGAGGGCGAGCAGCGGTACGGCGGTGTTGCCGGCCGGATTGGCGGCCCGTACGGCGCCGGTCCCGAGAACCGCCGCGGCACCGAAGCCGAGCACGATCGTCATCAGGTAGAAGCCGCCGATCAGGCCGATCGACCAGACCACGGAGCGGCGGGCGGCGCGGGCGGTGGGCACGGTGTAGAAGCGGGACAGGATGTGCGGCAGGCCCGCGGTCCCGAGGACGAGCGCGAGCCCGAGACTCAGGAAGTCCAGCCGGGCGGTCCAGCTGCCGCCGTACTTGAGGCCCGGCGCGAGGAAGTCCGCACCGTGGCCGCTGCGTTGCGCCGCCGTCGTGAGCAGCGTGCCGAGCTCCCCGTGGAAGCGGATCAGCACGAGGAGGGTCAAGGTGAGGGCGCCGCCCATGAGGAGCACGGCCTTGATGATCTGGATCCAGGTCGTGGCCCGCATGCCGCCGAAGATCACGTAGGTGACCATGAGGGCACCGACGCCGATGACCGTCCACGTACGCGCCGTGTGGTCCGTTCCGCCGAGCAGCAGGGCGACGAGGCTGCCGGCGCCGACCATCTGGGCCACGAGGTAGAGCACGGAGACGGTGACGGACGAGGCGCCGGCGGCGATGCGTACGGGGCGGTGGCGCATACGGGAGGCGACGACGTCGGCGAGCGTGAAGCGGCCGCAGTTGCGGACCAGTTCGGCGACCAGGAAGAGGACCAGGAGCCAGGCGACGAGGAACCCCACGGAGTAGAGCAGGCCGTCGTACCCGAAGAGGGCGATGAGACCGGAGATGCCCAGGAAGGAGGCCGCCGACATGTAGTCACCGGCGATGGCGAAACCGTTTTCCATGGGCGAGAAGAGTCTGCCGCCGGCGTAGAACTCCTCTGCGGAGCCGTGTCTGCGGCGGCCGGCCCAGGCGGTGACCGCGAGGGTGACGGCGACGACGGCGCTGAAGAGGACCAGGGTCAGGATCTGGTGTCCGTCGGCCGCCGCGGAGGCGGCGAGGACGGGAGGACGGCTGGTCAACGGACGTGACCTCCTGTCATCTCCTGGGTCTCCCAGCGCAGTTCGAGCGCGGCACGGTCCCGGCGTAGCCGGGCGTGCCGGGCGTAGGCCCAGGTGAGCAGGAAGGTGGTGACGAACTGCCCGAGGCCGGCGAGCATGGCGACGTTGAGCGGACCCACCACTTGACGGGCCATCAGCCCGGGGGCGGCGACGGCGGCGATGACGTACGCGAGGTACCAGGCGAGGAAGAGGCCGGTGGCGGGGACGACGAAGCTGCGATAGCGGCGTCGTACCTCCTGGAAGGCGGCGCTGCGCTGCACCGTCAGGTAGACGTCGGCGTGGGCGGGCTCACCGGGCGCCCCAGGAACGTCCGTGCGCTGCGCCGGAAGGCCGGGCCACGCCAGGGCGGAGGGCGTCGGGCCGGCCGGGGCGTCGGCGGGCACCGGCTCCGCGTCCTCCGCGTGCGTACGTGCGGCCGGCTCCTGCGCCGGTGCCTCCTCCCCCGCGTCCTCCCGTTCGGCCGTCCCTCGTGCGCCCCGTCCCGAGGCGAGGGTGTCGTACCAGGGGTCGTCGAGCCGTACGGCTCCGGCCGGGCGGCCGTCGCGCTTCTCCACCGGGTTTCTCCTTGATCCACGGCCTGTCTGGCCGTGGGCCCAAGGATGGACAGACTTGGTGGTTCCCGGACATCCATTGCGAATCCTTCACCCCATCAGGTGACGGACCAACTGGGAGGTTTCACAGCCCCGTTGAGCACCTACCGGAGAGCTGCCGGGGTGCGCCGGGTCACCCCGGGGGCTGCGCGATGCCGTGCCGGTACGCGTAGTGGATCGCCTGTGCCCGGTCACGCAGCCCGGCCTTGGCGAAGAGGTTGTTGATATGGGTCTTCACCGTGGCGGTGGAGACGTGCAGCCGGCGGGCGATCTCGGGGTTGGACAGCCCTTCGGCGACCAGCGCGAGCACTTCGGTCTCACGGGCGGTGAGGCCGTCGGGCGGATTCGCCTCAGCATGCGCGGCAGGTGCTGCCCTCGGTACGGGCGGGGTCTCGGCGAACCGTTCCAGCAGCCGCCGCTGGATATGCGGGGAGAGCCCCGCCTGCCCCGACACGACGTCCTCGACGGCCCGTACGATCTCGTCGCCGTCGGCGTCCTTCGTGAGGTACCCACGGGCGCCGGCCTGGAGCGCAGGGAAGAGGGATTCGTCGTCGGCGTACGTCGTCAGCACGACGACCTGGGTGGCGGGGTGCCGCTCCCGGATGCGGCGCGTCGCCTCCACGCCGTCGCAGCGCGGCATCCGGAGGTCCATCAGGACGACGTCCGGCGCCAGTTCGGCGGTCATGCGCACCGCTTCGTCCCCGTCGGCCGCCGAGCCGACGACCTCGATGCCGGGCAGCAGCCCCAGCAGCATCACGATGCCCTCGCGCACCACGGTCTGGTCGTCGGCGACCACCACGCGCGCGGTCACGCCGGCACTCGCAGCCACACCACGAAACCCTCCTCGTCGGGGCCGGACTCCAGCGTCCCGCCGAGCAGTTCGGCGCGCTCCCGCATCCCCCGCAGACCGTATCCGGAGCCGCTGGCCGCGAGCTCGCCGGGCGCGCCGCCGCCCCCGAAGTCACGCACCCGCAGCGCCACCTCGCCCGCCGCGTACTCAAGGCGCAGCTCCGCGCGCGCCCCGGGAGCGTGCTTGCGGACATTGGTCAGCGCCTCCTGGGCGACCCTGCGCACCGCGAGGCCGGCTTCCGGGGGCAGCGTGCGGCTCTCCCCCACCACGTCCAGCCGTGCGCCCTCCGTGGCGGCCAGTTCGCGCAGGAAGGCCTCCACGGGCGCCATCTCGCCCCGCAGCGCGGACAGGGCCTGCCGGGTACCGGCCAGCCCCTCACGGGCCATCTTGCGGGCCGCCGTCACCCGTTCGAGTACCTCTTCGCGGGAACCCTCCAGGTCAGGGCTGCGTTGGATGAGCAGACGGGCGGCTTCCAGGTGTACGAGCTGGGCGCTGAGGCTGTGCGCGAGCACGTCGTGGATCTCGCGGGCGATCCGGCCGCGCTCGGCCAGCGCCGCTGATTCGGCCTCGGCGGCACGGGCCTCGGCCTCGGCCGCGCGGGCGGCGCGTTCCTGGGCGAGGAGGCGCTGGGCGTTGCCGCGTGCCTCGGCGTCCATCCGCAGGACGTAGCCGGCGAGGGCCAGCCCGGCGGTGGTGATCGCTGTGGACCACAGGCCGTCGTCGTTGAGCAGGGCGTACGCGGCGAGGGCGACGGCGGTGCAGGGGATCGCGGCGGCCGGCGGCAGGCGCTCCAGCGCCGTGACGGCGCAGGCGCACCAGAGCACGACGGCGGGCACCGTCAGCCCCGCCTCGTGGAAGCCGAAGGCCCCGGCCTCCATGAGGAGCAGCAGGGCCACGGAAGGCCACAGCAGGTGGCGGAGAGTGGCCCGGAAGAAGGCCCAGAAGGCGACGCCGGCGGCGAGGATGCCGGCGGCTCCGGCGGAGGCGACCCAGCCGCGTACGTCCGTGTCATGGGCCGCGCTCCACAGCAGGGCGCCCAGCACGACGCCGCGCACGGCCCAGCCGAGCCGCCGGCGCACGGGGCTGGCGCCCTCGCGGGACAGCGCTTCACGCAGCGGCCAGCGCGTCCAGGAGTGCAGGGACACGGTCAGCGGCACGGACGCACGCTCCTGTTCCTCGTGGATCACCTGGGGGCAGCAACACCGTACGCCGGGGTGAACGCGCCCGCCCTCCAGGCCAGCGCTCCGGACCGGGCGAGCAGCAGGGCGGCGACGGTGAGGGTGATGGCCTGGCCGTTCAGATGGACGCCGAGGAGCGCGCCGATGCCCACGAGGCCGAGGCGTACGGCGACGCCCACCACCCAGACCACGGCCGTCACGGCGCGTCCCTTGGACCACACCACGCCGTCCTGGTCGGTCCACAGGCGCGTGGTCCAGGCGACCCCCGCGCCCGTGGCGAGCCCGGCGGCGATACCGGCGCCGAGGAGGACCGCGGAGCCGGCGGGGTGGGCGGGGTCCAGCACCGAGCCACCGGACCGGCTGAGCGCCACGTAGCCCAGTACGGCGGGGAGCACCCACCAGCTCCTGCGGTCCGCGGCGACCTTCCGCGCGCCGAACTGCCGGACGACGACGAGGGCGGCGACCGCCGCGATGACGAGGATTGCGGGCGCGCCGCCCATTCGAGCCTCCGTTTGCGGGGACGATTTCGACGCTTCCCACGCTAGGAACGCGCGGCGGCGTACGGATCGGCCCGCGGGTGGGACCCGGGTGGAGATGCGGCGAGGGCCGTCCACCCGTGGGTGGACGGCCCTCTCGCGAGGCGGTGCTCAGGTGTCGATGCGGGAGAGGTCCAGCGACGCGGCGGAGTTGGTGATGAACTCCTTGCGCGGCGCGACCTCGTTGCCCATGAGCAGGTCGAACGCCTTCTCGGCGGCTTCCAGGTCGCTGATGTTGATCCGGCGCAGGGTGCGGTGGCGCGGGTCCATCGTGGTCTCGGCGAGCTGGTCGGCGTCCATCTCGCCCAGGCCCTTGTAGCGCTGGATGCTGTCCTTGAAACGGACCTTCTTGCGCTGGAGTTCCAGCAGGGTCTGCCGCAGTTCGTTGTCCGAGTACGTGTAGATGTACTTGTCCTGGCCCTTCTTGGGGTTGATCAGCTCCACGCGGTGCAGCGGCGGCACGGCGGAGAAGACCCGGCCCTGTTCGATCATCGGGCGCATGTACCGCTGGAAGAGCGTGAGCAGCAGGGTACGGATGTGCGCGCCGTCGACATCGGCGTCGGCGAGGAAGATGACCTTGCCGTAGCGGGCCGCGTCGATGTCGAAGGTGCGGCCCGAGCCGGCCCCTATCACCTGGATGATCGCGCCGCACTCGGCGTTCTTCAGCATGTCCGAGACCGAGGACTTCTGGACGTTCAGGATCTTGCCGCGGATCGGCAGCAGCGCCTGGAACTCCGAATTGCGGGCGAGCTTGGCCGTACCGAGCGCCGAGTCACCCTCGACGATGAACAGTTCACTGCGGTCGACGTCGTCACTGCGGCAGTCGGCCAGCTTGGCGGGCAGCGAGGAGGACTCCAGCGCGGTCTTTCTGCGCTGCGCCTCCTTGTGCTGCCGGGCGGCGATACGGGTACGGGCGGCGGCCACGGCCTTGTCCAGTACGGCGCGGGCCTGCGCCTTCGCGTCGCGCTTGGTGGAGGTCAGGAACGCCTTGAGTTCCTTGGCCACCACGTTGGCAACGATGCGGTTGGCCGCCGACGTACCGAGCACTTCCTTGGTCTGGCCCTCGAACTGGGGCTCGGCCAGCCGGACGGTGACGACCGCGGTGAGGCCTTCGAGGGCGTCGTCCTTGACGATGTCGTCCTCGGCGACGCGCAGCAACTTGGCCGAGCGCAGTACCTCATTGACCGTCTTGGTCACGGAACGTTCGAAACCCGTGACGTGGGTGCCGCCCTTCGGGGTGGCGATGATGTTCACGAACGACTTGATGGTCGTGTCGTACCCGGTGCCCCAGCGCAGCGCGACGTCCACGCCGAGCTCCCGGGTCACCTCGGTGGGCGTCATGTGGCCGCGGTCGTCCAGGACCGGCACGGTCTCCTTGAAGGTGCCCTGCCCCGAGAGGCGCAGCACGTCGCAGACGGCCTTGTCCTGGGCGAGGTACTCGCAGAACTCGCTGATGCCGCCGTCGTAGTGGAAGGTCTCCTCGGTCGGGCCCTCGGACTCGATGCCGCGCTCGTCCCGTACGACGAGGGTGAGGCCGGGCACGAGGAAGGCGGTCTGGCGGGCGCGGGCGTGCAGCGTCTCCAGGGAGAGCTTGGCGTCCTTGAGGAAGATCTGACGGTCGGCCCAGTAGCGCACCCGGGTGCCCGTACGCGTCTTCGGGATGCGCTTGCCCTTGATGAGGCCGCCGGTGGGGTCGAAGGGCGCCTCGGGGCCCGACTCGGTGAAGATGCCCGGGACGCCGCGCCGGAAGCTGATCGAGTGGGTCTTGGAGTTGCGGTCGACCTCCACGTCCAGGCGGGCGGAGAGGGCGTTGACCACGGACGCGCCGACGCCGTGCAGGCCGCCGGAGGCCGCGTAGGAACCGCCGCCGAACTTGCCGCCGGCGTGCAGCTTGGTCATGACGACCTCGACGCCGCTGAGGCCGGTTTTCGGCTCGACATCGACGGGAATGCCGCGGCCGTTGTCCTTGACCTCCACGGAGCCGTCGTCGTGCAGGACGACCTCGATGCGGTCGCAGTAGCCGCCCAGGGCCTCGTCGACGGAGTTGTCGATGATTTCCCACAGGCAGTGCATCAGACCGCGGCTGTCGGTGGAGCCGATGTACATGCCGGGGCGCTTGCGGACGGCCTCCAGGCCCTCCAGTACGAGCAGGTGCCGCGCGGTGTAGTTGGATCCGTCCCGGTCTGCCCCGGTCAGCACGGCGGTGGACGGCACGGACATCTCGGCGGTCACGCGGTTCGCTCCTCGCTGAATTTCTGGCGGTCCGCGTTCCGCGGACCCTGGTGTGGCGGTGTCGCCGGTCAGAGGGTACCGAGGCCCGGTAGAGCCGATGTGACGCCACCCGTAAGCGGGCCCATGCTAGTAGGTTTTCGCTCGTACGTTCTATTCCTCGTGTGCGTGACGTGAACATCACGTTCCCTTCGAGGCATGAACCATTTAGGCTCCGGGCACGTCCTCATCAACGACCGGCAACCCAGCCGGCGAGGACAAGGCCCGACAGACCCCTTGAAGACCACCACGCAATACGGCTCATTCGCCGCCACCCGGCAGCACCCGGCCACCTCGGAAAAAAAATTTCGAGGAAAAGCCACGAGCGGGAACGTTTTCGGCCTGGTTGGATGTTGACCCTGGTACGACAGCTCGTCGAGCTAGAGAAGAGGCGACGTGACTACTGTTCTGACCCCCGCGAGCCCGCTGACGGCCGCTGACCGCTGCGACCGCTGCGGCGCACAGGCATATCTGCGCGTCGTCCTGATGTCCGGCGGCGAACTGCTCTTCTGCGCCCACCACGGTCGCAAGTTCGAGCCAGAACTCAAGAAGATCGCCGCGGAGATACAGGACGAGACGGAGCGGCTGACCGCCACTCCGGCGTCCGCGTCCGAAGAGGAACGCTGACACATCGCACCGACGACGAGCGAGTAACGGCTACGAGCCGTGCGCGGGCGGTTTCCCCCGGTATCACGCCGGGGAGGCCGCCCGCACTCGTACTCGTCCTCACCTGACCCACGGCGTCCGGCGTCCGTGGCCCCGTCAGGGGCCCGCACCGCCCCGCCCGGGACTTCCCCCCGTCGAGGGACGCCCCGGGCCCTCACACGGCTTCCCAGCCACCCTCCTGCCCCCTTCGTCACCCGCGGCCCGCGAAGCCGCCTGAGCCGCCCTGGGCCATCACCGCCTGCTTGGCGGCGGAGACACGGGTGTAAACACCCGGCTTGCCCGGCTCACCGCAGCCGGTGCCCCAGGAGACCAGTCCCACCAGCCGGCCGTTCGCCACGAGCGGTCCGCCGCTGTCCCCCTGACAGGCGTCGTGCCCACCCCGCTCCGTGCCCGCGCACAGCATCGAGGCCGGGTCGTACGTACCGTCCACGCTCTTCGGGTAGGCCCGTCGGCAGGACGAGTCCTGCATGACCTGCACCTGTGCCGCGCGCAGCACCGACGAATACGTACCGTTCCCGGTCGTGTCACCCCACCCGTAGACCGCCGCCGACGTACCCGGCCGGTAGGCGCGGTCGTACGTGCCCGCCATCGGCAGCGCCCGCACGGGAGCGGTCCCGCGCAGCTTCACCACGGCGAAGTCCCCGGCATTCGTGGTCGCGTCGTAGGAGGGATTGATCCAGACGCTGCGGGTCGCCATCTCCCTGCCCGTCTGACCCCGCAGATCGGTACGCCCGACGATCACTCGCAGGTCCTGCACCGCGTCCGGCGACGCGCCCAGCACGTCCTTGCCCATGCAATGCGCTGCGGTCAGTACCGTCGAAGGACCCACCAGGACACCACCGCAGAACTGCCCGGAGCGTTCGTCCCCGAAGCGCTCGCGGCTCGACAGCGCCACGACCCAGGGGCTCGACGAAGCCGACACCTGCCGCCCCCCGACGATGACGCTGTCGGCGGCAGCTGGCCCCGGCACCCCGAGCGCGGCGACGACCGGCGCAATGACGGCGAGGACCGTGGTGACAGCGCGGGTGCGGTTGCGCATACCGACTCCTGACTCTGGGGGAGCTTGCGTACACCCAGAGTGAGTCAGCGCGTCGCGCGCCGCACCCCGGACACGCCGAGGGCCCGGCCACCCGCCGTAGCGGGTGACCGGGCCCGTATGCCCTTTGACCTGCGACGTCAGTCGAGGTAGTCGCGCAGCACCTGCGAACGCGAGGGGTGCCGCAGCTTCGACATCGTCTTGGATTCGATCTGACGGATACGCTCACGCGTGACGCCGTAGACCTTGCCGATCTCGTCCAGCGTCTTGGGCTGGCCGTCGGTGAGGCCGAAGCGCATCGAGACGACACCCGCCTCACGCTCCGAGAGCGTGTCAAGGACCGAGTGGAGCTGTTCCTGCAGAAGAGTGAAGCTGACCGCGTCGGCCGGCACGACGGCCTCGGAGTCCTCGATGAGGTCACCGAACTCGCTGTCGCCGTCCTCGCCCAGCGGGGTGTGCAGCGAGATGGGCTCGCGGCCGTACTTCTGGACCTCGATGACCTTCTCGGGGGTCATGTCGAGCTCCTTGGCCAGCTCCTCCGGGGTGGGCTCGCGGCCCAGGTCCTGGAGCATCTGGCGCTGCACACGGGCGAGCTTGTTGATGACCTCGACCATGTGCACAGGGATACGGATCGTACGCGCCTGGTCGGCCATGGCGCGGGTGATCGCCTGGCGGATCCACCACGTCGCGTACGTGGAGAACTTGTAACCCTTGGTGTAGTCGAACTTCTCGACCGCACGGATCAGACCGAGGTTGCCCTCCTGGATCAGGTCCAGGAAGAGCATGCCGCGGCCGGTGTAGCGCTTGGCCAGGGAGACCACGAGACGGAGGTTGGCCTCCAGCAGGTGGTTCTTGGCGCGGCGCCCGTCCTCGGCGATGATCTCCAGCTCACGCTTCAGCTTCGGCGCGAGCTTGTCGGAGTTCGCCAGCTTGTCCTCGGCGAACAGGCCCGCCTCGATGCGCTTGGCGAGCTCGACCTCCTGCTCGGCGTTGAGCAGCGGGACCTTGCCGATCTGCTTGAGGTAGTCCTTGACCGGGTCGGCGGTGGCGCCGGCCGCGGCGACCTGCTGCGCGGGGGCGTCGTCCTCGTCCTCGTCCGACAGCACGAAACCCGCGGCCTCGGTGCCCTCGGCCGCCTCGGGCGCGTCGCCCTTGCCCGGCGCAGCCGCCGGGGTCTCCTCGAGGTTCTCCTCTTCGAGGATCTCGTCGACGGCGTCCTTCTTGGCGGCCTTCTTCGCCGTCGTCTTCTTCGCGGCCGTCTTCTTGGCCGTCGCCTTCTTGGCGGTGGCCTTCTTGGCCGTCGCCTTCTTCGCCGGGGCGGGCTCCGCCTCGGCACCGGGCCCGTCCGCCGCCGCGGCCGAGGCCAGGGGCATGGCCGGCGCGGCCGCGGTGGTCTTCTTCACCGCGGCCGTCTTGGCCGCGACGGTCTTGGTGGCGGTGCGCTTTGCCGGACTCTTCGCTGCGACGCTCTTGCGGGTGCGCTTGGGCGCCTCTGCGGCACTGACCATCAGCGTCACACCCTCCTCGTCGAGGATCTGGTTGAGGCTGCGCAGAACGTTCTTCCACTGGGTTGGCGGAATCTGGTCAGCCTCGAAGGCCCGACGCACGTCATCGCCGGCGATCTGCCCATCAGCCTTTCCCCGCTCGATGAGCGCCATCACAGACTCGGACTCGGCGATCTCCGGCGGGAGCGTACGGGATGTGCTGGCCGACACGAACAACCTCTCGGAACGATGGAAACGGCTTCCGACCCCGTCCACTATGGACCGGAGCCGACGACCGTCGACGGGGGTGGGCCGACGGCGCAAGGGCAACCAGGGAGTTGAACAGCGCCGCGAACGGTCGCCGTATTCCCTCCTCGGCTATCACCTCTTAAGTCATCGCGCTTCCCCGCAGAGCGTTACGCCCAATCCGCGTGGCCCGAGTCACACCCCATAACGCCGCATTTCCAGCGATGTGGGGGCGTACTGGAGGGAAACCGGCGATAGACGGTGCCCCCGCTGACCCCGGGCCTCGAGAGAAGCGAGGGGGAGGCCGGGCGGGCGGCCGGCGCCGGTACCTTTCGCCGCGCCGACGACTGCGCGGGCGGCGCGGCCGGGCAGTCGGCCGCTCCGCGCGGCGACGGACGGTTCGGCGGCGCACCGCCGCCCGGCGACGTACTGTCCGGCGACCGCCCCACTGACGCGTACGGGCCCTGCGGCACGTACGCGGTCCATCCTTCTTCTCCCTTGTCCTGCGTGCGATACGTGCGGTGCGTGTGGCGCATCCTTGCTTCGCCGTACCGCTGCTCCGCTGCATCGAGCGATCGCCGGCTGGGCTGCCGGGCCGTGTCGCGTGCTGCTTGCCGCCTGCTGCTTGCCGTTCGTCGTGCGCTGCTGCTCATGCCGCGTCGCGGGCCTTCGTGCAGGCGCCTCGCGGGAGGGGTCCGGCGGGCGGGCGCCTCGGCCTTCGCCCCGCGGAGGCGAAGGCGCCTCCGCCGAGAGCGGCCGGTCGGGTGCGGGTGCGGATGCGGGGCGCGAGGTGCGGAATGCAGCACGGCGTACGGTTTCTGCCGGGTGGGAGCCCGGAGTGTCACTGGCTGGGCCCGGCCCCGCTCGGCGCTCGGCGCACGCGGCAGAGCGGCGTCTTCAGTGCTCGCGGGGTGCGGGCACCACGTGATCCGCTCCACCGCCCGCGCCGGGCACCCCGGTTTCCCCGTCGCTCGCGAGGAGCTGGCGCATCGCGGCCTCCGCGCCGGCCGCGTCGCCCGCACCGATCGCGTCGATGATCTTCATGTGCTGGCCGACGGACGTCTCCACGGGGTGCTCGCAGCCGAGGGACGAGCCGCCGGAGACCTGGAGGGCTGCGGAGACGATGCCGGAGAGGTGCTCCAGCATGCGGTTACCGGTGAGCTGGAGGAGCAGCGAGTGGAACTCCGCGTCCGCGCGGGCGAACGTCAGGGAGTCGCCCTGCGCCGCTGCATGACCCATGATCTCGACCATGTCGGCGAGGCGCTGCTGTACGTCCTCGCGGCCGTGCCCGGCCGCGAGACGGGCGGCGAGCGGCTCGATGGTCCAGCGCAGCTCGCACAGCTCCCGGCGCTGGTCGTCACGCTGGGGCCCGTACGCCCGCCACTCGATGATGTCGGGGTCGAGGAGGTTCCAGTCGCTGACCGGGCGGACCCGGGTGCCGACGTTCGGGCGCGCGCTGACCAGGCCCTTGGCCTCCAGGACGCGCAGCGATTCACGGACGACGGTGCGGGAGACCTCGAAGCGCTGGCCGATCTCTTCGGGTACGAGCGGACGGTCGGCCCCGAGGTCACCGGAGACGATCATCTGGCCGAGCTGCTGGACCAGTTGGCCGTGCAGGCCACGGCCGCGGCTGCCGGCGGTGCGGCGGCCGACCCGGCCCATCTCGCTGTCATGGCCGTCCCATACGGGAGCCACGCGGTCGGCGCGCTCGCCGCCGACGGCGTCGGCGTAGGGGTAGCGGTCGAGCTCGCCCGGGCCGGTGAGGCCGGAGTCGGCGGGGCGAGTCGCGGTCATCATGGTGTGCGCAAGGGTACTCACGCATCCTTTGTCGGCGACGTGCCGGAGAGCCTTGAGGTCTTTGGTGAAAAGCACACGAAAGGGTGATCGCCCATCACCCTACAATTGACGCTTTATCGGAAGGAACCAGACGCATTGCGCGAACTTCTAGACAGTTCGCGCAGTTCACAGCACCGAAGGTGTCGGCACCTCATGCGTTCGCGCCGCGCCCGGCCTGTCCCTCACCGGCCCTCACCTCGACTTTCCCCTGTTCTTCGCCTTCTCACCCGATGCCCGGCTCGCGCTTCGCCGCGCGCCTCACCCCACCCTTCTCCGCAGGGCCGTCAGGACATACGCGCAGAGCAGGACAGCGAGTGAAACCCCCATCGCACCGACCACCGGCTGCGCCGCCAGCCGCCACGCGGTGTCGGTCAGCTCGCCGACTCCGGACGGCCACCGGACCGCGGCCGTCGCCTGCATCCGCGCCGGGAAACCGACCACCGATCGCGTCGTCGGATCGCTCAACACTCCCTGTACGAGCGGAACCACGGCGACGGGCACCGCCAGTACCGCCGCCAATCCCATGGCCGTCGACCGGAAGATCCCGGCCGCCAGGAGGCCCGCCCATGCGGCCCCTACCAGAAGGGCGCCCCAACCGAGCGAGAGAAGCGGCCAGTCGGCGACCGACGGCAGCGCCTGCACACCGAAGACATAACCCACGGTCACACCGTTGACGAAGGCTGAAGTGATCGCCAGGAAGAGCACGCTCACCGCGCTGACCAGCAGCTTGGCACCCAGCAACCGCAACCGGCGCGGCACGGAGCCCTGTTCCGGCGCCAGCGCCGGGTACCGGAACTCCTGCCCGAACGCGAGCGCTCCGATCAGCCCGGCCCCCACTGCGGCGGGCGGGAACGGCAGCCGGTCCGGCCACCCCGCCAGCGCGCGTGCCGCCGACACGTCACCGCCGCGCGCCAGCACCCACGCCAGAGCGAGCGAGACCACCAGTACGAGCAGCCCTACGCCCCGCGCCGTACGGTCACTGGCCGCGCGCCGCACCTCGTAACGCACCGGCCACGCCGGTCCCGGTGCGGGCAGCCGCGGCAACTCCAGCCGAGCTGCCTGAATCCTGCCGCGCACGGTCGAAGAGGGGCGCGGCGTACGAGGAGCCGCGCCGTCGGCCGTCTCCTCGGCCGCTGTTCCATGCGGCGTTCCATGCGGCGTTCCATGCGGCGGGATGACGGGCGACTTCCCGGTCGAGGCGCCGCTGCTGTCGTCGGCGGACACGACCGGAAGTTCGAGCGTCGTGGTGAGTTCGCTGCCGCGATCCGCCACCGAGAGGGCCCGTCCCGACGCGGTGACGCCCCTTCCCGCCCCCGCGAGGCCGCCGGCCCGCCCCGGACCCTGCTCACCACCGGGCCAGGAGACGAGCGCACAGTGCCCTCCGGCGTCCCTGCGCACCACTTCACCGGTGTACCGGCGCTCCCTGGTCGTTCCGGTGTGCGCCTGAGCGGTCACCTCGGTGCTCGTCCCGGCACTCGTCTCGGCGTTCGCCTCGGTGCTCGTCTCTGCACTCGTCCCCGTACTCGTCCCGGCGTTCGCCCCGGTGCTCGTCCCAGTGTGCGCTTCGGCGTTCGCCTCGACGGGGGCCCCTGAGCCGCCGGCGTCGGAGTACGCCTCCGCGTACCTGGCGTCGTTCTTCTCGTACTCTTCCTCGCCCTTGCCGGCCTCCGCGGTCACCACCGCTCCATGACCGGCCGTCAGCCTCGTCGCCGGCCGGCCGTCGGTCCGGTTGAGGGGGATGACCGGCCTCGCGTCGCCCACCTCGTCCGCGAGCTGATGCATCAGGATGCCGTGCCGGAACGCCGTGTCCCCCACCAGCGCGCAGCTGCTCCCGTACACGGCGATGCGATTACCGCTCTCCCGTACGACCTCCAGCGCCTGTTCCGCACGCGGGTCCACGGCCGGGTCGGCGCGCTGCCACTCGTCGACCAGGATCGCCGCCAGCCGGTCGGCGTGCGGGGTCTGCACGCTGACGCGTGGCCGCAGTCGCGTGTGCGCGAAGGCCCCGACCTCCTGGTCAGCGACCAGCCTGCCGTCCTCGATCGTGACGATCCGGTCACCCAGGCGGGCGGCGGCCTTGGCGTCCGAAGCCGTGACGAGCACGCTTCCGCCCTGCGCGGCGAACCCCCGCAGCAGTCCGTACAGCCATGCCGCCTCGCGGGGCGAGACCCCGTCAGCCGGTTCGTCCAGAATCAGCGTGTGCGGATCGCCGAGCAGCGCAGCCGCCATACCCAGCCGACGGTCCATCCCCCGCGAGAACTCGCCCAGCCGCTGCTCCTCCAGGCCACTGAGGCCGACGATCTCCAGGACCTCCTCGGCACGGTCCGGCGGGACCCCGGCCGCCGCGGTGAGCATCCTCAGGTGCGACCGGGCCGTACGAGCGGGGTGGCCCGGTACGTCGCCGAGCAGCACGCCCAGCTCCCGCGCCGGATTCGGCAGGCGGTGCAGGGTACGGCCGCGGAAGAGGGTGATGCCTCTCCCTCGCTCCATCCGCAGCATCAGACGCAGGGCCGTGGTCTTGCCCGCTCCCCTGGCTCCCAGGAGGACGGTGACCTCACCGGCCGGCGCCTCGAAGCTCAGGTCGTCGACGGCCGGTGGCAGGCCGCGACGGGCTTCGCTGGTCAGTCCGACGGCCTGGATCATCGCAGACCTCGCTCGGTCCACAGCCGCCCGGCAACGGGCCCGAGGGCAGGAGCCGGGACAGGTGGGACGACGGCGCTCGGGGAGAGCGCGAGAGCAGGGCCGTACGGGAGGGTGGGGCCGGACGGGAGGGTGAGGGCGGATGCGAGCGCTGCGGGGACTGGAGGACTCACCCCGCCACGGTAACCCGGAATGTCCCATTTGACCGCAATGTCGAGCTGCTTGCTGTGCTCGTGCCCCCGGAAGGACTCCTGCTCACACCTCCGGACGGAGCAGGCCCCCTCCTCGACTCATACCTCGGGGCGGAGCATGGGCGGATTCAGGAGCGTGGCGCCTCCCGCCCTGAACAGCTGGGCCGGGCGGCCTCCCTGACGGGTCGTCGTACCGCCGGTCGGGACGAGGAACCCTGGCGTGCCGGTCACCTTGCGGTGGAAGTTCCGGGGATCCAGGGCCACGCCCCAGACCGCTTCGTACACCCGGCGCAGCTCCCCGACGGTGAACTCCTGCGGGCAGAACGCGGTGGCGAGCGAGGAGTACTCGATCTTGGAGCGGGCCCGTTCGACGCCGTCCCCGAGGATGCGCGCGTGGTCGAAGGCCAGGGGCGCGGCCTGTTCGCCGTCCCGGACGAGGCCGTTCTCCTGCTCCAGCAGCGTGTCGACGGGGGCCCAGCGGGCGCTGTGCGCATCGCCGCCCGCCCGCGGGGCGGGCAGGTCGGGGGCGAGCACCAGGTGGGCGACGCTGACCACCCGCATCCTCGGGTCGCGCTTGGGGTCTCCGTACGTGGCGAGCTGTTCGAGGTGGGCACCGGGGACCGGCTGGGGGCCCGCGGGGCCGTGCGCGTGCAGGCCGGTCTCCTCGGCGAGTTCCCTGGCCGCCGCGGTCTCCAGATCCTCGTCGGCCCGTACGAATCCACCGGGCAGCGCCCACCGCCCCTGGAACGGTGACTCACCGCGACGCACGGCCAACGCGCACAGCGCGTGTTTGCGCACGGTGAGCACGACCAGATCGACGGTGACGGCGAACGGGGGGAAGGCCGACGGGTCGTAGGGAGGCATGTCGCGATCATAGTCGTCCGCTTGACGATAAACAGGCCGTCCTCTGCTTCACGCCCCCAGTTGCAGGCCATCTGCCGCCTCCTCCACCATTCCCAGGCCACGGCTGCTGACATGTACGGAGAAAGGCTGCTCCGCAACGGCCAGACCGGTGACATGCATGGCGCCCAGGGGCGTGCCTGCGAACGGCCGTACGGCGAGCGTGCCGCCCGGGACGTCCGGGCGGATGCCCACCAGGGTGAGAAGGGCGTACACCGCGCCGGCGGCCGCCACCGCGGCCGGTCGGCAGGCCGTGGGATGCGGCACGGGAGCGCCGTCACCCGTGCGCTGCTGCCCCGCGTACATCTCCGGAAGGCGGTACCCGAAGCTCTCCGCGGCGTCCAGCAGCCCTCTGATCAACGACGTCGCTTCCGCTTCGCGGCCCGCGGCTGCCAGCGCCGACGCGGCGACGGCGGTCTCCTGGACCCGGACCGCCCCGCTGCGGTGGCCGAAGGGGTTGTAGCCGTCCTCCTTGCTGCCGAGGCCGCGCAGCCCCCATCCGGTGTCCAGTACGGGGCTGTTCAGCAGTTTCGCGACCTGTTCCGTGCGGACGCCGTCCAGCAGACCGGGGGCGTGCGTCCCACCGCCGAGCAGTCCGGTGTCCAGGAGGTGAGCGGCGCCGGACACGAGGCGCGTGAGCGATCGCCCGTCGGGCGCGCACAGGGCAGCGGGGCGGCCACCGCCGGGGTCGTCGATCCAGAAGTCCTCCCGGAAGCAGCGGCGCAGTTCGGCGGCCCAGTCACGGAGCGCGTCGGCTCCGGGGCGGTTGCAGGCTTCGAGGAGGTCGGCGCCGAGCAGTGCGGCACGGTGGGCGTGCGCCTGCGTCTCGCAGCGGTAGGGACCGGCGGGCGCCGGATCAGGTACGTACCCGGCGCGAGCCGTGGCATCGGAGGCAGGCTCTGCCGTACGGCGCAGCCAGGCGAGGCATCGTTCGGCGGCGGGCAGCAGCCGTTCGACTTCGGGGGCGGGCAGGCCCCACCGACGGGCCTCGGCGAGGACTGCGGGGAACAGCAGGGTCGCCTCGATGCCCGTACAACTCGGCGGTGCATACGGGCCGGCGTCGCGCAAGGGGCCAGGGATTCGTCCGAAATCCGGCCCTGGGTCCGCATGTTGGCTGCGGGCGAGGGTGCGGAGGGTGCTCGCGGCGAGCCTGGTGCCCAGCGGGAGGAGCATGCGGGCCGCGGCCAGGGCTTCGGCCGGGGCCGGACCGCACCGCCAGGGCACACCGGCCGCGAGTCCGGTGTCGGCAGGAACCGAGGGGTCCCGGATCAGCAGGCCGTGCAGATCGTCGAGCGCGGTGGCGAGCAGGGTTCCGGCACGGGGGTCGTCGCACCGGAGCCGGGCGGCCGACCAAGGGCGGGGCGGGCGAGCGGCACTCGCTCCGGTGTGCGTGGGAACGGCGCCGCCTGTGGATGCCGGGCGCGCCGGCCCGGTGGCGCCGCCGCGGATACGCAGTTCGACGGCGCGGTGGGCGCCGGGTGGCAGTTCCAGGCCCCAGCGGAGCAGCCCGGCAGCGGCGAGCGCGTCGTCCGGCGGCGGATCCGCCGTGACGGTGGCGTGGACCGTGTCGCTGGTCCAGCGCAGTCCGGCGTCATGGACGGAGGCGGGCAGGTCGGGCCCGGGGAGCCCGAGGGCGACGGCGCTCAGCTCGGCGAGGTCGGTGGCGAAGGTGATCTCCAATGGGAGGCGCAGGACTCGTGGAGTGTTGTTGTGCAGGGTGATGCGTTCGGTGCCGTCGGCATTGCGCAGGCGCTCGACGAGGAGGCCGGGGTCGGGCCCGGGATCGTGTGGCGTACGGATGGTGCCCGTGAAGCGGACGCGGTCGGCGCCCAGCTGCTTGGCCTGCACGGTGAGCGGCTGGGCGCCTGCCACTCGTAGGACGCAGCGGGCGAGCACACGTCTGCCGGAGAGGTAGAACCCTTCCATGCCGCTGCCGGTGAGCTGCCCGTGGGTGCTGGAGGAGATGACGAGCGCGGGCAGCGCGACGCAGGTCAGGGCGGTGTGGACGGGTTGTGGCTCGGGTGGCCGGGGAGGGGGCGCGGCGCGTTGCCGTGCGGGGGCCGGGTGGGTTTGCGGAGTGGTGGGGAACATGCCTGCCATGGGGGGTGCTCCCTGAGAGGGTGGGGATTCCGGACGGTCTGCGCCACATAGGGAAACGCTGCGGCCGATGCGCAGGTCACGCCGGAATGCGTGCTCGGGCGGGCTCATCGTGGGCTCCGGTCGTCCCGGCGGCCTCCCGTGGGACCGGTACGCGGATGGGGGCGGCCTGTGTGAGGGCGGGCCGCGGGGCGGGTGCGCGCTCGGGGGCCCGCAGGGCGATCGAGGCGCGGGCGGCGGAACGGTGTGCGGCCGGTGCGCGGGGCGGTCGTTCCGCTGCCGGACTCGTCGTCAGCGGTGGTGGGCAGGTCGGCGGGGGTGTCGGATGTGCGGCTCGTCGCCTGCTCCGGCTCCGGCGCGGTGCCGGCCCCGGAGATGGAGTCGGTCCCAGGGATGGTGTCGGCCCCGGGGGTGGCTGCAGAGGCTGCGGGGCGGGCCGTGGCACGAAGGCAGCGGCGGAGTTTCTCGGGGTCGAGGTCTTCGTCCAGGCCACGGTGGAGGAGCTGGGCGAAGAGGTAGTCGGGGTCGAGGGTGAGGGCGCGGCACAGGGCCACCCGGGCGGAAGCCGCGTCGCCGGTCGCCCAGGAGACCCAGCCGGCCAGGGTGAGCGGGGCGGCGGCATGGGTTTCATAGGCGTCGGGGCAGCGACGGGCCAGCGCGCGCCAGAGCCGCAGGGCCGGCGCGGCGTCCGGGCCCTCCATCCACGCGGCGGCACGGTCCCTGGTGAGGCGGTCCTGGAGCCCGAGGATCATCTCGGCGGCCTCGCCATGGCTGAGGAGGGCGTCGTCGCAGGCGTCCTTGGCGCGGTGGCTGCCGGACGGCGGGTCGTCGCGGAAGGTGTGGAGGGCGCGCGTGAGGAGGGCGAGGGTCTCTTCTCGTACCGTTTGGGGGTCCTGGGTCGAGAGCATGCGCGGGACGAGCGCGGCCGCCGCGGCGTCGAGGGCTTTGACCTGGTCAACAGCGCGGGAGCCGGTCAGCGGGGACAACCGGGCTTCGATCTCCTTGAGCGATCCGCGGACCTGGACGCCGGAGTAGGCGGCGGCCGCTGCCATGACGGACGTACCGGGCACGGCGAGGGGTGTGCCGGCGGCGGGGCAGCAGCGCTCGTCGGGGCAGACGTAGGACCAGAAATGACCGTGGGAGATGCACAGGGCTTCCATGACGGGGACGTCCCGGCTGCCGCAGGCGATGCGCAGTCGCTGGGCGAGCGGTTCGAGGCGGTCCCGTACTTCCCGGCCGGTCTCGGCGGTCGACGGGTCCTGGCAGAGGAAGGCGATGATGCCGCTGGGCGGCGTACCGCGCTCCCGGCCCGAGGTGATCAGGCAGTCGGCGAGCTGGTCGGCGATGTAGGGCCACTGGCCGGTGTCGGTGGGAATGCCGAGCCGGACCCGGCCGCCGAAGCGTCCGCGATCGCCGTGGAGGGCGACGAGGACGACGCTGTCGTCGGGATAGAAGCCGAGCAAGTACGGCAGAGCGTCCGCGAGTTCGGCGGGGCCGCGCAGGGTCACCCGGGTCTCGGGGGTGTTCCGGGAAGTGGTGGGGCGGGGGTCTGCCGGGTTGGCCGGCTCGATGTGGTGGGTCATGGGTCGAAGGTGCCGTGGTTCGCCGCGCCGCTGCGACCCCTGTGGATAACTCGCGGGTGACGGGAGTTGTCCACAGGACGATGCGGCCGGTCGCGCGGTGTCAGTGGCATCGGGTTGCATGGAGTCATGAGCAACGAACAGCTGCGTGCCTCGGCCGATGCCGTCCTCTCCCGTCTCGTCGGGGATCCGGGCGGCACCGCCCGGCTGCGCGAGGATCAGTGGCGGGCGATCGAGGCGCTGGTCGCCGACCATCGCCGCGCGCTGGTGGTGCAGCGCACGGGCTGGGGCAAGTCGGCGGTGTATTTCGTCGCGACCGCGCTGCTGCGGCAGCGCGGCAGCGGCCCGACGGTGATCGTCTCGCCGCTGCTGGCGCTGATGCGCAACCAGGTCGAGGCGGCCGCGCGGGCGGGCATCCGCGCGCGCACGATCAATTCCTCCAACACCGAGGAGTGGGACACCGTCCAGGCCGAGGTGGCGGCGGGCGAGGTGGATGTGCTGCTGGTGAGTCCGGAGCGGCTGAACAATCCGGACTTTCGCGACCAGGTGCTGCCCAAGCTCGCCGCTGCGACCGGTCTGCTGGTGGTCGACGAGGCGCACTGCATCTCGGACTGGGGCCATGATTTCCGGCCCGACTACCGCCGGCTGCGTACGATGCTCGCCGATCTGCCGCCGGGCGTCCCGGTCCTGGCCACGACGGCTACGGCCAATGCCCGGGTGACCGCCGACGTGGCCGAGCAGCTCGGCACCGGCGGCAGCTCGGACGCCCTGGTCCTGCGCGGCCCGCTGGACCGGGAGAGCCTGAGCCTGGGCGTGCTCCAGCTGCCCGATGCCGCGCACCGCATGGCCTGGCTCGCCGAGCATCTGAACGATCTCCCGGGCTCCGGGATCATCTACACGCTCACGGTGGCCGCCGCCGAGGAGGTGACGGCCTTCCTGCGGCAGTGCGGGCACACGGTCGCCTCGTACACCGGCAAGACCGAGAACGCGGACCGCCAGCAGGCCGAGGAGGATCTGCTCGCCAACCGCGTCAAGGCGCTGGTCGCCACCTCCGCGCTCGGTATGGGGTTCGACAAGCCCGACCTGGGGTTCGTCGTCCACCTCGGTTCACCGTCCTCTCCCATCGCGTACTACCAGCAGGTCGGCCGTGCCGGGCGTGGCGTGGAGCATGCCGAGGTGCTGCTGCTGCCCGGCCGGGAGGACCAGGCGATCTGGGAGTACTTCGCCTCCATCGCCTTCCCTCCCGAGGAGCTCGTGCGCCGGACGATCGACGTGCTCGCCCACGCCGACAGGCCGCTGTCGCTGCCCGCGCTGGAGCCTCTGGTGGAGCTGCGCCGCTCCCGCCTGGAGACGATGCTGAAGGTCCTCGACGTGGACGGCGCGGTCCGGCGGGTCAAGGGCGGCTGGACCGCCACGGGACAGCCGTGGACGTACGACGCGGAGCGGTACGCATGGGTGGCGCGGCAGCGGGAGGCCGAACAGCAGGCGATGCGTGAGTACGCCGCGACCGCCGGCTGCCGGATGGAGTTCCTGCAGCGGCAGCTGGACGACGAGGGCGCGGCGCCCTGCGGCCGCTGCGACAACTGCGCGGGGCCGCGGTTCACCGCCGACGTGTCACCCGCGGCGCTGGACGCGGCGCGCGGTGAACTGGGCCGGGCGGGCGTCGTCGTCGAGCCTCGTCGTATGTGGCCGACGGGACTGCCCGCGATCGGTGTCGACCTCAAGGGCCGCATCCCGGCGGGTGAGCAGGCCGCGGCGGGGCGGGCCCTCGGCCGGCTCTCGGACATCGGCTGGGGCAACCGGCTGCGGCCGCTCCTCGCGCCGCAGGCCCCGGACGGTCCCGTGCCGGCCGATGTGCTCGACGCCGTGGTCGGCGTACTGGCCGACTGGGCGAAGGGGCCGGGCGGCTGGGCGAGCGGTGATCCGGAAGCGCCCGTCCGGCCCGTCGGGGTCGTCACCATGGCTTCCCGTACCAGGCCGCAGCTGATCGAGTCCCTCGGCGCCCGGGTGGCCGAGATCGGCCGGATGCCGCTGCTGGGTTCGATCGCGTACACGGATGCCGGTGGCGACACCCCCCTGCCGCGGTCGAACAGCGCTCAGCGGCTGCGCGCCCTCGACGGGGCGCTGGCCGTTCCACCGCAGCTCGCCGAGGCGCTGCGCGCAGCGGGCGGCCCGGTGCTCCTCGTGGACGACTCGACCGAGACCGGCTGGACGCTCGCGGTGGCCGCGCGGCTGCTGCGCCGGGCGGGGGCGGGAGGTGTACTGCCGCTGGTGCTCGCCGTGCAGGGCTGACCGAGGCCGGCTGCCGGGAGCCAGGCGCTCCATCGGGGCCGGCGCAAGGTCCGACGGCCGGCGGGCGGACGGGGGCCGTGTTCCCTGAGGTCGCCCTGTGCGGAAAGAGGCTCGTGCGCCGGTGCGCGCTTCGGCGGGCGGCTGAGCGGGAAGGATGAGGACGACGCACTCGTCGATTCCGGAACACCGCGGCGGATTTTTCATTGCCGCATGCGTGTACGACCGCGAGAATCGGAGTGCTTCCCCATTCCAGCCGTCCGCGGCTCAACAGGAGTGTGTCGTGGTGCGACGGTGCGCCCGGCCGCTCCGGCTGCCGCCGCGTCGACGAAGGGAGGACCGTGACCTTCGGCATCACTGCGCCCCTGACCACGTCCCAGCCTTCCTCGGCCACATCGGCCGCCCGGCTGGGCCGGATGCTGGAGCCCTCGGAGTGGGCCTCGGCGGCGATCCCCTTGCTGAGCAACCCTCGTGAGATCGTCACCGGTCTCCATGACCGTCATCTGCCCGGACCGTCCACCGCCGTGGTCGCGGTGCTCGATCCGGAGGAGCGGGTGACGGCGAGCGCGTCCTTCGTCCTGCGTACGGACGCGCCCGACGGCTGGGACTTCCGCAACGCGCTGCTGACGCAGCTGCGCCGGGTGATACCGCACGATCTGCGGTTACGCGTACCGGTACGGACGGCCGTGCTGCTCTACTGCCGCGACGGCGAGCCGTTGTGGACGGAGGCGGACGGCGCCTGGATGTGGGGGCTGCGCGACGCCTGCACGTTGCACGGGCTGCGCTGCGGCGCCTACATCACGCTGACCCGCGACGGCTGGCAGGTGTTCGGCGAAGGCCGCGGCGGGCGGAGGCCGTACATCGGGTCACGGCCGGAGCGTCCTCAGCCGTCGGAGCCGACCCATGAGCGGCACGGCGGCGGTGTGCCCGCGAGGCCACCGCGGCGCACGGGAGGCGGAGCGGTGGAGGCCCGTCGGCGTACTGCCGCCCGCTGAGCCGGTACGGACGGCCGGCCCGCGCTTCCGGACAGCCGCAGGCACGTCCGTACGGTGCACCGGGCGCGGCCGGCGGCGTCGGGAACGCCGGAGGACAGCGGGCGGTACGGAGCGAGCCCGGCGGCCTTGGTGACCGGGCCGGGTCGCTCCGAGCCGGCTCGCTTACGCCTTCGCGCCGATGAGGGCGTTGATGCGCTGCGGGTCACCGCAGACGATCAGCAGGGCGCCGGCCCGGGCCATGGCGGCGGGCAGGGCCTTGGCGACCGCGTCGTCCGAGCCGCCGTTGACCGCGACGACCACCACGGGACGGCCCTTGGCGCGCTCGGCACCGGCATCCGCGTAGAACACGTCGTCCGCGGCGTCGTGCTGCGCCCAGTAGGACGCCTCGCCGAAGGACAGCTCGTGCGTGGCCCAGGGGTGCTGGTCGCCGGTGGTCAGGACGAGCACCTCGTTCGGGGCGCGTCCGGAGTCCAGCAGCAGGTCGACCGCCTCGTCGGCGGCATCGACGGCACCCTCGGCCGGCGCGGGGATCAGCTGCAGCTGCGCTTCGGCAGCGGCGGCACCCGGCGCGGCCGGCTTGGGAGCCGTGCGCTGCGGGGGCGGGGCGGCGGCCGGTCCGCGGGAGGGGCCGGGCTTGCCGGGACGGGCGCTGGCCGCGGGGGCGCCGCGCGGAGGCGCGGGGCGGGGACCGGGACCAGGTACGGGACGGGGGGTCGACGCGGTGCGGCCGGCGGCCGGAGTTGCGCGGGGACCCGGGACACTCTCGTGAATCTGAGGCTCCTCGGGGATGAGAGGCATGAAGTGATGTCTATCAAACGTAGGTACGGGACATGTCAGGGGGTACCGGATTCACATCCGTACCGCTCAGAAGTCGAAGCCGAGTTGGCCACCGGCCTCCAGAGCGGCTGCTTCGGGGGTGACACGCACCTTCTTCAGGTGCTGCCAGCGGGGCAGGGCGTCCATGTAGGACCACGACACCCTGTGATGTGGGGTCGGGCCCCACTCCTCCAGGGCCGCGCGGTGCACCGGTGAGGGGTAACCGGCGTTGTCCGCGAAGCCGAAGTGCTCGTGTTCCAGGCCCAGTTCGGCCATCATCGTGTCGCGCTTCACCTTCGCGATGACGGAGGCGGCGGCGACGGCGACGCAGGACTGGTCGCCCTTGATGACCGTACGGACCCTCCAAGGGGCGCCGAGGTAGTCGTGCTTGCCGTCGAGGATGACCGCGTCGGGCCGGACCGGAAGGGCCTCCAGCGCGCGGACGGCGGCCAGCCGCAGGGCGGCGGTCATGCCCAGGTCGTCGATCTCCTCGGGACTGGCGTGGCCGAGGGCGTGACAGGTGACCCAGTCGCTCAGCACGGCGGCGAGTTCGTCGCGACGCTTGGGGGTCAGCAGCTTGGAGTCGGTGAGTCCGGCGGGCGGGCGGCGCAGTCCGGTCACGGCGGCGCAGACGCTCACCGGGCCGGCCCAGGCTCCGCGCCCGACCTCGTCCACTCCTGCGATGATCTTGGCGCCGGTCGTGGCGCGCAGCGATCGCTCGACGGTGTGAGTTGGGGGCTCGTAGGGCATGGCGCCAGACAGAGTACGCCCCCGCCCGCAGCCGCTTCGCACCGCGGGTGCCTCTCGTGCGATTCGTCCCGCACGGCCGGTGTCCTCACCGCCCGGAACGGGGCGCTCGGAGCCTTCCCGCGACGGCCCCTGGTACTTCGTACGCATGCCCTTGGCTTTCAGCGGGCGATCACGAGGACCGTGGTGCCGCGGTCCTTGTGTCGCCGGTTCTCCTCGTTGTCACCGGCGCGGTCACCGGGCCCGGAGACCCGGAGGTCTCCGGCGGTGCGGGCCGGTTCCCTCGGCGCCGGTCACCGGACAGCGTGCCCGAGGCCCCGGTGGCGCCGGGACTGTCAAGGGTACGCCGCACGAGCGTCAGGAGGGTCCGGCCGGCATCCAGGAAGGGAGGTCCTCGGTGTGGGCCAGCCACTCCTGCGGCGGCGCGCCTGTCGGGCCGGCCGCCACGATGCCTCCGACGATCGCGCAGGTGGTGTCCACATCGCCGCCCGCGTGGGCGGTGGTCCAGAACGCCTGCTCGTAGCTGCCGAGGTTCCGCGCGGCGGCCCACAGGGCGAACGGCACGGTGTCGTGCGCCGTGGTGCGCCGGCCGCAGCCGAGCACCGCGGCGACGGTGCCGGCGTCGCCGTAGTCGAGCATGTCGCGGGCGCGGCGCAGCCCCGCCTGGACGGCGCTGCGCGGGATGAGTTCCACGACGGCGTCGAGCAGCGCTTCGGGACCTGCGGCGCGGCCCGGGTCGGCGACGAGCGCGGCGGCGGCCGCGACCGCCATCGTCCCGACGACCGCCTCACGGTGCTGGTGGGTGACGTACGCGGAGATCTCCGCCTGGTGGGTGGCCTGCTCGGGATCGTCGGCGTACCAGGCACCGAGCGGGGCGATGCGCATCGCGGCACCGTTGCCCCACGACCCCTGGCCGTTGAAGAGCGCCGACGCCAGCTCGCGCCAGTCCCGGCCGTCCCGCACCTGCCGGAGCAGACGGTCCACGGCGGGGCCGTACGCCCGGTCCTCGTCGTGGCGCTCGGCGAAGGAGCGGGCGAGGGCGTCCTGGTCGATGCGGCCGTGCTCGGTCAGCACGGTCAGCACCGAGGCGGCCATCTCGGTGTCGTCGGTCCACCGCCAGGGAGCCGGCGGCAGTGCGCGGCGCTTGAGCGCGGGGTAATGGGCGGGCACGAAGAACTGGGAACCCAGGGCGTCGCCCACGGCGAGCCCCCGCAGGCTCTCCAGGGCCCGCGCGAAGCGCTGTGCGTCACGGTGATCGGCGGTCATCGAGTGCACTCTAACCGCTGGCGCCGTACGACTGCGGTGTGCACCAGCTCTCGAACGGCCGGTCCAGGCGGTACCGCCCGTCCGGCCCGAGCAGCAGGGTGCGGTGATCCGCGTTGTGCGGATTGGAGAGCGACTCGAATTCGGCGACGGTCCAGTGGAACCACCTCATGCAGAACAGCCGCATGGTCAGCCCGTGCGTGACGATCAGGACGTTCGGCGGGTGATCGGGGGCCTCGAAGCTGCGCCACAGGCTCTCCAGGAACGCCCCGACGCGGTCGTAGACGTCCGCCCCCGACTCACCCTGGGCGAAGCGGTAGAAGAAGTGGCCGTAGGCGTCGCGGTAGGCCTTCTGGAGCCGTACGTCGTCCCGGTCCTGCCAGTTTCCCCAGTCCTGCTCGCGCAGCCGCGGCTCCTCGCGCACCCGGACCAGGTTCTCGTCCAGGCCGAGCGCCCGGAACGTCTGGTGCGTGCGACGGTACGGAGAGACGTACGCGGATATTCGCTCGTCCCCGAACATGGCCCGCAGCCGCTCGCCGGCCTCCTCGGCCTGCTTGATGCCGCGCTCGGTCAGGCTCAGGGCGTGGTCCGGCTCCCGCTCGTACACCGTGTCGTCGATATTTCCGTCGGACTCTCCGTGTCTGATGAGGACGATGCGTCGGGGGCGTGCCATGCCGCCAGCCTAAAACGCGGCGACGGCACCCGCCCGGAGCGCCACCGCTCGCGGCCCCCTGTCCCGCCGCGGGCGCGGGGGCCTGCGGGAAGCGCGGCCGCCCGACCGCGAAGCACGGGCAGCCACGCGAACGAGGAGAGCAGAGAGAGTAAGGAGAACAGGATGGTCAGAGTGGTGAGGACGATGAGAGACGTCCGGAGAATGTGAGCGGGCATTGCTGCCTCCCCCGAGGCCGCACTGGTCGGCCGATCGGCCGGACAGCCGATCGACCCGGAACGTAACGCAACTACTGTCGCGTTACGCTGCCGATGGTGACACGCCTCGTCGACTGACGCAACTGGAGTAGCTTTTGCCTGTGGAAAACGGACCGTCCGGAGCCGGGCACGACGTCGGCACCGGCCGGCCTGGCACCCGGCGGCCCGGCGGACGTACCGCCCGCACGCGCGCGGCCGTCCGCGACGCCGTGCTGGCCGGGCTCGCCGAGCACGGCTACCCCGGACTGACCGTCGAGTACGTCGCCGAACACTCCGGCGTGCACAAGACGACGCTGTACCGCCGCTGGGGCGGGGTCGACGGGCTGCTCGTCGACACGCTCGGCCTGGCCGGCGAGGACAGCTGGACGCCGCCCGACACCGGCACGCTCGAAGGCGACCTTCGCGCGCTCGCGATGGAGGTGGTGCGCTCGTTCGCCGATCCCGGAACCGCCGCGCCCAGCTCTGCCGTCATCGCCGCCGCCTTCCAGTCCGAGCAGGCCGCGCAGGCGCTCCGCGCGTACTACGCCGAACGATTCGCACGCTGCGAAGTGATCGTGGACCGGGCCGTCGACCGCGGTGAGCTGTCCGGCCCGCGATCGGCCGTCGACGGCGGTGCGCTGGTGCGCGCCGCCGCGGCACCGCTCTTCCTCCGGCTGTTCATCACGCGCGAGGGACTCGACGGGACGGCGGCCGAGCAGGCGGTGGCCGTCACGCTGGCAGCGGCACACGCCGGAGCGTTCACGACGAGCGGCTGATCACGAATTCCGCCGGACGAGCACCCCGGCAAGCAGCGGACCGGCTCCAGGCCGCCGACCGAGGCGACGGTGATCACCAGTGCGGCGAAGTACGCCGTACGCAACGCGGAGCTGCACCGCATCGTGTACGGGTCGGCGAACGCCCCCGCGCTGGAGTTGTGCAAACAGGCCAACCGACGCGTCATCGACCTGATGTGTGCCTTCGTGGCGGAAGGTGCGGAGGCCGGTGCCTTTCAGGCGCGCGATGCGCGGCTCGCGTTCCGGATGGTCCATCACGCGGCCGACGGGCTCCTCGACGACCTCATCGCCGAGGGGGGCGACCTCGACATGGGGCAGGTCACCGCGACGGTGCTGGAGCTGGCCCATCGGGCGCTCGGCGACGCCGGCTACCGGGCGGGCGGCTGAACGGCATCCAGGGAGTACGGCGCCGGAGCGCGCACCCGTGTCCGTCGGCACGCGTGTCTCACACCGTCCAGGACGGCTCCAGGTCCACCACGTCCCCGGTGACCCCCGCGATGTCCGCGGCCATCTGGGCCCGCAGAGCGAGCCGTTCGATGCGCTCGGGGCGGTACTTGCCGCGCTCGGCGGCCGACTGCCACAGCGACAGGACCAGGAACTCCTCCCCCGGGGCGCGCCCCAGCAGGCCGCGCAGCATCCCTGGGGAGCCCGCCATGGCGGGGTTCCAGACCTTCTCCTGCATCAGCTTGTAGTGATCGACCCGGTCCTGCTTGACCTGGCAGTACGCGAGCCGCAGGACGTCGGCGTCCGCGAAAACGGGGCGGAAGCCGACCTTGACGTCCAGCTCGTGCTCGAAGAGGCGGGTCTGGCTGTTCTTGTACGTGCCGATCTGGGCGGCGGCCAGGCGGTCGTGCGATCTCGCCATGAACGAGTCGTAGAACGCTCTGCTCTCCCAGAAAGCCACGAGGTGCGCCACGCCGGGCCGGGTACGGCTCCAGCCGCCTCCCTGCCCCCGAAAGCCCGGCTCCCCGGGCAGCCCCGCCCATTTGCGCTGCCCCCGTTCGAACCCCCGGCGGTCCACGACGGTGCAGCGAATCCACTTGACCAGCACCGCGCCATCGTACGGCCCCTTGTGTCCCTCGTGTTACTACGCGTCACAGAACGCGCACCTCAACTCACGCGCCCTGCACCCGCAGTTCCGGCGCGCGTGCCGGTTCCGGGCTCCGGCGTACGACCCGATTCCCGCCGCGCGCCCGGCGGTTGTCAGTGACGGCCGTTACGCTCCGGGCAAATGAACGCACTGCGTGTCGCACCGCCGTGGCAGCATGGGTGACTCATGTGAAGCAGCAGGTTGGGTAAGTCTGGGGAAGCAGCCGGTGTTTGGCCACCGGAGCGGTCCCCACCGGAACACCGGCGGCAGGCGGGCAGCTCCGGGAACGGTGCCCAGGTCCGAGGAAGGGAAGTCTGGTGAGCAGTCTCAACAAGGGGATCGACAAGGCCGAGGTCACGCTGAAATGGGACCCGAGCCCCCAGGGTGAGCCCGCCAACGACCTCGACATCATCGCCGCGACGTACCTCAAGGACTCCGTGTGCGGCGAGCCCGACTACCTCGTGCACTTCGACCAGCGCTCCCCCGACGGGACCATCACGCTGAACCGGGACAGCAGGACCGGGCAGGGTTTCGGTGTGGACGAGGCGATGACGCTGGAGTTCTCGCGGCTGGCGGACCGGTACGGCCGGGTGGTGGTGGGTGTCGCCATTCAGCAGCGGAACGGGAAGCGTACCTTCGGCGACATACCGAACACGCTGGTCCGCATCCTCGAGGGCTATGACGTGCTGGCGGAGGACGACTTCGGTGCGGTCGCCGACTCCACCGCCGCGGTGGTCGCGGAATTCGTGCGGGACGAGGACGGCGAGTGGCAGCTCGTGCGCGGGGTCCGCGGCTTCGGCGGTGATCCCGACGAATTCGCCTCGTGGATGGGGCGCAGGCCCGCCGCCGGGTGACGTGGAACGAACACCGGGGGCGGTGGCGGCGAGACCCCGCCACCACCGCCCCCAGCGGCTACTTCACGCCCCCTGAGGGGCGGATCGTCAGCTGCAGCCGCTGGTGGAGCCGCAGCCCTCGCAGAGGTAGCAGCTGCCGGCGCGCTGCATCTTCGTACCGCAGGAGAAGCACAGCGGGGCGTCGGCGTTGATGCCCAGCTGCATCTCGACCAGCTCCGCATTGGTGTGCGCCTGCTTCGGGGCCGGCGCGGCGGTCTCCTCGACGACCTCCTCGGTGGAGGTCGGCGCGGAGTTCTGGGCCGCCGGGGTCAGCGGCGCGGACTGCGCCAGACCCTGGATGTCGACCTCGTCCTCGGCCGGCTCGTACGAACCGGTCTCCAGGTGGCGCTGACGCTCCTCGACGGAGTGGATGCCGAGCGCCGAGCGGGTCTCGAAGGGCAGGAAGTCCAGCGCCAGGCGGCGGAAGATGTAGTCGACGATCGACTGCGCCATCCGCACGTCCGGGTCGTCCGTCATGCCGGCCGGCTCGAAGCGCATGTTGGTGAACTTCGAGACGTAGGTCTCCAGCGGCACGCCGTACTGGAGGCCGACCGAGACCGCGATGGAGAAGGCGTCCATCATGCCCGCGAGGGTCGAGCCCTGCTTGGACATCTTCAGGAAGACCTCGCCCAGGCCGTCGTCCGGGTAGGAGTTGGCCGTCATGTAACCCTCGGCGCCGCCGACGGTGAAGGAGGTGGTGATGCCGGGACGGCCCTTCGGGAGACGCTTGCGGACCGGGCGGTACTCGACGACCTTCTTCTCGGCGACCGGCTCGGCCTTCTTCTCCTCCTCCTTCTTCTTGGCGGAGAGCGGCTGGCCGACCTTGCAGTTGTCGCGGTAGATCGCGAGCGCCTTCAGGCCGAGCTTCCAGCCCTGGAAGTAGACGTCCTCGATCTCCTCGACGGTGGCCGACTCCGGGACGTTGACCGTCTTGGAGATCGCGCCGGAGAGGAACGGCTGGGCGGCCGCCATCATGCGGACGTGGCCCATCGCAGAGATGGAGCGCTCGCCCATCGCGCAGTCGAAGACCTCGTAGTGCTCCGGCTTGAGGGCCGGCGCGTCGATCACGTTGCCGTGCTCGGCGATGTGGGCCACGATCGCCTCGACCTGCTCGGGCTGGTAGCCCAGGCGCTTGAGGGCCTTGGGGACCGTGTTGTTGACGATCTGCATCGAGCCGCCGCCGACGAGCTTCTTGAACTTGACCAGGGCCAGGTCCGGCTCGACGCCCGTGGTGTCGCAGTCCATCATCAGGCCGATGGTGCCGGTGGGGGCCAGCACGGAGGCCTGCGCGTTACGGAAGCCGTTCTTCTCGCCGAGGCGGATGACGTCCTGCCAGGCCTCGGTGGCCGCGGCCCACACCGGGGTGTCCAGGTCGTCCATGCGCGTGGCGGCACCGTTGGCGTCCGCGTGCTGCTTCATGACGCGCTTGTGGGCGTCGGCGTTGCGGGCGTAACCGTCGTACGGGCCGACGACCGCGGCCAGCTCGGCGGAGCGCTTGTACGAGGTACCGGTCATCAGTGAGGTGATGGCACCGGCCAGCGCACGGCCGCCGTCGGAGTCGTAGGCGTGACCGGTGGCCATGAGCAGGGCGCCGAGGTTGGCGTAGCCGATGCCCAGCTGGCGGAAGGCGCGGGTGGTCTCGCCGATCTTCTCGGTCGGGAAGTCCGCGAAGCAGATGGAGATGTCCATCGCGGTGATGACCAGCTCGACGACCTTGGCGAAGCGCTCCGCGTCGAACGACTGGTTGCCCTTGTCGTCGTCGCGCAGGAACTTCATGAGGTTGAGCGAGGCGAGGTTGCACGAGGAGTTGTCCAGGTGCATGTACTCGCTGCAGGGGTTCGAGGCGGTGATCCGGCCCGACTCCGGCGAGGTGTGCCAGTGGTTGATCGTGTCGTCGTACTGGATACCGGGGTCGGCGCAGGCCCAGGCGGCCTCGGCCATCTTGCGGAACAGGCCCTTGGCGTCGACCTCCTCGATGACCTCGTTGTCCATGCGGCCGCGCAGGCCGAACTTCGAGCCGGTCTCGACCGCCTTCATGAACTCGTCGTTCACCCGGACGGAGTTGTTGGCGTTCTGGTACTGGACGGACGTGATGTCGTCGCCGCCCAGGTCCATGTCGAAGCCCGCGTCGCGCAGCGCGCGGACCTTCTCCTCCTCCTTCACCTTGGTCTCGATGAAGGCCTCGACGTCCGGGTGGTCCACGTCCAGGACGACCATCTTGGCGGCGCGGCGGGTGGCGCCGCCCGACTTGATCGTTCCGGCGGACGCGTCGGCGCCGCGCATGAAGGAGACCGGCCCTGAGGCGTTGCCGCCGGAGGAGAGCAGCTCCTTGGAGGAGCGGATGCGGGAGAGGTTCAGGCCGGCGCCGGAGCCGCCCTTGAAGATCATCCCCTCTTCCTTGTACCAGTCGAGGATCGACTCCATGGAGTCGTCGACCGAGAGGATGAAGCAGGCGCTGACCTGCTGCGGCTGCTTGGTGCCGACGTTGAACCAGACCGGCGAGTTGAAGCTGAAGATCTGGTGCAGGAGGGCGTAGGCCAGCTCGTGCTCGAAGATCTCGGCGTCGGCCGGGGAAGCGAAGTAACCGTTCTCCTCGCCGGACTTCCGGTACGTCTTCACCACGCGGTCGATGAGCTGCTTGAGGCTCTTCTCACGGTCCGGAGAGCCGACCGCACCACGGAAGTACTTGCTTGTGACGATGTTGACCGCGTTCACCGACCAGAACTCGGGGAACTCGACGCCACGCTGCTCGAAGTTGACCGAGCCGTCGCGCCAGTTGGTCATGACGACGTCACGGCTCTCCCACGCCACCTCGTCGTACGGATGCACGCCGGGGGTGGTGTGGATGCGCTCGATACGCAGACCCTTGCTCGCCTTGCTTCCCTTGCGGGAGCCTCGCGCCGGGCCGCTCGTCGTCTCTGTCATGCCGCCTCCCTGTACAGGCGTAAACGCCCTGATGTGCACACTTCTTCCCGTGGCACGGTGTATGTCTTGCTGCGCCGGGGCTCCTGCTCAGCCCCGGCGAGGTCCGGATGCGCGCCGAGCTCAGTCGGCGGCGGGGGCGGGCACGGGGACCGCCGAATTCTCGGCCTCCCCGCAGTTCCCGCAGTGGTGCGAGGGCGGCCGCTGCTCACGCAGCTCCGCGATGGCCGCCTCGAAATCCTCGAGCGAATCGAACGCCCGGTACACGCTCGCGAAGCGCAGGTACGCGACGAGGTCCAGCTCCTGCAGCGGGCCCAGTATGGCGAGCCCGACGTCATGGGTGGACAGCTCGGCGCTGCCGGTCGCGCGGACCGCCTCCTCGACCCGCTGGCCGAGCTTGGCGAGCGCGTCCTCGGTGACCGGCCGGCCCTGGCACGCCTTGCGCACGCCGGCGATCACCTTGTCGCGGCTGAAGGGCTCGGTGACCCCGCTCCGCTTGATCACCGTGAGTGACGCCGTCTCGATCGTCGTGAACCGCCGGGAGCAGTCGGGGCACTGCCGGCGGCGCCGGATCGAGGTGCCGTCGTCGGTGGTGCGGCTGTCCACGACCCGGCTGTCGGGGTGCCTGCAGAAGGGGCAGTGCATGGCTTCACCCTCCTCACCCTCGAAAACGGACGTACGCCACTGAATCCGGCGTACGGCTGATAGCCCGGACAGGGCCCGAACGGGGGCCTCCGGAGCGACCACAAGCATAGGCGATCCGCAGGCCGTGAAAGACCATGGACCACAACGTCTGGTGGCTGTCGCCCATCCAAGCACTACATGTGGTGCCGGGCGAGAAAATGCACACACCGCGTGTCGCGGCGGCGCAGCAGCCACGAGCGTACGTGAGACCCCCCGGTGACCGCTGCGGCGGGGCGGCAATGACAGACTTGGGCAGGTCACGGCGGTGGCGCCGTGATCGTCCGCGGAACCTCGGCGGAACGGGCACCCGGCGCGGGGAATTCCCGGCCGGAACGGTACCGTAATGCCCGTTATCACCTTTCGGCGGCCCGTCGGCTATACACCCGTTCTCCTGATCAGGTCAGCTAATCCGCGAATTTTCACTCGAACGTGTGTTTGGCGCAACCTTTCGAAAGCAACTACCGTTGGCTAACTAGGGAGAACATTCCGAGAGGGGCCGACGTGACCACCACCGCAGACAGCGCCATCATCGCCGCACAGAGCCACTCCCAGGGCCGCTTCGAGCCGACCCAGAAAACACCGATGGACGAGGCCACGACGCACCCGGAGGGCCAGAAGCCGGCGCGCTCGCTGCCCGGGCGCCCTCCAGGAATCCGCGCGGACAGCTCCGGCCTCACCGACCGGCAGCGACGGGTGATCGAGGTCATCCGGGACTCCGTCCAACGCCGGGGATACCCGCCGTCCATGCGCGAGATCGGCCAGGCGGTGGGCCTGTCGAGCACGTCGTCGGTGGCCCACCAGCTGATGGCCCTGGAGCGTAAGGGCTTCCTCCGCCGCGACCCGCACCGGCCGCGTGCCTATGAGGTCCGCGGCTCCGACCAGCCCGCCGCGGCCCCCGCCGACACCACGGGCAAGCCCGCGGCCTCGTACGTCCCCCTGGTGGGCCGGATCGCCGCCGGTGGCCCCATCCTCGCCGAGGAGTCCGTCGAGGACGTCTTCCCCCTCCCCCGGCAGCTCGTGGGCGACGGCGAGCTCTTCGTGCTGAAGGTCGTCGGTGACTCCATGGTCGAAGCCGCGATCTGCGACGGCGACTGGGTCACCGTCCGCCGCCAGCCGGTCGCGGAGAACGGCGACATCGTCGCCGCGATGCTGGACGGCGAGGCCACGGTCAAGCGCTTCAAGCGCGAGGACGGCCACGTGTGGCTGCTCCCGCACAACGCCGCCTACCAACCCATCCCCGGCGACGAGGCGACCATCCTCGGCAAGGTGGTGGCGGTGCTCCGCCGGGTCTGAGTGCCGCGGCCGGCCCGCGACGCCTCTCCCCGGAGCCGACCGCTCCCCCGGAGCCGTTCGCGGTGAACGCTACGGGCCCCGTATACCGACCGGTGTACGGGGCCCGCGTTCGTGCGTACGGGCATGGCTCGCCCATGCTGCGCGCGTGGGCTACCGGCGTACGGCCGGAGGCCCCGGAGGCCTCAGGAAAGCCCGCACCGCCCTCCTAGGCGTCTGCCGTGGCCGGCTCCTCCGCCGTCCCCTCCGGGACCTCCTCGGCGGCCTTCTCGGCCGCCTGGGCCGCCGCGTCGATGGCGGCCAGAGAGCGGCGCACCTGATTGCGGTCGGTGGTGTACCAGAAGCCGGGCATGGAGGCGCGCAGGAACGAGCCGTACCGCGCCCGCTCGACCCGCGGGTCCAGGCAGGCGACCACACCACGGTCACCGGAGGCACGGATCAGCCGTCCCGCGCCCTGGGCCATCAGCAGCGCCGCATGCGTCGCCGCGACCGCCATGAAGCCGTTGCCCCCGGCTTCCTCCACGGCCTTCTGGCGGGCGCTCATCAGCGGGTCGTCGGGGCGCGGGAACGGCACCCGGTCCATGACCACCAGCTGGCAGTTCGGCCCCGGTACGTCCACGCCCTGCCACAGGGACAGGGTCCCGAACAGACACGTACGGGGATCGGCCGCGAACGCCCGGATCAGCTCGCCGAGCGTCTCCTCGCCCTGCAGCAGGATCGGCACGTCCAGGCGGCCGCGCAGCTCCTCGGCGGCGGCCTGCGCGGCCCGCATCGAGGAGAACAGCCCGAGCGTCCGCCCGCCGGCCGCCTCCACCAGCTCCGCCAGCTCGTCCAGCATGTCCGTACGGGTGCCCTCGCGCCCCGGCTGGTTCAGATGCTTCGCGACGTACAGGATGCCCTGCTTCGCGTAGTCGAACGGGGAGCCGACGTCCAGGCCCTTCCAGGGCGGCGCGTCCTCACCCTGGGTGCCCTCGGGGGCCAGGCCCAGCGAGGCCGCCACGCCGTTGAAGTCGCCGCCGAGCTTCAGGGTCGCCGAGGTCAGTACGACCGAGCGGTCCTCGAAGAGCTTCTCGCGCAGCAGCCCGGACACCGACAGCGGGGCGACGCGCAGCGAGGCACCGAAGCGGTCGTGCCGCTCGTACCAGACCACGTCGTACTCGGAGCCGTTCGCGATCCGCTCGGCGACCGCGTGCACGTTCTCCACCGAGGCCAGCGCCTGCTTACGGACGGCGTCCTCGTCCTGGACCGACTTGTCACGGGTCGAGCCGAGCGCGGAGATCACCGTACGGGCGGCGTCACGCAGCGCCATCAGGCAGTAGCCCAGATCCTCCGGGATCTCCTCCAGGCGGCCGGGCAGCGCCAGCTCCATCAGCCGCTCGAACGTCTCGGCGGCGGTCTGCAGCTGATCGGCCGCCTTCTCGTTGACGAGCTTGGCCGCCCGCCGGACCGCGCGGTTGACCTGGCCCGGGGTGAGCTCCCCCGTGGCCACGCCGGTGACCCGGGAGACCAGCTCATGGGCCTCGTCGATGATCAGCACCTCGTGCTGCGGCAGGACCGGCGCGCCCTCGATGGCGTCGATCGCGAGCAGCGCGTGGTTCGTGACCACCACGTCGGCGAGCTTGGCGCGCTCGCGGGCGGCCTCCGCGAAGCACTCCGCGCCGTACGCGCACTTCGATGCGCCCAGGCACTCCCGCGAGGACACCGAGACCTGGCCCCAGGCCCGGTCGGAGACGCCGGGGGTCAGCGCGTCCCGGTCGCCGGTCTCCGTCTCGTCCGCCCAGTCCCGCAGCCGCAGCAGATCCTTGCCGAGCTTGCTGGTGGCCGTGGCCTGCTCGAAGGGGTCGAACAGGCCCTCCTCCTCGTCCTGCGGCACGCCCTCGTGCAGGCGGTGCAGGCAGAGATAGTTCGACCGGCCCTTGAGCATGGCGAACTGCGGGCGGCGGCGCAGCTGCGGATGCAGCGCGTCGACCGTACGCGGCAGGTCGCGCTCGACCAGCTGGCGCTGGAGCGCCAGGGTGGCCGTGGCGATCACCACTCGCTCACCGTGTGCCAGCGCCGGCACCAGATAGCCGAGGGACTTTCCGGTGCCGGTGCCGGCCTGGGCGAGCAGGTGGGTGCCGTCGTCGACGGCCTCGGCGACCGCCTCGGCCATGGCGACCTGGCCGGGGCGCTCGGTGCCGCCGACGGCGGTGACGGCGGCATGGAGCAGTTCGGGGAGGGAGGGCTTCGTCATAGCGGTGCCAGCCTACGCGGGCCCACTGACACTCCGCCCGGTCCCGGCCGCCCCGTGGCCGGTCGCACGGTCGTGTCAGGGGGCGTACAGCGGATTCGGGATCATGCCGTGTACGGCGGCGTGCGGGCGGTGCGGGCGATCACGGTAACCGTCCAGGTGGAGACGGTTGCGGTTGAGGCAGAGCCGTTCGATCTCCGGCGTGAGCAGGTCGAACATGGCATGGCGCTCCTTGAGGTGCGGGAAGCGCTCGTGGTGGCGCAGGATCTCGGCCCGCACGAGTGACCAGAAGTCGCCCTCGGGTACGCCCAGTTGTTCCTCGCACAGCGGCGCCAGATAACGGAACACGCCGACGAACAGCCCGGAATGGATGAACTGCGTCAGGAAGGCGGGCGGTTCGGTGAGCAGGATCTCGCGTACGTCCGCGGGCATGGCGGCCAGTTCCGGCAGCGGGCCGTCGGTGGTGTTGACGTCGTCGACGAAGTCCTTGACCGCGAGGCGGGTGGGAACGTCCTGCGCGTCGAAACAGACGATCGCGTTCTCGCCGTGCGGGGAGAAGACGGTGCCGTACTGGTAGAGGAAGTGCAGCAGCGGCGGCAGCAGGGCGGCGAAGAGGTGGCGCAGCCAGATGTGCGGCGCGAGTCCGGAACGGTGGACCAGCTCGGCGGTGAGGGCGCGGCCGTCCCGGTCGGTCTGGAGCAGCGAGGCGAGGGTGCGGGCACGCTCGCCCGGGTCGAGCAGCGGGTGGATCGGCTCGCGCCAGATGCAGCCGAGGAGCTCCTTGTACTGGTACGGGACGCCGGGGATGCGGTCGTACAGGGGGTGCTCGACGGTGACGGACGCGGTCTCGCCGAGGAGGATCACTCGGGTCTCGTCGCGGAGGAACGGGTCGGCGTCGCGCACGCCCTGGACCCAGGCGGTGACGGCGGGGGCTGCGAGGGTGCGTTCGGTGGGCAGGCCGCGCCAGACGAGGGTGTTGAGGACGGACAGCGGGAGCTTGACTGTGCGGGCGTGCGGGCGGCTGGTGTTGAGGAAGGTCCGGATGGACTGCTGCGGCAACCGGAGGTCGTTGTCAGTGGTGAGTGGGACGATGAATTTGCCGGCGATGTGAGGGGCGTACAGCGGGGCGATGGTCTCGTCCCACTGCCAGGGGTGGACGGGGAGGTAGAGGTAGTCGGCGGGGTCGAGGCCCTGGCCGGTGAGGGTGCGGGCGAAGGTGTCGCGGAGGTCGGGGGTGAGTTCTTCGGAGTAGAGGCGGTCGGGGGTGGCCAGCGGGCCCGTGCCGCGGTAGCGGGCGAGGTCGCGGTGGGCGGCGATCCAGGGCAGCCGGCAGGGGGTGCGGGCTTCGGGGGCCCAGCGTTCGGCGTCGGCGGCGGAGAAACCGAGCCGTCCCTTGTTGGCGATCAGCCAGGGGTGTCCCGTCTGGTGGCCTTCGAGGGCCGCGTAGTCCAGGTCGGCCAGCTCGGCGGCGGTGAGGGCGGTGGCGTCCAGGCGGGTGTCGGCGGCAAGGGTGGCGGTCAGTTCACGGATGAGGTGGCCGGTGGTGTCACCGCTCAGGCCCAGGACGGTGTCGTGGGCGTGGAAGAGGAAATGCAAGGGGTCGCCGGTGGGCGTGAGCGAGTCCGGGTCGACGCGCCAGTGTCCGTACGCGCCGCGGCGGGCGTGGAAGCGGTAAGTGACGTCGGGGGTGAGGGGAAGGCGGTAGCGCGGGGTGCCGCAGGGGGCGGTGCCGTCCGGCTCGGGGGTGATGACCTCCTCGTACGCCAGTTCCGCGAGGGTCTTGGCGAGGAGGCGGCGGGCGGCGTGCTGCCAGGCGGCGTCGGACGGGCCGGCCGAGGCGGACGGGCGGGGCGGGCCGGACGGGGCGGTGGCGCCCGTCAGGCCTGAGGCGCCCGTCGGGTCGGTGGGGCCGGTGGTATGGGCGGGCCGGGCGGACGATGACAAGGCTGGCTCCTCGGTGCTCGGGGTGAGCGGCATAAGGGAATTCGCAGCGGGTCGTTGACGGAGGGAGCGGATACGGGGGTGCCGTGACCGGAGCTGGCCGGGGTCCGGGGCCGGTGGCGGGTCACAGGACGGTGCGCAGTGCGCGGTCGCGGATCATCAGGGCGGCGCGCTTGTCGGGCAGGTCGGTCTCCGCGGCGAAGCGGAAGCCGGCGCTGAGGAAGGCTGCTACGGAGGGGGTGTTGCGCAGGTCGGGTTCGGCCACGATCCGGTCGCACCGGGGGCGGTGGTCCAGGATGAGGTCGGCGGTGGCCCGCAGCAGGGACGTGCCCAGGCCGCGGCCGCGGTCGGCGACGCCCCCGATGAGGAGGTGGATGCCGGTGTCGTGCGGGCGGGCCGGGTAGTGGCGGGCGAGCGGGTCGAGGTCGGCGCGGTAGATCTCCCAGTAGCTCATGGGGACGCCCGCCAGCACGCCCAGGCAGGGCACGCTGCGGCCGTCGCCGTCCAGCTGGGCGCGCAGGTGGGCGGCGGTCCTGCCGGGCGGTCCCGCCAGCTCCCAGAAAGCGGCCACGGCGGGGTCGTTCATCCAGCCGGAGATCAGCGCGAGGTCGCGCTCCAGCCGGACCGGTACGAGCTGGAAGGTACCGGCCGCTGTCTCGGCGGGCCCCCACCCGGCGAGTCCGTCGAGGAGCGGGCCGGCCGCCGGGTCACCGGGCGACAGCCGCGGCTCGGTGTCCTCGGCCCCCAGGGCAGCGAGCTCGGGGGGCAGCTTGAGGTCGAGGGTGTCGCCGAGCACGTCACCGGGGGCGGAGGCGGCCTCGCCGAGCACGTCCCCCGGGGCGGGAGCGGCCTCGCCGAGCACGTCCCCCGAGGCGGGAGCGGCCTCGCCGAGCACGTGGTCGGCGTCGGGCGGGGCCTCCCCCGGGGCCGGGTCGGCCGCAGGCCCACCGCCGGCTGCGGGACGCGGCACAGGCCTGATGACGGGAGCCGTGGCGGTGGCAGGCGCCGTGGCGGTGGCAGGCGCCGTGACGGTGGCAGGCGCCGTGACGGTGGCAGGCGCCGTGACGGTATCGGAAGCCGTGACAGTGGCGGGAGCCACGGCAGTGGCGGAAGCCGTGGCAGACGCCGTGGCGGCGGGAGCCGTGGCAGACGCCGTGCCGGCGGCGGGAGCCGTGGCAGGCGCCGTGGCGGAAGGCGGTTCGGCAGGGGGCACGGCGAGTGCTCCTCTCGTGGCCTCGGAGGGACACGGATCAGTGGCCTCGGGGGTCACGTGGCGAGGGGGTTGGGGATGGTGACGTAGACGGACTGGGTGTCGACCGGGCCGACGAGTTCGTCCAGGCCGTGCAGCCGGGTGAGGAGGTTGGCCTTGCACCGCAGGGCCGGGGTGGCGAGGAGGTGTTCGGGCAGCGGCGAGCGGTGCGCCGCCGGCTCGGCGGCGGCTCCGGCCAGGAAGCGCCGGAACGCCGCGAGGAGCACGCCTTCGTCCGCGAGCTGCTGGGCGCCGAACGCGCCGATCAGGCCGAGGACGTTGTTGATGCCGAGGTAGTAGGCGAACCGCTCGTCGGTGACACCGTCGGGGACGAACGTGTCGCTCTCGACGCCGATGCCGGGCAGCCGCCGGTCCAGTTCGGCGCGGTGCGACTCGCGGAAGTAGTAGCCCTGGTTGTCGCGGTACCGGCCGCCCGCCGGCCAGCCGTCCGCGTCGAGCAGGACGAGGGTGTTCTGCTGGTGCGCCTCCAGGGCCACGCCCGCGGTGCCGTCCAGCCAGAGGACGGGGCGGACGACGGTGTGGAGGTAGCGCAGGAACCACTCGGCGGCGACGGCTCCGGTGGGCCGCCCGGTACGCGCGGTCAGCGTGCCGATGAGATCGGCGAGGCGGGAGCGCATGCCGTCGTGGCCCGGCCAGGGCCGCGGGGAGGTGAGCCCGGCGAGGCACACGGCGTCGTGGTCCGGGCCGAAGGGGTTGTGACGGAGGATGACGTCGAGGCCGCGTACGGGGGTGCCGTCGGTGCCGGTGACGGCGAGCCAGGCCGGGTCGCGGACGATGTCGAAGCCCGGGTGCGCCGCGCGCCACTCCTCGGCGAGGCCGCTGCGGAGGAGGCGGTGGACCTCGACGCCGCGCTGCAGCTCCTTACGGAGGTTCTCCCGGCGGGAGTTGGTGATCCGGAGCCCGACGGAGAGCTTGAGCATGGCGTCCGCGCCGGGGCGGTGGACGGTGCGTACGGAGGAGGTGGGGTGCCAGTGCGCGCCGTGCTGTCCGAGGTCGTGCAGCAGGCCGGCGTCCAGGAGCGTGGCGACCTCGGGACGGTGCCGTACCTCGCGGGCCTGCCAGGGGTGCAGCGGCAATGCGGCCGTATCGGCCGGGAGCGTGAGGCCGTCGCCAGCGAGGCCGGCGGTGAGGTGGTCGGCCGGCACGGTGCGGCCGCGGGCGGTCCAGGCGGAGTCCGTGGCCAGCACGGAGCGGTGCACGGCCAGCCAGTGCAGCGGGAAGGAGCCGCGCAGCTCCGGGGAGTACGCGTGGATCTCCCCTTCCGAGAGGCCTTCGCGGCTCTTCGGGGTGGGGTGCAGCGGGTGGCCCAGGATCAGTGACTGCTCGCCTTCGAGGAAGCGGTCGCGGTGCGGGGACGCGGCGCTGGACCGCCGCTCGGCGAGGATGACGGCGGTGCACCGTACGGAGTTGGCCACCCGGCCGATCAGCTCGGCGGCGTCCTCGGCGGAGATGTCCTTCTCCCGGGAGGCGGTGGTGCGGCCGTGTGCGGGGGCTGCTCCGTTCCTGCGCGCCGGTCCGTGCGCCGGCATGCCACTTGGCGCCGGTACGTGCGCGCTCACACCGTTCACCGCGGGCCGGTCGGCGGCCGGTGTCTCCCACGGCGCCGTCGGCGCCGTCCCGTCCACCGCTCCGCCCACCGTCGCCTCGCGGCGCAACAGGGCGGCGAGGGTGACGGCGTCGAGGGGCGGGGCGCCTGCCGGGGCCTGTTCCAGTACGGGCGGGCCGAAGCGGTGGCAGCCGGTGGCCGACCAGTAACGGACGGGGACGCGGAGGGCGGTGCCGCTGGCGTCGAGCGGGAGGCGCAGGTGTGCGCCGGCCGGACGCGGGATGCCGGTCTCCCGGACCCAGCAGCGGAGGAGGTTCTCGGTGCCCGCGGCGTCCGCGGCCCTGGCCGGGTCGGGGTGATCCAAGGGGTCGGGCCCCGCCACGGCAGCCGCTGCGAGACGCGTAGCGGGTCCGGCCTCGACGGTGTCGACCGACACCCCGCCGCCTTCCGCCGGCAGGCCCGCCTCGCACACATGGCCGATACGCCGTGCCTGACGCGGGACGCTGGGTTCGTCGGCGGCCGGCGCACCGGACGCCGTACCAGCGCTGTCATCGGCGTCGTGTCGTACGTCGGGCGACGGCTCCGCCTCCCGGTCGGGGCCGGCCACCTCACTGCCGCCCTGCGGGGTAGCCGCTGAAGCGGCGGCCGGCGAGGCCTCCGACGATTCAGCGGAAGGCGAGGCCTCCGGCGACTCGGCGGAAGGGGCCGTGGCGGACGCTTCCGCCGAGGACGCCGCCGCGTCCGGGCCCTCCGCCGGGGGCTGTGTCGCGTGCGTTTCGTCCGCCGGGGTGCCCGCCGCGGGGGCAGCGTCCGGAGAGGGGCCGGCCGGCCCGTTCGTCGCGGGGCCAAGGCGTTCGGTCATGGGGTGGTGCCTCGCATCGTGGGGAGTGGGGAACCCGTCGGTCCGGGGGTGGCGCTGACCGCCGCCGCGATGGCGTCGGCGAGGCGGTCGAGTACGGCGTCGGCCTGTTCGTCGGTGAGGGTGAGCGGCGGGAGCAGGCGGACGACGGCGGCGCCGCGGCCGCCCAGCTCCACGATCAGTCCGCGGTCGAGGCACTGCTGCTGGACCTCGGCGGCCAGCTGGGAGGCGGGCGGCGGGGCTCCGTCGGCGCCCACGGGCCCCTCCGGGTCGACCAGTTCCACGCCGAGCATCAGGCCGCGGCCACGGACGTCGCCGATGCAGTCGTGGTGCGCGGCCAGGCCGCGCAACCGGGCGAGCATCCGTGCGCCCAGCTCGGCGGCGTGGGCGGCGAGGCCGTTCTCGCGTACGTACGCGAGCGTCGCGGCGCCTGCCGCCATCGCGAGCTGGTTGCCGCGGAAGGTGCCGGCGTGCGCGCCGGGGCGCCAGGTGTCCAGCTCCTCGCGGTACACGATCACCGCGAGCGGGAGGCTGCCGCCGATGGCCTTGGAGAGGACGAGGACGTCCGGGACGATGCCGCTGTGGTCGACGGCCCAGAAGGCGCCGGTACGGCCGACTCCGGTCTGCACCTCGTCGACGATGAGCGGGACGTCGTGCGCCGCGGTGATCTCGCGCATCCGGCGCAGCCAGCTGTCGGGCGCGGGGATCACGCCGCCCTCGCCCTGCACGGGCTCCACGATCATGCCTGCCGGGCGCGGCACGCCGCTCTTGGGATCGGCGAGGGCGTTCTCCGCCCAGCGGGCGGCCAGTTCGGCGCCGTGCTCGGCGGCTTCCTCTGCGGAGCGCCCGTCGGCTCCCTCTCCTGCGCCGCGTCCGCCGGTCCCGAAGGGGCAGCGGTAGGCGTACGGATACGGGAGGCGGGTCACTGAGGTGTCCCGCGCGCCCCCGGATGCGGCGAGCGCCCCCGCCGTCATGCCGTGGTACGCGCCGGAGAACGCCATCAGACCGCCGCGGCCGGTCGCGGTCCGTACGAGCGTCAGCGCGGCCTCGACGGCGTCCGTGCCCGCCGGGCCGCAGAACTGCACCTTCCCGTGCTCGGCCAGCTCCCTGGGCAGGGTGGCGAACAGCTCGGTGGTGAAGGCGTCCTTCACCGGGGTCGCGAGATCCAGGACGTGCAGCGGGGCGCCGGAGTCCAGGACGGCACGGATCGCTTCCAGTACGACGGGGTGGTTGTGCCCCAGTGCCAGGGTGCCGGCACCGGAGAGGCAGTCGAGGTAGCGGCGGCCGTCCGCGCCCTCGATCGTCAGCCCGCGGGCGCGGACCGGGACGACGGGCAGCGAACGCGCGTACGTACGGGCGGCGGATTCGCGGAGCGACTGCCTCCGCAGGATCTGCTCATGGGCCAGCGGCGGTGCCATCGGCGGAGGCTGGATCAAGGCCACGGCGGTGTTGTCCTCCTGCTGTTCAACGGGCCACCGGAGCACTGTTCGGCGCCGGTCGCCGGCTGCGTGGGCCGTCCCGTGAACACGGGGCGACCGTCCCCCGTACGTACCAACGACGTCACGGGCACCGGAACACGGCCTCGGCAAAGATCCTTGACGACCGGAACCGCGGACCCGCCCGGTGCCGTCCCCCACGGCACCGGCATAGTGGGGCTCTGCATTCCGGACCGGCCACCACAACCAGCGGAGCGGTCCAAACAAGTCCATACCGATCGTCAACGGTCGCCGAACGATCACCTTCATGGTCGCCGCGATCGCCGTACGGTCGCTGAACACACCCAGGGGGAAGCCACTCATGCGATCCATCCGCCCGTCCGCCGCCCGGCCGCGTGCCGGCCGGAGAACCACACGCGGTATGCGCCCCGCCGTCGCCGCGGCCGCGCTGGTCGGCGCGCTGGCGTTGACCGCCACCGCCTGCGGCCCCTCGGAGGACGACGCCGGTTCGCAGCCGGACCAGACCGCCGTGGACCAGCCGGGCGGCGGCAAGCTGAAGATCCCCCAGGAGCTGCAGGACAAGCTCAAGGACCTCGGCGTGAACCTGGACGACTGGAAGCACGGCGAGTGGAAGAACTGGGACAAGGACAAGTGGCTGCGTGAGGCGGGCCAGTTCGTCAACCCCTACATCAAGGGGCTGTGGGACCCGGACCGTATGAAGGACGCCGAGCAGCCCGACAAGCACGTCGAGCCGGAGGACATCTCCGGCGACCAGGGCGTCACCGACCCCGAGCCGGCACCCGTGACGGCACAGCCGGTGAGCGCGCCGTACAGCACCGACGCGCCCGGCGTCGGCAAGGTGTTCTTCGACAGCCCCGAGGGCTCGATGGTCTGCTCGGGCGCGGTGGTCGAGGACCCGGCGAACCCCGGCAAGTCGAACATGGTGTGGACGGCGGGCCACTGCGTGCACGCCGGCAAGAGCGGCGGCTGGTACCGGAACATCGCGTTCGTGCCCTCGTACAACGACAGCGGCAAGTCGGCGGCCGAGCTGCAGGGCGCCACGAAGGAACAGCTGGCCCCGAAGGGCGTGTTCTGGGCCGACGCGGCGCAGACCTCGCAGCAGTGGATCGACGAGGGCGCGAAGTCCGGCGGCCAGGGTGCGCCGTACGACTTCGCCGTGCTGCACGTGAAGCCGGAGGCGGGGAACACCAAGTCGCTGGAGGAGACGGTCGGCACGGCGTACCCGGTGCAGTTCAACGCGCCGGCCGTGCCGAAGATCCCCTCGATGACCGCGCAGGGCTACCCGGCCGTGAAGCCGTTCGACGGCCAGACGATGCAGGAGTGCCCGTCGAAGCCCGGCCGGCTGTCGCTGGACGCGGCGCAGCCGACGATGTACCGCATCGGCTGCACGATGACCGCCGGGTCCTCCGGCGGCCCCTGGTTCGCCAAGGACCAGCAGGGCCGGACGGCGCTGGTGTCCAACACCTCGATCGGCCCCGTGACGGCCGACTGGCTGGCCGGCCCGCACCTGGGCGCGGAGGCCAAGGGCGTGTACGAGGCCGTCAGCAAGAAGTTCGCGAACCAGTGACCGGCACGGCGACCCCGTAGCGGACATGCGCGAGGGCCCGCTCCCCAACGTGGGGAGCGGGCCCTCGTACGTCGGCCGTACGCGCTGCCGGCCCGTGCGGGTCAGCCGCCCGCGGCCGCCGGGACGTACGGCTGCAGCTCAGCGGCCAGCTCTTCATGGACGCGGGCCTTGAGGACGGTGCCCTCCGCGGTGTGCTCCTCGGAGATCACCTCGCCCTCGGCGTGCGTCCGGGAGACCAGCTGGCCGTGGGTGTACGGCACCAGCGCCTCGATCTCGACGCTGGGCCGCGGCAGCTCCTCGTCGATCAGGGCGAGCAGCTCGTCGATGCCCTGGCCCGTACGGGCCGAGACCAGCATGGCGTGCTTCTCCTGGCGCAGCAGGCGCTGCAGCACGAGCGGGTCGGCCGCGTCCGCCTTGTTGACGACCACGATCTCCGGCACGTCGGTCGCGCCGACGTCGCGGATCACCTCGCGGACGGCCGCCAGCTGCTCCTCGGGCACCGGGTGCGAGCCGTCGACCACGTGCAGGATGAGGTCGGAGTCGCCGACCTCCTCCATCGTGGAGCGGAACGCCTCGACGAGGTGGTGCGGGAGGTGCCGGACGAAGCCGACCGTGTCGGCCAGGGTGTAGAGCCGCCCGCTGGGCGTCTCGGCCCGCCGGACGGTCGGGTCCAGGGTGGCGAACAGGGCGTTCTCCACCAGGACGCCGGCGCCGGTGAGGCGGTTGAGCAGCGAGGACTTGCCCGCGTTGGTGTAACCGGCGATGGCGACCGAGGGGACCTTGTTGCGCCGGCGCTCCTGGCGCTTGATGTCGCGCCCGGTCTTCATCTCCGCGATCTCCCGGCGCATCTTCGCCATCTTCTCGCGGATCCGCCGCCGGTCCGTCTCGATCTTGGTCTCACCGGGACCACGGGTGGCCATACCGCCGCCCGCCGAACCGGAGCCACCGCCACCCATCTGCCGGGACAGCGACTGACCCCAGCCGCGCAGCCGGGGCAGCATGTACTGCATCTGCGCCAGCGACACCTGCGCCTTGCCCTCCCGGGACTTGGCGTGCTGGGCGAAGATGTCGAGGATCAGGGCGGTCCGGTCGACCACCTTGACCTTGACGACGTCCTCCAGGTGGATCAGCTGGCCGGGGCTCAGCTCACCGTCGCAGACGACGGTGTCGGCGCCGGTCTCCAGCACGATGTCGCGCAGCTCCTGCGCCTTGCCGGAGCCGATGTACGTCGCCGGGTCCGGCTTGTCGCGGCGCTGGACCACACCGTCCAGCACCATCGCGCCCGCGGTCTCGGCCAGGGCGGCCAGCTCCGCGAGGGAATTCTCCGCGTCGTGGACCGTCCCGGAGGTCCATACGCCCACCAGCACCACGCGCTCCAGGCGCAGCTGCCGGTACTCGACCTCGGTGACGTCCTCGAGCTCGGTGGAAAGGCCCGCCACACGGCGCAGGGCCGCGCGGTCGGAGCGGTCGTACTGGTCGCCGTCACGCGCCCCGTCGATCTCGTGGCTCCAGGCGACGTCCTCTTCCATCAGGGCGTCGGCCCGAAGGCTCTCGTGGAGGCGCTGTCGGTCCTGCTGAGGAAGGGAAGAAGAGGAGGTCATTTGATCCTTTGTGTCGTTGGGACGTCCCGGAACGGGCCCTTGTCAGGCCCGGGGACTCTCGATCGTGACAACGTCCGGACGCCCCGGGAGATTCCCGGCGGTCCCGGCGTCGGCCCGACGATGGTCGCACGGCGGGTGAAGCCCGTCACGCGAGTTTTCCTGCCCGGCCATTGTCCCTGGTGAGCACAGCGGTGCCGGTCCCGGGGTACAGCGGTGCCGGTCCCGGGGTCAGGAGGAGTGCGCCTTGGGCCCCGCCTCCTGCCCGCCCTTCTTGACGTGCCAGTCCGGGTGGCCGGGCATCGGGGGCGTACGGGTCCCGTACAGCCAGCCGTGCAGGAAACCGGACAGGTCCTCACCGTGGACGCGGGAGGCCAGCGCGACGAAGTCGGCGGTGCCGACGACGCCGTCGCGGTGCTGCTGGAACCAGGCGCGCTCCAGACGGTCGAAGGCGGCGGCACCCATGCGCTCCCGCAGCGCATACAGGACGAGCGCGCTGCCGTCGTAGACGACGGGGCGGAAGATGCCGGTCTTCTGGCCCTTCTCCGGCACCTTCGGGGCCGCCGGGGGCCCGCCGGCCGCCCGCCAGGCGTCGGACTCCTCGTAGGCGCGCTTCATGCGCTCCTCCATGGCGGCCGTGCCCCGGCTCGCGCGGTCCGCGTAGAGCGCTTCGTACCAGGTGGCGTGCGACTCGCTGAGCCACACGTCGGACCAGGTACGGGGCGTGACGCTGTCACCGAACCACTGGTGTGCCAGCTCGTGCACCATCAGTGACTCCACGTACCAGGCCGGGAGCTTGTCGTTGGTGAAGAGGTGCTTCTCGAAGAGGGAGAGCGTCTGGGTCTCCAGCTCGAATCCGGTCGAGGCGTCGGCCAGCAGCACGCCGTACGTCTCGAAGGGATAGCGGCCCACCTTGCGCTCCAGCCAGGCGATCTGCCCGGGTGTCTTGGCGAGCCAGGGCTCCAGCTTGTGGCGCTCGGCTGCCGGTACGACGTCCCGCAGGGGCAGCCCGTGCGGCCCCTGGCGCCGTACGACAGCGGATTTCCCGAGGGACACCTGGGCCAGCTCGGTGGCCATCGGGTGCAGCGAGCGGTACGTCCAGGTGGCGGCGGGGCCGCGGGCGCTGCGCCCGAGAGGCACGCCGTTGGCGACGGCGGTGATGCCCCTAGGCGCGGTGATCCGGAAGGTGAAGTCGGCCTTGTCGGAGGGGTGGTCGTTGCACGGGAAGACGCGGTGCGCGGCGTCCGCCTGGTTGGCCATCACCAGCCCGTCGCCCGTACGGACCCAGCCGCCGTCCTTGGCGCCCTTGGGATCGCTGGTGTGCCGGACGACGATCCGCATGACCTGGCCCGGCCCGACGGATCGCGCCGGGGTGACCACGAGGTCCTCGCCGTGCGTGGCGTGGCGTGCGGGGGCGCCGTTGACCTGCACGGACCGCACGGTGCCACGGGTGAAGTCGAGGTTGACGCGGTCCAGGTGGCCGGTGGCCCGGGCGGTGATCGTGGTGACGGCGTCCAGCGGGACGTCGTTCCTCCCGGAGTACTCCATGGCGATGTCGTACGCGGCGACGTCGTAGCCGGGGTTGCCGAGGTACGGGTAGAGGCGGTCGCCGAGCCCCTCGGGGCCGGGCTCCGGCGCGCCCGCCGCCAGGAGGGCGCCGACGGCCAGCACTGCCGGTACGGAGCGGCGGCAGGCCACGAGGCGGTGCGGCGCGGAGGGGCGTGGCAGGTCCGGCGCCTGGCGGGTGGGGGACACGGTACGGCGGGACGTAAAGGGCATGCGGTTACCGCTACCAGCACGGCCGTCCCGCTGAGCGGCGGCGCGGCAGCGCAGCACCCGAACGAGCGGTTCCGGCCGCTTCCCGGGCGCGTCGCCGGGAAGCGGCCCTGTCACTTCCGGGAAGCGGGCGGCCGGCCTTCAGAAGCGGAGGGACGCGGCCGGCTGGTCGCGTCCCGCGCGCAGCACATCGAAGACACCCGGCACCTGGCGCATGGCCCGCATCAGGGAGGGCAGTTCGGCGGCGTCCGGAAGGCGCAGCGTGTACGTGTGCCGCACCCGCTGCTCGCGCGGCGGTTCCACGTCGGCGGAGACCACGGCGGCGCCCTGCGCGGCGATGGCTTCGGTGAGGTCGGCCAGCAGCCGCGGCCGGCTGAACGCCTCGGCGAGCAACGTGACCCGGCAGCCCTGGTCCGGCGCGGCCGAGCGGCGCCAGTGCACCCCGACGGGCGGCCGCCCGGCCGCCGCCATCCGGGCCACGGCCGGGCACAGGGCGCGGTGCACGGTCACCATGCCGCCGCGTACGGCGAAGCCGGTGACCTTGTCGGGCGGTACCGGCGTGCAGCAGCCGGCCAGCCGGACCGTCGCGTCGGGGAGGTCGGCGACGGCGGGGACGGACGGGCGCGGGCGATGCTCCTCGGAGGCCGCACAGGCGTCTTCAGGGGCGGCGGCGCCCGCCTCGAAGGCACGGCCCCGCCCGGTGGCCGGGGACGCCTCTGCGGCCCCCTCGGCGGCGTGGTCCGCGCCGCTCTCCGGCCGCTCCGAGATCTCTCCGGCCGCTTCCCGTTCCGCGCGCTCGGCGCCCGGGTGGGTGGTGAGCCAGCGGGAGATGGCGAGGCGGGCCGCGGGTGTGCGCGCGTACTCCAGCCACTGCGGGGAGGGGCCCGCCGCGGAGTCCGGGGCCATCAGCAGATGCAGGCTGTCACCGTCACGGAGGACCGTCGAAAGGGTCGCCAGCCGGCCGTTCACCCGCGCACCGATGCAACAGTGCGCCCCGGCGCCATGGAGCGCGTACGCGGCGTCCACGCAGCTCGCGCCCGCCGGCAGCCGGAACGCACCGCGGCCGCCGGAGTCCTCGGCCGCCTCCCGTGCCGCGTCCGCTCCCCCGCCGAAGCCGCCGCCCGCGCGGAACACCGTGATCTCCCGGTCCTCCGCCAGGTCGTCGCGGAGCGAGGTCCAGAACGTGTCCGGGTCGGGCGCGACCCGCTGCCACTCCAGCAGCCGCGAGAGCCACCCGGGGCGGGTCGGGTCCACCCGCTCCCCGTCGTGCGTCTCCACGCCCTCCCACGGACCGGACGGGGTGCCCTCCGCGGCCACGTGCGGATTGCCCAGCGCGATCACCCCCGCCTCGGCCACCCGGTGCATCTGATGGGTGCGGATAAGCGTTTCGGCAATGTCGCCGTCCTCGCTCATCACGGCCGTGTGCAGGGACTGGTACAGGTTGAACTTGGGCGCCGCGATGAAGTCCTTGAACTCCGAGACGACCGGCGTGAAGCAGGTGTGCAGCTCCCCCAGGACGGCGTAGCAGTCCGCGTCCTCCGCGACCAGGACCAGCAGCCGCCCGAGATCCGCGCCGGTCAGCTCACCGCGCCGTATCCGCACCCGGTGCACCGACACGAAGTGCCGCGGGCGGACGAGGACTTCCGCGTCGATACCGGCGTCGTGCAGCACCGCGCCCATCCGCTCCGCGACGGCCGCGAGCGGATCGGGGCGCTCGGCGTGCTGCAGCACGAGGGTGCGGGTCGCCGCGTACTCCTCGGGGTGCAGGATCGCGAAGACCAGGTCCTCCAGCTCGGTCTTGAGCGCCTGGATGCCGAGCCGCTCGGCGAGCGGGATCAGCACGTCACGGGTGACCTTGGCGATCCTGGCCTGCTTCTCGGGGCGCATCACCCCGAGGGTGCGCATGTTGTGCAGCCGGTCGGCGAGCTTGATCGTCATGACCCGGACGTCGTTGCCGGTGGCCAGCAGCATCTTGCGGAAGGTCTCGGGCTCGGCGGCGGCACCGTAGTCGACCTTCTCCAGCTTGGTGACGCCGTCGACGAGGAAGCGCACCTCCTCGCCGAACTCCGCGCCCACCTGATCGAGCGTCACGTCCGTGTCCTCGACCGTGTCGTGGAGCAGGGAAGCGGTCAACGACGTGGTCTCCGCGCCCAGTTCGGCGAGGATCAGGGTCACCGCGAGAGGGTGGGTGATGTAGGGCTCGCCGCTCTTGCGCATCTGCCCGCGGTGCGAGGACTCCGCGAGGGCGTACGCCTTGCTGAGGACGTCGAGGTCGGCGTCGGGGTGGTGGGCGCGGTGGACCTTGGCGACGTGCTCCAGGGCGTCGGGCAGGCCGTCACGCGGGGCCGGACCCAGCAGCGCCGCGCGGCCGAACCGGCGCAGGCCTCTCAGCTCCAGCCGGGGGCGGCCGCGTTTACGGGCCGCATCCCCTGCCGGGTGAAGCTCTGCGGGCGCACCGCTGGGTTCAGTGGCCTCTGCGCTCATGGGGCACCTCCGGCAGCATCGACCGGCGGCCGGACGCGATCAGGCGGTGACGGCGGTGTCCGGGCCGGTGCTTGATGCTACCGAGCCCATCACGCACCGCTCACCGCCTCTCGCCCAGAGTGAAACGGATCACCCATTCGAGCGAAACTTCTACGACGGCCGTGACTGTCCGGAACCGGCTCCCGGGTGCTTCTCGGGAGCCGGCCGGACGCCGGTCTCAGGCGGTGGCCGCGCCCGTCCAGGAGGGGTCGATGGTGCCCTCCGCGACGATCACCGCGGGGCCCGTCATCTCCACCGTGCCGTCCGGCAGCTCGGTGATCGCCAGGCTGCCGCCGAGCACGTCGACGGTGTACGTGACCGGGCTGCCCGTGACCGCGGGGTCGGCGCCGTCCCGGCGGGCGGCGGCGACGGCGACCGCACAGGCACCCGTGCCGCAGGAGCGGGTCTCGCCGGAGCCGCGCTCGTGCACCCGCATGGCGACGTGGCGCGGGCCGCGGTCGACGACGAACTCGACGTTGACCCCGTCCGGGTAGACGGCGGCGGGGCTGAACGGCGGAGCGCTGAGCAGGTTCCCGGCGTGGCCGAGGTCCTCGACGAAGGCGACGGCGTGCGGATTGCCCATGTTCACGTTGCGGGCGGGCCAGCTGCGGCCGTCGACCGTGACCGTGACCTGCTCCTCGGGGAGCTCGGCGCGGCCCATGGTGACGGTGACGTCACCCGTCGCGCCGCCCGCCGCATCCTTGGCGAGGTGCACGCGGCGCACTCCGGCGCGGGTGGCGACGGCCAGGTCGCCGGCCTCCACGAGCCCGGCGTACTGGAGGTAACGGGCGAAGACGCGGACGCCGTTGCCGCACATCTCGGCGATCGAACCGTCGCCGTTGCGGTAGTCCATGAACCACTCGGCCTCGTCGGCCATCGCGCGCGCCTCCGGATGCGCCGCGGACCGCACGACGTGCAGCACGCCGTCGCCGCCGATACCGGCCCGGCGGTCGCAGATCCGCGCCACGAGGGCGGCGGGCAGCTCCAGCCGGCCGTCGGGGTCGGGGACGATCACGAAGTCGTTCTCGGTGCCGTGGCCCTTGAGGAAGGCGATGCGCTCGTTGCTCACCCTTGAATCGTACGGGGCACCACCGACAGCGGCCGCATCCGGGCGCGGGCGGTGCGGGCGCACCGGGAACGGGCGTCCGGCGCGGCCGGACCAGGCGCGCGGCCGGGTCAGGTGCGCAGTCGGGCCACGCGCCAGATCGCGAGGGCCGCGAGCACCAGGACGACCGCGACGTACACCGCGACCACCCGCCAGTCGGCGCGGCGGCCCGAACCGCGGGCCGGCAGCCCGGGCCAGGTGTGGCCGACCCGGCGGGCGGCCATCATGCCCCAGCCGGCCGCGCAGCAGCACAGCAGCAGTCCGAGCATCGCGAACACCGCGCCGCCGTCCCCGCTGAATTCGAACGCCAGCGGGAAGGCGAACATCAGTGAGCCGACGGCGGCCAGCCCCACGATGGGGGCGAGCTGCCAGAGGCGGAGGCGGCGGGGTGGCCGCAGCTCCCGGAAGGACGCAGCGCCCTCGGCGGGCCGGTCGTCCTCGGACTGCGCGTCGGGCCCGTCCGAGCCGTCCAGCGCGTCCCCGGCAGCCAGTCCGCCGTCGTCCGCGGGCGGGCCGTCCGCCGGGCGGGGGTCGCTCGTGAGCAGGTCGTCGTCGGCGAGGCGGTCATCGGGAGTGAGGCCGTCACGGTCCGGAGGAGCCGGGTCCCCGCCCGGTCCGGCCTCGGCGGCGAAGGTCCCGTCGTCCGGGAGGTCCCGGTCCGGCAGGTCCCGCGCGTCCGAAGGTCCGGTGGCGGCGGCCGGCCCGGGGTCGTCGTCGAGGGCGGGGGCGCGGCCGGGCATCGCTTCCCTTCCGCCGCGCTCTTCCTCGCGCCGTACCTCCGGCTGATGCGCTCTGCTACGAGGGCGGGCCTCCATCGCCAATGCCCTCCCAGTTCCAGACGCCACGGCTCGGTCGATGGTCGATAATGACACGCCCTCAGGGGGCCCGATGACGGCCGGAGCGTCCCGATGCCAGGACGTGATCAGGCTGTGACCGGTCGTTCGAGCAACGCCAGCGCGCGCTCCGGAAGTTCCTTCCGGGCCTCCGCCGCGCCACTGAGCCAGTGGACCCTCGGGTCCCGCCGGAACCACGAGTCCTGCCGGCGCGCGAAGCGCTTGGTGGCGCGTACGGTCTCGGCCCGCGCCTCGTCCTCGGTGCACTCCCCCGAGAGGTACGCCAGCACCTGCTGGTATCCGAGCGCGCGGGAAGCCGTACGCCCCTCGCGCAGGCCCTGCGCCTCGAGAGCGCGTACCTCCGCTACGAGCCCCGCCTCCCACATGCGGTCCACCCGTACGGCGATCCGCTCGTCCAGTTCGGGGCGTGCCACGTCGACGCCGATCTGCACGGTGTCGGCGTAGACCTCGCGCTGGTCACCGGGGCCCGGCAGGTTGGCCGTGAAGGGCCGCCCGGTGATCTCGATGACCTCCAGGGCGCGGACGATGCGGCGGCCGTTGCTCGGCAGGATGGCGTGCGCCGCCTCCGGGTCGGCGACGGCCAGGCGGGCGTGGAGTGTCCCGCTGCCCTCGCGTTCCAGCTCGGCCTCCAGCCGCGCCCGCACCTCGGGGTCGGTCCCGGGGAACTCCAGGTTGTCCAGCGCGCCGCGTACGTAGAGGCCGGAGCCGCCCACGAGGACGGCGGTGCGCCCCTGGGCGAGCAGCCGGTCGATCTCGGCGCGGGCCAGCCGCTGGTACTCCGCGACGCTCGCCGCCTGGGTGACGTCCCAGATGTCCAGGAGGTGGTGCGGGACGCCGGCCCGCTCCTCGTGGGTGAGCTTGGCGGTGCCGATGTCCATGCCCCGGTAGAGCTGCATGGAGTCGGCGTTCACGACCTCGCCGCCGAAGTGCTGGGCGAGGGCGACGCCCAGGTCGGACTTACCGGCCGCGGTGGGGCCGACGACGGCGATGACCCGCGGAGCGGGAACTGCGTTGTTCACCGCGCCAGTCTGTCAAACCGCGCGGCCGGTTTCGAATGAGCCATCGTGCTGCCCGCTCCCCGGAGGGCAGGCCACGGTACGAACGAGTCCGGGGTTTGGCCCGCAAGAGTAGGGTAAAGGGCAGGTATGGGCGCTTTTGAACCATGCGTCCACGGACCAAGGAAGGTGGCTCATGGGCCTGCTGGACAATCTGAAGGCCAAGGCCGGCCTCCTCAAGGGCAAGGCCGGTGACCTCGCGCACCAGCACGGGGACAAGATCGACCGGGGCCTGGACAGGGCCGCGAGGACGGCCGACGCCAGGACGAAGGGCAAGTACAGCAGCCAGATCGGTAAGGGGACGACCAAGGCCAAGGAGTCCCTGCGCCGGATGTCCGAAGGCCAGGGCGGGCACGGGCCGGCTGCGGGCGGCCGGACCGGGGAGGACCGCCCGGGCACCGAGAGGCGGCCGGGCGACCCGATGTGACGCCGGGAGGACCGGACAGTCCGGTGGCCGGGGACCGCGCGGTCCCCGGCCACCGTCGTTCATCGGGGGCCGTGCTTCTGTGCGGCCCGTGGCGGGCCGGTCAGGACCACGTGGCCACGAAGTACCCCACCCCGTACGGCGCCTCCTCGTACAGCAGCGCGCCGCCCAGCCCGGCACCTTCCGCCGCACCGGCCAGCACCTGCCAGCTGGAACGCCCCGACACCATGAGCGACTGCGCCGGCTCCTCGTCCAGCGCGCCGAGTGCGGCCGCGTCCGCGGTGCCCAGCATGCGCGCCAGCTCCGCGTCGAAGCCCTCGGCGCGCTCGTCGAAGTAACCGGGCGCCTTGACCGTGCGGCAGGCGCTGCCGTCGCCCATCACCAGCAGGGCCACGCGCTCGGCCGACGCCGCGAGCTGGCGGCCGGCGCCCAGGCACTTCTCCGGTTCGAGCGGCTCGCCCACCCCAAGAGCCGTCACAGGTACGCCCTGCCAGTCGGCGCGCTCCAGGAGCCAGGCCCCGACGGTCAGCGAGGGCGGCAGCTGCCTTCCCTCGGCGGCGCCTTCGCCCTCCGGTGCGCCGAGCCGTACGGAGAGGTCCACGCCGAACCCGGCGAACGACCCAGGGGCCCCTTCCTTGAACGCCCCGCCGTCCGCGGGCTCGGCGGGGCCGACGACGACCAGCCGGTCGGCCCGCGCGGCCGCGAGCACGCCGACGGCATCCGAACAGGCGGCCCGCAGACCGTCCAGTTCGGCCGCGGCACCGCCGGCGACCTCGGGGACGAGCAACGGCGGACAGGGACACAGAGCAGCAGCTACGAGCATGCTCCGCAGCGTATCCCCGCCGCCGTACGCCACCCGGCCGCGGGCCTCCGGCCGGCGCGGTAGCCGGTCCGGGAGGCGTCCGTGCGGGCGCGTACCGGGCCGGGAGCGGGCCGTGGCCCTTCCCCGGCGTCGGGACCGGGCCGGAGGCTCAGGAAGCCGGGCAGCAGCCGCCGGCCGGCTCCACGGGCGCGGGTGCCGGGGCGCCCACCGTCGGCAGGCCGAGCATGACGCCCGCGGGCTGCGCCGGAGCGGCGTTGCGGCGCTCCCATGCGTCGCCCGAGCGGGTCCGGCGGACCGAGACGGCCTCGCCCTCGGCGAGGAGGTGGTGCGGCGCCGCGTACGTGATCTCGACCGTCACCATGTCGCCGGGGCGCACCTCGGCGGCCGGCTTGGTGAAGTGCACGAGGCGGTTGTCGGGCGCGCGCCCCGAGAGGCGGTGCGTGGCGCCGTCCTTGCGGCCCTCGCCCTCGGCGACCATGACCTCGACGGTGCGGCCGACCTGCTTCTTGTTCTCCTCCCAGGAGATCTCCTCCTGGAGGGCGACCAGCCGCTCGTAGCGGGCCTGGACGACCTCCTTCGGGATCTGCCCCTCCATGGTCGCGGCCGGGGTCCCGGGGCGCTTGGAGTACTGGAAGGTGAAGGCCTGCGCGAAGCGGGACTCGCGGACCGTGTGGAGGGTCTGCTCGAAGTCCTCCTCGGTCTCGCCGGGGAAGCCGACGATGATGTCCGTGGAGATGGCCGCGTCCGGCATGGCGGCACGGACCTTCTCGATGATCCCGAGGAAGCGCTCCTGCCGGTAGGAGCGGCGCATGGCCTTCAGGACGGTGTCGGAGCCGGACTGCAGCGGCATGTGGAGCTGCGGCATGACGTTCGGCGTCTCGGCCATGGCGGCGATCACGTCGTCGGTGAAGTCGCGGGGGTGCGGGGAGGTGAAGCGGACCCGCTCCAGGCCCTCGATCTTCCCGCAGGCGCGCAGCAGCTTGGAGAACGCCTCGCGGTCGCCGATGTCGGAGCCGTAGGCGTTGACGTTCTGGCCGAGCAGGGTGATCTCGGAGACGCCCTCGGAGACCAGGGTCTCGATCTCGGCGAGGATGTCGCCGGGACGGCGGTCCTTCTCCTTGCCGCGCAGCGCGGGGACGATGCAGAAGGTGCAGGTGTTGTTGCAGCCCACGGAGATGGAGACCCAGGCCGCGTAGGCGCTCTCGCGGCGGGTGGGCAGCGTGGAGGGGAACGCCTCCAGGGACTCCGCGATCTCGACCTGCGCCTCTTCCTGGACGCGGGCGCGCTCCAGGAGGACCGGCAGCTTGCCGATGTTGTGCGTACCGAAGACGACGTCCACCCAGGGCGCCTTCTTCACGATGGTGTCGCGGTCCTTCTGGGCCAGGCAGCCGCCGACGGCGATCTGCATGCCGGGCCGCGCGGCCTTCTTCGGGGCGAGCTGGCCGAGGTTGCCGTAGAGCTTGTTGTCGGCGTTCTCGCGCACCGCGCAGGTGTTGAAGACGACGACGTCCGCACCGTCGGCGCCCTCGGGCGCGGGCACGTACCCGGCGTCCTCCAGCAGACCGGCCAGCCGCTCGGAGTCATGGACGTTCATCTGGCACCCGTGGGTGCGCACCTCGTATGTCTTCGCACTCATCTCAATCGACCAGGGTACGTGTTCCCGAAGGCCGTCCGCCCCCTCCGGGGGCATCCCGGAGGGGGCGGACGGGGAGCGGGCTCGCTCAGCGGGTCACGGGCGGGCCGGCTTCAGTTCGATGTCGTGGTGGATGTCGCCCCGGGAGGGGTCGACCGCCACGAAGCGCGCCGTGGGGGCGTGCGCGGAGCCGGAGGCGATGACGGTGTAGCCGCCGGGCTCCAGGCCGGTGATGCGGTAGCGGCCGCCCACCGCGCGGACGCCGGCCCGGCGCTTGCCGCGGTCGCTGACGACCGTGATCCACGCCTCGCAGCCGCCGGGGTGCTCCGGGCAGTGCAGGGAGCCGCTGACGGTGCCCGTGCGGGCCGGGGAGGCGGTACGGGCGCCGGAGGACGCCGCGCGGGTCCGGGACCCGGCAGCGGGCGCCGGGGCGGCCGCCGCGGCCTGCTGGGCGGCCGGGGCGCCGGCCGCCGTGCCGGAGGGCACCGGGACCTGCTTGGCACCCGGACCGCTGTCGTGCCGGGTGTGCGCCAGCCAGGCGGCCAGCGCGGCCTGGGTGCGCCGGTCCAGGGTGGCGGCGGAGTGGCCGGCGGCACCGGGCCTGGCCGCGGGTGCGGGCTCCGCGGCCGGCTCCGGTTCCGCGGACGCGGTGGTGACGGTCAGGCCGCGGTCGTCGGCGTAACCGGCCAGCGCCTCGTCCAGCGCGGCCAGCTCGCGCAGCGCCACGTGGAGACGGTCGGCGCGGGGCCCGGCGGGCGCGCGCAGCACGCCCTCCAGCTCGCGGATGAGCGGGCTGACCCGTACCCAGGTGCCGCCGGGCTCTCCTGTGGCGAAGCGGTGGTCCAGGGCGTGCAGCGATGCCACGAAGGTGGAGGTGATCCGCTCGACGCGCCGGCCCAGCTCGGGGGCGAGGTCGATGTCGATGTCGGCGGCCGCGGCGAGCGAGCGGGCGTGGCCGGTGGCGGCGGCGAGCAGCGCGAGGCGGTTCTCCGCGCCGCGGCCGCGGACGCCGATCGGCATCCGTACGAGCGGCCGGGCCACGCCGCGCACCTGGTACAGGGCGGCGTCGACGCCGCGGGCCGCGCCGCGGAGCCGGACCGGTGCAGCGGGGTCCTGCCAGCGCTCGGCGACCTGGGAGACCAGGTGTTCCAGCGCGGAGACGTAGCCGCGCTCGGCCTCCTGGGCGATCTTGCGGCTGGAGACGGGGAAGACCAGCGCGGCGCAGGCGGTGGCGATGAGGATGCCCAGCCCGTTGTCGAGCAGCCGCTCGCTGAGCAGGGTCTCCATGCCGGTGTAGGGGGTGGACAGGCCGTAGAGCTGCACGAGTGCGGTGACCAGGCCGGCGACCCAGTAGGCGTACTGGCGCTGCATGCCCCAGGAGCCGAAGGTCAGGCCGGCCACGATGACCAGGAGTGTCCAGTAGATGTGGCCGGGGCCGATGAGGCGGAGCAGGAGGACGCCGATGACCGCGCCGACGATGGTGCCGGCCATACGGTGGCCGAACTTGCGCAGCCGCTCCTGGGTGGTGTTGGTGCCGAACAGCGTGATCATCACGCCGACCAGGCCCCAGTAGAAGCGCTGCGGATTGATGGCGTCGGTGATCGGGCACACGATGGCGGCGGCGAGCCCGGCGTGCACGGGGGCGCGCAGGTACGGGATCGCCCGCCGCCAGCCCTTCTCGTCCTGTGCCGCGATGACGCGGCGGGCGACGGCGCCGGTGCCGGCCGGGCGGTTCTGCTCCAGCGCGACGGTGGGCTGGAAGGGCACCTTGGCGCGCGCGGTGGGCGCGTTCCGGCCGAGGTCGAGCCAGTGGGCGAGGGAGTCGGCGAGCGTGTCCAGGAGGTGGCCGACCCGGCGGGCCAGCGCGGCGGCCTCGGCCTCCTCCGCGCCGGTCTCCGGCGCCTCCAGTACGGCGGTGGCCTGCTGCTGGATGAGCTGGGCGGCCGGGCGCAGCGCGTCGGCGCGGCCGAGCGGGGTGTCCCGGGCGATGACCAGGCCGACGACCATGGCCTCCCTGAGGTGCGCGGGCGCCTGGAGGCGGGTGAGCTGCTGTACGCACTGGCCGATGCCCTTCAGGGCCAGCTCGGCGTCGAAGAGGTGCCGGTGGAGGAGTTCCGCGGTGTCGGGGTCGGCGGCGACCTCGGGCTGGGCGAGGCGGCCGTCGATGGTGACGGTGGTGACGTTCAGGCGGCGCAGGCTGCGCCGCATGCGCTTGACGGCGACCTCGTGGTCGGCGTCCGGGTCCAGCGCGTCGGTGGCGGCGTCGGCGACCCTGCGGGCCTCGACCACGAAGGCGCGCTGCGTACGGAGGAGGTCCTCACGCGGCATCGGGTAGCACAGCGCGAGACGGGTCAGCAGGACGGCGGCGGAGGAGACCAGGGCGACGAGGAACATCTCGTCACAGAGGTTCAGCGGGACGTTGGCCATCATGCCGACCATGAAGGCGTTGAAGAGCAGCATGCCGCCCAGCAGCGCGAGGGTCCCGAACCGGGCGAGGAAGAACGTCACCGCGAGCGCGACCACCATGATGCTGAGTTCGAGCACGCGGTACTGGTGCAGCCAGGCGGCGAGCGGCAGCGCTGCGGAGAACGGGAGCGGCATCCACAGGATGGCGCGGGTCAGCCGCTGCCAGGTGTTCTCGGCGATGGCGAACGCGCTCATCAGGCCCATCATGCCGCCGGCCATCATGCCGAGCATGGCGGGCATGTCCAGCGCGACGGACATCCCGTAACCGGTCGCGAGTCCGGTGACCATGGCGACCAGCGTCCGCCACCCCGCCTGCAGCTGGCCGAGTCCGGGGTCGGCGGCGAGCACCCAGTCCCACCAGCGTCTCGGCCCGCCGACGCGCCGGGGGGCGATGGCGCTCTCGCGGGCCGGGCCGGGGCCGTCGCGGCCTTCGGTGACGTCCGGGGTTGTGGTGGCTGGCGTGGTCAACTGACCTCCGGTTCGATGGCGTGCAGCACGGTCGTTACGGCATCCCGGGCGGCGCCCACGGCGCGCTCCGGATCGTCGACGTTCGAGCGCAGCCCTTCGAGGAGGGCCGCGGCCATCCGCTGCCGCGCGCGCTCCAGCAGCTCCCGGCCCGCGGGCGTCAGCGACGTCTCGATGCAGCGCCGGTCATGGGCGCTGCGCTCGCGCTGGACGAGTCCGCGCTCCTCCAGCTCCTGCAGGACCACGGTGACCCGGGGCTGCGCGATGCCGGTGTACGCGGCGAGTCCGGTGACCCGCCGGGGGCCGCCCTCCAGGGCGTCCAGGAGCGAGACGTGCGTGCGCGGCAGCCCGAATTCACCGAGCCGGAAGAGTGCCTGGGAGAGCCTGCCGATGCTCCTGAGGAGCCCGCGAGCGGCGTTCTCGATGCGCTGTTCGTCGGACGTCGACGATGAATGCATATAGCAATTATATAACAGGGGTATGCATCGTCCGGCAACGGGACGCCGCACCTCACGGGATGTACGGCCGCCGCTCACCCCTCCCCATCGAAGGCCGCGGCTGGCAGGATTCCCGCCATGGTCCACAGCCTTCCCCGGCCCGGCGGACGCCGGGCACTGCAGACGGCGGTCGCGGCGGCGGCCGTCGCCGGGCTGCTGCTGTGGTGCCTGCTGCCGAGCGGACCGCCGCCCCCCGGGGGCCGGATGACGCTGGCCACAGGGGTGCCGACCGGGGTGTACGCCCGGTACGGGGAGCTGCTGAAGCAGGACCTCGCACGCGACCTCCCCGACCTCGACGTGACGCTGGTCCGCAGCGAGGGGTCCGTCGACAACATCCGGAAACTGGTCTCGGGGCGCGCCGAGTTCACCATCGCGGCGGCCGACGCGGTCGCCACGTACCAGGTGCAGGGCGGGCCTGACGCCACCCGGCTGCGCGCCTGTGCGCGGCTCTACGACGACTACATGCAACTGGTCGTGCCCAAGGGCTCCAAGGTCCGCTCGACGCGCGACCTGAAGGGGCTGCGGGTCGGGGTCGGCGCCGACGGCTCCGGGGTGCAGCTGATCACCCGGCGGCTGATGCGCGCCGCCGGACTGGACTTCGACCGGGACATCCGCGCGGAGCGGGTCGGCATCGACACGATGCCGCGGCTGATGGAGAACGGGGAGCTCGACGCGTTCTTCTGGTCCGGCGGGCTGCCGACCTCGGCCGTGAAGCGGCTGGCCGACCGCTTCCCCGTACGGCTGGTACAACTCGGCGACCTGGTGAAACCGCTGCACGCGCAGGGCAGGGGCAGCCGCTACTACCGGGCCGCGGTGATGCCCGCTGACGCGTACCCGGAGACGCAGGACGACCGGGCCGTGAAGACCATCGCGGTGGCGAACCTGCTGGTCACCACCGACCGCGAGGACAAGGACCTGACCAGGGCCGTGACCCGGACGGTGATAGACAGCCGGGACCGCATCGGGCGCGAGGTGCACGACGCCCAGAAGGTCGATCTGCGCACCGCCGTCTTCACCGATCCGCTGCCGCTGCACGAGGGCGCACGGCGGTACTACGTGTCGGCCAAGCCGTGAGGGTCCGTGACGGCGCCTGGCGGGGCCGTCAGGGGGCCGCCGGCACGTCGGTGTGCGGGCGGTCGCGCGGGACGGTGACAGTGACGCACAGGCCGCGTGGCGCGTTCGGGGCGTAGGAGATCTCCGCGCCCCCTGCGGCGAGCATGGCGCGGGTGATCGACAGGCCCAGTCCGGATCCGGAGACGTTCTGGTGGCGGCCGCTGCGCCAGAAGCGGTCCCCGATGCGCTCCAGTTCCTCCTCCGTGAGGCCGGGCCCGTGGTCGGCGACGGTGATGCGGACCCACTCGCCGTCGGGGGCCGCGGCGACCGTCACCTCCTCCCCGGCGGGGGTGAACTTCAGGGCGTTGTCGACGACCGCGTCCAGGGCGCTGGAGAGCGCCACCGGGTCCGCCCAGCCGGTGACCGCGCCGTGTCCCTCGTACCGCAGCGTCACGCCCTTGTCGTCGGCCAGCGGGCGCCAGGCGCCGGCCCGCTCGGCGGCCAGCGCGGCGATGTCGGTGAGCTGCAGGTCGGCGGGGACGTGCTCGGCCAGCGCCAGGTCCAGCAGGCCGTCCAGGACCCGGGCGAGGCGCTTGCCCTCCGTACGGACGGAGGCGACCTCTTCGTTGTCCTCGGGGAGTTCGAGCGCGAGGAGCTCGATGCGGAGGAGGAGGGCGGCGAGCGGATTGCGGAGCTGGTGGGAGGCGTCGGCGACGAAGGCGCGCTGCTGTTCCAGCACGTCCTCGACGTTGTCCGCCATCTCGTTGAACGACCGGGCCAGCCGACGGAGTTCCGGCGGTCCGGAGCCGGCGACGACCCGGGAGTTCATCCGACCCGTGGCGATGTCGTGGGTGGCCGCGTCCAGCGTCCGTACGGGCCGCAGCACCCACCCCGTGAGCCGGAACGCTGCCCCGACGGCGACCAGCATGGCCAGCGACTCCCCGGCCGCCAGCCACAGCCAGCGGTGCAGGATCCGCGACCGCAGCTGCCCGGTGGGCGAGTCGGTGAAGACCACCGCGACGACGTCGCCGTCCCGGATGACCGGCGAGGCGACCGGCAGCCGGCGGTCGTCCCAGGGCCACGCCTGGTGCGGGTCGTGGCTGCGCCGCCCGGCGAGCGCCTCTTCGAAGGCCTGCCGCCCCTCCCCCGACCGCGGTACCCGCCAGTCCGCGGGCGCGGCAGCCATCGGGGTCCGGTCACGGTAGAAGACACCGGCACGGATGCCGTACAGGTCCTGGTACCGCCGCAGCTCCGTACGGAGTGTGCTCAGCCGCTCGTCGTCCGCGGGGGCGCGCCCGTCGGCACCGGGGCGGGCGGTGACGAACTGCGCCAGTGAGGCGAAGCGCGCGGCGTCGTCGATCCGGTCCACCACCACCCGCTGCTGCTCGGCCGCCGCCTGGCTGCCGGCCAGCGGGAAGCCGAGCGCGAGCAGCACACCGGCCAGCAGGACGATGAGGAGCGGGAGGAGGCGGGTGCGCACGGTGCCGGGCGGCCGTCAGGGAGCCGGGGGCGTGGGAGCGGGCGCCACGAGCCGGTAACCGACGCCGCGCACCGTCTCGATGAGCGCGGGCATGCGCAGCTTGGAGCGGAGCGAGGCGATGTGCACCTCCAGGGTGCGCCCCGTCCCCTCCCAACTGGTCCGCCACACCTCACTGATGATCTGCTCCCTGCGGAAGACCACACCCGGGCGCTGCGCGAGCAGCGCCAGTAGGTCGAACTCCTTACGGGTCAGCGGGACCGTACCGCCGTCCACCGAGACCCGCCGGGTGGCCAGTTCGATGGTCATCGCGCCGACCCGCAGCAGGTGCTCGCCGGCCGCCTCTTCGGACGCGTGCTCCCCGGAGCCGTGCACGGTGCGCCGGCTGACCGCGTGGATACGGGCCAGCAGCTCACCGGTGTCGTAGGGCTTGACCACGTAGTCGTCCGCGCCGAGGTTCAGGCCGTGGATCCGCGAGCGCACGTCGGAACGCGCGGTCACCATGATCACCGGCGTGCTGGTCAGCTTCCGTATCCGGCCGCAGACCTCGAATCCGTCCTGGTCGGGCAGGCCCAGGTCGAGCAGGACCACCGCGAAGGGCTCCCCGGCGTCCGGTACGAGCGCGTGCAGCGCCTCTTCTCCGCTGCGCGCGTGCACCACCTCGAAGCCGTGCTTGGCAAGCACCGCGGACAGGGCGGCGGCGACATGGTTGTCGTCCTCCACCAGCAGCAGCCGCATCGGCCCCTCCCTTCCACCGGCTCGCATCCCAGGCCATCAGGGCATCTACCGCGATCGACGGCGGGCCCGTCAAGAGGCAGCCGAGCCGGTGAGGACATCTGTTACGCAGCCGGTACCCGCCCGTAGGGAACGGACCGTTGCCCTCCGCAAACCGGGCGCCGGACGCGTCCACGCACCCCGCGCCCCGTTCACCCAGAGTGTCCCTTTGCAGCCGGATCGTTATGCTCAATTTCCGCTCAGATGTAATGACGCTGATCGCAGTGCGTCACTACTGTCCTCTCAACCGAGGAGGACGGAGCTACCCGCCGATGAGCGAAGTATCGGTGACCAAGGACCCCGGGGGCCCCGCCCCGGCGGCGGACGACGATCTGGTCGTGCTGGCAGGCGTCAACAAGCACTTCGGCGCGCTGCACGTGCTTCAGGACATCGACCTGACGATCAAGCGCGGCGAGGTCGTCGTGGTGATCGGCCCGTCCGGGTCCGGCAAGTCGACGCTGTGCCGCACGATCAACCGACTGGAGACCGTCGACTCCGGGGACATCACCATCGACGGCAAACCGCTGCCCCAGGAGGGCCGGGAGCTGGCGCGGCTCCGTGCCGACGTCGGCATGGTCTTCCAGTCCTTCAACCTCTTCGCGCACAAGACGGTCCTGGAGAACGTCACGCTGGGCCAGCTGAAGGTCCGCAAGGCGGACAAGCGCGCGGCCGAGCAGAAGGCCCGTGCGCTGCTGGACCGGGTGGGCGTGGGCACGCAGGCCGACAAGTACCCCGCACAGCTCTCAGGAGGCCAGCAGCAGCGCGTGGCGATCGCCCGGGCGCTGGCGATGGACCCGAAGGTGATGCTCTTCGACGAGCCGACCTCGGCCCTGGACCCAGAGATGATCAACGAGGTGCTGGAAGTCATGCAGCAGCTCGCCCGGGACGGCATGACGATGGTCGTCGTCACGCACGAGATGGGTTTCGCGCGCTCGGCGGCGAACCGCGTCGTCTTCATGGCGGACGGCCGGATCGTCGAGGAGGCCGAGCCGACGCAGTTCTTCGACAACCCGCGCAGCGACCGCGCCAAGGACTTCCTGTCCAAGATCCTGCACCACTGATTCCGCAGTGGCCCCGATGACTGCCCACACCTGCTGAACCGAAGGAACTTCACCATGAGGATGCGTAAGACGGCCGCTGCGGCCACGGTGGTGCTCGCCCTGACCGCGACGGCCACGGCGTGCGGCGGCAAGTCCGGTACGGCCGGTGACAAGCCCAAGGGCGAGAAGGTCTTCAGCGGCGACTACAAGGTCGCGAAGGACGTGAAGCTCGACTCGCCGACGCTGAAGAAGGCGCAGCAGCGGGGCAAGATCATCATCGGTGCGAAGGCGGACCAGCCGTTCCTCGGCTTCCAGGACTCCGACGGCAAGCGGACCGGTTTCGACATCGAGATCGCGAAGATGATCGCCGCCGACCTCGGCTTCTCCACGAAGCAGATCGAGTTCAAGACGGTCGACTCCAACGTCCGCGAGACCTCGATCTCCAAGGGCCAGGTCGACTACTACGTCGGTACGTACACGATCAACGACGAGCGCAAGAAGCAGGTCGGCTTCGCGGGCCCGTACTACGTGGCCGGCGCCGACCTCCTGGTCCGCAAGGACGAGAAGGCGATCACCGGACCCGACAAGGTCAAGGGCAAGAAGGTCTGCTCGATCGTCGGCTCCACTCCGCTCCAGGAGATCAAGAAGGCGAAGTACGGCGCCGAGACCACCGAGCTCGGCAAGTACTCCGACTGCGTCAAGTCGCTGCTGGACGGCCAGGTCGACGCGGTCACCACCGACGACGCGATCCTCAAGGGCTACGCCGCCGAGCGCCCGAGCAAGCTGAAGGTCGTCGGCAAGCCGTTCACCGAGGAGCCCTACGGCGTCGGCATGAACAAGGACGACAAGGAGCTGCGCGAGGCCATCTCCAAGGCCATCGAAGCGCACATCGAGAACGGCGACTACAAGAAGGCGTACGAAGGCACGCTGGGCAAGTCCGGCTCCGCGTACGAAGAGCCGAAGACGCCGCTGCCCCGTTACTGACGCGCCCCGCGCTCCCTACGCCAACCGCCTCACCGACCGCCCCGTACGCCCGCCGCGGTGGGTGTACGGGGCGCGGTCCCGCGCGCCCGTCCGCCGCCTCCTTCTGACCGCAACCGCGGAGACCCCATGAACGTACTCCTCGATCACCTACCAGAGTTCCGCGACGGCTTCCTGGGGACCATCGCGCTCACCGCGGCCAGCGCGGCGCTCGCCCTCGTTCTGGGCATCCTCATGGCCGGCTTCCGCGTCTCACCCGTACCGCCGCTGCGGGCCTTCGGCACGGCCTGGGTGACCCTCCTGCGCAACACCCCGCTGACGCTGCTCTTCCTGGTCGCGTTCTTCGTCGTACCGCTGATCCTCTTCCCCGGCATCAGCCCCTTCGTGCTCGCCACGCTCGCGCTGGGCTTCTACACCTCGTCCTTCGTGTGCGAGGCGGTGCGCTCGGGCATCAGCACCGTGCCGCTGGGCCAGGCCGAAGCGGCCCGCAGTATCGGCATGACCTTCATGCAGACCCTGCGCATGATCGTCCTGCCGCAGGCCACCCGTACCGTCATCCCGCCGCTGAGCAGCATATTCATCGCGCTGACGAAGAACTCCGCGATCGCCGGCGCGTTCAGCAACACCGAATTGTTCAACGTTTCCAAGCTGCTGAGCGACAAGGGCTTCGCCATCGGGTGGATCTTCCTGTGGATCGCCCTCGCCTACCTCGTGATCACCTTCACCATCAGCGGCGTCTTCCGGCTGCTGGAGCGCCGCCTGGAGGTGGCCCGATGACCGCCAGTGTTCTCTACGACGCTCCCGGCCCCAAGGCCAAGGTGCGCAACCGCGTCTACGCCGTGGTCGGCTCGCTCGCCATCCTCGGGCTGCTCGTCTTCGCCGTGCTCCGCCTGGACGCCAAGGGGCAGCTCAACCCCGAACTGTGGGACATCCTCAACTACGCGAACGTCCGCACCAACATCCTCAACGGCGTCCTGACCACCCTCCAGGTCTTCGCGGTGGCCGCGGTCCTGTCGCTGGTGCTCGGCGTCCTGCTCGCCGTCGGCCGGCTCTCCGACCACAAGCCGGTCCGCTGGCTGGCCACCGGCTTCATCGAGCTCTTCCGCGCCATCCCGCTCCTGATCACCATTTACGCCCTGTGGGTGCTCTTCCTCAGCTACCAGTCCGAGCTGGGCTTCACCGGTGAGGGCACCCAGTTCTGGGCCCTGGTGATCGGCCTGACGGTCTACAACGGCTCGGTACAGGCCGAGGTCCTCCGGGCGGGCATCAACGCCGTACCCAAGGGCCAGCGCGAGGCGGCGTACGCGATCGGCATGCGCAAGACCCAGGTCATGACGACGGTCCTGATGCCGCAGGCGATCCGGGCGATGCTGCCGACGATCATCAGCCAGCTCGTGGTGACCCTGAAGGACACCTCGCTGGGCTTCGTCATCACCTACGAAGAGCTGCTGTACACGCTGCGCCTGATGGCACAGAACACCACCATCAACGAGCAGGACACCTACCTCCCCCTGATCGTGGCCGGCGGTGTCATCTACGTCGCCATGTGCCTCGCGCTCTCCGCGCTCGCCAACTGGATCGAGCGCCGCGGCCGCCGCGCCAAAACCGGCATCGCGGTCGCCGAGGCGGGGCAGGCAGTGACGGCCGGCGACGCGATGGGCGCCATCGACGGGGCGACGACCCCGGGCCCGGTGGACAAGACCGGTTGATCCGGCACCTCCTGGTGCGGGCCTTCTCCCGGAGCACGGTCGTCGACTGACGGCATGAAAGGTTGCGGAGGCAGCGGCGCGGGCGCCGCTGCCTCTGTCACTTGACGCGGCACACCCGCACTAGGTTGCATACGCTGTGTGATCGCGCACCGGGCCTCAACTGCCAGTTCCCGTACGACCCGCAAGAACCTGCGGCTGAGCCCCGGTCAGTTCAGCTCGCGCCGCCCGGTACGGGCTGCCGCGTGGCCCCTTCAGGCGCTTGCAGGGGGGCTACCCGGGCCTTCCGGCGGCATCGCGAGAGCATCGGCCGGCCGCCGGGCGCCCGCCCCGGGTACCGCCGGACCGGCGACGCGTGCCGCACACCTGCGCTTCCGGGGAGCATCGTGGACCCGGTGATCGTGGCCGGGGCCGGCCCGGTCGGCCTCTCCCTCGCCGTCGCCCTCGCACGCCTCGGCGTCCCCTGCATCGTGCTGGACGAGACCGACGGCCGCGACGAGGTACGGCCCGCCCGCACCGCCGTACTCCGCCCCGACACCGCCGCCTTCCTGGCCCGGCTGGGCTGCGCCGAGACCCTGGGCGCCGAGGGCACCCGCTGGGCGGCCTGGCGCACGGTCCAGCGCCGCCGGCTGCTGGACCGGGTCGTCTTCGCGGCCACGGGGGCCGTCGCGCTCACGACCGAGGAAGCCGACGGCAGCGGTTACGTCGCCGAGCCCGGCAGCGACGGCTCGCACGCCCCCCTCTCGCCCGTGCACGTACCCCAACACGCCCTGACACGCGCCCTCCGCGACGCCCTCGACCGTGAACCGCTCGTCCAGGTCGTCACCGACAGCCGCGTCATCGAGCTGGCCCAGGACCGCGACGGGGTAGGCGTACACACCCGCGGCCCCAAGGGCACGTGGTGGCGGGGCAGTTACCTCATCGGCTGCGACGGCCCCCGATCGACCGTACGCAAGCTCCTGGACATCCGATTCCCCGGGCGCACCGCCGTCGAACGGCACGCCGTCGCCGCCCTGCGCACCGAACTCCCCTGGCCCGGCGAGGCCCTGCTGCACCGCGCGCCCCCACGCCGCGGCGCCGCCGGAACGGGCAGGACCGGCGTCAGGGGCGGGCCGGCCGGCGAAGTGACGGCCCGCCCCCTCCCGGACGGCGTCTGGCGGCTGGACTGGCTGCTGCCGCCGGGCCGCGACCTGGTCACCCCGGACGCACTGGTGGCGCGCATCAGGGACACACTGGCGGGCTGGACGGAGCCGCGTACGGACGGGGCCGCGGCACCTGAAGGGAGCGCCTCCCGCGCCTTCGAAGAGGACCCGAGCGCCCCGGGGAACGGCTCACTCGTCCCTCCGTACGAACTGCTCGACACCGGTGTCCACACGGTCCACCACCGGCTGGCCAGGCGCTGGCGCTCCGGGCGGGCCTTCCTCGCCGGGGACGCCGCGCATCTGCTCGGCGCGCTGGGCACACAGGGCCTGGACGAGGGCCTGCGGGACGCCGAGAACCTCGCCTGGAAGCTGGCCGCCGTCTGGCACCACGGCCCGTCCGACACGCTGCTGGACAGCTACCAGACGGAGCGCAGGAACGCCGTCGCCGCCCGGCTGCGCGCCGCGGACCAGGCGCTGCCACTCCTGCGGGACGGCGGCGCCCGGGGGCGGCGGCTGCGGGGCGTGGTCACGGCGGCCGGACGCGGCCGGATGACGCTGCTCACGGACGGGCACCTGGGACGCGGACCGCTGGGCGCGGCCCCGGTGTACGACCGGTCGCCGCTGGCCCCGGCCGTCGCGCCGGACGGCGCTGTCCGGGTGGACACCGCACCAGGGGCGCCGGTCGCGGACGTCACGGTGACGGCACCGGACGGCTCGGCCGTACGGCTGCGCGAGCGGCTGGGGGACGGCCTGCTGGTCGTCCTCGTCGCGCCGGGCACGGGGGTGTGGGACCGCAAACACTGGATGTCGGCCGGGCTCATGCCACGGCTGGCCGACGCGGTGGCCGCGCTGCCACTGCCCGCGGAGATCCTGGTCGCGGAGGACTACCCGGGCGCCGCCGCCCACACCGTGCTCCTGATCCGCCCCGACGGCCACCTCGTCACCGCCCTCGCCGGCGTCCGCCCCGCCGAACTCCGCGCCTGCGCGGAGGCGCTGCGCGGGGGTGGAGAGCGGGCGGGTGCGGTCGTGGACACGGGGGGAGGTCGACGGGGCCGGGACGGGCGAGGTGACCGGGGACGTGGCCGACGACGTACCTGCGGACGCGGCCCGAAGCGACGCCCCCGGAAAGGACGCCCCTGGCGGGGACGCAGCCGGAGAAGAGAGGGGGGCGTACGACGTGCCGCCGCACACACCTCCGGCATCCGGACGGTGAGGTCGGGACGGCGCATTCAGGGCGCGTTCAGGGCGGCCATTTCGGGGCGGGGGACGCGCCCGAGCGTCCGGGGGCGTGGCGGTGTCACCCCGGCGCCCGGGGGCGTGGCGGTGTCGGCCGGGCGCCCGGGGAGGGGTATCACGGTTGACCGTGCCTGCGCGCCATGCTTCACTACGGAGCGTGACAGACACCGACTCGCACTTCTGGCGCAGGGTCCATCTGGACCTGGTCCGCTACGCGGGCTGCGTGTGTCGTCCGTCCTGTTGACCGGCTCCTGATCCGGACCCGGTCGCCGATCCCCCTTCCTCTCCGCGCGGTGCGCGTGCCTCTCGGCATCCGGCCCGACCTCGCCGTACGTACGTCTGCGCTCGCGCCCGGGGACACGTGTCGCGCCTGCGCCAGGGCCTCCGCGCGTGCCCGGGCCGCCGAGCTGACGGGCTTGTCGGCCGAGCTGACGGCTCGTCGGCCGAGCTGACGGCTCGTCGGCCGAGGCTGATCGGCGTCGTGCCGCTCCGGCCGACGCCCACGGCGTACGCCGCGCGCTCCCTCACGATCATTCAGGACGGTTCTCATGACCGACACATCCGCCACCACGACCGCCGTACGCATCCCCACTCCGCCGCACCCCGCCGACGGCCTGGGCCCCACCGCCTCCGAACTGCTCGGCTTCGTCCGCCGGACGGCCGCGGACGCGGACCTCATCGCCTCGCTCCCCCTCGACCCCGAGGGCCGTACCTGGATCCGGCTGGACGGGCCGGGCGGCAGCGAGGCATGGCTCATCGGCTGGCCGCCCGGAACGGGTACCGGCTGGCACGACCACGGCGGCTCGCGCGGCGCTTTCGCCGCCGCAGCGGGCGAGCTGACCGAACAGTCCCTCGCCGCCCAGCTGCCCACCGAAGGCTGGAAAACGCTGGAGCTCGCGGACGACGTGGACCGCGAACGACGGCTCAGCAACGGCCGCGGCCGGGCGTTCGGCCCGCACCATGTGCACCAGGTCTTCAACGCCTCGTCCGCGGCCCACGCCGTCTCCGTGCACGCCTACTACCCGCCACTGCCCCTCATGCGGCGCTACAGCCGCAGCGGCCCCGTACTGCGGCTCGAAGAGGTCGAGCGCCCGGAGGTCTGGGCATGAGCGCGATCGACGACCTCCTGGCGCAGGCCCGTGCGGAACTGGACCGGGTGGAGCCGCACGAGGCCGCTGCCGCCCAGCGGGACGGCGGGCTGCTGGTGGACATCCGTTACGCGGCACTGCGCGAGCGGGACGGCACGATCCCGGGCGCGCTGGTCGTGGAGCGCAACGAGCTGGAGTGGCGGCTCGATCCGACGGGCGACCATCGCGCGCCCGAAGCCACGAGCCACGGCCTCCGCGTCGTCGTGGTCTGCAACGAGGGGTACGCGTCCAGCCTCGCGGCCGTCTCCCTCCGCCGGCTCGGCCTGCGCCACGCCACCGACCTGACAGGAGGCTTCCAGGCGTGGCGGGCGGCGGGGCTACCGGTCAGCCCACCCGGCGCATAGCCTCCGGGGGCCCTCCCCCCCCCCCCCTCCCCACCCCCGGATTCAGTGCTCTTGCAGGTCTTCCCCGGCTCAGCGCCCGCAGCGTTCTGCTCGTTCCCCGCTCGCCACACGCCGAGCTCTGCTTTCCGCTCCCCGCTCACAGAGCTCGGCTCGGTCCTGACACCTCCCGCGCAGAGCTCTACTCCCCGCTCCTCTCTCACCACGCCGGGCCCTGGCACGCAGGCTCGGCTCTCCCGTCCCGCTCGCGGGGGCCGGCGTGCGCGGTCTCAGTCCCCGGGCAGGTAGTCGTCGAGCAGGTCGGGGTCGTCGGTGCCCTCCGCTTCGAGGGCCTGGCGGACGACGCGGAGGGCCAGGCCCTCCGGGTAGCCCTTGCGGGCGAGCATGCCCGCGAGGCGGCGGAGACGCTTGTCCCGGTCCAGGCCTCGCGTGGACCGGAGCTTGCGGTCGACCAGTTCGCGGGCGGTCCGCTCCTCCTGTTCCGGGTCGAGCTGTCCGACGGCCTCATCGATCAGCGTCGACTCCACGCCCTTCGTACGCAGCTCCCGGGCCAGCGCACGGCGGGCCAGGCCGCGGCTGTGGTGCCGGGACTCCACCCACGCCCCGGCGAACGCCGCATCGTCGATCAGCCCGGCCTCCTCGAAGCGGGAGAGCACCTCGTCGGCCGCCTCGTCGGGGATGCCCCGCTTCTGCAGCGCGTCCGCGAGCTGCTTCTTCGTGCGTGGGTTTCCGGTGAGGAGGCGCAGGCATATGGCCCGCGCCTGCTCCTCGGGGGTGCGCGGCGGCCCGTCCCCGGCCCTCGACGGGGAAGGGCCACCGCTGTCCGTGCTGCCGCCATCGGCGACGGGCGCGGCGTCGTACTCGCCGCTGTCTGGCCAGTGCGTTCGGCGGGTCACGGCGGACTAGCTCTTGGCCGCCGCGGCCTTGGCTGCCTTGGCGCCCTTGGCCGCGGGGGCCGGAACGGCCTTGGCGGGCTCGGCCGCCTCGCCGGCCGCCGCGTCGGCGCCGGGCTCCGCCGTCAGGTCCTCGGGCTTCACGCCGATGCCCAGCTTCTCCTTGATCTTCTTCTCGACCTCGTTGGCGAGGTCGGGGTTGTCCTTCAGGAAGTTACGGGCGTTCTCCTTGCCCTGGCCGAGCTGGTCGCCCTCGTAGGTGTACCAGGCACCGGACTTCCGGATGAAGCCGTGCTCCACGCCCATGTCGATCAGGCCGCCCTCGCGGCTGATGCCCTGGCCGTAGAGGATGTCGAACTCCGCCTGCTTGAAGGGCGGGGCGACCTTGTTCTTCACGACCTTGCAGCGGGTGCGGTTGCCGACCGGCTCCGTGCCGTCCTTCAGGGTCTCGATGCGGCGGATGTCGATGCGCACCGAGGCGTAGAACTTCAGGGCGCGGCCACCGGTCGTGGTCTCCGGCGAGCCGAACATCACGCCGATCTTCTCGCGGAGCTGGTTGATGAAGATCGCGGTGGTCTTGGACTGGTTGAGCGCGCTGGTGATCTTCCGCAGCGCCTGGCTCATCAGCCGGGCCTGGAGGCCGACGTGCGAGTCGCCCATCTCGCCCTCGATCTCGGCCCGCGGCACCAGGGCGGCGACGGAGTCGATCACGATGAGGTCCAGCGCGCCGGAGCGGACCAGCATGTCCGTGATCTCCAGGGCCTGCTCGCCGTTGTCCGGCTGCGAGAGGATCAGGGCGTCGGTGTCGACGCCGAGCTTCCGCGCGTACTCGGGGTCGAGGGCGTGCTCGGCGTCCACGAACGCCACCTGGCCGCCGGCCTTCTGCGCGTTGGCGACGGCGTGCAGGGTCAGGGTCGTCTTACCGGAGGACTCCGGGCCGTACACCTCCACCACGCGGCCGCGCGGGAGGCCGCCGACGCCGAGGGCCACGTCGAGCGCGGTCGACCCGGTCGGGATGACCTCGATGGGCTCGTTCGGCCGGTCACCCATGCGCATCACTGCGCCCTTGCCGAATTGCCGTTCAATCTGTGCGAGCGCGGCGTCCAGCGCCTTCTCGCGGTCAGTGCCTGCCATGGGTTCCACCCGGTTCGCTTGAGTCGATCGCTTCACGTCCATGACGCTAACGCCTGCCACTGACAATGCGCCCGGACCCGGCCCCGGCCTGTGGATAACTTCCCGGGAACCCCAGAAAATGGGGGCCGTAGCCCTCATAAGAATGGATGTTCGATTTCGATGTCAAGCGCGCCACGCCGCGCCTGAGCCCGCCCGCTCCGACCGGTACCACGGCCGCCACTCCCGCTCAGCCACCGCCGTCCGCTCAGCCGCCGTCGGTCCCGCCGTCCCTGTTTCCGCCGCTCTCGCCGCGACTGCCGCCCTCGCCGCCCTCGCCGCCCTCGCCGCGACCGTCGGTGCCCCGGTCCTGGCCCTCCGGCCGGTCCTGGTCCGCCGTCCGGTCCTGGTCCGCCGTCCGATCCCGGTCCGCCGTCCGATCCTGGCCCTCCGCGACCTGCTGCTTCTCGGCCTGCTGCTTCTCGGTACGCCGGCGCTCCTTCAGCGGTGCCGCCACCTGCTCGGCGCGGAGCGTGTGGCGCACCTTGGCCAGGAGCGAGGCGCCCCGTCTGCGGCGGCCGCGGCCCAGGACCCGCGGGTCGTCCGTGACCTCGTACCGCTTGACGTACGCGCCGAGGAAGGCCTGCAGGGTCGCCGTCGCCGGGATGGCGATCAGCGCGCCGACCGCGCCCAGCAGCGCCGTGCCGGCGATCACCGATCCGAAGGCGACCGCCGGGTGGATGTCCACGGTCCGCGCGGTGATCCGCGGCTGCAGGAGGTAGTTCTCCAGCTGCTGGTAGACGACCACGAAGCCGAGCACCCAGACCGCGTACCAGGGATTCACCGTGAAGGCGATCAGCATCGGCAGCGCGCCCGCGAGGTACGTGCCGATCGTCGGGATGAACTGCGAGACCAGGCCGACCCACATGCCGAGTGCGGGTGCGTAGGGCACGCCCAGGATCTCCAGCAGGACGTAGTGCGCGATGCCGGAGATCAGGGCCATGAGGCCGCGGGAGTACAGGTAGCCGCCGGTCTTGGCGACCGCGAGCTCCCAGGCCCGCAGCACCTCGGCCTGCCGGGTGGGCGGCAGTACGGAGCACAGCGCGCGGCGCAGCCGGGGCCCGTCCGCCGCGAAGTAGAACGAGAACAGCGCGACGGTGAGCAGGTTGAACAGCGAGCCCAGGACGGTCGCGGAGACGGCGAGGACGTTGTTGGCGCTGTCCTGGACGTACCGCTGGAGCCAGTCGGACTTCAGGAGGTTGTTCTGCACCTCCACGCGTGAGAGGTGGGTGTGGAACGTCTCGTTCGTCCAGCTGATCACGGAGTCGAGGTACTGCGGGAACTCCCCGACCATCGTGGTGATCTGTCCGGCCAGCATGGAACCGAGCAGGGTCATGAAGCCCACTCCGGCGACCAGGATGGCGAGGAAGACCAGCCCGGTGGCCGCCCCGCGCCGCATCCCGCGTGCCGCCATCCAGTCCACCGCCGGCTCCACCGCCAGCGCCAGGAAGAACGCGATGAGGATGTTCAACAGCAGCGAGATGAGCTGGTGGAACGCCCAGCTCGCCAGCTGGAAGCAGGCCAGCAGGGCGAGTGCGAGCACCATCGCGCGCGGCAGCCAGCGCGGCATCCGTGCGGCGCGCGGATCGTCGGGTCGTCGGTCGTCGGGGCCGGTGGGCTTCGGAGTCGCGGACACGGGCCAAGTCTCGCGCACGGGTCGGACATCGCGGGCTCTGACCCACGCCGCGGAGCGGTGCCGTCAGAGATCGCAGCCTGCGGGGCGCGGTACGGTCAGCGCTTCTCGTCCGGCACGTTCATCACCGCGCACACCACGCGCCAGACCTCCTTCGCGCTCCAGCCCGCCGCGAGTGCTTCGTTGACCGTCCGGCCACCCAGGTCGGACATCACATGATCGCGTGCGAAGGAGTCGGCGTACGCCGTCCCGAAGTGATCCGCCATCCGCTGCCAGAAGTCCGTCAACCGCATGACCCCAGTATCCCGCTCCTGAGGGTGCTGCCGTGCGCGAGCCGCTGACCGGCCGCGGGTTCCGCCCTACCGTCGGTCCATGGCCGAAACCGCAAGCCCACCGATGACCCCTCTGGCGCGCGCCGAGCACTTCGTCTGGCTCACCGCGCGGGCCCTGGAACAGCGCCGCTTCGAACATCATTTCCTCGGCGGCGATGCGGACGCCGTCGAGACCGCACTGAACGCGTACCGCAACGACGACGACGGATACGGTCACGCCCTGGAGCCGGACCTGCGCGGTCCGGTGAGCCAGCCGCTGCACACCGCGCACGCGCTCGGTGTACTGGACGCCATCGGGCGCTGCAGCGGTCGCCGGGTGGAGCGGATCTGCGGCTATCTGACGCGTGTCTCGACACCCGAGGGGGCGCTGCCGGCCCTGCATCCTTCGTTGCGCGGTTATCCCGCGGCGCCGTGGATCCCGATCGTGGACGATCCGCCCAGCGATCTGCTGGCGACCGGTCCGGTGGTGGGGCTGCTGCACCGCAATGAGGTGTGGCACGCCTGGCTCTTCCGGGCCACGGACTACTGCTGGCAGGCGGTGGAGTCCCTGGAGAAGACGCATCCGTACGGTGCCGAGGCCGCGCTCGCCTTCCTGGACGGCGTACCGGACCGGGTGCGCGCGGCTGCCGCCGCCGAGCGCCTGGGCCGGCTGGTGCGGGACCAGGGTCTGGTGGTCGTCGATCCGGAGCGGGTGCGGGAGATCCCCGTGGCGGAGGGGTACGGGCCCGGTGAACATCATTTCGCGTACGACTACGCCCCCACGCCGGCGTCCCCGGCACGCGGCTGGTTCACGGACGCGGAGATGGACCGGGCGCTGGACCACCTCGCCTCGCTCCAGGAGGAGGACGGCGGCTGGCCGATCAACTGGCGGGCGTGGGCGCCGGGCACCGCGCTGGAGTGCCGTCCGATGGTGACGCTGAGGGCGCTGCTGACGCTGCGCGCCTACGGGCGCGACATCGGTTGACTCCTCTCCGAAGGCGGCGGGTCGGCATGCGCCGTCCCTGAGGGCGGTACGGGAGCACTGTCCCTGAGGAGCAGCGCGCACAGGGCCAGGGTGGTGCCTCGTGGTGAGGCGAGGTCGATGCCGGAGGTGAGCTCGGCGATCCGGGTGAGACGGTTGTCGACGGTGTTCGGGTGCAGTCCGAGTGCCTGTGCTGTCGCGCGGCGGTCCTGGCGGGTCTCCAGGTGCGTGCGGAGGGTGTCGATCAGTTCGGGGCGGCCGTCGAGCGGGTCGAGAAGGGCGGCGATCATCGGGCTGCTCTCGTCGTGGCGCGAGAGGTGGTATTCGAGCAGTACGTCGGCGAGCCGGTGCAGGTCCGGGGGCCGGCCGGAGGCGTGCGCGATGCGGATCACTTCGGAGGCGGTGCGGGCCGCGTGCGGGATGCCCGCGGGGCTCTCGGCCCGTGCGGCGGCGCAGCGCACCGGGCCGTCGCAGGCGCGGGCCAGCCGCCTGGCGAGGCCGTCGGCGGGTTCGGGTGCGCCCGGTACGAGCGCGTGGCCGCCGGTGGCGTCCAGGCCGGCGAGTACGTCGGTGCCGAATGCGCGCTCCAGGGCCGTCTGGAGGCGCCGCAGACGGCGGCGGACGGCGACGGGTGCGGTGGCGGCCGGCCCGTCGGCCGGCGGCAGGCGCAGTGCGAGGACCGTGACGGGCCCGTCCAGGCCCAGTTCCTCCAGCGTGGTCCGGTCGGCGGGCGGCGTGCCGTCGATGAGGGCACGGGCCAGTGTGCGCCGCTCCTCATGCCGCTCGGCGTCCAGCGCGGCGCGTTCGTCGAGGTAGGTCTCGGCGACCGCCCCGATGACGCCGCCCTGGCCGCGGAGCAGGAAGTCGGCCAGCTCGACGAGGGCTGCCTCCTCGCCCGGGGCGGCCTCTTCGCGGAGTGTCTGCCACAGGGCGTACGTGCCCAGCGCGTGCGTGCGGAGCAGCAGGTGCAGCGGCAGTCCCTCCTCGGCGCGCTGGGCGGCGCGTTCCCTGAAGAGCGCGTGGTCCCCGCGGCGGCCGTCCTGGCCGCGCGCCCGCCGCATGAAGAGGCGCAGCCCGTGCCGCGCGGTGGCGGCGATCTCGACGTCCTTCATGTCGTCGGGCAGCTCGGCGTAACCGGGAATGCCGCCGAACACGTCGCCGGTCATCTCACGGGCCAGTGCGTTGACCCGTGTCTCGCAGCGCAGGGCCAGGCGACGGGCTGCTTCCGAGAGCGGCACTCATGCCTCCTTCGTACGGACGCGGCGCCGCCCCGTACGGGAGGGCGGCGGGGTTGTGACGCGTCACAGTACCGGCGGCGCGGCGGTGTGACAGCGCCGGATGTCCCCTGGTCCGCGGGCGGCTCAGACTCGGTGCACCGGCCGGGGAAGGCCGCAGCGTACCGGCCGGCATCCGATCCTTCGTAAGGAGCCGCTTTCTATGACGCAGCACAGCCTCGACGACTATCTCGCCTACGTGGACCGTGTGTGGGAGGGGCAGGACTCCCTGCTCGGCCATCTCTCGGGGGCGTACACGGGTGACGCTCTCGTACGCATCGGCGAGCGGACCGGGTTCTTCCCCGCGTTCGCCAACGTGGCGGTGTTCGACACCGGGTCGGACGGGCTGGTGCTGGTGGACTCGGGGGACGTCCGCACGGCCGGACAGCTGCACACGGCGGTGACGGGGTTCGGCTCGGCGGCGGGCGGTACGGCGCGCAAGGAGGTGCGCAGCGTCGTCTACACGCACGGGCACGTGGACCATGTCTTCGGGGTCGGGCCGTTCGACGAGGACGCGCGGGCGCGTGGCGTCGCCCTTCCTGAGGTGGTCGCCCACGAGGCGGTCACCGCGCGCTTCGACCGCTACACGGAGACCGCGGGGTACAACTCATGGATCAACCGGCGGCAGTTCGGGGTGCCGTCGCTCAACTGGCCGACGCGTTACCGCTACCCGGACACGACGTACCGGGACCGGCTCACGCTCCGCTACGGGGATCTCACCTTCGAGCTCTTCCATGCGCGCGGTGAGACGGACGACGCCACCTACGTATGGATCCCTGAGCTGAAAACGCTGTGCACGGGTGATCTGTTCATCTGGAACTCGCCGAACGCCGGCAACCCGCAGAAGGTGCAGCGCTATCCCGAGGACTGGGCGCGGGCCCTGCGCGCGATGGCGGAGCTGGGGGCCGAGGTGCTGCTTCCGGGGCACGGCGTGCCCGTCATCGGGGCGCCGCGCGTCGCGCAGGCTCTCGGGGACAGCGCGGAGCTGCTGGAGTCGTTGTGCACCCAGACGCGGGAGCTGATGAACGAGGGGCTGCGCCTGGACGAGGTACTGCACCGGGTGCAGGTGCCGGAGGAGCTGCTGGCCAAGCCGTACCTCCATCCCGCGTACGACGAGCCGGAGTTCGTGGTCCGCAACCTGTGGCGGCTGTGGGGCGGCTGGTACGACCAGAACCCGGCGCACCTCAAGCCCGCGCCCGAAGGGGAGCTGGCCGCCGAGCTGGCGGAGGCGGCGGGTGGCGCCGCCGTGCTGGCGCGCCGGGCGGCGGACCTGCTGGGCCGCGGGGAGCTGCGGCTGGCCGCCCACCTGGCGGAGACGGCGGCGCTGGCGGCGCCCGAGGACCGCGAGGTGGCCCGGGTCCGCGCGGAGGTGTACGCGAAGCGGGCCGCCGCCGAGTCGTCCACGATGGCCCAGGGCGTCTTCCGCTGGGCCGCTGCCGAGTCGGCGGCGGTGGCCGAGGGGACGGACCTCACCACCGAGCTGACGCGCAGCGAGGGAGGCCGTAGGCGGGCGGCCGGCGGCATTGCGGTGGGTGTCGTGGCGGGCGCGGACGAGGACGGCTGCTCATGCGGCCCGGCGGACGGTGGCGGGGCCACGGCGGGGCGGCTTCGGTGACGTCCTCCGCCGGGTCCGCGCCGGTCGTCGCCCCCGGCGCGGCCGGTGTCGTGCGGGGGCACGCCTGGCGTACGACCTGGCTGCTGCTGGCCTTCATGCTGGTGAACTTCGCCGACAAGACGGTCATGGGCCTGGCCGCGAACCCGGTGATGCGGGATCTGGGGCTGACCCGTGAGCAGTTCGGGACGGCGTCGTCGGCGTTCTTCGCGCTCTTCAGTCTCGCGGCGCTGGCGGGGTCGTTCCTCACCCGTACGGTGCGTACGTCCGTACTGCTGCTCGGCATGGCGCTCCTGTGGTCGGCGGCGCAGCTGCCGATGCTGATCGGCGCAGCCGGCTTCGGGGTGCTGGTCGCCACGCGCGTCCTGTTGGGTGCGGCGGAGGGCCCGGCATCTCCGGTGGCGCTGCACCACCTGTACGGCTGGTTCGAGCAGAAGGACCGCACGCTGCCGACGGCGGTACTGCTGGCGGGGGCGGCGGCCGGGGTCGCGATCGCGGCTCCCACGCTGGGCGTGGTGATCGACCACTGGGGCTGGCGGTGGGCCTTCGGGGTGGTCGGCATCGTCGGGCTGGTCTGGGCGGCGGTCTGGCTCCGGTACGGCGCCGAGGGGCCGCTGGCGCCTCCGGTGGGCAGGCGGCGCGCACCGGAGCCGTCCGCCGCGGGAGCGCGTACGGAGGCGGCCCGTGTGCCCTACCGGAGGCTGCTGCTGTCGGGGACGTGGCTGGCCGCGGCGCTGGGCTCGTTCGCCGCGTACTGGACGCTGTCGGCCGGGCTGACCTGGTCGGCGGACTACTTCCAGGAGGTGGGCGGGCTCTCGCTGCGCGGCGCGAGTTTGTTGATCATGCTGTCCGCGCTCACCAAGGGCGCCGCGATGCTGGTCCACGGGGTGCTGGTGCAGCGGTCGGTCAAGCGGGCGGCAGCCGGGCTGCCGCCCCGTCTCCCCTGGCCCTCGGGGGTGAAGACCGGTCTGATGATGATCCTGGCGGGCGCTGCCACGGTGTGGTTCGCGGCGACGGACGTGCTGTGGCTCAAGATCGTCCTGCTGCTCGGGCCGCTGGCCGTCACGGACATCATCCTCACGGTCGCGGCGACCGCGGTCTCCCGGATCTCCCCCGCCGACCGGCGAGGCGTCACCCTGGGCGCCCTGACCTGCGTGTTCGCCCTGGCTGGAGTGCTCGCACCGCTCGTCATGGGGCACATCGTGGACACCGGGGCGACCGTGGCCTCCGGGTACTTCGGCGCGTACGGGCTGATGGCCGGCCTGGTGACGGTGGCCGGGGTGGCCGTCACGTTCTTCCTGCGCCCGGAACGCGACGCCCGGCGGCTGGGCACGGAGCGGCCGGGCGACGGGCCGGACAGCCGGCCCTAGAAGGCCCGCGGCGGGGCGCCCGTAGGCCGTGCGCCCCGCCGCCCTTCGTATCAGCCGCCGAGCGCCCGTACTCCCGCCGTCACCACCACGGCGACGGTGACGACCAGCAGGAACGGCGCGCGCAGCATCAGGGCGAGGGCCGCCGCGCCGACGCCGGCCACCTTGGCGTCCAGCACGAGGCGGGCGCCTTCACTGAGCGTCTCCTGGGCGGTGAGGGCGGCCAGCAGCACCACCGGCAGCAGCGCGGCGAGCCGCTTGACGAGGGGGCGCTCCAGCAGGCCGGCGGGTACCAGCAGGCCCGCGTACTTGAGCACGTAACAGCCGACGGCCGTGGCGCCGATCGCGATCCAGGTGTTCACCGGCTCTCCTCCTGTGCGTGCGGGGCCTTACGGGAGCGGACGCCCTGGAGCAGCAGCACGGCGGGCGCGGCCAGCGCGGCGACCAGTACCGGCACTCCGGCGGGCAGCACCGGCAGGGTGGTGAGCATGAGGACGACGGCGAGGCCGGCGGCGGCGCGCTCCACGGTGGACCTGAGCATGGGGCCGAGGAGCGCCAGGAAGGCGGCGGGCCCGGCCGCGTCCAGCCCCCAGGCGCCGGTGTCACCCAGCGCCTCGGCGCCCAGCGCACCGGCCAGCGTGGTGAGGTTCCACAGGATGTAGAGCGTCAGTCCGGTGACGGTGAAGCCGAGGCGGGCGCTGCGCCTGTCGGGCTGCGCGAACGCGACGGCGGAGGTCTCGTCGATGACCCAGTGGGCGGCGAACGGCTTCACCAGCGCCCGGTGGCCGAGCAGCCCGGAGAGCCGCAGTCCGTAGAAGGCGTTGCGGGCGCCCAGGAAGAACGCGCCGGCCGCGGCGGCGAACGGGTTGCCGCCCGCGCCCAGCGCGCCGACCAGGGCGAACTGCGACGCTCCGGTGAACACGAGGAGGCTGAGCAGGCAGCTCTGGAGCACGCTCAGGCCCGCGCCCGCCGAGGTGACTCCGAAGGCGAAGCCGGAGAGGCCGACGGCGACGCCGACGCCGAGCGCGTCCCTGATGACGGCGGCGTCGGACTTGCCCGACGCGTCCGAGGAGGCGCACGGCGGGTCCGGTATCCCGTGAGGTGTGGTCTGTTCGATCTGTTCAGGCACGTCGCCAAGCTAGGCGGGACGGCCACCGCGGTCTTGTACGTTCTTGCGGCCGCCCTCGTGTGGCCGAGCTCCGGAAAGCGGCCGGCCCTGCGAAGGGAAGCGGCCCTCCGAAGGGAAGCGGCCCTCCGAAGCGGACCGGCGTCCGGAGGCACCGCGCTCCCGCCGGTACGCACCGGGCGGCACCCCGACGATCCGCGTGAAGTGCCGGTTCAGATGCGGCTGGTCGGAGAAGCCGACCGCGGCAGCGGCCTCCGCCGGCGTGCTGCCGCTCTCCAGGAGCCGCCGGGCACGGCGTACCCGGGCATTGGTCAGCCAGGCGTGCGGCGGGATCCCGTAGGCGTCCTTGAAGGCGCGCAGCAGTGCGAACGAGCTCGTGCCCACTTCCGCGGCGAGCTCTTCCAGGGACGGCGGCTCGGCCAGCCGTTCCCGCAGGACGTCACGGGCGCGTGCGGCCCGCAGGGCACCGGCCGTTCGTGGCGTGCGCGCCGGAAGGAAACCGCCGTATCCGCGCAGCAGCCGGGCGACGAGGATCCGCAGCACACTGTCGGCGGCCAGCGCGTCGCCCTCCTCCGCCGCCCGGTGCACCTCGTGGATGAGGCGGGCGGCGCTCCGGTCCAGCACGGAGGTCTCCGCGAAACCGGGGGTACCGCGGAGCGTGGTGGTCTCGGCGGCGATGCCGGCGACGAGCCCCGCGGACGGGTACAGCGTCGAGTACGTCCAGCCCTCGGCGACGCCCGCCCGCGCGGTGTGCGGCACCTCCGGGTTGATCATGACGACGCTGCCGTCACCGGCCCGCACCGTCCCCCCGGGCAGCCCCACCTCCTCGATGCCACCGCTCACCGCGCCCAGCACGAACCCGTCGTGACTGTGGCGGGGAAAGGTGTGGCGCACGTACCGGGCGCGCAGCAGGTCGAGGCCGGGCAGCCCGGAGTGCCGCCAGTGCCGTGCCCACTCGCCGGACGCACGTCCGCCGGCGCCTCCGCTCCCCCGGCCCTCCGCCGGGCCGCCCCCGCCGCTGCCCATGCCCCCATTCTGCGTCCGGCGTGCCGCCGCTGACCTGCGCGTCCACGGTCCGGACGGCTCGTCGGCCGACCGTTGTCAGTGGCCCGAGGCACGATGGGTGCATGGCGAGGACCGCGCTCGATTCCTTCTCCCCCGCGACCAGAGGCTGGTTCACGGGGGCCTTCCACGCGCCCACCGCCGCCCAGGACGGCGCCTGGCGGGCCATCGACGAGGGCTCCGATGTCCTGGTCGTCGCGCCGACGGGCTCGGGCAAGACCCTCGCCGCCTTCCTCGCCTCGCTGGACTCCCTCGCGAGCACCCCGCCGCCCGCCGAGGCCAAGAAGCGCTGCCGGGTGCTGTACGTCTCCCCGCTCAAGGCCCTCGCGGTCGACGTCGAGCGGAATCTGCGCTCCCCGCTGACCGGCATCCGCCAGGAGTCGGTCCGGCTCGGGCTGCCGGAGCCCGACATCCGGGTGGGCATCCGCTCCGGCGACACCCCCGCCGCCGAGCGCCGCTCGATCGCCAACCGCCCGCCGGACATCCTGATCACCACTCCCGAGTCGCTGTTCCTCATGCTGACCTCGCAGGCGCGGGACGCGCTGGCGGGCGTGGAGACGGTGATCCTGGACGAGGTGCACGCCGTCGCCGGGACGAAGCGCGGCGCGCATCTGGCGCTGTCGCTGGAGCGCCTGGACGAGCTGTTGCCCCGCCCGGCCCGCCGCATCGGCCTGTCGGCGACGGTCCGGCCCGTGGAGGAGGTCGCGCGCTATCTGTCGCCGCGCCGCCGGGTGGAGATCGTGCAGCCGCCCTCGGGGAAGGAGTTCGACCTCTCGGTCGTCGTGCCCGTCGAGGACCTGGGGGAGCTGGGCGGCTCGCCCGTGAAGGAGACGGGGCCCGACGGCGGCGACACGGGCGGCGACAAGCCGTCCATCTGGCCGCACGTCGAGGAGCGCATCGCCGACCTCGTACAGGCGCACCGTTCGACGATCGTCTTCGCGAACTCCCGGCGCCTCGCGGAGCGCCTGTGCAACCGGCTGAACGAGATCGCGTACGAGCGCGCCACGGGTGAGCCGCTGCCCGAGGACCACTCGCCCGCCGACCTGATGGCCCAGTCCGGCGGCGCGAAGGGGGCGCCCGCCCTCCTGGCCAGGGCGCACCACGGCTCGGTGTCCAAGGAACAGCGCGCGCAGGTCGAGGAGGACCTGAAGGCGGGCCGGCTGCCGGCCGTGGTGGCCACCTCCAGTCTGGAGCTGGGCATCGACATGGGCGCCGTGGACCTGGTGGTCCAGGTGGAGTCGCCGCCGTCGGTCGCCTCCGGACTGCAGCGGGTGGGCCGCGCGGGCCATCAGGTGGGCGCGGTGTCCAGGGGCGTGGTCTTCCCGAAGTACCGCGGTGACCTGGTGCAGGCGGCCGTGGTCACCGAGCGGATGCGGGAGGGGGCCATCGAGGCCCTGCGCGTACCGGCCAATCCGCTGGACGTGCTGGCCCAGCAGCTGGTCGCGATGGTGTCGATGGACGCCTGGGACGTCGAGGAGCTGCTGGCGGTGGTGCGGCGGGCCGCGCCGTTCGCGGGGCTGCCGGAGTCGGCGTACACCGGTGTGCTGGACATGCTGGCCGGGCGGTATCCCTCGGACGCCTTCGCGGAGCTGCGGCCGCGCATCGTGTGGGACCGCGTGGCGAACAGCGTCACGGGACGGCCGGGCGCCCAGCGGCTGGCCGTCACCTCCGGCGGCACGATCCCCGACCGCGGCCTCTTCGGCGTGTTCCTGGCCGGCGCCGACCCCAAGAAGGGCGGCGGCCGCGTCGGGGAGCTCGACGAGGAGATGGTGTACGAGTCGCGGGTCGGCGACGTCTTCACGCTCGGTACGACCTCCTGGCGCATCGAGGACATCACCCGGGACCGGGTACTGGTCTCGCCCGCCCCCGGTGTGCCCGGCCGGCTGCCCTTCTGGAAGGGCGACCAGCTCGGCCGCCCGCTCGAACTGGGCCGCGCGCTCGGCGCGTTCCTCCGGGAGATCGGCGCGCTGGAGCCGGAGGCGGCCCGGGCCCGGCTGTCCGCCGCCGGGCTGGACGACTGGGCAGCGGGCAACGTGCTGAGCTACCTCGCCGAGCAGCGCGAGGCCTGCGGCCACGTCCCCGACGACCGCACGATCGTCGTCGAGCGCTTCCGGGACGAGCTGGGCGACTGGCGGGTGGTGGTGCACTCGCCGTTCGGTGCGCAGGTGCATGCCCCCTGGGCACTGTCCCTGGGCGCCCGGCTCAGCGAGCGGTACGGCATGGACGCGCAGGTGATGCACGCCGACGACGGCATCGTGCTGCGGCTGCCGGACGCGGACCTGATGGGCCTGGACCTGCTGGACACCGACCCGGACGCCGCGGGCGCGCAGTTCGACCCCGACCAGCCGCCGGTGGGCGCCGCCGACGTCGTCTTCGACAAGGGCGAGGTCGACCAGGTGGTGACCGACCAGGTGGGCGGCTCAGCACTGTTCGCCTCGCGGTTCCGGGAGTGCGCCGCCCGCGCACTGCTGCTGCCCCGCCGCAATCCGGGCAAGCGCACGCCCCTGTGGCAGCAGCGTCAGCGCGCCGCTCAACTGCTCCAGGTGGCGAGCGAGTTCGGGTCCTTCCCGATCGTCCTCGAGGCCATCCGCGAGTGCTTGCAGGACGTGTTCGACGTGCCGGGCCTGGCCGAGCTGATGGGGGACATCGAGGCGCGCCGCGTCCGGCTGGTCGAGGTGACCACCCAGGAGCCGTCCCCGTTCGCCCGGTCGCTGCTCTTCGGGTACGTGGCGCAGTTCCTGTACGAGGGCGACTCCCCGCTCGCCGAGCGCCGTGCGGCCGCGCTCTCCTTGGACTCCCGGCTGCTCGCCGAGCTGCTGGGCCAGGCCGACCTGCGCGAGCTGCTGGACCCGGAGGTCCTCACCGACCTGGAGCGCGAGCTGCAGTGGCTGACCGACGACCGCAAGGTCAAGGACGCCGAGGGCCTCGCCGACCTGCTGCGCATCCTCGGGCCGCTGACCGACGACGAGCTGGTTGAGCGGGGTGCGGACCCCGCCTGGGCGGCGGAGCTGGCGGCCGCCCGCCGCGCCATCCGGGTACGTGTCGCGGGCGCCGACCACTGGGCCGCGGTCGAGGACGCCGGGCGGCTCCGCGACGCCCTGGGCACGGCGCTCCCGGTGGGGGTCCCCGAGTCCTTCACCGAGCCCGTCAAGGACCCGCTGGGCGACCTGCTGTCGCGGTACGCGCGGACGCACGGCCCGTTCACCTCCGAGCAGGCCGCCGCCCGCTTCGGCCTCGGCACGGCCGTCACCGACGGGGCGCTGCACCGCCTCGCCGGAGCCGGCCGGGTCGTCCAGGGCGAGTTCGCGCCGTCCGGGGTGCACCAGGAGTGGTGCGACGCGCAGGTGCTGCGGCGACTGCGGCGGCGGTCACTGGCCGCGCTGCGGCACGAGCTGGAGCCGGTGCCGCCGCCCGCGCTGGCCGCCTTCCTGCCCCAGTGGCAGAGCGTCGGCGGCCAGGGGCTGCGCGGCATCGACGGGCTCATGCGCGCCGTCGAGCAGCTGCAGGGTGCGCCGGTGCCGGCCTCCGCCCTGGAGCGGCTCGTCCTGCCGTCCCGGGTGGCGGGCTACTCCCCCGCCATGCTCGACGAACTGACCTCCATGGGCGAGGTCCTGTGGGCGGGCGCCGGCGCCCTGCCCGGCAAGGACGGCTGGATCGCCCTGTATCCGGCCGACACCGCGCCGCTCCTCCTCCCGCAGCCGCATCCCTTCGAGGTGACGCCGCTGCACCAGTCGGTGCTGGACGCCCTCGCGCCCGGGTACGGCCTGTTCTTCCGGCAGATCGCCGACCAGGTGCGCGCCACCACGCACCCGGAGGCCACCGATCCCCAACTGGCCGAGGCGGTCTGGGACCTGGCCTGGTCCGGGCGGCTGACCAACGACACCCTCGCACCCCTGCGTGCCCTGCTCGGCTCGGGCCGTACGGCCGGCGCCACCGCGCACCGGGCCCGCAGGGCCACCCCGCGCGGCCGGTACGGCGGCCTCACCGCCGCCACCGGACGGACGGGCCGGCCCACCGCCTCCCGGTCCGGGCCGCCCACGGTCGCCGGCCGCTGGGCGCTGCTGCCCGCCCTGGAGCCGGAGCCCACCCACCGCGCGCACGCGCTGGCCCACACCCTCCTGGACCGGCACGGCGTCGTCACCCGGGGCGCGGTGGCCGCCGAGGGGGTCGAGGGCGGCTTCTCCGCGGCGTACCGGGTGCTGTCCGCCTTCGAGGAGACGGGCCAGGCCCGCCGCGGATACGTCGTCGAGGGACTGGGCGCGGCGCAGTTCGCGATGGACGGCGCGGTGGACCGGCTGCGCGCGGTCAGTACGAGCCGGGACCGTACGGCCGAGGAGTCCGCGCCCGGCGGCTCCTGGCAGCCGGTGGGGCCGGCCCGCGGGGGCGGCGCCCCGCGCGCCGTCGTGCTGGCCGCCGCGGACCCGGCCAACGCGTACGGAGCGGCGCTGCCCTGGCCCGAGCCGCCGGACGGCTCGTCGCACAAGCCCGGCCGCAAGGCGGGCTCGCTCGTCGTCGTGGTCGACGGCGAGCTGGCGGTCTACATGGAGCGCGGCGGCAAGACGCTGCTGGCCTGGCAGGCCGGGGAGGAGTCCGGAGGGGCGCGGGTACGACTCGCCCTGGAGGCGCTGGCGGCGGCCGTACGGAACGGCCTCGTGGGCGCGGTCACCGTCGAGCGGATCAACGGCTCCCCCGCCCTCACCTCACCCCTGGCCGGCGAACTGGAGAGCGCGGGCTTCCTCGCGACACCGAGGGGGCTGCGGCTGCGGACGTGAGCGCTGTGCCGCGGGCGTTCGGCCGGGTCCGGCCGAACGCCTGGCCCCGGCCGGAGAACCGGACGGCCGATCACGGTGCGCCACCGAGGTGCCCGAAGCGCCGCGAGCGCCCAGTCGCCCCGCCACCCCGCCCACCTGGCCGACAAGCCCCGGCACGCGCCGCCCCTGCACCGCGCGCGGCGCACCCCGTACCCCGCGCGCGGCATCATGGAGCCATGCCCGAAGGTGACACCGTCTGGCGCGCCGCCGCTGAACTGCACAAGGCGCTGGCCGGGCAGCGGCTGACCCGCACGGATCTGCGCGTGCCCAAGCTGGCCACGACCGATCTCGCCGGGCGTTCCGTGCTGGAGGTGGTGCCGCGTGGCAAGCATCTGCTGACTCGCGTCGAGGGCGGCCTGACACTCCACTCGCATCTGCGGATGGACGGCGCCTGGCGGGTGTACGCGGCGGGCGAGCGCTGGCGCGGCGGGCCCGACCACCAGATCCGTGCGGTGCTGGGCACGGCGGAACGCACCGCCGTCGGCTACCGCCTCCCCGTACTGGAACTGCTGCGCACCGCCGACGAGGAGAACGCCGTCGGCCACCTCGGCCCGGACCTGCTGGGGCCGGACTGGGACCCCGACGAGGCGCTGCGCCGGCTGCTGGCCGATCCGGACCGGGCACTCGGGGAGGCGCTGCTGGACCAGCGGAATCTGGCCGGGATCGGAAACGTCTTCAAGTGCGAGCTGTGCTTCCTGCTGCGCGCCTCGCCATGGCTGCCGGTGGGCGCCCTGCCGCGGCCGGAGCGGGCGGTCACGCTGGCGAAACGGCTGCTGGAGGCGAACAAACAGCGCCTGGACCGTACGACCACGCCGAGCGCGCGCCCGGACCGGCGCCTGTGGGTCTACAGCCGGGCCGGCCGGCCCTGCATGCGCTGCGAGACGCCGGTACAGGTCGCCGAGCAGGGGCCCGCACCACAGGCACGCGTCACGTACTGGTGCCCGCGCTGCCAGCCCGACCCTCCGGCAGAAGCCGGAAGCTGACGCCGGAAGCCGACCCTCCGGCCGGAGTCGGACCGAGCTCCCACGAGCGAGGGGACACGAACGACGGGATCAAGCCGTCACCGGCCCGCCCCCTCACCCCACCGCCGATGCCGCCAGGCCTCCGTGAGCCGGTCCGTGAGAGCGGGGCCGGTCGGTGAGCCTACGCAGCCGCCGCTGCGGCGCCAGCCGACCGGGCCGACGCGGCCGCCGCCACCGCGGCGCGTCTGGCGCGATACGCAGTGCACCGGCAGCAGGCTCAGACCCCAGCCGCCCGCTGCCATCGCACCTTCCACGACCCCCGCTCCCTCGGGCCAGAAGAACAGTCGCAGCACGGCCCACCACCACAGCATCCCGAGCAGCAGCGCGGCGGCCCAGCGGCCCGGTGCGGAGCGGAACAGCTCCGCCGGACCGTGGCCGGGTGCTCCCACCTGACCACGCGGCGGCGCTGCCGTCCGGCCGCTGCCTGGCGCCCCCACCCGGCCGCGGCCCGGTGTCCCGGGCGCCTCTGCGCCCGCGCCCCGGACCGGGTGCCGGGAGAAGAAGCCGCGCCGTGCCATGACTGCCTCCTCCGGTCGACGGTAGTCGGCCATGAAGATCCAGCGGGAGGGCGCACTGGGGCACGAACGGCGCGTTCCGCAATGCGCGACACGCGGTCGGACGGAACTGCTCTCCGACCGGTCCAACCCCGTTCAAGGCCGGTCAGCGGCTGTCAGGCCACGGCCGGAATCCGGCGGCACGTGCCGGAAACGGTCCCTCCGCCGGGTGCGCTTCAGGCCTCCTCGGCCTGGAACATCCAGTGGTGCTTCTCCAGGTCGGCGGTGAGTCCGATCAGGATGTCCTGGGTGACCGGGTCCGGCTCGTCGGTGACGGCGATACGTTCCCGCATCCGCTCGATGACGGCGCCCAGGGCCCGTACGAGAGTGCCCACCGCGTCGTTGTCCTTGATCCAGCCGGCCTCGACGGGGCCTGCGCCACTGGTCTTCGCGATCGTCTCGGCGCGGCCGTCGGGGTTCACGCCGATCGCGGAGGCACGCTCGGCGACCGTGTCGGCGTGGCCGCGGGCGCTGGCGACGACGTCGTCGAGCTGGAGGTGGACGGACCGGAAGCGCGGACCGACGACGTTCCAGTGGACCTGCTTGGCGATGAGCGACAGGTCGACCAGGTCGACCAGAGCGCCCTGGAGCGCGTCGCCGACCGTCTTGCGGTCGCTCTCGGACAGCGTGCTGTTGACGACAGGCATGCATTTACTCCCTGTTTCAGAGCGAATGGTCCGTTTCGACCATCGTTTAAACGATGCCTCACCGCAGGAAATGCCGCAGTTCGGGCAACAGGCCCTCCGCGTCACATCCAACGCGAAGACCCTGACGGGCGAGTGCCCGTCAGGGTCTTCTCCATGCATCGAATCGAACGGTCAGGCCGCTACGACATCCACGGCCTCCGCCGGAGCCTTGATCGTCACACGCTCTTCCGGAACGCCCGTCAGCGAAGCGACGGACACGGCGTTGAACGTCGGCCGCACCGGCGCCGGCACCGGCTCGCTCGCGGCCGCGGACTGGGCCAGCTCCGCGAGCGCCAGCTCGTCGCTGACCTCCCGCATGAGCTCGGACATCCGTACGTCCAGCGCGTCACAGATCGCCGAGAGCAGCTCGGAGGAAGCCTCCTTCTGCCCCCTCTCGACCTCGGACAAATAGCCGAGCGACACCCGGGCGGAGGAGGAGACCTCGCGCAGGGTGCGGCCTTGACGCTGACGCTGTCGGCGCAGCACGTCACCCAGCAGGCGACGGAGCAGAATCATCGCTGGCTCCCTCCTCGGACCTCGGATCCGGATCCATCTCGCCCCACCGTACCGCCTCGGGCGTCAGCCGTGCCGGGAGCGAGTTCGTGTTCACTCAGGGCTGTAAACATCAAATACCCCCGTGATGTTCCGTATCCTTTGCCCGCGCATTTTCTGTCAGTTCGCTCAACAGCAGATCCACTGCTGCGGTGACGCTGTCCCGACGGATCCGGTCGCGATCGCCGTGCAGCGCCAGTCGGCGCACTTTTCCCTCACCGCCGGGCCCCGTGGCCGCGACGTAGACCGTGCCGACCGGCTGCCCGTCCTGGGGGTCGGGGCCGGCGACGCCTGTTGTGGCAATACCCCAGTCGGCGCCGAGCACTCGTCGCACACCCTGTGCCATTTGCCGGGCGACATCGGCGTCCACCGCACCCCGGGTGGCCAGAAGCGCGCCGTCCACACCCAGTACGAGGCTCTTCAGTTCGGTCGCGTACGCCGTCACCGAGCCCCGGAAGCACCGTGAGGCACCGGGAACCGCGGTCAGCGCACCCGCGACGAGGCCGCCGGTCAGGGATTCGGCCACCGCAAGGGTCTGCCCGCGTTCGGTCAAGGCCGCCAGCGCCCGTGCAGCGCTCTCGAAGCCGCTGGAGGCGCCGGGGTGCCCAAGAGCCGCCGCACGGGCCTCAGCGCCCGTCCCAGCACCCTCCTGGGGCCCGTGCGCAGCCTCCGTACCACTCACCGCACCGGCCCCTGCCCGGAGGACGCCTCACCGGAGTGCTGCCGGAGGGCCTCCCGCGACTTGGCGAGCCCGGCCCTGCGCAGCACGACGGCCTGCTTCACGTAGTCCAGGCCCGTGACGACGGTCAGCACCACGGCCACCGCCATGACCCACCAGCGCAGCGTGGCCAGCGGGCCGGTCAGCACGAGGACGTACATCCCGACCGCGGTGCCCTGGGCGAGCGTCTTCATCTTGCCGCCGCGACTGGCCGGGATGACCCCGTGCCTGATCACCCAGAAGCGCATCAGCGTGATGCCGAGCTCCCGGAAGAGGATCACGCCGGTGACCCACCAGGGCAGGTCGCCGAGGATCGACAGGCAGATCAGCGCGGCGCCCATGATCGCCTTGTCCGCTATCGGATCGGCGATCTTCCCGAAGTCGGTGACCAGGTCGTAGGCGCGCGCCAGATGCCCGTCGAAGAGGTCGGTGATCATGGCGATGGCGAACGAGGCCCAGGCGAACGAGCGCCAGGCGGGGTCGTAACCGTCGCCGTGCATCAGGAGCAGCACGAACGCCGGTACCAGGACCAGCCGCAGCATCGTGAGGATGTTGGCGATGTTCCACAGCCCGGCCTGCCGCCGGACGGTCTTCGGCCGGCCGGCTCCGCCAGCAGCGGAAGCGCCGGCGGCGGAAGCCGGGACTCCGGTCATCTGCCCGCCTCCTCGGGACACCCGGCGCCGTGCTCGGCACCGAGCGGCAGCGGCTCGGCCACGAGGTCCACGCCCTCGGTCGCCACCACCTTTGCTTCGACCATACGACCGGGAACCAGGTCCTGGCCGGTCGTGAGCAGGGTGACGCCGTCGGTCTCCGGCGCCTGGTGCGCCGCGCGGCCGACCACGCCGTCCTCGTCGTCGACCCGGTCGACCAGCACGGAGACGGTCTCGCCCAGGCGCTCCTCGGCGCGCTGCGCGGTCAGCTCCTCGGCAAGCCGGGACAGGTGTGCCAGGCGCTCGGCCACCAGGTCGGGGTCGAGCTTGTCCTCGTAGCCGGCCGCCTCGGTACCGTCCTCGTCGGAGTAGCCGAAGACGCCGATGGCGTCGAGTCTGGCCTCGCTGATGAAGCGTTCCAGCTCGGCGAAGTCCTCCTCGGTCTCCCCGGGGAAGCCGACGATGAAGTTGGAGCGGGCACCGGCCTGCGGCGCCTTCGTACGGATCTGCGCCAGCAGGTCCAGGAAGCGGTCGGTGTCCCCGAAGCGGCGCATCGCGCGCAGCACGGCGGGGGCGGAGTGCTGGAAGGACAGGTCGAAGTACGGCGCGACCTTGTCCGTGCCGGTCAGCACGTCGATCAGGCCGGGCCGCATCTCGGCCGGCTGCAGGTAGCTGACCCGGATGCGCTCGATGCCGTCGACGGCCGCCAGCTCGGGCAGCAGCGTCTCCAGGAGACGGATGTCACCGAGGTCCTTGCCGTAGGAGGTGTTGTTCTCGGAGACCAGCATGATCTCCTTCACACCCTGCTCGGCCAGCCAGCGGGTCTCCCCCAGCACGTCCGAGGGGCGGCGGGAGATGAAGGAGCCGCGGAAGGACGGGATGGCACAGAAGGAGCAGCGGCGGTCACAGCCCGAAGCGAGCTTCACCGAGGCCACCGGGCTGTTGCCGAGCCGGCGGCGCAGCGGGGCGCGCGGCCCGGAGGCGGGCGCGACCCCCTCGGGCAGGTCCTCGGGCGCGGAGGCCAGTGCGTCCCCGTGGCCGGGGAGCGCGACCTCGGCGCTCTGGCGCTCGGCCGGGCTGATCGGCAGCAGCTTGCGCCGGTCGCGCGGGGCGTGGGCCTCGACGTTGCCGCCGCTCAGGATGGTCTGCAGGCGGCCGGAGATGTCGGTGTAGTCGTCGAAGCCGAGCACGCCGTCGGCCTCGGGGAGCGCCTCGGCCAGCTCCTTGCCGTACCGCTCGGCCATACAGCCCACGGCCACGACGGCCTGGGTGCGGCCGTGGTCCTTCAGATCGTTGGCTTCCAGGAGGGCGTCGACGGAGTCCTTCTTGGCGGCCTCGACGAAACCACAGGTGTTGACCACGGCGACATCGGCATCGGCGGCGTCCTCGACGAGGTCCCAGCCGTCCGCTGCCAGGCGGCCTGCGAGCTCCTCCGAGTCCACCTCGTTACGGGCGCAGCCAAGAGTGACAAGGGCGACGGTACGGCGTTCGGGCATGGGGCTCAGCCTACTTCGTCCCGGACGTCCCCATGTCTGGGAGGGTTCCCGCACGGCTCCGTGCCCCTTCGTACGGCCGCCCGCCGCCTCTCCCCGAGAGGCGGCGGGCGTTTCCCCGGCAGGCGGCGGGCGCTCGGTCAGCCGGCCTGCGGATCACCCGGGGTGTAGCTCAGGCGCTCGACGGAGCCCTTGTCGCCGATCTCCTTGACCTCCTTGCCGTTGACGTACAGCTGCACGGCTCCGGCGTTACCGAGGACGAGATCGATCCGTTTCTTGTCGGAGAAGGTCTTGGACTCGCCCTTGCGGAGCAGGCCGTCCTCCAGGAGCTTGCCGTTGGCGTCCTTGGCGGAGATCCAGCTCTGTCCGTCACGGGCGGTGATCTTGATGGTCACCTTGTCCTTCGGCAGCCCCGCGATGGCGCTGTCGGAGGGCTCGGGCTTGGGGTCGGCGGGCTTGGTTTTGCTCGGGGACGGCTTGACGGTCGGGCTCTCGCCGACGTGGCCGTCGGCGACGGAGGCCTCCTGGCCCCGGTCACCGTCGCTGAACAGCGTGAAACCGACGAAACCGACCACGGCGACGATGGCGGCGACCATGGCCGCCGTCCAGTTCGGGCGCCGCGGCTCGGGACGGATACGCTCCGCCTCGAAGAGCGGCGCCGCCGGGGTCGGTGCGGGCCGGCCGCCGTGCTCGGCGTCGTACTGAGCGATCAGTGGGGCCGGATCCAGCCCCACTGCGCGCGCGAGTGTTCGAATGTGACCACGGGCGTACACGTCCCCGCCGCAACGCGAGAAATCTTCCTGCTCGATCGCGTGCACGATGGGGATGCGCACCCGCGTGGTCGTACTGATCTCGTCGACGGTCAGTCCGGCGTCGACGCGGGCCTGCTGGAGGACACGACCGACGGAAGGCCGGTCGTCTTCAGGGGAGTTGCCGATGGACACGGGGGCGCCTTTCGAGCGTGTAGCCACCTGCTGGATGTTCAGTCTAGGGGTGTACCGAAAGGGTCGGGCAAGCGGGAGAGCGGACTTTGTACGCCATCGGTAGACCCCCCGGTCCGTGCCGGGGGCCCGAGGGTCGCGCATCGCTCCGTCTCTTCCTTCAACTTGACGTATCGGCAGAAGAAACGGTTGCTTGCGATCTCTTTCGAGCGGCGAGTCAGCTCTTTCGAGTGACTTGTCAGTGAGCCTCCCCCCGAATGACGGCAAGCACTCCTTCCAAATCATCCGGCTTCACCAGGACATCGCGCGCCTTGGAACCCTCGCTGGGCCCCACGATGTCCCTTGACTCCATCAGGTCCATCAGCCGCCCGGCCTTCGCAAACCCCACCCGCAGCTTGCGCTGCAGCATCGACGTGGACCCGAACTGCGTGGAGACGACCAGTTCGGCGGCCTGACACAGCAGGTCCAGGTCGTCGCCGATGTCCTCGTCGATCTCCTTCTTCTTGCCCTGCCCGACCGTGACGTCGTCGCGGAAGACCGGGGCCATCTGCTCCTTGCAGTGCCGGACCACCGCCGCGACCTCCGCCTCCTGCACGAAGGCGCCCTGCATACGGGTCGGCTTGCTCGCCCCCATGGGCAGGAACAGGCTGTCACCCTTTCCGATGAGCTTCTCCGCGCCCGGCTGGTCCAGGATGACCCGGCTGTCGGCCAGCGACGACGTGGCGAACGCCAGCCGCGAGGGCACGTTCGCCTTGATCAGCCCCGTGACGACGTCGACCGACGGGCGCTGCGTCGCCAGCACCAGGTGGATACCGGCCGCACGCGCCAGCTGGGTGATGCGGACGATGGAGTCCTCCACGTCCCGCGGCGCGACCATCATCAGGTCCGCCAGCTCGTCCACGATCACCAGCAGATACGGATACGGCGACAGCTCGCGCTCGCTGCCCTCGGGGGCCTGCGCCTTGCCGCTGCGCACCGCTTCGTTGAAGTCGTCGATGTGCCGGTACCCGTACGCCGCGAGGTCGTCGTAACGGAGGTCCATCTCGCGCACCACCCACTGCAGGGCCTCGGCGGCCCGCTTCGGGTTGGTGATGATCGGCGTGATCAGGTGCGGAATGCCCTCGTACGCGGTGAGCTCGACCCGCTTGGGGTCGATCAGCACCATCCGTACGTCCTCCGGAGTGGCCCTGGCCATGACCGAGGTGATCAGGCAGTTGATGCAGGAGGACTTACCGGAGCCGGTGGCGCCCGCCACGAGGACGTGCGGCATCTTGGCGAGGTTCGCCGAGACGTAGCCGCCCTCGACGTCCTTGCCGAGCCCGACCACCATCGGGTGGTCGTCGCCCACCGCCTCGGCCGACCGCAGCACGTCCCCGAGGTTGACCATCTCGCGGTCGCTGTTGGGGATCTCGATGCCGACCGCGGACTTGCCCGGGATCGGGTTGATGATCCGGACGTCCGGGCTGGCCACCGCGTACGCGATGTTCTTCGCCAGCGCGGTGATCTTCTCGACCTTCACGCCCGGGCCGAGCTCGACCTCGTACCGGGTGACCGTCGGCCCGCGGGTGAAGCCGGTGACCGCGGCGTCCACCTTGAACTCCTGGAACACCTTGGTCAGCGACTCGACCACCGCGTCGTTGGCCGCGCTGCGGGTCTTGCCGGGCCCGCCGCGCTCCAGGAGGTCCAGCGAGGGCAGCGCGTACGTGATGTCGCCGGCGAGCTGGAGCTGCTCGGCGCGCGGCGGCAGATCGGCGGCGGGCTCCGGCGCGGCCTTGGTGAAGTCGGGGACGCTCGACGAGGAGGGCTCCGGGGCCGGCTCGGCGTCGCGCGCGGGCGGCACCGAGGTCTGCAGGCCCTTCGTGGTGCCGCTGTCCTCGGGCTCGACCCGGTCGCCCTTGATGCCGCTGCTGAGGTCGGCCACCAGCGGCGAGGGCTGGATGCCGTGCAGCACCGCGCCGTCCAGGTTCGCGGCGTACCCGGCGGCCACGTCCACCGCGTCCTGGGAGCGCGTGTGCTCCGCTTCGGCGGCCGGGTCCGCCGCGTTCCGGCGCGGCTTGCGGCGCTTGGCGAGCGCGGCCTCCTCCGCGGCCTCGGGGGACCCCTCCAGGGCCTCGGAGCGGGGCCGGCGGCTCTTGCGGGCCGGCTGCTCCAGCGGCTCGTCGGCGAAGGCGTCGGCGTCCGGCTCGTACGTCTCCAGCAGGCCCAGCCGGATGCCGAGCGCCCGGAACCGCCGCGGAATGGCCGTGACCGGCGTCGCGGTGACCACCAGCAGGCCGAAGACGGTCACCAGGACCAGCAGCGCCACCGACAGGGTCTGGCCGACCATGAAAAGCAAGGGTTTGGACGCGGCCCAGCCGAGGTAGCCGCCCGCGTCCCGGACGCCCGCGACGTCCTTCTGGTCCGGGGAGCCGCAGGCGATCGCGACCTGTCCGAGTACGCCGACGACCAGTGCCGACAGCCCGATGACGATCCGCCCGTTGGCCTCGGGCTGTTCCGGGCGGAAGAAGACCCGGGCGGCGATGCCGCCCACCAGTATCGGGACGAGCAGGTCGAGCCGGCCGAACGCACCGGTGACCAGCATCTCGACGATGTCCCCGACCGGGCCCTTGAGGTTGGCCCAGGTACCGGCCGCGATCACCAGGGCGAGACCGAGCAGGGCGAGCGCCACGCCGTCCTTGCGGTGTGCGGGGTCGAGGTTCTTCGCGCTGCGCCCCATGCTGCGGAAGAACCAGCCGACACCGTGCGCGAGGCCCAGCCAGAGAGCGCGCACCGCGCGGTAGACACCCCCCGTGGGGGACGGTGCGGGCTTCTTCGCCACCGCCTTCTTCGCGGGCGCCTTCTTGGCGGCCGCGGTCTTCTTGGGCGGCGCCTTCTTCGCCGCCGACTTCCTGGCGGCGGGCGGCTTGGCCGCGGTCTTCTTGGCGGCGCCCCCGGGGCGCCCGGCGCGCTGCTTCGAGGGGCCCGCCGTGCTCTGGGAACCCTTGCCGGACGTACGTGAGGCCATGGTGACGAGGTTACAGGCGACACCCCGGGGTGACACGGGCGCTCGGCCCTTCACCCGTTCGTGTCGCAACCAACGCGCCATATGGGCGGTTGGCCCGCCCCGGGCTCAACTCCGGGGTCGTGCCGGGAGCTGTCGCCGGGTCAGCTCCGGTACGGCACCGCGCCGGTGCCGTACGGCCGGTGCGGCACCGTCAGTTCTGCGACGGTACGGACGGCGTGTCGCTGTTGCCCGCGCCCGGCTCCAGGGCGTCCAGCGCGCGGCGCAGACCGGTCAGCTTCCGCTCCAGATGCGCGGCCGTCGCCACGGCGGCGGCGTCCGCCGACTCGTCCAGCTGTTTGGACAGCGCCTCGGCCTGCTCCTCGACCGCCGCCAGCCGCGCGGAGAGCTCGGCGAGCAGCCCGGCGGCCTCCTTGGCCTCCTCGTCGCCGGCCGGCTGCCCGCCCTCCAGCTGGAGCCGCAGCAGCGACGCCTGCTCGCGCAGCTTGCAGTTCTTCATGTACAGCTCGACGAACACCGAGACCTTGGCGCGCAGCACCCACGGGTCGAACGGCTTGGAGATGTAGTCGACCGCACCGGCCGCGTACCCGCGGAAGGTGTGGTGCGGGCCGTGGTTGATCGCCGTGAGGAAGATGATCGGGATGTCGCGGGTCCGCTCGCGGCGCTTGATGTGCGCCGCCGTCTCGAAACCGTCCATCCCCGGCATCTGCACATCGAGCAGAATCACCGCGAAATCGTCGGTGAGCAGCGCCTTGAGCGCTTCCTCCCCGGACGATGCCCGCACCAGCGTCTGATCGAGCGCGGAGAGGATCGCCTCCAGCGCCAGCAGATTCTCCGGCCGGTCATCGACCAGGAGGATCTTGGCCTTCTGCACCATGGCCCGTCCTCCTCGCCCCGGCACTCCACCGGACGCCGCCCCAGGGGACGGCTCCGTCATGCCGCCCGTACTTGTGCCGGTCATGGTAGCCGCACCCCGCCTGTCGCCACACCCTGTCACCGCTATGTCACCGTGCACGTAGCAGAAACGCAGCAGGAGACCAGAAGGTTCCCCGAATACCGTGCTCCCACACGTCCGCGACCACACTGAGTCAGCATATGGGCGGTGGGGCGGTCTCTCCGTACACGCCCCGTCACTCCGCGCGCATCCATTGCTGCATCACCGCGAGCAGATGGTCGGTGTCCACCGGCTTCGTCACGTAGTCCGAAGCCCCGGACTCGATGCTCTTCTCCCGGTCGCCCTTCATGGCCTTGGCGGTCAGCGCGATGATCGGCAGGCCTGCGAACTGCGGCATCCTGCGGATCGCCGCGGTCGTGGCGTAGCCGTCCATCTCCGGCATCATGATGTCCATCAGCACCACTGTCACATCATCGTGCTGTTCCAGCACCTCGATTCCCTCACGGCCGTTCTCCGCGTAGAGCACCGACAGGCCGTGCTGCTCCAGGACGCTGGTGAGCGCGAAGACGTTGCGGATGTCGTCGTCGACGATCAGCACCTTCTCGCCGTGGAAGCCGCCGTTCTCGCCGGACGGCGCCACCAGGTCCTGTCCGTTGCCCAGCCACGGCTCGTCGGCCGACTGCTGCGGCTGCGCGGACGCCGGCTGGCCGGGCAGCGCCGCACGCTGCGGGGCTGCCGAAAGGCCGCGCCTGCGGCGCCGGTTGAGGCCCGATACCGCCGCGTCCGGGGTGGTCGGCTGCTCCTCCGCCGCCGCGCTGTCCGCCGCCTCCTGCTCGGCGATCTCCGCGTCGTGCGCCTCGGCGTCCATCGCGAAACCGCCCGCGACCAGCTGCGGGTAGCCCTGTGGCGGCAGCCCGCCCGGGTTGTACGGGAGGTACAGCGTGAACGTCGAGCCGCGGCCCGGCTCACTGGCGGCGTGGATCTCGCCGCCCAGCAGCCGCGCGATCTCCCGGCTGATGGACAGGCCGAGGCCCGTACCGCCGTACTTCCGGCTCGTCGTGCCGTCCGCCTGCTTGAACGCCTCGAAGATCACGCGCATCTTGCTGGACGCGATGCCGATACCGGTGTCGGTCACCGAGAAGGCGATCATGTCGGCGTCCGGGTCGCGCAGCGCGCCGTGCTCCAGCAGCTGCTCGCGGATCGGTACGGGGACGTCCGCACCGGCCGGCCTGATGACCAGCTCCACGGCACCGGAGTCGGTGAACTTCACCGCATTGGAGAGCAGGTTGCGCAGCACCTGAAGGAGGCGCTGTTCATCGGTGTGCAGCGTCGCGGGCAGCTCCGGGGAGACCCGTACGGAGAAGTCCAGGCCCTTCTCCGCGGTCAGCGGCCGGAACGTCGCCTCGACGTAGTCCACCAGCTGCACCAGCGCGATCCGGGTCGGGCTGACGTCCATCTTGCCCGCCTCGACCTTCGACAGGTCCAGGATGTCGTTGATCAGCTGGAGCAGGTCCGAGCCCGCGCCGTGGATCGTCTCGGCGAACTCCACCTGCTTCGGGGAGAGGTTCCCCTCGGCGTTGTCCGCCAGCAACTTGGCCAGGATGAGCAGGGAGTTCAGCGGCGTCCGCAGCTCGTGCGACATGTTCGCGAGGAACTCGCTCTTGTAGCGCATCGAGACCGCGAGCTGCTCGGCGCGCTCCTCCAGGACCTGCCGGGCCTCTTCGATCTCGGTGTTCTTCACCTCGATGTCGCGGTTCTGCTTGCGCAGCTGCTCGGCCTTCTCCTCCAGCTCGGAGTTGGACAGCTCCAGCGCGCGCTGCCGGCTCTCCAGCTCCGCCGAGCGCTCCTTGAGCTGCTCGGTCAGCTCCTGGGACTGGCTCAGCAGGATCTCGGTCTTGGTGTTGACCGAGATGGTGTTGACGCTGGTCGCGATCATTTCCGCGATCTGGCTGAGGAAGTCCTTCTGGATCTGGGTGAACGGCTGGAACGATGCCAGCTCGATGACGCCCAGCACCTTGTCCTCGAAGAGCACCGGCAGCACGATCACGTTCGCCGGCGGCGCCTCGCCCAGGCCGGACGAGATCTTCAGGTACCCCGACGGCACGTTCTCCACCAGGATGGTGCGCTTCTCCTCCGCCGCGGTGCCGATGAGCGTCTCACCGGGCCGGAAGGTCGTGGGCATCTCACCCATCGAATAGCCGTACGAGCCCGTCAGCCGGAGTTCGTACTCGCCCGCCTCGCCGCCGTCCGCGCCGATCTCCTGGGTGTCGTCGGCCGACGTCGCGAGGAAGAACGCGCCGTGCTGCGCGGAGACCGCGGGCGACAGCTCGCTCATGATCAGCTTGGCCACGTCCTTGAGGTCGCGGCGGCCCTGCATCAGACCGGAGATCCGGGCGAGGTTGCCCTTCAGCCAGTCCTGCTCCTCGTTGGCGAGCGTGGTCTCGCGGAGTGTGGCGATCATGGTGTTGACGTTGTCCTGGAGCTCCAGGATCTCGCCGGCCGCGTCCACGTCGATGCGGACGTTGTGGTCGCCGAGGGTCACCGCCGCGGCGACGGCGGCGATCGCGCGCACCTGACGGGTGAGGTTCCCCGCCATCTCGTTCACCGACTCGGTCAGGTCCTTCCAGGTACCGGCCACGCCGCGCACCTGCGCCTGACCGCCCAGCTGACCTTCCGTACCCACCTCGCGGGCCACCCGGGTGACCTGCTCGGCGAAGGACGACAGCTGATCGACCATCGTGTTGATCGTCGTCTTCAGCTCCAGGATCTCGCCCCGGGCGTCGATGTCGATCTTCTTGGTCAGATCACCCTTCGCGATGGCCGTCGTGACCATCGCGATGTTCCGCACCTGTCCGGTCAGGTTGGACGCCATGGAGTTCACCGACTCCGTGAGGTCCTTCCACGTACCGGCGACGCCCGGCACCCGCGCCTGACCGCCCAGGATGCCGTCGGTGCCCACCTCACGGGCGACGCGCGTCACCTCGTCGGCGAACGACGACAGGGTCGTCACCATCGTGTTCACCGTGTCGGCCAGCGTCGCGACCTCGCCGCGCGCCTCGACCGTGACCTTCTTGGTCAGATCGCCGTTGGCGACCGCCGTCGCGACCTGGGAGATGTTCCGCACCTGGCTGGTCAGGTTGTTGGCCATCAGGTTGACGTTGTCGCTGAGGTCCTTCCAGATGCCGGTGACGTCCCGCACCCGGGCCTGGCCGCCCAGCTGGCCCTCCGTACCCACCTCACGGGCGACCCGCGTCACCTGCTCGGCGAAGTCGGAGAGCTGGTCGACCATGGTGTTCACGGTCGTCACCAGTTCGAGGATCTCGCCCTTGGCGTCGACGGTGATCTTCTTGGACAGGTCGCCGCGGGCCACCGCGGTCGTCACCTCGGCGATGTTGCGCACCTGAGAGGTCAGGTTGTTCGCCATGCCGTTCACGGACTGGGTGAGGTCCTTCCAGGTGCCGCTCACCCCCTGGACCTCGGCCTGGCCGCCCAGGATGCCCTCCGTGCCCACCTCGCGGGCCACCCGGGTCACCTGCTCGGCGAAGGAGGACAGCTGGTCCACCATCGTGTTCAGGGTGTTCTTGAGCTCCAGGATCTCGCCGCGGGCGTCCACGTCGATCTTCTGGGAGAGGTCACCACGGGCGACCGCGGTCGCGACCTGGGCGATGTTCCGGACCTGAGCGGTCAGGTTGCCCGCCATACCGTTCACCGAATCGGTCAGGTCACGCCACACACCGGCCACGCCGGGCACCTGGGCCTGACCGCCCAGCCGGCCGTCCGTACCCACCTCACGGGCGACCCGCGTCACCTGCTCCGCGAACGCCGAGAGCTGGTCGACCATCGTGTTGATGGTGTTCTTGAGCTCCAGGATCTCGCCGCGGGCGTCCACGTCGATCTTCTGGGAGAGGTCACCACGGGCCACCGCCGTCGTCACCTGTGCGATCTGCCGCACCTGGGACGTGAGGTTCCCCGCCATGAAGTTGACGGAGTCGGTCAGTTCCTTCCACGTACCGCTCACGCCCGGCACCTGGGCCTGGCCGCCCAGCCGGCCCTCCGTACCCACGTCCCTGGCCATCCGCGTGACCTGGTCGGCGAACGAGGACAGCTGGTCCACCATGGTGTTCACGGTGTTCTTCAGCTGGAGCATCTCGCCGGAGACGTCGACGGTGACCTTCTGCGACAGATCACCGTTGGCCACCGCCGTGGTGACCTGCGCGATGTTGCGGACCTGGCCGGTGAGGTTGCGGAAGGCCGTGTTCACCGAGTCGGTGAGGTCCTTCCACGTACCGGCGGCGCCCGGTACCTGCGCCTGACCGCCCAGCTCACCCTCGACACCGATCTCCCGGGCCACCCTCGTGACCTCGGCACCGAAGGCGGACAGCTGGTCCACCATGGTGTTCACGGTGTTCTTCAGCTCCAGCATCTCGCCGGAGACGTCGACCGTGACCTTCTGCGACAGATCACCGTTGGCCACCGCCGTCGTGACCTGCGCGATGTCCCGCACCTGACCGGTGAGGTTACGGAACGCGTTGTTCACCGAATCGGTGAGGTCCTTCCACGTGCCCGCCGCGCCCGGCACCTGCGCCTGACCGCCCAGCTGACCCTCGGCGCCGACCTCGTTCGCCACCCGCGTCACTTCGTCCGCGAACGTGCGCAGCGTCTCGGTCATCGTGTTGATCGTGTCGGCCAGCTGCGCGACCTCGCCGCGCGCGGAGACCGTCACCTTCTGGGACAGGTCGCCGTTCGCGACCGCCGTCGTCACCTGCGCGATCCCGCGCACCTGGGCCGTGAGGTTGCCGGCCATCAGGTTGACCGAATCGGTCAGGTCCTTCCAGACGCCCGCGACGCCCGGCACCTGCGCCTGACCGCCGAGCTCGCCCTCGGTACCGACCTCCCGGGCCACCCTGGTCACCTCGGAGGCGAAGGAGGAGAGCTGGTCCACCATCGTGTTGACGGTGTTCTTCAGCTCCAGCATCTCGCCCGCGACGTGAACGGTGACCTTTCTGGACAGGTCACCCTTGGCCACCGCTGTCGTGACGAGAGCAATGTCACGCACCTGCGCGGTGAGCCGTGAGGCCATCGTGTTGACGGAATCCGTCAGGTCCTTCCACGAACCGGACATTCCGCGGACCCGGGCCTGACCACCCAGCTTGCCCTCGGTACCGACCTCACTGGCGACCCTCGTCACCTCGTCGGTGAACGCCGACAGCTGGTCCACCAGGCCGTTGACCGTACGGCCGACCTTCAGGAACTCGCCCCGCAGCGGATGCGCCGTCGTCCCGTCACTGCTGCGTGTCCGCAGGTCCATGCGCTGTTCGAGGTCGCCCTCGGACACCGCGGACAGGACCCGGCCCACCTCGGAGACCGGCCGTACGAGGTCGTCCACGAGCGCGTTCGAAGCGTCGATCGCGGCCGCCCAGGAGCCCTCGCAGGCCCCCACCTCCAGCCGTTCTGTGAGCTTTCCCTCACGTCCCACGACCCGCCGCACCCGGGCCAGCTCACCCGTGAGGTGCAGATTGCGGTCGGCGACCTCGTTGAAAACAGCCGCCACCTCCGCCATGACACCTTCGCCGGAGACGGTCAGCCGCTTGCGGAAGTTCCCGTCCCGCATCGACACGAGGGCGGACAGCAGGCGGTTCAGTGCCGCCGTGTCCACCTCGGTCGTCCCGTTGTTACGGGAGCGTCCGCCTTTCGCGCGCGTGCTTGCACCCCGCGCCGCTCCGCCAGACTCCACCGTGTCCCTCCCGCAGGGTCGACCGTTCTACCCGGGCCTTCTCTTGAAGCCTTCCCAGTGTTTCACCATGGCTCAACCAGGCCATAACAGTTCGGCAGCATCGCATACCCGTCCGTGGCGAGCCCGGGGCGGGAAACACACGTGACCGGCATCCATGCGGGCGTCGAAGGTAAGTACCCTGGGCTCCGGCTGTCCACCCGCACGGCCGGTGCGGTGGCGCGAGCACGACGGGCATTCGGAGGGGCGCCGCGACTATGGGGGAGCAGATCACCGACACACGCATGAGGAGACCAGTGATCACCGCGCGGGCCGCTGCCACCTTCGAGCCGGTAGGACGTTCGGTCGCCACGGCCCGGGCTTTCGTGCGCGACACCCTCCAGGGCTGGGGCCACGGCGACATCATCGACGACGCCGTCGTCCTCACCAGCGAGCTGGTCACCAATGCCGTCGTGCACGCCGGCACCGCCGCCGACGTGCTCTGCCTCCGCACCGACACCGGCGTCCGCATCGAGGTCGCCGACCGGTATCCCGAGCGCGAGGTGCCCGTACAGAGCTCCGGCCAGGCGCTCGCCCATCCCGACCGCGAAGGCGGCCGCGGCCTGCTGCTGTGCGGCGCGCTGGCCACCCGCTGGGGTGTGGAGTACACCTCCTCCCAGAAGCACGTCTGGTTCCAGCTCGACCTTCCCGAACGGCCCGCCGGCACCCGTACCGCCGGTCCCGCGCTCCCCGTGGACTCCCTCCCCGTCGCCGAGCACCGGGTCCGCGTCGCCGTCGTCCAGATCGACCGCGGCGGCTGCATCAGCTCCTGGAACGAGGACGCGCAGGATCTCTTCGCCTATGCGCCCGAACAGGTGATCGGCAAGCCCCTCACCGACTTCGCCGCCTGGCCACACACCCCCGGCACGGGTACCGGTATCGCCGAAGCCCTCCAGCTCTCCCGCTGGGAGGGCTCCTACGGCATAAGGGGCGCCGACGGCCGCGTCGTCCCCGTGTACGCCTCCCACCTCCGCGTACGGGACGCCGACGGCGAGCCCTCGACGGTCTGCCTCCTCGTACGCGACCACGAGCGCGCCGTGCTCCAGAGCCCGCCGCGCACCCCCTCCTCGGACTCCGCAGGCCAGCAGTCCGAGGGCCGCGGACCCGCGGACCCGTTCGAGGTCTTCATCGGCTCCCCCGCCCCCGACGACCTCGACGGCCTCCTGCAGCGCACGGTCGAACGCGCCCGCGACATGCTCGACGGCGACGCCGCGTACCTCCTCCTGGCCACCGACGACGAGACCGAGCTGGAGGTACGCGCCTCGACAGGCCTGCCCTCCGCCCGGCAGCGCTTCGCCCGCGTCCCTGTGGAGGCCGGCAGCGGCCGCTACGGGTCGGCGCGCATGCCCGCCGTCCACGAGGACCTCACGGCCGTACAGGGCGCCGTCCCGCTGCTCTCCGGTACGGGCATGCGCTCGGTCGTCACGGTGCCCCTCAAGGTCGAGGGCCGGCTCACCGGCTCCCTCGGGGTCGCCGCCGAGGCCCCGGGCCGCTACACCAACGAAGAGGCGCTCCGCCTCCAGTTCGCCGCCGACCGCATCGCGCTCGCCGTCGAACGCGCCCGCCTCACCGAGCTGGAACGGCTCCGCCGCGGCTCCCTCTCCTTCCTCGTCGAGGCCTCCGACCTGCTCGCCGGCACGCTGGACCGCAACCAGACGCTGGCCCTCATGGCCCAGATGACGGTCCCCACGCTCGCCACCTGGTGCGCCGTCTACACCGTCGCCGACCAGGCCTCCGAGCCCGAGCTCTCCTTCGTGCTGCACGAGGACGAGGACCGCATCGACGGCCTCAAGACGCTGCTCCAGAAGGTGCCGCCGCCGGAACCGGTGCCCACCCCTGGAGCGCGCGTGTGGAGCGCCCCCGGCGACGCCGCCCACGACGCGGCGCTGCGCACCTCCTTGCGCAGCCTCGGCCTGGGCGCCTCCGCACGCCCCTCCAGCGGCCCCGGCGCCACCCTCGCCACCGCCTCGGCGGTCGGCGGCGAGACCGTCGTCCTGCCGCTCGTCGCCCGTAACCGCGTCATCGGCATGCTCACCCTCGGCAAGCCCACCGAGGAGCACTTCCGCCAGGAGATCCTGGAACTCGCCGAGGACCTCTCCCGACGGGCGGCGCTGGCCCTGGACAACGCGCGCCTGTACTCGGAGCGCACGGCCATCAGCCAGTCCCTCCAGCGCAGCCTGCTGCCCCCGGAGCTGCCCGACGTGCCCGGCGTCGAGGTCGAGGTCATCTACCGCGCGGCAGGCGAGGGCAACGAGGTCGGCGGCGACTTCTACGACCTCTTCCCGATCCGGGACGGCGCCTACGGCTTCGCCATCGGGGACGTCTGCGGTACGGGCCCGGAGGCCGCGGCCGTCACCGGCCTCGCCCGGCACGCGCTGCGGCTGCTCGCCCGCGAGGGCTTCGGCGGCCCCGCGGTCCTGGAGCGCCTCAACGCCGCGATCCTCGACGAGGGCGCCCGCAGCCGGTTCCTCACGCTCCTCTACGGCGAACTGTGGCCACAGCGCGACGGCAGCGCCGTACTGAAGGTCGTCTGCGCCGGCCACCCGCTCCCCCTGCGGCTGCGCCAGGACGGCACGGTCGAGCCCGCCGCCGAGCCGCAGCCCCTGCTGGGCGTCATGGAGGACCTGGAGCTGTACGCCCAGACGGTCACCCTCGACCCGGGCGACGTCCTGCTCTGTGTCACCGACGGCGTCACCGAGCGCCGTGAGGGCTCCCGGATGCTCGGCGACGACGGCCTGGCCGACGTCCTCACGACGTGTACGGGCCTGACCGCCGGCGCGGTCGCGGCCCGCATCCTGCGCGCCGTGGAGCGCTTCGCCGCCGAACCGGCCTCGGACGACATGGCCATCCTCGCCATGCGGGTGCCGGAGGCGGTGCACGAGGGCCTGGCCCCGTAAACGGGCCGCCGGTTTCCGGCGGGGGCCGAGGACATCTCCTCGGCCCCCGCCCGTTTTCCGACACCACATATGCGAAAGGCCCCCGCCAGCAGGCGGGGGCCTTTCCCTTCGGAGCCCCAATACGGAATCGAACCGTAGACCTTCTCCTTACCATGGAGACGCTCTACCGACTGAGCTATTGGGGCGCGTCGACGGGTTTAACTATACCCGATCACAGGCGATGGTTCGAATCGCCGCCGAGCGCCCGGCCACCACTCCGCATAACGAGCAGCCGACACCACTCCACGTAAATCGGAATTACCCGGCACCATTACTCGGCGCCGGGATTACCGTCAGGCTCGGACCGCCGTCAGAACGCCGGCTGCAGCAGCCCGCCCAGCGCATTGCAGGCACTCACGATCCGGTGCAATTCACGGCGGCTCAGCGGTTCCTCGACGGGCAGTGCCAGCGTCTCGTCGCACGCCCGCTCCGTCTGCGGCAGCAGCAGGTCCCGCCGGTATTCCGGCATGCGGTACACGGGCACCGGTACGGGCACCCGGCAGGCCACGCCCTTGCCGCGCAGCGTGCGCGCGAAGGCGTCGCGGTCCGGCCGTCCGTTGCCCGGGACCCGCACCACGTACTGCTCGTACGTGTGCTCCGCGTGGTCCGTGGGTGTCACGACGCCGCGGAGCCGCCCGGCGAGGTACGTCGCGTGGGCCCGACGCCGCTCGGCGCCGGCCGGGGCCACGCCGGGCTCCTCCGTGCCGTGCACGAGCAGCCCGTGCCGCTCGCCCAGCTCCTGGAGCCGGGCCAGGTCGGCCTGCTGCCCGAAGCGGTGCACGGCGATGACGGCGGCGGTCCTGGAGTTCACCACGTCGGCCACGGCGGCCGGGTCGAGGCAGTAGGTGTGCGGGTCGATGTCGGCGAAGACCGGTACGGCTCCGGTACGCACGACGGCCTCGGTGACCTCGGCGTTCCCGAACGCCGGCACCACGACCTCGTCGCCGGTGCCGATACCGGCCGACTCAAGCGTTCCACTTGTCCCCATGCCTCCGGATGCTGGCGGCCGAACGTGAACAGCAAGTGACACGCGCCACTGCAGCAACCGAACAAAAAAGCTCCGGTCCCTGAACCAGAAGGTTCAGGGACCGGAGCTGAAGAATTGTTCGGCGGCGTCCTACTCTCCCACAGGGTCCCCCCTGCAGTACCATCGGCGCTGAAAGGCTTAGCTTCCGGGTTCGAAATGTAACCGGGCGTTTCCCTAACGCTATGACCACCGAAACACTATGAAGATAACAACTCCAGCCGACAAGGCGAGTTCGTTACTTCAGAACAAACACAGTGGACGCGAGCAACTGAGGACAAGCCCTCGGCCTATTAGTACCAGTCAACTCCACCCGTTACCGGGCTTCCATATCTGGCCTATCAACCCAGTCGTCTACTGGGAGCCTTACCCTCTCAAGGAGGTGGGAGCACTCATCTCGAAGCAGGCTTCCCGCTTAGATGCTTTCAGCGGTTATCCCTCCCGAACGTAGCCAACCAGCCATGCCCTTGGCAGGACAACTGGCACACCAGAGGTTCGTCCGTCCCGGTCCTCTCGTACTAGGGACAGCCCTTCTCAATACTCCTACGCGCACAGCGGATAGGGACCGAACTGTCTCACGACGTTCTAAACCCAGCTCGCGTACCGCTTTAATGGGCGAACAGCCCAACCCTTGGGACCGACTCCAGCCCCAGGATGCGACGAGCCGACATCGAGGTGCCAAACCATCCCGTCGATATGGACTCTTGGGGAAGATCAGCCTGTTATCCCCGGGGTACCTTTTATCCGTTGAGCGACGGCGCTTCCACAAGCCACCGCCGGATCACTAGTCCCGACTTTCGTCCCTGCTCGACCCGTCAGTCTCACAGTCAAGCTCCCTTGTGCACTTACACTCAACACCTGATTGCCAACCAGGCTGAGGGAACCTTTGGGCGCCTCCGTTACCCTTTGGGAGGCAACCGCCCCAGTTAAACTACCCACCAGACACTGTCCCTGATCCGGATCACGGACCCAGGTTAGACATCCAGCACGACCAGAGTGGTATTTCAACAATGACTCCACCATGACTGGCGTCACGGCTTCACAGTCTCCCACCTATCCTACACAAGCCGAACCGAACACCAATATCAAGCTATAGTAAAGGTCCCGGGGTCTTTCCGTCCTGCTGCGCGAAACGAGCATCTTTACTCGTAGTGCAATTTCACCGGGCCTATGGTTGAGACAGTCGAGAAGTCGTTACGCCATTCGTGCAGGTCGGAACTTACCCGACAAGGAATTTCGCTACCTTAGGATGGTTATAGTTACCACCGCCGTTTACTGGCGCTTAAGTTCTCAGCTTCGCCTGGTCGAAACCAAGCTAACCGGTCCCCTTAACGTTCCAGCACCGGGCAGGCGTCAGTCCGTATACATCGCCTTACGGCTTCGCACGGACCTGTGTTTTTAGTAAACAGTCGCTTCTCGCTGGTCTCTGCGGCCACCACCAGCTCAGAGGGAAAACCTCATCACCAGCAATGGCCCCCCTTCTCCCGAAGTTACGGGGGCATTTTGCCGAGTTCCTTAACCATAGTTCACCCGAACGCCTCGGTATTCTCTACCTGACCACCTGAGTCGGTTTAGGGTACGGGCCGCCATGAAACTCGCTAGAGGCTTTTCTCGACAGCATAGGATCATCCACTTCACCACAATCGGCTCGGCATCAGGTCTCACCCTTCAACGTGCGACGGATTTGCCTACCGCACGGGCTACACCCTTACCCCGGGACAACCACCGCCCGGGCTGGACTACCTTCCTGCGTCACCCCATCACTCACCTACTACAAGTCTGGTTCGTCGGCTCCACCACTCCCCTACGCTCCGAAGAGCTCAGGGCGGCTTCACGGACTTAGCATCGCCTGATTCGATGTTTGGCGCTTCAAAGCGGGTACCGGAATATCAACCGGTTGTCCATCGACTACGCCTGTCGGCCTCGCCTTAGGTCCCGACTTACCCTGGGCAGATCAGCTTGACCCAGGAACCCTTAGTCAATCGGCGCACACGTTTCTCACGTGTGAATCGCTACTCATGCCTGCATTCTCACTCGTGAACCGTCCACAACTCGTTTCCACGGCTGCTTCACCCGGCACACGACGCTCCCCTACCCATCACGATCCCCGTTGGGGGTCATATCGCAATGACACGACTTCGGCGGTGTGCTTGAGCCCCGCTACATTGTCGGCGCGGAATCACTTGACCAGTGAGCTATTACGCACTCTTTCAAGGGTGGCTGCTTCTAAGCCAACCTCCTGGTTGTCTCTGCGACTCCACATCCTTTCCCACTTAGCACACGCTTAGGGGCCTTAGTCGATGCTCTGGGCTGTTTCCCTCTCGACCATGGAGCTTATCCCCCACAGTCTCACTGCCGCGCTCTCACTTACCGGCATTCGGAGTTTGGCTAAGGTCAGTAACCCGGTAGGGCCCATCGCCTATCCAGTGCTCTACCTCCGGCAAGAAACACACGACGCTGCACCTAAATGCATTTCGGGGAGAACCAGCTATCACGGAGTTTGATTGGCCTTTCACCCCTAACCACAGGTCATCCCCCAGGTTTTCAACCCTGGTGGGTTCGGTCCTCCACGAAGTCTTACCTCCGCTTCAACCTGCCCATGGCTAGATCACTCCGCTTCGGGTCTTGAGCATGCTACTGAAGTCGCCCTCTTCGGACTCGCTTTCGCTACGGCTTCCCCACACGGGTTAACCTCGCAACATACCGCAAACTCGCAGGCTCATTCTTCAAAAGGCACGCAGTCACGACATACAGCAAGCTGTATGCGACGCTCCCACGGCTTGTAGGCACACGGTTTCAGGTACTATTTCACTCCGCTCCCGCGGTACTTTTCACCATTCCCTCACGGTACTATCCGCTATCGGTCACCAGGGAATATTTAGGCTTAACGGGTGGTCCCGCCAGATTCACACGGGATTTCTCGGGCCCCGTGCTACTTGGGTGTCTCTCCAACGAGCCGCTGATGTTTCGGCTACGGGGGTCTTACCCTCTACGCCGGACCTTTCGCATGTCCTTCGCCTACATCAACGGTTTCTGACTCGTCCCACAGCCGGCAGACTGCAGAAAAGAGATCCCACAACCCCGCACTGGCAACCCCTGCCGGGTATCACACCAATACGGTTTGGCCTCATCCGGTTTCGCTCGCCACTACTCCCGGAATCACGGTTGTTTTCTCTTCCTGCGGGTACTGAGATGTTTCACTTCCCCGCGTTCCCTCCACACTGCCTATGTGTTCAGCAGCGGGTGACAGCCCATGACGACTGCCGGGTTTCCCCATTCGGAAACCCCCGGATCAAAGCCTGGTTGACGACTCCCCGGGGACTATCGCGGCCTCCCACGTCCTTCATCGGTTCCTGGTGCCAAGGCATCCACCGTGCGCCCTTAAAAACTTGGCCACAGATGCTCGCGTCCACTGTGCAGTTCTCAAGCAACGACCAGCCACCCGTCACACACCACACTTGGCGGTGCTACACCGGGGCCGGCGTTTGAAGGACAGCCTCACGGCCGTGCCCTCAGACACCCAACAGCGTGCCCGACACATCCAGCCGATCCTCACGTTCCACGCCGAAGCAGTACTAGTGGTCTCGAAACCGAGTGTGCCGAGTAGTCAACGTTCCACCCATGAGCAACCAGCATCAGACGTTCGCTGATGTTCTGGCCTCTGAACCAGCCCCGAAGGACCGGCTTAGAAGTGCTCCTTAGAAAGGAGGTGATCCAGCCGCACCTTCCGGTACGGCTACCTTGTTACGACTTCGTCCCAATCGCCAGTCCCACCTTCGACGATTCCCTCCCACAAGGGGTTGGGCCACCGGCTTCGGGTGTTACCGACTTTCGTGACGTGACGGGCGGTGTGTACAAGGCCCGGGAACGTATTCACCGCAGCAATGCTGATCTGCGATTACTAGCGACTCCGACTTCATGGGGTCGAGTTGCAGACCCCAATCCGAACTGAGACCGGCTTTTTGAGATTCGCTCCACCTCGCGGTATCGCAGCTCATTGTACCGGCCATTGTAGCACGTGTGCAGCCCAAGACATAAGGGGCATGATGACTTGACGTCGTCCCCACCTTCCTCCGAGTTGACCCCGGCAGTCTCCTGTGAGTCCCCATCACCCCGAAGGGCATGCTGGCAACACAGAACAAGGGTTGCGCTCGTTGCGGGACTTAACCCAACATCTCACGACACGAGCTGACGACAGCCATGCACCACCTGTACACCGACCACAAGGGGGCGCCTGTCTCCAGACGTTTCCGGTGTATGTCAAGCCTTGGTAAGGTTCTTCGCGTTGCGTCGAATTAAGCCACATGCTCCGCCGCTTGTGCGGGCCCCCGTCAATTCCTTTGAGTTTTAGCCTTGCGGCCGTACTCCCCAGGCGGGGAACTTAATGCGTTAGCTGCGGCACGGACGACGTGGAATGTCGCCCACACCTAGTTCCCAACGTTTACGGCGTGGACTACCAGGGTATCTAATCCTGTTCGCTCCCCACGCTTTCGCTCCTCAGCGTCAGTATCGGCCCAGAGATCCGCCTTCGCCACCGGTGTTCCTCCTGATATCTGCGCATTTCACCGCTACACCAGGAATTCCGATCTCCCCTACCGAACTCTAGCCTGCCCGTATCGAATGCAGACCCGGGGTTAAGCCCCGGGCTTTCACATCCGACGCGACAAGCCGCCTACGAGCTCTTTACGCCCAATAATTCCGGACAACGCTTGCGCCCTACGTATTACCGCGGCTGCTGGCACGTAGTTAGCCGGCGCTTCTTCTGCAGGTACCGTCACTTGCGCTTCTTCCCTGCTGAAAGAGGTTTACAACCCGAAGGCCGTCATCCCTCACGCGGCGTCGCTGCATCAGGCTTGCGCCCATTGTGCAATATTCCCCACTGCTGCCTCCCGTAGGAGTCTGGGCCGTGTCTCAGTCCCAGTGTGGCCGGTCGCCCTCTCAGGCCGGCTACCCGTCGTCGCCTTGGTAGGCCATTACCCCACCAACAAGCTGATAGGCCGCGGGCTCATCCTGCACCGCCGGAGCTTTCCACACGGAGACCATGCGATCCCGTGTCGTATCCGGTATTAGACCCCGTTTCCAGGGCTTGTCCCAGAGTGCAGGGCAGATTGCCCACGTGTTACTCACCCGTTCGCCACTAATCCACCACCGAAGCGGCTTCATCGTTCGACTTGCATGTGTTAAGCACGCCGCCAGCGTTCGTCCTGAGCCAGGATCAAACTCTCCGTGAATGCTTCCCCGTGATCGGGGCGAACACCACGAGAGCGGAACAGATCGGAGGAATAGTCCGATCCGTTCACAGCGTCCTCGCTGTGTTGCCTCCCAAACTTGGGAGGACTTTCAAAGGAACCTCGTCCCAGCGGAGTTGCTGGAGACGGGGTATCAACATATCTGGCGTTGACTTTTGGCACGCTGTTGAGTTCTCAAGGAACGGACGCTTCCTTTGTACTCACCCTCTCGGGCTTTCCTCCGGGCGCTTCCCTTCGGTCTTGCGTTTCCGACTCTATCAGATCCTCGCGGCTCCGATTTTCGCCGGTGCGTTTCGGCCTTTCGGCTTCTTCGCGGTTCCAACTTTACCAGATCCGATTTCGTTCCGTTTCCGGTCCGAATTTGTTTCCGGTGGCCTTTGGAAGGGCCTTGCCTTTCGGCTGGTCCGACTTTATCAGATTGCTCTGGGCCGGATTTCCGTCCCCTTGCGGGTCCGGTCGCCCTGCGGTCCCGTGGACGCATAGGCGTTCCCGGTTCCCCTCAGGCGGAGCCGTAAACGTACTGGAGCGGGGCTCCTGGATGCAAATCCGGGCGCCCCGCTCCGCACACGCTTCCGACGGGTCGTCAGACCTCCACGACGACCGGCAGGATCATCGGCCGGCGGCGGTAGTTGTCGGACACCCACTTGCCCACACAGCGGCGCACGAGCTGCTGCACCTGGTGCGGCTCCATGACGCCGTCCTGGGCCGACTTGGCCAGTGCCTCGTCGATCTTCGGCAGGACGCCGTCGAAGTCGGCGTCGTCGATGCCGGAACCGCGGGCCTGGATGTGCGGCCCACCGGTGATCTTGCCCGTGGTGCTGTCGACCACGACGAAGACGGAGATGATGCCCTCGTCCCCGAGGATGCGGCGGTCCTTCAGGGCGCTCTCGGTGACGTCGCCGACGGAGAGGCCGTCGACGTACACGTATCCCGCCTGGACCTTGCCGGTGATCCGCGCGACGCCGTCGACCAGGTCGACGACCACCCCGTCCTCGGCGATGACGATGTGGTCCTTGGGTACGCCCGTGAGCGCGCCCAGCTCGGCGTTGGCGCGCAGGTGGCGCCATTCGCCGTGCACCGGCATGAGGTTCTTCGGCTTGCAGATGTTGTAGAAGTACAGCAGCTCGCCCGCCGAGGCATGACCCGAGACGTGCACCTTGGCGTTGCCCTTGTGGACAACGTTGGCACCCCATCGGGTGAGCCCGTTGATCACGCGGTAGACGGCGTTCTCGTTGCCCGGGATGAGCGAGGACGCCAGGATCACCGTGTCGCCCGGGACGATCCGGATCTGGTGATCGCGGTTGGCCATCCGGGAGAGGGCCGCCATCGGCTCGCCCTGCGAGCCCGTGCAGACGAGCACGATCTCGTCGTCCGGCAGGTCGTCGAGGGTCTTGACGTCCACGACGAGGCCGGCGGGAACGTTCAGGTAACCCAGCTCGCGGGCGATGCCCATGTTGCGGACCATCGAGCGGCCGACGAAGGCGACGCGGCGCCCGTACTCGTGGGCGGCGTCGCAGATCTGCTGGATGCGGTGCACGTGGCTGGCGAAGCTGGCCACGATGATGCGCTTCTGGGCGGTCGCGAAGACCTGGCGCAGCACGTTGGAGATGTCGCGCTCGGGCGGCACGAAGCCGGGGACCTCGGCGTTCGTGGAGTCCGACAGGAGGAGGTCGATGCCCTCCTCACCGAGCTTGGCGAACGTGGGGAGGTCGGTGAGCCGGCGGTCCAGCGGGAGCTGGTCCATCTTGAAGTCACCCGTGTGGACGACCATGCCGGCGGGGGTCCGGATGGCGACCGCGAGGGCGTCCGGGATGGAGTGGTTGACCGCGACGAATTCGCAGTCGAAGGGGCCGACGCGCTCGCGGTGTCCCTCGACGACCTCCAGCGTGTACGGCCGGATGCGGTGCTCCTGGAGCTTGGCCTCGATCAGGGCGAGGGTCAGCTTGGAGCCGATCAGCGGGATGTCGGGCTTTTCGCGCAGCAGGTAGGGGACGGCGCCGATGTGGTCCTCGTGCCCGTGGGTGAGCACGATGCCCTCGATGTCGTCGAGGCGGTCCCTGATGGACGAGAAGTCCGGCAGGATCAGGTCGATTCCGGGCTGCTCCTCCTCGGGGAAGAGCACTCCGCAGTCGACGATCAGCAGCCGGCCGCCGTACTCGAAGACGGTCATGTTGCGGCCGATCTCGCCGAGGCCGCCCAGCGGGGTGACGCGCAGGCCGCCCTCGGGGAGCTTCGGCGGCGCGCCGAGTTCGGGATGCGGATGACTCAAAAGACTCTCCTCACCACACGCGCCACGGGCCCATGAGGCACGTGGCGCGCATGACATTCGTGCACTTGCTGTTGTGGCTGTGGTGTTCGTCTTCAGCTGTGACGACCGCCTGGGTCGCGCGAGCCGTATTCAGTTGTGAAGTCTGGTGTTACAGGTGTACCCCGCCGGCGGCGAGATCGACCTTGAGCTGCTCGGTCTCCTCGGGCGAGAGGTCGACCAGCGGCAGCCGGAGCGGGCCGCCGGGGATGCCCTGGAGGTTGAGCGCGGCCTTGGTCGTGATGACGCCCTGGGTGCGGAACATGCCGGTGAAGACCGGCAGCAGCTTCTGGTGGATCTCCTTCGCCTTCGTGACGTCGCCGGTCACGTGGGCTTCGAGGAGGGCGCGCAGCTCGGGGGTGACGACGTGGCCGACGACCGAGACGAAGCCGATGGCGCCGACCGAGAGCAGCGGGAGGTTCAGCATGTCGTCGCCGCTGTACCAGGCGAGGCCGGAGCGGGCGATGGCCCAGCTGGCGCGGCCGAGGTCGCCCTTGGCGTCCTTGTTCGCGACGATGCGGGGATGCTCGGCCAGCCGGACCAGGGTCTCGGTGTTGATCGGTACGCCGCTGCGCCCCGGAATGTCGTACAGCATGACCGGCAGGTCGGTGGCGTCGGCGATCGCCGAGAAGTGCCGGAAGAGACCTTCCTGCGGCGGCTTGCTGTAGTACGGCGTCACGGCGAGGAGGCCGTGCGCGCCGGCGTCCTGGGCGGCGCGGGCCAGCTCCAGGCTGTGCCGGGTGTCGTTCGTGCCGGCTCCGGCGACCACGAATGCGCGGTCTCCCACCGCATCGACCACGGCCCGTACCAGCTGGGCTTTCTCCGCATCACTGGTGGTCGGGGACTCTCCGGTGGTGCCGTTGACGACGAGGCCGTCGTTGCCGGCGTCCACCAGGTGGGCGGCGAGCTGCTGCGCGCCGTCGAGGTCGAGAGCGCCATCCGCCGTGAAAGGCGTGACCATGGCGGTCAGTACCCGCCCGAAGGGGGTCTGCGGTGTGGAAGTCGGAGCCATGGGTCCCACGCTACTCGTAGCTCACCGCTGGTTGCTCCCCTGGGGAGGGCGGGATGTGGACCCGGCACTGCCTGCTCGGGGGTTCAGGCAGTGCCGGATCCGTGTGTTCAGCGTAGAGGAATTTCTCAAAACGCCGCAATACGGACACCTTCCCGCGAGGCCCTCCGCCGGGTCGCGGAGATCTCCGTCGCGCGGCTTACGGAGCGACCCGCCCGTTGGCGTTGAAGGCGGCGTACGTGAGCGGCATGAGCTTGGCCCAGTGGGCCTCCATCTGCTCGCCGACCATCTCGATCTCGCGCTGCGGGAAGGACGGCACCTTCGCCTGCTCGTGCTGGGTACGCAGGCCCAGGAAGTGCATCAGGGAGCGGGCGTTGCAGGTGGCGTACATGGAGGAGAAGAGGCCGACGGGGAGGACCGAACGGGCGACCTCGCGAGCCACACCGGCCGCCAGCATCTCCTGGTACGCCTCGTACGCCTGGCGGTAGGAGTCCTCCATCACCCGGGTGGTGAGCTCGTGCTGCGCCTCGGTGCCCTCGACGAACTCGTACTTGCCCGGGCGGCCCTGCTGGACGAGCTTGCGGTCGGTCGCGGGGACGTAGAAGACCGGCTCCAGCTGCCGGTACCGGCCGGACTCCTCGTTGTACGACCAGCCCACGCGGTGCCGCATGAACTCGCGGAACACGAAGATCGGGGCGCTGATGAAGAAGGTCATGCTGTTGTGCTCGAACGGGCTGCCGTGCCGGTCGCGCATCAGGTAGTTGATCAGACCCTTGGAGCGCTCAGGGTCCTTCTGCAGCTCCTCCAGGGACTGCTCACCTGCGGTGGAGACCCGCGCGGCCCACAGGACGTCGCTGTCGCCGGCGGCGTGCTTGACCAGCTCGACCGTCACCTCGCTCCGGAATGCGGGGGCTGCGCTCTCGGCGCTCTCGGCGGGGGTGTGGGACACCGGCGGTTCCTTCCGTTCATACATCGTGCTGCGGCGGGCACCCGTCCGACTGCTGCAGTGCTCATGCCGCTCATCGCTCGGGCGCGCCAAGCCTACGGCCCGGCGCTGACAAGCCCGGAAATCCGGCGTGATGTGGCGCGATGCGACAAAAGGGACCCCCCGGTGCGCACCGCACGCACGGCAGTTGATATTTTTCACAGAAGTCACGGAAAACGGGCACTCTCCGAGTGCCAGTGACGTTGAACCATGTGACACTGCCCACTTCGAGGTTCCTAGGAGAGCCCGCTCATGTTCCGCCGGCGAGAGCCCGTCCCGTTCGCCTTTGTCGCCGAGGCAGACCGGTTCCGCAGCAATGTCACTCCCCCGCCGCGTCAGCGGGCGAGCCGTTCGCAGATCTTCGGCCGCACGCTGCTGGGTCTCACCGTCGTCGCCGGTCTGACCGGCTCCCTGCTGTTCGGCGTGCCCGCCCTGCAGCAGGACACGGCAGGCGGCCCGGGCACCCATCAGTCCGAGGCCGCGCACGGCCGCTGAGCCGGGTGCGCGTTGCGCCGTTCGGGCGGGCAGCCCGGCGGACCGGCGCAGGACTGGTTCCGGCCGTCCTGGTGCCGCTAGCCTCACCGGTCACAGCTTTCGACCGTGTGCCCGTGCGTGACGCGGGCCGTGAGTGAGGATCCGCCGTGCCCCTGCCCTTTCTGACGGCCGACCGCGACCTCGACGGGGAAGCCGGAGACCCGGCTCCCCTTCCGTACGACGAGCGTGACCACTGGCGCCGTCCCTACCGCCCCGGACCGTGGCGGGTGGGGACGGCGGCGGTGTTTCTGCTGCTGGCTTCCTTCGTCCTGCTGTCCGCGCTGATCATCGGGCTGGCCGGGGCGCCGGTCGGTGCCGTGGTCTGCCTCGCGCTGGCGGTGGTGCTCATCGCGTTCGCGGTGCGGCTGCTGCGGGCCGGCGTCTGGGTGAGCGCCGCGGGGCTGCGCCAGGTGCGGCTGGTACGGACGACGACGCTCCCGTGGAGCGCGGTCACCTCGGTCCGTACGGTGCAGCAGCCGGTGCGCTGGCTGGGTCTGCCGCGCACGGTCCAGGGGCAGGCGCTGCTGATCGGTGGCCCGGGCGACGGTGAGCCGCGCACCCTCTTCACCGACCACGACGGCGACTTCATGACCCGGACCGGGGCGTTCAACCGCGCGGCGGACACGGTGACCGCGTGGGCGGCGGAGCACCGCGGCTGAGAAGCGGCCGGGCGGCTCACGGCCGCGCAAGAGCATGCGTACGGGGACGGGGCGCGAGCCGGAAAGCTCGCGCCCCGTCCCCGTACCGCCGCGTCCGTCCGTACCGCGGCGCAGGCCCGTCGTACGTGCGCTTCAGGCCGCCCGTACCGGCTTCCCGTCGTGCAGCGCGATCGCCCGCTGCATGGCCTTGCGGGCCCGCGGGGTGTCCCGCGCGTCGTGGTAGGCGATCGCCAGCCGGAACCACGCCCGCCAGTCCTCCGGCGCGGCCTCGGCCTCGGCCCGCCGCCTCTGGAAGACCTCGTCGGCGGCGTCCCGGTCGATCCGGCCGCTCGGCGTCCGCTGCAGCTCGTCGACGGGCAGCCCGCCCTCGGCCGCCAGCTCCTTCGCCAGCAGTCCGGCCTTCCGGGCGAACTGGGTGGTGTGCCAGAGGAACCACACCCCGATCAGCGGCAGCACCAGGACGGCGATCCCGAAGGCGACCGTGATCGGGGTGCCCTGCCGGATGAGCAGCACGCCGCGGTCGCCGACCAGGAAGAAGTAGACGACCAGGACCGCCGCGAGGACGAAGTAAGTGATCTTTGCGCGCACTGTACGTACTGCCCTACTGACTGCCGGCCGTCAGGCCAGATCGAGGAAGTTCTCCAGGCCCATGGTGAGCCCCGGAGTGTCCACCACGCGCCGCGCGCCGAGCAGGATGCCCGGCATGAAGCTGGAGTGGTGCAGCGAGTCGTGCCGGATGGTCAGGGTCTCGCCCTCGCCGCCCAGCAGCACCTCCTGGTGCGCCAGCAGCCCGCGCAGCCGTACGGAGTGCACGGGAACGCCGGCGACGTCAGCACCGCGGGCGCCGTCCAGGGCTGTCGCGGTGGCGTCCGGCGCCGGCGCGCAGCCGGCCTTCTCGCGCGCTTCGGCGATCAGCTGTGCCGTGCGGGCCGCGGTACCCGAAGGCGCGTCGGCCTTGTTCGGGTGGTGCAGCTCGACGACCTCGACGGACTCGAAGAAGCGGGCCGCCTGCTGGGCGAACTGCATGGTCAGCACGGCACCGATCGAGAAGTTCGGCGCGATGAGCACGCCGGTACGCGGCGAGGCGTCCAGCCAGGACCGCAGCTGCGCGAGGCGCTCGTCGGTCCAGCCGGTGGTGCCGACCACGCCGTGGATGCCGTTGCGTACGCAGAACTCGAGGTTCTCCATGACGGCGTCGGGGTTGGTCAGCTCGACGGCGACCTGGGCACCGGCCTCGACCAGCGTGTCCAGCTCGTCACCGCGGCCCAGCGCCGCCACCAGCTCCATGTCCTCGGCAGCCTCGACCGCCTTGACGGCCTCGGAGCCGATCCGGCCCCTGGCGCCGATCACAGCCACGCGCAGCTTGCTCATCGTCCTTGCTTCCTTCACGGTTTGTGGCGCGGTCCGGGGACCGCCGGATGCGATCAGGCGACCGCTTCGTGCAGCCGGGCGGCCTGCCGGTCCTTCAGCGGGCCGATGACGGACAGCGAAGGACGCTGCCCCAGTACATCGCGTGCGACCTCGCGCACGTCGTCCGGGGTCACGGCCGCCATCCGGGCGAGCATGTCGTCCACGGACATCTGGTCGCCCCAGCACAGCTCGCTCTTGCCGATGCGGTTCATCAGGGCGCCGGTGTCCTCCAGGCCGAGGACCGTGGAGCCGCGCAGCTGCCCGATGGCCCGCTCGACCTCGTCGTCCGCCAGTCCGTGCTCGGCGACCTCGTCCAGCTGGTCCCGGCAGATCTTCAGCACGTCGTGCACCTGGCTCGGACGGCAGCCCGCGTACACCCCGAAGAGCCCGCAGTCCGCGTAGCCCGACGTGTACGAGTACACGCTGTAGGCCAGGCCGCGCTTCTCCCGTACCTCCTGGAAGAGGCGGGAGCTCATGCCGCCGCCGAGCGCGGTGTTCAGTACGCCCATGGCCCAGCGCCGCTCGTCGGTGCGCGGCATGCCGGGCATGCCGAGGATGACGTGCGCCTGCTCGGTCTTCCGGCCGAGCATCTCCACCTGGCCCGCCGTGCGGATCGTCCGCGTACCGCCGCGGGGGGCCATCGGCACCGCGTCCGTACGGTCGAGCGCGCCGGCCTTCTCGAAGGCGCGGCGGACCTGGCGGACGACCTTGGCGTGGTCGACGTTGCCGGCCGCGGTGACGACCAGCCGGGTCGGGTCGTAGTGCTTCTTGTAGAAGCGGCGTATCCGGCTCGAATTCAGCGCGTTGACGGTGTCGACCGTGCCCAGCACGGGGCGGCCCAGCGGGCTGTCCCCGAGCATCGTGTGCGCGAAGAGGTCGTGCACGCAGTCACCCGGATCGTCGTCCGTCATGGCGATCTCTTCGAGGATCGCCCCGCGCTCGACGTCGACGTCCTCCTCACGGATCAGCGACCCGGTGAGCATGTCGCAGACCACGTCGATGGCCAGCGGCAGGTCGGTGTCGAGCACCCGCGCGTAGTAGCAGGTGTACTCCTTCGCGGTGAAGGCGTTCATCTCGCCGCCGACCGCGTCGATCGCGGCGGAGATGTCCAGCGCGCTGCGCCGCTCGGTGCCCTTGAAGAGCAGGTGCTCCAGGTAGTGGGTGGCGCCGTTCAGCGCCGGAGTCTCGTCCCGGGAGCCGACGTTCGCCCAGATACCGAAGGTCACCGACCGTACGGACGGCAGGGTCTCGGTGACGACGCGCAGGCCGCCGGGGAGGACGGTCCTGCGGACCGTGCCCGCGCCGCCCTCGCCCTTGAGAAGCGTTTGGGTACGGGCGACGGCCCGCCCCTCCGAAGAGGTGCGGGCCGTCGTCCGGGAAGTACGGGACGTCACTTGGCGGCGTCGTCCTTCTTCTCCTCGTCGCCTTCCTCGCCCTCGATCACGGGGATCAGGGAGAGCTTGCCGCGCTGGTCGATCTCTGCGATCTCGACCTGCACCTTGGCGCCGACCGCGAGCACGTCCTCGACGTTCTCCACGCGCTTGCCACCGGCGAGCTTGCGGATCTGCGAGATGTGCAGCAGCCCGTCCTTGCCCGGGAGCAGCGAGACGAACGCACCGAAGGTGGTGGTCTTCACGACCGTACCCAGGTAACGCTCGCCGACCTCCGGCATGGTCGGGTTGGCGATGCCGTTGATCGTCGTACGGGCGGCCTCGGCGGCCGGGCCGTCGGCGGCACCGATGTAGATGGTGCCGTCGTCCTCGATCGTGATGTCGGCGCCGGTGTCCTCCTGGATCTGGTTGATCATCTTGCCCTTGGGGCCGATGACCTCACCGATCTTGTCCACCGGGATCTTGACGGTGATGATGCGCGGCGCGTTCGGGGACATCTCGTCCGGAACGTCGATCGCCTCGTTCATCACGTCCAGGATGTGCAGACGCGCGTCGCGGGCCTGCTTCAGCGCGGCGGCCAGCACCGAGGCGGGGATGCCGTCGAGCTTGGTGTCGAGCTGCAGCGCGGTCACGAACTGCTTCGTACCGGCGACCTTGAAGTCCATGTCACCGAACGCGTCCTCCGCACCGAGGATGTCGGTGAGGGTGACGTAGTGCGTCTCGCCGTCGATCTCCTGCGAGATCAGACCCATGGCGATACCGGCGACCGGGGCCTTCAGCGGCACACCGGCGTTCAGCAGCGACATGGTCGAGGCGCAGACGGAGCCCATCGAGGTCGAACCGTTGGAGCCGAGGGCCTCGGACACCTGACGGATCGCGTACGGGAACTCCTCGCGGGTCGGCAGCACGGGCACGATCGCCCGCTCGGCCAGCGCGCCGTGGCCGATCTCGCGGCGCTTCGGCGAACCGACGCGGCCGGTCTCACCGGTGGAGTACGGCGGGAAGTTGTAGTTGTGCATGTAGCGCTTGCGCGTCACCGGCGACAGCGTGTCCAGCTGCTGCTCCATGCGGAGCATGTTCAGCGTGGTGACACCCAGGATCTGGGTCTCGCCGCGCTCGAACAGCGCGGAGCCGTGCACGCGCGGGATGGCCTCGACCTCCGCGGCGAGCGTACGGATGTCGGTCACGCCGCGACCGTCGATCCGCTTCTTCTCCCGGATGACACGCTCGCGGACCAGGCTCTTGGTCAGCGAACGGTACGCGGCGGAGATCTCCTTCTCGCGGCCCTCGAACTCCGGCAGCAGCTTCTCGGCGGCCAGCGCCTTGACGCGGTCCAGCTCGCTCTCGCGCTCCTGCTTGCCGGCGATGGTCAGCGCCTGGGCCAGCTCACCCTTGACGGCCTTGGTCAGCGCCTCCAGGACGTCGTCCTGGTAGTCCAGGAAGATCGGGAACTCACCGGTCGGCTTGGCGGCCTTGGCGGCGAGGTCCGACTGGGCCTTGCACAGCACCTTGATGAAGGGCTTCGCGGCCTCCAGACCGGCGGCCACGACCTCCTCGGTCGGGGCCTCGGCGCCGCCCTTGATCAGCTGAATGGTCTTCTCGGTGGCCTCGGCCTCGACCATCATGATCGCGACGTCACCGTCGGGCAGGACACGGCCGGCGACGACCATGTCGAAGACGGCGTCCTCGAGCTCGGTGTGGGTCGGGAAGGCGACCCACTGCCCGTTGATCAGCGCGACGCGCGTGCCGCCGATCGGACCCGAGAAGGGCAGACCCGCCAGCTGCGTCGAGCAGGAAGCAGCATTGATGGCCACCACGTCGTACAGGTGGTCGGGGTTGAGCGCCATGATCGTCTCGACGATCTGGATCTCGTTCCGCAGGCCCTTCTTGAAGGAGGGGCGCAGCGGCCGGTCGATCAGGCGGCAGGTGAGGATCGCGTCCTCGGAGGGCCGGCCCTCACGACGGAAGAACGAGCCGGGGATCTTCCCGGCCGAGTACATGCGCTCCTCGACGTCGACGGTCAGCGGGAAGAAGTCCAGCTGGTCCTTCGGGTTCTTGGAAGCGGTGGTGGCCGACAGCACCATGGTGTCGTCGTCCAGGTACGCGACGGCGGAGCCGGCGGCCTGCTTGGCCAGGCGGCCCGTCTCGAAGCGGATGGTGCGGGTGCCGAAGGAGCCGTTGTCGATGACGGCCTCGGCGTAGTGGGTCTCGTTCTCCACCAGGAATATCTCCTCGTCTGCGTCCGCTGCCCGTCTGGCAGGGGACCGTCTGCGACCCGCTGCCCGTGCGGCAGCGGATCATCGGTGGTGGAGCGCCTGCTGCGGGCCGGTCTTCGATCGAAGCACCCGGTGCGTGGCCCGGAGGCCTTGCGCGTCACCGGAGGCCACTACCGAGGACCGGCGGCTGATGGGCGCCCCACCTCTTTCGCTGTGTTGCGTTGTCTGCACGGCGCGCCGGTCGGTGGTGAGCGCGGCGCGCCGGCCACGGCGCTGTCGTTGCTGCGCCGTCGGTATGGCGTTGTGGGACCAGACTACAAAGCTTCTGTCCACCAGGGGGGTGGCAAAGCCGTCCGGTGTGTGATGCGGGGTGCATCTGAGCACTTCCCCGCGCGTACGGCAAAGGGAGCGGCTCCCGGCCCCGGGAACCGCTCCCTCCACGACGTCTTACTTGGCGCCCGCCGCACCACGGCGGATGCCGAGGCGCTCCACCAGCTGGCGGAAGCGGGTGATGTCCTTCTTCGCCAGGTACTGCAGCAGGCGGCGGCGCTGGCCGACCAGCAGCAGCAGACCACGGCGGGAGTGGTGGTCGTGCTTGTGCGTCTTGAGGTGCTCGGTCAGGTCCGAGATGCGGCGGGAGAGCAGCGCGACCTGGACCTCGGGGGAACCGGTGTCACCCTCCTTGGTGGCGAACTCGGCCATGATCTGCTTCTTCGTAGCGGCGTCGAGCGACACGCGGTACTCCTTGGGATTCCTCTGAGCCCCACCGAGCGCCTCTGGTCTGCTTCACAGAGGAGCTTCGATTACTCGGCTGGGCGTAGCCAGGGTAGCAGGAGGCGAGGAGTGCCCGTGACGGGGCGTAGCGGACCAGCGCCCTCCCGGGCCCGGCCACGTCAGAAGACGGGCATGGCGGTGAGGGTACCTGCTTGGAGGAGGAAGAGGCGGTTGCCGGCGGTGGCCATCTGCCAGCGTCCGGCCGTCCCCGGCGTGTACAGCCACGCCTGGCTCCCGTTATCCGCCCTGACCACCGATATCCCTTGGGCGCCGGTGCTGTCGACCGCCGTCCACACAGCGTTCCGCTGGATCACGGGAGCGTCGGTGAGCGGGTCGTTGTCGTCGTCCTTCCAGTAAGGCGCGGTCCACCCGTCGCCACCGTCCGTGTGCCGGCGCTGCACCTCACCACCGACCGTCACGTACAGGGCGGAGCCGCTCGCGGCCGGCGCGCCCCAGGCTTCCCCGGCAGGCGGTTTCCTCGACCACTGCTCGTCGCCATCGGTGAGCCGGAGGGCCCGCAGGGTACGCCCGCCCAGGTAGACGGTCCCGTCGTGCACGGCGGGGGCCAGGGCGTGTGCGGCCTGCCCCGGCTCGCGCCACACCGCGCGCCCGGTGGCGGTGTCGAGGGCGGTCACATCGCCGTGCGGGCCGGACAGTACGAGACGGCTGTCCTTACCCGCCACGGCGCGCCCTGGCGCCTTCGTCGTCATCCGGCCCGGTGCCGGCACGGTCCACCGAGCTGACCGCGACTCCGTCGACACGGCCCGTAGCCGGCCGTCCTCCGTCAGGACGTACACGGCTTCCGGGTCCGAGGCGAGCAGCACCGCCGCTCCTACGCGGGCCCGCCAGCGCTCCTTGCCGTCGGTGGCGCCCAGCGCGCGGAGCACGCCGTCACCGTCGGCCGCCAGGACCGTGTCGCCGGTCTTCAGGCACCCCCGGGCGGCCTCGACACCCGAAGCCGTCCACCGCTGCCGGCCGGTGCGCACGTCGTACGCCACCAGGCCGCCCTTCGTCGCTCCGGTCACGACCACGTCACCGACGGGCAGCGGTCCGGGTGAGTCCGGGGCCGTGGCAGCGGCTCCGGGCTTGGTCCACAGCGGTTCCGGTGCCACGCCCGGCCGGTACGTGGACAGCGGGGCGGCCGCCCACGACGCGGCGTCCGCCGACTCGTCCCTGCTCAGCCACCAGGCGACCGTGCCGCCGCCCACGGCGAGGACCGCGCCGCCGGCCGCCAGCGCTCCGATGAAACGGCGCCGGCCGGGGTGCCGTACGTCCACGGCCCCGGGCACAGTAGCCAGCTTCCTGGCCGCGGCCTCCCGCTCGGCGATGTCCGCGGCCAGCGCCCCCGTCGTCCAGCTGCGCTCCGCCCGCTGCGGCGGCGCGAGGTGGCTCGCCACCTGGTGCGGCAGCGGCCGCAGGCCCGGCTCCTTGGCCAGGCACGGCTCGACGATGGCGCGTATACCGGGCGGGACGGTGTCGAGGTGCGGTGTGCCGTGCACGACCTCGTACTGCACGGCGGCGACGTGAGCGGCGTCGAAGGCGGGGCGCCCGCTCGACGCGTACGCGAGGACCGCACCGAGCGCGAAGACGTCGGCGGGCGGTCCGGTGCGCCGGCCCAGCACCTGCTCGGGCGGGGCGTATCCCGGCGTGGCGGGGGCCTGCCCGGTGCTGGTGAGCGTGAGCCCGTGCTCGGGGCGGGCGATGCCGAAGTCGATGATGCGGGGGCCGTCAGAGGTGAGCACGATGTTGGGCGGCTTCAGGTCACGGTGCACCAGCCCGGCCGCGTGCACATCGGCGAGCGTGCGGGCGAGCGACGCGCCCAGGCCACGTACACCGTCCTCGTCGAGCGGTCCGTGCCGGCCGACGGCGTCGGAGAGGGTCGGTCCGGCGAGGAATTCCGTCGCGATCCACAACTGCCCGGTGCCGGTCTCCATGTCCAGTACCCGGGCGACGCCCGGACTGCGCACTGCCCGGGCGGCCGAGGCCTCGCGCAGGAACCGCTGGGCCATGTGCGGATCATGGGCCAGCTCCCGGCGCAGCACCTTGACCGCGGCCCGGCGCCCCTCCCTGTCCCGGCCGAGGTACACCTGGCCCATACCGCCGGCGCCCAGTACGGCGAGCAGCCGGTACGGGCCGAGACGCAGCGGATCGCCGCTGCCGAGAGGTCTCACGGGGACTGGTCCTTTCAATGTTCGAAACGGGGTAGGTGGTGCCTCGGCGCTTCATTCCAGCGGGATCGCGCACACGACGCCGCCACGGTGGGAAATGAGCCGTCCTTCCCAGCTGAGGAAGTCGGAGACGTACCACCCGTTGCCGTTCGGCCCCTGGAAGCTCCAGGCGGCGGTGTGGGACCGCCGGTCCACCGCGTGAGCCCAGACGTTGTCCATCTCGGGCGCGGTGTAGATGTACTTCTTGCCGACGACGGGCCGCACTGCGTAGGTCGGGGGCGCCGCGCCCCTCTCCTCCCACAGCAGCTTGCCCGTGTCGAGGTCGATGGCGAGCAGTCGCTTGCCCATCTCGCACACGTACACAACGCCGTCGTGGATCGTCGGGTCTCCGTAGTAGCGGTCGTCCTTCTCGACGTCCTTTCCCGGGGAGCGCCCCTCGCCGAAGCGCCAGGCGACCTTTCCGTCGGACAGCCGCAGCGCCACCAGTTCGCCGGAGCCGAACACCGCGAGCCGGTCGGAGAGCGCCGGCACGCCCGGCTCGACGCATTCCGATGTGGTGCGAGGGGCCGGCAGCGCACGGCTCCACAGCTTCTTGCCGGTCCGTGCGTCGCGTGCGGTCGCGGTGGCCGGAAGAGTGAGCACGACGTGGCTCCCGGTGGCCGAGGCGAACGCGTCGTCGTCGAGGCCGTAGGTGTTCGGGCCGGCGACCTCTCGCTGCCATTGCTTCCGGCCCGTGGCGAGGTCGAGACCGATGACGAACCAGTGGTCCTTCGTCTTCGAGTACAGGCCACCGCACGTCAGCAAGTAGAGCATGCGCCCATGCCGCGCGAGGAACTTGGTGTCAGTGATGTCCATGTCACGGAAGGTGGCGAGGGTGGTGTCGGCATTGCCTGTCGTGAGGTTCACCGATGCGACGCCGACCGAGTAGTCATCGGCCGTCACCGCGACGTACAGCCGCTTCCCGTCGCCGACGAGTTGCTGGTTGTAACTGTTCACGAGATCGTGGTTGGTCCAGCGTTCCTCTCCGGTCTTCACGTCCAGAGCCGTCAGCCCGTTACCGCTCGAGACCGCGACGAGGGATCCCGCAGCCGCCAGGGGGACGTCCTGCTCCTCGCCCGGGCGGTAGTCCCACGCCATGCGCGGCGGCTCTCCAGGAGACCGGGTGGAGCGCTCGGCAGCCGTTGCGGACTCGCCGGGCGAGGCGGAGCTGCTCAGCCAGGCCCAGCCGCCGCCTGCCGCGCCCAGCGCGAGCGCACCGCCGCCCGCCAGCGAGAGGATCTTCCGGCGCGAGGGCCGGGACGTCTCCCGCCGTGGAGAAGACGTCCCGGCATACGACGGGGCGGGCAGCCGCTGGGGCTGGATACGCCAGATCGCCGTGCCGCGCTGCGCGATGTCGGTCAGCACCGGGTCCGGCAGGTGATCGGCGAACTCGCCACCGCCGTCGTGCAGGAGACCCGCCAGTTCCACTACTCCGGGTCTGTGTGCCGCTTCCTTGGCGAGGCAGCGCTCCAGTACCGGGCGCAGGGTTTCCGGAAGGCCGTCGAGGTCGGGTTCGGAGTACCGCACTCGGTAGAGCAGCTCGGCGGCCGAGCCGCCACCGAACGGGCCGTGCCCGGTGGCGGCGAACAGCAGGACACCGGCGAGCGCGAACACATCACCGGCCGGCGGGTGTTCCTGGCCGGTGGCCTGCTCGGGGGACATGAAGGCGGGGGTGCCCACGGCGGCACCGGTACGCGTCAGCCGGTCGTCGCCCAGAGCGCGGGCGATACCGAAGTCGATGAGCTTGGGGCCTGCCGCGGTGAGCAGGATGTTGGAGGGCTTGAGATCGCGGTGGACGACGTCGGAACGGTGCAGCTGGCCGAGGGCCTGGCACAGCGCCGCGCCCAGGGCCCGTACGGAGTGCTCCGGCAGCGGTCCGCTGAGTGCCACCGCATCGTCCAGCGGCGGGCCGATGACGTACTCGGTGGCCAGCCAGGGGACTTCGGCCCACGGGTCGGCGTCCACCACCGTGGCGCCGTACCGTCCGCCGACGATCCGCGCGGTGTCCGCCTCCAGCTGGAATCTCGTGCGGAATTCGGGCTGGGCGGCGAACTCGGCGTGCACGGTCTTCAGGGCGACGACCCGGCCGCCGGCCGAGCGGCCGAGGTAGACGGTGCCCATACCGCCGCTGCCCAGGCGGGCGACCAGTTCGTACGCGCCGATACGCGCGGGATCGTCGTGCGCGAGAGGAGAAGCCATGGCGGATCAGTCCACTGGGAGGAGGTAGAGGGACGCGCGGTCGCGGATGAGCATGCAGCGCTTGCCCGTGACGATCTGCCGCCCGTCCCCGGCCAACCCGCGCTCGCCTTCCATGACATCGGCGAATCGCCACAGCAGCTTGCCGTTCCGGGCGTCCAGCACATCGACCGTCGCCTCGTTGTTGAGGAACACCGAGCGTCCCGAGGGGGTGATGCCGAGTCCCCTCATGACCATGGAGCCGGAGCTCATGCTGTTCGGGGCCGACCGCCACTTGCGCTTTCCTGTGGTGGCGTCGAGCGCGCAGACAACGGCTGAGTCAGTGGTGTAGACCGTACGGCCGTGGTCGTGCGCGATGCCGATGCCCTCGCCGTTCTTCGGCGCGTACGTCCACTCCACCTTTCCCGTGTCGATGTCGATCGAGCGGAGTGTCTCGCGGGAGGAGGAGAGCAGCCGTCCTCCGGAGGTGACGGCGTAGTTCATGCCGCTGTTCACCCCCTTGAACTCCTTCTTCCACTGAAGGCCGCCGTCGCTGCGGCGCAGCGAGAAGAACTTCACCGGGGGATTCGACACCCCGACCGCACCCTCCCGCGACAGCAGGAGACGGTCGGGGAGGATCGTGACCCCGCCGCCGAAACTCGTGGCGCCTTCGGCTTTCGCGGGCAGCGGCACGCGCCAGTCCTCCCGCCGCTCGGCCATGTCGTAAGCCACGAGGACCTCGGAGCTGTCGCCCGAAGTGGTGAACCAGAGCGTGCTGCCCTCGGCGCCTGCCAGCGAGAAGTCCTCGTACTTCTTGTCACGCCAGCGCACCTGTCCGGTGCGCGGCTCGACCGCGCAGAGATTGGAGGACGGGACGAGCACGAGCGCGCCGGGCATGAGCTGGAGTGCGTGCACGATGCGGCCCGTGCGATGGTCGCCTCGCTGGCCGCCCTGCACTCGCCCGACGACCTGGTCGTCGCGGTGGCCACCGGCGCGGAGGCCACGGGCCGGTGGGACTGGGTCAAGTGGCTGCCGCAGCGGTTCAGCTCGCCGCGGATGGAGTCACCCATGCGATCGACCAGGGTGAGGTCGTCCGCAAGGTTGGTGATGACCGCAGCGACGCCTCGACGACGCTGGTGAAGAAGGCCGGCACCAACCGCATCGGTCCCCTCCAGCTCCAGCAGTTGGTACTGATCGAGCTGGCGCTCGCCGTGGTGCTGATGACTGCCGCGGTGGACATGCTGCTGCTGGTGCCGGGGATCGTGGTGGCCGTGGCGCTGGTGCTGCTCGCGGTGTTGCGTCGGCGGCGGTTGTCGGTGCGGGACTGGCTGGCGACCGTGCTCGCGCTGCGGGCGCGGAGGAGTGCGGCCGTGCCGCTCGGTCAGGGGGCGGATCCGAGTCTGGCACCGGCTGCGGAAGCCGTCCCCGGGCTGCGGACGTACGGGTATCTCGATCGGGATCGGCGGACGGTCGGGATGGTCGGGGACGGGACGTTCCTCACGGCTGTGGTGCGGGTCGAGGCCAAGGGGAGCGCGTTGCGGCCCGCGGGTGGCGCACGGGCGCTGCCGTTGACGGTGCTGCACGACGCGCTCTACGTGGACGGGATCAAGCTCGAGTCCGTGCAGGTCGTGCAGCACGTGCAGCCGGCGCCCGCGCCGCACCTCCCGGAGCATGCGGTGGCCCGGCAGAGTTACGTGCCGCTGCAGCAGCAGACGGGGGCGCCGGCGCTGCGGCTGATGTGGGTGGCGTTGAAGTTCGATCCCGAGCTGTGCCGGGAGGCGGTCAAGGCCCGCGGCGGCGGGCTGACGGGCGCGCAGCGCTGCCTGACGCGCGCGACCGATCATCTGGCGAGCCGCCTCACGGGAGCCGGGTTCCTGGCCACCGTCCTGGACGAGCAGGAACTGATTGCGGCGCTGGCGACCTCGGCCTGTGCCAATCCGGTCGCGACCGCACGGGCGGGCCTGCCCGATGCCGCGCCGGCGCGGCGTACGCACGAGACCTCGCGGGTCTGGAGGTGCGACGACCGGCTGCACACGACGTACGGGGTCGGGCGTTGGCCCGAACTCGGCCGGTCGGCGACGCCGCTGCCGCGCCTGGTGTCGGTGTTGACGTCGGTGCCGACGCTGGCCTCGACGTTCAGCCTCACCGTGACGGCCGGTGACCGGAACGGGGCAGCCGGAATCAGCGGGCACGTACGACTGACCGGGCGCTCGGATGCCGAACTTTCCCGGGCCCGGCGCCAGTTGGAGGTGGCGGCGCGTGAGGCGAAGCTGGGGCTGGTCCGGCTGGACCGGGAGCAGCTGCCCGGTGCAGTGGCGACGCTGCCGCTGGGAGGTGCGCGCTGATGGCTTCGGCGACTTCGGCCCTGCGGGGCCTTTACGGTCGGCGTCGGGAGCGGCACGTGCTGCCGGTCGGTCATCTCGGGGCGCTGACGCTGCCGCTCGGGGACGACGGTCTGACGGTCGGGCACGACGCGGAGAACCGTCCGGCGGTGCTGGGTCTCTACCACCCCGCGCCGTTCGACGTGCTGCTCATCGGTGGGCTGTGGACGGCGCAGGCGCTTGCGCTGCGGGCGGCGGGTACGGGGGCGCGCGTCGCCGTCGAGACGGGGCGGCCACAGCTGTGGACGAACCTCGCGCACGCGGCGGGCGCGGGCCAGGAGTGTCTGACACTGCACGACGTGGGGCGGGTGCCGCCGATGGGTGCGACCGTCGGCAGCCCGGTACTGGTCGTACGGGACTGCGGTATGCGGCCACCGCGCGGGCGGGTCTCCTCGGCGCCGTGGCAGTCGGTCCTGACGCTGCTGCCGTACATGAGCCCGGTGGCGCCTCGATTGATGAACGCCGCGCATCTCGTCGGCCTCCAGCGGATCTCGCCCGATGAGGCCGCGCACGCGGCGCGCATTCTGGGGCTCTCGGAGACGGATGTGGCCGCGCTGCCGTCGATCGGCGACGGGGTCACCTTGTGGTGCGGTGACGATCAGACGCGGCAGTACGTGATGACGCAGCCGACGGAAGCGGAGAGAGGGCTGCTCGGCAATCCTCGGCGGGTTGACTGAGGCCGAGAGCTGCGCGGCGGAGCGGGACGACCACGGACCGAGAGGGCAACCGCGGACTGAGAGTCGATGCGGGAGGTCGGCCCAGGCGGCGAGCTGGTGGAGCCGGTGCCGGGGGGGCCGGTGAGGCCGGTCGGTGGGAGTCGGCTCGGCTCAGGGGTTGTGTTGGGCGGGGGCTTCGTGGCGGGTGTGAGAGGTTCGCGCACGCTTGTGGGGCGTTCGGGGTAGTTGCGCGTTTTGGAGCGGTTGGGGTGATTGGGTTCAGCGGGGGCGCTGGACTTGGTGTTTCTCGTGGGCGGGGGCTCCTTGTTTTTCTTCGCGGCCACGGCCTGCGGGGGGACGTGCGTAACCTGAGGCAACAGACAGGTATCGGGCAAAGACGGGCCTGCCGGGCTGTCGCCGGTGGCGTTTAGGCTTGGGTCCAAGCGACAGGGGAACCCACGGGAACGCCCGGCGTGTCAGGGGGATCCAGCGATTCGGCGTACGTGTGTCGGTGATGCGCGTGAACGGTGTCGCGTCGCGGGATTCAGAGGTGCCAGACCACAGCAGGAGGCGTAGTGAGCAGCGATCGGGACGAGATCCGCACGGGCGGCATCACCCCCGGCGAGGATCAGTCCGACGCGGATCCCGAAATGACGGGTGAGTTCACCATCGACTACACCCCGCCTGCTTGGTACACGCAGAACGCCGATTCGGGGGCGGGTTCCGGGAGCGGGGCCGGGGCGAGTGGCACGGTGCCGCCGCCTCCGCCGCCGTCGGGTGAGCCGCTGTTCCCTCCGGTGGTGACGCCGTCGATGCCTGACGCACCGAGCGCCGGTGCCGGGGCCGGGGAGCAGGCGGGGCCGGGCGGGCAGCCGACCGGTGGGGCGACCATGCATTTCTCGTCCGCCGCGCTGCGCGCCGAGAACAAGGAGCGGGCGGACGCGGAGGACAAGGCCGGTGACGCTGCCGGGGCGGCGCCGGAGGGTTCCGCGAACGGTTCCGCGCAGGGCAAGGACGAGGACGCCTCCGGGGCCCAGGGCGGTTCGGAGTCGGCGGTCGAGCAGCCTGAGCCGTTGAGTGAGGATGCCGCGCCCCTGACGCCGCCGCACGGTCAGCCGGCCGCCGGCGCGTGGTCGCCCGCCCCGCCGCAGGGGTCCGGGTCCTCGTTGCCGCCGCTGCCGCCGGAGTTCCGGCCCGCCGAGCCGCAGGGGCAGAGCACGCCCGCGGGTCCTGGCGTACCGCAGTCCAGTGCGTGGCCCCCGGCCGGTCAGGCGCCGTCGGAGGCGCCTGCACCGCTGCAGGGTGGTTACGGGTTCCCGCCGCCGGCGGGTGCCGCGTCGGGGCAGCAGGGCGCGCCCGGGGCTCAGCCCGCGCCGGGTGGCGGGACGCCCGGTGGCGGAACGCCGGGTGGCGGAACGCCCGGTGGCGGAACGCCGGGCGGTGGGGCGTCGGATGGTGGGGCGCCGGCCGTGCCGAACCAGGCCGCATCGCAGGATCAGGCCGCTCCTCAGGAACAGTCCGCTGCGCAGGATCAGGGCGCATCGCAGGGGCAGGCTGCTCCGCAGGGGGGTTACGGCTACCCGGCTCCGGTGCAGCCCGCTCCTCAGCAGGCGGCCGCGCAGGCGACGCCGCCTCAGTCGGTTCCGCAGCAGCCGGCTCCGCAGCAGCCGGCTCCCCCGCAGCCGATGCCGGGACAGGCCGCCCCCGGTCAGCCCCCCGTCGGGCAGGCTCCCGTCGGCCAGGTGCCTGGGCACGAGGGTCCGGGGCAGGCGCCCGGGCAGGCCGCGCAGGCGCCCGACCAGGCTTCCGCGCAGGCGGCATCGGGCGCTCAGCCGGGAGCGCAGGCAGCGTCCGGTGCTCAGCCGAACGCACAGACCGCACAGACCGCACCCGGCGGCGCTCAGCCGGACGCAGCGCAGCAGCCCGAGGGACAGTCCGCAGGCACCGCCGGGCAGCCCGCGAACGCCGCCGGGCAGCCGGCAGGCACCGCGGGACAGCCCGCAGGCGCCGCCGGGCAGGCCGTACCGCCCGGTGCGCCCGCCCCCTCGCCGCAGGCGGGGCAGGGGTGGCAGCCGGGCGCGGGGGCGCAGGGTGCGCCCGGTCAGGCCGCCCAGCCGGGGCAGCCCGGCCCGCAGCCGCAGCCGCAGCCCGGTCAGCCGCAGCCCGGTGCCCAGCCGAGTCCGCAGCAGGGCGGTCAGCCCGGTGCGCAGCCCGGCCCTGTGCCCGGTGCGCCCGGGCCGCAGCCCGGTTACGGATACCCGCAGCAGTCCGGGTACGGCTATCCGCAGCCGTCCGGTTACGGATACCCGCAGCAGCAGCCCGCCGGCCCGGGGCAGCCGAACCCGCAGCAGGGCCTGCCCGGTGCGCAGCCCCACGCCCAGCCCGGCCCGTACGGTCAGCCGCCGCACGGGCAGCAGCCGGGGCCGCAGGGGCACATCGGCGGACCGGGCGGCTCGCCGAACGGCGACCCCCGCGCCGGTGCCTGGTCGGCCTCCGCGCCCGGCCAGGGCCAGCCGCAGGGCCAGCCGCAGAGCGGGAACGGTCCGGCCGGTGCGCCCCTCGGGTACACCGCCGCCGTGGAGCTGTCCTCCGAGCGACTGCTCAAGGGCAAGCAGAAGGCGCGGAAGCCGGGGGCCAACCAGCCCGGCAACTCGCGCTTCAAGATCGGAGGCAAGAAGGAGGAGGCCGAGCGCCAGCGCAAGCTGGAGCTGATCCGTACGCCGGTCCTCTCCTGCTACCGCATCGCGGTGATCAGCCTCAAGGGCGGCGTGGGCAAGACCACGACGACCACCGCGCTCGGCGCGACGCTGGCGACGGAGCGGCAGGACAAGGTCATCGCGATCGACGCCAACCCGGACGCCGGTACGCTCGGGCGCCGCGTGCGGCGGGAGACCGGCGCCACCATTCGCGACCTGGTGACCGCGATCCCGTACCTCAACAACTACATGGACATCCGGCGGTTCACCTCGCAGGCGCCGTCCGGGCTGGAGATCCTCGCCAACGACGTGGACCCGGCCGTCTCGACGACGTTCAATGATGAGGACTACCGCCGCGTCATCGACATTCTGGGGCAGCAGTACCCGATCATCCTGACGGACTCCGGTACGGGCCTGCTCTACAGCGCCATGCGCGGCGTGCTGGACCTGGCGGACCAGCTCATCATCATCTCCACGCCGTCGGTGGACGGTGCGAGCAGCGCCAGTACGACGCTGGACTGGCTGTCGGCGCACGGCTACGCCGACCTCGTCTCGCGCAGCATCACGGTCATCTCCGGGGTGCGCGAGACCGGCAAGATGATCAAGGTCGAGGACATCGTGTCGCACTTCGAGACGCGCTGCCGCGGCGTGGTCGTCGTGCCGTTCGACGAGCATCTGTCGGCGGGTGCCGAGGTCGACCTCGACATGATGCGGCCGCGGACCCGCGAGGCGTACTTCAACCTCTCGGCGATGGTCGCGGAGGACTTCGCGCGGGCGCAGTCGGCGCAGGGGCTGTGGACGCAGCAGGAGCACGGCGGCCACCAGCCGCCGAACGCCGCGCCGCCGATGCCGGGCGGTTACCAGCAGGCGCCGGGACAGCCGGTCCCGGGCCAGCAGATGCCGGGTCAGCAGGTCCCCGGCCAGCCCGCCCCCGGGCAGCCCCAGCCCGGCCAGTACCCCGGACAGCCGGGACAGCCGGGACAACCGGGCCAGTACCCAGGGCAGCCCGGTCCGCAGCCGGGGTGGCAGCAGCAGCCTCCCCAGCAGTACCCGCAGCAGCAACAGCCGCAGCCCGGCGCGGAGTACGGTTACGGCTACCCGCAGCAGCCCGCGCAGCAGGGACAGCCCGGACAGCCTGCTCAGCAGGGACAGCCCGGACCGCAGCCCGGTCAGCCCGGTCCGCAGCCGGGGTGGCAGCAGCCCCCGCAGCAGCCGCAGCAGTAGTCAGTAGGAGGAGTCGCGGCGCGTCGCCCCACGGCGGCGCGCACATGACTGAACCCCCTTGCCGAGCAAGGGGGTTCAGTCATGAGAGGTGCATGTGCCGCAGGCGTCTCAGATGTACCAAGCGTCTCAGATGTCCCAGGCGTCTCAGACGTCTCGGGAAGCGGTGGGCGGGCCCTGGCTGACCACCGCGCGGGCCTGCTTCACGTCCAGGGCCATGCGCTCCAGCAGCGCGTCGAGGGTCTCGAACTTCTCCTGGCCGCGGATGTACGCGACGAAGTCCACGGCGACGTGCAGGCCGTACAGGTCGAGCCCGACGCGGTCGATGGCGTATGCCTCGACGGTGCGGATCTTGCCGTCGAACTGCGGGTTGGTGCCGACCGAGATGGCGGCGGGCATCGCCTCGCCCTCGACGTGCAGATGGCCCGCGTACACGCCGTCGGCGGGGATGGCGGTGTGCGGCAGCGTCTCGACGTTGGCGGTCGGGAAGCCCAGTTCGCGGCCGCGCTGGGCACCACGTACGACGACGCCCTCCACGCGGTGCGGGCGGCCGAGCACCTCGCTCGCGCCGGCCATGTCGCCGGCCGCGACCAGCCGACGGGTGAGCGTGGAGGAGAACGGCTCGCCGCCGCCCGCCGCGCCGCGCTCGAAGAGGTCGACGACCTCGACGTCGTAGTCGTAGGTCCGGCCGAGCTCGGCCAGCGTCTCGACGGTGCCCGCGGCCTTGTGCCCGAAGCGGAAGTTGGGGCCTTCCACGACCAGCTTCGCGTGCAACTTGTCGACCAGCACCTTCACGACGAAGTCGGCGGGCGCCAGCTTCGAGAACTCCTTGGTGAAGGGGAGGATCAGTACGGCGTCCACGCCCAGTTCGGCCATCAGCTCGGCGCGCCGGTGGTGCGGCGCGAGCAGCGGCGGGTGGGTGCCGGGCCGGACGACCTCGCTGGGGTGCGGGTCGAAGGTGACCACCACGGCCGGTACGCCCAGCTCGCGGGCGCGCGCCACGGCCTTGCCGAGGATCAGCTGATGTCCGCGGTGCACGCCGTCGTAGGAGCCGATGGTGACGACGCTGCGCCCCCAGCCCTCGGGGATGTCCTCCAAGCCACGCCAGCGCTGCACTGTGCCCGCTCCTTGCCCGAACTCTTGTCTGTTCACTACACCGATACGGCATTGCGCAGGTCTAAGACTGCCATGCCGGAGGGTGTGGTTCGCGCGAAGGGTGGGCTCACCTCGGCCGCCCGCGCGGAGAGCGGCCGATGCGCGCAGGCGGGACCGGGTGTGCGGGCCGGTCCGGACGGAGCTCAGGCCGGGTGCGGGGCGCCTTGGACGGGCGCGCGGACGGCACCGTGCGCCATGGGACGCGTCAGCCAGGCCTTGGGACTCCTCACCACGGGCGAGGGCGAGGACGGAGACGAGGAAGGCGGCGAGGGCGGAGGCGGGGGCTGGACCAGGGACGGTGACACGGGCTGGGGCACGGACTGAGGCAGGGACTGGTGCGGGAGCGTCGGGGCGGGGGGGCGGTGGGAGGTCGGCCGGGTGGCGGGGGCCGAGCATGGCGCGGGCGCTGGGGCCCACGACAGCGGCCCACTCCGCCGGCGCCGCCGCCAGCCATGTCCGTACCATCGCTGCGAACTCCGGCAGCAGACGGCCCAGCTCGACCAGGCGCCGGTCGAAGCGGGCCGCGCCCTCGGGCGTCCGTACGTGGAGCATGCCGGTGCGGTGCACGAGGTCCCGGGTCTGTGCTTCCGGGCGGCGCCCTGCCCCCTGGGCGGCAGCGCACAGCAGCGCGTCCAGCACGGTGGCGTCGGGCACAGTGGCGTCGGGCACGGGGGCCGGCCGCCCGCCGACGCGCTCGCGCTCCAGCAGCACGTCCAGCAGTTCCTGGCGGAGCGGACGGGAGGCGGTGCTGCCCGGCCCGGCCAGTACGGGCACCAGTGCGCACCGTACGGGCGCCGCGTGGCTGGTCAGCAACCGTACGGCGAGCGGCTGCAGCACGCTGCGGGCGCCGGGCCCGGCCTCCAGTCGGTGGGCCACGAAGTCCGCGACGGGGCGGGCCGCCGTCCAGGGGAAGCGGATGGCGTACTCGTCCACGAGGGCGGCGGCGCGCTGGGCGAGCGCGGGGGTCGAGACGCCGGCGAGGGTACGGAGTACGGCCTCGGCACCGTCGGTCGAGCCGTCGACCGCCCCGTCGGTCGCGCCCTCGGGGGCAGTGGTGGCGCGCGCCGGTCCGCCCGCGCCCCCCGTCGCCGAGGTGTCCGCCCCGCCCCCTGCCGTGGCCGACCGGCGCAGCCGGGTGCGGAAGGCGGCGAGCACCGGTTCCGGGTGGCTGGTGAGCGCGGCGGCGAACGCGGCGGGCGGCAGCCCGGGGTCGCCCGCCGTGAAGCGGGCCAGCGCGCGGTCCAGGTACCGGGAGCGGGTGGCCCGGTCGCCCACGAGCAGGGTGAGCGCGCGTCCGTGTACGTACGGGTCGCCCGGCCGGTCGAGGAGCGTACGGGCGGCCTGGCGCAGGAGTTCGCGGTCCGGCTCGGTGACGGCGTGGGCGGCCGCGGCCGGTGCGTACGTGGCGGCGGCCGCCCGGCGCGCCGGCCGGTCGTCGCGGGACCAGCGGTCCACGGCACGGCAGAGTGCGGCGGGCTCGTCCTCGGCGAGGGCGGTGAGGAGTTCGTCGGCGCGCGGGTGGGCGGCCGCGGCCAGCGCCTCGGTGAGGCCGTCGGTCGCGCGGCGGCGGTGGGTGTGCAGGAGGGCCTGGGCGGCCGCCGCGACGGTGGGTTCGTGCGGCGGGGTGCCGCCGGCCGCCGCCTGTACGGCGCTCCGCCCGCGCTGCAACGGCCGCTCGTCGTCGAACCAGCGGCACAGCAGCGGCTGCACCCGCCGGGGGTCGGCACGCAGCAGTGTCACCGCGAGCCCGAGGAAGCGGGGACGCCGGGCGTCGGCCTGCGGTTCCGGCTCACCGGTCGCCGCGTGAGCCGCACGTGCCTCATGGATCTCATAGATCTCATGGGCCTCATGAGTCTCATGGGCCATAGGGGTCGCATGGGCCGTATGGGCTGTAGAGGTCGCATGGGATACGGGGGCCGCATGGGCCGCGGAGGCCGGGGGCACAGCGGGAGCGGCGGCGGCCACGGGACCGGCAGACGCGGGCACCCCGGCCGCAGGTCCGGAGGAGTCCGCTCCCGGCCCTCCGGCCCCCGCTCCGCCGACTTCCGATGCGCCGATGCCCGGTTCCCCGGTCCCCGATCCCCCGGCTCCCGCTTCCCCGGGCCCCGGTCCCCCGGCGCTCGGCGTCGGCCCGGGCGGGGGGCCGTCCGCCGGGAGCAGGCGGCGGACGAGGTCGAGGCGGGTGGCCGGGTCCAGCGGCAGCCGTTCCCAGAACCAGGGGCCGAACGCGTCGAGGCCCGTACGGTCGAAGCCGCCTGCCAGCGCCGAACGGTCCGTCACCCGGGCCGCGAGGAGGTGCAGTACACGGGCGTACGGGGCGGCGTCGGGCAGCCGCAGCAGGACCTCGCCGAGCAGGTGCTCCGCCCACCAGCGGGCGTCGCCCGCGGCGGCACCGGTGTGCGTCCCCGTGACCACCGCCACCAGCCCTTCCAGCCGCCGCCCCAGCGCCTCGGGGCCGGCGCGGCGGCCGAGGAACAGCAGGGCCTCGACCACCGGGCCGATGCGGTGCCGCGGCACGACGGGCGGTGCCGGGTCCTGCGGTACCGCGCCGCCGCCGGGCGGGGCGGCGGCGGGCAGCTGCGCGGCGCCGCCCCGTACCGGCCGGTGCACGAGCGCGTCCAGCGTGTCGTCCACGTCGAGGTGCGCGCCCTGCAGCCAGTCGGCGAATTCCCCGTGCGGGAAGCGGTAACCGGCCCCCGCCGGTACCAGCAGCCCTTCGGCGAGCACGGCGGACGCCCATCCCGTACGCCACGGGAAGAGCTCGTCGAACGCGGCCCGGTCCAGTTCGCCCTGGCCGGGGCCGAGGCAGCGGCGGGCCGCGTCGTGCGCGCGCCCCGCCACCCGCGCGGCCGACCGGCGTACGTCCGGACCGCGCTCCCCCGGCGCCGGCCCGGCGAGCCGTTCGGCGACGCGCAGGCACAGCAGATCCAGGAAGGCCCCGAAGATCTCGTGGCGGCGGGGCGTGCCCAGCGCCTTCGTGTCCCCGCCGGCCGCCGCCACGGCCGTCCGCACCTCGGCCAGCAGCCGCAGGGACAGCGGGTGCCCGGCGTCGGCGGCGGTCAGCGTGCCGGGCGGCAGGCCGTACCGGGCGCGCGCCCGGGCCGCCTGGCGGGGCGGCAGGTCGCCCAGGCGCACGCAGGGCGGCAGCGCCCCGGCCGGTGCGCCGGGCGGGGACACCGCGGGGCGGTGCGGCCGGTGCAGGAAGGCGGCGGGGAAGAGGGCGCCGGCCGTCTCCCAGTACTCGGGCCGGCAGGCGACGACCAGCTGCGCCCCGGCGCCGTGCAGCCATTCCGCGGTGTCCCGGGTCCAGTCGGCGAGCCGCTGGGCGAGGCCCGGCGGCAGCTCCTCGGGGCCGTCCAGCAGGACCACCAGGGCGCGTCCGGCCGCCCGCGCGAGCCGGGCCACCTCGTCGGGCGTCACGGCCGCGGGGTCGCCGGCGGCCGGTCCCGAGGAGCTGAGCACCCGGCCCGCGGAGCGCAGTGCCCGCCCCACCGCGTCCCGCAGACCGCGGTCCGTGGCGCGCAGGTCGGCGCCGCGCAGCCGGACGGTGGGCGCGGGCGACGCGGCCCGCGCGCGGCGGACGGCGAGCGCCGCCAGTTCCGTGCTGCGCCCGGTGCCGGGCTCGCCGACCAGCGCGAGGACCCGCGCACCCGGCCCGGATCCCGGGGCGGCGGCCGTGCCGTACGCCCCGAAGGCCGTGAACTCTCCCGTCACCTCGGGCCGTTCGACCGGCTCCCGCCAGGGCCCCGGGCCGCCCGCCGTGCCCATGGCGGTCGCGGTGAGGGCCAGTACGCCCGCCAGGTTGAGGTCGGGGCCGTACGCGGGGACGGTGGCGGCGTTACGGGCCAGCAGCGCGGCGAGCGGCCCCCGTGGCGCGGCCTCGGCCGCGGCGTGCAGCGGGATCGCGTAGCCGTCCGGCGCGTTCCCGTCCGCCGCGCGCCCGCCGCGGTGCAGGGCGGTGCCGATCACGGCGAGCACCGCACCGGTCCCGGCGTCGGTCACCGGCCCGCCGGCGGCCGGCCCGCCCAGCCGCAGCGCCTCGCCGCCCGGCCCGCACACCGCCAGCTCGGCCGCCTCCGCCAGGAGATGGTGGCGGTCGGTCGCGGTGTAGGTGACGGCGGCGGCGCCCACGATGCGGGCCGGCAGCGCACCGGCGCCGTCGTGCTGCTCCTCCGCCGCGTGCCGGGGCACGTCCGCGTACAGCCGCACGTCCGTGCCCGGCCGCGGCCGGCCCGCGGCGACCGGCAGCGGCGGTACGCCGAGGCCGCCGGTCCGCACGAGCGCGAGGCCGGCCTCCGGGAGCGGGGTGACGGCGTCCGTGCCGACCGCGCAGCTCCGTCCGCCGGCGCCGTGCAGGACCAGCCGCGCCAGGCCGTCGACGACTTCGTGGCTGGTCAGCACCGTGCCGTCGGGATCGGCGAGGAAGCCCGTGCCGCGCGGCCGCCCCGCCAGGTCGCAGATGCGCACCAGCGCCTCCGCCGCGTCGGCCGCCTGCACCACCATCGCCGTACCTCCCGCCGTCGCCGGTCGCCCCGGCCACCGCGTACCGGGTCATTTCGACCGTAGGCAGCCGGTGATCGTCCTGGACAGGGCGCGCGACGAAAGCGCCCCTGTCCGCGCCCGCGGTTCGCCCCGAGCGCCCGGCCGAAGGGATGAAAGACCGACGGGCGAGGCATACGCGGCACGGGACGACCGAATGGCGGAACGACCGTACGGCGGGCCCGGAGCCCGCTCCCCCGGAAACGGCCACGTCCCGAGGGCGGGCCCTCAGGCCTGCCCACGGGACGTGCGGACGTACAGGAGAACGCGGATCGGACCGCGGGTCAGACGAAGACCGCCAGGCTCTTGGCCTTCCCGCCCCGGTTCTCCAGCAGGGCGAGGAACGTGCCGTCCGGCGAGAACGCGGCGACCGGTCCGTCCGTGTCGAAGACCGGCATCGGGATGCGCGCGCCGTTGCCGAGCAGCCTGGCCTGCTGCACGGTGACGTCCCAGCGCGGGAACGCCGCGGCCGCCGCCTCACCGATCGGCATGATCGGCAGGCCGCCGCCCTCGGGCTCGTCCACGGCCGCCTGCAGCTGCTCCAGCGTGCGGGCCTTGTCGAGCTTGTACGGGCCGACGCGGGTGCGGCGCAGCGCCGTGAGGTGCCCGCCGACGCCCAGTCCGGCACCGAGGTCGCGGGCGAGCGCGCGGATGTACGTGCCCGAGGAGCACTCCACGGAGACCAGGAGGTCCATGACGGGGGTGCCGTCGTCGGCCTCGGCCTCGTGGACGGAGTGCAGCACGAAGGAGGAGACGGTGACCGGGCGGGCCGGTATCTCCACCTCCTCCCCGCCGCGCACCCGCGCGTACGACCGCTTCCCGTCGATCTTGATCGCGCTGACCTTGGACGGCACCTGCATGATGTCGCCGCTCAGCTCGGCGATCCCGGCCGCGAGGGCGTCCCGGCCGATGTCCTTCGCGCCCTGGGACTCGGTGATCTCGCCCTCGGCGTCGTCGGTGACCGTGGTCTGGCCGAGCCGGATCGTGCCGACGTACTCCTTCTCCGTCAGCGCGAGGTGGCCGAGCAGCTTCGTGGCGCGCTCGACACCCAGGACGAGCACGCCGGTCGCCATCGGGTCCAGCGTGCCGGCGTGCCCGATCCGGCGGGTGCGGGCCATGCCGCGCATCTTCGCCACGACGTCGTGCGAGGTGAAGCCGGACGGCTTGTCGACGATGACGAGTCCGTCCGGCACGTTGACCTTCTGCTTCATTCGGCGGCGGTGTCCTCGTCGTCGTCGCCCGGCTTGCGGTACGGGTCGGCCTCACCGGCGTAGTCGGCGCCCGAGGACGCCTCCCGGACCTTGGCGTCGGAGGCCCGCGCCCTGTCCAGCAGGTCCTCGATGGTCCTGGCGTTCTCGGGGAGGGCGTCCGCCACGAACGTCAGGGTCGGCGTGAACTTGGTGCCCGCGGCACGCCCGACCTCGGAGCGCAGGATGCCCTTGGCGCTCTCCAGTCCGGCCGCGGCGCTGGCCCGGTCCTCGTCGTCGCCGTAGACCGTGTAGAAGACCGTCGCCTCCCGCAGGTCGCCGGTGACCCGGGTGTCCGTGATGGTCACGTGGGAGCCGAGCCGCGGGTCCTTGATACCGCGCTGCAGCTTCTGGGCGACCACCTCCCGGATGAGGTCCGCCAGCCTCTTCGCCCGCGCATTGTCGGCCACTGGTCGTCTCCTTCTTGTTTCTTTCCACCATGGTGCGTGCGGCGCCGACGGCCCGCACGGCCGGCCGGTCACCCGGCCGGCCGCGCGTCAGTCGTCGTGGTCGCCGTGGAACCGCCGCCGTACCGACAGCAGCTCCACTTCGGGACGCGCGGCGACCAGTCGCTCGCAGCGGTCCAGTACGTCTGTGAGGTGCCCCGCGTCACCGGAGACCGCCGCCAGGCCGATCGTGGCCCTGCGGTAGAGGTCCTGTTCGCCGACCTCCGCCACGCTGACCGCGTACTTGCGGTGCAGTTCGGCGACGATCGGGCGGACGACGGAGCGCTTCTCCTTCAGCGACCGTACGTCGCCGAGGAGGAGGTCGAAGGACAGCGTCCCTACGTACATGCAGTCCGGGTAAGCCACCCGTGGGGCCTGAGGTGTAGCGGTCACTGGCACCGTACACGCAACGGCCGGGGCCGATCGACGGAAATTCCTCCGCCGACCGGCCCCGGCCCGCCCGTCGCCCGGCCACCCTCTCCGGTGGACCGCGCTACGCGCAGACAGTTACATGTGCGATCAGCCGCGCGGCTTCTCGCGCATCTCGTACGTCGCGATGACGTCGTCGACCTTGATGTCGTTGAAGTTGCCGAGGTTGATACCGCCCTCGAAGCCTTCGCGGATCTCGGTGACGTCGTCCTTGAAGCGGCGCAGACCCTCGATGTTGAGGTTCTCCGCGATGACCTTGCCGTCGCGGACCAGGCGCGCCTTGGTGTTGCGCTTGACCTCGCCGGACCGGATGAGGACACCCGCGATGTTGCCCAGCTTGGACGACTTGAAGACCTCGCGGATCTCCGCCGTACCGAGCTCGACCTCCTCGTACTCCGGCTTCAGCATGCCCTTCAGGGCCGCCTCGATCTCCTCGATCGCCTGGTAGATGACCGAGTAGTACCGGACGTCGACGCCCTCGCGCTCGGCCATCTGCGTCGCGCGGCCTTCGGCGCGGACGTTGAAGCCGATGACGATCGCGTCGGAGCCGGACGCCAGGTTGATGTCGGACTCGGTGACCGCACCCACGCCGCGGTGCAGCACGCGGATGTCGACCTCCTCGCCCACGTCGAGCTGGAGCAGCGAGGACTCCAGGGCCTCGACCGAACCGGACGCGTCGCCCTTGATGATGAGGTTGAGCTGCTGGACCTCGCCGGCCTTGAGCACCTTGTCCAGGTCCTCGAGGGACACCCGACGGGTGCGCTTGGCGAAGGCGGCGTTGCGCTCGCGCGCCGCGCGCTTCTCGGCGATCTGACGCGCGGTGCGGTCCTCGTCGACAACCAGGAAGTTGTCGCCGGCGCCCGGCACGTTGGTCAGACCCAGCACCAGGACGGGGGTCGAGGGACCCGCTTCCTGGATGTTGTTGCCCTTGTCGTCCAGCATCGCGCGGACTCGGCCGTACGCGTCGCCGACCACCATCGTGTCGCCGACCCGCAGGGTGCCGCGCTGGACCAGCACGGTGGCCACGGCGCCGCGGCCGCGGTCGAGGTGCGCCTCGATCGCGATGCCCTGCGCGTCCTGCTCCTCGTTGGCCCGCAGGTCCAGCGAGGCGTCCGCGGTCAGGACCACGGCCTCCAGCAGGTCGTCGATGTGCAGACCCTGCTTGGCGGAGATGTCGACGAACATGGTGTCGCCGCCGTACTCCTCGGCCACCAGGCCGTACTCGGTCAGCTGACCGCGCACCTTGGTCGGGTCCGCGCCCTCGACGTCGATCTTGTTGACCGCGACGACGATCGGCACACCGGCGGCCTTGGCGTGGTTCAGCGCCTCGATCGTCTGCGGCATGACGCCGTCGTTGGCCGCGACCACGAGGATCGCGATGTCCGTCGACTTCGCACCACGGGCACGCATGGCGGTGAACGCCTCGTGACCCGGGGTGTCGATGAAGGTGATCGCGCGGTCTTCCTCGTTGACCTGGGTGGAGACCTGGTACGCACCGATGTGCTGCGTGATGCCGCCGGCCTCGCCCGCGATGACGTTCGTCTTGCGGATCGCGTCCAGCAGTCGGGTCTTACCGTGGTCGACGTGACCCATGACGGTGACCACCGGGGGCCGCGGGAGGAGCATCTCCTCGCCGCCCTCGTTCTCGCCGAACTCGATGTCGAAGGACTCGAGAAGCTCGCGGTCCTCCTCCTCCGGGCTGACGATCTCGACGACGTAGTTCATCTCTTCGCCGAGGAGCTGCAGCGTCTCGTCGGAGACGGACTGCGTCGCGGTGACCATCTCACCCAGGTTCAGCATGACCTGGACGAGCGACGCCGGGTTGGCGTTGATCTTCTCCGCGAAGTCGGTCAGCGAGGCACCGCGCGACAGGCGAACCGTCGCACCGTTGCCGCGCGGCAGCATGACGCCGCCCACCGACGGGGCCTGCATGGCCTCGTACTCCTGGCGACGCTGCCGCTTCGACTTGCGACCGCGGCGCGCGGGACCGCCGGGACGGCCGAAGGCGCCCTGCGTGCCACCACGGCCACCGGGACCGCCGGGACGGCCACCGAAGCCGGGACGGCCGCCGAAGCCGCCGGGGCCGCCGCCACCGGGACGGCCGGCGAAACCGCCGCCGCCACCCGGACGACCGCCGCCGCCACCGGGACGGCCGCCGAAGCCGCCGCCACCGCCGGGACGACCGCCGCCGCCCGGACGGCCACCGCCGCCACCGGGACCACGGCCGCCGGGGCCCGGACGCGGGCCGGCCGCCGGACGCTGCGGCATCATGCCGGGGTTCGGACGGGCGCCGCCGCCGGGACGGGGACCACCCTGGCCGGCGCCGCCGCCCTGCGGACGGGGCATGCTGCCCGGAGTCGGACGGTTACCACCCGGAGCCTGCGGACGCGGACCACCCTGGCCGGCACCCTGCGGACGCGGGCCGCCGGGGCCGCCCTGGCCGCCGGGGCGCGGCGCGCCGCCGGGACGGGGGGCCTGCGGACGGGCCATGCCCGTGGAGCCGCCGGAGGTGAAGGGGTTGTTGCCCGGACGCGGGCCCTGGGGGCGGTTGCCGCCGGGGCGCGGACCCTGCCGGTCGCCGCCGGGGCGGGGGCCCTGACGGTCGCCGCGGCCCTGGCCACGGTCCTGACCGCGGTCCTGCCGGTCCTGGCCGGGACGGGCGCCCGGACGCGGGCCGGGGGTGGCGCCGGGCTTCGGCGCGGCCGGAGCGGACGGCGGAGCCTGGAACTCGGGCTGCGCGGGCGCGGCCGGAGCGGGCTTGGGGCCGGGCTTCGGACCGGGCGTGGGGCGCGGGCCCGGCGCGGGCGCCGCGGGAGAGGGGGCGCTGCTCTTCGGCGCCTCGGGGGCGGCCGGAGCCGCGGGGCCCGGCTTGGGGGCACCCGGCTTCGGGGCAGCAGGACGGTCCCCCGCTGCACGGGAGGTGCCCCCGGTCTGCGCCGGGGAGGGCGCGGACGGCTTGGCGGGCGCGCTCTTGCGCGGCGCCTGAGGCTTGCCGGCGGCACGGCCGTTGCCGTTGCCTGCCTGGAAAGCGTCGGTCAGCTTGCGAACAACCGGCGCCTCGATCGTCGAGGACGCCGAACGGACGAATTCACCAAGTTCTTGGAGCTTGGCCATGACGACCTTGCTCTCAACGCCGAACTCCTTGGCGAGTTCGTATACCCGGACCTTAGCCACTTCGCTCCTTCTAGGTCCGGGTGTCCACCGGACCGTCGCTACTTCATGGGCGTACTCATCGCGTACTCATCGAGTGCTCATCGCAATCTCGACCTACTTCCGACTCGCGAGGTACCTGACCGCACGGTTTTCCGTGCGACGTGCTGTCTTACGGTGTCGTCTGCTCGACGTACTGGCGCAGAACCGTGGTGTCGAGCGGTCCCGGTCCTCTGAAGGCCCTGGGGAACGCCCGGCGGCGCACCGCCAGGTCGAAACAGACCAGTGTGGGGTGCACATAGGCACCCCGGCCGGGCAGCGTACCGCGAGGATCGGGGGTGCACTCACCATCGATCACCACGATGCGCAGCAAATCGCCCTTGGCCGCTCGCTCCCGGCATCCCACACAGGTTCGCTCAGGGCATGCGCGGGCATGCGTCCGGCCAGACACTGCTTAAGTCTACCTCCCCGTAGCGGCCTCACCCCTATGGGGTAAGGACCGAACGGCCGCTCATATTCCTCGTGGCTGACAATCGACGCCGGCGGCGGCCCGCCGCCGGCGTCCCCGGCTCAGCCCTGCCGGTCCGGCGCCTCGGTGTCCGGACGGATGTCGATCCGCCAGCCGGTGAGCCGGGCGGCGAGCCGGGCGTTCTGCCCTTCCTTGCCGATGGCCAGTGACAGCTGGTAGTCGGGGACGGTGACCCGCGCGGAGCGCGCGGCCAGGTCCACGACCTCGACCTTGGACACCCGGGCCGGCGACAGCGCGTTCGCGACCAGCTCGGCCGGGTCGTCCGACCAGTCCACGATGTCGATCTTCTCGCCGTTCAGCTCGGCCATGACGTTGCGGACGCGGCCGCCCATCGGACCGATGCAGGCACCCTTGGCATTCAGCCCCGACCGGGTGGAACGCACCGCGATCTTCGTGCGGTGACCGGCCTCACGGGCGATGGCGGAGATCTCCACCGAGCCGTCCGCGATCTCCGGGACCTCCAGCGCGAAGAGCTTCTTCACCAGGTTCGGGTGGGTGCGCGAGAGGGTGACCGACGGGCCGCGGACACCCTTGACGACGCGGACCACGTACGACCGCAGGCGCGTGCCGTGCGCGTACTCCTCACCGGGGACCTGCTCCTGCACCGGCAGGATGGCCTCCAGCTTGCCGATGTCGACCAGTATGTTCTTCGGGTCCTTGCCCTGCTGGACCACGCCGGTGACGACGTCACCCTCCCGCCCGGCGTACTCACCGAACGTCACTTCCTCCTCGGCGTCCCGCAGCCGCTGGAGGATGACCTGCTTCGCCGTCGTCGCCGCGATCCGGCCGAAACCCGACGGTGTGTCGTCGAACTCGCGGGGCTCAGCGCCCTCCTCGAGGTCGTCCGGGTCCTCCTTCGCCCACACGGTCACATGACCGGTGTTGCGGTCCAGCTGCACGCGCGCGTGACGGCGGCTGCCCTCCGTACGGTGGTAGGCGATGAGGAGGGCCGACTCGATGGCCTCCACCAGCAGGTCGAAGGAGATTTCCTTCTCCCGCACCAAACCCCGCAGGGCACTCATGTCGATGTCCACGGCTACGCCTCCTCCTGGCTCTCGTCGTTGGTGTCGTCTTCTGCGGGGGCCGCGCCCTTGGCGGCGCCCGGAGCGGTCTTGCGGTTGAACTCGATCTCCACGCGCGCCTTGGCGATCTCGCTGAAGGCGACCCGGCGGGCGGTGGGCTTACGCCCCTTCACGCCCGGTACTTCGAGGTCCAGGCCCTCGTCGTCGACGGCGGTGATCCGGGCGACCAGCTCGCCGCCCTCGTGCAGCTGGGCCTTGATCAGGCGGCCGGTGGCCCGGCGGTAGTGCCGCGGCTCGGTGAGCGGGCGGTCGGCGCCGGGCGAGGTGACCTCCAGGGTGTACGCGACGTCCCCCATGGCGTCCGCGTCGTCCAGGGCCTGCGAGATCTCGCGGCTGAGTGCGGCGCACTCGTCCAGCTGGACGCCCTCGTCGGAGTCCACGACGATCCTCAGCACACGCCGCTTGCCCGCGGGGGTCACCTCGATCTCTTCCAGATCCAGGTCTCGCGCGGCGACCAGCGGTTCAAGCAGTCCGCGCAGCCTCTCGCTCTGGGTGGTGCTCATCCGGGTGACTCCTCGGCCGCGTGTGCTGTTGTGGGATGGTCGCGTGTCTGGCCAAAGCCTATCTGTTCCGGCGGGGTACTGACGATTCCGTGCGCGGGCGCGGTTACGCTCGCCTGCGGTGATCACCAGATCATCACCCGCAGACCCCCGGGAAGAGGACCGTGCCGCAGCCGAGTACGCACCCGAGTACGCACCTGAGGAGAAGGACCCTGCTGGCGGGCGCCGCGGTCGGCAGCGCGGCACTGCTCACCAGCTGCTCCGAGCAGCCCGCCGCGTCCGACGACATGGACAGCGCCGCCGGACGCACGCTGCTCGACAAGGGCGCACGGGACAGCGGCGCGCTGCTGGCCCGGTACGACGCGACGCTGACCGCGCACCCGGGCCTGGAACGGCGGATCCGTCCGCTGCGGGACGAAGTCGCCCGGCACATAGCGGCGTTCGAGGCTCCCGAGGCCACCGGCACCCCGTCCGCCACGCCTTCCGCGACCGCTTCACCGTCCCGTGCACCGGGCCGGCAGCGCGCACCGGAAGTGCCCGGTACGGAGAAGAAGGCCCTCGCCGAGCTGGCCGACGCCGAGCGGCACACGGCCGACCTGCGGACGGCCGCGCTGGTGAGCGCCCCGCCGGAGGTCGCACGGCTGCTCGCCTCGGTCGCCGCGGCCGGTGCCGCCCACGCCCACCTGCTCGAAGCGCGCGACGAGCACGACGAGAAGGACGGGAAGAACGCCTGATGCCGGCCGACAAGCACGAGGACCCGGAGCGCAAAGCCGAGATCGAGGCCCTGCAGAACGCCCTGGCCGCCGAGCACGCCGCGCTCTACGGCTACGGCGTGGTGGGGGCGCGGGTCGACGACGGACGGCGCAAGGAAGCACAGGACGGCTACGACGCCCACCGTGCACGCCGGGACGAACTCAGCCGCCGCGTGACCGCGCTCGGCAGCACGCCGAAGGCCGCGGCGGCCGCTTACGCACTGCCGTTCCCGGTGCCCGACGCCGCGGCGGCCGTCCGGCTCGCGGCCGACATCGAGGACCGGGTGGCCGGCGCCTACGCGGACCTCGTACGCGCCTCCTCGGGCGCCCGGCGGCGCGCCGCGGCCGGATCGCTGCGCGAGGCAGCGGTGCGTGCGGTGCGCTGGCGCGGCAGCGGCGTAGCCTTCCCTGGGCTCGCCGAACGGACCACGGCCGGCAGCCCGTCGCCCACCGCGACCGGATCCGCCGACGCGCTCTGAGCGCACAGCGGCCGTACGGGCTCGCCGGTCACCCCGGCACCGCCGACGAAAGGGACAGCTCCAGCATGGCAACGCCACCCATCGAACCGCCGAGACGGTTGGTGCGCGCGATCGGCGACGACCCCGGAAGCCCCGCGCGCGCCTGGCTGGACGCGCTCCCGGACCGCGTGGCGGAGCGGCTGGCGGCGTGGGAGCTGATCCCGGAGCGGGTGCACGAGCCGGGCGGCCGCGCCAGCCTGCTCGTCCTGGTCACCCAGCGGGACGGCACGCCCGCCGCGCTGAAATTCCCGCTGCCCGGACAGCCCGGCGCCGCGGCCGAGGCGGCGGCGCTGGCGCGCTGGGACGGCTGGGGCGCGGTACGGCTGCTCCGCGCCGACACCGAGAGCGGCGCACTGCTCCTCGAACGCCTCCGCGGCGGGGTGTCGCTGCGCTCACTGCCCGAGGCGAAGGCCCTGCTGGAAGCGGCCGGGACGGTCCGCAGGCTCTGGGTACCGCCCTCGGAGGGCCACCCCTTCGAGACCCTGGCCGGCCGTACGGAAGCGGCCGTGGCCGCGCTGCGCGAGCGGGGCACGGCGGTCCCGTCGGCCGCCCCGCTGGTCGACGAGGCCGCCGAACTGCGCGGCGCGCTGCCCGCCGACGCACCCGAGGAGGTCCTGCTGCACGGCGCGTTCCGCCAGGGCAAGGTGCTGGCCGGGCACCGCACGCCGTGGCTGGCGGTGGGGCCGCGCCCGGTGGTCGGGGAGCGCGCGTACGACCTGGTGGGGCTGGTCCTGGACCGCATGGAGGACCTGGCCGCCGGCACCGGCGCCGCGGCCGCGGCCCGCCGCCGGGTCGCCAAGCTCGCCGACTCCCTCGACGTCGACCGCGACCGCGCGCGCGGCTGGACCCTGGTAGGCGCGGTCGAGGCAGGCCTCCGGGCCGTGACCGCGGGCGACCGCGCCCGCGGAGAACTGCTGCTGGAGTTCGCGACCTGGCTGTGACGCCGTCGACCGTGCGGCGTGAAGCAGCAGACTCGAGCCCGGCGCTCGAGGACGCACGCACGCCGCAATCAGGCCCAGCCTGCGCTCGGGGACGTACGCACGCCACAATCAAGCCCGGCCCCCCTTCGGGGACGTATGCACGCCGGAAACAAGCCCGTCCGGCGCTCGGGGGACGAACGGCCGCCAGGCCGCGATGCACGGGGTACGCCGACGGGCCCGCACGTCACCGCGCGGGCCCGCCACCGAGGCCGGAAATTACGCGCTGAGGCGCGCCACGGCCTCCTCGACCGTGACCTCCTCGCGCTCACCCGTCCGCCGGTCCTTCAGCTCGACGATGCCCTCGGCGGCACGGCGCCCCGCGACCACGATCGTGGGCACGCCGATCAGCTCGGCGTCGGTGAACTTCACGCCCGGGGAGACCCCGGCCCGGTCGTCGACCAGTACGCGCAGCCCCGCCGCGCCCAGCTTGTCGCCGACCTCCAGCGCCAGCTCGGTCTGCTTGGCCTTGCCCGCCGCGACGACGTGCACGTCGGCCGGGGCGACCTCGCGCGGCCAGCACAGGCCGGACGCGTCGTGGGTCTGCTCGGCGAGCGCCGCCACCGCACGGGAGACGCCGATGCCGTACGAGCCCATCGTGACCCGCACCGGCTTGCCGTTCTGGCCGAGCACGTCGAGCTCGAACGCGTCGGCGTACTTGCGGCCCAGCTGGAAGATGTGGCCGATCTCGATCGCGCGGTCGATGACCAGCCCGGCACCGCACTTGGGGCAGGGGTCGCCCGGCTCGACGACGACCACGTCGAGGTAGTCGTCCACCTCGAAGTCCCGGCCGGCGACGACGTTGCGGGCGTGCTTGCCGTCCTTGTTGGCGCCGGTGATCCAGGAGGTGCCGGGCGCGACGCGCGGGTCGGCGATGTACCGGAAGGCCTTGCCGGCCAGCCCCTGCGGGCCGACGTAACCGCGGACCAGGTCGTCGCGGCCGGTGAAGTCCTCGGCGGTGACCAGTTCGACGACGGCCGGGGCGAGGTGCTCACCGAGCTTGCCCATGTCGACCTCGCGGTCGCCCGGGACGCCCACGGCGACGATCTCGCCGTCCACCTTGACCAGGAGGTTCTTCAGCGTGGCGGAGGCCGGGACGCCCAGGTGCTCGGCGAGCGTCTCGATGGTCGGGGTGTCGGGGGTGTCCAGCTCCTCGATCTCGCCCACGCCGGCGGCGTCCGAGGGCTCGACCTTGACCGTGACGGCCTCGGTGTTCGCCGCGTAGTCGCACTGCGGGCAGTCGACGAAGGTGTCCTCACCGGCCGCGGCGGGGGCCAGGAACTCCTCGGAGGCGGAGCCGCCCATCGCGCCGGAGACGGCCGAGACGATGCGGTAGTCCAGGCCCAGGCGCGCGAAGATCTTCTGGTACGCCTCGCGGTGCAGCGCGTACGACTGCGCCAGGCCCTCGTCGGTGGTGTCGAAGCTGTACGAGTCCTTCATCTGGAACTCGCGGCCGCGCAGCACGCCGGAGCGGGGCCGCGCCTCGTCCCGGTACTTCGTCTGGATCTGGTACAGCATGACCGGCAGGTCCTTGTAGGACGTGCACTGGTCCTTGACCGTGAGGGTGAAGATCTCCTCGTGGGTGGGGCCGAGGAGGTAGTCGGCGCCCTTGCGGTCCTTCAGGCGGAACAGCAGGTCGCCGTACTCCTCCCAGCGCTCACTGGTCTCGTACGGCTCCTTGGGGAGCAGCGCGGGGAGCAGGACCTCCTGGGCGCCGATGGCGTCCATCTCCTCGCGCACCACGCGCGAGACGTTCTCCAGCACCTTCTTGCCCAGCGGCAGCCAGGTCCAGATGCCGGCGGAGGTGCGGCGGACGTACCCGGCGCGGACGAGCAGCTTGTGGCTGGCGGTCTCGGCGTCGGCCGGGTCGTCGCGCAGCGTCTTGATCATCAATCGGGACATGCGCTGGACCTGGGCCATGGTGATTCTCCTGCGTAAGAAAGGTGACTGGGGCGAGGTTATCGGGCCGGGTGTCGCGCACGGAAATGGATACCGCTCCCCCGGCCTCCCGGGAGCCACCGCACAAGCCCCCGCGGCCCGCTGCCGTCAGCGCGCCAGCGGCAGCGGCGCGCCCATCACCGCGTACGGCGCGGGGGCGCTCGGGAAGAGCACACGACGGGCGAGGTCCTGGTAGCCGAGCGAGCGGTACAGCCCGCGTGCCGGGCTCTCGACGTCGATCGCGGAGAGGATGCTGCGCGGGTAGGGCACCTCGTCGGTGATACGCGTGATCAGCGCCCGGCCGATGCCGCGCTTCTGGTACGCGGGATGGACGTGCAGCTCCGTGATGACGAAGGAGTCGTCCAGCCAGAAGTCCTGGCCGGTGCTGCGCAGGTACGGCTCGACGACGCTGGACCACCAGTGGGAGCGGTCGTTGGGCAGGCCGTACACGAACCCGGCCAGCCGGCCTTCGGGCGTGGTGGCGCCCAGGGCGCGGGCTCCGGGGGTGGTGAGGTGGCGCAGCACGATGTGGCGCCGTACTCCGATCTCGTCGTCGGTCAGGCCGAAGGCGAGGGCCTGCACGGCCAGCGCGTCGTCCACGCGGGCAGCGAGGTCGAGGGGGCCGACCGCGACGTCATCCATGGCCGGGAGCGTACACAGCGGGAACGGTGAACACGATCGGTCCGGACACCTCGGCCGGGAGACGCCGGGGCGGCACGGCACCCCGGCGGCCGGCGCCCCGGTCAGAACAGCACGCTCATGAACGCGCCGACCTCTTCGAAGCCGACCCGCCGGTACGCGGCCCGCGCCGCGGTGTTGAAGTCGTTCACGTAGAGGCTGACGATGGGCGCGACGTCGGCGAGGGCGTAGCGCAGTACGGCCGCCATGCCGGTCTCGGAGAGGCCCTTGCCGCGGTACTCGGGCGCGACCCAGACGCCCTGGATCTGGCAGGCGCGCAGGGTGGCGGCGCCGATCTCGGCCTTGAAGACGACCTTGCCGTTCTCCACCCGGGCGAAGGAGCGTCCCGCGCCGACCAGCTCGGCGACGCGTGCCTGGTAGAGCAGTCCGCCGTCGCCGGCCAGCGGCGAGATGCCGACCTCCTCGGTGAACATGGCCACGCACGCGGGCATGATCAGGTCCATCTCGTCCTTGCGGATGCGCCGGACGTACGGATCGGGGGCGACCTCGGCAGCGGGCTCGGTGGTGACCATCAGCGGCTGGTGGGCACGCACCTCGCGGGCCGGGCCCCAGGCGGGCTCCAGCAGGGACCACAGCTCGGCCGTGGGCGCCGCGGGGCCGACGATGGAGGAGCAGCGGCGGCCCTGCCGGCGGGCCCGCTCGGCGAAGGCGCGTACGGCGTCGGGGGTGGCGCAGACGGGGACGAGGTTGGCTCCCGCGTAGCAGAGGGATTCCAGTCGCCCGTTCTCGTACCAGCCCCACATCTCGCCGCCGAGCCGCCAGGGGTCGAGCCCGGCGACCTGGACCCGGGCGGCCACGAAGGCGTTGGCCACCGGGTCGCGGTCCAGGACCGCGAGGGCATCGTCGAGCTCCCCGGGCTCAAGGACCTTGGTGGTGGTCGTCAGCACGTGTCGGATTGCCTCACCGTGACAGGGCCGGGGCCGTAAGAGAGCAGGTCCAGGCACTGTACCTCGCGTACACGCGATGCGCCCCTGCCCATCTCGGAGACGGGCAGGGGGGCAGGTCGCGCGTACCGCGGTTGTCCACAGGGGGCGCACCGCCTGTCCTTGCGGTTGTCCACAGGGGGGCGGTGGGGGGTGGGTGGGGGCTAGTTTCGTTTGGTGTGCGGTGGAGGTGGGGGAGGGGCCTCGCACCGGTCGGTCGGGGAGAGGGAGGGGCCCTGCCAGGGAACGGAGGTCAGCCCGCGACCGCCACCGAAGGCTCCCCCGAAGCCACCCCGTCCTTCTCCATCTGCTCGGCGATCTTCATGGCTTCCTCGATGAGGGTCTCCACGATCTTCGACTCCGGCACGGTCTTGATGACCTCACCCTTCACGAAGATCTGGCCCTTGCCGTTACCGGAGGCCACCCCCAGGTCCGCCTCACGGGCCTCACCCGGACCGTTGACCACACAGCCCATCACCGCGACCCGCAGCGGCACCTCCATACCGTCCAGCCCCGCGGTGACCTCCTCGGCCAGCTTGTACACATCCACCTGCGCCCGCCCGCACGACGGACACGAGACGATCTCCAGCCGCCGCTGCCGCAGATTCAGCGACTCCAGAATGGAGATACCGACCTTGATCTCCTCCGCCGGCGGCGCCGACAGCGACACCCGGATCGTGTCCCCGATCCCCTCGCTCAGCAGCGCCCCGAAGGCCACCGCCGACTTGATCGTCCCCTGGAACGCCGGACCCGCCTCGGTCACCCCCAGGTGCAGCGGATAGTCGCACTGCGCGGCCAGCTGCCGATAGGCGTTGACCATCACCACCGGGTCGTTGTGCTTCACCGAGATCTTGATGTCCCGGAACCCGTGCTCCTCGAACAGCGACGCCTCCCACAGCGCCGACTCCACCAGCGCCTCGGGAGTGGCCTTGCCGTACTTCTGCAGCAGCCGACGGTCCAGCGACCCCGCGTTCACCCCGATCCGGATCGGCGTGCCGGCGTCCGAGGCCGCCTTGGCGATCTCCTTGACCTTGTCGTCGAACTGCTTGATGTTGCCCGGGTTCACCCGCACCGCCGCACAGCCCGCATCGATCGCCGCGAACACGTACTTCGGCTGGAAGTGAATATCGGCGATCACCGGGATCTGCGACTTCTTCGCAATGATCGGCAGCGCATCCGCGTCGTCCTGCGTCGGACACGCCACCCGCACGATCTGACAGCCCGACGCCGTCAGCTCCGCGATCTGCTGCAGCGTCGCCCCGATGTCCGCCGTACGCGTCGTCGTCATCGACTGCACCGACACCGGCGCATCCCCGCCGACGGCCACCGGCCCGACGTGTATTTTGCGGCTGACACGGCGGTCGGCGAGCTTGGTCGGAACGTCCGGCATTCCCAGCGCAATGGCAGTCATCTGACGAGCTTCCCCAAGGTGTGATCAAGGACCCGAGATCGGCGGGCTCCGTGGCCGAGGTTACGTCACGGGCATTGCCGGAGGCACATCGCGCAGGTTTACACCGCCCGAAAGGACGGTTGCCGGACACCCGTACGTGTTCGCACGAGTGCCCGGCGTACCGGAGCGGGCTTCGGCGGCGCTGCTAGCCGGTCAGCCGTACCGGGTTCACGACGTCCGCGACCAGCACCAGCAGCGTGAAGCAGATGAAGATGCCGGCGACGACGTAGGCGACCGGCATGAGCTTCGCCACGTCGAAGGGGCCGGGGTCGGGGCGCCGGAAGACCTTGGCGAAGGCGCGGCGCAGCGACTCCCACAGAGCGCCCGCGATGTGCCCGCCGTCCAGCGGCAGCAGCGGCAGCATGTTGAACAGGAAGAGCGAGAGGTTGAAACCGGCGACCAGGAAAAGCATGGTCGCGACCCGCTGGGACGGCGGGATGTCCAGCGAGAAGACCTCGCCGCCGACGCGCGCTGCGCCCACGACACCCATCGGGGAGTCCTGCTTGCGCTCGCCGCCGTTGAAGGCGGCGTTCCACAGGTCGGGGACCTTGCCGGGCAGGGCGATGAGCGAGTCGACGCCCTGCTTGACCATGTTGCCCATGCGGTCGACGGACTGGCCGAAGTCCTGCCGGACGATGCCGCTGGCGGGGGTGAAGCCGAGGAAGCCGGCGGTGACGTACTGGTCGGCGACGTAGCCGCCGTGGCCGTCGGTCTTGGCGACCTTGTTCTCGATGAGGTCGGCGTGCAGCTCCTTCCGCGCGCCGTCCCGCTCGACGGTGATCGTCGCGGGCCCGGTGGTGTCCCGGATGGCCTGCTGGAGGGTGTCCCAGTCAGGCATCGGCCGCCCGTCGAAGGCGACGATGCGGTCGCCGGCCCGCAGGCCCGCGGCCTTGGCCGGGGAGTCCTTGGCCCCGGACGGACACTTGTCGGTCTTGGCGGAGGCCGCGATGACACAGTCCGAGACCGAGCCGACCTGGGTGGTCTGGGTGTTGATGCCGAAGCCCATCAGGACGCTCATGAAGATCACGACCGCGAGGATCAGGTTCATGAACGGCCCGGCGAACATCACGATGACGCGCTTCCAGGGCTTGCGGGTGTAGAACAGCCGCTTCTCGTCGCCCGGCTGCAGCTCCTCGAAGGCGGCCGAACGGGCGTCCTCGATCATTCCGCGCCAGGGCGAGGTGGAGCGCGCCGACAGCTTCCCGTCGTCGCCGGGCGGGAACATGCCGATCATGCGGATGTAGCCGCCGGCCGGGATGGCCTTGATGCCGTACTCGGTGTCGCCCTTCCTGCGGGAGAAGAGCGTCGGCCCGAAGCCCACCATGTACTGCGGCACGCGGATGCCGAACATCTTGGCCGTCGACAGGTGCCCCAGCTCGTGCCAGGCGATCGAGAAGAGCAGGCCGACGACGAAGACGACGATGCCGAGGATGGTCATCCAGGTCGTCATGCGCGGGCCTCCGATGGTGTGCGTGCCGCGCGGGCGGCCAGTTCACGGGCGCGGGAGCGCGCCCAGGTCTCCGCTTCCAGTACGTCCGAGAGGGTCAGGGACGTTCCCGGCGCGGGCGTGCCGTGCTCGGCGACGACTTCGGCGACCGTATCGACAATTCCTGTGAAGGGCAGCCCGCCCTTCAGGAATGCGTCGACGCATTCCTCGTTGGCGGCGTTGAAGACGGCGGGTGCGGTGCCGCCGAGTGCGCCGACGTGGCAGGCGAGCGGTACGGAGGGGAAGGCCTCCTGGTCCAGCGGGAAGAACTCCCAGGTGTGGGCCTTGGTCCAGTCGATGCCGGGGGCCGCGTCCGGGATGCGCTCGGGCCAGCCGAGGGCCAGCGCGATGGGCATGCGCATGTCGGGCGGGCTGGCCTGGGCGAGAGTGGAGCCGTCGGTGAACTCGACCATGGAGTGGATGTAGGACTGCGGGTGGACGACGACCTCGATGCGCTCGAAGGGCACGTCGTACAGCAGGTGTGCCTCGATGACCTCCAGGCCCTTGTTGACCAGGGTGGCGGAGTTGATCGTGATGACGGGGCCCATCGCCCAGGTGGGGTGTGCGAGGGCCTGCTCGGGCGTGACGGTGGCCAGCTCGGCCCTGCTGCGGCCGCGGAACGGGCCGCCGGAGGCGGTGACGACCAGCTTGCGTACCTCTTCGCGGGGGCCGCCCATCAGGCCCTGGAAGAGTGCGGAGTGCTCGGAGTCGACGGGGACGATCTGGCCGGGCTGCGCGAGCGCCTTGACCAGCGGGCCGCCCACGATCAGCGACTCCTTGTTGGCGAGCGCGAGGGAGGCGCCGCTCTTCAGGGCCGCGAGGGTGGGGGCGAGGCCGATGGAGCCGGTGATGCCGTTCAGTACGGTGTGGCACTTGGTACCGGCGAGCTGGGTGGCGGCGTCGGGGCCGGCCAGGATCTCCGGCAGCGGCTCGCCCGGTCCGTACTGTGCGGCCAGCGCCTCGCGCAGCGCGGGTACGACGTCCTCGCGGGCCACCGCGACGGTGCCGACGCGCAGCTGCCGGGCCTGCTCGGCGAGGAGCGCGACCCGGCCGCCGGCCGCGGACAGGCCGGTGACGCGGAAGCGGTCGGGGTTGCGCAGGACGAGATCGATCGCCTGGGTGCCGATGGAGCCGGTGGAGCCGAGGATCACGATGTCGCGTGGCTCGCCGGGTACGGCGGGCGCCGGGGTGAAACGCAGGTGCGGATGGGCGAGGGATTCCGTCATGGGCACCATTGTGGCCGGTCACGTCCGGAGTACGGACACCAGCTCGCGGAAGTCCGGCCCGGCCGGGGGCGCCGGGAGGCGCGGCGGGTGGTGCGCGGGGCCCGCTGCCGATCGGCAGTAGCCGTAGCCGCCCCGGGGCGGCCGGCCTGCCCGGTCCCGTCCAGCGGGCCCAGTACGGGCCGGTCCCCTGCTCGCGGGGACCGGCCCGTCCCCCGTCCCGTCACCGCACGGATCCGCCCGTCACCGGATCCGTGCGGTGCACGTCTCACCTGATGCGCCGGTGCACGTTCTCCCTCCGGGCGGGCCCCGGTGTCGCGTCCGCGATCCACGGGCCGTCGCCGCTGGGGTCGATGACGCCTTCCTCCAGCCAGGCGTACGTACCGGTCAGGACCCCGGCCACGACCTTGCGGTCCAGGTCGTCGGTGTTGGTCCACAGCCGTGCGAACAGTTCCTCGACGCGGATCCTGGCCTGCCGGCAGAACACCTCGGCCAGCTGGTGCGCCTCGCGGCCGTGCTCGCCGGTGGCCTTCAGGTGCTCGGCCCGTACGCACGCCGCGCTCATGGCGAACAGCTCGGCGCCGATGTCCACGATCCGCCCGAGGAAGCCCTGCTTGGTCTCCATCCGGCCCTGCCAGCGCGACATCGCGTAGAACGTGGAGCGCGCGAGCTTGCGGGAGGTGCGTTCGACGTACCGCAGGTGTGTGGCCAGCTCGCCGAACTCCGCGTACGTGCCGGGCACCTGGCCGGGCCCGGCGACCAGCTTGGGCAGCCAGCGGGCGTAGAAGCCGCCGGCCCGCGCCGCGGCCTTCCCCTTGTCCGTGAGGGACTTGTCGGGGTCGATGAGGTCGCCGGCGACGGACAGATGGGCGTCCACCGCCTCGCGGGCGATGAGCAGGTGCATGATCTCCGTGGAGCCCTCGAAGATCCGGTTGATGCGCATGTCGCGCAGCACCTGTTCGGCGGGGACGGCCCGTTCGCCGCGCGCGGCGAGCGACTCGGCGGTCTCGAAGCCGCGGCCGCCGCGGATCTGGACCAGTTCGTCGGCCATCAGCCAGCCCATCTCCGAGCCGTACAGCTTGGCGAGCGCCGCTTCGATGCGGATGTCGTTGCGGTCCTCGTCGGCCATCTGCGAGGAGAGGTCGACGACGGCTTCCAGCGCGAAGGTGGTGGCGGCGATGAAGGAGATCTTGCCGCCGACCGCCTCGTGCTCGGCGACCGGCTTGCCCCATTGCTCGCGCGCGGCGGACCACTCGCGGGCGATCTTCAGGCACCACTTGCCGACGCCCACGCACATGGCGGGCAGCGACAGCCGCCCCGTGTTGAGCGTGGTCAGCGCGATCTTCAGGCCCGCGCCCTCGGGGCCGATGCGGTTCGCAGCGGGCACCCGTACCTGGTGGAAGCGGGTGACGCCGTTCTCTATGCCGCGCAGGCCCATGAAGGCGTTGCGGTTCTCCACCGTGATGCCGTCCGAGCCCGCCTCGACGACGAAGGCGGTGATGCCGCCCTTGTGTCCCTCGGACTTGGGTACCCGGGCCATCACGACGAGCAGGTCGGCGACGACGCCGTTGGTCGTCCACAGCTTCACGCCGTCCAGTACGTAGTCGTCCCCGTCCGGTACGGCCATGGTGGCCAGCCGGGCCGGGTCCGAACCTACGTCCGGTTCGGTGAGCAGGAACGCGGAGATGTCCGTACGGGCCAGCCGCGGCAGGAACTGGTCCTTCTGCTCCTGTGTGCCGAACAGTTTCAGCGGCTGCGGTACGCCGATCGACTGGTGCGCGGAGAGCAGCGCCCCGACCGCCGGGCTGACGGAACCGACCAGCGACAGGGCCTTGTTGTAGTACACCTGGGTGAGGCCCAGGCCACCGTACTTGGTGTCGATCTTCATGCCGAGCGCGCCGATCTCCTTGAGACCGGCGATGGTCTCGTCGGGGATCTGCGCCTCGCGCTCGATGCGCGCACCGTCGATCTTCGTCTCGCAGAAGTCGCGGAGCTTGGCCAGGAATTCCTCACCACGCTGGACCGCTTCCGCGGCGGGCGTGGGGTGGGGGTGTATGAGGTCGAGCCGGAAGCGCCCGAGGAACAGCTCCTTGGCGAAGCTGGGCTTGCGCCAGTCCTGTTCACGGGCCGCCTCGGCGACCTGCCGGGCTTCGCGCTCGGAGACGTTGCGGGTGGATGGAGCCGTCATGAGGAGGGTCACCTCACCGCGGGGTCGGTGGTCCGTACCGGTCCGCCGGGTCGGCTACCGGTCAGTGGCCTGCCCGGGTTGGCTACCGGTCAGTGCTACTTGTGAGTCTGTACCCGATCCGCACGACTTGCACCAGTCCTCGCGCATACGGACGTTCGCCCGCCGCCCGCCGCGCACAGCTCCCGGCCCGGCGCCCGGCCCCGCCGTCAGTCCCGCGGCGGGTCGATCAGCCCGCGCTGGTACGCCTTCACCAGACGGCGCGGCACGGTGTACTGGCTGCCGTCGATCGTGATCGGCACCAGGTCCGGCTGCGCGGCCTTCCAGTTGGAGCGGCGGTGACGGGTGTTGGAGCGGGACATCTTCCGCTTGGGGACGGCCATGGGTCTTCTCCCTGTCGGTCTGCGGGGGACGACCGACAGCCTACATGAAAATGATTCCCATTCTTCTGGGGGTGCGCGGACCCGCGTCCGGGAAAGCCGGAGGGCCGGGGCGCACCCGATGTGCGCCCCGGCCCCTGCTGTCCAGTGTCCGGCTCTGCTGCCGGAAGCGTCAGAGTTCCAGCCCGGTCATCACCATCACTCGCTCGTAGGTGTAGTCCTCCATCGCGTAGCGGACGCCCTCGCGGCCCACACCGGACTGCTTGGCGCCGCCGTACGGCATCTGGTCGGCGCGGTACGACGGCACGTCGCCGATGATCACGCCGCCCACCTCCAGCACCTTGTGGGCGCGGAAGGCGGTCTGCAGGTCGTGCGTGAACACGCCTGCCTGGAGGCCGTACTTGGAGCTGTTGACGGCGGCGAAGGCCGCCTCCTCGCCGTCCGCCTTCTGTACCGACAGGACCGGTCCGAAGACCTCCTCGCACGCGAGCGTGGTGCCCTCGGGCAGGTCGGCGAGGACGGTCGGCGCGTACGTGGCGCCCTCCCGCTTGCCGCCGGCGAGCAGCTGGGCGCCGGCCTGCACGGCCTCGTCGACCCAGGACTCCACGCGCCGGGCGGCGTCCTCGCTGACCAGCGGGCCGACCTCGGTCGCGGGGTCCGTCGGGTCGCCGGTGACCTGCGCCTCGACACGCTCGACGATCTTCGGCAGCAACCGGTCGTACACGGACGCGTCGGCGATCACGCGCTGCACGGAGATGCAGGACTGGCCGCCCTGGTAGTTGGAGAAGGTGGCGATGCGCTGCGCCGCCCAGTCCAGGTCCGCCTCGGAGGAGTAGTCGGCGAGGATGACCGCCGCGCCGTTGCCGCCGAGCTCCAGGGTGCAGTGCTTGCGCGGCACCGAGTCCATGATCGCGTAGCCGACCTTCTCGGAACCGGTGAAGGAGATCACCGGCAGCCGCTCGTCCTGGACCAGCGCGGGCATCCGGTCGTTCGGCACCGACAGGACGCTCCAGGAGCCGGCCGGCAGCTCGGTCTCGGCCAGCAGCTCGCCGAGGATCAGGCCGGAGAGCGGGGTGGCCGGGGCGGGCTTGAGGATGATCGGCACGCCGGCCGCGATGGCCGGGGCGACCTTGTGGGCGCTCAGGTTGAGCGGGAAGTTGAACGGCGCGATGCCGAGCACGGTGCCCTTCGGGACCCGGCGGATCAGCGCGAGGCGGCCCGCGCCGCCGCCGTCGGTGTCCAGGCGCATGGCCTCGCCGGCGTTGAAGCGGCGGGCCTCCTCCGCGGCGAACCGGAAGACCGACACGGCGCGGCCGACCTCGCCGCGCGCCCACTTGATCGGCTTGCCGTTCTCCGCGGAGATCAGCTGGGCGATCTCCTCCGTACGCTCCACCAGGCGCTTGGTGACGTGGTCCAGCGCGGCGGCGCGCACGTGCGCGGGGGTGGCGGCGAACTCGGCCTGCACCGCGACGGAGGCGGCCACGGCCTCCTCGACCTGCTCCTCGGTGGGCACGCTCACGGTGCCGACGGTGCGGCCGTCCCAGGGCGAGGTGACCTCGAAGGTCTCGGTGCCGGTGGCCTCCCGGCCGGCGAGCCAGAAAGCCGTGGTGGCTGCGTCATTACGGATCGGCACAGTGGTTACCGGCCCTTCTCGGTGGCGTGGTGAGTGGCGCGCCGGCCGGTGCGCGCGGCGGTTCCCGCCACGCCCGGCCTCGGTCGCCCTTCCGGACGGGATCCACGGTAGGGGCGCGCTCCCGCACCGGTGTTTGTCCGGGACGTACTAGTCCGCGGAGCTGGTCCTACGGATTGGCGAGTGCGGGGGTGACGGAGGGGACTCCGGGCCGGCTGAGGGGGCTCGGAGGCGGCCGCGGGGCTTCCCGGTGGCCCGGGGACAGGTCGCTCCCCCGCTGCTCAGGAGTCGGGCGAGCACGTGGTCGCCTTCAGGGCCAGCCACAGTTCCATCCGTACGTCCGGGTCGTCCAGGGAGCGGCCGAGGATCTCCTCGACGCGGCGCATCCGGTAGCGCAGCGTGTGCCGGTGCACTCCGAGGTCGGCGGCGGCCGCGTCCCACTGGCCGTGCCGGGACAGCCAGGCGCGCAGCGAGGCCACCAGGTCACCGCGGCCGGTCGCGTCGTGGTCGTGCAGCGCGCGCAGCATCCCGTCGGCGAAGGCGCGTACCGCGTCGTCGGCGAGGAGGGGCAGCACGGAACCGGCCGCCACGTCCTCGTGCTCGACCAGGACCCGGCCGCGCCGCCTGGCCACCGACATCGCCTGCTCGGCCTGACGGTAGGCGGCCGAAGCGGCGGCGGGCCCGGACGGCGCCGAGAGGCCGACGGCCAGGCCCGGGGTGCCGCGGACCGCGCCGGGCGCCCGCTTGTGCGTGCCGGTGCCGGCCCCGGTACGGGCCTCCAGCGCGGCAGCGTGGCCGGCACCCGCCTCGGCCGCCGCGCCGCCGTCCGCGGCGAGCACGGTCAGCCGGCTGCCGTCCGGTACGGCGAGCACCGCCTCACCGCTCCGTGCCGCCGCCGACTCCATCGCGTCGGCGAGCGCGTCCAGCGCGGCCGTCGCCTCGGCGGCGGACCACTCCTCGCCGTTGCCGCCGGGCACCTGCTCCGCCACCAGCATCCGGAACGGCGCGTCCAGCAGACCGCCGTACAGCCGCCCCGCCACGGCCCGCGCGTGGTCCGGCTCGCCGGCCAGCAGCATCCGCAGCACCGCGGCCCCGAGGCGCTGCTCGGCCTCCTGCAGCGCGCGGGACCGCTCGGTGGTCAGGGTCAGCAGGGCGACGGCGGAGTGCACCGCGTACCGCTCCGCCGTGCCCAGCGGCGCGCCCGTACCGACCGCGAGGACGCCGCGTGCCCGGCGCCCCGTGCCCAGCGACTGCAGCTCCACCCGGTCCTCGCCCTCGGCGTCCGGGACCACCGAGCTCGCGGGGGCCGGACGCTCGCGCAGCTTGCCGATGTCGTCGGTGAGGCGCGCCGCGCGGCGGGCCGCCCAGTCGGGGGCCGCGGCGACCACCGCGCCGGAGGCGTCGTACAGCGCGGCCCAGCCCTTCAGGTGCGCGGCGAGCCGGGCGAGCAGCTCCGCCGGGCCCTCGGCGGACAGCGCCGCGCGGGTCAGCTCCCGCTGCGCCTCGAAGCCCTCGGTCACCGCGCGGTACTGATCGGCGGCCACGGCCGCCGAGACGGCCTTGCTGATCGCCACGAACGGCGTCCGGCGCGGCACCGCGAGCAGCGGGAAGTCCTCCTCGCGGGCCGCGGTGAGCAGCGCCTCCGGCACGTCCTCGTAGTTCACCCCGACCGCGAAGCCCAGGCCCACCACCCCGGCGCCCGCGATCCGCCGTACGTACCGCCGCGCCACCTCCGGATCCTCCGCGTCCAGCTTGAGCGCGGTGATCAGCAGCAGCTCGCCGCCCTCCATGTAGGGCACCGGGTCGATCAGCTCGCTCACGTGCGCCCAGCGGACGGGGGTGTCCAGCCGGTCCTCGCCCGCGAGCACGGTCAGCTTGAGCGCGGAGTGGTGGGCGAGAGAGCCAAGGGTGTGAGGCATGGGACCTTCGATGCGCGTGCGGCGGGAGCCGGGGGTTTCCTCCGTCCCGTATGAACGGCCACCACCAATTCTGCCTCAGCGGAGGAATCGGGGCGGCCGCTTCCGGCCTTCCGGCGAAGGCCGCACGCCCCCGAGTGGCCGCACGCCCCCCAGTGGCCGCATGCCCCGGGAGGCCGCGGCTCAGCCGCGCAGGTCCACCAGTACCGGCGGGGCCGACTCCCCCGTCACCGAGGTCACCGACAACACCGCGTGCCCGGCCGGTACGGCGTTGGCCAGGTCCGACGCCGACCAACGCTCCCGCTCCACGGTCCGTACCGTCACCGCCTTCGCCGTCACGTCCTTGCCCGTCACCAGCCGCCTGATCGAATGCATCAGCTTGGTGAACGGCTCGTCGGAGACGATCTGCCGGTCGGTGACGTCCCGCGTCTCCACCCACGCCTTGCCCCACACCTCGGCGAACCGCGCGCCGTCCCACGTCGTCACGCCCGCGAACGCCATCCGGCAGCCGACCGTCCCCAGCAGCGCCCCGCGCAGCGCCTCCGGCACGTCGTCCAGCGCCCGCAGGGTCAGTACGACCCCGGCGTTCGCGGACCGCAGCCGCTGCAGGCCCCGCAGCGCCTCCTGGGTGACGACATGCGAGGCGTCGTCGAGCACCAGACACGCGAACACCGACCGGTCGGCCCGCGCCACCGCGCACTCGGTGAACTGCGCGAGCACCAGCCGCGCCAAGATCCGCGACGCGTCGGCGTGCCCGCGCTCGGGCAGGTCGATCCGTACCCGCAGCGGGCGGTCCAGCGCCTGCAGCGACACCTGCCGCGACTGCCCCGTCGGGTCGAAGAACCCCGCGAACGCGGGGCGGTCCAGCAGCGCGATCCGGTCCGCGAGCAGCGCCCCGACGTCGCCGGCGCGCTGCGCCTGCCGCTCCCGGGCGTCCAGCTCGCGCAGCGCGCCGTGCTCGCCCGCCGCCTCCAGCGCGGTCCGCAGCGCGGCCGTCGCCTCCGGCGCCCCGTCCAGCAGCTCCCGCAGCTCGGCCACCCCGGGGAACCGCCCGTGCGCCGCCCGGAACGGCCCCAGCAACTGCCCCAGCACCGTCGCAGCCCGCCGGCTCTCCCCACCCGGCAGCCCCGCCGTCACATCCCCCACCAGCGCCTCCGCCAACACGGCGGCCGCCTCGTCGGGGTCGGTGGTACCGCCGTAGAGGTCGAGGTCGCAGGGGGATTCGCGGTGTCCCACGCGGACGACGACGTCGAACGCGCCGTCCGCCGCCGGGCCGTCCCCGGCCGCCCCGACCGAGACCACCGCGGCCCGGCCGGCCAGCGCCTGCAGGCACATGGCCTCCAGTACCGGGCGCACCAGGCGGGACGTCTTGCCCGCACCGGGCGGCCCGACCGCCAGCAACGAGGTCCCCAGCACGGCGGGGTCGAGCGCCGTACCGGTGCCGCGCCGGTCGTAGGGGTTACGGAGGTCGTCGGACGCCGTGCCGATGCGCACCTGGCCGGTGAGCAGGTCGTGCCGGGCGGTGCGCACCGGCAGGTCACGGGCGCCGGAGGGGTGGCCGCAGGCACCGGAGCCGTGCTGCTGGACGCTCTCGACGAAGGCGGGGAAGCGGCTCGTCTGCACCCGTACGGACTCCCAGGCGCGGGTGATCCGCGCATGGTCGACGTCGTTCATCAGCCCGGCCCGCGCCTCCCGCGCCAGCCGGTCAGCGGCCCCTCCGGCCCCGGCGGCCCGCAACTCGGCCCACTCGGCTTGGTCGACCTGGAGGACCGGTGCCTCGGCCTCGGCGGCGTCCGCGGCGTCGGTCCCGCGGCGCCGGCCGGGCGGGGCGTGGCGGCGCCACACCTCGGCCCAGCACCCGAACGGGGCGAGCACGGCCAGCAGGATCGCGAGGTCGATGAGCGAGTAGCTCGTGGAGTAGTAGAAGTACGACGCCGGATCGCCCGAGTCCGGGGTCAGGTTCTGCAGCTGGAGCATGAGGAGCGACGAGTCGCGCGTCTTGTCGGTGCACCACTCCCAGAGGAGCCAGGCGGCGGCCAGCGCCACCACGGCACGCAGGATCAGCGCGCCGCCGGGGACGGCACCCGGGTCCTTCGGGGCCAGCCATCCCGGCAGCCGCTTCCACACCCGGCGGCCCACGGGGGCGAGGAGCCGCCGGAAGAGCGTCGGCCACCGGCCCACCCGCCCGAAGAGGACGACGATCACACCGAGGACCAGCGCCATGTACACGAAGGTCGAGATGACGCCCGTGTTACCCGCCCGCCAGGAGTCGGGCAGCATCACCTCCAGCGGCCACTTCCAGTACGGGCCGAGGTAGCCGTTCATCAGCAGCGACCACAGCAGCCACGCGCAGAGGAACGAGATGACGGCCCCCGCGATCAGCTGCGGCACCGCGATCTCGTGCGGCTCCTCCTTCGGGCGGGGCCGGTGTTCGAAGGACCAGATGCCCGGGCCCGCCAGGACGCGGGGGGCGCGGAGCCAGGTCATGAAGGGGGACTCCGGTGCGCCGGGCGCCGTGGCGGGCATAGGCGGTACCTTCGCCGCCCCGGCCTGCTCCGCCCCGGACGGCATCCCCGGCGGCCCTCCCGGCGCAGCCGGGTGCGCAGCCGGGTGCGGGAGGCGGGCCGGGTGGGTGTTGCGTGCGTCGTGCGTGCCCTCGGTGTCCATCCGGTGTCCCTGTTCCCCCTAGTTCAGCGGTGGCGGTGCGGCAGGCGGCGATCGGTGTGCCGCGGATCAATCTACTGGCCGTACGCCGTCGTCATACCCGGCCCGCGCTATGTCCGGTACGGACAACGCGCCCCCCGCACTTCTCCCGAACGGTGCATGCCCCGGCCGCCCGACCGCCCCTAGCCTGCGAACGCAACCCTTCGTACGTCACGTAGTACGCCGCCTCTGCGCGTCCGCGTCCTCGTTCCCTCCAGGAGACCGCCATGTCCGAACTGACCGGAGGCCCCGCCCTCCCCCAGGAGCGCCGCGTCGTCACCGCGATCCCCGGCCCCAAGTCCCAGGAGCTGTGGGCGCGTAAGCAGGAGACCGTGGCGGCCGGTGTCGGTGCGGTGCTGCCCGTGTTCATCAAGCGCGCCGGCGGCGGTGTCCTGGAGGACGTGGACGGGAATTCGCTGATCGACTTCGGTTCCGGTATCGCGGTGACCTCGGTCGGCAGCAGCGCCGAGGCCGTCGTGCGCCGCGCGACCGCGCAGCTCGCCGACTTCACCCACACCTGTGCGATGGTCACGCCGTACGAGCCGTACATCGAGGTGTGCGAGCAGCTCGCCGAGCTGACGCCGGGCGACCACCGGAAGAAGTCGGCGCTGTTCAACTCGGGCGCCGAGGCCGTGGAGAACGCCGTCAAGATCGCGCGGGCGTACACCAAGCGGCAGGCCGTGGTCGTGTTCGATCACGGGTACCACGGCCGGACCAACCTGACCATGGCGCTGACGGCGAAGAACATGCCGTACAAGCACGGCTTCGGGCCGTTCGCGCCCGAGGTCTACCGGGTGCCGCTGGCCTACCCGTACCGCTGGCTGACCGGTCCGGAGAACTGCGCCCAGGAGGCCGCGGACCAGGCCATCTCGCAGATCACCAAGCAGATCGGCGCGGAGAACGTCGCGGCGATCATCATCGAGCCGGTGCTCGGCGAGGGCGGCTTCATCGAGCCGGCCAAGGGCTTCCTGCCCGCCCTCGCGAACTTCGCGAAGGAGAACGGGATCGTCTTCGTCGCCGATGAGATCCAGTCCGGGTTCTGCCGGACCGGGCAGTGGTTCGCCTGTGAGGACGAGGGCATCGTCCCGGACCTCATCACGACCGCGAAGGGCATTGCCGGTGGTCTGCCGCTGGCGGCCGTGACCGGGCGCGCGGAGATCATGGACGCCGCGCACGCCGGTGGCCTCGGTGGCACGTACGGCGGCAACCCCGTCGCCTGCGCCGCCGCCGTCGGTGCCATCGAGACCATGCGTGAGCTGGACCTGAACGCCAAGGCCCAGCGCATCGAGGAGGTCATGAAGGCGCGTCTGCAGACCATGGCCGAGAAGTACGACATCATCGGCGAGGTCCGCGGCCGCGGCGCGATGATCGCGATCGAGCTGGTGCAGTCCGGCTCGAAGGAGCCGAACCCGGAGGCGACCTCGGCGCTGGCCAAGGCCTGCCACCAGGAGGGCCTGCTGATCCTGACGACCGGTACGTACGGCAACGTCATCCGCTTCCTGCCGCCGCTGGTCATCGGCGAGGACCTGCTGAACGAGGGCCTGGACATCCTGGAGTCGGCCTTCGCCGCTCTCTGAGCCCTTCGAAGCCGCTGAGCGCCCGTCGGCCCGTGCCGGCGGGCGCTCGGCGCTTTCCCGAGGCAGGCGCTCAGCGCTTTCCCGAGGCGGGCGCTCGGCGCTTTCCCGAGGCGGAATCCGGGCCACCGGCCCGAAGTGGCGAGACCGCGTGAAGAAGATGTGCGGGGGCCATGGCGGGTGGGTGATCCGCCTGTCGGAAGGCCACCGCTCTGCCGTACGGTTTCTGCAGATGAGAGAAACACCCCGCTCGCAGGGGACTGCGAGCGATGCCCGGTCGGCGCTTCCCCGGCTTCGACCTGGCTGTGCCCTCGCGCACACCACCGGAGCCTCCGGCTCCGGGAATCCTCACCGATCGGATGGCCGCCCGCCCCAGACCCCCCGGGGCGCGCGGTTCGCCGGTCAGTACGGCCGCCCCGGAATCACCCCCCTGTTCCGGGGCGGCCGGCCTCTCTCCCCGCGTACGCGTGCACGCTGGCCGCTTCGCTCCTCTTCCTCACCTTCCTCACCTGGCAGGTCGCCGTCCACGGGGCCCTGCTGCGGCTGGACGCCCGGCTGGACCGCGTACTCCTGGCACGTGCCCTGCCCGCGCCGCTCGCCGAATTCCTCGCCGACCTGGGCAACATGACGGTGGCCCTGCCCGTGCTGCTGGCAGCCGTGGCGTACGCGGCACGGCGGGCGCGGACCGCGGGGCTCCCCCGCTGGTGGCTGCCGCCGCTCGCCGCGGCCGTCGCGATGGCCGTCGTACCGGCGCTCGTCGGGCCGTTGCAGGCGGCACTGGCCCGGCCCGCCCCGCCGGGCGCGCTGGCCGGCGAAACCGGCTTCTACCCGTCGGGGCACGCCGCGACCGCGGCCGTCGCGTACGGGGCGGCCGCCCTGCTCCTGCTGCCGTGGGCGGCCGCGCCGGCCGCCCGCCGCCTGCTGATCACCGCGGCGCTCGTCCTGGCCCTGGCCACCGGCCCGGGGCTGGTCGTCCGCGGCTACCACTGGCCGCTGGACGTCCTGGCCTCATGGGCGCTGTCGGTCGCGCTGCTCACCGTGCTGTACGGCGCGGTGCACGGCGTCCGGCGGCGGCACGGCACGCAGGGCGTCCCGGGCCGCTGATCCGCGCGGCCCGCCGGACGCCTCGGAGTCCTCATGGCTCCCCCGCCATGCGTGCCGCCGCCTCGTGCAGGGCGAGTTCCAGCACTCCGGGGTCGGTGAGCGTGCCGTCGCCGTCCGGGGGGATCAGCCAGCGGGTGCCGCCCGTGCAGCGGCCCGGATAGGGGACGACGATCCAGGTGCCCGGGCCGGCGCCGCGTACTCCCGTGCCCACCCAGCGGGCCGTCGTGCCGGGCGGGACGAAGAACCCGATGCGGCTGTCGCCGAAGTCGGCGAGCACCGGGCCCGGGCGGTCGAGGCAGTGGGTGAGCACGTCGAGCGCGGGATACCCCAGGGAGCCGGGGATGATCAGTACGTCCCAGGCCAGTCCGGCCGGGAGGAGCGCCACCCCGAGCGGGTTGCGCTCCCATTCGAAGCGGCAGGACTCCGGGTCCGGTGCCACCGCCACGAGCCATTCCACGGCACGCCTGCCCCGTGTGGGGTCCATGGCTGCCTCCCTCACTCGCCCGCCGGCCCGTCGGGGCCGCGTTCCGAGAGGGAGAGCGGGAGGCCGCCGCCTCCTTACACGGGTCCATCGATGATCTTGGGGTGGCGTGGATCACAACGGGCCGCCGCGTGGTGCGCGGGCGCACCCCGGGGCACGCCCGCGCCGGGGCCGGGGCCGGGGCCGCAGCCGGACTGCGGCCGGGGCCGGGCTCTCAGCTGTCGAAGCCCATGCCCGCCTTGTCCATCGCCTTCAGCCAGAGGTTCCGCTTGCCGCCGCGCGCGTCGGCCCGGGTCATCGACCACTGGGTGAGGCCGATGCCGGCCCAGCGCAGCGGCTCCGGCGGGAACGGCAGCGGCTTCGTGCGGACCATCTCCAGCTCCGTACGCTCCGTGCGGGCGCCGGAGAGCAGATCGAGCATGACGTCGGCGCCGAAACGGGTGGCGCCGACGCCCAGGCCCGTGTAGCCGGCGGCGTAGGCGACCCGCCCGCCGTGCGCGGTGCCGAAGAACGCCGAGAAGCGGGAGCAGGTGTCGATCGCGCCGCCCCAGGCGTGGCTGAAGCGGACGCCCTCCAGCTGCGGGAAGCACTGGAAGAAGTGGCGGGCGAGCTTCTCGTACGTGGCGGGGTGGTGGTCGTACTCGGCGCGGACGCCGCCGCCGTACCGGTACACGATGTCGTAGCCGCCCCACAGGATGCGGTGGTCGGCGGTGATGCGGAAGTAGTGGAAGTGGTTGTTGCTGTCGGAGAGGCCCTGGCGGTTCTGCCAGCCGATCGCGGCGAGCTGGTCGCCGGTCAGCGGCTCGGTCATCAGGGCGTGGTCGTAGACCGGGACGACGTACGGGCGGACCCGGCGGACCAGGTTCGGGAAGGCGTTGGTGCCGAGCGCCACGTGGCGGGCGAAGACGCGCCCGTAGGGCGTGCGCACGGCCATGCCGGTGCCGTCGGCGGCCAGGTCGGTGGCGCGGGTGTGCTCGTAGATCCGTACGCCCTGGTCCAGGCAGGCCTGCTTCAGGCCCCAGGCGAGGCGGGCCGGATTGAGCATGGCGACGCCGTCGCGGTTCCACAGGCCGGCCAGGAAGGTCGGCGAGGCGACCTCGGCGCGTACGGCGTCCCGGTCGAGGAAGTCGTACCGGCCCACGCCCAGCCGCGCGGTCTCCTCGGCGGCCTCCTTCAGCTCGGCGATCTGGTGCGGCTCGGTGGCGAGGTCGATCTCGCCGGTGCGCTCGAAGGCGCAGTCGATGCCGTACCGCTCGACGGCGTCCCCGATGGCGTCGAGGTTGCGGGCGCCCAGCTCTTCGAGTTTCTTCAGTTCGCCGGGCCAGCGGGCCAGGCCGTTGCCGAGGCCGTGGGTGAGGGAGGCGGCGCAGAAGCCGCCGTTGCGGCCGGAGGCGGCCCAGCCGGCCTCCTGGCCCTCGACCAGGACGACGTCGCGTTCCGGGTCGCGCTCCTTGGCGAGCAGCGCGGTCCACAGGCCGCTGTAGCCGCCGCCGACGACGAGCAGGTCGCAGCGCTCGTCGCCGACGAGGGCCGGGAGGGCGGCGGGACGGTCGGGGTCGTCCAGCCAGAAGGGGGTGGGGGCGGCGTCCGCGAGCGCGTGGACCGCCGGTGCGGGGGTCCGGGTGGTCCGCCCGGTGGGGTTCATGGCAGCTCGTGCCATGGTTCTCAGCTCCTCTTACGGCGTCCGGTGAACAGTTGTCCGGCCAGGACGCAGAGCACGGCGATGAGGAACATCGCCGTTCCGATGACATTGATCTGAACGGGCGTGCCCCGTTGTGCCGATCCCCAGACGAACATGGGAAAGGTCACGGTCGAGCCCGCGTTGAAATTGGTGATGATGAAATCGTCGAACGAGAGGGCGAAGGAGAGCAGCGCGCCGGCCGCGATGCCGGGCGCCGCGATCGGCAGGGTCACTTTCAGGAACGTCTGCGTCGGCGAGGCGTAGAGGTCCTGCGCCGCCTGTTCCAGCCGCGGGTCCATGCTCATCACGCGGGCCTTGACCGCGGTGACGACGAAGCTCAGGCAGAACATGATGTGCGCGATGAGGATCGTCCAGAAGCCGAACTGGATGCCCATGTTGAGGAAGAGCGTGGCCAGCGAGGCGGCCATGACGACCTCGGGCATCGCCATCGGGAGGAAGATCAGGGTGTTGACGGAGGAGCGGGCCCGGAAGCGGTAGCGGGCCAGCGCGAAGGCGATCAGGGTGCCCAGTACGGTGGCGCCGATCGTCGCCCAGAGGGCGATCTGGAGGCTGAGGCCCAGCGAGCCGCACAGGTCGGCGACGCCGCACGGGTCGGTCCAGGCGTCCGTGGAGAACCGCTGCCACTCGTAGTTGAAGCGCCCGTTGGGCTTGTTGAACGAGAAGACCAGCACGATGACGTTGGGCAGGATCAGGTACGCCAGCGTCAGCAGGCCCGCGATCACCACCGCATTGCGTCGAAGCCAGCGCATCAGACCAGGTCCTCCGTCCCCGACTTGCGGATGTAGAGGGTGACCATGGCGAGGATGGCCGCCATGAGGATGAAGGAGAGGGCCGCCGCGGTCGGGTAGTCCAGGACGCGCAGGAACTGCGACTGGATCACGTTGCCGATCATCTTCTGGTCGGTGGAGCCGAGCAGCTCGGCGTTGATGTAGTCACCGGCGGCCGGGATGAAGGTGAGCAGCGTGCCCGCGACCACGCCGGGCATGGAGAGCGGGAAGGTCACCTTGCGGAAGGTGGTGACGGGCTTCGCGTACAGGTCGCCCGCCGCCTCGTGCAGCCGGGGGTCGATCCGCTCCAGGCAGGTGTAGAGCGGCAGGATCATGAACGGCAGGAAGTTGTACGTGAGGCCGCAGACGACCGCGAGCGGGGTGGCCAGCACGCGGGTGCCTTCGGTGAGGCCGATCGCGCTGGTGACGTCCAGGATGTGCAGCGAGTTCAGGACGGACACGACCGGGCCGCTGTCGGCGAGGATCGTCTTCCAGGCCAGCGTGCGGATCAGGAAGCTGGTGAAGAACGGCGCGATGACCAGGATCATCACCACGTTGCGCCAGCGGCCCGCCTTGAAGGCGATCAGGTACGCGAGCGGGTAGCCGAGGACCAGGCAGAGCAGCGTCGCGACGGCGGCGAAGAGCACCGAGCGGACGAACTGCGGCCAGTACTCGCCCAGCGCGTCCCAGTAGGTGGCGACGTGCCAGGTGACCTTGAAGCCCTCTTCGAGGGAGCCGGTCTGGAGGGACGTGGACGCCTGGTAGACCAGCGGCGCGGCGAAGAAGACCAGCAGCCAGAGGATGCCGGGCAGCAGCAGCCAGTACGGTACGAGCCGCTTGCGGACGGGCGGCTTGCGCACTTCGAGGGCGGGCGCCGGCTCCGGCGGCGCCTGGGTGGCGGCGCTCACGCTGCCTCCTCTTCCGCGTCGGCGCCGGCGGCGATGTCCTGGTCGGCGGAGAGGCCGAACGTGTGCGCGGGGTTCCAGTGCAGCACCACCTCGGCGCCCGGCACCAGCCGGCCGTCACGCTCGATGTTCTGCTCGTAGACGGCCAGTTCACCGGCGCCGCGGGCGTCGATCACGTACTGCGTGGAGACGCCGATGAAGCCGGCGTCCTTGATGCGGCCCGGCAGCCGGTTGAAGCCCTCGGGTATCGATCCCGCGTCGTCGGCGTGCGCGAGGGCGACCTTCTCGGGCCGTACGCCCGCCAGCACCTTCTCGCCGGTACGGGCGCCGCTCACGGAACACCGCGCGGCGGGCAGCCGGAGCTTGGCGTCCCCGGCCGTCAGCAGCAGGTGCTCGCCGTCCGCCTCGGCGATCTCCGCGGTGATCAGGTTGGAGGTGCCGAGGAAGTTGGCGACGAAGGTGGTGCCCGGGTTCTCGTACAGGTCGGCAGGCGCGCCCAGCTGCTCGACGCGGCCGCCGTTCATCACCGCGACCGTGTCGGCCATCGTCATGGCCTCCTCCTGGTCGTGCGTGACGTGCACGAAGGTGATGCCGACCTCGGTCTGGATGCGCTTGAGCTCCAGCTGCATCTGGCGGCGCAGTTTGAGGTCCAGGGCCCCGAGCGGCTCGTCCAGGAGGAGCACCTGCGGGTGGTTGATCAGGGCGCGGGCGACGGCCACGCGCTGCTGCTGGCCGCCGGAGAGCTGCTGCGGCTTGCGGCGGGCCATGGGTCCGAGCTGGACGAGGTCCAGCATCTCCTCGACCTGCTTCTTCACGGACCTGATGCCGCGGCGGCGCAGCCCGAAGGCGACGTTCTCGTAGATGTCCAGGTGCGGGAAGAGCGCGTAGTTCTGGAAGACGGTGTTCACCGGGCGCTTGTAGGGCGGCAGTGCGGTGACGTCCTTGCCGGCCAGCTCGACGGTGCCGGTGGTGGGTTCCTCCAGGCCGGCGATCATACGGAGCGTGGTGGTCTTGCCGCAGCCGGAGGCGCCCAGGAGGGCGAAGAAGGAGCCGGCGGGTACGGTCAGGTCGAGGGGGTGGACGGCGGTGAACGCGCCGTAGGTCTTGCTGATCCCGGTGAGGCGGACGTCGCCGCCGCTGCTGTCGTTCGTCGCGAGATCGGTCATGTATCCATTCCCGGGGGCGGTGTCGTCGGAGGTCTGAAGGGAGCCGGGCCGGCTGGTCAGGCGCCGGTGAGGTCGGCGAACTTCTGCGCGAACTCCTTGCTCTCCTTGCTGCTGAGCGCGCGGAAGGCGTGCGACTTGGCCGCCATCTCCTTGTCCGGCAGGATCAGCGGATTGTCCGCGAGGCTCTTGTCGATCTTCGCAAGCTCTTCGCGCACCCCGTCGACCGGACAGACGTAGTTGATGTACGCCGCGATACGGGCCGCGACCTTCGGCTCGTAGAAGTAGTCGATCAGCCGCTCGGCGTTCTCCTTGTGGCGCGCCTTGTTCGGCACCATCAGGTTGTCCGTCGAGGTCATGTAGCCGGCGTCCGGTATGACGTACGCGATGTCGCTGTTGTCGTTCTGGAGCTGGACGACGTCCCCCGCCCAGGCGAGGCAGGCCGCCAGGTCGCCCTTGCTGAGGTCGTTGAGGTAGTCGTTGCCGGTGAAGCGGCGGATCTGCTTGCCGTCCACGCCTTTCTGGAGCCGCGCGAGCGCCGCGTCGAAGTCGTCGGCGGTGAAGTCCTCGGGCCGCTTGCCCATGTCGATCAGGGTCATGCCGATGCTGTCGCGCATCTCGGAGAGGAAGGCGACCTTGCCCTTGAGCCTGCCGTCCTCCAGCAGCTGGCTGACGGAGGTGACCTTCCGGCCGCCGGTCGCCTTCTTGTTGTACGCGATGACGGTCGGGATGCCCTGCCAGGTGTACGAGTGCGCGCGGCCCGGATCCCAGTCCGGATCGCGGAACTGGGGCGAGAGGTTGGTGTACGCGTGCGGCAGGTGCGCGGGGTCCAGCGGCTGGATCCAGCCCAGCGAGATCATCCGGGCGCACATCCAGTCGGTCAGGCAGATCAGGTCGCGCCCGGTGTCCTGACCGGCCGCGAGCTGGGCCTGGACCTTGCCGAAGAACTCGTCGTTGTCGTTGATGTCCTCGGTGTACTTGACCTTGATGCCGGTCCGCTGCGTGAAGGCGTCCAGCGTCGGGTGGCGCTTCTCGTCCTCGCTGACGTCGATGTACTCGGTCCAGTTGGAGAACGCGATCCGCTTCTCCCGGCGCGAGTGGTCCTCGGAGGACCCCGCGTCCGTCCGGCCCGCGGGCGGGATCCCGCAGGCCGACAGCGCGCCCGCGCCGCCGAGCGCCAGCAGCCCGGCGCTGCTCGCGCGCAGCAGGGACCGCCGGGTCAGGGCCATCCGGCCGTTGGTCATGCTGCGCCGCACGGCGGCCAGTTCGGCCGCGGAGAGCGGCTCGGGCTGCGCGGTGTGCTCCATACGGTGTGGCCTTTCGGAATCGGCCGGTGGTCAGCCGGGTGGAGTGGAGGATGGTGCGGCGCGCCGGACAGGCCGGCACGCCGGACGGCTCTCAGCCGCGGTCCCCGAAGACGGTGCGGTGCCAGTCCTTCCTGGCCACCCCCGTGATGTCGTACATGACGTGCTTGACCTGCGTGTACTCCTCGAACGAGTACGCCGACATGTCCTTGCCGTAGCCCGACGCCCGGTACCCGCCGTGCGGCATCTCGCTGATGATCGGGATGTGGTCGTTGACCCACACGCAGCCGGCCTTGATCTCGCGGACGGCGCGGCCGGTGCGGTAGACGTCGCGGCTCCAAGCGGAGGCGGCGAGCCCGTAGGGGGTGTCGTTGGCGAGCGCGATGCCCTCGTCGTCGCTGTCGAAGGGCAGCACGACCAGCACCGGGCCGAAGATCTCGGACTGCACTGCCTCGCTGTCCTGCGCGGCGCCGGTGAGGAGGGTGGGCCGGTAGTACGCGCCCTCGGCCAGCTCGCCCCCGGGTGCCTCGCCGCCGGTGACGACGGTGGCGTACTTGCGCGCGCGGTCGACGAAGCCGGCGACGCGGTCGCGCTGGGCGTGGGAGATGAGCGGGCCGAGGTCGGTGGCCGGGTCGAAGGGGTCGCCGAGCCGTACGGTCGCCATGAGGTCGGCGACACCGCTGACGAACGCGTCGTACAGGGGGCGCTGGACGTAGGCGCGGGTGGCGGCGGTGCAGTCCTGGCCGGTGTTGATCAGGGCACCGGCCACCGCGCCGTGCACGGCGGCGTCCAGGTCGGCGTCGTCGAAGACCACGAAGGGGGCTTTGCCGCCCAGTTCGAGGTGGAGGCGCTTGACGGTGGCGGTGGCGAGCTCGGCGACCCGCTTGCCGACGGCGGTGGAGCCGGTGAAGGAGGTCATCGCGACGTCGGGGTGGCCGACGAGGTGCTCGCCTGCGTCCCGTCCGGCGCCCGAGACGATGTTGATGACACCGTCCGGGACACCCGCCGCCTGTGCGGCCTGGGCGTACATCACCGACGTCAGCGGGGTGATCTCGGCGGGCTTCAGGACGATGGTGTTGCCTGCCGCAACGGCCGGGAGGACCTTCCAACTGGCCATCTGCAGCGGGTAGTTCCAGGGCGCGATGGAGCCGACGACGCCGATCGGCTCGCGGCGGACCGAGGAGGTGTGGTCGCCGCTGTACTCGCCGGCCGCCCTGCCCTCCAGGTGGCGCGCGGCGCCCGCGAAGAAGGCGGCGTTGTCCACCGAGCCGGGCACGTCGAACTCCCGGCTCAGCTTGATCGGCTTGCCGCACTGCAACGACTCGGCGTACGCGAACTCCTCGGTCCGCTCGTCCAGTACGGCGGCGAAGCGGTGCAGCGCCTCGGAGCGCTCACCGGGGGTGGCGCCCGCCCACCCGGGAAGGGCCTGCCGGGCCGCCTCGACGGCCGCATCCACGTCCGCCGTACCGGCGAGCTCGTAGCGGTACACCTGCTCACCGGTGGCCGGGTCGGTCACGTCCTGGATGCGTCCCGACGTTCCCGCGCGCAGCTCTCCGGCGATGAACTGAGCCCCCTGGGCGAATCGTTCGGTGACATCGAATCGCTGGTCCATGGCGCTCTCCTCCACCGGTGGCCGGGCTTCCGCGGGGCCTGCCGGGCGTAGCTCTTTCCCGAATTGATGGCCGATCTTGACAGAGCAGAGGGGCCCCAACAAGTGATTCCGTTGTTGCCTTTTGGTTACGCGACGGATTCTGCGAAATCCGTCGTACGGACGCCCGACAGATTGTCGGTGCCCGCTGACAGAATCCCGGCATGGTGCAGGACCGGGGAAGACGGACAGGGGAGAAAGTGGGGGCGGCGGGGATGACGACAGAGGGAAGCGTGGCCGACGGGCCGCGGTCGGTGGCGGAGCTGTGCACCGCGCTGGAGACCGGCGGTAAGTACAAGTACGTCTATTTCTGGGGGCATACGCCGCGCCGGGACGGCGCCCTGGGGGCGAGCTGCTTCAGCCAGTGGTGGCCGGCGCCGTTCATGGTGGACGGCGTGCGGTACGCCACGGCGGAGCACTGGATGATGGCCGGGAAGGCGCGGCTGTTCGGCGACCGCCAGGCGCTGCAGCGGGTGCTGCGCGCCGGCCATCCCAAGCAGGCCAAGGACGCGGGCCGGACGGTGCGCGGCTTCGACGAGGAGACCTGGCAGCGCCGGCGGTACGAGCTGGTGGTCGAGGGAAGCCTGCACAAGTTCGGGCAGGACGCGGCCCTGCGCGACTATCTGCTGGGCACCGGGGAGCGGGTGCTCGTCGAGACGAGCCCGGTGGACCGGATATGGGGCATCGGGCTGACCGCTGACGACGAGCGCGCTGCGGACCCGGCCCGCTGGCAGGGGCTGAATCTGCTGGGCTTCGCGCTGATGGAGGCCCGCCAGCGGCTGGCGGCGGAGCGGGGCTGAGCTGCCGGGCCGGGGGCCTTCATGGTCGGCCGGGGCGGGGTCAGCGGGCCGGACCGGGCGCTGCGGGGGCCGCGTTGTAGGTGTCGGAGTAGTCGTCGTAGGGGGTGGCGTCGCTTCCTTTGCTGACCCCGACGATGATCGCGACGATCAGGAGGACGCTGACGAGGACGCCGGCCACGCCGCAGAGCAGTCCGGCCAGGGCCATGCCGCCGTTGGTCGCCTCGCCCCGCCCGGCCTTGGCCCGGCCGATGGCGCCGAAGACGATCCCGAGGACGCCCAGGACGACGCCGAAGAGGAGGGTGAGGCTGGAGACGATGCCGAGGATGCCGAGGACGAGCGCGGCGACGCCCATGCCGTTGTCCGGCTGCCCTGGCCGGCCGGCCTGCGCACCGGGCCCGCCTGCCGTGGGGTAGGGCCCGGCGCCGGGTATGCCCGGGCAGCCGGGTCCGCCCGGGGCCCCCGCGCCGTACCGCGCGGCGCCCGGAGTCCCGGCGCCGGGGTGCTGCGGACCGTACGCGCCGGGGGCCGGCCGGGAGCCGTACGGCTGCGGGGCGTGCGGCGCGCCGTATCCGCTCTGCGGGCCGCCGCCGTACGGGGCGCCGGGGGCCGCGGCGTGCCCGGGGGCGGGCGGCGGGGCGGGGACGGCGAAGCCGGCGCCCGTGGTCGGCCGGTCGTGCACCGGCATGCCGTACGGCGGCAGCCCCGGCGTCCCGGCCTCCGGCCGGCGCGGCGTCTCCCGGCCCTCGGGCGGCGGCGCCCACGGGTCGCGCGGCTCGGGCTGCTGGCTGTCGGACATGTCACTCCCCCATTGGCTGGCTCCATGCTAAGACCCGGTCCCGGCCGCCGGCCCCGGGACCTCGGGGCCGACGGGGCCTCGGAGCCGCCGACCGGGGCCGCGCGGCCCGGGACCTGTCCGGCCGCCGCGCAGCCGTCCGGACCGTCCCGCATACGATGACGACCGGCCGGCGCCCGCCGGCCCACGCTCCGCCGACCAGGAGGCACTGTTGTCCGATCTCGACGCATTCATCGCGGGCCTGCCCAAGGCGGAGCTGCACGTCCACCATGTCGGATCGGCCTCCCCCCGCATCGTCGCCGAGCTGGCCGCCCGCCACCCCGACTCCACGGTGCCCACCGACCCCGAGGCGCTGGCGGACTACTTCACCTTCCGCGACTTCGCGCACTTCATCCAGGTCTACCTCTCCGTGGTGGACCTGATCCGCGACGCCGAGGACGTGCGCCTGCTGACGTACGAGGTCGCCCGCGACATGGCGCGGCAGAACATCCGTTACGCCGAGCTGACCGTCACCCCGTACAGCTCCACCCGGCGCGGCATCCCGGACGCCGCGTTCGTCGAGGCCATCGAGGACGCCCGCAAGTCCGCCGAGGCGGAGCTCGGCGTCACGCTGCGCTGGTGCTTCGACATCCCCGGCGAGGCCGGCCTGGAATCGGCGGAGGAGACCGCCCGGATCGCCTGCGAGCTCAAGCCCGAGGGGCTGGTCTCGTTCGGCCTCGGCGGCCCCGAGATAGGCGTACCGCGTCCGCAGTTCAAGCCGTACTTCGACCGCGCGATCGCCGAGGGCCTGCACTCCGTGCCGCACGCCGGCGAGACGACGGGCCCGGAGACCGTCTGGGACGCGCTGACCGAGCTGCGCGCCGAGCGCATCGGCCACGGCACCAGCTCCGTGCGGGACCCGAAGCTGCTGGCCCACCTCGCCGAGCACCGCATCCCGCTGGAGGTCTGCCCGACCTCCAACATCGCCACCCGCGCCGTCCGCACCCTCGACGAACATCCGATCAAGGAGATGGTCGCGGCCGGCGTGCTCGTGACGGTCAACAGCGACGACCCGCCGATGTTCGGCACGGACCTGAACACCGAGTACGGGGTGGCCGCGCGGCTGCTGGGGCTGGACGAGGCGGGCCTCGCCGCGCTGGCGAAGAACGCCGTCGAGGCGTCCTTCATGGACGGCCCGGCCAAGGCCCGGCTCGCCGCCGAGATCGACACGTACACCGCCTCCTGGCGCCGCTGACCCACGGACCCCGACGCCACAACGGCCGGTTCTGCCCGGGTCGTATCCGGCCGCGCCCGCCTACCCTTCTGATGACGTGTACACGTACATCGGGAGGTGGCGTGGCCGGCGAGAACTCATGGGTACGGAGACACGGCCCCGAGACCCTGCTCGGGGCCGTGATCGTGGCCGCGGTGACGACGGGGCTGACCGTGGGCATTCCCCTGCTCGCGGACGGCGGCGGCGCCGGGTCGGGCGCCGGGGCCGGGCCGCCCGCCCCGTCCGCCGCCGTGCCGGCGACCGCACCGCCCACCTGCCTGCTGGCGGAATGCGACGGGCTGGACCCGAAGGAGACCCGCTGCGCCCCTGACGCGAGGACGCTGGCGGACGAGACGGCCGGCAGCATGCGGGTCGAGATCCGTTACAGCCCCAGCTGCCGGGCGGTGTGGGGCAAGCTGACCGGCGCCTCGGTGGGCGACACGATCGAGATCGCCGTCTCCCCGACGAAGAAGCAGCGCAAGCCCGTGCGCACGGGGCGGACCCAGTACACGGCCATGCTCCCGGCCGGCCCCGCCTTCTCGGCGCAGGCCGTCGGCACGTACGTCAAGGGCGACCCGGACCGGGACATCGCACCGGGCTACGAGGTACGCATCGGCGCGGACCAGAGTGCCGTGCCGCAGTCCTGATCACAGGCCCACGATCGCGTTCCACTCCTTGGAGAGCTCCGGGCGCTCCGCGGAGCTGATGTCCCGGGCGATGGCGAGCCGGCCGCGCATGCCGTCGTCCGGGAAGATCAGCGGGTCCTCGGCCAGTGCGGCGGTCTCCTTGTCCTTCGCCGAGGCCAGCACGTCCCGTGCCGCCGGTACGGGGCACACGTAGTTGACCCAGGTCGCCAGCTCGGCGGCGACCTCGGGCTCGTAGTAGTGGTCGACGAGCCGTTCCGCGTTGCGCTTGTGCGCGGCCAGGTTGGGGATCATCAGGCTCTCCGACCACAGCTCGGCGCCCTCCTCGGGGACCACGAACTCGATGTCGGGGTCGTCGGCCTGGAGCTGGATGACGTCGCCGGAGTACGCCTGCGCGGCGAGCACGTCGCCCGAGGACAGGTCCTTGATGTAGTCGTTGCCGGTGAAGCGACGGATGTGCTTCCTGCGGACGAGCGCCGCGATCCGCTCGGTCATGGTGTGGAAGTCGTCGGTGGTCCAGCGCGTGATGTCCACGCCGTCGCCCTGCATGAGCAGCGCGAACGCCTCGTCCATGCCGGCCAGCAGGGTCACCCGGCCCCGCAGGTCGTCCGCCCACAGGTCGCTGGTGTGCTTGATCTCCCGGCCGAGCTTCCTGCGGTGGTACGCGATGCCGGTGATCCCGGACTGCCAGGGGACGCAGTGCTTGCGGCCCGGGTCGAACGCGGGCTCGCGCAGCAACGGGTCCAGATACTTCGCGACGTGGGGCTGGCGGTCCCGGTCCATCTCCTGGACCCAGCCGAGCCGTACGTAGCGGGAGCACATCCAGTCGCTGATGACGATCAGGTCGCGCCCGGTGGGCTGGTGGTTCATCAGCGCGGGGCTGATCTTCCCGAAGAACTCGTCGTTGTCGTTGATCTCCTCGGTGTACGTCACCGAGATGCCGGTGCGCCGCTCGAAGGCGTCCAGCGTGGGCCGCTTCTGCTCGTCGTGGTCGTCGACGTCGATGTAGAGCGGCCAGTTGGCGAAGGTGAGGGACTTGTCGGCGGCCGAGCGGTCGGGCGCCCCGCGCTCGCCGGCCCGTACGTACGCGGGCGGTACGCCGCACCCCGTCACCGCCGCCAGGAATCCGACCGTACCGACACCTCTGAGCAGCGCACGCCGCGAAAGACCAGCCATATGAGGACTCTCACCCGGCGCGGGCCGGGGCGGCAACAGACAGATCGTCTGCCGCCGGGACCCGGCCCGCGACGGTGTGTCAGGCGCCCCGCACGGCGCCCGACTCGGGCGTGACGACGCCGGCCGTCAGCCGTCCAGCGAGGTCATGACGTGCTTGACGCGGGTGTAGTCCTCGAAGCCGTAGGCGGAGAGGTCCTTGCCGTAGCCGGACTTCTTGAAGCCGCCGTGCGGCATCTCGGCGACGAGCGGGATGTGGGTGTTGATCCACACGCAGCCGAAGTCGAGCTTCTTGGACATCCGCATGGCACGGGCGTGGTCCTTGGTCCACACCGAGGAGGCGAGCGCGTACTCCACGCCGTTGGCCCACTCGGTGGCCTGGTCCTCGTCGGTGAAGGACTGGACCGTGATGACCGGGCCGAAGACCTCGTTCTGGATGATCTCGTCGTCCTGCTTGAGGCCGGAGACGACGGTCGGGGCGAAGAAGTAGCCCTTCTCGCCGACCTGCCGGCCGCCCGCCTCGATCTTGGCGTGCGCGGGCAGCCGCTCGATGAAGCCCTTGACCTGCTGGAGCTGGTTGGCGTTGTTCAGCGGGCCGTAGAGCACGTCCTCGTCGTCGACCGCGCCGGTCCTGGTGTCCGCCGCGGCCTTCGCGAGCGCGGCCACGAACTCGTCGTGGATGGACTCCTGGACGAGCACGCGGGTGGCGGCCGTGCAGTCCTGGCCGGCGTTGAAGTAACCGGCGGTGGAGATCTCCTCGACGGCCTTGGCGATGTCGGTGTCCTCGAAGACCACGACCGGGGCCTTGCCGCCCAGCTCCAGGTGGACCCGCTTGAGGTCCTTGGAGGCGGACTCGGCGACCTGCATGCCGGCCCGGACCGAGCCGGTGATGGAGGCCATCGCGGGCACGGGGTGCTCGACCATCAGGCGGCCGGTCTCGCGGTCACCGCAGACGACGTTGAAGACGCCCTTGGAGTGGCCGAGCTCCTCCAGCACGCCACCGATGATCTCGCCGATGAGGACCGTGGACGCCGGGGTGGTGTCCGAGGGCTTGATGACGACGGTGTTGCCCGCCGCCATGGCCGGCGCGAACTTCCACACCGCCATCATCATCGGGTAGTTCCAGGGCGCGACCTGGGCGCAGACGCCGACCGGCTCGCGCCGGATGATGGAGGTCAGGCCCTCCATGTACTCGCCGGCCGAGCGGCCCTCCAGCATCCGCGCCGCACCGGCGAAGAAGCGGATCTGGTCCACCATCGGCGGGATCTCCTCGGAGCGTACGAGGGCGATCGGCTTGCCGCAGTTCTCGGACTCGGCGGCGATCAGTTCCTCGGCGCGCTCCTCGAAGCGGTCGGCGATCTTCAGGAGCACCTTCTGGCGCTCCGCCGGGATCAGGTCGCGCCAGGCCGGGAAGGCGGCTTCCGCGGCGGCCATCGCGGCGTCGACATCGGCGGCCGCGGACAGCGGGGCGGTGGCGTACACCTCGCCCGTCGCCGGGTTGACCACGTCAGTGGTGCGGCCGTCGGCGGCGTCCCGGAACTCCCCGTCGATGTAGTTGCGCAGACGACGCAGTTCGGTGGTCACGTGCGACCCCTCCTGTCAGGTGTCCGGTGTCAGATGACCGGTGTCAGGTGTCCGGTGGTTGAGACGCCCACTCTAACCATGCGATCCCCGTTTTCGACATACCCACGCGCCAGTAACAACGGATTCCGTGGCTGCGACTTCAGTGAACAACTGATTTCGCCGAATCGGGCTTGCGCGACGGACGAGCCTGGTGCACAGTGAGGGACGTGGCCACTCGTGACAGAAACGGCACTCCGTCGATCGACTCCGTCTCCCTGGCGATCATCGAGCAGCTCCAGGAGGACGGACGCCGTCCGTACGCCGCGATCGGCAAGGCCGTGGGCCTGTCCGAGGCGGCCGTACGGCAGCGCGTACAGAAGCTGCTCGACCAGGGTGTGATGCAGATCGTCGCCGTCACCGACCCCCTCACGGTCGGTTTCCGGCGGCAGGCAATGGTCGGAATCAACGTCGAGGGCGACGTCGATCCCGTGGCAGAGGCCCTCACGGGCATGTCCGAGGTCGAGTACTGCGTCGTCACCGCCGGTTCCTTCGATCTGCTGATCGAGGTCGTCTGCGAGGACGACGACCACCTCCTGGACGTGATCAACAAGCGCATCCGCACGCTTCCCGGCGTGCGCTCCACCGAGAGCTTCGTCTACATGAAGCTCAAGAAGCAGACCTATACCTGGGGAACGCGATAACCATGAGCGCCGACGCGTCTCTGACAAGCACGGACAAGACGGCGTACGACCACCTGTGGATGCACTTCACCCGCATGTCGTCGTACGAGAACGCACCGGTACCCACCATCGTCCGCGGTGAGGGCACCAACATCTACGACGACAAGGGCAAGCGCTACATCGACGGCCTCGCCGGCCTCTTCGTGGTCAACGCGGGCCACGGCCGCGTCGAGCTGGCCGAGACGGCGTACAAGCAGGCCCAGGAGCTCGCCTTCTTCCCGGTGTGGTCCTACGCCCACCCCAAGGCCGTCGAGCTCTCCGAGCGCCTGGCGCACTACGCGCCCGGCGACCTGAACAAGGTCTTCTTCACCACCGGCGGCGGCGAGGCGGTCGAGACCGCCTGGAAGCTCGCCAAGCAGTACTTCAAGCTCACCGGCAAGCCCACCAAGCACAAGGTCATATCCCGTGCGGTGGCCTACCACGGCACCCCGCAGGGCGCCCTGTCGATCACCGGCCTGCCGGGCCTGAAGGCCCCCTTCGAGCCGCTGGTCCCCGGCGCGCACAAGGTGCCGAACACCAACATCTACCGCGCCCCGCTCTTCGGCGACGACCCCGAGGCCTTCGGCCGCTGGGCCGCCGACCAGATCGAGCAGCAGATCCTCTTCGAGGGCCCGGAGACCGTCGCCGCGGTCTTCCTGGAGCCGGTGCAGAACGCCGGCGGCTGCTTCCCGCCGCCGCCCGGGTACTTCCAGCGCGTCCGCGAGATCTGCGACCGGTACGACGTGCTGCTCGTCTCCGACGAGGTCATCTGCGCGTTCGGCCGCCTCGGCACGATGTTCGCGTGCGACAAGTTCGGCTACGTCCCGGACATGATCACCTGCGCCAAGGGCATGACCTCGGGCTACTCCCCCATCGGCGCCTGCATCATCTCCGACCGCCTGGCCGAGCCGTTCTACAAGGGCGACAACACCTTCCTGCACGGCTACACCTTCGGCGGCCACCCGGTCTCCTCGGCCGTGGCGCTGGCGAACTTCGACATCTTCGAGCGCGAGGGCCTGAACAAGCACGTCCTGGAGAACGAGGGCAACTTCTACTCCACCCTCCAGAAGCTGCACGACCTGCCGATCGTCGGCGACGTCCGCGGCAACGGCTTCTTCTACGGCATCGAGCTCGTCAAGGACAAGGTCACCAAGGAGTCGTTCAACGACGAGGAGACCGAGCGCGTCCTGTACGGCTTCCTGTCCAAGGCGCTGTACGACGCCGGTCTGTACTGCCGTGCGGACGACCGCGGCGACCCGGTCATCCAGCTGGCCCCGCCGCTGATCGCCGACCAGTCGGTGTTCGACGAGATCGAGCAGATCCTGCGCGGCGTCCTCACGGAGGCCTGGACCAAGCTCTGATCCGCGGTACCGAGCTGTCCCTCCGGCCCTCACCGGAGGGAACGGGCGGAGCGGGGCCACGGAACCCGCTCCGCCCGACCTGCTCGACGGTCCCCGAGGAGGGGCACCGGATAACGGAACACCCGGCGGCCGAGGTCACTCATATCAAGCCATATGAGTGAACCTCGGCCGTCTTCCGTGCTGACCGGTGAATGGCGGGACCCGGCAGTACCTACCGTGCTTGTGACCGATACCCTCCATGGTCGTTCACCCGGTCAGGGGAACGAAGGACGCGAGCGAGCACGAGGTGCGCAGATGGTGGCCCCGCCCGACAACGACGTTCTATGGGCTCGCGGACTGCACCACGCCCACGGTCAGAGCCCCGCACTCACCGGCATCTCCCTCGGTGTGCGCGAAGGGGAGATCCTGGCCGTCACCGGTCCGCGCGGCAGCGGCAAGACCACGCTCCTGAAGTGCCTTTCGGGGCAGCTCGTCGCCGACAGCGGCGAGGTCTGGTTCCACAGCCATCCGGTCCACACCCTCTCCGCGACCAGCCGGGAACGCCTCCGGCTCGACCGCTTCGGCTGGATCGGCACCGAACCCCGGCTGGTCCCCGAGCTGACCGCCTGGGAGAACGCCGCGCTGCCGCTCCTGGTGCGCGGCGAGGGCCACCGGGCGGCCAAGCAGGCCGCCGGCGAGTGGCTGGAGCGGCTGGACGTGGCGGACTGCGCCAAGCGGCGGCCCGCGGCCCTGGACCGGGCACAGCAGCAGCGCGTGTCCGTGGCACGTGCGCTGGCCACGGGGCCGCAGGTGCTGTTCGCCGACGAGCCGACCGCGCCGCTGCACCGCGCCGACGCCGCCCAGGTGCTCCGGACGATCGTCAACGCCGCCCGCAGCCACGCCTTCAGCGTCGTACTGGCCACCCAGGAAGCCGAAGCGGCCACTCTCGCCGACCGCACCCTCGCCCTGCTGGACGGCCGGCGCTCCGGTGCCGCCGCGGCCGAGGGCCCCGCAGAGACGGAAGGCAGGGAAGAGTGCTCGCTCTCCGTCTAGCCCGGGGCGCTCGCGCGGCGGTGCAACTGCGCCGCCTGCTGGTCGTCATGGCGGCGGCCGGCACGGCCTTCCTGCTGCTGGCCACGCTCGGCCACGCCGTCGACACGCCGCGCGACACCGCGGGCTCGGTGCTGCGGCTGGCCTGGTGCCTGGTCCCGCTGGCCGCCACCGCGCAGCTCGCCGTCGCCGTGGCCCGTACGGACCCGGCGGCCCGGCTGCGCGAGGGCATGAGCGCCGCCGGCCTCGGCCCGGTCCGGCTCACCCTGACCGCCGCCGCCTCGACCGTGCTCGCCTGCGCCCTGGGCTGCGTGCTGGGCCTGCTGGTCTTCCTGCGGCTGCGCGGCGGCCTGGGCGGTACGCCGGTGGGCCCGGAGGCGCTGCTCGGCCGGTTCCCGCTCCCGTACGGCGCGGTCGGCGTGCTGCTCGCGGCCGTCCCCGTGGTCGCCGCCGTCGCGACCGCCCTGTCTCTCCGCCCGGGCCGGAACGAGCCGTCCACGCCGTGCGCCGACGCCCCGCCCCGCACGCCCGGCACCCCGGCAGGCCTGCCCTGGGGCATCGCGCTCACCGCGGCCGGCCTCGCCCTGGAGGTCTACGCGTCGGGCCACACCGGCCCCGGCGCCCGGCTGCTGCCGCTGCCCGGCGGGCTGGTCACCGGCGAGGCGGGCGCGCTGACCGGCTGGCTGCTGTCGGCGGCCGGCCTGGTACTGGCCGCGCCCGGGCTGGTGCACCTGACCGGGCGCGTCCTGGGCACGGGCCGCAGCGGCGCGGTACGGCTGCTGGCCGGCCGGGTGCTCCAGGAGGAATCCCGCCGGGTGGGCCGCCCGCTCGGCGTCCTGATGGCGGCCGCGTCCGGCGGCTACGCCGGGTACGTCGTGTACGGCCCCGGCGCTTTCGCCCTGGACGGCCCCGGCAGCCATGCCTCCTTCGGCCCGCTCACCGCGCTCGGCGCCGGCCTGGTACTGGCCTGCACGGCGCTCAGCGTCCTCCTCGCCGCCGCCGAATCCCGCACGGCCCGCGCCGCGACGACGGAAGCCCTCCGCCGCATCGGCACCCCCGCCGGCCTCCTCCGCCGCGCCGCGGCCCTCCGCGCGTCCGTCCTGGTCGTGGCCCTGGCCGCGGTCACGGGCGGCGTCGCACATCTGGCGGCGGGACCGCTGACGGGGTGAGCAGCGGGACCGTCGGCGCAGTCTGGCCGACGGTCCACCGGTCAGCCTTCGACACGGCTCAGTACCGCCCACGTACGCGGTAGAACTGCGAGGCAAGCGGGTCAGTTCCGGCTGAGCCTAATCCCTGAGCGACCGGACGAAAGTCGTCCAGGCCGCAGCGCCGAAGACCACCACCGGGCCACTCGGGTCCTTGGAGTCGCGCACGGGCACAACACCGGGGAAGTCGTCTGCGACCTCCACACAATTGTCGCTCGCCTGACTCCTGCTGCTTTTGCGCCACGTCGCGTCGGTCAGGTCGATGACCTTGTCCATGGTGCTCCTCCCGTCAGGGGAATTGACGCGATCCTGCCTACCCGGGCACGCCGCGGCCTCAAACAGTCTCCGAGGCGGGTGAACGGGAACCGGCCTGTTCTGGGCGGCGCGACAGCACCGCCCCACACCTGGGTCTGAGTGAACCGCTCACGGGGAGGCCCTTCCCGTAAGCGGTTCACCCCTCCGTCGGCAGAACCACCACATCCCCCGCCGTGAACGCCGCGCCCACCCGGTCGCCCACCTCCGGCGCGTCCGCAAGTGCGCAGGCCGCGTCCAGTTCGGGTCCGCTCGCCGGGCGCAGTCGCAGCGCGACGTGCGTACCGCGGAAGGTACGCGCCGCGACCGTGCAGGGCAGGCCCTCGCGGGCCGGGACCAGGCGGACCCCGGCCGGGCGGACGAGGAGGCGGCAGGTGCCCTCCGCCGTACCGTCCGGGACCGGCACCTTGCCCCAGGGCGTGTCGGCGGCCTCGCCGGTGACCGTGGCCGGTACGACATTGTCGAAGCCGAGGAAGCGGGCGACGAATTCACCGGCCGGGCGCTGCCAGACCTCCAGCGGCGTGCCGGTCTGCGCGATCCGCCCGTCCCGCATGATCACCACCCGGTCGGCGAGCGCGAAGGCCTCGCCCTGGTCGTGCGTCACCGCCAGCACGGTCGTCCCCAACTCGCCGAAGAGCCGCCGCAGTTCGACCACGAGGCGCTCGCGCAGGCCGCGGTCGAGCTGGCCGAGCGGTTCGTCCAGCATGAGCAGCCGGGGCCCGGGCGCCAGCGCCCTGGCCAGCGCGACGCGCTGCTGCTCGCCGCCGGAGAGCGAGCCGACGGCGCGGTGCTGGGCGCCGGGGAGGCCGACCAGGTCGAGCAGTTCGGCGACCTTGCGGTCCCGCTCGGCCCGCGCGGTGCCGCGCATCCGCAGCCCGAAGGCGACGTTTCCGGCCACGTCGCGCTGCGGGAAGAGCTGGTGGTCCTGGAACATCAGCCCGACGCCGCGCCGGTGCGTCGGTACGGTACGCAGGTCCTGGCCGTCCAGTACGACCTCTCCCGCGTCGGCCTGCTGCAGTCCGGCGATCACCCGCAGCAGCGTGGACTTTCCGCTGCCGCTGGGCCCGAGGACGCAGACGGTCTCGTGCTCGGCGACGTCCAGGTCCACCGTGTCCAGCGCGGTGTGCGCCCCGAAGCGCACGGTGAGGCCGCCGAGCCGCAGCAAGGGCGCGGGCGCGTCCTCCGCCGCAACGGACTCGGCTGCCGTGTCGGCCGGTGTGCCGTTCACCTAGAACTCTCCCGTCCGGTCGGTGCGTACCCGCTCCAGCGCCAGCAGCGCCCCCGCGCACACCACCATCAGAATCGTCGACAGGGCCATCGCCTGCCCGTAGTTGAGCTCCCCCGCGCGGCCCAGCAGCCGGGCCACGGCCACGGGCAGCGTGGGCCGGTCCGGGCGCGCGATGAACACCGTCGCGCCGAACTCGCCGAGCGAGACGGCGAACGCGAAGCCCGCCGCGATCAGCAGCGCCCGCCGCACCAGCGGCAGGTCCACCTCACGCCAGACCTGCCACGGCGCGGCGCCCAGTACGGCCGCGGCCTCCCGCAGCCGCCCGTCGACCGCGCGCAGCACCGGCAGCATGGTCCGTACGACGAACGGCACGCCCACCAGCGCCTGCGCCAGCGGTACCAGCCACCAGGAGGAGCGCAGGTCCAGCGGCGGCTCGTCCAGGGTGATCAGGAAGCCGAAGCCGACGGTCACGGCGGAGACGCCGAGCGGCAGCATGAGCAGCGCGTCGAAGCCGCGGACGAGCCGGCCGCCGCCGCGCCGGGCCAGCGCGGCCGCGGCGAGTCCCCCGATGACGAGGGCGATCGCCGTCGCCGCCACCGCGTACTCCAGCGAGTTCCACAGGGCGGCCAGCGGCGGCACGGTGAACGTCGAGTCGGCGGCGGCCGCGGCCTGCAGCGCACGGTAGAAGACCGGGCCGTAGCCGTCGGGCCCGGCGAAGGACCGCTCCACCAGTACGGCCAGCGGCAGCACCAGCAGTACGGCGATCACCCCGAGCGTGCTCCACAGCAGCGCCCACTGCCCGGCGCCGCGCGGCCGGCGCGCCGTACGGGAGGCGTCGACGAGCTTGAGCGCGCTCTCGCGGCGCCGGACCGTCCACGCGTGCAGCGCGAGCAGGGCCAGGACCGCGGCGAACTGGAGCAGGGTGAGCACGGCGGCGGTCGGCAGGTCCAGGAAGTCGGCGGTCTGCCGGTAGATCTCCACCTCGAGGGTGGCGAAGCGCGGGCCCCCGAGGATCTGCACGATCCCGAAGGAGGTGAAGGTGAAGAGGAAGACCATCAGGGCGGCGGCGGCCACCGCGGGCGCCAGCGCGGGCAGCGTCACCCGCCGCCAGGCCGCGAACCGCCCGGCGCCGAGCACCCGCGCGGCCTCCTCCTGACGCGGGTCCAGCGCGCCCCAGAGCCCGCCGACGGTCCGTACGACCACCGCGTAGTTGAAGAAGACGTGCGCGAGCAGGATCGCCCGGACCGAGGTGTCCAGCCGTACGCCCCACAGGTCGTCCAGCAGCCCGCCGCGGCCGACGAGCGCCAGGAAGGCGGAGCCGACGACGACGGTGGGCAGCACGAAGGGCACGGTGACGACCGCCCGCAACAGCCTCTTTCCGGGGAATTCGAAGCGCGCGAAGACGTACGCGCCGGGGAGCGCGATCAGCAGCGTGAGTGCCGTGGAGGCCACCGCCTGCCAGACGGTGAACCACAGCACGTGCAGCAGGTCGGGATCGGCGAGCACGTCCGCCGCCCGCCCGAACCGCCAGCTGCCGCCCTCCCGCAGCCCCCGCCCGACGATCGTGGCGACGGGGTAGGCGAAGAAGAGCACGAAGAAGGCGAACGGCAGGGCCATCAGCGCGAGCCGGGCCGCCGTGGCGCGGCGCCCCGCGGTGTCCCGGCCCTGCCCGGCCGCCTCGCGCTCTACTTCAGGACGAGCGACGACCACTGCTTGATCCACTGTTCGCGGTTCCTGCTGATCTCGTCGGGCGCCACCGTCTTCGGGTCGTCGATCTTCTGCCCGTACTTGGTGAACAGCTCGGGCACCTTCGCGCCCTCGACCACCGGGTTGACGAACATCTGCAGCGGCATGTCCTCCTGGAACTTCTTGCTGATCAGGAAGTCCAGCAGCGCCTTGCCGCCCTTCTCGTTCGCCGCGCCCTTCAGCAGTCCGGCGAACTCGGTCTGCCGGAAGCAGGTACCGGTGGCGACGCCGGTCGGCGCCTCCTTCGGTGCCGGCTTCTTGTCCATCACCTCGGCCGGCGGGCTGGAGGCGTAGGAGACGACCAGCGGCTTGTCCCCCTTGCCGCCCCCGGCTCCGGAGAACCGCTCGTAGTACGCCTGCTCCCAGCCGTCCACGACCTCGACGCCGTTGGCCTTGAGCTTCTTCCAGTAACCCTGCCAGCCGTCCTGGCCGTACTCCGCGATCGTCCCGAGCTGGAACGCCAGCCCCGGCGACGACGTGGCCGAGTTCTCGGTGACCAGCAGCCCCTTGTACTGCGGCTTCACCAGGTCACCGAACGTCTTCGGCGGCGCGATGTCGCGCTTCTCGAAGTACGCCTTGTCGTAGTTGACGCAGATGTCGCCGTAGTCGACGGGCGTGACCCGGTGCTGCGCCTTGTCCAGCTGCAGTTCGTCCGGCACCCCGGACAGCCCCTTGGCCTCGTACGGCGTGAACAGCCCCTCGTCCAGCCCGCGCGACAGCAGCGTGTTGTCGATGCCGAAGAAGACGTCGCCCTGCGGGTTGTCCTTGGTCAGCACCGCCTGGTTGACGGCCTTCCCGGCGTCCCCGCCCTTGACCATCTGCACCTTGTAACCGCTGCTCCGCTCGAACTCCTTCAGCACGGACTTCGAGACGGCGAAGGAGTCGTGCGAGACGAGCCTGACGGTCTTGGCGTCGGCGGCCTGGTCGCCACCGGATCCGCCGCAGCCGGCCAACGCCGTACCGCCCAGCGCGACGGCGACGGCCGCCACCGCGGCCTTCCTGATGGTGCTCACTGGTTTCATTCCTCCTGGCTGGCCAGGAAGAGACGCGGCCCCGCCCGCGGCGTCCGGTGGGACCGGTGCCGCGGGCGGGGCGCAACAGCATGAGGAGACCGAACTTCCTACCCGGAATGACCCGGGCGAGGTTCAAGGGTCTGCGGCAGCGGCATCGGCTTCGCTGCCCGCACTCTCAGCGCTGTGGCGCTCCCCTGTCGGATGGTGTGTGCGTTATTCGCGATGTAAAAACGTTCGACGCCACGGTACCAGCGCGCCCACGGCCTTCCGAGGGCCCACGTGCTTCGCCGGGGCCCTCAGCACTCCGGTCCCGGGCGGTCCCGGGGGGCCTCAGCACTCCGGTCCCGGGCGGTCCCGGGGCCCGGGGCCCTCAGCGCTCCGAGGCCGCGAGCTGCCCGCAGGCGCCGTCGATCTCCTGGCCACGGGTGTCCCGTACCGTCACCGGCACGCCGTGCGACGCGATCGCCTCGACGAACGCCTTCTCGTCCTCGGGCCGCGAGGCGGTCCACTTCGAGCCGGGCGTGGGGTTCAGCGGAATGAGGTTCACATGCACCCGCTTGCCCTTGAGCAGCCGCCCGAGCAGGTCCCCTCGCCACGCCTGGTCGTTGATGTCCCGGATCAGCGCGTACTCGATCGAGATCCGCCGCCCGGACTTCTCGGCGTACGTCCACGCCGCGTCCAGCACCTCACGCACCTTCCAGCGCGTGTTCACCGGTACGAGCGTGTCCCGCAGCTCGTCGTCCGGCGCGTGCAGCGAGACGGCCAGCCGGCACTTGAAGCCTTCGTCGGCGAAGCGCAGCATCGCCGGCACCAGGCCCACCGTGGACACCGTGATCCCCCGCTGCGACAGCCCCAGCCCGTCCGGCTCGGGGTCGGTCAGCCGCCGGATGGCCCCCGTCACCCGGTTGTAGTTGGCGAGCGGCTCGCCCATGCCCATGAACACAATGTTCGACAGCCGCGCCGGCCCACCCGGGATCTCCCCGTCCCGCAGCGCCCGCATGCCATCAACAATCTGATGAACGATCTCGGCCGTCGACAGGTTCCGGTCCAGCCCCGCCTGCCCCGTCGCGCAGAACGGGCAGTTCATCCCGCACCCGGCCTGCGAGGAGATGCACATCGTCACCCGGTCCGGGTACCGCATGAGCACCGACTCGACCAGCGTCCCGTCGAACAGCTTCCACAGCGTCTTACGGGTCTGGTCGTCGTCGCACGAGATGTGCCGCACCACACTCATCAGCTCCGGCAGCATCTCGGCCGCCAGCTTCTCCCGCGCCGCGGCCGGGATGTCCGTCCACTGCTCCGGGTCGTGCGCGTACCGCGCGAAGTAGTGCTGCGACAGCTGCTTGGCGCGGAACGGCTTCTCCCCGATCGCCGCCACGGCCTCCTTACGCTCAGCAGGCGAAAGATCGGCAAGATGCCGCGGCGGCTTCTTGGCCCCCCGCGGCGCGACAAAAGTAAGTTCTCCAGGTGCAGGCATGGTCCGTCCAGTGTCGCAGATCATCCGGGCCGCTTCCGGGGCAGCGGAGGTGGGGACGGTCACCTCGTTCGCGCTGCGGCGCGGGCGGGGCTAGGCGACCTCGATGCCGTACTCCTCGACCAGGGGGACCAGGCCGTCCGGGTAGCCCTTGCCGCCGGGGACGAAGGACCAGTCGCCGCTGGAGCGTCTGCGGAAGGAGCCCAGGACGAGGGCGGTCTCGCCGGGGCGGCCGTCGGAGACCTGGAGTTCGTCGATCGCTGTTCCCGAGGGGTCCGACAGGCGGAGCCGGGCGTCGGAGAAGCCGGACAGGTCCGCGTCGGGATGGGTCTCGGGGTCGACGGCGGCGACCAGGACGAGCCGGTCCGCCTGGGGAGGAAGGTGCTCGAAGCGGACCCAGACCGCTGCCTTGTCCGGGGCGACGGCAGGCATCATCCGGACGCTGCCGTCGGGGGTGCGCGGGTTGTTGTAGAAGACGAACCGGTCCTCGCTGAGGATGCGGTTCCCCTGGCAGACGAGCGCGCACACGTCCAGGGACACGGCTCCGGACCAGGTCAGGCCCAGCACGCTGGTGTCGTCCAGGTCGGCTTCGGGGTCCGTGGCGGCTTCCTGCCGCGCGGCGGCGCCACCGAGGCGCCCGCTCAGGCCGTGGCGGCTCAGGAGGTCCACCAGTTCGGTGCCGGCGACGAGGGTCAGCGGTTTGCCGTTGGCGAAGGCGTGCGAGCCGGGACCGAAGGCGGAGGTGGTGATCAGTACGCCCTTGTTCGCGCCGGCGGCCTGCACCGTGCCGTACAGATCGCGCACCGCGCTCGGCGGCACCGTGTTGCGGTACCGCTTCACCTGCACGACGATCTTGCCGCCCCGGATCGGGTCCGGGTCCAGCGCGTCCACGTCCACGCCCCCGTCACCCGACCGCGCCGTGGTGACCGCCTGCATCCCCATGGCCCGGAACAGCTCCGCCACGAGCTCCTCGAACCGCAGCGGGTCCATCTCGTACAGGTCCGGCTCCTCGCCGTCCCCCTGGGAGGCCACACTGCCACCGCCGTCACCGGGCAACCGGTCCGGGCGTACCCCGGCGCGCCGGTCCGGGCGGTCGGAGAGCCGGCCGCGGAGGCCGTCCACCAGGCAGTCCGGCGCACTGACCTGCGTCAGGTTCAGCCTGGCGAAGTCGGCGCGCGAGACCGTCACCGTGGCCAGGAAGACCTGCGCGCGATGGCCGGTGGCCGGGTCGGTGCCGTCCACGAACCCGTTGAGGACCACCGAGTCCAGCACGCCGAACTGATCGGCGGCGAAGAGGTCGCGCAGCGCCAGCAGCACGCACTGCGCCAGGACGTCGCGGTACAGGGCCCGGCGTTCGACGGCCGGCCGCCGGACCTCCTTGTCCCGGTCGGCGCCGGGCATGTACCGCACCAGCGACGCCTCCGGGACGACCGCGTCATCGGGCAGCTCCCGGTTCAGGACGAGCTGCCGGGCGGCGGCGTCGAACGAGGCGGTCACTTGGTGGGGAAAGTCGTGCGGCCACCCTTGCGAGGCGTAGAGCGCAGCGGTGAAGTACTCCACCACCGAGTCCGGCTCGCCCCGGCGGAGGGCGGCGGTCAGCTCCGCGATGCCGGCGTTGTGCCGGCGGATCTCCGCAAGCTGTTCGTCCGCCCACTGCTGGTACTGCTGGTGGTAGAGCGCGAGCTGGTGCTGCCGCTGGGCCTCGGCCGCCTGAGCCGCCCGCCGGTCGTGCTCGTACCGCGCGCGGGCCTGCTCCTGCGCCTGCCGGTTCGCCCCCGGGCCCCAGCCGACCGGTGACTGCGGCTGATAGGCGTTCGGGTCCGGCATCGGTACGGGCACACCGAGCCGGCCCGGCGCGAAGGGCTCCACCCGTTCGGGCCGGGCGAGCGCGGCAGGCGTGAACGCGGGAGCGGCACACCCCGACGACAGGAGGTTCCGCACCCTCTCCACCTGCGCGTCCAGCTCCTCGGTGCGCCGGCGCGCGTCGGCCTCCCGCCGCTGCCGGTAGGCCGCCTGCTCCTCCCGCCGGCTGCGTGCGGCCGCCCGCTGCGCCGCGCGCTCCTGCCGCTCCTGCTCCCGTTGCTGCTGCTCCCAGGTACGACGCCGCGCCTCCTCCTGGCGCTGCTGCCGGCGCTGGATCTCCGCCCAGGTGGCGATCAGTCCGGTGGAACGACGGCTCATATGCGCCCTGGCCTTTCCGAGCCCCCCACAGGCTCCCCCTGACGTGGCCCGACCGCGGCCTCGTCCCTGCTCGTCACAACCGACCCGCCCGCACCGGGAGTTGGTCGATATGACATACATACTGCACAGTTCGCCGTGGATCCACCGGATGGCCACCGTCCCGTTCTTCGGAATGCGGTGTCGTCCTCGTGACGTGCTGGCGTCCTCGTGACGCGATGCCCGCATCCCGGTGGTACCACGGTCGGCTGCGCGCAACGACGAACCCCGAGGGCCCGCCGTTCACGTGAACGGCGGGCCCTCGGGGTCGGTGAGTGACGGTCGCGGGGCGCGTACGCGTACGGACCGGTCAGCCCGTACCTACGAAGAGGACCAGGAGCAGCCAGACCACCGGGGCCGTCGGCAGGAGGGAGTCCAGGCGGTCCATGATGCCGCCGTGGCCGGGCAGCAGGGTGCCCATGTCCTTGATGCCGAGGTCCCGCTTGATCATGGACTCGCCGAGGTCGCCGAGGGTCGCGCTGGCGGCGACCGCGAGGCCCAGGAGCAGGCCCTGCCACCACGCGCCGTCCTCGATGAGGAACTCCATGCACAGCGCGCCCGCCGCCATGGCGAAGGCCACCGCGCCGACCAGGCCCTCGCGGGTCTTGCCGGGGCTGATGCGGGGAGCGAGCTTCTTCCGGCCGAAGCGCCAGCCGACGGCATAGGCGCCGGTGTCGCTGACGACCGTCAGCAGCAGGAACGTGAGGACCCGGTACGGCCCGTCCGCGTCGGCCGCGAGCATCAGGGCGACGAACGTCGCCAGGAACGGTACGTAGAACGCCGCGAAGACGCCCGCCGTGACGTCCCGGAGGTAATGGTCCGGGGCCTCGGTCATCCGCCAGACCAGGACGGCGAGCGCGGTGAGCGCCATCGCCACCCAGGCGCCCTCGGCCCCGCGTACGTATCCGGCGACGACCATGGCCGTACCGCCGACCGCGAGCGGCACCAAGGGCACGCGGATGTCCTTGCGCTCCGCGAGGCGGGAGGTCAGCTCCCACAGCCCGACGACGACGGCGACCGCGATGACGCCCACGAAGACCGGCTTGTAGACGAACAGCGAGAGCACGATGACCGCGCCGAGACCGACGCCCACCCCTATCGCGGCCCGCAGATTGCGGCCCGCGCTCTTCTTCGCCGGCTTCTCCGGTGAGGGGCTGTCGTCCGGTGCCGGCGGGGATGTGGGCATGGGTTCCTGGGGCTGGTCATCGTGGAAGAGGGGGCCACTCAGCCGAGCGGCCCCCCGTTCGTCCCGGTGGTCGTCCTGGTCTCCGCCTGCGTCGGGCACGGTGGGCATGGGCCGAGTCTGCGCTGCCGCGGCCCGGTCGTGCACGGGACCCGCCGACGGGGCGGCCGGTACCGCGCCAGGTGGCCACGGACCGGCGCCGGGTGGGGTCCCGCCCGCCGAGGGCGTGGGGCGGGCCCCCCAGGAAGACTCGTTCATCAGACCTCGAGCAGCTCGGATTCCTTGTGCTTGAGCAGCTCGTCCACCTGCGCGACGTACTTCGCGGTGGTGTCGTCGAGCTCCTTCTCGGCGCGGCGCACCTCGTCCTCGCCGGTCTCCTTGTCCTTGACGAGCTTGTCGAGGGTCTCCTTGGCCTTGCGGCGGACGCTGCGGATGGAGATCTTGGCGTCCTCGCCCTTGCCCTTGGCGACCTTGATGAACTCCTTGCGGCGCTCCTCGGTCAGCTCGGGGAACGTCACTCGGATGATGTTGCCGTCGTTGCTCGGGTTGACGCCGAGGTCGGAGTCGCGGATGGCCTGCTCGATGTTGCGCAGCGCGCTCTTGTCGAACGGGGTCACCACGGCCATCCGCGGCTCGGGCACCGAGAACGACGCCAGTTGGTTGATCGGCGTCAAGGCACCGTAGTAGTCCGCCACGATCTTGTTGAACATCGCCGGGTGCGCACGCCCGGTGCGGATCGCGGCGAAGTCCTCCTTGGCGACCACGACGGCCTTCTCCATCTTCTCCTCGGCCTCGAGGAGGATCTCTTCGATCACCACTTGCTCCTGGTCTTAATCGTAAGAAGCAGAGCCTCGCCCCTGCGCGCGTCTTCTCCTGCACGGTGTCCGACCGGCAGGCGGTTGTCCATCCCCGTGCCGTGGTCTTCCCACGGCCGGGAGTTGCCGCGCGTACGGGAGTGCCGACCGTACGGCACGTACGGGCGAACGCTGCTCCCCGTACGGCTCGTACGGACGGACGGTGCTGCCCGTACGGATCCTACGAACGGCATGAGCTGCTCGTACGGATCGTACGGGCGGACACCTGCTGCCCGTACGGATCGCGGCGATGCGGGCCGTCAGGCCCTGGTGCCCTGATCGCTGACGAGCGTGCCGATCTTCTCACCCTTCACGGCGCGCGCGATATTGCCCTCTGCGAGCAGCTCGAAGACGAGGATCGGAAGCTTGTTGTCCCGGCACAGCGTGATGGCGGTGGCGTCGGCGACCTTCAGGTCGCGGGTGATGACCTCGCCGTACTCGAGCGCGTCGAACTTCACCGCATCCGGGTTCTTCTTGGGGTCGGAGTCGTAGACGCCGTCGACCCCGTTCTTGCCCATGAGCATGGCCTGGGCGTCGATCTCCAGGGCGCGCTGGGCGGCGGTGGTGTCGGTGGAGAAGTACGGCATGCCCATGCCCGCACCGAAGATGACCACGCGGTCCTTCTCCAGGTGGCGGATGGCGCGCAGCGGGATGTACGGCTCGGCGACCTGGCCCATGGTGATGGCGGTCTGCACGCGGCAGTCGATGCCCTCCTTCTCCAGGAAGTCCTGGAGGGCCAGGCAGTTCATGACCGTGCCGAGCATGCCCATGTAGTCGCTGCGGGCCCGGTCCATGCCGCGCTGCTGCAGTTCGGCACCGCGGAAGAAGTTGCCACCGCCGATCACGATGGCGATCTCGTACCCCTCACGGACCACGGCCGAGATCTCACGGGCGATGGCGTGCACGACGTCCGGGTCGACACCCAGACCGCCGCCGCCGGCGAACGCCTCCCCCGAAAGCTTCAGAAGGAAGCGGCCCTTCCCCTTTTTGTGGGCTTTGTCCGCGCCGTCGGCACCGTGATTCATTGCGCTCTCCTCGTGCACATACGAAGAAGGCCATTGCCGGGGGTCTGGTCAGATCCCTGTGCGGCAATGGCCTCCTCGTCACATCTGCGGCCGGCCGATGAGCGGCCGACTGCGTACGACCCTAGCGGGGCCGCGGGTCATTCGCTGCCCTGCGACAGGCCCCGGCCCGAAGGCCGTGGCCCGGCGGCAAGGCTTTCGGCTTGCCTTGCGGCTTGCTCAGATGCCGACCTTGATGCGCGCGAAGCGCTTCAGGGTGACACCGGCCTCCTGGAGGACCTTCTCGACGGACTTCTTGTTGTCGAGCGCGTACGGCTGGCCGAGCAGCGTCGCGTCCTTGAAGAAGCCGTTGAGGCGACCCTCGACGATCTTCGGCAGGGCAGCCTCGGGCTTGCCCTCCGCGCGGGTGGTCTCCTCGGCGACGCGGCGCTCGGCCTCGACGACGTCGGCCGGGACGTCCTCGCGGGACAGGTACTTCGGCGCGAAGGCGGCGATGTGCTGCGCGACGCCCTTGGCGACCTCGGCGTTCTCCTTGTCGAACTCGACGAGGACGCCGATCTGCGGCGGCAGGTCGGGCATGGTGCGGTGCATGTACGCCGTCACGTAGCCGTCGGTGAACTGCGCGAAGCGGTCCAGGACGATCTTCTCGCCCAGGTTCGCGTTGGCCTCGTCGACGAACGCCTGGACGGTCTTGCCGGCCTCGATCTCGGAGGCGAGCAGGGCCTGGATGTCGGCCGGCTTGGTGGCGGCGACGTGCTCGGCGATCTGCTGGGCGACGGCCTGGAACTTGTCACCCTTGGCGACGAAGTCCGTCTCGCACTTCAGCTCGACGATGACACCGGAGGTGTTGTCGTCGGCGATCAGGGAGACGACGGCGCCGTTCTCGGCGGAGCGGCCCTCGCGCTTGGCGACGCCCTTCTGGCCCTTGATACGCAGGGCCTCGACGGCCTTGTCGACGTTGCCGTCGGACTCGTCCAGCGCCTTCTTGCAGTCCATCATGCCGGCGCCGGTGAGCTCACGGAGCTTCTTGACGTCAGCGGCGGTGTAGTTCGCCATGATCTGTGAGTCTCTTCTCGAAAGTCGAAAGATCTACGGGTGGACGGCGGGGGCGGCGCTTGTGGCACCGGCCCCCGCCGTCGTCATCCGATGCTGAGGTGTCAGGCCTGCTCGGCGGCCGGCTTCTCGGCCTCCGCGGCGGGGGCCTCGGCGGCCTCGGCCGGCTTCTCCTCGGCCTTGGCCTCGTCGGCCTTGGGCTCCTCGGCCTTCTTCTCGCCCTCGAGCAGGTCACGCTCCCACTCGGCGAGCGGCTCGCCGGCGGCCTTCTCGCCCTTGGCCTCGGCACCACCGGAGCGGGCGATGAGGCCCTCGGCGACGGCGTCGGCGATCACGCGGGTGAGCAGGGTGACGGAGCGGATCGCGTCGTCGTTGCCCGGGATCTTGTAGTCGACCTCGTCGGGGTCACAGTTGGTGTCGAGGATGGCGACGACCGGGATGTTGAGCTTCCGGGCCTCGCCGACCGCGATGTGCTCCTTCTTGGTGTCCACGATCCAGACGGCGCTGGGCACCTTCTGCATCTCGCGGATACCGCCGAGGGTCTTCTCCAGCTTGGCCTTCTCGCGGGAGAGAACCAGCAGCTCCTTCTTGGTGAGGCCGGAGGCGGCCACGTCCTCGAAGTCGATCTGCTCGAGCTCCTTCAGGCGCTGCAGGCGCTTGTAGACGGTCGAGAAGTTGGTCAGCATGCCGCCGAGCCAGCGCTGGTTCACGTAGGGCATGCCCACGCGGGTGGCCTGCTCGGCGATGGCCTCCTGGGCCTGCTTCTTGGTGCCGACGAACATGACGGAGCCGCCGTGGGCGACGGTCTCCTTGACGAACTCGTAGGCGCGGTCGATGTACGACAGCGACTGGAGCAGGTCGATGATGTAGATGCCGTTGCGCTCGGTGAAGATGAAGCGCTTCATCTTCGGGTTCCAGCGGCGGGTCTGGTGCCCGAAGTGGACGCCGCTCTCCAGCAGCTCCCGCATCGTGACGACGGCCATGGCCGTTCTCCTTGTGTTTCTCGGTTCCACCGCGGCCGGGCGGCCGCTGTGCCTGACGCCCCTGCGCGCCTGCCTGCACGGGGGCTCCGGCATGTACCGGGACACCTGTTCAGGACCGAGGGACGCGGCCACCGTGTGCGCTGCGCCTCCACTGCGCTTCGCGTGAAGCACGGGGAGTGACGCGCCGGTGGCGGGGCGTGCGAAGTCGACCCGGTCACCCGGATCGCCACAAGAAGTGTACGGGACCGCCGAACCACCTAGCGACATGCGGCGGGGAGGGGCGGGGCCGGGGGCCGGGATGAGGGCCGGAGCGAGAGCCGGGGCGAGGTCCAGGGCGAGGTCCGGGGCGAAGTCCCGGGGCGAAGTCCCAGGGCGAAGTTCCGGAGGGGTGCTGGGCGGCCTGGGGTACTGGGCGGTTCGGAGGGATGATCGGCGGCTCTGGATGAACGGCTGGGCCTTCTACACGAACGGCTGGGCCTTCTATATGAACGACTGAGCCTTCTTCTTGAACGGCTGGGTCTTCTTCTTGAACGGCTGGGTCTTCTTCGGCACTCGGTCACGTCCGTGAGCGTGACGGCGTTGTCCACAGCTTCAACGCAATCCACAGCCTCCGACCAAGATCCCCCCGACTCCGCCGACATCCGCCACCGTCACCCCATGCGCCAGTCACCACATCCCTCGTCACCGACGATCCGCCCCGGCCCCTGGCTCCGCCCTGGCCCCTGGTCCTGCCCTAGCCCCTGGTCCTGCTTCCCACCCTGGTTCCGCCTTCACCGCCGGTTCCGCCTTCAGCGCTGGTCCCGCCTTCACCGCTGGTCCCGCCTCCGCCTGAGGCACGCCTTCGGGCCCGCTGGCTGCGCCATCGGCTGCGTCGTCGGCTACGTCTTACTGATCGGCCCGTTGCCCTTCACGCCTCCGCCTTCCTCCCTCGCGGCAGCACCCGCCACCGGCTTCACCGCAGCCCGAGCCATCCCCGCGGCCTCCGCTGCCCGTATCCCCACCCCACGGGAGGGGCGGAGCAGTCTTCAGGAGCTCGACCGCGACTCCCCGAGCGGAACTGTCGCGAAGCGCGCATGGCCGGTGTCCCACGCCACAGGCGCGCGCCCAGTCGTCATCCGCCCCTGGGTGCCCCCACCCACCCCCTGGGCGGCCGGCCACCGCGGCGTGGACCTCGCCTCTCGGGCCGGAGCGACCGTACGAGCCGCCGCCCCCGGCCGCGTCTCCTTCGCGGGCAATGTCGCCGGCCGGGGCGTGCTGTCCATCGCCCTGTCCGGCACGGGCCGACCACCCCTGCGCACGACGTACGAGCCGGTCCGCCCCACGGTCCGCAAGGGCGACCGCGTCAGAGCAGGCCAGCCGGTCGCCGTCCTCCAGCCCGGCCCGTACCACTGCGACACCCCCTGCCTCCACTGGGGCCTGCGCCGCGGCCGCACCTACCTGGACCCGCTCTCCCTTCTCCCGCCCTCCCTGCTCGCACAAGGCCCCACACGCCTGCTCCCGCTCCTCGACATCCCCGAGCCGGCCCTACGACCGCGTCCCCTCTCCTTCACACCCACGAGCTCTGCATCGAACACCGACACAACCGAGACCACACTCGCCGCGGCCACAGCCCTCACCGCCATAGCGGCCTGGGCTCACGCCCGCCTACGCCGGAGAGGCATCGTCAAACGAGACACGGAGAGGCCGGGCGCAGAGGCCGGGAGGGGAGGGAGGCAGGGAGGGGAGGGAGGCAGGGAGGGGAGGCGGGACCGGCCGGTGTCCAATGCGCAGGCACAGCGCACAACACTCGGCGCTGAGCACGGCCGCGGCCGCATGGAAAGCAAGCGATAGCTGCGCAGCACTCGGCCCGGTCCAGCCTGCGCCGAAGGCCGGCCGTGTTCGCACCGGAGGGAGACCAGGCCTGCCACCGGTACAGGACGGCTCGGCCTGACTGAAGCGGGCTTGCGCACGCCGGTGGCAGGGTCACGCCGGTGGGAGGGTCACGCCGACTGCAGGGTTCGGCCCACGCTGGGAGTCGAGCTCTGCCCGAGCAAGCGAGGCGAGCTCGGCACGCACAGGTGAGGTGGGCCCGGCCTGGGAACAGAGGCGGGCCTGACCCGCGCAGGTGAGGCGAGCTCAGCCCGCGAGAGACACGGGCCCGGCACGCGCAGACGAGGCGAGCCCGGCCCGCGCAGACGAGGCGGGCTCAGCACCCGAGAGAGGCGGGCCCGGCCCACGTTGTATGTGGGCTCGGCCAACGCTTCATGTGGGCTCGGCCAACGCTGTACGTGGGCCTGGCCTCGCCTGGAGGTGGTGGTGGAGGGTGGGAGGTGGGAGGGGGGAGGGTGGGAGGGGGGAGGGAGGGGGTCAGCCTCGGACGCCGCGGAGGGTCATCGCCACCGCCGCCTCCGTGATCTCCGTCGGGTCCTCCGCCGCTCCCAGCTCGATCCTGCGGACCGCGGCGTCGACGACGCCCTGCAGGAGCATCGCCGCGAGCCTCGGCTGCTCGTGGCCCAGCGCGGCCAGGGCCTCGACGATCATCGCGATGAGGCCACCGTGCGCGGCGCGGATCTTCTCGCGGGCGCCGGCGTCCAGCTCTCCCGCCGAGATCGCCACGACCGCGCGGTGCCGGCGGTCACCGACGAGGGCGAGCTGCTGCCGTACGTACGCCTCGATCTTCTCCTCGGGCGCCTCGACACGCTCCATCGCGGCCTCGACCTCCGCGGCCCACACCGGGAAGTCGACCGCGCACAGCTCTTCGACGACGGCGGCGCGGGAGCGGAAGTACTCGTACACGGAGGAGCGCGCGAGGCCCGTTCGCTCGGCGAGGGCGGGGAAGGTCAGGGCCTCCGTACCGCCTTCGGACAGCAAGGTACGAGCAGCGTCCAACAGGGCGTCGCGCTGCATGGTCCGGTGCTCGGCCACTGAGGCCGCTCGAATCCTGGGCACGCCACCACTGTACGGATGTGCCCCGGGTGGCGGCACTCCGCGGCACGACGTAAAGCGCGGCGTCACCGTCAGCGGTGCTCAGCGGCCCACGTCGGCCAGCTTGGCGCGCAGCTGGAGCACGGACTTCGTGTGGATCTGGCTGACCCGGCTCTCCGTGACGCCGAGGACGTTGCCGATCTCGGCGAGGGTGAGACCTTCGTAGTAGTAGAGCGTGACGACGGTCTTCTCGCGGTCGGGGAGCGTGTTGATGGCGCGGGCGAGCAGCCGGCGCAGTTCGCGGTCCTCGGCGATCTCGACCGGGTTCTCGGCCGCTGTGTCCTCGAGGGTGTCCATGAGGCTCAGCCGCTCGCCTCCCTCGCCGCCGGCGTGCAGCAGCTCCTCCAGGGCGACGACGTTGGCCAGGGACAACTGGCTGAAGACGGCATGCAGCTCTTCGAGGGCGATGCCCATCTCCGCGGCGACCTCGGCCTCGGAGGGGGTACGGCGCAGCTGCGCTTCGAGCGTGGCGTACGCGCGCTCGACGGCCCGTGCCTTCTGGCGCACCGAGCGGGGGATCCAGTCCAGTGCCCGCAGTTCGTCGATCATGGCGCCGCGGATACGGGTGATGGCGTACGTCTCGAACTTGATGGACCGTTCCGGCTCGAACTTCTCGATGGCGTCGATCAGCCCGAAGACCCCGGAGGAGACGAAGTCGGCTTGCTCGACGTTGGGCGGCAGGCCGACGCTGACGCGGCCCGCGACGTATTTGACCAGCGGTGAGTAGTGCAGGATCAGCTGCTCCCGCAGCCGTTCGTCACCCGTCGCCTTGTAGGAGCGCCAGAGCTCCTCTAGCGAGGTGGGCGCTGCCGGGCGCACGCTGCCGCGGGCGGCGGGAGGTACCGCCGCGCGGTCAGACCCGGAAGTGTGCTGGGGCATTCGTCGCCTTGAGCCGTTCTGCCGAGACGCTGGTGAAGAGGTGCGTGAGGGTCGGGTGGTCCGTGGAGGGCGGATGCCTTGCGAGCGTAGCGTGGCTGCGATCTCACAGTGTGCGATCGGAGCGCGTTCGGGTGTGCGCAGATTCGTCCGGTGGTCCGCACCCCCGGATGACGGCGGGCGACTCCGCAGTCGTCCGCGCGAAACTCGCAAAGATGCATTCTGCGATCACCCCCCTCACCTTTTCACCCGTTCGCCCCAGGTCAAGGACCGCCTCGCCGGTAACCTCCCGTCGAATGGCCGCGGGGAGGCAACTCCCAGCGAGAACCGCATCTTTGAACGAATCCGAGCGCCTGCAGTTCGAAGAGCTTCGCTTGAGTCACTTCCAGGGCGGTACCCGAGTCACGGGCGATCTGCGAGGTGTCGGCCGTCCCTCGTAGCGGGAGTGCTTCGAGCAGGCGTGCGGCCGTCGGGTCCAGCAGGTCGCGGGCCAGGACCGGGCCGCGGCGGTCCGGGGCGAGATCGCCGATGCTGCCGACCAGTTCGACGACCTCGGCCGCGTCGGCGACCACCACGGCCTCTCCCCGCAGCAGTTGGTGCACGCCGGCCGACAGGCCACTGGTGACCGGACCGGGCACGCCCATCGTGAACCGGCCCAGCTCGGCGGCGCGGCGCGCGGTGGCCAGCGATCCGCTGCGCAGTGCTGCCTCGACGACCACCGTGCCCCGGGTGAGGGCGGCGATCACGCGGTTGCGCTGGATGAATCTGCTGCGGGTCGGATGGTCGCCGGGCGGCAGTTCGGCGACGATCAGGCCCTGTTCGGCGATGCGCCCGATCAGCTCGGTGTGCCCGCTGGGGTAGACGCGGTCGACGCCGGAGGCGAGGACCGCCACGGTGGCACCGCCTGCGGCCAGGGTGCCGCGGTGCGCGGCGCCGTCCACGCCGTACGCGGCGCCCGAGACCACCGACCAGCCGCGTTCGGCGAGCCCCGCGCCCAGGGTCGCCGCGACGTGTGCGCCGTACTCCGTACAGGCTCGGGCGCCGACGAGGGCGACGGAGCGCAGGGCCCACAGGCGGAGGTTCGCCGTGCCGCGCACCCACAGGCCGACGGGGCGGGCGTCTCCCAGATCGTCCAGCTGCCGCGGCCACTCCTCGTCACCGGGGCAGACGAAGCGGCCGCCGAGTGCGGCGACGGCGGCCAGGTCCGCCTCGGGCGACGCACGCTCGGCGCGTAACCGCAGGCCGGCCACTTTCGCCTCGCCGGCGCCCTCGGGCGGGTCGTCCTCACCGAGGAGTGCTCGCCAGAGGGCCACCGGTCCCATCCGCCGCAGCCATCCGCCGGTGACCTCGTCGCCCGGTTCGAGGATGCGGGTGAGCGCCGCTCTGGCCAGGCGCTCAGGCGCGGGAGCGGCTCCCTGTGCGTGAGGGGTCGGCGCCCGGCCTTTCGGCCGGTCTTCGGGGGCCTTGTCGAGGGGCGTCATGACCGGCTCACCGCCAGAGGGACGCCGCGGCGTACGCCGGTGCGCAGCTCCAGGGCCCAGTCGACGTCCTCGGCCGTCGGGCGGTCATGCCCCGCGAGGTCCGCCGCCGTCCAGGCGACGCGCAGGACGCGGTCCAGGCCACGGGCGGTGAGCAGGCCGTTCTCCAGATCTCGCTCGGCCTGGACGAGTGCGCCCGGGGCCACGGACCACCGGGTACGCAGCTCGTGTCCGGGGACTTCGTTGTTCGTCCGCCAGGGCGTGCCCTCGAAGCGGTGGGCGGCGCGCTCTCTGGCGGCGCGGATCCGGTCGGCGACATCGGCGGTGGGTTCGCCACGGGCGCCGGCGACCAGTTCGCTGCGGGCGACCGGCTCGACGGCGATCCGCAGGTCGATGCGGTCCATGAGCGGCCCCGAGAGCCGGGCGCGGTAGCGGGTGATCGAGGAAGGGCGGCACTCGCAGCCGCCCGTGGTGGTGCCGTGGCGCCCGCACGGGCAGGGGTTCGCTGCCAGGACCAGCAGGAATGAGGCCGGCAGCCGCATCATCCCGGCGGCCCGCGCGACCAGGACGTGGCCGGACTCCAGGGGCTGGCGCAGGGCGTCGAGCACCTTCGCGTTGCATTCGGCGGCTTCGTCGATGAACAGGACGCCGCGATGGGCGAGGGACACCGCGCCGGGGCGGGGCAGTCCGCTGCCGCCGCCGACGAGGGAGGCCATGGTGGCGGAGTGGTGCGGTGCGCAGTACGGCGGGCGGCTCACCAGGGGCTGGCCGGGCGGGAGCAGGCCCGCCACCGAGTGCACCGCGGTGACCTCCAGGGACTCCTTGGGGGAAAGGGGCGGCAGGAGTCCGGGGAGCCGTTCGGCGAGCATGGTCTTGCCGGCTCCCGGTGGCCCTTTGAGGAAGATGTGGTGCCGTCCGGCCGCGGCGACCTCCAAGGCCCGTCGGGCACCGTGCTGACCTGCGACGTCGGCCAGGTCCAGCGGGCGGGCGTCGGGAGGTGGCTCGGCGCAGGACCCCGCGCCCGGTACGACCAGTCCGGCGAGCAGCGGGTCCGGCCGTCCGGGCTCGTCGCCCTCGTCCTCCTCCTCGGGGACGGGTCCGTCGGTGAGGACCGCGATGAGCTGGCGCAGGCTGCGGACGCCCAGGACGGAGATGCCCGGGACGAGCGAGGCCTCGGCGGCGGTCCGCTCGGGGACGACCACTTGCCGGTACCCCGCGTCGGCGGCGGCGAGGACGGCAGGCAGGACGCCGCGTACAGGGCGTACCCGGCCGTCGAGGCCCAGCTCGCCGATCATGACGAGGTCGGTGAGTTCCCGCGGGTCGATGAGCTCGGCCGCGCCCAGGACGGCGCAGGCGACGGCCAGGTCGAAGCCGCTGCCGCCCTTGGGGACGGAGGCCGGGCTGAGGCCGACGGTCAGTTTCTTCTGCGGCCACTCGGATCCGGAGTTGACCACGGCGGCGCGCACCCGGTCTCGGGATTCGATGAGGCTCTTGTCGGGGAGCCCGACGAGGGTGAAGGCGGCGACGCCTGGTTCGAGGTCGGCCTGGACCTCGACCACTACGCCCTCCACGCCGACGAGCGCGACCGAACACGTACGGGCGAATCCCATCAGGTCAGCCCCCGTACGTGGGACACGGCGGGCGCGCCTCGGGCGGGGAGCAGGACACCGACCACATCGATGCGGATGCCGCCCGGAGGCGGGCCGCCGTGCGCTGCGGTCCAGTGTTCGGCGAGGAGGCACAGGCGGCGGGCCTTGGTCGGCGTGACGGCCGCCATGGGGTGTTCGTAAGGCCCCGCGCGCCGGGTCTTGACCTCGCACACCACGAATGCGTCGGCGTCGGCGGCGACGATGTCGATCTCTCCGAAGCGGCAGCGCCAGTTGCGGTCGAGGATGCGCATGCCGTGGGCCGTCAGCCACCGCGCGGCGAGGTCTTCTCCGTATCGGCCGAGGCCCGAGCGGCGGCTTCCGCCTCGGCCGCGTGCGCCGGGGCTGCCCCGGCCCCGCGGGCGCTTGCGTCGCGTCCTCGTCGAGCCGGCCGATCCCGTCGGGCGAGGGTCGGGGCAAGGGCCTGGCCGGTCCGGTACTGGTCCTGCCGCACCGCTTCCGACCGCGGTGTTCTCTGCTGTGGCGTTCATCCGGCACCACCTCCGGCACCGACTGTGACGCGTGAGCCGCCGAGTATTGGATCTTGGTGGACAACTCAGCGGCTGTGCATAACGCCGTCACCCGTTGGAGGGAAATGTGCCGCTCCGCAGCCGATCACGCGGAAACGGTCACTCAGCCGCCCGGCAGTTCGAGGTCGCTTTTGTTGAGCTCCTCGATGTTCACGTCCTTGAACGTGAGGACCCGGACCTGCTTCACGAATCTGGCCGGGCGATACATGTCCCAGACCCAGGCATCTGCCATCGAGACCTCGAAAAAGACCTCACCCTGGACGGAGTGCACCTGCATCTCGTAGTCATTGGTGAGGTAGAACCGACGCTCGGTCTCGATCACGTATTTGAACAGTCCGACGACATCTCGGTACTCCCGGTAGAGCTTCAGCTCCATCTCGGTCTCGTACTTTTCGAGGTCCTCGGCGCTCATGGCAGATCCCCTTCAGCCGTGCGTCCCCCTATTGTGCGTCAGGCACTCTCGGTCTCCAGGACCACCGGCGCACTAGGGGGGCCTTCGTCGAGCAGTGTGCGCAACAGCTCGGCAAGTCTGGTCGGGTACACCGTCTCATGGGATGCGGAAAGTTCCGCCACCGTCCACCATCGCAGACCCGCTACGCTGCGCCGTTCCAGCTCCGTCAGTCCGTTCAGCCGCGTCGCGGTGTCCTGTGTACGCGCCAGGTAGTACCACTCGTCCTGGTCCCAGCGCCGCCCGTCGAACGGGAACGAGCAGTGCCGCCGCCACAGCACGGGGCCGAGCTCCGCATCGGTGATCCCGGTTTCCTCGGCGAGTTCCCGCAGCGCCGCGTCCTCCCGGCTCTCGGTGCCCTCCAGCCCGCCTCCCGGAGTGAACCACCAGGTCTTCGAGGGTTCGTCCGGCTCGAAGCCGTGCATCAGCAGAACCCGGTCCTCGGGGTCGAGCAGGATCACCCGGGAGACGCGCCGCAGCGTCGTGCCCGCAGGTGTTCCGGACTGTTCCTGTATGCCGGTGTCCGCCTCAGACACGCGCCCGCCTCCTCCGGTTGACGATCGGCCCGTAGGCCGCTCCTCCCAGTATCAGCACCGCGCCGGCCACGATGGCCGCCATGATGGGCCGCAGGGGGCCCGGCTGGGAGATGCCGCCCGGCAGACCGGAGAAGCCCGAGGGCCGCTCCAGCATGCCGAAACTCCCGACGGGCCAGGCGTTGGCATCCACCCGGGCGTCGACGGCGCTGCGCGGCACGGCACCGTTGTCGCGGTCCGTGAGGTGCACCCGGGAGTCCATGGAGTCGCTGCGGTGATCGCCGAGCAGGAAGAGCTGCCCCTTGGGGACCTCGGCCTTGAAGCCGACGGGCGAGGCCGGGCCGTCGCCCTGGAGATACGGCTCCTCGACGGGCTTGCCGTTGACGGTGAGCTTGCCGCCGGCGTCACAGCAGGCCACCTTGTCGCCACCCACTCCGACGACCCGCTTCACCATGGGCACGTCGCCCCATACGGAGTCCCGGAAGACCACGACGTCGCCACGGCGTACCTCGGAGCCGTCCACCTGCTGCGCCAGAACGCGGGCGCCGACCCCGATGGTGGGCGCCATCGAGTCGGTCGGCACGGTGTACGGGCGGTAGAGCGCCGCGCCCCATATGAAACCGCCCAGGAACAGCACGCAGCCGACGGCCACCGCCAGCCCGGACAGCACACTGCCCATGGTCCGGGCGTGGCCGCCGCTCGTACGCACCTTGGTCCCGCTCATCCCGCGCTCCCGCCCCGCGGGCGTGCCCCGCGTCGAAGATCCGGGACGGCACATTACCCGGGGTTACTCGCCCCAGTCAGCCTCCGACCGACGGGCCGATCCGGGCGTTCCGGACGCCGTTGCCGGACGTCCGCCACGTATCGACGGCCTGTCCGCCGGAAGCACACACATCCCTCACCTGCGGGCGCGCGGTCAGCTGTCGCGGGACTCCTTGCCGGTCGCGCCCACCGCCACGTTCGCGGGCAGCTTGGCGAGCACCCGGCGGCGCCGCCACAGCACGATCGGCACGGCACCGGCCAGCCCCAGGGCCGCCGGCGCCGCGGCCATCGCCTGGCTCAGCCCGGGCTGGTCGAAGGTGTCCGGCACCGGGAGCAGCGACCACCGGTTGACCGGCCAGGCGATCGTGAACGCACGGCCCACGACCTCGTCCTCCGACACCGTGCCGTTGCCCTTGAGGTCCTGGTGGTAGCGCGAGTCCAGGGAGTCCTGGCGGTGGTCGCCCATCACCCAGATCCGGCCCTCGGGCACCTTGATCGGACCGAAGGGCTTGTCACCGCACGGGGTGTTCCCCGTGAAGAGGTACGAGTCCTCCTGGAGCGCCTTGCCGTTGACCTTCACCGGCCCCGTGCCCTTGCACTCCACCGTGTCGCCGCCGACCGCGATGACGCGCTTGATCAGGTCCTTCTCCTCGGCGGACGGCATCAGGCCGATCCAGCTGAGGACCTTCTGGACCGGATTGGGCGTCGGGGTGGGCACCTCGTTGAGCCAGCCGCCCGGGTCGTGGAACACGACGACCTCGCCGCGGTCCGGCTTCGCGCCGAACCACGGGGTGAGCTTGTCCACCAGCACCCGGTCGCCGCGCTGCAGGGTGTTCTGCATCGAGTCGGACGGGATCGAGAACGCCTGCACCAGGAAAGTCTTGATGAGCAGGGCCAACGCCAGGGCGATGAGGATCAGGAGCGGCAGCTCCTTCCAGAAGGAACGCGGCTTCTTCTCCGTCGTCACGCCGCCGTTCTCCTCTTCCCTCTCCTGTCGCGCGTCCTGCGGCTGCTGCTCCGGATGTGCCGCGTCCGCCTCGGGGGACCTACCGCGCCCCTCTGGTTCTTCGGGCTCTTCGGTTCCGGACCGTGCGCCGACCGCCAAGTCCCCCACATTCACTCCTTACTCCAAGCCGCCGCCTGCTCGTCAACCGATGCAGGCCCACCACTCCCATAACGAGCGGGAGTTCCGCAGGGGTCGGGAGTACGGTCAAACCTTCGGGTGACAGACTATGCGGCGCTGCTGCCTCCGTCGCCGGTGCGCCCGGCGCGTCGCGCACAGAAGCGTACGTATCGGGCTCTTCCAGGCGCCGCCAGTGCTTGAACGGCCAGGCGATCACCACGGCACGGCCCACGACGCTGCTCTCCGCCACCGTGCCGCGGTACGGCTCGTCGAGGTGGTAGCGGGAGTCGGCGGAGTTGGAGCGGTGGTCCCCCATCACGAAGAGCCGCCCGGTCGGCACGGTGACCTCGAACTTCAGTTGCGAGGGCGGGTTGCCCGGATGGACGTACGGCTCGCTCAGCGGCGTCCCGTTGACCGTGACGCGGCCTTTCCTGTCGCAGCACTTGACGGTGTCGCCGCCGACCGCGATCACGCGCTTGATCAGGTCCTGCTCGTCCGCCGACGGCAGCAGCCCGATGAACGTGAGGGCTTCCTTCATCTGCTTGACGCCGACCGGGTCGTCGGCCACGGTGGTGCGCTCCCCCGCCAGCCAGCGGTTCGGGTCCTTGAAGACGACCACGTCCCCTCGTTGCGGCTCGGCTCCGAACCACGGGGTCAGCTTGTCGACGAGCACCCGGTCGCCGATCTGGATCGTCTGCTCCATGGAGCCCGAGGGGATCACGAAAGCCTGTACGAGGAACGTCTTCAGGACCAGCGCGATCGCCAGCGCCACCCCGATCAGGATCGGGATCTCCTTCAGATAGGAGCGCTGTCTGCGTCTCTTGATGCGCTTGGCCTGGCGCCTGCGTTCGGCCCGGCCGCCGGTCGCCGGAAGGGTGGTACGTGTCCCGGTGCCACTCGCACGGACGTCAGCACCATAGATGTCGGTACCGGGCATACCGGAGTCGTGCGCGCCGTCCGGGGCGGAGCCGTACGCGTCCCTGCCGTCGTTCTCCTGTCGAGCGCCTTCCCGGTGCTGTCCGTGGCGCGGGCGCCCTCTGTTACCCATGCGCCCCTGCCGGAGCCGGTATGCCGTCGAACGCGCGCGGGCGCTCCAGGGACGTCCAGCGGCCGACGGGCCAGCCGATCCAGTCGGCGCGGCCGATCACCTTGTCCAGCGGTACGGTGCCGCCGCCCGGGCCCCCCAGGTGATCGCGGGAGTCGCTGGACCTGGCGCGGTGGTCCCCCATGACCCACAGCTTGCCTTCGGGGACGACCACGTCGAAGGGCACCTCCGAGGGGCTGTCCCCGGGGTGGAGGTAGGACTCGTCCACCGGCTTGCCGTTCACCTTGATCCGCCCCCGTTCGTCGCAGCAGGTCACCCGGTCCCCGCCGATGCCGATCACGCGCTTGATGTAGTCCGTCTCCGCGGCCGGCACCAGCCCCACGGCGGCCCCGGCACCGCGCAGCAGCCGCGTCACCGGGTTGCCCGCCGGCGCCTCCTGGACGAATGATCCGGTGCCGTCGAACACGACGGCGTCTCCCCGGCGCGGCTCGTCGCCGAAGCGGTACGCCAGCTTGTTCACCAGGACCCGGTCGCCGACCTGGAGGGTGTTCTCCATCGACGAGCTGGGGATCAGGAACGGCTGGACGACGAAGGCGCTGAGCAGCCCCACGAAGGCCAGACAGGCCAGTACCAGCAGAACCGGCCCGCGGCGCAGCAGCGGGCGCGCAGCGGCCTCCTCGCCGCCTTCCTCGCGGCTCTCGGCGGTCTCCTCCGCCGTGCCTTCGCCGGACGTCTCAGCGGACGACTGTCCGGCCCGCTGCCGCCGCCGGGAGAAACGCGCGGAGCGCGACCCCCGCTCCGCCCCTTGGTCAGGGGCGGGAGAGGAGTCGCGCTCCGGAAGCGTGGAAGGCTGTGCGTCGGTGTCCATCGAGCCCAGAGCCTATCCGGCCCGGGTGTAAGGACACCGTACGGCTGCTCAGCTCTCGCGCTTCTCCTTGATCTTGGCGGCCTTGCCGCGCAGCTCGCGGAGGTAGTACAGCTTGGCGCGACGGACGTCACCGCGGGTCACGACCTCGATCTTCTCGACGATCGGGGTGTGCACCGGGAAGGTGCGCTCGACGCCGACGGAGAAGCTGACCTTGCGGACCGTGAAGGTCTCGCGCACGCCGGCGCCCTGGCGGCGGATGACGACGCCCTTGAACTGCTGCACACGGGAGCGGTTGCCCTCGATGACGCGGACGTGGACGTTGACGGTGTCACCCGGGCGGAACGCGGGGATGTCGCTGCGCAGCGACGCGGCGTCGACGGAGTCGAGAAGGTGCATGACCTACTGCTTTCTTCGCTGATGCCACAGGTCATCAGCGGAATTCGTGATGATGGTTCGGAAGCCGAACGAGAATGTTCGGGTGCCGGTCCGTCGGGCGGGCGTCGTTCCCCCTGTGGCAGGGGCGCACGCCGGACGCACAGCAGCGGCCTATTCTTCCACGGGCTCGGCCGTCCGCCCAAATCGGCCGTCGGGTCCCGGAGCCCACCCCAGGATGGAGAGGATCTCGCGGTCCTTCTTGTCGAAGGCGGCAGGGTCGGCGCGTTCGATCAGGTCCGGGCGGTTCCGGTCCGTACGGCGGAACGCCTCGTCGCGCCGCCAGCGGGCGATCTTGCCGTGGTGACCGCTGAGCAGCACCTCAGGGATGCCGCGGCCGCGCCACTCCGGAGGCTTGGTATAGACCGGGCCTTCGAGGAGGTCGGCCATCGCCCCGGGGGCGAAGGAGTCGTCCTGGTGGGACGCGGCATTGCCGAGCACTCCCGGGAGGAGACGGGCGATGGCCTCGACCATGACCAGCACCGGGGCCTCGCCGCCGGCCAGGACGTAGTCGCCGATGGAGACCTCGCGGACGTCCAGCCGGTCGCCGTACTCCTCGATGACGCGGCGGTCGATGCCTTCGTAGCGGGCCGGGGTGAAGACCAGCCAGGGCTTCTCGGACAGCTCGACGGCGAGCTGCTGGGTGAAGGGCCGGCCGCTGGGCGTCGGAACGACGATCACCGGCCGCTCCTCGCCCTCCTCCGACTCGATGACCGAGTCCAGCGCCTCGCCCCACGGCTCGGGCTTCATGACCATGCCGGGGCCGCCGCCGTACGGGGTGTCGTCGACGGTGTTGTGCTTGTCGTGCGTGAACTCACGCAGGTCGTGGATGCGTACGTCCAGCTGCCCGCGGGCGCGCGCCTTGCCGACCAGGGAGACGTTCAGCGGTTCGAGGTACTCGGGGAAGATCGTGACGACGTCGAGGCGCATGTCAGTCCTCACCGCGCGGTGCCTGGCCGCTCTCGGACGCGGCACCGCTTCCGGGCGCGCCGGCAGAGCCCTCGTCGGCTGCCGCGTCCCGGCTGGAGGCGACCTCCGCCTGGGCGTCGTCCAGCAGTCCCGGCGGCGGGGCGATCACCGCGCGCTGCTCCTCCAGGTCGATCTCCGGCACGATCTCCGCGACGAACGGGATCATGACCTGGCTTCCGTCGGGGCGCTCGACGATGAGCAGGTCGTGGTACGGCAGGTGGGAGATCTCGGTGATCCGGCCGACCTCGACGCCGGCCTCGGTCACCACGTCGAGATCGATGAGCTGGTGGTCGTAGAACTCCTCGGGGTCGTCCGGAAGTTCCTCGGGGTCCACCTCGGCGATCAGGAGGGTGTTACGGAGCGCCTCGGCACTCGTACGGTCCTTCACGCCTTCGAAGCGCAGCAGCAGCCGTCCGCTGTGCACGCGACCGGTCTCGATGGTCAGCGGGCCGGCGGACGCGGGGTCGGTGGTCAGGACCGCGCCCGGTGCGAGCCGCAGCTCGGGCTCGTCCGTGCGCACCTCCACCGTGACCTCGCCCTTGATCCCGTGGGCGCGTCCGATCCGCGCGACAACCAGCTGCACGAGTGCGCCTTGCCTTTCCTTGCGGCTGATCCGCCGCCGCTCTCGCGGAGGCGGTGCTCGCCATCGTGATTCCTCAATTGATGGTCGCGGCCGGCCGAACGCCGCCGCAAACCGGCACGGGCCGGGGCGGGCCGAAGCCCTCCCCGGCCCGTGCCGGTGTTCCGATGCTCAGCGGACCTGGTCCACGTCGACGAGGTCGACGCGGATGCCGCGGCCCCCGAGGGCACCCACGACGGTGCGCAGAGCGCGCGCGGTGCGGCCGTTACGGCCGATCACCTTGCCGAGGTCGTCCGGGTGGACCCGGACCTCCAGGACGCGCCCGCGGCGCAGATTGCGCGAGGCGACCTGCACGTCGTCGGGGTTGTCAACGATGCCTTTGACGAGGTGCTCAAGAGCCTCCTCGAGCATGCTCAGGCCTCGGTCGACTCGGACTTGGCCGTCTCGGCCTCGGCCTCGTCCGCCTTCTTGTCAGCCTTCTTGGCCTTGGGGGTGATGGCCTCACCCTTGGGCTCGTCACCGGCGTCCTTGGCGGCGGCCTCGAAGAGGGCGCGCTTGTCGGCCTTGGGCTCGGCGACCTTCATCGGGGCCGGAGCCGGCAGACCCTTGAACTTCTGCCAGTCGCCGGTGACCTTGAGGATGGCCATGACGGGCTCGGTCGGCTGCGCGCCGACACCCAGCCAGTACTGGACACGCTCGGAGTCGACCTCGATGCGCGAGGGGTTCTGCACCGGGTGGTACAGGCCGATCTCCTCGATGGCCCGGCCGTCACGGCGGGTACGGGAGTCGGCGACGACGATGCGGTAGTGAGGCGAACGGATCTTGCCCAGACGCTTCAGCTTGATCTTGACTGCCACGGGAGTGGTGTCTCCTGGTGTTGACGTGGTTGGGCACAACGAGATGCCACGTGGGGTTGCGGTACCCGAGTGCCCGATGGACGCGTCAGCCGGAGGAGAGAGGGGTCCTGTGCGGCTGTCGAGTACAGCTAGTCATTGTGCCATACGCGTGCGGGCCGGCTGACCCCGGGCGCCTCACCACCGCCCTGACCAGGCCGGTCCGCGCCTCACCCGCTCGGGCCCGGCCGGCCGCCGGCACTGCGGGCGGCCGGCCCGGACGTCGCGGTCAGCCGACCGCGGCCACCTCAGGGATGCGGAACGGCTTGCCGCAGCCGCCGCACATGATGGGGGCCTGGGCGAGCACGGAGGGAACGACCCTTACGTTGCGCCCGCAGTCGCAGACGGCCTTGACCCGTACGCCGCCACCGGAGGAGCCGTGCCGGGCCGCCGGGCCACGGAAGCTCCGGCTGCTGTCGGCCGCGGTGGCGACGGTGTGCGCCTTGAGGGCTCTGCCGAGCCGCTCGATGGTGGGGCGGTACCGCCTTCTGGCTTCGGGGGTGAGCGTGACCAGGGAGAAGCCGCTGCTGGGGTGCGGCTCGTCGGCGTGGTCCAGGCCCAGCTCCTCGGCGATCGCCAGGAATCGGCGGTTGTGGTAGCGACCGGCACGTGAGGTGTCGCGGACGCCGCGGGACGCGGCGATGCCGTGCACTGCCTCATGGAGCAGCCGTTCGAAGGAGAGCTCGGCGCCGCAGGCGGACGAGGACTCTCCGATCAGGGATTCGGGCGCGGCCAAGTCCGGCAGCTCGGAATGGTGCCGTTGAATGTCGGCCCAGGCGAGCGCCAGCTCGGCGGCGAGAACAGGTGTCGTGCTCACGTCGTGACAACGAGCCGGTACCGCCCAGTGTTCCTATTCCGGGGCATCTCAAATAATTTGCACGTACCGGTCAGTTTCCGGTCATGCGCCGCGCGGAGGACGGGTGCGCAGTTCTCCGGAGGAAGCGCGCACCGGGTAACCCGGCCGGCCCGTACCCGATGTACGTCCGGCGCCTCCCGAGGGGCGGACGGTCCGTGGACGTCCCGCTGTCCGGCACCCCGCGGGCCCCGAAGGAGCCGCTTCGCCTCAGAGTCGACTGATGATCACTGCGATGCTACCCGGGCGGCCACGACCGCCCGGCGCCGCCCCGTCCACGGCGTTCCGGACGCCCTACGGCCGGAGGTACGAGAGGGCGTACGCCACCCGGGTGACAGGCCTGTCGGAGCGGGTGAACGGCGCCGGACGGCGCCCGCTCCCGCCCCCGCCGCCGGCCGGGTGGCGCCTGGAGGGCGCAAACGGGGGCGCGCGGTAGACAACCGGGCGCAACCCCTGGACTCTGGGATCGATGGGGGGTTGTCTGGATCGGGGGGCACAGCGCAGCAAATCGGGGGCGGAAGATCGTTTTCTTGAGCTCGGGCTCTCGGCGGATAGGGGCGCTTTCCATGACACCCACGCTCGTACAGCACGGCCTCCAGCGTTCCGGCCCTTCCGGTCACCCGGCACCGGACGGCTCCGGTTCGGGGGCTCGCGCCCGCGACTGGGCCGAAATCCAGGAACGGATGCTGGTGCCGCTGTATGAGGCCGTGTACCAGCGCCTGGACGTCGGTCCGCACACCCGCCTGCTGGCGCTGGGTTGCGGTTCAGGTCTCGCCCTGCTCATGGCGGCCACCCGTGGGGCGCAGGTCAGCGGCGTGGACGTGGACGAGCCCAGGCTGCGGCTGGCCCGCGAGCGGCTGACACCCGAAGCGGGCCCGGAACCGGGCACCGGCTCCGGAACGTTCGCCGCACGCCTGGCGCACGGCGGGCCGGAGTGCATGGAAGGGCCCGAACGCCGCTTCAACATGGTGACGGCGTTCCATCCGGTGGGCTGCGCCAGCAGCACCGAAGGGCTGGCAGCCGCCCTGCAGACGGCGACGGCTCTCGCCGAGCGCGGCAGCCCGGTGGTCCTGGGCGGCTGGGGCCCGGTCGAGCGGTGCGCGACGGCCGGCGTCCTCCGAGTGGCGCAACGGCTCGCGGATCCTTCCCTTTCCCTCGACCGGACGACCTCGCCCGGTACGGGCGGCTGGCGCCCCAGCGGCCGGGACGACCTGGAGGAGCAGGCGGAGCGGGTGGGACTGCGGCCGGACGGCTCGGGCCGGGTCGCCTGCCCGTTCGGATACGCGGACCTGCCGAGTGCGATGCGCGGGTTGCTGTCGACGGGTCTGTTCGATGCCGCGCTGGAGGTCGCCGATCCCGCACAGGTGGAGAAGGAGCTGTCGGAAGCCCTGCATCCGTACCAGCGCACGGACGGTACGGTCTGGATGCCGAACGTCTTCCGCTACCTGATCGCCCGGACGCGCTGAGCGCGTCGGCCTGCCACCGCGCCGTACCCCACCGCAGTCGCGGGAAAGGAGCGGACGTCGTTCGCCGATGCACCACGGCCAGGCGTTGACGGACTGCCGTGCGTGCCGCGAATGACGTCCGCCACCGGGGAACCGGTGACACCGGCCACCGCCTCGCACCCATCCACTCGTTCGAGGAAACTCCTTGGCAAAATCCAGAATCCTGGTTATTGTCATTTGCGTGAACAGTGTCGACGAGCGGTTCCTCACGCGCAACGGGCTGGCTGCCCGTCAGCTCGCGGTTCTGCTGCTCCATCACGAGGAGGACACCCGGCTCCCGCGCGTCCGGGACTTCGCCGAGGAGCTCGGCGTGGGCAACGGCACGGTCCAGGCCGCCCTCCAGCTGCTGGAGGAGGCCGGCGCGATCGAGACGGTGGCCCGCGGCCACCTCGGCACCTTCCTCGTGCGGGCCGACCGCACCATACTGTGGCGCCTGTCGGGCCTCGGCACCCTCCTCGCCGCCATGCCCCTCCCCTATTCACGACGGTACGAAGGCCTGGCCACCGGCCTGCGGACGGCCTTCGAGGACGCCGGCGCCCCGTTCGCCATCACGTTCATGCGGGGCGCGGCGACCCGCGTCGAAGCCCTGCTGGCGAGCAAGGTCGACCTGGTCGTACTCTCCCGGTTCGCCGCCGACCGGTTCCTCGACGAGCTTCCCCTGGAGCTGGTCGCCGACCTCGGTCCGGCCACGTACGTCGGCGCACACGGCCTGCTGCTGCGGCACGGCGTCGATCCGGAGACGCCGGGACTGCGGGTGGCCGTCGACTCCGCGTCGGAGGACCTGCGGATGCTGGCCGGGCGCGTGTTCGACGGACGCGACGACATTCAATGGGTGGAGTCGTCATACATGCAACTGCGGGACCTGTTCGCACGTGGCGAGGTGGACGCCACGGTATGGAATCTCGACGAGGCCCAGGACCACCTCGGGCCGGACGTCGACGTACTGCCGCTGGGCGATGAGCTCACCCGCGATCTGTCCCTCCGTAACTCCAGCGCCGCGCTCATAGGGCGCGCGCAGGGAGCAGGAGCCCTGAGTGCGGTACGGGACGGGCTGGACCTGTCCGTCGTCACCGATCTGCAGGAGGAAGTACTGCGCGGCGAGCGCATGCCGTCGTACTGATCTCCGACGCGAGGGCGCCGGAGGTCAGCCTCGGCGTTCCCTCCCGGCCCCGTCCGCGGTCATGACCGCGACTTCGGCGCAGCCGCGTCCCGCGCCACGAGAGCCTTCGTCAACCACAGCGAGAGTCCGTCACTCGTTCGAAAAAGAATGCTCCCGACCCTCGTCAATATCCAGAATCCTGGTTACTGTCGATACCGCGGACACCTCAGGCATCGCGAGGAAAGGACGGCCCATGGAGGACAGACTCGCCCTCCGCATCCAGCTCTTCCGGGACAGCGGACAGGCACCGCAGCAGGTCACACGGTTCGTCGAGGAGGAGCTGGCCGCCCTGGCCGACGAGGGGCACACGGTCACCGAGGAGAGTGCCGGGATGCTCACCAGCCACCTCGTGATGGCCCTCACCCGGCTGTTGAGCGGTGAACCCGTCGCACAGTTCCGCACCGACGAGGAGGTGGCGGCGGAGCTCGCCGGCCACCCCGACGCCGTCGCACGTGCCCGCGTCGTTTCCCTACGCGCCGAGCGGGAGCTGGGCGCCGCACTGCCCGCCTCCGAGATCAACTTCCTGGCGATGCACCTCGCCGTGCTCCGTAAGAACGCAGTCAGAAGGGACGTGCCATGACGAGGATCCTCACCGGCGGTGTCGGCAAGGTCGAGGTCGCCGAGACAGTGAAGAAACTGTCCCTGGACGGCGTCCATGTCGCCGTCTCCAGCGACATGGACGCGGCGATGAAGCTGCGCGCGGGGCAGGCCGATTACTACCTCGGCACCTGCCACACCGGCGCCGGCGCCTCCCTCGGCGTCCTGCTGGGCCTGATGGGCAGCGCCGCCTGCCACACCTTCGGCCGCTCCGTCCCCACCGAGGACGAGGTGAGCGCGCTCATCGGCGACGGGAAGAAGGTCTTCGGCTTCGGCATGGACCAGATCGACGCCGTCACCCCCGTCGTCGCCCGCGCCATCGCGGCTCACGGCGCCTGATCCGGACCGGGCATCGAGGAGTGAGCCGTGAGTGGGAACATCACCGCCGCAGCCGCCGGCAGCACAGATCTCGGCCTGTCGCTGCCGCAGCAGCTGACCGTCATCGCCCTCTGCGCCCTGACGGCCTTCGTCTCGCATCTGGCCCTGGCCGTCTTCAATGACGGCGTGCGCCCCTTCATGCTGGACTTCATCCAGGGGCGTACGACCCGCAGCGCCACCACGGCCGTGTCGTTCGGGCTCTCCGCCGGCTTCATCTTCGGGCTGGGCGCGCCGATGGCGCTCTCCACCGGAGTGCTGAATCCGTGGCTGCTCTTCCTGCCCACCGACATCCTCGGCATCCTTTCCCCGAAGAAGTGGCTGGCGCCGGTCCTCGGCGCTGCCTGGGGCGCGGTCGTCGTCTTCGGGCTCAACGGCGCCAACAGCCTCGCGCACGACCTCCCGGTCGACTTCCTCACCGCGATGCAGCAGATGTCGACGCCGATCCTCTTCCTCTTCACGCTCTTCCCGGTGCTGGCCATCACCAAGCAGTTCGGCACGTTGCGCGGCGGCATCGCCGGCGTGGTGGAGCTGGTCCTGGTCGTCGCCACGATGAAGCTGTGGCCGAACGTCTTCGCCGGAGCCGTCGCCATGGCGGTGGGTGTGCTGATGCTGATCGCGTTCGCCGTCTCCAAGGACCTGCGGCAGCGCCGCGCGGAGCAGGCCGAACGGGCCGCGAACGGCGACGGCACAGCGGAGCAGGCGGCGGGCGACGACGATCCGACGGCCTCGCTGTTCAGCGCGAGCGCGACCCGGCTCCGGAAGCACCTGCCACTGTTCATGCTGCTGGGTGCCGGGGTCTGCCTGCTGGCACAGATGCACGTCTTGGGCGGCGGTGAGGCGACCAGCTTCCTGATCGCCAAGGGTGACTACAGCGGCGCGGCCCAGGTGGACTTCTACCGCGTCTTCGGCTTCGTCCCGCTGATCGCCACCACGGCGCTGGCGTCGGGCGCGTACGGCATCGTCGGTTTCACCCTGGTCTACCCGATCGGCTATCTCCTGCCGAGCCCCTGGCTGGCGCTGATGTGCGGGGCCCTGGTCTTCGCCGCCGAGGTACTGGCGCTCTCCTGGATCGGCCGGGTGCTGGGGAGGCTGCCGTCGGTCCGGGACTCCTCGGAGCACCTGCGCGGCGCGATCAGCGAATCACTGCGGCTGGCCATCCTCTTCGGCTCGCTGATGGCGGCCGACGCCATGGGCGGCGGCCTCGGCATCCTCATCGTCGGCGGGCTCTACCTGCTGAACGAGGCGATGGGCCGGGTCGTGGTCCGCATGGCCGCGGCACCCGCCGCCGTGATCGTCGGCGGCATCGTCCTCAACGTCCTGTACTGGCTGGACCTGTTCATACCCGTCAAGAGCTGAGGCGGTCCGTACGCGCCCCGGGCGGCGTTCGGAACGGGGCGCGAGCCCCCTCGAAAGGCCGAGGTCCCAGAGGCCCACGGCCTGTCCCTTCGGGGGCGGCCCACCGGCAGGAAGGAAGCAAGGCAGCACCATGCACGACATCCGGACCGTCACCGGTCCCCTCTCCCCCGCCGCCGTACGGGGCCCCGTGCTCGCGCACGAGCACCTGGCGCTCGACCTGCGCCGGGACGGCGAACGCGAAGCGGTGCTCGACGGCCGCCACGCGGACGCGGTCACGGCCGAACTCGCCGAGCTGCGCGAAGTGTTCGGGCTCGCGCTGGTCATCGAACCGACCTGCCGGGGCATGGGCCGCGACGTGGCGGCGCTCGCCCGGATCTCCGCGGCCTCCGGCGTGCCGGTCGTGGCGGCCACCGGCTGGTACTACGAGCCGTTCCACCCTTCCGAGGTCGACGGGGCCGGCGTCGAGGAGCTGACCGGCACGCTGGTGCGGGAGATCACCGAAGGCATCGGGCCGGGGCGGGTGCTCCCCGGCGTCATAGGGGAGGTCGGGAGCCACGGAGACCGGCCGAGCGAACCGGAGGCGCGTACGCTCACGGCGGCCGCGCGGGCCGCCGTGGCCACCGGCCTGTCCGTGGTCACGCATGCACAGCTCGGCCGGGGCGGCCCCGCCCAGCTGGCGCTGCTCGCCGCCGAAGGCCTGCCACCGCACCGGATCTGCATCGGCCACCAGGACCTGCTGGACGACCCGGCCGTGCACCGGGACCTGGCGGAGCAGGGCGCGTACGTCGCCTTCGACACGGTGGGCAAGGAGAGCTACCGGAGCGACGCGACCCGGTTGCGGCTGCTGCTCGCGCTGCTGGCGGCCGGGCACGCCGACCGGGCACTGCTCAGCTGCGACATCTCCCGGCACGGCTATCTGCGGGACGAAGGCGGCCAGGGGTACGGCCACCTGTTCCGCTCGTTCCTGCCGCGACTCAGGGCGGCAGGAGTGGACGACGACGTGATCGACCTCATGACCCGCCGCAATCCGCTCCGCTTCCTCACCGGCTCACGTACGGAGGAGGTGGCCTGAGATGTCCGCACGGGAATCCCTGTTGCCCGAGACCTTCCCACTGCCGACCGTGCCGCTGGAGGAGGCCGTCACGCGGCAGTACCGCCTGATGGAGTGCGTAGCACGGCACTTCGAAGGGGAGCGGCTCTTCGAGGCGGACGCCGGAGTCGTGCCCGGTCTGGGCCGGCCGCGTACGACCGCGGGAGTGGAGGCCGTACTCGCCGACTTCTTCGGGGCCGAGGACGCCGCCCTCGTCCAGGGCGCGGGCACCGGGGCGATCCGCGCCGCGCTCTCCGCGGCGCTCGTCGCGGGCGACCCGCTGCTCATCCACAGCGCACCGGTCTACCGCACCACCGCCGTCACCCTGCGGGGTTCGGGCGCGGCGGTGACCGAGGTGGACTTCAACGACCGGGCGGCGCTGGCGGAGGCGCTGGCGAGCGGGCGGTTCTGCTGGGCGTTCGTGCAGCACGCCCGGCAGCGGCTGGCCGACTCCTACGACCCGGGCGAGGTGCTCACGGCCTGCCGGGCGGCGGGCGTCCGGACGGTCGTCGACGACAACTACGCGGTCATGCGGGTCCCGAGGAGCGGGGTGGAGCTGGGTGCCGACGCCTCCTGCTTCTCCCTCTTCAAGCTGCACGGCCCGGAGGGCGTCGGGGCGGTGGTGGGCTCCGCCGACCTGGTGGCACGTGTGCACGCCGACAACTACTCCGGGGGCGGGCAGGTGCAGGGACATCAGGCGCTCGATGCGCTGCGCGCCCTCGCCCACGTACCGGTCATGTGGTCGTTGCAGTCCGCCGTGGGCGCCGAGGTGGCCGCGCGGCTGGCGGCCGGGGAGGTCCCCGGCGTCGCCGAGGTCCGTGTCGCGAACGCACAGGACCGCTGCCTGCTGGTGCGGCTGGACCGGCCGGTGGCCCGCGCACTGCCCGCCGTGGCGGCGCGGTACGGGGCGGCGCCCTACCCCATCGGCTCCAACTCCCGTTACGAGATCGCCCCGTTGTTCTACCGCATGTCGAGCTCGTCCCTGGAGGACGTGCCGGGGCTCGCGGAGTGGACCGTACGGATCAATCCCATGCGGGCCGGCGCGGACCTCGTGCTGGACATCCTGCGCCGGTCACTGCACGACCTTCGCGAGACAGGGGACTGATCGTGTTCCTCGACGCCGTCCTCCACCGCAATCCGGAACTGGTCGCCTTCGCGGCCGAGTTGCACGACTCCGGGGCCATTCCGCCGGACACGTACGTCATGGACCTGGACGCCATCGAGTCCAATGCCGCGCTGCTCGCCCGGGAGGCGGACCGGCTCGGGCTGTCGCTGTGGTTCGTCGTCAAGCAGCTCGGCCGCAACCCCGAGCTGATCGAGGCCATCGCCCGGCACATCCCCCGGTTCGCGGCCATCGACGGACCCGAGGCCCGCGTCCTGCACGCGGCGGGCGCGCAGGCCGGCAACCTCGGCCATCTCGTACAGATCCCGGCCCGTGCGCTGCCCGAGATGCTCGCCTGGCGCCCGGAGACCGTCACCGTCTACGACCTGGCGAACGCCCGGGCCGTCTCGGACGCCGCCACCCGCCTCGGATACGTGCAGGACGTACTGATCCGGCTGGCGGGCGCCCCCGGAGCCGTCTACCCGGGGCAGGAGGGCGGCGTACGGCTCGACAGCCGTGACGGCGCACCTGCGCGGCCGGGAAGCCCGGGCGGGCTGGGAGGGCCTGAGGGTTCAGGCGGGCTGGACGAGTTCCTCGATGAGGCCGAGCGGCTGCCGGGGATCCGGGTGGCCGGTGTGACGGCGTTCCCGTGCGTGCTGTGCGATCCGGAGACCGGGGAGCCGCGGCCGACGCCCAACTTCGCGCTGGCCCGTAGGGCCGTCGGGCGGCTCGCCGCCCGCGGACACACGGACCTCAAGCTCAGCGCGCCGAGCGCCACGTCGATGGCCACCCTGCCGCTGCTGGCCCGGCTGGACGCGACGCACGGCGAGCCCGGTCACGCCCTGACCGGCACCACGCCGCTGCACGCGGTGGACCACGAGCAGCCGGAGCGACCCGCTTACGTGTACGTCAGCGAGGTCGCCCACACGCTCGCCGACGGACGGCCCGCGCTGTACGGGGGCGGCTTCTATCCCCGGGGCCGCGCCAAGGAAGCGCTGATCCCGCGGACCGGGGCGCGGTTGCGGGTCGAGGACGCGCCCGCGGCGAACATCGACTACTACCGGCTGCTCGCCCCCGGTGACGCGCGGGCCGGAGACACCGCCGTGCTGGCGTTCCGTACGCAGATCTTCGTCACCCGCAGCACCGTCGCGGTCGTCTCCGGACTGTCCTCGGGCACGCCGAAACTCAGCGGCCTCTACGACCCCTTGGGGAGGCCTTATTGACGTACCGGCCTACTGACACGGGTTTACCGGTCCGCCGGCCCGCCGGCCCGCCGGTACCCGCCGCCTCCTGCACGCCTCATCCGTCTCGGACGCCAGGAACCGCCATGAGCACGATCGTCATCCTCGTCGTCGACGGCCTCGGCATCGGCGCGATGCCGGATGCCGGAGCGCTGCGCCCCGGCGACGCCGAAGCCGACACCCTCGGCCATCTCCTCGACCACCACCGTGCGGCGACCGGCCGCCCTCTGGAACTGCCCTCGTTCGGCGCGCTCGGGCTGGGCGCGGTCCGCCCGCACCCGGACCTCGCGCCGCGCCCCGCGCTGCCGGTAGCGGCCGGCCGGGCGGCGCTGGGTTATCCGGGCGCGGACACGTACGCGGGACATCAGACGATGATGGGCGCCGACTTCAGCCGGGTGACGGTGGCGCGGCTCGCCGAGCACCTGCAGGAGGTCACCGCGGCGCTGCGGGCGGCCGGGCACCGTACGGAACCGCTCGACGGGAAGCCGCTGGTGGTGGTCGACGGGGGTGTGCTGGTGCACGACAACCTGGAGGCCGACCCCGGCATCAACTGGAACGCCTCGGCGCGGCTGGCGGAGGCGTCGTTCGCACAGGTGCTGGCCGTGGCGCGGGTGGTCAGGACGGTCGCGCCGGTGGCCCGGGTGATCGCGGTGGGCGGCCATGCCGACGGGCCGCTGGCCGGGTTCGTCCGGCACGGGGAGGCGGGCACGGTCGGGCTGGACACCCCGGCCAGCGGCTTCTACCGCAACGGCGGTCTGCAGGTGCAGCATCTGGGCGCGCCGCTGGACCACACCCGGCAGCTGCCGGAGGCCGCCGCCCGCGCGGGGGTTCCCGTCACGCTCGTCGGGAAGGCGGCCGACATCCTCGCCTGCGGCGCGGCGGTTCGGCTGCCGGCGGTGGACACCGGGAAGGTGCTGAAGCACACGGTGGACGCGGTCCGGGCAGCGGGGCGGGGCGAAGGTGCGGGGCAGGAGAGAGCAGCCGGGCGGGGCGTGGGGGCCAAGAGGGACGCGCGGGCCGGGCCCGAGGGGGCGGCGGCGGAGGAGGCGGCGGCGCTGGTGGTCAGCAATGTGCAGGAGACCGACCTGGCCGGACACCAGCAGGACCCGGACCGGTACGCGGCGGTGCTGCGGCGGGTGGACGAGGGGATCGCGGCGCTGCTGCCGCTGCTCACCGCACCCGGCGACCGGCTGATCGTCACCGGTGACCACGGCAACGACCCCACGGTCGGGCACGCCTTCCACACCCGGGAGTACGTGCCGGTGCTGATCCATCGCCCCGGTGCCGAGGCCGCCGAGCGCCTCCCGGACGCCGCGTCGCTCGCGGATGTGGGGGCCACCGCCGCCGTCGCACTGGGCCTGAACCCGGCCGAGCTCGCCAACGGCACCCCGCTCCACGCGGAGCGTCCCCGCTCCGGGTACGCGGACGGCCCCGGCCGGGGTGTACCGGGCGGGGCCGTGCGGGCGGAGGGCCGCTGCGGGACGGGGCTCAGCCCATGAACTTCTTGAATTCCTCCGGCAGTTCGAAGTTCTGCGGGTCGTTCTGGCCGCCCTGCGGAAGACCGAGCGGGTTGCCGTTCTGGGCGGCCTCGCGGCGGGCCGCGGCGGCCTGCTCGTCGGCCTTGCGCTTCATGGGGTTGCCGCTGCGCTGCTTGCCCTTGGCCTTCTTCTGCTGCTTCTTCTTCTTGGCGCCGCCGCCCATCCCCGGCATCCCGGGCATGCCCGGCATCCCCGGCATGCCGCCGCCCTGGGCCATCTTCGACATCATCTTGCGGGCGTCGAAGAAGCGCTCGACCAGGCTCTTCACGGCGCTGACGTCCACACCCGAACCGCGTGCGATACGGGCGCGACGCGAGCCGTTGATGATCGTCGGGTCCTGGCGCTCGCCGGGGGTCATCGACTTGATGATCGCGGCGGTGCGGTCGACGTCGCGCTCGTCGAGGTTGTTGATCTGGTCCTTCATCTGCGCCATGCCGGGCAGCATGCCGAGCAGCTTGGAGATGGAGCCCATCTTGCGGACCTGCTCCATCTGGGCCAGGAAGTCGTCGAGCGTGAACTCCTTCGGACCCTTCTGCAGCTTGGCCGCCATCTTCTCGGCCTCGGCCTGGCTGAAGGTCTGCTCGGCCTTCTCGATGAGCGACAGCATGTCGCCCATGCCGAGGATGCGGGACGCCATGCGGTCCGGGTGGAACGCGTCGAAGTCGTCCAGCTTCTCGCCGTTGGAGGCGAACATGATCTGCTTGCCGGTGACGTGCGCGATGGAGAGCGCGGCACCACCGCGGGCGTCGCCGTCGAGCTTGGAGAGCACGACGCCGTCGAAGCCGACGCCGTCGCGGAAGGCCTCGGCGGTGTTGACCGCGTCCTGGCCGATCATGGCGTCGACGACGAAGAGGACCTCGTCGGGCTCGACCGCGTCACGGATGTCCGCGGCCTGCTGCATCAGCTCCTGGTCGATGCCCAGGCGGCCGGCGGTGTCGACGATCACGACGTCGTGCTGCTTGCCGCGGGCGAACTCGATGGAGTCCTGGGCGACCTTGACCGGGTCGCCGACGCCGTTGCCCGGCTCCGGGGCGAAGATCGCCACGCCGGCGCGCTCGGCGACGACGGTGAGCTGGTTCACGGCGTTCGGACGCTGGAGGTCGCAGGCGACCAGCAGCGGGGCGTGGCCCTGCGCCTTGAGCCAGCGGCCCAGCTTGCCGGCCAGCGTGGTCTTACCGGCACCCTGCAGACCGGCGAGCATGATGACCGTCGGCGGCTGCTTGGCGAAGCGGAGCCGCCGGGTCTCGCCGCCGAGGATGCCGATGAGCTCCTCGTTGACGATCTTGATGACCTGCTGGGCGGGGTTCAGCGCCTGGGAGACCTCGGCGCCCAGCGCGCGCTCCTTCACCTGCTTGATGAAGGCGCGGACGACGGGGAGCGCGACATCCGCTTCGAGCAGGGCGATACGGATCTCGCGCGCGGTGGCGTCGATGTCCGCCTCGGAGAGGCGCCCCTTGCCCCGGAGATTTTTGAAAGTACTCGCCAGGCGGTCGGAAAGCGTATCGAACACGGCGGTCGTCGATCCTCGGGGTCGGGGGTGGAGTCAATCGGCTTCTAGAGTATCCGCCCCACGGTACAGAACGTCCCGGGCTACCCGAAGAGGCGGACGGGGGCGGTCTCCCCAGGTGCGCGGGGCGCGCCACGGCGCCCCGCCGACCCCTCCGGCTCCACCCGTCGCGGACCCGGGAGGAGCGGGGCCGCTCCGCTCACTTCAGGGCGCGCTCCACCGCCTGGGCCACCTCTTCCGCGGTGGCGGGCGGCAGGGGGCGGCCGTCGGCGTCCGTGACGTAGAAGGCGTCCACCGCGTTGGCGCCCAGGGTGCTGACGTGGGCGCTGCGTACGGTGACGCCCGCGTCCTCCAGGGCCCGGCCGATGCGGTACAGCAGGCCGTGGGCGTCCTGGGCCCGTACCTCGATCACGGTGGCGGACCGGGAACCGCCGGGCGCCACCGTCACCCGGGGCGGCGGCGCCTGCAGGCCGCGCAGGCGCCGCGCATAAGCCCGTTCGCGCTCGGCCAGGCGCGCGGGGATGTCGAGCGAGCCGTCCAGGGCCCGTACGAGGTCGGCGCGGAGCCGGGCCACCTGCGGCAGCGAGCCGTACTCCGCCGCCACCCGCCAGCTGAGGAGCAGCATCGGACGGCGGACGGCGGCGCGCGGGGAGGCCTCTGCCGCTGTGCGCGGCTCCTCAGCCCCGGACCGTTCCCTCGTCCCGGACCGTTCCCTCGTCCCGGACCGTTCCCCCGTCCCGGACAGGTCTGCCGCCTCGGCCAGCCCCTCCGCCCCGTAGACCTCCTCCGGAAGCGGCATGACGCGCAGGTCGGCGGCGCGGACGGTGAGACGGTGCACGGCGAGTACGCCGGCGGTGGCGGGGAGGATGCCCGGGCGGTCCGGTACGGCGATCAGGAGCTCGACGCCGAGCGGTTCCGGATCCCCCGCGGCCCCCGGGGCCTCAGCGGATCGCGGAGCCTCGGCGGATCCCCCGAGAGACCCCTCCCCGGACCGTGGCGCCTCCGCCGACTGCGGAGTCACGGGTGCCTCGGCACGAGGGTGCAGAGTCAGTACCGGTTCGCCCGTGCGCCAGGCCTCGACGGCGAGGCGTTCCTGTTCCGTGGTGGGCTCCCAAGGCGTGGCCGCGGTCGCGTCCGGCTCGCCCGCCAGCAGCCCGCCGACCCGCCGGACCAGGTCGGCGACCAGCCCCTCGCGCCAGCGGCTCCAGGCGGCGGGCCCGGTGGCCAGGGCGTCGGCCTCGGTGAGCGCGTGCAGCAGCTCCAGCGTGCCGGGCGTGCGGACCACCTGGGCGACCGAGCCGACCGTGGCCGGATCGTCCAGGTCGCGGCGGGTGGCGGTCTCGACGAGAAGGAGGTGGTGGCGGACGAGGGTGGCGATGACGTCCGTGTCCTTGGCGTCGAAGCCGAGCCGGGCGGCCACGTCGCGGGCGATGGTCTCGCCGGACACCGAGTGGTCGCCGGGCCAGCCCTTGCCGATGTCGTGCAGCAGCGCGGCCATCAGGAGCAGGTCGGGTCGGTGGACGCGGCGCGTCAGGGCGGAGGCGCGTACGGCCGTCTCGACGAGGTGCCGGTCGACGGTCCAGCGGTGCACGGCGTTGCGCTGCGGGCGGCAGCGCACCCGCTCCCAGTCCGGCAGCAGCCGGGTGATGATCCCCTCGGCCTCCAGCGCCTCCCAGACGGGCACGGTGCGCGCGCCCGCGCCCAGCAGCGTCAGCAGTTCCTCGCGGGCCTCGGCGGGCCAGGGCACCGGCAGCGGCCGGGCCGCCGTGGCCAGCCGGCGCACGGCGTGCGGGGACAGCGGCAGCCCGGCCTGGGCCGCAGCGGCGGCGGCGCGCAGCGGCAGCACGGCGTCGCGTTCGGGGCGGGCCGTACGGGCCAGCACGACCTCGCCCTCGTGCTCGACGACGCCCTCGGCCAGCGGCGAACGCTCGCCCCGGCCCGCCGTCCGCCCGTTCCGCCCGTTCCGGCCGCTGATCAGCCCGCGCAGCGACGGCCGTACGGAGCGGGACCGGAGCACCCGTCCGACCTCGCGCCAGGTGACGTCGCCGGCGTACGAGATCGTGCGGGCCGACTCGTACACCTGACGCAGCAGGGTGTCGGCGTCGAGCGTGCCGAGGGCCGCCGCGACCTGGTCCTGCTCCTGGAGCGCGAGGCGGTCGGTGGCCCGCCCGGTCACCAGGTGCAGGGCGTCGCGTACGTCCAGCAGACGGCCGCGGGCCGCCTCCAGGCCGGCTCTGGGCGCGTCGGCGAGCCAGGAAGCGGCCACCGCGCGCAGGGCGGTGACGTCGCGGAGGCCGCCTCTGGCCTCCTTCAGGTCGGGTTCGAGGAGGTACTGCAGCTCACCCTGGCGGTCGGCGCGGTCCAGGCAGAGGGCGTGGAGTTCGGGAAGGCGTTCGGGCGCCGCCTCACGCCAGTCGGCGAAGCTCGCGGTGCGCAGGGCGGCGGTGAGGTCGGCGCTGCCCGCGAGGTGCCGGGCGTCGAGCAGGCCGAGCTGTGCCTTGAGGTCGTCGCGGGCGGTGCGGCGGGCCTCGGCGAGGGTACGGACGGAGTGGTCCAGGTCCAGGCCGAGGTCCCACAGCGGGTACCAGAGGCGGTCGGCGAGGGCCGCGACCTCCTGTGCCGAGGCCTTGCCGTCGTGGAGGAGGAGCAGGTCGAGGTCGCTGCGGGGGGAGAGTTCGCCGCGGCCGTAGCCGCCGACGGCGACGAGGGAGGCGCCGCTGACGCCGCTCTGCGCTGCGGCGGCCCCGAAGAGTCCGGCCAGCCACTGGTCGGTCAGGTGGGCCAGGGCCGCCCGGCGTTCGGGACCGGCCGTGGTGGCGTCCTGGAGGAGCCGCAGCCGGGCGCCGGCGTAACCCTCCTCGCCGGCGTCGGCGTCCTTCCCGTCGGCGTCGGCGTCCTTCCCGTCGGCGTCGGCGTCCTTCCCGTCCGCGGCCGCGTGGCCGCCCCCGGCGGCCGCTCCGGTCTCCGCACCGCCGCCTCGAAGCTCCGCAGCGTCGCCCACGAGGTCCGTCCCGCCGCCCCGGAGCTCCGGACCGGAGCCCGCTTCCGGGCCCACGCCCGCCGTCGGACCCGCCGACCCGCCCGAAGCCGTACCCGGCCCGTCGGCCGTAGCCGTCTTCTCCACGCTGTCCGTCACCTCAGGCGCTCCTCGGTCGTCTCGGTCCTGCCCCCAGTCGTCGTTTCCGCCCCGCCCGGAGAAGCTGCCCGCTCCTGGCACGGGCGGCCACGCGCAGCCTGCTCACCGCCCGTACGGCGGATCCACCGTCTGCCCCGCCACCGCTTCCGCGGCTCCTGGCCGGCGAGCCGCCGGCCGCCCCCCTGGGAGGCCTCCCGTGCCGTCCGTTCCCCTCGGCCACCGGCCGGCCGAGGGGAACGCCGCATGCGGAGAGCGGGGAGGCCTCAGAGTGCGTCCGGTCCCCGTTCCCCCGTCCGGACGCGTACCGCCTCGTCCACCGGGACGCTCCAGACCTTGCCGTCGCCGATCTTGCCGGTGCGGGCCGCCTTCACGACGACCTCGAGGAGCTGTTCGGCGTCCGCGTCCTCCACCAGCACCTCGATGCGGATCTTGGGCACCAGGTCGACGGTGTACTCGGCGCCGCGGTACACCTCCGTGTGGCCGCGCTGCCGGCCGTATCCGCTGGCCTCGGTGACGGTCAGACCGTGCACGCCGAACGCCTGCAGGGCCTCCTTCACCTCGTCCAGCCGGTGCGGCTTGATTACTGCCGTGATGAGCTTCACGCGTCCACCTTCTTCGCCTTGCCCGGAGTTCCGCCCTGGGCCTGAGCCGATGATCCTGCCTGCGAGGCCGGAGCCGTACCACCCGCGCCCTCCTGCGCCGGGGCGTCACCGGATGCCGGCGCCGGGCCGGATGCCGGTGCCGCCGTACGGGCCAGGGCCGTGCCGCCGCCGGTGCCGCCGTAGTCGTACGCCGTCTCCGCGTGGGCGGCCTGGTCGACGCCCGCCAGCTCCTCGTCCTCGCTGATCCGGAAGCCCATCACCAGGTCGATGACCTTGGCAAGGACGTACGAGACCACGAGGGAGTACAGCAGCACGCAGACCACGCCGACCGACTGCTTGCCCAGCTGGGCCAGGCCGCCGCCGTAGAAGAGGCCCTTGGCGTCGCTCTGCACGCCGCCGGTGGCGAAGAAGCCGACGAGCAGGGAGCCGACGACACCGCCGACCAGGTGGACGCCGACGACGTCGAGGGAGTCGTCGTAACCGAACTTGTACTTCAGGCCGACGGCCATGGCGCACAGCACACCGGCGATCACGCCGATCGCGATCGAGCCGAGGGGGCTGACCGAACCGCAGGCCGGGGTGATGGCGACCAGGCCGGCGACCGCGCCGGACGCGGCGCCCAGGGTGGTGAACGAGCCGTGCCGCAGCTTCTCGTACGCGAGCCAGCCGAGCATCGCCGCACCCGTGGCGACCTGCGTGTTCACGAAGGCGACCGCGCCGACGCCGTCACCGTTGCCGAGCCAGGAGCCGGCGTTGAAGCCGAACCAGCCGAACCACAGCAGGCCGGCGCCGAGCATGACCAGCGGCAGGCTGTGCGGCCGCATGGGGTCCTTCTTGAAGCCGATGCGCTTGCCCACGACGAAGATCACGCCCAGGGCCGCGGCGCCCGCGTTGATGTGGACGGCCGTACCGCCCGCGAAGTCGATCACGCCGAGCTCGAAGAGCCAGCCGCCGGCGCCCCAGACCCAGTGGGCGACCGGGAAGTACACGACCGTCGCCCACAGGACGACGAACAGCGCCCAGGCGGTGAACTTCACCCGGTCGGCGAGCGCACCGCTGATCAGGGCGGGGGTGAGGACGGCGAACATCAGCTGGAAGGCGGCGAAGACGTAGACGGGGATGGTGTAGCCGTCCCACAGCTCGGTGAGCCCGATGCCGCTGAGTCCTACGTAGTCGCCGCTGAAGCCGATGACGGAGCCGTGGTCGGTGCCGAAGGCGAGGCTGAAGCCGTACAGCACCCACAGGACGGTCACCAGGCCGAGGCTGATGAAACTCATCATCAGCATGTTCAGCACGCTCTTCACGCGGACCATGCCGCCGTAGAAGAACGCGAGCGCGGGGGTCATCACCATCACCAGGGCGGTGGCGATCAGCATGAATCCGGTGTCGGCCGGGCTCAGCTCGGCCTTGTCTGCTGCGAGCGTCAGGATGCCTGGGGGCATCGGCGTCTCCTCGTCGTCGATGCGGCCCGTGCGGGGGTGGTGCGGATGGGCCGGCTTTCGCCACGAGGTTGGCGCAGCGCCGTTTCCGGGGAAGCGCCCCGGTGTTTCGCCGCAGTGACGAAGGCGACGGCGGTGTTACGCCCGGATGAACGCCTGTGGGGGGCACGGAAACCGCTGACCGGCCGCGACCGCACCCACAGACCTGGCGATGGGGGAGCCGAGTCGGGCTGTACGGGGTGTGGTCGCGACCGGAGTCTTCGGCGGTGCCGGCGGAGTCTTCCGGGACTCCCGGGAGCTGCCCGCTAGACGGCCTCCGCGGCCGTCTCCGGCAGGTGGTGCTGCAGTTCCTCCGTCAGCTGGATGACCTCGGCGACCTCGGAGAAGTCGCGGGCCGCGGTGTCCACGGTCTTGCGCAGCCGGGTGTTGACCCGCTCCGAGCGGACCTGCTTCGCGAACGGTATGGCCTGCCTGGCCATGGCCGCGCCCTGCTCGGGCTCGCGCTGCAGCAGATGGACCGTGGCCATGCCGATCAGGTTGAAGGCGTACGAGCGCTGGTGCTCGGCGTCCTTGCTGAAGAGCTCGACCGCACGCTCCATCACCGGGTGCGCCAGCGAGGCGTACGTGGGGCTGCGGCCGGCGACGTAGGCGAGGTCGCGGTACGAGTGGGCGTTCTCCGCATTCAGCTCGGCCTCGGAGAAGAAACGGATCCAGTCCGGCTCGGGCTGCGCTCCGGGCTCGATGTCCCCGAAGGTGTCCTCGGCCATCCGGACGGCGCGCTTGACCTTGCTGGGCTGGCCCATGCCGGCGTACGCGCGGGCCTCCATCGCATACAGCATGGCCTGCGTGCGCGGCGTGGCCATTTCGCGACTGCCGTACTGCGCGAGGTGGATGAGCTCCAGGGCGTCCTCGGAGCGCCCCAGATGGATCATCTGGCGGCTCATGCTGGAGAGGATGTACGAGCCCAGGGGCTTGTCGCCGGCCTCCTTGGACGCGTGCAGCGCGAGGACGAAGTACTTCTGCGCCGTGGGCTGCAGACCGATGTCGTAGCTCATCCAGCCCGCCAGCTCGGCCAGCTCGGCGGCGACCTTGAACAGCCGCTTGGAGACCGCTTCGGGATGCGACTCCTGGAGCAGGTCGGTGACCTCGTGGAGCTGCCCGACGACGGCCTTGCGGCGCAGTCCGCCGCCGCACTGGGCGTCCCACTGCCGGAACATCATGGTCGTGGACTCCAGCAGCTCCAGCTCGGGCTGGGAGAGCCGGCCGCCGCGGCGGCGGCCGTCGGACCGGGCCTCGTCGGCGGCCCCGCCGGGCGTGGGCACCAGCCAGCGCTGCATCGGCTCGATGAGGGCGGGCCCGGCGGCCAGCGCCAGCGAGGTCCCGAGGAAGCCGCGCCGCGCCAGCATGAGGTCGCTGCGCGAGAACTCGCTGATGAGCGAGACCGTCTGGGGCCCGGCCCAGGGAAGGTCCACGCCGGAGACCGACGGGGACTGGTGCGCGCTGCGCAGGCCCAGGTCCTCGACGCTCACGACGCACCCGAAGCGCTCGGAGAACAGCTCGGACAGGATCCGCGGGATCGGCTCCCGGGGCTGCTCGCCGTCCAGCCAGCGGCGGACCCGCGAGGTGTCCGTACTGATGTGGTGCGCGCCCAGCTGCCGGGCACGGCGGTTGACCTGGCGGGCCAGCTCGCCCTTGGACCAGCCGCTGCGCACGAACCACGAGCCCAGTTGCTCGTTCGGGCGCTTGTCAGCGCACGTGCCGCCGTTGCCGCCCAACTCGAACGCCCCCATCCGGATCTGTCGACCTGTCACGAACTCCGACAGGATGCCGCTCCTTCGCGACGCCTGTCCTGGAGTGACCCCAGCCGACCACGGATTCCGGCCGCCGGAAAGCCGCCGGACGGTCACTCTTCTTGCCTTTGGCATACCCGCGTGGCGGATACCCCTCCCGGTTCGTGCACCGAAAGTAATCCTACGATCACGTCTCCCGCGAGGCCGATCCGGGAAACGCCACCATTCGCCACCCCTTTGAATGAACTCCTCCGCGGCTCAGCGCGATTGACTTGACACAGGTCGCGAAGGGTTGGGCGGAGAGGAGCACCCGAGGGCGCGTGTGCCACGCCGCACCACCCGAAGCACTACGTCACACCATCGGCAGCGACGACTGTCGACGGAGCGTCACGGCAACACTCCGGCACGTAACCACTGACATGCAGGACCCGTTGGAGGGGGCATGGGCTTCACGATCGGCGGCATCCGGGAGTTCCGCGACATCCGCCATGGCAGCAGAAGGCGCGTCCGCTCCGTCGAGGGCACCGCGGTCGCGGAGTACACCGGACTGTGGGGCTGGGACGTCGTGCCCGGCGTCCGTGCGACGCGCGGCGGCGACGGCCGGGCGAACTGCTCGTGCGGCGCGGCGGACTGCGCGGCGCCCGGTGCCCACCCCCTCGCCTTCGCGGACGCGCTGCCCGCCGGCACCACGCTGGAGAAGGCCGCTGCGGTCTGGGCGGAGACGCCGGGCGCCTCGGTACTGCTGCCGGTCGGCCGCAGCTTCGACGTCCTGGACGTCCCGGCCGCGGCGGGCCGTACGGCCCTGGTCCGGCTCGAACGGATGGGCCTGCCCCTGGGGCCGGTGGCCGCCACCCCGACCGGCCGGGCGCTGTTCTTCGTCGCGCCGGGCGCCGCGGCCGGGCTGCCGACTCTGCTCTACCGCATGGGCTGGGACGACGCCTCGCTGGACCTGCGGTGCCTGGGCCCCGGCGATCACGTCGTCGCGCCGCCGTGCGACCTCGCGGGCCTGGGCCCGATGCGCTGGCTGCGGGCGCCGACGCTGGACAGCGCGGGCCACCCGCCGGAGGCGAAGCTGCTGCTGGGCACCCTGGCGTACGTGTGCCACCGGGTGTGCGCCTGACCCGTCCGCTCCGGCCGTCCGCCGCGATCCGGCCGCCGGAGCGCCCCGCCCCCTCGTACAGCCGCCCGAAAACCACCGCCCCGCGCCCGGTCGCCGGGCGCGTCATCCCCGCGCAGCGCCGCCGGGCGCAAGCACCGAGCCCCGCCGCACTCCGTGTGCGGCGGGGCTCGATGTTTCCGTATCGGTACCCGGTGCGGGCCTAACCCGTTCACGTTCCGGTCAGTCGCCGATCAGCGCGTCGACGAAGGCCTCGGGCTCGAACGGCGCGAGGTCGTCCGCGCCTTCGCCCAGGCCCACCAGCTTCACCGGCACGCCCAGCTCGCGCTGGACGGCGACGATGATGCCGCCCTTGGCCGTGCCGTCCAGCTTGGTCAGCACGACGCCGGTGATGTCCACGACCTCGGCGAAGACCCGGGCCTGGACCAGGCCGTTCTGGCCGGTGGTGGCGTCCAGGACGAGCAGCACCTCGCCGACCGGGCCGTGCTTCTCGACGACCCGCTTGACCTTGCCCAGTTCGTCCATGAGGCCGGTCTTGGTGTGCAGCCGGCCCGCGGTGTCGATGAGGACGACGTCCGCGCCCTCGGAGATACCTTCCTTCACCGCGTCGTAGGCGACCGAGGCGGGGTCGCCGCCCTCGGGGCCGCGCACCGTACGGGCACCGACCCGCTCGCCCCAGGTCTGCAGCTGGTCGGCGGCGGCGGCACGGAAGGTGTCGGCCGCGCCCAGCACGACGGACTTGCCGTCGGCGACCAGGACGCGGGCGAGCTTGCCGGTGGTGGTGGTCTTGCCGGTGCCGTTGACGCCGACGACCATGACGACGCCGGGGATCTCCTGGCCGTTGGCTCCCAGGCCGTTCTCGGTGTTCACGGCACGGTCGGCCTCGGTGCCGATGAGGTGGAGCAGCTCCTCACGGAGCAGGCCGCGCAGTTCCTCAGGGGTCCGCGTACCGAGCACCCGCACGCGCTCGCGCAGCCGCTCGACCAGCTCCTGGGTGGGCTGCACACCGACGTCGGCGGTGAGCAGGGTGTCCTCGATCTCCTCCCAGGTGTCCTCGTCGAGGTGTTCCCGGGAGAGCAGCGTGAGCAGGCCCTTGCCCAGGGAGTTCTGCGAGCGGGAGAGCCGGGCGCGCAGCCGGACGAGCCGGCCGGCGGTCGGCTCCGGCACCTCGACCTCGGGCGCGGCGGGCGCCTCGGGCTCGGCGACGGGCGGTTCCTCGACGAGGGTGGCGCCGGAGTCCGGCAGGCCGACCTCTTCGATGGTGCGACGTTCTTCGTCGCGGGGGGTCTCGGCGTCCTCACCGACCTGCGGTTCCGCAGGGGGCGCGGTGACGGACGGGGTGGTCGGCGGGGGCGGCGGCAGCTGCTTCTTCCTGCGGCTGCTGACGACGAGCCCGCTGATCGCGCCGAGCGCGACCACAGCGATGACTACAGCAAGGATGACGATTTCCATAACTCCCTCAGTATCGGGCACGCACCGCCCCCGGAGCCGCACGCCACCGATTCCGGATGCGCACAGCGAATCCGGATACGCACTATCCAGGACCGAATCTGGATGGTTACTATCCGGATTCACCCCCGCGGACCGCCCGCGGGGTACTGGAAGGAGAATCCGGATGCCGGACATCCTGATTGTGGGCGGCGGCTTCGCCGGGATGTGGGCCGCCACGGGCGCCGCCCGCCTGCTGCGCACCCATGACGCCTCCGCCACGGTCACCCTGCTCAGCCCGGGGCCCGACCTGGTGATCCGCCCCCGGCTGTACGAGGCGGACCCGGCGGCGTACCGGGTCCCGCTGGACCGCGTCCTCGGCCCCGTCGGCGTGCGCCGCATCGAAGCGACGGCGACCGGCATCGACACGGCCCGCCGGCGCGTCACCGCCGAAGGACCCGGGGGCCGCACGGAGCTCCCGTACGAGCGGCTGGTGCTGGCCACCGGCAGCGCGCTGGTCCGCCCGCGCTTCCCCGGCGCCGGGCTGCTGCACGACGTCGACACGATGGACGCCGCCGTCGCCCTGGAGGAGCACCTCAGGGCGCTGCCGGACGCGCCGGAGGGGCCGGGCCGGTTCACGGCGGTCGTGGTCGGCGCCGGGTTCACCGGGGTGGAGATCGCGACGGAGCTGGCGGGCCGGCTGCGGGCGGTCGCCGCGCCGTACGGGCGCGCCGACGAGGTCGAGGTCGTCCTCGTGGAGCGGGACGAGGTCGTCGGGCGCGGGCTCGGCGAGGCCGCGCGGCCGGTGATCGAGAGGGCACTGGACGAGCTGGGCGTGGTACGCCGGCTCGGCGTCACGGTGGCGCGCGTCGACGAGGGGGCCGTCCACCTCTCCGACGGCGCCGCGGTCCCGGCCCGTACGGCCGTCTGGACGGCCGGGGTGCGGGCGAGCGGCCTCACCGCGCAGCTCCCCGCCGCGCGCGACGAGCTGGGGCGGCTGGCGGTGGACGAGTGGCTGCGGGTGCGCGGGGTGCCGGAGGTGTACGCGGCCGGGGACACGGCGGCCGCGCCCGCCGAGGACGGCCACACCGTGACGCAGTCCTGCCAGCACGCGACGCCGCAGGGGAAGTACGCCGGGCACAACGCGGCGGCCGACCTGCTCGGGCTGGAGCGGGCCCCGTTCACCACCGACCCGTACGTCACCTGCCTCGACCTCGGGGGCGCGGGCGCGGTGCTGACCAGCGGCTGGGACCGGGCGCTGCGCGAGGTCCCGGTCGCGTACGCGAAGGCCCGCAAGCGCGCCATCAACGAGAGCTGGATTTATCCGCCGGTGGACGACGCGGAGGAGATCCTGCGCCGGGCCGACTTCCGGGTGGGCCAGCGCCGGCCGATGCCGGAGCCCACCGGCTGACCAGCGGCTCCGTCCTCCGCCTGGACTCTCCGACGAGGAGTGTGACGCGCGTGACTCGTCGGAGGGTCCAACGGGTCTTACGGCAGGAAGTTGGTGCAAAGTACGATGGTGGTCGGCCGCGCAACGCGCGTAGAGTCCTCGTCGGCCACCGCGCCCCGCAGCCAGGCACCACCGCCGCTGCCGACTGCCCCCTGTGGGGGTGCCCTTGCCCCAGCGCACGAGAGACACCTGCACCATGGACACCACGGCCTCCCCCGAGCCCGAAGGAACCGTAGAGACCCGCGGTATCGAGCCCGTCCCCGACCACGAACGGCACGGACACGTCCGCGAACTGTTCTCGACCTACGTCGCCGCCAACATCAGCGTGCTGCTGCTGACCATGGGCGCCGCTCTGGTCGTCTTCAACCACCTGAACTTCTGGCAGGTACTCCTCGTCGCGGTGATCGCCGCGGCCGTCTCCTTCGGCCTCACCGGCCTGCTGTCGGTCTCCGGCAAGTGGGGCGGCGCGCCCGGCCTGATGCTCTCGCGCGCCACCTTCGGCGTCCGCGGCAACTACTTCCCCGGCATGATCCTGTGGGTCGCCCGCTTCGGCTGGGAGACGATCAACGCCGTGACCGGCGCGTTCGCGCTGCTGACGATCCTCGAGCTGCTCTTCGGCATCGAGGCCAACAAGCTCCTCACCGTCGTCACGCTGCTCGTCTTCGTCGCCACGACGTTCCTGGTCAGCGGTATGGGCCGGAAGGTCCTCAACCTCTGCAACAAGTGGTCGACGTACATCTTCGGCGTCTTCAGCGTGATGGTGCTGATCTACCTGATCGCCAAGATGGACTGGCACGAGATCTTCGCGCAGAAGGCCGGCTCGACGGCGATGGTGATCGCCGGCGTCGGCACCATCGCGGCCGGCGGCCTCAGCTGGGTCCCCTCGGGCCCGGACTTCACCCGCTACCTCCCCGGCTCGGCCTCCGGCAAGAAGATCGTCGGCGCCACCGTCTCCGGTGCGGGCCTGGTCATGGTGCCGATGGTGCTGATGGGTGCGGTCATGACGTCCAGGACCCCGGACCTGGCCAAGGCCAGCGACCCGGTCGCGTTCCTCGGCGACATCCTGCCGACCTGGCTGGCCGTCCCGTACCTGCTCACCGCCGTGGTCGGCATGCTGCTGATCAACAGCCTGTCGATGTACTCCGCGGGCTTCACCGCGCAGACCATGGGCGTCAAGCTGCCCCGCCCCCTCGCGGTCAGCATCAACGCCGTCATCAGCCTGGTCGGTGGCGGGTTCATGATGCTGGTCGCGACCAGCTTCATCAGCCAGTTCATCACCTTCCTGACCCTGCTCGGCGTCTCCTTCTCGGCCTGGATCGGCGTGTACGCGATCGACATGGTGCGCCGCGCCCGCCGCACCGTCCGGTACGACGCCGAGGCGCTCATGGACACCTCGCGCGGCAGCCGGTACTGGTACCGGGCGGGCGTCTGCTGGCAGGCGCTGACCGCCTGGACCGTCGCCCTCGCCGTCGGCCTGTGCCTGACCAAGGTCGAATGGTTCACCGGCCCGCTGGCCGGCACCTGGCTCGGCACGCACGGTCTGGGCTGGGCCGTCACGATCGTGATCGCCGCCGTGATCTTCGCGGTGCTGCCCACGCCGCGCGAGAACGTCCCCGCCGAGGGCGGCGCGGCGCCGGAGCCGGTCCCGGCCGGGCGGTAACCGCTCCGGCGGCAGGTGCGCCGGCCCCCTCCACAACTGACACAGCATCAGCCAACGTCCCCTTCGCCGCCTCCCGGCGCAGGGGACGTCCTCATGCCCGTCGCGGTCCCGCGCTTCGACCTGGCCGCCCCGGCGCCCACGCCCGAGGGCCTGGCGGCGCGCTACCAGGCGGCCGTCGCCATGGCCCGGTACGCCGACGACATGGGCCTCACGACGGTGCAGACCGAGGAGCACCACGCCACCGGCAACGGCTGGATGCCCTCGCCGCTCACCTTCGCCGGTGCCGTGCTCGGCGCCACCCGGCGGATCACCGTCACCGTCTCCGCGCTGATCACCCCGCTGCACGACCCGCCGCGGCCGGCCGAGGACCTCGTCGTGCCGGACCTGCTCGGCGGCGGCCGGCTGGTCACCGTCGCGGGCCCGGGCTGCCGGCCCGAGGAGTACGCGGCGCACGGCAAGGACCGGGAGCGGCGCGGCGCGCTCCAGGACGAGGTGCCGGAGACGCTGCTGCGGGCCTGGACCGGCGAACCGTTCACGTACCGGGGGCGCACGGTCCGCGTCACGCCCCCCGCCCGGCCACCCGGCCGCACCCGCTCCCCCTGGTGGGCGGCGCCTCCCGGCCGGCGGCGCGCCGTGCGGCCCGGCTCGGCCTGCCGTTCCTCCCCAGCGCCCACCTGCCGGAGCTCACCGCGTACTACCACCGGCGGTGCGCCGAGCACGGCCACGAGGGCCGGGTCATGCAGCCGCCGGCGGCCACGGCGCTGCTGCACGTCGCGGAGGACCCGGACCGGGCCTGGGAGCGTTACGGGGAGCACTTCCTGTGCGAGGCGCGCACGTACGCGGGCCGGCGGGCGGGGGCCGGCCCGCACTCGGCGGTGCGCTCGCAGGCCACGGACGTGGCGGCGCTGCGCCGGGAGGGCGGGTACCGGGTGCTGACGCCCGAGGAGTGCGTGGCGTACGCGGGAAAGGCGGAAGCGTCGGACTCGCTGATCCTGCACCCGTTGTGCGGCGGGATGCCGGTGGGTGAGGGGTGGCGGTCGCTGCGCCCCTTCGCGGAGCGGGTGCTGCCGCGGCCGGCGGAGTGAGCCTGCCGTCCGGGCGGCGGCTCCGGCCGGCGCCGAAGGATGTCCGGTGGCGGCCGGCTCCGGACATGCGGCTGCCCCGGCTCCATCGGGGAGCCGGGGCAGATCCGTGGCGAGGAGAAAGGCTGGCGGGGGGTTAGCCCATCTCCTCCAACGCCTTGCCCTTCGTCTCCTTCACGAACTTGAGCACGAAGGGGATGGAGAGCAGGGCGAAGATCATGTAGATCACGTACGTGCCGGAGAGGTTCCACTCCGACAGGCTCGGGAAGGTCGCCGTGATCGCCCAGTTGGCGATCCACTGGGCCGAGGCGGCGACACCGAGGGCCGCGGCACGGATCTTGTTCGGGAACATCTCGCCGAGGAAGACCCAGACCACCACGCCCCAGGACAGGGCGAAGAAGAGCACGAAGCCGTGCGCCGCGATCAGCGCCACCACGCCCTGGGCGTGCGGCAGCGTGCCGCCCGCGGTCTTCGCGGAGAAGGCCCAGGCCTCCAGCGCGAGGGCGATCGCCATGCCGGCGGAGCCGACCAGCGCCAGCGGGCGGCGTCCGACCTTGTCGACGAAGATCATCGCGATCACGGTGCCGATGATGTTGATGATCGAGGTGGTGAAGCTGTAGAAGAACGAGCTGCTCGGGTCGATACCGACGGACTGCCACAGCGTCGAGGAGTAGTAGAACGCGACGTTGATGCCGACCAGCTGCTGGAAGACCGACAGGCCGATGCCGACCCAGACGATGGGCAGGAAGCCCGCCTTGCTGCCGAGCAGGTCCTTGAAGCTGGACTTGTGCTCGCGGCGCATCGCCTGCTCGATCTCGTTCACCCGCAGGTCCAGGTCCACACCGTGGCCCTCGACCTCACCGAGCACCTCCTTGGCCTTGTCGTGGCGGCCGACGCTGATCAGGAAGCGCGGCGACTCGGGGATGGCGAAGGAGAGCAGGCCGTAGAGCACGGCCGGGACGACCATGACGCCGAGCATCCACTGCCAGGCCTCCAGGCCGGCGATCACGCCGCGCTGGTCGCCGTCGGCGAGGTTCAGGATCCCCCAGTTGACCAGCTGGGAGACGGCGATGCCGATGACGATCGCGCCCTGCTGGAAGGAGCCGAGCCGGCCCCGGTACGCGGGCGGCGCGACCTCGGCGATGTAGGCCGGGCCGATGACCGAGGCCATGCCGATGCCGAAGCCGCCGACGATGCGCCAGATGGCCAGGTCCCAGATCGCGAACGGCAGCGCGGAGCCGACGGCGCTGACCGTGAACAGGACGGCCGCGATCTGCATGACGCGGATACGGCCGATGCGGTCGGCGATCCGGCCCGCGGTGGCGGCACCGATGGCGCAGCCGATCAGGGCGATCGCGATCACCTGGGCGAGGCCGGCCGAGCCGACGTCGTACCGGTGGCGGATGGCCTCGACAGCGCCGTTGATCACGGAGCTGTCGTAACCGAACAGGAAGCCGCCCATCGCGGCAGCCGCGGTGATGAAGATGACATGGCCGAGGTGGTCCGGCTGGGCCTTGCGGCCTTCCGTTCCCGCCGGCTGCGCGGTGCTGGTCAACGTGTACTCCAGTGGCCCGGCTGCGCTGCCGGGCGTAGGGGGCTGGCCCTTCCAGTGGCGCATACGAACGCGGCACCCACCACTTGAAGGTAAAAGCAACGTTGCAGAGACTATGCCTTCAAGTTTCTAAGTCAATAGGGGGGACTGAAGTGATCTGAGCCGTCACTTTCCGCAGTTGTGTTCAGGTTATGAACAACACAGATCGCGCCTTGATCATCTTTACGGGCCGTCTCAGTGCAGTCGCTGGCTGATGACCTTGGATACCCCGTCACCCTGCATCGACACGCCGTACAGCGCGTCGGCGACCTCCATCGTCCGCTTCTGGTGCGTGATCACGATCAGCTGGGAGCTCTCCTGGAGCTCCTCCATGATCCGGATCAGCCGCTGCAGATTGGTGTCGTCCAGCGCCGCCTCGACCTCGTCCATCACGTAGAACGGGCTCGGCCGCGCCTTGAAGATCGAGACCAGCAGGGCCACCGCGGTCAGCGACCGCTCACCGCCGGAGAGCAGCGACAGCCGCTTCACCTTCTTGCCCGGCGGCCGCGCCTCCACGTCCACGCCGGTCGTCAGCATGTTGTCCGGGTCGGTCAGCACGAGGCGCCCCTCGCCGCCCGGGAAGAGCCGCGCGAAGACGCCCTCGAACTCCCGCGCGGTGTCCCAGTACGCCTCCGTGAAAACCTGCTCGACGCGCTCGTCGACCTCCTTGACGACCTGGAGCAGATCGGCGCGGGTCTTCTTCAAGTCTTCAAGCTGCTCGCTGAGGAACTTGTGGCGCTCCTCCAGCGCAGCGAACTCCTCGAGCGCCAGCGGGTTCACCTTCCCGAGCTGCTGATACGCCCGCTCGGCGGCCTTGAGCCGCTTCTCCTGCTCGGCCCGGACGAACGGCACCGGCTGGTTGCGCGGGTGCTCCGGGTCGGCCGGCAGCTCCTCGCCCTCGGCGGGCGGCGACGGCGGCACCAGCTGGTCCGGGCCGTACTCGGCGACCAGCCCGGCGGGCTCCACGCCCAGCTCCTCCAGCGCCTTGGTCTCCAGCTGCTCGATCTTCATCCGCTTCTCGGCACCCAGCACCTCACCCCGGTGCACCGAGTCCGTCAGCTTGTCCAGCGCGTCCTTCAGCTCGCGGCCCCGGTCCCGCTCGGCGGCCAGCGCCTGCTCCCGCTCCGCCTTCGCCTGCTCCGCCGAGGTGCGCTCCTCCTCGGCCCGTACGAGCGAGACCTCGATGTGCGCGAGCAGCTGCCGCGCGCCCTCCGCGACCGCCGACGCGACCCGCGCCTCGTGACGTAGCCGGGCGCGCCGCTGTTCGGCCCGCGCCCGCGCCTCCCGCTCGGCGCGCGCCGCCCGGTCCAGCCCGTCCGCTCGCCCCGCGAGGCCCTTCACCCGCTCCTCGTGCGTACGGACCTGGAGGCGCGCCTCCATCTCGGTCTGCCGCGCGTTGGCCCCGTCGGCGGCCAGCCGGTCCCGTACGGACGTGTCCGGCTCCTCCTCGCCGGGGTCCTCCTCGGCAACGGCCAGCCGCTCCGCCAGCTCCTCGGCCTCCTGGGTCGCACGGGCCAGCGCCTCCTCGGCCTTGGCGACCGCGGCCGCCGACCGCTCCGCCTCGCCCACGGCGCCCCTGGCCTGTCCGCCGAGCCGCCCCAGCGCCTGCGCGACCTGCGACTTCTCCCGGTCGGCCGCCCGGCGCCGCTCCCCCAGCTCCTCGACCGCCGCGGCCCGCTCGGCCCTGCGCTCGGTGGCCAGCCGCTGTGCGGCGGCCAGCTCCTCGCAGCGCGCGGCCAGCTGCTCCAGCTCCGCCGCCGCCTCGTCGACGGAGGCCTGCACCTCCAGCAGGCTCGGCGCGCCGGCCGAACCGCCCTGCGCGAAGTGCGCCCCGAGCAGGTCGCCCTCGGCGGTCACGGCGGTCACCCCCGGCCGCGCGGCGACCAGGTCCTCGGCGTCCTCCAGCGTGCTCACCACGACCACGTCACGCAGCAGCCGCCGCACGGCCGGCAGCAACTCCGCGGGCCCGTCGACCAGTTCGGCGGCAGCGGGCGGACCACCGGGCGTACGGGCGGCAGGCACGGAGCCGAACGACGCCCCACTGGCGGCGTCTTCGTCGGGTACGGCAGGTACGGGGGCGGTACGCGCACCCGGGATGGCGGGGGCCTCGGCGGCGGACGAGCCACCGGCGAACGGGGCGTCGTCGCCCGGCGCCTCGGGGCGGGCGGCACCTGCCGGGGCGTCAGCACCTGTCGCGCCGGGGGCGGCTGGCGTGCCGTCACCTGGGCGCGGGACGCCTGGTGTTGCGGGCGCGCCGGCGGGGCGGTCGGCGCCCGTCGCCGCACCCGCCCCCGCCGTGGTGCCCTGCGACGCCGCGGTCTCCTGCGATGCCGGCCCGGCGAGGGAACGTTCCCCCGCCGGGCCGGTCAGGGAGTGTTCCGCCGGTGCCGCGGGAAGCATGACCGCGCGGCCCGCGTCCTGCTTGCGGAGCAGGCGGATGGCCTCCGCCGCGGTCGCGGGGTCGGCCACGGCGACCGCGTCGGCCGCCGCACCCAGCGCCGCCGCGACCGGTACCTCGTACCCCGGCTGTACGGTCAGCAGCTCGGCGGCCGGACCGAGCAGCCCGCCCAGCCGGTCGGCGGCGGCCAGCAGCGCGCCCGTACCGTCCTTGCGCCGCAGCCCCAGCGCCAGCGCGTCGTGCCGGGCGGAGGTCGCGGCGCGCTTGCGCTCCGCCGCGGTCAGCGCCTCACGGGCCGCGTTCAGGGCGCGCTCGGCGTCGGCCAGCTCCTCCTTCGCCCGCTCGTGCTGCTCCGCCAGCTCCTCGTCGCCCGCGTCCAGACCGTCGACCTCGGCCTTGAGCTGCTCGTACTCCTGCTGGGCCGCCTCCGCGCGCTGCTGCGCCGCGTCCTTGGACTCGGTGAGCCGGTCGATCTCCGCCTGGGCCGAAGCGGCCCGGCCACGCGCCGCGGTGACCTGACCGTGCAGCCGGGCCAGCCCCTCGCGCCGGTCGGCGATGGCCCGCGCGGCATCCCTTATCCGGCGCTCCTCGTCCTGCAGCTGCCGCTCCAGACCCGCACGGTGCTCGACCATGTCGTCCAGCGCCCGGGTCGCCGCCTCCAGCGCGGCCTCCAGCTCCGCCTCCTGCTCACGGATACGGGCCGCCTCGCGCTCCATCTCCTCGGGGTCGCGGCCGCGGCGCTCCTCGGGGGGCGCGGCCTGCGCGCTCTTCACCCGCGCTTCGGCCAGCGAGACCGTGCCACGTACCCGCTCCGCCAGCTGCGACAGCTCGTACCAGGTCTGCTGGGCGCGCTGGAGCCGCGGCGCGAGCGTCCGCACCTCTTCCTCCAGGGCCGCCTCGCGCCGCAGCGCCTCCTTCAGCTCGGCCTCGGTGGCTTCGCGGCGCTTCTTGAGCGCGGCCTCGTCGGCGATCTCCGTACGGAGCGCCTCGCGCAGCGTGACGAGGTCGTCGGCGAGCAGCCGGAGCCGGGCGTCCCGCAGGTCGGCCTGGATGACGGCGGCACGGCGGGCCACGGCCGCCTGCCGCCCGAGCGGCTTCAGCTGCCGCCGCAGCTCGTCCGTCAGATCCTGGACGCGGGCGAGGTTGGCCTGCATCGCGTCCAGCTTGCGCAGCGCCTTCTCCTTGCGCTTGCGGTGCTTCAGGACGCCGGCGGCCTCCTCGATGAAGGCGCGGCGGCCCATCGGGTCGGCGTGCAGCACCCCGTCGAGCTGGCCCTGCCCGACGATGACGTGCATCTCGCGGCCGATGCCGGAGTCCGACAGCAGCTCCTGGATGTCCAGCAGCCGGCAGGTGTCACCGTTGAGCTGGTACTCGCTGCCGCCGTTACGGAACATGATCCGCGTGATGGTGACCTCGGCGTACTCGATGGGCAGCGCGCCGTCGGCGTTGTCGATCGTGAGCGAGACCTCGGCGCGGCCCAGCGGCGGACGGCCGGTGGTGCCGGCGAAGATGACGTCCTCCATCTTGCCGCCGCGCAGCGACTTCGCGCCCTGCTCGCCCATGACCCAGGAGAGGGCGTCGACCACGTTGGACTTGCCCGAGCCGTTGGGGCCCACGACGCAGGTGATGCCGGGCTCGAAGCGCAGGGTGGTGGCGGACGCGAAGGACTTGAATCCTCGCAGGGTCAGGCTCTTGAGGTGCACGCCGTTGGACTCTACCTTTCGCGCGCCCGCAGCCCTGGCCGTCCCGGCCACCCCTGGCGCGCCGCCCCTCTTGTCCGGCGTTCCTGACCGTCCCGGCCGTCCCGGCCGCCCCTTGCGCGCCGTGGCCGACGCGCCCCTTCCGCCGGCGTCCGGTGGCCGGTCAGCGCGGGGCGCCCTCCTCCGCGCCCGGCCCGTTTCGGTTTCGCCGCGGAACGTGCAGGGCACACCATGCGGTAAGAGTTCGCCAGGAAGCGGAGGCGAGAACGACGAAGGGACGCCGAAGCGTCCCTTGAATCTTCAGAGAGCGGTGCCTCAAGTGGCTGTCGTCTCAGCCCGACCGGCCCTTGGGGCAATGGTCAGGTGAGCGCCGGCTCCGCCTGGGATACGTCGATGCTGTCGAGCAGCGAGTCGCCGTGACGTGCGGCAGCGGACAGCGCGTCGTTCTCGGCCTGAATCCTGATGATCTCGGATTCGAGGTCCTGGACGCGCTGCTGAAGCCGTCGCATCTCGGCGAGGACTCGGGGGTCGGAGCCGCCGACGTAACCGAGAAGCGCCTTTGCCATGATGGATGGTCCTCCACACTGAGTGACCGACCGAAGCGGTGGTGGGTCGTGAGGGAATCGCACCCGCGGTGTCTGTCATTCTTCGGTGTACGCAATGCCAAACAGCTAAGGTGCGCGGGGATTCCAGAGTCTCACCAAATGGTTTGACGGTCAACACGATCACGCCCCGTATCCGCGGGCTCGTGAGCGCGCACGACGGCAGAAGGCTCGCGTCGGCGCTCCGGAAACGGCCCCGGGGGCGTGGAGATCATCCTTACTCCGGCAGCCTTCCACGCAACGGCGGAATTGGCAACCACCAGGTGATTTCTGCCTCCCGCAGGTGCCGGCGGCATGTCATGACGCGGGTCGCGGACGGCCCGGCAGGCCGGTCGGCACCCCTTCGTCAGCGGATCGCGAAGTCGCCGTACCCGCCTCGCGGCGTGTCCCAAATCTCACTCACACCGTCCACCCGGCCGGGCGTGTCCCCGGTACGCAGCCACTCCAGCAACTCCTCGCACCGCTCCCGGGGCCCTTCGGCCACCACCTGGACGCGCCCGTCCTCCCGGTTTATGGCGAAGCCCACGAGGCCCCCGATGCGCAGCGCGTTGGCCCGGGTGAACCATCGGAAGCCGACACCTTGCACGCGGCCACGCACCCAGGCCGTCATGCGGACATCTTCGTTCATGCGTGCACGTTAACCGGCCAATTGCTCGCTGAGCACTTCGCCCCATCACCCCGTGCCGTACAGTCACGCGACATCAGTGGTCACTCGTACGGGTGATTCAGATGTGGCGTTCGTGGACGGGAGTCCATGACGGTCGTGGACGGAAGGAAGTCACCGGATGGGCCGCCATCGACGCACCGCTCCCGTGCCGCCCGGAGCACCGGCCGCCGACACCCCCACAGGCCGCCACCGCGGCCCCCACCCCTCGGTCCCCGCGCACCTCACCGGCCCCCTGCCCACCGAGGCCCCCTTCCGCACCGGCGACACCTCCCGCACCGACCGCACCGCGGCCCGGGTCGGCTCGGCCCCCCGCCGGCTCCGCTTCCGCCGGCCCGGCGCGCGCCGGCTCGGCCCCCGTCGGCCCGGCGCGCCACGGTGCGCCCTCCCGCCGCCCCGGCGGCTTCCTCCGGACCACGCCCGTGCGTACCGGCCTGCTCGGTGTGTCGGCGGCGCTGGCGATGGGGGCCGTGGCCGTCTCGGCGGGGCTCCTGCCGGGCGGCGGCACGTACGAGCCGGGGCGCGCGGACGGACCGGGCGGGCAGATCCGTACCGGCGCGCTGCCGGACGTGACCACCACCGAGGGCGCACGCTCCGCGCTCCCCGCCGACCGCGGCACTCCCCCGGCCGACCGCGGCGCCGGCCGGCCGCCGGCACCCGAGGCGCGCCCCTCCTCGGACGCCTCGGCCGGCGAGCGGGACGGCGCCTCCGGCGACGGCGCGTCCGAGGCCGGTACGTCCGGCGACGGGTCCGCCGACGCCCCCGGCCGCGGCTCGTCCCCCGGCTCCGGCGGCTCCTCCCCCGCCGCCGGCGGCGGGTCCTCCCCCACCCCGGCCGACACCCGCGCCGCGGACGCCTCGCCCGCCGCCCGCGTCCTCACCCTGGTCAACGAAGAACGCGACAAGGCGGGCTGCGCCCCGGTCACCGCCGACACCGGCCTCGCCGACCTGGCGCAGACGTTCAGCGAGGACATGGCCCGCCGCGGCTTCTTCGCCCACACCGACCCGGACGGCGCCACCCCCTGGGACCGCGCGAAGACCGCCGGCATCACCGACCTCGGCGGCGAGAACATAGCCCGCGGCCAGGCCACCCCCGAGGCCGTCATGGACTCCTGGATGAACAGCCCCGGCCACCGCGCCAACATCCTCAACTGCGACTACCGCACCCTCGGCGTAGGCACCCACCAGGCCCCGGGCGGCCCGTGGTGGACCCAGGACTTCGGCTTCTGATCTCCCCGCCACCCGTCCGTCACCCACGCTCCCACGCGCCCCGGTTGCGCCCTGCCGCCCTGTGCGCAACGGCGTTCACTCTCCGAGGCATGGGGGGAACCGCAGGTGACAGCCGCAGGATCTGCCGGCATTGCCGCAGACCGGACGCAAGCGTGCGGAAACGCGAACTCGTCGGGCGTCGCGGCCTGCTCTGCGACACCTGCATGAACTGGCCGGCCAACGTTCTCGCCACGCTGGACGGGGCCACGGCCCCCGCCCCGGCGGGGGCGGAGCAGCTCCCGCCGGAGTGCGACTGCGGTGCCGTGCTCGTGCCCGTCCGCACGGACTACGGCCGTTGGGTGTATCTGACCAGGGAGGATCACCCGGCGGAGCCGGTGCGTGGCGAGTACTGGCGGGTGGTGCCGCACCCGGTGCACCATCAGGTGGCGGTGCGTGTCTTCGAGCCGCGTCCCGGGGAGCCCCTGCGCACCAGGCACGAAAGCGTGTGCCCCGCTGCCGCACCCGGACCGGCCGGCTAGCGCCCTACCGACGCCGCGGCACCCGCTGGCACTTCGGGCAGTAGTAGCTCGAGCGGTTCATCCAGGGGCGGCGGCGGATGGGGGTGGTGCAGCGGCGGCAGGGTTCGTCCTCGCGGCCGTAGGCGTCCAGGGAGCGTTCGAAGTAGCCGGATTCGCCGTTGACGTTGACGTAGAGGCTGTCGAAGCTCGTGCCGCCGACGGCGAGGGCCGCGGTCATCACGTCGCGTACGTGCCCGAGGAGTTCGGTGGTACGGGGGCGGGTGAGGGTGGCGGTGGGGCGGTCGTAGTGGAGCCGGCTGCGCCACAGGGCCTCGTCGGCGTAGATGTTGCCGACGCCGCTGATCAGGGACTGGTCCAGGAGCGCGCGCTTGATCGTCGTACGGCGGCGGCGCAGCGCGTCGTGGAACGCGGCGTCGTCGAAGGCCTCGTCGAGCGGGTCGCGGGCGATGTGGGCGATCACGTCGGGGAGGCCGTCGGGATCGCCGGGGACGGTGGGGTGGAGCGAGAGTCCGCCGAAGGTGCGCTGGTCGACGAAGCGGAGTTCGGTGCCGACGGTGTCCTGGGGGAGGTCGGCGGACGGTGCGACGCCGGGGGCTGCGGCCGTGTCGTCCGGGACGTGCACCGCGTCCGTGAAGCGGATGCGGATGCGGAGGTGCTTCTCGTCGGGGGCGTCCTGGGGCTGGACCAGGAGCTGGCCGCTCATGCCGAGGTGGGCGAGGACCGAGAGGTCGCCCGCGAGCGGGAGCCAGAGGTACTTGCCCCGGCGGCGGGCCTCGCCGACGCGGTGGCCGGCCAGCCGGGCGGCGAAGTCCGCGCCGCCCGCGACGTGCCGGCGCACCGCCCGGGGGTGCAGGACGTCCACGGTGTCGATGGTCCGGCCGCTGACCCAGCGCTCCAGTCCGCGCCGTACGACCTCGACCTCGGGCAGTTCGGGCAAGGGATCTCCTCGGGGACGTGTGCCGTGGGGGCGCTGGGGCGAACGGGTGCCGAGTGCCTGGTACGGGGAAAAGGAAACCCCGCCCGTCCTGTCCCCGTGGAGGGGTGGTCGGGCGGGGACCGCGCGCAGGGCGCGCGGCGCGAACTCAGTTCGCGGGGCCGCCGGTGGCGGCTTCCGTGGCGGCCTGGGCCGCCGCGTCCGCCGCGGCGCGGATCTCCCGCCAGGCGGACTCCGCCGCCTGCTGCTCGGCTTCCTTCTTGCTGCGGCCGGTGCCGGTGCCGTACGAGACACCACCGACGCGGGCAGCAGCAGTGAAGGTCTTCTCGTGGTCCGGCCCGGTCTCGGTGACCAGGTATTCGGGAACCCCGAGTCCTTCGGTTGCGGTCAGCTCCTGGAGGCTGGTCTTCCAGTCCAGGCCGGCGCCCAGGCTGGAGGACTTCTCGATCAGCGGGTCGAACAGGCGGTGCACCAGTTCGGAGGCCGCGTCGAGGCCCTGGTCCAGGTAGACCGCGCCGATGACGGCTTCGAGTGTGTCGGCGAGGATGGAGGCCTTGTCCCGGCCGCCCGTGCCTTCCTCACCCCGGCCGAGCCGGATGAAGGCACCGAGGTCGAGGCCGCGGCCCACCTCGGCGAGCGCACGCGAGTTGACCACCGCGGCCCGCAGCTTGGCCAGCTGGCCTTCGGGCAGGTCGGGGTGGGTGCGGTACAGCGTGTCGGTGACCACCAGGCCCAGGACGGAGTCCCCGAGGAACTCCAGGCGCTCGTTGGTGGGCAGACCGCCGTTCTCGTATGCGTAACTGCGGTGCGTCAGCGCACGCACCAGAAGGGCGGACTCGAGCTTGTACCCGAGCCGCCCTTCCAGAAGCGTGTGGGACGAGGCCGTGTCCGCAGACGGAGTCTTCGAGGAGTTCTTCGACGAATCAGCGTCTGACATAGAGCCCGTCACCAGCCGCTCAGACCTCGAGGACCTGGCGCTTGTTGTAGGTGCCGCAAGCGGGGCACGCGATGTGCTGCTGCTTCGGCTCGTGGCAGCGCTCGCACGCCACCAGGGTGGGGACCGCAGCCTTCCACTGCGACCGGCGGTGGCGCGTGTTGCTGCGCGACATCTTCCGCTTCGGAACAGCCACGGCTACTTCTCCTGCTTCTCGTCGACGCCCGCATCGGCGCCGCCCATGTTGTCCTTCTCGCCGTCCTGGATGGATTCGGCGAGTCCCTGCAGTGCCGCCCAACGGATGTCGACGGCGTCGTGGTGGTGGTCCGGGTCGTCCGCGAGCCGGGCTCCGCACTGGGAGCACAGGCCCGGACAGTCGTCCTGGCACACCGGCTGCATCGGCAGTGCGAGCACCACCGCATCGCGCAGCACGGGTTCGAGGTCGAACAGGTCGTCCTCGAGGAAGAGGGTGTCCTCCTCGTCCTCGGCGTCGTCGTCCTGGTCCGCTTCACGGACCCGGGCGTCGGCGTCGGGGTAGGAGAACATCTCCTGGAAGTCCGCTTCGAGCTCACGCCCGAGCGGCTCCAGACACCTTACGCACTCCCCCGTCACGGATGCACGGGCGGTGCCTGTGACAAGCACCCCGTCCATGACCGACTCCAGGCGGAGGTCGAGCTCGATCGGTGCGCCCTCGGGCACGCCGATGACCTCGTTGCCGAGGTCCGCCGGGGCCTCGACGGAGCGGGAGACCTTCTTCATCGCACCGGGACGCCGGCCCAGCTCGCGTGTGTCGAACACGAGAGGGGAGCGGTGGTCGAGGCGGGCGTTGATGGCTTCCTGCTTTCTACGGCGGTTCGGGCCGCCCACGCCGCACGGGGCGGTCGTCGGGCAGCACAGATCGCGGACGTATGCGCGACCGAACAGCCAGGATACTGGACGGGCCGCGATTGACCCAATCCACACCCGGCGGCCCCCGGCGGGGCGCGCCGCCGGGCCGCGCGGGGCCGTCCGTCAGCGCCCCTGCTCGTACTGCCGCAGCTGCTCCAGGTCGATCATGCTGGTGTCGAACAGGCTGGTCTCGTCCAGGGCCGCGGGCTGCTGTCCCTGGTGGTGCGGGGGCTGCTGCGGCTGCCCGCCGTGCGTGAGGTGCTGGTCCCGGTCCTGCTGAGGGACGTACGCACCGGCGTCGTACCCCTGCTGGACCTGCTGGGCCTGCTGCTGCCAGCCGTAGCCGTACGGGTCCTGCTGCTGGGCGTACTGCTGCGGCTGCTGGTAGCCGTACGCGTCCTGGCCGTAGCCCGCCGTGGCGTAGTAGTCCTGCTGCGTGGCGGCCGCGGGGTCCATGGCGGGTGGCGCGAAGGGCTGCCCGGCGGGCTGGGCGGGCGGCGCGGCGGGCACCGGGGGCATCTGGGGGGCCTGGGGAGCCGTGGGCTGCTGGATGCCGGCGAGGTCGGCGAGGTACTCGGCGTCGCCGGACTGCGGCAGGCCCGTCGCGGGGTCGGTGTGCGCCGCGTACTGCGCCCCCAGCTCGTCCGTGGGCTGCGCGCCCAGGAGCTTCTGGCGGCCCCGCCCGACCGCCTCCAGGGTCTTGGTCAGTACGGCCTCGAAGGCGCCGAACTTGGCGTCCACGTACGCGTCGGCCCGCTGCCGCAGCGTCTCCGGGTCCGCGCTGCGCTCGGGCGCCTCGGTGTCCTCGTACCCGTCCTGGTCCAGGCCCGGGCCGCGGCCGAGCAGCTTCTCCCGGCCGCGGTCCACCGAACCGATGGTCTTGGTGAGCACGACCTCGAAGTTGGCGAGCTTGCTGTCGACGTAGTCGTCGGCCTCGGCGCGGATCTCCTCGGCCTCCCGCCGGGCCTCGGCGAGGATGCGGTCGGCCTCCTCCTGCGCCTGCCGGGCGACCTCCGTCCCGGAGATCAGCGAACCGCGCCGGGCGTGCGCCTCCTCGATGATCCGCTCCGCCTCGGCGCGGGCCTCCTCGACCACCTGCTCGCGCCCGCCGAGCAGCTCCTGTGCCTGCGCGAGCGACCCAGGGAGCGCGGCCCGCACCTCTTCGAGCATGGCCAGCAGCTCGGCGCGGTTCACCACGCAGGAGGCCGACATGGGCATGGACCGGGCATGGCCGACGGTCTCGACGATCTCGTCGAGCTTCTTCTGCACGTCCACTGGGGCTCGCCACTCTCTGGGGGATGAAACGACGTAACGGGGACGACTGTACGGCCACCCGCCCTCGCCCCGACACCCACTGACGCCCCGTCAGCCGGACGGCCCTCCGCCGCTTCCGGCGTCACTTCTCCGCGAGGCGCTCGGTGAGGGCTTCGAAGACGAAGTCCGGTACCAGGTGGGAGACGTCGCCGCCCCAGGCCGCGACCTCCTTGACCAGGCTGGACGAGAGGAAGCTGTAGGTGGGGTTGGTCGGGACGAAGAGCGTCTCGACGCCGGAGAGGCCGTTGTTCATCTGGGCCATCTGCAGCTCGTAGTCGAAGTCGCTGACCGCGCGCAGGCCCTTCACGATGGCCGGAATGTCACGCTGCTTGCAGAAGTCGACGAGCAGCCCGTGGAACGCCTCGACCTGGACGTTCCCGTACTCGGCGGTCGCCCGGCGGATCAGGTCGATCCGCTCCTCGACCGTGAACAGGCCCTTCTTGGACTTGTTGATCATCACGGCGACGTGGACCACGTCGTAGAGCTTGGAGGCCCGGGCGATGATGTCCAGGTGCCCATTGGTGACGGGGTCGAACGACCCCGGACAGACGGCACGGCGCACTTCAGGTTCCTCGCTCTCCGATGCGGTCATGACTCGCTTGCCGACGTGGCATCACCGTCGACAGCGTTCCTGCCGGCGCTGCCGCCGGCGTCCTCACCGGCGTTCTCGCACGTCGAAGCGGCGCGACCGTACCAAAGCGTGGCCTCGCCGTAGCGGCGGGACCGCAGACCCTCGAATCCCTCGGGCCAGCGGAATTCCCCGCCTCTGGTGCTCCGCTCCACGGTGGCGAGCGCATCGCCCGTGATCCAGCCTTGCGAGCGGAGTGTGAGGAGGATCTCGCGAAGATCGTCGTCGCTCACGGCGTACGGCGGATCCAGGAAGACGATGTCGTACGGCTCCCCGGAGACCGGCCCGGCGGCGACCTGCTCGGCCTTCGCCGCGCGGAACTCGGCACCCGGCAGGCCGAGGCTGCGGATGTTCTCCCGGATCGTCCGGGCGGCCTTCGCGTCGGCCTCGGCCAGCAGCACGGCCTCGGCCCCGCGGGAGAGCGCCTCCAGGCCGACCGCGCCGGACCCGCCGTACAGGTCCAGCACCCTGGCCCCGGTCAGCGGGCCGTCCAGCGCCTCCCAGGTGGAGAACAGGCCCTCGCGCGCCCGGTCGGAGGTCGGGCGGGTGCCCGTGCCCGGCGGCACGGCCAGGCGCCGGCCGCCGGCCACGCCGGCGATCACGCGGGTCATACGATCTTCGTCCTCAAGCTGTGCGGCCCATGCGGCCCATGGGCGGGGCGGGGCCGGGAGCGGTCCCGCACCCCCACGATATGGCGTGCGCGCCTCACCTGCCGTCGGTCTCCTCCACCCCGCCCACCAGCGCCGGTGAGGCATACCGCGACCAGGACAGGCAGCCGTCCGGCGGGCAGTACTCCGGGCGGCGCGGGTCGTGGCCGAGCTCGCGCAGTTTCGTCCGTACCGAATCGGGCGTACGGCCGAAGCGGGCGGCTATGCGGGCGATGGTCTCGCCGTCGTGGAAACGGCGGGTCAGGTCCTCCTCGTGCTGCGGCACCCACGGGGCGCCGTGCCCGGGGAACAGCTCACGCAGCACGTCCCGGTCCGGTATCGGCTCGGCCACGTCGGCCACCAGCGCGAGCGCCCGCAGGGCGCGGTTCAGCGCGATCCGCAGGGCCGGGACCTCGGTCAGGGGCAGGGTGAGGGCACCGGAGGCGAGGAGCGTCTCGGGAGCGTCCTCGTGCCAGCCGGTGAGGGTGAGGGTGACGGTCGCGTCGTCGTCGCTCGTCAGCTCGATACGGAAGATCTTGTCGCCGAGCGGCAGCTCGTTCAGATGCCGGAATGCCATGAGACGGCCCCCCTGGTCCGCGCACGGCCGGCCGCCGGACGGAGAGATCAGGACCGGCCCGTACGGAATCCAGTCTCCCAGGAGGGTCCGACAACGGGGCCCGCTCTCCCCGGAACGCCCGGCGACGGGGCGGGGCCCGCCCGCGCCGCCTCACCCCTTGTCCAGGTAGCTCTCCCGCTCGGTGTCCAGCAGGGCGTCCAACGCGACCCGCAGCTCGGGGAGTCCGGCCAGCTCCGGGTCCGCCGCCACGGTCGCCGTCGCCTCCTCCCGGGCCGCCTCGATGACGTCCTCGTCCTCGATGACCGCGAGCATCCGCAGGCTGGACCGCACCCCGGACTGCGCCTGTCCCAGCACGTCGCCCTCGCGCCGCTGCTCCAGGTCGATCCGGGACAGCTCGAAGCCGTCCAGGGTGCTCGCCACCGCGCCGAGCCGGGCCCGCGCCGGGCTCGCCTCGGACATCTCCGTCACCAGCAGGCACAGGCCGGGGGCCGAGCCACGGCCGACCCGGCCGCGCAGCTGGTGCAGCTGTGAGACGCCGAACCGGTCCGCATCCATGATCACCATGGCGGTGGCGTTCGGGACGTTCACCCCGACCTCGATGACGGTCGTCGCCACCAGGACGTCCACCTCACCGGCGGCGAACCGGCGCATCACCTCGTCCTTGTCGTCCGGCTGCATCCGGCCGTGCAGCACCTCCACCCGCAGCCCCGCGAGCGGCCCCTTCGCCAGCTGCTCGGCGACGTCCAGCACGGCCAGCGGCGGCCGCTTCTCCGCCTCCTCCGCCGCGGCGTCCTCCTCGGCCTCCTCGCCCTTCTTCTTCGCGCCCTTCGGCTCCTCCTCGTCACCGATCCGCGGGCACACCACGTACGCCTGGTGGCCGCCCTCGACCTCCTCGCGCACCCGCTCCCAGGCGCGCGCGAGGAAGTGCGGCTTGTCCTTGGCCGGCACCACATGGCTGGCGATCGGCGACCGCCCGGCCGGCAACTGGTCCAGTACGGAGGTCTCCAGGTCACCGAAGACCGTCATCGCGACCGTCCGCGGAATGGGCGTGGCCGTCATCACCAGAAGATGCGGCGGCTGCTTGCCCTTGGCGCGCAGCGCGTCCCGCTGCTCCACACCGAAGCGGTGCTGCTCGTCCACCACGACCAGGCCCAGGTCGTGGAACTGCACCTTGTCCTCGATCAGCGCATGCGTGCCGATCACGATGCCGGCCTCGCCCGTGACGAGGTCCAGCAGCGCCTGCTTGCGCGCGGCGGCCCCCATGGAACCGGTCAGCAGCACGACCTTCGTACCGTGCTCCGCTCCCCCGAGCATGCCGCCCTCGGCCAGCTCCCCCATCATCTCCGTGATCGACCGGTGGTGCTGCTGCGCGAGCACCTCGGTCGGCGCCAGCATCGCCGCCTGGCCGCCGGTGTCCACCACGGCGAGCATGGCCCGCAGCGCGACCATGGTCTTCCCGCTGCCCACCTCTCCCTGGAGGAGGCGGTGCATCGGGTGGTCCGTGGCCAGGTCGTCGAAGATCTCGCGGCTGACCTTCTGCTGGCCGTCGGTGAGGGTGAAGGGCAGCCGGGCGTCGAAGGCGTCCAGGATGCCGCCCTCGGTCAACGGGCGGGGCACGGCGGGCAGCTGGGTCTCGGCGAAGCGGCGGCGGGCCAGCGCGACCTGGAGGACGAACGCCTCGTCCCACTTCAGGCGGGCCCGGGCGTCGGCGATGTCGGCCTTGGTGGCGGGCCGGTGCACCTTGAGCAGGGCCTCGGGCAGGGGGATCAGGCCGCGGCCCTCACGGAGCGCGGGCGGCAGCGGGTCGACCGCCTCCCGGGCGCTGGGCAGTACCGCGTCCACCGCCTTGGCGACCTTCCAGGAGGGCATCTTCTGGGCGGCCGGGTAGATCGGCAGGAGCCGGCCCGCGAACGCGTCCACGGCGTCCTCGCCGCCCTCGCCCGCGAGGAGTTCGTACTCGGGGTGGGCGAGCTGGAGCTTGCGGTTGAAGACCGACACCTTGCCCGCGAACATCGCGCGGCGGCCCGGGACCAGGTCGTGCCGCGGCTTGTGGATGCCCTTGCCGAAGAAGACCAGCTGCAGCCGGCCGCTGCCGTCGGTGAGGGTGACCTCCAGGCGCTGGCCCCGGCCGTGGTTGAAGGTGAGCACGCGGGCGTCGGCGACCCGGGCGACGACCGTGACGTGCTCGTCCAGCGGGAGGTCGGCGAGGGTGGTCAGCTCGCCGCGCTCGGCGTACCGGCGGGGGTAGTGGTGCAGCAGATCGCCGACCGTGTGCAGGCCGAGGTGCTCGGCCAGCACCTTCGCGGTGGTGCCGCCGAGGATCTTCTTCAGGGGTTCATCCAGCACGGGTCCATTGCACACCACGCCACTGACAAGCGGCGGGAGGACCGGTGTTCCCGATACCGGGAGGACCGCTGATCCCGGTACCGGGAGGACCGGTGGTCCCGGCACGCGGGGCGGGGCCGCCGCCCCGGGAGCGCTACTCCACGCCGATCAGCAGCAGCGGTGCCGACCGGCCGCCCTCGTAGACGACCGTGTCCACGGCCAGGTGGTGCTCGCGGACGTGGCGTTCGAGGCGTTCGGCCAGTTCCTGGGGGAAGCCGCCGCCGAGTACGAGGGTGACCATCTCGCCGCCCGCCGACAGCATCCGGTCCAGTACGTCGGCCGCGACGGCCGCCGGGTCGGCGCCGATCACCGCGACGTCGCCGTCCACCAGCCCCAGCACGTCACCGGCCTGGCAGACCCCGGCCGTGGTCCAGGACTGCCGTTCGGCGACCGCCAGCTCCCCGTACCGGGTGGCGCCGGCGGCCGCGGTCATGGCCACCACGTCCTCGTCGAACGTGCGCCCGGGCTCGTGGACGGCCAGCGCCGCGATGCCCTGGACCGCGGCCCGGGTGGGGATCACCGCGACGCGTACGCCTTCGGCCCGGGCCTCCCCGGCCGCCGCGGCGGCCGTGTGCCGCAGCTCGGCGTCGTTGGGCAGCAGGACCACCTCGCGGGCGTGCGCCTGCCGGATCGCCTGCACCAGCTCGCCGCTGGCGGGCGGCTCCCCGGGCCGCACGGAGACCACCGTCGCGCCGGCCTCGGTGCACAGGCCGGCCAGCCCGTCCCCGGGCACCACGGCGACCACGGCCCGCTCCACGCGCTCGGGGGCCTTGCCCCGCGTGGCCTCGGCGCCCGCGAAGTGCGTGATGCGGATCCGGTACGGGCGGCCCGCCTCGATGCCCGCCTCGACGGCCGCGCCCGCGTCGTCCACGTGCACATGGACGTGCCACAGGCCGTCCCCGCCGACCACGACCAAGGAGTCACCGAGCCGGTCGAGGCGGGCCCGGAGCCGGGCCACGGCGGCGTCACCGGCCTCCAGCAGATAGATCACCTCGAAGGCGGGGCCGCCGGCGGCGGCGTGCTCGTCGGCGGCCCCGCAGCCGCCGGCCTCGGCGACGACCGCGACCGGGTCCGTACCGGCCCGTACGGCGGGCGCGCCCACCGCGAGCCGTACCCCGCCGGCCGCGGGCGCCCGCTCCCCGGACAGCGCTTCCGCGAGCGCCCCGAGGACGGCGACCAGGCCGCAGCCGCCCGCGTCGACGACCCCGGCCCTGCCCAGCACCGCGAGCTGCCCCGGAGTCGCGTCCAGCGCCTTCCCGGCCCCCTCGTGGGCGGCGCGCGCCACCGCCGCCGCGTCGCCGCCCGGGACGGCGCCCTCGGCGGCGTCCGCCGCCGCCGTCGCCACGGTGAGGACCGTGCCCTCCACCGGGTGCGCCACCGCTTCGTACGTGGACGCGGCGGCCCGCCGCAGTGCACGGGCCAGCGCGTCGGCCGCACTGTGCGCCGCGTCACGTTCCGCCGTACCGGAGGCGGGGGCCGGCGTCTCCGTACCGGGCGCGGGGGCCGCCTCCGGAGGCGCCGCCAGCACTTCCGTCATGCCGCGCAGCAGCTGCGCGAGGATCGTGCCGGAATTGCCGCGCGCCCCGATGAGCGCGCCGTGCGCCATCGCGCCGATGGCGTCGGCGAGGCCGGGCGCTGCGCCGGAGGCGCCATGGCCGTCGAAGGCCGCTTCGACGGCGCGGGCCGCCGATTCCATGGTCAGGTAGAGGTTGGTGCCGGTGTCGCCGTCCGCGACGGGGTAGACGTTGATCGCGTCGATCCGCTCCCGGTCCCGGCCGAGCGCCTCCAAGGCCAGCCCGCACCAGGCACGCACCGCTGCGGCGTCGAGCGTGTGCGGCACGGATGTCCTCCTCGGTAGGGGCCGTGCACCGCAGAGTAGCCGCGGGCGGCGCGTGCACTCGGAGCGGGGCACCGGACGGGCCGTGGTAGTTTCGTAGGGCGGGAGCGGTCGTTGTATGCTGCTCCGGTTGCCCGATGCGAATCGGGCCATTTCCCTCCCGGCACCGCTTGTCGTTCAATGCACTCGGCGCGCTGGGAATTACCGTAAGTGCATCTGAAGTCTTTGGAGTGACCCGTGGCTGCCAACTGCGACGTCTGCGGCAAGGGGCCGGGCTTCGGCAAGAGCGTTTCTCACTCGCACCGCCGCACCAACCGTCGTTGGAACCCCAACATCCAGACGGTGCGCGCTGTGATCGGGCGCACGCCGAAGCGGCTCAACGTCTGCACCTCGTGCATCAAGGCCGGCAAGGTCGCGCGCTGACGTTACGTCGTGGCGCAGCCTGCCGGTTGCCTTGGAGCCGGTCCACCTGAGGGTGGGCCGGCTTTCTGCTGTGCCGGGGGTGCGGGCCGCTCGTACGGAGCGCCCGCACCGGTGCGCAGGCGCCTCCGTAAAGCCCCGGCGCTCAGCGCAGCTGCCAGCCGTGGTCCACGGGGCCGATCCCCTCGCCCAGCCGGAAGCCGGCCGCGATCGCGCCCGTGACGTACTCCTTCGCCGCCGCCACGGCCTCCGGAACGGTGTCGCCGTGCGCCAGCCGCGCAGCGATCGCACTGGCGAGCGTGCAGCCCGTACCGTGCGTGTGGCGGTTGTCGTGGCGCGGGGCACGCAGCCAGTGCTCCTGCTCACCGTCGGTGAGCAGGTCCACCGCGTCGCCCGACAGATGCCCGCCCTTGATCAGCGCCCAGCCCGGACCGAACTCCAGGACGGCCGCCGCGGCCCGCCGCATGTCGGCCTCCTCACGCACCTCCACGCCCGTGAGCTGGGCGACCTCGTCGAGGTTGGGGGTGGCGACCGTCGCGGTCGGCAGCAGCTTCGTACGGACCGCTTCCAGGGCCGTGGCGGCGAGCAGCGCGTCACCGTGCTTCGAGACGCCCACCGGGTCGACGACCACGGGGGCGGAGACCTCACCGAGCAGGGCGGCGACGGTCTCGACCAGTTCCGGCGAGGAGAGCATCCCCGTCTTGACCGCCTGGACGCCGATGTCGTCCACGACGCTGCGGAACTGGGCCCGCACGGCCTCGGCCGGCAGGTCCCACGCGCCCTGCACCCCGAGGGAGTTCTGGGCGGTGACGGCGGTCAGCACGCTCATGCCGTGCGTGCCGAGCGCGAGCATCGTCTTCAGGTCCGCCTGGATCCCCGCGCCGCCGCCGGAGTCGGAGCCGGCGACGGTCAGGACGCGTGGTGGTGTGTACATGCTTCGAATCTAATCGACGGCGGACGGCCGGGGCCCGGAGGCCGTCAGCCGACCACGTCGTCGTCCCCGAAGTGGTCCCAGCCGCCCTTGGTCCAGGGCGCGCCGTCCACCGTCACCTGGGGCAGCGCGGAGGGGTTCAGCACCTCGCCGATGACCTTCCAGCGGGCCGGCAGCTTCACGTCCGGCGGGAACGTCGCCACGATGGCGTGGTCCTCGCCGCCGCTGAGCACCCACTGGAGCGGGTCCACGCCGCAGGCCGTACCGATGTCGGCCATCTGCGAGGGCACGTCGATCTTCTGGGACTGCAGGTCGATACGGACCTTGCTGGCCTCGGCGATGTGCCCGAGGTCGGCGACCAGGCCGTCGCTGACGTCCGTCATGGCGGTCGCGCCGAGCCCGGCGGCCGCGGGGCCCGCGTGGTACGGCGGCTCCGGCCTGCGGTGCGCCTCCACGAAGGCGCGCGGGGAACGGAAGCCGCGGGTGAGGACCGCGTGGCCGGCGGCGGACCAGCCGAGCCAGCCGGTGACCGCGACGACGTCGCCGGGCTGGGCCCCGGAGCGGGTGACCGGCTCGGCGTTGCGCAGGTCGCCGAGGGCGGTGACGGCGACGGTGATGACCTCGCCGCGTACGACGTCGCCGCCGACCACGGCGGCGCCCGCGACCTGGCACTCGTCCCGCAGGCCGTCCATCAGCTCGGTGGCCCAGGTGGCGGGGAGTTCGGCGGGCACGACGAGGCCGAGCAGGATGGCGGTGGGGACCGCGCCCATGGCGGCGATGTCGGCGAGGTTCTGGGCGGCGGCCTTGCGGCCGACGTCGTAGGCGGTGGACCAGTCGCGGCGGAAGTGCCGCCCTTCGAGGAGTACGTCCGTACTGGCCACGACCCGGCGGTCCGGCGCGGTGACCACGGCGGCGTCGTCGCCCGGTCCGATGCGTACGGCCGGGGTGGAGGTGAGCCGCGAGGTCAGCTCTCTGATGAGGCCGAACTCCCCCAACTCGCCCACGGTGCCCTTCATGCTGTTGCCCTTCCCATGCGTACGGACCTTCCGTACTCCACTGACGCGTCGCGCACGGCCGACGCCGCCTTGCCGGACGGCCGCGCTCCGGATGACGCGTTCCGCGCCGGCGGCCGCCAACTGTTCGCCGCGTCGGCCGCGCGGGTCTCCCCGCTCCGCTCGGCGACGCGGTACCGTGGCGTCCCTTCTTCCCACATGATCCTCGAAGCCGCCCTGGAGGTCCCGTGGTACAGGCCTACATCCTGATCCAGACCGAGGTCGGCAAGGCCTCCGCGGTCGCCGAAGTGATCGCCAAGCTGCCCGGTGTGATCCAGGCCGAGGACGTGACCGGCCCCTACGACGTGATCGTGCGTGCCCAGGCTGACACGGTCGACGATCTCGGCCGCATGGTGGTCGCCAAGGTCCAGCAGGTGGACGGCATCACGCGCACCCTTACCTGCCCGGTCGTCCATATCTAGTCCCCCGTATGCTCGGCCGGGTGAAATCCTCGCCCCGCCGGTCACTCGCTCCGCCCCTGCTCGCCGTGCTGATCACCGCGGTGGGCTGTGCCCCGTCCGACGACTCGGCAAGCGTGGCGGTTCCCGCCCCGAAGGGGGAACCCGCCCGGCTCTGCCGGGCGCTGCACGGAGAACTGCCCGACGCCGTGGACGGCCTGAAGCGGCGGACCGCCGATCCCGTCTCCGACTTCACCGCGGTGTGGGGGACGCCCGCCGTGCGTCTGCGCTGCGGCGTGCCGAAGCCCGAGGTCCTGCAGCGTGGTAATGAACATTACAACCCGCTGCAGGACGCGGCGAAAATCAACGGCGTCGAGTGGGTCTTCGAGAAGCAGGACGACGGCTATCGCTTCACGACCGTGCTGCGCCGGGCGTACGTCGAGGTGACGGTGCCGGGGACGTACGCGCCCGAGGTCGACGTCCTCACCGACCTGGCATCGGCCGTGAAGAAGACCGTGCCGGTCGGGGTCGTGTAGGTCACGCCCCGACCGGGAGCGGCCCAGCCTCAGCGCAGGCCCGTGGAGCGGCGCAGCGCCGCCTGGATGAGCCGGTCCACCAGCTCGGGGTAGCTCACGCCGGACTCCTGCCACATCCGCGGGTACATCGAGATGGGCGTGAAGCCGGGCAGCGTGTTGATCTCGTTGATGACGAACTCGCCGTCGTCCTGCAGGAAGAAGTCGGCGCGCACCAGGCCCTCGCAGGACGCCGCCTCGAAGGCCTCGACGGCCAGCTCCTGGACGCGCGCGGTCTGCTCCTCGGTGAGCGGCGCGGGCACCAGTCCGGTGGCCGAGTCGATGTACTTGGCCTCGAAGTCGTAGAAGTCGTGCGCGGTGACCGGCGGGATCTCGGCGGGGACGCTGGCCCGGGGGCCGTCCTCGAACTCCAGCACACCGCACTCGATCTCGCGGCCGCTCAGCAGCGACTCGACCAGGATCTTCGGGTCGTGGCGGCGGGCCTCCTCGATGGCCTCGTCCAGCCCGGCGAGATCGTCCACCTTGGAGATGCCCATGGAGGAGCCGGCGCGGGCGGGCTTCACGAACAGCGGCCAGCCGTGCTCACCGGCGAAGTCCACGATCTTCTTGCGTGCCGCCGCGGGGTCCTGCTCCCACTCGCGCGGGCGGATGACCTCGTACGGGCCGACCGGCAGCCCGAAGGAGGCGAACACCCGCTTCATGTAGTCCTTGTCCTGGCCGACGGCCGAGGCGAGCACGCCGGAGCCCACGTAGGGCACGCCGGACAGCTCCAGGAGGCCCTGGAGGGTGCCGTCCTCGCCGTACGGGCCGTGCAGCACGGGGAAGACCACGTCGACGTCACCGAGGGCCTTGGGCACCGCGCCGGGTTCGCTGTAGACGACCTCACGGGTGGTGGGGTCGACCGGCAGGACCACGGCGCCGTCGGCGGACTCGGCCAGCTCCGCGACGCTCGGCAGCTTCCGGTCCGTGATGGCCATCCGCTCCGGATCGTCGGCGGTCAGCGCCCAGCGGCCGTCCGTCGTGATGCCGATCGGCAGCACGTCGTACTTCTCGCGGTCGATGGCGCTCAGGACGGCGCCCGCCGTGACCACGGAGATGGCGTGCTCGGAGCTGCGCCCGCCGAACACGACGGCGACGCGGGGCTTCTGGGAGGAGGTCTCGCTGCTCATATCGGACCGAGACTACCTGTTGGTACGGCCGATGCGAACGTCCTGGGCGGCGTGGGGCGCTTCTATGGGCCAGGCCCCCGCGTCCCCCGCGTCCCTGGCAGGGCCCCTCCCTCTCCCCGGACCAGCGGGAGAGCTCCCGTACCCGTGGCCAAGGCCCCTCCCCCACCTCCACCACACATGCCGCGAAGGTAGCGCTCACGGTGCGTGGCCGTGGGGGCCTGTGGACAAGCTCCGGTTCGTCAGGGCCTGTGGAAAACCACCGGTTCAGTGCCGCTCCGGCTTCGCCGACCGCGACATCAGTTCCTTCAGGGCCACCAGCGGCGGCTTGCCCTCGTGGACGATGTTCACCACCGTCTCGGTGATGGGCATCTCCACCCCGTGCCGGCGGGCCAGATCCAGCACCGACTCACACGACTTCACGCCCTCGGCCGTCTGCTTCGTGACGGCGATGGTCTCCTCCAGCGTCATGCCGCGGCCGAGGTTGGTGCCGAAGGTGTGGTTGCGGGAGAGCGGTGAGGAGCAGGTGGCGACCAGGTCGCCCATGCCCGCCAGCCCCGCGAACGTGGCCGGGTCCGCACCCAGCGCGAGGCCGAGCCGGCTGGTCTCGGCGAGACCACGCGTGATCAGCGACGCCTTGGCGTTGTCGCCCAGCCCCATGCCGTCCGCGATGCCGACCGCGAGCCCGATGACGTTCTTCACCGCGCCGCCCAGCTCCGCGCCCACCACGTCGGTGTTGGTGTACGGGCGGAAGTACGGGGTGTGGCAGGCGGCCTGCAGGCGGGTGGCGACGGCCTCGTCGGTACAGGCGACGACCGCGGCGGCGGGCTGCCGGGCGGCGATCTCCTTGGCGAGGTTCGGTCCGGTCAGCACGGCCACCCGCCCGGCGGGCACCTTGGCGACCTCTTCGATGACCTCGCTCATCCGCTTGGCCGTACCGAGCTCGACGCCCTTCATCAGGGACACCAGGACGGTGTCGGAGGGCAGCAGCGGCGCCCAGTCGGCGAGGTTGGCCCGCAGCGTCTGGGAAGGCACCGCCAGCACGGCGAACTCCGCGCCCTCGGCGGCCTCGGCGGGATCGGTGGTGGCCCGTACGGTCTGCGGCAGCTCCACACCCGGAAGGTAGTCGGGGTTGGTGCGGGTCGTGTTGACGGCCTCGGCGAGCTCCGGGCGGCGGCCCCACAGGGTCACCTCGCAGCCCGCGTCGGCCAGCACCATGGCGAATGCGGTGCCCCACGACCCCGTGCCGTAGACGGCGCAGCGCGTCACTTGCCTTCATCCTCCTGAGTACGGCCGGACGCGTCGTCCCGCCGCTGCATCTGCTGGGTCTTGCGGCGCTGTTCGGCGCGTGCCTTCCGGTGGTCGTACGGCTCGGCGGGCGCGGGCTCGTCGCGGACCTCGGCCAGGATGGCGGTCACCGCTGCCATGATGCGGTCGGTGACGGCGCGCAGCACCTCGGCGGTGGGCTCCTGGCCGTAGAACTCGTCCAGGTCGACCGGCGGGCCCGCCTTCACGCGCAGTGTCTTGCGCGGGAAGAGGCGGAGCTTCTTCTCCTTGGCGTACGGCGGCATCGCCTCGTTGGCGCCCCACTGGGCGACCGGGATGACGGGTGCCTTGGTGAGCAGCGCGACCCGGGCGGCGCCGGTCTTGCCCTGCATGGGCCACATGTCGGGGTCCCGGGTGAGGGTGCCTTCGGGGTAGAAGGCGACGCACTCGCCCCGGTTGATGGCGTCCACGGCGGCCCGGAAGGCGGTGGCCGCGTCGGTGGACTCGCGGTACACGGGGATCTGTCCCGTGCCGCGCATGACCGCGCCGACGAAGCCGCCCTTGAAGAGGCCGGCCTTGGCGAGGAAACGCGGGACCCGTCCGCTGTTGTACTGATAGTGCGCGTAGGAGAGCGGGTCGAGATACGAGTTGTGGTTGACCGCGGTGATGAATCCGCCTTCGGCCGGAATGTTCTCCATTCCCTGCCAGTCCCGCTTGAACAGCACCACGAGCGGCGGTTTTGCGATGACCGCGGCGAGGCGGTACCAGAAGCCGATTCTGTGGCGGGACACTCGGACACCCTCCTTGTGGGAACTGCTGAGCTGCGGCGACCCGGCAGCCGCACAAGTGTCGCCCCCGGTACCCGGTCTGTCGAGGACACCGTAACCCCGCGCCCTGCTGTGGACGGCGGCAGCGGGTGACAATGCTGCCGATGCGAGAAGAAGGAGCGGACGCGGTGTGGAGCCTGGTGGTGCCCCTGAAACCGCTGGTGCGGGCCAAGAGCAGGCTGTCCGCGGCGGCGGACGCCCGCTTCCGGCCCCGGTTGGCGCTGGCGTTCGCCCTGGACACGGTGGCTGCGGCGCTGGAGTGCCCGGTGGTGAGCGGTGTGGCGGTTGTCACGGACGATCCGCTGGCCGGTGAGGGTCTCGCGGCGCTGGGGGCGCGGATTGTGGCCGATGTACCGGCGGCGGGGCTGAATCCGGCGATCGCGTACGGGGCGCGGGCGGTGCGTGCGCAGCGTCCGGATGCTGCGGTGGCGGCGCTGAACGCGGACCTGCCCGCGCTGCGCCCGGCGGAACTGGAACGGGTGCTCACGGCGGCCGCACAATTTCCCCGCGCATTTCTCGCGGATGCGGCGGAAATCGGTACGACGCTGCTGACGGCCGCGCCGGGGACGGAATTGGCACCGGCATTCGGTGGCGCTTCGCGGGCCCGTCACACGGCTTCCGGCGCTCAGGAGATCACTTTGTCCGACGTGCGGTCCGTACGGCAGGACGTGGACACACCGGAGGATCTCCGGGCGGCGCTGGAATTGGGCGTGGGCGCGCGGACGGCCCGGCACACGGCGGCCATCTCGGCGGGAATAGCGGCGCTGGGCGCGCAGGGGGCCTGAGCGGGGCCCGGCAGGCCGCTCAGAAGGTCTGGAGCGTGACCAGGGTGATCCGGCGCTCCCCGGCCTCTTCCGTCACGTCGATACGGACCCGCTGGCCGGGCCTGAGCAGCCGCAGGCCGCCCGCCTCGAAGGCGGTGGCGTCGAAGGGCAGCGGGGTGCCGTCGTCGAGCAGCACGCTGCCCGTGCGGCTGTCGGCGTCGTAGGTGTATGCGGTGGCCTGCATGGTCAGAGCCTAATCGGGAGGGGCGTGGACGACGCACCGCGGGCCGGGCTCCCCAGGGGAGCCCGGCCCGTCGCGAGGTTCCGCCGGACGGTCAGCGCTTGCGCGCGGTGGTCTTCTTGGCGGTGGTCTTGCGGGCGGTGGTCTTCTTGGCCGGCGCCTTCTTCGCGGTGGCCTTCTTGGCCGGTGCGGTCTTCTTGGCGGTGGTCTTCTTCGCCGCGGTCGCCGTCTTCTTCGCCGGGGTGGTCTTCTTGGCGGTGGTGGCGGTCTTCTTGGCCGGGGTCGCCTTCTTGGCGGTGGTGGCCTTCTTCGCCGTGGTGGTCTTCTTCGCGGGCGTGGTCTTCTTCGCCGCGGTGGTCTTCTTCGCCGCCGTGGTGGTCTTCTTCGCCGCCGACTTCTTGGCGGTGGCCTTCTTGGCGGCGGCCTTGGCGGTGGTACGGGTCGAGGAGCCGCCCGAAAGGCTGCCCTTGGGGGCCTTCTTGACGGCCACGTCGTTCTTCGGGAGCTTCTTCGAGCCGCTGACCAGGTCCTTGAAGCCCTGTCCTGCGCGGAATCGCGGCACGGAGGTCTTCTTCACGCGTACCCGCTCACCCGTCTGCGGGTTACGGGCGTAACGGGCCGGGCGGTCGACCTTCTCGAACGAGCCGAATCCGGTGACCGAAACGCGGTCGCCGCCGACCACGGCGCGGACGATGGCGTCCAGGACCGCGTCGACCGCGTCCGCGGCGTTCTGACGTCCGCCGAGCTTGTCGGCAATGGCTTCTACGAGCTGCGCCTTGTTCACGTCTTCCCCTTCGGAGACATTGCTGGAACGAATGTGTTCAAGCTTTTTCGCACGTTAGGCAGATATATACCGCAAATCAAACACGAAACGGGCTAATCACCCTTGTGCCGCAACGAACTCGACCGTCACGGAGTTCCGTCGGCATCGACATCTTCGGGATAACGGCCTTCGTCGAGGTCGTTCATGAACCGCTCCAGACGCCGTGCCGCGCCGGCGAGATCGTGTTTCGCCGCAGCCGTGATGACGAGCAGCTTCCGGGTCAGCGCCATCCGTACGCCCTCCGGGACTTGCAGTGTCCGCACTCTTGTGTGTGCGGCCTTGAGGCGGTCGGCGACGAGACCGTAGAGCTCCAGTTGGCCGTCGCGTTCCATGCGCTAATTGTGCCATCTGCGGTGAGTTGTCGCTTCACGGGGCCTCAACACGCCACTCAACAAGACGAAGCGCCCCTTGCCAAGTAGCAAGGAGCGCATCGTATGCAAGATGTCTTTCAGCCAGAAAATCCCGAGGTCAGGCCACTACCGTCTGCGGCTTGAAGGACGGCCTGTTCGCCTCGTACGAGGCGATGGCCTCCTCCTCCCGGAGGGTGAGGCTGATGTCGTCCAGCCCTTCCAGCAGCCGCCAACGCGCGTTCTCGTCCAGCTCGAAGCCGGCCTTGACGCCCTCGGCCCGGACCTCGCGGTTCACCAGGTCGACGGTGACCTCGGCGGTGGGGTCCGCCTCGGCCAGCTGCTGGAGCGCCTCGACGGTCTCCTGCGGCAGCACGACCGTCAGCAGGCCGTTCTTGAGGGAGTTACCGCGGAAGATGTCGGCGAAACGCGAGGAGATGACGGCCTTGAAGCCGTAGTTCTGCAGCGCCCAGACGGCGTGCTCACGGGAGGAGCCGGTACCGAAGTCGGGGCCGGCGACCAGGACGGTGGCGCCCTGGTACGCGTCCTGGTTGAGGACGAAGTCGGGCTGCTTGCGCCAGGCCTCGAAGAGCCCGTCCTCGAAGCCGTCCCGGGTGACCTTCTTCAGCCAGTGGGCGGGGATGATCTGGTCGGTGTCGACGTTGCTGCGGCGCAGCGGGACGGCCCGGCCGGTGTGGGTGGTGAAAGCTTCCATCGTTCTCAGACTCCAGCGGGCGCGGGCGCGGGGACGGCGGCGTCGGACAGGTCGGCCGGGGACGCCAGGTGGCCGAGAACCGCCGTCGCGGCGGCGACCTGGGGCGAGACCAGGTGGGTGCGGCCACCCTTGCCCTGCCGGCCCTCGAAGTTGCGGTTGGAGGTGGAGGCGGAGCGCTCGCCCGGGGCCAGCTGGTCCGGGTTCATGCCCAGGCACATGGAGCAGCCCGCGTGCCGCCACTCGGCGCCGGCCGCGGTGAAGACCTTGTCCAGGCCCTCCTCGACGGCCTGCAGCGCCACCCGGACGGACCCGGGGACGATGAGCATCCGTACGCCGTCGGCGACCTTGCGGCCCTTCAGAAGGGCGGCGGCGGAGCGCAGGTCCTCGATGCGGCCGTTGGTGCACGAACCTACGAAGACGGTGTCCACCTTGATGTCGCGCAGCGGCTGACCGGCCGTCAACCCCATGTATTCCAGGGCCTTTTCGGCGGCGTAGCGCTCCGAAGCGTCCTCGTAGGAGGCCGGGTCGGGGACCCGCTCGGACAGCGGCGCGCCCTGGCCGGGGTTGGTGCCCCAGGTGACGAACGGGGCCAGCTCGGAGGCGTTGATGACGACCTCGTGGTCGAAGACCGCGTCCTCGTCCGTGCGGAGCGTCTTCCAGTACTCGACCGCCGCGTCCCAGTCGGCGCCCTTGGGGGCGTGGTCGCGGCCCTGGAGGTAGGCGAAGGTGGTCTCGTCCGGGGCGATCATGCCGGCGCGGGCGCCCGCCTCGATGGACATGTTGCAGATGGTCATCCGGGCCTCCATCGAGAGTTTCTCGATGGCGGAGCCGCGGTACTCGATGACGTAGCCCTGGCCGCCGCCGGTGCCGATCTTCGCGATGATGGCGAGGATCAGGTCCTTGGCGGTGACCGTGTCGGGCAGCTCGCCCTCGACGGTGACGGCCATCGTCCTGAAGGGCGAGAGCGGCAGCGTCTGGGTGGCCAGCACGTGCTCGACCTGGCTGGTGCCGATGCCGAAGGCCAGCGCGCCGAAGGCGCCGTGGGTGGAGGTGTGGGAGTCACCGCAGACCACGGTGGTGCCCGGCTGGGTCAGTCCCAACTGGGGTCCCACGACGTGGACGACGCCCTGCTCGACGTCGCCCAGCGGGTGCAGCCGGACGCCGAACTCCGCGCAGTTCTTGCGCAGGGTCTCCAGCTGGGTGCGCGAGACCGGGTCGGCGATGGGCTTGTCGATGTCCAGCGTGGGGGTGTTGTGGTCCTCGGTGGCGAGGGTGAGGTCCGTACGGCGCACCGCCCGGCCGGCCTTGCGCAGGCCGTCGAAGGCCTGCGGGCTGGTCACCTCGTGCAGCAGGTGCAGATCGATGAAGAGGAGGTCGGGCTCGCCTTCCGCGCGCCGGACGACGTGGTCGTCCCAGACCTTCTCCGCGAGTGTCCGTCCCATCGCTGTCCCTCCGGCCGGCCGCTTCGCCGGCCCAACTCGTCTGATTGCGCGCCGCTCGTACCCCTCGTACCGGGCGGTACACGGGCCCCGGTCCAGGGCCTCGCATCAAGAGTGGCGACTTCCGCAGAAAATTGAACTTGCGTTTCACAGTGTGAGACGCGAGTATCGTTGCATGGACAACTCTAGCGGCGTCGGCGTTCTCGACAAGGCGGCTCTGGTATTGAGCGCTCTGGAGTCCGGTCCGGCCACCCTCGCCGGGCTGGTCGGAGCGACCGGGCTCGCGCGCCCCACGGCGCACCGGCTTGCGGTAGCACTGGAACACCACCGGATGGTGGCGAGGGACATGCAGGGCCGGTTCATCCTCGGGCCGCGGCTGTCGGAGCTGGCCGCGGCGGCCGGCGAGGACCGCCTGCTGGCCACGGCGGGACCGGTGCTCACGCATCTGCGCGACGTGACGGGCGAGAGCGCCCAGCTCTATCGCCGGCAGGGCGACATGCGGATCTGCGTGGCCGCCGCCGAGCGGCTCTCGGGCCTGCGGGACACCGTCCCGGTGGGCTCCACGCTCCCGATGAAGGCGGGCTCCTCCGCGCAGATCCTGATGGCCTGGGAGGAGCCTGAGCGGCTGCACCGCGGCCTCCAGGGGGCGCGCTTCACCGCGACCGCGCTCTCGGGCGTACGGCGCCGTGGCTGGGCCCAGTCGATCGGCGAGCGGGAGCCGGGCGTGGCCTCGGTCTCCGCGCCCGTACGCGGCCCCTCGAACCGCGTGGTGGCCTCCGTGTCCGTCTCCGGGCCGATCGAGCGCCTGACGCGCCACCCCGGGCGGATGCACGCCCAGGCCGTCATCGACGCCGCCGCGCGCCTCAGCGAGGCCCTTCGTCGTACGAGCTGACCTCTCCCCCGCGCCTGTCGTCGCCAACGCCGCCGACGGCAGGCAGGGGGTCGCACGCTCTCTTCTGTTGTGGCACGAGACCCGTGACAGCCATGGTCCCGCACGGCGGACAGGTACCGCTCGTCCGGGATACGCACCGGGATACGAAAAAGGCCCTTCACCGAAGTGAAGGGCCTTTCTTCTGTACCCCCGACCGGATTCGAACCGGCGCTACCGCCTTGAGAGGGCGGCGTGCTAGGCCGCTACACAACGGGGGCTGGTCTGCTGCTTTCAGCAGATGGTGCAGTTCACCTGCTCAACTGCGCTGGCCTACCAGGACTCGAACCTAGACTAACTGAACCAGAATCAGTCGTGCTGCCAATTACACCATAGGCCATGGTGGTGTAGACCAATCCAGGACCGGTCCACCAGTACCCCCGACCGGATTCGAACCGGCGCTACCGCCTTGAGAGGGCGGCGTGCTAGGCCGCTACACAACGGGGGCCCTAGCGATCCTCATCATCACCGCATCCGGGAGCGACCCGAAGGTGGTGGATTGCAAGGATCTGTACCCCCGACCGGATTCGAACCGGCGCTACCGCCTTGAGAGGGCGGCGTGCTAGGCCGCTACACAACGGGGGCTTGCACTGCAATCAAGAGACGTGCTTCGACGTGCGATGACGCAAAAGATGATCTCTTGCTGGCCTACCAGGACTCGAACCTAGACTAACTGAACCAGAATCAGTCGTGCTGCCAATTACACCATAGGCCACCAAAACGCAACCCCCTACGGGGATTTTGTTCGGCTTGCGCTTCCCGGCCGGGCCTCTCGGCCCTCTCGGGCGGCGCAGAAAGAACATTACCCGAAGGTGTCCGGCGCTCCAAAACGCGTATCGCCGCGCAGCAGGCCGGGCAACTGGTTCAGGCCGGTGATCCGGACCAGCTCGGGCCGGCCGCCCAGTCCCCGGCGGTCCAGCCAGATGCCGGTGAGGCCCGCGGCCACGGCCCCACGAGCGTCGATGTCGGGCTCGTTGCCCACGTACGCCACCTCGGCGGGCGGCAGTCCCAGGGCCTCGCACGCGGCGTGGAAGGCCTCTGCGGCGGGCTTGGCGATCCCCAGGTCCTCCGCGCACACCAGCGCCTCGAAACGGTCGCGTACTCCGAGTACGCGCAGCTTGCGGTCCTGGTTGCGCACGGAGGAGTTCGAGAGCACCGCGTGCCGGTAGTCCGCCGCCAGCAGCTCCAGGGCGGGCAGGGTGTCCGGGAAGAGCTCCCAGGCGGCCTCGTAGTGCGCGAGGTACCGCCCGAACCAGTCGTCGGCCTCCTCGTCGGTCAGCGCCGGCGCATCCAGGAAGTCGCGCACCCGGTCCCGCCGCTGCGCCTCGAAGGTGAGGCCGCCGGCCTCGAACCGCCGCCAGTGCAGCTCGGTGAGCTCCTTCCAACGGGTAAGGGCCTGGTCGACGGAGGGATATCCGTCGGTCAGGCCCTCGGCGAGGAGATGCGCCTGCATCCCCGCACGGTCGGCACTCGCGTAATCGAAGATCGTGTCGTCGACGTCCCAGAGGACCGCGCGTATCGGCATACCGCGCACGTTACCGGGGGTGGCGGGCTCAGGAGACCCAGTTCTTCAGGGGCTCGGTGTCGAGGGTGAGGTCCACGGGGTCGGGGAGGTGGGCCTCTTTGCCGAACGGGGTGATCTGCACCCGCTCGTAGCGGATACCGTCCGGCTGGGAAAAAACCTTGAGCTCGCAGCTGTCCCGGTCGATCAGCAGGTGGACGGGGATGCCGGTCTCGGCGTACGCCCGGGGCTTGTCCATCCGGTCTCGGCGGTCGGCGTCCGCGTCGTACGCCGTCACCTCGACGGCCATCGGGACAGGGCCGGGGTCGGACCAGTCACCGTCCCCCACGAAGGACTCCAGCTCCGCCAGGACGCCCGCGGGGCACACCCGGCCTTCGCCATGCGCCTCGACCTCGAGGCCCCGCAAGGCGTAGAGCCCCAGTTCCGGGCGGTGCTCCCAGCACAGGCGGTAGAGCCAGGCGAACATTTCGCTGTGGTTCCCGTCCGGCCTGGGCTTGACCCCCAGCCGTCCGCCGAGGAACTCCAGACGCAGCTTCTCGGCGGTCCGGTACGCGCAGCGGGCCAGCTCCTCGAATTCGCAGACCAGCATGTGCGGACGGCCGACGGATGTGTGCATGGGGTGCCTCCCGGGGCGCCGGTGCCTTCGCCGGGAGAACGAAAAGGGGGCGCCGCCCGGCACGGGTCGGCGCCCCCTTCCGAAGCCGGGCCGTTACGCGCCCAGCTTCTTCAGCGCGGCGTCCACGCGCGCCAGCGTGCGGTCCTTGCCCAGGATCTCCAGGGACTCGAAGAGGGGGAGGCCGACCGTGCGGCCGGTGACGGCCACGCGGACCGGGGCCTGGGCCTTGCCGAGCTTGAGGCCGTGCTCCTCGCCGGCGGCCAGGACGGCCTCCTTGAGGGACTCGGGGCTCGACCAGTCCGCGGTCTCCAGCTTGGCGCGGGCGGTGGTGAGCAGGGCCACCGGGTCGCCCTTGCCCATCGCCTTGGTCCAGGACGCCTCGTCGAAGACCGGCTCCTTCAGGAAGAGGAAGTCGACGTTGTCGGTGATCTCGGAGAGGACCTTCAGACGGCTCTGGGCGTGCGGGGCGATCGCGTCGAACACCGACTGGTCGAAGTCCGCCTCGTCCCACGGGGCGAAGGGGGCCCGCAGCCAGGGGGCGCAGCGCTCGGTGAAGTCCTTCACGTCCAGCATGCGGATGTGGTCGGCGTTGATCGCCTCGCACTTCTTGAGGTCGAAGCGCGCCGGGTTGGCGTTGACGTCCTCGATCTCGAACTTCGCGACCATCTCGTCGATGGAGAAGAGGTCCTGGTCCTCGGAGAAGGACCAGCCGAGGAGCGAGAGGTAGTTCAGCAGGCCCTCGGGGAGGAAGCCGCGCTCGCGGTAGAGGTTCAGCGAGGACTGCGGGTCGCGCTTGGAGAGCTTCTTGTTGCCCTCGCCCATGACGTACGGCAGGTGGCCGAAGGCCGGGATCTGCTGGGCGATGCCCAGCTCGATGAGCGCCTTGTAGAGCGCGATCTGGCGCGGGGTGGAGGAGAGCAGGTCCTCGCCGCGGAGGACGTGGGTGATCTCCATCAGGGCGTCGTCGACCGGGTTGACCAGGGTGTAGAGCGGCGCGCCGTTGGCCCGGAGGATGCCGTAGTCGGTGACGTTCTCCGGGGTGAAGGTCAGCTCGCCGCGGACCAGGTCGGTGAAGGTGATCGTCTCGTCGGGCATCCGGAAGCGGACGATGGAGGTGCGGCCCTCGGCCTCGTACGCGGCCTTCTGCTCGGGGGTCACCGTGCGGCACTTGCCGTCGTAGCCGGAGGGCTTGCCGGCCTTGCGGGCGGCCTCGCGGCGCTCGTCCAGCTCCTCGGCGGTGCAGTAGCAGTGGTAGGCGTAGCCGCCGTCCAGCAGCTTCTGCGCGACGTCCTGGTAGATGTCCATGCGCTGGGACTGGCGGTACGGGGCGTGCGGGCCGCCGACCTCGGGGCCCTCGTCCCAGTCGAAGCCGAGCCAGCGCATGGCGTCCAGGAGCTGGTCGTAGGACTCCTCGGAGTCGCGGGCCGCGTCGGTGTCCTCGATCCGGAAGACCAGGGTGCCCTGGTGGTGCCGGGCGAACGCCCAGTTGAAGAGGGCGGTGCGGACCAGGCCCACGTGGGGGTTGCCGGTCGGCGAGGGACAGAAACGTACGCGGACGGGGGTCGCGTTAGCCACGCTTGATCACCTTGTTGGTGAGAGTGCCGATGCCTTCGATGGTGACGGCGACCTCGTCGCCGACGTTGAGCGGGCCGACCCCGGCGGGGGTGCCCGTGAGGACGACGTCGCCGGGGAGCAGCGTCATCGCCTCCGTGATGTGGACGATCAGGTCCTCGATCGAGCGGACCATCTCGCTCGTGCGGCCCAGCTGGCGCTGTTCGCCGTTGACCGTGCACTGGATGGTCAGATCGCTCGGGTCCAGCTCGGTCTCGACCCAGGGGCCGAGCGGGCAGGAGCTGTCGAAGCCCTTGGCCCGGGCCCACTGCGCCTCGCGCTTCTGGACGTCACGGGCGGTGACGTCGTTGGCGCAGGTGTAGCCGAGGATGACGTCCTTGACCCGCTCGCGGGGCACCTCGCGGCACATGCGGCCGATGACGACGGCGAGCTCGGCCTCGTGGTGCACCTCCTGCGAGAAGGAGGGGTACACGACGGGGTCGCCGGGGCCGACCACGGAGGTGGAGGGCTTGAAGAAGGCGACCGGCACGTCGTCGACCTCGTTGCCGAGCTCCTTGGCGTGCTCGGCGTAGTTGCGGCCGATGGCCACGACCTTGTTCGGGAGGACGGGCGGCAGCAGCCGCACCTTGTCCAGGGGCACCTTCTGGCCCGAGCGCTCGAACTCGGCGAAGGGGTGTCCCTTGATGACGTCGAGGTCGTTGCCCTCGACGACGCCGAAGCCGACGTTGCCGTCGATGGAAAATCTGGCGATGCGCACGGAAGCCGCTGCCCCTCTTGATCTCTTACCGGGAGTGGACACCCCAGGCTATCGCGGGTCGGCGGCCCGCCCTCTGTCCTTTTTGTACGGGGCGTGCTGCCCCGTTTTGTGCGGCGCGTCCTACTCGGGCGCGTCCATCAGGACGGTGCGGCGGGGGTTGGCGGTCTGCGTGGGCAGCTCGACGGCGTGCTCCGGCTGGGCGGCGTCCTCGGCCGGTGCGGTCTGCAGGTCCTCGGCGTCCTTCAGGTGCGCCAGGGTCGTGCGCCGCGGGTTGGCTATGGAGCGGAACATCATCGTCGTCTTCACTGCGGAATGCCTCGCGTATCTCGCGTGTGGTGGTCGTTGCCGATCAGGTGCCGCTGGGCGATTGCGACACCCTTGTAAAGGGCAAGGCTATGCGCGCCATTCCCGTGCGCAGGGCGGCCAAGTCGACGATCATCATGTGAGTTTGCTCACGAACAGTGTGGCAAATGCCGCAATTTTCATGATCGAAAACCGTTGGCGAAACGGACATTGGCGGATCGAAGCGCACGTTCCACTCCCCTTTACCGCACCGGGGGTGACGCGCTATGGCGACCGGAACGCCCACAAAAGTCCGTAATAAGGGGCAGTCGCTTCTACGACTCGTTACTCACTCCATACATTGCGTCACACATGTCACAGCCAGGGGCTCCGCTCTTGTTGCCGCTCCGGCACTGTGCTGGAATTCCCCGGACCGCCGCATGTTTCACACGGCGCGCAGGGGGCGCACAGCAGCGCCGCGCGGTGGGTGCCGCTCTCTTCGCCAGAGGGAGCAGTCCACCGGTCACACTCACGACCGCCATGGGGCCCGCGGCCCCCTACGACTCGACACCGTCCCGCCGTACCGCGGAGGGACGCCTGGTCCAGAGGTTGCGACGCTAGTGCAGGGACGTTTCAAGAGGGATGGCAGCGCTGCGGCTGACCCGGAGCTGCGCGGCGGGACCGACCGCGCCTCCTCGCAGCAGCGCGCCCAGAGCAACGGTCCGGCGAGCGGCACCTTGCCGACCGACCGGACCGACCCGGCGCCGGCCGGCGACTCCGCCGCCGAGCGCCCCAAGGCCAAGGGCCCCACGGGCCCCGGGGCCCGTCTGTCGCTGCGCAACTGGCGCATCAGCACACGCCTGGTCTCTCTGATCGCGCTGCCCGTGGTCGCCGCCACCACGCTGGGCGGCCTGCGGATCAGCAGCGAGCTGGACAACATGGACCAGCTGGACCGCATGCAGCTCCTGACGGAGATGACGCGGCAGGCCACCGAGCTCGCCGACGCGCTCCAGGAGGAGCGGGACCGCTCGGCGGGCCCGCTGGCCGGCTCGGGCAACACCAAGGACGACACCGATGTCGTGGCGCCGCGCGAGGAGACGGACCGCGCGGTCAAGTCGTTCAAGGAGCACACCGACGACATCGACTCGGCGCGCGGCTCCATGGCCGGCGTCCGCGCCACGATCGTCGACATCCAGCGCCAGCTGGGCACCCTGAACGAGGTGCGCAACAAGGCGTACTCCGACAAGGAGAACGTCGCCCAGACGATCAGCGCGTACAACCAGCTCATCACCTCCCTGCTCGCGCTCTCCCAGGACATGGCGCAGGCGACCAGCAACCCGGAGATGATCCAGAGCACCCGCTCGCTGGCCGCGTTCTCCTCCGCCAAGGAGTACGCGTCGATGCAGCGGGCCTTCGTCAGTGCCGGTCTGGCCCACAAGGGCCACGCGCACCTCTCCGCCAACGACCGGCTGGCCGGCCGTACCGCCGAGGACAACGAGGAGTCCGCGCTCAAGCGGTTCTCGAACATCTACCCCGGCGCCGCCTCCCTCATGGAGGGCCTGGACAGCGGCAACGACGACATCGAGCACGCGAACTCCTTCGCGGACCGCAGCTTCAAGACCGAGTCGGGCATCCGCGGTGAGGAGATGTCGTACCTGGACTGGTACGACCTCGACACCAACAAGATCAGCCTGATGTCGCGCATCGAGACGACGCTGCTCTCCCAGATGGAGCAGAAGTCCCGCGAGCTGCGCAACGACGCCACCACCGGCGCCCTCGTCAACGGTGCGGTGATCCTGCTCGTCCTGGGCATCTCGCTGGTCGGCGCGTTCGTCGTCTCCCGCTCCATGGTCCGCTCGCTGCGCCGCCTCCAGGACACCGCGCAGACCGTCTCCCAGAAGCGGCTGCCCGAGCTGGTCAAGCAGCTCTCCGAGGCCGACCCGCAGGAGGTCGACACCTCCGTCGAGTCCGTCGGCGTGCACAGCCGGGACGAGATCGGGAAGGTGGCCACGGCGTTCGACGAGGTGCACCGCGAGGCCGTCCGGCTGGCGTCCGAGCAGGCGCTGCTGCGGGGCAACGTCAACGCGATGTTCACCAACCTCTCGCGCCGCAGCCAGGGCCTCATCCAGCGGCAGCTGTCGCTCATCTCGGAGCTGGAGTCCCGCGAGGCCGACCCCGACCAGCTCTCCTCGCTCTTCAAGCTCGACCACCTCGCGACCCGCATGCGCCGTAACGGCGAGAACCTCCTCGTCCTCGCGGGCGAGGAGCCGGGCCGCCGCTGGACCCGCCCGGTCCCGCTGGTCGACGTCCTGCGCGCCGCCGCCTCCGAGGTGGAGCAGTACGAGCGCATCGAACTGAGCGCGGTGCCGACCACCGAGGTCGCGGGCCGCGTCGTCAACGACCTCGTGCACCTCCTCGCCGAGCTGCTGGAGAACGCCACCTCGTTCTCCTCGCCGCAGACCAAGGTCAAGGTGACCGGTCACGCGCTGCCCGACGGCCGGGTCCTGGTCGAGATCCACGACACCGGCATCGGCCTCTCCCCCGAGGACCTGTCGGCGATCAACGAGCGGCTGGCCAGCCCGCCCACCGTGGACGTCTCGGTGTCCCGCCGGATGGGTCTGTTCGTGGTCGGCCGCCTGTCCCTGCGGCACGGCATCCGCGTCCAGCTCCGTCCCTCGGACTCCGGCGGTACGACGGCCCTGGTCATGCTGCCGGTGGACGTCGCGCAGAGCGGCGGCGCGGGCAAGAAGCCCGGCCAGGGCGGCAAGTCCGGCAAGCCCGCGGGCGGCCGCGGTGCCGGTGAGGGCGGCCAGCACACCAGCCGCCTCGCGGGTCTCCAGCCGCGCGGCCAGGTCGGCGCGGGCCCCCGTACGGCGCTGCCCACCCGCCCCGGCGCGGGCGCGCCCGGCGGTGCTCCCGGTGGCGCGCCCGGTGCCCCGGCCCGTCCGCAGAACAACGACGCCTTCGGCAGCCGGCCGGCGGCCCCCGCCGGCCAGGACCGGCCCTCGCTGCCGGTGCGCGGTGCCGAGCAGGGCCGGCCGCCGGCCGCGAGCCACCAGCCGACCGTCGCCCCGCCCACCGGCGCGCCCGCGCCGCGCGGCGAGCGCCCGCAGCTGCCCACCCGGAGCCCGGCCGGCGAGCTGACCGGCGGCCCGGCCGGCCCGGACAGCGCCGCCCCGCAGCAGCCCGGCTCCAACTGGGGTGCGCGGCGCGAGCGTGGCGAGGCGGCCGACGACTGGCCGCTGGCGCCCCGGCGCGGCCAGGAGGACCACCCGCGCGGCCACGAGGAGCCGGAGACGACCGGCCGGTACGGCCGTGCGGAGACCACCGAGCAGTACGAGCGCCCGGACACCACCGGTCAGTACGAGCGCCCGGAGAGCACCGGTCAGTTCCCGCGGCCGGCGGCCGGCGGGCCCGGTGACACGGCGCAGTTCGAGCGTCCCGACTTCCAGGGCCCGCGCCCCGGCGCCGGCGCCCCGGCCGGCGACGGTGTCCCGGCGCAGGGCGGCCGGCCGATGTGGAGCGGCGAGTTCGCGCTGCCGTCGGCCCCGTCGTCCGGGCAGCCCGCCGAGGAGGCCCCCACGCCTCCGCCGGCGCCCGCCGGGCCCACCAGCCCCATGTGGAGCGGCGAGTTCGCCCCGCAGTCGGCGCAGGACGGCCGTCCCGCCGAGGAGAGCGCTCCGGCGCCCGCCCGCGGCGAGGAGGCCCCGGCGCGCGGCGGCCAGGCGTACGACGCGGACTCCTTCGGGCGCGACGACTCCTTCGGGCGCGACGACGCGTTCGGCCGGGACGGCTCCTTCGGTCGCGAGGACTCCTTCGGCCGGGAGGACGCCTTCGGGCGGGAGGACGCCTTCGGGCGCGGTTCCCGGACCGGCGAGGTCCCGCTGCAGCAGCAGCCGCACACCGCGCCGGACGACGCCGACCTGCTCGGCGGCCCCGCGCCGCGCGGCGCGGGCGGTGACGGCCGTACGCCGATCTTCGACACGATCGAGTCGAACTGGTTCACCCAGCCGGGCGGCAGCGCGGCACAGGAAGCCCCGAGCCGCCCGCAGAGCGCCCCCGAGGCCCCGCGGCTGCCGCGGCGCGAGCCGGCCGGCAGCGGCGCTCAGGCGCAGGCCCAGTGGCGTTCCTCGCCCAACGACGACGTGTGGCGCCGGGCCGAGCAGGTCCGGCAGCCGGCGGCCGGCGGGGTCACCACCTCGGGCCTGCCGCGCCGCGTCCCGCGGGCCAACCTCGTCGCGGGCACCGCACAGCAGGAACAACGTCCGGGCGGTCCGCAGGTCTCCCGTGCACCCGACGACGTGCGCGGCCGGCTGACCAATCTCCGCCGGGGAATCCAGCAGGGCCGGCAGGCCGGGCACACCGGCACGCACCCCCTCGTGGACCCCACTCACCAGCAGGAGCGTTAGTTGAGTCCGATGAGCCAGGCGGCGCAGAACCTGAACTGGTTGATCACCAATTTCGTGGAGAACACCCCCGGTGTCTCCCACACGGTGGTCGTCTCGGTGGACGGTCTGCTGCTCGCGATGTCCGAGGGCTTCCCGCGGGACCGGGCCGACCAGCTCGCCGCGGTGGCCTCCGGGCTCACCTCCCTGACATCCGGCGCCTCCCGCATCTTCGAAGGCGGGAACGTCAACCAGACCGTGGTGGAGATGGAGCGCGGCTTCCTCTTCCTCATGTCGATCTCCGACGGATCGTCGCTGGCCGTACTGGCGCACCCCGAGTGCGACATCGGCCTCGTCGGTTACGAGATGGCCCTGCTCGTCGACCGCGCGGGGGGCGTCCTCACACCGGACCTGCGCGCGGAACTGCAGGGCAGCCTGCTCAACTGATCCACCACCGAACCCACGTGCCGCAGTTCCCCCCACCGGCCCGACCCGACGACAGCCAGTTGTCCAGCCCGGAGGACCCATGACCCCGCCACCCGCCTCGCCCGGCCCGTACGGCGATACCAGCCAGCCGTACGGTGACGGGGGCGACCAGCCACTGGTCCGCCCGTACGCGATGACCGGAGGCCGGACCCGGCCGCGCTACCAGCTCGCCATCGAGGCGCTGGTCAGCACCACGGCGGATCCCTCCCAGCTGCCCGGGCTGCTGCCGGAGCACCAGCGCATCTGCCAGCTGTGCGCCGAGGTGAAGTCGGTGGCCGAGGTCTCCGCGCTGCTCCACATACCGCTGGGGGTGGCCAGAATCCTGGTCGCCGACCTGGCCGAGGCCGGCATGGTGGCGATCCACCAGCCCGGCGGCAGCGGTGAGGCCGGCGGCACGCCCGATGTGACCTTGCTGGAGAGGGTGCTCAGTGGACTTCGCAAGCTCTGAGGCCGAGTCCCGTTCGACCACGTCCGCGAAGATCGTGGTGGCGGGCGGTTTCGGCGTGGGCAAAACCACCTTCGTCGGGGCGGTTTCCGAAATCAATCCGCTGCGTACCGAGGCCGTGATGACCTCCGCTTCGGCGGGCATCGACGATCTCAGTCACGTCCAGGACAAGACGACGACCACCGTCGCCATGGATTTCGGGCGTATCACCCTCGATCAGGATTTGATTCTTTATCTCTTCGGCACGCCCGGCCAGGACCGTTTCTGGTTCATGTGGGACGATCTGGTCCGCGGTGCGATCGGCGCCGTGGTGCTGGTCGACACCCGCCGGCTCGCCGACTGCTTCCCCGCGGTCGACTACTTCGAGAACAGCGGGCTGCCGTTCGTGATCGCGCTGAACGGCTTCGACGGAGCGCAGCCGTACACCCCCGACGAGGTGCGGGAAGCGCTGCAGATCGGCCCCGACACGCCGATCATCACCACCGACGCGCGGCACCGCAGCGAGGCCAAGGCCGCCCTCATCACGCTCGTCGAGCACGCCCTGATGGCCCGGCTCAAGTAGCGCTTCCGCGCTGACAGTTGCGCCGGGGTGCGCTGTGTCCTTGGACACGCCGGGCCCCGGCGTTCATAACGTTTCGACAGAGAAATCCGGGGACCTCGACACCGGATGCGCACAGCTGGCTTCACTGTGTTCACTTTGTCCCCGTCTTTTGCCGCGCCTCGCCCTTAACGCCCCTTTTATCTGGCGCCCCACGGGCCTTGCTCATCTTGTGCGCACTGTTTGGAACGCGCGGCCCTGACGTGCTGGAATTCGCTGAACTCCGGAGTAGGTAACGCCCAGAACGAAACGGCACAGCGAGATACGTGCCGGCGCCGAGAGGTTGTTGGTCGAGTGAGGCGAAGCAAGTCGGGCCCCGCGCCGCAGCAGGCGGCGCAGCGGGGCAACTTCACACCGCCGCCGCGTCATACGGCGTCGCCTACCGACGCGCCTGAAAGTCCGCTGACCGCCCAGCCGGTGAGCGGCAACCGGCTGTCCCCGCGCAACTGGCGCGTGGCGACCCGGCTGAACGCGATCCTGCTGCTCCCCGTCATCCTGGCGCTGATCTTCGCCGGGCTGCGCGTGAACACCTCGGTCTCCACCTGGAACGAGGCGCAGGACGCCGAGAACACCGCGAAGCTGGTCCAGGCGGCCGCCGCCTACGGCCAGGCCCTCGTCGACGAGCGGGACCGCACCGCGGCGCCGCTCCTCCAGGGCAAGCAGAACGACCCGGCCGTCCGGGACGCGCGTGCCGACACCGACGCCGCCGCCGCCGACTTCCACGACGCGGTCAAGAACATGCCCGACAAGCCGGGCCTCAAGCGCCGCCTCGCGGTCTTCGAGAAGGTCGAGCCCAAGCTCGACGCGCTGCGCAAGGCCGCCTACACCTCGCAGCTCAGCGGCGTGCAGACCGAGGAGGGCTACACCGAGGTCCAGCACCCGCTGATGGAGTTCTCCAACGAGCTGGGGCTGGGCACCGGCAACATCACCTCCTACGGCCGTACGGTCTACGCGGTCTCGCTGGCCAAGGCCGCCACGTCCCTCCAGCGCTCCATCGGCACCCACCTGCTGGTACACCCGGCGACGAACGCCAAGGAGCGCAAGAAGCAGCTGACCGCCTACGCGTCGTACGCCTACCTGGAGGGCATCGCCATCGGCGAGTACACCTCCGGCGGCACCCCGGAGGACGTGGCGCGCCTGAAGAAGGACTCCGCCGCGCTGCAGAAGAAGGCCCAGCAGCAGGCGGCGCAGGCCAAGAAGCAGGCCGCCGCCGCCGGCCGCGCCTTCCAGGCCCCGCCGACCATGGACCAGATGGTCCAGGCGATCTCCTCCGGCGCCTCGCCGCAGTTGCTCGCCGCCAAGGGCATCACCCCGAAGACCTGGTACACGGCGGCCACCGGCAAGTTCGACATGTACCGGGGCATCGAGAAGGACCTCGCCGACAAGGCGGTGGCCGAGGCCGCGCAGATCTCCTCGGACGCGCAGCAGACCACCTTCGTGGACTCCGGCGTCGCCCTGGGCGCGCTGATCATCGCCTTCCTCATCGCGGGCATGATGGCGCGCTCGATGACCCGCAACATGCAGGAGCTGCGCACCGCCGCCTTCGGCATCGCCGAGCAGCGGCTGCCGATGCTGGTCGACCAGCTCTCCCGTACGGACCCGGGCCGGGTCGACACCCGGATCAAGCCGATCCCGATCAACACCACCGATGAGATCGGCGAGGTCGCGCGGGCGTTCGACCAGGTCCACCGCGAGGCCGTGCGGCTCGCCGCCGAGCAGGCGCTGCTGCGGGGCAACGTCAACGCGATCTTCACCAATCTCTCGCGCCGTAACCAGGGCCTGATCGAGCGGCAGCTGACCCTCATCACCGACCTGGAGAACAACGAGGCGGACCCGGACCAGCTGGAGAACCTCTTCCGCCTGGACCACCTCGCCACCCGTATGCGGCGCAACGGCGAGAACCTCCTCATCCTCGCGGGCGAGGAGCCCGGCCGCCGCTGGACCCAGCCGGTCCCGCTGGTCGACGTGCTGCGCGCAGCCACCTCCGAGGTGGAGTCCTACGAGCGCATCGAGCTCCAGGGCGTCCCGGAGAGCGAGATCCACGGCCAGGCCGTGACCGACCTCGTGCACCTGCTGTCGGAGCTGCTGGAGAACGCCACCACGTTCTCCTCGCCGCAGACCAAGGTGCGGGTCACCGCGACCCGTCTCCCGGACGGCCGCGTGATGATCGAGATCCACGACAAGGGCATCGGGCTCACCCCCGAGGACTTCGCGGACATCAACCACAAGCTGGCCAACCCGCCGACCGTCGACATCGCGATCTCCCAGCGCATGGGGCTCTTCGTGGTCGGCCGGCTGGCGGACCGGCACGGCATCCGCGTCCAGCTGCGCCCCTCGGGCGAGCAGGCCGGCACCACCTCGCTGGTCATGCTGCCGGAGGCGATCACCCACGGCGGTGGCGGCGAGGACAGCTTCGAGGACGACTTCACGGTCTCCCGGATCATGCCGGAGCACCCGCAGTCGTTCCCGCAGCAGCCCGACATCCGTACCGCCGCCGAGCTCGGCTTCGACGACCAGTACCGGCCGTCGGGCGACGGCATGGAGCTCGACCCCGTGGGGCGCTCGCTGCACCGCGAGGAGCGCCGCGCGGCGCTCGAGGCGCAGGCGAGCGGTCAGCAGGGCCAGGAGCCGGTGCAGGAACCGGCGCAGGACTTCGGCGGGCTCCCCCGGCGCGGCGAAACGGAGGGCACGGGCGCCGCGTACGACGGCTTCCAGCAGCAGCCGTACGCCCCCCAGGAGGCCGCCGGGCAGGCCTACGCCGAGCCCGCCGGCGCCTACGAGGACCCGTCCTTCGGTGGCCGGAACCTGTTTGACCAGGGTCCTTCGGACGCCACCGGCCGACAGGCGCAGTACCCGGCGCAGGACCAGCAGCGTCCCGCGTGGAGCGAACCGGCGCCGTTCCAGGGGTACTTCGGCGGCCAAGCGGAATCGGACCACAATGGTCCTGAAGCTCCCGCGCAGCCGCAGGAACGCGTAGCATTCGATCGTCCGGGTCCCACCCCGAGCGAAACCCACTCGCTGACCGACGCCGGCCTTCCGCGCCGCGGAGGTGACAAGGCTCAAGGGCAGCGGGAGTGGCAGCAGCCCGAGGAGCCGGCGTCGCCCCCGCAACAGCGGAGCGCGTCGGAGGACAGCTTTGGTTGGCGTACCGCCAACGATGAGCGCTGGCAGCGGGCGGAGCAGCTTCGCGAGCCGAAGGCAGGCGGGATCACTCCCTCCGGCCTCCCCCGGCGGGTGCCCAAGGCCAATTTGGTCGAGGGTGCGGCGGAGCAGACCCCGCAGGGCGGCCCCCAGGTCTCCCGTGCGCCCGAGGACGTCCGGGGCAGGCTGAGCAACCTGCGCCGCGGCATCCAGCAGGGACGCAGTGCCGGTATGGAGGCACCCAAGAATGACCAACAGGGCTTCGGCCCCGGCAGCACCTACGATCAGGAGCGTTAGTGTGAGCCCGATGAGCCAGGCGGCGCAGAACCTGAACTGGTTGATCACCAACTTCGTGGACAACACCCCCGGTGTGTCCCACACGGTCGTGGTCTCCGCGGACGGTCTCCTCCTCGCCATGTCCGAGGGTTTCCCTCGGGACAGAGCCGACCAGTTGGCGGCGGTGGCCTCCGGGCTCACCTCGCTGACCTCGGGTGCCTCCCGCATCTTCGAAGGCGGGAGCGTCAACCAGACCGTGGTGGAGATGGAGCGCGGGTTCCTCTTCATCATGTCCGTCTCGGACGGATCGTCGCTGGCCGTACTGGCGCACCCCGAGTGCGACATCGGCCTCGTCGGTTACGAGATGGCTCTGCTGGTCGACCGTGCGGGCAGCGTTCTCACGCCTGACCTGCGCGCCGAACTGCAGGGCAGTCTTCTCAACTGACAGACAGGCAGTGCGTTTCTCGCCACCGCACCATAGGGTGCGGTGGCGCGACCGGCGTCGGATTGGCAAGTTGGAGGAGGAGACGTGGCAACGCCCCCTAGCGGATACCCGTACGATTCCGGGCATCATCCCGAGTCGCAGGGCGAGACCCAGTACAACCGCTTCAACTTTCCCTCCGCGCCGAGTCGTCGGCAGCCGCGGCCGCCCGCGCCGCAGCCCCAGCCCTACGACACGCCGTACGGCACCCCGTCCGCGTCACCGTACGGTCACGGTGACGCGGCGCCGCAGGTCCCGCGTATAGAACCGGTGCAGCCGCAGCGCCGCGCCGAGCCGTCGGCGCCGACCGGCGGTACGCAGAACCCGCTGGTCCGTCCGTACGCCATGACCGGGGGCCGTACCCGGCCGCGCTACCAGCTCGCCATCGAGGCACTGGTGCACACCACGGCCGGTCAGTCCCAGCTGCAGGGCCAGCTGCCGGAGCATCAGCGCATCTGCCATCTGTGCCGCGAGATCAAGTCGGTCGCCGAGATCTCCGCGCTCCTCTCCATCCCCCTCGGCGTCGCCCGGATCCTCGTCGCCGACCTGGCGGAGGCCGGACTCGTCGCCATCCATCAGCCCGGCGGTGACGAGTCCGCCGGCGGACAGCCAGATGTGACACTGCTCGAAAGGGTGCTCAGTGGACTTCGCAAGCTCTAGCGGTGCAGCCCGCTCCACCACCTCCGCGAAGATCGTGGTGGCGGGCGGCTTCGGCGTGGGCAAGACGACCTTCGTCGGGGCCGTCTCTGAGATCAATCCGCTGCGTACCGAAGCCGTGATGACCTCCGCCTCGGCGGGCATCGACGACCTCACGCACGCGCCGGACAAGACCACCACGACGGTGGCCATGGACTTCGGCCGCATCACGCTCGACCAGGACCTGATCCTGTACCTCTTCGGTACGCCCGGTCAGGACCGGTTCTGGTTCATGTGGGACGACCTGGTCCGCGGCGCGATCGGCGCCGTGGTGCTCGTGGACACCCGCCGCCTGGCGGACTGTTTCCCGGCGGTCGACTACTTCGAGAACAGCGGCCTGCCGTTCGTCATCGCCCTCAACGGCTTCGACGGACATCAGCCCTACACCCCCGACGAGGTCCGTGAGGCCCTGCAGATCGGCCCGGACGCACCGATCATCACGACGGACGCACGACACCGCAGCGAGGCCAAGAGCGCGCTCATCACGCTCGTGGAGCACGCCCTCATGGCACGCCTGCGCTGACGCCTGACGGCGCGCCCGCCGTACGCGAAGGGCCCCGCACACCATGGTGTGCGGGGCCCTTCGCGCGCCGTAAGCGGCGCGGGGAACTGCGCGGCCGGCGACGACGGCGGCGCGGCCGTCAGCGCAGCGTGCCGCCCACGGCGGTGACGATCAGGGCCAGCGACGTCGCACCCGCATCCGCGTGGCCGTACCCCATGTCGCCCATCCGGGCCGCACGCCCCCGGGCCGGTACCAGCTCCGCCGTCGCGGCCGCGGCCTTCGTGGCCACCTCGGCCGCGGCCCGCCACGCGGGCCCCAGGTCCTCCGCGCCCCGCGCGGCCAGCTCGGCCCGGAACGGATCCACCGCGTCCAGCATGGTCTTCTCACCGACCCGTGCACCCCCCAGCTCGGCGACCGCCCGCTGCGCCGCGGCCACGGCCTCCGCGAGCAGCGCCGTCGTACAGGGGGCGCCGTCCGGGGCCCGTACGAGGACGGCGCCGGCCTCGGCCAGCAGCGCCCCGTAGAGTGCGCCCGACGCGCCACCGGAGGCGTCGGAGAGGGCCAGGCCCGCGCTGAGCAGCGCCCGGCCCGCCGAGTGCGGGTCCCCGGCCGGCCCCGGCTCGTCGACGCGCGCTGCGGCCACGGCCGCGCGCAGCCCGCGGACGATGCCGATGCCGTGGTCCCCGTCGCCCGCGACCCCGTCCAGCCGGCCCAGCTCGTCCTCGTTGGCCGCGACCAGGTCCAGCGCGGCCTGGAGCGCGGCGGTGGCGGGCAGGTCTGCGGCGGGCGGCCCGGCCTGCGCCTGCTCAGCGGCGGGCGCCGGGGTCTCCCGTACGTCGTCGGCGTCCCTACGGGGCACCGGCAGGCTGCGGAAGGCCGGGGTGTCGCACGGCGCGTCGTACAGCTCGGCCAGCTCCTCGTCGAGGACCATCACGGACAGCGAGACGCCCGCCATGTCGAACGAGGTGACGAACTCGCCGACCTCCGGCCGGAAGGGCGTCAGCCCGGCCGCCTTCAGGCGCCGGTTGACCTGCCGGAAGATCACGAACATCTCTTCGTACTTGGTCCGGCCGAGGCCGTTGAGCAGTACCGCGACCCGGCCGCCCGCGCCCTCGGGCAGCGGCGGCAGCTCCGGGAGGAGGTTGTCGACCAGTTCGTCGGCGAGCTCGCTCGCGGTGAGCCTGCGGGTGGTGCGCAGGCCGGGCTCGCCGTGGATGCCCATGCCCAGCTCCGTGGTGCCGCTGCGCACGGTGAACAGCGGCTCGGCCGCGCCGGGCAGCGTGCAGCCGGCGAAGGCGGCGCCGAAGGTCCGGGTCATGGCGTTGGCGCGGGCCGCCACGCGGGCCACGCCGGCCAGGTCGTCGCCGCGCTCGGCGGCGGCGCCCGCCACCTTGAAGACGAAGAAGTCGCCCGCCACGCCGCGCCGGTCGCGTGAGGGGTCGATCTCCTGGCCGGCCACCGGCGGCGGGCCGCTGGCCACGTCGTCGGTGACCAGGACGGTGCGTACGGGCACGCCCTCGGCGGCGAGGCGGCGCGCGGCCAGGCCGAAGTGCATCACGTCGCCCGCGTAGTTGCCGTAGGACATCAGGACGCCGGCGCCGCCGTCGGCGGCCTTGGCGGTGCGGTAGATCTGCTCGGCGCTGGGGCTGGCGAAGACGTCGCCGACCGCGGCGGCGTCCGCGAGCCCGGGCCCGACCAGTCCGGCGAAGGCCGGGTAGTGGCCGGAGCCGCCGCCGATGACGAGGGCGACCTTGCCGGGGCGCGGGGCGTGGTGGCCGACCACGCCGAAGGTGCCGGGGACCCGCCGGAGCGTGCGCGCGTAGGCGTCGGCCAGTCCCTCCAGCCAGTCCTCGCGGAAGGTCGCGGCGTTGTGTCCGAGGCCGTCGGGCGTCGTGGTCATCAGGGCACACTCCTTTGATCCGTCCCTGTTGGATTTAACACCCGCATCACAGATTCGTCACCCCTCAGCGCGTAAATCACGCTCAGTACTGTGAGAAACACGTGAGAACCGCGGACCGGAAAACCCTGGATCACATCTTGCATGTGAAGTTCACAGGATTCATGCTGCTGATGTCACACCCTCACCACCCTCGTTCCCACGGAGGCGCGACATGGCTCCCCCATCGGCGCTCTCACTGCCCGACCGTCTCGGCATCCCCAAGCCGCTGGTCCTCGGTTACCTCGGCGTGCTGCTCTTCATGATCGGCGATGGCGTCGAGTCGGGCTTCATCGCGCCGTACATGGCGGACCACGGCGCCGGTACCGAGGTGCACGCCTCCTACGTCATCACCGCCTACGGCGTCACGGTCATGCTCGCCTCGTGGCTCTCCGGCGCGCTGTCGGACCTGTGGGGGCCGCGCCGGGTGATGCAGCTGGGGCTGGCGATCTGGATCGTCTTCGACGTCCTCTTCCTGGTCCTCGCGCTCGGCCCGCAGAACTACGCCCTGATGCTGGTCTTCTACGGCCTCCGCGGCTTCGGCTACCCCCTGTTCGCCTTCGGATTCCTGGTCTGGATCACGGCGACGGCGCCCATGGCGCGGATGGGTGCCGCGGTCGGGTGGTTCTACATGGCCTTCACGGGCGGTCTGCCCACGCTGGGCTCGCTGGTGGCCGGCGCGAGCAACCCGGTCTTCGGCCAGTTCGGCACGTTGTGGGTGGCACTCGGCATCATCGTGCTCGGCGGCGCCTTCTGCATGTTCGGCGTGAAGGAGCGGACCGGCTTCGCCCGGCTGGCACCGCCGGACGTCAAGCCGGTGCAGTCACTGGTCTCCAGCCTCTCGATCGCCTGGACGCATCCCCGGGTCGCGGTGGGCTGCGTGGTGCGCATCATCAACACGGCGCCCGAGTTCGGCTTCCTGGTCTTCCTGCCCACCTTCTTCGGCAAGGAGCTGGGCTTCGGCGAGGGCCGCTGGCTGACCCTGCTCGCCGTGATCTACGGCACGAACGTCGTCTTCAACCTGGTCTTCGGCGTCGTCGGCGACAAGATCGGGTGGCGGAGGACGATCGCCTCCTTCGGCGGCATCGGCTGCGCGGTGACGACCCTGACGCTGTACTTCGTGCCGCAGGCCGTCGGCAGCAACTACCCGGTCGCGATCGTCTGCGGCATGCTCTACGGCATCACCCTGGCCGGCTTCGTCCCCATCTCCGCGCTGATCCCGGCGCTGGCCCCGGAGAACAAGGGCGGCGCCATGGCCCTGCTGAACCTCGGCGCGGGCGGCGCGGCCTTCGTCGGCCCCGCCATCGTCAGCCTCTTCCTGACCCCGGTCGGCCCGGCCGGCGTCGTCGTCATCTTCGCCGCGCTGTACGTCGCCTCGTCGCTGATGACCCTGTACCTGAAGCTGCCCGAGGCGACCGCGGACACCACTCCCCCGGCGCCCGCGGTCGAGGCGGCCGGCGCGGTACGCACCTGACCGCCCCGGCACGCCGAAGGGCCCCGCACACCGAGGTGTGCGGGGCCCTTCGTACGTACTTCGCGTCACCGCTGCCAGGAGCGCGCGCCGTGGAAGCCGCGCTGGCGCTCCAGTCGGCGCCAGCGGGCCGCCGTGGCGTGCGGCTGCGCCGGGACGGCGGCCGGCCGGTGCGCGGCGCGCGCCAGCAGCACCGCGGTCAGCGCGGCGAGCTCCTCCTCGCTGGCCTCGCCCTTCTCGACGCGGACCAGGGAACGGTCGGAGATATCGGCAGGGTTCACTTTCGTCGTCTCCAAGGTCGCAGGGGTGCTGCGGTACAGAGCGGTAACGGGATCACTGCGGCGGGTTGCCGTGCTTGCGGGCCGGCAGGTCGGCGTGCTTGGACCGGAGCATGGCCAGCGAGCGGATCAGCACCTCGCGGGTCTCGGCCGGGTCGATCACGTCGTCCACCAGGCCGCGCTCGGCCGCGTAGTACGGGTGCATCAGCTCGGACTTGTACTCCTTGACCATGCGCGCCCGCATGGCCTCGGGGTCGTCCGCCTCGGCGATCTGCTTGCGGAAGATCACGTTGGCCGCGCCCTCGGCGCCCATCACGGCGATCTCGTTGGTCGGCCAGGCGTAGGTGAGGTCGGCGCCGATGGACTGGGAGTCCATGACGATGTAAGCACCGCCGTAGGCCTTGCGCAGCACGACCGAGATCCGCGGCACGGTGGCGTTGCAGTACGCGTACAGCAGCTTCGCGCCGTGCCGGATGATCCCGCCGTGCTCCTGGTCGACGCCCGGCAGGAAGCCGGGGACGTCCAGCAGCGTGAGGATCGGGATGTTGAAAGCGTCGCACATCTGGACGAAGCGGGCGGCCTTCTCCGACGCCTCGATGTCCAGCACGCCCGCCAGCGACTGCGGCTGGTTGGCGATGATGCCGACGACCTCGCCGTCCATGCGGGACAGCGCACAGATGATGTTGGTCGCCCAGCGCTCGTGGACCTCCAGGAACTCGCCGTCGTCGACGAGCTCCTCGATGACCTTGCGCATGTCGTACGGGCGGTTGCCGTCGGCCGGCACCAGGTCCAGCAGCGCATCCCCCGTACGCTCCGCCGGGTCGTCGCAGGGCACCGACGGCGGGTTCTCACGGTTGTTGGACGGCAGCAGGGAGAGGAGGTAACGGACCTCCTCCAGGCAGGTGGCCTCGTCGTCGTACGCGAAGTGGCACACGCCCGAGGTCTCGGCGTGCACGTCCGCGCCGCCCAGCCCGTCCTGGGTGATCTCCTCGCCGGTCACCGCGCGGACCACGTCGGGTCCGGTGATGAACATCTGCGAGGTCTCCCGCACCATGAACACGAAGTCCGTCAGCGCCGGGCTGTAGGCCGCGCCGCCCGCGCACGGGCCGAGCATCACCGAGATCTGCGGGATGACACCCGAGGCCTTGGTGTTGCGCTGGAAGATGCCGCCGTAACCGGCGAGCGCCGAGACGCCCTCCTGGATACGGGCGCCGGCGCCGTCGTTCAGCGACACCAGCGGCGCACCGGCCTGGATGGCCATGTCCATGATCTTGTGGATCTTGGTGGCGTGGGCCTCGCCCAGCGCGCCGCCGAAGATCCGGAAGTCGTGCGCGTACACGAAGACGGTACGGCCGTGCACGGTGCCCCAGCCGGTGATCACACCATCGGTGTAGGGCTTCTTGTTCTCCAGCCCGAAGCCGGTCGCCCGGTGCCGGCGCAGCGGCTCCACCTCGTTGAACGACCCCTCGTCCAGCAGGAGGTCGATCCGCTCGCGGGCGGTGAGCTTGCCCTTGGCGCGCTGGGCCTCGGTGGCGCGCTCACTCGGGCCTCGCCGGGCCTGCTCACGGATCGCGTGCAGCTCGGCGACGCGCCCGCGGGCGTCGTTCGCCTCGGCGGGCGCATCTTCGACAGTGGTCATGCATCGACGGTACGCGGACAGGTGCTCATGAACCGATGTCGGTTTCGTACAACGTCGAGCGCGAAATGGTGGGCAGGCAGAACAGAACCACGCTGCACGCGGGGCGCAGCCAGGGCCCGGACGCAGGCGACCACTCCCGGGGCGCTGTACGGGGCCCACAAAAGACACCGGTGTGCTCTTGTGGCGGTCCGCCGGTTGACCGCGCTCCCCGGCCACCGGCCCGCACCGGCGCCGGACGGCGGGACCAGGCCCGTGCCGCCCGGCGGCCGGCTCAGCCTGTGGTGACCGTACAGGTACGGGTGGCGCAGACCTTCCCGGGATCGATCCGCAGCCGCAGCCGCCGCCCGGTACCGAGGACCGTGACCCCGGGCCCGGCGCTCACCACGCCCCGCACCGGCCGGTCCCAGACGATCTCCACCGGCTCCCCCGTACGCGGCGGCTCCGCCACGCACAGCGTCGCCGTCCGCCCGCGCCCGCGCACCAGGACGGACACCGGGCCTGAGACGGTCAGCTCCCCCGCCGTACCCGCCGCCCAGAAGTTCGCCGCCGTCACCCCCAGCGCACGCACCGCCACCGCCTGCGCCGTGCCGGTGTTGGCGAGCACCCGCAGCCAGTGCCGGTCGGCGGCGCGCGCGGCCAGCTGCCGCGGCCCGGCCCCCGGCATCAGGACGTAGGCGTACGAGGCGTCCGCCGGGTCCTTCCCGTGGTCCCGCCAGAGCGTGAGGTAGCGGCGGGTGACCCGGTCCGGCGAGGAGCCGGTGTTGATGTCCCGCCACGCGCCGGTGCGCGCCTCACGCAGCGCCCGCAGCTCCGTGCCGCCCGGGAAGACGTACCCGCCGTGCCCTTCCAGGTGCGCCCAGCGGGCCCGCGGGAAACTGCCGGTCCAGCCGGTCGCCGTGGGCTGCGGCACGCCGTCGACGGTGAGCACCGGGCTGCCCGAGGCGCCGAGGTTGCGGTTGTCGACGATCGTCTCGGCGGCCACGCCGTCCCGCCCGGTGATCCCGGCGCCGAGGCAGACCACCGCGTCGGCCAGACAGAACCAGGACTTCTTCGCCCGCAGCGTCGAGGAGAGCCCGCGGACGTCCTGCCCCACGGCGGCGAACTCCCCGTCCGTCGTGCCGCCCACCCACGACGCGGCGGGCTTGGGCTCGCCCCAGCCGCCGCCCTCGTTGTCCGCGAGTCGCTTGGTGGAGACCGTCGTCCCCGGCAGCCGGTACGGGTCGGCCGTCGGCCAGAAGAAGTCGGTGTACTGGCCGCCCCCGAAGTCCGCGCCCCACCAGTAGAGCATTCCGGCGCCGGTGTGCCAGCCGCGCGGATTCTCGCCGTTGCCGTTCTCGTAGTACGCGATCCGCTCCGAGGCCATGGAGATGTTGGCGGCGAAACCCGGACGGCGGTGCACCGCGCGGTCCATGGCGGGGAACAGCTTGTGCGCGACGGGCTCGGGCGCGGCGGGGGCGGGCCCGGCGGCCACGGCGGCCAGCCGGGCGGCGTCCGCCACCCCGAACTGCCGGTCGGTCAGCACGTCCAGCGTGGTGTCCCGCTCGATCCAGCCCTTGAGCAGGGCGTGCCAGCGGTCCCGTTCGGCGGCCGAGGCCCCCTGCCCCAGCACCGCGACGGCGGCCAGCAGCGCGTGCCCGTGGAAGTGGTCGCTGCGCATCACCTGCCGGTCGTCGCTGACCAGGTAACCGCGGCTGACCGCGCGCCCGTTGACGCTGTCCATCATCAGACCGTTGTGCAGCAGCGGCGCGTAGGCGTTCTCGACGCTGTCGAAGATGATCTGCCGCTTCGGGTCGGTCACCTCCCAGCTGCTGCCCCGCAGCAGCGCGAACAGCCGCCCGAGCCCGTCCAGCAGCACGTATCCGTACGTACCGGAGTAGGCGACCCAGGTGTGCTGGACGAACGACCCGTCGGCGTACAGCCCGTCCCCCTTCGTCACGTACGGGAAGACCGGCGACAGGGCGTCGCGGGCGAGCGCCAGCTTCGCCGCCGACCGGCCGAGGACGCCGCGCACCGCGACGACCCGGCACAGGTCGACGCGGTTGGCGCCGGTGCTCGTCCCGGTGTAGTCGCCGAGCACCGAGTCGGGCACGAAGTGGTCGACGGCGGCGAGGTACCGGCCGCGCCGCGCGTCGCCGAGCGCCTCGTCGACGATCGTCATCGTGTCGAGGAGCAGCCGCGGGCTGCCGATCTGCCAGTCCCACCAGTTGCCGTACCGGGTGGTGTCCGGGTGGTAGACCCGGGCGTCGAGGTGGTCCAGGCCCGTGAGCACGTCGGTGAGGAGCCCGGCGTCCCCGGTGAGGCCCGTGCCGGGCTGGGCGTACGCCTGCGCCATGGTGTTGAGCCGGCTGTAGCTCTGGGTGACGCCGGCCGACGGTTCGAACGGGGAGTCGGGCCAGAGCGAGCCGGCGGCGGGCGCCATGGCAGCCCGGAAACGCCGTGCGAGGTCGCCGGTCTCCCGCAGCCGGGAGGCGTACGGCTCGGCCGCCGGGTCGTAGCCGGTGCCCAGCTGGAGGTCGAGCCAGCGCTGCCGCAGGGTGGCGAACTCGTCGTCGGCGGCCCGGCCGGAACCGGCCGCCCGGGCGCCCGGCGCGGGCAGCGTGAGGGCGGCCGCGCCCGCGCCGCCCGCCGCGAGGAAGCCCCTGCGGGTCCAGTGGGAAGCGCGTGCGGCCATGGTCAGCAGCCGCCGCAGTTGTAGTAGAGGACGTCCCAGTGCGAGCCCTCCTTGGCGTAGATGTTGCCGGAGCCGGACTTGTACATGGGCGCGCCGTCGCCGCGTACGCCGATGTAGGTGAAGGTGCCGGTCACGTAGTTGCTGACGCAGGTGGAGAGGGAGAAGTCGAGCTTGTAGCCGTTCCAGTGGCTGTACGTGCCGCTCGCGTGGCCGGTCTCGGTGCCGCCGGTGATGTTCAGCGCGCAGCCGCTCGCCTTCTTGAGGGTGACGGCGCCCTGGGCGGTGGGCAGGTTGAGCTGGTCGAAGGACGTGCAGGTGGGCGTGTTGCGGTCGGAGCAGCCGCCGGACGAGGACCAGGTGATGCCGGCGTCCCGGAACATCGCGGTGGCCTGGGCGTGGGTGAGCTTGGTGACGGCGTGCGCCTCGCCCGCCGCGGTGAGGACGCCGAAGCCGGGCGCGAAGAGGGCGCCGAGGACGAGCGCGAGGGTGCCGAGGACGGCGCGGACTCTCATGGGGAACCTCCTGCGGTGTACCGGTGAACCGTGCGACGGGTGTTTCGGCGGTGCAGGTGGAGCACCGCCGATGATGCCCGACCTCTACACGCGTCGCCAGCCCCCGTGAACAGGGCGGACGAGGGCCGTACGGCTGCCCTCCGACGGAAAGGTTGAAACTTGAACCAGTGGGCGCTACGCTCGATCTCGTTGAACGTTAAACAAGGCGTTCGGCGACACCCGAGGTCTCCCCGACCCGTCCCCCGAGGAGGAGCCATGGCTCTGTTCCACCGCAAGCGCACCGCCGAGAGCGCTGCCCCCGCCGCCACCGCGACCCTCGCGGCGGACCCGGCCCTGGCCGCGCTGACCGGCGACTACACCATCGACCCCGCGCACAGCAGCATCGGCTTCACGGTGCGGCACGCCATGGTCACCAACGTCCGCGGCGCCTTCGGCGAGCACGAGGGCACGCTGCACCTGGACGGCGCGAACCCGGCCGCCTCGACCGCGTCCATCGACGTACGGATCGACAGCATCGACACCGGCATCGCGGACCGCGACGGCCACCTGAAGAGCGCCGACTTCTTCGACGCCGAGAAGTACCCGCTGATGACCTTCCGCTCCACCGCCGTCGAGCAGACCGGCAGCGAGACGTACCGGGTCACCGGCGACCTGACGATCAAGGACGTCACCAAGCCGCTCGCGATCGACCTGGAGTTCCACGGCTCCGCCACCGACGTCTACGGCGCCGAGCGCGTGGGCTTCGAGGGCAGCGCCGAGATCCTCCGCTCCGAGTGGGGCCTCACGTGGAACGCCGCGCTGGAGACGGGCGGCGTGATGGTCAGCGACAAGGTGAAGCTGACGTTCGACATCTCGGCGGTCAAGGCGGCCTGACCTTTCCGCCGCTTTCCGTGGCAGGGCCCCTCCCTCTCCCCGAACCGGGGATGAGGGAGGGGCCCCGTCCGTCCGCCCCCGCCCAGTGGCAAGGCCCCTCCCCCACCTCCACCACGCATACGGCGAAGGTAGCGCGCCTCACCGCCCGTCGCTGGGGCCTGTGGACAACCGCGGCGCTCAGTCCTGCGGCTCGACGCCCGCGCGCATCAGGCCGTACGCGTACGCGTCGTCCAGCGCCTGCCACGACGCGGCGATGACGTTCTCCGCGACGCCCACGGTGGACCACTCGCCGCGGCCGTCACCGGTGGAGACCAGGACGCGGGTGATCGAGTCGGTACCGAGCGCGCCCTCCAGGGTGCGGACCTTGTAGTCCACCAGCTCCAGCTCCGCCAGCTGCGGGTAGATCTGCTCCAGTGCGACCCGCAGCGCGCGGTCCAGTGCGTTGACCGGGCCGTTGCCCTCGGCGGTGGCCACTATCCGCTCGCCCTTCGCCCACAGCTTCACCGTGGCCTCGTTGGCGTGCGTGCCGTCCGGGCGGTCCTCCACGATCGCCCGCCAGGACTCGACGGTGAAGTACCGCAGCGGCCGGCCCTGCACCTCCTCGCGCAGCAGCAGCTCGAAGGAGGCGTCGGCCGCCTCGTAGGTGTACCCCGCGAGCTCCCGCTCCTTGACCCGCTCCACGACCCGGCCGACCAGCTCGCGGTCGCCGCTCAGGTCGATCCCCAGCTCCTTGCCCTTGAGCTCGATGGAGGCGCGGCCGGCCATGTCGGAGACCAGCATCCGCATGGTGTTGCCGACGAGCTCGGGGTCGATGTGCTGGTACAGGTCCGGGTCGACCTTGATCGCGGAGGCGTGCAGGCCCGCCTTGTGCGCGAAGGCGGAGACGCCGACGTAGGGCTGGTGGGTGGAGGGCGTGAGGTTCACGACCTCGGCGATGGCGTGCGAGATCCGGGTGGTCTCGGCGAGCTTGCCCTCGGGCAGGACCTTGCGGCCGTACTTCAGCTCCAGCGCGGCCACGACCGGGAAGAGGTTGGAGTTGCCGACCCGCTCGCCGTAGCCGTTGGCGGTGCACTGCACGTGGGTCGCGCCCGCGTCGACCGCGGCCAGGGTGTTGGCGACCGCGCAGCCGGTGTCGTCCTGGGCGTGGATGCCCAGCCGTGCGCCGGTGTCCGCGAGGACGGTCCGGACGACCGCGGTGACCTGGGCGGGGAGCATGCCGCCGTTGGTGTCGCAGAGGACGACGACGTCCGCGCCGGCCTCGCTCGCGGTACGGACGACCTGCTTGGCGTAGCCGGCGTCCAGGGCGTAGCCGTCGAAGAAGTGCTCGCAGTCCAGGAACACCCGGCGGCCCTGTTCGCGCAGGTAGGCGATGGTGTCGCGGATCATCGCCAGGTTCTCGTCGAGCGTGGTCCGCAGGGCCAGCTCGACGTGGCGTACATGGGACTTGGCGACCAGGGTGATCACCGGGGCCTTGGACTCCAGCAGGGCGGCGACCTGCGGGTCGTCCTCGACGCGTACGCCGGCCTTGCGGGTGGCGCCGAAGGCCACGAGCTGTGCGTGGCGGAAGGGGACCTCTTCCTGTACGCGGTGGAAGAACTCGGTGTCCCGGGGGTTGGCACCGGGCCAGCCGCCCTCGATGAAGCCCACGCCGAAGTCGTCCAGGTGGCGCGCGATGGTCAGCTTGTCCGCGACGGTCAGGTTGATGCCCTCACGCTGCGCGCCGTCGCGCAGCGTCGTGTCGAACACGTGGAAATCGTCGGACAGAGAGGGTTCTGAGGTGTCCGTCATGCTGGTCTGGCTCCTGTCGGGATCTCGGTCTACCGGAATAACCGGTTCCACCGTCCCCTCATGATCCCTCGCGCTCCGTCCCCGGCCGTGGTGGGCCGGGAAACGAAAAAACCTCTCGCGGGTGCGAGAGGTCTGCGCGCGGGTCTGGGACGACGGTGCCGCGCCGTACTCGGTTTCGTACGGGGCGGTCACTGCGGACCGGCGCGCCTGCTGCCAATAATCATGGCGAACGAGAGCATGGGGGCAGTCTTGCACACGACTGCCCCCGAAGTGCCCGTTGTCTCAGGATGCGAGCACTCGTGCGCCGGTGTCCTCGCCGTCGGTCCGGGTGCCGACCCGCTTGAGGTCGATGTCACGGGTCTCGCGCATGGTCAGGTAGACGACCAGGGAGACGGCCGCGCAGCCCGCGACGTACCAGGGGTACGCCGACTCGACGCCCGCCTGCTTCAGGCGCAGCGCGATGGGTTCGGCGGTGCCGCCGAAGAGCGCGTTGGCGATGGCGTACGGGAAGGCCACCCCGAGTGCGCGGACCCCGGTCGGGAACAGTTCGGCCTTCACGCAGGCGTTGATCGAGGTGTATCCGGTGACGATGACCAGGGCGAGCAGCGAGAGCCCGAGTGCCGGCCAGAAGCTTCCGGCGTACTTGAGGAGTGTCATGAGCGGCACGGTCAGGAAGGTCGCGCCGACGGCGAAGGTGATCAGCAGGGGGCGGCGGCCGATGCGGTCGGAGAGCATGCCGGCCAGCGGCTGCAGGCACATGAAGACGAAGAGGGCGCAGAAGCTGACCAGGGTGGCGGTCTGCTTGGGCAGTCCTGCGGTGCCGGAGAGGTACTTGGTGAGGTAGGTCGTGTACGTGTAGTAGGCGACCGTGCCGCCCATGGTCAGCGCGATGACGAGGAAGGCTTCGCGCTTGTGCTGCCAGAGGGCCTTGAGGGTGCCGCGTCCGGCGGCCTGTTCTCCGGTGCCGCCGGCGACGGTCTCGCCGGCCTCGTCGAACACCTCGGTCTCCAGCATGTTGCGGCGGAGGTAGAAGACGACGGCGGCGCCGAGTGCGCCGATGACGAACGGGATGCGCCAGCCCCAGCTGTGCAGCGCCGCGTCGGACATGGTGTTCTGCAGGATGATCTGGAGGCCGAGGCCGATCAGCTGGCCGGCGGTCATCGACACGTACTGGAAGCTGGAGGCGAAGCCGCGCTTGCCTTCGGCGGAGGCCTCGGTGAGGTAGGTGGCGCTGGCGGCGTACTCGCCGCCGACGGACAGGCCCTGGAGCAGCCGGGCCACCAGGAGCAGGGCGACGCCGCCGTAGCCGGCGACGGCGTAGGTCGGGGCGACGGCGATGAGGACGGCCGAGGCGGACATCAGGGTGACGGTGAGGGTGAGTGCGGCCTTGCGGCCGCGGCGGTCGCCGACGCGGCCGAGCAGCCAGCCGCCGACGGGCCGCATGATGAAGCCGACCGCGAAGATCGCCATGGTGTTGAAGAGCTGGGCGGTGGCGTTGCCGGCGGGGAAGAAGGAGCCCGCGAAGTAGACGGCGAAGCTGGAGTAGACGAACCAGTCGAACCACTCGACCATGTTGCCGGCCGAGCCGACCCAGATCTTCCGCCAGTCGGCAGTGCCACCGCCCGGCCCCTGCTCGGTACCGCTCTGCGCCACGGCAGCCTCCCTCTTTCCCTTTGTACTGGTGGACCAGCGCATACGGTGACCGATGGCGGTGCCGGGTGACAAGGGTGTCCGGGGCAACGATCGGGCGTCGTTCTGTGTGGTCGTACCTGGCGAGGGAGTGCGCGCGGCAGCGGGGCGGGGCGCCCGGCCCGGAACGGAGGGCGCCCCGCCGCACCGGGCTCAGGGTTTGCAGTGCCCGATGTACTTCGCCCCGCGCACCTTGGTCGGGAAGGGGCTGACGGTGCCGAGGAACTCGTCCTTGCCGGGCTTGACGCAGTGGGTGAGGTCCGGCGCCATGATGTGGTCGACCTTCACCTTGTGGCCGTACTTCTTCGAGCAGTTCTTGTAGTACAGGCCGGCGGAACCCCCGGTGTGGACGCCGCACTTGGTCTTCTGCACGGCCGCGCCGGCCGGTGCGGGTGCGGCGGCGGGTGCGGCGGACGCCGGGCCGGTCATGCCCAGGAGCGCGGCGGCGGTCATCGCCGCGCCCACGGCGGTCATGGCCTTCTTGCGGTTGCGCATGCTGTTCCCCTCGTCGGTGCGTGCACTGCGGTGGTTCGTGCACCGCGAGGAGAAGCTAGTTGCGGGTGATCACTCGGACAATGAGTTCCCGTACTCATCCTGCCCGTCCTGCCGGGGTGTCCTGAGCGACTCGTCCAGGAAGTCGCGTACGTGGCCGAGTACCTCGTCGCGGGAGAGGCCGGGGAGGCCGACGACGAGGTGGGTGCCGAAGCCGTCGAGGAGGGCGCGGGTGCGGGTGGCGAAGCGTTCGGCGTCGACGGGGCGGAGTTCGCCTTTGGAGGCGCCTTCGACGAGGAGGGCGACCAGGTCGCGGTGCCAGGCGAGTTCCAGGTCGAGCTGGCGTTCGCGGGTGGCGTCGTCGGCGTTCTGGGAGCGGTTCCAGACCTCCAGCCAGAGGGTCCAGCGGGGGTCGCGGGGGCCGTCGGGGAGGTAGAGGTCGACGAGGGCGTCGATGCGTGCACGGGCGGGGACGCGGCGGGCCAGCTCGGCGCGGCGCTGGGCGCCGAGCTGTTCCTCGCTCCACTGGAGGGTCTGCAGCAGCAGCTCGTCCTTGGTGCCGAAGTAGTAGAGGATGTGGCCGCTGCTCATGCCGACCTCGCGGCCGAGCCCGGCCATCGTGAGCCGGTCCAGGCCCTCTTCGGCGATGGTGGTCATGGCCGCGGCGAGCACCTGCTCGCGTGGCTGGCTGAGCCGCCGCCGGGGACGGCGTGCGGGACCGGGCACGGTGACCTCCTGGACCGGCTGATCTGCGGTTCGATCAGACCTTGGGCTGCTGCTGGGTGATGCAGTGGATGCCGCCACCCGCAGCGAAGATCGTACGGGCGTCGACGAGGGTGACCGTACGGCCGGGGAAGAGCCGGCGGAAGATGCCGGCGGCGTGCTCGTCGCGCGGGTCGTCGAAGGCGCAGAGGACGACGCCGTCGTTGCAGAGGTAGTGGTTGATGTAGGAGTAGTCGACGTACTCGCCGTCCTCCTCGACGACGGTGGGTGCGGGGACCTCGACGACCTCCAGTGTCCGGCCCTTGGCGTCGGTGGCGGTCTGCAGGAGCTTGACGATCTCGGTGCAGACGGCGTGGTCGGGGTGGGCGGGGTCGGGCTGGGTGTGGACGACGACGGTGCCGGGGCGGGCGAAGGCGGCGACGATGTCGACGTGGCCGCGGGTGCCGAACTGTCCGTAGTCGGCGGTGAGGCCGCGGGGCAGCCAGATGGCCTTGGTGGTGCCGAGGAAGGCGTGGATCTCGGCCTCGACCTCTTCGCGGGTGCGGCCGGGGTTGCGGCCGGGGTCGAGCTGGACGGTCTCGGTGAGCAGGACGGTGCCCTCGCCGTCGATGTGCAGGCCGCCGCCCTCGTTGACGAGGGGGGTGGGGTAGCGGCGGGCGCCCGCGAGGTCCGCGACCTCGGCGGCGATCTTGGCGTCGTGTTCCCAGCTCGCCCAGTCCTGGGCGCCCCAGCCGTTGAACACCCAGTCGGTGGCGGCGAGCCGGCCGTTGCCGGTGAGGAAGGTGGGGCCGATGTCGCGCATCCAGGCATCGTTCAGGTCGCGTTCGACGACGTCGATGCCGGGGCCGAGGAGGCCGCGGGCGTTCGGGGCCTGGCCGGGCCCGGCGACGACGGTGACCGGTTCGAAGCGGCGTACGGCGCGTGCCACGCGGGCCCAGGCGACGCGGGCTTCGGAGAGGGTGGTCCCGCCTTCCTCGCCGAAGGTGAAGTTGGCGCCCGGCCAGGCCATCCAGGTGCGCTCGTGCGGTGCCCACTCCGGGGGCATCGCGTATCCGTCGGCGGCCGGGGTGGCACCGGTGGAGGGCAGGGGCTGGTCCGTCATGAGCTGCGTCCTTGCAGGTGGGAGGGGGAAAGGGGCGGGGCGGCCGCCGGGGGGGGGCGGCCGCCCCGGTGCCGCCCGGGAAGGGACGGGCCCCGGGCGGGGCGGGGTGGCCGAAGCGGGGCAGGCCGCTTCGGCGGTACGGGGCCGGTCCGGGCGGGGCGGTCCCCGTGCTGGGACCGCCCGCGGCAGGAAGGGGCCCGCGGGTCCGGGGCGCCCGGTGTCAGGGGCGTCCCGGACCCGCGGGGCGGGTCCGGCTCAGAGGGTTCAGAGGAAGTAGAGCCGGGACAGTGGGACGTAGTCGGCGGGGTCGGAGCGCATGGGGCTGCCGTCCAGGGTGACCAGGCCGGTGTCGCCGTCGACCTGGACGTCGCCGACGCGGTCGTTGCGCAGCAGGTCGCGCGGGCCGATGCCGCGGGTGCCGCGGACGGCGATGCGCCGGCGCCGGGTGGGCAGCGAGTCGAAGGCCTTGCCGGGGGCGCCGGCCGCGGCGGCGGCGCCGCTGACGAAGGCGACGGAGAGGTCGGCGGCGGTGGCGCCGTGCGCGCCGAACAGGGGGCCCATGACGAGGGGTTCGCAGGTGTCGGTGGCCGCGTTGGGGTCGCCGGTGACGCCCCACGCCGGGAAGCCGGACTTCAGGACCAGCTGCGGCTTGGCACCGAAGTAGCGGGGCTGCCAGAGGGAGATGTCGGCCATCTTGCCGACTTCGAGGGAGCCGATCTCGTGGGAGAGGCCGTGCGCGATGGCGGGGTTGATGGTCAGTTTGGCCATGTAGCGCAGCACGCGCGCGTTGTCGTCGTGCGCGCCGTCGCCCTCCATGGGGCCGAGTTCGGCCTTCATCTTGCCGGCCATGGCGAAGGTACGGCGTACGGTCTCGCCGGCGCGGCCCATGCCCTGCGCGTCGGAGGAGGTGATGCCGATGGCGCCCAGGTCGTGCAGGACGTCCTCGGCGCCCATGGTGCCGGCGCGGATGCGGTCACGGGCCATGGCGGCGTCGCCGGGCAGGTCCGTCTTGAGGTCGTGGACGGAGACGATCATGCCGTAGTGCTCGGCGACGGCGTCCCGGCCGAAGGGCAGGGTGGGGTTGGTGGAGGAGCCGATGACGTTCTCCACGCCCGCCATCTTCAGGACGTTGGGTACATGTCCGCCGCCGCAGCCCTCGATGTGGAAGGCGTGGATGGTGCGGCCTTCCAGTACGGCGAGGGTGTCCTCGACGGACAGGCATTCGTTGAGGCCGTCGCTGTGCAGGGCGACCTGGACGTCGTGCTCCTCGGCGACGCGCAGGGCGGTGTCCAGGGCGCGGGTGTGGGCGCCCATGTCCTCGTGGACCTTGAAGCCGGAGGCGCCGCCCTCGGCGAGCGCCTCGACGAGCGGGGCGGGGTCGGAGGAGGAGCCGCGGGCGAGGAAGCCGATGTTGACGGGCCAGGCGTCGAAGGAGTTGAAGGCGTGCCGCAGGGCCCACGGCGAGTTGACGCCGACGCCCCAGACGGGGCCGAACTCCTGGCCGATGATGGTGGTGACGCCGGAGGCGAGGGAGGCCTCCATGATGCGCGGCGAGAGCAGGTGGACGTGGGTGTCCACGGCGCCCGCCGTGGCTATCAGGCCTTCGCCGGAGACGATGGTGGTGCCGGTGCCGACGACGACGTCGACGCCGTCCATGGTGTCGGGGTTGCCGGCCCGGCCGATGCCGCTGATGCGGCCTTCGCGGATGCCGATGGAGACCTTGCGGATGCCCTGTACGGCGTCGATGACCAGCACGTTGCTGATGACGACGTCGCAGGTCTCGCGGACGGCGGCGGCTTTGAGGTGGAGGCCGTCGCGGGCGGTCTTGCCGAAGCCGGCGAGGAATTCGTCGCCGGGCTGCTGGGCGTCGGACTCGACGCGTACGACGAGGCCGGTGTCGCCGAGGACGACCCGGTCGCCGGCCCGGGGGCCGTGCACGGACGCGTACTCACGCGGATCGATGGTGGTCATGCCCGCTCCTCCTCTGCAGTGTTCGCCCCCAGGTAGCCGCAGGCGGCGGCCCGCCGCAGCGCTTCTTCCTTGGCCCCCGGCGCGTCCAGCGGGCCGTCGACCAGGCCCGCGAAGCCGATGGCGATCCGGTCGCCGCCGATCGGTACGAGGCCGACCTCTTCCTCGGTGCCCGGACCGAAGCGCTGGGAGGAGCCGGCGGGGACGTTGAGCCGCATGCCGTAGGCGGCGGCGCGGTCGAAGTCGAGCCGGGGGTTGGCCTCGAAGAAGTGGAAGTGGGAGGTGACGCTGACCGGGACGGTCGCGGTGTTGCGGACGCGGACGGTCAGCGCGGGTGCCGGGGCCTCGTCGGCGGGGCCGGGCAGGACGGCACCCGGGGCCGCGTCGCCCAGCGAGCCCCCGGCGATGGGGTCGCTGACCACGGCGAGCCGGGAGCCGTCGTCGAAGACGGCTTCGACGTGCACCTCGGTGACCACGTCGGCGACGCCGGGCAGGACGTCGTCCGGGCCGAGGACGGCGCGGGCCGCCTCGATCGCGTCGGCCAGCCGGCCGCCGTCCCTGGCCACCTCGCAGACCGTGTCCGCGACGAGAGCGGTCGCCTCGGGCACGTTCAGCTTCAGGCCGCGTGCCCTGCGCGCTCTCGCCAGTTCGGCGGCGCCGAACAGCAGCAGCCGGTCGCGCTCGGTCGGGGTCAGCCGCATGCCACCACACCTCCTGATCGATTAGAGCGCCACTCTAACCAGAGAAACCAGGAGTCCGAAAGGGTTGACCGGTCACAGGGGCATGGGTCACATTGAGCGCCGCTCAAAAAACCGGAACGCTTCCCCCGGAGCGGCCACCCCCCGACAGTTGTCCGGCCTCTCAGAGGAGCCCTCTCATGCCGATCGAACAACGCGGAGTCGACACGATCCCCGACGAGGAACGCACCAGCCGGCCGCGCGACCTCGTCTCCATCCTGCTGGGCTCGAACCTCGCCCTCGGGGTGGTGATCTTCGGCTGGCTGCCGGTCTCCTTCGGGCTGGGTTTCTGGCCGTCGGTGACCTCGCTGACCGTGGGCACCCTCGTGGGCACGCTGCTCACCGCGCCCCTCGCGCTGGTCTCCCTGCGCACCGGCACCAACCTCTCCACCAGCTCCGGCGCCCACTTCGGCGTACGCGGCCGGCTGGTCGGCTCGGTGATCGGCCTGCTGCTCTCGCTCGGCTACACCGCGCTCACCCTCTGGGTCGGCGGGGACGCCGTCGTCGGCACCCTCGCCCGGCTCACCGGCCTCCCCCGACGGCGGCGCGAGCTACGCGGCCGTCTACGCACTGCTCGCGGTCTGCACGGCGGCCGGCGCGGTCTACGGCTACAAGCTGCTGCTCCGCCTCTCCCGCGGCCTCGCGCTCGGCATGACCGCGATCCTCGCCGCCGGCCTGCTGGCGTACGCGCCGGACTTCACCACCGCGGCCCCGCACGGCAGCACGTACCTGCTCGGGAGCTTCTGGCCCACCTGGCTGCTGGCGGTGGTCTCGGCCGGGCTGAGCGGCCCGATCGCCTTCATCACCCTGCTCGGCGACTACACCCGGTACATCTCCCCGCGCCGGCACAGTTCCCGCAGGGTGTTCCTGGCCACCTGCCTCGGCCTGGTCGCGGGGCTGCTGATCCCCCAGCTCTTCGGCACGTTCACCGCGCTGGCGGTCGGCGCGGGCGACGACTACGCCGGGCCGCTCGTCGCGGGGGCGCCGTTCTGGTTCCTCGTCCCGCTCTTCCTCGCCGCCTCGGCGGGCTCGGTCGGCAACGCGGGCCTGATGCTGTACTCGATGGGCCTGGACCTCGACGCGATCCTGCCGCGCGCCACCCGCACCCAGGCCACCTACGTCGTCGCCGGGATCGCGACGTTCTTCGTCTACCTCGGCCACTTCGCCTGGGACGCGCAGGACGCGATGACCGCCTTCGTTCTGCTGCTCACCGCGGTCGGCACGCCCTGGGCGGTGATCACCGTGATCGGCTTCGCGCGCTGCCGCGGGGTGTACGACTCCGAGGCGCTGCAGGTCTACAACCGCCGGGCCCGGGGCGGCCGCTACTGGTACACCGCGGGCTGGCACGTGCCCGCGACGGTGGCGTGGGCGGCCGGCTCGCTGGTCGGCCTGGCCGCGGTGGACACTCCGCTCTACACCGGCCCGCTCGTCCCGTACACCGCCGGCATCGACCTCTCGTTCCTGCTCTCGGCGCTGGTCACGGCCGTGCTGTACGGGGTGCTGACGCGCCGCCCGGCAGCCGTGCCGGTGGCCGTGGCGCCCATGGAGGAAGCACCCGCCGAGGTGCGCTGACCGGCGGACGGCACGACGACGGCACGACGACGGGCCGCTCCGGACGCGGGTACGTACGCGTCCGGGGCGGCCCGTCGGGAACCGTGCGTGGCCGGGTGCTCAGCCCAGGGGGTGCATCCAGCCGTGGGTGTCCTCCGCCGTGCCCCGCTGGATGTTCAGCAGCGCCTCGCGGAGCTTCATGGTGACCTCGCCGGGCTCGCCGCCGCTCTGCTGCCACTCGGCACCGGCGCGCTTCACCGTGCCGACGGGCGTGATGACCGCGGCGGTGCCGCAGGCGAAGACCTCGGTGAGGGTGCCGTTCTCCGTGTCGGCCTGCCACTGGTCGATGGAGACGCGCGCCTCCTCCGCCTCGTACCCCAGGTCGCGGGCGACGGTGAGGAGGGAGTCACGGGTGATGCCGGCGAGCAGCGAGCCCGTGAGGGTGGGCGTGACGATCTTGTTGCCGTACACGAAGTACAGGTTCATGCCGCCCAGCTCCTCGACCCACTTGTGCTCCACGGCGTCGAGGTAGGCGACCTGGTCGCAGCCCTTCTCGGCGGCCTCGGCCTGGGCGAGCAGGGAAGCGGCGTAGTTGCCGCCGGTCTTGGCGTCGCCCATGCCGCCGGGGACGGCGCGGACCCGGTCCTCGGACAGCCAGATGGAGACGGGCTTGACGCCGCCGGGGAAGTAGGCGCCGGCGGGCGAGGCGATCACGATGAAGAGGTACTCGTTGGCGGGCTTCACGCCCAGGCCGACCTCGGAGGCGAACATGAACGGGCGCAGGTAGAGCGACTCCTCGCCGCCGTGCGCCGGGACCCAGTCCTTGTCCTGCTCGACCAGCGCGTCGCACGCCGCGATGAACGTCTCGACGGGCAGCTCCGGCATGCCCAGGCGGCGCGCGGAGCGCTGGAAGCGCTCCGCGTTGGCCTCCGGGCGGAAGCTGGCGACCGTGCCGTCGGGACGGCGGTAGGCCTTCAGCCCCTCGAAGATCGTCTGGGCGTAGTGCAGGGTCATGTTCGCCGGGTCGATCGAGAGCGGCGCGTACGGGACGAGCTGCGCGTCGTGCCAGCCGCGGCCCTCGGTCCACCGGATGGTCACCATGTGGTCGGTGAAGTGCCGGCCGAAGCCGGGGCTGGCCAGGATCTTCTCGCGCTCCGCTGCGGGCAGCGGGTGCGCGGAGGGCTTGAGCTCGATCGTGGGCGTCGTCATGAGTGCGTGTCCTTCACCGGTGTGGTTGTGGCGGCCGCGCTCACGACGTCCTTCGGTACGTGGACGTCCGAGCTTCCCCTTGCGCGGTCCCACGTTCGATTATCGCTCGCGTGGGACCGCGGAGAGGAAGGAGGTGGCGTACTGCGCGTGCGCGGCCTGGGGTCGATGGTCGCACCCAACCGCCGAGTAGCCCAGCGGCCGGGTGCCTTGTCAGGCATCGCCGCTGGGCTACGGGCAGGGACAGCTTCAGCTGTCGTGTCGGAGCAGCGGCGTCAGCCCGCTACTCGGCCGGCGAGCGCGTCACCGATCTCGTCGGTGGTGCGGGCGGTGCCGTCGCGGCCTTCGAGGTCTGCGGCGACGGCCTCCTCGATGCGGACGGCCTCGGCGTCGTAACCGAGGTGGCGCAGGAGGAGCGCGACGGAGAGGATCGTCGCGGTCGGGTCGGCCTTGCCGGTACCCGCGATGTCCGGGGCCGAGCCGTGGACCGGCTCGAACATCGACGGGAAGTCGCCCGTCGGGTTGATGTTGCCGGAGGCGGCCAGGCCGATGCCGCCGGTGACGGCAGCGGCGAGGTCGGTGAGGATGTCGCCGAAGAGGTTGTCGGTGACGATGACGTCGAAGCGCTCCGGCTGCGTGACGAAGAAGATCGTCGCGGCGTCGACGTGCAGGTAGTCGGTGGTGACCTCGGGGTACTCCTCGCCCACCTTGTCGAAGATCTTCTTCCACATGTGGCCGGCGTGGACCAGGACGTTGTTCTTGTGGACCAGCGTCAGCTTCTTGCGCGGGCGGGCCTGGGCGCGCTCGTACGCGTCCCGGACGACCCGCTCGACGCCGTACGCCGTGTTCAGGCTCACCTCGGTGGCGACCTCGTGGGGCGTGCCGGTGCGCAGGCTGCCGCCGTTGCCGGTGTACGGGCCCTCGGTGCCCTCGCGGACGACGATGAAGTCGATGTCAGGGCGGCCGGCCAGCGGGGTGCTGGTGTTCGGGAAGAGCTTCGACGGGCGCAGGTTCACGAAGTGGTCGAAGGCGAAGCGGAGCTTCAGCAGCAGCCCGCGCTCCAGGACGCCGGAGGGCACGGACGGGTCGCCGATGGCGCCGAGCAGGATGGCGTCGTGCTGCTTGAGCGACTCCATCTCGGCGTCCGGCAGGGTCTCGCCGGTCGCGTGCCATCGCTTGGCGCCCAGGTCGTACTCCTGGGTTTCCAGCTTCACGTCCTGCGGGAGGACGGCCGAGAGGACCTTGAGGCCCTGGGCCACGACTTCCTGGCCGATTCCGTCACCGGGGATCACTGCGAGGCGAATGCTGCGAGACATGCCTGGACCCTACTCTTCGTCCCAGGGGCTGACATCCACCGTCCGGCATACGGACACATGGTGCGCCGTACAGCTGAGGTTAACCCGCAGTACGTGATCCGGTTCCGCGGCGATGGCACGTTTTCGGCATGGCTTCACGTGAGACCCCCGCCTCCCCCGACATCCCCCGCTTCGGCATCCCCGAGCGGCTCGCCGCCCGCATGTCCATGGCCGAGCAGCACGAGTACCTGCGCACCAAGCTGTCCCGGCGCGGGCTGCTGCGTACCTCGGCGGCCGGTGCGGGCCTCGTCGCGGGCAGCGGGCTGCTCGGCTCCACCACGGCGTGCGCGGCGCCGCGCTCCACGTCCCTGCTGTCCGCACCCGCCTCGGCCACGGTGGACGGCAAGCTGGTGGCGCCCTTCGGCCGGCATCTGCAGTTCGGTGCCGACCCCAGGACGCAGATGCGGGTCTCCTGGCAGGTGCCGTTCGCGGTGAAGCGGCCGTACCTGCGGGTGGGCCTGAAGCCGTGGGACCTCAGCCGGAAGATCGAGGCGGAGGTGCGGGACCTGCACACCCCGGCGCTCACGAAGAAGCTGCCGGCCGTCGACCAGTACTACCTGCACGCCGCACTGGACGGCCTCAAGCCGGGCACGACGTACTACTACGGCGTCGGCCACGACGGCTTCGACCCGGCCGACGCGCGCCACTTCTCGACGATCGGCACGTTCCGTACGGCTCCCGCGCGGCCCGAGAAGTTCGTCTTCACCGCCTTCGGCGACCAGGGCGTGAGCTACGACGCACTCGCCAACGACCAGCTGATCCTGGGCCAGAACCCCTCCTTCCACCTGCACGCGGGCGACATCTGCTACGCCGACCCGGACGGCCAGGGCTCGGTGGAGGACACCTACGACGCGCGGGTGTGGGACCAGTTCCTGGCGCAGACGGAGACGGTCGCCAAGTCCGTGCCGTGGATGGTGACGACCGGCAACCACGACATGGAGGCCTGGTACTCCCCCGACGGCTACGGCGGCCAGCTGGCCCGCTGGTCGCTGCCGGAGAACGGCCCGGACCCCGAGCGCGCGCCCGGCGTCTACTCCTTCACCTACGGCAACGTCGGCGTGGTCGCGCTGGACGCCAACGACGTCAGCTACGAGATCACCGCGAACACCGGCTACACGAACGGCAAGCAGACCCGCTGGCTGGACCGCCGCCTCGGTGAGCTGCGCGGCAGCAAGGACATCGACTTCATCGTGGTGTTCTTCCACCACTGCGCGTTCTCCACGACCGTCTCGCACGCCTCGGACGGCGGTGTCCGGGACGCCTGGCTGCCGCTCTTCGAGAAGCACGGCGTGGACCTGGTGATCAACGGCCACAACCACATCTACGAGCGCACCGACGCCATCAAGGGCACCGACGTGTCCCGCAAGGTGCCGGTCGGCGGTCACGTGGACTCGGCCCGCGAGGGCATCGTGTACGTCACGGCGGGCGGCGCGGGCAAGGCGCTGTACAAGTTCCCCGTGCCGGACAGCTACGAGGGGCACGTGAAGGACCTGGACGAGGTCGAGACGTACCACTGGGTGAAGGGCGGCGGGAAGAACACCGACAAGGTCGAGTGGTCCCGGGTCCGCTACACCGGCTTCTCCTTCCTCGCCGTGGAGGTCGGGACCGGCCACCGCCCCCGGATGAAGGTCACCGCGCTCGCCGAGACGGGCGAGCGCATCGACCACTTCGAGGTGACGCGGTCCGCCGACGCCCCGGCGAAGGGCTGACCGCGGCGCTCAGCCGTGCGGCAGGATCACGGCCCGGCCGTTGACCTGCCCGTGGTGCAGCCGCTCGTAGGCCAGCGGCGCGTCGTCGATGCCGTACGTCTCGACGTGGACCTGGAGGGCGCCGGCCCGGGCCAGTTCCAGGACCTCGGCCAGTTCGGCGCGGCTGCCCCAGTACGGCGCCGCCACCGACACCTCGTACGCCGAGGTGCCGAAGCCGACCGGCAGCGCGCCGCCGCCGAGGCCGACGATCGTCACGTCCGCCTCGACCGCCGCCACCGCGCCCGCGGTGGTGACGGTGGGCGGCGCGCCGACGAAGTCCAGGACGAGCTGGGCGCCGAGGCCGCCGGTCAGCTCGCGGACCGTCGCCGCGGCGCAGGCGTCGGACAGCACCGTCTCGTGGGCGCCGACCTCGCGGGCCAGCGCCAGCTTCTCCTCGCTGACGTCCAGCGCGATCACCCGGGCCGTGCTCAGCGCGCGCAGCAGCTGGATCGCGACGTGGCCGAGGCCGCCGGTGCCGATGACGACGGCGGTGGAGCCGGGCACCAGCTTCGGCAGCGAGCGCTTGATCGCGTGGTAGGGGGTCAGGCCCGCGTCGGTGAGCGGCACGGCCTGGACGGGGTCCAGGCCGCCGAGCGGCAGCAGGTGGCGGGCGTCGTCGACGAGGAGGTACTCGGCGAGCGCGCCGGGGGCGCCCAGGCCGGGCGGGCGGATGCCGAGCTCGGGTGCGCGCAGGCAGTAGTTCTCCTTGCCCTCGGCGCACTTGGCGCAGGCACCGCAGCCCCACGGGCCGTACACGGCGACCTGGTCGCCCACGGCGAAGCCGGTGACGCCCTCGCCGAGCGCGGCGACCGTGCCGGCGCCTTCGTGGCCGAGGGTGAGGGGCAGCGGGAAGGGCAGCTGGTCCGCCGTCCACTGCATGACGGAGAAGTCGGAGTGGCAGACCCCGGCGGCGGTCACCTTCAGGAGCACCTGGCCGGGCCCGGGCTCGGGGACGGGCACCTCGACGACCTCGGGCGCGGCGCCCACGGTGCGGTACTGGACGGCCTTCATGGTGGCCTTCATGGTGAACCTCCTCGTTCTGCGGAAAGCGCCGCGAAGGCCTCGTCGACCAGGCGCGGCAGTGCCCCCGTGTCCCCGCCGCGCACCCAGGCGGTCTGCGCGGCGATCAGGGCCCCGGCGCCCGCGCCGACCAGGACGGCGGGGCGCAGGTCGGTGTCGGGGTCGGTGCCGAGCCGGTCGGCGACGATGCGGACGGAGTCCTCCTGCGCTTCCACGCGGGTGTGCTGGAGCGCGGCGTAGAGCGTCGGCTCCTGTTCGGCGAGGCGCAGCAGGTCGAACACGCGGGCGCTGCGGTGCCAGGCGGGGGTTTCCGGGTCGGCGAGCCAGTCCCGTACGGCCCGGTGGTAGGCGGTCAGCGGTGGTTCACCGGCGGGCCGGGCGCGCAGGGCGCGGTTGATCCGGTCGGCGTCGGCACGGAGGCAGTCCACGACGGCGCTCTCCTTGCCGGTGAAGTGGCGGCTGAAGGTGCGGCGGGTGACGCCGGCGCGGGCGGCGATCTCCTCGACGGTGACGGCGGCGAGTCCGCGGTCCAGCGCGAGGGCGAGGGCGGCGGCCGCCAGCCGGTCCCGGGTGCGGCGCGCGGCTTGCGCCTTACGGTCCGGTTCGGGCGCTTCCTCACTCATATATGCACGGTACACCCACATGTGTCCCCATGGGACACATGTCCCGCGGGGACACCGGGAAATGGGTGTGAACCGTACGACAGCGCGCCCGACCGGGAGGGAAGAACCGCAGGTCAAGGCCGCGCGAGCGGCTTCGGCGGCGGCGACCCGTCTCAGATAGTAGGAAGCCCAAGTAATTGTGCAGACATCACGGCCCGGCTGTCCTAGCTTTGTAGGAGCCGAACGTCTCGCTTCATCCAGCGATGGCGGCTCCGGCCGGCGCGCACGCCCAGGCGACCCCTGGCGCGCCAGGCCCCGCCCGCTCCGGCGACGTATTCCGCCTTCTTTGGCATCTCGGGGATCGAACTCACGATTCTTAAGGAGAGACGTAGCCATGGCCGAAACCGCTGCCCCCGCCCGCAGGATCCGCCACCGCGTGCGTACGTCCGGCGAGACCGACCGCAAGAACGCCGCCGCCGCCCTCCAGCGCGCCCTGGACCGCCGCGACAACGGCGGCGTGACCGGCCACTGAACGCACCACTGCCCCCTCCCGGCCGCGGGAGGGGGCAGTGGCCGTGCGCCGGGGCGTCAGCCCATGTGCGGGTAGCGGTAGTCCGTCGGAGCGACCATCGTCTCCTTGATGGCGCGCGGCGACATCCAGCGCAGCAGGTTGAACTTCGAACCCGCCTTGTCGTTGGTGCCCGAGGCGCGGCCGCCGCCGAAGGGCTGCTGGCCGACGATCGAGCCGGTCGGGCGGTCGTTGACGTAGAAGTTGCCGGCCGCGAAGCGGAGCTTCTCCGAGACCTCGGCGACGACCTCGCGATCCTTGGCGATCACGGCGCCGGTCAGCGCGTACGCCGAGGCCGACTCCATCTGCTCGACCGTGGCGTCGAAGTCGGCGTCCTCGTAGACGTGGACGGCGATGATCGGGCCGAAGTACTCGGTCTTGAAGACGTCGTTCTCCGGGTCGGAGCAGGCGATGACGGTCGGGCGGACGAAGTAGCCCACCGAGTCGTCGTACGTGCCACCCGCGATGATCTCGCACGCCGGGTCGGCCTTGGCGGCGTCGATGGCGGCCTTGCTCTTGGCGAAGGACCGGTCGTCGATGACGGCGCCGATGAAGTTCGACAGGTCGGTGACGTCACCCATGGTCAGGCCCTCGACCTCGGCGACCAGCTCGTCCTTGAAGCCGGACTCCCAGGTGGAGCGGGCGATGTAGGCACGCGAGGCGGCCGAGCACTTCTGGCCCTGGTACTCGAAGGCGCCACGGGTGATGGCGGTCTTCAGGATCGCCGGGTCGGCGGTGGGGTGCGCGACGATGAAGTCCTTGCCGCCGGTCTCGCCGACCAGACGCGGGTAGGAGCGGTACTTCTCGATGTTCTGGCCGACCTCCTTCCACAGGTACTGGAAGGTCTTGGTCGAACCGGTGAAGTGCACGCCGGCCAGCTCCGGGTGCGGCAGCGCGACCTCGGAGACCTCCTTGCCGTCACCGGTGACCAGGTTGATCACGCCCTTGGGCAGCCCGGCCTCCTCCAGCAGCTGCATCAGCAGCACGGCGGAGTGGGTCTGGGTCGGGGACGGCTTCCAGACCACCACGTTGCCCATCAGGGCCGGGGCGGTGGGCAGGTTGCCGGCGATCGCGGTGAAGTTGAACGGCGTGATCGCGTAGACGAAGCCCTCCAGCGGGCGGTGGTCCAGGCGGTTCCAGACACCGTTCGGCTGCATCGGCGGCTGCTCCTGGAGCAGCTCACGCGCGAAGTGCACGTTGAAGCGCCAGAAGTCCACCAGCTCACAGGGCGCGTCGATCTCGGCCTGCTGCGCGGTCTTGGACTGGCCGAGCATCGTCGAGGCGGCGATCGTCTCGCGCCACGGGCCCGACAGCAGGTCGGCGGCCTTCAGCAGGATCGCCGCACGGTCGTCGAAGGACATCGCGCGCCAGGCCGGGGCCGCGGCGAGGGCCGCGTCGACGGCCTCCTGCGCGTCGGCCTTGGTGGCGTTGGCGTACGTACCCAGCACGGCCTTGTGGTTGTGCGGCTGGACGACGTCGAAGCGCTCGCCGCCGCCCATCCGCTTCTCACCGTTGATCGTCATCGGGAGGTCGATGGGGTTCTCGGCGAGCTCCTTGAGCTTCGCCTCCAGGCGGGCGCGCTCCGGGGAGCCGGGGGCGTAGCCGTGCACCGGCTCGTTGTACGGGGCGGGGACGTGGGTCACAGCGTCCATGGCGGCCGTGTCTCCTTCTGTCGGGTGCGGGTGCGAAGTCTGTGGGGTCCGGGCCGGCGGCGGGACCGGCCCGGGCGGGCTCAGCTGCGGGTGAGCACCGAGCGGGCGAAGAACGCGAGGTTCGCGGGGCGCTCGGCCAGCCGGCGCATGAAGTAGCCGTACCAGTCGGTGCCGTAGGCGACGTAGACGCGCATACGGTGGCCCTCGGCGGCGAGCCGCCGGTACTCGCCCTCCCGGATGCCGTAGAGCATCTGGAACTCGTAGTCCTCGTACTTGCGGCCGGCGCGGAAGGCGAGGTCCTGGGCGATGGCGACCATACGCGGGTCGTGCGACCCGACCATCGGGTAGCCCTCGCCCGCCATCAGGATCTTCAAGCAGCGGACGTACGCCTTGTCCACCTCGGTCTTGTCCTGGTACGCGACGGTGGCGGGCTCCTTGTACGCGCCCTTCACCAGCCGCACCCGCGAGCCTTCCCCGGCCAGCGCGCGGCAGTCGTCCTCGGTACGGAAGAGGTAGGACTGCAGCACCGCGCCGGTCTGCGGGAAGCGTTCACGGAGCTCGCCGAGGACGGCGAGGGTGGAGTCCACAGTGGTGTGGTCCTCCATGTCCAGGGTGACCGTCGTGCCGATCTCGGCGGCGGCCTCGACGACCGGGGTGACGTTCTTCAGGGCCAGCTCGTGGCCGCCGGGCAGGGCCTGCCCGAAGGCGGAGAGCTTGACCGACATCTCGGCCCGGGTGCCCAGGCCCAGCGGCCGCAGGCCCTCGACCAGTTCCAGGTAGGCGTCGCGGTTGCGGAGCGCCTGCGCGGGGTCGGTGATGTCCTCACCCAGCACGTCCAGGGTGACCTCCAGGCCGGCGTCGGCCAGGGAGCGGACGGCGGGGACGGTGTCGCCCAGCGTCTCGCCCGCGATGAAGCGGTCGACGACGGGGCGGGTGACCGGCGCGGCCGAGACGAGACGGCGCATCTTGTCGCTGCGCGCTGCGGCGAGGATCACGGGACCCAGCACGGGGCACCTCCACGGTTCACGGATGACAGATGCCGAGCGTGCGGGGCGCGCCGGCGGGTCGAGCCACCAGAAACGTAAGTTTCACGGTACGTCGGTAGCCATCGACAGCTGTCACGCCTTCGTGTCCGGGATCTCAGACAGATGTATGAGAATGTGCCGTGACACCTGACGCAGAGGTGACCGGAGAGGAGCCAGGCGGCGACATGCCAGGGGACTACGAGCAGCTGGTGGACGAGATCTCGGCGGCGCTCGGCGCGCCCGCGACGCTGGAGGACCGGGACTTCCGGCTGATCGCGTTCGGCGCGCACGAGGGCGACGACGACTCGATGATGGACCCGGTGCGGACCCGGTCGATCCTGCAGCGCCGGTCCACGGCCGCCGTCCGCGCCTGGTTCGAGGGGTTCGGCATCGCCCGCGCCAAGTCCGCGCTGCGCATCCCGCCCGACCCGGCCGCCGGCGTGTACAAGGGCCGCATCTGCCTGCCCGTACGCCACCGGGGCATCGTGCACGGGTACGTCTGGCTGCTGGACGACGGGCACCTCAGCAACCTGGAGCTGGGCGGGCGTGGCACGCCGCCCGATCCGCGCATCGAGCAGGCGATGGAGGCCGCCACGCGGATCGGCGCACTGCTGGCGGCCGAGGCCCGCGCCGGTGCCGAACTGGGCGATCTGCTGCGGGAGTTGCTGGTGAGCGGCGCTTCGGAGCGGCAGGCCGCGGCGGCGGCGCTGCGCGGCGCGCTGCGGCCCGGCGCGGCCGAGGCGTCGCTCGCGGTGGTCGCCGTACTGCCCTGGGACACCTCCGACACCGACGTGGCGCCGCTGCCCGGCCTGCCGGGGCTGCTCGCCGCGAGCGCGATGCCGCCGGGCGCGGCCGGGGCCACGGGCACCGATGAGCGCCCCGGCGGGCCGCCCGGCGCGGGAGCGCGGCCGGGCGCCACCGGGCACACCCTCGCGGCCCTCGTGCGCCTGCGGACGGCCGGCGGGCTCGCGCCCGCGCACTCGGCGGCGGAGCACCTGCTGCGTTCCCCGCGCGCGGGCGCCGGGGCCGCCGCCGGCATAGGGGCGGCGCGCGAGGAGCTGTCCGACCTGCCCGGCGCCTGGCGCGAGGCGCTGGCGGCGGCGCGCGCCGCGCACGCCGAGCCGCGGCTGGGCCCGGTCGCGCAGTGGGACGCCATCGGCGCGTACCGGCTGCTGACGGGCCTGCCGGTCGGCACATCCGATGAAACGATTCGCCCGCTACTCTCCCCCGCCCACGCCGAACTCGCCCGCACCGCCGAGGCGTTCCTGGACTGCGCCGGCCAGGCGAGCCGCACGGCCCAGTCGCTCGGCATCCACCGGCAGACGCTGTACTACCGCCTGGGCCGCGTGGAAAAGCTCACCGGCCTGGACCTGGACGAGGGCGCCGACCGACTGCTGCTCCACATGGCGCTGAAGTCGGCGCGGCTGTAGCGCACTTGGCGCCGGGACCCGTTCCGTAACACCGGGAAACATCCGTGTCATCGCGCAAGCGGGTGCAGGTAACACGCGATTCCTAGGGTCCCCGCCATGGACACAGGGCTGTACTCCGAGGCGGACACCGCACCGGCCGCGCCGCGCACCGGACGGCCGGCCACCGACCACGCGGCGAAGGAGACGCTGGAGGACTACACCCTCCGCTTCGCGCCGCGCAGTTACCGCCGCTGGACGCCGATGGTCGTGGCGACCACCGCACTGGGCGGCATCGCCTACCTCGCCGACTTCTCCATCGGCGCGGGCATCGGCCTCGCCCACGGCACCGGCAACGCGCTGGCCGCGATCCTGGTCGCCGCCGTGGTCATCTTCGTGACCGGCTTCCCGCTCGCGTACTACGGCGCCCGCTACAACATCGACCTGGACCTGATCACCCGCGGCTCCGGCTTCGGCTACTACGGCTCGGTCCTGACCAGTGTCATCTTCGCCAGCTTCACGTTCATCTTCTTCGCCACCGAGGGCTCGATCATGGCGCAGGGCCTGAAACTCGGCCTCGGCCTGCCGCTCTGGCTCGGCTACCTGGTGTCCACCCTGCTGGTGATCCCGCTGGTCGTGTACGGCATGAAAGCGCTCAGCAAGCTCCAGGTGTGGACGACACCGGTCTGGCTGCTGCTGATGATCGGTCCGCTGGTGTACCTCGTCGCCACCGACCCCGGTACCGTGCGGGACTTCCTGGCGTACCCGGGCACGTCCGGCGACGGCGGCCTGGACACCGCCTCCGTGCTGCTGGGCGCGGGCGTCTGCCTGTCGCTGATCGCACAAATCGGCGAACAGATCGACTACCTGCGCTTCATGCCGCCGAAGACGCGGGCCAACCGGCGCGCCTGGTGGACCGCCGTGATCATGGCGGGGCCCGGCTGGGTGGTGCTCGGCGCGCTGAAGCAGGCCGTCGGCATCTTCCTCGCCGTGTACGCGCTCGCCGAGGTGGCACCGGCAGCCGCCGCCGAGCCGATCCAGCAGTTCAAGGGCGCCTTCGAGGCGATGCTGCCGCCGTGGCTCGTCGTACCGCTGGCCGTGGTCCTGGTCGTCATCAGCCAGATCAAGATCAATGTGACCAACGCGTACTCGGGCTCGCTGGCCTGGACGAACTCCTTCACCCGGGTCACCAGGCGCTACCCCGGCCGGATGGTCTTCGTACTCGCCAACCTCGGCATCGCGCTGATCCTGATGGAGGCCGACATGTTCAGCTTCCTCAACGCCGTCCTGGGCTTCTACTCGAACTGCGCCATCGCCTGGATCGTCACCGTCGCCACCGACATCTTGGTCAACAAGTACCTGCTGAAGCTCTCCCCGCACGCCCCGGAGTTCCGCCGCGGCATGCTGTACGCGGTCAACCCCGTCGGCGTGGTGGCGTTCACCGCGGCCTCCGGGCTCTCGATCGCGATGTACTTCCACGCCCTCGGCGACACCCTCCAGCCGTACTCCCCGGTCGCCGCCGCGGTGCTCGCCTTCGCCCTCACGCCCCTGATGGCCGTCGTCACCAAGGGCCGGTACTACCTGCGGCGGACCGAGGACGGAATCGCCGCACCCCCGCTGGACGCGGACGGCAACCCCAGCGCCGTCACGTACACCTGCCACGTCTGCCGGCAGGAGTTCGAGCGCCCCGACGTGGCCGCCTGCCAGGCCCACGACGCGGTGGTCTGCTCCCTGTGCCTGAGCACCGACCGGACCGGCGCGCACGTCCTGCCCGCCGCACCCGGCACGGCCTGACCGCGCGCGACGGAGCGACGCCTGCCCGTGCTGAGCCGGGCAGGCGTCGCGTGCGGTGCGGCGAGCGGAGAACCGCCTTGGATCACCAGGCGTGCCCCGTGTCCTCCTCGCCGGTCTCCTTGGTGCCCTTCATGCCCGTCCGGTCCGTCGGCCCCGTACGGCCCTTGCCGCCGGCCGCCGGGGTCGTGCCGTCGTCGAACTCCAGCTGCTCCCGGCGGACCTCGGTCGACACCTCCTGCTGCTCGGTGACCCGGTCGGTCTCCAGCCGGACCCGCTCGTAGGCCACCGTCTCCTTGCTGACCACGGGCTCCTCGCGGTGCAGCGTGATGTCGTACTCACCGTCCTCCAGCTTGGCCGGCCTGCCACCGGTGCGGCGGGCCTCGTCCTCGGGGATCCGCTCCCGCGTGATGCGAGCCTCCTCGTGGCTGACCGGCACGGTCTGGCTCACGTTCTCGGTCACCACATGCTTCCGCAGGTGCGCGTGGCCGCTCTCGTGCTCCTCGACACCGAACCGGGCCCGCTCCTCCGAGAGCGTCATCTCAGGATTCTGCTCCTTGGCGCGGTCCGCGTCCGAGGCACCGCCACGCGACATGGCCATGCCCCCGGCGCCCGCGCCGGCCAGCGGCCGGTCGGCCTCGGGGCGCGTGTGCTGCCCGGCCATGCCGGCCGCACCCGCGGTGCCCATGCCGCCCGCGGCGGCCGCGGTCCCCATACCTCCGGTCTGCCCCGTGCCCATGTTGCGGTCCATGCCGCCGCGGCCCGACCGGGTCAGACCGTAGTGCCGGTACAGACGCTCCTCCTCCGACGGTTCCAGGTGACCGTCGGCGTCCATGCGCGGGGCGTCCTTGATCTGCTCCTTGGTGTGCGGCACACGCAGACCGTCGTCCGTCCGCGTACAGCCGGCCAGCGGTACGAAGGTCTCCTTCGTACCGAACAGCCCGGTACGCACCGTGATCCACTCCGCCTCATTGGTGGCGTCGTCCCGGTAGACCTGCTGGACAGTGCCGACCTTGTTGCCGTCGGCGTCGAAAACGGTCAGCCCGGCCAGGTCATGAGGGGTGTCACCCAGAGGTGCATTCATGGCGTCTCTCCTTTCGCGCGCGCCTGCAGGAGAGGCACGCACCACTCCCATTGCGCACCCCATGGAGCCGCGCAGCGAGTCGGGAGCACCTGGGCGCCGTGCCGGCCACCGGTCCGTACCGGTCCCGAAGCCGCTCCTGAGGGCGGAGCGCGGCACCCGCCGGCACCGCGCCCCACCCCCCGGCGTTACTCCGTTCGAGTGAACGCCTCTGTGGCTCAGCTTCCGCTGCCGTACGGGCGGGTGATCAGCTCCATGTAGTGGCCGTCCGGGTCGGCGAAGTACACACCGCGTCCGCCGTCATTGGTGTTGATCTCGCCGGGGAGCTTGCGGTGCGGGTCGGCCCAGTACTCCAGGCCCAGCTCCTTGATGCGGTTGAAGCCGCGGGTGAACTCGTCCTCGCCGACCAGGAACGCGTAGTGCTGCGGGGTGATCTCGCCGCTGTCCTGGGCGAAGTCGAGGGTGACGCCGTTGTCGGTCGCCACGGGGAGGAAGGGGCCGAACTCGGGCTGCACCTCCAGCCCGAGGATGTCCGCGAGGAACTCCGCCGACCGCTTCCGGTCGCTGGCGTGGATGATCGTGTGGTTCAGCTCAACTGCCATGGTTGGCCTCCCTGTTCGTCTCTGTCGAGCCTAGGAGGCGCGGGCTGCGGGGCGTATCGTCCATAGGTCTTACGCCGGGGGCCGGAGGGGGGGTCAGGACTGGGGGCGGAGGGGGGCTCAGGACTGGGGGCGGAGGGGGGGCTCAGGGCTGGGGGCGGAGGGGGGCTCAGGCCTTCCGTTCCCTGGCAGGGCCCCTCGCTTTCCCATCCCTGGCAGGGCCCCTCCCTCTCCCCAACCAGCGGAAGAGCTCCCGGTGGCGAGACCCCCTCCCCCGCCTCCACCACACATACCGCGAAGATAACGGGCCCCCGGCGTCCCGCGGGGCCCCTGTGGACAACTCATGAACGCGTCGAAGGGCCCGGACGGAACGCATCCGTCCGGGCCCTTCGCTCGGGCTGCCGAGGGCGTCAGTCGGTCAGGTTGACCGTACGCGCCGAGGTGGCGCCGATCTCGTCGGCGATCTCGCCGAGCACCGGGGCCGCGATCGTGTCGTCGACGGTCAGCGCGACCAGCGCCTCGCCGCCGACGTCGGCACGGGAGACCTGCATGCCGGCGATGTTGATGCCGGCCTCGCCCAGGATCCGGCCGAGCGTGCCGACCACGCCGGGACGGTCGCTGTAGCGCAGGAAGGCCATGTGGTCGGCGAGCGCCAGGTCGATGCTGTGGTCGTTGACCGCGACGATCTTCTGCTGGTGCTTGTGGCCGGCCAGCGTGCCGGAGACCGAGATCTCCTCACCGTCGGCGAGCGTGCCGCGCACCGTCACGACGTTGCGGTGCTCGGGCGACTCGCTGCTGGTCGTGAGGCGGACCTCGACGCCGCGCTCCTGCGCGAACAGCGGAGCGTTGACGTACGACACGGTCTCGTCGACGACGTCCTCGAAGACGCCCTTGAGCGCGGAGAGCTCCAGCACCTTCACGTCGTGCTGGGTGATCTCGCCGTACACCTCGACGTCCAGGCGGACCGCGACCTCGCCCGCGAGCGCGGTGAAGATCCGGCCCAGCTTCTCGGCCAGCGGCAGGCCCGGCTTCACGTCCTCGGCGATCACGCCGCCCTGGACGTTGACCGCGTCCGGGACCAGCTCGCCGGCGAGCGCCAGGCGCACCGAGCGGGCCACCGCGATACCGGCCTTCTCCTGCGCCTCACCGGTCGAGGCGCCCAGGTGCGGGGTGCACACGACCTGGTCGAACTCGAAGAGCGGGGAGTCGGTGCAGGGCTCGGAGGCGTAGACGTCCAGGCCCGCGCCGGCGACCCGGCCCTCCTTGAGCGCCGCGGCGAGCGCGGGCTCGTCCACGATGCCGCCGCGGGCCGCGTTGACGATCCGGACGGACGGCTTGACCTTGTGCAGCGCCTCGTCGCCGATGAGGCCGACGGTCTCCGGGGTCTTGGGGAGGTGGACCGTGATGAAGTCCGAGACCTCCAGCAGCTCGTCCAGGGAGAGCAGCTTGACACCCATCTGGGCGGCGCGCGCGGGCTGGACGTACGGGTCGTACGCCACGACCTTCATGCCGAAGGCGGACATGCGCTGGGCGACCAGGACGCCGATGCGGCCGAGGCCGACCACGCCGAGGGTCTTCTCCGCCAGCTCCACGCCGGTGTACTTGCTGCGCTTCCACTCGCCGTTCTTCAGCGCGGCGTTCGCCTGCGGGATGTTCCGCGCGGTGGCGACCAGCAGGCCGCAGGCCAGCTCGGCAGCGGTGACGATGTTGGAGGTCGGCGCGTTCACGACCATCACGCCGGCCTTGGTGGCGGCGGAGACGTCGACGTTGTCCAGGCCCACGCCCGCGCGGGCGACGACCTTGAGCTTCTTCGCGGCGGCGATGGCCTCGGCGTCGACCTTGGTCGCGGAGCGCACCAGGATCGCGTCGACGTCGGCGATGGCGGGGATCAGCTCGGCGCGGTCCGCGCCGTTGCAGTGCCGGATCTCGAAGTCCGGACCGAGCGCGTCGACGGTCGCGGGGGAGAGCTCTTCGGCGATGAGTACGACAGGTTTGCTGGCAGGAGCAGTGCTCACGTGGTCTTCAGTCCTCACTAATCCTTCGCGGACGGCCGTCCCGACGGCCGAAGGCGGTGAAGGGGGCAGCCGCGTGGAAGACGCACGACGTTGTGAGCCTGACGCGCTTGTGGTCAGCAGTGTAGTGGCGTTCCAGGGCTCATCCTTCGCCGGAGCGGAAGGATCACCCGTGCGTGGTTCTACGCAGTGGACAAGGGAGTGGCGCAAGGGGCCGTACCGCACCGGTACGGCCCCTCGGCCATGAGGCTTACGCCTCCTCGTCCACCCAGCTCATCAGGCCACGCAGCTTCTTGCCGGTGGTCTCCAGGAGGTGGTCGGCGTCGGCCTTCTTGTACTCGTTGTACTTCGGCAGGCCGGCCTCGTACTCCTTCATCCAGGTGTTGGCGAAGGTGCCGTCCTGGATCTCGGCGAGGACCTTCTTCATCTCGGCCTTGGTCGCCTCGTTCACGATCCGCGGGCCGGTGACGTAGTCGCCCCACTCGGCGGTCTCGGAGATCGACCAGCGCATCTTCTCCAGGCCGCCCTCGTACATGAGGTCCACGATCAGCTTCAGCTCGTGGAGGCACTCGAAGTACGCGATCTCGGGCTGGTAGCCCGCCTCGACCAGGGTCTCGAAGCCGGCCTTGACCAGCGCTGCGGTGCCGCCGCAGAGCACGGCCTGCTCGCCGAACAGGTCGGTCTCGGTCTCCTCGGTGAAGGTCGTCTTGATGACGCCGGCGCGGGTGCCGCCGATGCCCTTGGCGTACGAGAGGGCCAGCGCGAAGGCGTTGCCGGAGGCGTCCTGCTCGACGGCGGCGATGCAGGGCACGCCGCGGCCTTCCTCGTACTGGCGGCGGACCAGGTGGCCCGGGCCCTTCGGGGCGACCATGCAGACGTCGACGTTGGACGGGGGCTTGATGAAGCCGTAGCGGATGTTCAGGCCGTGACCGAAGAACAGGGCGTCGCCGTCCTTGAGGTTGTCCTTGACGGACTCCTCGTAGACCTTGGCCTGGATCGGGTCCGGCACCAGGATCATGATGACGTCGGCCTCGGCCGCCGCCTCGGAGGGGCTGACCACGCGCAGGCCCTGCTCCTCGGCCTTCGCCTTGGACTTGGAGCCCTCGTGCAGGCCGACGCGCACGTCGACGCCCGAGTCGCGCAGCGACAGCGCGTGGGCGTGGCCCTGGCTGCCGTAGCCGAGAACCGCGACCTTACGGCCCTGGATGATGGACAGGTCGGCGTCGTCGTCGTAGAACAGCTCGGCCACTTCGGGTATCTCCTTGGTACTAGCTGGTGCCCACAGACTATGCCGGGGCTCGGGGATGAAAGCTCAGGGTCTCGCCATGCGGGCAGGGTCCGCGGGCGAGGGGGTGCGTTCCGGCCGTGGCGGGGTGCCCCGGCCGGAGGACGCGGATCAGGCGGAACGGTCCAGGGCCCGCAGCGAGCGGTCCGTGATGGACCGGGCGCCGCGCCCTATGGCGATCGTGCCGGACTGCACCAGCTCCTTGATGCCGAACGGCTCCAGCATCTTGAGCATGGCTTCCAGCTTGTCGGCGCCGCCGGTGGCTTCGATGGTGACGGCTTCCGGCGAGACGTCCACGGTCTTGGCGCGGAACAGCTGGACGATCTCGACGATCTGCGAGCGCGTCTCGTTGTCCGCGCGGACCTTCACCAGGACCAGTTCGCGGTGGATGGCCGAGGACGGCTCCAGCTCGACGATCTTCAGGACGTTGACCAGCTTGTTCAGCTGCTTGGTGACCTGCTCCAGGGGGAGCGACTCGACATTCACGACGATGGTGATGCGTGAGATGTCGGGGTGCTCCGTGACACCGACGGCGAGTGAGTCGATGTTGAAGCCGCGGCGGGAGAACAGCGCGGCGATCCTGGCCAGGATACCCGGCGTGTTCTCCACCAGGACGGAGAGCGTGTGCTTGGTCATGTGCTCGGTCTCTTCTCTTCTGTCCTGGCCGGTCAGTCGTCTTCGTTGTCGCCGAAGTCGGGGCGCACCCCGCGGGCGGCCATGACCTCGTCGTTGGAGGTGCCGGCGGCGACCATCGGCCAGACCATGGCGTCCTCGTGGACGATGAAGTCGACGACGACGGGGCGGTCGTTGATGGCGTTCGCCTTGGCGATCACGGCGTCCAGTTCGGCCGGGTCCTCGCAGCGCATCGCCACGCAGCCCATGGCCTCGGCCAGTTTCACGAAGTCCGGGCAGCGGGTGCCGAGGTTCGGCTTCTCGGCCGCTTCCGGTCCGGCGTGCAGCACGGTGTTGCTGTACCGCTGGTTGTAGAACAGCGTCTGCCACTGGCGGACCATGCCGAGCGCGCCGTTGTTGATGATCGCGACCTTGATCGGGATGTTGTTCAGCGCGCAGGTGACCAGTTCCTGGTTGGTCATCTGGAAGCAGCCGTCGCCGTCGATCGCCCACACCGGGCGGTCCGGCTGTCCGGCCTTGGCGCCCATCGCGGCCGGGACCGCGTACCCCATCGTTCCGGCGCCGCCGGAGTTCAGCCAGGTCGCGGGCTTCTCGTAGTCGATGAAGTGGGCGGCCCACATCTGGTGCTGGCCGACGCCCGCGGCGTAGATGGTGTCCTCCGGCGCGAGCTGGCCGATGCGCTGGATGACCTGCTGCGGGGAGAGGCTGCCGTCCTCGGGGAGGTCGTACCCGAGCGGGTAGTGCTCGCGCCAGCGGTTCAGGTCGTTCCACCAGGCGGTGTAGTCGCCGGTGCGGCCGGCCTCGTGCTCGGCCTGGACGGCCACGATCAGGTCGGCGATGACCTCGCGGGCGTCGCCGACGATCGGCACGTCGGCCTCGCGGTTCTTGCCGATCTCGGCCGGGTCGATGTCCGCGTGCACGATCTTGGCGTACGGCGCGAAGCTGTCCAGCTTGCCGGTGACGCGGTCGTCGAAGCGGGCGCCCAGCGCGACGATCAGGTCGGCCTTCTGCAGCCCGGTGACCGCGGCGACCGTACCGTGCATGCCGGGCATGCCCAGGTGCTGCGGGTGGGTGTCGGGGAAGGAGCCCAGTGCCATGAGGGTGGTGGTGACGGGGGCTCCGGTCAGCTCGGCGAGCACCTTCAGCTCGGCGGTCGCGCCGGCCTTCATGACGCCGCCGCCGACGTAGAGCACCGGCCGCCTGGCGGCGGTGATCATGCGGGCCGCCTCGCGGATCTGCTTGGCGTGCGGCTTGGTCACCGGGCGGTAGCCGGGCAGGTCGGTCTGCGGCGGCCAGGAGAAGGTGGTCTTCGCCTGCATGGCGTCCTTGGCGATGTCCACCAGGACGGGGCCGGGGCGGCCGGTCGAGGCGATGTGGAACGCCTCGGCGATCGTCTTGGGGATGTCGGCCGGGTCGGTCACCAGGAAGTTGTGCTTGGTGATCGGCATCGTGATGCCGCAGATGTCCGCTTCCTGGAAGGCGTCCGTGCCGATCGCGGCGGAGGCGACCTGGCCGGTGATCGCGACCAGCGGGACGGAGTCCATGTGCGCGTCGGCGATCGGGGTGACCAGGTTGGTGGCGCCGGGGCCCGAGGTGGCCATGCAGACGCCGACCTTGCCGGTGGCCTGCGCGTAACCGGTGGCCGCGTGGCCCGCGCCCTGTTCGTGGCGGGCGAGGACGTGACGGACCTTCTTGGAGTCCATCATCGGGTCGTACGCCGGGAGGATCGCACCGCCGGGGATGCCGAATACGGTGTCGGCCCCGACCTCCTCAAGAGAGCGAATGAGGGACTGCGCGCCCGTGACGTGCTCGACGGCGGTGGGCTGCTGTGCCCCGCCGGTACGGGCCCGCGGCTGCGGATGGTGGGCCCCGGAGGCCTGCTCGGTCATCTGCGTCTCTTCTCGGAGGTGAGGGTTTTGATGGGGTTTGGCGGTGCTGGTGCAACAAAAAACCCCTCGTGCCGTCAGGCAAGCGAGGGGAGCGCGTCGGTGCGTTGCGCCGGGCTATGTCATGGCCCGGCTTCAGCCGACGCGCTGTCCAAGTACGAGAATTCGGGTGCGCATGGCTCCGACCTTCCCCCCGGCGCACCAGGGGTGTCAAGTGGGTGGGACGGAGGTCTCACTATTTGAGCGCAACGGGGGATGGCTGATCGCGTCGGGACCGGCCGGCACCTCGCTCGCGCCGAGCCGCCGCGGCAGCTCCCCGAGCCGCCCCGCGCCGCCCGCCTCCCGCGGCGGGCCGGCCCGCCGGGCGGCCGGCACGGCGCTGCTCAGCACCATCTCGCGGCTCTCGGGCAGCAGGCCGGGCACGGGGTAAGCGCCGATGGTCAGCGCCCTGCGGAGCCGGTGCTCGTCCAGCGGGCCGGAGAAGGCCATGCCCTGGCCGTGCGTGCATCCCATGGCGCGCAGCGCGGTGACCTGTTCCGGGCGGTCCACGCCGTCGGCGACGGACTGGAGTCCCAGGTCGCCCGCGATCCGCAGCAGACCAGCGGTGATCTTGTGCAGCCGTGCGGACTCCACCACCCCGTCGACCAGGCCGCGGTCCAGCCGCAGCACGTCGATGGGCAGCCGGCGCAGTGCGCTGATCGCCGCGTAACCGCTGCCGAAGCCGTCCAGCGCGATCCGTACGCCGAGCCGCCGCAGGGCCGCCAGACGGCGCTCCAGCTCGTCCAGCGGGATCCGCGGGTCGCTGTCGGACAGCTCCAGCAGCAGCGCCCCGGAGGGCAGGCCGTGCCGCGCGAGTAACGTCTCGATGCTCCTGGGCGGCAGCTTGCGGTCCAGCAGCCGCCGGGCGGAGAGCCGGACGGCGACGCTGACCGGATGGCCCGCGCGGTGCCGCCGCGCCGCCTGCTCGACGGCCTCCTCCAGCTGCCAGCGGCCCAGCTCGGCGGTGCGCTCGCCCTCCTCGGTGGCCGGCCGGCCGCGCTCGCCCACCCGCAGGAACTCGGCGGGGGTGAAGAGGATGCCCTGTGCCGAGCGCCAGCGGGCCTGGGCGGCGACCGCCGTGATCCGGCCACTGGAGAGCTCGACCACGGGCTGGTGCAGCAGCGCGAACTCGCCGTCGTGCAGGGCCGTGCGCAGCTTGGTCGCCAGTTCGGAGCGGCGCACCACGTCGGCCTGCATCTGCGGTGCGTACATCTCCACCCGGCCCTTGCCGGCCTGCTTGGCGCGGTACATCGCGAGGTCGGCGTTGCGCATCAGGGTGGCCGGGGTGACACCGGGCTCGGCGAAGGCCACACCGATGCTGGCCGCGACCCGGACGTCCTGGCCGTCGATGCGGTACGGCTCGGACAGCCTGATCCGCAGCCGGTCGGCGATCTCGTGGACGCGGAACTCCCGGCTCGTGAGGTCGCGGCTGCCGTCGCCCATGATCAGCGCGGCGAACTCGTCGCCGCCCAGGCGCGCGGCGATGTCTCCGGCCCGTACGGATTCGGCCAGCCTGCGCGCGGCCTGGATCAGCAGCTCGTCCCCGGCCTGGTGCCCGATGGTGTCGTTGACCTGTTTGAAGCCGTCCAGGTCGATGTAGAGCACGGCGGTGTCGTGGTCGGAGGAGCGGCGGCCGCTGACGGCCTGGCTGACCCGTTCGGTGAACAGGGCGCGGTTCGGCAGGTCGGTCAGCGCGTCGTGCGAGGCGTTGTGCTGGAGCTGGGCCTGGAGGCGCACCCGCTCGGTGACGTCACGGGAGTTGAAGATCAGGCCGCCTTCGTGGCGGTTGACCGTGGACTCGACGTTGAGCCACTGCTCGCCGCCGGGGCGGCCGCCGCCGGCGCGGAAGCGGCACTCGATGCGGGTGGTGGGCTCCGCCTCGGGGTCGGCGGCGAGGAAGCGCCGTACTTCGTGGACCACGCGGCCGAGGTCCTCGGGGTGGATCAGCGAGGCCAGCTCGGAGCCGACCAGGTCCTCGGCGTCGCGGCCGTAGACACCGGACGCGGCGGGGCTGACGTAGCGCAGGATGCCGGTCGGCGCGGCGATCATGATGACGTCGCTGGAGCCCTGCACGAGGGAGCGGAAGTGGTTCTCCTTCTGGGCCAGCTCCCGGGTCAGGGTGATGTTGTCCACGAGCATGATGCCCTGGCGGACGACCAGGGCGAGCACGACCGTGCAGCCGGTGAAGAGCACGACGTGGTCGATGCGGCGGCCGTCCAGGACGTTGAGCAGGATGCCCAGGGTGCAGACGGCGGCGGCGAGGTACGGGGTGAGCGCGGCCAGCGAGCCGGCGATCGGGCGGCTGCCGGGCGGCACGGCGGAGCGCCGGGTGGCGCGGGTGAAGTCCTCCCCGGGGGTGTCGGCGCCGGAGCGCGCGGCGACCCATGGGGCGTACGCGAGCAGCATGGACCCGGCGAACCAGCCGGCGTCCAGGATCTGCCCGGAGCGGTAGTGCTCGCGCAGCAGCGGCGAGGTGAACAGCGCGTCGCACAGCACGGTCAGCGCGAGCGCCGCGATGGCGGTGTTGATCGCCGAGCGGTTGGCCGAGGAGCGCCTGAAGTGCAGCGCCAGGACCATGCTCACCAGGACGATGTCCAGCAGCGGGTAGGCGAGCGACAGCGCGCCCTGGGCGACCGTCCGGCCCTGGAAGTGGGTGGTGTGGGCGAGCGCCAGGCTCCAGGAGAGCGTGAGCAGCGAGCCGCCGATGAGCCAGGCGTCCAGCCCCAGGCAGACCCAGCCGGCCCGGGTGACGGGCCGCTTGGCGAGCACCAGGAGGCCGACGATGGCCGGCGGCGCGAAGAGCAGGAAGCAGAAGTCGGCGACCGAGGGGCTGGGCACGGGCGCTTCGAGGACGACCTCGTACCAGCCCCAGACGCCGTTGCCGATGCCGGCCATCGCGGAGGAGGCGGCGAAGAGCAGCCAGGCGGGTCGAAAGCGGCTGTGGTGCCTGCGGGCGTACAGCACGCAGGAGACCGCCGCCGCCAGGGCCGCCGCGCTGAGCCCGAAGTCACCCATGATCAGGGCCAGTTTCTCCGAGCCCCAGCCGAACGCCGCGCCGGTGGCGTAGCCGCCGCAGACGACGGCGAGCAGGATCTGCGGGAGGCTGCTCGCGCCCGAGCGGGGCCGGGCCGGCGGGGCGAGCACCGCGCCGGAGGCGGTCACCGTGCTCTCCCCCGCGCCGCCCACCGGCGTGGTCGTGGCGGGCGCGGCCCGCGCCGCGTCCGTATCGCGGTGGGAACGCGCGGAGAGCGCGTGTGCTCAGCGGTCCTCGTCTCGGTGGTGCATCGGCCGTTCATCGCCCGTCGCCCCCCTCGGTTACGGTCGTTCGCTGCGCGCCGCCACGTCCCGGCGCTGGTCCCCGTTCGGGACGATACACCAGTTCCGTCACACAGGGACATAGTCGCTCTACAGAGCGTGACTGGCGCCCGAAGTGGTGGTACGGGACGCAGTCGTACGACTCCGGAGAGCTACGGTCAACCCGTCAGCCGGCGGTCGTGATGACGTTGCGCAGCGGCTCGCCGGCCGCGAAAAGCCGCAGTTGATCACGGAGAAGCCGCTTCGCACGGGGCAGGAATGCAGTACTGGGGCCACCGACGTGCGGAGTGATGAGCACGCCGGGAGCGTGCCACAGGGGATGCGTGGCAGGCAGCGGTTCCGGGTCGGTTACATCGAGTGCTGCCCGGAGCCGTCCCGACTCCAGTTCGGCGAGGAGCGCCTTGGTGTCGACGACACCCCCGCGCGCGATGTTGACGAGCAGTGCGCCGTCCTTCATACGGGCCAGGAAATCGGCTCCGACCAGGCCACGCGTGTCGTCGGTGAGCGGCGTGGCCATGATCACGACGTCGGCCTGAGGCAAGAGGGCGGGCAGTTCGGCGAGTGGAAGCACAGGACCGCGCACGGTGTCACGGGCGGTGCGCGCAATGCGCGCCACCCGCGCACACTCGAAAGGCGTGAGCCGGTCTTCGATGGCACTTCCGATCGAACCGTAGCCCACAATGAGGACGGACTTGTCGGCCAGCGAGTCACGGAAGCCCTGCCGCCACTCCCCCGCGTCCTGGGCCCGGACGAACGTGGGGAGGTCGCGGAGCGCGGCGAGGACGAGCGTGAGGGCCAGCTCGGCGGTGCTGGCGTCGTGCAGTCCGCGCGCGTTGCACAGTCTGGCACCGGCCGGCAGCTGGGGTACGGCGGGGAGCATGTGCTCGATGCCGGCCGTGAGGGTCTGCACGACGCGCACGTTCGCCATTTCGGTCAGCGGGCGCAGGATCCGGTCGGCGGGCTTCATGTAGGGGACGGCGTAGAAGGCGCAGCGGGCGGGATCGGCGGGGTATTCGGGGCCGGCGTCCCAGTGGACGTAGGAGAGGTCCTCGGGGAGCCCGTCGATCTCGGTGGCCGGTATGGGGAGCCAGACGTCGGTGGCGCGAGTGGTGTCTGCGGAAGCCATGGCCCGAGGCTATGCGAAGAGTGCCCCTCATCAGACGTTAGTTTGGTCAGCGCCCTTGACCGGGGCGAGGGGACGGAGGCACGACCAGGTGGAGCGCAGGACAATCGGTGCGGCGGCGCTCGAAGTGGGCGCAATCGGGCTCGGCTGCATGCCGATGAGCTGGGGGTACACCGCGTCGCAGCGGAACGGGGAGAGCTCGGTGCGGACCGTGCACGCCGCGCTCGACCGGGGCTGCACTCTGCTGGACACTGCCGACATGTACGGACCGTTCACCAACGAACTGCTGGTGGGGCGGGCGCTGAAGCAGCGCCGCGCGGAGGCGTTCGTCTCGACCAAGGTCGGGCTGCTCGTCGGCGAGCAGCACATCGTCGCCAACGGCCGCCCCGGTTACGTCAAAAGGGCCTGTGACGCCTCGCTGCGCCGCCTGCAGACCGACCACATCGACCTCTACCAGCTGCACCGCGCCGATCCCGAGGTGCCGATAGAGGAGACCTGGGGGGCGATGGCGGAGCTGGTGGCGGCCGGGAAGGTCCGGGCGCTCGGGCTGTGCGCGGTCGGCGCGCGGGCCCCCAGGCGCCGCGGTGCCCGTACGCACGACACCACCTTGCGCCAACTGGAGCGCGTCCAGCAGGTGTTCCCGGTCAGCAGCGTGGAGGCGGAGCTGTCCGTGTGGTCGCCGGAGGCGCTGGAGGCGCTGCTGCCGTGGTGCGAGACGCGCGGCGTGGGCTTCCTCGCCGCGATGCCGCTGGGCAACGGCTACCTCACCGGCACGCTCACGCCGGGCCAGGGGTTCGAGCCGGAGGACATGCGGGCCCGGCACCCGCGCTTCACGGCGGAGATGATGGCCGCCAACCAGCCGGTCGTGGCGGGGCTGCGCCGGGTGGGGGCGCGGCACGGGGTGACGCCGGGGCAGGTCGCGCTGGCCTGGGTGCTGGCGCAGGGCCGGCACGTCGTCCCGGTGCCGGGCGCGAAGAAGGAGCGCTGGGCCATCCAGAACGCCAAGGCCGCCGCGGTACGGCTGACCCGTCACGACTTCGCCGAGATCGCCTCCCTGCCGCCGGCCCGGGGGTCGTGGGACTGAGCGCCCGGGGGCGGCCGGGGCGAGATCCGGACGGCGGGGCGCCGTATGTGGTGTGCTGGTGCGGCCCGCCGACGAGAGGACGCCCGCCGTGCCACGCCGTACCGCGACCGCCGCGCTGACCGCCGCCCTGCTCCTGGCGGCGGGCTGTTCCTCGGGGGACGGCTCCCCCGGCGCGGCCGGGAAGTCCACCGGTCCGTCGCGCGGCGCCACCGGCTCGGCGGCACCGCACAGCACCCCGTCGGCGGCCCCCGCCAAGGGCTCCGTGCAGGTCGTCGACACCCTCACCACCGGCCTGGACTCCCCCTGGGGCGTCGCCGTACTGCCCGGTGGCGACCTCCTCGTGGCGTCCCGGGACACCGGGAAGATCGTCAAGGTGGACGGGGAGAGCGGGAAGAAGACCGAGCTGGGCTCGGTGCCCGGCGTCGCGGCGGACGGCGAGGGCGGGCTGCTGGGCCTCGCGGTGTCCTCGACGTTCGGCGCCGACCACCTGGTGTACGCGTACTTCACCACCGCGTCCGACAACCGCATCGCGCGCATGATCTACAACGACAGGCGGCCGGCCGGCGACCAACTGGGCGCGCCCGACACGGTGTTCAAGGGCATTCCCAAGGGTCACATCCACAACGGCGGGCGGATCGCGTTCGGCCCGGACAAGATGCTGTACGCCGGTACGGGCGAGACCGGCGACGGCGAACAGGCCCAGGACAAGGACTCGCTGGGCGGCAAGATCCTGCGGATGACGCCCGACGGCGAGCCGGTGCACGGCAATCCGTCGGCCGACTCCGTCGTCTACTCCTACGGCCACCGCAACGTCCAGGGGCTGGCCTGGGACGCCGGGAAGCGGCTGTGGGCGTCGGAATTCGGCCAGGACACCTGGGACGAGCTGAACCTGATCCGGCCGGACGGGAACTACGGCTGGCCCGGCGCCGAGGGCAGGAGCGGCGGCGGCTCCTCCGTACGGCCGGTCGAGCAGTGGCGCCCGGCGGACGCCTCGCCCAGCGGCATCGCGTACGCCAAGGGGTCGGTGTGGATGGCCGGGCTGCGCGGCGAGCGGCTGTGGCGCGTCCCGCTGCGGGGGACGGAGCCGGTGGCGGAGCCGCAGGCGTTCCTGGCGGGGAAGTACGGGCGGCTGCGGACGGTGGTCCCCACGGGTGACGGCGGGCTGTGGCTGGTCACCAGCGAGACGGACAAGCGGGGTACGCCGGAGAAGGGCGATGACCGGATTCTGCGGCTGAAGATCACATGATGTCCTTTTTGCGGCGCGCGTGCCTACACTGACCGCAGTGAGCAGGACGCCACGCCAGGGGGTCGCGATGTTCAACCTCGCCGAAGAGCTCTTCGCGCCGAGCCGCAAGCACACCGAGGACGAGCGGCAGAAGCTCTCCCTCGTGGTCACGGACGTCGGTGACGCCGATCCGGGGCGCGGCCCCGTCGACCTCGCCTCCGGGCGGGTGGTCGTCCGCCTGCCGCGCCCGGCGGCCTGAGAGCCTGTGTCATGCCCCCGGCCGTCTCAGGCTGATTCCGCTTCGGGGAACAGCCGCAGCCGGTGCGCCAGTGCGCCCGCCTCGCCGCGTCCCGAGACGCCGAGCTTCGCCAGAATGTTGGAGACGTGCACGCTCGCGGTCTTGGGCGAGATGAAGAGCGCGTCGGCTATCTGGCGGTTGCTGCGGCCCGCCGCGACCAGCCGCAGCACGTCCTGCTCCCGCGGTGTGAGCCCCAGCGAGTCGGGGGTGGCGCCACCGACGGACTCCGCCGCCGGGTCCCCCGCCGGGACGTGCGGCGGGCCTGACGGTGCGGGCGCCGGCGCGGGATCTCCGGGTCTTCGCCCCGGCTGCGCCGCGGCGCCCTCGTGGCGCGCGGGCGCCGCCGTGGCCGTGGCAGCCGCTCCGGTCACCCCCGCCGGTGCCGCACCCGCCGTGATCGCCGGACGCCACGCCCTTTCGGCCCCCGGCCACCGCGGTGCCGCCCCGGCTTCCGGTCCCCGCCCGTCGGCGTCCCCGGGCCCGTCGGTGTCCTCCGCCTCCGCCGGCAGCGTGAGCCGGGCCCGTACGGCCAGCTGGTCGATCTCCACGGCCAGCGGGCCCGCGCCCATCCAGCGGGCCGCCGCCCGCGCGTCGGCGAGCAGCGCCGTGGCCGCCTCGCGGGGGCCGCGGGCCACCGGGCCGGAGGACAGCAGCGCCTCCGCCCAGTGCAGGCAGGCCCAGGCGAGCTCGTACGGCCGCTCGACCTGCCGGAGCGCGGTGACCGCCTCGGCCCAGCGCTCCGGTGACGGCCGTCCCTCGGCCCGCCGCAGCTCGGCCTCGGCCAGCCGGCCGTACGCCTGCCACACCGGGACCGGGCGGGGCAGCGTCTTCACCGCGGCGGCCAGCCGGGCGAGGAACTCGTCCCGGCCCGGCGCCGCGGCGGGCAGCCCCCGGGCGTCCGCCTCCGCCGCGACGGCCCGCCACAGCAGCGGCCAGCCGAAGTTGTACGTACCGAGCGGGAATCCGGCCGTGAGCAGCGGCTCCAGCACGGCGCGCGCCGCGACCACGCCCTCCCGCCGGACGGTGATCTCGTACGCGAAGCGGGTCATGGGGAGGCTGTGCTGGGGTTGGTTCTCGTAGCTGCCGAAGTGGGCCCGGGCCTGCTCCAGTTCTTCGGCGGCGGCGTCGGTGTCGCCGCGCAGCAGGGCGAGATCGGCGAGCCGGGACGCGGCCAGCGCGCGAGTGCGGTTGCCCAGGGCGAGGCGCCGGCAGGCCGCGGCGGCCTCGGCGGCCTCCGCCCAGCGGCCCAGTGACAGCAGGCTCTTGGCGCGGTTGCCGTACACCCAGCCGCGGGAGTCCTTCATGCCGAAGTGGTCGGTCAGGGCGAGCCCGCGCTCGGTGGCCGCCACCGCCTCCTGGGACCGGCCCACCGACTCCAGGTGCGAGGGAAGGTTGGTGCAGCCGCGCGCGACGACGGCGGAGAAGCCGCGCTCCAGGGCGCGGTCCAGCGCCTCCCGGAAGCCGGCCAGGCCGCCGTCCACGTCCCCGGAGGAGACCTGGAGGCCGTACAGCGTCAGGCGGGCGTTCAGCTCGACCTCCTCCTCACCGACCAGGCGGGCCAGCTCCACGGCCCGTTCGGCGGCGGTGAAGGAGTCCGGGCCCGGGGCGTGCAGCGCGCCCCAGGCGGCGGCCTGGGCGAGCACCGCGGCGTGCACCGGGGACGGCGGCAGCCCGCGCACCAGCTCCTGGGCGGCGCCCAGGTCCTCCCAGCCGTCGCCGCGCCCCGTGCTCTCCGCCAGCCGGGAGCGCTGGGTGAGGAACCATGCCTCGCGCAGCGGGTCCTGCTCCCCCGCGAGCGCGCGCAGCGCCCGCTTGGTGACCGTGTAGGCGCGCTCGCGGTCGCCGGAGAGCCGGGCGGCCACCGCGATCTCGGCGAGCAGGTCGAGGTAGCGCAGCGCGTCGTCGTCGCAGCCGCTGGCCGGATACGCCTCGGCGTAGTCCACCGGGCGGACCGAGCGCCGGACGTCCTTGGGCACGTCGTCCCACAGCTCCAGGGCGCGGTCCAGTAGTCGCAGCTGCTCCGCGTAGGCATGCCGGCGGCGGGCGGTGACCGAGGCGGTGAGCACGGCGGGCAGCGCCTTGGCGGCGTCCCGGGCGTGGTACCAGTAGCTGGCCAGGCGCGCCGCGCACGCCTCGGCGCGCACCAGGCCGGGGTCGGCCTCCAGGGCCTCGGCGTACCGGCGGTACAGGCGGGTCCGCTCGCCGGGCAGCAGGTCGTCCTGGACGGCCTCGCGGACCAGCGCGTGCCGGAAGCGGTAGCCCGTGCCGTCGCTGGTGGGCACGAGGGTGTTGCTGCCGACGGCGACCCGCAGGGCTTCGATGAGGCCGTCCTCCGGCAGTCCCGCGACGGCCGCGAGGAGGTCGTGCTCGACGGTGGAGCCGCCCACGGCGGCCGTGCGGATCACCCGCTGGGTGTGCTCGGGGAACGCCTCGACGCGCACCAGGAGGAGGTCGCGGAGCGAGTCGCTGAGGCCGGGCAGGGTGCCGTCGTGGATGCTGCAGGCCAGCTCCTCGACGAAGAAGGCGTTGCCCTCGGACCGCTCGAACACCCGCCCCACCAGGGCCTCTTCGGGCTCGTGGCCGGTGATGCCGGCCATCTGGGAGCGGACCTCGTCGCGGGTGAAGCGGGCCAGCTCGGCGCGCCGGACCGTGCGCATCCGGTCGACCTCGGCGAGGAAGGGGCGCAGCGGGTGGCGGCGGTGGACGTCGTCGGAGCGGTACGTCGCGAGGAGCAGCACCCGGGCGTCGTGCAGGGTGTGCAGCAGGTAGCTGAGCAGCTCGCGGGTGGAGCGGTCGGACCAGTGCAGGTCCTCGACGACGATGACGAGGCTGCGGTCGCGGGCGAGCCGCTCCAGCAGCCGGGCGGTGAGCTCGAAGAGGCGGGCCCGGCCGTGCTCGTCGTCGTGGGACTCGCCGGGGGCCTCGGCCAGCTCGGGCAGGATGCGGGCCAGCTCGCCCTCCTGGCCCGCGACGGCGGCGGCCAGCTCCTCGGGCAGGCGGGCGTGCAGGGCGCGCAGGATCGCGGAGAAGGGGGCGAACGGCAGGCCCTCGGAGCCGATCTCGATGCAGCCGCCGAGGGCGACGAGCGCGCCGGCGGCCCGCGCGGCCGCCGCGAACTCCTCGATGAGCCGGGTCTTGCCCACGCCCGCCTCGCCGCCGATCAGCAGCGCCTGCGGCTCGCCGGACGCCGTGGTGCGCGTCAGCGCGTCGCCCAGCAGGCTCAACTCGCTGCTGCGGCCGACGAACACGCTACTGACGGACCTGGTCTCCACGTCGCAGAGCATCGCACAGGCGACTGACAGTCCGGCACCGAGTTTCCCGGTCACCGGGCGTCCTCAGCGGGCCGTGCCCGTCAGGCCGCGGCCCGGCGGCGGGCCCGTACGGACCAGCCCCTCCTGCGACTCACCCGCCCTCCGGGTTCGTCCTCGGCGGACCGGGCGGCGCGGCGTCCTTCGGCGGCCTCACGGGCCAGCCGGTCCTGGTCGGCCTCCCGGCGCAGCTCCTCGTGGCGGACCCGGTGCTGGACTTCGTAGTAGAGCATGGTGCCCCCTGTGAAGGGCCGCGGGAGTCGGCTCCCACGGCGGCTGAACGGTATGCCGTCAGCCTCGCCGCCTCAGGGGGTGCGCCACATCGGGCAACTTCCCGATCTCCACAGCCGGAGGGGCCTTAGATTCCGCCGCGGTGTCTCACCGTGCGGTCTAAGGCCCCTGCCGTGTTCCGTGTGCGGTCGTACGGGCTCCCTCAGGAACCGCCCGCGCCGAGCTTCGGCGCGGACGCGAACAGGTCGAGGTACATGCCGCCGGCGATCACCAGGCCGAGCACGGCGAGCGCGAACCCGCCCCAGGCGACGGCCTTGGTCCAGGCGGCCTGCGGGCGGCGGAGCAGGACGACGCCGGTGACCACGAGGGCCAGCAGGGCGAAGATCCCGTTGACGAGCGCTGTGGTGTGCCAGGGGGTGGTGTAGACGGCGGCGATCTGGTCCTGGGTCTTGCCGGTCTGCAGCTTGATCTGGCCGAGTACGGTCTGCCGCTCGGCCAGGACCGTGCCGGCCCAGGTGCCGGTCAGGGAGGCGAGGCCGAGCGCGGCACCGGCGACGGCGCCCGCGCCGGCCGCGATGGAGCGCCGTACGGGAGCGGCCTGCCCGGTGACGGGCGCGTCCTCGGGACGCAGCTCCTCCTCGCGGGTCTCCTCCGTGGCGGTGTCCGGCGCGCGGTCCTCGGAGGCCGCGGCCTTCTCCGCCGGTGCGGCGGTCTGCTCCTCGGAGGCGGCCGCCGGCTTCGGGTCGGCGGCCGTGCCGTCGGTGGCCGCTTCGGTCTTCTCGGTGTCGTTCTTGCTCGTCGTGGTACCCATGGGCGCGACCGTAGGGGCCGCGTCTGAGAGTCGTATGAGAGAGCCGCGTCAGCGGGGTACCAGGGGCTCGCGCTCGGCGTGCCGGGGCGCGGGAACGGGCACGACGGTGTCCGGGGCCTCCTCAGGGGCCTCTTCCGGCGGCTCGATGCTGATCCGGGGCAGCCGCCGGTCCAGCCAGCCCGGCAGCCACCAGTTCGCGCCGCCCAGCATGTGCATGAGGGCCGGTACCAGGAGCGTGCGCAGCACGAACGCGTCGAGGGCGACGGCGGCGGCCAGCCCGATGCCGAACATCGCGATGGTCCGGTCGCCGCTGAGCACGAAGGCCGAGAAGACCGCGATCATGATGACCGCCGCCGAGTTGATCACCCGGCCGGTCTCGGCGAGACCGACCCGTACGGACCTGCGGTTGTCGTGGGTGCGCCGCCACTCCTCGTACATCCGGCTGACCAGGAAGACCTGGTAGTCCATGGAGAGGCCGAAGAGGACCGAGACCATGATCACCGGGAGGAACGGTTCGATCGGGCCGCCGCTCCCCAGGCCCAGCAGCTCGCTGCCCCAGCCCCACTGGAAGACGGCGACGACGATCCCGAAGGAGGCGGCGACCGCGGCGATGTTCATGACGGCGGCCTTGAGCGGGATGCCGATGCTGCGGAAGGCCAGCAGGAGCAGCACGCACCCGAGGGTGACGACCACGCCCACGAAGAGCGGCAGCTTGCCGACGATCACGTGGGCGAAGTCGTCGTAGCCGGCGGTCACGCCGCCGACGTCGACGCGCAGGGTCGAGCCGTCGGCGGCCTGCGGCAGGACGTCCCCGCGGAGCCGTTCGACCAGGCCGGAGGTCTCCTGGGACTGCGGTGCGCTGTCCGGGACGACCGTGATCACGCCCGTGCTGCCGCTGCCGTCGAACTCCGGGCCGCTGACCTGGGCCACGCCGGGCGTGCTCCGCAGCCGGTCCGGGAGGTCGTCGAAGGCGAGCCGGTCGTCGGCCCCGTCCAGGTCGCCGACCAGGGTGAGCGGCCCGTTGAAACCGGACCCGAAGCCCCCGGCCAGCAGGTCGTACGCCTGCCGGGTGGTCGAGCCGGGCGGATCGGTGCCCTGGTCGGAGGTGCCCAGGTGCAGCCCGAGCGTGGGCAGCGCGAGGACGAGCATGATCCCGGCGGCGAGGGCGCCGAGCAGCTTGGGGTGACGCTCGACGAAGCCGGACCAGCGGACGGCGAAGCCGGTGGGGTGCGCGACGGCCGGCCCCTCGGCGGCCAGCCTGCCGCGCTCGCGGCGGCCCAGCACGCGCGTGCCGATCAGCCCCAGGAGGGCGGGCAGCAGCGTCACGGAGGCGGCCACGGTGAGCACGACGGTCAGCGAGGCGGCGAGCGCGACGCCGTTGAGGAAGCTCAGCCGCAGGACGAGCATGCCCAGGAGGGCGATGCACACGGTGGCCCCGGCGAACACCACGGCCCGTCCCGTCACGGCCACCGCCTTCTGCGCGGCCTCCGCGACGCCCATGCCCGCCCGGAGGTTCCTGCGGTGCCGGGTGACGACGAACAGTGCGTAGTCGATGCCCACGCCCAGCCCGATGAGCATGCCGAGCATGGGCGCGAAGTCGGCCACGGTCATGACGTGGCTGAGCAGTCCGATGCCGGCCGAGGCGGTGCCGACCGCGACGACGGCGGTGAGGAGCGGCAGGGCGGTCGCGGCCAAGGAGCCGAAGGCCAGGAAGAGGACGACGGCGGCCGCCGCCAGGCCGATGGCCTCGGCGAGGTGGCTCTTGGGCGTGTCGGTGAGGCCGATCCCGGCACCCCCGAGGGCGACGGTGAGGCCGTCGCCGGAGGCGTCCTGCGCGGTGTCCACGACGGCCTGCACGGTTTTCGCGTCCAGGTCGTCGGCGGGTGCCTCGAAGACCACGGAGGCGTAGGCGGTGTGCCCGTCGGCGCTGACGCGCCGGTCGGCGGCCCCGTCCGCCGGGGCGTCGGTCCGGGTGTCGTACGGGCCGTCCACCGAGGCCACTCCGGGCAGCTCGGCGATCCGGTCCAGGGCCGGTGCCATGCGGTCCCGTACCGCGTCCGCGCGCACCGTCCCGGAGTCGGTGTGCCACACGATGGTGTCGCTGTCCCCGGACTCCCCGGGGAAGGCGTCCGCCATCCGTTCCGCCGCGCGTCCGGACTCGGTGCCGGGCACGTCGTAGTCGTTCGAGTACGAGGAGCCCAGCGCACCGGCTGCGGCGGCGACGCCCGCGAGGACGGCGAGCCACCACACGATGACCAGGGCGCGGCGCCGTAGACACCACCGGGCGAGTGCGGTCATGAAGGCCTTTTCTGCTTTCCCGGGCGTTGCGTCGAACTCCGGGAGCACCGGTGATGCCGAGCGCGGGACGGGCGGGGGACGGCGCGGGCCCGCCGCCTGCCGACGAAGGGGCGGCGGGCCCGCGTCCAAGAAGAGTGACAGCCCGAAAAGATCCTTTGACCCCTTTGTGCACTTCCCCACAAAGAAGCGGGAGGGCCGCCTCCGCTCGGATCAGCCCGTTATGGACTCCGCGCCGTTCTCGATGTGGCCCATCAGCCGGCGACGGAACGATTCGTCCTGCGCGACCGTGAGGTTTAGGTCGTACCACCCGTGGTCGCCGGCGGCCGGGTGCGCGAGCGTACGGGTGCGGCCGGCCGGCAGCTCCACCGTGCGCGGCGCCGCACCGGAGTACGCCAGCGGGGCCAGCGTGACGGTCAGTGACCGGTCACCTCGGTTGACGAGCGTGAGGTGGATCTCCCGCTCCCGGGCGTCCAGATGGGTGCTCACCCGCAGCCCGGCCGCCTCCCCCGCCGCGGTCCCGGCGAACTCCCGCCGGAAGCCGTTGGGCCCGGTGAGCGTGAAGTCGTACGCCCCGTCCCGTACCGGTACGTCCCAGCCGGCCTTCCCCCGTACGTCGCGGTGCTGAGGGGTGGCGTATTCCGCCGCGTACGGGTACAGCGCGAGGTGCGCACTGGCCGCGCCCGTGTTGCGCAGCGCCAGCCGGAACCGCCCGGCCGCCGGGTCGTAGGCGCCGTCCGCATCGGGCTGGTACGGCAGCGGACGGGCCGGGCGCGTGCCCTCCTCCGGCCGCGGCAGCCGCTGTTCGGCGGGCGGCTCGGGGCGCCACCGCCCGGTGAAGGGCGGGATCGGGCCCGGCTGGTCGACGGCGGGCTGCCGGCGGCCGCGGGAGAAGTCGAAGGCGCTGGTCAGGTCGCCGCAGACGGTGCGCCGCCAGGCGCTGACGTTCGGCTCGCGGACGCCGGTCCAGCGCTCCAGGAAACGGATGATCGAGGTGTGGTCGAACACCTGGGAGCAGGCGTAGCCGCCGACCGACCAGGGCGAGATCACCAGCATCGGGACCCGGATGCCGAGGCCGGTGGGGTGCCCGTCCCAGTACTCCTCGTCGGTGCCGGCCGGTGCGACGGGCGGCGGGACGTGGTCGAAGAAGCCGTCGTTCTCGTCGTAGGTGAGCAGCAGGACGGTGCGCCGCCAGACGTCGGGGTTCTTCCCGAGGGCGTCGAGGACCTTGTAGACAAGGGTGGCGCTGGCGATCGGGGAGGACGAGCCGGGGTGCTCGGAGTCGGCGGCGGCCGGGACGAGGTAGCTGACCTCGGGGAGCTTCCCGGCGGCGACGTCCGCGGCGAAGGCGGTGGCGGTCGAGCCCGGCTCGCCGCGGCGCAGCGCGCGCTCGAACAGGCTCCGGTCAGCCCGCGAAAGCGCCTTCACGCCCTCCTCCAGCAGGCCCTGCAGCCGCTTCCGCTCCGCCTCGTCGGCGTCCGCGACCTTGGCGTAGAAGGCCGTCATGTTCTGGATCCTCGGGTCGCCGACCCTGGCGAGGGCCTTCTTCGCGACGGCCTTGAAGCTCGCGTAGAACTCCAGGTTGTTGTCCGTGAAGTTGTCCCACTCCTGGTAGACCTGCCAGCTGTGGCCGGCCTTCTCCAGCCGCTCGGCGTACGTCGGCCAGTCGTAGCCGGGGTGGGTGTCCTCCGCGTACGCGTCGTTGCCGACCGCCCGCTTGCCGTCCGCCTCGAAGCCGGTCCAGCCGCTGACCAGGTGGTTGCGGTTGGGGCTGGTGGAGGAGTGGATCGAGGAGTGGTACGCGTCGCAGACGGTGACGGTGTCGGCCAGCTCGTAGTGGAGCGGCACGTCCCGGCGGTCGTAGTGCGCCATGGTGGCCGCGGTCTTGGCGCTGACCCAGTTGTCCATCCAGCCGCCGTGCCAGGCCTTGGCGCCGCCGTCCCAGCCGTGGTCGAGGTCGCCGATGTACTGGAGGTCCTTCTTCTGCGCCGCCGCGGCCTCCCGTACGGAGAAGGGCAGCACGGTCCGGCCGAGCGGGGCGGGCTGCTCGTACACGCTCCGCCCGCCGGGGATCGTGATGGCGTTGCGGTCGGCGTAGCCCCGTACGCCGCGCAGCATGCCGAAGTAGTGGTCGAAGGACCGGTTCTCCTGCATCAGGACGACGACGTGCCCGATGTCGTCGAGTCCGCCGTCCGTGCGGCCCGGCCGTGCCGCGTCGGCGGCCAGCGCCTGTTGCAGCGAGGGCGGCAGCAGCGAACCGGCGGCGGCCGCCCCCACGGCCGCCGCGCCGACTGCCAGTACCCGTCTACGCGTTGTCTCCGGTGCCACGCTCGCCTCCAGTCGTCCCCAATGGTCCGCGGTCGGTCCATTGATGTGGTGCGCGGGGGACGATAGAGCGCTTGCGTGGCCCGCGATACGTCTCGGGATGACAACTTTGCGAACAGCGGGCCTCGCTCGGCCTGCCGATGGCCTCACTTGCCCATGCCGGCCGCCAGTCCGCGGACGAAGTGCCGCTGCCCGATCAGGAAGATCACGATCATCGGGAGCGCGGCGATGGTCAGGCCCGCGAAGAGGACCGGCCAGTTCGAGTTGAGCCGGCCCGCCATGTCGGCGAGGCCGACGGGCAGCGTCTTGAGCCGGTCGTCGGTGATGAAGACCAGCGCGAAGGCGTACTCGTTCCAGGCGAACAGCGCCTGGAGGACGGCGGCCGAGGCGAGGATCGGACGGGCCATCGGGACGACCACCCGCCAGAACGTCTGCCACCGGCTCGCCCCGTCGATGAACGCCGCCTCCTCCACCTCCACCGGCTGCCCCAGCAGGTAGGCGCGGATCAGGAAGGTGGTGAAGGGCACCTTGAAGGCGGTGTAGAGGACGATCAGCGCCCAGTAGGTGTCGTAGATGCCCAGCGCCTGGAGCAGCTGCGACAGCGGGACCAGGGCCACGGTCGGCGAGAGCATCATCGCGCCGAGCACCAGCAGCAGCGCCGGCTGCGAGCAGGGGATGTCCAGCCGGGTGAGACCGTAGGCCGCCCAGGCGCTGACGAGGACGACGGCCAGCACGCTCGCCGAGGTCACCAGCACGCTGTTGAGCAGGTACCCGAGCACGCCCTGGTGCCAGGCGTCGGCGTACGTCGACCAGCGCGGGTCGGCGGGCAGCCCCCAGGGATCGGAGAAGATCTCGCCGTTGCTCTTCAGGCCCGCCAGCGCCATCCAGCACAGCGGATAGATCACCGCGACGGCGAGCGCGGCCAGCGCGCCGTAGGCCAGCACGCGCGCCGCGACCGGTCCGAAGCGGGCGGGGCGCCGCGTACCGGGCCGGGCGGGGGCCGGTGCCGTACGGGCCGGCCTGCCGAGGGTGAGGGTCATGCGGCGACCGCCTTTCTGCGCGAGTGGAGCAGCTGGAGGGCGCCGGCGGCGAAGGTGATGAGGAAGATCACCGTGCCGATCGCGGCGGCGTAGCCCATGTCGTCGCCGGTGAAGGCGCTGGCGTAGAGCCAGGTGCCCAGTACCTGGCTGGAGTTGGCGGGACCGCCGCCGGTCATCACCATCACCTCGTTGAAGACCAGGAAGGCCCCGGAGACGGTGAGGATGATCAACAGGGTGGTCATCTCGCGCACCATCGGCACGGTGACGTGGAAGAACGTGCGGATCCGGCCCGCGCCGTCCACGGTCGCCGCCTCGTAGAGCTCGCGGGGGATGCGCTGGATCGCGACGGTCAGCAGCATCGTGGTGTACCCGAACGACTGCCACTGGCTCATGTTGATGACGCCCCAGATGGAGGTGGCGGTGTCCCCGAGCCAGTCGTGCCGGAGCCCGCCGAGCCCGACCGCGTCCAGGGCGCTGTTCACCAGCCCGGCGTCCGGCTGGTACAGGAACTGGAAGAGGAGACCCGCGACGGTCATGGAGACGGCGGCGGGGATGAAGTAGACGGCGCGCAGCACCCCGCGCAGCCGCCGGCCGATCAGCTCCTCCAGGACGGCGGCGAGCACCAGCGCCGCGCCGACCTGGAAGACCACCGAGGTGACCGCGTAGCAGACGTTGTTGAGCAGCGCGTGCCAGAAGACCGGGTCCTGGAAGGCCTGCCGGTAGTTCTCCAGCCCGACGTAGCGCATGCCGGGCCGGAAGACGCTGAACTTGAAGAGGCTGAGCCGGACGTTCTCGACGATCGGGTAGTAGACGAACAACGCGATCAGCGCGAGCGCGGGAGCGACGTAGAAGGTATGCCGGATGCGGCGTCGTGTCACTGGTGCACCTCCTTCGGGAGCGGTCGGGACGAGTGGGGGGTGTCGGAACCGGCGTGCTCTCAGGGCCGGACGCCGAAGCGGCGGGCGTTCTCGGCGCCCCGGCGTACGGCCTTCATGGCCTGCTCCGGGGTGGTGTTGCCGCCGAGCACGGAGTCGGCGGCCGACAGGTAGGGGTTGACGATCTTGTCGTCGGCACGGGTGTCGAGCCAGACCGACATCTCGTGGCGCGCCACGGTGCGCTGCGCGCCGGCCAGTCCGGGCAGCCGCGCGGCGTCCGCCGTGCCCTTCACCGCGCTCAGCCAGCCCAGCTCGCGCACCATCTGCCGGGCCTGTTCGCGGCCGGTGAGGAACGTGAGGAAGTCCACGGCGAGCGCCTTGTTCGGCGAGGTGTTGGAGACGAGCAGGCCGTCCGTGCCGCCCGCCACGGCGCGCGGCGAGCCCTCGCCGCCCGGGATCGCGGGCATCGCGAAGAAGTCCCAGTTCTCCGCGAATGCCTTCGGCGCGCCGCCGCTCTCGTCCAGGTACGAGAACTCCAGCGTCTCCAGGTACTGCATGGCGGCCTTCCCGTACAGCAGCTGCGCCTGCGCCGACTCGTGGCTGATGCTGGTGCCGCCGGCCGGCATGCACCGCTCGCGCAGCCGTGCCAGGTCCTTGAGGGCACGGGTGTAGCCGGGGTGCGTGAAGGCCCCTTCCGCGCCGTCGTAGTCCCTGGCCAGCACGTCGGCCGGTACTTCCATGGCGTTGAACTGGGTCAGCAGGTGCCCGGCCGGCCAGCCGTACTGGTTGCCGAAGGCCAGCGGCGTGTACCCGGCCTTCCTGATCCGGTCGCAGGCGGTGAGCAGCTCGGGGAAGGTCCGCGGGACGCGCCGCACCCCGGCCTTCGCGAAGATCTTCTCGTTGTAGGCGAAGACCTTGGCGTCCATGGTCAGCGGCACGCCGTAGATCCGCCCGCCGAAGGTGAAGGCGTCCAGCGCGTCGGGCTCGAAGGTCTTCCCCCAACGGGTGCCGCGCAGCTGCCCGGTGAGGTCGGCGGCGAGCCGTCCTTCGGCGAATTTGTGTGCGTACCGGCCCGGCCAGGCGAAATAGATGTCGGGCAGCTCGCGGGAGGCGGCGAGCACCGCGATCCGGTCCTTGTAGGGCTGGTCGCCGACGGCCTGGAGGTCGATGGTGACGCCCGGGTTGCGCTTCTCGTACTCCCGCACCGCCGCCTTGAAGTACGGCGCGTACTCCGGGTCCGCCCACTTCTCCAGGACCGTCAGGTGCCCCTGGGGGCGTCCGGAGAGCTGGAAGTTGTCGGCGGTGGCCCGGACGGGGGCCTGGCCGCAGCCGCTGAGCAGCGTCAGCAGGACGGCGAGCAGGCAGCCGGCGGCGGTTGCTGAGGTACGGCGCATCGGCTCTCTCCTGGCGGGAAGCGGGCGGACGGGGGGGCGGACGGTCAGCGGCGGACTGGACGGAGACGGGCGGTCAGTGGGGGGCGGCGCTGCCGGGCAGGGCGAGGGGGTGGCCGAAGGCTCCGGGACGGGTGCAGACCCCGGCGGCGTAACCGGCGGCCACCGCGGCGGCGTCGGCCAGGGCCCGGCCTTCGCCCAGGGAGACCAGCAGCGCCGCGATGAAGGAGTCACCGGCGCCGAGGGTGTCGGTGGCGGTGACCGGGACGACGCTCTGGTGGTGCACCGTCCCCTCGTACGACACCAGCGCCCCGCGTGCGCCGCGCGTCACCACGGCCAGCTTCGGCCCGGCCTCCCGTACCCGTTCGGCGAGCGCGGTGGCCTCGTCGTCCCCGGCGTCGGGCCGGGAGAGGACGGCGCCGTGCACGTACGGCAGCAGTGGCGCGGCGTAGGACCAGGGCCGGTCGGAGAAGTCGAAGCTGACCGGGCAGGCCGCGGCGAGCGCGGGCAGGTGCGGCTCCAGGCGGCTGCAGTCGCCGGTGTGCAGCAGGTCGAAGCCGGCCAGCCAGGCCAGGTCGGCGGTGTCCGGTGTGAAGACCGAGACGGTCGCGTCGCAGTCGCCGAAGGTGCGGTTGCCGTCCGCGTCGAGGTGGACGGTGGCGTACGCGTTGGGTCCCTCCGCCGTACGGGCCCGGTCGGTGCGGACGCCTTCGGCGGCGAGCACCGCCCGGATGTGCGCCCCGGCCTCGTCGGTGCCGGTGACGCCCAGGTACCCGGCGTCGGCGCCGAGCCGCGCGGCGTGCACGGCGACGTTGAGCGCGTTGCCGCCCGGGTACATCAGGCCGCGCTGGGGATAGCGGTCCACGACGTTGTCGCCGACTCCGCAGATGCGCATGGGGGTTCCTTACGGGGAGGAGCTACGGGAGGGAGCGGGTACGGAACGGCCCGGTGCGGCGCCGCACCGGGCCGGGTCGCGGGCGGGGGGGTGGATCAGTACTCGACCTGGAACATGTAGCGGCGCTTGTCCAGGTCGTGGCCGCGCACGGACTCGTAGTGGCGGGCGAGCCGGGTGCCGAAGACGTCCAGCGCGATCGGGGTGATGTCGCCGCGCACCGCCTCGGGGACGCCGGGCAGCGAGAAGATCCGGGAGTCCACGTAGTGGGCCTTCTTGGTGTACTTGTCCAGGAAGGTCTTCGCGCGCTCGGCCATCGGGCGGGTGGCGTCCTCACCGAGGAAGAGGATCACCGGCTGGTCCTCGGTGACGACCTCGAAGGCGCCGTGGAAGAACTCACCGGCGTTGTAGGTGCCGCCGTGCTTCCACTGCATCTCCATCAGGTAGCACATCGTGAAGCCGTAGCCCGCGCCGTAGTTGGGGCCCGCGGACAGCACGTACGTGACGTTCTCGTCGGCCAGCGCGGTGGCGATCGAGGCGGCCAGCTCCTCGCCCTCCTCCTGGGCCTTGTGCAGCGCCTCGGGCAGCGCCTCGTACGCCGTGCGGAGCGCCGCGTAGTCGCCCTCGGCGCCGGTCTTCTCCAGCAGCGCGTACACGAGCTGGCCGAACAGCACGCCCTTCGGCGCGACGACGGTGTCCTCGCTGCGGTAGGTGAACGCGGTGTGCGCGGCCTTCGCGAGCGGGCTGTCGGCGCTGCGGGTGAGCGCTGCGACCGTGGCACCGGCGCCGCGGGCGTACTCGGCGGCGGCGACGGTCTCCTTGGTGGTGCCGGTGTGCGAGGAGACCAGGACGAGGGAGCCCTCGCCGAGCAGGGCGGGGCGGCGCAGGTTGAACTCGTCGCTGTTCATGTGGAAGACGGGGAACGAGGCCCGGGTCTCCAGCAGGAAGTGCGCCGGGTAGGCGGCGGTGAGCGAGCCGCCGCAGCCGACGAGGAAGACGTTGCGCAGCCCGCCCGCGACGACCTCGTCGACGAACGTGCGCGCGGCGTCGTTCTGGCTGAGGGCGAAGGCCACGGCCTCCTTGAAGTCCTCGGTGATCGGCTGGAGGGGCAGGGATGCGGTCGTCACGCGGGTCCTTTCCGAGGCGGTGCGCGGGGCGTCGCGCGCCCAGCGGTGAGAACGTTCCCAAGCGCTTGTCCGAGAACGTTCCCAACCCCACCGCACGGCGCGTTTGGGAACGTTCTCGATCGCGGGATGCTGGGAACCTTCCCACTCCCGTTCCCCACCGTCAATACCCCCGGCGGACCCGGTAGCCTGAGCGCGCCATGACGACGAACCGAAGCAGGCCGGCAGGCCGCCCCGCGACCATCCCCGACGTCGCACGCGAGGCGGGCGTCTCCCGCTCCACCGCGTCCCGCGCACTCGCCGACTACGGCTCGGTCAGCCCCGAGGCCCGCGAACGCGTACGGGCCGCCGCCGAGAAGCTCGGGTACCGCCCCAACCTGCTGGCCCGGTCCATGATCACCGGGCGGACGCACACCCTCGGCGCGATCGTCGCGGACATCCAGAACCCGTTCTTCGCCGGCGTCACCCGCGGCATCACCGACGCGGCCCGCGCCGCCGGCTACCAGGTCCTGCTCGCCAACACCGACGAGGACGTCGCCGCCGAGCGCGCCGCCGTGAAGATGCTGCGCGACAAGCACGTCGACGGCCTGATCGTCGCGCCCGCCGCCACCACCGAGACCGGCCACCTGGCGGCCGCGCACACCGCGGGCTGCCCCGTCGTCCTCCTCGACCGGCAGGCGCCCGGGCTGCCCGCCGACTCCGTCACCGTCGACAACCACGGTGCGGCGCAGGACGCGGTACGCCGTCTGCTCGCCGCGGGCCACCGCCGGATCGCCCTGGTGAGCCTGCTCGGCAGCGCCCCCGCCGACGACTCGGCCGACGCCCCGGCAGCCCCCGCCGATCCGGTCTCCACCGGCCTGGAACGCATCGAGGGCTACCGCGCCGCGCTGCGCGAGGCGGGCCTCACCGACACGGACACCTACCTGCGCACCGGCACCTTCCACCGCGAGGACCCGGCCGACCTCACCGCCGGCCTGCTGTCCCTCCCCGAGCCGCCCACCGCGGTCTTCGCCACCGACAGCATGATCGCCCTCGGCGTCCTCTCCGCGGCCCGCGACCACGGCCTCCGCGTCCCCGACGACCTCTCCGTCGTCACCTTCGACGACACCGACTGGGCCCGCGCCGTACGCCCCCGCGTCAGCGTGGTCGCCCAGCCCGTACAGGAACTCGGCGCCCGCGCCGTCCAGTCCCTGATCGCCCGCATCGAGGGCACCACCCGGGCGCCCGAACACACCGTCCTCGACACCGAGTTCATCGACCGTGAGTCGATCGCACCGCCACCGGGGACGTGAGCGGCGCACGCGTCCGGTGGCGCGTGGGCGGTTCCGGGCAACCGGTCTTCTCCGTTGCCATACGCGCATCTTGACGGTCAAAAGTCGCTACTGAAACATCTGCGGCATCGACGGACCGGACAGAGGAGCACACCTCATGACCACTCCGCCCCCTTCGCCGCAGCAGCTGTTCCTCGCCGGCGCCTACGACGACGGCGCCGGCTCGCAGACCTTCGAGGTGATCAGCCCGGCCACGGGCGAGCAGGTCGGGACCGTGCCCGTCCCCACCTCGGCCGACCTCAACAGAGCGGTGCACGCCGCGCATGCCGCCCAGCGCGCCTGGGCCGCGGTCAACGTCTGGGAGCGCGCGGCCGCGTGCCACCGCATCGCCGACCACCTCGACGAACGGCGCGCCGAACTCGCCCGGCTGCAGACCCTGGAGCAGGGCAAACCGCTGGCCGAGTCGGTGGCGGACGTCACGGAGGCCGCCCAGCTCTTCCGGCTGCACGCCGAGGACGCCGTACGCCTCAACGGCGAGACGCTGCCCTCCCGCGACTCCAGCAAGCGGATGTTCACCTTCCACCGGCCGGTCGGCACCTGGGGCGTCATCACGCCCTGGAACTTCCCGCTCCTGATGTTCGCCGAGTTCGCGGCGCCCGGCCTGGCCACCGGCAACGCCCTGGTCGTCAAGCCGCCGGCGCACACCCCGCTCACCGTGCTGAAGGCGATGGAGGCGGTACTGGCCGCCGGGCTGCCGGACGGCCTGGTCAGCGTCCTGCCCGGCGACGGCGCCTTCGGCGACGCGCTGGTACGCCACCCCGGCATCCACGCCATCGGCTTCATCGGCTCCTCCGCCACCGGCGCGAAGATCCAGGCGGCGGCCGGTCTCAAGCGCTCCCTCATGGAGTGCTCCGGCAACGGGCCGCTGGTCGTGCTCGCCGATGCCGACGTCGAGGCCGCCGCCAAGGCCGCGGTCGACGGCGCCTACCCCTGCGCGGGCCAGGTGTGCTGCGCCACCGAGCGGGTCGTCGTGCACACCGATGTCCACGACGCCTTCGTCGAGGCCGTCGTACGGGAGTCGGAACGGATCGTGCTCGGCGATCCGCTCGACGACAAGACCGTCCTCGGCCCGCTCAACAACGAGGGCGTCGCCGCGAAGATGGACCGCCACCTGGCCGACGCCGAGGCCCGGGGCGCCCGGATCCTCACCGGCGGCCGGCGCCGCGCCGGGATGCCCACCGACCTCTACTACGAGTTCACGGTCGTCGACGGCGTCGCGGAGGGCAGCCTGCTGGCCCGGGAGGAGTCCTTCGGCCCCGTCGTACCGATCCTCACCGGCCGCGACGAGGACGACCTGCTGCGCATCGCCAACGACGACGCGCTCGGCCTCCAGGGCGCGGTCTTCACCCGCAGCATGACCTCGGCCTTCCGCTTCATCGAGGAGATGGAGGTGGGGCAGGTCATCGTGAACGAGACCAACAACTGGTGGGACATCAACATGCCGTTCGGCGGCGCCGGCGCCCGCTCGACCGGCTGGGGCCGCATCGGCGGCAAGTGGACGCTGCTGGACATGACGGACACCCGTACGGGCGTGATCAGCCTCTGACGCCCGGCACCGTACGCACGAGGGCGGCGCACCCGGTGGGTGCGCCGCCCTCGACGGGTGCGGGCCGGAATCAGCCCTCGACGCCCAGCTTCTCCAGGATCAGCTCCCGGACACGGGCCGCGTCGGCCTGGCCGCGGGTGGCCTTCATGACCGCGCCGACCAGCGCACCGGCCGCCGCGACCTTGCCGCCGCGGATCTTGTCGGCGATGGCGGCATTGGACTCGATCGCCTCGTCGACGGCCTTGCCGAGCGCGCCCTCGTCGGAGACGACCTTCAGACCGCGCTTCTCGACGACCTCGTCCGGGGTGCCCTCGCCCGCGAGGACGCCCTCGATGGTCTGGCGGGCCAGCTTGTCGTTGAGGGAACCCTCGGCGACCAGCGCGGCGACCCGGGCGACCTGCTCCGGGGTGATCGGCAGCGCGGCGAGCTCGACGCCGTCCTCGTTGGCACGGCGGGCCAGCTCGCCCATCCACCACTTGCGGGCCGCGGCGGCGTCCGCACCGGCCTCCGTGGTGGCGACGATCAGGTCGACCGCACCGGCGTTGAGGATCGACTGCATGTCGTGCTCGGAGATGCCCCACTCCTCGCGCAGCCGGTTACGGCGGACGCGCGGCAGCTCGGGCAGGCCCGCTCGCAGCTCCTCGACCCACTCGCGGGACGGGGCGACGGGGACCAGGTCGGGCTCCGGGAAGTACCGGTAGTCCTCGGCCTCCTCCTTCACGCGGCCGGACGTCGTGGAGCCGTCCTCCTCGTGGAAGTGGCGGGTCTCCTGGACGATCGTGCCGCCGGAGGAGAGCACCGCGGCGTGCCGCTGGATCTCGAACCGGGCGGCGCGCTCGACGCTGCGCAGGGAGTTGACGTTCTTGGTCTCCGAGCGGGTGCCGAACTTCTCGCTGCCCTTGGGCATCAGCGAGAGGTTCACGTCGCAGCGCATCTGGCCCATCTCCATGCGGGCCTCGGACACGCCGAGCGCCTTGATGAGCTCGCGCAGCTCGGCGACGTACGCCTTGGCGACCTCGGGGGCACGCTCGCCGGCACCGGTGATCGGCTTGGTGACGATCTCGATGAGCGGAATGCCCGCGCGGTTGTAGTCCAGCAGGGAGTGGGACGCGCCGTGGATACGGCCGGTGGCGCCGCCGACGTGCGTCGACTTGCCGGTGTCCTCCTCCATGTGGGCCCGCTCGATCTCCACGCGGAAGACCTCGCCGTCCTCCAGCTGTACGTCGAGGTAGCCGTCGAAGGCGATCGGCTCGTCGTACTGGGAGGTCTGGAAGTTCTTCGGCATGTCCGGATAGAAGTAGTTCTTCCGGGCGAAGCGGCACCACTCGGCGATCGAGCAGTTCAGGGCCAGGCCGATCTTGACGGCGGACTCGACGCCGGTCGCGTTGACGACCGGGAGCGAGCCGGGCAGGCCCAGGCAGGTGGGGCAGGTCTGGGTGTTGGCGTCGGCGCCCAGCGCCGTCGAGCACCCGCAGAACATCTTGGTCTTGGTGCCGAGCTCGACGTGCACCTCGAGACCCATGACGGGCTCGTACGTCGCGAGGGCGTCCTCGTACGAGACCAGGTCAGTGACAGTCACGGTGAAACTTTCTCCCTCAGCCCAGCAGGACGTCGTCGTCGCCCAGGTGCTTCAGTTCCCGGTAGAGGATCGCCAGGCCGGTGACGATGGCCGCGGCCGAGACGGCCGCGTCGATCAGCCGGAGCGTGTCGTTCTCCTGCCGGGCCAGCTTCGCCTGCCTGGCGACGCTCAGCGCGCCGAAGGCGGTGGTGCCCATGGACAGGTACAGACCCGACTTGGACTTCTTGAAGTTCTTGGCCTTCTTGGTGATCGCGCTCACAGCGACGGTGCCTCCTCAAGCAGCGGGTGGCCCCACTTTTCCACGAAGGCGGCCTCGACGGCGGCACCGGCCTTGTAGAGCCGGTCGTCCTTCATGGCGGGGGCGATGATCTGCAGACCCACCGGGAGCCCGTCCTCGGGGGCGAGGCCGCAGGGCAGCGACATGGCCGCGTTGCCCGCCAGGTTGGTGGGGATGGTGCACAGGTCGGCGAGGTACATCGCCATCGGGTCGTCGGCGCGCTCGCCGATCGGGAAGGCGGTGGTGGGCGTGGTCGGCGAGACGATCACGTCGACCTGCTCGAAGGCCTGCTCGAACTCGCGGGTGATCAGCGTCCGCACCTTCTGTGCCGAGCCGTAGTACGCGTCGTAGTAGCCGGAGCTGAGCGCGTACGTACCGAGCATGATCCGGCGCTTGACCTCGGGGCCGAAGCCGGCCTCACGGGTCAGGGCCGTGACGTCCTCGGCCGACCGCGTGCCGTCGTCGCCGACCCGCAGGCCGTAGCGCATGGCGTCGAAGCGGGCCAGGTTGGAGGAGCACTCGGACGGCGCGATGAGGTAGTACGCCGACAGCGCCAGGTCGAAGGACGGGCAGTCCAGCTCGACGATCTCGGCGCCCAGCTCCTTCATCAGCGCGACGGCCTCGTCGAACCGCTGGAGGACACCGGCCTGGTAGCCCTCGCCGCGGAACTGCTTCACCACGCCGACGCGCATGCCCTGCACCGAGCCGTTGCGGGCGGCCTCGACGACCGGCGGGACCGGCGCGTCGATGGAGGTGGAGTCCAGCGGGTCGTGGCCGGCGATCGCCTCGTGCAGCAGCGCCGCGTCCAGGACCGTACGGGCGCACGGCCCGCCCTGGTCCAGGGAGGAGGAGAACGCCACCATGCCGTACCGCGAGACGCCGCCGTAGGTGGGCTTCACGCCGACCGTGCCGGTCACGGCGGCGGGCTGGCGGATCGAACCGCCGGTGTCCGTACCGATCGCCAGCGGCGCCTCGTACGAAGCGAGCGCGGCGGAGGAACCGCCGCCGGAGCCGCCCGGGATACGGGTCAGGTCCCACGGGTTGCCGGTCGGCCCGTACGCGCTGTTCTCCGTCGACGACCCCATGGCGAACTCGTCCATGTTGGTCTTGCCGAGGATGACGACGTCGGCGGCCTTGAGCTTCTTGGTCAGCGTCGCGTCGTACGGCGGGAGCCAGCCCTCCAGGATCTTCGAGCCGACGGTGGTGGGCACACCCTCCGTCGTGAAGATGTCCTTCAGGGCGAGCGGCACGCCGGCCAGCGGGCCGAGCTTCTCGCCGCGCTCACGCTTGGCGTCCACGGCGCGGGCCTGGGCGAGCGCGCCCTCCCGGTCGACGTGCAGGAAGGCGTGCACCTTCTCGTCCACGGCCTCGATCCGGGCCAGGTGGGCCTCGGTGACCTGGACGGCGGTGACCTCACCGGCCGCGATCCTCGCCGCGGTCTCGGCCGCGGTCAGCCTGATCAGCTCGTGTGCTGCGTTCTCGGTCATCCCGGTCACTCCTCCCCCAGAATCTGCGGCACCTTGAATCGCTGCTGCTCCTGGGCGGGGGCGCCGGAGAGCGCCTGCTCGGGGGTGAGCGACGGGCGCACCTCGTCCGCCCGCATGACATTCGTCAGGGGCAGCGGGTGGGAGGTCGGCGGAACGTCTTGGTCGGCGACCTCGGAGACGCGGGCTACCGCGCCGATGATGTCGTCGAGCTGTCCGGCGAAGTGGTCGAGCTCTTCGTCCTTCAGCTCCAGACGTGCCAGCCGTGCGAGGTGGGCGACCTCCTCGCGCGTGATGCCAGGCATGCAGCGATCCTCTGCTGGTTTCCGGTGGAGTTTTCGCCCCAATCCTATGGCGCGTGCACCGGTGACCGCGAAACGCTTTCCCATCGGTGGCCGGCCGGGACCGGTCCGGCTACTTCACGACCTGGCCCGAGGGCCTGTCGACCTCCTCGGAGGAGTCGGAGGACGCGCCTTCCGACTCGCGCCGCCAGCCGTGGTGCTCCCGGGCCCGCAGCCAGGCCGTCGTCTCGTCCGGCGGCATCGCGGCCGCCACCAGCCAGCCCTGTACCGCGTCGCAGCCCAGGTCCCGCAGCCGCTCCCAGGTCTCGTCGTCCTCGACGCCCTCGGCGACGACGAGCAGCCCGAGGGAGTGCGCGAGGTCGAGCGTGCAGCGGACGATCTCGGCGTCCTCGGTGTCCACCGCGAGCCGCGCCACGAACGAGCGGTCGATCTTCAGCTCGCTGACGGGCAGCCGCCGCAGGTGCACCAGGGAGCTGTACCCCGTGCCGAAGTCGTCCAGCGACATCTTCACGCCGTGCCCGGTCAGGCCGTTCAGCGTGTCGGCGGCCCGCTGCGGGTCCTCCAGCAGCACGTGCTCGGTGATCTCCAGCTGGAGCGCGCCCGGCGGTACCTGGTGCCGGGCCAGCCGCGCGGCCACCGCGCCGGCGAACCCGGGGGTGTGCACGTCACGCGGCGAGACGTTCACCGCGACCGGGACCTCGAGACCGTCCGCGCGCCACCGCGCCACCTGGCCGAGCGCGGTCTCCAGGACGTACTCGGTCAGCCGCGGCATCAGCCCGGAGGACTCCGCGATGGCGATGAACTCGTCCGGAGGGACTCTCCCGCGGTCCGGGTGCACCCAGCGCACCAGCGCCTCGAGACCGGCCACCTGGCCGTCGAAGCGCACCTTGGGCTGGTAGTGCAGCTCGACCTCGCCCGCGTCCAGCGCCCGGCGCAGGTCGCCGAGGAGGCCGAGCCGGTCGGGCGTGTTGCCGTCCCGCTTGGCCTCGTAGAGCTCCACGCCGCTGCGGTCCCGCTTGGCCTGGTACATCGCGACGTCCGCGCGGCGCAGCAGGCCCTCCGCGTCCAGCGCGTGGTCCGGATAGACGGCGACGCCGGCACTCGCCTCGAGCACCAGCGTCAGCCCGTCCAGGTCGAGGGGCGAGCCCAGCGCGGCGACAAGCGAACGGGCCACCCGCTGCGCGCTGGTGAGCGAGTCGGCGGTGGGCAGCAGCACCGCGAACTCGTCCCCGCCCAGCCGCGCGGCCTCCGCTCCGCGGGGCAGGGCGTGCCGCAGCCGCTCGGCGATCTGCAGCAGCAGTCGGTCCCCCGCGAGGTGCCCGAGGGTGTCGTTGACCGACCGGAAACGGTCGAGATCGATCAGTACGAGGGCGGCGCGGGCGCCGACGCGCTCGGCGTCGTCCAGCGCGCTCCAGGTCCGCTCCAGCAGCCACTGTCTGTTCGGCAGGCCGGTCAGCGGGTCGCGCAGCTGCTCCTCGGCGCGCGCCCGGGCGATCCACAGCGTGGAGTCCAGCGCGATGAGCGGTACGGCGAACAGCGGCAGCAGCAGCGGGGCGTGCGCGGCGACCACCACGATCAGCGGGGCTATGCCCACCAGCGCGACGCCGACCAGGGCCTGCCGGGTCACCGCGCGGCGTGCGATGGAGGGCAGCCGGCCGTTGCGCGAACCCATCAGGAACCACATCAGCGCCCGGGTGACCGCGAGGTACACCAGCGCCGCGCCGAGGACCGGCGGCAGGACGGAGAGGTCCCAGCCGCCGACCCCCGCGGGCTCGGCCACGGTGGGCGCGACCCCGCACAGCCGGAGGCCCAGCGCGGCGGCGCCCAGGCCCAGTACGTCGATCGCGCCGTGCACCATCGCCTGTCGCCAGCGCTGCCGGCGCGCCGCCCCGACCAGGACGACGACGGACAGGCTGATCAGTGTCGCGGGCACCCAGCCGTACAGCAGCAGGACCGCCAGTGCCAGCGCGGCCCCGGAGCCGGCGCCGCCGGACCAGCGGTCCCGGCCGATGGCGACGAGATGCCCGACGATGACTCCGGTCAGGACGGCCAGCGACCAGCCGACGGCGCCGCGCGGGAAGAGCGCGGCGCCGCCTCCGATCGTCATGATCACGCCCGTCACGAGCACCAGGGCGGCCGTCAGGACCACGGCCGCGGGCAACGCGGGCATGACGAGCCGCCGGAGCCGCGACGCCGGAGCGGCGCTGTCGGTCGGTTCCATTCCGATCCCTCTCACAGCCGGCTGTGCCCGCGCCACGGCAGGCGCACCCCTCAACAGTAGGCCGCAGAAGGCCGCCACGGGCAGCGATCGGCAGCGGTTGCCCGAATGCGACCCGACCACCCGTAAGCGTCTGGTATGCACCGAAGGAGTGTCTTGCTCACTCCTCCTCCGGAGGTGTGACAGCTACCGCTCGCGCGGCATCGGGGCCCTGTTCGAGCAGCACCGCGAATCCGTCATCATCCAGCACGGGCACCTTCAACTGCATAGCCTTGTCATATTTCGAACCAGGATTGTCGCCTACGACGACGAAACCGGTCTTCTTCGAGACAGAACCGGTCACCTTCGCACCAAGGCGTTGCAGCGCTTCCTTCGCGCCGTCTCTGGTGTGTGATTGAAGTGTTCCCGTTACGACGACGGTGACGCCCTCCAGCGGCCTCGGGCCTTCGTCCCCGGTGCTTTCCTCCTCCATCCGGACCCCGGCGGCCCGCCACTTCTCCACGATGTCGCGGTGCCACTCCTCCTCGAACCACTGCTTCAGCGAGGCGGCGATGGTGCCCCCGACGCCCTCGACCGCGGCCAGTTCCTCCTCGCTCGCCTCCCGGATCCGGTCCAGCGAACGGAACTCCATGGCCAGCGCCTGCGCCGCGACCGGGCCCACGTGCCGGATCGAAAGGCCCGTCAGGATGCGGGCCAGCGGGCGCTCCTTGGCGGCCTGGATGTTCTCCAGCATCGCCAGGGCGTTCTTCTTCGGCTCGCCCTTCTGGTTGGCGAAGAACGTGACGACCTTCTCCTCGCCGGTCTTCGGATCCCGCTTGGGCAGCCCGCTGTCCGGGTCCAGGACGTAGGACTTGATGGGCAGCAGCTGCTCGATGGAGAGGCTGAAGAGGTCGCCCTCGTCCTTCAGCGGCGGCTCGGCCGGCTCCAGCGGCTGGGTCAGCGCCGTCGCCGCGACATAGCCGAAGTTCTCGATGTCCAGGCTCTTGCGGCCCGCGAGGTAGAAGAGCCGCTCGCGCAGCTGCGCGGGGCAGCTCCGCGCATTCGGGCAGCGCAGGTCGACGTCGCCCTCCTTGGCGGGCTGCAGTTTCGTCCCGCACTCCGGGCACTCGGCCGGCATCACGAACTCCCGCTCGCTGCCGTCCCGCAGGTCCACCACCGGCCCCAGGATCTCGGGGATCACGTCGCCCGCCTTGCGCAGCACGACCGTGTCACCGATGAAGACGCCCTTGGCCTTGACCACGTCCTGGTTGTGCAGCGTGGCGAACTCGACCTCGGAGCCGGCCACCATGATCGGCTCCACGACGGCGTACGGCGTCACCCGGCCCGTCCGCCCGACACCCACCCGGATGTCCAGCAGCTTGGTGTTGACCTCCTCCGGGGGGTACTTCCACGCGATGGCCCAGCGCGGGGCGCGCGAGGTCGCGCCGAGCCGGCCCTGCAGCGGGACCTCGTCGAGCTTGACCACGACGCCGTCGATCTCGTGCTCGACGTCGTGCCGGTGGTCGCCGTAGTACGCGATGAACTCCCGCACGCCGGCGAGCGAGTCGACGACCTTGTTGTGCTTGGCGGTCGGCAGGCCCCACTCGCGCAGCAGGTCGTACGCCTGCGACTGGCGGTCGATGTCGAAGCCCTCACGGGCGCCGATGCCGTGCACCACCATGTGCAGCGGGCGGGTCGCCGTGACCTTGGGGTCCTTCTGGCGCAGCGAACCGGCCGCGGCGTTGCGCGGGTTGGCGAAGGGGGGTTTGCCGTCCTCGACCAGACGGGCGTTCAGCTGCTCGAACTTCTCCATCGGGAAGAAGACCTCGCCGCGGATCTCCACCAGCTCCGGGATCCGGTCGCCCGCCAGCCGGTCCGGGATCTCCGCGATCGTCCGCACGTTGGGCGTGATGTCCTCGCCCGTGCGGCCGTCGCCGCGGGTCGCGGCGCGGGTCAGCCGGCCGTGCTCGTACGTGAGGTTGACCGCCAGGCCGTCGACCTTCAGCTCGCACAGGAAGTGGTACCCCGCCGACTTCGGGTCGCCGCCGAGCTCCGTCGCCAGCCGCTCCGCCCAGGCCGCCAGCTCCTCGTCGTCGAAGGCGTTGTCCAGCGAGAGCATCCGCTCCCGGTGGGCGACCTCCGTGAACTCCGTCTCGTAAGCGCCCGCGACCTTCTGGGTGGGCGAGTCGGGCGTCCGCAGCGGCGGATGCTCCTCCTCCAGCGCCTCCAGGGAGCGCAGCAGCTTGTCGAACTCCGCGTCGCTGACGATCGGCGCGTCCTTGACGTAATACCGGAAGCGGTGCTCCTCGATCTGCTCCGCGAGCCGCTGGTGCCGCTCGCGCGCCTCCGAGGGCACGCCGGCTCCCGCCGCGTCGTCCACCGCCTGTCCGGTCTGCTCTTCGCCGGCCACCGTCTGTCCTCCCGTGTCCTTGAGTGCGCTCACTCAGGGTTGTCCGCGAGCGATCCCGCCGCCCGGACGCAATGGGCGAGCGCCTTACGGGCATACTCGGGCGAAGCACCCGCCAGCCCGCACGCGGGAGTGATCACCACGGACTCGCTGAGAGTCCCCGGATTCAGCCCCAGCCTGCGCCACAACGTCCTGACACCCATGACGCTACCGGCAGGGTCTGACAATGGGCCGTCGGTGCCCGGCACGACGCCGGCGAAGAGCGTCGTGCCGCCCTCGACCGCCTCGCCGATCGCCTCGTCGTCACGCTCGGTGAGCAGCGAGAAGTCGCACGCGATGCCGGTGGCGCCGGCGCGGCGCAGCAGCGCGAACGGCACGTCGGGGGCGCAGGAGTGCACGACGACGGGCGTACCGTCCTCCTGCGCGCCGCCCGCCGCGTCGATGATGTCGCGGAGCGCGCCCTCGACGACGGCGCGGTCGACGGCCCGGTGGGTGCGGTAGCCGCTCGCCGTCTTCACGCTGCCGCGCAGTACGGCGGTCAGCGACGGCTCGTCCAGCTGGAGCACGATCCGCGCGCCCGGCACCCGCCGCCGTACGTCCGCGAGGTGCCCGCGCAGCCCTTCCGCCAGCGAGGCGCCCAGGTCCCGGCAGGCACCCGGGTCGCTCAGCGCGGCCTCGCCGTTGCGCAGCTCCAGCGCCGCGGCCAGCGTCCAGGGCCCGACGGCCGAGATCTTCAGCGCGCCCTCGTACCCCTGCGTGAACTCCTCCAGCGCGTCGAGGTCCTCACCGAGCCAGGACCGGGCCCGGCGGGTGTCACGGCCGGGCCGGTCACTGATCCGCCAGCCGCTGGGCTCCACATGCGCGTACACCTCGACGAGCAGCCCGGCGGTCCGGCCGATCATGTCGGCGCCGGGCCCACGCGCGGGCAGCTCGGGCAGGTACGGCAGCCGTTCGAGGGAGCCGGTGACGGTCTTCGCGGCCTCCCGCGCGTCACCACCGGGCATCGACCCGATACCGGTGGCCGCGCGGGCGCCCCAGGGGTTAGTGGTCTTGTCGCTCACGCGTCCGAGCCTATGCGGCGGGGGCACCGCGGTTCTCCGGGGCCGGGTGCGCGTGGCGCGCGGGCGCGGGCCTCACGGTGGCCCAGGCGGCGGCCTGCGGCCGCTTTGTCCTCAATCGCCGGACAGGCTTGATCCTGCTAGCTGCCCGGCCGTACCGACAGGTCGGTAATCTCGGCGTCCCTGGGCAGGTCGAGGGCCGTGAGGACCGTCGTCGCGATCGACTCCGGGTCGATCCAGCGGGAGGCGTCGTACGCCTTGCCCTCCTGCTGGTGCACGCTCTCCTGCATGGCGGTCGCGGTACGCCCGGGGTACACGGAGGTGACGCGCACCCCGTTGTCGTGCTCCTCGGCGCGCAGCGCGTCCGCCAGCGCCTTCAGGCCGTGCTTGCTGGCCGCGTACGCGCCCCACTGCGGGTTCGCGCGCAGTCCGGCCCCGGAGTTGACGAAGACCACATGGCCCTGCGCGAGCCGCAGCTGCGGCAGGAAGAGCCGGGTCAGCTCGGCCGGCGCGACCAGGTTGGCGGTCAGCTGCCGCTGCCAGCTCTTGGCGGGCAGGTCGGCGACCGCGCCGAGCTCGACGACGCCCGCGATGTGCAGGACGGAGTCCAGCCGGTCCGGCAGCGTCTGGTGGCCGAGCGCCCAGGCGAGCTTCTCGGGGACGCCGAGGTCACCGACGACCGTGCGGGCCCCGGGGAACTGCTCGGCCAGCTCCTTGGCGCGGCCCGCGTCCCGGGCCAGCAGCCACAGTTCCTCGCCGCGGTCGGCCAGCCGCCGCGCGACCGCCGTCCCGATGCCCGATCCTGCGCCGGTGATCAAGTGCGTACCCATGGGGCCGATCCTAACGACAGGTACGTACAAGGCGGGCGTACGGGGCGGCGGCTCTGCCCGGTGCCTCTCAGGCGGCCTGGATACCCGCCTGCTCCTCCAGGTAGGCCAGCGCGCCCACGCCGTCCTCCGCGAAGAAGGCCAGATCGGTGAGCGGCACCGGGAGGAAGTTCTCCTCCTCCATACGCTGGAACTGCTGCTTGAGGCCGTCGTAGAAGCCGTTGGTGTTCAGGATCACCACGGGCTTGGTGTTCAGGCCGTGCTTCCGCAGCTCCAGGATCTCGGTGGCCTCGTCCAGCGTGCCGGTGCCGCCGACCATCACGACGATCGCGTCGGCGCGGGCGAGCAGCGCCGCCTTGCGCTCCGCGAGGTCCGCGGTGATCACCATCTCGTCGGCGCCCGCGCGCGCCTTGTGGGCCAGGAACTCCACCGAGATGCCGATGAGCCGGCCGCCGTTCTCCTGCACGCCGTCGGCCATGACCTTCATCAGGCCGGTGTCCGAGCCGCCCCAGACCAGCGCGTGACCGCCCTTGCCGATCAGCTCGGCGAACTCCCGGGCGGGGGTGGTGTAGGCCTCGGACAGGTCGGCGGCGGAGCAGAAGACGCAAATGTTCATACCGCAACCATACGGGCGGGCGGGGACCCCGGCGGTCCCCCGCCCACTCGTCACGGGGCGTGTCAGATCAGCCCCTGCGCCAGCATCGCGTCCGCGACCCGCTCGAACCCGGCGATGTTCGCGCCCGCGACGTAGTCGCCCGGGTGCCCGAACCGCTCCGCCGTCTCGAAGCAGGTGTCGTGGATGGTGCGCATGATGGCCGCGAGCTCGCCCTCCGTACGCTCGAACGTCCACGTCTCACGCGCGGCGTTCTGCTGCATCTCCAGGGCGCTCGTCGCGACGCCGCCCGCGTTGGCCGCCTTGCCGGGCCCGAAGGCCACCCCGGCCTCCCGGAACACCGCGATCGCGCCCGGCGTGGTGGGCATGTTCGCGCCCTCCGAGACCGCCTTCACACCGTTGCGCACCAGGGCCCGCGCGGCGTCCTCGTCCAGCTCGTTCTGGGTGGCCGAGGGCAGCGCCACGTCGGCCGGGACGTCCCACACCGACCCGCCGGGCACGTACGTGGCCGAGGCCCCGCGCCGCTCCGCGTACTCGCTGATCCGCCCGCGCTCGACCTCCTTGACCTGCTTCAGCAGATCGAGGTCGATCCCCTTCTCGTCCACCACGTAGCCGCCGGAGTCCGAGCAGGTCAGCACGTTCGCGCCGAGCTCCTGGGCCTTCTCGATGCTGTAGATCGCGACGTTGCCGGAGCCGGAGACCACGACCTGCCGGCCGTCCAGGTCCTCGCCGCGCTGCTTCAGCATCTCCACGGTGAACAGGACGTTCCCGTAGCCGGTGGCCTCCGTACGGGCCCGCGAGCCGCCCCAGTCCAGGCCCTTGCCGGTGAGCACCCCGGCCTCCCAGCGGTTGGTGATCCGCCGGTACTGCCCGAAGAGGTAGCCGATCTCGCGGCCGCCGACGCCGATGTCACCGGCGGGGACGTCCGTGTGCTCCCCGAGGTGCCGGTGCAGCTCGGTCATGAAGGACTGGCAGAACCGCATGACCTCGGCGTCGGACCGGCCGTGCGGGTCGAAGTCGCTGCCGCCCTTGCCGCCGCCGATGTTCAATCCGGTGAGCGCATTCTTGAAGATCTGCTCGAACCCGAGGAACTTCACGATGCCGAGGTTGACCGAGGAGTGGAAGCGCAGGCCGCCCTTGTACGGGCCGAGCGCGCTGTTGAACTCCACCCGGAAGCCCCGGTTGACCTGCACCCGGCCGCGGTCGTCCAGCCACGGCACCCGGAACATGATCTGCCGCTCCGGCTCGACCAGCCGCTCCAGGATGCGGGCGTCGGCCAGCTCGGGACGCGCGTCGAGCACGGGGTCCAGCGTCTCCAGGACCTCCAGCGCGGCCTGGTGGAACTCCGGCTCCCCGGGATTGCGCCGGACCAGCTCGGCATGGAGCGCGGCCGGCCCGGCCCCATGGACCCCGGCCTTGTCCTCCGTATGCACGGTCACGTTGACTCCCCTTCGATCAGCAGTCGTTGTCGTCCCGTCGCCCCCGCGACTCTACGTCCCCGCCCGCCACGCGCGGTATCAGGTCCTGCCAAACCCTGGCGGAATCCCGGGCACTGTGCGCCTGAGCCCCGCCGTCGCGTTGCCTCCGTCCCGGGGCAGCGGCACGCTGGAAACACGCGCGACCGGGCCTGTCCGGTACCCCGAAGGAGCGCCCGCCCGGCCGGAAAGGGGTTCCCATGCGCATGCTGCTGAAGGTTCAGCTCGACACACCGACGGCCAATGACGCCATCAAGAACGGCACCCTGCCGAAGACGATGGAGAACGCGCTGACGGCCCTCCGCCCCGAGGCGGCCTATTTCACCACCGAGGACGGCTGCCGCACGGCGTACATCTTCTTCGACCTGCAGGACCCGTCACAGATGCCGAAAACCGGGGAACCGTTCTTCCTGGAGCTCGGCGCCAAGGTCCAGTACTCGCCGGTCATGAACGCGGACGACCTCCGCAAGGGCCTCGCGGCCCTGGGGCGCGACGGCTGACCACCACTCACCGGCGGGCTGCCCCGCTCGGCAGTCCGCCACCCGCAGGGCATCCCCCAGCGCCTCCACCAGGCAGCGCGACAGGTACCGGAACTCCGCGTCCTGGCCCCGGACCGTGCCCCGACGCGATACACGTACGGGACTCCGAGGGCACCGCACGCCCCCACTTCACCGTCTCCCACGGCGCCTGGGCGGGCTTCGCTCAGGCCGCGTCGGCGGGGGCCTTCGTCGCCACGTAGTACACGTTCACCGGGTCGCCCTCGATCGATTTGACGTCGATCTCGGTGAAACCGGCGGCGTGTTCAGGGGGCAGCGTGTGCGTCGCGCTGTCCGGCTCGTACTCCACGAGGCCGCCGACGACCATGCCGCCGAGCCACTCGCGTACGTACCGTTCGTCGGGGTCCGCGCCTTGGCGATGTCGTCGCTGGTGGCGGGCGGCAGCGTGCTCATGGTGCCGAACAGCCGGGTCTGGTGGGGCCGGTGTCATGGCCCCTCCCCCTCCTCGGAACGACGTCGTACGCCCCCGTTACTCACGTCACGCCGTGCTCGCGGACAGGCATCTCGGAGCGCGCCGACGGGCCGGGCGCCGGGACCGCCCGGCCATGGCGCCGGCGGTCAGCAGCCGCAGTCGCAGCACTCGCAGCATTCGCAGACCTCACAGCACTGACAGCACTGGCAGCCGTCGCAGCAGTCGTTGAGGCAGCCCTTGCGGTTCTTGCGGGACCAGGGGCCCTCGTACTCGTCGGCGCAGCAGAGCCGGCAGGTGCAGCAGAGACCGATGAAGGCGGCGCAGCCGGCGAAGAAGCCGCGGGGCTTCTTCGGCCTGTAGGGCTCTTGGGGGCCTTGGGCGCCTTGCGAAGATCCCCCGCCCGAGCCGTCGCCCCCGGAGCCTCCGGACCATCCGGCTCCGTCGGCCCCTCCGTGGTGGCCGCCGTGGCCGCCGCCGTGCGGGTACTGCGGCGCGTTCAACGGCTGCTGCCCCTGGCCGTAAGGGCCGTACGGGGACGGCTGCCCGAGGGCGGCGGCGTGGTCGTCGAGCTGCGCCGTCTCGTGGCCCGTGTGGCGGCATGCCGTCGTGCCGAAGGCGCGGTCCACCGAGCGGCGGAGTTCGTGGACGAGCAGGAGGTGGACGAGCCTGGCGTCGGCGAAGTCGACATCGCGCAGGGCGAGCCGGATGCCGTGCAGCGCGTCGTCGCAGAGGCGGCGGGCCTGACCGAGGCCGGTGCCCGTGGCGGTGAGCGGGTTCCAGGCGCCCTCCGCGGCGTCCGCCGCGCGGTCCTCCACGGCGTCGAGGAGGTGGGCGAGACGGCCGAAGAGGCGGCCGGCCTCGGCGAGCGGTTCGGCGTTGCCGGGCCGGCCCGCCAGTACCGCGGTGTGGGCGAAGGCCGCGGCGGTCGCCGTCTCGGTCGGCTCGGTGATGACCGTCAGCGGCGTACCGGGACCGGCCAGCCGCTCGATGCCCGGCTGCCGGTCGACCGCGTCGACGAGTACGGCGGTGTCGAAGCCGAGCGTGCTGCCGGTGCGCGCCCCGGCCCGGTCCCAGCCGGCGGCGATCCTGCGCGCGGCGGCGGCCACGGGGCGGCGGCGCAGCAGTCCGTTCCGGTCGGTGACATGGTCGCGTATCTTCGCCGAGGCGAGGACGAGGGAGACCGACGCGGCGAGCCGCGCGCCTTCTCCCCGCGCCACCGAAGCGGTCCGCATGCCGCGGAGCGGGCACGGGCCCGCGGTGCGGCGCTCGGCCGTCGCACGGCCGGCCTGAGCATCCGTCAGTACGGAGACGATCAGGCCGTCGTAGTTCGTGACCACCCGGGCGAACTGCCCGTGATCGTTACGCAGCGCGAGACAGAGCCCGCACAGATGGGCCATCCACTCCGCTTTGAGCCCTTCGGTCAGGCGATGCGTGCAGGGCCTGACGATTCCGAACATCCGAAACCCCCGTTTGACGTCGACAGCGCCTGGGGATCGTACAGAGCGCGCGGCTGACCTGCATAAACGGCGTACACAGGTCCCCGCATGGGCGTCGTGTCGTCAGATGGGACGGTTTCCGGCTGTCCCCGGCCGTGGCCCGCGTGGTGGTCGCGATCGTCGCCGAGCCGACCCGTGACCGCCGTCTCCTCACCGTGGGCGCGGAGCTGGGCCGTGTACGTACCGGGGCCGGACGGGGGCGTGCCCCCCCAGCGGGGGGCGGATGGCCGTGGGGACCGTCACGTCCAGGGCCTCGGCGGGGCCGACGGTGACGGTGTTGTCCACCGGGCAGATGTCCCGGACGTAGCGCGGCTTGCCCTCGGCGGCTGAGGTGCCGATGCGCAGGGCCCTCGCGCCGGCCGATCGTGAAGCCGTACGCGCCCTCGTGGCGCGGCCCAGCCGCTCGGCGAGAAGGCACCGGGTAACGCCGGCGGTGAGGTAACCGCCAACTTCGTCGCGTACGCGCACGTCGTACCGGAAACCGGCTGACCGTGTACCGGTGGGGCGGGACCAGGCCCCGCCCCCCCTGCAGCCGGTCCCGCGGTCACGCGTGGGCGCTGATCACGCCGCCGGCGCTGAGCACGATGTACACGCCGTTGGCGTCGAGGCCGGTGTCCTGCTCGTTCGCCTCCATCGTGCCGTGGACGGCGCCGTCCCTGCCGATGATCTTCGCGCGGTACCGGAGTTCGCCGACCTTCGTGACCTCGGCCTTCCAGCCGCCCGCGAGCTTGAACGTGCCCGGACCCTGGTGCCCGCCGCCCATCCAGGAGCGGACCTCGCCGCCCATCGTGAGCACGACGAACATGTCGTTGGCGTCGAGCCCGGCGTCGCGCTCGTTCGCCTCCATCGTGGCCAGGACCGAACCACCGTTGACGATCTTGGCGCGGTAGTGCGAGTCGCCGAGCCGGTACACCTCGGCCTTGCTGCCGTCCACCAGGGTCACCGTGCGGACCGGGGACTTCGTGCCGGCCGTGGCGGCGGGCGCGCCGCCCGCCTGCTCGTCCGCAGTGCCCGCGGCACCCGCCTTGGTGCCGACCTCGGCGGCCTTGCCCGAGTCCGAGTGGCCCGCGGGCTTCATGGCGGCGGTGTCCGAGCCGGAGCAGGCGGTCAGGCTCAGGCCGGCGGCTGCGATCAGGGCAGCGGCGGCGACGCGCACGGTGCGGCGACGAGCGGTGCGGGCAGTGGTGCTGGAGCGCATTTGCGGTCCCCCGGGTAAGTCGGTGACGTGGTTCTGCTCGGTACGTCATCCACTCTCGTCGGGGCCGCTGTCGTGAGGCTGCCGCTTCCCTAACGTCCGGCTAACGCGGCCTCGTGAAGCCCGGCGACCGCCCGGCGGCGGTCGCGGCCCGGCGGTCACCGCCCCGGCATCCTTCTAGCGGACGCTGCCCGCGGTCGCACGCTGCGTCGTGGCGATCGTCGCCGAGCCGACCACCCGTGTCCCGTCGTACAGGACGATCGCCTGGCCCGGGGCCACGCCTCGGGCCGGGGTGGCGAAGGTGACGATGAGGCCGTCGGGGGTGGGTTCGGCGGTGACCTCGGTCTCGTCGCCGTGGGCGCGGAGCTGGGCGGTGTAGGTGCCGGGGCCGGAGGGGGGCGTGCCGCACCAGCGGGGGCGGATGGCCGTGAGGGCCGTCACGTCCAGGGCCTCGGCGGGGCCGACGGTGACGGTGTTGTCCACCGGGGAGATGTCCAGGACGTAGCGCGGCTTGCCGTCGGCGGCCGGGGTGCCGATGCGCAGGCCCTTGCGCTGGCCGATGGTGAAGCCGTACGCGCCCTCGTGCGTGCCCAGGACGTTGCCCGTCTCGTCGACGATGTCGCCCTCGGCGCGGCCCAGCCGCTTGGCGAGGAAGCCCTGGGTGTCGCCGTCGGCGATGAAGCAGATGTCGTGGCTGTCGGGCTTCTTGGCGACGAAGAGGCCGCGGCGGGCGGCTTCTTCGCGGATCTCCGCCTTGGTGGTGACCGTGTCGCCGAGCGGGAACATGGCGTGCGCGAGCTGGCGCTCGTCCAGGACGCCGAGGACGTAGGACTGGTCCTTGGCCATGTCGGAGGCGCGGTGCAGCTCGCGGGTGCCGTCCTCGTGGGTGATGACCTTGGCGTAGTGGCCCGTGCACACCGCGTCGAAGCCGAGGGCCAGGGCCTTGTCGAGGAGGGCGGCGAACTTGATCTTTTCGTTGCAGCGGAGGCAGGGGTTGGGCGTACGCCCCGCCTCGTACTCCGCGACGAAGTCGTCGACGACGTCCTCGCGGAAGCGTTCGGCGAGGTCCCAGACGTAGAAGGGGATGCCGATGACGTCGGCGGCCCGGCGGGCGTCGTGCGAGTCCTCGATCGTGCAGCAGCCGCGCGCGCCCGTACGGAACGATTTGGGGTTCTCGGAGAGCGCGAGGTGTACGCCGGTCACGTCATGGCCCGCCTCGGCGGCACGGGCGGCGGCGACGGCGGAGTCGACACCGCCGGACATGGCGGCGAGCACACGGAGGCGGCGGGGAGCGTCAGTCATAGCCCTTCCAGAGTAGACGGAACCGCTGACACGGGTGGCAGGGGAGAGTGCCCGGCCGCCGGCGGAACCGGAAGCCAGGGGGTGAGCGTTGTTCAGCGCATGGGAGACGGTGATCACACGGCCCGCAGAAGCGTCGGCCGCCGCGCGGTGCTGATCGGCGGGACGGTCGCGGTGGCGGCCGCGGGACTGGCGGCGCACGAGCAGCTGGAGCGCTGGTGGTGGCGGCTGCCCGGCCAGGAGAAACCCCGCAAGCCGGGCGAGGTCGACTACCGCGACGCGCAGTGGTCCGCCGCTTCCGGGACGAACTGGCGGCGGGCCGACCGCCCGGACGACTACGCGATCGACCGGGTGGTCGTGCACGTCGTGCAGGGGAGCTACGCGACCGCCCTGCGGGTCTTCCGCAATCCGGCGCACGGCGCGGCCTCGCACTACGTCGTACGGAAGGACGGGCAGGTGGCGCAGACCGTGCGCGAGCTGGACGTCGCCTTCCACGCGGGCAACCGGGAGTACAACGAGCGCAGCATCGGCATCGAGCACGAGGGGTTCGTCGACCGGCCGCAGGACTTCACGGCCGCGATGTACGAGAGTTCGGCGCAGCTCACCGCGGACATCTGCGCGCGGTACGGCATCCCGGCGGACCGTACGCACGTCATCGGCCACATCGAGGTGCCGGGCGCCGATCACACCGACCCGGGGCCGCACTGGGACTGGGACCGGTACATGGGGCTGGTACGGGAAGCCGTCTCCCGGAATCCCGGCAAGGGGCGGGACCCCGGGAAGGCGCCTGCCTAGCCCCACAACTGGGTCAACTGAGCCCCGCGCTCCTGGCCCGGTCCACGACCGGGCCGATCGCGTCCGCCAGGGCTGCCACGTCCGCCTTCGTGGAGGTGTGGCCCAGCGAGAAGCGGAGCGTGCCGCGGGCCAGGTCCGGTGCCATGCCGGCGGCGAGCAGGACGTGGCTGGGCTGGGCGACGCCGGCCGTGCAGGCCGAGCCGGTGGAGCACTCGATGCCCTGCGCGTCCAGGAGGAGGAGCAGGGAGTCGCCCTCGCAGCCGGGGAAGGAGAAGTGCGCGTTGGCGGGGAGGCGCCCGGCCGGGTCGGGGTCGCCGCCGAGGACGGCGTCGGGCGCCGCCGCGCGTACGGCCGCGATCAGCTCGTCGCGCAGGGCGCCGATCTCGCGCGCGAATTCCGCACGGTGCGCGACGGCGTACCGCCCGGCCGCGGCGAAGGCGGCGATCGCGGGCGTGTCGAGGGTGCCGGAGCGTACGTGGCGTTCCTGGCCGCCGCCGTGGAGCACGGGTACGGGGGCGTACTCGCGGCCCAGCAGCAGCGCCCCGATGCCGTACGGGCCGCCGATCTTGTGCCCTGAGACGGTCATCGCGGCCAGTCCGCTGGCGGCGAAGTCCACCTCCAGCTGGCCGACCGCCTGCACCGCGTCGGCGTGCAGCGGGATGCCGAACTCGCGTGCCACCTCGGCCAGTTCGGCGACCGGCTGGACCGTTCCGATCTCGTTGTTGGCCCACATGACCGTGGCGAGCGCGATGTCGTCGGGGCCGGCCCCGGACTCGATCGCGGCGCGGAACGCGTCGGGGTGCACCCGCCCGTACGCGTCCACGGGCAGCCATTCCACGCGCGCGCCCTCGTGCTCGGCGAGCCATTCGACGGCGTCCAGCACGGCGTGGTGCTCGACGGGGCTGGCGAGCACGCGGGTGCGGGACGGCTCGGCGTCCCGGCGGGCCCAGTACAGGCCTTTGACGGCGAGGTTGTCGGCCTCCGTGCCGCCCGCGGTGAAGACGACCTCACTGGGGCGGGCGCCGAGCGACGCGGCGAGGGACTCCCGGGCCTCCTCGACGGTACGACGGGCACGCCGGCCGGCGGCGTGCAGCGAAGAGGCGTTGCCGGTGACGGTCAGCTGGGCGGTCATCGCCTGCACCGCCTCCGGCAGCATCGGAGTGGTGGCGGCGTGGTCGAGGTAAACCATGGTGCGCACGATTCTACGAGCAGCCGGGAGGCGCACCGGGAGCGCACACCCGGCGCGCGGAGGCACCCTCCACAACACCGCGGCCGGGCAACTCCACGGAACCGCTACCCGGCGCGGCACCCGGTCACCGCACCGAACCGTCCGGTCCCGTACCGAACCGCACCGGTCCCGTGCCGAACCGGGCCGGAATCCGGACCGGATTCAGTCCAGCAGCGCCCGCGCCAGCTGCCGGGACTGGGCGACCAGGCGATCATCGGCGTCCCAGACCTCGGCGTCCTCCTCCAGGAAGCCGCCGGCGAGGTTGCGGGTGATGATCGAGACCCGGAGCGGGCCGGGGGCGGGGCGGCAGCGGATGTGGGTGGTCAGCTCGACGGTGGGGACCCAGCCCTTCAGTCCCATCTCGAAGGCGGTGGGCGGCAGCGCGTCGACCGTGAGGAGGAGGGAGAGCGGGTCGGCGTCGCGGCCGTCGGCGAGGCCGAACCAGCCGCGCATCTCGCCGTTGCCGCTGGGCACGCCGACGGCCCAGCCGCAGGTCGCGGGGTCCAGGCGGACGTCGAGCCGGGCGGTGATCGCGGAGCTGCCGGGGAGCGCGGGGCGGCCGCCGGGCGCGGCGTCGGCGCCGAGGCACTCCGCGAGGGGCGGCATGGCGGGCGGCTTGGCGGTGGTGCGGACGTCGTCCGGGAGCGCGTCGAGGTCGCCGTAGGCGGCCAGCACGCGCAGCCGCTCGACCTCGCTGCCGTCCTCCTCGAACTGGACGAGGGTCGCCGTACCGGTGGACATGGTGCGGCCGGTGCGGACGACCTCGGTACGGATGACGGCGGGGCCCGGCCTGGACGCCGTGAGGTAGTGGGCGGTGACCGTCATCGGGTCCGGGTGCGGCAGCGCGTCGCCCAGTGCGCGGCCCATCAGCGCGAGGAGGTAACCCCCGTTGACCGCGTGGATGATCGTCCAGCCGGCGGAGAGCTCGGCGTCGTAGACGCCGGGAGAGCGGCGGACGATCGCCGTGTCACGGTCGAACTCGCTGTTACCAATGGTCACCTGTGCCATGCGATGCACGGTACAGGGAATTATTACCGACCGGTAGGGGTGTCTTGGCCGCCGGTCACCGGGCTGCTGCCCGGCGCCCGGCGACCCGCGACCCGACTACTCCGCCGCCTCGCCGGGCGCATTCTCCGGGTGGTGGCACGCCACCTGGTGCCCGGTGCGCAGCGCCACCAGCGGCGGTTCTGTCGTCGTGCACACCTCCGTCGCCTTCCAGCAGCGGGTGCGGAAGCGGCAGCCCGACGGCGGGTTGATCGGCGAGGGCACGTCGCCCTTGAGCAGGATGCGGTCGCGCTGCGTGCGGCGCTTGGGGTCCGGCACGGGCACGGCCGAGAGCAGTGCCTTGGTGTACGGGTGCATCGGCGCCTCGTACAGCGACGTCCGGTCCGCCAGTTCCACGATCTTGCCGAGGTACATCACCGCGATGCGGTCCGAGACGTGCCGGATGACCGACAGGTCGTGCGCGATGATCACGTACGTCAGGCCCAGCTCCTCCTGGAGGTCGTCCATCAGGTTCACGACCTGGGCCTGGATGGAGACGTCCAGCGCGGAGACCGGCTCGTCGGCGACGACCAGCTTGGGCTTGAGCGCGAGCGCGCGGGCGATGCCGATGCGCTGGCGCTGGCCGCCGGAGAACTCGTGCGGGTACCGGTTGTAGTGCTCCGGGCTCAGGCCCACCAGCTCCAGCAGCCGCTGCACCTCCTTCTTCACGCCGCCCTCGGGCTCGACGTTCTGGAGGCGGAAGGGGGTGCCGACGATGCCGCCGATGGTGTGCCGGGGGTTCAGCGAGCCGTACGGGTCCTGGAAGATCATCTGGACGTCGCGGCGCATCGGGCGCATCCCGCCGGTCGACAGGTGCGTGATGTCCCGGCCCTCGAACTCGATGGTGCCGCCGGTCGGCTCGTCGAGCCGGGTGATCAGCCGGCCCATCGTGGACTTGCCGCAGCCGGACTCGCCGACCACGCCCAGCGTCTCGCCCGGGTACACGTCGAAGTCGATGCCGTCGACCGCCTGCACCGCGCCCACCTGGCGCCTGAGCAGCCCCTTGGTGATCGGGAAGTGCCGGACCAGGCCGCGCACCTTCAGCAGGGGCCCGGCCCCGTCGGCACCGGGCTCCGCCTTGGTGAGGACCGGCTTCGGGTTCTTCTCGTCAGTCGTCTCGGTCACAGCTTCGGCGCAATCTCTTCGGTCCAGATCCGCTCCCGCTCCTCCTGCGACATGTGGCAGGCGGAGAAGTGGCCTCCCTCGACCTCACGCAGCTCGGGGCGGACGGTACGGGTGAGGTTGTCCTTCGGTACGTCCGCGTACGGGCAGCGCGGGTTGAAGGCACAGCCGGCGGGGACGTTGATCAGGCTGGGCGGCGATCCCTTGACCGGGATCAGGCGGTCGGTCTGCTCGCGGTCGATGCGCGGCATGGAGCCGAGCAGGCCCCAGGTGTAGGGGTGCTGCGGCTCGTAGAAGACCTTCTCGGCGGGGCCGCGCTCCACGCACCGCCCGCCGTACATCACCAGCAGGTCGTCCGCGAGCTCGGCGACCACGCCGAGGTCGTGGGTGATGATGATGACCGCCGAGCCGAACTCCTTCTGCAGGTCCCGGATCAGGTCCAGGATCTGCGCCTGGACGGTCACGTCCAGCGCGGTGGTCGGCTCGTCGGCGATCAGCAGCTCCGGGTTGTTGACCAGCGCCATCGCGATCATCGCGCGCTGCCGCATGCCGCCGGAGAACTGGTGCGGGTGGTCGTCCACCCGCTTGTCCGGCTGCGGGATGCCCACCCGGTCCAGCATCTCGACGGCCCGCTTGCGCGCGGTCTTCTTGTCGACGTCGTGGTGGACGCGGTACGCCTCCACGATCTGGTTGCCGACCGAGTAGAAGGGGTGCAGCGCGGACAGCGGGTCCTGGAAGATCATCGCCATCTCGCGGCCGCGCAGCCGCCGTACGTCGTCGGGGTCGGCGGAGATCAGTTCCTTGCCGTCCAGCCAGATCTCACCGGACATCCGCACCTTGCTGCGCTGCTGCCGGGACGCCCGGTGCAGGCCCATCACGGCGAGCGAGGTCACGGACTTGCCGGACCCCGACTCGCCGACGATGCCGAGGGTCTTCCCCTTCTCCAGCTTGAAGGAGAGCCCGTCGACGGACTTCACGATGCCGTCGTCGGTCGGGAAGTGGACCTTCAGGTCGCGTACTTCGAGGAAGGCCGACGGCGCCGCGCCGCCGTCCGCCACCGGCTCGGCGATCGCCGCCGCGGACGCCGCCGGGCCGGTCTTCGTCAGGTCGTCGGAGTCGGTCACGAGAGCCTCACCCGCGGGTCGACGGCGGCGTACAGGATGTCCACCACCAGGTTGCACAGGACGATGAAGAACGCGGCGAGAAGGGTGACGCCGAGGATGTTGGGCAGGTCGTTGGCGGTGATCGCCTGGACGGCGAAGGCGCCGACGCCCTGGAGGGAGAAGACCTGCTCGGTGATGAGCGCGCCGCCGAGCAGCAGACCGAGGTCCATGCCGAAGACGGTGATGATCGGGGTGAGCGCGGCGCGCAGGCCGTGCCGGACGACGACCTTGCGCTCGCGCAGACCCTTGGCCCGGGCGGTACGGATGAAGTCCTCGTTCAGCGTCTCCAGCATGCCCGCCCGGGTGAGCCGGGCGTACAGCGCCGAGTAGAGGAACGCCAGGGTGACCCAGGGCAGGACCAGGGTGCGTGCCCAGAGGAACGGGTCCTCCAGCAGCGGTACGTAGTCACTGCGCTCGAAGACCGGCCACTGGTAGGTGAAGAGGGCCAGCGCCAGGGCGCCGGTGAAGAACATGGGGAGCGAGACGCCGGCCAGCGCCACGCCCATCGCGGCACGGTCGAAGAGCGAGCCGGGACGCAGCGCGGACAGCACGCCGGTGGCCACACCGGAGACGACCCAGACGACCGCGGCACCGGCGGCCAGCGACAGGGTCACCGGGAGCCGGGACTGGATCTCGGGCCAGACCTCGATGTGGGTCTTGAAGGAGTAGCCGAAGCACGGGAAGTTGCAGCGGGCCGCTTCGGGCCCGAACTTGTAGTCGACGCCGACGAAGATGCCCTTGAGGAAGTCCCAGAACTGCTCGTACACCGGCTTGTCCAAGCCGAGGTTCTTCTTCACCGCGGCGATGTCCGCGGGCGTGGGGGCCTTGCCGATGTACTGCTGCGCGAGCTGGTCGGTGGACTGCCCGGCCAGCTTCGGCAGCACGAAGAAGATGCCGAAGGTGACCGCGCTGACGATCAGCAGCAGGATCACTGCGCTGATCAACCTGCGGATGATGTACGAGAACACGGGACTGCGGCGTCGGTGCCCGCCGGCCGCCGCCGGGCGGGCACCAATGCCTTCACCTGCCTTCCGGGGCTGCTACTTCTTGACGCCGACGTTGAGGTAGTCGTACTGACCGCTGAAGGCCGAGGTGGACACCAGGTTCGTGGCCTCCGGCGAGCGGTACATCAGCACCTTGAAGTAGGTCAGCGGCACGATCACCGCCTGCTCCATCGTCTTCTTGTCGATCTCGTGGTACGCCTTCTCGCGCGCGGCCTGGTCGGTGTCGGCGATGGCGGTGTCGAGCAGCTTGTTGATCTCCGGGTCGTCCAGCTCCGAGAGGTTGGTGTTACCGGACTGGCTGATCGCCTTGCCGTTCAGGATCTGCTGCAGGTAGCCGTAGCCGGTCGGGAAGTCCGAGCCCCACTGCATCATGATCAGACCGACGTTGTTCTTCTTGTTGAACTTCGGCACACCGGCGTAGTCCGAGAAGTACTTGCTCGTCGGGTACTGCTGGATCTTGGCGTTGATGCCGATCTTCTTCAGCGAGTCGATGACCGTGGTGGCCGCGTCGACCTCGTCCTGGCGGTCCGAGCGGGCGAGGATGGTGGTGTCGACCTTGCCGGCACCGCACTCGCTCCACTTCTTCTTCGCCTCGGTCAGGTCCAGCTTGTCCTTGGCGTCGTACTTCTGCGGGTACAGGTCGAACTTCTGGTACCCGGCGATGTCGGTCGGCAGGACGGTGGAGGCGATGTCACCGCGGATCGGGCCGCCGAGCGAGGTCTGCACGGCCTTCTTGTCGATCGCGTACTGCACCGCCTGGCGGCAGGCCAGCTTGTCGAACGGCTTCACCTTGGTGTTGATCGCCGTGTAGACCAGCCGCTGGCCGAGCGCGTTGTCGGTGTTGGCCTTCTCCGACGGGTCGGTCAGCAGCTGGGCCTGGGTCTGGCCGTCCACGCCGCGCCCGGCGAGGTCGATGTGGGTGTTGCCGGACTTCAGGTCCTTGTCGATGGTCGACTGGGCGACCTTCATCTTCAGGACGATCTTGTCCGGGAGCTGCTTGCGCAGCGGGTCGGTCTTGGCGGACCACTGCGGGTTGCGCTCCAGGACGAGCTGCTTGCCCTCCTGGTAGCTCTTGAACTTGTAGCTGCCGGTGGAGACCACGGACCGGGTGTAGTCCGCGCCCTTGTCCTTGGCCTGCGGCACCGGCGCGGTCTGCGGCGCCGAGACCAGGTAGTCGAACTCCGCGAACGGCTTCTTCAGGTGGAAGACGATCGTGTGGTCGTCCGGCGTCTCGATGGACTTCAGCCCGGCCTTGGACTTGTCCTTGTACGGACCCTTGTACTTGTCCTCGTCCACCAGGAACTGCTGGAAGTAGTTCGGGCCGAGGGAGAGGGTGTCGCGCGCGAAGTTGGAGCGCTCGACCGCGTACTTGACGTCCTGCGAGGTGACTTCCTTGCCGTCCTCGTACTTCACGCCCTTGCGGATCTTGTACGTCCAGGTCTTCCCGCCGTCGGAGGGCTTGCCCATCGACTCGGCGAGGTCCGGGACCAGCTCGTTGCCCTTCTCGCCGGGGGCCGGCTTGAAGGTGGTCAGGGGACGCGCGTAGAGACGGCTGAAGTTGTAGATGAAGGCGTAGTAGGTGTTGCCCGGGTCGAAGGACTCGGGGGCGTCGCTGATCGCGTAGTTGACCGTCCCGCCCTTGGCGTCGGAGGCGTTGACGATGCCCTTGGTGGCGGCGTTCGCCTCGGACGACCCGTTGGCGGAGTCCTTGCCGCCACTGCAGCCGGCCAGCACAAGGCCCGCACTGGATATGGCCGCGATCATCGCGACCGGAACTGACCTTCGCATGATGGTCGGTTTCCCCTTCGTTCGTCGGAAACTTCGGTGGAACTGCCGGGACTGCCCGGGCACTGCCGGAGCGGCTCAGCGGCTGCGCGGGTCCAGCGCGTCCCGCAGGCCGTCACCGAGCAGGTTGAACGCGAGCACGGTGACGAAGATCGCGAGGCCGGGGACGAGCATGTACTGGGGGTCGACCTCGTAGTACTTGACCGCCTGGTTGAGCATCCCGCCCCAGGAGGACTGGGGGGGCTGGATACCGACACCGAGGAAGCTGAGCGCCGCCTCGAAGAGGATGTTGGAGGGGATCAGCAGCGTGGAGTACACCACGATGGGCCCCACCAGGTTCGGCAGCAGCTCCCGGAAGAGGATGAACGGTCCGCGGGCGCCCAGCCCCTTGGCCGCGTCGACGAATTCGCGCTCCCGCAGCGACAGCGTCTGGGCCCGCACGATGCGGCCCATGTACGGCCAGTTGAAGAAGCCGATCACGAAGATCAGGACCGAGATGTGCAGCGGCAGGCCCTCCAGGCCGAAGGCTCCGCCCTGCAGCGAGGCGGAGATGGCGATGGCGAAGAGCAGCAGCGGGAACGCCAGGAAGACGTCCATCATCCGGCTGATCACCGCGTCCACCCGGCCCCGGTAGAAGCCCGCCACCACGCCGAGGACCGTGCCGATCGCCACCGACAGCAGCGTCGCGCCGAACGCCACGATGAGCGAGACCCAGGAGCCCTCCAGGACCCGCGCGAGCAGGTCACGGCCGAACTTGGGGTCCACGCCGAGCGGGTGGTCCGCGCTCATGCCGCCGAAGTCGCCCAGCGGCAGGGTGGTGTTGGGGTCGATCAGCGACTGGTTCGGCTGGTTCGGGTCCAGGCCGAGCAGTGACTGCAGCGGCCGGGAGAGCGCGGCGATGACGATGAGGAGGATGACAACGATGGCACCGGCCACCGCGACCTTGTCGCGCTTGAAGCGCAGCCAGGCGATCTGGCCGAGCGAGCGCCCTACGATCCGCTTGCTCTCGACGCCTTCCAGCACCGCTTCCGGCTGCGCCTCAGCAGCCGCCCCGGTGGTCTCGATCGGTGCGGTCACGGTGCCTTTGACCCCTCTCGGCCGCCCTGTGGCCGGCCCACGCCCGCCGCGTCGGCGGCTCGGTTCACATCACTGGTGTGCACGCCGGCGGACGGTCCGGAGGTCGCTGGAAGCTCATCGGTTTTCGGATGTCCGCGCGACAGTGGTCGAGTTGCTTGTCGCACACAGGGTCTAGACCCCTGCTGCGGGAGTCTTCATCCGAGTCGCGATCAGTCACCAGTCCTGCCGGGGAAAGGATGCGCAACTGTGATGTGCTCCACGGCATTCCGTTATACGGACATCACGGACGGCTGAGCGGTTCGCACACCGGCTCGCGGCGACCCCAACGGCGGTACACACGGGGGCAATTCGGCACAGTACGGCCCACGGAAGGGTGGCGGCACCCACCACGCCACGGGCCGCGCGTGACCTCAGTAGGGGCGGGGGTAACCGTAACCGTACGAGGCGGCCGGGGCGGGTGCGGGGCCGTGCGCCCCACGGTCGAAGAAGGGACGGGAGTAGGCACGCATCCACATGCCGACGGGGTCGTACTCGTCGTCCATGGCCACCGTGGAGACCGGCAGCCCCTCCGGTACCGCGCTGATGGACTGCTGCATCATCAGCCGTACCGACTCCACAGCGGCCCGCCCCGTGTCGTACAGATCCAGGCCGATCGCGAGATAGGGGACGCCGAGCGCGGGCTGCACCCAGGCGCGGCGCAGCGAGCGGACGGCGGGGGTGCGGTGCGCGTTCTGCCCGAGCAGGGCGTAGAACTGCGGGATCTCCACGGCCGGTTCGGTGATTCGCAGGGGACCGGCGGGCAGCCGGTCCAGACCACCGGCGATCCGGCGCAGGTCCAGCCAGGGGATGCCGACGCCGCCGTCGGGCGCGTGCGGGTTCAGCCAGAGGCCCCAGCGGTCGGGGTAGAGCGCGGCGGCGATCTCGGCACCGGGGACGACCTCGTGGGCGCGGGTCCAGCCGCTGGCCGCGAGCTCGGCGGGCGAGGTCACGCAGGGCGCGTAACCGAGCCCGTCGACCTCCATGTTCCCGTACTGCGCATCGGGGGCCCCGGCCTGGCCCTGCCACAGCAGCATCCACACCTGCCCGCCGGACAGCGCCTGCAGCAATGCCTCGTAGGCGTCGTACCGGCCGGGCGAGACCTGCTGCAGCACCTGCTCGACCTGGCCGGCCGCCGCTCCCTGATGCGCACCCGCGCTCACGTGTCCCCGTCCCTTCTCTCGGCGGGCACGTGGGGGCGCCCGCCCGGTCATCCCACCAGCTTACGGGCCGGGTCCGCCGGTGGACGGGGCCCGGGCGGCCCCGCGTGCCGACCGGTCCGGCGCTACACGTGGTCCTGCGTGTAGAACGGCCGCACCCGCTCCAGCATCCAGTCGACGACCGGGTCCTGCGCGATGTCGAGCATGACCAGCTGGACCGGCCAGGGCACCGGCACCGCGCCGAGCGCCCGGCCCAGCGCGGCGAGCGCCACGTCCCGCTGCGTCTGGTCCTGGAAGGCCGCCGCCGGGTCGCTGACCTGCACGCCGACGAACAGGGTGGGTGCGTCGCCCTCTATGTTCGCCAGGCAGCGGCGGGCGGTCGTGACGTGCGGCACGCCGGAGAACTCCAGGCCGGCGGCGGCGAGGAAGTCCACCGGCTCGTCCTGCCAGTCCGGCTCGTACAGCCGCACCCGGCCGCCGGAGGGCAGACCCTCGCGGGGTACGTCACCGCGGCACAGCTCGGCCACGGCGGGCGGCGGCAGCGGGACGCCGACCGTCCCGTCCGGGTTCACCGCTATGCCGATCTTCGGCGGCATGCCGCGGGCGAACTCGCGGGCCGGTGCGACCGTGAACGACATGTGCGCCCCGACGACCCGCAGGAACTCCTGCTCGGAGCTGAAGACGGGAACGTACGCCAGGCCGTCGGGCAGCTCCACCGTGGGCAGGTCCAGGCCGGGCGCGCCGAAGCCCGCGCTCTCGGGGCCGCCGCCCTTGGGCAGCGGCACCCATATCCGGCTGCGGCCGAGGACCTCGACGATCCGGGCACCGGCTCCGGGATGGCCGACCGACGCCGTGAGCACTTCCTCCAGCTCGTTGGCCGGCCAGGCCAACTGGGGAATGCCCTGCTCGGAAATGCCCTGACCGGGGATGCTCTGCTCCGGAATGTCCATGGTCACCCACCCGCTTCGTGCCGCACTGCCTGATCGAAAACCCTAGCGGCCGACGGCGGGAACTTCGCCCCCCGTCCCGGAGCGCGGACGGAGGGCACGGCGGCACGGGACAGGCGCCTCAGCCGAACGCCGTCCGCTCCAGCGCGTCCGCGGCCCGCCGGTCCAGCAGCACCGCCGCCGTGAAGCCCTTCGGCAGCCGTGCCGTCCGGGCCCTGGTGAGCAGCCGGCGCACCGCGCGCCGGTGCCGCGCGAAGGCGTAGCCGGACACGCCGCGGCCCCTGGCCCGCTGCCCGGACAGCGCCACCTCCGGCGGCACGTCGAGCAGCAGCAGGTGCAGCTCGCGGCCGTCCCGGCGGGCGGTGCGCGCGATCCAGCGGCGCACCCAGGCGAGCGTGCCGCAGTCGTGCACGACCACGCTGCCGCCGGAGCGCAGCGCCCGCCACAGGCCGTAGTAGTGCGAGGCCCGCACCAGCGGCCGGATCAGGCCGTACGGCAGCGCACCGAGCCGGCCGGCCTCCCAGCGCTCCCGTACGTCCTGGGAGTCGATGCGGTGGACGGCCGCTCCGGCCCGGTCCAGCGCCGGGACCACGCGGTGCATCAGCGTGCTCTTGCCGCTGCCCGGCAGGCCCGAGACGACCACCAGGCCGCGGGCGGGAAAGTCCAGCTCACGGACGGCCGGCTCCCCTCCCCCCTCTCCCGTGCCGCGCAGGTCCGTCACGGGGGCGCCGCGGCCCGGACGCACCACCGCCTTGGGTGTGCGGGCGCGGCGGGGCACCGCGCCGCGCGCGACCCCTGCCGACGTCGCGCATGCGGCTTGCCTCTGCACCGTGATCGCCCTCCCCGTCCCGTTCATGGCCTCCCCCTACCCGCAGAGTGTCAAGAAAAGGTAATGAGCTTCAAGCGGAGGGCAGGTCGTGGCGGGTTCGCCCCTGGTTCCCCGGGCGGCGCGGGCCGGGACTCCTGTATCCGGCGATCCCGTGCAATGATGTGCGCGCCGGGCGCCGTGACCGACGCCGGCCGCCAACTGCATACCGGCCGCTTGAATCCGCGCGGGAGAGTCCCCGCCAGGCCACGGCGGGGCGCCGAAGGAGCAAGTCCTCCCTTGAATCTCTCAGGCCCCTGTACTGCGCGGACGAGGCAGATCTGAAAAGCGGGCCGCACGCCGGTGCGGCCCCACCCAAGGTGCAAGCCGAGGCCCCGATGGGGGCTGTCGGTGAACCTCTCAGGTTCCGATGACAGATGGGGAGACGTCCGATACGTCCCTGTCGTCCATTCCGGGAGCCCGCAGCATGAGTGAAGCCCGCCCGTCGCCCGCCACCGCCCCAGATGGAGTCGCTTCGCGACGAAGCGCTCGACTCACCGCGCTCGATGCCACCCATCGCGCCCTCGGCGCGACCATGACCGACTTCGCCGGCTGGGACATGCCGCTGCGCTACGGCAGCGAGCGTGACGAGCACGTCGCCGTCCGTACCCGCGCCGGCCTCTTCGACCTCTCCCACATGGGCGAGCTCACCGTCACCGGACCGCAGGCCGCCGACCTGCTGGACTTCGCCCTGGTCGGCAACATCGGCAAGCTGGCCGCGGGCCGGGCCCGGTACACGATGATCTGCCAGGAGGACGGCGGGATCCTGGACGACCTGATCGTCTACCGGCTGGCCGACCAGGAGTACATGGTCGTGGCCAACGCCTCCAACGCCCAGGTCGTGCTGGACGCGCTCACCGCCCGCCAGGCCGGCTTCGACGCCGCCGTACGGGACGACCGGGACGCGTACGCGCTGCTCGCCGTCCAGGGCCCGGAGTCGGCGGGCATCGTGCAGAGCCTGACGGACGCCGACCTGGACGGGCTGAAGTACTACGCGGGGCTGCCCGGCACCGTCGCGGGCGTCTCCGCGCTGATCGCCCGGACCGGCTACACCGGCGAGGACGGCTTCGAGCTGTTCGTCCGCCCCGCCGACGCGGTCGCCCTCTGGGAGGCGCTGACCGAGGCCGGCAAGGACGCGGGGCTGGTCCCCTGCGGCCTGTCCTGCCGCGACACGCTGCGCCTGGAGGCGGGCATGCCGCTGTACGGGAACGAGCTGAGCACCTCGCTGACGCCCTTCGACGCGGGGCTCGGGCGGGTCGTGAAGTTCGAGAAGGCCGGGAACGAGGGCCGCTTCGTGGGCCGCGAGGCGCTGGCGGCCGCCGCCGAGCGGGCCGAGCAGAACCCGCCGCGCAAGCTGGTCGGACTGATCGCCGAGGGCCGCCGGGTGCCACGCGCCGGCTACCCCGTCGTGGACGCCGAGGGCACCGCCATCGGCACCGTCACCTCCGGCGCCCCCTCCCCCACCCTCGGCAAGCCGATCGCGATGGCGTACGTGGACGCGGCGCACGCCGAGCCGGGGACGAAGGGCGTCGCCGTGGACATCCGCGGCAAGCACGAGGCGTACGAGGTGGTCGCGCTGCCCTTCTACAAGCGGGAGAAGTGACCGTACGGCCCGCTGCCGCCAGGAGAAATGGCCGCACGACGGCCGCCCGGCCGGTAGAAGTGACGCAGTCGCGTCTCACCTGTCAAGACCCTCTGCACGATCATTCCCGCGTATCCAGGAGAATCGAACCATGAGCAACCCCCAGCAGCTCCGCTACAGCAAGGAGCACGAGTGGCTGTCGGCCGCCGAGGACGGCGTCTCGACGGTCGGCATCACCGAGCACGCGGCCAACGCGCTCGGTGACGTCGTCTTCGCTCAGCTCCCCGAGGTCGGCGACACCGTCACCGCGGGCGAGTCCTGCGGCGAGCTGGAGTCGACCAAGTCCGTCAGCGATCTCTACTCCCCGGTCGACGGTGAGGTCACCGAGATCAACGAGGACGTCGTGGCCGACCCGTCGCTGGTGAATTCCGCCCCCTTCGAGGGCGGCTGGCTGTTCAAGGTGAAGCTGAGCGGCGAGCCGGAGAACCTGCTCTCCGCCGACGAGTACACCGCCTTCACCGCCGGCTGACCTGCCCACCCGCCGTACGAGGGGCCGTTCCCCCCTCGGAGGCTCCCACCCAGGAAGACTCATGTCGCTTCTGAACAGCTCCCTCCATGAGCTCGACCCCGACGTCGCCGCCGCTGTCGACGCCGAACTCCACCGTCAGCAGTCCACCCTCGAAATGATCGCGTCGGAGAACTTCGCTCCGGCCGCCGTCATGGAGGCCCAGGGCTCGGTCCTCACCAACAAGTACGCCGAGGGCTACCCGGGCCGCCGCTACTACGGCGGCTGCGAGCACGTCGACGTCACCGAGCAGATCGCGATCGACCGGGTCAAGGAGCTGTTCGGCGCCGAGTACGCCAACGTGCAGCCGCACTCCGGCGCCTCCGCGAACCAGGCCGCGCTGTTCGCCATGGCCAAGCCCGGCGACACGATCCTCGGCCTGGACCTGGCGCACGGCGGGCACCTCACCCACGGCATGCGCCTGAACTTCTCCGGCAAGCAGTTCAACGTGGTCCCCTACCACGTCGACAGCGACGGCCTGGTCGACATGGCCGAGGTCGAGCAGCTCGCCAAGGAGCACCGCCCCAAGGTGATCATCGCGGGCTGGTCGGCGTACCCGCGCCAGCTGGACTTCGCGGCGTTCCGGCGGATCGCCGACGAGGTCGAGGCGTACCTGTGGGTCGACATGGCGCACTTCGCCGGCCTGGTCGCGGCGGGCCTGCACCCGAACCCGGTCGAGCACGCCGACATCGTGACCTCCACCACGCACAAGACGCTCGGCGGTCCGCGCGGCGGCATCATCCTCGCCAAGAAGGACTTCGCGAAGAAGCTGAACTCGTCCGTCTTCCCGGGCTTCCAGGGCGGCCCCCTGGAGCACGTGATCGCGGCCAAGGCGGTCTCCTTCAAGGTCGCGGCCTCGGAGGACTTCAAGGAGCGCCAGCAGCGCACCGTCGAGGGCGCCCGGATCCTGGCCGAGCGTCTGACCTCCCCGGACGCGCGTGAGGCGGGCGTCAACGTGCTGTCCGGCGGCACGGACGTGCACCTGGTCCTGGTCGACCTGCGCGACAGCGACCTGGACGGCCAGCAGGCCGAGGACCGCCTCCACGAGGTCGGCATCACCGTCAACCGCAACGCCGTCCCGAACGACCCGCGGCCCCCGATGGTCACCTCGGGTCTGCGGATCGGCACCCCGGCCCTGGCCACCCGCGGCTTCCAGGCCGAGGACTTCCGCGAGGTCGCCGACATCATCGCGCTGGCGCTGAAGCCGGAGTACGACGCGGCCGCCCTGAAGGCCCGCGTCACCGCGCTGGCCGACAAGCACCCGCTCTACCCGGAGCTGGGCAAGTGACGCACTGACGTACGCAGGACCGCGGGCCCGGGGCGCAGCCGTCCCGGGCCCGCGGTCCTGCACGCCGCGCCACGGCCCCGGCGCGGCGCCCGGCCCGTAGGCCGTCCCTCACAACCCACTGGTAACGGTTCTGCTCTGCCCCGTGAGCGCGTTAGGCTCGCCGTGCGGCCGCAGAAACGTCCCGCTTTATCCGGGTCCCCACCGTCCGACCCGGATCGTCCGGCCGGTCCCCCACCCCTGGGCCCGGACCCCATGGCCTGCTCTCGCCCAGCACCACCTCTCGCCACCGAGCAGTCAAAGGAGCCCGCCCCGTGGCCATCTCCGTCTTCGATCTCTTCTCCATCGGCATCGGCCCGTCGTCCTCGCACACGGTCGGCCCGATGCGCGCGGCACGGATGTTCGTCGGCCGCCTCAAGAAGGACGGCCTCCTCGCACAGACCGCCGCCGTACGGGCCGAGCTGTTCGGCTCGCTCGGCGCCACCGGCCACGGCCACGGCACCCCCAAGGCGGTGCTGCTGGGCCTGGAGGGCCACTCCCCGCGCACCGTGGACGTCGAGAAGGCCGACGACATGGTCGAGCGCATCCGCACCACCAAGCGGCTGCGGCTGCTGGACGCCGAGATAGGCGATGCGCACGAGATCGGCTTCGACGAGTCCACCGAGCTGATCCTGCACCGCCGCCGCTCGCTGCCGTACCACGCCAACGGCATGACGCTGTTCGCCTACGACGAGCACGGCGCACCGCTGCTGGAGAAGACCTACTACTCCGTCGGCGGCGGCTTCGTCGTGGACGAGGACGCGGTCGGCGCCGACCGCATCAAGCTCGACGACACCGTGCTGAAGTACCCCTTCCGCACCGGCGACGAACTGCTGCGGCTCTCCCACGACACCGGCCTGTCCATCTCCGCGCTGATGCTGGAGAACGAGAAAGCCTGGCGCACCGAGGAAGAGATCCGCGCTGGACTGCTGGAGATCTGGCAGGTCATGCAGGCCTGCGTGGCCCGCGGCACCAGCCGCGAGGGCATCCTGCCCGGCGGGCTGAAGGTCCGCCGCCGGGCCGCCAACGCCGCCCGCGCACTGCGCGCCGAAGGCGACCCGCAGGCCCGCGCCATGGAGTGGATCACGCTGTACGCGATGGCGGTGAACGAGGAGAACGCCGCCGGCGGCCGGGTGGTGACCGCGCCCACCAACGGCGCGGCCGGCATCATCCCCGCCGTCCTGCACTACTACAGGAACTTCGTGCCCGGCGCGGACGAGGAGGGCGTGATCCGCTTCCTGCTGGCCGCGGGCGCCATCGGCATGCTCTTCAAGGAGAACGCCTCCATTTCCGGCGCCGAGGTCGGCTGCCAGGGCGAGGTGGGCTCGGCCTGCTCGATGGCGGCCGGCGGCCTGGCGGAGGTACTGGGCGGCTCCCCCGAGCAGGTGGAGAACGCCGCGGAGATCGGTATGGAACACAACCTGGGCCTGACCTGCGACCCGGTCGGCGGCCTGGTGCAGATCCCGTGCATCGAGCGCAACGGCATGGCCTCGGTCAAGGCCGTCACCGCCGCCCGCATGGCCCTGCGCGGCGACGGCCGCCACCACGTCTCCCTCGACAAGGTCATCAAGACCATGAAGGACACCGGCGCCGACATGTCCGTGAAGTACAAGGAGACGGCCCGCGGCGGACTCGCGGTCAACATCATCGAGTGCTGACCGGCCTGCCTGGCCACCGGCCCGCATCCCGTCACGCGCCCCGAAACCAACTGTGACTCACGTCACGGAATGGCCCTGGGGGTTCGGGGCAGGCGAGGCTGGTGATTGTCATACCGCTGATCATGCTCGCGTCGCTGGGCGTGCTGGTGGCGCGCTACGCGCCCCGCCCCCCGGCCTGACCCTCCTACCCCCACGACGGGTCCGTTCCCTCCCCGGGAACGGACCCGTTGCCGTTTCTTGCTTGCGCACCCCGGCCCGTACCCCGTATCCGTATTACCGACGGGAACTCCCGTCCACGGAAAGGCGTTTGGTCACCGACGGCACTTGTCACGCAGCGTGCACAGCCGTCGTGCACCGGGGGACGTCGAGGGGAGCGACGAAGCACGGCCAGGAGGCAACTCCACCTTTGAGACCTTGCGTCAGCGGGAATCCCAGCAAGGACCGCAGTGACGCTTGGTGATCGCACGGTTGCGGGAGGATTGCAATGCTGCACGGCGTCGATGTCAGCTCGTACCAGCCCACCTACTCCACCAAGGGCCTCGACTTCGTCTTCATCAAGGCGACCGAGGGCCGCTCCTACATCAATCCGCACCAGAACTCCCAGGCCGCGCGGGCCCGCGAGGCCGGCTGCGTGGTCGGCTTCTACCACTTCCTGTGGCCGGGGAACATCGCGGCGCAGGCCCGGTACTTCGTCGAGAAGTGCGCGTCCAGACTGGGCGACATACTGATCGTCGACTGGGAGCGCACGAGCGCCGGGACGTACGCGAGCAACGCGCAGAAGGATCAGTTCATCCGCGAGGTGAAGGCCCTGCGCCCGCACCGCCACCAGGTACTCCTGTACTGCAACCGCGACTTCTGGCTCAACCACGACACCACGTCCTACGCCGGCGACGGGCTGTGGATAGCCGACTACGTCCGGGCGGGCCACCCGCGGATCAAGGCCAAGTGGCGCTTCCACCAGTACACCGACAACCCCCTCGACAAGAACGTCGGCCAGTTCTCCAGCAAGGCCGCGCTGAAGAAGTGGGCGGACGAAGAATAGAGTTTCCTCGTACGTATGCGCCTGTGCGCCGGTGCCGCCCGCCCCTCCGCACGCCCTGGCGCCACAGCGAGACCACGAGGAGCCACTGTGACCGACCCGGCGTCCATCAGCCTGCAGCAGGAGATCGCCCGGGATCTCCAGGTGTCCGCGTCCTTCGACGCACAGGAGGAGATCGAGCGCCGGGTGGCCTTCCTCACCGAGCGGCTGACGCGCACGGGGCTGCGCTCCCTGGTGCTCGGCATCAGCGGCGGCGTGGACTCCACCACCGCGGGCCGGCTGTGCCAGCTCGCGGTGGAGCGGGCCCGCGAGGCCGGCCATGACGCGGTGTTCTACGCCATGCGGCTGCCCTACGGCGTCCAGGCCGACGAGCACGACGCGCAGCTCGCGCTCTCCTTCATCAAGCCCGACGAGCTGCTCACCGTCGACGTGAAGCCGGCCAGCGACGCGGCCCTGCAGGCGGTCGTGGACTCCGGGGTGCCCTTCCGGGACGCCGCTCACCAGGACTTCGTCCAGGGCAACATCAAGGCACGGCAGCGCATGATCGCCCAGTACGCGGTGGCCGGTGCCCGCGAGGGCCTGGTGGTCGGCACGGACCACGCCGCCGAGGCGGTCTCGGGCTTCTTCACCAAGTTCGGCGACGGCGCGGCGGACCTGGTGCCGCTGACCGGCCTGACCAAGCGGCGGGTGCGCGCGCTGGCCGATGCCCTCGGTGCCCCCTCCGAGCTGGTCTGGAAGGTCCCGACCGCCGACCTGGAGACGCTGTCCCCGGGCAAGGCGGACGAGGAAGCGCTCGGTGTCACGTACGACAACATCGACGACTTCCTGGAGGGGAAGCCGGTCAGCGAGCAGACCTACGAGACGATCGTGCGGCGCTACCGCCTCACGGCGCACAAGCGCGAGCTGCCGATCGCGCCCTGAGACGCAGGGACCGGGGCCGGGCGCGGGCACGGGCGCGCCCGGCCCCCGCCGCCCGGCACGGAGATGTCATGCCCCCGCAAGAGGGGCTTCCGCTCCGCGGTGGTGCATCGTGGCCGACGGCGGGCATGGATCGGCCCATGAGATGCCACGAAGTGCGATCGGAAGATCAACTGTCAGTGGGTGCGCCTACGCTCCGGGGCATGAGTTACGCAGACCTGCGCGAACTCCAGACCGCGCTCACCCTCGCCGCCGACCTCGCCTCGGGCCTGCAGACGGCCCCCAGCCGGCAGGACGCCGACCAGCTCGTCGACGCCCTGCGGCGTGCCCTGTCCGCCGCCGGCTCGCTGAGCTCCGACACCGGCACGGGCGGCAGCCCGACCGGCTGTGCCGCGCACCCGCACGGCGCCGTCGACCCGCTGTACGGCGACCCCGAGGACCCGCTGCCGCCCGGCTACGGCAAGTGCCTGCTCTGCAACGACCGCCGCCGCCGGGCTGATGCCCGTCCGCACCCTCCGCTGCGCCGCAGCGCCTGACCGGCCCGCGCCCTCGGCTCAGCGCACCAGCCCCAGGTCGTACAGCAGCTGGTAGCGGCCGGGGGCGACGGGCAGGAAGGCGTGCAGTCCCGCCGCCAGGAAGACGGACACCCCGCTCACCGCGATGACCGCCCCGGCGAGGAGCAGCGCGGCCAGCCCCGCCGCCCGGTGTGCCCCCTGCGTGGGGATCCGCCGGGCCGTGGTGAGGTGCGAGGTGACCAGCACGGCGCCGATCGCCAGCACGGACGCCTGGAAGAAGAGCCAGGCCCAGACGTCGGGCGGCAGGCCCTGGACGGTGCTGCCGTACAGGCCGCTGTCGTACGCCCCGCCGGCGAGGACCCCGCTGCCGGACGCCCCGGCGCCCCGCTCACCGCCGCCGGGCAGCAGGTACAGCAGCGCCTGCCGCCCCGCCGCCAGCGAACCGGCCGTACAGCCGACGAGCGCGAGCCCCCACCCCATGAGGTAGTCCCGGCGCGGCACCGCGCCCCGCAGCCCCTGCCGGACGATGTGGGCGGCGCCCAGCAGCGCCAGCACCATGAACAGCCGCTGGACGACGCAGAGCGGACACGGCTGTTCCCCGCGGAAGAACTGGAGGTAGAGGCCGCCGCAGAGGACGCCGGTCCAGCCGGTCACGAAGAGACAGGCGAACCAGTACTGTGCGCGGGCGATGATTCCCGGCGGCCCGGGATCCAGCGCGGGAATCGCCGGCGTACCCATCGGCGTACTCATCCGCCCGGTCAGTAGTGCACTCATGAGAAAGAAAACTCCGGTCCAGTCGTTCTGCGGCCCGCCGGCCCGTGCCGGCGGGGCACGGCACGGTTCAGTGCGGAAGACCGAGCACGACGGCGCCGGTGACGTGATGAGCCATCAGCCAGACGACGGCGGCGAACATCACCGACCACACCGCGACCACCACCACCCGGCTCTTCAGACCCACGATGCACAGGAACGTGGCGAAGAGACCGGCGAAGAGGAGGGCGTCCATGGCACGGGAAGGTAGTGGCCGGCCGGCGACATCACGCGTACGCCACGGAAAGTCACCGGCCGCCGCACCGGATATGAGCCGAATGGCCCTACGGCCGGCCCATGCGTGGGATCAGTCCTTCGTCTTCTTGTCCGGACGCAGCGCGATGCGGCCGAGCACCGCGGCGACGGCCAGCGCCGCCACCGCGATCAGCACGGAGTCCGGCACGGCGTCCCCGGTCCTGGCCACCCATTCCTCCAGCCGGAACTCCGCGTCGGTGTCGAGGATTCCGGGCAGCGCACTGGTTCCGTTGAACGCCAGGAAGAGAATCCCGATACCGATGAAGAACAGCCCGGAGACGAGCGAGGTGGTGTGCAGGCGCAGCGGCCCGAGACCGAATTCCCGGCCGCGCAGCCAGCCGCGCCGCCCCAGCTGGAACCGGTCCCAGAGCAGGGCCAGTACGAAGAGCGGCAGCGCCATCCCCAGCGCGTACACGGCGAGCATCGACGCGCCGTACACGGGCGAGCCGCTGACCGCCGTGACCGTCAGCACCGCACCCAGGATGGGCCCCGCGCAGAAGCCGGCGAGCCCGTAGACGCAGCCCAGCAGGAAGGTGGAGACGGCCGAGCGCGGGGTGATCCGCGCCGCGGCGGACTGCGCCCGGCGGGACGCGAAACCCAGGCCCAGGATCTGCAGCACACCCATCGCGATCACCACCCAGCCGCCGACGGCGATCAGCAGGTCGCGATGGCCGTTGAACAGCCGGCTGGCCGCGGTGCTGGCGGCGCCGAGCGGCACCAGCGTGGTCGCCAGGCCCAGGTAGAAGACGCCGGTACGGGCGAGCAGCCGCCCCGGTGTGGCGAGCGAGTACGCGAAGAACGCGGGCAGCAGCAGCGCGCTGCACGGGCTGAGCAGGGCGAGGGCGCCGCCCAGGAAGGCGGCGAGGTAGCCGATGTCGGTCACTTGCCGCCCCCGTTCTCCTTCGCCCGGGCCGCGGCCTCGTCGATGGCCTGCGTGAAGGTGGCGGTCGGCTGGGCGCCCGCGATCGGCTCCCCGTTGACCAGGAACGACGGGGTGGACTGCACGCCGAGCTCGTACCCCTCCTGCTGGTCACGGTCCAGCGCCTCGGCCGCCTCGTCGCTCCTCAGGTCGCGCCGGAAGCGGTCGATGTCCTCGACGCCGCTGTCACGCGCCAGCTCGACGAGCTTGTCCTCGGCGAGCGCGGGGCCCTTGCGGCTCTTGGCGTACAGCGCGTCGTGCAGCTCCCAGAACTTGCCCTGCCGCCCGGCGGCCCAGGACGCGCGGGCCGCCCGCTCGGAGTCCTCGCCGTAGAGGGTGAAGTTGCGGAACTCGATGCGCAGGACGCCCTTGTCGACGTACTTCTCGATCAGTTCGGGCTGGGTCTCGCGGGTGAAGCGGCCGCAGAAGCCGCACTGGTAGTCGGCGTACTCGACCAGCACGACCGGCGCGTCGGTACGGCCGACGGCCAGCGCGTCGCCCTTCTCCCGGCGCGAGGTCTTCCCGGCGATGTCGTCGTACATCTGCCGGCGGCCGTCGGGGTCCCCCTCCGGGACGGAGGCGGCGGGGCCGGGCTCGGCGGACGTGCGGCCGCCGTCACCCTCGACGGCCGTGCCGACCGCGATGCCGATGGCGACGAGGCCGACGATGAGGGCGAGGATCGCGCCGACGGCCGCGAGGCGGCGGCCCGGCGAAGCGGATGCGGACATAGGTGTGCTCCTGGTGTACGGATGCGGATACGGAGGGACTGCGACCGGCGCGCGCGGGCGCCCGGGCCACCGGGGTGGCGGGGGCACCGGCGCGCGGGCGGCGCTATATCCGCAGTACGGGCAGGAGGGCGCAGGGATCGGTGGCGGGCGCTGGGCCGGTGGGCGGCCGGGCGAGCGCGCAGCACGCGGGGGCGTGGCCGAGGTACGGGACGGGCGCGGCCGCCGGGGCGGCGAGCGGCTCCCCGCGGTGCGTGGCGGGTGCGGGCGCGCTCTCGCCGGAGCCGGGCGCGTCGTGCTGCGAGCACCTCTTGGGGGCGGACGTGGCGACGGGCGCGGGGTCCGGGACGGCGGTCAGCAGGTGGCCGTCCGCCGTCGCGTGCGGGGCGGTGACCGGGTGCTGCGGGGCCGCCGCTGCCGGTGCGGCGCCGCCCGTCCGGCACAGCAGCGGCGCGAAGACCACCGCCAGGAGGACCAGCAGCGTCCAGGCCGCCGAGCGGTGCGTACGCCCTGTCGCTCGCATACGGCCGCTCCCTCCCCGGTGTCCGGTGCCGCCCAGGGGCGAGCGGCCTCGGCGCCCCATCCTACGGACCGGCACGGCGCGCTCCCACGAGGGAACGGCGGTCCCGTGCACCAGCGTCCGGCCGGGCCGCATAACCATCAGCCGGTCCCGGTATTTACTCAGCGATCACCCGCGCGGGAACGGTGTTTGCAAGGCCGGTGGCGCAACTCACCTTGGATCAGCCGCGAGTTAACACCCATACGCCCGATATGCCACGCTATGCACCTTTGGCAGCTGCCTGCCCCGCCTGCCATAGTCGGGGCAACGACCCCCATTGACCCGGGCGAGGTCGTACCGGCGCCGTGGGCACACCCCTTCCGCCCGTCGGCGCGCGACTACTGGGGCCCGTTCCGCCGACCGCGCGGAAGGGCCCCAGTCACGTTTCCGGGCACCGGCGCCCCGGCCCGCCGCCGCGGCCTCACGCGCGGTCCGTCACCCGCATCTCGAACCACGTCGTCTTGCCGCGCGGCAGCAGATCGACGCCCCAGCGGTCGGAGAGCTTGTCCACGAGGAAGAGCCCCCGGCCGCTCACGTCCATCTCGTGCACCGGCATCAGGCAGGGCAGCCCGCGCGACGGGTCGCGCACCTCGACCCGGATCCAGCCGCGCCGGCGCAGCATCCGCAGCCCGAACGTCCGGGCGCCGGTGTGCCGCACCGCGTTGCCGACCAGTTCCGAGACGAGCAGTACGGCGTGCTCGGCGAGCTGGGGCGTCAGCGACCACTGCTTCAGCAGCACGGACTGCGTCAACCGCCGGGCGGTGGCGGCGGATTCGGGGCGCGAGGGGAGCCGCACCTCCTCGTTGGCGGGGTCGCCGATGAGATCGAGCGCCCTTGACGCCCCGTCACCCCGAGCGGCAGCCGTCACCCTGGCCCTCTCCCCCTCCATGTCCTGGGCGGGCAGGACCCAGCGCATGGCAGCCGTCCCGATGCGCGGCTGCGGCTGCTCCCTACCTTCGAGGCCCGCCATGCCACCATCATGGACGCAACCGGTGCGGTACGGGGGCGGAACCGCGGGAATCGGTCTCCCGGAATCCGCGGTTCCACTGCCCCCTCCGGACATATGCCAACGGCAGTCAACCGGCCCGTACGACCCACCTGACCTGCACGGGAGCCCTGCCCGTAGCTGACCGTCGGGCCCGCGCGCACCGGCTGCCTTAAGGCTGCCTTGAGCCGCCCCTCATTCGCCCGCAAGGGGCACGCAACCGGGGAACGCGTCCCTTCCGCACCGGCAACACCGAACCGTTCAGCGGAACTTGGCCTTGCCCGGGCCCTCCTCGACGAAGCTGCGCATGCCCGTCTCGCGGTCCTCTGTGGCGAACAGACCTGCGAACCAGTTGCGTTCGATCGTCAGTCCGGTGTCGAGGTCGGTCTCCAGACCGGCGTCCACCGACTCCTTCGCGGCCCGCAGCGCGATCGCCGGGCCCGCGGCGAGCCGGGCCGCCCAGGCGTGCGCCTGCGCGTACACCTCTTCGGCGGGAACCACACGGTCCACCAGCCCGAGGGTGAGCGCCTCGTCGGCCTTCACCTGACGGCCGGTGAAGATGAGGTCCTTCGCCTTGGAGGGGCCGATGAGGCGGGCGAGGCGCTGGGTGCCGCCCGCGCCGGGGATCAGGCCGAGCAGGATCTCGGGCTGGCCGAGCTTCGCGTCCTCCGCCGCGATACGGAAGTCGGCGCAGAGCGCGAGCTCGCAGCCGCCGCCGAGCGCGTACCCGGTCACCGCGGCGACGACGGGCTTGGGGATGCGGGCGACCGCGGTGAAGGAGTCCTGCAGGGCCTTGGACCGGGCGACCATCGCCGCGTGGTCCATCACCTGCATCTCCTTGATGTCCGCGCCGGCCGCGAACACCTTCTCGCCGCCCCAGATGACGACGGCGCGGACGTCGTCGCGGCGGGTGGCCTCCTCGGCCAGCTCACGCAGCCGGTCCTGGGTGGCGGTGTCCAGCGCGTTCATGGGCGGGCGGTCCAGGCGGACGGTGCCGACCCCGTCGGCGACCTCGAAGTTCACAGTCATGCAGGCAGGTTAATGGCCGTTCACGCGGAGGGCGCCGGTGCACTTGGTCACAGTGCGGCGGACGGCGGTGCGGGCGGGCGGTACGGCGCGTTGCCTGCCCGCACCGCCCTCCTGCCGCCCGCCTGCCGTGCGCCGTCCGGTTACTTCGACGCCTCGGCCGGCTGCGGCTTCTTCCACTCCTCCCACGGCATGTTCCACACGTTCAGCCCGTTCTCGGGCTGGATGGTGCGGTCGTGGGAGTTCTTGACGACGACCAGGTCGCCGATCAGCGAGTTGTTGTAGAACCACCCGGCGGGCGTGGACGTGCTGCCGCCCCGGTAGTCGAAGAGGCCCACGCAGCCGTGGCTGGCGTTGCGGTTGCCGAACGTCCACTGCCCGGACCAGTAGTTGCCGTGGATGAAGGTGCCGGAGTCGCTGAGCCGCATCGCGTGCGGCACGTCGGGTATGTCGTACTCGCCGCCGAAGCCCACGGTCTCGCCGTTCATCCGCGTCATCGCGTGCTTCTCGCTGATCACCATCTTGCCGTTGTACGTCTCGGTGCCCGGCGCGCCCGCGGTGACCGGCAGCGTCTTGATCTTCTTGCCGTCGCGGACCACGGTCATCCGGTGCGACGCCGCGTCCACCGTGCTGATCTGGCTGCGGCCGACGGTGAAGGTGAGCTTCTTGTTCTGCGTCCCGTACACCCCGGGACGGCCCTCGACGCCGTTGAGGTTCAGGGAGACCGTGACCTTCGTACCCGGCTTCCAGTACTTCTCGGGGCGGAACTCCAGGCGGTCGTTGCCGAACCAGCGGCCGTCGATGGGCACCGACGGCTCGGCCGTCACCTCGATCGCGTCCTCGACCGCCTTCCGGTCGGTGATGCCACGGGTGAAGCGGACATCCACCGGCATCCCGACGCCGACCGTCTGCCCGTCCTCCGGCACGTAGCGCCCGATGAAGGTGTTCTTCGGGGTCAGGGTGGTGAAGTCGGCGTGCTCGGCGGCCTCACGGCCCTCGGAGTCCTTCGCCACCGCGTCGACGGTGTACTCCGTCGCGTTGGTCAGGTGGCCCGCCGGCTGCCAGACACTGCCGTCCTTCGAGAGCCTGCCCTTGACGGCGTTGCCCTTGCGGTCCTTGACCGTCACGGACTTCAGCGTGCCCTTGTCCACCGTCACCTTCAGGGCGCCGCTCGTGGCGACGCCCTCGGCGCCGTCCTTCGGCGATATCTTCACCGCTGCCTGCGACGGCGCGTCCTTGCCGCCCTTGTCCCCCTCGTCGTCACCGCTGCCCCCGCACGCGGCCACCAGCACCATCAGCGCCCCGAGCACCGGAGCGAGCAGGACCTTTCCCCCCTGCCGCCGCCGAAACCGCTCCCGCGGCGCCCCCCATATCGGCTGCACGTCCAAGACTGGCCTCTTTTCCCCTCGCACGGCCCGCATCCGCGGCGCGCGGCACGGGCCACGCGCGCGCCTGCCGCCAGATAACCACACTGCGTACGGGTGGGGACTCCCCGGACATGTCACCGTTTCGTACCGACTGGTGGGCGTGGTGCGGGACGTACGGCTGGGGTTTCGGCGGGCGGTCAACTCGGCCGGATAAGAGTGCGGCCGGGGCCCGTCGGAGGGCCGCGGTCAGCGGACGGCGGAGCCCCGCAGCCACTCGCGCCACGGCATGTTCCAGCCACCCAGCCCGTTGTCCGGTGCCACCGTCGTGTCCTGGGAGCGGACCACCTCCACGATGTCGCCGACGAGCGAGTTGCGGTAGAACCAGCCCGCCGGGGTGTACGGGCTGCCGCCCTGCTCGTCCCGCAGCCCGACGCAGCCGTGACTGGTGTTGGCGACGCCGAACGTGTTCCTGGACGCCCAGTAGTTCCCGTGCAGGAACGTGCCCGAGGTGGTCAGGCGCAGTGCGTGCGGCACATCGGGGATGTCGTACTCGCCCCCGAAGCCGACCGTGCCGCCGTCCATCCGGGTCATCGGATGCCGTTCGAGGATCACCATCCGGCCGTTGTACGTCGGGTTGCCCTGGTCGCCCGCGGTGACCGGCAGGGTGGCGAGCGGCTTCCCGGCGCGCCGTACCGTCATGGTGTGCGCGGCCGCGTCAACAACGCTGGTCTGATCCCGGCCGATCCTGAAGCGGACGGTCTTCCGCTGGACCCCGTACACCCCGGGTGCCGCACGGACGTCCCGCAGCCGCAGGGCCATCGTGACCTCGGTACCGGGCCGCCACGGCTCGCGGGGGCGGAAGTCCAGCCGGCGGGTGCCGAACCAGTGCGGCGCGACGGTCACGGCGGGGCGCGCGGTGACGGAGACGGCGCGCTCGACGGCGGCCCGGTCGCGCACCGGGCGGTTGAAGTCGAAGGAGACGATCATCCCGGTGCCGACGGTGGAGCGGTGTTCGGGGCGGAAGAAGCCGACGATGCGGTGTTCGGGGACGTACGTGGTGAACGAGGTCTGGCGGGCTGTACGCCGCCCGTGGCCGTCCAGCGCCACGGCCTCGACGGTGTACCGGGAGGCGAGCGCGAGCGGGGCGCCGGCCGAGCGCCAGCTGAGCCCGTCGCGGGAGAGCCGGCCCGGCACCGGTTCGCTGCCGGTGTCCCCCGCCCGGGTGACCTCGACCCGCTCCAGCCGTCCGTCGGGCACCCGTACCTCGATGCGGCGCCCGGCGGGTACGCCGCGTGCGCCGTCGCCCGGCAGCACCCGGACGGCCTCCCGCAGGGCGCGCGGCGCGTCCGACGTCCACCCGCCGGGCCCCTGGCAGCCGGCGAGCAGGGCGGCGCCCGTGAGCAGCGGCACGGCGGCCGTCCAGGGACGCCGGATCGGTCGGTACGTCAGGGATCGGTTGGTCACGGTGGTCTCAACGAGCGCTCCCTTCGTGGGGAAACGTGACGCCCCGACCGGTTCGGGGAAGGAAGGGTGCAGGGAAGGATTGCCGGGAGGGCACGTCCACACGCGCGGCCGGGACGCCGTGTACGGCACCGCCCGATCGAGTCGCGAGCCGCGGGAGGCTGCCACGTGTCGAGCGCACTTGAGCAGGAGGCACTGCCGGACGAGGGCCGGGCGAGACCGGCCACGGGCACGGTCACGGTGCGGCCCGGGAGTCCGCAGCCGCTCGGGGCACGGTTCCGCAGCGGCCCGGACGGCGTCGCGGGCACCAACTTCGCGCTGTGGTCGGCGGGTGCCGAGGCGGTGGAGGTCTGCGTCTTCGACGACGCGGGGGCCGAGACCCGGTATCCGCTCACCGAGCTGACGCACGAGATCTGGCACGGCTTCGTCCCCGGTGTGCTGCCGGGGACGCGGTACGGGTACCGGGTGCGCGGCCGCTGGGACCCGTGGACCGGCGCCCGCTGGAATCCGGCGAAGCTGCTGCTCGACCCGTACGCCCGCGCGGTCGACGGGGACTTCCGGCTGCCGCCGGAGGTGTACGGGCACGTGCGGGACTGGCCCGAGCAGCACATAGCGGACACGGTGCGCGACGACCGGGACTCCGCGCCGCACGTCCCGAAGGGCGTGGTGGTGCACGACGACGCGCCGGGCGACGAGTGGGAGGACGACCGCCGCCCGAAGACGCCATGGGCCGATTCGGTGATCTACGAGCTGCACGTGCGGGGCTTCACCAAGCGGCACCCGGACGTCCCCGAGCATCTGCGCGGTACGTACGCCGGTCTCGCGCATCCGGCCGCGATCGGGCATCTGACCCGCCTCGGGGTGACGGCGGTCGAGCTGCTGCCCGTACACCAGTTCGCGCACGAGGACCATCTGCTCCGGCGCGGGCTGCGCAACTACTGGGGCTACAACTCCATCGGCTACTTCGCGCCGCACGCCGCGTACGCCGCTTCGGGGACGCGCGGCCAGCAGGTGGGCGAGTTCCGCCGGATGGTGCGCGCGCTGCACGCGGCGGGCATCGAGGTCATCCTCGACGTGGTCTACAACCACACGGCCGAGGCGAACGAGATGGGCCCGATGCTGTCCCTGCGCGGCATAGACAACCGCGGCTACTACCGCCTCGCCCAGGACCCGCGCCGGTACGCCGACTACACCGGCTGCGGCAACACCCTGCACGTGGTGCAGCCCAACGTGCTGCGCCTGATCACCGACTCGCTGCGCTACTGGGTCACCGAGATGGGCGTGGACGGCTTCCGCTTCGACCTGGCGGCGGCGCTGGCCCGCTCCATGCACGACGTGGACATGCTCTCGCCGTTCCTGGCGGTGATCGCGCAGGACCCGGTGCTGCGCCGGGTGAAGCTGATCGCCGAGCCGTGGGACGTGGGCATGGGCGGGTACCAGGTCGGCGCCTTCCCGCCGCTGTGGACGGAGTGGAACGACCGGTACCGCGACACCGTGCGGGACTTCTGGCGCGGCGCGCAGCACGACGTCCGGGACCTGGGCTACCGGCTGTCCGGCTCCAGCGACCTGTACGCCTGGGGCGGCCGCCGCCCGCAGGCCTCGGTCAACTTCGTCACGGCGCACGACGGCTTCACCCTGCGCGACCTGGTCTCCTACGAGCACAAGCACAACGAGGCCAACGGCGAGGGCAACCGGGACGGCACGGACGACAACCGCTCCTGGAACTGCGGCGCCGAGGGCGAGACCGACGACCCGGACATCCGCGCGCTCCGCCGCCGCCAGCTGCGCAACCTCCTCACCACGCTGCTGCTCTCCACGGGCGTGCCGATGCTGGTCGCGGGCGACGAGCTGGGCCGCACCCAGCACGGCAACAACAACGGCTACTGCCAGGACAACGAGCTGGGCTGGCTGGACTGGTCGCTGGCCGAGGACCCGGAGTGGCGGCCGCTGACCGAGCTGGTCTCCCGGCTGATCGCACTGCGCCGGGCACATCCGGTACTGCGCCGGCGGGCCTTCTTCTCGGGCCGCCCGAACGGCCCGGACGGACTGCGGGACCTGGCGTGGTTCACGCCCGCGGGGACGGAGATGACGGCGGGCGACTGGTACGCGCCCGCCACCGGGCTGGGCATGTTCCTGTCCGGGACGGACATCCCGCAGCGGGACGAGCGGGGGCTGCCGGTCACCGACGACAGCTTCCTGGTCGTCCTGCACGCCGGGCCCGAACCGGGCCGCTTCACCCTTCCGGGTGCGCCGTGGGCCCGTTCGTACGAACTTCTCGTCGACACCGCGCGCGAGGACCAGGAGGCGGAGCCGGGCACGGCGTACGAGGCGGGTACCGAGGTGGAGATGCCGGGGCGGGCGGTGTGGCTGCTGCGGGCCGGGCGGTGAGCCGCTGACGGACGGTGAGCCGCTGACGGACGGCGCGCTGCTTTCCGGACGGCCCGCCGCCGGACCGCTCCTCCGGCGGAAAAAAACCGTATGAGGACCGTCAGCGGTGACTTCTACTCTCACTGCTGATGAGCGCTGCAGCGAACTGCCCCGAGTCCGCCGTCCCTCCACCCCGCTCCGCGGTGCGGTCGCTGCTGCGGCTGTGGCCGTACATCCGTCCCGTGCGCGCCCGGCTGTTCGGCGCGGCGGGCGCCGCCGTCCTCGCCTCCGGCATGGGCCTGCTCATCCCGCTGGTACTGAAGTGGCTGGTCGACGGGCCGGTGGCACGGCGGGACGCGGGCGGCATCTGGCTGGGCGGCGGGCTCCTGCTGCTCCTGGGGCTCATCGAGGCCGGGCTCTTCGGGCTGCGCCGGTGGCTGATCGCGCGCCCGCTGGCGGGCGTCGAGGCGTCGATGCGGGACGCCCTGTACCGCCATCTGCAGCGGCTGCCGGTGGCCTTCCACGACCGCTGGCCCACCGGGCAGCTGCTCTCCCGTGGCACGACCGACCTGCAGCTGCTGCGGAGGCCGCCGTGCAGGCCGGGCCGCTGCTGGTCGCGTACGCCATCGACCACGCCGTACCCGCGCTGCGGGCGCACGACCACGGCCCGCTGCTCGCCGTCGGCGCCGGCTACCTCGGCTGCGCGCTGGCCGCGGGCGTCCTGCAGTACGCCTTCACCCGCTCCTGCGCACGGGTCAGCCAGGACGTCCTGCGCGACCTGCGCGGGCGGATCTTCCGGCATGCCCAGGCGCTCAGCCTGGACTTCCACGAGCGCTACACCTCCGGCCGGCTGATCTCCCGCTCCACCACCGACGTGGAGTCGCTGCGCGAGCTGCTCGACGACGGCCTGCAGGAGCTGGCCGGAGTGGTGCTCTCCATGGTCTACGTGACGGCGATGCTGCTGTACCTGGACTGGGGCCTGGGGGCCGCCGCCGTGCTGTCGGCGGGCCCTCTCCTGTTCCTGATCCGCTCCTTCCGGCGCCGCTCCCGGACCGTCCACAAGCGCCGCTCGACGGCCATCGCCGCGGTCATCGTGAAGTTCACCGAGACGCTCAACGGCATCCGTCCCGTCCAGGCGTTCCGCCGTGAGCGGGCCAACGACGCCGCGTTCGCCCGGCTGAACCACGTCCACGAGCGGGCCAACGGCGCCGGCATCCTGGAGATGGCCCGGTACGTGGTCCTCTCGCGTATGTCCGCCAACATCTCCCTCGCGGCCATCGTCCTGTGGGGCGCCTACCGGGTCGCCGCCGGCTCGCTGGCCCTCGGTGTGCTCGCCGCCGCCGTGCTGTACCTGCGGCGGCTGTACGACCCGATCGACCGGCTCGGGCTGTTCCTCAACAGCTACCAGTCGGCCGCCGCGTCCCTGGAGAAGATCGCGGGCCTGCTCGCGCAGCGCCCGGCCGTCCCGGAACCGGCCGCGCCCGTGCCGCTGCCCGCGCGCGCCGCCGGCCGCCCCGGCCGCGAAGTGACGTTCGCCGGCGTCCGGTTCGGGTACCGCACGGGCGGCGAGGTGCTGCCCCGCTTCGACCTCACGCTGGCCGCGGGGAGCACCGTCGCCTTGGTGGGCAGCACGGGCGCGGGCAAATCCACCCTCGCCAAGCTGCTCGCCCGCTTCTACGACCCGAGCGAGGGCCGGGTCCTCCTGGACGGCGTCGACCTCCGCGACCTGTCCGCCGCCGACCTGCGGCGCGGGGTCGTCATGGTCACCCAGGAGGCATTCCTGTTCTCCGGCACGGTCGCCGAGAACATCGCCCTCGGCCGCCCGGACGCCACCCGTGCCGACATCGAGGCGGCGGCGAAGGCCATCGGCGCGCACGAGTTCATCAGCGCGCTCCCCGAGGGCTACGACACCGACGTACGCAAGCGCGGCGGCCGCATCTCCGCCGGCCAGCGCCAGCTGGTCTCCTTCGCCCGCGCGCTGCTCGCCGACCCGGCCGTCCTCGTCCTCGACGAGGCCACCTCCTCCCTCGACATCCCCGGCGAACGCGCCGTCCAGCGCGCCATGCACACCGTCCTCCGCGACCGCACCGCCGTCGTCATCGCCCACCGCCTCTCCACGGTCGGGATCGCCGACCGCGTCCTGGTGATGTCCGGAGGCCGCATCATCGAGGACGGCGCCCCCGGCCGGCTCATCGCCGGAAAGGGCCACTTCGCCGGCCTTCACGACGCCTGGCGGGAGAGCCTGGTCCAGTGACACCGCCATGACAAGACGCTGACCATGACCACGCCGCCGCCTCCCCCGGCCCTTCGTACCCTCCGCACGGACAGCAGCCGGTACCTCCGCAGCTGTACGGGCAGCAGCCCGGCGCGCCGTGGGGGATGCCGCCCATGGGGCCGCCGCCGAAGGGGAAGGGACCGGGTTCCGGCGCGATCGTCGCCCTCGTGCCCGGCGCACTGTGTGTCGCGTCCGTGGCGGTACGGGGCGTGTTCCAGACCGGCGCGCCGTTCGCCCGCGGCTCGTACGGGCCGCGGTACGCGCCGGCGGTGCCCGGGACCCTGGACGGCGGGGCGTACTCGCTCGACGCCGGCCCCGGATCCGTCGGCCTCCAGGCCTTCGCCCCCAAGGCGGGCCGCGTCCGGGACGAGGTGCGCGTCGAGGCCGACTGACCATCCCCGATTGGTTGACCGTTATACGAACACCGTCCGCCGCTCTACGGACGGTTTCCGGCCATATCGTTGTCCGGACCCTGTCAATCGGCCCCGGCAGGTGGGAAGCTGCGCGGCAGTCGGAGCGGGTCCCCACAGCATCACTGCCCGCGCCGGTCACGCACGTACCGCTCCCCCCACACGCACTTGTTCTGCCCGGCCGGCCACCCAGCCGGCCGGTCCCCCCGGCAGCGGCCCATCCCGCCGCTGCCCCGCAGAAGGAGCCAGCGTGAGACGCACCCCCCATGGACGCTCCGGCCAGGCCCGCAGACGTGCGACGGCCACCGGGACCCTCGTCGCCGTGACGGCCCTGCTCGCCGTCGGCGTGCAGACCGGCGCGGGCAACGCGGCGCCCAACCCCGGCACCGCCCACGCCCAGCCCCGGGCTGGCGCCCTGCCCGTCAAGCTCTCCCCCTCGCAGCGTGCGGAGCTGCTGAAGGACGCGGCGGCCACCACCGCGCAGACGGCGAAGAAGCTCCAGCTCGGCGCCGACGAGAAGCTCGTCGTCCGGGACGTCCAGCAGGACCGGGACGGCACCACCCACACCCGGTACGAGCGCACCTACAAGGGACTGCCCGTACTCGGCGGCGACCTCGTCGTGCACGAGACCCGCGCCGGGAAGGTCGAGCGGGTCACCAAGGGCGTCACGGCCCGGATAGCCGTGGCCGGCACCAAGGCGACCGTGACGCCGGCGACCGCCGAGGCGAAGGCACTGAAGGCCTCGAAGGCGGAGGGCGCGGAGAAGTCCGTCGCCAAGGAGCCCCGCACGGTGGTCTGGGCGGCGGACGGCAAGCCGGTACTCGCGTACGAGACCGTCGTCGGCGGGCTGCAGGACGACGGCCAGACGCCGAACCAGCTGCACGTCATCACCGACGCCACCACCGGCGAGAAGCTCTTCCAGTACCAGGGCATCGAGCAGGGCACCGGCAACAGCCAGTACAGCGGCAAGGTGACCATCGGGACCGCGCCGTCGTACACCATGACGGACACCACGCGCGGCAACCACAAGACGTACAACCTCAACCACGGCTCCTCCGGGACCGGCACGCTCTTCACCGACGCCGACGACGTGTGGGGTGACGGCACCCCGCAGAACGTCCAGACCGCGGGCGTGGACGCCGCCTACGGCGCCCAGCTCACCTGGGACTACTACAAGAACGTGCACGGCCGCAGCGGCATCAAGGGCGACGGCGTCGGCGCGTACAGCCGGGTCCACTACGGCAACAACTACGTCAACGCCTTCTGGGACGACAGCTGCTTCTGCATGACCTACGGCGACGGGTCGGGCAACGCGGCGCCCCTCACCTCGATCGACGTGGCGGCGCACGAGATGACGCACGGCGTCACCTCCGCCACCGCCGACCTCGTCTACAGCGGTGAGTCCGGCGGCCTGAACGAGGCGACCTCCGACATCTTCGCGGCGGCCGTGGAGTTCAACGCCGACAACCCCGAGGACCCGGGCGACTACCTCGTCGGCGAGAAGATCGACATCAACGGCGACGGCACCCCGCTGCGCTACATGGACAAGCCCAGCAAGGACGGCGCGTCCAAGGACTACTGGTACTCCGGCGTCGGCAACGTCGACGTGCACTACTCCTCCGGTATCGCCAACCACTTCTTCTACCTGCTGTCCGAGGGCAGCGGCGCGAAGGACATCAACGGCGTGCACTACGACAGCCCGACCTCCGACGGTCTGCCCGTGCCGGGCATCGGCCGGGCCAACGCCGAGAAGATCTGGTACAAGGCGCTCACCCAGTACATGAGCTCCACCACCAACTACGCGGCGGCCCGCACCGCCACCCTGAACGCCGCCGCCGACCTCTTCGGCAAGGACACCGCGACGTACAACACGGTCGCCAACACCTGGGCCGCGGTGAACGTCGGCAGCCGCGTCGGCGACGGCGGCGACCCGGGCGACCCCGGCGACAACGTCTACGAGAACAACAACGCCCTGGCGATCCCGGACGCGGGTGCCGCGGTCACCTCGTCGATCGCCGTCAACCGGACCGGCAAGGCCCCGAGCACGCTCAAGGTCGGCGTGGACATCACCCACAGCTACCGCGGTGACCTCGTCCTCGACCTGGTCGCGCCGGACGGCACGGCGTACCGCCTGAAGAACTCCAGCGCCTGGGACTCGGCGGCGGACGTGAAGGCCACCTACACGGTCAACGCCTCCTCGGAGAACGCCTCCGGCACCTGGAAGCTCCGCATCCGCGACGTGTACTCCGGTGACACCGGCCGCCTCAACGGCTGGAAGCTGACCTTCTGACCCGGTCCCCCGGCAGACACACGACCAGGAGTGCCACCCCCGCCGCCCGGCGGGGGTGGCACTCCTCCGTTATGCGGACGACAGCGCGCTCTTTGCGAACAAATTGCACACCGCCCCCAATTACCCGGTGACAGCCGTCCGTTGGAATGGCACGCTGACCCCGCACGTACCACCCGCATCACTTTGCACCCCCACCATTTGGCAAAGTTGAAGGAGCACGCGTGACCCCCCACATATCGCGCACCACCCGTATCGCCGGCGCCTCCGTCGCCGCGGCAGCACTGCTCGCGGCCGGCATCGCCACCGGCACGGCGGGCGCGGCCCCCACCTCCCACGAGGCCGCCGGATCACCGGTCAAGATGACCGCCTCGCACCGCGCGGAACTGCTCCGCGACGCGCAGGCCACCAAGGCGAGGACCGCCGAGGAGCTCGGGCTCGGCGCCAAGGAGAAGCTGGTCGTCAAGGACGTCGTCAAGGACGCCGACGGCACCACCCACACCCGCTACGACCGCACCTACGACGGCCTGCCCGTCCTCGGCGGTGACCTGATCGTCCACCAGGCCAGGGGCGGCGCCATCACGTCGGCCACCAAGGCCACGAAGGCCGCCGTCAAGGTCACCTCCACCACCGCGAAGATCGCCCCCAGGAAGGCCGCGGCCTCGGCCCGGTCGGTGTCCGGGAAGACCGAGGGCATCAAGAAGTCCGACGCGGCCACCCCGAACAAGGTCATCTGGGCCGCTTCCGGCAAGCCCGTCCTCGCGTACGAGACCGTGGTCAAGGGCGTCCAGAAGGACGGCACGCCCAGCGAGCTGCACGTCGTCACCGACGCGAACACCGGCAAGAAGCTCTTCCAGCACCAGGCCATCGAGACCGGCGCCGGCACCAGCATGTACAGCGGCAAGGTCGAGCTGGCCACCAAGAAGGGCAGCGGCGGCTACGAGCTGACCGACGACAGCCGCGGCGGCCACGCCACGTACGACCTGGGCGGCAAGGAGAGCGGCGAGGGCAAGCTGCTCACGGACGACGACGACACCTGGGGCACCGGCAAGGGCGACGACCCGCAGACCGCCGCCGTCGACGCCGCGTACGGCGCCCAGGTCACCTGGGACTACTACAAGAACGTGCACGGCCGCAGCGGCATCAACGGCGACGGCAAGGGCGCGACCTCCCGCGTGCACTACGGCCAGAACTACGTGAACGCGTTCTGGGACGACAGCTGCTTCTGCATGACGTACGGCGACGGCGAGGGCAACACCCACCCGCTGACCGCCCTGGACGTGGCGGCGCACGAGATGTCGCACGGTGTCACCTCGGCCACCGCGAACCTGGAGTACAGCGGCGAGTCCGGCGGCCTGAACGAGGCCACCTCCGACATCTTCGGCACCGCGACCGAGTTCAGCGCCGAGAACGCCGAGGACCCGGGCGACTACCTCATCGGCGAGAAGATCGACATCAACGGTGACGGCAGCCCGCTGCGGTACATGGACAAGCCCAGCAAGGACGGCAACTCGCTGGACTTCTGGAAGGAGGGCGCCGGCGACGTCGACGTGCACTACTCCTCGGGCATCGCCAACCACTTCTTCTACCTGCTGTCCGAGGGCAGCGGCGCGAAGGAGATCGACGGCGTGAAGTACGACAGCCCGACCGCCGACGGCTCCAAGGTCGAGGGCATCGGCCGGGAGAAGGCCGAGAAGATCTGGTACAAGGCGCTCACCGCGTACATGACCTCGACGACCGACTACAAGGCGGCCCGCGAGGCGACCGTCAAGGCCGCCACCGACCTGTACGGCGCGGACGGCGCCGAGGTCAAGGGCGTCGAGGCGGCGTGGACGGGCGTCAACGTGAAGTAACGCTCCGCCACCAGGCCCCCCTTACAGTCCGGGGAGCTTAGCGGGGCGGATCACCCGGCGGGCGTTGTCCACAGGGTGATCCGTACCCCGCGTGGCGCACGGGGTGATCCGTACCCCGCCAGCCGTACGGATCGGCGCGTCGCCCGCAGACCGAGCGGTGCCCGGAGGCTCCCGACATCCCTCCGGGCACCGCTCTTCCGTCTCGTTCCTCGCTCTGCCGGCCGGGGCCGTGCCGGTCAGCGCAGGAGTACTCCCGCCGCCTCGCCCGTGGTCTCCGAAGGGGTCGCGAGCAGGCCCATTTCGGCGCCCGTGGCCAGGAGGGGGGTGGGCGGGGAGGATGCGGACGGTGTAGCCGAAGGGGCCCGTCCGGTCCAGGACGAGGGGGCCCTCGTAGAGCCAGCGGCCCTCCATGTCGGGGCCGCCCGCCGGCTTGAGCGGCACGGTGAGCGGGTCGGCGATCCGGTCGGACTCGTCGACCCGGCCGGACACCAGCTGTACCTCGACGTCCTCGGGGGCCAGCTCGTCCAGGGTCACCCGGACGCGGAGGGCCAGGGTGCCGCCCAGTTCGGCCTGGCCGTTGGCGGGCGTGGCGGCGCTGCCGGTCTCGACGTGGTCGACGGCGACCCGCGGCCAGGCCTCCCGTACCCGGGCCTTCCACCGTGCGAGGTCGCGCGCGGCGTCCGGGGTGAGGGCGCGGTGCGCGTGCGCGGCGGGGGCGTAGAGCCGCTCGACGTACTCGCGGACCATGCGGCCCGCCAGGACCTTCGGGCCGAGGGTGACCAGTGTGCGGCGGACCATCTCGACCCAGCGGTGGGCCACGCCCGCCTCGTCGCGCTCGTAGAAGCGGGGCGCGACACGCTGTTCGAGGAGTTCGTAGAGGGCCGCGGCTTCGAGGTCGTCGCGGCGTTCCTCGTCGGTGGCGGTGCCGTCGGCGGTGGGGATGGACCAGCCGAAGTCCGGCTCGTACCACTCGTCCCACCAGCCGTCGAGGACGGAGAGGTTCAGCGCGCCGTTGAGCGCTGCCTTCATGCCGGAGGTGCCGCAGGCCTCCAGGGGGCGCAGCGGGTTGTTCAGCCAGATGTCGCAGCCCGGGTAGAGCTTCTGCGCCATGGCCATGCCGTAGTCCGGCAGGAAGACGATGCGGTGCCGGACGCGCGGGTCGTCGGCGAACCGGACCAGTTCCTGGACGAGGCGTTTGCCGCTGTCGTCGGCGGGGTGCGCCTTGCCGGCCACCACGATCTGGATCGGCCGCTCGGGGTGGAGCAGCAGCTCCATGAGGCGGTCGCGGTCGCGGAGCATGAGGGTGAGGCGCTTGTAGGAGGGCACGCGGCGGGCGAAGCCGATGGTGAGGATGTCGGGGTCCAGGACGGAGTCGATCCAGCCCAGTTCGGCGGTGGCGGCGCCGCGCTGCCGCCAGGAGGCGCGCAGCCGCATGCGTACCTCGGTGACCAGCTGTTCGCGCAGGGTGCGGCGGAGGTCCCAGATGGCGGGGTCGGGGATGTCGGCCACCGCCGACCAGCGTTCGGAGCCGCCGACGGTGAGGGCGTCCTCGGCGCGGGTGGCGCCGATCTGCTTGGCGCCGAGGCGGAAGACCTCGGGGGCGACCCAGGTGGGTGCGTGCACGCCGTTGGTGACGGAGGTGATCGGTACCTCGTCGGGGTCGAAGCCGGGCCAGAGTCCGGCGAACATCTCCCGGCTGACGCCGCCGTGCAGCGTGGAGACGCCGTTGGCGCGCTGGGCCAGGCGCAGGCCCATCACGGCCATGTTGAAGACGTTGGGCTCGCCGCCGGGGTAGCTCTCCATGCCGAGGCCGAGGACCCGGGCGGCGTCGATGCCGGGGAGTTCGCCGTCGGGGCCGAAGTGGCGGGCGACCAGTTCGCGGTCGAAGCGGTCGATGCCGGCGGGGACGGGGGTGTGGGTGGTGAAGACGGTGCCGGCGCGTACGGCTTCCAGGGCGCTGTCGAAATCCAGCCCGCCGGCGTCGTCTTCGGACAGTTCGCGGATGCGTTCCAGGCCGAGGAAGCCGGCGTGGCCCTCGTTGGTGTGGAAGACCTCGGGCGCGTGGTGGCCGGTGAGCCGGCAGTACGTACGGACAGCGCGTACGCCGCCGATGCCGAGCAGCATCTCCTGGAGGAGGCGGTGCTCGCTGCCGCCGCCGTAGAGGCGGTCGGTGACCTGGCGTTCGCCGGGGCCGTTCTCCTCGACGTCGGAGTCGAGGAGGAGCAGGGGGACGCGGCCGACGCGGGCCTGCCAGATGTACGAGCGCAGCCGGCGGCCGCCGGGCAGCGCGAGGGAGACCTGGGCGGGGGCGCCGTCGGCCTCGCGGAGCAGTTCCAGGGGCAGCTCGTTGGGGTCGAGGACCGGGTAGTGCTCCTGCTGCCAGCCCTCTCGGGAGAGGGTCTGGCGGAAGTAGCCGTGGCGGTAGAGCAGGCCGACGCCGATGAGCGGGACGCCGAGGTCGGAGGCGGCCTTGAGGTGGTCGCCGGCGAGGATGCCGAGGCCGCCGGAGTACTGCGGGAGGGCGGCGGTGATGCCGAATTCCGGTGAGAAGTAGGCGACGGCCCGGGGCAGGGCGCCGTCGACGGACTGGTACCAGCGGCGGCCGGAGAGGTAGTCCTGCAGGTCGTCGGCGCAGGCGGTGAGGCGGCGCAGGAAGCGCCGGTCGGCGGCCAGCTCGGTGAGGCGTTCGGCGGTGACGGTGCCGAGGAGCTGGACGGGGTCGGAGCCGGGCCGCTGCCGGCCGTCGGGGTCCAGGGAGTGGAAGAGCTCGCGGGTCTCGGTGTGCCAGGACCAGCGCAGGTTCCGCGCCAGTTCGCTGAGCGGTCGTAGGGACGGGGGAAGGACAGGGCGCACGGTGAATCGACGAATGGCCTTCACGCTCCGACCGTAGCGGCGGGCCGCCCGCGGCAACCACAGCGCGCGCTTCGTGCCGCTGACAACCGCTCGAAAGGCCCGCCCCGCGCGCCAGGTGTGCACCTGTGCGCCCCTTGCCGACCGGGGCGTACGCCTCTTGGCTGAGGTGCCTGCCCTGGAGCGCCCCGCGGGGTCCGGCCGGGGGCGCCCCGGTGGGCGCGAGGGCTGCCGGGGCGCGGGAATCCGGCCAGAAATCACCGCAACCTTCGCCATGCACAGCCCACCCGATATGGCCGATTCCGCCCCCTCGTCCGCTCTTGTACTGACTCCTGGGTCACGGAAGGCTGCAGGATGGCGTCCGTGGAGCGCGGTGCGGCAGCCGGCGCCACAGGACCGCAACACCCTTGCCCGCCTGTCGAGTTGAAGAGGGGAACTCCGTACATGGCCTGGACACGAATAGCCCGGCGACGGCTGACGGCAGGGGGTACGGCCGCCGCCTCGGCGGCCCTGCTCTGTGCCGCCACGCTGCCGGCCCACGCCGCGCCGCCCGAAGGCCGGATTCTGGGAGCGGGGGCGTCCGGCGCGGTGAACAGCAGTTACATCGTCACCCTCAAGGCGGGCACCCGGGGTGTCGAGGCGCGGTCCGCGGCGGGGAAGAACCTGGCGGCCAAGTACGGGGTGGCGATCCGCCGGACGTACCACAAGGCCATCAACGGCTACGCGGTACGGGCGAACGAGACCCAGGCCCGGCGTCTCGCGGCCGACCCGGCGGTGGCCGCGGTGAGCCAGAACCGCACGGTACGGCTGACGGACACCGCCGCGGCCCCCGGGACCACCCAGAAGAACCCGCCGTCCTGGGGCCTGGACCGGATCGACCAGAAGAGCCTGCCGCTGGACAAGTCCTACACCGCGCCCGGGAGCGGTGCCGGGGTGGAGGTGTACGTGCTGGACACCGGCGTACGCGCCGGTCACAGCGACTTCGGCGGGCGGGTCAGAAGCGGGTGGGACTTCGTCGGTGACGACGCGGACGCGAGTGACACCAACGGCCACGGCACCCATGTGGCCGCCACCATTGCGGGTGAGAAACACGGCGTGGCCAAGAAGGCCGGCATCGTCTCCGTACGGGTGCTGGACGCGAAGGGCTCCGGCACCACCGCCAATGTCATCGCCGGCATCGACTGGGTGGCGCAGCACGCCCGGAAGCCCGCCGTGGCCAACCTGAGTCTGGGCAGCATGCCCTCGCCGCAGCTGGACCAGGCGGTACGCAACGCGGTCGCCGCCGGGGTGACGTTCACCGTCGCGGCCGGGAACGACGGGCTGCCGGCCGACCTGTTCTCACCCGCCCGGGTGCGGGAGGCCGTCACCGTCGGCGCCACCAGCAGCAAGGACGTCCGCGCGGAGTTCTCCAACTGGGGCCCGGCCGTGGACCTGTTCGCGCCGGGTGTGGGGATCACGTCGGCGTGGCACTCGGGGAACACGGCCGTCAGGACCCTCTCCGGTACCTCGATGGCCGCGCCGCACGCCGCGGGCGCTGCCGCGCTGTATCTGGCGGAGCACCCGAAGGCGACGCCGAAGCAGGTCCAGAAGGAGCTGGTGGGCCACGCTTCGCAGGGCCAGGTGCAGAGCGCCCTCGGCTCGCCGAACCGGCTGCTGCGGGTCGGGGACTCCTGACGCGGTCCCCTTACGGGCCGGGCACGACGGCCGGCTCCGCCCGACGGCGGGGCCGGTCCGTTGCTGTCCGGACGCCGCGCGGCGGCCGGTTCGCGCGGCGTGCTCGGCTTGCGCTGTTACGTACGAGTAGTTCATCCGCGGGCGGATTGCCCGGCCGCGGCGCGTGGGAAGGCTCAGTCGGAACGCGCCCTTCCCTTGCGTGTCCCGCCCTGCGCACCTCCAACCGAGTGAAAGGCGACAGGACCGTTCATGCCCGCAACCCGTAAGCCCGCCGCGGAGATACAAAGGACAACACCCCGCAAAGTGTCCCAAGTCTCAGGTGATCCCATGATCGGTCGCATTCCCGTCCTGGACGTCCGTCCCCAGATCGACTGCGGGCGCCGCCCGGCCAAGGCGGTGACCGGCGAATCCTTCGAAGTGTCCGCCACGGTCTTCCGGGAAGGCCATGACGCGGTCGCGGCCAATGTCGTACTGCGCGATCCGAACGGCAGGAGCGGCCCGTGGACGCCGATGCGGGAGCTGGCGCCGGGGACCGACCGCTGGGGCGCCACGGTCACCCCGGATGCCGAGGGCCGCTGGACGTACACCGTGGAGGCCTGGTCGGACCCGGTGAGCACCTGGCGGCACGTGGCGCAGGTCAAGATCCCGGCCGGTCAGGACACCGGTCCGGTACTGGCCGAAGGCGCCGATCTGCACGAGCGGGCGGCGGCCGGGGTGCCGAAGAACGCGGGGCGCGAATCGATTCTCCGGGTGGCCGACACGCTGCGCGACGAGAGCCTGCCGGCGGCCACCCGGCTGGCCGCCGCGCTCACCCCCGAGGCCCTGGAGATCCTCGGCCGGCACCCGCTGCGCGAACTGGTCAGCGCCTCCCGGCCGATGCCGCTGCTGGTGGAGCGGCGCCGGGCGCTGTACGGCTCCTGGTACGAGATGTTCCCGCGTTCGGAGGGGGCGTACGAGGCGCCCGACGGGACCCTGGTCAGCGGCAATTTCCGGACCGCCGCCGAGCGGCTGCCGGAGGTCGCCGCGATGGGCTTCGACGTGGTCTACCTGCCACCGGTCCACCCGATCGGCACGACCCACCGCAAGGGCCCGAACAACGCGCTCTCCGCGGGCCCGCACGACGTCGGCTCGCCGTGGGCGATCGGCTCGGCCGAGGGCGGGCACGACGCCCTCCACCCGGACCTGGGCACCTTCGAGGACTTCGCGCACTTCGTGCGCACCGCGCGGGACCTGCGGATGGAGGTGGCGCTGGACTTCGCCCTGCAGTGCTCGCCGGACCACCCCTGGCTGGACAAGCATCCGGAGTGGTTCCACCACCGCGCCGACGGGACCATCGCGTACGCCGAGAACCCGCCGAAGAAATACCAGGACATCCACCCGATCGCCTTCGACGCGGACTTCCGCGGGCTGGTGAAGGAGACGGAGCGGCTGCTGCGCTTCTGGATGGAGAAGGGCGTCCGCATCTTCCGGGTGGACAACCCGCACACCAAGCCGGTGGTGTTCTGGGAGAAGGTCATCTCGGACATCAACCGCACCGATCCGGACGTGATCTTCCTGGCGGAGGCGTTCACCCGCCCCGCCATGATGCGCACCCTCGCGCAGGTCGGCTTCCAGCAGTCCTACACCTACTTCACCTGGCGCAACTCCAAGCACGAGCTGACCGAGTACCTCACCGAGCTGTCCCGCGAATCGGCCTCCTACATGCGGCCGAACCTCTTCGTGAACACGCCGGACATCCTCCACGCGTACCTCCAGCACGGCGGCCGGGCGGCCTTCGAGGTACGCGCGGTGCTCGCGGCCACGCTGTCCCCGACGTGGGGGGTCTACGCCGGTTACGAGCTCTGCGAGGGGACTCCGGTACGAGACGGGAGCGAGGAGTACCTGGATTCGGAGAAGTATCAGCTGCGTCCCCGCGATTGGCAGACAGCGGGCCGTGAGGGCCGTAGCATCGCTCCCCTCATCACGGCACTCAACCGGCTGCGCCGCCGCCATCCGGCACTCCAGCAGTTGCGTGATCTGCACTTCCATCATGTCGACAACGACGCGGTCCTCGCCTACTCCAAGCGTGAGGGCGCCGACGTGGTCATCACGGTCGTGAACCTGGACCCGCACCACACCCACGAGGCGACGGTGTCGTTGGACATGCCGGAGCTCGGCCTCGACCGGCACGAGTCCGTACCGGTGCGCGACGAGCTCACCGGCGAGACCTACCACTGGGGCAGGGACAACTATGTGCGCCTTGAGCCGGGACGCGCCATGGCGCCCGCGCACGTACTGTCCCTGCGACCGTCCTCACCGATCGGAGGGTCACCCAATTGATCGTCAACGAGCCCGTCCCCGACACGTTCGAGGACACTCCGGCCAAGGACCGCGATCCCGAATGGTTCAAGCGGGCCGTCTTCTACGAAGTCCTGGTGCGCTCGTTCCAGGACAGCAACGGGGACGGCATCGGCGACCTGAAGGGCCTGACGGCCAAGCTGGATCATCTGCAGTGGCTGGGCGTCGACTGCCTCTGGCTGCCGCCGTTCTTCAAGTCCCCCCTGCGGGACGGCGGTTACGACGTCAGCGACTACACCTCGGTGCTGCCGGAGTTCGGTGACCTCGCCGACTTCGTGGAGTTCGTGGACGCCGCGCACCAGCGCGGCATGCGGGTGATCATCGACATGGTGATGAACCACACCAGTGACCAGCATCCGTGGTTCCAGGAGTCCCGCAGCGACCCCGACGGGCCGTACGGCGACTACTACGTCTGGGCGGACGACGACAAGCAGTACCAGGACGCCCGGATCATCTTCGTCGACACCGAGGCGTCCAACTGGACCTTCGACCCGGTACGCAAGCAGTACTTCTGGCACCGCTTCTTCTCCCACCAGCCGGACCTGAACTACGAGAACCCGGCGGTCCAGGAGGAGATGATCTCCGCGCTCCGGTTCTGGCTGGACCTGGGCATCGACGGCTTCCGGCTGGACGCCGTGCCCTACCTCTACGCCGAGGAGGGCACCAACTGCGAGAACCTCCCGCAGTCGCACGCCTTCCTCAAGCGGGTGCGCGCCATGGTCGACGCGCACTACCCGGACACGGTGCTGCTGGCCGAGGCCAACCAGTGGCCGGAGGACGTGGTCGACTACTTCGGCGACCCGGAGACCGGCGGCGACGAGTGCCACATGGCGTTCCACTTCCCGGTGATGCCGCGGATCTTCATGGCGGTACGCCGCGAGTCCCGGTACCCGGTCTCGGAAATCCTCGCCAAGACACCGGAGATCCCGTCCGGCTGCCAGTGGGGCATCTTCCTCCGCAACCACGACGAGCTGACCCTCGAAATGGTCACGGACGAAGAGCGCGACTACATGTACGCGGAGTACGCCAAAGACCCGCGGATGCGCGCCAACATCGGCATCCGCCGCCGGCTCGCGCCCCTGCTGGACAACGACCGCAACCAGATCGAGCTGTTCACCGCCCTGCTGCTCTCGCTGCCCGGCACGCCGATCCTGTACTACGGCGACGAGATCGGCATGGGCGACAACATCTGGCTGGGCGACCGGGACGCGGTGCGCACCCCCATGCAGTGGACGCCGGACCGCAACGCCGGCTTCTCCTCCTGCGATCCGGGGCGGCTCTTCCTGCCCACGATCATGGATCCGGTCCACGGCTACCAGGTGACCAACGTCGAGGCCGCGATGTCCTCGCCGTCGTCCCTGCTGCACTGGACCCGGCGCATGATCGAGATCCGCAAGCAGAATCCCGCCTTCGGGCTGGGCACGTACACCGAGCTGCCGTCGTCCAACCCCGCGGTGCTGGCGTTCCTGCGCGAGTACCAGGACGACCTGGTGCTGTGCGTGCACAACTTCTCGCGCTTCGCCCAGCCCACCGAGCTGGACCTGCAGTCGTTCGACGGCCGTCACCCGGTCGAACTGATCGGCGGCGTGCGCTTCCCCGCGATCGGCCAGCTGCCCTACCTGCTGACCCTCGCGGGACACGGCTTCTACTGGTTCCGGCTGCGCAAGGACGCGGTGGCTTAGCCGGCAGGACGTTCCGGGCACCGGCCGGGCCTGTGGGCCGGTGCCGCGCGGGCGCGCCGTACGGAGCGCCCGCGCACCGCCGCGTACGGGCCCGCCGCGGTGGCCGGCCGGCCACCGCGGCGGGGGCATGCATTACCCGCCCGTACATGCACGCAAGGCGTGTTCGGGAGTTTTTCGACCTTTCGCCCGGGCAGTCTCCCTACTGCCGCACGGGCCGGACGAGTCACACGCCGAGCCTGCGGGCGTGGGGAATCCTGCCGCGGATCCGCTGCCGTACGGACGATCCTCGCCCGACACGTCCCGCACCGCCCCACAGTAAAGGCCGTATTCCGGGACACTTTGCCGTAGCTGTCGTGTGCCCGGGGAAAGGACGCGACGTCATGTCGGAAACCGCCTCGACCCGTGCTCTGCAAGGCCGGCACCACCGGCCGCCCGTCACCGCCGCGCCCGGGCTGCTGCCCTCGCTCGTCCCGCTGCTGCGCGAATGGGTGCCGCGGCAGCGGTGGTTCGCCGGCAAGGGACGGCCGGTCAGCGGCTTCGATCTCGTGTCGGCCGCCGAACTGCTGCCCGTCGACGGGGCCGCCGCCGCTCCCGGGCTGCTGCACCTCCTCGTCCGCGCCCGGCAGCCCGGCGGCCCGGCCCGGGCGCCGGAGGACGACGACTGCTACCAGCTGTTCCTCGGCGTGCACGGCACGCTGCCGCCGCGGCTCGCCCACGCCTTGATCGGCCGCCCGGACGAGGGACCGCTGGCCGGGCGTACGGTCTACGACGCGCTGCTCGACCCGCGGCTGTGCACGCTGCTGCTGGAACGGCTGCGGGTGCCGGGCCAGCTGGGTGCGCTCCGCTTCACCGTCGAGCCGGACGCCTCGCTCGCCTCCGGCCTCACCGCCCGGCCGCTGACCGGCGAACAGTCCAACACCTCGGTGGTGTTCGGTGACGCCTACATCCTGAAGGTCTTCCGCCGGGCCGCCCCCGGCCTCAACCCGGACCTGGAACTCCCGCTGGCCCTGGCCCGCGCCAAGTGCTCGCGGGTACCGGGGCCTGTCGCATGGTTCGAGTCATCGGCGGCGGGCCCGGTGAATCCGGCCGACGGGCCCCGGCACCACGCCGCAGAACCGATCACTCTCGGTGTGCTCACCCCGTTCCTGGACGGCGCGGCCGACGGCTGGCAGCTCGCGCTGAACGCCCTGTCGGTACGCGCCGACTTCACCGGCTCCGCGCGGGCGCTCGGCCACGCCACCGCCGAGGTGCACACCGCGCTCGCCGAGACGCTCCCCACCACCCAGCTGCGCCGCACGCACCTGGAGCGGATCGCCACCGGCATGACCGAGCGACTGGACGCGGCGGCCCGCGCGGTCCCGGCGCTGCGCCCGTACCGCAACCGGCTGCGCGCCGCCTTCCAGGCGCTCACCACGCTCGGCGAGGACGGCCGTACGTTCGCCGCCCAGCGCATCCACGGCGACCTGCACCTGGGCCAGACGCTGCGCTCCGCGGGCGAGGGCCGCTGGTCGGTCATCGACTTCGAGGGCGAGCCCGCCCGGCCGCTGGCGGAAAGGCGCGACGTCCAGCCCGCGGTGCGGGACGTCGCCGCTATGCTCCGGTCCTTCGACTACGCGGCGCGCAGCGGCCCCGGCGGCGGCGACGCCTGGTCGCTGGAGTGGGCGCGGCGCGCACGGGCCGCGTTCTGCCGCGGCTACGCCGAGGCCGGCGGCCTGGACCCGGACTCCGTTCCGGAGCTGATGCGCGCGTACGAGACCGACAAGGCCGTGTACGAGGTGCTCTACGAGGCCCGGCACCGGCCGGACTGGCTGCCGATCCCGATGGCCGCCGTCCGCCGCCTCGCCGGGACCGATCCGCACCTCGGCACCGGTGCGCACCTGACGACCGAACCCCATGTGGGCGCGGGGCCCGACCCCTACGCCGACGCGGACCCGGAGGAGGGCGACCCGTCGTTCACGAGTTACGCCCCGCCCGAGGACCGCACCTGACCCCCGTGTCCAGCCCTTCGATCCCCCGACCGCCCGACCTGCCCGCCAGGAGGCTCCTCCCGTGACCCCCCGTCCGCCGTCCCGCTCCTCGTCCGACCCTGCCGCAGCGGCGCCCGACGCCGACGTACCGACCACCTTCCTGCCGGCCCCGGCGCGGCCGGAGGGCGCACCGGACGGTGAGCCGGAGGCCCCGCCCGCCCAGCGCTCCGGGCCCGCCCCGGAGGCGGAGGCGGCCACCACCGAAACCACCACGGAACCCGCCGCGAAGCCGGCGCGGAAGGCCTCGCGCGCCAAGCCGGCCCGCGGTGCCGCCAAGCCCTCCGACGCGCCGGCCACCGAGGTGAAGCCGGCCGCGGCGCCGGGGACCGACGCTCCGGCATCCGAGAAGCCCGCTCCGAAGCGGGCCGCCGCGAAGAAGCCGACGGCCAGGAAGTCCCCCGCCAGGAAGACGGCCGCCGGGAAGTCCACGGCCGGGGCGGGAGCGGCCGGCGCGAAGAAGACCGCCGGGGCCGCCGCGGGGCCGGAGCCGGCCAAGAAGCCCGCGGCCCGCAAGCCCGCGGCGCGGAAGCCCGCCGAGCCGAAGGCCGTCGCCGCCCGCAGCACCGCCACCGTCGGTACCGCCACCGCCCGGGCGGCCGCGAAGCCTCCCGCCGCGCGGGCCGCCGAGGTCCCCGCCGTCGCGGGCGGCAGCGGCGGGGTGCGCCCCGCCCCTCCGCTCGGCGACACCGACCGCGGCCGGCTGCTGTCCGGTACGCACCACGACCCGCACGCGCTGCTCGGCGCGCATCCCGTGCGCGGCGGGGTGCTCTTCCGCGTGCTGCGCCCGTACGCCACCTCGGTGACCGTGCTGGCCAAGGGGCTGCGGGTGGAACTTCCCGAGGAGGGCGACGGCCTGTTCGGCGGGGTGCTGCCGCTGTCGGAGATCCCCGACTACCAGCTGGCGGTCGCCTACGGCACCGGCGAGGACGCGCACGAGGTCACCGTCCACGACCCGTACCGCTTCCTGCCCGCCATCGGCGAGCTGGACCTGCACCTGATCGGCGAGGGCCGGCACGAGGAGCTGTGGCAGGCGCTCGGCGCCCGGGTCATGGAGCACCAGGGCGTGACCGGCACCCGCTTCACGGTGTGGGCGCCGAACGCGCAGGGCGTCCGCGTCGCCGGGAACATGAACTACTGGGACGGCACGGTCTACCCGATGCGCTCCCTCGGCTCCACCGGCGTGTGGGAGCTGTTCATTCCCGGCCTGGGCGAGGGCGAGCTGTACAAGTTCGACATCGCGCGCCCGGACGGCAGCCACACGCTGCGCATCGACCCGATGGCCCGGCGGACCGAGTGCCCGCCCGCCAACGCCTCGGTCATCGACGTCTCGCGCCACGAGTGGGGTGACGCGGAGTGGATGGCGCGCCGCGCCGAACGGCCGGTGCACACCTCCCCGTTCTCCGTCTACGAGGTGCACCTCCCCTCCTGGCGGCCGGGCCTGTCCTACCGCGAACTGGCCGAGCAGCTGCCCGCGTACGTCAAGGACCTGGGCTTCACGCACGTGGAGCTGATGCCGGTCGCCGAGCACCCGTTCGGCGGGTCCTGGGGCTACCAGGTCACCGGCTTCTACGCGCCCACGGCCCGGCTCGGCTCGCCGGACGACTTCAAGTACCTGGTCGACGCGCTGCATCAGGCGGGCATCGGCGTGATCATGGACTGGGTGCCGGCTCACTTCCCGCGCGACGACTGGGCGCTGGCGGAGTTCGACGGACGGCCGCTGTACGAGCACGAGGACCCGGCGCGGGCCGCGCACCCCGACTGGGGCACCCTCGAATTCGACTACGGCCGCACGGAGGTCCGTAACTTCCTCGTCGCCAACGCCGTCTACTGGTGCTCGGAGTTCCACATCGACGGCCTGCGGGTGGACGCCGTGGCCTCGATGCTCTATCTGGACTACTCCCGTGAGCACGGCGAGTGGACGCCCAACCAGCACGGCGGCCGGGAGAACCTCGACGCGGTCGCCTTCCTCCAGGAGATGAACGCCACGGTCTACCGGCGCTGCCCGGGCGTGGTGACCATCGCCGAGGAGTCCACCGCCTGGGACGGCGTCACCCGCGCCACGCACCACGTCGGGCCCGGCGGCTTCGGCGGCCTGGGCTTCGGGCTGAAGTGGAACATGGGCTGGATGCACGACTCGCTGGTCTACATGTCCAAGGAGCCGGTGCACCGCAAGTACCACCACAACGAGATGACGTTCTCGATGGTGTACGCGTACTCCGAGAACTACGTGCTGCCCATCTCGCACGACGAGGTCGTGCACGGCAAGCGGGCGCTGGTCTCGAAGATGCCCGGCGACTGGTGGCAGCAGCGCGCCAACCACCGCGCGTACCTGGGCTTCATGTGGTCCCACCCGGGCAAGCAACTGCTCTTCATGGGGCAGGAGTTCGCGCAGGGCGCCGAGTGGTCCGAGGGGCACGGCCCGGACTGGTGGCTGCTGGACCCGGCGTACTCCGCCGAGCCGGACCACCGCGGCGTCCGCGACCTGGTCCGCGAGCTGAACCGGTTGTACTCCGCCACCCCGGCCCTGTGGGAGCGGGACACCGACCCGGGCGGTTTCTCGTGGATCGACGGCGGCGCGTGGGAGGACAACGTCTTCTCGTTCGTGCGCTACGACGCCGAGGGCGGTCCGCTGCTCGCGGTCTGCAATTTCTCGCCGGTGGTGCGCCACGAGTACCGCCTCGGCGTGCCGGAGAACGTGCCGGCCTGGCGGGAGGTGCTCAACACCGACGAGGAGCGGTTCGGCGGCAGCGGGGTGGTCAACACCGGGCGGCTGAAGTCCGAGCCGGTGCCGTACCACGGCCGGCCCGCGTCCATCGCGCCGGTGCTCCCGCCGCTCGCCACGGTCTGGCTGCGCCCGGAGGGCTGACGGCCGTACGGACGTGCTTGCGGGCCGGTGTCGCACCCCCTGCCCGTACGCACAAGAAAGGGGCCCGCCGGCGTCTGCCGCCGGCGGGCCCCGCTCCCCCGTGATCCCCCGTGCCCCCGTTCACCGGCGACTTCCCGCCGGCCCTGACGACTCTGCCGCTTCACAGCGTCCGGGGACAGTCCCGCCACGGGTTCGTTTCCGGCCCGCTACACCCTGAGACGCAATCGAGAAATTCCGCACGTGATCGCGAACTCCGGACACGGGCGAAGCCCTCGCCGCGGCGCGCGGCGAGGGCTTCGTGGGGCCTGCGGGGCGGGCCGGTCAGACGACCGCCTTCTTGTCGTCGGCGCGGGGCTCCGGGACCTCCGCGTCGGCCTCGGGGGACGGGCCGTGGCCGTCGTCGACGAGGGTCTTCTCGTCGAAGGGGACATTGCCGGCCAGGACCTGGCCCACGCGGGCCTTGTCGATCTCCTTGGTCCAGGTGCCGATCAGGACCGTGGCGACGGCGTTGCCGGCGAAGTTGGTCAGCGCGCGGGCCTCGCTCATGAAGCGGTCGATGCCGACGATCAAGCCGACGCCGTCGACCAGGTCGGGGCGGTGCGACTGGAGGCCGCCGGCCAGGGTGGCCAGGCCCGCGCCGGTGACGCCGGCGGCACCCTTCGACGCGATGATCATGAAGACCAGGAGGGAGATCTGCTCACCGAGGGAGAGCGGTGCGCCCATCGCCTCGGCGACGAACAGCGAGGACATCGTCAGGTAGATGGCGGTGCCGTCGAGGTTGAAGGAGTAGCCGGTCGGGACGGTGATGCCGACCACCGGCTTGCTGACTCCCAGGTGCTCCATCTTCGCGATCAGCCGCGGCAGGGCCGACTCGGAGGAGGAGGTGGAGAGGATCAGCAGGAACTCGCGGCCCAGGTACTTCAGCAGCGCGAAGATGTTCACGCCGGCGACCAGACGCAGCAGCGCGCCGAGGACGACGACCACGAAGAGCAGGCAGGTGACGTAGAAGCCGACCATGATGACGGCGAGGGACTTCAGCGCGTCCAGGCCGGTCTCGCCGACCACCGCGGCGATGGCGCCGAAGGCACCCACCGGCGCCGCCCACATGATCATGGACAGGACGCGGAAGACCAGCCTTTGGAGGTGGCCGATGCCGCGCAGGATCGGCTCGCCCGAGCGGCCCATCGCCTGGAGGCCGAAGCCCACCAGCAGCGCGACCAGCAGGGTCTGCAGCACCTCACCGGTGGTGAAGGCGGACACCAGCGTGTGCGGGATGATGCCGAGCAGGAACTCCGAGGTGGACTCGCCGCCGCCCTCGGTCTGCGCCTGGCCCGCGTCCCGGACCGTCTCGGTCAGGTGCATCCCGGAGCCGGGCTCCAGGATGTTGCCGACGACCAGGCCGATGGCGAGCGCCACGGTCGACATCAGCATGAAGTAGCCGAGCGCCAGGCCGCCGACCGCGCCGACCTTGGCGGCCTTCCGGACCGAGCCGACGCCGAGGACGATCGTGCAGAAGATGACCGGCGAGATCATCATCTTGATGAGGTTCACGAAGCCCGTGCCGAGCGGCTTCAGCTCCACGGCGACACCGGGGGCGATGAAGCCGACGGCGATGCCGAGCACTACGGCGCCGATGACGGCGATGTAGAGGTAGTGGGTGCGGTCACGCTTCTTCGGCGCGGGCGTGCCGGGCTCGCCGGGGGTCCCGCCACCCGGCAGGGTCGTTGCGGCCACGACTGCCTCCTGTCCTCGATTGTCCGGTTCTGCGTGCGACCTGCGGCTCTTGAACGCAAAACAAAGTCCCGGCGACTATGCACCCCCCTCTTGATCACGTCACCCTTACGTACATTTCGTTCATGTAAACGTGACCGGGCAAACTTATGCACATGCGCCTCCCCCGCCCCCGCAGCCTGGCCGGCCAGCTCTTCGCCATGCAGGCCGTCCTCATAGCGGTCGTCGTGGCGGGCTGCGCCGTCTTCGCGTACCTCAACGCGAGCGAGCGGGCCGAGGAGACCGCGCGCCGCCAGACCACCGCCGTCGCCACCTCCGTGGCCGATGCCCCCGGGGTCGCGCGGGCGGTCCGCTCCGAGGACCCCACGCGGCTGCTCCAGCCGTACACCGAGCGGGTGCGCAAGGACGCGGGCGTGGCCTTCGTCGTGGTGATGGACACCGACAAGACCCGGTATACCCATACACGGCCGTCCGCCATCGGCGAGAAGTACCTCGGCCACATCGGTCCGGCGCTGCGCGGCGAGGTCTTCCACGAGACGCACCGGGGGACGCTCGGGCCGTCCGTGCGGGTGGTGGCGCCGGTACGGTCCGGCGGCAAGGTGGTCGCGCTGGTCAGCTCCGGCATCACCGTCGAGACGATCAGCGGCGGGCTGCGCCGCCAGATGCTCTCGCTGATCGCGGTCGCGGCCGGCGCGCTGGCCCTGGGCGGCCTCGGCACGTACGTCGCCAACGCCCGGCTGCGGCGCCACACGCACGGCATGAACGCCGCCGAGCTGAGCCGGCTGCACGACTACCACCAGGCCGCGCTGCACGCCGTACGCGAGGGCCTGCTGCTGCTCGACGGGCGGCGCGCGGTCGCCCTGATCAACGACGCGGGGCGTGAGCTGCTGGGCCTGGCCGGGAACGCGGTGGGCCGGCCGGTCGCGGAGCTCGGGCTGCCCGCGCCGCTCACCGAGGCGCTGCTCTCCCCCGGCCCGCGCGTCGACGAGCTGCACCTGACCGCCGACCGGGTGGTCGTCGTGAACACCGCGCCGGTCGACGGCGGCGAGCGGCGCGGCACGCTGGTCACCCTGCGCGACCACACCGAGCTCCAGGCGCTCTCCGGCGAGCTGGACTCGGTACGCGGCTTCGCCGAGGCGCTGCGCTCCCAGGCGCACGAGGCCGCCAACCGGCTGCACACCGTCGTCTCGCTGATCGAGCTGGGCCGCGCCGAGGAGGCCGTGGAGTTCGCCACCGCCGAGCTGGAGCTGGCGCAGACCCTGACCGACCGGGTGGTGGGCGCGGTCGCCGAGCCGGTACTGGCCGCGCTCCTGCTGGGCAAGGCAGCGCAGGCGAACGAGTACGGTGTGGAGCTGACGCTGACCGAGGACAGCGGGATCGACGACGGACTGCTGCCCGACCGGCTGCCCGCACGCGATCTGGTGACCGTCCTCGGCAACCTCGTCGACAACGCGATCGACGCCGCTTCGGGCGGTCACCCCGCAGGTGAGGCGGGCCGCGTCGTGGTCACGGCCCGCGCCACGGACGGCGAGCTGCTGCTCCGGGTCGCCGACTCCGGGCCCGGCGTGGATCCCGGAAACGCCGAGGAGATCTTCCGGCGCGGCTGGACGACCAAGGAAGCGGGCCCTACGGTGCACGGCCGGGGCCTGGGGCTGGCCATCGTGCGGCAGACCGTGCGCCGCCACGGCGGCACGGTCACGCTGGACCGGGCACCCGAGGGCGGTGCGGCGTTCGCCGTCCGCCTGCCATTGCGGACGGAGCAGCCGGTATGACCCCACAGGACGGCACGGGCGGTGCGCCACCGCCCGACAAGGCCGGCGGCACCCCGCCGCCCCCGGAGGAGGCCCCCATCCGGGTGCTGGTCGTCGAGGACGACCCCGTGGCGGCCGACGCGCACGCGCTGTACGTCGGCCGGATCGCCGGCTTCACCGTCTCCGGTACGGTGCACACCGCCGCCGCGGCCCGCCGCCACCTCGACCAGCACCCCGTCGACCTGCTCCTGCTGGACCTCTTCCTGCCCGACGGGCACGGTCTGCAGCTGGTACGGACGCTGCGCGCGGCCGGGCACACCGCGGACATCTTCGCGGTCACCTCGGCCCGCGACCTGACCGTCGTACGGGAGGGCGTGTCGCTGGGCATCGTGCAGTACGTCCTGAAGCCCTTCACGTTCTCCACGCTGCGCGACCGGCTCACCCGGTACGCCGTCTTCCGCTCGTCGGCGGGCGAGGCCAGCGGCCAGGACGAGGTGGACCGGGCCATCGGCGCGCTGCGGGCACCACAGCCGGCCACCCTGCCCAAAGGGCTCACCCGGGCCACGCTGCGGGTGGTGACCGACGCGCTGCGGGCGGCCCCCGAGGGGCTGTCGGCGGGCACGGCGGCCGAGACGGTGGGCATCTCGCGGATCACCGCACGCCGCTATCTGGAGCACTTGGTGGACGCCGGGCGGGCCGTCCGGGCTCCGCAGTACGGCCACGTCGGACGCCCCGAATTGCGGTACCGCTGGTCGGACCATTGACCTGACCAACCGGTCACCTTACGGTCACCGTGCAGCCCGTCGTGGCCAGTTGGAGGTACTGCTGTGCGTCCTGCCGTCCCGCTGATGTTCCTCTCCGCCGTGCTCGCCGCCGCCACGCTGACCGCCTGCGGCGGCGGCTCCGGGAGCGACCCGGATGTCGTCAAGGTCTCGTTCAAGCAGTCCACCGACAACAAGGTCCGGGTCATGGACACGTACCTGGCCGACATGAAGAAGGAGTTCGAGAAGGCGCACCCGGGCAAGAAGGTGAAGCTGGTGCCGATCAAGGCACCGGACTCCGAGTACTACACGAAGCTCCAGCAGATGCTGCGCTCCCCCAGGACGGCGCCCGACCTCGTCTACGAGGACACCTTCCTCATCAACTCCGACATCACCAGCGGCTACCTGAAGCCCCTCGACCCCTATCTGGAGAAGTGGAAGGACTGGAAACAGTTCATCGACACCGCGAAGACCGCGGCCAGAGGCGAGGACGGCAGGACGTACGGCGTGCCGGACGGCACCGACACCCGCGGCCTCTGGTTCAGCAAGGACATCTTCAGGAAGGCGGGCCTGCCCACGGACTGGCAGCCGAAGAACTGGGACGACATCCTCGACACCGCCCGCACCATCAAGAAGAAGGTCCCCGGCGTCATCCCGCTGAACGTCTACACCGGCAAGCCCGCGGGCGAGATGGCCACGATGCAGGGCTTCGAGATGCTGCTCTACGGCACGGGCGAGGACCCGCTGTACGACCCGGAGCAGAAGAAGTGGGTCGCCGCCGGCAAGGGCTTCAAGGACTCCCTGACGTTCGTGGAGACCGTCTACAAGGAGAAGCTCGGCCCGGACGTCTCCGACGCGCTCGACCCGAACATCGGCACCCGTACCCGTGGCGAGCTGCTGCCCGAGGGCAAGCTCGCCATCAACCTGGACGGCTCCTGGCTGCCCCAGGACTGGATCGAGGGCTCGGGCCACGAGTGGCCCGAGTGGCCGAAGGAGCTGGGCCTCGCGCACATGCCCACACAGGACGGCCGGGCCCCCGGAAAGGTGAGCATGTCGGGCGGCTGGACATGGGCGGTCCCGGCCAAGGCGGGCAACCCGGACCTGGCCTTCGAGTTCATCAAGACCATGCAGACGAAGCAGAACGCGCGGAAGTGGTACATCGCCAACTCCGGCATCGCGGTCCGTAAGGACGTCGCCGAGGACCCGGAGTACGTGAAGGCGCAGCCCGGCATCAAGTTCTTCACGGACCTGGTCGCGCACACCCACTACCGGCCGGCCTACCCCGCGTACCCGAAGGTCTCCACCGCGATCCAGGAAGCCATGGAGGGCGTCACGACGGGTGACACCTCGGTGGCGGAGGCGGCGAGGACCTACGACGAGGAGCTGGACTCGATCACGAACGGCGAAGTGATCAAGAAGTGAGCGCCGTCGGTACGCGCCCGCGCCGCAGCCTGGCGCGGGCCCTGCCGGCGGGCCCCGGCGTCGTCCTGCTGCTGCTCTTCCTCGCGGGCCCGATCGGCTACTGCGTCTACCTCGCCTTCACCGACCTCCAATTGACCGGCCAGGCGGAGTCGTCCTTCGTCGGCCTGGACAACTTCACCGAGGCCTTCGGCGACAAGGACTTCCGCAACGCGGTCTGGCTGACGCTGGTCTTCACGGTCGTCTCGTCCCTGATCGGCCAGAACACCCTGGGCCTGACGCTCGCGGCCCTGATGCAGCGCGCCTCCGGACCGGTGCGCACGCTCACCGGCGGCATCGTGGTGGTGGCCTGGGTACTGCCGGAGGTGGTGGCGGGCTTCCTGCTCTACGCCTTCTTCCGCCGTGAAGGCACCCTGAACGCGGTGCTCGACTGGCTGCACCTGCCGGGCCAGAACTGGCTCTACACCCTGCCGATCCTGGCGGTCTCCTTCGCCAACGTCTGGCGCGGCACGGCCTTTTCGATGCTGGTCTACTCGGCGGCCCTGAACGAGATCCCCAAGGAGATCACCGAGGCCGCCCAGGTCGACGGCGCGAGCGGCCGGCGCCGCATGTGGCACATCACGCTCCCGATGATCCGCCGCTCCATCGGCACCAATCTCATGCTCAACACCCTCCAGACCCTCTCGGTCTTCGGCCTGATCTGGGTGATGACCCGCGGCGGCCCCGGCAACCGCAGCCAGACGCTGCCCCTGTACATGTACGAACAGGCCTTCCAGAACAGCATGATCGGCTACGCGACGGCGGTGGCCCTGCTCCTGCTCCTGGTCGGCTCCCTCTTCTCCCTCGTCTACATGCGCCTGCTGCGCACGGAGGTCTGAGTGCCCGGCTCCGTGAAGCGCACCCCGGCCGCCCGCCGCACCGTCCGCCGCCTCACCGCGGACGCGGCGCTCCTGGTGGTCGCGGCCGCCTTCGTCCTGCCCCTGGCCTGGGTGGTCCTCTCGTCCCTGGACGCGCAGGCCGACCTGCGGGTGAAGGTCCCCGACGAGTTCACCTTCGGCAACTTCGACGCGGTCCTCGTCCCCGACGTCACCTTCACCCCGCTCCTCAACAGCCTGGTCCTGTGCGGCGGAGCGACCCTCCTGACGATCGTCTGCGCGGCCCTGGCGGCCTACCCGCTGTCCCGCTACCGCTCCCGTACGGGCAGCGCCTTCCTGGCCACGATCCTCTTCGCCACCTGCCTGCCGATCACGGCGATCATGGTCCCGGTGTACGCCCTGTTCGTCCAGGTCGAGCTGATCGACACCGTGCACGGGACGATCCTGTTCTTCGCGGCGTCCCAACTCCCCTTCGCCGTATGGCTGATGAAGAACTTCATGGACGGCGTGCCGAAGGAGCTGGAGGAGGCGGCCTGGACCGACGGCGCCTCCTCCATGCAGTCCCTGCTCCGCGTCGTCCTGCCCCTGATGGGTCCGGGCATCGCGGTCGTCACCGTCTACTCCTTCGTCATGATGTGGGGCAACTTCTTCGTCCCCTTCATGCTCCTGCTCGATCCGGAGCAGATGCCCGCCTCGGTCAGCATCAACGACTTCTTCGGCAACCGCGGGACCGTGGTCTACGGCCAGCTCGCGGCCTTCTCCGTCATCTACTCGACCCCGGTGCTGCTCCTGTACGTCCTCATCGCCCGCCGCCTCGGCGGCGGCTTCGCGCTGGGCGGTGCGGTGAAGGGCTGAGCCCCGGCCCGCGGGACGCCAGCCGAAACGGCTCTGGCACGACGGGTGACGCGCGGCCTAGCGTGCCCGGTAGCCATGACGCCGCGAGGAGGCCCGCCATGTCCAGCGTTCCCTCCGCACCGTCCGCCGCTCTGCCGTCCCGCGCCCGCATCGTCGCCGTGCACAGCGGCAAGGTGCTGTGCGTGAGCGAGGCGTCCACCGCCGACGGCGCGCCCGTGATCCAGTTCTCGCGCGGCGCGGACGACCACGAGAAGTTCTCCCTGGAGCCCGCCGGGGACGGCTCGTACCGGCTGATGGCCGAGCACAGCGGCAAGGTGCTGGTCATCGAGGACGTCTCGGAGAAGGAGGGCGCGTGGCTGATCCAGTGGCGCGCGGTCGGCACCGAGAACGAGAAGTTCCTGTTCGAGCCCCAGCCCGGCGGCGCGTACCGCATCGCCGCGCGGCACAGCGGCCAGTACCTCGATGTCGCGGGCGGCGCGACGGGCGACGGCGCGCGGGTCGTCCAGTGGCCGCGCGAGGAGGTGGACCACCAGCTGTTCCGGCTGGAGCCGATGGCCGACGCCGACCGGTGACCCGGCCGGCGAGTCGACCTGGCTGAGCGAGCGCTCAGTAAGCAGTCATCTTTGGCCGAGAATCCTCTCGCCTCCCGCTCACGGTACGTGAAAAAATCACCCACCGTCACAAGATCACTCTCTGCAACCCGTATATTGCTACGAGTTTTCGAAGCGAAGAGCAGAACTACCCGCGTAGACATATCCCGGTCCTTTACGGTGTGGCCGTGCACACGCCAGACAGGGGCGAGCGCCGCCCACCCTTCGACGCCCAGGCAGCCAAGCGCATGCGCGAGGCTCTCGGCATGACGCCCGCGCACGTCGCGTACGGCATCAACGCCGCGTACGGAAAACCGATTCAGCCACGGACGATCGCCGCATGGGAGCGCGGCGAGGGCTCGCCGACGGAGAGCGAGCTGAACGCGCTCGCGGGCGCCCTGTGGTGCGCGCCCGGCGATCTGCTCGGCACCCCCGACACACTGCGCGAGTACCGCATAGCCCGGGGCATCGCCGCCGACGACCTCGCGCTGCGCATCGGAATGGAGATCCCGGCGTACGAGCGGATGGAGGCCACCGGGCAGTGGCAGGGCAACGACCGGCAGGCCGCGGCGCTCAAGGTCGAGCTGGACCTCCCGCTGCCCGCGCTGATCCGGCTGACCGGCCGCGAGCAGCAGCTGGCGGAGATGCTGCGCAGCGCCGCGACGACGCGCTGGCAGGCGTACGTGCGCCCGGTGTACAAGTCACTGGGGCTGCCGAAGCCGCGGGTGCAGAAGGCGCTGGAGTTCCTGTTCGAGGAGTACCACCGGCGGATGGCCGGGACCCTGGGCTGGGGCGGCGGCGTGGAGACCGCCGCGGAGTCCAGCGACGCGGGCCGCGAATTCCTGGCCGACGTGCTGGCCCACTTCTGGGACCAGGTCGGGGAGGCGTGAGCCGTTCCCGGCCCCGACGGACCGGGCGCCGGGAACGGCCCGGCCGGGTCAGAAGACCGACTCGGCCTCGTGCATACGGTCGGCCGGCACGGTCTTGAGGTGGGTGACCGCCTCGGCGAGCGGCACCATCGTGATGTCCGTGCCGCGCAGCGCGGTCATCTTGCCGAATTCGCCGCGGTGCGCGGCCTCGACGGCGTGCCAGCCGAAGCGGGTGGCGAGCACCCGGTCGTACGCGGTGGGGGTGCCGCCGCGCTGGACGTGGCCGAGGATGACCGGGCGGGCCTCCTTGCCGAGCCGCTTCTCCAGCTCGACGGCGAGCTTGGTGCCGATGCCCTGGAAGCGCTCGTGACCGAACTGGTCGATCTCGCCCTTGGCGTAGTCCATCGTGCCCTCGGCGGGGTGCGCGCCCTCGGCGACGCAGACGACGGCGAACTTCTTGCCCCGCGCGAAGCGCTCCTCGACCATCTTGACCAGGTCGTTCACGTCGAAGGGCCGCTCGGGGAGGCAGATGCCGTGGGCGCCGCCGGCCATGCCGGACTCCAGCGCGATCCAGCCCGCGTGGCGGCCCATGACCTCCACGACCATGACCCGCTGGTGCGACTCGGCGGTGGTCTTCAGGCGGTCGATGGCCTCGGTCGCCACGCCGACGGCCGTGTCGAAGCCGAAGGTGCGGTCGGTGGAGGAGATGTCGTTGTCGATGGTCTTCGGCACACCGACCACCGGCAGGCCCGCGTCGGCGAGCATCCGGGCCGCGGTGAGCGTGCCCTCGCCGCCGATCGGGATGAGCACGTCGATGCCGTACTCCTTCGACATGTCCTTGGCGTCCTCGCAGGCCTGGCGCAGCCGGGCGCGCTCCAGGCGGGAGGAGCCGAGGATCGTGCCGCCGCGGGCGAGGATGCCGCCGACGGCGTCGAGGTCGAGCTTGCGGTAACGGCCGTCGAGCAGACCCTTGAAGCCGTCCTCGAAGCCGATGACCTCGTCGTCGTGGCCCGTGACGGCGCGGTGCACCACAGAGCGGATCACGGCGTTGAGGCCGGGGCAGTCGCCGCCCGCGGTCAGGACTCCGATACGCATCGTGCTGAGTCTCCTGTGCTCGATGTTGGTTCTGGTGAGCCGATGCGATTGTTTCACGGGCCGGTGACCGGTGACCTCACGCGCCTCGGGTACTCCGTCTCCGGGTACCCCGCACACGGGTCCTCACCCGCCTCCCGCACCCGCCTTCGCCCACCGGCACCGACCATGGACACTGGGAGAGAGCGGCTTATCCACTGGCGCAGGTATTGTCAAGGGGGGCAAGGCCACCATATCGGGTAATTTTTCCCCGTGAGCAACGGAAAAGGACGGAGATCGCACGTGACGCGGAGCGTGTACGTGACCGGCATCGGCCGCGGCGACGGACGCCAGGTCATCGAGCTGGGGGTCATGGAACTGCTGACCCGCCATGTCGACCGGGTCGGCGTCTTCCGCCCGCTCGTGCACGACGACGGCCCGGACCGCCTCTTCGACCTGCTGCGGTCGCGGTACCGCCTCACCCAGCCCGCCGACTCGGTGTACGGCATGGGGTACGAGGAGGCGAACGCCCTCCAGGCCGAGCAGGGCACCGACGAGCTGGTCTCCCGGCTGGTGGACCGCTTCCTGGACGTCGCCAGGGAGTACGACTACGTCCTGGTGCTGGGCACGGACTACGCCGACACCGGCCTGCCCGACGAGCTGAGCCTGAACGCCCGGCTGGCGAACGAGTTCGGCGCCTCGGTGCTGCCGGTCGTCGCGGGCCGCGACCAGGAGCCGGAGTCGGTACGGGACGAGGCACGCAACGCCTACCGCGCCTTCGACTCCATGGGCTGCGACGTGGTCGCCATGGTCGTGAACCGGGTCGCCGCCGCCGACCGCACGGCCGTCGTGGAGCGGCTGGCCACCCACCTCCCGGTGCCCTGCTACGCGCTCCCCGAGGAGCCCTCGCTCTCCGCGCCGACCGTCTCCCAGATCGCGCACGCGCTCGGCGGCGAGGTGCTGCTCGGCGACGACTCCGGGATGGCCAGGGACGCCAGGAACTTCGTCTTCGGCGGCGCCATGCTGCCGACGTTCCTCAAGGCGCTGACCGACGGCAGCCTGGTCGTCGCGCCCGGCGACCGCGCTGACCTGATCATCGGCGCGCTCGCCGCGCACAGCGCGGGCGCCCCGCCCATCGCCGGCGTGCTGCTCACCCTGGGCGAGCGCCCCGGCCCCGACATCATGGCGCTGGCCGCCCGGCTGGCCCCCGGTACGCCGGTGATATCCGTGCCCGGCGGGTCCTTCCCCACGGCGGCCGAGCTGTTCGCCATCGAGGGCAAGCTGAGCGCCGCCTCGCCGCGCAAGGCGGAGACCGCGCTGGGCCTGTTCGAGCGGCACGTGGACACCGTCGAGCTGACCAAGCGCATTTCGGTCCTGAAGTCCGACCGCGTGACGCCGATGATGTTCGAGCACGAGCTGATCGAGCGGTCCCGGTCCGGGCGCCGCCGGGTCGTGCTGCCCGAGGGCACCGAGGAGCGCGTGCTGCGCGCCGCCGACGTGCTGCTCCGCCGCGACGTGTGCGACCTGACCCTGCTGGGTGAGGAGGACGCGATCCGCAAGCGGGCCGCCGACCTCTCCATCGACCTGGGCGACGCGCAGATCATCGACCCGCAGACCGCGCCGGTGCGCGAGCGCTTCGCCGAGCGGTACGCGGAGCTGCGCGCCCACAAGGGCGTCACGTACGAGCTGGCGTACGACGTGGTCGCCGACGTCTCCTACTTCGGCACCCTGATGGTGCAGGAGGGCTTGGCCGACGGCATGGTGTCGGGCGCCGTGCACTCCACCGCCGCCACGATCCGGCCCGCCTTCGAGGTCATCAAGACCAAGCAGGACGCCGCGATCGTCTCGTCGGTCTTCTTCATGTGCCTGGCCGACCGGGTCCTGGTGTACGGCGACTGCGCGGTCAACCCGGACCCGAACGCCGAGCAGCTGGCCGACATCGCCATCCAGTCCGCGGCCACCGCCGCGCAGTTCGGCGTCGAGCCGCGGATCGCGATGCTGTCGTACTCCACCGGCACCTCCGGCTCCGGCGCCGACGTGGACAAGGTGCGCAAGGCCACCGAGCTGGTCCGCGAGCGCCGCCCCGACCTGCTGGTCGAGGGCCCGATCCAGTACGACGCCGCGGTGGACGCCGACGTCGCCCGCACCAAGCTGCCGGACTCCGAGGTCGCGGGCCGGGCCACCGTGCTGGTCTTTCCGGACCTGAACACCGGCAACAACACCTACAAGGCCGTGCAGCGGTCGGCCGGCGCGGTCGCCGTCGGCCCGGTCCTGCAGGGCCTGCGCAAGCCGGTCAACGACCTCTCGCGCGGCGCCCTGGTCCAGGACATCGTCAACACCGTCGCGATCACGGCCATCCAGGCCCAGGGCGGCGCGGCCCCGGCCGGCCGCTGACCCCGTCCCTCCGTACCCCTCCCGTACCCGACCCGAAAGCTTCTCCATGACTACCGACGCCACCCGAGTCCTCGTCCTGAACTCCGGATCCTCCTCGCTGAAGTACCAGCTGCTGGACATGAACGGGGGCGCCCGGCTGGCGGTGGGGCTGGTCGAGCGGATCGGCGAGCAGACCTCGCGGCTGGTGCACTCCCCGCTGGCCACCGGCGGGGAGAAGCGCGAGCGCGAGGAGCGGATGGCCGACCACGACGCCGCGCTGAAGGCCGTCGCGGACGAGCTGTCCGCGGACGGGCTGGGCCTGGACTCCCCCGAGCTGGCCGCGATCGGCCACCGGGTGGTGCACGGCGGCCTGAAGCTCACCGAGCCGACCGTGATCGACGACGCGGTGCTCAAGGAGATCGAGCGGCTGGTGCCGGTGGCGCCGCTGCACAACCCCGCCAACATCACCGGCATCCGGACCGCGCAGCGGCTGCGCCCGGACCTGCCGCAGGTCGCGGTCTTCGACACCGCCTTCCACTCCACGATGCCGGAGTACGCGGCCCGGTACGCGATCGACGTGGAGACCGCGGACGCGCACCGCGTGCGCCGGTACGGCTTCCACGGCACCTCGCACGCGTACGTCTCACGCGAGACCGCCAGGCTGCTGGGCAAGGACCCGTCCGAGGTCAACGTCATCGTGCTGCACCTGGGCAACGGCGCCTCCGCCTCGGCGGTGGCCGGCGGCCGCTGCGTCGACACCTCGATGGGCCTGACGCCGCTGGAGGGCCTGGTCATGGGCACCCGCTCGGGCGACATCGACCCGGCGGTGATCTTCCACCTGGAGCGCAACGCCGGGATGTCCAGCGACGAGATCGACGCCCTGCTCAACAAGAAGAGCGGCCTGATGGGGCTCTGCGGCGACAACGACATGCGGGAGATCCGGCGGCGCATCGACGAGGGGGACGAGCAGGCGGCGCTCGCGTTCGACATCTACATACACCGGCTGCGCAAGTACATCGGCGCCTACAGCGCGGTACTGGGCCGGGTCGACGCGGTGGCGTTCACCGCGGGCGTCGGCGAGAACTCCGCGCCCGTACGGGAGGCCGCGGTGCGGGGCCTGGAGGAGATGGGGCTCGCGGTGGACGCGCGGCTGAACGCCGAGCGGTCCGGCGAGGCGCGCATCATCTCGCCCGAATACTCCCGGGTCGCGGTGGCCGTGGTGCCGACCGACGAGGAGCTGGAGATCGCCAACCAGACATACGCACTGGTCAGCGCCTAGTTATCGGCGCTTCCGCCAGGTGGAATATTCCGCTCTGAAACAAACCGATAGGATTCAGCCCATGCGCCGTTCGAAAATCGTCTGCACCCTGGGCCCCGCCGTTGACTCCTTCGATCAGCTCAAGACGCTGATCGAAGCCGGTATGAACGTGGCCCGTTTCAACATGAGCCATGGCACCCACGCGGAGCACGAGGAGCGGTACCACCGCCTCCGCAAGGCCGCCGAGGAGACCGGCCGCGCCGTCGGTGTCCTCGCCGACCTCCAGGGCCCGAAGATCCGCCTGGAGACCTTCGCCGACGGTCCGGTGGAGCTGGTGCGCGGTGACGAGTTCGTCATCACCACCGAGGACGTGCCCGGTGACAAGACCATCTGCGGCACCACGTACAAGGGCCTGCCCGGCGACGTCTCCAAGGGCGACCCGGTCCTGATCAACGACGGCAACGTCGCGCTCCAGGTGGTCGAGGTCGACGGCCCCCGCGTGCGCTGCATCGTCATCGAGGGCGGTGTCATCTCCGACCACAAGGGCATCAACCTGCCCGGCGCCGCGGTGAACGTCCCCGCGCTGTCCGAGAAGGACATCGAGGACCTGAAGTTCGCCCTGGACATGGGCTGCGACCTGGTCGCGCTGTCCTTCGTGCGGGACGCCAAGGACGTCCAGGACGTGCACCGCGTCATGGACGAGGTCGGCCGCCGGGTGCCGGTGATCGCCAAGGTGGAGAAGCCGCAGGCGGTCGCCAACATGGAAGAGGTCGTCGCGGCCTTCGACGGCGTGATGGTGGCCCGCGGTGACCTGGCGGTGGAGTACCCGCTGGAGAAGGTCCCGATGGTGCAGAAGCGCCTGGTGGAGATGTGCCGCCGGAACGCGAAGCCGGTGATCGTGGCGACCCAGATGATGGAGTCGATGATCACCAACTCGCGGCCGACCCGCGCCGAGGCCTCCGACGTCGCCAACGCGATCCTGGACGGCGCGGACGCGGTCATGCTCTCCGCGGAGTCCTCGGTCGGCCAGTACCCGATCCAGACCGTCAAGACGATGTCGAAGATCGTCGAGGCGGCCGAGGAGGAGCTGCTGTCCAAGGGCCTGCAGCCGCTGGTCCCGGGCAAGAAGCCGCGCACCCAGGGCGGCGCCGTGGCCCGCGCGGCCGCCGAGATGGCCGACTTCCTGAACGGCAAGGCGCTGGTGGCCTTCACCAAGTCCGGTGACACGGCCCGCCGGCTGTCCCGCTATCGCGCGACCCAGCCGATCCTGGCCTTCACCACCGACGTCTCGACCCGCAACCAGCTCTCGCTGAGCTGGGGCGTGGAGACCTTCGTCGTGGAGCACGTCAACACCACCGACGCCATGGTGGACCTGGTCGACTCCGAGCTGCTGAAGCTCAAGCGGTACAACGCCGGCGACACCATGATCATCACGGCTGGTTCGCCCCCCGGCGTCCCCGGCACCACCAACATGGTCCGGGTGCACCACCTGGGCGGCGAGCGCGGCTGACGCGCCCCGTACGTACGCGAAGGCCCCGCTCCTCCGAGGAGGAGCGGGGCCTTCGCGGTGCGGCTCCCGGAACGGCTTGCGCGGGCCGGGCGGACCCGGACCGGCGGCGATGCCTCAGGTCATGTACTGCTGCAGGCCCGGGACGTGCAGGTTGCCGCCGAACTGGCCGGCCTGGTCGATCTTCACCTTGGTGAAGTAGGCGAACGGCGTGTTGATGGGCGGCGGGTGCTCCGGGTCGAACGTCACGGGGATCAGCCCGAAGAGGTTGCCCTGCAGCTTCTCGGTGTACATCGTCACCTTGCCGCCGCGGATCGTGGACGTGGAGCCCTCGCGCGCCTGGACGTGGTACTTCTTCCCGGACGTCGGGTCGTCGACGATCTGGTGCAGGTCGCCGATGTCCACGCTGTCGGCGGTGAACTTCAGGGCCTGCTTGGTGCTGCCGTTCTGGGTGGTGACGTTGACGACGCCCTCGTAGTCCAGGCCGCGCAGGGTGAGCGCGGAGGACTCCAGGTGCCAGGGGTCGTCGGGCAGGGTGACGGGGGTCTGCTCGTCCTTGCCCTTCTGCTTGTTCTCGACGACGCAGGGGTAGCCCTTCTTGCCGTCGGCGTCCGTGCCGTCGAGGCCGCCGCCGGGCAGGACGTTGTCGACGGTGCCCACGGCACCGTGGACGGTGTCCTTGACCGTCTTCTCCCCGTCGCCGTGACGGGTGACGCCGTCCAGGGTGTCCTCGACCGGCTTGGTCACCTTGTCGGTGGCGGAACCGGAGTCCTCGGTCTTCGTGTCGTCGGACGTGGCCTCCTCGGACGCGGTGTCCTCGGACGCCGACGGGCTCGGGCTCGGCGAGGCGGTGGACTCCTCTTCGGCCGAGTCACCGCCGCCGAGCAGACCGCCGAGCGCGTCACCGACGCCGCCCAGCAGGCCGCCGTCCTTCTCCTCCTCCTCGGGGGAGGCGGACGGCGACGGCGTGGCGGAGTCCGACGGCTCACCGCCCTCCGGGCCGGCGGACGGCTCGGACGTCTTGTCCTCGTCCGTGCCGGAGGGCGAGGCGGACGGCTCGGCGGTGTCCGCGCCGCCCTTCGCACCGTCCTTCTTGTCCTTGTCCTTCGCCTTGGCGTCGTCCTCGGCCTTGGCGTCCTGCTCGTCCACCTTGTCCGGCGCGGTCACGCACGGACCGTTCCGGAAAGGGCTCTCCGGGGGCTTGGGCTTGGCCATGGCCAGCTGGGGCGTGAGCCCCATGCCCATGAGCACGGCGGAGGGCATGGCGGCGATGGCGATCGCCTTGCCGGCGGGCACGTGCAACCGCGTCAGCAGCGGCTTCCTCGGCGCCGCGTGCCGCCCGGATCTCGCCCCGGCGGCTGCGCCCTCGTCGTGCAGCTCGTCACCCGGCACGGTGCCTCCCGTTCGTCCCGTTGGTCGGGCTCTTACCTGACAGGTCGTCCAGTACGCCGCGCGAACCGCCCGCTCCGGCCGCCGCGGGCCGCCCGCCGCCGAACGCGTCGAACCCGTCGCCGGCGCCGTCGTCCGCACGCCCGCGGGGACCGTCGGTGTCCTCGGCGGCACCGGCCCTGGCCGGCTTGCCGGGGGCCCAGGAGACCGCCAGCGCACCGCCGATCAGTCCCAGCAGGAAGCCGATCAGGAAGGCACCGAAGTTGGAGACGACCAGGGACACCAGCGACAGCAGGATCGCCGCGACACCGGCGAACACCCGTGAAGCGGGCTGGAACCACATGGTCAGACCGAGCACGACCAGCAGCACGCCGATGATCAGCGAGCCTGCTCCCGCCGTCGTCGCCATGCGGACGGTCAGGGAACCGATCGTGAGGTTCGCGTAGGGGATGTACATGATCGGGATGCCGGCCAGCAGGGTCAGCAGCCCCGCCCAGTACGGGCGTTGTCCACGCCAAACCCGGAAGGAACGGCGCTGCCGGCCGATTGTCTCGCTCAGCCGTGGTCGCGTGTCGGCGCTCATCTCGTACAGCTCCTCGGGACTGGCAATTCGGTGGTACGTGAGCTGGTGGTGCTCGGTGCTGTCGGAAGGACCGGCGCACGGGCACAGGGATACGGCCTGGGGCCTGGTATCGGCTCCCCCGTGCCCGCACGCTCAGTGCGTCAGTAGCACTCGTTCTTGCCCTTGGAGACCTTCATCTTCAGGCCGCTGAGCTTGAACGTTCCGGCCGTGGTCGCCCAGGCCGTCTGCTTGACACCGGTCAGGGTGGCCGTGTCGGCCTCCTGGGCGAACGAACCGGGATCGGCCTTGTCGCCCTTCTTGATGCCGGGGCCCTTGGACGTCGAACCCGCGGCAACACCGATGTTGATGTTGTTGAAGGTCGCGTCCGCCTCGAGCTGGTCCAGGTCGATGTAGAGGTTCTTCGCCTCGACCGGGGTGCTACCGCCGCCCGCCTGGAGCTTCATCGACACGTCGCCGAAGACCGGGACGGGCACGACGACGGACTGGCACAGGTTCTTGATCTTGGCGTTGGAGAACGCCGAGACCGCCACCGGGATCTGCTTGCCGCCCTTCTGGGCGTCAACGGCGCCGTACTGGACGAACCCGGTGCCGTCCAGGCGGTCGGTCGACACCTTGAACTGCTGGCCGGACACGCTGAACGACGCGGCCAGCGCACCCTGCGAAAGGGCCACGCCGATCGCGGCCGTCGCAGCGACGCTCGGCACCATGACGACGGCGAACCGCTTCCATCTGGTCCCGCCACGAGCCAGGGACTCCATGACTTTCCTCCTTCTCGGACGTACATCTCCGGCGCCGGCCGCCCGGTCATGGACACGGCCGCACCTGGGATGGGAGAAGTGCTACGTCCTCGGGAAGGAGAGCGCCCGCTTCGGAGGACTTGCGTTCCGAACCACCGGCGATCACCCCCGAGCGACAACCACTGGCCACGCTCTCGCGCAACCTCTCTGGACAGGCTCCGCCGGTACGGCGAAGACCCCCCTGTCCTCGGCCGGCGCCACTGCCGCCGGCCCACTCGGTGGGGACCCGCCTCCCGCGCGCTTCCCGGCCGGCTGCCGGACTGCGGGGTGACGGACCGAGCTTGGCTGATCGTGGTCCATTCGGAGCCGCCGCACAAGGGGCTCGTTACCTACCAGTAACAGGCAACCGATCCGGCGCGCACCGAGCGAGATCATCCGGGTACACAGGGTCGCCTTTAACGCGGAAGAAACATCCGTAAATTACGCCCAAAACACGGCAAGCCATCCCAGCGGGCTTACTCCAAGTAACAGCGGCCACGATTACCAAGTTTTGGTAAAACGTGGCCGCCGTTCCGTTTGAGGAGGAAGGACTTGGCGAGTCGTCAGAACAGGACGCGAGCCAGCGCCGTGCGCGCGCTCACGACGCGCGGATCGTCGGCGCCGATGACCTCGAAAAGCTCCAGCAGCCGCACCCGCGCGGCCTCACGGTCGTCGCCCGCGGTGCGCCTCACGACGTCGACCAGCCGCCCGAAGGCGTCCTCCACGTGCCCGCCGACCAGGTCGAGGTCGGCCGCCCGGATCTGGGCCTGCACGTCACCGGGGCTGTCGGCCGCCTCCTTGCGCACGGCCTGCGGGTCGAGGTCCTGCACCCGGTGCAGCAGCTCGGCCTGCGCGAGCCCCAGCTTGGCCTCGGCGTTGGCCGGGTCGTCGGAGAGCACGTTCTTGTACGCCTGGATCGCGCCGCCGAGGTCGCCGGAGTCCAGCGCCTGGGTCGCCGCCTCCAGCAGCGCGTCGTACGGACCGGCCGGCACCGGCGCCTCGGCCGGCTCGGCGCCCTGCGCCGCCGGGTCGACCGGCGCGCCGACGATGCCGAACTGCTGCTCGGCCGCCTGGATCAGCTGGTCCAGCACCTGCCGGATCTGCGCCTCCGGGGCCGCGCCCTGGAACAGCGGGATCGGCTGGCCGGCGACGACGGCGAACACCGCCGGGATGCCCTGCACGCCGAACTGCTGGAACAGGGCCTGGTTCTTGTCTACGTCGATCTTGGCGAGCACGAACTTGCCGGCGTACTCCCCCGCCAGGCGCTCCAGCAGCGGGCCCAGCTGCTTGCACGGCTCGCACCACTCGGCCCAGAAGTCGATGACGACCGGCACTTCGGTGGAGCGCTGCAGGATCTCCTGCTGGAACCCCGCCTCGTCGACATCGACCACGAGCCGGCCGGCCGCCGGGGCCTGGCCGGTACGCGCCGCCTCGGCGCGCGACTGTTCCGCCTTCTGCTTCGCTTCCCCGGCCGCCTTCACCGCGGCGAGGTCGACCACTCCACTCATGGACATATTGCGTGGCTGCATGGCCCCATCCTCCCCCCTGAGCGGGCAGTTCCGGAAAGCGGTGCGGAAAATCCAGGGCCCCCATGGCCCTGGACCCCGCGGGGTGAGCTCCGCGCCCGGCCGCACATCCCGCCGGATTGCCTGAAGCGGGCCGGATACGGAGCTCTGTGGTGGTCCCGAGGAGGACCGGTCTGTGGGCACGGCCCTCACGGAGGGCCGGCGTGGCCGGGGGTCCCCACCCACGGCCGATGTGGCGTCGCTCTTTCGCTACGAGTCGTAGCGTAACTCTCCGGTCCCCCGCCGCCGCAAGCGTGCCGGCCGGCCGCGTCCGTGATCTGTCTCACCCGCCGCGTGGGCCACTCGCCTACCGGCCGGTATGGTCAGCCGCATGCAGTGCTCTCCCCCCGGCCCCCGCAAGGGACGCGCCCGCCCCACCGGTCGCACGGGACGCCCGCGCAGCGCCGAGGCCGACGCCGCGATCCTGGAGGCCACCCGCGCCGCGCTCGTCGAGCTGGGCTGGGGAAAGCTGACGATGGGGGACGTGGCGGCCCGCGCCAAGGTCGCCAAGACGACGCTGTACCGCCGCTGGGCGAGCAAGAACGAACTGGTCGTGGACGCCGTCGCGGTCCTCTTCGACGAACTCGAACTGCCCGACCGCGGCTGTCTGAAGGACGACATCGAAGGCGTCGTGCTCCAGTTCGCCGCGCTGCTCGCCCGCCCGGAGACCAAGACGGCCCTGATGGCGGTGGTCGCCGAGGCCACGACGGACGACGCGCTGCGCGACCGTATCGGCACGGCCGTCGTGGCGCGGCAGAAGCGGCTGGTGGTGCAGGGCCGGGAGCGCGCCCAGCGGCGCGGCGAACTGCCCCCCGACAGCGGCGGCCCCGAGGGCGCGGCCGCCGCGGCCCGCAGCGTGGACCTGATCTTCGATGTGATCGCGGGTGCGGTGGTGCACCGCGCCCTGGTCAGCGGGGAGCCGGTCGACGCGGCCTGGGCGGCCCGCTTCACCACCCTCCTGCTCACCGGGCTGGGCGGGCTGGAGAACCGGGACTGACCACCGGGCCGCCCCCGGCTCCCGAAAGCCGCGACCGGGTGCGGGCCGCCCGGCCCCGCATGCTCAGACCTGGTAGCGGTCCGGCGCGAAGAGGTGCAGGTGCCCGCCGACCCAGTCCGAGGTGCGCCGCAGCCCCACCCCGAGCGGCACCCGCGGCTCCCAGCCGGACAGCTCCCGGGCCCGCGCGTTGTCCGACAGCAGCCGCTCCACCTCGCTGCCCGCGGGCCGCAGCCGCGCCGGGTCCACGACCACCTCGGCCTCCCGGCCGGAGGCCGCCATCAGCTCCTCCACGAGCTGCCCGATGGAGATCTCCCGCCCCGTACCGAGGTTGACCACCTCGCCCACCGCCCGGTCGCACTCCGCGAGCGCGAGGAACCCCTCGGCGGTGTCCGTGACATACGTGAAGTCGCGGGTCGGCGTCAGCGAGCCCAGCTTGATCCGCCGGGCGCCGGAGTGCAGCTGCGCGAGGATCGTGGGGATCACCGCGCGCGCCGACTGCCGCGGCCCGTAGGTGTTGAACGGGCGGACCACCGTGACCGGCAGCCCGAAGGCGTGCCAGTGGGAGAGCGCCGTCATGTCGGCGCCGATCTTCGAGGCGGAGTACGGGGACTGCGGCTGGAGCGGGTGGTTCTCACCGATGGGCACGGTGCGCGCGGTCCCGTACACCTCGCTGGTCGAGGTGTGCAGCAGCCGCCGTACGCCGTGCAGCCGGGCGGCCTCGCACACGTTCTCCGTACCGACCACATTGGTCTGCACGTAGGCGCCCGGCGAGTCGTAGCTGTACGGGATGCCGATCAGCGCGGCGAGGTGGAAGACCGTGTCGCAGCCGGCCACCGCGTCCCGCACCCGGCCCGCGTCCCGCACGTCCCCCGCCATCATCTCGACGGGGCCGTCCGGACCGAGGTACCGGGCCAGATGGCCCTTCTCCGCGTACGGCTTGTAGTGGACCAGGGCCCGGACCCGCGCGCCGCGCGCGACGAGCAGGTCGACCAGCGTCGAGCCGATGAACCCCTCGGCGCCGGTGACGAGGACCCGGCGGCCCTCCCAGGGATTGTGCTGCGTGGTCATGCGTACTCCTTCGAAGAGGCGGGGTGGATGGTGGGGGCGGTCCGGCCGGCCAGCCGGAGGACCTTCGCGGCCAGCAGGCCGGCGGCGCGGGCGTGGCTGCCCGGGTCGGCCGCCGCGGCCATCGCCGCCAGCCGCGCCGGGTCGTCCAGCAGCGGGCCGACGACGGCGTCGAGCCGCTCGGCGGTGGTCTCGGCATCGGGCAGCAGCAGCCCGGCACCGGTGTCGGACAGCACCCGCGCGTTGTGCGTCTGGTGGTCGCCGGGGGCGTGCGGATACGGCACGAGGACCGCGGGCATCCCGATGGTGGCCAGCTCCGCGACGGTCGCCGAGCCGGCCCGGCACACCACCAGGTCGGCGGCGGCGTAGGCGAGGTCCATCCGGTCCAGGTACGGCACCGCCTCGGCGACCGCGGCGCCGCCCCCGGCGGCCAGCCGCTCCCGCGTCGCGTCCAGCGCCGCCGGACCGGTCTTGATCAGCAGCCGCAGGCCGGCGCGGTGGCGGTACCGCGCTGCCAGCCCGACGGCGGCCTCGGTGAGCCGGGCCGCGCCCAGGCTGCCCCCGTTGACGAGCAGCAGCCGCGCGCCGTCCGGGATGCCGAGCGCCCGGCGGGCCGGGCCGCGCAGCGCCGCCCGGTCCAGCCCCGCCAGCGGCCCGGACAGCGGCATGCCGACCGTCTCGGCCCGCTCGCCGCCGGGCAGGTGCGCCCGGCTCCGGTCGAAGGCGACGGCGAGGTGCGGGGTGAGCCGCGCCGCGAACCTGTTGGCCCGGCCCGGTACCGCGTTGGACTCGTGGATCAGGCTCGGCAGCCCCGCCAGCCGCGCACCGACGATCACCGGCGCGCTGGGGTAGCCGCCCATCCCGACCGCGACCTGCGCGCCCTGCGCCCGCAGGAGCGCCCGGCACTGGGCACCGGACTTCAGCAGCGCGGCGGGCAGCAGGTAGCGCCGGGCGCCCAGCGCCGGATCGAAGGGGATCATGTCGACGGTGTGCAGCGGGTAGCCGGCCCGCGGGATCAGCCGCGTCTCCAGCCCGCGCTCCGTACCGACGAAGGAGATCACCGCGTCCGGCACGGCGCGGCGCAGCGCGTCGGCGAGGGCGAGTCCGGGGTAGATGTGGCCGCCGGTGCCGCCGGCCCCGATGACGACGGAGAGTGGTGTGCGCATGGCCGCCACGCTCGGCGCGCGCCCTAAGAACGTTCTAAGAGCGGCGTGCGGCAGCCTTGGACCATGCCGCCGACCGCATCGTCACCGCCGCCCCCGGGCGCCGTCCCGCACCCGCCCCGCATCCTGGTCGTCGACGACGACGCCGAAGTACGGGCGGCCGTCGAGGACGGCCTGTCCGTGGAGGGTTACCAGGTCAGCGGCGCGGCCGACGGGCTGGCCGCGCTGAGCGCCGTCGCCGGCCGGCAGCCGGACGCGATCGTGCTGGACGTGATGATGCCCGTACTGGACGGCCTCGCCGTCTGCCGGCGGCTGCGCGCGCTGGGCGACCGTACGCCCATCCTGGTGCTGACCGCGCTGGACTCGGTCAGCGAACGGGTGGACGGCCTGGACGCCGGCGCCGACGACTACCTCGTCAAGCCCTTCGCACTGGACGAACTGACCGCCCGGGTACGGGCCCTGCTCCGCCGCGCCACCGCACCGGACGCCGACGACGGCAGCCTGGCCGTCGCCGACCTGGTGCTCGACCCGGGCAGCAGGACCGGGCGCCGGGCCGGCCGCCGGCTGGAGTTCAGCCGCACCGAGTGGGCACTGCTGGAACTCCTCGCCCGCAATCCCGGACAGGTCGTGCCGCGCGAGGTGATCCTGGAGCGGGTCTGGGGCCGCGACTTCGGCCCCGACTCCAACTCCCTCGCGGTCTACGTCGGCTACCTGCGCCGCAAGCTGGAGGCGGGCGGCGAACCACGGCTGCTGCACACCGTGCACGGCATCGGCTACCGGCTGGGCGCGGAGTGAGCGGCCGGCGCGGGGCCGGCGCGCCCTGGCGGCGCCGGCGGCCGCTGCGCACGCGGCTGGCGCTGGCCGCCTCGGCGGCCGTCGCGCTGGTCGCGGTCGGCGTGTGCACCGCGGCGTTCGTCATCATCCGCTACGCCATGGGCCACCAGCTGGAGCTGAACCTCACCCAGTCGGCGACCCTGGTCATGCAGCAGAACCGGGACCAGGGTCCCGGCGTCGTCGCCGCCGAATGCCGTTACCTCTCCGCACCGGCCTGCTCCCAGATCGTCCCCGCCGACCCCGCCGACGACCCGTCCGGGCGGTACGCGCTGCCGGTCACCGGCGCCGTCCGCGAGGTCGCGGACGGGCGGCGCGCCCCGTACTTCAGCGCCGTCACCCTGGACGGCCGCCCCGCCCGGATGCTCGTGCAGCACTTCAAGGACGGCACGGCGGTCCAGGTGGCGCTGCGCGCCGACACCGTGGAGAAGGGCGTACGGCAGGCCGCCTGGATGCTGGCCGCGGTGGGCGGCGCGGGCGTGCTGCTGGCCGCGGCGCTCGGCTACTGGGTCTCCCGTACGGGCCTGGCCCCCGTGGCCCGGCTGACCGCGGCGGCGGAACGGATCGCCGCCACCCGCGACGCCGGGCACCGCATCGGACTGCCCGCCGGACCGCCGGGCCGCGAGGACGAACTGACCCGGCTGGCGGCCAGCTTCGACACCATGCTCGGCGAGCTGGAGCAGTCGGTCACCGCCCAGCGCCGGCTGGTCGCCGACGCCTCGCACGAACTGCGCACGCCGCTGACGGCGCTGCGGACCAACGCCGAACTCCTCGCCCGTGCCGACCGGCTGACCGACGCCCAGCGCGACCGGGCCTCCGCCGCCCTCGGCCGTCAGCTGCGCGAGGTGACCACGCTGGTCAACGACCTGATCGAGCTGGCCCGTGACGAGGAACCGCAGCCCCTGGTCGAGCAGGTCCGGCCCGCCGCGCTGCTGGAGCACGCGGTGGGCGCGGCCCGCGGCCACTGGCCGGAGACCGGCTTCACCGTACGGACCGAGGCGGGCGCCGAGGGACTGACGGTGCCGGGGGTCCCCGCCCGGCTCACCCGCCTGCTGTCCAACCTGCTCGACAACGCCGCCAAGTTCTCGCCGCCCGGCGGCCCGGTCGAGACGGAGCTGACCGCCCCGCCGGGCGCGCTGGAGATCACCGTCCGGGACCACGGCCCCGGCATCGCCGACGAGGACCTGCCGCACGTCTTCGACCGCTTCTACCGCGCGCAGGCCGCGCGAGCGCTGCCCGGCTCCGGGCTGGGCCTGGCGATGGCCCGGCAGATCGCCCGCGCACACCGCGCCGCGCTGACCGCGGAACAGGCCCCGGGCGGCGGGGCGCTGTTCCGGCTGCGGTTCCCACGCTGAACGGCCGGGTCACTCACCCGCCTGCTGCCAGGCGCAGCTGCCCAGCGTGGCCCGTCCGCCGGCCACCAGCTTCTCCGCCGCGGCGGCCTCCGCCATCTCGCTGTGCCCGTTGACGCAGATCACCGTGCGGTCCGGGTACCCGGCCAGGTCGACCAGGATCTGGTCCCAGTGCCGGTACTGCACGTCGTGTCCGGAGTCGGCGTAGGAGCGCACCACCGGCTTGCCGGGCAGGTGCTGCTGCCACGTCGCGATCGTGCTCGGCGGGACGGTGGTGTCCTTCCTCCCGCTGTAGAGGAAGACCGGGGCGGTGAGCTTCGACAGGTCCGGGCCCGGCCGCTCGCAGTACAGCTTCTGCTCGTGCACCTGCGGCGCCGGGTCCGCCTTCTGGCCGCGCTGGTGGTAGGTGCGCGCGCCCTCTTCGTACGCGGTGTCGGCGAAGCCCGGGATCTGCTTCGTCGGGCTGTCGTCGGGGAACGCCCACCACTTGCGCGGGTCGGCGATCGTCGGGGCCAACTGCTCGCCCAGCTCCGCGTCGGACAGGCCGCAGTAGTCGGGCTTCTTGCCGTACGGGGGCAGCGCGGCGGCCAGGTGCAGCGCCGCGATCCGCTCCGGGGCCCGGCCCGCGAGCTCGGCGGCGTACGGCCCACCGCCCGAGATCGCGATCACGCTGACCTTCTTCACGCCGATCCGGTCCAGGACCTCCAGCGCGTCCTTCGCGAAGTCGCCCTTGCCCAGCCCCTTGTCGTACTCCGTGTCACCAAACCCGTTCCGCTCGACCGATATCAGCCGCAGATTCAGCGATTCACGCGTACTGCGGAAGAAGTCCGTCATGTGCGCGGCCCGGGCGCTGGTGCCCGTACCGCCGATGAACAGCACGGGCTTCCCGTCCCGCGGTCCCTCGTCGATGTAGTGCGCGGTGCGCCCGGTGGACAGCTTCGTGGCCCGCACCTCGGGGCCGAGGGAGTCGAAATCGTCCTGGACGCGGGCCTGGTGGAGGCCGGCCGCGTGCGGCTCGGGTGCGGGCTTCGCCGTGGCGGACGTGCCGAGGACGACGGAACCGGTGAGCAGGGCGGTGGCCAGCGCGGTCGCGCCACAGGCAGCGAGAACGGATCTCTTCACGTACGTCTCCCGGGGTAGGTGAATGCAAGCTGCACGCACCTACCCCGCCGCGCCGAAAGCACGCAGGGGCCTCAGAACCCGGCGGGCTCCGTGTAGACGCCCCACTCGTCCCGCAGCGCGCCGCAGATCTCGCCCAGCGTCGCCTCCGCCCGCACGGCGTCCAGCATCGGTCCGATCATGTTGCCGCCGTCGCGGGCCGCGGCCAGCATGCCGTCCAGCGCCGTGCGCACCGCCGCGTCGTCGCGGGCCGCCTTGCGGTCGGCGAGGACCCGTACCTGCTCGCGCTCCACCTCGTGGCTGACCCGCAGGATCTCCAGGTCGCCGGTGACCGAACCGTGGTGGCAGTTGACGCCGACGACCTTCTTGTCGCCCTTCTCCAGCGCCTGCTGGTACTGGAAGGCGGACTCCGCGATCTCGCCGGTGAACCAGCCGTCCTCGATGCCGCGCAGGATACCGGAGGTCATCGGGCCGATCGGGTGCTGCCCGTCGGGGACGGCGCGTGCGCCACGCTCCTTGATCCGGTCGAAGATCTTCTCCGCGTCCGCCTCGATCCGGTCGGTGAGCTGCTCGACGTACCACGAACCGCCCAGCGGATCCGCGACGTTGGCGACGCCGGTCTCCTCCATCAGCACCTGCTGCGTACGCAGCGCGATCTCCGCGGCCTGCTCGCTGGGCAGGGCGAGGGTCTCGTCCAGCGCGTTGGTGTGCAGCGAGTTGGTGCCGCCTAGGACGGCCGCGAGAGCCTCGACCGCGGTGCGTACGACGTTGTTGTACGGCTGCTGCGCGGTCAGCGAGACGCCGGCGGTCTGCGTGTGGAACCGCAGCCACTGCGCCTTCTCGCTGGTCGCGCCGTACACGTCGCGCATCCAGCGGGCCCAGATCCGGCGCGCGGCGCGGAACTTGGCGATCTCCTCGAAGAAGTCGACGTGCGCGTCGAAGAAGAAGGACAGGCCGGGCGCGAAGGTGTTGACGTCCAGACCGCGGGAGAGGCCCAGCTCGACGTAGCCGAAGCCGTCGGCGAGGGTGTACGCCAGCTCCTGCGCGGCCGTCGCACCCGCCTCACGGATGTGGTAGCCGGAGACCGAGAGCGGCTTGTACGCGGGGATGTCGCGCGCGCAGTGCTCCATCAGGTCGCCGATCAGGCGCAGGTGCGGCTCCGGCTGGAACAGCCACTCCTTCTGGGCGATGTACTCCTTGAAGATGTCGGTCTGGAGCGTGCCGTTCAGCACGCCGGGGTCGACGCCCTGCCGCTCGGCGGCGACCAGGTACATGCAGAAGACCGGGACGGCCGGGCCGCTGATCGTCATCGAGGTCGTGACGTCGCCGAGCGGGATGTCCTTGAAGAGGACCTCCATGTCGGCGGCCGAGTCGATGGCGACGCCGCAGTGCCCGACCTCGCCCAGCGAGCGCGGGTCGTCGGAGTCGCGGCCCATCAGGGTCGGCATGTCGAAGGCCACGGACAGGCCGCCGCCGCCCGCCTTGAGGATCATCTTGTACCGCTCGTTCGTCTGCTCGGCGTTGCCGAAGCCCGCGAACTGGCGGATGGTCCACGTCCGGCCGCGGTAGCCGGTCGGGTACAGGCCGCGCGTGAAGGGGTATTCGCCGGGCCAGCCGATCCGCTCGAAGCCTTCGTAGGCGTCGCCGGGACGGGGGCCGTAAACCGGGTCGACGGGGTCGCCCGAGAGCGTGCTGAAGTCCGCGTCGCGCGTGCGGGCGGAGTCGTACCGGGCCTGCCAGCGGCGGCGGCCCTCTTCGATCGCGTCAGCGTTCATGCCTCCAAATTTACTTGGACGTCCTACTAATTGTCGATGGCGGACCGCGGCGAAGCGTGCCCCCAGGGGCCCGAGTCAGCCGCGCAGAGCTGCCAGATGCGCGTCCCTGACATCCGCCGTCTGGCCCTGCACCAGCAGAAACATGCCCTCACGGGCGAGCCGCTGAGCCGGCCTGTCCAGGCCCACCGCCCGGCCGCCACCCGCGACGACCGCGGCCGTGGTCGCCGCCCGCAGCACGTCGTACGCGCGCATCTTGGCCGCCAGCCGGTCCGGAATGCGCTCCCCCGCCGGCACCTCGTCCAGCAGCGCGTACGCCTCCTCGCGCACCGCCGCCAGCCGCGCGCGCAGCACGCCGGCGGTCTCCGCCGCCGCCCCGTCACCCGAGGCGTCCAGCAGATCGAGCGCGGCGCGGGTGACGCCCAGCACCGCCGGGTTGACGTTGGTGTTCTTCGGCCGGTCGGCCGCCGCCCACTCCTCGTACGACTGCCGCAGCGCCACCGCGCCGTCCGGCAGCACCAGCCCGTCCAGCTCCAGCCCGACCGTACGGGTACCGGAGAGCGCGGCCAGCTCCAGCGGTTCCGTGGCCCGCAGCCCCGGCTGCTCCCGCGCCTCGACGACACCGAAGACGACCTCGCCGTCCTCGGTCGCGCCGCCGAGCATCAGGACGTCGTTCAGGCCCCAGCCGGTGTACCAGGGCACCCGCCCGTCGAAGCGCCAGCCCGCGTGCTCACGGGTGACGCGCACCGGCAGCCGCGGGAAGGCCCGCAGGTGGGAGAAGGCGATACCGGCCAGCAGCGTGCCGTCGCACAGCGGCCGCAGCAGCTGCTCACGGACGGGCGTGCCCTCGGGGGCCGCGGCCAGGAGGGTGACCGGGGTGTGGTGCTGCGCCTGGACGAAGAAGGTGGCGCAGCAGGCCCCGGCGAGGGTCTCGGCGGTCTCCCGGACGACGGGGGCGGGCGCCGCCGATCCGCCGTACGCGACCGGGCCGACGGCACCGAGCACGCCGGACGCCTTGAGCGCGGCGATCGCGGCGGGCTCGACGCCCTCGCGGTCGGCGCGCTCGGCGGCCGGGGCGAGGGTGTCACGGGCGAGCCGCCGGGCGGCGGCGACCAGCGGATGCCCGTCGTACGGCACGCTCACGGAGCCGGGCTCAGACCTTGGCGGTCTGCGGGGCCGCGGTGCCGGAGACCAGCGGCTCCAGCTCGCGCGAGACCTTGCGCTCGACGAAGAACGCGGCCGTGGGGATCGTGCCGGCGATCAGCACCCACAGCAGCTTCCCGACCGGCATCTTGGCCTTGGAGCCCAGGTCGAAGGCGAAGACCAGGTACACGACGTACAGCCAGCCGTGGGCGATGCCGACGATGCTGGTGAAGCCGGCCGCACCGTCGATGTGCAGCAGGTACTTGGCGATCACGCCGAGGGTCAGCAGGACCAGCAGCACGCCCGTCACGTACGCCATCGTCCGGTAGCGGGTCAGCACGCTTCGTTTCATACCTACGAGCCTAACCGGCCGCAAAACCCCCGCGGAGGCGGGGACGACTGCCATCGTCCGGCAGCAGGTGAGCACCCTCTTCGGGCCACCCCCGCTCGCGCGGGGAGCAAGCGCGCTGACCCAGCGTAAGCATACGCGCGGTCGGTCACTCGTCCTTGAAATCCGCCGCCGCCACCCGCAGCGGGCGCAGCAGGGCGAAGATCTCCTGGCACTCCTCCGCGTCGTACGCGCCGAGCCCGAAGTCCATCGCCATCAGGTCGCGGGTGGCCGCGTCGCACACCTCGCGCCCCTTGTCCGTGATGGACGCGAGGGTGCCGCGGCCGTCGTTGGGGTTGGGGCGCTTGGCCACCAGACCCGACTTCACCAGCCGGTCGACGGTGTTGGTGACCGAGGTGGGGTGCACCATCAGACGTTCGCCGATCTTGGACATCGGCAGCTCGCCGGCCTGCGAGAAGGTCAGCAGCACCAGGGCTTCGTAGCGCGCGAAGGTGAGGCCGTACGGCTTGACCACGGCGTCCACCTCGCCGAGCAGGATCTGCTGGGCCCGCATGATCGAGGTGATCGCCGCCATCGCCGGGACGGCCCCCCATCGCCGCTGCCACAGCTCATCGGCGCGGGCAATGGGATCGAAGGGGAGACTGAGCGGCTTCGGCACATCTCCGACCCTACCGGTCGCCCACATGGTGGTCAGCCCCGTCTCAGGGAACGGGCGCGAGAGGGGCGTTCCCCAGCCGTACCGGGCGCGTCAGCCGCGGCCCTCCGCGAGGTGCCGCTCGACCGTCTCCACCTTCGAGGTGAGCCCGTCGGTCACACCGGGCCGGATGTCGGCCTTGAGGACCAGGGAGACCCGGCCCGCGCGCTCCTCGACGGCGGCGACGGCGCGCTTGACGACGTCCATGACCTCGTCCCACTCACCCTCGATCGACGTGAACATGGCGTCCGTACGGTGCGGCAGCCCGGACGCGCGGACGACCCGTACCGCGTCGGCGACGTACTCCCCGACGTCCTCGCCGACGCCGAGCGGGCTCACCGAGAAGGCGACGATCATGCGCCGGCACCTCCGACGACGCCTTCCTTCTCCTTGCGGGCGCGTGCGGCGATCACGGAGGCCTCGGCCTCCCGCTTGAGCTTGCGCTCGGCGAAGAAGCCGCCGGTGGGCAGCACGGAGAGGACGAAGTAGAGCGCGGCGGTGCCCAGCGGCCACTTCGTGCGGTTCCAGGCGTCCGCCCAGAAGAGCACGTACAGCACGAAGAGGATGCCGTGGACGGCGCCCAGCACCGGCACCGCGTTGAACTCCGTGGTCCGCTTCAGGACCGAGCAGATCAGCAGGAGGATGAAGGAGACGGCCTCGGGGGCGGAGACCAGGCGGAGCCGGCGCAGGGCGGATGCGGTCTTGATGTCCACGGGAACCTCGTCGGGTGGAATGGGGCGGCCTTTAGCTTGTGCTTACATTCACAAGCACCGCTCCATTGTGACAGGGGTGCGTGCGCGCCCTGTCCCCGGGCCCGCCCCGGCCGGTCGCCGCCGGGTCCCCTGCCCTCGGCGGCCGCGGCGGACTACGGTCTGGTGCCGTGGCTCAGTTTCGGCTCCAGGGGAGCAAAGTGCTCGCCGTCGACATGACCGGCGATGCCGTGAAGGCGAAGAACGGCGCGATGGTCGCGTACGACGGCCGGATGGCGTTCAAGAAGATGAGCGGCGGGGGCGAGGGCCTGCGCGGCATGGTGACCCGGCGGCTGACCGGGGAGCAGATGGAAGTCATGGAGGTGAAGGGCGAGGGCACCTGCTATTTCGCGGACCGTGCGAGCGAGATCAACCTGGTGGACCTGCACGGCGAGAAGCTGTACGTGGAGGCGAGCAACCTGCTGTGCACGGACGCCGCGCTGCGTACCGGGACCAGCTTCACGGGGCTGCGCGGCGCCTCACAGGGCAACGGGCTGTTCACCACGACCGTGGAGGGGACGGGGCAGGCCGCGATCACCTCGGACGGCCCGGCGGTGGTGCTGCGGGTGACGCGGGACACCCCGCTCCAGGTCGACCCGGGCGCGTATGTCGCCCATACCGGTGACCTGCGTCAGCACTTCCAGTCGGGAGTGAACTTCCGCACGTTCATAGGAGAAGGTTCGGGCGAGGCGTTCCAGATCCGTTTCGAGGGCGAGGGCCTGGTGTACGTACAGCCCAGCGAGCGCAACACCCTCGGGGGTGAGGTCTGATGCCGTTCACGGTGCTCAACTCACGCATGGTCCAGGCCCAGGTCACGCCCGGGCAGCGGCTGTTCAGCCAGCGCGGCGCGATGCTCGCGTACCAGGGTGAGGTCAGCTTCACCCCGAACATGCAGGGCGGCCAGGGCGGTCTGGGGTCGATGATCGGCCGCCGGATCGCGAACGAGGCCACCCCCCTGATGACCGTGGAGGGCAGCGGCTCGGTGATGTTCGGGCACGGCGGCCACCACGTCCACGTCGTCGACCTGGCCGGCGACACCCTCTACGTCGAGGCCGACCGGCTGCTGGCGTTCGACGGGACGCTGCGCCAGGGCACGATGTTCATGGGGTCGCAGGGTGGCGTGATGGGCATGGTGCGCGGCCAGGTGACCGGCCAGGGCCTGTTCACCACCACGCTCGAAGGGCACGGCTCGGTGGCGGTGATGGCGCACGGCGGTGTGATCGAGCTGCCCATCCGGCAGGACCGGTCGGTACATGTCGACCCGCAGGCGTACGTGGCGCACCGCGGGAACGTCCGCAACAAACTGTCGACGGCGCTGGGCTGGCGGGACATGGTCGGCCGCGGCTCGGGCGAGGCGTTCCAGCTGGAACTGTCCGGCCAGGGCACCGTCTACGTCCAGGCGTCCGAGGAGAAGCTGTGACCGGTCCCGTCATTCACGATGTGCATTCGCTGCCGTCGGACGACAACGTCAATCCGTACGCCTTCAGCGTGGATCTGAACGGTCAGTGGTTCCTGCAGAAGGGAAAGATGGTCGCCTACTTCGGGCAGATCGATTTCCAGGGAATCGGGCACGGCGCGCTGGACCGGATCATCAGGACCAGTTTCCATTCCCCGCTGCACGCGGCGGACTGGGTGGTCGCGCAGGGCCGCGGGAAAATGGTGCTGGCGGACCGGGCGTTCGACGTGAATTCCTACGACCTGGAGGACGGCAATCTCACGATCCGGTCGGGGAACCTGCTCGCTTTTCAGCCATCCCTGTCGCTGAAGCAGTCGATCGTGCCGGGCTTTTCGACGCTCATCGGGACCGGGAAATTCGTCGCCGCGTCCAACGGTCCGGTGGTCTTCGCCGAGCCGCCGATCCGGGTCGATCCGCAGGCGCTGGTGGGCTGGGCGGACTGTCCTTCGCCGTGCCATCACTACGATCATCAGTATCTGCGCGGCTTCCTCGGCGGCGTGCGTGCCCACACCGGAATCGGTGGGGTCTCCGGCGAGGAGCACCAGTTCGAGTTCGTCGGCGCCGGCACCGTGCTGCTGCAGTCGACCGAGCAGCTGATGCCGGAGGTGCCGACGGGGACGGTGGCGGCGGAACCCGGCGTACCGGGCGGGTCCGCTGGTCACAGCGGTGGCTCACAAATGCCTCAGCTGCCGGGCTCCCTCGGGGGGCTCCAGCGTCGCTTCGGGCTGTGAGCGGTAGTCTGCGGAGGGTGACCTCGAACGTCTGAGCCCTCCCGGCGGACTGACCCCCAGCGGGAGGGCCCGGTGAGGGCACGATCACGGGGCATGACTAATTCACTATTCAACTTTCACGGGTAGAATTCATTCATGACGACCGACAGCGACACCCCCTGGCTGACCGACCAGGAGCAGCGCGCCTGGCGCACCCACCTCGACGTCAGCAGGCTGCTGACGCACCAGCTGGAGCGGGACCTCCAGCCGTTCGGGCTGACCTACAACGACTACGAGATCCTGGTGAACCTCTCCGAGGCGGAGGACCGCAGGATGCGCATGAGCGACCTCGCGGCCTCCACCCTGCAGTCCAAGAGCCGGCTCTCGCACCAGATCACTCGCATGGAGAACGCCGGCCTGGTGCGCCGCGAGAGCTGCGAGTCCGACCGGCGCGGGCTCTACGCGGTCCTCACCGACGAGGGCTGGGACACCATGCGGCGGGTCGCGCCGCACCACGTGGCCTCGGTGCGCAAGCACTTCATCGACCTCTTCTCGGCGGACGACCTGGCCGCGCTGCGCGACTCGCTGACGCCGGTCGCTGACCACCTCCGGGGACACCGCGGCAAGTACTGACCGGCAGGCACCGGCCGGCCGCCGCGCGGGACGCGGGTGGGGGAACACCGTCGCACCCGCGCGGCAGCACCGGGCCGCCTCCGGGTCAGTCCCGGCTGTCCGGAGCCACCGGCAGCCGCAGTTCGAAGGCCGCGCCCTCGCTCACCGACAGGGTGCCGCCGTGCCGTTCGGCGATGTCCCGGGCGATGGCGAGGCCCAGCCCCGCGCCGCCCTCGTCGCGGCTGCGCGCGTCGTCCAGCCGCACGAACCGCTCGAAGATCCGCTCCCGGTCGGCCTCGGCCACCCCGGGGCCGTCGTCGTCCACCCGCAGCACCGCCCAGCCGCCGTTCCGCCGGACGTCCACCGTGACCTGCGTACGGGCGTGCCGCTGGGCGTTGTCGACGAGGTTGCCGAGGATGCGGCCCAGCTGGCCGCGTGAGCCCGCCACCTCCACGCTCGGCAGCTCACCGGCGCGCACCGGCAGCCGGTCGGCGATGCGCTGCGACAGTTCCTCGCGGGCCAGCGCGCCCAGGTCCACCCGGGTGTCCTTCGGCCGCTCCCCCGCGTCCAGCCGGGCCAGCAGCAGCAGGTCGGCGGCCAGGTGCTGGAGCCGTACGGTGTCCTCCACCGCGCCCGGCAGGTCCAGCAGCTCCGGATGGGCCTCGGCCACCTCCAGCTGGGTGCGCAGGCTGGCGATGGGGCTGCGCAGCTCGTGCGAGGCGTCCGCGATGAAGCGGCGCTGGCGCTCGACGGACGCCTCCAGCGCGGCCAGCGTCTCGTTGGTGGTCCGGGCCAGCCGGGCGATCTCGTCGCGCGAGGCGGGCTCCGGGACCCGGCGGGAGAGATCCGTACTGGCGGTGATGGCGGCCATCTCGCTGCGGATGCCCTCGACGGGGCGCAGCGCGCGGCGGGTGACCAGCCAGGTCACCCCCGCGACGACCAGGAGCAGCAGCGGCAGGCCGACGAGCATGGCGTTCCGCACCGAGCCGATGGTCTTCTCCTCGGCGGCGAGCGGGGTGCCGGCCATGACGGTCACCGTGCGGCCCTGGGTGTCGGTGGCGTCCACCTCGGCCCAGCGGTAGTCGGCACGCTCACCGTCGACGACGGCGGTGCCGTCGGAGGATTCGACCTCGTCGTCCACCTCGCCGGGGCGGGGGGGCTCGCGGTCGTCGTCCTCGTCGTCCCCGTGGCGGCCGGTGCCGGGCGGCGCGCCACGGGTGACCTTCCAGCCGTCGACGACCTGGAGGTCCTCGTCGGCCGCCAGCACGCGGCCCTGCTCGTCGTCGACCAGCACGGGGTGCTCGTCGGCGTCCGGCAGGTCGAGGTCCTTGTAGGCGGTGCCGGTGGCGATCTCGGAGGCCACCTCGCGGGCGGTGACCTCGGCGTGCAGGTCCGCCTGGTCCGAGAGGTTGCCGCGCAGCACGACGAGGACGGCTATGCCCACCGCGATGAGGGCGACCGCGACCACGGCCGTCGCGCCGGCCGTCGCCCTGGCCCGTACCGTGCCCAAGGCCTTAAGCACCGGGCACCATCCGGTAACCCGCGCCGCGTACGGTCTGGATCGTGCCCGCGCCGAGCTTGCGGCGCAGCGCGCTCACGTACACCTCGACGATGTTCGGGTCGCCCTCGTAGGCGAAGTCCCAGACGTGCTCCAGGATGTCGGTCTTGGAGACCACGTCGCCGGCGCGCAGCGCGAGCTGTTCCAGTACCGCGAACTCCTTGGTGGTCAGCGGCACGTCCTCGTCCGCGCGCCGTACGGTACGGGCGCCCTGGTCGATGGTGAGGGGGCCGACGGTCAGCACGGGCAGCGCGGTGCGGCCGCGGCGGCGCAGCAGGGCCTTCACCCGGGCGACCAGCACGACGTAGCTGAAGGGCTTGGTGAGGTAGTCGTCGGCACCGGTGTCCAGGCCCTCGGCCTCGTCGTACTCGCCGTCCTTGGCGGTGAGCATGAGGATGGGCACGTCGTTGCCGGCGGCCCGCAGGGCACCGCAGACGCGGTAGCCGTTCATGCCGGGCAGCATGATGTCCAGGACGAGCAGGTCGTAGCTGCCCTCGCTCGCCATGTGCAGGCCCTCCAGGCCGTCGTGCACGACGTCCACGGCGTATCCCTCGGCGGTCAGGCCGGCGGCGAGGGAACGGGCCAGCCGCTTCTCGTCCTCCACGATCAACAGGCGCATGCGACCAGGGTGCCATCGCCTTGCTGAAGGCCGCTTCAGGCTCGGTTCCTGAAGACGTCTTCAGGCTCCTTCAGGGTGGCTTCAGGAACGGATCGGCAGGGTGAAGGCATCACCCCGGGGGCCGTACCCCGGCCCCCTCCGGGGAGACCCCCCGGCCCCCGGGTGATCCTGCCGGACAACTACTGCTTTGGAGGCTTCTCAATGAAGCGCAATGTCGTCATCGCCACCGTCGCCGCGGCCGCCCTGATCGCCGGCGGCACCGCGACCGCTGTCGCGATCGGCAACGAGGACGGGACGGCAACGGCGTCGAACTCCTCGCCGGCGCAGGGTCAGCAGGCCGGCGGCGTGGCGTCGGACGAGAATGCGCAGGGGCAGGACGACGACGGCGACGGCGACGACGCCCGTGAGGCGCGGTCCGCCTCGGTCACCGCGCGGCAGGCCGCTGCCGCCGCGCTGAAGGCCGTGCCGGGGACGGTCACCGAGGTCGACCTGGACGACGACGAGTCCGGTGTCGCCTGGGACGTGAACGTGCTGGGCAAGGACGGCAAGTGGCACGACATCACCGTCGGCGCCGACAAGGCCGAGGTGCGCGACCGGCACGTCGACCAGGACGACGACGGCGACGAGGGCAAGGACAAGGTCCGCTCCGTGCTGAACGACGCCTCCGTCGACATCGCTCAGGCCGCTGAGAAGGCCGCCGCGCACGGCACGGTCGTGTCGGTGGAGCTGGACGGCCCCGACCACGGCAAGAAGCTCGCCTGGGAGGCCGAGACGGTCACCGAGGACGGCGCCGAGCACCACGTGACCGTCGACCCGAAGAGCGGCGCCGTCGGCCAGGCGCACTCGGACGACCACGACGGCGACCATGACCACGACCACGACGGTGCCGACGACCACGACGGTGACGAGGACTGACCGTCCCTGAGACCGGCGGCGCCCCCCGCCGCCAGCCAGGCCGGCCGGCTCCCCGCCCCCCGGGGAGCCGGCCGCCCACTTCCGCGTCAGCCCGGTGCCGTCACGCCTGCGCCCTCACGACTGCGCCCTCACGCCTGCTCCGTCAGGCCCGCCACCAGCTCGTCGGCGGCGGTGTACGGGTCGAGCGTGCCGGCCACGATGCGCTCGGCCAGGGCGCCCAGCCGGCGGTCGCCGTGCAGGTCGCCGATGCGCTCCCGGAGGGCCGTGACGGCGATCGTCTCGACCTCGCGGGCGGCCCGTGCCGCCCGCCGCTCGGCGAGCACGCCGTGCTCGTCCATCCAGGCGCGGTGCTTCTCCAGCGCCTCCACGACCTCGTCGACGCCCTCGCCGCGGGCCGCGACGGTCTTCACGATGGGCGGCCGCCAGTCGCCCGGCGCCCGGGACTCCCCCAGGCCCAGCATGTGGTTCAGTTCCCGGGCCGTCGCGTCGGCGCCGTCCCGGTCGGCCTTGTTGACGACGTAGACGTCGCCGATCTCCAGGATGCCCGCCTTGGCGGCCTGGATGCCGTCGCCCATGCCCGGCGCGAGCAGGACCATGCTGGTGTCGGCCTGCGAGGCGATCTCCACCTCGGACTGGCCCACGCCCACGGTCTCCACGAGGATCACGTCGCAGCCCGCCGCGTCCAGCACGCGGATGGCCTGCGGCGCCGCCCAGGCGAGGCCGCCGAGGTGGCCGCGGGTGGCCATGGAGCGGATGTAGACGCCGGGGTCGGAGGCGTGCTCGCTCATCCGGACCCGGTCGCCGAGCAGGGCGCCGCCGGAGAACGGCGAGGACGGGTCGACGGCGAGGACGCCCACCCGCCTGCCCGTCTTCCGGTACGCGGTGACCAGCGCCGAGGTCGACGTCGACTTGCCCACGCCCGGGGAGCCGGTGAGGCCCACGACGTACGCCCGGCCCGTCAGCGGGGCCAGCGCCGCCATCACCTCGCGCAGCTGCGGCGAGGCGCCCTCCACCAGCGAGATCAGCCGGGCCACCGCACGCGGCCGGCCCTCCCGGGCCTGGGCGACCAGGGTGGGGACATCTGCCATTGCTCACCGCTCCGTTCTCGGTCCCTGCGGGATGTACGTACGGGCCGGGGTACGGGTGCCCCGGCGGACACCCGTACCCTCACGTGCCCGGTCGGGTCACTTGCCGGGCACCTTCACGATCAGCGCGTCACCCTGGCCGCCACCGCCGCACAGGGCCGCGGCGCCCACGCCGCCGCCGCGCCGCCGCAGTTCCAGCGCGAGATGCAGGACGATACGGGCGCCGGACATGCCGATCGGGTGGCCGAGCGCGATGGCGCCGCCGTTGACGTTCACCTTTTCCGGGGACACGCCGAGGTCCTTCATGGACTGCACGGCGACCGCGGCGAACGCCTCGTTGATCTCGATGAGGTCGAGATCCGCGACCGTCAGTCCCTCCTTGCCGAGGGCGTGGTTGATCGCGTTGCTGGGCTGGGACTGCAGGGAGTTGTCCGGGCCCGCGACGTTGCCGTGCGCGCCGATCTCCGCGATCCACTCCAGGCCCAGCTCCTGGGCCTTGGCCTTGCTCATCACGACCACGGCGGCGGCGCCGTCGGAGATCTGCGAGGCGGAGCCGGCGGTGATGGTGCCGTCCTTGGCGAACGCGGGGCGCAGCTTGCCCAGCGACTCGGCCGTGGTCTCGCCGCGGATGCCCTCGTCCTGGCTGAAGACGACCGGCTCGCCCTTGCGCTGCGGGATCTCCACGGGGGTGATCTCCGCCTCGAAGAGGCCGTTCTTCTGGGCCGCTGCGGCGCGCTGGTGGGAGCGGGCCGCGATCTCGTCCTGCTCCGCGCGCCCGATGCCGAGGCGGGCGTTGTGCTTCTCGGTGGACTCGCCCATCGCGACGTCGTCGAAGGCGTCGGTGAGCCCGTCGTGCGCCATGGCGTCCAGCATCTCCACGGAGCCGTACTTGTAGCCGCCGCGGGACTTCGGGAGGAGGTGCGGGGCGTTGGTCATCGACTCCTGGCCGCCGGCCACGATCACGTCGAACTCGCCCGCGCGGATGAGCTGGTCGGCCAGCGCGATGGCGTCCAGGCCGGAGAGGCAGACCTTGTTGACGGTCAGGGCCGGGACGTTCATCGGGATGCCGGCCTTCACGGCCGCCTGGCGGGCGGGGATCTGGCCCGCGCCGGCCTGGAGGACCTGGCCCATGATCACGTACTGCACCTGGTCGCCGCCGATGCCGGCCCGGTCCAGCGCGGCCTTGATGGCGAAACCGCCCAGGTCCGCGCCGGAGAAGGACTTCAGGGAGCCCAGCAGGCGCCCCATGGGAGTGCGGGCCCCCGCGACGATCACGGAGGTGGTGCTGCCGTTCGATGAGGACATCAGCGCGGCCTTCCTGTGCAGGGAAGTTAACGAGGGTTTATCTCAATGTACTGAGCGGTACCGGCCGGGTCACCGGGCTGTGGATGTGATCGCGCGCACGTTGCGTAATCATGCGTGCGAGCGGTGCACTGGAGAAATGCTGACGCGAATCGACCACATCGGGATCGCCTGTCATGACCTCGACGCGACCGTCGAGTTCTACCGGGCGACGTACGGGTTCGAGGTCTTCCACGAGGAGATCAACGAGGAGCAGGGCGTGCGCGAGGCCATGCTCAAGATCAACGATACGTCGGACGGCGGCTCTTCGTACCTCCAGCTGCTGGAACCGACCCGGGAGGATTCAGCCGTGGGCAAGTGGCTGGCGAAGAACGGTGAGGGGGTGCACCACATCGCCTTCGGCACGGCGGATGTGGACGGTGATGCTGCTGACATCCGGGAGAAGGGCGTACGGGTCCTCTACGACGAGCCGCGCCGGGGTTCGATGGGCTCCCGGATCACCTTCCTGCACCCCAAGGACTGCCACGGTGTGCTGACCGAACTGGTCACGGCCTCCCAGGAGCACTGACCTTCACGTTCCCCGGCCGGTAGAGTGCTGCTTCGGCCGGGGTCCGGATCGGGGCTCGGTCCAATCTCCGCCGATGATCTGACACCATTTCTTCGGAAGGGTCAGCTCCACGCACGACGGAGCCGGCCGCCACCATGACCAGGGGACGGATGGGACCGCGCAGTGCGGGGCAACGACCGCTACGAGGCTGACGATCACCTCTCGCAGTTCGAGGCCGAGATGGAGCGGCTGAAGACGGAGCGGGACAAGGCCGTCCAGCATGCCGACGACCTCGGCTATCAGGTCGAAGTTCTGCGTGCCAAGCTTCACGAGGCACGCCGTACCCTCATGACGCGGCCTGCGTACGACAACGTCAGTGCCCAGGCCGAACAGCTGCTGCGCAACGCCCAGATCCAGGCGGACCAGCTGCGCGCGGACGCCGAGCGCGAGCTGCGCGAGGCGCGGGCCCAGACGCAGCGCCTCCTCCAGGAGCAGGCCGAGCGCCAGTCGCGGCTGGAAGCGGAGCTGCACACCGAGGCGGTCGAGCGCCGCCGCCGGCTGGACGAGGAGCTCAACGAGCGCCGGGCCACCGTCGAGAGCCACGTCAACGAGAACGTCGCCTGGGCCGAGCAGCTGCGCGCCCGCACGGAGGCCCAGGCCCGCCGGCTCATGGACGAGTCCAGAGCCGAGGCCGAGCAGCAGCTCGCGCACGCCCGGGCCGAGGCCCAGCGGCTGGCCGAGCAGGCCCGCGAGCGGCTGGGCGCCGAGGCCGAGCAGGCCCGCGCGGAGGCCGACGCGATCCTGCGCCGCGCCCGTACGGACGCCGAGCGGCTGCTGAACGCCGCCTCCGCGCAGGCCCAGGAGGCCACCGACCAGGCCGAGCAGCTGCGTACGTCGACGGCCGGTGAGTCCGAGGAGGCCCGCCGCCGCAGCGCCGAGCTGACCCGCGCCGCCGAGGAGCGGATGCAGGAGGCCGACACGGCGCTGCGCGAGGCACGCGCCCAGGCCGAGAAGCTCGTGGAACAGGCGGAGGCCGACGCCGCGAAGCGGCTGTCCGCGTCCGAGTCGGAGAACGAGCAGCGCACCCGTACGGCCAAGCAGGAGATCGCCCGGCTGGTCGGCGAGGCCACCAAGGAGGCCGAGGCGCTCAAGGCCGAGGCCGAGCAGCTGCGCGCCGACGCCAGGGCCGAGGCCGAACGGCTGGTCTCCGAGGCCCAGGAGGCGGCCCGCGCCAAGGCCGCCGAGGACTCCGCAGCCCAGCTGGCGAAGGCCGCGCGGACCGCCGAGGAGATGGTCAGCAAGGCGTCGGAGGACGCCAAGGCCACCACGAAGGCCGCCGCCGAGGAGGCCGAGCGGATCCGCAAGGAGGCCGAGGCCGAGGCGGACCGGCTGCGCGAGGAGGCGCACGAGACCGCGCAGGCCCTCAAGGGTGCCGCCAAGGACGACACCAAGGAGTACCGCGCCAAGACCGTCGAGCTGCAGGAGGAGGCGCGCCGGCTGCGCGGCGAGGCCGAGCAGCTGCGGGCCGAGGCGGTCGACGAGGGCGAGCGGATCCGCGGCGAGGCGCGCCGCGAGGCCGTGCAGCAGATCGAGGAGGCCGCGGCCACCGCCGAGGAGCTGCTGGCCAAGGCCAAGTCGGACGCCGAGGAGACCCGTTCGGGCGCGACGGCCGACAGCGAGCGGGTGCGCAGCGAGGCCGCCGAGCGCGCCACGCAGCTGCGCACCCAGGCCGAGGAGGCGCTGGAGCAGGCCCGCCAGGAGGCCGAGGACCTGCACGCCGCCGCCGAGGAGGCCGCGGCGGCGACCCGTACCGAGGCCGAGGAGGCCGCCGCCGAGCTGCGGGCCGAGGCCGAGCGCAGCGCGGACGAGCGCCGCGAGCTGGCCCAGGCGGAGCTGGACCGACTGCACTCCGAGGCGGAGGAGCGGGTCACCGCGGCCGAGACGGCGCTGCGCGAGGCCCGCGAGGAGGCCGAACGGCTGCGCAAGGAGGCCCAGGAGGAGACGGCCCGCCTGAAGGCGGAGTCCGCCGAGCGCCGCCGCGAGAAGGAGCAGCAGGCCGAGGAGGAGGCCGAGCGGCTGCGTGCCGAGGCCGCCTCGGACGCCTCCGAGGCGCGCGCCGAGGCCGAGGCCGCCGCGAACCGGCTGCGGAGCGAGGCGGCCGCCGAGGCCGAGCAGCTGAAGGCGGACGCGCAGGAGACCGCCGACCGGGTGCGCGCGGAGGCCGCCGCCGCGGCCGAGCGTACGGGCGCGGAGGCCGCCGAGGCGCTGGCCGCCGCGCAGGAGGAGGCGGCCCGCCGCCGCCGGGAGGCCGAGCAGCAGCTGGGCGAGGCCCGCGAGGAGGCCCACCAGGAGCGTACGGCCGCTCGCGAGCAGAGCGAGGAGCTGCTGGCCGCGGCCCGCGCGCGGGTCTCCGAGGCGCAGGCCGAGGCCGAGCGGCTGGTGGAGGAGGCGGACCGGCGCGCCGAGGAGCTGATCGCCACCGCCGAGCAGACCGCGCAGCAGGTGCGGGACGCGGTCGCCGGGCTGCACGAGCAGGCCGAGGAGGAGATCGCCGGGCTGCGGTCCGCCGCCGAGCACGCCGCCGCGCGGACGAAGGAGGAGGCGCAGCAGGAGGCGGACCGGGTCCGCTCCGACGCGTACGACGAGCGCGAGCGCGCCTCGCAGGACGCCGGCCGCGTCCGGCAGGAGGCGCAGATCGAGGCCGACGCCGCCAAGTCGCTGGCCGAGCGCACGGTTTCGGAGGCGATCGCCGAGGCGGAGCGGCTGCGCGCGGAGGCGAACAGCGCGCTGGACGAGGCCCGCGAGGCCGCGAACAAGCGCCGCGCCGAGGCCGCCGAGCAGGCCGACGAACTGCTGGGCGAGGCGACGCAGGAGGCCGACCGGACGGTGGCCGAGGCGGCTGCCGAGGCCGAACGGCTGCGCGCCGAGGCGAACAGCACCCTGGACGAGGCCCGCGAGGAGGCCAACCGCCGCCGCACCGAGGCCGCCGAGCAGGCGGACGAGCTGCTGGGCGAGGCCACCGCGCAGGCCGAGAAGCTGGTCGCGGACGCCACCGAGAAGGCGCAGCAGCTGCGGACCCACGCCTCGGACGCGCTGGCCGCCGCCGAGCAGGACGCGGCGCGCGCCCGTGCCGAGGCCCGCGAGGACGCCAACCGGATGCGGTCCGATGCCGCCGACCAGGCGGACCGGCTGATCGCCGAGGCCCGTACGGAGGCCGAGCGGATCGTCAACGAGGCCACCGAGCTGACCTCGTCGGCCCAGGCGGACGCCGACCGTTCGATCCGGGAGGGCCAGGAGGCCGCCGACCGGCTGCGGGCCGAGGCCGGCGAGCAGGCCGAACGGATCGTCGCGGACGCCACGGCGCAGTCCGAGCGGCTGCGCGCGGAGGCCGCCGAGGTCCTGGAGAACGCCCGCGCGGAGGCCGAGCGGACCGCTGACGAGGCGCGCAAGGACGCGGCCAAGCGCCGCGCGGACGCCGCCGAGCAGGCCGACAGCCTGATCTCCGAGGCCGGTACGGAGGCCGAGCGGCTGCGTACGGAGGCGGCGGAGAACACCGCCGCGGCGGAGCGGGAGGCGGAGCGTACCCGCGCCGACGCCCGCGAGCAGGCGGACCGGGTGCTCGCCGAGGCGACGGCGGACGCCGACCGGATGCGGGCCGAGGCCGCCGAGACGGTCACCTCGGCGCAGCAGCACGCCCAGCGCACGCGTACCGAGGCCGACCAGGTCAAGGCGGATGCCGAGGCCGAGGCCGAGCGGTTCCGCAACGAGGCGCTGGAGGAGGCCGAGCGCATGCTGGACGAGGCGCGCAAGGACGCCGCCAAGCGCCGCGCCGACGCCGCCGAGCAGGCCGACCAGCTGATCGCCAAGGCGCAGGAGGAGGCGCTGAAGGCGGCGACCGCGGCCGAGGAACAGGCCGACACGATGGTCGGCGCGGCCCGCAAGGAGGCCGAGCGGATCGTCGCGGAGGCCACCGCCGACGGCAACGCGCGGGTGGAGAAGTCCCGTACGGACGCCGACACGCTGCTCAGCGAGGCGCGCGGGGACGCGACCGCGATCCGGGAGCGCGCCGAGGAGCTGCGGGCCCGTATCGAGGCCGAGGTCGAGGAGCTGCACGAGCGGGCGCGCCGGGAGTCGGCCGAGGCGCTGAGGACGGCGGGCGAGCGGGTCGACAAGCTCCTCGCGCAGGCCGAGGCGCAGCGGGCGGAGGCCGAGGAGAAGGCCAAGGAGATGCTGTCCGACGCGAGCAGCGAGGCCAGCAAGGTCCGCATCGCGGCGGTGAAGAAGGCCGAGGGGCTGATCAAGGAGGCGGAGCAGAAGAAGGCGCAGGCCGTACGGGAGGCCGAGAGCTTGCGTACCGAGGCCGAGCAGGAGGCCCAGCGGATCGTGGACGACGGCAAGCGCGAGCTGGAGGTGCTGGTCCGCCGCCGGGAGGACATCAACACCGAGATCTCGCGGGTGCAGGACGTCCTGGAGGCGCTGGAGTCGTTCGAGACGCCGGGTGGCGGAAGCGGCGGCGGTAAGGGAGGCTCGTCGCAGGGTTCCGGTTCGGGGGGCGTCAAGGCCGCGGCGGGCGCGGGGGCAACTCGTTCGGGTGGCAAGCAGTCTGATGGCTAGCCACTCAAATGAGGGTTCATTCTCCACTTCAAACGGTCAATGACTCGATGACACGCCGCTCGGGCCCCTAGGATTCCCCTTATCACCTCACCGGTCTCTTTCGACAGGAACCCCATGAGCGACACTTCCTCCCCCTTCGGTTTCGAGCTCGTGCGGCGTGGGTACGACCGCGGTCAGGTCGACGACCGCATTACGAAGCTCGTCGCCGACCGCGACAGCGCGCTGGCCCGTATCACCTCGCTGGAAAAGCGCATCGAGGAGCTCCACCTCGAAACGCAGAATGCCCAGGCCCAGGTCAACGACGCCGAGCCGTCCTACGCGGGCCTCGGTGCCCGGGTCGAGAAGATCCTCCGTCTCGCCGAGGAGGAGGCCAAGGACCTGCGCGAGGAGGCCCGCCGGGCCGCCGAGCAGCACCGCGAGCTGGCCGAGTCGGCCGCCCAGCAGGTCCGTAACGACGCCGAGGCGTTCGCCGCCGAGCGCAAGGCCAAGGCGGAGGACGAGGGCGCCCGGATCGTCGAGAAGGCCAAGGGCGAGGCGCAGCAGCTGCGCTCCGACGCGCAGAAGGACGCGCAGTCCAAGCGCGAGGAGGCGGACTCCCTCTTCGAGGAGACCCGCGCGAAGGCCGCCCAGGCAGCGGCCGACTTCGAGACCAACCTCGCCAAGCGCCGCGAGCAGTCCGAGCGCGACCTCGCCTCCCGCCAGGCCAAGGCCGAGAAGCGGCTCGCCGAGATCGAGCACCGCGCCGAGCAGCTCCGCCTGGAGGCCGAGAAGCTGCGTACGGACGCGGAGCGCCGGGCCCGCCAGACGGTGGAGACCGCGCAGCGCCAGGCCGAGGACATCGTGGCCGACGCCAACGCCAAGGCGGACCGTATCCGCAGCGAGTCCGAGCGCGAGCTGGCGGCGCTGACGAACCGCCGCGACTCCATCAACGCCCAGCTGACCAACGTCCGCGAGATGCTCGCGACGCTGACCGGTGCCGCGGTGGCCGCCGCCGGCAGCCCGGGCGAGGAGGAGTCGTCCCGCGGTGTGCCGGCCCAGCAGGGCCGCTGACGCGGCGTTCAGCCGGGTTTCCGCCTCCGCCCCGTGCCGTGTTCCGCGGTGCGGGGCGGTCGCGTGTCCGGGCGCGGTGACTCGTACGGGCGCGGTGACTCGTACGGGTGCGGGTCTCGTGCCCGTGCGGGCCGTATCGCGGCCTGGCGGCCGCTCGTCCTCGAGCGCCGGACGGGCTCGAATTGCCGGGCTCGCCCTCGTGCAGCGGACGGGACGGCGGCATAGGCCCGTACGGCTGCATTCCGGCGGCGGGCAGGGCGTGCCGCCCGTACCGTGGCCGCATGATCGAAGTTGACGGGCTGACGAAGCGGTACGGCGAGAAGCTCGCCGTCGACCGGCTGGCCTTCACCGTCCGGCCCGGCATCATCACCGGCTTCCTCGGTCCCAACGGCGCGGGGAAGTCCACCACCATGCGGATGATGCTCGACCTGGACCATCCCACCGCCGGCACGGTCCGCATCGACGGCAGGCACTACCGGCAGCTGAGGGACCCGCTGAAGTACATCGGCGCCCTGCTGGACGCCAAGGCGATGCACGGCGGCCGCAGCGCGTACCACCACCTGCTCTGCCTGGCGCAGAGCAACGGCATCCCGCGCGCCCGTGTCCACCAGGCGCTGGACACGGTGGGCCTGACCGCCGTCGCCAAGAAGCGTGCCAAGGGGTTCTCGCTCGGCATGGGCCAGCGCCTCGGCATCGCCGCCGCGCTCCTCGGCGACCCGCGGATCCTGATGTTCGACGAGCCGGTCAACGGTCTCGACCCCGAGGGCATCCACTGGATCCGCAACCTCATGAAGGGCCTGGCGGCCCAGGGCCGTACGGTCTTCGTCTCCTCGCACCTGATGAGCGAGATGGCGCTGACCGCCGACCACCTCGTCGTCATCGGGCAGGGCCGGCTGCTCGCCGACACCTCCATGGCCGACTTCATCCGGCGCAACTCGCGCAGCTACGTACGGATGCGCTCGCCGGAGCACGAGCGGCTGCGGGACGTGCTGGCGGCGGCCGGGCACGCCGCCGTACCGGCCAAGGACGGCGCGCTGGAGATCGACGGGGTGAGTGCCGACCGGCTGGGCGAGCTGGCCGCGGCGCAGGGACTGGTACTGCACGAACTCAGCCCGCAGCAGGCGTCACTGGAGGAGGCGTTCATGCAGCTCACCGCGGAGTCGGTGGAGTATCACGCGCATTCGGACACGGCGGGCCCGGCGGGGCCTGCCGGGCCTGCGGGGCCCGCCGGACCGGCGCCGGGGCCGGGCGCGGGCCCGCAGCCGGGGTCCGGCGGCGGCTGGGGCGAGGACTGGCGGCGGAAGAGGGGGCACTGACGATGGCGGTGGTCTCCCAGGTCGTCGGTTCGGAGTGGACCAAGATCAGGTCGGTGCGCTCCACGGTGTGGACGCTGGGCATCGCCGTGGTCGTCACGGTCGTGCTGGGCGCGCTGATCTGCCTGCTGGTGAAGAACGACTTCGGGTCCATGCCGGCCCGTGAGCGGCTGACCTTCGACGCGACCAACACGGCCTTCGCCGGGATGGGGCTGGGCCAGCTCGCGATGATCGTCTTCGGGGTGCTGGTGGTCTCCAACGAGTACAGCACCGGCATGATCCGCACCTCGCTGGCCGCGGTGCCCCAGCGTGGCACCTTCCTGTTCAGCAAGCTCGCCGTGGCCACCGTGCTCGCGTTCGTCGTGGCGCTGGTGACCGGCTTCCTCACCTTCTTCGTCGGCCAGGCCATGCTCGGCCCCGACCTGCGGGTGGCGCTGGGCGACCCGGGCGTCCTGCGGGCGGTCTTCGGCGGCGCGCTCTACATGACGCTGATCGCGCTGTTCTCGATGGGCGTCGCCGCGATGCTGCGCAGCCCGATGCTCTCGCTGGGCATCCTGATGCCGTTCTTCTTCCTCATCTCCAACATCCTGGGCACCGTCTCGGCCACCCGGAAGATCGGCCGCTACCTCCCCGACCAGGCGGGCCAGCAGATCATGAAGGTGGTGCTCACCGGCGACGCCCCGTACGGGCCGTGGGCCGGGCTCGGCATCATGGCCCTGTGGGTCGTCGCCGCGCTGGCCGGCGGGTACCTCATGCTCAAGAAGCGGGACGCATGACCTCCGTACGGGCCGCCGGCCTCGGTGCCGTGCCGGTCCTGGAACCGCTCAGCTATCCGGGACGGCCGGTGACGGAGCCCGCGCTGCTGGACGGCCAGGCCCTGCTGCCGCTCACCGCCGTCCCCGGACCGCACCGGGTCGGCGGCTGGCGGCTGGGCGCCGACCCCGACCGCACGCTCGACGACGTGCTGCGCGCCCGTGACCTGCCGCTCACCGGACGGCGCCACCCCGTCCTCGCCGTGGGCTCGAACGCCTCCCCCGCCCAGGTCGCCTACAAGCTCGCCCAGCAGGGCCTCCCGGTGGCCGTCCCCATGGTCCCGGTGCGCGTCGGCGGCATCGGCGTGGGCAGCTCGGCGCACGTCGGGACGCCGGGTTACGTGGCCGCCGCGCCCTTCGCCGACCCGGGCTCCGAGGTGACGCTCGTCGCGGGCTGGCTGGACGCCGACCAGCTGGCGGTCGTGGACGCCACCGAGGCCCGCTACCACCGGGTGCTGCTGCCCGGCGACCGGTTCCCGATGACGCTGCCCTCCGGGGAGCGGCTGAGCGGCGCGTACCTCTACGTCAGCCGGTACGGCGTGCTGGCCGGGCCGGACGGCAGGCCCCGGCCCGCCGGGGCGCAGCCGGCGCTGCTCGCCGCGCTGCTGGCCGGGTCGGCGGCGCTGCGGCGGCTCCTCGGGCCCGATCCGCGGACGTGGGTGCGGCGGGCCGCGGCGGACGGCGCGGTGCGGGCCGCGGCCCGGCAGGTCTTCCGTGCGGAGGGCCGGGTGCTGCCGCAGCCGGAGTTCACCCCATATGTGGATGATGGCGCCGAGGTCCTGACGTACGACGAACTGCCGCCCATCAGGGGCGGCGCGGGACTTCGTGGGTCACCGACACGCGGGGATTGAGTGGAACCGTCAATGGCTCGATAGCCTCCTAACCCTCACGGGGGCATGAGGTCATTTCGGCATGCCGTGCCCCACACCATCTCGCGAGGGGCGGAGAATGATCGAGGCAGTCGGCCTGACGAAGCGCTACGGCGCCAAGACGGCCGTGCACAACCTGTCGTTCCAGGTACGGCCGGGGACCGTCACCGGCTTCCTGGGGCCCAACGGGTCCGGGAAGTCCACGACCATGCGCATGATCCTGGGGCTGGACACCCCGACCTCGGGGCACGTGACGATCGGCGGCCACCCCTTCCGCAAGCTGCCGAACGCGCCCCGCCAGGTGGGCGCACTGCTGGACGCCAAGGCCGTGCACGGCGGCCGCAGCGCCCGCCAGCACCTGCTGTCGCTGGCCCAGCTCTCCGGCATCCCGGCGAGCCGGGTGGACGAGGTGCTGGGCCTGGTCGGCCTGCAGGACGTGGCGAGAAAGCGGTCCAAGGGCTTCTCGCTCGGCATGGGCCAGCGCCTCGGCATCGCCGCCGCGATGCTCGGCGACCCGCAGGTGCTGCTTTTCGACGAGCCGGTCAACGGCCTGGACCCGGAGGGCATCCTCTGGGTCCGCAACCTGATGAAGCAGCTGGCGTCGGAGGGCCGTACGGTCTTCGTCTCCTCCCACCTGATGAGCGAGATGGCGCTGACCGCCGAGCACCTGATCGTGATCGGCCGCGGGCAGCTGCTCGCCGACATGAACGTCAAGGACTTCATCGCGGCCAACTCCGCGGGCTTCGCGCGGGTGCGCACGCCCGACACGGAGCCCGGCCAGGCCGAGAAGCTGACCGCGGCGCTGAGCGAGGCGGGCGGCCAGGTCGCCCCCGAGCCGGACGGCGCGCTCCGCGTGACCGGGCTGCCGCTGCCGCGGATCAGCGACCTGGCGCACGAGGCGGACGTCCGGCTGTGGGAGCTGTCGCCGCACCAGGCCTCCCTGGAGGAGGCGTACATGCAGCTGACGCAGGGCGCGGTGGACTACCGCTCGGCGGTCCCGCCGCAGGGCGTGCCGGGCGTCATGCCCGGTGCCGTGCCTGGCGTGGTGCCCGGCGCCGTGCCCGGTGGGCTGCCGCCGCAGGGGTTCGCGGGTGCCCCGTACGCCGGACAGCCCGGCCCGTACGGAGCGCCGCCGCAGGGCGCGCCGGTCCCCGGCCCGTACGGAGCGCCCCAGCCGCAGCCGCAGGCCCAGCCGCAGCAGCACGCCGCCCCCGCCGACCCGACCCAGCAGCACAGCGAGGACGCCCGATGACCAGCCCCGACCAGCCGCAGCAGCCGCAGCAGCAGCCCCGCCAGGACGAGGGCACGATGATGCTGAACCTGAACCGGCAGCCGGGCGCACAGCCGCAGCCCCAGCAGCCCCCGGTCCCGGCTCAGCCGCACCCCGCCCCGCATGCCGCCGCTCCCCCGCAGGCGCAGCTGCCCGGGTCCGGTTACGTCTCGCCCATACCGGTGCGGCGGGCGCACCTGGGCCATGCGCTGGCCTCGGAGTGGACGAAGATCAAGTCGGTCCGCTCCACGGTGTGGACGCTCGGCGTGATGATCGTCCTCGTGGTCGGCATCGGCGCGCTCACCGGTCTCGGCATCTCCGCGAGCGGCACGGACCTGAGCGGCGCGTCGCCGCTGGGCTTCGGCATGTTCGGCATGCTGCTCGGCCTGATGTGCGTGATCACGCTGGGCGTGCTCTGCGTCTCCTCCGAGTACGGCACCGGCATGATCCGTACGACGCTGACCGCCTGCCCCAGCCGGGCGCGGGTGCTCGCCGCGAAGGCGATCGTCTTCTTCCTGCTGTCCTTCGTCGTCACCGCCGTGACCTCGGCGGTGGTGGCGCTGATCCTCAGCGGCATGCTCGGCGGCCAGGGCGGTGCCGAACCGAGCGGTACGGACTGGTTCAAGGCGACGGTCGGCGTCAGCCTCTACGTCGCGGTGCTCGGGCTGCTCGCGCTGGCCGTCGGCGCGCTGCTCCGGCACTCGGCCGGCGCCATCACCATCATGATCGGCCTGGTGCTGCTGCCGCTCGTGCTGGCGATGTTCATGATGGCGGAGAGCCTGTCGGACCTGCGCGAGTGGCTGTTCGAGTACTCCATCCCCAACCAGCTCGGCACGATGTACAGCAACACCGTGACCATGTCGGGGCCGTCCGGCTGGGAACCGCTGTGGATCATGGCCGGAGTGACGGCCGTCGTGCTCGGCGGCGCCTTCGTGGCGCTGAACCAGCGGGACGTGTAGCCCGCCCCGGGAGCCTGCGAGGGACCGGCCGGGGGAGGCCGGAAAGCGCCGCGCCGGACGTCAGTATCTGGGCGCGTTACGGGACCGCTGGAGCCGGGCGCTCCGGCGGTCCCGCGCGTTCCAGCAGGCCTTGTGCCAGTGTCTGCGGTCGTCGCCGTCGCTGTGCCGCGGCCAGGCCACCACATGCGGCACACCGGGCGGGATCTCCTGGTCACAGCCCGGGCAGCGGTAGTGCTTGGCCGCGGCGCCGCCGCCGATCTGCCGGACGTACCACTCCTCGCCGCGCCACTCCTCCGTACGCTCCAGTCCGTAGCGGCTGCCGCCCATGCGGTCCGAGGGCTTCTCACCGCCGCGTGGACGGTTTCGACGGGGGGACACTGGGCACCTCGGGACTTCTCTGGGGGAGTAACGGCCTGTCACCAGCCTACGGTGCGGGACCGGCGTCCCGGACCCCCTGTCGTAATGCTGCGATCATCAGGAAACTTCGGCGGGAGCCGTGCCCTTGGCACGTGTCAGCCGTTGTTGCCTGTAAGGGGGATGTCGCGTCGGCTGCGAGGAGGCAGAAGAGCGATGCGCGTTGGGGCTTTCATTCTGGCCGCCCAGTTTCCGGGCCAGGGCGAGGGGGAGACACTGCACCGGGCCGTCCGGTCCGCCGAGGTGGCCGAGGAGGCCGGGCTCGACGACGTATGGGTGGCCGAGCATCATTTCGTGCCGTACGGCGTCTGCCCGTCGGCGGTGACCCTGGCGGCGCAGCTGCTGGGGCGTACGCACCGTATCGGGGTCGGCACGGCCGTCAGCGTACTGCCGACCGCGCATCCGGTCGCGCTCGGTGAGCAGGCGGCGCTGCTGCACCTGACGTCCGGCGGACGGTTCACGCTCGGCGTCGGGCGGGGCGGGCCGTGGGTGGACCTGGAGGTCTTCGGCTCCGGGCTCGCGGCGTACGAGGAGGGGTTCCCGGAGTCCCTGGACCTGCTGCTGCGCTGGCTGCGCGAGCCGCGGGTCGGGGCCGACGGGGCGCGGTACGCCTTCCGGGACGTGGCGGTGGTGCCGCGGCCCGCCGAGGAGCCGGCCGGGCGGGACGGCCCGCCGGTGGTGGTGGCCTGCACCTCCCCCGGTTCCGTGCGGCTGGCGGCCGAGCGCGGCCTGCCGATGCTGCTCGGGATGCACGCGGCGGACGAGGAAAAGGCCGAGATGGTCGACTGCTGGCGGCGTACGGCGCTGGCCGCCGGACGGGATCCGGCCGAGGTGGCCGCGGCCGGGCATGTCACGGCGGGCGTGGTGCAGATCGCCGACACGCGCCAGGACGCCAGGGAGATCCTGCTGAAGTCGATGCCCGGCTGGCTGCGCCAGGGGCTCGCGGCCCATGTCACGGTCGACGGCCGCCATCGCGCCATGCGTGACCCGCTGGCCTATACGGAGCTGCTGTGCGGGCTCCATCCGATCGGGACGCCGGACGACTGCGCCGACCGGCTCGCGGCGACGGCGGAGAAGACGGGCATCACGCGCTATGCGCTGCTGGTGGAGGGGTCCGGTGACCTCGCCACGACGGAGGAGAACGTCCGCCGGCTGGGCAAAGAGGTCCTGCCGGTACTGTCCTGAAGCCCGCGCGCGTCGCGGGGCCGGGCGAGAGGACCCCGGGGGCTGGGGGGTCCGGAGAGATCCTTCATGTGCCCGGCGAGCGGTCCGCCCGCCGGCGGGGCCGCGGGGCCCCGCCGGCGGACCGTGGTCCGATGCCGCCGCTCACGTACTGGCGCCGTGCGCCACATCCCGCGTACGGGGCGGCGGCAACTCCGGTCAGCAGTCGCGCAGTTCGGGCGACTGGTTGAGCAGCTGGCCCCGGACGGAGGTGAAGCGGGCCAGACGGTCGTCCACCGCCGGGTCGAGCGGGAAGACCGCGACCCGATGGCAGTTCTGGAACGCCAGTCGCACACCGAAGTGGCGCTCAAGCGACCCGCGTATCGCGTCACTCGCCAGCGCTCGCAGCAGTTGGCCGCGCGCCTGCTCGTCGGGCGGCGGGGTCTGATTGTCGGCGAACTCTCCACCGTCAGCCTTCAGCCGGGCCACCAGCGAGCCGATCATCTCCCATGCATAGGGCAGAGAGGTCCGGACGCAGTCGACGAATGCGGCTTCGTCGACTTCGCCTCGCTCGGCCTGTTCGAGGAGGGCCGGTGAGACGTCGAGCGACATGAGGTTCTCCTCTCGCGGCTCCATAAGGGGCGGAGCCTCAGGGACAGGGCAAGGGATCGCCACGCAGCGTGTCCGCGTCACAACCCCCCGCGTCAACGGTATTCCGCCTTTCTTGACCGCACCAGGAGATTGCGCACACAACCGGCCACGGGAGTCCGCCGGAGCTGCGGCGGTTTCGGCCGCAACGTCGCGTGCGTACCGGGTCTGCTGCCGTTCGAGTGTTCCGGGCGTGCGGTACGGGCGAATCGCGTGCACCGCCCGACGTCGAGTAGCGTGGCGCACCATGCGTCTCGTCATCGCCCGTTGCTCCGTGGACTACGCCGGCCGGCTCACCGCCCACCTGCCCTCCGCCCCCCGTCTGATCCTGGTCAAGGCAGACGGCAGCGTCTCCATCCACGCTGACGACAGGGCCTACAAACCGCTCAACTGGATGTCCCCGCCGTGCACGCTCAAGGGCGGCGACGGTGACGTGTGGACCGTGGAGAACAAGGCCGGCGAGAAGCTCATCATCACGATGGAGGAGATCATGCACGACTCCTCCCACGAGCTCGGCGTGGACCCGGGGCTCATCAAGGACGGCGTGGAGGCGCACCTCCAGGAGCTGCTCGCCGACCGGATCGACACCCTCGGCGAGGGGTACTCCCTGATTCGGCGTGAATACCCCACCGCGATCGGCCCGGTGGACATCCTGTGCCGGGACGCGGACGGCGCCACCGTCGCGGTGGAGATCAAGCGGCGTGGCGAGATCGACGGCGTGGAGCAGCTGACCCGCTACCTCGAACTCCTCAACCGTGACCCGCATCTCGCCCCGGTGAAGGGCGTGTTCGCGGCGCAGGAGATCAAGCCGCAGGCCCGGGTGCTGGCCACCGACCGCGGTATCGGCTGTGTCGTCCTGGACTACGACGCGCTGCGTGGCATCGAGGACGACAAGCTGCGGCTGTTCTGAGCCGCCCGGCCGCCCGCCGTACGTACGCACCGGCCCGCCCGCGAACGTCTCGCGGGCGGGCCGGTGCGTACGTACGGCGGCACGGAGCCGGTCCGGCCGTCAGGCCGTCGGCTCACCCGCTCCGGAGGCGGTGCCGCTGGGTCCCGCGCTCATCGGGCCGCTCGCCGAAGGGCCGCCGCCCGTGGTCTCCGACGGGCTCTGCGAGCCGCCGGTGGTCGGGTCCTCCGTCGGCGGCTCCTCCGTGGTCGGCTCACCGGTCGGCGTGGTGGGGTCCTCCGTCGGCTCGGTGGGCCGGCTCGTGGGCGGCGTGGGCCTGCCGGTCGGCTTCCCGGTGGGCGGCGTCGGCTTGCCCGGCGTCGTCGACGGCTCGCCCGTGGAGCCGGTCGGCTCGTCGCCGGGCTCCGTGGTGCCAGGGGTGCCGGGGCCGTCGCTGGTGGCCGGGGCGCCGGGGCGGGTGGTGCCCGACGTGGCGGGCTCGCCGGTACGGGCGCCGGTACCGCTGTTCCAGTGGCCGGAGTCGCTGCTCGAACCCTGGCTCGGCTCGTCGGCGGTCAGGCCGCCGCCGTCCTTGCTCTCCTCGGCCGACTGTTCCGACTTGACCTTGTCGGCCGGACTGTCGCCGCCGGACGTGGCGCCGAGCGTGACGATCGTGCCGAGGACGGCGGCCAGCAGGGCGCCCGCGCCGGCCGCGACCAGATTGCGGCGCGCGCCGGTGAACACCACCCGCTTCTTCTTCGCCGGCGCCGCCGGGGCTGCGCCGGACGTGACAACGGGGGTCACCACGGTCGCCGCGGTCTCGTCCACCCGCGGCACCGGCGTGGTGATCGCGGTCGGGGACCCGGGCGGCGAGGCCGACTCGTCCGTCCCCACCAGCGGCACCTCCTCGCCGGCCGCCGCCACCGCGGTCGCGGTGACCTCGGGCGACACGGGGACACCGGTACGGTCGGCGACCAGGGCGAGGGCCCGCCGCCCCGCGACGGCGCCGCGCCGGTCGGCGAGCGCGCCACGCAGCCCGATGGACGCCTCCAGCTCGGCGCGGGCCTTGTCCAGATTGCCCAGACAGAGCGCGAGGACGCCCAACTCGTGGTGGAAGTAGGCCTCTTCGGCGACCTCCCCGGCGATCCTGGCGGCCTCCTGGCCGTACCGGAGGCTGCGCTCCCAGGCGTTCCACCGGAGGGCCGCGGCGAAGGCGGGGGCCGCGGTACGGGCGAGCAGCACGGCGGCGCTGGCGTGTCCGGACTCCCGGCTCGCGGTGAGCCGGGCCATCACGGCGAGCAGCGCGTCGGCCTCGGCCGCCGCCCGCTCGGGGGCGACCGAGTGGTGCCCGGCCCACCAGGAGTAGTGCTGGGCCGCCGCGTGCGCGCGGCCGGCGGCACCCTCGGCGTACCCGGCGGCGGTGAGCTGGTCCAGGACCGTCGCCGCGAGGCGGTAGTGGGTGCCGGCGGGGCTGATGAGCCCGCAGGCCAGCAGGTCGCCGAGGACCGCGTCCGCGTGGCTGTCCTTGAAGAGCGCCGGCAGGTGGGCGGGGTGCGGGAGGTCGCCGCCGAGGGCGACGGCCAGCCGCAGCGTGTCCTGCGCGGCCGGCGCCAGCCGCTCCGCGATCAGCGTGGCGAACGAGCCGGCCTGGGGGATGCCGGGCAGCGGCGGTACGTCGTCGGAGCCGGCCGGTCCGGCGGTCTCCGCGCCGTCCGCCGTACCGTCCTCGGGCGCCGCGGCGCGGAGCCGGTCGCGCTGCCGCAGGACCGCGCCGGCCTGCAGGAAGCGCAGTGGCAGCCCTTCGGACTCGAACCAGAGGTCGCCCGCCCAGGCGGCCTCCTCCTCGGTGAGCGGCCGGCCGGCGGCGCGCTCCAGCAGCTCCTGGCAGGCGGCGCGGCCGAGTCCTGAGACGAAGACCTCTTCGATGTGCGAGGCGGCGGAGGGCGCGGGCACGTCGGGCGTGGCCACGAGCAGGAAGGCGCACTCGGGGGTGGCGTCCAGCAGCTCCTCCAGCTGCTCGCCGCCGAACTCCAGGTCGTCCACGACCACCACGGCGCCGACGCCGGCCAGCGCGGTGAGCAGCTCGGGGCGGCCCGGCCGGTACGTCGGCGCGCGGTGCACGGCGGCGAACAGGTCGTACATCAGGTCGGTGGCCGTACGGCGGTATCCGGAGAGCCGGACGACGCCGTCGGGCGCGAGGCCGGCGCAGGCGGCGGCGACCGCGTCCAGCAGCCGGGTGCGCCCGGCGCCCGAGGGGCCGGTGAGGCGTACGGAGCGGCCGCGGGTGAGCAGCCGGGTCAGCCGCTCGGTCTCCTCCTGGCGCTCCAGCAGCGGGAGCTGGTCCACGGGGTGGGTGAGGCCGCCGGGCGGTACCGGCGGCGCGCTCGTCGCACGGGTGCGCTCGGCGCGCTCCTTGGGCGTCTGCTTCTGCGGCGTGCCCGGCTCCTCGCCCGGCGGGGTCGGCTCGATCTCGCTGCCGTCGACGGGGTTGACGGTGAGCAGATAGTCGCCGGTGACCAGGCGGGCGGTGCGTGCCGGGCCGTCCGGCGGCCCGGACGGCCGGCTGCCGGTGCCGGACGGAAGCGGGCCGGCAGGGTGGTCCTGCGCGCTGTGCTCCTCCGGCCGCCGGCCGTTGTGCGGATCCATGGAATCGAGCCCCCCAGATGCGTGGCGTGCCGAACTGCGCTCCCGGCCGTCCGCACTCCCCGACCGGACCGGGGCGGGTGGCCCCGGCCGCCTTCTGGTCCGGTGTCCGCCGCGGCCGTTCGGGACGCGACGAAACCGAACATTAAGCCTTCGGACAGTATCTACGATGCGCCGGGGTCCTGCTCTGACCGGTACGTCACGGATCTTCGGGATCAGTGGTGTTTTGTACCGCTCCTGCCTCTCACTTCTCGTCGGTCGTACGGCCCCTCGCAGGTCGCACGGCCCTCAGACGCGGGGCAGCGACTCCGCTTCGATGCCGCCCTCGATGGCGAGAATGCGATGCAACCGTGTGGCCACGAGGAGGCGCTGCATCTGGGGTGGCACCCCGCGCAGCACGAGCCGGCGGTTGACACGGCCCGCACGGCGGTGCGCGCCCATGATCACGCCGAGTCCGGTGGCGTCCCAGGAATCGAGTTCGGTCAGGTCCAGCACCAGGTCGCCGCAGCCTGAGTCGACGGCGGTGTGCAGGGCCGTACGGGCGTCCGCCGCGCTGCGGACGTCGAGGCGGCCCCCGACGACCAGCTCGGCGTGGTCGCCCTTGATGTGCATATGCGCTCCCCGTGATGATGCGAAATGTTTTTTGCGTCTACAGAACTGACTGCCTCTCACACGACGAAGTTGCCGCCTGTAAGCGAACCGATACCGAAATCACTCTGCCGAGTGACGACTGAACAGGTGTGGCATCGGACCGTGCGGAAACCCCGGCGCCGCCCGAGCCGGGGTCCGGGGCGCGGGCTTTCTTCAGTCCGCGCCCGCTCTCAGGCCCGGACTCTCAGTGCTCGTAGAATCCCTGCCCGCTCTTGCGGCCGATATCGCCTGCATCCACCATGCGGCGCATGAGCTCCGGCGGCGCGAACTTCTCGTCCTGCGATTCGGTGTAGATGTTCTCGGTGGCGTGCAGGAGGATGTCGACGCCCGTGAGGTCGGCGGTGGCCAGGGGGCCCATCGCATGACCGAAGCCGAGCCTGCAGGCGGTGTCGATGTCCTCGGCGGTGGCCACGCCCGACTCGTACAGCTTGGCGGCTTCGACGACCAGCGCCGAGATGAGCCGGGTGGTGACGAATCCGGCCACATCACGGTTGACGACGATACAGGTCTTGCCGACCGACTCGGCGAACTCCCGCGCGGCGGCGAGCGTTTCGTCACTGGTCTTGTAACCGCGCACCAGTTCGCACAGCTGCATCATCGGCACCGGCGAGAAGAAGTGCGTGCCCACGACCCGCTCGGGGCGGGAGGTGGCCGCCGCGATCTTGGTGATCGGGATGGCGGAGGTGTTGGAGGCCAGTACGGCGTCCTCCCGGACCAGCTTGTCCAGCTCCTGGAAGATCTCCCGCTTGATCTCGATCTTCTCGAAGACGGCCTCGACGACGATGTCGGCGTCGGCCGCCGCGTCCAGGTCGGTGGTGGTGGTGATGCGGGCCAGCGCCTGCTCGGCGGCGGCCGCTTCCAGCTTGCCCTTGGCGACGAACTTCTCGTAGGACGCCTCGATGCCGCCCCGGCCGCGGGCCAGTGCGCCGTCGGTGACGTCCCGCAGGGTCACGTCCCAGCCGGCCTGTGCCGAGACCTGCGCGATACCGGATCCCATGAGTCCGGCCCCGATGACGGCGAGCTTCCTTGCCACTGAACGACCCCTCACGCCCTGTGCACTTCACGATGTCTTCCGGCGACGTTAGCGCTCGTTCGCCGCCGTTGGGAGTACCGCGAGATGTGCGTCCTGTCTCACATGACGGACATCACACCGCTCAGCCCGCCGCGCGCACCGCGTAGTTGAGGACCCGTTCGCTCAGCAGGTCCTCCACCTCGTCCAGCAGGAGGAGCGCATCGCGGGACACCTCGGACGGCTTGCCCCCGGCGACCATGGCCCGGCCGACGTACTCCATGAGCGTGGCGTGCACCCAGTTCAGCTGCCCGGCCACGAGCAGCGGCAGCAGGTCCCCCTCGTCGGCACCGGTCTCCTCGCGCAGCGTGCACACCAGGTGCTCGGCCGTCTCCTGCTGGACGTACCACAGCCGCGCCTTGAGGGCGGCCGATCCGTGGATGACCCGCATGAACTGCTCGTACCCCTCGAACAGCCCCACCTTCGGCGAGACCGTCTCGACCTCCTCGCGCAGCTCGCGCAGGACCGCGGCGGCGGCCGACTCCCCGGCCCCCCGGCCGCGCACCCAGCGCGAGAGCCGGTCCACGACCCCCTTGCTGCGGTCCAGGAACAGGTCCTCCTTGGCCGGGAAGTAGTTGTAGACGGTGTTGACGGAGACCTCGCAGGCCTCGGCGATCTCCGCGACGGTCACCGCGTCGAAGCCACGCTCCACGAAGAGGCCGGTGGCGACGTCCGACAGGTACTGCCGGGTCTGCCGCTTCTTCCGCTCGCGCAGCCCTTCCTTCTTCGGCCCCTCACTCATGGCCCCCATCTTAGGCATGCTTGTGCGGATTGAAAATTTGGGGGCATTGCAAATTTGTGGTGACTCTGTTTTTCTTGCCGTCATGCCCGCCATCACCGCCTCCGGACTGTCCCGGACCTTCGCGACCAAGCGCGGCCCCGTCGAAGCGGTCCGCTCCGTCGACCTCACCGCCGAGCGCGGCGAGATCGTCGGCCTGCTCGGCCCCAACGGCGCCGGCAAGACCACGACCCTGCGCATGCTCACCACGCTGCTGCCGCCCACCGGCGGCACCGCCACCGTCGCCGGCTGCGATCTCGCCCGGGACCCGGCGGGCGTCCGCCGACGGACCGGCTACGTCGCCCAGTCCGGCGGCGTCGACCCGGCCGTCTCGGTACGCGAGGAGCTGGTCTCCCAGGGCCGGCTGTACCGGCTCGGCAAGGCCGAGGCCACGGCGCGCGCCGGCGAACTCGCAGCCGACCTCGGCCTGGAAGGACTGCTGGACCGGAAGACGGCCGCACTCTCCGGAGGGCAGCGGCGCCGGCTCGACCTCGCCATGGGGCTCATCCACCGTCCCGAAGTGCTCTTCCTCGACGAGCCGACCACCGGCCTGGACCCCGGCAGCCGCGCCGACCTGTGGGACCTGGTCCGCCGGATCCGTGCCGAGCACGGCACCACCGTCGTGCTGACCACCCACTACCTCGACGAGGCCGACGCGCTCGCCGACCGGCTGGTCGTCGTCGACCAGGGCGTCGTCGCCGCCGAGGGACCGCCCGCCGCGCTCAAGAAGCGGTACGCCGGCTCGGCCGCCGCCTCCCTCCAGGACGCCTTCCTCGCCCTCACCGGCCGCTCGGTCCCCACCGAGGACCCCGCCCCCCTCTCCGTCTGAGGAGCCCGCCCCGATGTCCGCACTGCTCTCCGACACCGCGCTGGTCTTCGGGCGCTACGCCCGCCAGACCCTGCGCTCGAAGTTCCAGATCCTCTTCGGCACCCTGATGCCGCTGCTCTACCTGCTCTTCTTCGGCCCGCTCCTGACCGGCCTCCCGCTCGGCTCCACAGGCAGCTCCTGGCAGGTGCTGGTGCCCGGCCTGCTGCTCCAACTCGCCCTCTTCGGCGCCTCGTTCTGCGGCTTCGCGATCATCCTGGAGAAGAACTCCGGGGTGCTGGAGCGCATGCGGGTGACACCGGTCAGCCGGCTCGCGCTGCTGCTCGGCCGGGTCCTGCGCGACGTCCTGCTCTTCGTCTTCCAGGCGGTGCTGCTGGTCCTGGCGGCCCTCGTCATGGGCCTGCGCGCACCGCTGGGCGGCATCCTCATCGGCTTCGGCTTCGTCGCGCTGCTGGTCGTCTCGCTCGCGTCGCTCTCGTACGCGCTGGCGCTGAAGGTCCGTACGCCCCAGGAGTTCGGCCCGGTCATCAACTCCCTGACCATGCCGGCGATGCTGCTCTCCGGCCTGATGCTGCCGATGGCGCTCGGCCCCGGCTGGCTGGACGCCCTCTCGCGCGTCATGCCGCTGCGCTATCTGGTGGACGCGGTACGGGACGCGTACGTGGGCCGGTACGCCACCACCGCCATGCTGTACGGCGTCCTGGTCGCACTCGCCTTCGCCGCCCTCTCCGTGACGGTCGGCACACGTGTCTTCCGGCGGGCCGGGGCATAACTACGCTGGCGGAATGGTCAATCTGACGCGCATCTACACCCGCACCGGCGACCAGGGCACCACCGCCCTCGGCGACATGAGCCGGACCGCCAAGACCGATCTGCGGATCGCCGCCTACGCCGACGCCAACGAGGCCAACGCCGTCATCGGCAGCGCCATCGCCCTCGGCGACCTCCCCGAGGAGGTCGTCAAGGTCCTCGTCCGCGTCCAGAACGACCTCTTCGACGTGGGCGCCGACCTCTCGACGCCGGTCGTGGCGGACCCGGAGTTCCCGCCGCTGCGGGTCGAGCAGGCCTACATCGACAAGCTGGAGGCCGACTGCGACCACTTCCTGGAGCAGCTGGAGAAGCTCCGCAGCTTCATCCTGCCCGGCGGCACGCCCGGCGCGGCCCTGCTGCACCAGGCGTGCACGGTCGTCCGCCGCGCCGAGCGGTCCACCTGGGCGGCCCTGGAGGTGCACGGCGAGACCATGAACACGCTCACCGCCACCTACCTCAACCGCCTCTCCGACCTGCTGTTCATCCTCGCCCGGACCGCGAACAAGGAGCTGGGCGACGTGCTGTGGGTGCCGGGCGGCGAGCGCTGAGCCACTCCCTCCGGCCCTGGTCAGGGCTTGGTCAGGGTCCGGGGCCGGTCCCCCGCGCCGTCCCCGGACCCGTACCGCTCCGGCTCCCGCTCCCCGTTCTCCGGCTGCTTCGGCTGCTTCGGCTGCTTCTGCTTCTTCGGCCAGATCGTGTACGTGAGCGCTATCAGTCCATGGATCGCCACGGCGCGGGCCACGCCGGTCTGCCACATCCGCAGGGAGGCGGTGTCGCCGTCCCCCACGTACTGGATCGCGGCCTGCAGCAGCCCGGCCGCGACCGCCGCCGCCACCACGGTGCGCAGCCACAGCTTCCACTCGTACACCGCGCGCGCCCTGTCGTACCCGGGGCCCGGCGGCTTCGGCCCGCCCGCGAACCGGTACGCGAACTGCCCGTCCGCCCACCGGATCAGGTAGTGGCCGTAGGCGACCGTGAAGCCGATGTAGACCGCCGCCAGCCCGTGCTTCCAGTCCGCCTGCGCGCCGTTGCGGAGGTCGAGCACCGTCACCACGAGGAGGACCACCTCCAGCAGCGGCTCCATCAGCAGCACGGCGGCCCCGGTCCGCGGCATCCGCGCCAGATAGCGCAGCGCCAGCCCCGCGGCCAGCAGCACCCAGAACCCGACCTCGCACAGCACGACCAGCGTCACGATCACGGCTCGCTCCTTTCCCTCCCCTCCAGCCTCCGCGCCCCGCGCGCTCCTTTCGTCGTCGCCCGTGACGATCCGGCACTGCATCCTTCGATGTACGCGGCGCCGGCGGCGGATCATCACCGATAGGGAGGCCCCGGCCGCCGCTCCCGTGTTGGATGGCAGGGTGAGCCCCTTTGCAGCCCCCGGCCGCCCGCACCGCGACGACCTCCTCATCGCGGCCGCCGGCCTGCTCGGCGGCGTGCTGCTGTGGTTCCTCGGACTGCACGGCGGCCCGCCCCTGTTCGGCCTGCCCGCGCAGCTCGCACTGGCCGCCCTCGCCGCGATGGCCGGCGCCGAACTGCTGCGCCGCACCGCGCCCCGCGCGGCTCTGGCCGTCGGCGTGGCGGCGATGGTCCTCGACGTCCTCTGCGGCACGTTGATCGCCACCGTCCTGATGTTCACCGACGTGATCTACGCGGCCGTCATGTACGGCACCCCGGCCGCGGCCCGCCGTATCCCGCGCGCCTGCGCCCTGGTCACCGTCCTCGCCACGCTGCTGCCCGTCGCCCTGCTCCGCGACCCGCAGGCGCTGCTCATCGGCGTCGCGGTCGGCGTCGGCACGATCGGCCCGGCCTGGACCGCGGTCATCATCCGCAACCACCGCGAGGCCGCCCGGGCCGCCCGGCTGCGTGCCGAGCAGACCGCGCTGCTGGCCGAACTGGACCGCCGGGAGGCCGTGCTCGCCGAGCGCGCCCGGATGGCCCGCGAGCTGCACGACATGGTCGCGAACCACCTCTCCGCCATCGCCATCCACGCCACCGCCGCGCAGGCCCTCGACGACCCCGACGCGACCGGGGACGCGCTCGGCGTCATCCGCGAGAACAGCGTGCAGGGCCTGGCGGAGATGCGCCGCCTCATCGGCCTCCTGCGGGACGCCGGGGCCCAGGACGCGCCGGCCGCCACGCCCCGGCTCGACGCCCTGGACGCCCTCCTGGAGCGGGCCCGCGGCCACGGCGCGGACAGCGGTCTCACCTTCGTCCTCGCCGACGAGCGCCCGCCCGGCGGCCCGGCGCTCGCCGCGCCGGTGGAGCTCGCCGCGTACCGCATCGTCCAGGAGTCCGTGACCAACGCGCTCAAGCACGCGGTGCCCGGCGAGGTGACCGTCCGCCTCGGCCGCGCGGACGGCTCCCTGACCCTCGCCGTCACCAGCCCGTACGGCCGCCGGCCCGGCCCCCGCGCGCCCGGTTCCGGCGCCGGCCTGGTCGGCATGCGCGAGCGGGCCGCCCTGCTGCACGGCACGTTCGACGCGGCCCCCGACGGGGACGTGTGGCGCGTACGCGCGACCCTGCCCGCCGACGAGAAGGAGCATGACCGATGACCGACCGCACCGACCGCCCGATCCGGGTCCTGGTGGCCGAGGACCAGTCGGCCGTCCGCGCGGGACTGGTCCTCATCCTGCGCTCGGCGCCCGACATCGAGGTGGCCGGCGAGGCCGCCGACGGCGAGGAAGCGGTCCGGCTGGCCGCCGCGCTCCGGCCCGATCTGGTGCTGATGGACGTCCAGATGCCCCGGCTGGACGGCGTCTCGGCCACCCGGGAGATCACTGGTCAGGGGCTGGCCGACGTCCTGGTGCTGACCACGTTCGACCTGGACGAGTACGTCTTCGGGGCGCTGCGCGCCGGCGCTGCCGGGTTCCTGCTGAAGACCAGTGACGCGGCGACGCTGCTGACGGCGGTCCGTACGGTGGCGGCCGGGGAGGGGATCATCGCGCCCGCCGTCACCCGGCGGCTGATCGCGGAGTTCGCGGCACCGCGCCCGGCCGCCGCGACGGCGGACCCGGCCGTACTGGACGTCCTCACCCCGCGGGAGCGCGAAGTGCTGGGCTGCCTCGGGGAAGGGCTCTCCAACGCGGACGTCGCGGCCCGCCTGGACATGGCGGAGGCGACGGTCAAGACGCATGTCAGCCGGTTGCTGAACAAGCTGGAGCTGCGCAGCCGGGTCCAGGCAGCCGTCCTCGCCCAGGAGCTGGGCCTCGGCCGCGAGCACGCCTAGGACGGGGCCGGCCGCGCGGCACCCCCCGGAAAACAGGAAACCCGGACAGTCGTCACGCCACGTTGACTCTCTGTCCGGGTGGTGCCGCCTCCAGCCACGCGAGGAAGCCGGTCAGCGCGTCCTCACTCATCGCCAGCTCCAGGCGCGTGCCCCGATGCCGGCAGGCGAGGACGAGGGAGTCGGAGAGCAGGGCGAGCTCCTCCTCACCCTCCGGGCTGCGGCGCTCCAGCACCTCGATGGAGGCCCGCTCCAGGACGCGCCGTGGACGCGGCGCGTAGGAGAAGACGCGGAACCACTCGACACGGTCACCGTTGTACCGGGCCACGCCGTAGATCCAGCCTTTGCCGCTGGGCTCGCCGTCCGGCGTCGTGACGGCCGCCGCGGCGGGCACGTCCCAGCGCAGGCTGCAGTCGAACGTGCCGCCGGACCGCTGGATCAGCCGCCGTCGCAGTCCGAAGACGAAGAGCCCCAGTAGTACCAGGACGACGACCGCGGCGCTCACACACAGAGCGAGGACCATCTCCACCGACCTCCTCGCCTCGAATACGGGTCACGCACCTGCATCGGCTCAGCCGCGGACCGCTCTGGAGAATTCCAGCGCAGCCCGCGGCTGAGGGTAAAGCTCGTCTGTGTCAGGGCTCAGTGAGCGCCTGCCACCGCACGCAGCCGGACATCGGCGCGGCGCTCGGCGGCCGCGTCGGCCTCCGACTTCGCCCGCTCCAAGGCCCGCTCCGCGCGCTGGACATCGATCTCGTCCGACAGCTCGGCGATCTCCGCGAGCAGAGAAAGCTTGTTGTCGGCGAACGAGATGAAGCCGCCGTGCACCGCGGCGACGACCGTGCCGTCCCCGCTTTCGCCGGTCGTACGAATCGTCACCGGACCGGACTCCAGCACGCCGAGCAGCGGCTGGTGACCGGGCATGACGCCGATGTCGCCCGACGAGGTGCGCGCGACGACCAGGCTGGCCTCGCCGGACCAGACCTGACGGTCCGCGGCGACCAACTCGACGTGCAGCTCAGCCACGATGGCTCCTCGGGTCTCCACCTGCCGGGATCAGCAGATGACGGGTCAAATACTAGTGGGCGTCGGGCCCGGGGGCGGCCACGGCCGCCCCCGGATCCGGAAGCCGGGGTCAGGAGACGCCCAGCTCCTTGGCGTTGGCCTTGAGGTCCTCCAGGCCACCGCACATGAAGAACGCCTGCTCGGGGAAGTGGTCGTACTCACCGTCGCAGATCGCGTTGAACGCGGCGATGGACTCGTCCAGCGACACGTCCGAGCCGTCGACACCGGTGAACTGCTTCGCCACGTGGGTGTTCTGCGACAGGAAGCGCTCGACACGGCGGGCGCGGTGGACGACGAGCTTGTCCTCTTCGCCCAGCTCGTCGATACCGAGAATCGCGATGATGTCCTGCAGGTCCTTGTACTTCTGCAGGATCGTCTTCACGCGCGAGGCGCAGTCGTAGTGCTCCTGCGAGATGTACCGCGGGTCCAGGATGCGGGACGTCGAGTCCAGCGGGTCCACCGCCGGGTAGATGCCCTTCTCCGAGATCGGACGCGACAGAACGGTCGTGGCGTCCAGGTGGGCGAAGGTGGTCGCCGGCGCCGGGTCGGTCAGGTCGTCAGCGGGGACGTAGATCGCCTGCATCGAGGTGATCGAGTGACCACGGGTCGAGGTGATGCGCTCCTGGAGGAGGCCCATCTCGTCCGCCAGGTTCGGCTGGTAACCCACCGCGGAGGGCATGCGGCCCAGCAGGGTGGACACCTCGGAACCCGCCTGGGTGTACCGGAAGATGTTGTCGATGAAGAAGAGGACGTCCTGCTTCTGGACGTCACGGAAGTACTCCGCCATCGTCAGACCGGCCAGGGCCACGCGCAGACGGGTGCCCGGGGGCTCGTCCATCTGGCCGAAGACCAGCGCGGTCTTGTCGATGACGCCGGAGTCCGTCATCTCCTCGATGAGGTCGTTGCCCTCACGGGTGCGCTCACCGACGCCCGCGAACACCGACACACCGTCGTGGTTGTTGGCCACACGGTAGATCATTTCCTGGATCAGAACGGTCTTGCCGACACCGGCACCACCGAACAGACCGATCTTGCCGCCCTTGACGTACGGGGTCAGCAGGTCGATGACCTTGACGCCGGTCTCGAACATCTCGGTCTTGGACTCGAGCTGGTCGAAGGTCGGGGCCTTGCGGTGGATGGGCCAGCGCTCGGTGACCTCGGAAGCCGCCTCCGGCTTGTTGAGGATCTCGCCGAGGGTGTTGAACACCTTGCCCTTGGTGACGTCACCGACGGGGACGGTGATGCCCGTGCCGGTGTCGGTCACCGAGGCCTGGCGGACCAGACCGTCGGTGGGCTGCATCGAGATCGCGCGGACCAGGCCGTCGCCCAGGTGCTGGGCGACCTCGAGGGTCAGCGTCTTCTTGGCGCCGGCCTCGGCCGGGTCGGCGACCTCGACGGTCAGCGCGTTGTAGATGTCCGGCATCGCGTCGACGGGGAACTCCACGTCGACGACCGGGCCGATGACCCGCGCGACGCGGCCCGTCGCCGTGGCCGTCTCAACAGTGGTGGTCATAGTTGTCAGTCACTCCCCGCGGTCGCGTCGGCCAGTGCGCTCGCGCCACCGACGATCTCGCTGATTTCCTGGGTGATTTCGGCCTGGCGGGCCTGGTTGGCAAGCCGCGAGAGCGACTTGATGAGCTCTTCCGCGTTGTCGGTCGCCGACTTCATCGCACGCCGGCGGGCGGCGTGCTCGGAGGCGGCGGCCTGCAGCAGCGCGTTGTAGATGCGCGACTCGACGTACCGCGGCAGCAGGGCGTCCAGGACGTCCTCCGCCGACGGCTCGAAGTCGAACAGCGGCAGCAGCTCGGTCGTGGACTTCTCGTCCTCGCCGTCCTTCGCGTCGAGGCTGAGCGGCAGCAGCCGGTCCTCGATCGGCGTCTGCGTCATCATCGACACGAACTCGGTGAAGACGATGTGCAGCTCGTCCACGCCGCCCTCGGCCGTGTCCTTCTGGACGGTCTCGATGAGCGGTGCGGCGACGGCCTTGGCGTCCGCGTACGTCGGGCTGTCGGTGAAGCCGGTCCACGACTCCTCGACCTTGCGCTCGCGGAAGGCGTAGTACGACACACCCTTGCGGCCGACGATGTAGGTGTCGACCTCCTTGCCCTCACCCTTGAGCCGCTCGGTGAGCTGCTCGGCGGCCTTGATGGCGTTGGAGGAGTAGCCGCCCGCGAGACCGCGGTCGCTCGTGATGAGCAGGACCGCGGCCCGGGCCGGCTGCTCCGCCTCGGTCGTCAGCGGGTGCTGGGTGTTCGAGCCGGTGGCAACCGCCGTCACCGCGCGGGTCAGTTCACTCGCGTACGGCGTCGATGCCGCCACCTGGCGCTGCGCCTTGACGATGCGCGAGGCGGCGATCATCTCCATCGCCTTGGTGATCTTCTTGGTCGCGGTGACGGAGCGGATGCGACGCTTGTAGACCCGGAGCTGGGCTCCCATGGATCAGGTCCCTTCCGTCGTCACTTGGCGGCGCTGACCGAAGCGTCCTCACCGAGCAGCTTGCCGTCCGAGGTCTCGAACTGCTGCTTGAAGGTGGAGACCGACTCGGTAAGGGCCTGAATGGTGTCGTCGGACATCTTGCCGCCCTCGACGATGCTGGTGAGCAGCTCCTTCTTCTCGCGGCCCATCCAGTCCAGGAGCTCGCGCTCGAAGCGGCGGATGTCCTCCACCGGGACGTCGTCCATCTTGCCGGTGGTACCGGCCCAGATGGAGACGACCTGCTCCTCGACGGGCATCGGCTGGTACTGACCCTGCTTGAGCAGCTCGGTCATGCGCTGACCACGGGCGAGCTGGGCCTTGGAGGCGGCGTCCAGGTCGGACCCGAAGGCGGCGAACGCCTCCAGCTCACGGAACTGGGCGAGGTCCACACGGAGGCGGCCGGAGACCTGCTTCATGGCCTTGTGCTGCGCGGAGCCACCGACTCGGGAGACCGAGATACCGACGTTCAGCGCCGGGCGCTGGCCCGCGTTGAACAGGTCGGACTCCAGGAAGCACTGGCCGTCGGTGATGGAGATGACGTTGGTCGGAATGAACGCCGACACGTCGTTCGCCTTGGTCTCGACGATCGGCAGACCGGTCATCGAGCCGGCGCCCATGTCGTCCGACAGCTTCGCGCAGCGCTCCAGCAGACGCGAGTGCAGGTAGAAGACGTCGCCCGGGTAGGCCTCACGGCCCGGCGGACGGCGCAGCAGCAGCGACACGGCACGGTAGGCGTCGGCCTGCTTCGACAGGTCGTCGAAGATGATCAGGACGTGCTTGCCCTGGTACATCCAGTGCTGGCCGATGGCGCTGCCGGTGTAGGGGGCGAGGTACTTGAAGCCCGCCGGGTCGGACGCCGGAGCCGCGACGATCGTCGTGTACTCCAGGGCGCCGGCCTCCTCCAGGGCACCGCGCACGGACGCGATGGTGGAGCCCTTCTGGCCGACCGCGACGTAGATGCAGCGGACCTGCTTGTTCGGGTCGCCCGAGCGCCAGTTGTCGCGCTGGTTGATGATGGTGTCGACGGCCAGCGCGGTCTTGCCGGTCTGGCGGTCGCCGATGATCAGCTGACGCTGACCGCGGCCGATCGGCACCATCGAGTCGACGGCCTTGTAGCCGGTCTGCATCGGCTCGTGCACCGACTTACGGACCATGACGCCCGGAGCCTGCAGCTCCAGGGCGCGGCGGCCCTCGGACTCGATCTCGCCGAGGCCGTCGATCGGGTTGCCCAGCGGGTCGACGACGCGGCCGAGGTAGCCCTCGCCCACGGCGACCGAGAGCACCTCACCGGTGCGCTGCACCGGCTGGCCCTCCTCGATACCGCTGAACTCACCGAGGACGACCGCACCGATCTCGCGCTCTTCGAGGTTCAGCGCGAGGCCGAGGGTGCCGTCCTCGAACTTCAGCAGTTCGTTCGCCATCGCCGAGGGAAGTCCCTCGACCTTCGCGATGCCGTCACCGGCCTCGCTGACCGTCCCGACCTCCTCGCGCGAGGCCGCGTCCGGCTTGTACGCCTGGACAAAGTTCTCCAGCGCGTCCCGGATCTCCTCCGGCCGGATCGTGAGCTCCGCCATCTGGGTTCCCTGCTCTCCTTGTTGGGCCCGAAGTCTTCATGCGGGGTACGGTTCTCCCCCGCCGCAGGCAGGGGGCGGGTCGCCCCCTTGATCTTTCCCTGCGTACGGCCCAACTCGGGCCGCTGCTCATGCTGTTGAGTTGGTTGGCTGCCTCAGCCGGCCATCCGCCGGGTCGCCTCGTCCAGGCGCTCGGAGATGGTGCCGTTGATGACCTCGTCACCGATGCGCACCTGCACGCCGCCGAGGACCTCGGGGTCCACGTCGAGGTTCAGGTGGACCCGCCGGCCGTACAGCGAGGCGAGGGCAGCGCCCAGGCGCTGCTTCTGCGACTCGCTGATCGGCACCGCGGAGGTGACCACCGCGACCAGCCGGTCCCGGCGGTGCGCGGCCAGCTTGGACAGGGCGTCCAGCCCCGCCTCCAGGCTACGGCCCCGCGGCTGTGCGACGAGTCGTACGACCAGCCGCTCGGTGACCGCGTCGGCGCGGCCGCCCAGCAGCGAGCGGATCAGCCCGGCCTTGGCCGTGTTGTCCGCCCGGCGGTCGACGAGTGCGGAGCGCAGCTCGGGCGAGGAGGCGACGATCCGGCCGAACCGGAACAGCTCGTCCTCCACGTCGTCGAGCGCGCCGGACCGCTGCGCGGCGGCGAGGTCGGCGCTGTACGCCAGCTCCTCGATGCCGTCCACCAGGTCACGCGACTGCGACCAGCGGGAGCGGACCATGCCGGAGACCAGATCGACGGTCTCGCCGCCGACCTGGCTGCCCAGCAGGCGCCCGGCCAGCTCGGCCTTGGCCTCGCCGGACTGCGCCGGGTCGGTGAGGACCCGACGCAGCGACACCTCGCGGTCGAGCAGCGCGGTGACGGCAGCCAGCTCCTCGGCGAGCTTCGCCGCGTCGACGGCCGTGTTGTCCGTCAGCGCGTCGAGACGCTCGCGTGCGGAGGCCAGTGCCTCGCGGCTCGCTCCATTCATCGGCCGGCCTCGGCCTTCGCCGAGTCGGTCGCCGCCTTGGCCTCGAGCTCGTCGAGGAAGCGGTCGATCGTGCGGCTCTGCCGGGCGTGGTCCTCGAGGGACTCACCGACGAGCTTGCCGGCCAGGTCGGTGGCGAGCTTGCCCACGTCCTGGCGCAGCGTCTGCGCGGCCTGCTTCCGGTCCGCCTCGATCTGGGCGTGACCGGCGGCGATGATCTCCTCACGCTGCCGCTGGCCCTCCGCGCGCATCTCGGCGATGAGCGCGGCACCCTGCTCCTGCGCCTCCTGGCGCAGGCGCGCGGCCTCGTGGCGGGCGTCGGCGAGCTGGGCCCGGTAGTCCTCCAGGACCTGCTGGGCCTCGGCCTGGGCGGCCTCCGCCTTCTCCATGCCACCTTCGATCGCCGCGCGGCGCTCGTCCAGAACCTTGTTGATGTTCGGGAGGAGCTTCTTGGCGAGGAAGCCGAAGACGATGAAGAAGGCGATCAGGCCGATGACAAGCTCTGGGATCGGCGGGATGAGGGGGTTCTGCGGAACCTCTACCTCACTCGCCAGGCTGACCAGGGTCACGTCAATGCCTTCCGTCTAAATGAGTTCGTCGTAGTGCTTCGGCTTACTTGTAAACGAAGCCCATGACGATGCCGATGAGGGCGAGCGCCTCACAGAAGGCGAAACCCATGATCTGGTTGGTGCGGATCAGGCCGGCGGCCTCGGGCTGGCGGGCCAGGGCCTGGGTGCCGTTACCGAAGATGATGCCGACGCCGACGCCGGGGCCGATCGCGGCGAGGCCGTAGCCGATGGCGCTGACGTTGCCGGACACGGTGTCGGTGGCGGCGAGGTTGACCATGTCGAGAGCAGCGGACATGCCGTTACTTCCTTCTCTTGCACGGACCGGTGGGGGTTGGCCACCGGACGTCTGGTGGGTATCGGGGAGGCGGGGTGCTCAGTGGTGCTCGGCGAGCGCGCCCTGGACGTAGTTGCAGGCCAGCAGCACGAAGACGTACGCCTGGACGGCCTGGATGAAGAGCTCGAAGGCGGTCATCACGATGGTCATCACGAAGGATGCGCCTGCGTAGACGAAACCGACGCCGTTCGCGAGGTAGAAGCTGGCGATGGTGAACATCACGAGCAGCATGTGGCCCGCGAACATGTTCGCGAAGAGCCGGACCGCGTGGGTGAAGGGGCGGATGATCAGGTTCGAGAAGAACTCGATGATCATCAGCAGCGGCAGCACCGCGCCGAGCGACTTGTCGTAGCCGGTGATGTTCTTCCAGCCGCCCACGAAGCCGTGCTTCTTGAAGGTCAGGAACACCCACAGCACCCAGACCATCAGGGCGAGGCCGGCGGGGAACGCGATGACCGAGGTCACCGGGAACTGGGCGACCGGAATGATCGACCAGATGTTCATGATCCACACGAAGAAGAACAGCGAGACCATGAAGGGGACGTACTTGTCGCCCTCCTTCTTGCCGAGCGCGTCGTACACGAGCCCGCGGCGCACGAAGTCGTAACCGGCCTCGGCGATCATCTGCATCTTGCCCGGCACGACCTTCGCCCGGCCGAAAGCAGCCCAGAAGAACCACACCACGACGATGGTGCTGAGCAGGGCCAGCAGCATCGGCTTGTTGAAGTTGAAGCTGCCGATCGAGAAGAGCGGCTCGAAGACGAACGAGTGCAGGCCGGGAGCCTCGAAGCCACACCCTGGAATGAAGAGGTGACACTCGGTGTTAAAGGCGAGCGTATTCAGGTCAGCACTCACCGCGAGCTCCTTCAGCGTGGCGCATAGGTACGGCAACCTCGTTGTGTCGGCGCGGCGTTGATCCGCGGAACGGCACTGGACTGGTCTTACGGATTTGGGGGCGGCACATCGGCACTGGGCCGGTTCGCATCACAGGCGGGGGCCGCAGGAGATGTGCGTCCTGCCCCGGGGGACTCGGGAGCCGCGCCGCCTGCGCCAACTGTGCCGCAGATGGCACCGGACGATAGCAGGCTCTCACGACTGTGTTTATCCCGGCCCTACGTCTCACGGCGTGGACCCCGCCGTTTCCGCGCGCTTGGCTTCCGCGGCATCGGGGTCGACGTAGAGAATCTTCGCCTTCATGTACCCGCGGGCCTGTGCGCCGATCCACACGAGAGTGGCGGCGAGCAGCGAGAACGCGAAGGCCTTGGTGTCGAAAAAGGTCGTGTCCTTGAACGCCAGCAGGAAGACCCCGACGAACAGGATCTGCACTGCGTACAGCAGCAGCCCCATCATCTGGAACAGCGAGGGGTATTTCTTCGCGGTCTGCTGGAGGACGACGAGGCTGAGACCCATCACGAAGAGCACCAGCGCCACACCGACCACGGCACCGATCGCGCCCTTACCGCCGGCGACCAGCGCACTGACGACGACAGCGAGAACGCCGACGACAAGCGTAGGGACGAGGGCACGAAGAAACAGGCGAGCGTCATGTGACTGCATGGCGGCGCTCCGGCGGGGTGGGGGCAGGTGTGCTCGCGGACGAGCGTAGACCCGGTACGACGGCGAGCTGCCGAGCCGAGCGGCCCGACCGACTCGGGACTTACGGCTCTATCACCGGGTCTCGTGAACGGTATCACAAACTATTTGATGAGGTCTTTACCTACTTCGTGTGCTACCTGTCACACGTGAGCAGTACCCCGCGCGTTGGTGCGCTGACGACCGCCGCTTTGTGTGCTATGCGGACGGAATCGTCTGATTTTCAGTGTGGCAAACATAATCCCCGAAAGATGTCAGGGAAGTTTCCGGAACCCACGCTTCAGCGCCGGCTGCCGACCCGCCGCCAGTCGTGGAAACGGGACCGGTCGCCGATCGCGGTGGCGCCGTTGACCCCCGCCGGCACCGGCTCCCGCCGGCCCTCCTCCGGCACCGCGGCACCGGCCGGCCCGGCTTCCGGAGCCACGCCTTCCGCGACAGCCGTACGGGTCTGCCGCCGGTAACGGGGCGGCACCATCCACTCGGCCCAGCGCGGCGCCCGCGGCGTGAAGCGCGGCAGCAGCAGGAGGACGAGGCCGACCGCGCTCAGCGCGACGATGCCCAGGACGATCCAGACACTGGCGTTGTTCACCGAGTACGCCACCGCGCCGAACGCGATCAGCGCCGACCAGAAGTACATGATGAGCACGGCACGGCTGTGCGAGTGACCGATCTCCAGCAGCCGGTGGTGCAGGTGGCCGCGGTCGGCCGTGAACGGCGACTGGCCGTTCCAGGTCCGCCGCACGATCGCGAGGACCAGGTCGGCGAAGGGCACCGCGATGATCGTCAGTGGCAGCAGCAGCGGGATGTAGACCGGCACCATCGTGTGCACCGCGGCCCGCTCGGAGCCGGCGAACAGCTGCATCGCGTCCGGGTCCACCTGACCCGTGACCGAGATCGCGCCCGCGGCCAGCACCAGCCCGATCAGCATCGAACCCGAGTCGCCCATGAAGATCCGCGCCGGGTGCATGTTGTGCGGCAGGAAGCCCAGGCACATGCCCATCAGGATCGCCGCGAAGAGCGAGGCGGGCGCCGCCGCCTCCAGGCCGTAGCCGTACCAGATGCGGTACGCGTACATGAAGAACGCGGCGGCCGCGATGCACACCATGCCCGAGGCGAGCCCGTCCAGGCCGTCGACGAAGTTCACCGCGTTGATGGTGATGACGACCAGCGCGACGGTGAGCAGCGTGCCCTGCATGGGGGTCAGCGAGACCGTGCCGACACCGGGCACCGGGATCCACAGGATGGTCAGGCCCTGCAGGACCATCACGCCCGCGGCGATCATCTGCCCGCCGAGCTTGATGAGGGCGTCCACGCCCCACTTGTCGTCCAGGACGCCGAGCACCCAGATCAGCGCGGCGCCCGAGAGGAGCGCGCGTGGCTCGTTGGAGAACTCGAAGACGCTCTTGATGTTCGTGAAGTGGGCGGAGACCAGCAGACCCGCGCACAGACCACCGAACATCGCGATGCCGCCCAGGCGCGGCGTCGGTTCTCGGTGCACATCGCGGGCGCGGATCTCCGGCATCGCGCCGGCCGCGATCGCGAATTTCCGTACCGGCCCGGTCAGCAGGTAAGTGACCGCGGCCGTGACGCACAGCGTCAGCAGGTATTCACGCACGGGCTGCCCCATTGGTATCGCTGGCCATCACAGCCACACACCATATGCGTGTCCGCCCCTCAGCCGTGAATGTAGGTAAGGACGTTCCTCGTGCGGAAGCGGTTCCCGGATTCAGGCGTGCGGGGGATATGGCGGGAAGTGCCGGACCAGTTCCGTCGTCCCCGCCCGGGCCGTGCCGTCCTCCCGGAGCGCCGCTCCGATCAGTGCCCCGATGCGTGTCATCTCGGCTTCCCCCATTCCCTGAGTGGAAACAGCGGCCGTGCCCAGCCGGATGCCCGTCCTGCGCGTCGCGGCGTCCGCCGGACAGGGCAGCGCGCAGGTGTCCAGGACGATGCCGGCCGCGGCCAGCCGCCCGCGCGCCGTCCGGGCGTCCAGGCCCAGCGGCGCGGTGTCGGCGGTGATCAGGTGCGTGTCGGTGCCCCCGGTGGTCACCGTCAGGCCCTCGCCCGCCAGCGCCTCGGCGAGCACCCGCGCGTTGGCCGTGACCCGGCGGGCGTACGCCGCGAACGCGGGCGTGGCGGCCTCCCCGAACGCCACCGCCTTCGCCGCGACCGTGTGCATCTGCGCACCGCCCTGGGTGAACGGGAACACCGCCCGGTCGATCCGCTCGGCCAGGTCGGCGCCGCACAGGATCATGCCGCCGCGCGGGCCGCGCAGGACTTTGTGAGTGGTCGCGCACACCACGTCGGCGTACGGCACCGGATTCGGCGCCGCTCCCCCGGCCACCAGTCCGATCGGGTGCGCGGCGTCCGCGATGAGGTACGCGCCCACGTCGTCGGCGATCTCACGGAAGGCCGCGTAATCGATGTGGCGCGGGTAGGAGATCGAGCCGCAGACGATGGCCTTCGGGCGGCGCCGTACCGCCAGCTCCCGGACGGCGTCGTAGTCCAGCAGCCCGGTGTCCGGGTCGACGCCGTACCCGGCGAAGTCGAACCAGCGGCCGGAGAAGTTCGCGGGCGAGCCGTGCGTCAGGTGGCCGCCGTGCGGCAGCGCCATGGCCAGCACGCTGTCCCCGGGGCGCAGCAGCGCTGCGTAGGCCGCCAGGACGGCCGAAGAGCCGCTGTGGGACTGCACGTTGGCGTGTTCGGCGCCGAACAGGGCCCTGGCGCGCTCCACGGCCGTCCGCTCGGCGAAGTCCACCAGCTCGCAGCCGCCGTGGTGGCGGGCGCCGGGGTAGCCCTCGGCGTACTTGTTGGCGAGCGGGGAGCCGAGCGCGGCCAGCACGGCGGGCGAGGAGAAGTTCTCCGCGGCGATCAGCTGGAGCCCGGCGGCCTGCCGGGCGCTCTCGCCGAGCAGCGCGTCGGCGATCTGCGGGTCCTGGGCGCGCAGCTGGTCGAAGCCGGGGCCGCCCCAGGGGGCCGGGACCGCGCTCCCGGGCTGCGGCCCGTCGCTCTGCTGCCGGACCGGCCGGGAGTGCGGGGTGGCGCTGCGGGTGGACGCGGGAGTCGCTGGCATCGCTCGCTCCGGGCCTCGTACGGGGGACGTACGTCCAATGTAGGCGCGGAACGGCCTCCGGGCGCGGTGTACGGCGCGACAGAGCGGCCGGGCGGGTGGCAGGCGCGGTTTTACGGCCACCGGGCGGTCAGGGCGGCACAGGGCCGCTCAGGCGCGTGCGGGGACTCCTGTGAGGGCGGTGACGACCGGATCGAGGGCCTGGTTGATCTCGTCGCCGATGGAGCGGAAGAACGTGATGGGCGCGCCGTAGGGGTCGTGCACCTCGTCGGCCTCGGCGTTCGGCGCGAGCAGCCAGCCGCGCAGCGCGGCGGCTGCGCCGACCAGCGCGCGCGCACGGGCGACCAGCCCGCCGTCGGGCAGCGCCGGGTCGGGCTCGGGCAGGGTGGCCGGGTCTATGGCCTTCACCAGCCGGTTGAACTCCTTGAGGGTGAAGGTGCGCAGGCCCGCGGAGTGGCCCATGGAGATGACCTGGGCGCGGTGGTCACGGGTGGCGGTCAGCACGAGGTCGGCGCGGATGACGTGCTCGTCCAGCAGCTCGCGGCCGATGAACCCGTCCGGATCCGCGCCGTAGTCGGCGAGCACGGTGGCGGCGTGGGTCTCCATCGGGGCGCCCTCGTGGCCCCAGGTGCCGGCGCTCTCCACCACGATGCCGCTGGTCAGCTCGGTACCGAGTCTGCGTTGCAGGCCATGGCGGTGCAGCCGCTCGGTGATCGGCGAGCGGCACACGTTGCCGGTGCTGACGTGGAGGATGCGGAAGGTGTAGCCGTCCTGCGTTCCCGCTATGCCACGCCCCTGCGGGGCCATCAATTGGCCACCTCGAGCTCGGGTACGACCTTGCGGAGCTCGTCGGCGTCGATCGCGCCGGCCCGGAGCAGCCGCGGGATCCTGCCGGTCACGTCGACGATGGAGGACGGCACGGCGGCCGGGGTGGGCCCGCCGTCCAGGTACACGGAGACGGAGTCGCCCAGCATCTCCTGGGCGGCGTCGCAGTCCTGCGGGGAGGGGTGGCCCGTGAGGTTGGCGCTGGAGACGGCCATCGGGCCGAACTCGGTCAGCAGCTCGATGGCGACGGGGTGCAGCGGCATCCGTACCGCCACCGTGCCGCGGGTCTCCCCCAGGTCCCAGGTCAGCGACGGCTGGTGCCGGGCGACCAGGGTGAGGGCGCCGGGCCAGAAGGCGTCGACCAGCTCCCAGGCCTGCTCGGAGAAGTCGGTGACCAGGCCGTGCAGGGTGTTCGGGGAGCCGACGAGGACCGGCGAGGGCATGTTGCGGCCGCGGCCCTTGGCCTCCAGGAGGTCGCCGACGGCCTCCGAGCTGAAGGCGTCCGCGCCGATCCCGTAGACGGTGTCGGTCGGCAGCACGACCAGCTCCCCGCGCCGGACCGCCGAGGCGGCCTCACGCAGGCCGGTCGCGCGGTCGGTCGCGTCGCTGCAGTCGTATCGCCGTGCCATTAGCGGGCCTCCTGGTGCGGAACGGTGGTGGGGGTGGAGCGGCACCCGGCGGTGGCCGGGGCCCGGTGGGGAACTGCGGGTCCGGTCACGGCGTCGCCCTGCGGGCGGTCGCGAAGCGTGGCCGGTTGTTCAGGTCGGGGTGGTCGGCCGCGTCCGCCCAGCCGCGCTCCTCGGTGAAGATCCACGGCACCTGGCCGCCCTGGGTGTCGGCGTGTTCGATCACGACGACGCCGCCGGGCCGCAGCAGGCGGTGTGCGGTGCGCTCGATGCCCCGGATGGTGTCCAGGCCGTCCTCGCCGGAGAAGAGCGCGAGCTCGGGGTCGTGGTCGCGCGCCTCCGGTGCGACGTGCTCCCACTCGGTCAGCGGGATGTACGGCGGATTGGAGACGACCAGGTCCACCTGGCCGTCCAGCTCGGGCAGCGCGGTCAGCGCGTCGCCCTGATGGAGAACGACGCGGGACCCCTCGACGTTCTTGCGTGTCCACACCAGGGCGTCCTCGGACAGCTCCACGGCGTGCACCCGCGAGCGCGGCACCTCCTGGGCGAGCGCGAGCGCGATGGCACCGGAGCCGGTGCACAGGTCGACGATGAGCGGCTCGACGACGTCCATCGCGCGGACGGCGTCTATCGCCCAGCCCACCACCGACTCGGTCTCCGGCCGGGGCACGAACACGCCGGGGCCGACGTGCAGCTCCAGGTACCGGAAGAACGCGCGCCCGGTGATGTGCTGGAGCGGCTCGCGGGCCTCGCGGCGGGCGATCGCCTCCCAGTACCGGGCGTCGAAGTCCGCGTCGGCCACCATGTGCAGCTGGGACCGCTTGACGCCGTGCACGTGGGCGGCGAGCTCCTCGGCGTCGAAGCGCGGCGAGGGCACGCCGGCGTCGGCCAGCCGCTGGGTCGCCTGGGCCACCTCGGCGAGCAGCACGGACCGGGCTGTGGGCCCGCGGCCAGGCCGCTGAGGAACGCCGTGGCCCCCGGGAGACTGCTGCACTGGTCCTCCAGCCGGTACGTACTTCGGTCGTGCGGTGCGGAGCGGGCGGCGACGCCCGCGGCTTACTGGGCGGCGGCGAGCTTGGCCGCCGAGTCGGCGTCCACGCAGGCCTGGATCACCGGGTCGAGCTCGCCGTCCAGCACTTGGTCCAAGTTGTACGCCTTGAAGCCCACCCGGTGGTCGGAGATCCGGTTTTCCGGGAAGTTGTATGTCCGGATGCGCTCGGAGCGGTCGACCGTACGGACCTGACTGCGACGGGCGTCCGACGCCTCCCGCTCGGCCTCCTCCTGCGCCGCCGCGAGCAGCCGGGAGCGCAGGATGCGGAGCGCCTGCTCCTTGTTCTGCAGCTGGCTCTTCTCGTTCTGGCAGGAGACGACGATGCCGGTGGGCAGGTGGGTGATGCGCACGGCGGAGTCGGTGGTGTTGACCGACTGGCCGCCGGGGCCCGACGAGCGGTACACGTCGATCCGCAGGTCGTTCGGGCCGATCTCGACCTCGACCTCCTCGGCCTCGGGCGTGACGAGCACGCCGGCGGCGGAGGTGTGGATGCGGCCCTGCGACTCGGTCGCGGGCACCCGCTGCACGCGGTGCACGCCGCCCTCGTACTTCAGGCGGGCCCACACGCCCTGGCCGGGCTCGGTCTGGCCCTTGGTCTTCACGGCGACCTGGACGTCCTTGTAGCCGCCGAGGTCGGACTCGTTGGCGTCGAGGATCTCGGTCTTCCACCCGATCCGCTCGGCGTAGCGCAGGTACATCCGCAGCAGGTCGCCGGCGAACAGCGCGGACTCCTCGCCGCCCTCACCGGCCTTGACCTCCAGGATCACGTCCTTGTCGTCGCTGGGGTCGCGCGGGACGAGCAGCAGCCGGAGCTTGTCGGTCAGCTCCTCGCGGCGGACCTCCCCCTCCTTGACCTCCTCGGCGAAGTCGGGGTCGTCGGCGGCCAGTTCGCGGGCCGTCTCGATGTCGTCGCCGGTCTGCTTCCAGGCACGGTACGTGGCGATGATCGGGGTCAGTTCGGCGTAACGCTTGTTGAGCCGCATCGCCTCGCGCTGGTCGGCGTGGACCGCGGGGTCGGCGAGCCGCTTCTCGAGGTCGGCGTGTTCGCCGATCAGTTCCTCGACCGCCTCGAACATCGTGGTGTTCCTCTGCTGGCTGGAATGTACCGGGGGCGCCCGCGGCCGGAGGGACCGGCGGGGTAGGGAAGGCAAAACGCCGGTCCGGTCGCCCCTGCGCAGGGGCGACCGAGAACCGGCGCCTTGTGGGTCGCTACTTCTTGCCGGACCCGGCGTTCTTGCCGAAGCGGGCCTCGAAGCGGGCCACGCGGCCACCGGTGTCGAGGATCTTCTGCTTGCCCGTGTAGAACGGGTGGCACTCGGAGCAGACGTCGGCACGGATGGTGCCGTCCGCAACGGTGCTACGGGTGGTGAACGAGGCGCCACAGGTGCAGCTGACCTGGGTCTCGACGTACTCCGGGTGGATGTCGCGCTTCAAGGGTTTCTCCTATGTATCGGGAGGGCACCGGGTCGTGCTCGCGGGATGCGTCACGTGAACCGGGGCCGACGGTCCAGTTTGCCAGTACTGGCCGCATCTCCCCAAACCGGGGGGCGGCTCCCGTTATTCCCGGCCCCCGCAGGGGCCGGAAGCCGGGGCCGCCTTCTTCACCGTACGTAGTTGCTCGTGCCGCCCTTGTCGCCGGCCGAGTCCTTCAGGGCCGACTCCGGGATCGCCCTGTCCTCCCGCAGCGCCTTCCAGACCTGCTTGTTCGCGGCCTCCAGCGGCAGCACCCGGTTCGGGTTCTGCGGGTCGTACGTCACCGGCAGCGTCGCCATGTCGATGTGGTTCGAGCCGATGCCGCCCACGCTCTTGGCCAGGTCGACCAGCGCGTTGACCGAGTTCAGCCGGGTGTCGGTGGTGATCGCCTTGGTGGCGGTGTCCGCGATGTCGTACAGCTTCGTCGGGCTCGACGTCACGCCCAGCTGCTTGAACTGGTCCATCAGCGCCTTGATGAAGGTCTGCTGGAGCTGGATGCGGCCCAGGTCACTGCCGTCACCGCCGGGCACGCCGTGCCGGGTGCGGACCAGGCCGAGGGCCTGCTCGCCGTCCAGCTTGTGCGTACCGGGGTCCAGGTCGAGGTGGCTGTCCGGGTCGTGGATGGGCTTCGTCGTGGTGATGTCGACGCCGCCGAGGGCGGTGATCAGCTTCTTGAAGCCGCTGAAGTCGACCTCGACGAAATGGTCCATACGGATGCCGCTCATGGACTCCACCGTCTTGACGGCACAGGCCGGGCCGCCGACCTCGTAGGCGGTGTTGAACATGACGTGCTGCGCCGGCGGCGTCTCCTGGCCGCCCTTGGTGCACGAAGGCCGCGAGATCAGGGTGTCCCGGGGGATGGAGACCACGCTGGCCTTCTTGTGGCCCTTGTAGACGTGCACCACCATCGCGGTGTCGGAGCGGGCGCCGCCCCCGTCGGAGCCGTACTTGGCGTTGTCCCCGGCCCGGGAGTCCGAGCCGAGCACCAGGATGTCCATCGACCCGTTGTCGACGTCGTCCGGGCGGTCGGCGCCCAGGGCCGCGTCGATGTCGACGCCCTTGAGGTTGCCGTTGAGCTGGTAGTAGACGTACCCGAGGCCCGCGCCGCCCAGCAGTACGCAGCTCACCAGGGCACACAGTGCGATCGTCAGCGCCCTGCGGCGCCTCGTGGGTCCCTTGCGCCGGCGGCCGGTGGCGCGTATGCCGCGGGAACGGCCCTCGGCCGTCCGCGCGGCCCTGCTGCTGTCCGCCATCTGCTCCTCAGTCCTCGCTGCTCGGCTGGCCCCGCCGTCTCCCCGGCTGTCACGTCCTCTCACCGGTGGTGGTCTCGCACCCTGTCAGACGGGAGGCATCCGGGAAGGGTTGCACAGACCGCGGGGGCGGCCCGCCCGCTCCGGCCAGACCCGGCGAAGCCGGCGTACAGCCGTTCGTACACCCGCTCACCAGGGATTTCGTCCGGAACGACGCGCGCGGGAGGGGACGGATACGGACTTTATGTCTGTGCGGAAGGTCTCAGGGCGGCGAATGTGTCACACCATTTTCACGGGCCGTCCGCACGGCGGCGGCACGACGAGGCCCTCCCCGTCACCGGAGTGACGGGGAGGGCCTTGCGGACGGTGCCGGCGGGCGTCAGTCGTTGCCGTTGCCCGGGGTCGGCGTCGTCTTCTGGATCTGCAGCAGGAACTCCGCGTTGGACTTCGTCTGCTTCATCTTGTCCAGCAGCAGCTCGATGGCCTGCTGCTGGTCCAGGGCGTGCAGCACCCGGCGCAGCTTCCACACGATCGACAGCTCGTCGCTGGACATCAGGATCTCTTCCTTGCGCGTACCGGACGCATCCACGTCCACCGCGGGGAAGATGCGCTTGTCCGCGAGCTTCCGGTCGAGCTTGAGCTCCATGTTGCCGGTGCCCTTGAACTCCTCGAAGATCACCTCGTCCATCCGCGAGCCGGTCTCGACCAGCGCGGTGGCCAGGATGGTCAGTGAGCCGCCGTCCTCGATGTTGCGCGCGGCACCGAAGAAACGCTTCGGGGGGTACAGCGCGGTCGAGTCGACACCACCGGACAGGATGCGGCCGGAGGCGGGCGCCGCGAGGTTGTACGCGCGGCCCAGACGGGTGATGGAGTCCAGCAGGACGACGACGTCGTGGCCCAGCTCCACCAGGCGCTTGGCCCGCTCGATGGCGAGCTCGGCGACGGTGGTGTGGTCCTCGGCCGGGCGGTCGAAGGTCGAGGAGATGACCTCGCCCTTGACCGACCGCTGCATGTCGGTGACCTCTTCCGGACGCTCGTCGACGAGGACGACCATCAGGTGGCACTCGGGGTTGTTGCGGGTGATCGCGTTGGCGACCGCCTGCATGATCATGGTCTTACCGGTCTTCGGCGGGGCCACGATCAGACCGCGCTGGCCCTTGCCGATCGGCGACACGAGGTCGATGATCCGCGTGGTCAGCTGGCCGGCCTCGCCCTCCAGGCGCAGCCGCTCCTGCGGGTACAGGGGCGTCAGCTTGCCGAACTCCGGTCGGCCGCGGCCCTGTTCGGGGGCGACGGAGTTGACGGAGTCCAGCCGCACGAGCGCGTTGAACTTCTCCCGGCGCTCGCCCTCGCGGGGCTGCCGGACCGCACCGGTGACGTGGTCACCCTTGCGGAGGCCGTTCTTGCGGACCTGGGCGAGGGAGACGTACACGTCGTTCGGGCCCGGGAGGTAGCCGGAGGTCCGGATGAACGCGTAGTTGTCGAGGATGTCCAGGATGCCCGCGACGGGGATCAGGACGTCGTCCTCGGCGACCTGCGGCTCGGCACCGAAGTCGTCCCGGCCGCGACGGCCGCGGCGGTCGCGGTAACGGCCCCGGCGGCCACGGCGGCCGCCCTGGCCCTCGTCGTCGAAGTCGTCCTGGCGGTTGCCGCCGCCCTGCTGGCGGTTGCCGCCGCCCTGCTGGCCGCCGCCGTCGTTGCCGTCGTTGTTCTTGCGGCGGTCACGGTCGCGGCCCCGGCCGCGGTCGCCCTTCTGGCCGCGGTCCTGGCGGTCACCCCGGTCCTGGCGGTCGCCGCGGTCCTGGCGGCCCTCGCCGCCCTTGCGGCCCTCGCCGTCCTGGCCGGACCCGTCCTTCTGGCCGTCCTTGACCTCGGTCTTCGGCTCGGCCTTGGCCTCGCCACGGGATCCGTCCCTGGCCTCGCCGGCGGCGGACTCGGGGCTGCCGGCCGCGGCGGTGGCGCGCCGCCGGCGGCGCTCGCCGGCCGGCTGCTCGTCGCCGGCGCCCTGGCCGGGGATCTCGATCTGCTGCTGGCCGGCGGCGGTGTCCGCGGCCTTCTCCGCCTTGGCGGGCTTCTCGGCGCCCTTCTCGGCGCTCTTGTCGGCCGCGGCCTCGCCGGTACGGGCCTTGGAGGTCGCCCGGCGCTTCGGCTTGGCCTCGGCGGGCGCCTCGGCAGGCGCTTCGGCGGCCTTGGCCGCACCGGCCCCGCCGGCGGCCTGCTTCTCCTTGATGACCTCGATGAGCTGGCTCTTGCGCATCCGCGCGGTGCCCTTGATGCCGAGGCTGGAGGCTACCTGCTGCAGCTCGGCCAGGACCATGCCCTCGAGGCCGGTGCCGGAACGGCGTCGCCGCGAGGCACCAGTGGCGGCCCCGGTGGCAGGCGCGGCGGGAGCGTCCGTGGCGGGCGCTGCGGCATCGCCATCGGTGCGTACGCCCATCAGATCGGTGGTGTCGCTCACGAAGGGTCCTTCCCTGGAGCGGGCGTCGGCCTGTCTGGCTCGGCGACCGGTTGTGCTGTCCGACCGCGGTCCCTCGACATTCACGGGCCGGGCCGGGGCGGTGGTCCCGCCGGATTCGGCGGAGAGATCAGTTCATGGTTCCGACGCGAAAGATGCTGCGCATTCATGCAGGTCACGCTTCATGCACATCACGCCGATTTCCGGAGCGTGCTCGCTTCTGCTTTAGGCCTTCGCTCCAAGCAGGTTGGGAGGCTCCCGGAAGAAAGGTGGTCCCGACTGGGGACACGAAGCACCTCGCCGCTGCGGCGTCGGGTACTCACTTGAGGTTAACACTACCGGATCCAACAAACATTCCCCCTCTCTCAGACCGGCAATCCGTCGGTCACCCGGCGAGCGGCAGCACGCTCGTTCCCGCTGCGTCGAGGGAGAGCCGGTTGGCCGCCCATCCCTCGCCCGCCAGGCACGCGACCTTGTCGGCCGCTCCCTCCTCGACCAACGCGAGCACCGTCGGGCCCGCGCCGGACACGACCGCGGGGACGCCGTCCGCGCGCAGTCGGTTCACCAGGGCGATGCTCTCCGGCATGGCCGGCGCGCGGTACTCCTGGTGAAGTCGGTCCTCGGTCGCGGCGAGCAGCAGCTCGGGGCGCCTGGTCAGGGCCTCGACGAGCAGTGCGGCGCGACCGGCGTTCGCCGCGGCGTCACCGTGCGGGACGGTGCGCGGCAGCAGGCCGCGCGCGGTCTCGGTGAGCACCGGCTTACCCGGTACGAAAACCACCGGAACGACGGAATCGGCGGGGTCCATCCTGATGGCACGGGCCGCGCCGGCGTCCATCCAGGACAGGGTGAACCCGCCGAGCAGGCAGGCGGCGACGTTGTCGGGATGGCCCTCGATCTCGGTGGCCAGTTCCAGCAGCCCGGCGTCGTCGAGCTTCTGCTCGCCGCCTATCGTCACGGCGCGGGCCGCCATGATGCCGGCGCAGATGGCCGCGGAGGAGGAGCCCAGGCCACGGCCGTGCGGGATGCGGTTGGCGCAGACGACCTCCAGGCCGCGCGGCTGGCCGCCCAGCAGGTCGAACGCGGTGCGCAGGGACCGTACGAGCAGGTGGCTCTCGTCGCGCGGCAGGTTGTCGGCACCCTCACCCGCGATGTCGATGTGCAGTCCGGAGTCGGCGACACGTACTACGACGTCGTCGTACAGACCCAGGGACAGGCCGAGGGCGTCGAAGCCGGGACCGAGATTGGCGCTGGTGGCGGGGGTGCGCACCCGGACGGCGGCGGCGCGGAACGCTGGACCGGCCATCGCTCGATGACTCTCCTTGATGTGAAACTGCGGTACTGCCCCGAAGCGCCGCGGCACCGAGGCACCTGATCGGCTCATGGGGTCCGTTCTGACCTGCCCTGCACACCACTGCACTATGCCGCGGGGAGGGGAGTTGGCTGCCAGCCTATCGAAGGAAGGTTCAGTGGCGACATAGGGCGCACGGGAGGCGCACGATGCGTGTCGCGCGCCCTCTCATGCCACACCACTCACTTTGCAGCCTTTGCAGGATTTGCCCTGTGGGGCCGTACGGGGCCGGTGCGACACGCGCGCCGACCCCGTCCGGACCGCTCCGACCGGCTGTTTCCGGTCGAATTTTTGTCTTACGGCAGATGTCTTACGCCAGGCCCAGGCGCTCGGCGGCGGCGTCCGCGTCGACCGGCACCGTCACGGGCTGCGGCGCGCCGGCCACCGCCCAGTCCGGGTCCTTCAGACCGTTGCCGGTCACGGTGCAGACGATCTTCTGGCCCGGGTCGACCCTGCCCTCCTCGGCGGCCTTCAGCAGACCGGCCACCGAAGCAGCCGAGGCGGGCTCCACGAAGACCCCCTCCTGTGAGGCCAACAGGCGGTAGGCAGCGAGGATCTGACGGTCGGTCACCTCGTCGATGGCGCCGCCCGACTCGTCCCGCGCGGCCTCCGCGAAGGACCAGGAGGCCGGGTTGCCGATGCGGATCGCGGTGGCGATCGTGCTCGGGTCCTTGACCACCTCGCCGCGCACGATCGGCGCGCTGCCGGACGCCTGGAAACCCCACATGCGAGGCGCCCGGGAGGAGATCCCGTCGGCCGCGTACTCCTTGTAGCCCTTCCAGTACGCGGTGATGTTCCCGGCGTTGCCGACGGGCAGCACGTGGATGTCGGGCGCGTCGCCGAGCATGTCCACGATCTCGAAGGCCGCGGTCTTCTGGCCCTCGATGCGCACCGGGTTGACGGAGTTCACAAGTGCGACCGGATACTTCTCCGACAGTCCGCGCGCCAGCGTCAGACAGTCGTCGAAATTCCCGTCGACCTGCAGGATCTTCGCCCCGTGCACCAGGGCCTGGCCCATCTTGCCCAGCGCGATCTTGCCCTGCGGGACGAGGACGGCGCTGACCATACGGGCCCGCACGGCGTACGCAGCGGCGGAGGCCGAAGTGTTGCCCGTGGAGGCGCAGATGACGGCCTGCGCGCCCTCCTCCTTGGCCCGGGTGATGGCCATCGTCATGCCGCGGTCCTTGAAGGAACCGGTGGGGTTGGCACCCTCGACCTTGAGGTGCACCTCACAGCCGGTGCGCTCGGAGAGCACCTGCGCCGGTACGAGAGGCGTACCGCCCTCGCGAAGGGTGACGACCTCGGTCGTGTCCTTGACCGGCAGGCGGTCGCGGTACTCCTCGATGATGCCGCGCCACTGGTGGGTGGTACCGGCACTGGTAATGGCAGACATGGGTTCCTTTACTCCCCTTCGACCCGCATGATGCTGGCGACGTCCCGGACGGTGTCCAGATTGCGCAGTGCCTCGACGGTCGAGGACAGCGCGGCGTCGGCAGCGCGGTGGGTGACGACGACGAGGGACGCCTCGCCGCCTCCGTCCGGCCGGCCTTGCTGACGGACCGTATCGATCGATACGCCGTGCTCGGCGAAGACCATGGCGACCTGGGCCAGGACGCCGGGTTTGTCGGCCACATCGAGGCTGATGTGGTAGCGGGTGACGACCTCACCCATGGGGCTGACCGGCAGCTGCGTGTACGCGGACTCGCCGGGCCCGGTGGCCTCGCTGAGCTTGTTGCGGCAGACCGCGACGAGGTCGCCGAGGACGGCCGAGGCGGTCGGCGAGCCGCCGGCGCCGGGCCCGTAGAACATCAGCTGGCCCGCCGCCTCCGACTCCACGAAGACGGCATTGTAGGCCTCCCGTACGGACGCCAGCGGGTGCGTCAGCGGGATCATCGCCGGGTGGACCCGCGCGGTGACCGAGGCACCGTCAGCGGCCCGCTCACAGATCGCCAGCAGCTTGACCGTGCAGCCCATGCGCTTGGCGGAGGCGATGTCGGCCGCGGTGACCTCGGTGATGCCCTCGCGGTGCACGTCGTCGATGGTCACCCGGGTGTGGAAGGCGATACCGGCGAGGATGGCGGCCTTGGCGGCGGCGTCGAAGCCCTCGACGTCCGCGGTCGGGTCGGCCTCGGCGTAACCGAGCGCGGTGGCCTCGTCCAGCGCCTCGCTGTACCCGGCCCCGCTGGTGTCCATCTTGTCGAGGATGAAGTTGGTCGTCCCGTTCACGATGCCGAGCACCCGGTTGACCTTGTCCCCGGCCAGCGACTCGCGCAGCGGCCGGACCAGCGGGATCGCGCCGGCCACGGCGGCCTCGTAGTACAGGTCGGCGCCGTGCTCCTCGGCGGCCGCGTGCAGCGCCGCGCCGTCCGCCGCGACCAGTGCCTTGTTGGCGGAGACGACGCTCGCGCCCTGCTCGAAGGCGGTGAGGATGAGCTTCCTGGCCGGCTCGATGCCCCCGATGACCTCGATCACGACATCAATGTCCCCGCGCTTGACCAGCGCGGTCGCGTCCGTGGTGACCAGCTCGGCGGGCACGCCCTCGCGGACCCGGTCCGGCCGGCGCACGGCGATGCCCGCGAGCTCCACCGGCGCGCCGATCCGGGCTGTGAGGTCGTCAGCGTGCGTCGTCATGATGCGCGCCACCTCTGAGCCGACCACACCACAGCCCAGGAGCGCCACCTTCAGCGGACGCGTACGCATCATTCGACCTCTGCTCTTCCTCGTGATGGCCACGACGGCCATGTGCCTGTTCGCAATGGACCAGTCTCACTCACCGGACGGCAATTTCTGCACCTCGTCCAGATCGCGAGACATTTATTTCACTTATCCGACATCGAGCCGCAGGAGATCTTCCTCCGTCTCACGCCGGACAATCACCCGGGCCTCGCCCTGGCTCACCGCCACGACCGGCGGCCGCAGCGCGTGGTTGTAGTTGCTGGCCATCGACCGGCAGTACGCACCGGTCGCCGGCACGGCCAGCAGGTCACCCGGCGCGAGGTCCGACGGCAGGAACGCGTCCCGCACGACGATGTCACCGCTCTCGCAGTGCTTGCCGACCACCCGCGAGAGCATCGGCGCGGCGTCCGAGGCCCGCGAGACCAGCGCCACGCTGTACTCCGCGTCGTACAGCGCCGTACGGATATTGTCCGACATCCCGCCGTCGACGCTCACGTACGTCCGCAGGCCCTCCAGCTCCTTGACCGTGCCGACCTCGTACAGCGTGAACGCGGTCGGGCCCACGATGGCGCGGCCGGGCTCGACGGACAGCCGGGGCACGGCGAGCCCGGCGGCCTCGCACTCGTGCCGCACGATCTCCCCCAGCGCCTTGGCGATCTCGTGCGGCTCGCGGGGGTCGTCGTCCGAGGTGTAGGCGATGCCGAGCCCGCCTCCCAGGTCGATCTCCGGCAGCTCGACCCCGTGCTCCTCGCGCACCTCGGCCAGCAGCTGCACCACTCGCCGCGCCGACACCTCGAACCCGGCCATGTCGAAGATCTGCGACCCGATGTGCGAGTGGATGCCGGTGAGCTCCAGCCCGTCCAGCTTCAGCACCCGGCGCACGGCCTCCGCGGCCTGCCCGTCGGCCAGCGCGATGCCGAACTTCTGGTCCTCGTGCGCGGTGGCGATGAACTCGTGCGTGTGCGCCTCCACCCCCACGGTCACCCGGATCTGCACCGCCTGCCGCTTCCCCAGCTGGTCGGCGATGTGCGCGACGCGCGCGATCTCCTGGAACGAGTCGACGACGATCCGCCCGACCCCGGCCTCCACGGCCCGCCGGATCTCGTCCTCACTCTTGTTGTTGCCGTGCAGCGCGATCCGCTCCGCCGGCATCCCGGCCGCCAGCGCGGTGGCCAGCTCGCCCCCGGAGCAGACGTCGAGGTTCAGCCCCTCCTCGTGCAGCCACCGCACGATGGCCCGCGACAGGAACGCCTTCCCGGCGTAGAAGACATCGGCATCGTCCCCGAAGGCGTCCTTCCAGGCCCGGCACCGAGCCCGGAAATCGTCCTCGTCCAGGAAGTAGGCAGGCGTACCGAACTGCTCCTTCAGGTCGGCGACGGAGAGGCCGCCGACGGTGACGACACCGTCGGCGTTGCGCCGCACCGTACGGGACCAGACCCGCGGGTCCAGGTCGTTCAGGTCGGCGGGCGGAGCGGTGTAGTGGCCCTCGGGCAGTACGTCGGCGTGGCGGGGCCCTGCGGGGTGCGCGGAACGGCTCATGGCGGTGGGAGATCCCCTCGGAGGTTCAGAGGTGTTCAGGTGCGGAGATGCCCAGCAGGGTCAGGCCGTTCGCGAGCACCGTACCGGCGGCCTGGGCGACGGCCAGCCGGGCGCGGTGAACGGCCATGGGTTTCTGCTCTCCGGCGGGAAGCGGCGGACAGGTGACGAGGAAGCGGAAGAACGCCTCGGCGGTCACTTCCAGGTGCCGCGCCAGCCGGTCGGGCGCCCGCAGCCGGGCTGCGGCTCCGAGCACCGCGGGGTAGGCGGCGAGTGCGGCGTGGAGGGGGGTGTGCGGGACGTCGTGCGTCCCGCCCGCGCCGGAGGGGCCGCCGGCCGAGTCGCCGACCGGTACGTCGAGGTCGACTCCCGGATCGTCGAATCCCAGCTCACGGGCGTTGCGCGACAGTGCGCACGTACGAGCGTACGCGTACTGCACCAGGAACCGCGGATTGCCCTCCCGCTGAACCGGCCGCTCGGGCACCCGCACATGATCGTGCGCGGCGGGGTACAGCAACACCCACCGCATCTCATCCACCCCGAGCCGCGCGACCAGCTCCTCACCGGTGACGTACTCCCCGTCCGCCCCCTTCACAGGAACGGGCCGCACGTCCTCCCCACCGCCCCGGGTCCCCTCCCCCACAGCCTCCATGACCGCCCGCAGCGCACCGCCCACGACCTGAGCGCGGGGGCCGGGGGCAAGGCGGAGGTCGATGGGGGTTCCGGTACGGAACTCGACGGAGGTCCCGGTAGGGAGCTCGTTGGGAGCCCCGGTACGGAGCTCGTTGGGAGTCCCGGGCCGGGGAGCGTCCACCCGCCCGTACGCCGTCCCCGCGGCGAGCACCTCCCGGACCAGCGCCTCCGGCGCCGCGGCCCCCAGCGTGATGTTCAGGAACCCCGGTCCGGCGATCTCGACGCCGTCGATCCCCGGCACGGCCGCCAGCCGCTTCGCGACGATCCCGGCGACCTCACGCGGCGGCACCCCTGCGTCCTTGGCCAGCCGCAGGGCGACGTTCGTGGCGTAGTCGCCGCAACCTGGGTGCGGCGGCGGCGCCACATCGACACGCTCGGGCACGGCGCTCTCCGCCATCACGAGCTCCCGCGCCTCGACGGCACCGCGCACGGAGCGCAGGACGGTGCGGGAGAGCTCAGCGGGAGTCACAGGACAAGCGTATGGGAGAAGGGGGGTGGGTATGCGAACCGGTTTCGCCCTTCGGACACTCCCCGCGCTTCCCGCCTTACCGCGCCGCTCGCACTTCCCGCGCCGCTCGCACTTCCCGCGCCGCTCGCACTTCCCGCGGGGCCGCCCGCCCCCTCACCCGGCTCGCACTGCCCGCCGCACCGGCCACGTCACCCCGTGCGCCGGACGGCGGGCCGGGAATCCGGATCGGCATCGGCCGCCCCGTCCATCGGCCCGCCGCCGGGCCCGGAACCGCGGGCCCCAGCCAGCAGCTGGCGCACGGTCCGTATGAGCTCGACCGGCTCGAACGGCTTGGCGAGGAACGCGTCCACGCCGACGGCTACCCCGCTGTCCACCTCCAGCTGCGTGCACGCGCTGATGATGGCGATGGGAAGCTCCCGGGTCCGAGGATCGGCGCGCAGCTTCTCAGCCGTACGCAGCCCGTTCAACCGCGGCATCACGACGTCGAGCGTCACCACGTCAGGACACACGTCATGCACGATGTCGAGGCACTCGGCACCATCAGCCGCGGTCACGACCTCGAAGCCCTCCAGCTCGAGATTGACCCTGATCAACTGCCGGATGACCTTGTTGTCGTCGACAACAAGGACCCGGCCGGACAAGCCAGGCACATATTGAGACTAAGCGCCTCCCATCAGCTGCGTCCGGCTTTTCCCCACTTCCGCCCCGTGCGAGGGACCTTTCCCCGATCACCGGGGCCGCCCCGCCCCCATGCGCTAGAGGCCGGTGTTCGACCTCCTCCCGAAACCGGTTCATGACCACCCCCTCCGAGCTGGTAGTGTTCTACCCGTCGCAAGCGCACAGCGCCCGACACGCCCCCGTAGCTCAGGGGATAGAGCAACGGCCTCCGGAGCCGTGTGCGCAGGTTCGAATCCTGCCGGGGGCACCTTGTACGAGGTGTCTGTAAGACCCCGACTCAGTGGGAACGCTGGGGCGGGGTTTTTGCGTTGTCGGGGGGCGTGGTGCGGTCGGAGTGCGGCCACACGTAGGGCAGGCCGGCAGGAGTGTCCGGGAAGTGCCGGCGGTAGTGGTCGGGGTCCTTCGTGAGGAGGGCTGAGCGGTGGCTCTCGTGGAAGGCGGGGTCGCCGAGCCAGTTGGGGAGGTCGCCGGAGGACGCCAGTTCCGCGTAGGTGCGGGGTGGGGTGCCGGGGAAGTTCGTGGCGTAGTCCTGGGCGAGGGTGAGGGCGCAGGTGTCCTGGCGGCCGGAGTCGGTCCAGACGCGGCAGATTTCGAGGCCGTAGCGGACCAGGGCCTCCTCGTAGCCCGTCCACATGCGGACCGCCGGGTGGTGGCGCCAGCCGTAGCCGGGGACGGTGAGGCCGCGCAGGACCTGGAGCGCCTCCACGCGCTGTTTGCCCAGCCGACGCGCATCGAGGACGGCGGCGGAGTCCGCGAAGTCCGGATACGGCAGGAATGTCTGCATGGGTGCATGCGTAACCGAATGGCCGCGTGCCTAACCGGCTCCTCCCGTTGCGGGCTGCCTGTGAGTTCTGTGTGGAGCGGTGATGTCTTGTCAGGGCGGGGGTGGCGAAGTAGTTTCGCGGTCAACCGCGGTGACCGGGGGTAACGGGCGGTCTTCGCAGGGCCACGGTCTTGTGTTCGGGTCGGAGTGCTGATGAGACGTTCCGCCTTCCGCCGTTCAGGGGCTCCGGTCCTCGTCGGGCGCAGCGCTGAGCTGGCCGCACTGGTGGACGCGCTCGGGCACGCGCCGTCCGTCGTGCTCGTGGAGGGCGAGGCGGGAATCGGGAAGACGCGGCTGATCCGGGAGGCGATCGGCCATCCGTCGGTACGGGGGCGGCGGATTCTGCTCGGTACGTGTCATCCGTTGCGTGAGCCGTTCCCGTATGGGCCTGTTTTTGATTTGTTGCGGCAGTTGGAGCCGCGGCTCGAGCGGCAGGTGGGTGGGCGCTCGAGCCCGGTTGCCGAGCGGTTGAGTCCGGTGTGCGGGGCGCTGCGCCCGTATCTGCCGGAGCTGGCCGAGTGCCTGCCGCCCGCGCCGGAACCACTGCCGGACCACCGGGCGGGGCGGCACCGGCTCTTCCGCGCCGTGCGGGCACTGCTGGCCGCGCTCGGGCCGGTGGTGGTGGTCGTGGAGGACCTGCACTGGGCGGATGACGGTACGCGGGATCTGGTGCGGTTCCTGGTGGACGATCCGCCGCCGGCGATGTCCGCCGTGCTCAGTTACCGGCGGGAGGAACTGCCGGGCGGGGCGCTGCCCTTGGGGCGCGCCTACCGGGAGCCGCCGGGGACGACGGCCGTACTGCTGCCGCTGCGGCCGCTGGACGTGGAGGGCGTACGGAGCCTGGCCGATGCGATCAGTGGGGGTGCGGGGGTGTCCGCGGCGTTCGCCGCCGAGCTGCACGAGCGGACCGCCGGTATCCCGTTCGTGCTGGAGGAAGTCGTACGGGCGCTGGACGGAGAGAGGGATGGGAGTGGGGGTGGGGATGGGAGTGATAGGGGTGGGGACAAGTACCGCGGGGCTGAGGGGCGGCTGGGGCGCGGTACGGCACGGGAGACGTTGGACGCGTTGGAGGTGCCGGCGTTGTTGCGGGACGCCATGGCCGAGCGGATGGCCGGGCTGTCCGGGCGTGCCACTGCCGTGGTGCACGCTGCGGCCGTGCTGCGGGTTCCGGCGGGCGAGGAGCTGATCGCGGCGACGGCGGGGCGGGCGTCCAGTGATATCGGGGACAGCACGGAGCCTGGCCACGCCGTCGAGAGGCGGGGGCCCAGTGATGCCGGGGAGGGGCGAGGGTCCGGTCGCGCCGGGGAGGGTACGGAGGTTCCGGACGCCTGGGTCGGTGGGGGTGCGGCGGTCGGTGGTCTGCTCGGGGTCCGGGACGGGATCCGGGAGGCGTTGCGGGCCGGGGTGCTTTACGACTGTGGGGACGACCGGTACGGCTTCCGGCATCCGTTGGCTCAGCAGGCGGTGTACGGGGGGCTGGCAGGGGTGGACCGGCGGCGGCTGCACGAGCGGGCCGTGGCCGCGCTCGCCGGGGCCGAACCGCCGCCGCTGGTGCGGCTGGCGTATCACGCGCGGCAGGCCGGTGACCTGGCCGCCTGGCTGCGGTACGGGGAGGCGGCGGCCGGCGCTGCACGGGAGATGGGGGACACCGCGGTCGCCGTGGAGGTCCTGGAGGGGCTGCTGTCCGACCAGCGGCTGGGGGCCGCCGAGCGCGGGCGGCTGGCCACGGAGCTGAGCCGGGTCGCCGTCATCGGGCTGTCGTTCCGCCGGGCCGCCCGGCTGCTCGGCCGTATCGTGCGCGACCGGGATCTGCCCGTCGCGGTACGCGGCGAGATCCGGCTCAACCTCGGGCTGTTGCAGCACAACCAGGCCGGTAATCACGAGCAGGGCAGGGCGGACACGGAGGCGGCGGTGGCGGAGCTGCGGGAGCGGCCGGCGCTGGCCGCCCGGGGCATGGCCGCGCTGGCGATGCCCAGCTGGGGCGAGCATCCGTATGCCGTGCACCAGCGGTGGGCCGAGCGGGCCGAGGAGCTGGTCGCCGGTCAGGAGGTGGCCGGGCAGGCGGACCCCGCGCTGCGGATGGCGGTACGCGGTAACCATCTGGCGCTGCGGGCCGGCAAGGGCGAGCCCGGGGTGTGGGCGGACGTCGAGGAGATGGTGTGCGCGGGCCGTACGCCGGCCGAACGGCTGCAGGTCGCGCGGCTGTGCGGCAACGTCGCGGAGGCGGCCGCCTGGCTCGGCCACGACGACCGGGCCGAGCACTACCGCCGTACGGGCACCCGGCTCGCGGCGGAGTGCGGCGCGCCGTTCCTGCAGGGCATCATCGACGGCACCGCGCTGCGGCTGGCGTGGCACGGCGGCCGGTGGCAGGGGCTGGACGGCCGCGCGCGGCAGGTGCTCGACGTGGTGCAGGGGGTCTCCGGTATCTCCGCCGACGCGCATCTCGTACTGGGCTGGCTCGCCGTGGCCCGCGGCGAGTGGGAGGAGGCCGCGGCGGAGCTGGGGGCCGCGGCGCTGGACGACCCGGCCAACGCGCCCGCCCCGATCCTGGCCGCCGCGTCCGGCGCGATGGTCCGCGTACTCGTCGCGCGCGGTGAGCCGGCGGCGGCCTGCGCGGAGGCGGAACGGGCGGTCGGCCGGGTACGCCGCAAGGGCATCTGGGCGTGGGGCGGTGACCTCGTCCCGATGGCGGTGATCGCCCTCGTACGGAGCGGGCGCGGCGGCGAGGCGGCGGCGCTGACCGAGGAGTTCGCCGGGGAGGCCGCCGGGATCGACGCGCCGCTGGCCGCGGCCGCGGTGGAGGTGTGCCGGGGCGCGGTGGCGTGCGGGCGGGAGCGGTACGAGGAGGCGGTGGCGGCGTTCGACCGGGCGCGGAGCGGGTACGCCGCGCTGTCGCGGCCGTACTCGGAGGCGCGGGCCGCCGAGGCGTCGGCGCGCTGCCGGCTGGCGGCCGGGGACCGGGCGGCGGCGGGGGCGGTCGCCGAACTCGCCGATGTCTACGCCGGGCTGGGCGCCACGCGGGACGCGGCGCGCTGTCGTCGGGTGTTGCGGGGCAACGGGGTCGTGACGCCGTCGCGCCGCGGTCGGCGCGGGTACGGGGGCGAACTGTCGCCCCGGGAGCGTGAGGTGGCGCGGCTGGTGGCCCTGGGGCACACCAACCGGGAGATCGCCGACGTGCTGTTCCTGTCGCCGCGCACGGTGGAGCAGCACGTCGCGAAGGTGCTGCGCAAGCTGGGCGTGGCCTCGCGCGCGGAGGTGGCCTCCCGCACCACGGATGCGGAGGGCGCATCGGTCGACGCTTGAGGAGGAAGAGGACGGCGTACCCCGGATGTGCGCGCCGCCTCCGGCCCGGACACGCGGCGAGGCGTGCCGATCGAGGCGCGCCGATCGAGGCGCGCCGCGAGAAGGGAAAGGCGCGTGCCATCGGGCGTACCCGCCGCCTCCTGCCCGGACGGCTCACGGCGTGGCACGCCGGTTGCCCCGTGAGGCGATCTGGCCGGAGGCGGAGAGCCGGAGGCGGAGAGCCGGAGGCGGAGAGCCGGAGGCGGCGGATCGGAGGCGGAGGGTCGGAGGCGGAGGGTCGGCGGCAGCGGGCCTGGGGAGGCGTTGAAGAGGAGGGCCGGCCTCACGCGTCCGTGCGGAGCACCACCACCAGTGTCCGGGGCCCGTGCACGCCCTCGACCCGTTCCAGTTCAATGTCGGAGGTGGCGGAGGGGCCGCTGATGAGGGTCGTGGGGCGGGTCGGGGTCAGGCGGGCCACGGTCTCGGGGACGCCGGCCTCCACCGTCGACCGGTCTACCACGCAGACGTGCAGGTCGGGGACGAGGGTGAGGGCGCGGCGGCCCTGGTCGGGCGCGGCGTCCAGGAAGACGGTGCCGGTCTCGGCGCAGGTGACGGCGGAGCCGGTCACCACGCCGTCGAGCGCGTCCAGTTCGGGCGCGGGGATGGCGGCGGAGTCGCGCCGCACCTCGCCGTCGTACGCCGTGAGCCAGGACGGGTCGAGGCCGGGCGGTACGCCGATGCGGCGGGCCCCGTGGTCGCGCAGTACGGCGGCGATCACCTCGGCGGTGTCCGCGGCCCGGCACGTGTGCACCTCGGCCTTGTAGTCGACCAGGCGGTCGGTCAGCAGCTCCAGCAGCTCGGCGTCGGGGAGGGTGCGGCCGGTGCGGTAGGCACGCGGGATCGTCACCTCCTCGGCGGGTGCCAGAGCCTGGGCGTCGCGGATGCGGGCGAGGATCGCCTCGCGGGCGGTGGTGGGTGCGGTCACTGTTCCTCCTCGTCGTGGACGTTGCCGTCGGCCCGGGAGCCCGCCGCGTCCTCGGCACGGGCCCCTGCCGTCCGTCCCCGCGCCCCTTCCTCCGCCGCCGCGCGCATCGTCTCCGCGCCCGCCGCCGACGCCAGCCAGGCCCGGAAGGTCTCCTTCGGCGGGGACGGGGTGTCGCGGCTGTCGCTCCAGCCGTTGAAGGGGGGCGGGAGGTGGGAGATGCGGCCGTCGCGGCCCGCCAGGGCACGGCCCAGTCCCGACGCCTTCTGCGCCGCCCGGTACACCCCCGGCCTGCCCATCACGGCGGCCGCCGCCTTCATGGCCAGCTTCTCGGCCGTCGTACCGGCGGCCTCGGTGTGCTGGTGGCGGAGTTCGACGAGGAGCGACGGGATGTCGATCTTGACGGGGCAGGCGTCGTAGCAGGCGCCGCAGAGCGTGGAGGCGTACGGGAGGGAGCTGTTGGGGTCGTCCTTGGCGGCGTGCATCCCCGCCAGCTGCGGGGTGAGGACGGCGCCGATCGGGCCGGGGTAGGTCGAGCCGTACGCATGGCCGCCGGCCCGCTCGTACACCGGGCAGACGTTCAGGCAGGCCGAGCAGCGGATGCAGTTGAGGGCCTGGCGGCCGATCTTGTCGGCGAGGGCCGCCGTGCGTCCGTTGTCGAGGAGGACGAGGTGGAAGTTCTGGGGACCGTCACCCGGCGTCACGCCCGTCCACATCGAGGTGTACGGGTTCATGCGCTCGCCCGTGGAGCTGCGCGGCAGGAGTTGGAGGAAGACCTCCAGGTCCGCGAAGCGGGGGAGGATCTTCTCGATGCCCATGACGGTGATGAGCGTGTCGGGGAGGGTGAGGCACATCCGGCCGTTGCCCTCGGACTCCACGACCGAGAGGGTGCCGGTCTCGGCGATGCCGAAGTTGGCTCCGGAGACGGCGACCCTGGTGGTCAGGAACTTCTCGCGGAGGTAGGCGCGGGCCGCGGCGGCGAGGTGCGCCGGTACGGAGTCCAGGTCCGGGTCGACGCCGGGGATGCGGTCGCGGAAGATCTCGCGGATCTCGTCGCGGTTGCGGTGGATGGCCGGGACGAGGATGTGGGACGGCTTGTCGTCGGCGAGCTGGACGATCAGCTCGGCGAGGTCGGTCTCGTGGGCCGTGATGCCCTGGTCGGCGAGGTGTTCGTTGAGGCCGATCTCCTGGGTGGCCATCGACTTGACCTTGATGACCTCGTCGGAGCCGGTCTGCTGGACGAGGCGGGTGACGATCTCGTTCGCCTCGGCGCCGTCGCGTGCCCAGTGGACCGTGCCGCCGGCCTCGGTGACCTTCGCCTCCAGCTGTTCGAGGAGTTCGGGGAGGCGGTTCATGGTGTCGGTCTTGATCGCCGAGCCGGCGTCGCGCAGCGCTTCCCAGTCGGGGAGCTCGCCGGTGACCGCGAGCCGCTTGGCGCGGATGGTGTGGGTGGCCTTGCCGAGGTTGCGGCGCAGCTGGTCGTTGCGCAGCTCGTCGCGGGCGGCCTCGGGGAACTTGCGGTCGCCGCGCAGGTTGCCCGTGCCGTACGGGGAGCGGGGCGGGACGGTGGGCATGCCGAGGTAGGTGGGGGTGCTCATCGGGTCGCCTCCAGCGGGGTGCCGGACGCCGGACGGGTGCCGGACGCCGGACGGGTGCCGGACGCGGGACGGGTGCCGGACGCGGGACGGGTGCCGGACGCGGGACGGGTGCCGGACGCGGGACGGGTGCCGGACGCATGCGTACCGGCGGCGTCCGGCAGGACGTACGGCGTCGTGCGGGTGGACGCGAGGATCTGGGCCAGGTGCAGGGTGCGGGTCCCGGCCTCGATCCGGCTCAGGCCGCCGCCGATGTGCATCAGGCAGGAGGAGTCGCCGGCCGTGCAGACCTCGGCACCGGTACCGGTGACGTGCCGCATCTTGTCGGCGAGCATCGCGGCGGAGGTCCCGGCGTTCTTGACCGCGAAGGTGCCGCCGAAGCCGCAGCAGGCGTCGGCCTCCGGCAGTTCGACGAGGTCGATGGCCTCGACGGCGCGCAGCAGCCGCAGCGGCTTCTCGCCGACCCGCAGCATGCGCAGCGAGTGGCAGGTGGGGTGGTACGTCACCCGGTGCGGGAAGTACGCGCCGACGTCGGTCGTGCCTGTCACGTCGACCAGGAATTCCGACAGCTCGTACGTCTTGGCCTGCACCGCCGCGACACCGGCGCGCAGGGCCGGGTCGCCGTACCGCTCGGCGACGGTCTCGTGCTGGTGGCGTACGGAACCGGCGCAGGAGCCGGAGGGCATGACGACCGCCTCGATCGACGGGTCGCCGAACTGCTCGGCGAAGCCGCGTACCAGCGGGACCGGCTCGCGCTGGTAGCCGGTGTTGACGTGCATCTGGCCGCAGCAGGTCTGGCCCGGCGGGAAGACGACGTCGTGGCCGAGCCGGGCGAGCAGGACGGCGGTGGCTTTCACCGCGTCGGGGAAGAGCGTGTCTCCCAGACAGGTGGCGAAGAGTCCGACGCGCATGGGACCTCCGAGGGGGTGACCGTGGGCCGCCGCGCTGCCCGGGGGCTACGCCGTACGACCTATGTATGGTCGGACCATACTAGCCATGGGTCGGCACGGTCCATGAGGGGCTGGCGGGAGTCCCCGGAGGCCCCGCCCCCCGCCCCCCGCCCCCCGCTACTCCCCGGCCTTCGCTGCTCCCCCAGCCCCCGCTACTCCCCCGGCCGATCCTCCACCAGCGTCCCGTGGAGCCCCCTGATGTGCCGTTCGACCAGGTCGGCGGCGTCGGCACCGTCGCCGGCGCGTACCAGGCGGAGCAGTTCGGCGTGCTCGGCGTTGACCGCCGCCGCGGTGGCCGGCCAGTCCTCGGCGGCCTCCAGGGCGCGGAGGATCAGCGGGCGGACGGACTCGCGGACGGCCGAGGTGAGGGTGGAGGTGAGCGCGTTGCCGGAGCTGCGGGCGATCTGGACGTGGAACCGCGTGTCCAGGTCGTTGAACTCCGGCACGCTCACGTCCGGCGCACCCATGCGCGCGACGAGCGCCGCCGCCTCGTCGAGGTCCGTGGCGGCGGCGTGCTCCGCCGCGGCGTGGAAGCTGGAGCGCTCCAGCGTGACGCGGGCCTCCAGGACGTCCTCCAGGCAGTAGCTGCCGAGGGCGAAGTGGAGGCGGAGCAGCCGGCCGAGCGCGTCGTCGGGATTCCGTACGATCCGGGCGCCGGCGTCGGGGCCTCGGCCGGCCTGGGCGACCAGGACGCCGATCGTCTCCAGGACGCGGAGGGCCTCGCGGAGCGCGGAGCGGCTGACGCCCAGTACCGGGGCCAGCTCGCGCTCGGGCGGCAGCCGGTCACCGGCCTTGAGTTCCCCGGCGAGCACGCGCTCCTCGATGCTTCCGAGAACGAGCTCATGCGTACGGGACTGCCGTACGGGTCGCCATTCGACAGCCATCCGTCACTCCCTGGTCGGCCGGCCCTGCGTCCTGATCGGCCGGCGCTCTCACCGAAAAACTATGTCACACGGCAGGTCGCACCCTGCCTGTGGCCGGACCGGACGCCGGAACCGAAGACAGGCCGTGGGGAGACCGGAGACTTGCCTTTCCCTCTCGGCCCCTTCCATTCGCTCCCGCTCCCCCGCCCCTTCCCCTCGGCCCGAAAGTGAAGGAGCGCTTTGACGCCGTCGAGGTGTCCATATCTCCCGCTCAGCTCGCTGCCGTGGCTTTGAACGCACCGCACGAGCAAGACCAGCATTCGACCGCCGCCGCGTCTCCGAGGGTCAGCTGGCTGAGCTCTCTCATCGACGAGCCGGCCGATGACGAGCGTCTGCCTTCTCCAGAAGGGTCGAACCTGCTCGATCAGCCGCCACCACTCGTAAGGCATGCCCTTCGGTAGGCATTCGAGGGGTCGGCGGTTCCCTGCTGACCCCCTTCGCGTCAGCGTCAGTTCAGGCGGCTTCACCGTAGGCTACCTAGAGCGGCGCACTCGGCAACTGCGGTCACCTGACGGAATACTCATGCGATCGACGCGCCTCTCTTCACAACGCAACGCGTCTTCCGGCATCGACGGTTGGCGCGCCAATCAACAAGGTAACGCCTGGAGCATCCTCAGGGCCGACGCTCCAGTGCGGTCGGCGCCATGGGGTGCTACCCGGCCCGAAGACGCTGGGCCACTGCCGACCACTTCGAGGCACTGCAGCGTTGCCACGGACCCAATAGCCCCATTATGTCGCCTTCATCACCACAGTCCACCTTTTGCATGGCGAATAACGGCTGCCCTGAAAAGGGCTCGCCGAGCTCCCGCTTCGCCCAGGTTTCAGCGCACTGCAGGAGTTGTTGAGGCGCAGGAGGTAAATATGCACCATATGCGGCCACCCGCTGCTGGACCGTCACCCGAGCGAACCTTCAAGCCCCACGCCCCACTTGACCAGGTCCTACTAGAGATTGTCCACTTGATCGTTTACAGTGATCCACTGTTGTGACGGCGAGCGTCTCACGCGAACGCCCAGCAAAGGCCGCATGGCGACCCAGCAGGTTCTAAACAATAAGGGCCCAGACTTCCGCCATGGCCAGCGCCAGGGCAAGCGGACTGGCCTTTGAACAGGAGGGGACATGACCAGCCAGTCGAGCGGACGCTTCGACTTCAGCGACTCTGAACTCGAGCAAGCACGGGTGGACGATGAGCGCGAACGAACCGTGCATGCACTGACTCAGAAGTATTCGGCGGAACTGCTGGAAAAGATACTGCGGTCTTTCGGTGACAATGAGACCACGCTGGCCGGGCTGCCACCTCTGACGGCAGCACTGACCTTCCAAGGCGCAGCACTGGAACACACCCGGTCACGCGAGCTCACCGCGGAGAACATCCGAGAGTTGACGGTGTCCGCGGTGACCAGCAGAACACAGCACTCCCCGAGCGAGCTGGCTCCCTGCTTTGATCGAGCGATCTTCGTATTCGGTCTGCGACGGGGAGCGAACCATGCAATCAGTGAATGGCTGCGTGGCCATTTCGATGACGCCGAGGTCCGTTACCACAACAGCGCCGAGATTGCCCTGTTCGAGCGCAACGGCGAGCTACTGACTATCGATCACGACAAGTATCGAAAAATGCCTCTTGATCCCCGGCAGCGCATTCTGATCGTGGGGTATGAGAATCTCGATCCCGCCGAATTCCCGCTGTACCACAACGGGAGGATCGCGCATCGTTCGGACGTTGTCGTGATCCTTCGCGACTTTCCTAACACGGCCGCCTCCATAGTCCGACAGGCGCGAGAGGATCCGTCCTGGGCCTACCGCTACCGAATCCGCGACCTTCTGGAACTGTGGAAGCGGTATGCAGGATATCTGGAAAAGCGTTCCTTCGGATACAACTACATCACCTTCAACGACTGGTTCAGCGATGAGGGGGAGCGTCGTAAACTCTCCAGCGTCCTCGGGCTGGAGCATTCCGACAGCGGCCTGAACTCGGTCAGCTCGTACGGCCGGGGCAGTTCCTTCGACGGACTGCAGCACGACGGCAAAGCTCAGGACATGACCGTGCTCAACCGCTGGGAATCGGTGTTCGCCGACGAGCTTTTCCAGTTCCTGCTGCTCGCCGACGAAGAGACCCTGGGTGTCAACAAGCGCATTTTCGGTAATTTCCCGCACGATCGATCGGAGATACTGAAGCGCTGGAGCACCGGAGGGCCCGCTCGATGAAGGTCCTTCACGTGATCAAGGAAGTGACCGACGGCGGGGCCAGCATGGGCCTGCTGCGGATGTGCGTCGGCAGCGCCGGGGAGGTGCGCCCCACGGTGGCCTCCCTGATACCACCCCGGCCTGAGCACAGGGCCGCGTTCGAGGCCGCCGGCGTGGACATCGTCGCTGGCCCGGAGGCCGCTCGCCGGGCGGCTGCGACCGCCGACCTCATGCAGGTCGAGTGGTGGAACAATCCCTACGTCAATGACTTCCTGGTCAACGCCGACCTGCCGGTCGGCCGGATCCTGTTGCACTCGCGGGGCCATTTCGACGCTCCGTGGATGTGCCCGAGCGTCGAGCTGTTGTCCCGGGTCGACGGTTGCACTGTCACGGCCCCCAGCGCGGCAGCCAACCCTCGGTTTGACCGAAACCGCGTCCAGGCCGGCCTCCCCCCGGCCCGGTGCGTTTTCTCCGCCGCAGGGCTAAACGCACCGACCGATGCCGTCTCCGGCTCTCGAGAGGACGGCGACGATCACGTTCGCATCGGTTACCTGGGCACGGTCGAACCGATCAAGATGCACTCCGCGACGCTGGAGATCGCGGCCCGAGTGGTCCGGGCGGCACCGGAAGTCGACTTCGAGTTCGCCGGCGACGGACCGCTCGAGGACTACCGAACCGAGGCCGACCGGCTGGGCATCGGCGACCGCGTACGGTTCATCGGTTTCCAGACCGATCCGGCTGCCTTCCTGAGAAGCCTGGACATCTTCTGTTACCCGCTCAACCCATACACCTACGCGACCAGCGAAAAGGCTCTTCAGGAAGCGATGCTGGCCGGGCTGCCGTGCGTGGCCTTCCCGGTCGGCGGGGTGCGCGACCTGCTCACGCCGGACAGCGCCCTGTTGGTGAAAGATCCGGATCAGTGCGTCGACGCCTGCCTGGAACTGGTGCGTAACCAGGAACTGCGGCGCGCATACGGAGAGCAGGCCCGGTGCCGGATCAACAGCTTCACCGAGCGGCAGGAGTGGCGTACGGAACTCGCCCTCGCTCGTGACGAGGTGATGTCCCGGCCCGCCCGCCCCAGGCAGAGCCTCGGAGTCGGGCCGGGAAAACTTTTCGAATTCTGCACCGATCGACACGCCTGCCCCACGGACGGCCTGGACGCCGGTCAACGCGCGGACTTCGCTCGTGTGGCCGCTTTCGTCGATGACGATTACACCGATTGGCTCGACTCAAGGAACTGAGTCCCACCATCCCACCACCAGCGCAGACGGGGTTCCGTACGCATGAACGACACAGCTTCCGCCTACCACGGCATCAAGAGTGTTCCCTATCCTCGGCTGAGTCTGGACGAGTTCCTGACTTGGGGAACCGAAGCCATCATCAAGGCCGACACTCCTGCCGTCATCGATGTCCTCCCGCCGGCGGAACCCGGGTTCTACCGGACCGCCGTTCTCGATAAACTCGGCGACGCCACAGTAGCACTGGTCAAGAAGGACCGGTCCAAGGAAAATGAAACGCGCGCCGAGGTCACGAAGATTCCCCTTCGCGATTACTTCGAAAAAGAACCCTACGCATCGAACACCGACGGCACCTACCGCATCGTCTCCAACATAAAGCATTACTCGGAAACGATCAGCGAGTTGCTCGAGTTCGACACCGCCAAGATGTTCAACTATCAAGCCCCACTGAATTCCGCCAACATCTGGGCGAATTACGGCGGAATGCGTTCGCGCAACCACTTCGACGATCTCGAGAATTTCAATATTCAGCTCGAGGGCCGCAAGCGTTTCGTGGTGATGCCGCCGGGGTTCAAGAACTACTACGTCCGTTCGGCTCTACGCGGATACGCCAACACCTCGAAGAGCGTCCGGGTCGACAACGTCGACCTCAGGCGCTTCCCCCGGATCGCTGCAGCGCTTGCAGAGCGCCGCGACGTCGTCCTGGAGCCGGGACAAATGCTGTACCTACCCGTCGGCTGGTGGCATCAGGTCGACGCAGTCGACGGACTGAACATCAACATAAACTTCTGGCTGTACCACAGGAAGATGCTCCGTCGTCCACTCATGCTGGCCGACTCGCTTTACAAGGTGGCGTTCCGTAAGGTGAACGGTCTCTACAATATTCAGCCCGAGAAGTCCCCCACAGGCGGCAAGAAATGACTGGACAGAAAATCATCCAGCCGACCAACCGATTCCGCAACAATGCGAAGTCAGTAGGCATCGGGAACTCCTTTTGGGACATGTCGGAGCGCAACGGCCTAGCGGGCATCGTCGCTGAACTCCACGACGGGATCCTGCGCACCGAGGCGGGCCACGAGTTCGTCAACTTCAGCTGCTGCTCCTATCTGGACCTCGATTCCCACCCCAAGGTGATCCAAGGCGCCATCGATGCGCTGCGCAAGTACGGTGTCCTGGACCACTGCATACCCCGCAGCCGAGTGCAAATCCCGGCGCTGCTGGAGCTGGAGGCATCGCTCGGCGAACTGTTCGCGGCCGACGCCATCTCCGCCATCTCCGCCAGCGTCGCGAGCGCGGGCCTGCTGCCGCTGATCGCCTCAGGGCATCTCGGCAACGGCACCCGGCCGTTGATGATCTTCGATAAGAACTGTCACGTCTCGATGGCCCAGGCCAAGCCGATGTGTGCCGACGAAACCGAGGTCGTCACCTCGCGCCACCATGACCTGGACTTCATCGAGGACCGCTGCAAGGAGTACGGCCAGGTCTGGTACATCTGCGACGGCAGCGACAGCCTCGGTGGATACGCGCCCGTCAAGGAACTGGCCGTCCTGCAGGACCGTTATGGACTCCAGGTCTACTACGACGACTCGCATTCCACATCGGCCTTCGGGCCGCGTGGCATCGGGTACGTACGCTCCACCATCCCGGTTCTCAACGACCGCACCATCGTGGTGACCACTCTCAACAAGGCATTCGGCACCAGCGGCGCGGCCATTCTGCTCGATGGGCACCCGCACGAGACTCTGCGTGTGATCGAGCGCTTCGCCGGGGCGCTCAGCTACTCACAGCCGCTGAACACCGCTGCGGTCGGCGCGGGTCTTGCCTCGGCCGAGATTCACCGGACCGATGAACTAACCGCTCTGCAGCGGAGGTTGCAGGACAGGATCGCCCTCTTCGACGCGCGCATCAGGACCGAGCAGTCCGGGACCACCTTCCCCATCCGTCTGGTTCCCGTGGACGACGCAACAGTGATCGAGGCGGGTCGCCGGGTGTTCGAGGCGGGCTTCTACGTGTCGCCGGTGTTCTTCCCCATCGTCGCCCGCGGCACGGCGGGCCTGCGGGTCATGATGCGGGCCGGCCACACCGACGAGCAGATCCGTGAACTGTGTGCCGTGCTCGCGGAAGTCGGAGCCCCATCAGTGGCCCAGTCGTGTGAGGGCGCCGGCTCATGACCGCTTCGTCCCGCCCGATCCTGCGCAGCATTCTGTACACCCCCGCTCTGTCCCTGGACCGGGTGGTCTCCGCCCGGAACTACGACGCCGACGTCCACCTCATCGATCTCGAGGACTCGGTGCCCGCCCCGGCCAAGGATGAGGCACGGAAGATCTGCCGTACGGCGCTCGACCGATCGCCAAACCCCGCGAACTCGGCCGTGCGCATCAATCCCCTGGGATCAATGGCGGCAGTGCACGACATCGCCATGCTCACGGCCGCTCCGGTCAAGCCCGGGTTCGTCTTCATGACCATGGTCAGGTTCCCGTCCGAACCCTTGCTGCTGCGTGAGACGTTCACCTCCGCCGACTGGCATCCGGAGATTTTCGTGACCGTCGAAACGGTGGAGGCGATCGGCGCGATCGACGAGATCGCTGCAGCGAGCGACGGGTTGATTCTGGGATCGGCAGACCTGGCAGCCACTCTGGGCATCGAGATCGGCTGGGACGGGCTGCTGGCCGCCCGGCAGGCCATGGCACTCGCCTGTGCCCGGCACGGCATTGCCTGCATCGACACCGGCAATTTCCAGCTGGCGAGTGCCTCGGTGTTGCAGCAGGAAATCGAGCAGGCACGATCACTGGGCTTCCACGGCAAGGGCACCGTGCATCCGAAGGAACTGGAAGCCATCAACCGGGCGTTCCGCCCGGACGAGAACGAACTGCGGTCTGCTCGCCGAGTAATGGAAGCGGTGCGCACGGCCGGTGACGGCGTCACTCTGGTCGACGGGCACATGGTCGGACCACCTTTCGTACGCAAGGCCCGGACGACCGTGGCCCGGGGCGAGGCGTGGGCCGCACGGTTCGGCCGGACGTCTTCCGCCGGGCTGAAGTCAGGACAGGCCGAGGCCGGATGACAACCCGGTACCGGGTTTCCCCTTTCGGACCTGCCCTGTCTTGGACCGCGTGCCGGTGCCAGGGGGGGCGGTCGGCAGCCACGTTCCCCATCTCTTCCCTCTGCACTGTGAAGGAGACCAAGTGACGCTGCGACGTGTCGGAGAGAACGAGTACGTCGAAGAGCACGGAGGCGACTACGAGGACTTCGAGCCCGGCATGGTCATAAGACACTGGCCGGGCCGGACGCTCTCGGAGGCGGACAACACCTGGCTCACCCTGCTTCTGATGAACCAGCACCCGTTGCACTTCGACCAGAACTACGCGGCCGGTACCGGCTACGGCCGGGTCCTTGTGAACAGCTCGATCACGTTGGCGTTGGTCGGCGGAATGACGGTGCAGGCGACGTCGGCCCGCGCCGTGGCCAATCTTGGCTGGGACCGGGTGCGGCTGGCCGAGCCGGTCTTCGTGGGCGACACGCTGTACGCGACCACGCGCATCCTGTCCAAGCGGTGGTCCAAGTCCCGGCCCGGGCGGGGCGTCGTCACCGTGGAGACCACCGGAACAAAGTCCACCGGTGAGACCGTGATCGTTTTCGAGAGGTCCTTCATGGCCTGGTCCCGCGAGGCGCGGCCCGGCCGGCCGGATGACACGGCCGGGACCAATCAGCCCCCAGGCTGACACCCCGGCCGGTCACCGGTGCGCCGTTACTCCGCAGCGCGTGCGGCGTCGTACAAGGCGGCCGCGGCAGCCGTGTCCTCGATCGCCAGGCCCACGCTCCGGAAGAGCGTGGTGCGGCCGGGGACCGGCTCGGTCTCGCCGTCGAGCAGTTCGCCCAGCTCGTGAAGGTGCTCGGCCTCGATGATGCCGCGGCTGAACGCCGAGCGGATCTCCCCCGCGTCCTCCAGCGCGGCATCCTTCGTCTCCACCGCCACAAAGGCCGTTGCCAGGAGCTCCGGAGCGATCTCAAGAGCGTCCTCGTGCGTGCCGCCGATGACGTTGAGATGCGCGCCGGGCGTCACCCAGTCGGCCTCGATCACGGGCGTCGTACTGTCGGTGGAGGTCGCCGTGCAGATGATCTCGGCGTCACGGACTGCCGTACGGGCATCGTCGCAGACGGTGACCGCGACATCCGGGCCGAGACGGTCACGGATCCAGTCACCGAATGCCTCTGCCCCGCGGCGGGTCCGGGAGTACAGCCGCACCGACCGGACCGGGCGCACCGCGGCCATCGTCCGCAGCAACGCCCGGGCCTGCACTCCCGCACCGATGATCGCGAGATCGCCGGCGTCCGGCCGCGCACACAGCCGCGTGGCCAGGCCGGCGACCGCCCCGGTACGGACGGCGGTCAGCGCGGCCCCGTCCAGGAGCGCCGCCACCCGACCCGTCTCCAGATCGACCAGATTCACGATGCCGTGGATCAGCGGCAGCCCACGGTCCGGATTGTCCGGAGTGAGGGTGGTGACCTTCAGGCCAGCAACCTTGCGCTGCTCCCAGACCGCCGGGCTGACCAGCAGCTGGGCCGGCGGCTCAGCACCGCTCTGCAACAGGGTGCGGGCGGCCGACTGGGCCTGCCCGGCCCGCAGCGCACGGAACGCCTCTCCCAGGGCGTCGATGACCGGCAGGACCCGGTCATCCCGCTCCTGCTCCGGGCCGTCTATCAGCAGCGGTGCCCACGCGGTCACACTGCCGCCTCTCCACCGTCCACCACGATGTCGCCGCCGGTCATCCACGCGGACTCGTCGGACGCCAGGAAGATGGCGGCACCGGCGAGATCCTCCGGATTGCCGGTCCGTCCCAGCGGGATGTCCTTGCCCCGCTCCCGCCAGAGGTCGGGGTCGTCCCGCCACTGCACGGCATTGGCGTTCGTGGCGGTCAGCCCGGGGGAGATGGTGTTGACGCGGATGCCGAACGGGGCCAGCTCGTAGGACGCACTACGGGTCAGCATCGACAGGCCTGCCTTGCTGGACTGATAGTGGGCCATGGCACTGATGGCCTTAGTGGCGCTGATCGAGCTGATGTTGATCACGCTGCCCGGGGTGTCGGCAGCGCGCAGCCGAGCGGCGAACGCCTGGGTGGTGAAGAACGGGAAGCGGAGATTGACCGCCATGACCCGCTCGTACTCCTCGAATGTCAGGTCGAGGAATCCGGTCCGGGTAGCCGTGCCCGCATTGTTCACCAGGATGTCGGCGAGCCCCAGCGTCTCGGCTGTCGTGTCCAGCAGCCGCGTGGCGCTGTCGGGGTCCGCGCCGTCCAGCAGCATGTAGTCGGCACGCACACCGTGCTCGCGCAGCTCTGCACGGACGGACCGGGCTGCGTCCTCATCGGCACGCGCGGTGAAGAACACGTCGCAGCCCTCACGAGCGAAGGCTGTGGCGATGGCCCGGCCTATCCCGTTGGCGCCACCCGTTATGACGGCCCTGCGGCCCGTCAACCTGCCCACAGAAGAGCCTCTCTCTCGTATCAGATCTTGGGCGGGCACTCGACATGGCACAGGCTCAGCCCGTTGACCAGCACCGACTGCACGGACTTGGTGATTAGCAGCCGGAACTCGTTCGCCCGGTCGCCTTCCAGCACAGGGGCGCTGGCGTAGTAGGAGTTGTAGATCCCGGCGATGTCGAGCAGGTGCCGGACCAGGATGGAGGGGTTGTCCTCATCAGCCGCCCTGGCCACCTTCTCGGGGAACTCCAGGAGCCTGAGGAGCAGCAGTGCTTCCTGGTCGCTGACGTCGAAGGAGGCGATGTCAGCGGCCTGCGGCAGCGGCCGGTTGTACTTGCGCAGGATCGACCGGGCCCGGCAGGCGGAGTAGACGACATAGGCGCCACCCGACTTCTCGAACGCGGCGATGGTCGGGGCCAGGTCACCCTTGACGATGTTGACCGTGCCCTTCATGTCGCTCTTGAGGTCGTTGAAGACCACCGAGCCGACTGCGAGCTGGTGGGCGGCCTGGTCGACTTCCTCGTCCGTCATCCCGCCGCTCCCGGCCGTCTTGGCGCGGTAGTGCTTGACGGACTCGCTGAGCAGTTCGTTGACGCCGGCGACGCTGTCACGGCTGGAGAGCTTCTTACCGGTCTCGGCATCGACGTAGAAGCCGAAGTAGGTGTGCTTGAGGTTCAACTCCCCGGGCTTGGCCAGACCGAGAACCTCGGCGGCCTGGAACAGCCGGGAGAAGTGGACCCGCTGTTCCTGGCCCACCACATAGTTGATGTCGGTCGGGTCGAAGATGTCGCGCCGCAGCTTGATTGCGCCCACGTCACGGGTGGCGTAGATGCTGCGGCCGTCGGAGCGCCGGACCACCAGACGCTCGCCTCCCGGCAACGGCACCACGACCGCGCCGAGGTCCTTCTCCAAAAGAGCGGCGGACTTGGCGCGCACCTCGGGGGTCATCTCCCCGGCGTTGACCGCGCGGTCGAGCTTCGCGACCTCTTCGTTCACCATCTCTTCGGTGAGCACATAGGCCCGGCCGCTGCGGATCGCCTCGTCCACCACCTCGTTACCGGCGTCGAGGTAGAAGCTCTCCCCGATGGTGAAGTCGATGTGGATGTTCAGCGCCGCGTAGAACGACTGGAAGTCCGCCAGGCTCCACTCGACCATGCGCAGCCAGAGCGCGACCTCGTCCGGGTCGCCTGCCTCCAGCCGCTCGAAGCGTGCGTCGGACGCGGCGATGAAATCCTCGTAGGTCTTGCGCAGGGCCTCCGCTCCGGTCACTCCCGGGAAGTAGGTGGCGATGACCTCGCGGTCCGCCTCCGCGACCGTGTCCAGGTCTGCGCCGGAGGCCACGGTCCGCTCCAGGGTGCGCCGGATGGAGTAGATCGCCAGCAACCGGTCATTGTTCTCCATCCCCGTGGGGAAGAGGGACTCGAACCGGCGGTACCCCTCCAGCATGAAGCCGAAGCCGCCGAAGTCGTTGATGTGGTTGACCCGGTAGACCAGTGCACCGCAGGCCTCGTAGAGATTGCCCAGTACGTGGCCGATCATGGTGGATCGGAGATGGCCAGCGTGCAGCACCTTAGCCACGTTGGGCGAGGAATAGTCCACGATCTGTGTGCGGTCGGACCGGCGGTCGTTGTGCCCGAACCGATCGCCCAGGTCGATGATCGACTGAACAGCGCGTAGGTACCAGCCATCGGTCAACCGGACGTTGACGTAAATACCCTTTTGACTGACCTCGCTCACCGCATCGCTCAGCAAGGGGGAGCGCAGGGCCTCGACGATCCACGGCACATGCGAGGCGATGTACTCCTTGGCACCGCTCTCCTTGAGGAGACCGGTCACCCGCACCGCCAGGTCGGCGCCGAACCGCGTACGGTCGAGGATGTCGACCTCCCACGGGATCTCGGCGCGCCCGGACCGCTCGAGCAGTACCTGGGTGATGCGCGCTTTGAGGCTGGCCAGCGGATATTCCGCGGCGGCCGGGGGAACCGAGCTCCGTCGTCGTTCCTTGACGGCGTCGCGGAGGGCGATCACCTCCTGGCGGCGGACGTCATTCAGCTTGGCCAACTCGTTCATAGAATCGATTCTCGCAGCACGCAATAGTCGTTGTCGGGTGGACTGCCCCGGCCTTCCCCCGCGCCTCACGACACGGCCCGGTCAGTGCCTGGCCGCGTCCCGCCGATCTTCGTCGTCCTTGCGGACCCCGGTGTTGTTCCGCAGGTCCATGACGATGTCGACGATGAGGTCCTCCTGCCCGGCGACCACCTGCCGCCTGCCCAGTTCGAAGAAGACGTCGCGGGGATCGACCCCCTCGCGGCGGGAGATGTCCAGCACCCGAGCCTTGAAGCCCGAGAATACCCCAGCCATACCACTCACGATGCTCACGGAGTCCGTCGTAGGAGGTGTCGACATCAGGTCCCGCTCCGCCAGGTCGGCGGCATCCAGCAGGCCGTACAGATCGACACCCGTCGCGAACCCGGTCCGCTCTAGTACCGGCACCAGGACCTCGAGCTGGGTGTTGCCCGCCCCGGCACCGAAGCCCCGGGCGCAGCCGTCGATGATCCTAGCCCCTGCCTCCGCCGCGGCGACCGAGTTGGCCACGGCCATCCCCAGGTTGTTGTGGGCATGAAAGATCACGGGGACATCGACGGCCTCGGTGATGGCGGTGATCCGCTCCGTGACGTCCGGAGGCAGGTAGTGACCGGACGAGTCGAAGATGCCCACGGCCTGCGCGCCGTACTCGACCATGGCGGCACAGGCCTCGGCAAGCCGCTGAGGAGTCGCCATGTGGCTCATCAGCAGCACACCGTGCGCCTCCGCACCGGCATCCCTCAGGTTGCCCAAGTGGCGCTCCGCGACATCGCTCTCGGTGCAGTGGGTGCCGATACGCACCACGTCGGCGCCATGCGCCACGGCCTTCTCCAGGTCGGCGCCGGTGCCCCAGCCCGGCAGCATGAAGACGCCCATCCGGCTGTTCGGCAACGCCTCGCGCACGACCGACAACATCTCGTCGTCGCTTAGCCTGGCCCGGCCGACCTGGAGGGACGACGCGCCCAGCCCGTTTCCGTGCCCGACCTCGACCACGGGAATCCCCGCGGCATCGGCCGCCGCCGCATATCCGCTCAGCTGCTTGCGGTCGAGCTGGTGACGTACCGCGTGATGGCCGTCACGCAGGGTGGGGTCGTGAATCAGCACCCGCGCCGGATCCGTCGCGGTCTCGACCGTGTCCTGGTTCACGTCAGCTCCTTTGCGGCGCTCACCGGCTCCCGGCCGGCGGCGTACTGCTCGGCGATCAGGACGGCGGCCGAGTTGATGATGTCGAGGTTGCCGGCGTACCGCGGGATCCGATCACCCGAAGCCGTCACCTCTACTGCGACGAACACCCGCTCGTCGGTCACGGCGCACGCCGTGACCCGGTACCCGGGCGTGTACGCGCGGACCTCCTCGGCCGCTGCGTCCACGAGAGCACGCACAGGCTCGAGCGTGGCCCCGGGCACCAGCAAGGACATTGCCACCCGGAACACCGCCGGGGGGCGGGCCGGGCTGAGGTTGACGATCGCCTTGACGTCACACACACCGGTGAAGGTGCGGACGGCCTCCTGGGTGGTCGCGATGTACTCGTCCAGATTGAGACGAGTGGCACGGCCCACGCTGGGGCTGGCAGCGGTGGTGACCACCTCGATGTAGTCGGGCTCGTACTGGCGGGTGAGCGCGTGCAGGATGGGGATGGATGCCTGACCGCCGCAACTGATCAGGTTGACATTCCCACATTGGAGCGCGTCCGCCACGTTCACCGTAGGGGCGACCATGTGTCCGACCCTGCTGGGGGTGAGATCGATCAGCGTCGTTCCCAGCGGCTCGAGTCGGGCCCAGTGCTCAGCGTGTGACAACGCATTGGTGGCGTCGAACACGATATCGAACGGGCGCGGGGCGTCGACCAGCGCGTCGATCCCGCCGGCCGTGGTCGCCCAGCCGAGTTCGGCTGCACGCCGCAGGCCCAGGGACTGGTCGTCCCGCCCCACCACCAGTCCGCACTTCAAGGACGCCGATCGACCGATCCTGCTGGCCAGGTCGATCCCGATCATACCTGCGCCCAGGACGGCGACGTTCAGGTCCGTGCGCCCGGTCATGAGCGGCTGCCCCCTTCCTTGGTTAGCAGCAGCCGGTCCGTGAGCAGCTCACGGACGATACGCACGGCTTCGGCACGCTCTACCGACTCGACGCAGTGCCGCTTCAGCAGGTCGCCGAGCGACGTCTCCCCGTCGGCCTCCGACAGCAGCAGGAAGACGGACAGCGGAAGTTCCTTGACCAGGCTGCTGCGGGCCCGGCTGGTCAGCCGGCATTCCGGACCGCTCTCGCCCGCACTCGCCGAAAGTTCCACGCCCGGTGCACGGCTCAGCGCGTATGCCTCCAGATCATCGGACGCCCATTCGGTCGGGAACACGACGCGGTCCTCGAGCACGAGCGCGTCCATTTGCGTGGCCAGCAGCACGTCGATCGCCTGCCCCGGTGTCTCGACGACCGGCTCACCTCGGACGTTCATGCTGGTGTTGACCAGGACCGGGACACCGGTACGGGCACCGAAAGCGGTGAGGAGGGCATGCCACCGCGGAGTGCGAACACGATCGACGGTCTGCACGCGGGCCGTTCCGTCGACGTGCGTGACGGCGCCCAGCCGATCGCGCCACTCCGGCCGTACCCGTACCACCCGCAGCATGTACGGACTCTCGGGGTCCGGACCCATCTCGAAGAACTTCTCGGCGTCCTCGATCGGAACGATCGGTGCGTAGGGCCGGAATTCCTCGCGGTACTTGATCGAGCGATTGAGGTGTTCCCACATGGCACGGTCAAAGGGGGCCGCCATGATCGAGCGATGGCCGAGTGCCCGCGGGCCGAACTCCGCGCCGCCCTCGAACCAGCCGACCACCTGGCCGCTCTCGAGTCGGTCGACGATCTGCTCCAGGGCGAATTCCTCGGTGCGGAGGTAACCATTCCGCTCCTTCAGAGCCACATCGACCTCTTCGGGAGCATAGGGCTTCCCGAGGAAATCATGGGTGATCGGGGCGCCCTTGGCGTCTCCGGTCAGAAGGTAATGCGCGGCTGCCGCCACACCGATCGAGATGCCCGCGTCGTGGCTGGCGGGCATGGCGTAGAACCGCTGCGCGCCGGACTCGCACACGATGCGCTGATTCGCGACGCTGTTGAGCGCCACACCACCGGCGTAGGCGAGGTTGCTCTCACCGGTGCGTTCCAGGACACGAGAGGCCCGGTCGACCAGCGCCACCTCGAGATCGGCCTGCACTCGTGCGGCCAGGTCTCGGTACTCCATGGGTCGGCCGCGCTTGTTCGCACGGCGCAAGCCCTGCTTCCATTCACTGCTGAACCGGTACCTACCGGTTTCGTCCTGTACGAGCAGGCTCTCCCCGAACCTCGAAGCCTCGCCATAGGGTGCGAGGCCCATCAGCTTTCCGCCTTCCTGCCAGTCCCCGAACACGTACTGGGAGACCGACGCGTACGTCTCGCCCAGAGAGGAGGAACCGCACATCGGGTGGAATGAAGCGGCCACGGTCCGGTCCACCAGGCGATACCCGGAGCGGTCGAAGACGTAGGCAGACTCGACGTGGTACGGCGGCCGAGGAGTGGGCAGCGGCGTGTTCACGTATTCGGCCAGTTCGGGACCGCGCAGGAGAAGGTCGTCGGCCCCGATCACGCTCCCGCCGGATCCGTCCACGACCCAGACTGCCGCGCGGTCGAAGGGGGCGGAGAAGTATGTGGCAAAGGCATGAGCCAGGTGATGGGAGACGAACACCGACCGTTCACCCACCGGGTCGAAGAGATCGAAACTCTCGTCGGCGAACGGGAAGTTGAGCCCCACCTGACTGGGTACGAGGTTCTGCGTGTTGAACGCGAACACGTCCACGTCATCGCCGGTCATTCCAGCGGCGTTCAGACAGTAGTCGGCAGCCACCCGCGTATTGAGGTAAGGACGACCGTCGTGCTTGACCCTGGTCAGCCGCTCGAGCTGGATGGCGGCGACGACCTCGCCGCCGCGCAGCAAACAGGCCGAGGCATCGTGACTGCACGATATCCCGAGGACGACAGGGCCGTCTTCGCCGGCCTGAGGCACTATGGAGGACATGACCACCTAAGCAATGTTGTGGTGCGGCTCGCGAAGGGGTTCGGTCGACCCATAGCGCGACTTCTGCGCCGCACTCTTCGGACGCGAGTAGTAGTTGACAACGGCGGCAAGGCGATCGTGGTCGGAACGATTCTGCCCGCTGGCGTGAATCGTCAGGACATCCAGGAAGAGCGCGTCGCCGGGCTCCATTTCGGGCACGTGCACCTGGCTGAGGTCCAGCGCGTCCTCCCGCAACTGCCAGTCGTCCAGCTCCTCGTGCTGCTGCAACTGACGGTTGTGCGAGCCCGGGATGAGCTCCATCCCGCCGCTCTCGGCCGTCACGCGGTCGATCGCACACCACAACGTGACCTGACGCGCCGTCATGTCATCCCAGTACGCCAGGTCCTGATGCATGGGCTTGCGACGACCGGTTCGCGCCGGCTTAAAGAGTAGCTTCGAGGAATGCAGGTAGATGTTGGGGCCGATCAGGTCCTCCACGTGATCAAGAACCCGGGGAGAAGTGAAGATTCGACGGCATTCGGGGTCATTGTCCAAGGGCGCCGGAGCCTTGCGGAGGACATTGGCGCTGCTGCCGTCCCGGTCCCACGCCGTGGCGTCCTGGGCCGGACGGGATGACGACTGCGCCTCGGCAGCGCGCTCGTAGTAGTTCCTGACATGGGTCAGATCGTCCGGACTCAAGAAGGACGGGACTATGCAGTACCCATCACGTTCGAAGTTTTCGAACTGACTGGTACTAAGGGCCTTGAGCGTCATGGGGCGAGGGTACTGACCACCCGTACCAAGATCAACAGGGTGACGCCCAAGAGCCTGCTTGATCCCGTTACTTGATTCGGCGTCATTACACACCGGATCGGTACGTGCGCCACCGGCGGTACGGGCCTTCCGCGGCCTTCGCGGGGCTGGTGACCTCGCGAGACTCCCCCCTTACACTGGCCGCTCGTGATCACTGACGACCAACGGGGTGAAGCACTTTGCGACTGATTTCCTGGAGCGCCTGCCGTCCTGCGGTGAGTTGGCACTGATGGGCGGTATACCGCTGACCGACCCGCGGGACACCGCCGCGGTCATGTGCGGCATCGGGCACTGGTTGCCGCCACAGGTGGTGACCAACGCAGACCTCAGCTCCCGACTGGACACCTCGGAGGAGTGGATCCGCAGCAGGACCGGCATCGCTTCCCGCCATGTCGCCGGTCCCGGTACGGCCACATCCGACTTGGCGGTGGAGGCGGGGGCCCGGGCGCTGAAATCCGCGGGAAGCAGTGACGTGCAGGCCCTCGTGCTCGCCACGACCACGCCGGACCGGCCTTGCCCCGCAACGGCCCCGGAGGTGGCATCACGGCTGGGGTTGACCGGAATCGCCGCCTTCGACGTTTCCGCGGTGTGCACCGGTTTCCTGTACGGGCTGGCGACGGCCGCCGGTTTCATCGCGACGGGCCTCGCGGACCGGGTACTGCTCATCGCTGCTGAGACGTTCACCACTTTGCTCGACCCGGAGGACCGTGCCACCGTTCCGATCTTCGGTGACGGTGCCGGTGCAATGGTGCTGCGCCGCGGATCCGCCTCCGAACCGGGCGCGATCGGGCGCGTCGTCCTGGGCAGCGACGGTGAGCACAGTGATTTGATCGCTGTGGAAGCAGGCGGCTCCCGGCAACGGTCGGCGGGCCGGCCGGCCGCGGAGGAACAGACGTACTTCCAAATGCAGGGCCGTAAGGTGTTCCGCCACGCGGTGGAGCGGATGAGCGCGGCAGCGATCACCGCTACGGAAGCCGCCGGGTGGCGGATGGACGAGGTCGACCGGCTGGTCGCGCACCAGGCCAATGCCCGGATCACTGCGGCTGTCGCCTCCGAGCTCGGCCTTCCCGCAGACCGTCGGGCACAGAACATCGAGCAGGTGGGCAACACCGCGGGCGCGTCAGTACCCATCCTGTTGGCGCAGGCGGCGGCCGACGGCTCCCTGGCGCCGGGGCACCGGGTTCTGCTCACAGCCTTCGGGGGCGGTTTGACGTGGGGCGCCGCAACGGTCCTCTGGCCCGGGCTGGAGCTTTTCGACCACTGATGCATGCCGGGGTCCACCGGCCCTGAGGGGAGGCGCGACGTCAGGCACCCCTACTGCGACGCCGGCCGTCCAAACCTTCCAGACACGAGCACCCGAGTCGGCCCCCTGCCGGGGCGCCACGCCACTAATGGCATGCCCATGTCCCTACCTACGAGGAGAAGCCGTGTACGAGGCCCTCAAAACCATCCTGATCGAAGAATTGCAGCTGACGGAGGGCGACGTGCGGCCGGAAGCCGGCCGCGAGGAGGCCGGGCTGGATTCGCTGGCCATGGTGGAGCTGTCCATGCTGCTCAGCAAGCGACTCGGCATTGAGATAAGTGACGACGAGCTGCTCGAGAGTGCCACGCTCTCGGACATCGCCCGCCTCATGGACGAGCGAAGCGCGAAGGCCTGACACCCGGCCCCGGCAGTCCCTGCCGGGGCGAAAGTGGACAGACCCCGGCATCGTCACGTTGCTTCGATGGATCGGCCGACCCCAGGGCGCTTCCCCAGGTACCCCTGAGGCCGGGTGGTTCGGCCGGTCGAGCCACCCGGTCTCAGGGGCTTGCTGAGGGGGCGGGGAGTCAGCCGTGCAGCCGTACCGGCAGTGACTCGACCCCGTAGACGATGGACAGCTTGCGGAACGCCAGTTCCTGTTCCGGAACGGCGAGGCGCATGTTCGGGAATCTGCGGACCAGTGCCGGATAAGCGGCGCGGAGTTCCATTCGGGCCAGCTCGGCGCCGACGCAGCGGTGGATTCCGTAACCGAATGCGAGATGTGAGGGGACCTTGCGGTTCGGATCGAACTGTTCCATGTCCGGGCCGAGCTTTCCGTCCCGGTCGGCGCCGCTGAGCGAGCACAGTACGACGTCGCCCTCGGCGATGCGGACCCCGCCGATCTCCACCTCCTCCCGGGCGAACCGGGGAAAGGCGACCTGCACGACGGTGAGATAGCGCAGCAATTCCTCGACGTAGCGGTCGGCGGCGTCGTCGCCGTCCTTCAGCGCGGCGAAGTGGTCCGGGTCGCGCAGCAGGACGAGGGCGCCGAGCGCCAGCATGCTCGCGGTGGTCTCGAAGCCGCCGGTGAGTACGCCGTCGGCCAGTCCGGCCAGCTCGTCGTCGGTGACGGTGTCGCCGTGGTCCCGGACGATCTGGCCGAGCAGGCCGTCACCGGGATCCTTGCGCTCCTTCTTGACGATCTCCTGGAAATAGGCGAGCGATTCCGATATGGCACCGAACGAGGCACTCGCGCCGCCGAAAAGGTCGAAGCGGGCCGCGCTCAGCCGCTCGAAGTCCGCGCGGTCCTCGTAGGGAACTCCCAGCAGTTCGCAGATGACGAGGGACGGAATGGGCAGGGCGAAGGTGTGGACGATGTCGACGGGCTCCCCCGAGCGCCCCAGGCGCTCCATCTCCGTCAGCCGGTCCTCGACGATCTCGTGGATGCGCGGAGTGAGCCGGCCGAGCCGGCGCATGGTGAATTCGGGGGTCAGCAGCCGGCGCAGCCGGGTGTGGTCCGGCGGGTCGGCGAAGCCCAGGCCGCCGGGGTTCTTCCCGGCGTCGGCGCCGGCGTTGCCGACGAGGTTGGTGTAATCGCTGCTGAAGGCCTTCGCCTTGCCCAGCACCTCCTTCACCTCGTCGTAGCCGGTGACCAGCCACACGTTGGAGGCGAGCGGCACGGGAAGCACACTCACCGGCGACTTCTGCCGCAATTCCGACAAGTCGGCCACCGGGTCAAGGCCGTGGCGACGCAGCGGCATGAGAGTGGACTCGGGCAAGAAGGGCATACGAGACAGATCGAAGCCCTTTTTCTGAGTCCGCGCGAGATATCTGCGGGCCAGCCAAGCGGTGACGCCCGAGCGGATTTTGGTCATGCCCGCAATACTGCCTGGCCGATACCCGTGCTGACCAAGCGACCTGGTGGCGAAGTGATAACAAGATGAACGTCTGTTACGTGAGGTGCGCCCCCATCGGCCACCGTTTCCCCCCGCTTGCCCCCGGCGTCCCGCGCACCGATGGAATCCCGCGGCACATCGGCAGCAGCACATCGACAGCAGCCCCCCGCCGCAGCCCCGCCGGCGGCGCGTCCGCCACGTATCGGCACATCCGCGGCACAAGGGCCTGATCATGATCACCCTCGGCGGCATACGCCCGGCCTCTTGCTACTTTGCCTGACATGACCGCGACCACGGCCGCGACGGCGGACGCCCCTCCCCCAGGTATCCGGCTGCCCAGGCGCCGCGGGACCGAACTGCTGCTGCTCGCCGCCGCCGTTCTGATCAGCGTCTACGGTTACGTCGAGGTCGGCCTCGCCCGGCACGGCACCGTCCCGGCCGGCGCCGCGAGCTACGGCGCGGGCCTGGCCGTCCTGGCGCTTCTCGGCCATCTCGCCGTACGGTTCCGCGCGCCGTACGCCGACCCGCTGCTGCTGCCGATCGCGGTCCTGCTCAACGGCCTCGGCCTGGTCCTGATCTTCCGGCTCGACCAGGAGACCCCGAAGGACGAGGCGGCCCCCACCCAGCTGATCTGGTCCGCGCTCGGCGTGGCGCTCTTCATCGGCGTGGTGGCGCTGCTGCGGGACCACCGGGTGCTGCAGCGGTACGCCTACCTCAGCGCCGCCGCCGCGCTCGTCCTGATGGTCGTGCCGATCCTCTTCCCCGCGGTCAACGGCGCGAAGATCTGGATCCGGTTCGCCGGGTTCTCCATCCAGCCCGGCGAGTTCGCGAAGATCCTGATCAGCGTCTTCTTCGCGGCCTACCTCGCCGCGAACCGGCACGGGCTCGCGTACACCGGCCGCCGGCTGTGGCGGCTCCAGTTCCCCACCGGCCGGGTGCTCGGCCCCATCGTCGCGATCTGGCTGGTCAGCGTGGCCGTCCTGGTCCTGGAACGGGACCTGGGCACCTCACTGCTCTTCTTCGGCGTCTTCGTCGTCCTGCTGTACGCGGCCACCGGGCGCACCGGCTGGATCGCCGTCGGGCTGCTGCTCGCCGCGGTCGGCGCGGCGGTCGTCGGCAGCCTCGAACCGCACGTGCACAGCCGGGTCGCGGACTGGCTGCACCCGTTCGCGAGCATCGAGCGGGGCGAGGGCGCGAGCCAGCTCGCCCTGTCGCTGTTCGCCTTCGGCGCGGGCGGCATGCTCGGCACCGGGCTCGGCCAGGGCCACTCCGCGCTCATCGGCTTCGCCATGAAGTCGGACTTCATCCTGGCCACGGCGGGTGAGGAGCTCGGCCACACCGGCCTCACCGCGCTCTTCCTCCTCTACACGCTGCTGGTCGCCCGCGGCTACCGCGCGGGCCTGGCGCTCCGCGAGCCGTTCGGCCGGCTGCTCGCGGTCGGCCTCTCCTCGCTCCTGGCCATCCAGGTGTTCGTGATCGCCGGCGGGGTGATGGGGCTGATCCCGCTGACCGGTATGGCGATGCCGTTCCTGGCCCAGGGCGGCTCCTCCGTCGTCACCAACTGGATCATGATCGCACTGCTGGTCCGCATCAGCGACCGCGCCCGGCGCCCCCGCCCGGCCCGCGCGGACACGGGAGTGATCGCACGGGTGGTGGTACCGGAGGCGGGGGCCGACGGGGACGACGGTCCGCCCGGCCACGGCCGTGCCCCCGGCGAGGACGCCGGAGCGCGTGACGGACGGCCCGGCGACGGGCCCCGCAACCGGCCCGGCCGAAGGCGCGGCAGGCGGCGCGCCCGCCGGAACGGAGGCGCCCGGTGAACCTCCCCAGCCACCGGAACGGAGGCCGCACACGGTGATCCGCCACATCCGCCGCACCTCGGCGTTCTGTCTCCTCCTCCTGGTCCTGCTGCTCCTGAACGGCGCGCGCGTACAGCTCCTCGACGCCGACGAGTACGCGCACAACCCCGCCAACCGCCGGGCCGACCTCCTGCGGTACGACCAGCCGCGGGGCGGCATCGTCGTCGGCGGCCGGTCCGTGACCGGCTCCCGGGAGAGCGGCGGCTCGCTGCGGTACGCCCGTACGTACACCCAGGGCCCGCTGTACGCGCCGGTCACCGGCTACGCCTCGCAGATCTACGGCACCTCCCTCCTGGAGAACGCCGAGGACGGCATCCTCTCCGGCACCGACGCCCGGCTCGCGCCGTTCCCGCTGTGGACCGCGCTCACCCGCGAACAGCAGCCCGGCGGCGATGTGGTGACCACCATCGACCCGGCGCTGCAGCGGGCCGCGTACGAGGGCCTGGGCGGGAAGAAGGGCGCCGTGGCCGCCGTGGAACCGTCGACCGGAAAGATCCTCGCCCTGGTCAGCACGCCCTCGTACGACCCGGGCGAGCTGTCCGGCAGCGGCTCCGCCACCACCGACGCCTGGGCGCGGCTGAACGCGGCCGCCGACCGCCCGATGCTGAACCGGGCGCTGCGGCAGACCTATCCGCCGGGCTCGACGTTCAAGGTCGTCACCGCGGCGGCCGCGCTCGAACACGGCGTGGTGGACGACCCGGACGCGGCCACGGACACGCCGAGCCCGTACCCCCTGCCCGGCACGTCCACCCGGCTCACCAACGAGGCGGACGGCTGCGAGGACGCCACCCTCCGGCACGCCTTCGAGGTCTCCTGCAACACCGTCTTCGCGCACCTCGGCGTGGACGTCGGCCTGGACGCAATGGCGGACACGGCCGAGAAGTTCGGCTTCAACGACGACGGGCTGATGATCCCGTCCCGGGTGGCCGGGAGCACCTTCGACACCGACATGAACGACGCGCAGCTCGCGCTCTCCTCGATCGGCCAGTACGACACGGCCGCCACCCCGCTGCAGATGGCGATGGTGGCCGCCGCGGTCGCCAACGACGGTGACCTGCGGCGCCCTTACCTGGTGAACCGGCTGACCGACGCGCGCGGCAACACCCTCGCGCACACCCGCCCGCGCCGCCTGCACCGCGCGATGAGCGAGGACACCGCACGGCAGCTGCGCGAGCTGATGACCGACGTGGTCACCAAGGGCACCGGCACGAAGGCGGCGATCCCCGGCGCGACGGTCGGCGGCAAGACCGGCACCGCCCAGCACGGCGTCGGCAACTCCGGCACTCCGTACGCCTGGTTCCTCTCCTGGGCGCAGGCCGACGGCGCCGAGGAGCCCGCCGTCGCGGTGGCCGTCGTCGTCGAGGACGCGTCGGCGGACCGCGCCGACATCAGCGGCGGCGGCAACGCGGCACCGATCGCACGCGAGGTGATGCGGGCCGCCCTCGACCGGTGACGGCCGGGGCGGCCCGCTGCCTCACTCCAGCGGCTCCGTGGCCCCGTCGGGGTGGACGAGGAGCCGGATCTGGCTGCCGAACCGGTCGTCCACGATCAGCGCCGGCGTCGGCCCGCCCAGCTGCTGCGCGCGCTGCTGGAGTATCGAGATGACGACCTCCTGGATGTCGCCGTACGGCGGCGCGGTGATCGGCACCCCGTCGATCAGCCCGGCGTTGGGCGAGAACACACGTACTTGTGCGTCACCCGAGTAGGCGGGGACCGAGGGCTGGGCCATCTCGCTCATGGTGCAGTCGTCCTTCCAGGCCGGCCGGATCGCGGGCCACCTCGCGGATCAGGTCTCAGGGGTGTCCGGAACCCCGGCGGCCCCGGAACCTTCGGCAGCACCCTGAGCCCGCACGTACGTACCCCGGGAAAGCCGCCGCAGCCGCCCCGACTTGACCATGGCGGAGAGTACATTGCTTACTGCCTTCCCCGAATCACGGGCCGTCGCCGGCGAGCCCGAAGCGCGCCGGGCGGCAACCTCATCGGCCACGTCCTTGCCGGTGAACGGTTCCGCGATGGTCGACACGGCTTGCTCGACAGCGGCACGAATGCTGATCGGTCTGCTCGTGGGAACGGACCGAGGACGTCGTGGAACAGCAGGAGAGTCCGGACCGGCGGGTACCCCGTGGCCGATCATCGGACCGCTCGTCGACCGTTGCTGCCTCGGCACCCTGCCCAGCACCGGCCGACCGGAACGATTCTCCGGGACGGTGGGCGACACTGCGTCGTCGTGCGCCGCCGGCCGGGCCGCGTTCTCGGCCGTACCCACGCCCTCAGTACCGTTCTCGGCGAGCTGAGCCTTCAGAGCCCGCCGGGCACTGCGGATCGCCTCGAAATCCACCGGGACGGCCTTGGCCCCGGGTACCGCCGCGAGCATCAGTCCGACCGTCTCGATGTTCGTGAGCGAGTCCACAACGCTATGCAGCAGCGGTTCCAGGAAGGCCTTCTGCAGCGCCGCCACCGGATTCTGCATGGCAAGCTCCACCGAAACCGACCCTTGCAGCACGTCCTCCGCGCGGGGAGCGGATTCGTCCGCGTCGGACAGCAACGACTCGACGGCCGGGCGTGCCTGCCGGATACCTGCCAGCGTCTCGGGTGTCACACCGCTGCCCGGCACGGCGATGAGCATGGCGACCAACTGCTCCGCCCCGGCCAGTGCGGGTGCCGCGGCGCGTACCAAGGGCCACAGCATGGCCTTGCGCACGGCTGCCGCCGGATCGGCGTAGGAGAACAGGATCCGCTGCTCGTCCCCGTCCGCCATGGCTCCCCCGTTCACATCATGTAATTGCAGTGGCGATGTCGGCCGCTCGGCTGCGGCCTGCCCGCCAGTGGGCCGTCCGGGTGCCGACCGGCCGGCGGCTCCGCTCCCGGGCGCGGTCCGCTTCGCCCTGCCGCTCCCCCTCCCGACCCGCACCGCGATCCCCTGCCCCTTCGCCAGGTGGTCCTGCAGCGCGTCGAAGGCGTCGAGAATCGCCTCGAGCTCAGGAACGTCGGCATCGGGATGACACCGGCCCAGGGCGTCGTCCTCCATTCGGGACCGCACCCGCGCCAGCCGACGGGAGACGGTGCTGCGGCTGCATCCGAGCCGAACTGCCATTTCACGCTGACTGGCACCCGGGTGTCGACGCTGCTCCACCACCAGCTCGTTGAGCGAGCCATGGTCACCGTCTCCTGACGGCAGGCGCCCCTCCGCGTCGCCGATGCCCAGTTCCCGTCGGATCCAGCGACGGTCATCGGCCGTGGTCGCTGCGGCGTAACCGTACGGATCGGCGTGCACGACGGCGTCCCGCAGACACTCGGCCCAGAGCGGACAGGAAGCGCACATTTCCCGCGCCGCGCTCGCGAGCGCATTGAATTCGCGCATCTGCACTTGCGAACTTTTTGCCCGCAGAGGAGGGTTTTCCAGCAATGGATGCTGGAAAAGGCCGGCCCGGCGTTGGCAAGGAAGCGCGGACGCGGTGTCGGCTGCCGACGACAGCGAAGACGACGTGAAAGACGAAGATTCTGAAGATGCCTGATACGGCTCATGCAGCGCCGCACGGCTTACCGTACGTATGATGTGAGTCCCCCGAAACGATCTAACGTTCGGCTGGACTCTAGGACATGAACCTTCCGCCTTACAAAGCGGTTTCATGAACTCGTGACCGCGCACACAGAGTCGACTCAAGATCTTCACGGCACAGTCATTCGCCCGGAGAAGAACGATTCCTGGCGCCTCGAAGTCTGAGCACCAGGGCCCCCGTCCGACGTCGCACCGCTGCGATGCCCCTGCCGCGTGCCGCCAGCACGGCCACCACTCCCAGGAAGCCGATCGCCACGGACAGCTCCGGTACCAGCGCACCGACGAATGACGTGACGATGAGCACCGCATCGGCGATGACGACGGTCACCCCGCGTCGGCCGGGGTGATCTTTGACCATCCACGCACCGAGCATGGCAATACCGGCCAAAGCCCAGTAGCCGAAGGCGGCCTGACCACTGACCAGGCTGCCGGTCAGCCCTCGGGCTGCATCGCCCATCACGGCCATGTAACCGGTGACAGCGATGGTCACGGGCGTGGAGACGAGCGCGAGCAGCAGCTGCCTGCGGATGCGCAGCAGCCAGCAGATGAGACCGAGCACGCTCACCACGCACACGCCGACGAAGGCGGAAGCGCTCGAGGACGCGATGTAGAAGAGCGTGTACGCGGCCGCCAACCCGAAGACGACGCGCGGCAGCAGTTTCACCGCGAAGTGGTCGCTTCGGTCCTGACGCACCACCCTGCGCAGGATCCCGGTGATGCTGGAACGGCCTCCGAATACGCCTGCCGCCATAATCTTCCCGTCCTTCTCGGCTGTCTTCGAAATCGTCGTCCTCCGTTCCGTGCCCCGGGCGGACCCGCCACCCGGCGCCCCCGCCTCTCCTGCTTCCCTGGTCCAAGGCCGCCCCGGCCCGGGCCGGCCGACACGCACGGCGTCGCGCCCGACTCCTGCGGGCAGCGGCGTGCGATCGGGCCTGGCACAGGACGGCTCCTCGGGTGGTACGGCGGAGTGCGGAACGGCGGCCGACTAGCGGGTGCGGCCGTCGTTCGGACGCAGCGGAAGCGACGGAGGCGGAGACTGCTGCCCCTGTTGCGGCTGACGCTGCTGCGGCTGCTGTATCTGCTGCGGCCGCTGCGGTGTCTGCTGGCCCTGCGGCTGCGGCTGTGGCTGTGGGGACGACTGCTGCTGCCGCTGCTCCCCCTGGACACCCGAGGCCGGGCCGGGGCCGGCGGATTCTGCGGATCGCCCTGCGGCGCCTGGGAAGCGCTGATCCTGTTCAGCACCTCGTGACGCCACATCTCTTCCCTGGCCTTCTCCTGCTGCTCCTCCTGCGCCGCCGCCTGCGCCGCTCGCTGCTGCGCAGCCGCCTTCTCCCGCGCCGCCACGCGCTCCTCGAACTTCGCGTTCTGCTTGGGAGTGATGGGTATGACCGAGCCGATCTTGTCGCCCATCTTGAGGCCGAGCTTCCGTGCTGGCTTCGCCGCCACCCGGCCGACCCCGCCCGGCGTGGCCCTGGTGAACGCCTCGCCCTTCGCCATGACCGTGTTACTGCCTCCGGTCGCGACCTCCTTGATGCCGGTCGGGTCCTGAGCACCGGCGACCTGCGGGCTGAACTTTCCGGAGAGCAGATTCTTCAACATCATCACCACGGCGACCGTGACCAGCAGTAGCAGGAGCAGTTGCATGCCCAGTGACACGTTGAGCGGCAGGATTAGCTGGTAGAAGAGCAGCAGAATGGTGAGGATGACGCCGAATCCGGCGCGCAGTACGAAGCTGTGCACGAAGGTCTCCCACCATCCGCGCAGCAGTTTCTGCTGACTCGGATGAATGGATATCGACGCGATCAGCGGCAACAGAATCACCAAGATGAGCGTGACCGCGTGCCAGAGCAGGGTCAGTATGCTCAGCACGATCACCATGACACCGACGATGAAGGAAGCGACCAGCGCATAAATGCCGATGGTGATCCGGGTGGCCGGCTTGCGGCCGCTCCACTGGTCGTACATGCCGCCGTTGTTGTTGGCGATGTAATTCCTCAGCTCACCGTACTGATTCTCCTTCTTCTTGGAGATGTCGTCCCGGTCGCCGTAATAGTCCTTGTTGGTGACCGATTGCACAACGACCTGCTTGACGCGCATGTCCTTGCAGCGCTTCGGCGCGCCGAAGTCACACTTGGTGTCCCCCTTGTACGGAATCGGGTTCTTCCCGGGGTCTCCGAACTGGCCGATCGCCCAGGGACGGAACGCCAGCGTGTCATACATCGCACAGCTGGAAACCCGCATGCCGCGGTTGTAGGCACCCTTCCCCAAGTCGCACGGCGGGTCTATGAGGCCGGTCGCGCTGCCCAGGACGGCCTCGGTCAGCACCGCATTACCCTGGGCGATTCCTGAGTCCGCTTTCTCGATGACCGCGCGGTAATTCCCGTTGACCAGGAAGGCTGATACCGCCACCACGACGAATACGGCCCAACCCACACCGGACCAGACTTCCCGCATGTCCCCTTTTCGATACTTACCGAACACCCACAGGCCGGTGAGCATGATCATGGTGGGGACGGCGAACTTGAAGACACGATCGTTCAGGCGGTCGACGACGCTGTCCTTGCCCTCCGTCGTCTGCTCGTACAGCGGTGCCAGGGGGCTGGGGTTCGAGGAGAGCTCCTTGACGCTGATGGCAGCCCGGCTGACGATCTTGCTCAGATCGAAGATCATCTGGGCAATGCCGTTGTACATGTCGTTCTGGATGCTGCAGTCGTCGTCCTCGGCGGACTCCTGGTCCTCGGGCTTGGCCTGCTCCTTGCTCACCTGGGTCGACGCCCAGTTGAGCCCGCGCATGGCGTCCAGCTCGTACATCGTGTACCCGGAGGCATCACCTTGCAGCCGTGTCGCACCGGCGACCTGGCCGCCCTTGGAGTCCCACTGCTTGACCATCGGGAAGATGTTCTCCGCGCTGGCACCCGGGAAGTCGGCCTTCTGGTTGGTGCTCTGGTCCACCCAGTCGCACGAATCCAGAAGCGCATGAGCCGGCTGCGGCACGGAGAGCGAAAGCGCCACGATCGAGAGGACGACGAACAGCGCGGCGCGGGCCGCCACTCCAGCGCTGGTCAGCTTTTTGCACATGGATTGCCATGTCCAGCGCCCCTGAAGGCGATCGGCACCGCTCCGGCGGCGGATTCCCATGAATGTTCCTTCGGAAGAAGCTTCAAGTACACGGACGGTGCGGGCAGCGAGAGGAGCACGGTGGAGCGGGCATGGCCGCCGCACCGCCGCGCATCACCCCACCGCGCCGGCCCAGGCCGTTTCCGCCTCCGTAGAGGCGGCTTCCGCCGCGGCTTCCTTCGGCTCCGCGGCTTCCTGCATGAACGTCCAGTCCCACACACTCAGTGGCGGATCGACACTCTGCCGGGTGGGCCGGGTCGTGCCGTTGGTGTCGGTCGCCGCGAGGATCTCCTTGAAGACCAGGTCCACCGCGACCGTGCCGACACGCTTGTCGACGTCCCGCTGAAGACAGACGCCTGTCCGCAGCTCCTGAAGGGCACCGATGACCTTCGGGTCTTCCTCGGACCGCCCCAGCAGCGGAGCCACCAGCGCGGCCTCCTGAGCGGACTTCTGCTTGAACGCGAACACGGTGTGGATCTGGTTGGCGCCACCACTGCGTGCCTCGGAGTCCTCGATCTGCACCAGGTCGATGGCCTGCTGTGTGATCAGGACGATGACCGCCAGATACGAACGGCCCTGCTTCAGCGCCCGGCGGATGAGGTCTCGGCCGCTATCGGTGGCCGTGACGACATAGGCCTCGTCCACGAACAGCGACTTCGGTCGCAGGCCCACCTCGCCGGTCACCGGGTTCTTCTCGTAACCGACGTCCAGCATCTGGCTGCCCAGTTCCACGACGCCCATTAGTGCGGTCGCCGCCAACCGCTCCGCCGGGTTCCAGTTCCGCGGGTCGGAGGCCGCAGGAGACTGGTAGCCACGCAGCGTGATGACCGTACGGCGCTTGCGCATGTTGGACAGCGGCATCGGCTTCTCGGCAAAGGCCAGCCGGGCGTAGGGCAGCGTCCGCAGCTCGGTGAGCAGCATCTGCGCGAGCTTGAGGTCCTTGATCGCCTCTCGGTCGTCGGCCGCAACGGCACGCTCGTAGGCGCGGACCACCTCGTCGACGACTTGCCACAGTGTGGGCCGGGGCACCTGCCGCTCCGCGTCGCGAGGGTTGTAGCCCTGCTCCACGGCCTGCCGGACAGCGGAGTTGTACCAGCCGACCACCGTGGCCATCGCCTCGATGACCGGGAGCCGCACGCGCTGGTAGTCCTCGTCACCCAGGAATCCACGCAGCATGCTCTCGGCGAGCAACCGTCCCGAGGCCACATCGCGCGCGATGACCCAGGGGTCGAGCACGCCGGCTTGGCCCTTGAGGAGGTCGACGACCTCCGTCTCGTCCCAGAACTCCCGGTTAATGGGCTGGAAGCGGCTCTGCGGGGTGCCGAGGATGCCGGCTTCGGCATCGGCCGTGAAACCCGGGTCGTTCACCTGCGCCCCGAAGGCGAGATAGTAGCACATCTGCGCAAAGTCCGTCTTGGGGTCGATGACCAGGCAGCGGACGCCGGACTCGGACTCCTCGTAGAACTTCTGCAGGGCGAGCGACGACTTGCCACCGCCGGAGGCACCCACGATCGCCAGCCCACCACCGTCATTGCGGGCAGGCCCGACGTGCAGTGAGTAGTGGACGGGCATCTTCCCAGCCCAGCCGACGAGATTGCCGACCCAGCCCAGACGCCTGCCCGAACGGTGCTCCGGGTTGTCACCGATCTCGGTGCCAGCGGTCGGCAGTCCCGCGCCCAGCTGCTCGACCTCCTGCAGGCGCAGGTACGGGGCGATGGGCAGCTTCGGCGCGTCCCCGGGCAGTTGCGACTGGAGCAGGCGCCACTGCTGCCGGGTCGGACGCAGCAGCGTCACCCTGAGGTCCTGCTTGAACTGAAGTTCCAGGACGCGGCGCCGGCGCTCCAGCTCCTTCAGGTCGGGCGCTGAGATCGTGAAGCGGATCTGCGCCTCCATGCCGGGCATCTTGTGCTCGTCGATGTCCTCGCAGAGATGCTGTGCCCGGGTTACCTGCTGGGCGAGCTTGGTGTCCGGGGTGCGGCCCGAGTTGGCCATGTCGTTCATCTCGTCGACGAGGTTCCCGCGGATCTTGTCGGCCTGGCTCTTGAACTTCAGGTGCGGGATCAAGGTGAACCGCATGTCGATCTCGACCGGGAAGTCGACATGCTGGGCCGCATAGCGCGCCCACGCGGTGCTCTGCCGGAAGCGCGTTTCGGCGGGCCAGCTCGCCGCGACCAACGTGGTGGTGTAGCTGGTCTGCCGCTCGCCGGACTCCTCGTCATATTGGTGCAGCACAATGTGCGTCTTGCGGTTCTCACCGGAGAAGTCCACGACCAGGTCGAACTGATCGGGCCCCCAGGACCGGCTGCCGAGCACCGGCTCGGGCGGCACCGGCAGGTCACCGTGCAGCGGCTTGCGGATGAGCCAGACCAGCTCTTCGCGGGAGAGCGGCGCGCCGCCCATGCTCTCCAGGCTTTCGTGCACCTCGGTGGCGACCTGCGTCCATTCTGCGAGAACGGCCGGATCGAGGTACTCCTCGGACACTCCGGTCGCTGCGGACGCGGCCTTGTCACCCACTCCGCGCACACTGCGCAGGACGGAGAGGTCCTCCTTCGGCTCGTCCTTCTCGAGCATCACACCGTTGCTGCCGCGCTTGAGTGCGCCGAGCTTGATGAGCAGGATGTTCCGCTCTCGCAACGCGCCGATGCGCTCCTGGTAGTTAGCCTTGCGGAGGTTGTACGCCTTGTAGTTCTCCGTCGGGTCCCAGGCCACCGCGTTGAGGTCCTCGGCCCAGGTGAGCGCGGTGATCGGCTGGTAGACCTTGCGGTAGTGGCATTCGACGTTCCGGTCGCCGCGCGCGAGGTTCAGCAGGCCGCGTGCCGGGTTCTCCGCCATGGCCTGGAGCTCCGCGGCGTTGAGGTACTCGTCAATGGCAGTCGGCAGCACCACACCGGTCCACACCGAATCGCCGTGCACAAAGATCATGTCGTCGGCGTACCGGTACGGCAGCCGCAGGTCCTCGCGCTTCGCCTGGGTGTGGGAGCGGGACGAAGAGGTGCGCGCGCGCTTGCCCTGACCGCCTTGCCCCTTGCCCTTGGATGTAGCGGCCATGATGAGCGTGATGACGAAGAACGCCACCGCTGCAAGCAGAAGGATCATCAAGAACATCGGACGTCATCCCGCGGATGTGTCGGGCAGGCCGTCTGGTCGGGGACCAGGGGTTCCTGCGGAGAAGGAGGTACCGCGTGCGGACGCTGCCGCGCGGGCAGCGGCGTACCGCGACTGCCAGCGAGCCGAACCGGGATTCCAGAGGATGACCTGCCAGTGCATTTCCTCCGGCTCACGGTCCGCGCTCAGACCCTGCAGGCGTTTGGGCTGCAACCAGTAGTCGACCCAGACCACCAGCTCCTGGCTGAGGGTCAGCGCCGACGGCAGCGGGCGGCCCCAGACGAAATAGACGGCGATCGGCGGACCGAAGTACAGAATCGAGGTCACCACTCCGAAGCCGAGGAACGGCAGGGCTGCGGACAGCGAGAGCAGGAGTACGAACCACAGCACACCAAAAGCCAGGGACGCACCCAGCGCGGGCAGCAGCAGCCCGGGGAGGGGGATGTTCCCCCAGTTCCAGATCTTTTTGGGGCGGTTCAGCAGATCCGTATGGTCATAAGCGACCATCCCCTCAGGGGCTTCCCCTGCCATTAGCTGTTCCCCTCATCAATGCGCTGTAGAAAGTGCCACGAGCCGGGTGGACGCGGATGGCGCCCACCCGGTGCTCAGCCCTTGCCGCCGATCTTCGTACCCATGTCGATCAGCATGGGCGCGACACCGGTGGCGCTGCCGATGATCAGAGCGGCCACCGCGATCAGACCGAAGCCCTGGAATGCCTCGCGCATTCCATCACCCTTCTTCATCGACATCAGCATCCGGATACCGAGAATCAGCAGGGCGATGACGGCGACCATGCTGCCGATGGCCCGCAGCTGCGATTCGATGCTGTTGAAAAAACCGTCCATGGTCTGCGCAGCAATGATCATGTTTGTCCTCTCGCATGACGTCTTGGGGTGGATCGGGTGGCCTGCTCACGGGCCCAGCCACCCGTAAGTCAGGACTTCTTGTCGCCCTTGGCCTTGGAATGGGCGGGCGGCCGGGAGTTCTTGCCCGACTGCGTTTCCGGATCGGCGCTCGGATCGGTCTGGGAATCGCCCGTGGCCGGTTGCTCGGCTCCGCCGGACGGTGCGTCCTCGTCGGCGCGACCGCCCTCCGGGTCGAGCACACCACCACGGACGTCCTTGATGAACCAGCCCTGTTCGGTGTTCACCACGATCACCCGGTACGCCCGGGTCACCTTGCCGCCCTGCGCGTCGGTCCAGACGACTCGTGCGCGGGCCTGGACCTCTTGGTCCGTCGTGTAGTGGTAGGTGTCGTCGCCCTTCGCGCTCGGCGGTACGACAGCCTCGACGGTCTCGACGGACGGCTTCTCCAGTGCGCCCTGGAGACCGCTCGTCGCTGCCTCGGAGGCGTCCGGTGTGGTGAACCTGGTCATCGCGGTGGCGTCGGATGCACCCCACGCCTCGAAGTAGCCGGGGAAGACTTTGCTCTGCAGCTGCGCCGAGAGTCCCTCGTCGATCTCTGCCTCCTCGGCGACGGCGGGCGGTGTGCCCTCGGTGGGGAGCGGCATCTGGCCGGCGTCGCCGGCGATGCGAAGGCCCTGACCGGACTTCAGGTCCTTGACGTAGACGGGTACGGTCAGCGCCGTGACCTGGCCCGTGCTCAGCCTGACCTGAACACCGAAATAACGGCCGTGCTCGCCGTATTCCTTCAGCGGTTCCACCGAGCCGTCCCAGGTCGCCGAGACCGCTTTCTGGCTCCCCGCGCCGCTCCATCCGCAGTCGGGGTCCACGCCGGAGGACTGGAACCGGGCGAGCGTCGCCCGCCTCTGGTCGGAGGTCCGGGGGCTGAACGTCAGGCACTCGATGGCGTACCGCTCGGCGAAGGCGGCAGCCTCGGCGGTGGGGAACTCGGTCAGCCCGTACCGCTTCACATCGCCGCTGGACAGCTCGGCGACCCGCTGACCCGACTTGCCCACCACCAGTCCCATCACGCCGCAGGAGCCCAGGGCGAAGAGGCAGGTGGTCGCCAGCGCCGTGGCCCGCAACGCGACATGGGTCCGCCGCCCGGGGGGAATCCTGCCGCCGGGCTTGGGCACGTCGAACGCGGACCCCCTGGCGTCCGCCGCCGCTCCGGCATCCTGGAAGGACTTCGAAGCCGCACCGGTTGCCGAAGGTTTCGAGCCGGCGTGCCCACTCGCAGCATGGGGAGCTCCGGCCGACCGACCGGTCACGGGGGCGGCGGGTGTGATTCCCTTCTTCCGGGCCTTCTTTTCCTCGCGGGCGGCCTTCTTGCGCTCGTATTCCGCCTTGCGTGCCGCCCGGGCCCGCTCCTTGTCGCTCTTTTTTCCGCCGCTCTGCTGTGTCTGACGAGGCGGCAGGTCCGGCACTGCGGCCTGCCCGACCTTCGGCGCGCTACGCACCCATGCTGCGGCGACCTGGGCCCGGGCGGCGTCGGAGGGCTGCTGGAGCTGCTGGGGGTAACCCTGACCGCCCTGTTGGGCATTCTGCTGCCCCTGCTGCGGCATCTGCTGCTGATTGCCGAAGGATGCGGGCTGCCCGGCGTACTGACCTCCGCCGAACCCGCCATCGGGGCGGTTCTGGTCCGTCATCGAGTCGATGTCTCCCACGCATTCGGTCGCCAGCCGCCCTGTGGCGGGCCCCGGTTCAGCCAGGTGCCCGAGCAGTCTGACAAACACCTGCCGCAAGGTTCGATGAGCTGTCCTCACGCAGGAACGGAGAGGAAACCGCGCGCAGCCGCGAGGAAAGCTCCGAGGAAAGTTGCTGCCTCCGCAGCACGTTGCGCAGGTCCTCGGACGATGCGCCTGACACAACCTTCAGTCACTATGCGCGGGGGCTTGTGCCCACCCGGCGCCCCTGTAGACCCCTCGAGCGTGCCGAAGGACAAGAGTTGAGCGACCAGTACGTGCCTCCCGAGCCGACCGATCCTCGCGCATGGGGTCGGGACCAGTCCGCTCCGCAGCAGCCGGGGCCGCATCAGCCCGTGCCGCCGCAGCAGCACGTACCGCAAGCTCCTCAGCAGCATGCGCCGCAGCCGCAGACATCCCAGCAGAGCGCCGTGCCCCAGCAGCAAGCGCCGCAGTTGCCGACCGTTGAAGCGCAGCACGCACGGGTGGTCGGTTATGTGCCGGGCAACCCTTGGCAGGCCAGGCTGTGCATGGACACACCGCAGGGCACCGTGACCTATCCCTTGACGCCGCACACCATTCCCGAGTTGCTCGAGCAGATGGTCCTCGTCGCGCAGGAGCAACAGGGCCTACCGGTCGGCCTCGACGCCGGCGAGACCGTACCGGGCGGCCAGTCGGACGGGAGTGGTACCGAGGACCCGGACGAGGACGAGGGTCAGCTGAAGGGCGGCAAGGTCTCCCGGATGACGGGCTGGGCCGTGGTCAACGATCTGTGGGAACGCGAGGACCCCACCATACGGATCGCCATGGGCGCTGTTGTGGTCGTGCTGCTGCTGGTGGGGGTGTTCATCGCCTGACGCGCCATCACGGCCCGGCGGGACGGACATTGCGTTCTTCCGGGCCGCCACCCGTGATCCCACACGACCCGTTGTGTTCATCTTGTGCAAGGAGCCTGTTCCATGCGTACGAAGCGAATCCTCGCCACTGCTGCCACCCTGCTTTCTCTCACCACACTTGCCGCCTGCGGATCGGACAGCGACCCGGGCAACAAGGGCGGGGACGCATCCGCAGGCAAGAACGGCGGCGCGCAGGGAAAGGCGGACAGCGGCAACGACCCCGGCAAGGACCTCGGTCTCACCAAGGTGTCGAGTATGGACGCACTGGTGCAGCTCGTTGCCACGGCCACCCAATGCCAGGACGTCGACCAGGGCCCGGACTCCACCCATATCCAGTTCATCGACGGCGACAGTACGGGCGACCCTGCGGCAGCCCTCGCCAAGTCGAACAAGGCATGGTCCATCAAGGACCGCGCGGTCTGTTACGGCGAGTCCTACGCGGACGACATCCACCGGCTGATCCTCATCGACGACATGACACGCTTCCAGGCCGCGTACAAGGCCCGCCAGGAGGCCGATGTCCGTGCGGGTAAGGGCAACTCGACCGCCCGGTACCTCGTCGGCCAGAACTTCGCGGTGAAGCTCAACGCGAGCGACCGTGACAAGCAGGCCCTGGTGGAGCTCGGCACCCTGGAACTGAACTGCCTCCCGAACTTCACTCCGCCGAACGGCGCCCGCAACGAGAAGGCGCTCGTCAAGGGCTGCACCCTCACCGATTACGTCGACTGAGCAGCCCAGGCGGGGACCACGACACCGTGGGCCCCGCCCGTTCCCTTGCCGGCACGCGCCTGCCGCCCGTTTTCCTCACCGAAGTCACCAGCGGGTGCGTGGGTTTCCTCGTCGGCCCGTTCCGGGGAAACGCTCCGGCGCTCCTGCTACACGTCCTGCCTACCGTGTCCCGGTTACCTCACCCGTACCGCCGGACCGGCAGACGACAAGGGAGGCCCGGGGCCATGGAGATGGATGAGAAGCAGAAGCGCACAGGGCTACTGGCCCTGGGATTGCTCGGCTTCCTCCTGATCGCCGTGCTGGTGGTGTTGACGGTCTTCGACGGAGACGGGGAGCCGGAGCAGTCCGGATCCGGCGATCCGCGTCCCGCGGCGTCCGGCTCCACGGGCAGCACCAGCGGCGGCTCGGGCTCCACGGACGGCGGGGCATCGAACGGGGACCCGGGCGCCCAGCCCAAGCCCACACCCATCGTCTCCCTGGCCGAAGTGGGCCGGGCACACCAGGTGATGGCCCAGTACATGGCCGGTATCAACACGTACGACCACACCAGCACACCGGCGCGGTGGACGCCGCCCCTTTTGCAGCTGACCACCGGTGACGGCCGGATGAAGCGTGACACCTCCCTGCCCACTGGCAAGGCGTGGGACACCTGCCTGGACACCAAGTGCTCCTCGACCGCGAAGGCCGTGGCCGAGCGGGACGCCATGGTGTCGGACGACCTGAACAAGGGCAGCGGCCAGATGCTCTCCACTGTGGTGCGGGTCGACATCAAACGCGAGGCGGACGGACAGACCGAGACGGAGAGCAATGCCTGGCTGGTGACCGCCCGTTACCGCTACGGCGAATGGCGGGTCACCGGCTTCGATCTCTACGGACTGGGCAACGTCGGTTCCTCCGACGAGAGCGGGGAGTGAGCATTCGGTGGTAGCCCCCGCGGTCCTCTCCGCGGCCGCCAAGGCGGCGAAGGTCGCCAAGGCTGCCAAGCAAGCCGGCCGGTCGGCCGGAGGAAACGGCAATGACGAGGAGGAGAAGAAGAAGAGGCGGCGCCGCCTCCTGATCATCATCGCGGCATTGAGTAGCGGCAGTGCATGGCCCTGGGCTGTCGGCGGTCTCGTCATCGTGATCCTCCTGGCCTCACTGTTCGGCAACGTGGGCGGCGCCGCCACCGCCGCGTGCGGCGACTACGCGGAGAACGCCAACAACGGCAACACATCGCCCGCTGCCGCCACGAAGCCGATCATGCCCTCCGGCAGCATGTACGCCCCCAGCATGGCGGCCCGCTACGAGGTACCACCGCGCATGATCCTGGCTTCCATGCGCGCTGCGGCCCGCTACAAGTCCCTGGACTGGACGATCATCGCCGGACAGATGTACCAGGAGACCAAGTTCGGCCAGGACAAGTCGGCCGCGCCGGGCGGTGACAACGGCCATGGCTACAGCGGCATCCTCCAGTTCGGCGACGCCGCCTGGAAGGATTATGGAGCCGACGGCAACGGCGACGGCAAGAAGGACCGTTACAACGTCGATGACGCGGCCTTCGCCACGGCCAACTACCTGCACGCCAAGCATGCCGAGTCTGACGCGTACGAAGCTCTGCGCCACTACTCCGGCTCGCAGCGGACCAACACCATTTACATGCGCGTGGTACTGACCCAGGCGGAGCGCTACCGCGGTGAACTGCTCAGCGACAAGAAACTCATCAAGCGCTGGTACGAGCACCTCGCCGAGACGGTCAAGAGGAACCCCAGCTTCCCCACGCTGGGTCAGCAGTCGGACATCCCCGAGCCGGTGAACAACAACGTCCAGATCTCGGACGCGAGCACCATCAAGGCGTCACCCAGGAAGAAGTGGTCGACTCCCCCGCTGGAGGACGAGGAGCAGGTCCGGGCGGCCGCCCCGGACAGTGACGCGGGCAACGAAGCGGCGACGAGCACCACACCGTTCGGCTCACGCTCCGCAACGTCGCTCTCGATGGCCACCGTGGCTCACAGCCGTCCGGTGGCCGCTCCCATGGCCCCGCGCGCCCCCGCCGAGCCGAAGGGCGAGGCAGGAAAGAACTGGCAGTGGCCCCTGAAGAAGGGCACCTACCAGATCGGCACGAAGTACCGCGAGACGGGCAACAACTGGTCCCTCGGTTACCACACCGGACTCGACTTCAAGGCCGGTACCGGCACTCCGATCTACGCACCGGCCGACGGCACGGTCACCAAAGCGGGCGCCGGCGGTTCATACGGCAACGAGACCGATATCAAGCATGCCAACGGCGTCGTGACGCTTTACGCGCACCAGTCCCAGATCCTCGTCTCTGCGGGTGACCGGGTGAAGCGCGGACAGCTGATCGGCAAGGTCGGCGCGACCGGCAATGTCACCGGCCCGCACCTTCACTGGGAGGTCAGGATGCCGGGTGTCGACAACCCCTTCGTGGCCGGTCACGACGCGGGACCGGGCATGGTCGACCCGGAGGACTGGATGCAGGGCAAGATCACCGCTTCACCCGACTACGGCAGCGTGCCGGACGGGCAGGGCGGCAAGCAGGAACAGGTCTCCACCGACGAGGCGTACCAGCAGTGCGCTACCCAGGCCAAGGGACCCAAGGTCGAGCCGGACGGCGCCGGCGAGACCGGCGTGATGCCCTCCGCCGACAATCCGGTCGTGCGCGCTGCGCTGGGCTGGGCCCAGCGCGGCATCGGGACACCGTACGTCCTAGGTGCGCCGCGGTTGGCGGGCGACGACCCATCCAGCTTCGACTGCTCCAGCTTCGTCCAGTGGGCGTATTACCAAGCCAGCGGCAAGAAGATCGACATCACCGGGACGACGTACTCCCAGGAGCCGCATCTCAGGAAGTACAAGATCTCACTGAGTGAGGCGCAGCCCGGTGACCTGATCTATTTCAATCCGAGCGGTCGCGGCTCCGAGCATGTCGCCATGGTCTGGGACCCCAAGGACCACAAGATCATTCACGCGCCGCGCCCGGGCAAAAACGTGGAGTTCAGCACCTGGGACGTCCAGGACAAGATCACCAACGTTTACCGCGTTCCCATCCCGAAGGGGACGGACCCCGTCGAGGCCGACGGCGGTGACCAGCACAAGGAAGCCTGAACGCTCAGGCTCGTCCAGCAACAGGAAACGGAGATGTGGTCTTGCAGAGGACTCACCGCGCGGCCATTACCGGTCTCGTACTGTCCTTGACACTGGTGACCGGATGCGATGTCGGCGAGGCGAAGGGCGGCCCGAAGACCGGGACGGGGGGCGCACGTCCGTCCGCTGCCGCGTCCCCCCGGGACGGGACCGGGAAGGCGGGCCCCGCACTCACCGGCCCGGCCATACCCGGTCTCGCCGAGAAGCCGTCCTGGAGCCTGGCGTCGAAGAAAGCCGGGAAGTGCGCGGGGTACGCGGGGACAGTGCGCGACGGTCACTCCGACGAGGAGCGCTGCACGGTCGGTGATTCTGCGGTGCTGGTCGAGGAGGCGGCGCAGGAGGACTCCGCCGACAGTCGGTTCATCGTCCGCCTGCGTGACCTGAAGACCGGGGCACTGCGCAAGAAGCTGGAGGTGAAGGTCGCGGAGGACCCTGCCGGCGGCCCGGACGAGCAGCGCTCCGCCGCCGCGGACGTGGTGCAGGTCGGCGAGTGGAAGGACGGTTCTCCCGCACTGCTGGTACGCAGCCGCGTCCGCACTCCGGCCGACGGCCTCCAGAAGAGCTCGCTGAAGTCCGTCTTCACCATGTACGACCCACGGGGCGTGCAGCTGGGCAGCTCGTCCTTCGACGACACGGAGTACGCGGGCCTGCCGGTCCGGCGCGGCTCGCTCGTCGACGAAGGGGATGTCGTCGAGGGGGGCGAGCACATCCCCATCGGCGGGGGCAGAACGGTCCACACCCGGCCGCTCGCCGGGGGTGGCGAGCGGCTCGATCAGGGCTCGGGCATTGACATCTCCGTGGACAGTTCCTACCAGCCCTCTTCCGAGTGGCAGGTGGCCACCGACGCCGTCACCGGCAAGATGCTGTGGAGCACGGAGGACCTGGAGCCGCCGGCCGCGGTACGCGAGCAGTTGTCCGCGGACCGGGGAACCAGTGCCTTGGTCTCCGCCTTCGAGGACGGCGACAAGGACAAGGCCCTCCTCGCGTGGTCGGCCTACGGCAAGACGGATTCCGTTCTGACCCTCATCGACGCGCGAACCGGGCATCGGATCACCCAGGGGCCCGCCATCGAGTACAACTCGGTCACCGACGACGATGCATTCGCCACCACCCCCGACGGCAAGATCACCGTGACCCAGTTCGGAGAGGGTGCCGTGGGCTGGGACACCGAGTCCGGCGAAGAGCTCTGGCGGCAGGCGGAGGACGAGCAAAGCATCACTCCGCGAGCGCTTCCCGGCAATGGCGTGCTGTACGCAGACCTGAGCGAAGGCGCGTCGGTCGCCCTGGACATGCGTGACAAGAAGATCCTGCGGTCCGGGATCGAAGAATTGCCCGAGTTCTCGACCGACGGCCGATACGCCGTGCTGCGTTCCGACGGCGGGTTTTTCGTCCTCGCCACCCGGACCGTCTGACCCGGATACCCGCTGACTCCCACACCGACAGGCAAGAAGGGACACCACACGGGTGACCGAGGACAAGAAGAACTCCGGGGGCGAGGACGACTGGACGGCCGAGATCATCTTTGCCGTCGTCAGCCTCCTGATGGGTTCGTGCCTCGCCTGGCTGGCCGCGAAGGGTGGCGCGGCTGTCACGGGTGGGCCGGCCCCCGACGGCAATCCGTTGATGTTCGTCATCGATCTGGCGAAGGGCGACTACGCGTGGCCCGGTGACGCGGCCACCGCGATCGCGGTCGGCGAGCTGCTGGTGCCGTGCGCCGCCGTGGGGCTGTGGTACCGCCTGCGTCGGCGGTCCCGTGACCGGACGAAGACCGATGAGGTGGCACGCGGCACGGCCGAGGGCGAGAACAAGGAACCGGGCGAGCCCGCGCTCCTGAGCCCGGTCACCACGGCCCAGCAGCCGGTCACGTCGACCGATGTGCCCGGTGTTCCCATCGGCCGGTCCGTACACGCCGGGCAGCCGCTGTACGGATCGTTCGAGGACATGCACATCGACATCTGGGGACCGCGCAGGGGCAAGACGACGCGGCGTGCGATCCCTGCAGTCTTGGACGCGCCAGGCGCGGTGCTGGTCACCTCCAACAAACGGGACATCGTGGATGCGACGCGCGGTCCACGGGCCGCCCGCGGTCCCGTGTGGGTCTTCGATCCGCAGCACGTCGTGCAGGAGCCGCCCGGCTGGTGGTGGAACCCGCTCTCGTACGTCACCGACATCGTCAAGGCCCGCAAGCTGGCCGACCACTTCGTGTCCGGCTCGCGGGACACGAACGCGTACACCGACGGTTTCTTCGGGCCTGCGGCCCAGACCCTGTTGTCCAATCTGCTGCTGGCGGCAGCCACCGGTGAGCTGCCCATCACACAGGTCTGCACCTGGCTGTCCGACCCCAAGGACGACACGCCCGAGCGCATCCTGCGCTCCGCAGGCCACATCCTGCCGGCGCATGAGGTGCGGGGGGTGACAACCGCTCCAGACGACCAACGTGGTGGCATCTACGGCACGGCACAGCAGATCGTCTCCTTCCTGGTCAGCACCGATGTCAGCAGGTGGGTGACACCGGCGGACGGGACTCCGCTGCCGGAGTTCGACCCGCATGACTTCGTACGGTCCGGCGGCGTCCTGTATGCGCTCTCCCGGGAAGGCCAGGCCTCCGCGGGTCCGCTGGTGACCGCGCTGACCGTGGCGGTGGTCGAGGCTGCCGAGGAGTACGCGGCCGAGCAGCGCGACGGCCGGCTCCCGGTCCCGCTGATCGGCGTCCTGGACGAGGTCGCCAACATCTGCCGCTGGCGCGCCCTCCCCGACCTGTTCCCCCACTACGGTGCGCGCGGCATCATTCTGATGGCGCTACTGCAATCCTGGTCACAAGGCGTCGCAGTCTGGGGCGAACGCGGCATGGAGAAGCTGTGGTCCGCGGCGAACATACGGGTCTACGGCGGTGGCACCCCGACCGGCAAATTCCTCGGTGATCTTTCCCGGCTCACGGGCGAGCCCGGCCTCACCGGCCACGGGACGAGGCGTAGGCCCAAGTTCGGCGGCCGCTCAGGCAAGCGCGCCCGCGCCATCGGTCCATCCGCCCACCAAGAGCGCGCCCTGCACTTCTCCGACCTGAGCTCCATGCCTCTCGGCCGGGTTCTGGTTCTGGCCTCGGGCAGCAGGCCGGCCCTCGTCGAGACCGTCCCTTGGTGGGAGGGACCGCACGCCGCCCAGGTGAATGACTCCCTGTCGAAGTACGGCCCGGGAACGCGATGAGCCGTGTGTCAGCAGAACGCAAGAGGCTCACCCCTCTGGGGGTTCACTGCAGCCACTTCTGCCGTCCTACGCCCGCTTCTACAAGGAGACAATGGCCTCATGGATGACACACGGGGAACGGTGCCGCTGACCCTGGCCGAGGTCGAGGCGCTGGCGCGCCGGGCGCACGAGGGGCAGACCGACAAGGCCGGGCGGCCGTACGCCGAGCATCTGGCGGCGGTGGCGGCCGGGGTGCGGGCGCGCGGCGGGAGTGCGGAGCAGATCGCGGCGGCGTGGCTGCACGACGCGGTGGAGGACGACGCGCTGTCGGCGGAGTGGCTGGCGGAGGCGGCGCTGGCACCGGCCACGAAGGACATGGTCCTGGCCGTCACGAAGCGGGCCGGTGAGCCGCCGGAGGAGTACGCGGCGCGCATCCTGGCCACCCCCGGGGCGCTGCTGGTCAAGGAGGCCGACCTCGCGCACAACGCCGATCCGGAGCGGCTGGCGGTACTGGATCCGGCGACCCGGGAGCGGCTGACGGCGAAGTACGCGCGGATGCGGGCGCTGCTGGGTCTGGCGTCCGGCTGAGCGGCCGGCGGCGAGGTGCGCGAGCGGGCGCCGGCGGGACCGGCCGGGTGCCGCGTGCCCGCGCGTCCACCCGCCGGACACTCCCCGCACAAACATGCCCAATGCAGCTAACCTGCCGCGCATGAGCCCATCGGACGACACCCAGGCGCGCGTGATCGCTGCCCTTTCGGGGGCGAGCGTCCGCCGCATCACCACCGGCCAGGTCATCCTCGACGGCATCGACTGGTCCGTACGCAACGGGGAGCACTGGGCGCTGCTCGGCGCCAACGGTGCCGGGAAGACCACGATCCTCCGCCTCGTCGGCGCGCTGATGTTCCCCACCACCGGCACCGTCGAGGTGCTCGGGCACCGGCTCGGCACGGTCGACGTACGGGAGCTGCGGGCCGCGATCGGCCTGGTCTCCAGCGCGCAGAAGGTACCGCAGGACCTTCCGGGGCACACCGTCGTCCTCACCGGCGCCAGCGGCACCGTGCAGCCGCTGTGGAAGCAGTACGACGAGGCCACGCGGGAGCGCGCGCACGCGCTGCTGACCGAGCTGGAGTGCAAGGACCTGGCGGACCGGCCGTACGGGGTGTGCTCGGGCGGGCAGCGGGCCCGGCTGCTGATCGCCCGCGCGCTGATGGCCGACCCCTCGCTGCTGCTGCTCGACGAGCCGTTCAACGCGCTCGACCTGCCGTCCCGCGAGGACCTGATCGACACCATGCACCAACTGGCCCTGAACCGGCCGGAGCTGGCGACGATCACGGTGACCCACCACCTGGAGGAGCTGTCGCCGGCCATCGGTCACGCGGTGCTGCTGCGCGAGGGCCGCCTCCAGGCGAAGGGGCCGGTGGACGAGGTGCTGACGGACGCCGGCATGACCGCCTGCTTCGGCCGCCCGATCGAGGTCACCCGGCACGAGGGCCGCTGGCTGGCCCGCTCGGGCCGCCACTGACCACGATGCGGTCGCCCCGGTGCCCCGGCCCGCACCCTGTGACCAGGGTGCGGGCGTGATCACGTCATCCGAGACCGAGCCGCCCGCGTCCTCAGCGCTCGCCCAGGTCAACATCGCCCGCCTCAAGGCACCGCTGGACTCCCCTCTGCTCAAGGACTTCGTCGACGGGCTGGACCCGGTGAACGCGGTCGCCGACGCCGCCGACGGGTTCGTCTGGCGGCTGAAGTCGGACGGCGGGGACGCCACCGACATCAGCGTCTTCGGGGACAAGTGGCTGATCATCAATATGTCGGTGTGGCGGGACCTCCCGTCCCTCACCTCGTTCATGTACACCGGTCTCCACCGGGAGCTCCTGGCCCGCCGCCGCGAGTGGTTCGAGAAGGCCGACGAGGCGATGGCCGCCCTGTGGTGGGTCCCGGCCGGCCACGAGCCGACCGTCGCCGAGGCCGAGGAACGCCTGCTCCACCTGCGCGAACACGGCCCGACCCAGCACGCCTTCAGCCTCCGGACGACGTTCCCCGCCGCTCTCTGATCCGCCGCTCCCTGAACAGCGCGTACCCCGTCGCCGCCGCGCCCGCGCCCTCCCACAGGCCGACGCCGAGGAAGCCCGCGGGCGCCGCGCCGCCGGCCACCGCCACCGTGAAGACGGCGCAGGTCAGCAGGCGGAACGGCACGGTCCAGCGGAAGAAGGCACGCCAGTCGGCCGCGGCGGCGAGCAGGTAGTAGGCGCCCATGTTCAGGGACGCCGTCGAGGACGCGGTGAGGAAGGTCCGGGTGTGGTCGGCGGGGGCGCGGACGGCCGGGTCGGCGAAACCGAGCGCGCCGAGCAGCGCGCCGGGCGCCACCAGCCCGGTCACCCCCATGATCAGCGCGCAGGCGCCGAAGACGGCCATCGTCCAGCCGGCCGCCGACCGGGGCAGGCCGGGCCGCCGGGGTCTGCCGGACACTACGCGGCGCCGCCGCGCGCGATCGCCTCGGCCACCTCGGCGGTACGGGCCGCCTCCTCGGCCGCGAAGCGTTCCGCGTCCAGCTTCTCCGCCAGCTCCTCGTCCTGGGCCATCAGCAGGTCCAGGTTGGAGTCGCCGAGGTCGAAGACGCCCATGTCGAGGTAGGCCCGCTGGAGGCGCTTGCCCCACAGGCCGATGTCCTTCACGCACGGGACGATGCGGCTGAAGAGCAGCTTCCGGAAGAGGTGCAGGAACTCGGACTGCTCGGTGAACTCCTCGGCCTCCGCCTTCGGTATGCCCCAGTTCTCCAGCACTTCGAGGCCGCGCAGCCGGTCGCGCATCAGGTAGCAGCCCTCGATGACGAAGTCCTCACGCTCGCGCAGTTCGGCCTCGGTGAGCTGCTTGTAGTAGTCCCGCAGGGCCATCCGCCCGAAGGCGACGTGGCGGGCCTCGTCCTGCATGACGTACGCGAGTATCTGCTTCGGGAGGGGCTTGTCCGTGGTGTCGCGGATCATGCCGAAGGCGGCCAGCGCGAGGCCCTCGATGAGGACCTGCATGCCGAGGTAGGGCATGTCCCAGCGGGAGTCCTTCAGGGTGTCGTTCAGCAGCGACCGGAGGTTGTCGTTGATCGGGTAGAGCATCCCGATCTTCTCCTGGAGGAAGCGGCTGTAGATCTCGGCGTGCCGCGCCTCGTCCATGGTCTGGGTCGCGGAGTAGAACTTCGCGTCCAGGTCGGGCACCGACTCGACGATCCGGGCCGCGCAGACCATCGCGCCCTGCTCACCGTGGAGGAACTGGCTGAACTGCCAGGAGGTGTAGTGCTGCCGCAGCTCTCCGCGCTCCTTCGCCGACATCCTGTCCCAGTACCTGGTGCCGTACAGCGACATGGATTCGTCGGGGGTGCCGAGCGGGTCGTACGGGTCCACCTCCAGGTCCCAGTCGATGCGCAGGTCCGCGTCCCACTGCTTGTCCTTGCCCTTCTTGTAGAGGGCGAGGAGGCGGTCGCGGCCGTCGTCGTACTCCCAGGTGAAGCGGGCCGCGCCGGTGGCGGGCACCTGCCACAGCTGCTCGCCCGGGCCGGTGGCGTAGAGGTCATGTGTGGACATGGGCAGCCTCCTCGGGTACCGAACGCCGCGGTGCGCCCGGTAGTTGGCAGGCTCACACGCACCTTACCGACGGGTCAATAAGTCGCGCACAGGGGATTGACGCCCTTACTGACACGCAGTCTCATAAGACGTGACCGCCGGTAACCCCACGAGCGAGGTACCCACAGCCATGACGACAGCTCCTGACATCAGTACGGCGGAGGCCGAGGTCCTGCGGGACGCCCTCGGGCTGCTCAAGGACCGCGAGCAGGTGGCCGAGCGCCTCCTGGACTCCTCCGCGAAGCACTCGTTCGACCCGGACACCGAGCTGGACTGGGACGCCCCGCTGGAGGAGGGGAAGTGGTTCTGGCCTCCGGAGCTGGTCTCCCTCTACGACACCCCGCTGTGGCATCGCATGCCCGAGGAGCAGCGCATCGAACTCTCCAAGCACGAGGCGGCGTCCCTGGCGTCCCTCGGCATCTGGTTCGAGATCATCCTGATGCAGCTGCTGACCCGGCACATCTACGACAAGTCGCCGACCAGCTCGCACGTCCGCTACGCGCTCACCGAGATAGCCGACGAGTGCCGGCACTCCAACATGTTCGCCAAGCTGATCACCCGCAGCGGCGCCCCCGTCTACCCGGTCTCCAAGGTCCACCACAACCTCGGCCGGCTCTTCAAGACGGTCTCCACGACGCCCGGTTCGTTCACCGCGACCCTCCTCGGGGAGGAGATCCTGGACTGGATGCAGCGGCTCACCTTCCCCGACGAGCGCATCCAGCCGCTGGTCCGCGGCGTCACGCGGATCCACGTCGTGGAGGAGGCACGGCACGTCCGGTACGCCCGCGAGGAACTGCGCCGCCAGATGACCTCGGCGCCCCGCTGGAGCTGCGAGTTCACCCGGCTCACCTCCGGTGAGTTCGCCCGCGTCTTCTCCCAGGCGTTCATCAACCCGATGGTCTACACGAACGTCGGGCTGAACCGCGCGGAGGCCGTCGCCCAGGTGAAGGCCAGCGCACACCGGCGCGAGGTCATGCAGACCGGCGCCAAGCGGCTGACCGACTTCCTGGACGAGATCGGCGTACTGCGTGGCGCGGGCCGCAAGCTCTGGCAGAGCTCCGGCCTGCTGGCCTGAGGCGGAGGAGACGAACCGGCCCCGCGGCGGGAGGCTTGGGGCGGTTACGCTGCTGTCCATGAACGGCAGCGGCACCGCCCCAGCAGTACCCCGCCCCGCGTACCGGCGGCTGAGCGTGGCGGAGCGGCGCGCCCAGCTGCTGACCGCGGCCCTGGGGCTCTTCGCCCAACGGGCGCCGGAGGACGTGTCGCTGGACGACGTGGCGAATGCCGCGCAGGTCTCCCGGCCGCTGGTCTACCGCTACTTCCCCGGCGGCAAGCAGCAGTTGTACGAAGCCGCGCTGCGCAGCGCGGCCGACGACCTCGAAGGCTGCTTCGCCGAGGCCGAGACCGGCCCGCTCACCCAGCGGCTGGGCCGCGCCCTGGACCGGTACCTCGCCTTCGTCGACGAGCACGACGCCGGCTTCAGCGCCCTGCTGCAGGGCGGCAGCGTCGTGGAGACGGCCCGTACCGACGCCATCGTCGACGAGGTGCGGCGGACCGCCGCCGAGCAGATCCTGCACCACCTGGGCGCGCCGGAGCCGGGCCCCCGGCTGCGGATGACGGTCCGTACGTGGCTCACGGCCGTCGAGGCGGCCTCGCTGATCTGGGTGGACGAGGAGAAGCAGCCGCCGCTGGCCGAGCTGCGCGACTGGCTCGTCGACCACTTCGTCGCGCTGATCGTGGTCACCTCGGCGACGGACGAGGAGACCGCGCGGATCGCGGCCGCCGCGCTCGCGGCCGAGACCCGCGACGGCCCGGTCGGCACCCTCGTCCGGCGGCTGACGCCGGTCCTCGCGGACGCCTCCCATCTGCTCTGAGGCCCGGCACCCGCTCCACGGGGCCCGGCCCTGATGTGACACTGACCGCGTGAGAAGCGAGAACACGCCCTTCGTCGGCGGCCCCATGGACGGACGGGTGCTCCCGGTCCTGGTCGGCGCGACCGGCCGGCCGCCCGCCCGGTACGAGATCCCGGTCCCCGGCGAGGCCGGCGCGCCGCCGACGGTGCACGTCTACCGGCGGGAGCCGGGCCCGGCCGGCCGGCTGGGGCTGCCGCGCGGCTGGGTGTACGCCTACGACGCGGACGCGGAGCCCGGCGCCGGCCGTCCGAAGTGGCCGTGGTCCCGGCGGCGTTGAGGGAACTCCCGGGGCACGCCCGGACGTTCTTCCCCCGCACGACGGCCGCCGATCGGGTGACGCCCGTTCCCCCGGTTCGCCCGCTCCCCCGGCGGGCAGGCGAGCCCCGTGGCACCATCCGAACCAGTCGGATGGTAGGTCCAGAGCGGAGGTGCGCGGTGCGGGGACGGTTCCGGCGGACGGCGGGGACGGTGGCGTTGCTGAGCGCCGCCGCCGTGGCACTGCCTGCGGCTCCCGGGTACGCGGCGGCCCGGCCCGCCGCGCCGCCCGACATTCCCGTGAGCGAGCTGCTGACCCGGCTGCAGAAGCTGTACCAGCAGACCGAGGCGGCCTCCGAGGCGTACAACGCCACGGAGGAGGACCTCAAGGCGCAGATCAAGGTGTCCAGGAAGCTCGACGGCCGGCTGGAGGACGCGCGCGCGGACCTCGCGCAGGGCCGCGCGGACGCGGGCCGGCTGGCGCGGGAGCAGTACACCGGCTCCGGCCCCGGCGGCCTCTCCCCGTACGTGCAGTTCCTGCTCTCCGACAACCCCGAGCAGGCGCTGGACCGCGGCCATCTGCTGAAGGAGGCGGCGGGCCACCAGGCCGACACGGTCACCCGGCTCACCGGCAGCGCCCGCAAGGCGGACAAGCTGGCGACCGACGCGAAGAAGGCCCTGGACAAGCAGAAGTCCCTGGCCGAGCGGCGGAAGAAGCAGAAGGCACAGGTCGAGAGCCGGCTGCGGGAGGTCGAGGCGATGCTCGCCTCGCTCTCGGCCGAGCAGCTGGCGGAGCTGAGCCGGCTGGAGCGGGCCGGCATGGAGGACGCGCAGAAAGCATTCCTCGGCTCGGGGCGGCTCGGCGGCCCGCAGGCCCCGTCGAAGGGCGGACAGCGGGCGATGGCGTACGCCCTGACGCAGGTCGGCAAGCCGTACGTCTGGGGCGCCGAGGGCCCGGACTCCTTCGACTGCTCCGGCCTCACCTCCCAGGCCTGGGCGCACGCGGGCAAGCCGATCCCGCGGACGAGCCAGGAGCAGTGGAAGCAGCTGCCCCACGTCAGCCTGCGCAAGCTCCGCCCCGGCGACCTGGTGATCTACTTCCCCGGGGCGACCCACGTGGCGATGTACATCGGTGACGGCCTGGTCGTCCAGGCCCCCCGCCCCGGTGCCGACGTCAAGGTCTCCCCGATCGCGGCCAATCCCCTGCTGGGCGCCGTCCGCCCCGACGAGGACGCACCCGGCCTGAAGAACTACACCCCGCCGGAGCTGCCGGACGGCGCCACGGACGGGGACGACACCGGATACGGCGACGCCTCCGCACCGGGCAGCCGGTAGCCCCCTCCCCGCCGCGCCCACACGTCGACAGGGGACATCGGCATGCCGCCCACGAGCGAGATCCGTCCCTTCCGCGAGATCCGTCCCTTCCGGGAGTCCGACCGCGACGCGCTGCGCCGGCTCGCCGCACGGGCCGGTGAGGGGGCGCCGACGGAGACGCTGTGGGGACACCAGGAGTCCGAGGCCGCCGTCTATCTGGAGCCCTACATGGACCGCGAGCCGGAGTCGCTCCTCGTGGCCGTCGCCGACGGGAACCTCGTCGGCTATCTGACCGGCTGCCGGGACAGCACACGCTTCCCGGCCGAGAGCGAGCGGATCGACCGGGCCATCAGGGAGTACCGGCTCTTCGCCCGCCGCGCCTGTATGGGCTTCTTCGTACGCGCCATGGCCGACACGGCACTGATGACGCTCCGCCGGCAGCCGGCGCCGGGCGACTTCGAAGACCCCCGGTACCCCGCCCACCTGCACATCAACGTCGAGCCCCGGGCCCGCAGCAACGGCACCGCCGAGGCTCTGATGACCACCTGGCTCGACCGCCTGCGGGCCACCGGATCGCCCGGCTGCCACCTCCAGACCGTCGTCGAGAACACCCGCGCGGTGCGCTTCTTCACCCGCATGGGATTCACCCCGCACGGCGCCACGCCCGCGGTCCCCGGAATGCGGGTCGACGGCCGCCGGGTGCACCAGCTGACGATGGTCCGCAGCCTCTGAGCGGCCCGGGGGCCAGAACCCCTGGAAGACCTTGCGCCGGACCGAAGGAAACGGCCCGGCTGCAGGTCACCGGCGTGTGCCTAGGCGCCCAGCGACGCCAGGTACGCGTTGGTCTTCTCCGGCTCGTAGAAGAAGTTCTCGAAGTCGGAGGGGTCGTTGAAGCCATTGGCGAAACGATCGGCCGCCGGCTGGAGCTGGCCGGCCGCGCCGATGTAGTTCAGCACGTGCTCCGGCGGCGGGGCCAGCATGGCGTTGGTCCACTTGGTGACGTGCTGCGCGGTGGCCCAGTAGCGGTCGAAGGTGGCCTGCATCCAGTCCGCGTCGAACGGCTTGTCACCGTGCTCGATGATCGAGTCGAGGTACGCCTTGGCGCACTTGGAGGCGGAGTTCGATCCCTGGCCCGTGATCGGGTCGTTGGCCACGACAACGTCGGCGACGCCCAGCACCAGGCCGCCCGAAGGCAGCTTGCCGATGGGGTTGCGGACGGTCGGCGCGTACCGGCCGGACAGCGTGCCGTTGGCGTCGGTCAGTTCGACCTTGGTGGAGCGCGCGTACTCCCACGGCACGAACTTCTCCAGCAGCTCCAGCGTCAGCGCCAGGTGCTCGTTGGGGTCCTTCACGCCCTGGAAGGCGTCCAGCGGGCCGCCGGGGATGCCTTCCCAGAAGAGGATGTCGGCGCGCCCTGACGTGGTGTAGGTCGGCATGACGAAGAGCTCGCCGACGCCGGGCACGAGGTTGCAGCGCACCGCGTCGAACTCGGGGTGCTCCGGGCGGGGGCCCATGCCGTGCACGTACGCGACGGCCAGCGCGCGCTGCGGGGTGTCGTACGGGGAACGCGCGGCGTCCCGGCCGAACATGGACACCAGCTCGCCCTTGCCGGCGGAGACCAGCGTCAGGTCGTAGCGGGAGGCGAAGAAGTCGAGGTCGGAGACGGCGGCGCCGTGGATGACGAGCTGGCCGCCGCGCTGCGCGAAGGTCTCCATCCAGCCGGCCATCTTCACGCGCTGGTCGACGGACTGGGCGTAGCCGTCCAGCTTGCCGACCCAGTCGATGGCGCGCTGCGTGCCCTCGGGCGAAGCGTGGCTGCCCGGTGCGGCGACCGAGACGCCCAGGCCCTCGATGCGCGGGGCCTGGCTCTCCCAGAAGTTGATCTGCAGGTCCCGCTCGTACTGCAGAGCGGTGTGGAACATGCACTGCGTCGACATGACCCGCCCGGAACGGATCTCGTCGGCGGTGCGGTTGGACATGAGGGTGACCTCATAGCCCTTGGACTGGAGGCCAAGGGCCAGCTGGAGCCCGGACTGGCCGGCTCCGATGATGAGTATCTTCCGCATGGTTGTGCTCTTCTCTGGTTGGGCTCGCGAGCGGTGCGAACCTATTCGGGGGTCAACTCCAGGGCATGCGCGACGAGGGTGAGCAGAGACTCCACCACCGTGATCCGCTTGCGCGCGTCCATGATCACCACGGGCACGTCAAGCGGCACGGACAGAGCCTCACGCACATCCTCGACCGCGTATTCGGCGGTCCCCTCGAAGTGGTTGACGGCGACGACGTACGGAAGTCCGCAGCTCTCGAAGTAGTCCAGAGCGGGGAAGCAGTCCTCCAGCCGTCGGGTGTCCGCCATCACTATCGCGCCGATGGCACCCCGGACCAGGTCGTCCCACATGAACCAGAACCGCTGCTGACCTGGCGTACCGAAGAGGTACAGGACGAGGTCCTGGTCGAGCGTGATGCGGCCGAAGTCCATCGCGACCGTGGTCGTGGTCTTCTCCGGGGTGGCCGTCAGGTCGTCGGTGTCCTCACTGGCCTGCGTCATCACCGCTTCGGTCTGCAGCGGCGTGATCTCGGAGACCGACCCGACGAAGGTCGTCTTACCGACGCCGAACCCGCCCGCCACCACGATCTTGGTGGCGATGGGGGCCTGCGTACGGTCCGTCTGCCAGGCCTGGACCCCTTCGTCGGCGGCAGGCGTCCCGGCGCTCGCCGTCATCGTCTCAGAGCCTGCGAAGTCCACCCAGCACCCTCTCAAGCAGCGCGCGGTCGGGCTTGCCGGTGCCGTGACCGGAGCCGTAGACGCGGATCTTTCCCTGGTCGGCGAGGTCGCTGAGCAGGACGCGGACCACGCCCAGCGGCATTTTGAGCAGCGCGGAGATCTCCGCGACGGACCGCATCCGGCGGCACAGTTCGACGATGGCGCGCATCTCGGGCATGACCCGGTCGGCCCAGCCGCCCGAGGTCAGCTCGCGGCGCTCCTCCGGCGCGTCCAGCGCGGCCACGAAGGTCTCCACGAGCAGGACGTGACCGAAGCGGGTGCGGCCGCCCGTGAGCGAATACGGCCGCACGCGTGCGGGTTTCCTGTCCCCGCCTCGCGTGGGGAGTTTGGGTGCGGTACTCACTGGACGCTCTCCATCGACTTGCGCAGTTCGCTGCGGAGTTCGGGGGTGAGGACATGGCCGGCCCGGCCGACGAAGAGCGCCATGTGGTACGCGATGACGCTCATGTCGCAGTCGGGGGTCGCGTGCACGCCGAGCAGCGAGCCGTCACTGATGTAGCTGACGAACAGGCTGCCCTCGTCCATGGCGATCATCGTCTGCTTGACCGTGCCGCCGTCCATCAGCTTCGCCGCGCCGTTGGTGAGGCTGCCGACGCCGGAGACGATGGTCGCCAGGTCGGCGCTGGAGCCCCGCGGGCCGCGCGGTCCGGCGTCAGCGGCCCCCTCCGCCAGCACCGGGTCGGAAGCCAGCAGCAGCAGTCCGTCCGACGACACCACGGCCACCGAGCGGATGCCCGGCACCTCGTCGACCAGATTGGACAACAGCCACTGCAGATTCCGTGCCTGGCTGCTCAGTCCGTAAGCAGTGGGCGCTTGCGCCTTCAATCGCGTGCCTCCTCGACAACGTGACTCTCTCCCGGGGCCCCCGCTCCGTCGGTGTCCGTTTGTGGGATGGTCTGTTCGGCCGTGCGCTCCGCGATCTCGGCCTCCACGTCCCGCCGGCCTTCGCGCGCGCCCTGCTGGAAGCCGCCGAGGCGGCGCCGCAGCGCTTCCGCGTTCACCCCGCCGCCCTGCCGCGGTGCGCTCGGCGGCCGCTGTGCCACGACCCGGGGCGTGCGCTTGGGCAGCCCCATGTCGGTGAGCTTCCGCGCGGGCGGCTCCTCCTGCGACTCGGCCCGGCTGTGCTCAGCGCCGCCGTCGTACGGGGACGGCGCGGCCGGGGCGTCGTCGGCGACGTACGGCGACCGGGCGGCGGGCACCGCACCGGTGTCCGGCTCGGCGTCCGGGTCACCGGAGAAGTCCGGCACACCGGAACGCCCGGGGCCGGCGGGCCCTGCGGGACCAGCCGGGGCGGCCGGAGCGGCCGGAGCGGCATGGGCGGGACCGGCCGGGGCCTGTGCCGCCGGACCGGCCGGCGCCTGGGCGTCCGGCCTGCCCGTACCCGGTGTCCGCTGGTCCGGCCCCAGGCCTGCCGCGTCGATCGTCCGCTCCGCCGCCTGGATCAGCGGGTCGGCGGGCGCGCCGGGCCGGGGACCCGTCAGGGAGTCGGGCAGCGGGTCCGTGAGGGGGTCCGGCAGCGGGTCCGTGAGGGGATCCGGCAGGGGGTCCGTGAGGGGGTCGCCGACGGGAGCCGGTGCCGGCCGGCCCTGCTGCGGCTGCTGGGGCTGCTGGTCCTGCTGGGGCTGCTGGTCCTGCTGCGGCTGCTGGTCCTGCTGCGGCGGCAGGCTGCGCTGGCCGCGGGCGGGCAGCGCGTTGGAGTTGGCCTCGGCGACCGAGCCCGGGAGGGTGGGCGCGGTGTGCACCGCACCGGGCTGCGCGGTCGCGGCCGGCGTCGGACGGGTCGGCAGGATGGACTTCGGCAGCACCACGACGGCGGTGACCCCGCCCTGCTGCTGGTCGCGCAGCTGGACGCGGACGCCGTGCCGCGAGGCGAGCCGTACGACGACGTACAGGCCGAGGCCGAGCGCCTCGTCCACGGTCTCCGAGGACGTCGCCGTCTCCGGGTCCGCCAGCCGCTGGTTCAGCTCCGCCATCCGCTCGGCGGTCATCCCTATGCCCTGGTCCTGGACCGAGAGCATCAGCTCGCCGCTCTCCAGCAGCCAGCCGGACAGCTCGACGTGGGCGTCCGGCGGGGAGAACGCCGTGGCGTTGTCCAGCAGCTCGGAGATCAGGTGGCTGACGTCGTCGGCGGCGAAGCCGGCGACCTGGGAGTGCGGCGGCAGCGACTGGATGCGCACCCGCTCGTACCGCTCGATCTCGCTGATCGAGGCGCGCAGCACGTCCAGCAGCGGCACCGGCACGGCGTTGTGGTTGCTGTGCTCGGAGCCGGACAGGACGAGGAGGTTCTCGCTGTTGCGGCGGACCCGGGCGGCGAAGTGGTCGAGCTTGTAGAGGGTCTCCAGGCGCTCGGGATCCTGCTCCTTCTCCTCCAGGCTCTCGATGACCGCGAGCTGACGCTCGACCAGGCCGACCGTACGCATCGCCAGGCTGACGAAACGATTGTTGACGCCGGAACGCAGTGTGGCCAGCCGCTCGGTGAGGTCGGCGCGCTCCTCCAGCAGCACGTCGCGCTCGGCGGCCAGCCGCTTGCGGCCGCTCGCCATCCGGGCGCGCTCGCCCTCGGCCTCGGCGGCCTTCTTCGCCAGCTCGGCGACCTGCGCGTGCAGCGCGTTGACCGAGCGGACGGTCTGCGCGTACTCGTCGTTGCGGCCCTTGTACTCGATCGGCTGCTCGTCGGCGGGGTCCTTGGCGACCCGCGCGGCCCCGCGGCGCAGCGCGGACAGCGGCTGGGTCATCGTGCGCGCGGCCCAGATGCTGATGCCGACGGCGAGCAGCAGGCAGAGACCGACCAGCCCGATACGGATCTCCAGCGAGGTGACGTCGTCGTCCCGGAGCGTGCCCATGGACTTCACGTCGGCGGTGGACAGCGAGGACTCCACGCTGCGCATCAGGCCGATGCGGGTGGTGAGCGTGGACTGGATGCGCTCGCGGTTCAGCCGGAGGTCGAGGGGGGACAGCCGCGACTGGTCGGTGAGCCGGGTGAGGTAACGCTCGGCGGTGTCGACGTCGGTGCCGTTGACGGTCCGGTCGTAGCTGTCCCGGGAGTGCGCGTCCGCCGACTGCCGGAAGTCGGCGACCGCGGCCTGCGCGCGGACGTGCGACTGCTGCGCGGCGGCCGACAGGTCCGGCTCCCGGCCGCCGCTCGCCAGCGCGGCGAGCAGCAGTCCGCGGGTCGCGGAGGCCTGTTCGGTGGCGCGGGCGAGGAGCGGCAGCCCCTGGGCGTGGGAGCCGGCGGCGAGCGCGCGGGGCGGCACCTTACGGGCGATGCCTGCGGAAATGGCGTCCAGCGCCTGGATGGTGGCACTGTAGGACTTGAAGGTGTCCAGTGCCGTGCCCGGGCCGGCCAGTCCCTGCTGGCGGACCTTGGGCAGCCCCTTGAGCAGCTTGCCCGCTTCGGCGAACGCCGCGGTCTCGGCGGAGCTCTCGGCCGCCTCGGCGCGCAGGTCCTTGATCTGGCGGTCCACGCGGGCCCGCTGAGCCTCCGAGACACCGCCGCCGTTCTGCGTCGTCCGGCCCGTCGCGACGTAGACCGTCATGGCGTCGCGCTCGTCGGCGAGGGAGTGGGACAGGGTCACCGCGCGGGCGTTCAGCTCGCCGAGGTCGACCAGCTCCTGGGAGCCGTCCACGTCCTGTGTCGCCGAGGCGATGACGGGCGTGCCGACCGCGAGGACGGCGACGGCGACCACCGCCACGGCCCCCACGAGCCTGTTGCGCACCCGCGCGGGACGCCCGCCCGCGCGGTCACCGTCCGTACCGGACCTGGCCGGGCCGGCCGGTGGTCCCGGCTCCACCACGTCACCCCGAAGCCGCTTCTTCCGCACCGCTGCTCGCAATCCTGTCTCGCCTGCCCACGCCGTGTGGCCTTGCGGACCCGGCCGTTCTCCCCCGGAGGGCGGACCTGCGACGCGTCCGCAGCACCTCACGCCCCCGCCGGGTGAACAGTCCGGCTGTGCGCGTCCCGGTGAGCGAGTGGCCCACCCCATGATCCGGAATACGACCATTTCACCGGCGCCGCGCGGTGGCCCGGCAACACTTGCCCGGCCACCTGAATGAGTGAACATCAATCGGAAGTTGACCATCAACTTCCGTTGTGACGCGTAACAGTAGGCCATCGCCGGGCGGGTTTGGAGAACCGTCCCCCTCCTGGCAGGATGCCCGCCCGCATTTTCCGCGGCCGCCGCTTCCCGGCCCGGCGGCCGGTCCGGACGCCGTGCACGCGCCGTGCACCGCACCCCGCGCATTCCGGCCGGCTTCCGCCGCCGCTCCGGCATGCTTGCCCGCATGCGCATCGAACTCGCCACCGAGCCCGGCGACCCCCAACGCCCCAACGAGGACTACGCGTCGGTATCCCTGCCCGCCTCCGGGCAGGGCGGCGTCCTCGTCCTGCTCGACGGGGTCACTCCGCCGCCGGAGGACTTCGGGTGCCGCCACGACGTGCCGTGGTTCACCGCGCGCCTCGGGGGCGCGATGCTCGAACTGTCCGGTTCGCTCCGCGACATGACGCTGACCGAGGCGCTCGCCGAAGCCATCCGCCGCACCGCCGCCGCCCACCGCGACACCTGTGACCTTTCTCACAGCAGGACTCCGCAGGCAACGGCCATCGCCGCACGCTGGTCCCCGTACGCCGTGGAGTACCTGGTGCTGTCGGACTCGGCGCTGCTCGTGGAGGCGCCGGACGGGACGGTCGAGGCGGTGCTGGACCGGCGGCTCGCACAGCTGCCGGCCGCGGTCGGCGAGCTGCGCGCCGCCGTACGGGCCCTGCCGGAGGGCTCGGCCGAACGGGCGGCGGCGGCCCGCGAGTACGTCGCGGCGGTCGAGGCGCTGCGCAACGCCGAGGGCGGCTTCTGGACGGCCGCCGCCGACCCGTCCGTGGCGGAGCGGGCGGTCACCGGCACCGTGCCGCGCGACCGGGTCCGCTCGCTCACCGCGCTCAGCGACGGGGCCGGGCGCTGGGTGGAGGTGTTCCGCGAGGGGTCCTGGACCGACTGCCTGGGCGTGGTGCGCAAGGAGGGGCCGCAGGCGCTCATCGACCGCGTGCGGGCCGCGGAGAACGCCAACGCCGACGGGTCGGCCTTCGGGCGCGGGAAGCTGCACGACGACGCGGCGGTGGTGTACGCGGAACTGTGAGCGCGCGGCGGCCGGGCGTCAGCCCTCCGCCGTCTCCCGGCCGGATTCCGCCGCCTCCCCGCTGGGTTCCGCGTCCTGTTCCTGTTCATCGTTCAACCGGTGGAGCAGCCGTGCCAGTTCGGCGATCTCCCCGCGGTCCCAGGCGGCGAGCCGACGGGCGTAACGGTCACGCCGGGCGCTGCGTACCCGGGTGAAGCGGGCCAGTCCCTCGTCGGTGAGCCGGACCAGGACGGCACGGCCGTCGGCCGGGTCCTTCTCGCGGGCCACCAGGCCGAGGTCGTCCAGCGCCCGCAGCTGACGGCTGATGGTCGCCTTCCCGACGCCGAAGTAGCAGGCGAGTTCGGTGGCCCGCTGCTCGCCCGCGTCGGCGAGCCGGACCAGCAGCCCGTACGCCGAAGGCTCCAGGTCCGGGTGCACCTCACGGGCCATCTCGCCGGAGGAGGCGCGGGCGCGGCGCAGGAACACCGCCAACTCGTGCTCCAGCGAGAGGAACAGGTCGTCCATGCCGTCGGGCCGTCGGGCCGCCGCCCCGTCGGTTCCGGTGTTGTGCACGTCAGCGCCCTTTCCCGTTTTCCGGACGATGGAAGAATTTTTCAGCGGCGGCCGATTCCGCAGCTGAGCCAGTATTTCGCAGGATTAGACCAACGGAATCACCTGGTCCCTCTTTCCGCTCCCGGTCTACGCGCGTACCGTCCTTTATGGCATGACCACACCAAGTCATGAAGGACGGTCGGCCTCCCCCTCAGATCCCACCGAGATCTTCGGAGTCACGTATGGACGTGCACAGATCCGGCCCGGCCCGCCACCACCGGCGTTCCCTCGCCACGGTGGCCGGGATCCTCCTCACCCTGCTCGCCCTGCTCTGCGGCACGACGGGCACCGCGTCCGCCACGGAGCCCGCGGCCACCCCCGCCAAGGACGCGCCCGAGCCCACCCACCCCGGTCAGGACTGGGCCGGTTCGCAGATCGCCAAGCATGAGGGCGGAACGGGCCTGCCGGCGCCGCCGTCGCTCGCGGCGTCCGTCGAGGGTGTGGACGTCAGCGGCCATCAGGGCAACGTCGCCTGGTCGACGCTGTGGAACAGCGGGGTGAAGTTCGCCTACGTCAAGGCGACGGAATCCACCAGCTACATCAACCCGTATTTCGCTCAGCAGTACAACGGGTCCTACAACGTCGGCATGATCCGCGGCGCCTACCACTTCGCGCTCCCGAACACCTCGTCCGGCGCCGCCCAGGCCAATTACTTCGTGGATCACGGAGGCGGCTGGTCCAAGGACGGCAAGACCCTGCCCGGCGCGCTCGACATGGAGTACAACCCGTACGGCCAGGTCTGCTACGGCATGAGCGCATCGGCGCTGGTCAACTGGATGAAGGACTGGTTCGCGACGTACAAGGCACGGACCGGACGGGACGCGGTGATCTACACCTCCACCAGCTGGTGGAAGCAGTGCACCGGCAACTATGCGGGCTTCGGCGCCATCAACCCGCTGTGGATCCCGCGGTACGGCTCCTCGGTCGGGGAACTCCCGGCCGGCTGGGGCTTCCACACCATCTGGCAGTACACGTCCACCGGGCCGACCGTGGGCGACCACAACCTCTTCAACGGCGCGTACGACCGTCTCCAGGCGCTCGCGAACGGGTAAGAGGCCGACAGGGCTCCCCCACCGTGCTTGCGAGGACCCGCGCCGGGATCTCCCCGCGGGTCCTCGCCGCACGGCGCCCTGTCTCCCTCTCCCCTTGCGCGTCTTCGAAAGAGGCTCCCCCCTATGCGCATACGCCGGTGCATCACGCTGCTCTCCACGCTCGGTGCGGCCCTCGCGGTGACCGTGCCCGCCGCCGCATCCACCGCTTCCGCTCCGTCCGACGACCGCCGCCACGGACTCGGCCATGCCGGGTCCACGCTCCGCGCCCACGAGGGCGGCGCCGCGCCGGGCACGGTGCCGCAGCCGCGCGGCGGGGTGGCGGGCATGGACGTCAGCAGCCACCAGGGCAACGTGAACTGGCCGGCCGCCTGGCGCGCCGGTGCCCGCTTCGCCATCGTCAAGGCCACCGAGGGCACGAGCTACCGCAACCCCAGGTACGGGCAGCAGTACAACGGGTCCTACAACGCCGGGATGATCCGCGGCGCGTACCACTTCGCGATCCCCAGCTCCTCCTCCGGCGCCGCGCAGGCCGACTACTTCGTCGACAACGGCGGCGGCTGGAAGGCGGACGGCCGGACCCTGCCGCCCGCGCTGGACATCGAGTACAACCCGTACGGATCCATTTGTTACGGCCTGAGCCGGGCGGCCATGGCCGCGTGGATCGACGACTTCAGCAGGACGGTGCACGCGCGTACCGGGCGGCACCCGATGATCTACACCTCCACCAACTGGTGGAAGCAGTGCGTCGGCGACAACGCGTCCTTCGGCATGAAGCACCCGCTGTGGATCGCCCGCTACTCGTCCGCCCCCGGCCCCCTCCCGGCCGGCTGGGCGGCGCACACCATCTGGCAGTACGACGACGCCGGCCGCTTCCCCGGCGACCAGAACGTCTTCAACGGCTCGGCGGCGCAGCTGCGGAAGCTGGCTACGGGGTAGCGCGTCAGTCGCGGGGGAACCTGTCCGTTGCCAGGGTCATGCCGAGGACCGTGTCGGTCAGGTCGACCGGCTCGCCGAAGGCCGAGGACGACTTGCTCTGATACGCACCGTCCTCCGGCCTGGTGAAGAGATGGCACTTGCCGGTGTACGGGTCCGCGATCAGGTAAACGGGCACCTCACCGGCGGCGTAGGCGTCCTTCTTCTTGCCGTAGTCGTTGCGGGCTGTCTCGCGTGAGATCACTTCGAGGACGAACTCGACATCCTGGTAGCGCCAGCGTCCCTTCTCATCCTTCTTCGCGTCGTCCGAGAGCTTGAAGATGTCGGGGCAGAAACCGTTGCGGTATCCCGGCAGATCCAGGCGGACATCCATCATGATCTCGCTGTCCGGACCGAAGCGAGCCCCCATCTGCAACAGCACATGCTTGATGATGTTCGAGTGCGTATCCCTCTGCGGCGACATCTGGACGGCCCCCTCGACGACCTCTGCCCTGAACCCCTCGGGGATGCCGCCGTACAGAAACTCGAACACCTCGTCCAAGTACTGCTTGTCGATGTCGGCCATGTCGGTCCTGTCGATCGGTGCGATGGTCACCGTGCCGCTCCTCCCCGCTGCCGCGGATTGCGAGCAGCCGCGCAGTACAACGATACGCACGGTGACCAGGACACACGCACGGCCCGGAACCCCGCGTGGCGGGGTTCCGGGCCGGCGTCACCGGTCCGCGGCCGTCACGCCGCCACCGGCACCTCCGGCGACGCCGGGGCCGACGCCGGGGTCAGGGCCAGTTCCAGGACCTGGCGGACGTCGGAGACCGGGTGGACGTCGAGCTTCTCCAGGATCTCGGCGGGGACGTCGTCCAGGTCGGCCTCGTTGCGCTTGGGGATCACGACGGTCGTGATGCCCGCGCGGTGCGCCGCGAGGAGCTTCTGCTTGACGCCGCCGATGGGCAGGACGCGGCCGGTGAGGGAGACCTCGCCGGTCATGGCCACGTCGGGCCTGACCTGACGCCCGCTGAGGAGCGAGGCCAGGGCCGTGGTCATGGTGATGCCCGCGCTCGGGCCGTCCTTCGGCACCGCGCCCGCCGGGACGTGCAGGTGCACGCCGCGGTCCTTCAGGTCGCCGACGGGCAGCTCCAGCTCCGCGCCGTGCGAGCGGAGGAAGGAGAGGGCGATGTGCGCCGACTCCTTCATCACGTCGCCGAGCTGGCCGGTGAGCTGGAGGCCGGACCCGCCGGTCTCCGGGTCGGCGAGGGACGCCTCGACGTAGAGGACGTCACCGCCCGCTCCGGTCACGGCCAGGCCGGTGACCACACCCGGCACGGCGGTGCGCCGCTCCTCCGGGTCCTGCGCGGACTCGGGGACGTGGTGCGGCCGCCCGATGAGCGGGCGCAGCTCGTCCGTGCCGACCGTGAAGGGCAGCTCGCGCTCGCCCAGCTCGTGCTGGGCCGCGATCTTGCGGAGCAGCCGGGCGATGGCGCGCTCCAGGTTCCGTACGCCCGCCTCGCGGGTGTACTCGCCGGCGAGCTTGCGCAGCGCGGCGTCCTCGATGACGACCTCGCCGGTCTCCAGGCCCGCCTTCTCCAGCTGGCGCGGGAGCAGGTGGTCACGGGCGATGGTGACCTTCTCGTCCTCGGTGTAGCCGTCCAGCCGGACCAGGTCCATACGGTCCAGGAGGGGCTCCGGGATCGCTTCCAGGACGTTGGCCGTGGCGAGGAAGACCACGTCGGAGAGGTCGAGCTCGACCTCCAGGTAGTGGTCGCGGAAGGTGTGGTTCTGGGCCGGGTCGAGCACTTCGAGGAGCGCCGCGGCCGGGTCGCCGCGGAAGTCGGAGCCGACCTTGTCGATCTCGTCGAGGAGGACGACCGGGTTCATGGAGCCGGCCTCCTTGATGGCGCGGACGATACGGCCGGGCAGCGCGCCGACGTACGTACGGCGGTGGCCGCGGATCTCCGCCTCGTCCCGGACGCCGCCGAGCGCGACGCGGACGAACTTGCGGCCCATGGCGCGGGCGACGGACTCGCCGAGGGAGGTCTTGCCGACGCCGGGCGGGCCGGTGAGCGCGAGGACGGCGCCGCCGCGGCGGCCGCCGACGAGGCCGAGGCCGCGGTCCGCGCGGCGCTTGCGGACGGCCAGGTACTCGGTGATGCGCTCCTTGACGTCGTCCAGGCCCGCGTGGTCCGCGTCCAGGACGGCGCGGGCGCCCTTGATGTCGTACGCGTCCTCGGTGCGCTCGTTCCACGGCAGCTCCAGGACGGTGTCCAGCCAGGTGCGGATCCAGGAGCCCTCGGGGCTCTGGTCGCTGGACCGCTCCAGCTTGTCGACCTCCTTGAGGGCGGCCTTGCGGACGTCCTCGGGCAGGTCGGCGGCCTCGACACGGGCGCGGTAGTCGTCGCTCTCGTCGTCCGGGTCGCCGTTCAGCTCGGCCAGCTCCTTGCGGACGGCCTCCAGCTGGCGGCGGAGCAGGAACTCGCGCTGCTGCTTGTCGACGCCCTCCTGGACGTCCTTGGCGATGGACTCCGCGACGTCCTGCTCGGCGAGGTGCTCGCGGAGCGCCTCGGTCGCGTCCTTCAGGCGGGCCACCGGGTCGGTGGTCTCCAGGAGGCGCACCTTCTGCTCGGTGGTCAGGAAGGGCGAGTAGCCGGAGTTGTCGGCGAGCTGCGCGACGTCCTCGATCTGCTGGACGCGGTCCACGACCTGCCAGGCGCCGCGCTTGCGCAGCCAGCTGGTGGCCAGCGCCTTGTACTCCTTGACCAGCTCGGTGACGTGGCCGGGCAGCGGGTCGGGCACGGTCTCCTCGACCGTGGTGCCCTCCACCCACAGGGCCGCGCCGGGGCCGGTCGTCCCGGAGCCGATCTTCACACGGCCCAGGCCGCGGATGAGCGCGCCGGGGTCGCCGTCGGACAGCCGGCCGACCTGCTCGACCTTGCCGAGCGTGCCGATACCGGCGTAAGTGCCGTCGACTCGTGGAACGAGCAGCACCCGTGGCTTGTTACCGGGTGAGGCGGCGGCCTGTGCGGCCTCCACCGCGGCGCGTACGTCCGCGTCGGACAGGTCCAGCGGCACCACCATGCCGGGCAGCACGACCTCGTCGTCGAGGGGCAGCACGGGCAGGGTGAGCGGTGTGGACGTCGAAGCCATGATCTCCCCTTCGGCAGGCAAGTTGAGCTGTACTCACTCAATGCTCATGAGCCGAAGATTGTTCCCCGGGCCTTGTTCGCTGTGAGCGATCAGACGCGGGCGGGGCCGCCCAGGCCTCTCCGAGGTCCGGCGGCCAGGGTGGGCGGGCTCGTAAGGTGGGGGCGCCCTGCAGCCCCCGGCCCCGGAGGACCGCACCCATGCCAGCCCCCTACGCAACCGACGAGGCGCCCGTCACGGTGGAGCGCCGGGACGGGCCGTACGGGGAGGTGGTGCTGCGGCGGCGGGGCCCGCACTTCGAGATCATCGCCAACGGCTGCTTCCTGATGGACACCTCGGACGGCCGGTCGGAGCGGCTGCTGGTCGACGCCGCGCTCGCCGCCCTGCCCGGTGACCGCACGCGGCCGTCCGTACTGATCGGCGGGCTCGGCGTCGGCTTCTCGCTGGTGCGCGCCGCCGAGGAGCCGCGCTGGGGCCGGATCACGGTCGTCGAGCGCGAGGGCGCGGTCGTCGGCTGGCACCGCGACGGACCGCTGGACGCGGTCTCGGGCCCGGCGCTGGCCGACCCGCGCACCGAGATCGTCCAGGCCGACCTGGTGGCGTACGTCCACGAGGGGGCGGGCACGGAGACCTACGACGCGCTCTGCCTGGACATCGACAACGGCCCCGGCTGGACCGTCACCGAGGACAACGGCGGGCTCTACTCGCCGGCCGGCCTGGCCGCCTGCCGGGACCGGCTGACGCCGGGCGGAGTGCTCGCCGTATGGTCGGCGCAGCCCTCCCCGGCCTTCGAATCCGCTCTCCGGAATGCCGGGTTCAGCGAGGTTCGCACCGAAGAGATCCCCGTTGTCCGAGGCGTCCCCGACGTGGTCCACCTCGCGAGGAAACGCGCGTAGCCGCGGGTCACATCGTGCCTTTACGCTGCTGCCAAGCACTGTGCGACCAGCCGGTACAACCGGTCAGCGGGTCGGCACAGCCAGTCAGAACGCGACCACGCACGGGGAAATTCAGGGGCGGGCGATGGACCAGACTCAGACCACCCAGGGCGCCGCGGCGGCGGCCACTCCGGGCGCGCAGCGGCGGGTGCTCGTCGTCGAGGACGACCCGACGATCGTGGACGCCATCGCGGCCCGGCTGCGCGCCGAGGGCTTCCAGGTGCAGACGGCCGGCGACGGCCCGTCCGCCGTGGACACCGCCGAGGCCTGGCAGCCCGACCTGCTCGTCCTCGACATCATGCTGCCGGGCTTCGACGGCCTGGAGGTGTGCCGCCGGGTGCAGGCCCAGCGGCCGGTCCCGGTGATGATGCTCACCGCGCGGGACGACGAGACGGACATGCTGGTCGGTCTCGGCGTCGGCGCCGACGACTACATGACCAAACCGTTCTCCATGCGGGAGCTGGCCGCCCGGGTGCACGTCCTGCTGCGCCGGGTCGAGCGGGCCGCGCTCGCCGCGCACACCCCGCGCAGCGGCATCCTGCGCCTGGGTGAACTGGAGATCGACCACGCGCAGCGGCGGGTCCGGGTACGCGGCGCCGACGTGCACCTCACCCCCACCGAGTTCGACCTGCTGGTCTGCCTCGCCAACACCCCGCGCGCCGTCCTCTCCCGTGAGCAGCTGCTCGCCGAGGTCTGGGACTGGGCGGACGCCTCCGGCACCCGTACGGTCGACAGCCACATCAAGGCGCTGCGCCGGAAGATCGGCGCCGAGCGCATCCGCACGGTCCACGGCGTCGGGTACGCGCTGGAGACCCCGCCGGCATGAGGTCGCTCCGACCCCTGGCACGTGAGCTCTGGCAGCGCGCCTGGGAGGCCATGCGCCCGCTCGATCCGTACCGGTCGGTCAAGGCGGCGCTCGGCGCGCTGGTCACCGTTTCGGTGATCATCACGACCCTGCTGGTGCTCGTCGCGTTCCACTCGGCGACGGAGCTGCGGGTCATCACGGTCTTCTCGATCATCGCCTCGCTGTTGATCACCCAGTTCGTCGCGCAGGGCCTGACGGCCCCGCTGGACGAGATGACGGACGTGACCCGGGCGATGGCCGCCGGTGACTACACCCGGCGGGTGCGCGGCAGCCGGCGGGACGAGTTCGGCGAGCTGGCCGAGGCCTTCAACCGGATGGCCGCCGACCTCGAAGCGGTGGACACCCATCGCAAAGAGCTGGTCGCCAACGTCTCGCACGAGCTGCGCACCCCGATCGCCGCGCTGCGCGCCGTGCTGGAGAACGTCGTCGACGGGGTCTCCGAGGCCGATCCGGAGACGATGCGCACCGCACTGCGGCAGACCGAGCGGCTGGGCCGGCTGGTCGAGCACCTGCTGGACCTCTCGCGGCTGGACAACGGCGTCATCCCGCTGCACGCCCGTCGCTTCGAGGTCTGGCCGTACCTCTCCGGGGTGCTGAAGGAGGCCAACATGAGCCGCAGCGCCTCCACCCTGGCCATCGGCTCCACCCACCACAGCCGTACGGACGTCCACCTCCATCTGGACGTCTCGCCGCCGGAGCTGACCGCGCACGCGGACGCCGAGCGGCTGCACCAGGTCGTCGCCAACCTGATCGACAACGGCATCAAGCACAGCCCGCCGCACGGCCGGGTGACCGTACGGGCGCGCCGCGGCGAGGGCGCGGGCAGCCTGGTCCTGGAGGTCCAGGACGAGGGGCCCGGCATCCCGGAGTCCGAGCGGCACCGGGTGTTCGAGCGGTTCAACCGCGGCGGCCCTGCACCGTCCGGTCCGGGCAGCGACGGCGGTACGGGGCTGGGCCTGGCGATCGCGCGCTGGGCGGTGGATCTGCACGGCGGGCGCATAGGAGTGGCCGAATCCCCGCGTGGCTGCCGTATCCGCGTCACCCTTCCGGGGACCGGTCAGCCCGGAATTTGACGCCCGGTGACGTAGGGTCGGTGGCGGAACCACTCCTTCGGGTGTTCCCCGTGGTCCCGCCGGGGGCGCGATGGCGATACCTCCTACCCAGGCGCGAGCGAACTACGCATGTTTCCCGCCAACTCGTTCCCCGAAACCCGCCGCCAAATGTGACGTGCGCGACGAGTACCCCTCCCGGACTGCAGCATCGGTCGACAGAGGCGTAGCCTTTATTCCCGCTGTCCACCACCTTTAGGAAGCGGAAGAGGGCGGTTGCCGCCGTGTCGCCACAGTCCCCCAACACTTCGAGTGCCTCGACCGACCAAGACGGGCAGGGTAAGAACCCTGCAGCCGGATTCGGTGCGAACGAGTGGCTCGTCGACGAGATCTACCAGCAGTACCTCCAGGACCCGAACTCGGTAGACCGAGCCTGGTGGGACTTCTTCGCCGACTACAAGCCGGGCGCCCCGGTCACGTCGGGCACCCCGGCCGACGAGGCCGAGCCCGCGGCCCCCGCCCCGGCGAAGGCCGAGGCCAAGCCCGCGGCCGCCGCCCCGGCGAAGCCCTCGGCGGCCCCCGCAGCGAAGCCCGCCGAGGCCAAGCCCGCCGCCGCGCAGCCCGCGCCGGCGAAGGCTGAAGCCAAGCCCGCGGCGGCCAAGCCCGCCCCGAAGGCGGACGCCAAGCCGGCCGCCGAGGCGCCTGAGGGCCCGGAGTACGTCACCCTGCGTGGCCCCTCCGCCGCCGTGGCGAAGAACATGAACGCCTCGCTGGAGCTGCCCACGGCCACGTCCGTGCGCGCGGTCCCCGTGAAGCTGCTGTTCGACAACCGCATCGTCATGAACAACCACCTCAAGCGCGCCCGCGGGGGGAAGGTCTCCTTCACCCACCTCATCGGGTACGCCATGGTGCAGGCGCTCAAGGCGATGCCCTCGATGAACTACTCGTTCGCCGAGAAGGACGGCAAGCCCACCCTGGTCAAGCCGGACCACGTGAACCTCGGTCTGGCCATCGACCTGGTGAAGCCGAACGGCGACCGCCAGCTCGTCGTCGCGGCCATCAAGAAGGCCGAGACGCTCAGCTTCTTCGAGTTCTGGCAGGCGTACGAGGACATCGTCCGCCGCGCCCGGGTCGGCAAGCTGACGATGGAGGACTTCACCGGCGTCACCGCGTCGCTGACCAACCCCGGCGGCATCGGCACCGTGCACTCCGTGCCGCGCCTGATGCCCGGCCAGGGCCTCATCGTCGGCGTCGGCGCGATGGACTACCCGGCCGAGTTCCAGGGCACCTCCCAGGACACCCTGAACAAGCTGGGCATCTCCAAGGTCATGACGCTGACCAGCACGTACGACCACCGCGTGATCCAGGGTGCCGCCTCCGGCGAGTTCCTGCGCATCATGAGCCAGCTGCTGCTCGGCGAGAACGACTTCTTCGACGACATCTTCAAGTCGCTGCGGATTCCGTACGAGCCGGTCCGCTGGCTGAAGGACATCGACGTCAGCCACGACGACGACGTGTCCAAGGCGGCCCGGGTCTTCGACCTGATCCACGCGTACCGGGTGCGCGGCCACGTCATGGCCGACACCGACCCGCTGGAGTACAAGCAGCGCAAGCACGCCGACCTGGACATCACCGAGCACGGCCTCACCCTGTGGGACCTGGAGCGGGAGTTCGCGGTCGGCGGCTTCTCCGGCAAGTCGATGATGAAGCTCCGCGACATCCTCGGCGTGCTGCGCGACTCGTACTGCCGCACCACCGGCATCGAGTACATGCACATCCAGGACCCCAAGCAGCGCAAGTGGCTGCAGGACCGCCTGGAGCGCCCGCACACCCCGCCGGAGCGCGACGAGCAGCTGCGCATCCTGCGCCGCCTGAACTCCGCCGAGGCCTTCGAGACCTTCCTGCAGACGAAGTACGTCGGCCAGAAGCGCTTCTCGCTGGAGGGCGGCGAGTCCGTCATCCCGATGCTGGACGCGGTCATCGACTCCGCCGCCGAGTCCCGGCTGGACGAGGTCGTCATCGGCATGGCCCACCGCGGCCGGCTGAACGTCCTCGCCAACATCGTCGGCAAGTCCTACGCGCAGATCTTCCGGGAGTTCGAGGGCAACCTCGACCCGAAGTCGATGCACGGCTCCGGCGACGTGAAGTACCACCTGGGCGCCGAGGGCACCTTCACCGGCCTGGACGGCGAGCAGATCAAGGTCTCGCTCACCGCCAACCCCTCCCACCTGGAGGCCGTCGACCCGGTCGTCGAGGGTGTCGCCCGCGCCAAGCAGGACATCATCGGCAAGGGCGGCACGGACTTCACCGTCCTCCCCGTCCAGCTGCACGGTGACGCCGCGTTCGCCGGCCAGGGCGTGGTCGCCGAGACGCTGAACATGTCGCAGCTGCGCGGCTACCGCACCGGCGGCACGGTCCACATCGTCATCAACAACCAGGTCGGCTTCACCGCCGCGCCGGAGTCGGCCCGCTCCTCCATGTACGCCACCGACGTGGCCCGCATGATCGAGGCGCCGATCTTCCACGTGAACGGTGACGACCCGGAGGCCGTGGTGCGCGTCGCGCGTCTGGCCTTCGAGTTCCGCCAGGCGTTCAACAAGGACGTCGTCATCGACCTGATCTGCTACCGCCGCCGCGGCCACAACGAGTCGGACAACCCGGCCTTCACCCAGCCGCTGATGTACGACCTGATCGACAAGAAGCGCTCGGTGCGCAAGCTCTACACCGAGTCCCTCATCGGTCGCGGCGACATCACGCTGGAGGAGGCCGAGCAGGCGCTGCAGGACTTCCAGGGCCAGCTGGAGAAGGTCTTCACGGAGGTCCGCGAGGCCACCACGACCCCGGCGGCGCCCGAGGTGCCGCAGCCGCAGGCCGAGTTCCCGGTCCACGTGGACACCGCGGTCTCCCAGGAGGTCGTCAAGCGGATCGCCGAGTCCCAGGTCAACATCCCCGAGCGGGTCACCGTCCACCCGCGTCTGCTGCCCCAGCTGCAGCGCCGCGCGGCCATGGTCGAGGACGGCACGATCGACTGGGGCATGGGCGAGACCCTGGCCATCGGTTCGCTGCTCATGGAGGGCACCCCGGTCCGGCTCGCCGGCCAGGACTCCCGCCGCGGCACCTTCGGCCAGCGCCACGCGGTCCTCATCGACCGCGAGACCGGCAACGACTACACGCCGCTGCTGTACCTCTCCGAGGACCAGGCCCGCTTCAACGTCTACGACTCGCTGCTCAGCGAGTACGCGGCGATGGGCTTCGAGTACGGCTACTCCCTCGCCCGGCCGGAAGCGCTGGTCATGTGGGAGGCGCAGTTCGGTGACTTCGTCAACGGCGCGCAGACCGTCGTGGACGAGTTCATCTCCTCCGCCGAGCAGAAGTGGGGCCAGACCTCCGGCGTCACCCTGCTCCTGCCGCACGGCTACGAGGGCCAGGGCCCGGACCACTCCTCGGCCCGCATCGAGCGGTTCCTGCAGCTGTGCGCGCAGAACAACATGACCGTCGCGATGCCGACGCTCCCCTCCAACTACTTCCACCTGCTGCGCTGGCAGGTGCACAACCCGCACCACAAGCCGCTGGTCGTCTTCACCCCGAAGTCGATGCTGCGTCTGAAGGCCGCGGCGTCGAAGACGGAGGAGTTCACCACCGGCGGCTTCCGCCCGGTGATCGGCGACAGCACGGTCGACCCGAACGCCGTGCGGAAGGTCATGTTCTGCTCCGGCAAGGTCTACTACGACCTGGAGGCGGAGCGGGAGAAGCGCGGCGCCGACGACGTCGCCCTCCTCCGCATCGAGCGGCTGTACCCGCTGCCCGGCAAGGAGCTCCAGGCGGAGATCGCCAAGTTCCCGAACGCCGGCAAGTACCTGTGGGTCCAGGAGGAGCCCGCCAACCAGGGCGCCTGGCCGTTCCTCGGCCTGAACCTGATCGACCACCTGGACCTGGCGGTCGGTGCCGACATCCCGCACGGCGAGCGGCTGCGCCGCATCTCGCGGCCGCACTCCTCGTCGCCGGCCGTCGGCTCCGCCAAGCGCCACCAGGCGGAGCAGGCCCAGCTCATCGCCGAGGCGTTCGACGCCTGAGCCACCGGCTCCCCGGCACCTGAAAGGGCGGGGCCCCACCGAAGCGATTCGGTGGGGCCCCGCCCTTCGTGTGCGAGCTGTCAGATCGTCAGCGGTTCGAAGTCGCGCAGCTGGTACGGCGGCAGGTCCGCCTCGGTGGAACGGGTGTTGTGCGCCAGGTCCAGGGTCCACGGGTGGCCGGGGCCCACGGCGATCTCCATGGCGGGCAGGGCGCGGGAGAGGGCGCCCAGGGCCGCCTCGCGGTCGCCGGCCGCGAGCAGCGCCAGGGCGTGGTTGGCGTCGCTGCCGACGGTGTACGGGTGGGTGGGACCGAGCAGGTCGCGGTAGCCGGCGTAGGTACGCTCGGCCGAGGCCAGGGCCCGTTCCGGATCGCCGGACTCACGCTCCAGGCAGCCGAACCCGGCCGCGATCATCAAGGTGAGCGGGTCCCGGCGGCCCAGCAGCCGCACCGACCGCTCCAGCAGCGCCTCCATGCCCTGCCGGGCCCGCTCCCCCTGGCCCGCACCCCGGCGGCACAGGGCGAGGCCGTGCGCGGCGCGCAGCGTCTGGGGGTGGTCGGCGCCGAGGAGCCGGTGGTGAGCGCGCGCGTTCCGTTCCTGGACCTCCAGCGCCATGTCGACGCGGCCGGTGAGCCGCAGCCCCGTGGCGTAGTGCAGCTCGGAGTAGAGCGTCCAGGGATGGTCCGGCGGGAGGATCTGGCGGCGCGCCCGCAGGGTGAGCAGGTCCAGTTCCAGGGCCTGGTCGTAGGCGCCGAGCAGCCGCAGGGAGACCGCGAGGTTGTTCTGCGCGGCGAGGGTGCGGGCCTCGCGTTCGCCGAAGGTCTGCCGGCTGCCGTCCAGGACGTACCGGGAGAGTTCCAGCGCCTCCTGGAAGCGGGCGAGGCCGCGGAGGTCGGCGGCGAGCCCGGCGGCGGTCCGCAGGATCTCGGCGTCCGGGGTGCCGCGCCGGCCCAGCAGCCGCTCCAGCGCGGGCCGGTCCAGCGTCTCGCAGGCCGCGTACTGCCCGGTGGCGCGCAGCAGGTTGGCGTGCTCGTGGAGCAGGTCCAGCCGGCGTGGGTGGTCCTCGGGCAGCAGCTGCCGCCAGGTGTGGTCCGCGCGCCGGGCGAGGGCCAGGCCGGTGTCCTGGGCGCCGGTGAGGTAGGCGTAGCGCAGGCAGTTCAGTACCGGTCCCGCGGTCTCCGCGGGGTCGGCGTCCAGCGCGCCGGCGGGCAGCAGATGCGGCAGCAGCGTGGCGTACGCGGGCCAGTGGGCGGGTTCGTCGGGGCGGCCGGGGTCGGCGGCGGCGAGCCCGGCGCGTACGGCACGGGCGTACCGCTCCCGCTCCTGGGCCGGGATGCCCTCGCGGACCAGGAGGCGGACCATGCGGTGCAGGTGGACGCTCTCCACCTCGGTGCCGTCCGCGGTCTCCGTCGCGTCCACGACGGAGTAGCGGGCGAGCAGCCGCAGGGCGTCCTGGAGCCGCCGCGGTTCGCCGGTCACCGGGGCGAAGTCGCCGCGGATCCGGCCGAGCAGGGCGACCGGTACGGTGCCGGGCGCGAGGACGGCGCACAGCCGCAGCAGCTCGGCGGCGTCCGGCGCGGTCTCGGCGATGCGGTCCAGCAGGGCGGTCCAGGCCGCTGCGAAGGTCATCGGGAAGTCGTCGGCGACGACCGTACGGGCGTCCCCGATGCCGCCCTCCAGCAGGCGCAGGTAGTGGCCGACGCTCATGTCGGAGTCGTTGAGCCAGCCCGCCGTCTGGTCGAGGAGGAGCGGCAAATCCTCCAGCGCGGCGGCCAGCCGGCCGGCGTCGGCCGCGTCCAGGCGCGGGGCGCGGCGGCGTACGAAGGCGACGCTCTCCGGGCGGTCGAAGACGGGGACCGGGAGGAGGAGGGTGTTGTAGGTGTCCCAGGAGCGGTTGCGGGAGGTGATCACGACGTGGCCCGAGCCGCTGGGCAGCAGCGCCGCCACGTCCGCCGGGTCGTCGGCGCCGTCCAGGACGAGCAGCCAGCGGCGGTACGGCTCGCCGCGGCGCAGCGCGTCGACGACGGCGCCCAGCCGCTCCTCCGGGCGGGTGCGCAGCCCCAGTTCGGGGGCGAGCGCCGCCATCTTGCGCCGGGCCCGGTCGCCGTCGCTCGCGTTGACCCACCACACCACGTCGTACTCGGTCGCGAAACGGTGCACGTACTCGGCGGCCAGCTGGGTCTTGCCGACGCCCGCCATGCCCAGCAGGGTGCAGACGGCGGCGCCGCGTACGGAGCGCTCCAGGCGGCGGTGGATGAGGGCGAGGAGCGCGGCGCGGCCGGTGAAGCGCGGGTTGCGGCGCGGCACGCCGCCCCAGACGGCGGGGGCGTCCAGCGGGAAGCGCGGGCCGCCGGTGCCGGGTGCCGGGGTGTCCGGGAGGCCGAGGCGGCGCAGCAGGAGGCGTTCGGCGTGGTGCGCGCCGGCCTCGGTGAGCTGGGCGGGGCCGAGCGCAGCGGCGCCGGCCGGGAGGTTGCCGGGGTCGGTGACGGAGACGGCGGTGAAGCGGCCGGGGTGGGCCGCGGTGACGGCGGCGAGCGCGGTGTCCCATTCCTGGCCGGTGCGGACGCCCGGCTGGAAGTAGCCGGCGCTGAAGACGAGGAGTATCCGGCCGCCGGAGAGGGTGAGGCCGGCGAGCGCGGACCGCAGTTCCATGGCGGCGGGCGGGTCCCAATGGTGCAGCGGGGCGCGCAGCCCGTGGCGTTCGAGGCGGTCGGCGATCCAGTCGCCCCAGGCACGGCTGTCCCCGGCGACGCTGACGGTGATCCGCGGGCCGGGCGGCGGCCCCGGGCGCACCGGCCGGGCGGGCCGCGGGACCCGGGCGGTGGCGCCCGTCGGCCGCTGCGGGAACGTCGACTCCGCCGGCTGCCCCATACGGTCCTGCTCTCCTGTGAAGGGACCGTCGGTACGGCCCGGTTCTTCCGTATCCCACAGTGCCCGGCCGCCGCGAGCGGATTCCGGCCGAGTGCGCGGGCGCCCGGCCGGGGTGAGGACGCGGGCTCTCAGGTGGTCTGCGGTTCGAAGTCCCAGTAGGGCCGGGTGCGGGCGCGGGCGGAGACGGTGTGGACGTGCTGCGGGCCCAGTACCGTGCTCAGGGCGGTCAGCGCCTCGTCCTCCAGCTTGTCGGCCTCCTGGCGTTTGCGCAGGCCGCGCAGGTCCGCGGCGAGCGCGACCTGGCTGGAGAGGGTCAGCGGGTGGCGCAGGCCGAGGGTGGCGGTGGCCCGGGCGACGGTGTCCCGGCCGAGCTCCGCCGCGCTCTCCGGGTCGCCGGCGAAGTTGCGCGCTGCGGCGGCGTTCAGCGCGCACCCCAGCGTCCAGGGGTGGTCGGGGCCGACGGCCCGGCGCATCCCGTCCAGCGCCTCCTCCGTCAGCAGCAGGGCCTGCTGCCGCTCGCCCGCGGCGCGCAGCACCAGCGCGTGGTTGGCCTGCGCGCCGATCGCGTACGGGTGGGCCGCGCCCAGCTGGAAGCGGTACCGCTCGGTGACCTGCTCGCCGATGTCCCGGGCCTGGTCCAGGCTGCCGTGCTCGCGGGCGAAGCAGGAGTAGCTGACGCCGACCATCAGGGTGAGCGGGTCGGCCTCGCCCAGCACCCGTTCGCAGCGCTCCAGGACCCGGCCCAGCAGCCGGCCGGCCTTGCCGCGGTCGCCGGAACGGTAGTAACAGAGCCCGAGGTTGTGCTCGGCGCGCAGCGTCTGGGGGTTGTCGTTGCCCATCACGATGCGGTGCACCCGGGCGCTGTGCTCCTGCACCGAGGTCGCCTCGGCGTACCGGCCGAGCAGCCGCAGGTCGGTGGCGACGTGGATCTCGGAGAAGAGGGACCAGTTGTGGCGCGGGCGCAGCAGCTCGCGGCGGGCCTCCAGGGTGCGGCGGTTCAGCGCCAGGGACTCGGTGTAGCGGCCGAGGAGGCGGAGCGAGACGGCGAGGTTGTTCTGTGCGTTGAGGGTGCGCGAGTCCTGTTCGCCGACCAGTTCGGTGTAGCCCTGGAGGACCTGGGTGGACAGCTCCAGTGCCTCTTCGTAGCGGGCGAGGCCGCGCAGGTCGGCGGCGAGCCCGTTGGCGGCGCGCAGGGTGTCCAGGTCGCGTGGCCCCTGGGTGTCGCGCAGGTGGTCCAGGACGATGCGGTCCAGCGCTTCGCAGGCGGCGTAGTCGCCGGTGGCGCGGAGCAGGTTGGCGTAGTGGTAGCTGAGGTCCCAGATCCGCGGGTGGGTGTCGCCGAGCATCTCCCGCCAGGCGGCGAGGGCCCGTTCGGCGAGCTTGAGCCCGGCGCGGTACTCGCCGGAGAGGTACATGTAGCGCAGGACGTTCAGGACCAGGTTCTGGACGTCGGGGTCCTGGCTCACCAGGACGTCGGCGGCCTTGAGGTGCTGGGCGAGTTCGGCGAAGCGCGGCCAGAGCCGGGTGTCGGTGGGGCGCAGCGGGTCGGCGGCGGCCAGCGCGCGCTGGGCGACCCGGCTGTACTCCTCCCGCTGCCGGTCCGGCATCAGGGCGCGGACGGTCTGGTGGACCATGCGGTGCATGTAGAGGATCTCGCCGCCGGGTGAGGCGTCGTCGGCGGTGACGTCGTGGGACTCGATGCGGACGACGGAGTACTGGAGGAGCTTGCTGATGGCCTGGTTCCACAGCAGGGGGTCGTTCATCAGCCCGGTGAGCTCTTCGGGCAGGTCGCCGGGCGGGAGCTCGCGGAGGAGGCGTACGGGGATGGCGGCGGGCTGGAAGAAGGAGCACAGCCGCAGCAGGTCGACGGAGGCGGGCACGGCCTCGCTGAGGCGGTTCTGCAGTATCGACCAGGAGGTCTGGTAGGTCATCGGGAAGTCGTGGGCGACCCGGACGACCTCGGCGTCGACGCCGCTGCCCAGCAGGTCGATGTACTCGTCGACGGACATCGTGGAGTCGCTGAGCCAGCCGGCGGTCTGGTCGAGCAGCAGCGGCAGGTCCTCCAGCGCGTCGGCCAGCCGGCCGGCCTCCTCGCGGTCCAGGCGCGGGGCGCGGCGGCGGACGAAGGCGATGGACTCCTCGCGGGTGTAGACGGGGACTTCGAACATCATGCTGTTGTGCTCGCCCCATTCGCGGTTCTGCGAGGTGAGCAGGACGTGGCCGGGCCCGGAGGGCAGCATGTCGGCGACGTGTTCGGGCTGGTCGGCGCCGTCCAGGACGAGCAGCCAGCGGTGGTACGGCTCGCCGCGGCGGAGCGCGTCGCGGACGGCGCGCAGCCGCTCGCCGTACTCCTGGCCGGTCGTGAGGCCCAGGGCGGGGGCCAGTTCGGCCAGCCGCTGCCGCATGGGGGTGCGCTCGCCCGCCGAGACCCACCAGACCACGTCGTACTCGGAGCCGAAGCGGTAGACGTACTCGGTGGCGAGCTGGGTCTTGCCGACGCCGGACATGCCGTACAGCGTGCAGACGGCGGCGCCGCGCTCGGCCTGCTGGAGGCGGTGGTAGACGTCGGCGAGGAGGTTCTCGCGGCCGGTGAAGCGGGTGTTGCGGCGCGGTACGCCGCCCCAGACGCGCGGCTGCTCCTGGGGGTAGCGGGGGCCCTCGCCGTCCTCCTCCGGGTCGGCGTGCGGGTCGGCCTCGATGCCGAGCCGGGCCAGCAGCCGGCGCTCGGCCTCGCGCGCGCCGACGTCGGCCAGTTCGGCGGCGCCGAAGACGGCGGTGGCGGTGGGCAGCGCGTTGGTGGTGACGGAGACCGCGGCGAACTTGTCCTGGCGCTCGGCGACGACCGTGCGCAGCGCGGCGTTCCACTCCTCGTGGCTGCGCGGGCCGAGCTGGATGTACCAGTCGCTGAGCACGATGAGGACGGTGCCCTCGGCGAGCGCGAGGTCGCGCAGCGCGTCCTCCAGCGGGGTGCCGGCGCGGGGGTCCCAGCGCTGGAACGCGACCCGCATGCCGTGGCGTTCCAGCCGGTCGCCGATCCAGGCGGCCCAGGCGCGGTTGAAGCCGGCGAAGCTGATCGTGACGGGTGGCCGGCCTCCGTGCGAGATGGTCCTGCGCGCTGCGGGCATTCGAACGACTCCCTCGTCTTGCGTACGAACGAACGGCCGGGCAAGGACCGTCAGAGCTGCCCTTGGGGGGAACATACACCGGCGAACCGGTCGTCGGCGGTCATCGCGCGTGCTGACGCCGCCACATCGTCCGTGAGGTCTCCACGTAGGCGCTCGCGCGGGCCATGTAGCCCTCCGGGGGCGGCCGTTCCCGCAATCGGGTGAGCCGGTCGGCCATCGCGCCGGTCAGCACGCGGCCGGCCGGGGTGAGGGCGCGCGAGCCGAGCAGCGTGGGCAGCGCGGCGCCGACCTGTTCCCGGCAGCGGGAGTGCTCGGCCCAGGCGGTGTGGCGCTCCAGCGCGTTCTCGGCGGTCAGCGCGAAGCGCTGCCAGTAGTCGGCGAGCGCGAGGTGCGAGTACGTGCCCTGGAGCAGCCCGTCGAAGGGACGCGGGTCGGGCCGCCAGGGCGCCCAGTGCCGGGTGGTGCCGGTGTCGTGGTGCAGCGGGGTCAGCTCGGTGAGCGCGGACAGTTTGGCGTGCTGGAGCTCGTGGACGAGCGTCGCGGCGAGGAAGGCGGGGGTCTGCGGCGCGGAGCTGAGCACCGCGCCGAACGCCTCGCGGCGGGTGCCGCTGCAGTGCGCGGGGCCCGCGGCGTGCGGCCCGGCCTGCGGCGGTGGCGCGAGCGGCACGATGCAGTCCAGCAGGATCTCCGCCTCCAGGGCGCGCGTGGGGCCGCCGCGCTCCAGCAGCGGCCAGGCCCCGGCCCAGGCCGCCTGCCAGCCCGCCCGGTCGGCGGTGGTGAGCCGCTCGGCGGGTTTGAGCCCGTGCCGCTCCAGGCCGCTGTCGGCGGTACGGAAGGGGTCGAGGTCGTCCAGGAGTACGGCGCGTGGCCCGCCGGTGAGCCGGCGCAGCGGCCGCCACGCGGGGTCGGCCGACTCCCAGGTACCGTCCGGCCGGTGGAGCAGCACGGCGGGCCGGCCCGCGGCGGGGCGGAGGGTCAGCGCCCCGTTCCGGCAGGTGATCTCCACGTCGCGCGGCGGGCCCTGGCGCCTGGTGCCGGGCAGGGTGTACGCGCCGAGGGTGGGCAGCGCGAGCGTGCCGTCGGGGGCGCGCAGCCGGAGCGTGAACGGCAGCCCGGCGCGGGCGGCAGCGGCGGCGGCGACGGCCCCGAGGTGTTCCAGGTCGGGGAGGAGGTGCGGCGGCGGGACGGCGGCGGCGAGACCGCGCAGCGCGCGCCGTACCCAGGGGCCGAGCAGCGGGTAGTACAGCACCTGGCGGGTGGTGTCCCGGGCGGCGTGGTCGGCGGCTTCGAGGAGCGCCCAGTGCTCGGCGACGCGTGCCGCCGCGCGCCGCGGCACGCTGGGGGCGCGGGCGGTGTCCACCGCGTCCAGCAGTGCGCGCAGCGCCAGCAGCCGCCGTACGCGCTGGTCGTCGACGAGCAGCCGCAGCGCCTCGGCACCGCCTTCGGACCGCCCCAGCTCACGCAGCAGGTCCAGGGGGATCCGGCTGCTCATCGCGCGGGCCCCCGCGTCGCGCCGGCCAGCCGTCCGGCGGCGTGCCGGATCAGGCGCTGGAGGTCGGCGCAGTACACCGAGGGGTTGGTGAAGCCGCTGCCGTGCCGGTAGCGGTGCGCGTACTGGCCGCCGCCGCACACCCGTACCAGCGGGCAGGCGCGGCAGACGGGGGCGAGGGCCGCGGCGCCCGCGTGCCGGGCGGCGATCCCGGGGTGCGCGAGCGCTTCGTCGAAGGAGTGCCGGAAGACGTCCAGGCCGGTGGCGGCGGCGCCCTCGTAGGCGGACTTCAGGGAGTCCACCTGCTCGATGCTGCCGTCGGTCTCCACGACGACGGCGGTGAACGGGGCCAGGCCCAGTGACTCGCCGCCGGCCGGGGCGCCCATCAGCAGGGCCAGGCACTCCTCGAAGAGCCGGACGCGCGGCTGTCCCGGGCCGCCGTCCCACCAGGTGTCGAAGACCGCGCACAGCCAGTCGCCGTACGGCGTGCGGCCGTCGGCGCCGGGTGTCAGGCCCGGTGGCGGGGCCGTCCAGTTGCCGTGCGGGAGCAGCAGGTCCAGGCGGGGCGGGCGGAGCGCGGCGAGCGAGGTCCAGATCTCCACCGGGTCGGTGCGCGGGTCGACGACGGCGAGGATGCCGGCGTACGCGTCCGGGTGCTCCTCGGCGAGCAGCCGCAGCCCGCGTACGGCACGCGGCCAGGCCGGGCGCCCCGCGTGGTCCACGCGCGCGGTGTTGTGTGCGGGCAGCCCGCCGTCGAGGCTGACGCCGACCCGGACGCCGTGGCCCGCGAGGGTGCGCAGCCGGTCGCGGGTGAGCAGGGTGCCGTTGGTCTGGACGGTGGGGTGCAGGGTGCAGTCCCGGGGCAGCAGGGTGCGCAGCAGTTCGACGGCGCGACCGAGGCGCGCGGCGCCGGCCAGCAGGGGTTCACCGCCGTGCAGGACGAGGGCCACGTGCCGGAGGCCGTGGGCCGCCGCGTGCTCGGCGACGCGCCGGGCCGTGCGGTCCAGCACCGCGTCGCTCATCAGCGCGGGCCGGTCGCGCCAGCCGTGGTCGGCGGCTTCGTAGAGGTAGCAGTAGCGGCAGGCGAGGTTGCAGTGACCGTGCGCCTTGAGGACGAACTGCCGGAAAGGGTGCCGGAAGGAGGGAACGTCCGGCCGGTCCGCCGCCGACGGGCCCGTGTCCCGTACGGTCTGCTGCGCCACGTCCGCACCCCCAAAGCCGCGGCCCGCGCAGGGACGGCCCCCGTCGCCGGTCCGTGGCGGAGTATCCCTGCGGGGCGGCGTGGCCAAACCGGCCGCGATCGGCCGTGTCCGGTTCCGTCGGCCCCAACGACCGAAAGTGATCGGGTGCCGTCGGTCAACTTCCGAAAGCGCTAGGTGTTTCACGTCAGAACGCGCTGTTGAATCCCCACAGCATCTCGGTGGGTTCGTCCACCCGCATCCGTATCCGCTCCAGGACCTCGGCCAGCACCGGGTGCTCCACCGTGCGCAGCTCCGCGAGATCCAGGGCGAGCAGGTCCGGCAGCTCGGGCAGCTCACCGGCCGGCGGCACCGCGGCCCCGGCCGCCTCCGGGCAGCCCTCCGGCAGCGCCTCCGTCTCCTTGCGGCTCGTACTCATCGCTTGCCCCTTTCCCGCCGACTACCCCCGTCATGCGGCCAGTTAGAGCCTGCCGTCTGTCACCTGCCGATGTCCACGATGCGGCGCGAGGTCTCCTCGGCCGCCGGTCCACCCCCGTCCGGCAGCCGCCGCCACTCCTCCAGCGCCAGCCGGTAGGCGTCCCGCGCCGCACGCGGCCGGCGCGCGTCCTCGTACACCTCGCCGCGCAGGTGGTACGCGCGGGCGCACAGCCGTACGGCGGGGGCGGGATCGGCCGCCTCCTCCTGGGCCGCGCGCGCCGCGTCCGCTGCGCGCCGGTAGGCGTCCGCCGCCTGTTCCAGCTGCGCGTCCAGGCGGGAGCGGCGGTGCGCCAGCCGGTGCGTGCCGCCCAGCTCCAGGAAGCACTCGGCGCGGACCATCGGATCGGGGGCGGACTGCGCGGCGAGCCCGAAGAGGTGCTCGGCCTCCCGCAGGTCCACCCGGTCGTCGTCGGACCGGCGCAGCATGAGGGCCCGGCCGAGGGCCAGCAGCCGCCGCGCCAGCCTGGGGTCACCGGCCGCGGTCTCCATCCGGCAGTCCCGCAGCACCCGGACCGTACGGTGGATGACGGCCCGGCCGCCGGGCTCGCGCGCCCGGCGCAGCAGCGCGTCGCCCCACTCCTCGATCAGGTCGCCGTAGCCCTCCCGGTCCCGCGGCACCGCCCGGCAGGCCGCCTCGTACCGCCGGTCGGCCTCCGCCAGATGCGAGACGTCGCCGTCCGCCTCGAAGCGCCGCACCGCCAGCCGGGCGGCGCGCATCAGGACGGCGGCCCGCTCGTCCGGTCCCTGCGCTGCCTCCCCCACCTCCTCGACCAGCCGGCCCGCCCGGTCCAGCGCGTCGCCGCCGAGCGTCAGCAGCGCGTCCACCAGGTCCAGCCGGGCCCACAGCCGGGCGTCCTCGGGCGCGCCCTCCGCGGCCATCGCGTCGGCCGCGTGCGTCAGCGAGGCAGCCGCCTGCTGGGCGTGTGCCTCGGCCTGTTCCCGGTCGGCGGCCGTGCCGGCCAGCCGCAGCAGCGCCCGGCCGTGCGCCAGCGGCAGGCCGGAGGGCTGGGCCTCGTCGTACGGCCAGGCGTCGGCGAACGCCTCCAGCATCCCGACGGTCTCCTGGAGCAGCCCGCTGTCGCCGCCGAGCCGCCACTGCTCCTCCAGGACCCGCACCCGCTCCAGGGTGATCTCCAGGGCGTGCCACGGCTCCAGCCCCGCGGTCGCGCACACGGCGGTGAACTCCCGGTCCGCACGGCGCAGCAGGTCCAGCGCGCCGCGCCCGTCACCGGCCGCGCGCCGCTCCCCCGCCTCCCTGTGCAGCACCCGCCCGAGGGCCGTGCGAGCCCGTGCCCCGCCGTTCTGCGCGGCCGTACGGGCCGCCTCGTGCGCCTCGCGCAGCAGCGCCCGGCCGCCCTGGAGTTCCCACAGCCGCAGCAGGGTCTCCGCCAGCTCGCTCCACAACGCCGTGTCGGAGCCCCGGTGCCGTTCGCCTTCCGTGGCGTGCCGCAGCAGCTGCACCGCGTCGAGGAGGTTCTGCACCATGCCGTCGGCGGCGAACCGCCGCACCAGGGCCTGCGAGCGGCGTACCGCCTCCGAGGACGCCGGGCCGCCCGGGCCCTCGTGCGCGTCGGCCGAGACGCTGCGCAGCGGGACGAACCGCTCCAGTACGTGCGCGGCGACCTCGGCGAACGGCTGCGGCGCGCGCACGCCGGGCCCGTCGGGCAGCGGGTGGGTGCGCAGCCGCGCCACCGACTCCACGGCGTCCGCCGCCCGGTCGCCGGTGAGCTGGGCGATGGCGAGCGCGGGGAAGTTCGGGCCGCCCTTGCCGAACCGTTGCTCCACGTACGCGGAGCAGTGCTTGAGCACCAGCAGCGCCTCGTCCCTGCCCAGCGGCCCGAGCAGCACCTCCTGCACGCCCTTGACGAACTCGTACCAGGGGCCGCCGGCCATCGACTCGCCGTCCGTCCGGGTCAGCAGCCCCCCGAGCAGCACCTCGGACAGCTCCGCAGGTCCGGTGCCGGGCAGCATCGTGCGCTGCACCAGCTGCATCACCGGCAGGCACAGCGGCGCCGCCGCCAGGTAGACGGCGAGCTGCGCGGCGCCGGGCGAGGCAGCGCGCCGGAAGCGCGCGACGACCTCGGCGGCGGGCAGCGGGTCGCGGGGGCGGGGCGCGGGGGCCGGCGGCTGGTCGGCACGGAGCCAGCCGACGGCGGCGGGCACCTGTCCCGCGCCCGTACCGGAGAGCAGCTTCGCCCAGGCCGCGAGGGCGCCGGCGGCGGGCGGCAGCACGGGCACCGGCAGCGCGCCGGGCGCGGCCTGCGCGGTGTCGCCCGTGAAGTGCAGCGCCGTGGCGTAGGACGGGCCTTCGCCGCGGCGCAGCGTGCCGTAGGAGACGGGCAGCCGGGTGCGGGACCACATGCGCTGCGGCAGCGGCTGGAGGACGGCGAGCGGGCCCTGCCGGGCGAGCCGGTGCAGCAGCCGGTGCGCGTGGCCGCTGCGCCACAAGGGACCCGCGCAGTCGCTGACCAGGACGGTGACGCGGCGCCCTGTGGGGTCGCTGAGCTGGTCGGCGGAGCGTAACGGCGCGTGGCCCGGCTCGAATCGGCGGGAGACCGCGGGGGCGCCGTCCGGCCCCTGGTGCAGGAAGTGCACCTGTACGTCACGGAAGGCGCCCAACTGTGCGAAAACCTGCTGGAGTTCGTACAGCAGCCGGTCCCAGACGCACATCGAGGAGGCGGCGTCCATCACCAGCTGGAGCGACGCCTCGGCCCGCGGCACCGCCCGGAACACCGGCATCACCAGGCCGCCCGACCGCGCGCTGCGCTCCGCCGTCGCCCGCTCGTCCAGCACGTGCCGCACGGCGGGCGCCGCGCTGCGGTACCGCTGGAGGGGGCGCAGGGCGCGCTGCAGGGCGAGCAGGTCGGGCAGCGCGGGCGCGGCGGGCACGCCCACGGGCAGGCCGGTGCCGTACGGGCCGGCGGGCGCGCCGGTGCCGTCCGGACCGGCGCCGGGCAGCTCCTGGCCGTCCGGGTAGAGCGCGACGCGGGAGGCGGCGGGCGGCCCGGCGGACGCGTCGCCGGGCGGCTCGCGGTCGGTACCGGTGCCGCCCGGGGGCGTGCCGGTACGCGCGGGCGCGGACGCCTGCCCGCCCGGCGGTCCGCTCCCGGCGGCCGCCGTACCGCCGCCGCTCTCCTGCTCCGCCGCGCCGCCGCGCGGCCGGGACCACTGCGCCAGCCACAGGGCGTCGGCGAGCTCCCCGGCGTCCGGGTCCAGGCCCGCGCTGCGCAGGGCGGCGACCACGTCGGCCCAGCTCTGCGGGGCGGTGGGGCGTCCGGCACGGTCCCGCATCACGCCATCACCTCGGCCGGTCGAGGCGCTGGATGAGGAGGTCGGCGAGCCGGTCGCGGGTGGTCGGAGCCGCCTGGTGGGTGAGGTAGATGGCGTTCAGCAGCTGGTCGGCGGCGAGCAGTTCGCTGCGGGAACGTTCCAGGAAGCGGGCGATCAGGTCGTCCCCCGCGCGGGCCGCCTCCTCGCCGAGGTGTGCCCGTACGACCGTGGCCAGCCGTTTGTGGTCGGGCTGCCCCAGCTCCAGATGGATGCAGCGGCGCAGCAGCGGCGCGGGGAAGTCCCGTTCGCCGTTGCTGGTGAGGATGACGAACGGGAAGGCGTGGCAGCGCACCCGGCCGTCGCGGATGCGGACCTTCTGGCCGTCGTCGGTGAGCACCTCCACCTCGGGCTCCCGCTCGGCCAGCCGCTCCAGCTCCGGGATCGAGAACTCGCCCTCCTCCAGGACGTTCAGCAGGTCGTTGGGGAGGTCGATGTCGCTCTTGTCCAGCTCGTCGACGAGCAGGACGCGCGGCTGCGCGGTGGGCAGCAGGGCCGTGCCGAGCGGGCCGAGCCGGATGTAGCTGCCGATGCCGCCGGGCGCCGCGGCCTGCGCGCCGGGCCCGCCGGCCGCCCGGCTGCTCGCGGCGATCTGCACGTCCTGGAGCCGGGCGATGGCGTCGTAGTGGTACAGCCCGTCGCCCAGCGTCGTCCGGCTCACGATCGGCCAGCGCAGCACCCGGCCGAGCTTCAGCTCGTGTGCGACGGCGTGCGCGAGGGTGCTCTTGCCGGTGCCCGGATTGCCGGTGACCAGCAGCGGACGGCGGAGGTACAGCGCGGCGTTGACGATCTCCAGTTCTTCGGCGCTGGGCCGGTGCATCTCCGCGACGTGCTCGCCGAGCCGCCGGGTGGAGGAGCTGTCGGTGGCCGGGCCCGGCGCGACGAGCGGGGCACCGTCGAAGTCCCGCCAGGGCGGTGGGTCGGGGAGCGCCGCGATGCCGTCGTGGGGCTCGCCCGTGCCGCGGTAGATGAGCCATTCGTTCGGTCCGCTCACTGCGAACTCCTCATCACTGGTGGGTCATCGGCGGTTGCGCACCGGCCACGTCCCGACCGTATCGGGACCGGCGGCGGCCCGGTAGGAGCACACGGAAAGACGCGCGTCCCTCACGGTGTCTCCAGCACGTCGTCGTCCCCCGGCAGCGGCCGTCCGGGATCGTCGTACAACAGCGTGATCCCGCGTGACCAGTATGCTTCCGGCTCTCCCGCGCCGATGCCGGCGCGCAGCTCACGGACGGCGGCGGGCAGCCGGTGGGCGGTCGTCCCGCTCTTCACCGTGCGCAGGACGCCGCGGTGGTACTCCCCGCACACCGGGTCCATGCGCTCCCTGCGCCACAGTGCCACCGGATGTCCGCTGCCGACGATCCGGCGGACCGTCTCGCGTCCTCCGTCGCCCCCGGGAACCCGGCACAGCACCGGGAAGGTCCGCGGCCCCAGGTCCCGCAGGGCCTCGGGGGTCACGTCCTCGGGGCGGCCCTCGGCGCAGTCGACACAGGCGTGGTCCATGCCGTCCTCGTGCAGCCGCGTCCAGCGCTCCTGCGGGCCGGGCCCCGGCTCCGTACCGTCCGGCGAGGTGCCCGGGGGCCGGTCGGCACAGCGCACCACCACCGGCCGCAGCTCCCCTATCGGCCGGGATCCGGGCGGTATCCGCCAGGTGTCCACGTCCAGGTCCAGCAGCGCCTGTCTGAGGGCGACTTCGAGGACGGCGGGTCTGTCCGGCTCGTCGCTGCGGCGGAACGCCTCGCCCAGCGGCCCGGCCAGCTCGGCGGGCAGGTCGGCCAGCGCGGTGCCGTGCCGGCCCTCGCCCAGCGGCAGGTCGCCGGCGGGTCTGCTCGCGGTGATGTACCAGTCGAACCGGCCCTGCTCCCAGGCGCGTTCGGTGATCTCCAGCAGTACCGAGGGCAGCGGTCCAGCGGCCGCGGCGTCCTCCGCGCGCCGGGCCCGGCCGATCGCGCGGGCGCGCACCCTGGCGTGCCACTCGGCGCCCAGACGGTTCCTGGCCAGCGGCGGCAGTTCGGTCATCGCCAGGTCGCGCACCCAGTCCCAGACCGCCTCGGCGGCCTCGGGTGCGGCCGGGTAGGGGTGCTCGGCGGTGGCGGCGTACACCGCGTACCGCAGTACTGCCTCCAACTCGCTGTGAGCGTCGCGGAGTTCCAGCCGGTCGAGGTAGACCTCCAGGCCCTCGCGCCAGCCACGGGGCGCGATCCGCAGCCCCTCGCCGCGTCTCGGGAGCAGCTCGTCGACCAGGGCCACCAGCGCGGGCGTGCCGGCCGGCGGCGGGAGCTGGGCGAGCAGGCCGTGCAGTACCACGCGGCGCTTGGGCGTCAGCGCGGCGACCGTGGAGGCCGAGGCGGGCAGTCCGCTCTGCGCCTCCGTCCAGGTGTCCCGGGCCTCGCTGACGTCGGCGTGCAGATCGGCGTGGTACCGGTCGTGCGCGTGCAGCACGCGGTGGTACGGGTCGTCCTCCTCGCGGGCGATCCGGGCGCCGGGGACGCCGATGCGGCGCAGCTGGGCCAGCGCGACGCCGAGCCCGCCGTCCCGCGCGCCGCCCCGCCGTCCCTTCAGCACGCCGATCACCTCGCCGCGCTCCACGTCGACCAGCGGGCCACCGGACAGCCCCTCCGGCATCTCGTCCTCGTTGCCCAGCCGCAGCAGTCCCTCGCCGCCGAACTCGCCGCGTACGGTGCAGCGTCCGTCGAACGCGCCGACCGTCCCGGCGATCTCGGTGTACCCGAAGTAGGCGACGCGCTCGCCGCCGTGCGCCCGCACCGTGCGCGGCGAGAGCCAGCAGCAGGCGTGTGCGGTGGGCTGGAGCAGCCGGATCAGGGCGAGGTCGGGCGCGGGCAGGAAACCGCCGGTGCGCACGGCGGGCTCGGCCCACTCGACGCGGCCGCGTGCGCTGCCCCCTTCGAAGCTGACCCCCACTTCGCCCCCCTCGCCCTCGAGCGCGACATGGGCGCAGGTGAGCACCCAGTTGGGGGCGACGAAGAAGCCGCTGCCCCACAGGGGCGGCTCCGGCGGCCCTTCGTGGGGATACCCGTCGCGGACGGCGTGGATGCGCACGGTGGCGGCCTTGACGAGCGGGGCGAAGCGCCGGGAGAAGTACGCGTCCGGATCGTGCGCCCCGTTCATGCGCCGCCCCCGGTCCCGCCCTCCGCGAGGTCGGCGGGCGGGTCGCCCTGCCAGGTGAGGGTGACGTTGAGGGCGGCCTTGGCCTCGCCGTCGGCGAGCAGCCCGACCAGGGTCCCCGACTTCCCGCTCAGTTCGATGCCGAACTGCACGCTGACCTCGTCGGGCCGCAGTCCCCGCAGTGCTCCGGCGAGCGACCGGGCGACGCCGTGCACCAGCCCGTCCAGGCTCTCCACCCGGCCGACGACGCGATCGGTGAAGAAGCCGCTGTCGGCGTAGTCGGTGCCCTCTCCCCCGCCGCGCCGCCCGCTGTCCACGTACGCCGCGCTCCGCGGCCCCGGCAGGAGTCCTTCGGCGCCGGATATCCGGGCCCAGACGGGCGTGCCGTCCGGCAGTTCGATACGTGCGACACGTGTCGCGTCCTCGCTCATGCCACCCCCCGTTGTCCGCTGGGCCAGGAGACGCTCCCGCGTCCGGAGCCGATGCGGGGTCCCGGACCGCGGCTGCCTATCCTGACCTGGAATGTCCTTACCCCTACCCCTTTAGCGGAGCGCTCACGTGTATTTCACCGACCGAGGCATCGAGGAGCTGGAGAGCCGACGCGGCGAGGAGGAGGTGACCCTCGGCTGGGTCGCCGAGCAGCTGCGCACGTTCGTCGACCTCAACCCCGACTTCGAGGTGCCGGTGGAGCGGCTGGCGACGTGGCTGGCGCGGCTGGACGACGAGGACGACGAGTAAGGGGGGAGCGTCCGCGGGGCGGCCGCGCGGTGCTTGACTTCCGCAGACCGCGATATATCGTGTTCCACAGGGAACGCGATATGTTGCGTTGCCCGTCTACCGAAGGGGGTCCGGAATGTCAGCCCGGAAAGAGTGGCCGGACGGCCCGGTCGAGGTGACCGCACCGCGCACGCTCGACATCGAGGCGCCGGTGGACACGCTGCAGGTACGCGTCTTCGGCGGCACGGTCAACGTCGTCGGCAGCACCGGCACCGACCGCACCCGCGTCGAGATCACCGAGATCCACGGCCCGCCGCTGACCGTCTCCTACGACGCGGGCACCCTCACCGTCGGCTACGACGACCTGCCCTGGAAGAACTTCCTGAAGTTCCTGGAGCGCAAGTCCTGGCAGCGCAGCGCGGTCGTCTCGGTGACCGTGCCGGCCGCCGCCGGGGTGGAGCTGGGCACGGTCGGCGCCGGCGCGGTGGTCTCCGGCATCGCCGGCCGTACGGAGCTGCGCGGCGTCTCCGGCGACAGCACGCTCGTCCGGCTGGCCGGACCGGTGCGCGCCGAGACCGTCTCGGGCCGGGTGGAGGCCCAGGCCGTCGGCGGCGACCTGCGGTTCCAGTCCGTCTCCGGTGACCTCACCGTCATCGAGGGCGGCGGCGGTGCGGTACGCGCCGAGACCGTCAGCGGCGACCTGGCGGTCGACCTGGACCCGGCGGCCAAGGGCACCGACGTACGGCTGACGACGGTCTCCGGCGAGGTCGCCATCCGGCTGCCGGACCCCGCCGACGCCGAGGTGGAGGCCAACACCACCAGCGGCCGGGTCGCGAACGCCTTCGAGGACCTGCGGGTCGGCGGCCAGTGGGGGGCCAAGAACATCACCGGGCGGCTCGGCGCGGGCACCGGCCGCCTGAAGGTCACCACCGTCTCCGGCTCCCTGGCGCTGCTGCGCCGCCCGCGTTCCGAGGACGCCCCCGCCGACCCGCCCGCCGACAAGAAGGTGCTGTAAGCCATGCCTCCCGTCTTCGCGCACGGCCGCCTCCGTCTGTATCTGCTGAAGCTGCTGGACGAGGCGCCCCGCCACGGTTACGAGATCATCCGGCTGCTGGAGGAACGCTTCCAGGGCCTGTACGCGCCCTCCGCCGGCACCGTCTACCCCCGCCTCGCCAAGCTCTCCGACGAAGGCCTGGTCACGCACGCCACCGAGGGCGGCCGCAAGGTCTACTCCATCACCGAGACGGGCCGCGCCGAACTGGCGGCGCGCGGCGGTGAACTGGCCGAACTGGAGCTGGAGATCAGGGAGTCCGTCGCCGCGCTCGCCTCCGACATCCGCGAGGACGTCAGCGGCTCCGCGCGCGACCTGCGCCGCGAGATGCGCGAGGCCGCGCAGGCCACCCGCAGGCAGGGCGGCCGTCCGGACGGCACGGAGTACGGCAAGGGCGAGGCGTACGGCTACCCCGACCCGTCGGACTTCTTCGACCGCGCCGTCGGCGACCCCGAGGCCTGGCGGCAGGCCAAGGAGGAGTTCCGGCGCGCCAAGGAGGAGTGGAAGGAGCAGGCCCGGCGCGCCAAGGAGGAGAGCCGGCGCGCCAAGCAGGAGGCGCAGCGCGCCCGGCGGCAGGCCAGGACCGCCAAGGACTCCGCGCGCGAGGAGGTCCAGGAGGCCCTCCGCCGGGTGCAGGAGAAGGCCCAGGAGCATGTGCGGTCCGGCGACTGGCCGGGCGCGGTACGTGAAGCGCTCTCCGAGGTCTCGCGGGAGGTCGGCCGCTTCACGGAAGGCCTCACGGCCCCGTCCGGGTCCTCCGGCGCCCCTCAGGACACCGGCCCCGCGGACTTCAGGAAGGACGCGGCTTCCGAAGGGGGCCCGACGGCACCTCCCGCGCCCGCGTGGGCGCGGGAACCGGCCACCGGTGACCCGGCCCGCGACCTGGACCGGCTGCTGGACCGCTTCCGCGACGACCTCAGGGACGCCGCGCGCGATCACGGCGTGGACGAGGAGCAGTTGGCGGAGGCCCGCCGGCAACTCGCGGCGACCGCCGCACACATCGGCGCGCTGCTGCGCCGCCCCGCACGGTAGTCACTCACGGTCATTTTCGAAGGGCTGGGTTCACCCCGGGTAATCGGGGCACCCGGCCCTTCGCAGGGCCGTCCGTCCACCCTGGACCGACTACGGCGTTCCGTAGCCCCCTGGCCTTGCCGACGCTGGAAGTCAACTCTTCTCGCTCATAGAGACCTTGAAGGCCATGAGGTGTGCGATGTCGGAATACCCCGCGGTTGCCCGTCGGCTGTGGCATCAGTTCGAACCGCTGCACGCCACTCTCTACTTCGCCCCCGAGGCCTTCGAGGAAGCCGCGGCGATCGGGTACGACGTCGGCACCCGCTGGCCCAGCTACTTCGCCTGGCGCACCGCGCCGTTGGGTGCCGCGGGGCCGGAGCTGGTGTCCGCCACGTACTACAGCTTCAGTCCGCGGATGGTCGAGCAGTACGTGCCGCTGATCTGGTCGACCGCCGCGCCCGCCAAGGTCCTCGAAGCCCGGCTGCGCGCGATGGACCGGGTGCTGCGCGGGCTGATCGACGGCCGGCTGACCAAGGAGCAGCTCGCGGAGGCGGCCCGGCTGGCCCGCCAGGCGGCGGAGAACGCGATCCCCGCCGCCCGGCCGCTGGCCGCCGCCAACCTGGACCTGCCCTGGCCCGCCGAGCCGCACCTGGAGCTGTGGCAGGCGCTGACCATCCTGCGCGAGCACCGCGGCGACGGGCACCTGGCCGCGCTGCTCACCGCGGGCCTGGACCCGTGCGAGTCGCTGGTCTCCTTCGCCGCGGTGGGCGCGGCCCCGGAGGAGCACTTCCGCAGCCGGGGCTGGACCGCACAGGAGTGGAGCCAGGCCCGCGACCGGCTCGCCGCACGCGGCTGGATCGCGCCCGACGGCCGGGCCACCGGCCAGGCGCGCGAGGGCCGGGAGGAGGTCGAGCGGATGACGGACCGGCTGGCGGCCGGGCCCTGGCGGGCGCTGGGCCGGGCCCGCGCCGACCGCTTCGCGCAGCTGATCAAGCCGCTGCTGGCGGCCGTCTTCGAGTCCGGCCACCTCCCGAGGACCACCACCCTGGGCATCGGGAGGATCCGGGTCGCGTACTGACGCTCCGGGGGCGCGCGGATGTCTCCGCTCCGGCTGCCACGGGCGGTGGCCGGGGTGCCGCGGATGCCGGCCGGCTGCCGCGTACGGTGTCCTTCAGGCGGCCCGGGGCGGCTCGGCGAGCACCCGCTCGACCCCGGCGCGGGTCACGCCGTGGTCCGCCAGGACGGCGGTCGCCACGCCGGCGCCCGTGGTCAGCGCGAGCAGCAGGTGCTCGTCGCCGATGTGCTGCTCGCCGCGGCCGAGGGCGATCCGCAGCGAGCGTTCCAGTACGCCCTTCGCCTCGCGGGTGAAGGGGCGCCGCCCCAAGCGCCCCCGCGCCCGCGGCTCCGCCTGTGCCAGCGCCTCCTCCAGTGCCGCCCGGCGCGCGGGCACCCCGAGCGCCGCCAGTGCCTCGGCCGCGGCCGTGCCTTCCTGGTCCAGCAGTGTCAGGAGCAGTTCCTCCTCGCCCACCGTGCCACTGCCGGTGAGGTCGGCGCGGGCGGCGGCGCCCCGTACGACCTCCCGGGCGCTCGCCGTGAACGTCTCGAACATCAGCGCCTCCCGTGCTTCTTGTGGACCGCCTGCCGGCCGACCCCGGCGCGTCGGCGGTCTCCTGCCACGACCAGCCTCCGGCGCGGGCGCCGCGCACCTGCACCGCTTTCCGTTGCTCCGACGGCACGCCCCGGACGGACGCCTCAGGACACCTGCGACATCTCGCTGTCCGCCTTGTGCTGGATGGCGGACAGCACGGCCGCCGGGTTCCCGTCCTCGCTGACGGCGCCCGCGATCCGCTCCTGGAGGGCCGCGGTCACCTGTGGCCCGCCCACCGTGTCCAGCTGCGGGAACTGCGCGCCGCCCAGCTGGTCGACGAAGGGCCACAGCGCGCGGTGGTGGCCGTCCGCGCGCATCACCTCGGCCGCCGGCACGGTGACCGGCAGCGTGCCCTCCTGCTCGGCGTACCGGGTGACGTTCGGCGTGCTGTAGAGGAAGTCCAGGAACGCGCCGGCCTCCCGGGCGTGCCCGCGCTGCTGGAACGCCACCAGCCAGTCCGTCCGGCCGGTCGGCGTGGCACCGCCGCCCTGCCGCCGCGGGAAGGCGGCCGTGCCGTACGCCAGGTGCGCCCGGTCGGCCCGTGCCATCAGCGCCGGGTGGGCGAGCAGCATCCCGACCTTCCCGGTGACGAAACCGCGGTAGGCCTCGGTGCGGTTCAGGCCGGCTCCCTCCGCCCCGGTCAGCCCCGGCACCACCAGCCGGTCGCGGACGGCGCGGAGCGCCGTGACGTTCTGCGGGGAGTCCAGTATCCAGCTGCCGCCCAGGCCGACGTAGCCGCCGCCGTTGCCGAGCAGCCAGCTGAGCGTCTCGTCCTCGGCGGCCTCGGGACCGAGCTGGAGCGCGTACGGCGTCCGCACGCCCGCTTCGCGCAGCGCGGCGGCGTCCGCGGCGAGTTCGGTCCAGGACGTCGGCGGGCCGTCGAGACCGGCCTTCTCGAAGAGCTTCTTGTTGTAGAAGAGGCGCGGCGTGCTCGCGCGGAACGGCAGCCCGTACTGCACGTGGCTGATCTCCCCGGCCCGCGCCAGCGACGGCACGAAGTCGGCCTGGGTGCCGATGGAGAGCAGGTCGTCGGCGCTGTAGAGCCGTTCCGCCCGCGCGTAGGAGGCGAAGGCGCCCGTCTGCGCGATGTCCGGCGCCTTTCCTGCCGCGACGCGCGCCGCCACCACCTTGTCGAGCCGGGTGTGCGGCACCCGGTCCACGTCCACCGCGATGCCGGGGTGCCGCTTCTCGAAGGCGGCGACGAGCTCCTTCCAGAACCCGGTGCCGGCCTGTGTGCCGTCCTCGCCGTAGTCGGCCACCACCACCTGCAAGGTGACGTCCGCGTCCCCCGCGCCGCCGGAGCCGCACGCGCCGAGCGTGAGCGCCAGCACCAGCGCCAGCCCGGCCGCGCGTCTCCGACCGGCTGCCCGTCCCGTCGCGCGTAAGGGCGCGCTTCGCCGCCGTATGACCATGTCCGCCTCTGTGCCGAAATCCCGCGGGCGAGCGGCGGTTCCCCCCAGCCGTGCCCCTGCGCCACTTCCTGCGCACATGATTGCCGCACGGTTCGCACGGAGGTGCGGAAATCAGCCGCCTACGGAAGGGGCGGACGGGACGAGTGTGACCACTGCGGCGACGCCGTCCGGGCCCGCGTCGAGTCCGGCGGCGAACCCGGCGGGCAGCAGCGCGGCGTCGTAGCGGCCGAGCCGCACCGGCTCCCCGGCCGCGGCGGGCGTCAGCACCACCTCGCCGGCCACCGCCGCGACCAGGACGGCCCCGTCCGGGCCCGCCGCCGGGCGCACCGCGTACCGGCCGCGGGCCATCACCACGTCAGCGGTGCACCGTCCGTCCCGCACCATGACGTTGAAGTTGACGACGGGGCCGGCCGCGAGCCGGCAGTCCGTGGCGGCGCCACCGGGGAACGACAGCGGCCGGAACCGCTCGCCGACAGCGGTCCGCTCCCCGTCGACGGTCAGCTCCATACCGGCCCCGGCCACCATCGTCAGGACGCGCCGGACGCCGGGCAGCGGGGAGTACGGACCGTCCCGGTCCACGTCCGCCAGGCTCACCCGCCAGTCGAAGGCGTCCCAGCCGGCGCCGGGCGGCCCGGCGGCGATCTCCCGGGTGACGCCGCCCCCGTTGCTCCAGGGGGCGGCGGCGCGTCCGGCGGCCGGCAGCAGCTGCACGCGGTCCATCAGAGGTGCCGGGTCCATCAGACGGTCAGCACGACCTTGCCGAAGAGGTCGCCCTCCGCCATCTTCGCGAAGCCCTCGCGGGCCCGGTCCAGCGGCAGTTCCGAGTCGATGACCGGCTTGACGCCCTTGGCGGCGCAGAAGCTGAGCAGCCCGGCCAGCTCGTCCTTGCTGCCCATCGTCGAGCCGACGACCTTCAGCTCCAGGAAGAAGATGCGGTTCAGCTCGGTCTTCTCGGGGTTGAAGCCACTGGTGGCGCCGGAGATGACCAGGGTGCCGCCGGGCTTGAGGGACCGGACGGAGTGCGACCAGGTGGCGGCGCCGACGGTCTCGATGACGGCGTCGACCCGCTGCGGCAGCCGCTCGCCGGTCGCGAAGGCGCCCTCGGCACCCAGCTCCAGCGCCCGCTTGCGCTTGGCCTCGTCCCGGCTGGTGGCGAAGACCCGCAGGCCGGCCGCCGCGCCGAGCACGATCGCCGCGGTGGCCACGCCGCCGCCCGCGCCCTGGACCAGTACCGAGTCCCCGGGCCGTACGCCGGCGTTGGTGAAGAGCATCCGGTACGCGGTCAGCCACGCGGTCGGCAGGCAGGCCGCCTCCGCGAAGCTGAGCTCCTTCGGCTTGGGCAGGACGTTCCAGGCCGGGACGGCGACCTGCTCGGCGAAGGTGCCCTGGTACCGCTCGGTGAGGATCGAGCGCGGCTCCTCCGGGCCGACGCCGTGGCCGGACTGGCCGATCACGGAGTGGATGACGACCTCGTTGCCCTCCGCGTCGGTGCCGGCCGCGTCGCAGCCGAGGATCATCGGGAGGGCTTCTTCGCCGAGCCCCACACCGCGCAGCGACCAGAGGTCGTGGTGGTTGAGGGAGGCGGCCTTGACGTTGACGGTCGTCCAACCGGGGCGGACCTCGGGAGCCGGGCGCTCGCCCAACTCCAGGCCGCTGAGCGGATCGTCACGGTCGATTCGGGCGGCATAGGCAGCGAACATGATCCCAACGTAGGCGTCGGATACGCCGTTGCGGAACCGCTACGCGGTGTGACACGCGCCCCTTCAGGGGCGCGGGGAACTGCGCGACCGGCCACGACGTCGCCGCAGGGGTACGCGCCCGCGCCCGGCCGCGCCGCCGCGAGGGTTGCCCGCGCAGTTCCCCGCGCCCCTGAAGACGGGGCCGGGCCCGCCCCCAGAAGGGAGCGGGCCCGGAAACGTACGGCAAGCGGCGTCAGCGCCGTGCGACGCCCTCCGCGCGCGCGGCCGCGGCCACCGCGGCCGTCACCGCCGGGGCGACCCGCTCGTCGAACGGCGAGGGGATGACCTTGTCCGCGCTCAGCTCATCGGCGACCACGGCGGCCAGCGCCTCCGCGGCGGCGAGCTTCATGCCCTCGGTGATCTGCGAGGCACGCACCTGGAGGGCGCCCGCGAAGATGCCCGGGAAGGCGAGCACGTTGTTGATCTGGTTCGGGTAGTCGCTGCGCCCGGTGGCGACCACCGCGGCGTACTTGTGCGCGACGTCCGGGTGGATCTCCGGGTTCGGGTTGGCCATCGCGAAGATCAGCGAGTCCTTCGCCATCTTCGCCACCGCCTCCTCGGGCACCGTGCCGCCGGAGACGCCGATGAACACGTCCGCACCCTCCAGCGCCGACTCCAGGGAGCCGGTGAGTCCGCCCTTGTTCGTGAAGCCCGCCACCTCGCGCTTGACGTCGGTGAGGTCCTCGCGGTCCGCCGAGACGACGCCCTTGCGGTCGCACACCGCGACGTCGCCGATGCCCGCCTCGATGAGGATCTTGGCGATGGCGACCCCGGCCGCACCGGCGCCGGAGATCACCGCGCGCAGCTGCCCGAGCGAGCGGTCGGTGAGCTTGGCGGCGTTCCGCAGCGCGGCCAGCGTGACCACGGCAGTGCCGTGCTGGTCGTCATGGAAGATCGGGATGTCCAGCTTCTCCTGGAGCCGACGCTCGATCTCGAAGCAGCGCGGCGCGGAGATGTCCTCCAGGTTCACGCCTCCGAAGGAGGGCGCGAGCCGCACCACGGTGTCGATGATCTCGTCGGTGTCCGTGGTGCCGAGCGCGATCGGCACCGCGTCGACCCCGCCGAACTGCTTGAAGAGGATGGCCTTGCCTTCCATCACCGGGAGGGAGGCCTCCGGGCCGATGTCGCCGAGCCCCAGCACCGCGGTGCCGTCCGTGACCACGGCGACGACCTGGGACTTCCAGGTGTAGTCGTGGACGAGTTCGGGCTGCTCGGCGATGGCGCTGCACACCTTGGCCACGCCGGGCGTGTACGCGAGGGACAGGTCGTCCCGGTCACGCACGGGCACCGTCGCCTGGACGGCCATCTTGCCGCCGCGGTGGAGCGCGAAGGCCGGATCGAACGGCTCTCCGTCCGTGCTGCTGTCGCTGTCGCTGCGAGGATTGACGATCTCCGCTGCCACTGGTCTGACCCCTTTGTCGTAAATCAGTTGAGGGTGGCCACTCCCTGGATGAGGGGTGGGCGGGCACCGCGTCCGCGCCCTGAACAGCGGATGACCGCCGCACGGGGGGAGGTACGGACGCCGGGCGCGCCGCACACGCGCCCTGAGCCCCGGATGAGGGGTGTAACGACCCTTTGTACCCGACGGGCGTGCGCCCCGACGAGTCGGATGGGTTACCCTCGCGTTCGCGATTCCGACAATAACCGCGAATACCGCGGAATGCTGGACGGATACTCCAGCGGCCGTCCACATACCGAGACTTCGAGTCCGGAAACACCTTTCGTCCGGCCCGGACGGATTCGCCGTCCGCCGGTGACCAGCCACGCCACGTCCGTTATCCGATTTTGACCTGAGCGACAGTCCGAATAGCGGAGTCCGGATGGCAAGATTCCGTGACCGAACGAGGTCGCGATGCCCGATGGTGTGCGCCCGGCCCCCATCCCACCGGCTTTCACACCCCGGTCCGCAGTCGGCTCATTCCGATCCGCAGGAGGAAACGCATGACCGCAAGCTCCACCCGTCGCCCGGCCTCCGGCAGGTCACGCACGGCCGCCGGCGCAGCGACAGCGGTCGTGGCCGCCCTCCTGCTCAGCGGCTGCGGCGACCAGACGGACGCCGCGATAGCCCGCCGCGAGGCGGCGAAGACCCGCGACGTGAACGCCCCGCTCTTCAAGAAGCTCCCCAAGGCCGTCCAGGACAAGGGCTTCCTCCAGGTCGGTTCGGACGCGACGTACAAGCCGGTGGAATTCCGTAAGAACGGCGCGATCGTCGGCATCGACCCCGACCTCGCCGCGGCCATGAGCAAGCAGCTGGGCGTCAAGCTCAATTTCAACAACGCCACCTTCGACACCCTCATGGGCGGTCTGAAGTCCAAGCGCTACGACATCGCGATGTCGGCGATGACGGACACCAAGGAACGCCAGCAGGGCATCGACTCCTCCACCGGCAAGAAGATCGGCGAGGGCGTCGACTTCGTCGACTACTTCAACGCCGGTGTCTCCCTCTACGTCCAGAAGGGCAAGAGCGGCTCCGTCTCGGACTGGGACGGCCTCTGCGGGAAGTCCATCGCCGTGCAGCGCGGCACCGTCTCGCACGACTACGCCAAGGACCAGTCGGCGAAGTGCAAGAAGGGCGGTCAGGAGGAGATCTCCATCGAGGCCTTCGACAACGACTCCGAGGCCCAGACCCGGCTGCGCACCGGTGGCGTGGACGCGGTCTCCAGCGACTACCCGGTCGCCGCGTACGCCGTGAAGACCTCCGGCGGCGGCAAGGACTTCGAGGTGGTCGGCGACCAGGTGGAGGCGGCTCCGTACGGCATCGCCGTGCCGAAGAGCCAGCCGCAGCTGCGGGACGCCCTCAAGGCCGCGCTGGAGGCGGTCATCAAGAACGGGGACTACGCCAAGGTCCTCGAGAAGTGGCAGGTCAAGGACGCCGGGGTCAAGGAAGTGAAGATCAACGGCGGCTCCTGAGCCGGCCGCTCGAGTCGCTGTCCCTTCCCGCCCGCCGAACTCCGCCGAACCCCGAAAGGCAACACCCGTGTCTGTCGACGTCGACAAGGCGGCCAGGCCGCCGCAGGACGCTCCCCCGCCGCTGCCCGAGCCGATCAAGGCGATACCCGTGCGCCACTACGGCCGCTGGGTCGCGGCCCTGGTGGTCATCGGCCTGCTCGCGCTGCTCGTCCGGGCGTTCGCCTCGGGCAACGTCAACTGGGGCGCGATCCCCGACTACCTCTTCAACGCGGACATCCTGCGCGGTCTGCGCAACACCCTCCTGATCACCGTGCTGTCCATGGTGATCGGTGTGGTCCTCGGCGTGATCCTCGCCGTGATGCGCCAGTCCAAGAACCCGGTGACCTCGACCGTCGCGTGGTTCTACATCTGGTTCTTCCGCGGTACGCCGGTCTACGTGCAGCTCTTCCTGTGGTTCAACCTCGGCCTGGTGTTCCAGTACATCGACATCATGCCGATCTACAAGGACGAGTGGGCGGACTTCATGACCCCGTTCCTGTGCGCGCTGCTGGGCCTCGGCCTGAACGAGGCCGCGTACATGGCGGAGATCTGCCGCGCCGGTCTGAACGCCGTCGACGAGGGCCAGACCGAGGCCGCGCACGCGCTCGGCATGAGCCACGGCAAGACACTGCGCCGCATCGTCGTGCCCCAGGCGATGCGCGTCATCGTGCCGCCGACCGGCAACGAGGTCATCAACATGCTGAAGACCTCCTCGCTGGTGATCGCGGTCCAGTACTACGACCTGCTGCAGTCCGCACAGAACGTCGGCCGGGACTCCGGCGTCGTCGTCGAGATGCTGATCCTCGCCGCCGTCTGGTACCTGGTCGCCACCAGCGTGCTCAGCGTCGGCCAGTACTACCTGGAGCGCCACTACGCCCGCGGCTCCAGCCGCCAGCTCCCGCTCACCCCGCTGCAGAAGGCCAAGGCCAAGCTGTCCGGCGGCTTCAACCGTTCTGCTGCTGGAGGTGCCTGATGACGGACAAGAACAACAAGGCCGTCCCCATGGTGAAGGCCGAGGGCGTCCACAAGTCCTTCGGTGCCGCGCACATCCTCAAGGGCATCGACCTGGAGGTCGCGCCCAAGGAGGTCTTCTGCCTGATCGGCCCGTCCGGCTCCGGCAAGTCGACCTTCCTGCGCTGCATCAACCACCTGGAGAAGATCAACGCAGGGCGGCTCTCGGTCGACGGCGAGCTGGTCGGCTACCGCGAGCACCACGGCAAGCTGTACGAGCTGCGCGACAAGGAGGTCGCGGCGCGCCGCCGCGACATCGGCATGGTCTTCCAGCGCTTCAACCTCTTCCCGCACCTGACCGCGGCGGAGAACGTCATGGAGGCGCCGGTCCAGGTCAAGGGCGAGTCCAAGGCCTCGGCCCGCGAGCGCGCCATGAAGCTGCTGGACCGGGTGGGCCTGAAGGACAAGGCCGGCAACTACCCCTCCCAGCTCTCCGGCGGCCAGCAGCAGCGCGTGGCGATCGCCCGCGCGCTGGCCATGGAGCCCAAGCTGATGCTCTTCGACGAGCCGACCTCGGCGCTCGACCCGGAGCTGGTCGGCGACGTGCTGGACGTCATGAAGGACCTGGCCGCGGACGGTATGACCATGGTCGTGGTCACCCACGAGATGGGCTTCGCCCGGGAGGTCGGCGACTCGCTGGTCTTCATGGACGACGGCGTGGTCGTCGAGTCCGGCCACCCGCGCGACGTCCTGACCAAGCCGCAGCACGAACGCACGAAGTCGTTCCTGTCGAAGGTGCTCTGACCTGACGGACCGATGGCGAGGGGGTGGTGCGGGACGATCCCGCACCACCCCCCTCACCGCCCCCCGCCTACTTCAGCCCCAGCACCATCGCGTCCGACGGCGACGCCCAGACCGTGCGGGCCTCCGCGAAGCCGGCGTCCCGGAGGGTCTGTGCGTGCCACGCCGCCGAGGGGGTCTCGCCTTCCGCGTGCTCGCCGTAGATCTCGAACCGTTCGGCGGTCGGCCCGGCCAGCACCGGGTCGGCGGCGGCCAGCGCCCACCATTCCTTCCAGTCCACCGCGCCGGCCGCCTTGGCCGCGTCCATGCGGGCGTGCCGCTGCGCCCGGTCCGCGGCGTTCAGCCGGGGCGTCGCCGGGTCCGGCATGTGGTCGGCGTTCAGGAAGACGCCGCCCTCCCGGACCAGGCCCGCGAGCTGCCCGTACAGCACGGTCAGCTCATCGGCGTGCAGCCAGTGCAGCGCGGTGGCGGTGAGCACCGCGTCGTAGGAGTCGTACGGCAGCTTCGCCGGCCACTCCGGGTCCTTCAGGTCGGCGCGGACGAAGGTCACCCGCTCGTCGCCCGCGAAGTACCCCTCCGCGATGGCCAGCAGCGCCGGGTCCAGGTCGACGCCCGTACTGACGGCTCCCGGCAGCCGCTTGAACAGCCGGTCGGTGATACTGCCCGTACCGCACGCGAGATCGAGGACCCGTGGCTCGGGGCCCGCCACCGCCTCGACCATGTCCACCATCACCCGGAACCGCTCCTCGCGGTCCGGCAGGTACCACTCCTGCTGCCGGTCCCAACTCTCCTGCCAGGCCTGCCAGTCCGCCTGAGTCACGGCCTCGGTCACCGGAACCCCTCCCGCCTGTAATACCCTCGAACAGACAATGCCCATTACGGGCTCTGCACGCAGACTAGCCCGCGCCCGGTAAGGACTACAAGTGGAACTGGCCTATTACTCGGATTATGCCGTGCGGCTGATCAACAGCGAGCAGCCGGAGCGCGGCGGCGACACCCTCACCTCGGTCGAGGCGGTACGGGCCCTGTTCGGCGCGGCGCAGACCACCGCACGGCGGGCCACCGAGGCCGACGTGACGCGCCTGCGCGCCGTCCGCGGCCGGCTGCGCGCCGTCTTCGAGGCGGCCGACGCCGGGGACGAGACGCTCGCCGTCGACCTGCTCAACGCCCTGCTGATGGAGTACCCGGTCAGTCCGCAGATCTCCGGGCACGAGATGCGGGACGCCGACGGGCGCCCCGACTGGCACCTGCACATCGCCGACCACGCCGCCAACGCCACCGCCGGCTACACGGCCACGGCCTGCATGGGCCTGGCCGTCCACCTCACCGACCTGGGCGTGGACCGGCTCGGCATCTGCCGGGCGGCGCCGTGCCGCAACGCCTACCTCGACACCTCCACCAACCGCTCCCGGCGCTACTGCTCCGACCGCTGCGCTACCCGCGCCAACGTCGCGGCCTACCGCGCCCGCAAGCGCCAGGAGGCCGCCGGCGCCCACCCGGAGCCGGACCCGGCCCCCGGGGAGCCGGGGAACGCGGACGGCTAACGCCGGGCGGCCTTGGTCCCCCGCGCCGGACGCAGCGGCCGGACGGGACGGACCGCCGACACCGCCCAGGACAGCACGCCGGTGACCGACCGCCGGACGTCCCGCGGCGGCCGCACCCGCAGCCACGCCCTGGCCACTACCAGCTCGTCGGGCACCGTGCCGAACTCCCGGCTGTCGTTCGCCACGTAGGGGTTGTCCCCCTGGACCCACCAGCCACCCGTACGCCGCTCCACCGCCCGTTTGACGATGAGCAGGTCCTGCCGGAAGGGGTGCTTCAGCACGATCACGTCCCCCGGCCGCACCGCCGCGCCGTACTTGACCACCAGCTGGTCGCCGGGGTGCAGCGTAGGCACCATCGAGGGGTTGTACACCTCCGCCAGGCCGATCGTCCGGAGCGGTCCCCTGCCCTCCCGGCCCTGCTCGTGTTCCTGATCGGGCCAGCGCTCATGCACCTGCTCCGGCATCCGGCACCTCCCGGTCCGTTCCTCCACCAGTCCCAGCCTGACACTGGACTTTTGCCCTAAGACCCCCGGGGCACCCGAGAAAAGGCTTCCCGTACCGAGTAATCTCGCACCTGAGAAGACGATCACGAGGAAGGACTGAACATGCTTTCCCGCCTGTTCGCCCCCAAGGTGAAGGTCAGCGCCCACTGCGACCTGCCCTGCGGTGTCTACGACCCGGCCCAGGCCCGTATCGAGGCCGAGTCGGTCAAGGCCGTGCAGGAGAAGTACCAGGCCAACGAGGATGCGGACTTCCGCACCCGCGCCGTCCTCATCAAGGAGCAGCGCGCGGAGCTGGCCAAGCACCACGTCTCGGTGCTGTGGAGCGACTACTTCAAGCCCCCGCACTTCGAGAAGTACCCGGAGCTGCACCAGCTGGTCAACGACACCCTCAAGGCCCTCTCGGCCGCCAAGGGCTCGAACGACCCCGCCACCGGCCAGAAGGCCCTGGACTACATCGCCCAGATCGACAAGATCTTCTGGGAGACCAAGCAGGGCTGAACCCGGCCCTGAGCCGTCCGGCCCGCGCTTGCGCAGGCCGGACGGCTCACCTGTCCGCACCCGGTCCGCAGCCGCCGCACACGGCGGCACGGCGGCCGGGTGCGGTCGTCTTCCCGGCCGCAGGTGAGCGTGGACCCGCAGCGCGATCGCGAGCCCGAAGCGTGGCCGAGGACGCACCCGACCTGTCCGACGCCCGCCCGCCCTCAGCCGCCTGCGGTGCCGCGGTGCCCGCCGGAACCGTGCGGCGGGATTTTCCGGAAGCAAAAACCCTCTCGGGTCAGCAGGACGAATATCTGTCGCGGCGAAGTGAGAAATCAACGCGACGCACGGCCGGCCCACCGCGCACAACAGAGGGAACCGAACAAGCACCATGCGGGCCCGGCCTCGCCGTGCTACTGTCCATATCGGTTGCAGTTGTGGTTCCCAAAACTTTGAGCGGCTCACCGAGATTTCGCGCCGGTGGGGGCGCTTCTGTACTACCGGATCAATTTCCGGACGGGGCAATCATTGCGGCGACACGGAGTCCGCACAGTGCGGACTCCTGGCACTGCCCCGAAGGAGATCGACATGGCATCCGGCACCGTGAAGTGGTTCAACGCCGAGAAGGGTTTCGGCTTCATCGCGCAGGAGGACGGCGGCCCTGACGTGTTCGCCCACTACTCGAACATCGCCGCCCAGGGCTTCCGCGAGCTCGTCGAAGGCCAGAAGGTGACCTTCGACGTCGCGCAGAGCCAGAAGGGCCCGACGGCCGAGAACATCGTTCTGGCCTGACGCCGACCCGCGGTACGTGTGGGGCCCGCGCCTTGGGGTGCGGGCCTCCACCCGTCACAGCTCCTGGCGTGACCTTCCGCGCCACTCCGCGACGATCTCGCGCACCACGTGATCACCCAGAGAATCCGCCGGCCTCATCGAACGCAGATTCTCTTTTTCAGAGGCTCCGGACGCATATCCGACAGGGCCCATTTCGGCCGGCGCTTCACCTTCCCCGGTAAGGCGCGCCCCCCATTTCAGCGAGAGCATATGCGGATTTCTCCGCCGCGCCGACTCGCTTTCGCACTCCATCGGCTCATTCTTGCGACTCTCCGTACCGCGCACGGCTGCGGAAATTCCTTGATACGTGCCGCATCGAGGAAGGTTCCGCATGAACCGCACGTACACGAACGACCGTTCCGCCCGCCTCCGTGAGGGCGGTTCCGGCTCAGGGGACGACCGCAGCCGCTTCGGGGGCCGGCGCCGTTCGGCCGGCTACGGACACCGGACCACCACCGCCGACCCGGGTGAGTTCGCCCTCCCCGACACGATCACCCCCGCACTGCCCGCCGTCGGGGCCTTCGCCGACCTCGACATGCCAGGGCAACTACTGGCCGCACTCGGGGCGCAGGGCGTGACCGTGCCGTTCCCGATCCAGGGCGCGACCCTGCCGAACACCCTTGCCGGCCGTGACGTACTCGGCCGCGGGCGCACCGGTTCCGGCAAGACCCTCGCCTTCGGCCTCCCCCTGCTGGCCCGGACGGCCGGACGGCGCGCCGAGCCCCGGCAGCCGCTGGCGCTGGTCCTCGTGCCCACCCGCGAACTGGCGCAGCAGGTCACCATTGCGCTCGCCCCCTACGCCCGCTCGGTGGAACTGCGGCTGACCACGGTGATCGGCGGGGTGTCGATCGGCAAGCAGTCCGGCGCTCTGCGCACCGGGGCCGAGGTCGTCGTCGCGACCCCGGGCCGGCTGAAGGACCTCGTCGACCGCGGTGACTGCCGGCTGGACCAGGTCGGCATCACGGTCCTCGACGAAGCGGACCAGATGACCGACATGGGCTTCCTGCCCCAGGTCACCGCGCTCCTGGACGAGGTGCACCCCGAGGGCCAGCGGATGCTGTTCTCCGCCACTCTCGACCACAACGTCGACCTGCTGGTCCGGCGCTACCTGACCGACCCGGTGGTCCACTCCGTCGATCCGTGCGCAGGCGCGATCAGCACGATGGAACACCACGTACTCCATGTGCACGGTGCCGACAAACACCGGACGACGACCGAGATCGCGGCACGCGAGGGCCGGGTGCTCATGTTCCTGGACACCAAGCACGCCGTCGACCGGCTGACCCAGCACCTGCTGCGCAGTGGGGTGCGAGCCGCGGCCCTGCACGGTGGCAAATCGCAGCCGCAGCGGACCCGCACCCTGACGCAGTTCAGGAACGGGCAGGTGACCGTGCTGGTGGCGACGAACATCGCAGCGCGCGGCATCCACATCGACAGCCTCGACCTCGTCGTCAACGTCGACCCGCCCACCGACCACAAGGACTACCTCCACCGAGGCGGCCGCACCGCCCGCGCCGGCGAGACCGGCAGCGTCGTCACCCTGGTCATGCCGAAACAGCGCCGTGGGGTGCTCCGCCTCATGGCGGACGCGGGCATCCGCCCGCAGACCACCCAGGTCCACTCGGGCGAAGAGGCCTTGACCCGCATCACAGGTGCCCAGGCGCCCTCGGGCATTCCCGTGGTCATCACCGCCCCGGCAACCGAACACTCCCGGCGCGGCAGTGCCGGAACCGCAGGCCGGCGCCGCCCCCGTTCGACGGCCCGGCACACACCGGTGCGGCGGTCCGCCCTCGGCCGGGCAGTCGGCAACACCTGAGCGGAAACCGGCCCGCCTCCACGGCAGGCACTTCTGACGATGGTCCGGACACAGACACCTGATCCCGGTAAGCCCCCTTCTTCCTGTGAGGCATCATGCGCTGCGTCATCGCCCGTTTCCCGTTCGACCTGACCAGGAGTGGGGTGCTGGCGGCGATGAAGGACATCGAGCCCGAACCGGTCGTGGTCGGCGAGTCCGTGATCATCGGCCGCCACCGGTATCCCGTCAAACAGGTCGGCCAGGTCATCACCCGCCAGGACCGCCGCGACTTCAGCGCCGGCGAGGTGGTCCGGGCCATGACCCTCCTCGGCTTCACCTGTCGCGGCCTTGCCCAGCGCCCCGTTCCCACGCACCCCCTCACTCCCCAGCAGTGGGCCTCCGCGATGCTCGGCACCACCGGGCCCGCCTGACCGACGGGCCGGCAGCAAGGCCCGTACTCGAACCGCCACGAGGGCCCTCTCGGTAAGCTCCGGGAGGGCCCTCGTCGTCTGTCGCCGGGCTGCCGTGACGGCGAGGCCTCGGCAGCACGACGGGGCGGGCCGCTGAGCTGATCGACGCCACTCCCGGCTTCCTCCGCGCCGTCGGAGAGGCTCGCCTCATCACCCCGCTCCGGCCCGCGGGCGGGCACCGGCGTCACTCCCGCCACCAGCTGCGGATCGCGGCCGGCGCGCGAACTCATCGACCAGGGCGCCCCGTCGAGGCAGCTTGCCGCATCGTCGTCCTCGAAGACCAGCTCGAAGAAGTTCAGCGCATCGACACCGAGTTCCGCCGTACCGCCGACACACCGCACGACGACCTTCACCGAGACGGCCGGCCCTCCGCCGGACGACTGCGGAAACAGGCGTGCTCCAGGCCGAACGGCGTGGGGCGGCCTTGCCCGCGGGCAGAGGAGACCCCGCCCGTCGAGCTGGTGCAGCGGTCCTCGCCGTCCAGCCGTCCGGGTCCGAGTCGACGGCGGACGCGAAAACCATGGCAGAAAGAGGCAAGCAGCCGCATACTGGTGGCAATGACAAAGCCAGCCGCCTCAAAGCGGTATCTGCCTACCAGCCCCTTCAAGGCCCCGGCCCCTCTGCCGTGCGAGCAGTTCGCCGTGGGCGACCGGGTCACACACGACATGTACGGACTCGGCCGCGTGATCGGCATCGAGAACGGGCTCACGGTGCTCGTGGACTTCACTTCGGCGCAGAAGCGCATCACGAGCCCGTACGCCAAGATGAGCAAGCTGTAGGACCTCTGTGCCCGGTCACGGCACGCCATCCCGCTATGTCCTTGTCACGAATGGGAGCCGTCTCATCGACCTGACCTCGTTGTTCTCCGCCCCGGAAGGGGCACCCCGCCGTGCCACCGCAGCATCGCCGTCTCCGGCGACGAACCCCTTCAAGATCCCGGATTCCGAAGGGAACGAAGCTGCCCTCCCCAAGGATGCGCAAGCGTCCGTCCCGGGCACGGATCCGGCCCCGACCGTCGGTTAGGTCCTGGGCTGTTCCCCGGCCGGCCCCGGCCCCCGGCCGGGGCCGAAGGGGCAGGGGCCCCGGCCGGTGTGCCCCTCAGACGGACTCGTCGCCTTCCGGCCTGCTCCGCGTCGTCCGGCGGAGGTCCGGCAGCGCCATGCGGCAGATGCGCGCCCAGGTGGAGGCGTACTGCTTGAGGAGGGGGCCCGTGGTGTACGGGACGCCGTGGGCGGTGAGGACTTCGCGGACGCGGGGAGCGATCTCGGCGTAGCGGTTGCTCGGCAGGTCCGGGAAGAGATGGTGTTCGATCTGGTGGCTGAGGTTGCCGGAGAGGACGTGGAGGACGGTGCCGCCCTCGATGTCGGCCGATCCGAGAGCCTGGCGCAGGTACCACTGGCCGCGGGTCTCGTTCTCGGTCTCCTCGACGGTGAAGGAGCGGACGCCGTCGGGGAAGTGGCCGCAGAAGATGACGGTGTGGGCCCACAAGCTGCGCGCGGTGTTGGCAGTGAGGTTGCCGAGCAGGCAGGGCAGGGCGGAGGGCCCGGCGAGCACGGGGAAGAACAGGTAGTCCTTGGCGGCCTGGCGGACTCCTTTCCGCACGGTGCCGGTGGCGTCACGGAGGAAGGCCCGCAGGGACTTGCGGCGTTGGAGGACGGCGTCGGCCTCCAGGTCGTACAGGGCGGCCAGCCACTCGAAGAAGGGCGCACCCAGGGCCGTGTAGAAGGGCTGGAAGAGATGGACGGGGCGCCACGCCTGGTCCTTGGTCATCCGCAGGACGGTGAACCCCAGGTCGCGGTCGCGGCCGACGACATTGGTCCACGTGTGGTGGATGTGGTTGTGGGTGTGCTTCCAGGCGTAGGCAGGGGTCGGGTTGTCCCATTCCCAGGTGGTGGAGTGGATCGCCGGGTCGCGCATCCAGTCCCACTGGCCGTGCATGATGTTGTGCCCGAGTTCCAGGTTCTCCAGGATCTTGGCGGTGGTGAGCGCGGCCGTGCCGACGAGCCAGGCCGGGGGCAGCAAGGAGACCGCCAGCGCGGCGCGTCCGCCGATCTCCAGGCGGCGGTGGACGGCCACGACGGTGTGGATGTAGCGGGCGTCCTCCGCGCCGCGGCGGGCGAGGACATCGGCACGGATACGGTCGAGCGCACGGCCCAGAGCTTCGGTGTCCGTGCCCCGCGGGGGCACGTCAGGCGAATCGGGCAGGACCGGCTCGGTCGGAACAGCTGTGACCATGGTGGACGGCTCCTCCGGTGAGGCGCGCAGGAATACGCAGGACAGAGATCCGCGAAGCGATGCGGGGCTTCACAGGTCGAGGGTGACAGGGCCGCAGGCGGCCGATACGCAGGTCTGGATCAGATCGCCCGGCTCGCCGTGCACCTCGCCGGTGCGCAGGTCACGGACCCGGCCGTGCAGCAGTGGGGTGACGCAGCCGAAGCAGATGCCCATGCGGCAGCCGCTCGGCATGGCCACCCCGGCGGCCTCCCCGGCCTGCAGCAGCGGCGTGCCGGCGCCCACGGTGGTCTCCACCCCGCTCGCTGCGAAGCGCACCCGCGCGTCCGAGGACAGGCTGCCGGCAGGGCTGGACGGCCCCGGCGGCAGGGGCCGGAACCGCTCGACGTGGAGACGGTCGGCCAGTCCCGCAGCGGCCCAGAGCCGTTCGGCGGATTCCAGCAGCGCGGCGGGGCCGCAGGCCCAGGTGGCGCGCTCGCGCCAGTCCGGACAGACGGCGGGCAGCCGCGCCGGGGTGAGATGGCCGGCCGGGCGGGCGCCGGCGCGGGTGTGGTGCTCGTGCAGCCGGAACCAGGGCAGGCGCTCGGCCATCGCCCGCAGTTCCGGGCCGAAGACCGTGCGGCCGGGGTCGGGGGAAGAGTGCACCAGCAGCACGTCCGTGCCCGCCGTGCCCCCCTCATCACTGAGGGCGCGCAGCATGGCCATGACCGGGGTGATGCCGATCCCCGCGGTGAGCAGCAGCACTCGCCGAGGTGGTGGCGCGGGCAAGTGGAAGGTGCCCTGGGCCGGGCCGAGGCGCAGCACGTCCCCCGGCCGGAGGCGGTGGGCCAGGTACCGGGAGACGCGGCCCTCCGGCAGGGCCTTGACCGTGATCGAGAACGGTTCTCCGGGCCCGTCGGGCGGCGTGGTGAGCGAGTAGGCACGCCAGTGCAGCACGCCGTCGATCCGTACGCCGAGTGGAACGTACTGCCCGGCCCGGTGCGCGGGCCGCCAGCCGTGGCCGGGACGGAGCACCAAGGTCGATGCTTCCGCCGTCTCCGCTCGTACCTCCTCCACCCGCCCGGCCGGCCACCGTCGCGACAGGAGGGGATCGGCCAGCGCCAGGTAGTCGTCCGGCAGCAGGGGCGTGGTGAGCCGTCCCGCCGCTCCCAGCACCAGGCGGACGGCACCCTCGGTCAGCACCCTGCGAGGCAAGAGACGGACCATACTGCGCACATCCTCTCCCCGTCGGCGAAAGACCCGGGGGCGGGCTGAGCCGGTGCGGTACGGCTCGGGAGGCCGCCAGCCTTTACGGCCCCGGGGCGGAAGACAAAACGCCGGGGGCGGTAATCCGCCGCAGCACGCTCCGGCCGACCCGTACGCGGGGCGCCGCGTTGCTGCCGGGATCTCCGGTGCTCCGGGACGGCCACCGCCCTGGCCCGGGCGGGACGGGCCGCACGGCTCGCGGCCCGGCGGAGACGGGTGCCGGACTGGTGATCATGGGTTTGACCGGATCCGATGCCGGCACAGGCCAGGCCCTACGCATCCCGCCGCACCGGGACGGCCCCCTGAATGCCGTGTCCCGACCCGCACCAACAGCAGAGCCGGTGACAGACGCACGGCATGGGCGTCGGCCGGCAGCCGAGACCTGCGGGACCTCGCTCGTACGGTTCATCGGCCGGCCTCGGTGTCCCTACCGCCCCGGCGGTCGTCCGGGTTTGCGGCGGCGGCCGGAGGGTTACCCGTCGAGGTACGCCGTACCGACGGACCTCCGACCGGAGCGTGTGATCGTATGAGGGAGCCGTCCGCCGCCGCGGAGCACGTACTCGCCGCTGCCGCCGAAGCGGACTCGCAGAGCCTGCCCGAGCGGCTGTGTGCCGCCCTCTGCCAGGCGCTGCCGGTGGACGGGGCGACGCTCTCGCTGCTCACCGACACACCCGACCGGCAGCTCCTGCACGCGAGCGGTACCGCGGCGCTGCGGCTGGAGCAGGTCCAGTTCGAGATGGGCGAGGGGCCGTGCGTGACGGCCGCTGCGACCGGACAGCCGGTGATCGTGCCGGACCTGCACGGCCGGCTGACGCAGTGGCCGCTCTTCGGCCCCGCGGCGCGCGAGCAGCTCCCGGAGGTCGGGGCGGTGTACGCCTTCCCGATGACCGACGACGACGCGGAACACCCGATCGGCTCGGTGGACCTGCTGCGGCGGGAGGCGTGGGACCCGGACGAGGCCACCCTGGAGGAGTGCGCCGAGGCCACGCGGGCCGCGACGGTGGCACTGCTGACGGCGCCGGGCGCCCTGCCGTGGGAACCGACACCGGCGATGGACGCGCACTGGGGCCGCACGCACCGTGCGGCCGGCGTGCTCTCCCAGCGGATGGGCGTGCCCGTCGGGGAGGCGCTCGCCCGGCTGCGCGCCGACGCGTTCGGCAGTGGCCGGCCGCTGCCCGACGTCGCCGAGGAGACGCTGACCCGGCTGCTCGGCGGAGCGGCCGGTGGCGGGGCGAGCGACGGTCACGACCCCCGGGGGCCCGCGTGAGGCGTACGGACGGAAGCCCCACAGCCCCGCCCGGGACGCCCTAGCCGGCGTTGCGGAGGGCCGACTCGTCGAGCGTGCCGTCGACGACCTGGCGGGCGAGGTCGGCCAGCCGCTCGCGGTGTGCGCGGGCGTAGCCGCGCAGTACGTCGAACGCCTCGTCGACGCCGGTGGCCCAGTGTTCCGCGAGGACGCCCTTGGCCTGCTCGATGACGGTACGGCTGACGAGGGCCGCCTGCACCTGCGCCCGTTCGACGTTGCCGCGCTCGGCGGTCTGCTGCTGGAGGACGGCGATGGTCGCCACGTCGGCGAGGGTCCGGCCGAGCCGTGCCTCCGACGGGCCGAGGGTGTGCGGTCCCGCGTGCAGCAGCCCTATCGCGCCGATGGGCCGCTGCCGCAGCCGCAGCGGCAGGGCGTGGGCGGTGGCGTACCCGGCCTGCCGGGCGCGTTCGGTGAACGGGAGCGGGGCGGTGCCGGCGGGGGTGGTGAGGGGCACGTTCAGCCGGGGCTCGCCCGAGTGGTGGCTCTCCGCGCACGGGCCGCTGTCGCTCTGCAGCGCGAACAGCTCCAGCAGCCGGGTCCGCTCGTCGGAGACCGCGACCACCTGGAGGCCGCCGTGCGGATCGGCGAGCATGACGCCGACCGCGGTGACATCGAGGAGTTCGACGCCCCGGACACACAGCCGGTGCAGGGCGTCGATCAGGTCGAAGTCGTCGAGCAGCGTGCCGACCGCTTCACCGAACGCCTGCAGCGCCCTTTCCTGCGGAGCCACCGCCATCATCCCCTCTTCCGGCCGGACACGTCCGGCTCGGGTCCATCATCTCGGAAGTCCAGACGCCTGGCGACCACATCCTCGGCGACCTCCAGGATGGGCCGTCCGTACCGGTAGGCGTACGCGCGCAGCCGGAGCAGCGCCTGGGACAGCGGGATCTCCGCCTGCACACTGATCATGCCGGTCGCCTGGTGGACGGCCGCACGGTAGAGGTCGGACGGGCGCTCCAGGGCCAGGAGCGCGTCGCTCACGGCTCCGCCGTCCAGGAGCACGGCGGTCAGCGCGCCGGTCAGGATCAGCGCGTCGTCCATGCCGGCGTCGGACAGCGGCCCCGCCGCCTGCCGCTGGAGGGTCAGTACGCCCAGGCAGACGCGGCCGACCAGCAAGGGGAAGCAGAACACCGCGCCGATGCCGAGCGACGCCAGTTCGGGCAGCAGCAGGGGCCAGCGGTCGGCGGGGAGCCGCGTCAGGTCCGGTTCGATCAGCACGGCGCCGTGGGTCATCGCGTCGACGCCGGGGCCCTCGCCCAGCGTGAACTGGAGGTCCTCCAGCGGGCCGCTCGCGCCCGGCGCCACCCACACCACCTCGGCCGCCTGGTCGCTGGAGAGCAGGGACAGGGCTATGCCGTCCACGCCCAGCGCCTGGGCGCAGGCACGCGGGTCGCTGCCGATCACGCCCTTGCCGTCGCGGACGGGATGCAGGTCCTGCAGCACGGCGGCCATCCGTGCACTCGTACCCACCGGCGTTCACCCGCTCTCCCGTACTCGCCGCACCGCCGCTTTCCGCCTGCCATTTCGCAGCGGGCCCACCCCCCAGCCTATCGGCTGGTTCCGCACGATCAGCGGCGAGCGGACGACCCCACCGGAATCCCGTCTTCCGCGCCGCACCCGAACGGTGCCGGCCGGCCCTCGGCGGATTCGGGCCGCGGGGAATTCCGGGCGGATTTCCCGGTGCATTTCACCCACGGATTCTTTTGGCGGCGTATCGCGGGCGGGTGTAACGCGACGGGGGCCGCCCGGCGCAGACGGAGATGCGGATGCCGAGCGCAGCCGCGGGGACCACCGGCCGGATGCGCGTACCACCGGCCGTGATCATTTCCTTACCGCCGAGGCGTGCCGCGCCGGATTGGACATTCCCGTGACCCACCCCCACGGCTCCGTGCCGACGCCCGGGCCGCACCCCCCGCAGGGCCCCTACGACGCCGGGTACGCCCCGTACGCCCAGGGGCGGCCGGCCTACGACGACCGGAGCCGCGAGCGGTACCGGCGCCCCCGTGACGGCGCGGGCACGGCCCGGACGGCACTGATCGTCCACACGATCGCCGACATCGCCGCGGGTTTCCTCGTGCTGTGGATCCTGCTGTACCTGCTCGGCGCGAATCAGGCGAACGTCTTCGTCGATTTCGTGGAAAGCGTCGCGAACGGTCTCGCGTGGTGGTCGCAGGACATTTTCACCATGGACACCGAAGGCCTTCGCGTGTTCCTCAACTTCGGCCTGCCGGCAATCATCTACGCCTTTGTCGGGCACGGCATTTCCGCGCGGATACGCCGGCTCTGACCGCGGTCAGCCGGTTCCTTCCCGCAGCCGCGCCGCCCGGGTCTGGAGGTACCGCTTCTCCGGCAGGCCGAGTGCCCGCTCGGCGGCGCGTCCGTACGCCGCACGGGCCTCCTCGGTCTCCCCGGCCTGCTCCAGGAGGTGCGCACGGGTCGCTTCGAGGCGGTGGTGGCCCGCCAGGTGCGGATCGCCGGCGAGGGTGGCGAGGAGGTCCAGCCCGGCCCGGGGTCCGCTGACCATGGCGAGGGCGACCGCCTCGTTGAGGGTGACCACCGGGCTGGGGGCGATCCGGTGCAGCAGCCGGTACAGGCCGAGGATCTCGCGCCAGTCGGTGTCCTCGGGGCGCTCCGCCTCGTCGTGCACCGCGGCGATGGCGGCCTGCAGCTGGTACGGCCCGAGCGGGGCGCGGCGGAGCGCGTCGCTGACCAGCGCCACACCCTCGGCGATCGCCTTCCGGTCCCACGCGCCGCGGTCCTGTTCGGCGAGCGGGACGAGCGTCCCGTCGGGTGCCGTGCGCGCGGCGCGCCGGGCGTCGGTCAGCAGCATCAGGGCCAGCAGTCCGGCGACCTCGCCGTCCTCGGGGAGCAGCGCGTGCAGCGCGCGGGTCAGCCGGACGGCCTCCTGGGACAGCTCGACGCGGTGCAGCCGGCTGCCGGAGGTCGCGGTGTACCCCTCGTTGAAGATCAGATAGAGGACCTGCAGGACCGCGTCGAGCCGCGCGGCGCGGTCCTCGGGGGCCGGCTGCCGGAAGCGCCCGCCCGCCTCCCTGACCCGTTGCTTGGCGCGGGTGATGCGCTGCGCCATCGTAGGCTCCGGCACCAGGTAGGCGCGGGCGATCTCGGCCGTGGTGAGGCCGCCGACCGCGCGCAGCGTCAGCGCGGTCTGCGCGGCCGGGGTGAGCGCGGGGTGGCAGCACAGGAACAGCAGGGTGAGCGTGTCGTCCGCACCGGGGGCGCGGCTCTCCCCCGGCGCGGGAGCGTGGAACTCGTCGCGCGGCGTCAGCGCGTATGCCTTCTCCTCGCGTCGCCGGCGCGCCTCCTCGCTGCGCAGCAGGTCCGTCAGCCGGCGGGCACCGACCTTGATCAGCCAGCCGCGCGGGTTGTCCGGGCGGCCGGCCGCCGGCCACTGGAGGGCGGCGGCCAGCAGCGCTTCCTGCACGGCGTCCTCGGCGAGGTCGAAGTGACCGTACCGCCGGACGAGCGCGCCGATGACCTGCGGCGCCAGACTGCGCAGCAGGTCCTCGGTCCGTTCCGGTGCGCCCACGGCCCGGTGGCCGGCTCAGATGTCGCAGGGCGGGCTGTCGGGGACGGCCCGGATCGTGACGGGGCCGTTCCCGGCGCCCTCGGGGACCGGGCACTCCAGGATGCGCTTGGCGATCTCGGTGGCCCGGTCCAGGGAGGCGCACTCCAGCAGCCAGTAGCCGCAGAGCACCTCCTTGGTCTCGCCGTACGGGCCGTCGGCGACGACCGGCACGCCGCCCTCGCCGGGGGACACGACGCGGGCCTGGGCGGGCTCGCTCAGACCCTGCCCGTCGATCATCTCGCCGCTCTCGGCGAGGTCGTTGTTGAGCGCCGCCATGAACTGGAACATCGCCTTCAGGTCGGCCTCGGTCCACCGCGCCTTGCCGGTGTCCTTGCCGTTCATGGCGTCGTAGTCGGCCTGGCTCGCCTGGATCATCAGCATGTACTTCACGTCGCTCACTCCTTCGGGAGCTTCGGCGTCCCCGCTGGGCGCCTCTCGCCGGAGACGTCGGAGCCGGCGGCCGGACCACGACAGAAGCCGGGAGGAATTCCCGAGATTTTTCCGGGCCGCCCTGCCGCCCTTCCGCGCACGAGCCTCCGGTACGGATTCTCCTCACCCCGGATGCCCCTCGCACGGCATACAGGAGACGCGGCGCCCGTGCCCCCGAAGATGGCTAGGACCCCACCGGCAGCAGGCTCTCGTTGCGCACCAGCCACTTGCGGTAGGCCGTGCTCGACCAGGCCACTTCCATGTATGCGGCCCGCAGGTCGGCGAAGAGCGCGTCGACCCACTCGGTGTCCCGGCCACCGCCCCGGTACGCCAGGAACAGCCGGACGGCCAGCGGGTCGCCGCACAGCGGGCGGACCACCATCCCGTGCCGGGGCCGGGAGGTCGGCTGGCAGGGCGTGACGACCTCGCCTGCCGCGACCAGGTCGGCCGCCGCGAGGTAGTCGCCGTGCACCACGCGCGGGTCCATCCCGGCCGCGGTGAAGATCCGCCGCAGTCCGGCCCACTCGCCGTCCACCGACGGGTCGACCATCCACTGGTCGTCGGCGAGGTCGGCCAGCGTGACGCACTCCAGCGCGGCCGCCGGGTGCGTCGCCGGGAGCGCCATGAACTGCGGCTCCCGGGCGAGGAGTTCGCGTTCGGCCAGGCCGTCGGGGACGCGCAGCGGCGCCCCCTCGACCTCGTGCACGAAGGCCGCGTCGAGCTGACCGGCCGCGACCATCTGGAGCAGGGTGTTGCCGGAGAGGTCGATCCGTATCGTCGTGTCGGTCTCGGGCAGCCGGGCCCGCAGCCTGCGCAGCCAGCCGGCCACCGCGCGGCTCCCCGTACTGCCCACGCGCAGCCGGGTGCCCTGCTCGCGCACCACCGCCGACCTCGTCTCGTCGACCAGCGCGGTCATCTCTGCGACGATCGGCCGGGCGCGGTGCAGAACGGTGTGGCCGAGCGGGGTCGGCCGGCTGCCGGAGCGCTCACGGAAGAAGAGCTGGCCGCCCAGGGCGTTCTCGATGCGCCGCAGCTGTGTGGTCAGGGAGGGCTGGGTCATGCCCAGTTGCCGGGCGGCCTTGCGTACGCTGCCGGTGTCGGCGATGGCGCACAGTGCGCGTAGGTGCCTCACCTCAAGCTCCACGCGCGGAGCATAACGACGTCCTTACGTGTCGCACCAGCCACCCAAACCCCGCGAACCACACATTCCCCACGGGTTATTGGACTGTCCTATCGCCACATGAAATCTCCGCGGCCGTGAACATCTCGCGCAGACTCAGCGGCACCACAGTTCATCCGCGGGCCCCGGCCGTTGCCCCACACCTCGGCCGGGCCCCCGGACACTAAGGAGCCCCCCACATGAGATCTCCTAAGACGGTGCTGTCCGCTGCCCTCGGCCTGGGCCTGGCCGCGAGCCTCGCCGCCGCCGTGCCCGCCGCGGCCACCCCCTCGGCCGCCCCGGCGGACAACCGGGTCACCGCGGCGCAGTACGTCGGCTCGGCCGCCGAGAAGGCCGACACCAAGCGGTTCTTCGAGGCCGTGCTGAAGTCGGCGCTCGCCAAGCAGAAGAAGACCGGCGCCGCTTCGGTGACGGTGACGTACGACGCGAGCGCCGCGCCCACCTTCGCGCAGCAGATATCCGCGAGCGCGCAGATCTGGAACAGCGCCGTCTCCAACGTCAAGCTCCAGGCGGGCAGCGGCGGGGACTTCCAGTACCGCGAGGGCAACGACCCGCGCGGCTCCTACGCCAGCACCGACGGCCACGGCCGCGGCTACATCTTCCTGGACTACCAGCAGAACCAGGAGTACGACTCCACCCGCGTGACCGCGCACGAGACCGGCCACGTCCTCGGCCTGCCGGACCACTACGAGGGCCCGTGCAGCGAGCTGATGTCCGGCGGCGGCCCCGGCCCGTCCTGCACCAACTCCCAGCCGGACGCCAACGAGCGCGCGAAGGTCGACCAGCTCTGGGCGAACGGCCTGAAGGGCGCCCGCTCCGGCGAGGCGTCCTGACCCACCGGGACCGTCGGCCGTCGGCCGACTGCCGATGACCATGGGCCGACGGCCGGCCACCAGGCCGGCACTGGAACGCGCGGTGGGACCCGCGAACCCCACCGCGCGTGCATCCCCCCACAGCGCGCCCGCCCGCGGCCGCGCGTTTCACCCCCCGCCATGCGCGGTGGCTTCCCCCCCCCCCGCGGCGCTCCACCGCGCGTTTCAGTGCACCGCCCCGGACCCGCCCGCTCCGCCTCGCCGCTCCGCCTCCCCGTTCCCGCCCCGGCCCCGTGCGGCCCCGGGGCTTTTTGACACGTCCAAACATGGGATGTTCCTATCACCGGTGTACTCGTGTCATCTCATCGATACCGGGCTCGTCGGGGTCCGGACACCGAAAGGGGACGGCAGCCGATGCCGTTGCGCAGCACCACCCGGACCAGCCTGGTGGACCTGGTCATCGACCAGATGGAGGGCCTGATCGCGGCCGGTGAGTGGGCGGTCGGCACGAAGATCCCGGCGGAGCCCGTGCTCGTCGAGCAGCTCGACGTCGGCCGCAACACCGTCCGCGAGGCCGTCCGGGCCCTCGTGCACACCGGCATGCTGGAGCCGCGCCAGGGCGACGGCACGTACGTGCGCGCCGGCAGCGACTTCGGGGCCGCCGTGCAGCGCAGGCTGCGCCGCTCCTGCGACCTGGAGGCCTACGAGGTCCGCGCCTCCCTGGAGCGGGACGCGGCACGGTACGCGGCGCAGCGCCGCACCCAGGAGGACGTCGCCGCACTGCGCGCCGCCCTCGCCGACCGCGACGACGCCTGGCGGGCGGGCGACACCGCGGCCTTCATCGAGGCCGACATCGCCTTCCACCGCACCGTCGCCGCAGCCGCGCACAACAGCGTCCTGGCCGACCTCTACGGGCACCTCACCGACGCGCTGCGCGCCACGCTGCGGTCCGTCGTCGCGGCGCCCGTGCCCGACGCGGTACGCCACCAGTTCGACGCGCACGCCGCGATCGTCGACGCCATCGAGGCCGGGGACGCGGACGCCGCGGAACAGGCCGCGCTGGCACACCTCGGCGAGGCGGCCACGGCCCTTCGGGAGCAGGCATGACAGCGGAACACACCGGGACGGCGATACGTACGGAAGGGGCCGGGACACGTACGGAAGGGCCCGTGGCACGTACAGAAGGGCCCGCGGCCGCCGCCCCTACGAGAGAGCCCGCGTCCGTCTCCCCGAGTACCGCGCGCGGCACGCTCTATCTGGCGGCGGGCGTCATCCTGCTGGCCCTGAACCTGCGCCCGGCGCTCGTCGCCGTCTCCCCGCTGGCGGACACCATCCGCACCGACAGCGGCATGTCGGCCGCCGCCACCAGCCTGCTGACCGCGCTCCCGCTGCTCTGCTTCGGCCTGCTCGCGCCCGTCGCGCCGCGGCTCGGCCGCCGCTTCGGCCTGGAGCGGACGCTGCTCGGCACGATGGCGCTGATCTGCGCCGGTACCGCGCTGCGGCTGGCCGACCAGGTGGCCGCGCTGTTCGCCGGCACGGTCGTCATCGGCGCCGGGATCGCGGTCGCCAACGTGCTGCTGCCCGGCCTGATCAAGCGGGACTTCCCCGCCCGGGCGGGCCTGATGACCGGGCTGTACTCCATGTCGCTGTTCGGCGGCGCGGCCCTCGCCGCGGGCGTGACCGTACCGCTGCGCACCGCCACCGGGCTCAGCTGGCAGGCCACGCTGGCCTGCTGGGGCTCGCTCGCGGTCGTCGCGCTGCTGGTCTGGCTGCCGCAGACCCGGTCCCGTACGCGACTGCCGGCGGACGCGGCGCGGCAGGCGGCGCACCCGGTGCGCGGCCTGTGGCGGTCCCCGCTGGCCTGGCAGGTCACCGGCTACATGGGCCTGCAGTCGCTCAGCTACTACGCGGCGGCCGCCTGGCTGCCGACCATGCTCACCGACGCCGGGACGAGCGCGGGCGACGCGGGCTGGATGCTGTCCTTCTCCTCGCTGCTGGGCATCGCGGGCTCCTTCCTCGCCCCGGTGATCGCGGGCCGCAGGCTGCGCCCCGGCCCCCTGGCCGCGCTGGGCGCGGTGCTGTGCGCCGCCGGCCTGGCGGGGATGCTGGCCGCACCGGTGTCCGGCGCGTACGTCTGGATGACGCTGCTCGGCCTCGGCCAAGGGGCCGCGATCAGCCTCGCGCTGCTCTTCATCGTGCAGCGCGCGCCGGACACGAGGCACGCGTCGCAGCTGTCCAGCATGGCGCAGTGCTTCGGGTACGTCCTGGCCGCGACCGGCCCGGCCGTCCTGGGTGCCGTGCACGACGCCTCCGGTACCTGGACGGTCCCGGTCGTCGTCCTGCTGGTGCTGCTGGTCCCCCAGGTCCTGACGGGCCTCGGGGCCGCGCGGAACCGGCACGTCACGGGCGCGGGGTGAACCGGAACGCCGTGATCGGCATACTGGACGGCGCCCGACCGTAGTCGCCCCGGAGCCGCCCATGTCGATGATCCGCCACCTCCGCCGGGCCGTACGTCTGCCCCAGCAGCGCAGCCGCGGGGTCGACCTCGCCCACCCGGCGCGCTCGCCGCTCGGCACCGCGGTCGTCAACTGCGCGGTCTACGCGGACGGGGTGCGGCTCGACGGCGACCACCAGGTCGAGGAGGCGGTGCGCAAGGTCCGCGCCTCGGGGGACGGTTTCGTGTGGATCGGACTGCACGAGCCGTCCGAGGCGGAGTTCGCCGGGATCGTCGAACTGTTCGGGCTGCACCCGCTGGCCGTGGAGGACGCCGTCCTCGCCCACCAGCGCCCCAAGCTGGAGCAGTACGAGACCAACCTCTTCACCGTCTTCAAGACCGCCTGCTACGTCGAACACGACCGGCTCACCGCGACCAGCGAGGTGGTGGACACCGGCGAGATCATGGTGTTCACCGGCGAGGACTTCGTGATCACCGTCCGGCACGGCGGCCACGGCTCGCTCGGCCCGCTGCGCGAGTCCCTGGAGGCCGTACCGGAACAGCTCGCGCTCGGCCCCTCCGCCGTCCTGCACGCCATCGCCGACCACGTCGTCGACGACTACCTGGAGGCCACAGCGGCCGTCCAGGACGACATCGACGCGGTGGAGAGCGAGGTCTTCGCCGAGGGCGGGCGGAACGCGGACGCCGGGCGGATCTACCAGCTCAAGCGCGAGCTGCTGGAGCTGAAGCGGGCCGTGGCCCCGCTGGACCGCCCGCTGCACCGGCTCTCCACCGAGGCGCTGACCCAGGTCGACCCGCGCATCCGGACCTACTTCCGGGACGTCGCCGACCACCTGGCCCGGGTCACCGAGCGCATCACCGCCTTCGACGAGCTGCTGAACTCCATACTCCAGGCACACCTCGCGCAGGTCACCATCGCGCAGAACGAGGACATGCGCCGGATCAGCGCATGGGTCGCCATCCTGGCCGTCCCGACGATGGTGTGCGGGGTGTACGGCATGAACTTCGAGCACCTGTGGGGCAAGGACTGGGTCTACGGCTATCCGGTGACCATGGTCGTGATCGTGGCGGCCTGCGCGGTGATCCACCGGGGCTTCCGGCGCAACGGCTGGCTGTAGCGGCACGAGGCCACGCGGGCCGGGCCGTACCGGGTGCGCGCCGGCCCGGCCCGCGGCGCTCAGCTGCCGGCCGCGCCCAGCGCCTTCGCCTCCTTCTCCGGGGACAGGCCGACCGGCGGGCGGTCCGGCCGCTGCGGCGCCCGGCCGCCCACCGACCGCAGCCAGTCCCAGGTGCCGGCCACCGTCTCCGCCACCGGGCGGCAGCGCAGCCCCGCGGCGTACGCCTTCTCCACCCCCGTGCGGTGCAGGGTGTCGTGGTACTCCGTTCCCGGCGGCACCCAGACCGGCAGCTCCGTCCACGGCTCGATGCCCGCGGCGAGCACGTCCTCGGGCGCGGTCCAGCGGAGCTCCGCCGCGGACCCCGTGACCGCCGCGCACGCCTCCAGCAGGCTGCCCATGGTGGCGTGGCCGCTCCGGCTGACCAGGTTGTACGGGCCGGACAGCCCCGCTCCGACGGCGTGCAGGAGCCAGTCGGCGAGGTCGCGGACGTCGAGGTACTGGATCGGGAGGCCGTGCGGGCCCGGCGCCAGGACGGGGCCGCCGCGGGCGATCCTGTTCAGCCACCACGGCAGCCGCCCGATGTTCTCGTACGGCCCGAGGAGCAGCCCGGCCCGCGCCAGCACCGACCGGCCGGCCCCGAAGGCCTCCGTGACCGCCAGCTCGCCGCCCCGTTTGTCCTCCGCGTACGCCACCTCACCGGCGTCCGGCGCGCCCGGCACCAGCGGGGCCTCCTCGCCCAGCCCGGCCGCCCGGGGGAACGCGTACACCGAACCGCTGGACACGTACACGTAGCGCCCGGCCCTGCCGGCCAGCAGCCGGGCCGTGTCCCGCACCGCCGACGGCGCCCAGGACCAGGTGTCCACGACCGCGTCCCACTCCCCCGTACGCAGCGCGGCGAGGCCCTCAGGGGCCGTGCGGTCACCGTGCAGCACCGCCGCGCCCGGCGGTGCCTCGTGGCGGCCCCGGTGGAACACCGTGACCTGCCATCCCCGCGCGAGGGCCGCCTCGGTCACGGCCCGTCCGACGAACTCCGTGCCACCCAGCATCAGCAGTCTCATGGCGCCGACTCTGCCCGTACGGACGTACGGGCGCACCGCGCCTCGCTCTCAGCGGAATCGCCGGGTGACGGTCGGAAGTCTCCAGAACCGTGCCTCGAAGACTGTACGGACTCGCACCCTTCACCACCGGCCCACCGCCAACACTGGTGAGGTCGGGATTCCGTTTCCGTTTCACACCGCTTCCATTCACCCACAGGGGGAGAGATGACCGGGTCGCGCATCCTTGCGCTGGGCCACTACCAGCCCGCCAAGGTGCTCACCAACGACGACCTGGCCGAGCTCGTCGACACCGACGACGCCTGGATCACCAGCCGGGTCGGCATCCGTACGCGGCACATCGCCGCGCCCGACGAGACCGTGGACGCGATGGCGGCGGCCGCAGCGGCGAAGGCGCTCGCGGCGAGCGGCCTGGCCGCCGCCGACATCGACCTCGTCCTCGTCGCCACCTGCACGGCCACGGACCGTTCGCCGAACACGGCCGCCCGGGTGGCCGCCCGGCTCGGCCTGGCGGCGCCCGCCGCGATGGACGTCAACGTGGTGTGCGCGGGCTTCACCCACGCGCTGGCCACCGCCGACCACGCCGTCCGGGCCGGCTCGGCACGCAACGCGCTGGTGATCGGCGCGGAGAAGTTCACCGACGTCGTGGACTGGACGGACCGCTCGACCTGCGTCCTGGTGGGCGACGGCGCGGGCGCCGCGGTGGTGACGGCGGCGGCGGAGCCGGAGATCGGCCCGGTGCTGTGGGGCTCGGTCCCCGAGATGGGCGACGCGGTGCGCATCGAGGGGGAGCCCGCCCGCTTCTCCCAGGAGGGCCAGGCGGTCTACCGCTGGGCCACCACGCAGCTGCCGGCCGTCGCCCGCCAGGTGTGCGAGCGCTCCGGAGTACGGCCCGAGGAGCTGGCCGGCGTGGTGCTGCACCAGGCCAACCTGCGGATCATCGAACCGGTCGCGGAGCGCATCGGGGCGGTCAACGCGGTGATCGCCCGGGACGTCGTGGAGTCCGGCAACACCTCGGCGGCGTCGGTGCCGCTCGCCTTCTCGAAGCTGGTCGAACGGCGCGAGATCCCTTCGGGCGCGCCGGTCCTCCTCTTCGGGTTCGGCGGCAACCTCTCCTATGCGGGGCAGATCGTCCGCTGCCCGTGAGCGCTGCGCCGCGCCGGCCCCGAAGGCGGGCGGCGGGCCGGCCCTGTAGACGCGGCGGCGGCCTCAGTGGTGCGGCGCGGCCCCGCCCTCGAAGACGCGACGCCGGCCTCAGTGGCGCAGCCGGACGATGTCCGATTCCTTCAAGACGGCCAGGGCGGCGCCTTCGTACGCTCGGCCCATGACTGAGCGGAACACCTCGAAGCACACGTCCGAGAACGCCACCGGCCGGGCCGTACCCGCGCCCCGGTTCGCCGCGCTCGGCCTGGCCGCCGCGGACATGGCGGCCTCGCTCGCCTTCTACCGGCGCCTCGGCCTGGACATCCCGGCGGAGGCCGACACCGCCCCGCACGCGGAGGCACAGCTGCCGGGCGGACTGCGGCTGATGTGGGACAGCCACGAGACGCTGCGCGCCCTCGACCCCGACTGGGAACTGTCCACCGGGAACACGCCCCACCTCGCCTTCGAATGCCCGGGGCCGGAGGCGGTCGACGCCCTCTACGCCGAGCTGGTCGACGCCGGGTACCGCGGCGGGAAGAAGCCGTGGGACGCCGTCTGGGGCCAGCGCTACGCCGTCGTCCTCGACCCGGACGGCCACGGCGTCGACCTCTTCGCGCCCCTGCCCTGACACGCGGGACGGGCACCGGCGCTCAGAACACCGACCACCCGGTGAGCGTCGTGAAGTGGTCCAGCGCCGCCGCCCCGGCGACCGAGTTGCCGCGCGCGTCCAGCCCCGGACTCCATACGCACAGCGTGCAGCGTCCGGGGACGACCGCCACGATGCCGCCGCCCACACCGCTCTTCGCGGGCAGCCCCACCCGGTAGGCGAACTCGCCGGCGGCGTCGTACGTACCGCAGGTCAGCATCACCGCGTTGATCCGCTTGGCGTCGCGGGCCTCCAGCAGCCGGGTGCCGTCGGCGCGCAGCCCGTGGCGGGCGAGGAAGCCGCCGGCCGTGGCCAGGTCCCGGCAGCTCATCTCGATGGAGCACTGCCAGAAGTAGTGCTCGATGACGCTGGGTACCGGGTTCTCCAGGTTGCCGAAGCTCGCCATGAAGTGGGCCAGCGCGGAGTTGCGGTCCCCGTGCTCGGCCTCCGAACCGGCCACGACCTGGTCGAAGGAGAGTCCGGGATTGCCGCTCTCCTCACGGAGGAAGTCCAGCATGGCGGTGCTGGCGTCACCGGTGAGGGTCTGCAGCCGGTCGGTGACCACCAGCGCCCCCGAGTTGAGGAAAGGATTGCGCGGGATGCCCTGCTCCCACTCCAGCTGCACCAGGGAGTTGAAGGCCGTACCCGAAGGCTCGCGCCCCACCCGCTCCCAGATGCGCTGGTCCTCCTGCGCCAGTACGAGGGCGAGGGAGAAGGCCTTGGAGATGGACTGCACGGAGAACGGGACCTCCCAGTCCCCCACCCCGTACACGTCCCCGTGGATGTCGGCGAGCGCGATCCCGAAGCGGTCCGGCGAGACCTGCTCCAGCGCGGGGATGTAGTCGGCGACCTTCCCCTGCCGTACCAGCGGGCGCGCGTGCGCCGCCACCTCCTCGAGAACGGCCTGGTAGTCCATGGGGCACACGCTATCCCGGCGCGAGGACCGTCCCCAGCGGAGCACCCGCCAGCGCCTTCACCTCGCGCGCCAGGTGGGCCTGGTCGGCGTACCCGGCGGCCGCGGCGACCTGTGCGTACGGCATCCCGGAGCGGGCGAGGTCCAGGGCGCGCACCAGGCGCAGCACCCGGCCGAGCGTCTTGGGACCGTACCCGAAGGCGGCCAGGCAGCGGCGGCGCAGCTGGCGCTCGCCCACGCCCACCGCTTCGGCCAGCTCCCCGACCGGCGTGCCCCGGGCCGCGGCGCGTGCGATCAGGCCGCGGGCCGGGTCGGGCGCGGCCCCCGTACGCAGCCGTCCGACGGCCGCCGCCTCCAGGGCCCGGCCGGGCGCCGTGGCCTCGGCGAGCTCGTCGGCGAGCCGCCGCACCTGGGCGGCGGGCCACAGGTCGGTGAGGGGGACGCGCAGGTCACGGAGTTCGTCCGCGGGCACCCCGAAGACGGCGGGGCCCTGTCCCGGGGCGAAGCGGAGGCCGACGACGGGCGCCTCCGGGGCGCGCTCCGGGGAGTGCGGCAGATGGGCGCGGGTGTCCGGGCCCGCGACGAGGAGCCTGCCGTCGTACCAGATCAGGTCCGTGCAGCCGTCGGGCAGCACGGGGCGCGGCGCCGGCTCGGGGGACTTGGTCCACACGGCGGCGCCGGGCAGTGCGGAGGGCCGTTCCCGGTACACCTCTCCAGCCTGGCACGGGAACCGCCGCAGCGTCCCGGCCGTTGATCGGGTACGGCACGCACCGGGCCGGGCAAGGCGGGCGCCGGTGTCTGCGAGACCGAAGGACCGAGCGGGAGGCAGCACGATGGCGGGATTCCTGGACCGTGCCAAGGAGCAGGCACAGCGCGGCCTGGCACAGGGCAAGCAGAAGATGGACGAGGTGCAGCAGCAGCGCGCGGGCTCCGACCTGCTGAAGCGGCTGGGCGCTGCGTACTACGCCGAGCGGCGCGGCAGCGGCTCCCCGGAGTCCACCGCGGCGGCCCTGCAGGCGCTCGAAGCGCACATCGCGGTGCACGGGGACAGCTTCCTGCGCGGCGCCTGACGGCTCCGGGCGCGCGCCGTGCGCTCCCCGGGCGCCGGCGCGCGAAGTGCCTCCGAGTTCCCTGAGTGCCCCTGCGTGAAACCCGGCCCGCGGGGACATATGTCCAGCGTATGCCCCGGAAGTGGCCGGTTCGCCTCGCATTGGCGGCGAACTGCTGACCCCGAACCTCCCGTTCCAGTACAAGCGATTTACGAGGCGGTACGCGATCGGCGGCCGTCGTGCACCTGGAACGGAGGCGCCCATGGCCGCACCCATGTCGGCGGACAGATTCCTCGAAGCGCTGCGGGACGAAGGGCTGCGCGTCGTCGAGGTCCGCGACTGGCGCACCCACAACCGCAACCACAAGGGCCCCTGGGGCGGCGTGCACGGCGTGATGATCCACCACACCGTGACCTCGGGCGCCGAGGAGACCGTGCAGCTCTGCTACGACGGCCACCCGGAACTGCCGGGCCCGCTGTGCCACGGCGTGATCACCAAGGACGGCACCGTCCATCTGGTCGGCCACGGCCGCGCCAACCACGCGGGACTCGGCGACGGCGACGTCCTCAAGGCGGTGATCGCCGAGAAGCGGCTGCCGCCGGACAACGAGGCCGACACCGACGGCAACCGCGTCTACTACGGCTTCGAGTGCGAGAACCTCGGCGACGGCGTGGACCCGTGGCCCGACGCGCAGATGGAGGCCATCGAGAAGGCGGCCGCCGCGGTGTGCCGGGTGCACGGCTGGAACGAACGCTCGGTGCTCGGCCACCTGGAGTGGCAGCCGGGCAAGGTCGACCCGCGCGGCTTCACGATGGACGCGCTGCGGGAGCGCATCGGGAAGCGGCTGCGGTGACCTCCGGCCGGGGCGGCCGCCCGCCGGGCGGCCGGGAGCCCGGCACAGCGGCCGTCCGTACACCGATTCGATCGGCGGCGGGTGCCGCACGGACAATGGGGGCGTGACCGGCACCGTCCCCGACCCCATGACGCTGCGGCCGCGCCTGCCTTCCCCGGTCCAGGAGATCGAGGACGACCGGTTCGCGCGCCGCGGCGTACGCCTGCTGCTCAAACGGGACGACCTGATCCACCCCGACCTGCCGGGCAACAAGTGGCGGAAACTGGAGCCCAACCTCCGCGCCGCCGCGGAGGCCGGCGACCACACGCTCCTCACGTTCGGCGGCGCGTACTCCAACCACCTGCGCGCCACCGCCGCGGCGGGCCGTCTGCTGGGCCTGGCCACCATAGGCGTCGTACGGGGCGAGGAGCTGGCGGACCGGCCGCTGAACCCTTCGCTGGCCCGCTGTGCCGCCGACGGCATGCGGCTGCACTTCCTCGACCGCGCCCGCTACCGCCGCAAGGACGATCCCGGCCTGCTCGACGCGCTCCGCGCGCGCTTCGGGCCGTACCGGCTGGTCCCCGAGGGCGGAAGCAACGCGCTCGCCGCCCGCGGCAGCGCGTCCCTGGGCCGCGAGCTGGCCGGGACCACCGATGTGGCGGCCGTGGCGTGCGGTACCGGCGGCACCCTCGCGGGGCTGGCCGCCGGCCTCGCCCCGGGGCAGCGCGCCCTCGGCTTCCCCGTACTGAAGAGCGGCCCCGGCCCCGGCCACTTCCTCGGAGCGGACGTGCTCCGCCTCCAGGAGGCCGCCTTCGGGGGCCGGCGCGGCGACTGGCGGCTGGACACCGCGTTCCACTGCGGCGGGTACGCCCGCACCACGCCGGAGCTGGAGGCGTTCGCCGCGGACTTCGAGGCGCGGCACGGCCTGTCCCTGGAGCGGGTCTACGTGGCGAAGCTGCTGCTGGGTCTGGTGACGCGCGCGGAGGAAGGCGCCTTCGCGCCGGGCACCACCGTGACCGCGGTGATCACCGGCGCTCCCTGAGACACGCCGCGCCGTACGGGGCGGCGCGCTTGTCGGCTCGCTGCCGTACGGGGCGGCCGGACCGCCTACTCCGGGCTCACCGTCTCCCGGTACGCCGCCGCCTCCTCCAGGTCCAGCCGGCGCAGCAGGGTCCGCAGCATCTCGTCGTCGATCCGCCGCGCGTCGCGCAGCTGCACGAAGACCTCGCGTTCCGCGCCGATCATCTCCCGGGCCAGCCGCAGATAGGTCGCCTCCACCGACTCCCCCGTCTCCGCGTTCGCCGGCCCCAGCCGCTCCCAGACGGCGTTGCGGCGCCGCTCCAGGACGGTGCGCAGCCGGTCCTCCAGGGGCCCCGGCAGAGCGTTGCGCGGGTCCTCCAGGAGCTCGCCCAGCCGCCGTTCCGCCGCGTCCGACGCGTCGTTCTGGGCCTGCGCCTCGGCGAGCGTCTCGGCCTGCGGGTCCGGGCGGGGCAGCTTCAGGGCGCGGATCAGCGGCGGCAGCGTCAGCCCCTGGATCACAAGGGTGCCGATGACGGTGCTGAAGGTCAGGAAGAGCACCAGGTTGCGCGCCGGGAACGGCTCCCCGTCGTGCACCGTCTGCGGGATGGAGAAGGCGATCGCCAGGGAGACCACGCCGCGCATCCCGGCCCAGCCCACGATCACCGGCGCCGACCAGGTCGTCGAGGGCTCGCGCTCCCGGATCCGCGCCGACAGCCACCGGGGCAGGTAGGTCGCGGGGAACACCCACAGGAAGCGCGCCAGCACCACCACCACGAAGACCAGCGCGGCGTACGTGAGCGCCTGCGCGGTGCTGAACTCCCCCAGCCCCCGCAGCACGACCGGGAGCTGCAGTCCGATGAGCGCGAACACCGCGGACTCCAGCACGAAGGAGACCATCGACCACACCGCGGCCTCCTGGAGCCGCGTCTCGAAGTTCACCTGCCACGAGCGGTGCCCGAGGTACAGCGCGACCACCACGACGGCGAGCACTCCGGAGGCGCCGACCTGCTCGGCCACCGCGTACGCGAGGAACGGGATGAGCAGCGACAGGGTGTTCTCCAGCAGCGCGGAGTCCCGCAGCTTGCAGCGCAGCCAGTGCAGCGGCCCCATGAGGACCAGCCCGATCCCGATACCGCCGACCGACGCGATCAGGAATTCCTTCAGGCCGCCGGCCCAGGTCGCGCCCTCACCGACGGCCGCGGCGAGCGCCACCTTGTACGCGGTGATGGCGGTGGCGTCGTTGACCAGCGACTCACCCTGCAGGATGGTCGTGATCCGGCCGGGCAGCCGCAGCCGGCGGGCGATGGCGGTGGCCGCCACCGCGTCCGGGGGCGCGACCACGGCACCGAGCACGAGCGCCGCGGTCAGCGGCAGGTCCGGGATCACGAGGTACGCGGCGTACCCCACGACGAGCGACGCGAAGAGCACGTAGCCGACCGACAGCAGCGCCACGGGGCGCACATTGGCCCGCAGGTCCAGGTAGGAGCTGTCCAGCGCCGCGGTGTGCAGCAGGGGCGGCAGCAGCAGCGGCAGCACGATGTGCGGGTCGAGCGGGTAGTCGGGGACCCCGGGCAGGTACGCGGCCCCGAGCCCCGCCGCGACGAGCAGCAGGGGCGCGGGCAGCGGGGTGCGCCGCGCGAGTCCCGCGACCGCCGCACTCCCGGCGACCAGCGACAACAGTGGCATCACGTCCATGGCACGACCCGTCCCCGTGTTCCGGCTAATCTGGCAATCATGAGCGAGTGTCCGCACGTTCTCGAACTGCCGCGCCCCGAACCGGCCGCACTGAGCGACACCTGTCCCGAGTGCCTCGCCGCCGGCAGCCACCCCGTGCAGCTGCGGCTCTGCCTGGTCTGCGGACACGTCGGCTGCTGCGACTCCTCGCCGTACCGGCACGCCACGGCACACTTCGAGCAGACCGGGCACCCGGTGATGCGCTCCTTCGGGGCGGGCGAGGACTGGCGCTGGTGCTTCGCCGACAAGTCCCTGGTGTGAGCCGCGCCCGGCGGTACGCGCGGACGGGACCTGCGGCCCGCCCGCCGGGGCCCTTCGCCGCGGCCGGCTGTCAGTGGGTACGGCTAGCCTTCACGGCATGATCCGCAACGCGACGCCCGACGACGTCCCCGCCATCCACGCCATGATCCGCGAGCTCGCGGAGTACGAGCGCGAGCCGGAGTCCGCGAAGGCCACCGAAGAGCAGCTGCGCGACGCCCTGTTCGGCGACCATCCGGCCGTCTTCGGACTGATCGCGGAGGAGTCCGGGGCGCCCGTGGGCTTTGCCCTGTGGTTCCGGAACTTCTCCACCTGGACGGGCACGCACGGTGTCTATCTGGAGGACCTGTACGTTCGCCCCGAGTACCGCGGCGGCGGCCACGGCAAGGCACTGCTCTCGACCTTGGCGCAGATATGCGTCCACCGTGGATACGGACGTTTTGAATGGTCAGTCCTGGATTGGAATGAACCGTCCATCGGTATATACAAGTCGATCGGTGCTCAGCCCATGGACGAATGGACCGTCTTCCGGCTCACTGGAGAGGCACTGCACGAGCTCGCGGCAACTGCAGATGCCAACGCAGCGTAACCGGCGCCGATTTGGCAGTGCAGACCCCTAGCCACTGTCCGTACCCGTAGGCTTACAATGAGTGACACTCGTAGGTTTGCGGGACACCGCGAGTCCCACTGTCGTGCCAGGCAGGCAGCCACGCCGATCCCGGGCGACATTGCACCGCAGATCGCGATAGCGTCACACAGCGCATGCGCTGTGCCGGTGGCCGCTTCTCCCGCCGGGAGAAGCCGGTCCGGCATGAATATCAGCTCAATCAGCTTGTGTCACCTTGGAGGTGAGGGTGTCCCCTATCGCAGGCGAGCCCGGGACTACTCAGGACTTCGTGGAAGTCCGGCTGCCCGCCGCGGGTGCCTACCTTTCGGTGCTGCGTACGGCCACGGCCGGACTGGCAGCCCGTCTGGACTTCACCCTCGACGAGATCGAGGATCTGCGTATCGCCGTCGACGAGGCGTGCGCGATCCTCCTGCAGCAAGCCGTCCCCGGCAGTGTGCTGAGCTGCGTCTTCCGGCTGGTCGGCGACGCGCTGCGAGTGACCGTGTCGGCCCCCACCACCGACGGCCGCGCCCCCGAGCGCGACACCTTCGCCTGGACGGTGCTCTCCGCACTGGCCGGCGAGGTCGACTCCACCGTCGCCGAGGACCGGACGGTCTCCATCAGTCTGCACAAGAAGCGCGGCGCCGCTCCCGGAGCGCCATGACCGAAGAGGGGGCCCTGTGAAGGATCTGGAGCGCGGCGCGCGGATGGAGCCGAGACTGGCCATCCCCGAGCAGCAGGCCCGGCCGCACCCGATGGGCTCGGACGACCTCAGCGGCCGGTTGAACGCGGCGGAGCAGGCAGAGCGGGCGGACCACATGGACCACAGCGAGCAGCAGCGGCAGCAGCAGGATCCGCAGCATCACCCCCATGATGCGCAGGATCCGCACGACCGCAGCGGTGCCCGCGCGATGTTCTACGAGCTGCGCAAGCTTCCGGAGGGCTCCGACGAGCGCGCGGAGCTGCGCAACACCCTGGTCCGGATGCACCTGCCCCTGGTGGAGCATCTCGCCCGGCGCTTCCGTAACCGCGGCGAGCCGCTGGACGACCTGACCCAGGTCGCCACGATCGGCCTGATCAAGTCGGTGGACCGGTTCGACCCGGAGCGCGGCGTGGAGTTCTCCACGTACGCCACCCCGACCGTCGTCGGCGAGATCAAGCGGCACTTCCGCGACAAGGGCTGGGCGGTCCGGGTGCCGCGCCGGCTGCAGGAGCTGCGGCTGTCGCTGACCACGGCGACCGCTGAGCTCTCCCAGCGGCACGGCCGTGCGCCCACGGTCCACGAGCTGGCCGAGCACCTGCGCATCTCCGAGGAAGAGGTGCTGGAGGGGCTGGAATCGGCCAATGCCTACAGCACCCTCTCGCTGGACGTTCCCGACACCGACGACGAGTCCCCCGCGGTCGCCGACACCCTGGGCGCCGAGGACGAGGCGCTGGAGGGTGTGGAGTACCGCGAATCCCTCAAGCCGCTGCTGGAGGACCTGCCGCCGCGCGAGAAGAAGATCCTGCTGCTGCGCTTCTTCGGCAACATGACCCAGTCGCAGATCGCCCAGGAGGTCGGCATCTCGCAGATGCACGTCTCCCGGCTGCTGGCCCGCACCCTGGCCCAGCTCCGCGACAAGCTGCTGGTCGAGGAGTAGGGCGACGCTCCGGCGGGGCGGGAGACCGCCGGACCTGCCGACTCCCGGCGACAGCACCCCTGGGCGCGGTCCGCACCGGACGGCCCGGGAGGCACAGCGAGCCTCCCGGACGGTGCGCCCGCGCCCTTCGCGTACGACCGGCCGCCCCGGCTTCCGGGGGCGCTCGCCGGCGCGCCCGTGTACGGCTAGAGCCCTTCTGACGGCTCTTGAACCCATCCGATGGCTGCCATGGGTGTGGCCGGCTGGGTGGCAGGCGCCTCACGAGGCAATTCGCGTTGCGCGGATGATCTCCCCGGCAGTCGGCCAAGAGCCGTCAGAAACGACCTAGCCGTCCTCGCGCGGGCCGATGCCCAGCGCCTCGGTGGCCGTCGGGTTGACCAGCAGGCCGAGCACGACGAGCGCCACCACGCCCAGGACGATGCCGCCCGCGAGCAGCGCGCCGCCGCCGTTGATCAGCGTCCAGGCCACCGGCAGCGCCACGATCTGGGTGATCAGCGAGGGCCCGCGGCTCCAGCGGCGCCGCAGCCACAGCCCGCGCGCGGCGATCAGCGGCAGCAGTGCCAGCACGATGAGGGTGATCCCGCCCATCTCGGCCTGACGCGGGCTGTCCGGCGAACCGGTGAGCCCGTCGACCAGCATGTAGACGCCCAGCGCCGCCAGCGCGAGCCCTTCCAGGCCCGTGAGCGCCGCCGCCGCGGTCAGCCTGCGCGGCCGTGGCCCGGCCGGCTCGGGGGCGGGCGTGGGGGCGGCTGCGGTCCGGTTCTGCTTGCTGCTGCTCACCCCAGCAGGGTAGCGCCGGAGCCCGGTCCACCTGACGGGCAGGGCTGGGCCCTCGTACCAGCAGGTAGGTACCCTGCATCCCATGCGTGCACTACTTGTGGTCAACCCCGCGGCAACCACCACCAGTGCGCGCACCCGTGACGTACTGGCCCACGCGCTGGCCAGTGACCTGAAGCTGGAGGTCGCGCAGACCGAGTACAGAGGTCACGCGCGGGACCTGGCCCGCCGGGCCGCGGAGAGCGGCGAGACGGAGCTGGTGGTCGCGCTCGGCGGCGACGGCACGGTCAACGAGGTCGTCAACGGTCTGCTGACGCACGGCCCGGATCCGGAGGCGCTGCCGCGCCTCGCCGTGGTCCCCGGCGGCTCCACCAACGTCTTCGCCCGCGCCCTCGGCCTGCCGAACGACGCCGTGGAGGCCACCGGCGCCCTGCTGGACGCGCTGCGCGACGGCAGCGAACGGACGGTCGGACTGGGTTTGGCCGCCGGCACAGCGGACACCCAGGACGAAATGATTCCCGAGCGCTGGTTCACCTTCTGCGCGGGGTTCGGCTTCGACGCCGGAGTCGTGGGCCGAGTCGAACAGCAGCGCGAACGCGGCAAGCGTTCGACGCACGCGCTGTACGTGCGGCAGGTGATGCGCCAGTTCATGGGCGACCCGCACCGCCGGCACGGCACGATCACGCTGGAGCGCCCGGGCGCCGAACCAGGCACGACGGAGGTGATCGAGGATCTCGTCCTGTCCATAATCTGCAACACCGCACCCTGGACCTACCTGGGCAACCGTCCGGTGTACCCGGCTCCGAAGGCGTCCTTCGACACCGCTCTGGACGTGTTCGCGCTGACCAGACTGTCCACCCCGGCGGTCGCGCGCTACGCCACCCAGCTGCTGGCGTCAACCCCCGACCGCGGGCCACAGGGAAAGCACGCCGTATCGCTCCATGATCAGACAGACTTCACCTTGCATTCACAGGTTCCACTGCCCTTTCAGATGGACGGCGACCACCTGGGACTGCGTTCCAGCGTGACGTTCACAGGCGTACGCCGTGCACTGCGTGTGATTGTGTGAGCAGTAGGGCCTAAAGTCCTTTCAGTCGAACGTTTAGGCTGACTTCCACCCCCTAGAAGTACGGCTGTGACCTAGGCGACACCAAGGAATCAAAAAAAAGTTTCCGGAAGGGGTTGTATCCGTCGCCGAGGTTTGCGAGTCTCTTCATGGCGATCGGGACGGCCGCTCTACCGGCCCCCTTGAGAGCCCGAATCCCCTCCTCTTTCCCAGGACCGCACCAGCCCCTTGCGGGCGTTCGGCCCTTCCCTTGCGGAGGGATTCGTGAAAGCGTTCACATTCACAAGCAACTTTCCCGTAATACGAGGAGATGGAGCAGCCATGGACTGGCGTCACCGCGCCGTTTGCCGCGAGGAAGACCCCGAGCTCTTCTTCCCCATCGGCAACACCGGTCCTGCGCTGCTGCAGATCGAGGAAGCCAAGGCCGTCTGCCGCCGCTGCCCCGTCATGGAGCAGTGCCTGCAGTGGGCGCTCGAGTCCGGCCAGGACTCCGGCGTCTGGGGTGGTCTGAGCGAGGACGAGCGCCGCGCAATGAAGCGCCGTGCGGCTCGTAACCGGGCGCGCAACGCCAGCGCCTGAACCAGACGCCCCGTGGCATCCGAGCCGCAGCGCGCAGTACCCCCGATGCGCTAAGCAACGTGAGCTTTGAGCCCCGGACCGTAACTCGGTCCGGGGCTTACTGCTGTCCGGGGCCGGGCCGGAGCCGCTGCTGCTGCCCGTCAGCCGTCCACCGTCCGGGCGACGCGTGCCGGGAGCGCCCGGGGCACATGCGGCGTGTGCACGGCGGGGGGGCGCCCGTGCGTACGCCCGCGCATCCGGCCCTCGGACGCGGCGCCCGAGTACCGGACCGAGCCCGAGTACTGAACCGCGCCCGAGCACCGGACCGCGCCCGAGTACCGGACCGTGCCCGAGCACCGGACCGTGCCCGAGCACCGGACCGTGCCCGAGTACCGGACCGTGCCCGAGTACTGAACCGCGCCCGAGTACCGGACCGTTCAGCCGCGGTACCTCAGTGCTTCTCGGCCCGCACCGGGATGTCCAGCACCACCTGGGTGCCGCGCTCCGGCGCCGGCAGCATGTCGAACGTGCCGCCCATCTCGCCCTCGACCAGCGTGCGGACGATCTGCAGGCCGAGGTTGCCCGCACGCTGCGGGTCGAACCCCTCGGGCAGCCCGCGCCCGTCGTCCTGGACGGTGACCCGCAGCCGCGGCTCCGTGGAGCTGCCGCCGCGTACCGCGCCCACCTGGACCGTGCCGAGCTCCCCCGGCGCGAAGGCGTGCTCCAGGGCGTTCTGCAGGACTTCGGTGAGCACCATCGACAGCGGGGTCGCGACCTCGGCGTCCAGAATCCCGAAGCGGCCGCTGCGCCGTCCGGTCACCTTTCCGGGCGAGATCTCCGCCACCATGGCCAGCACCCGGTCGGCGATCTCGTCGAACTCCACCCGCTCGTCCAGCGTCTGGGACAGCGTCTCATGGACGATCGCGATCGAACCGACCCTGCGGACCGCCTCGTTGAGCGCCTCGCGCCCCTGCGGCGAATCCATCCGGCGGGCCTGCAGCCGCAGCAGGGCGGCTACGGTCTGCAGGTTGTTCTTCACCCGGTGGTGGATTTCCCGGATGGTCGCGTCCTTCGTAATCAATTCGCGCTCTCGGCGTCGCAATTCGGTGACGTCGCGCAGCAGCACGAGTGAACCGATGTGCGTGCCCTTCGGTTTGAGCGGGATGGCGCGCAGTTGAATGACGCCGTCGTTCCCCTCGACCTCGAATTCACGCGGTGCCCAGCCGCTGGCGAGCTTCACCAGTGCCTCGTCCACGGGGCCGCGGGCGGGCGCCAGTTCGGCGGTGGCCCGGCCGAGGTGGTGGCCCACGAGGTCGGCGGCGAGTCCGAGGCGGTGGTAAGCGGAGAGCGCGTTCGGGCTGGCGTACTGGACGACGCCGTCGGCGTCGAGCCGGATGAGCCCGTCACCGGCCCGCGGCGAGGCGTCCATGTCGACCTGCTGGCCGGGGAAGGGAAACGATCCTGCGGCAATCATCTGCGCCAGGTCGGAGGCGCTCTGCAGGTAGGTGAGCTCCAGCCGGCTGGGGGTCCGTACGGTCAGCAGGTTGGTGTTCCGGGCGATGACACCGAGGACCCGGCCCTCACGGCGTACGGGGATGGACTCGACCCGTACGGGCACCTCCTCGCGCCACTCGGGGTCGCCCTCGCGTACGATGCGGCCCTCGTCCAACGCGGAATCGAGCATGGGGCGGCGGCCGCGCGGCACCAGGTGGCCGACCATGTCGTCCTGGTACGACGTCGGACCGGTGTTCGGGCGCATCTGCGCGACCGACACGTAGCGGGTGCCGTCCAGGGTGGGCACCCACAGGACGAGGTCGGCGAAGGACAGGTCGGACAGCAGCTGCCATTCGGAGACCAGCATGTGGAGCCACTCGAGGTCGGAGTCGCTCAGAGCGGTGTGCTGGCGGACGAGATCGTTCATGGAGGGCACACATGCGAGCCTACCGGCGTACGGTGTAAGCGTTGACCGTGCACAGGCATGGACTGATGAGCATGGTCTAGTCCACAATGATTCGGTAAAGGCCTCCGCCTTCCCCGCACAGGAAGGCGGATAGAGGACCGAGGCGCTCTCTGCCCTGACTGCGCCGCGGCCTCCGATCGGCCGGACCGGGCGCCGCGAGGAACCGCACACCTCACGGCGTGCACCGGCCGATGTCAGCTCCGGGCTGCGGTGCCGGACAGGTTGAGGGTCCTGTCCCGGCGCCGCGGCCCGCGGGTGTTTTCAGGGCCCTCTCCCCCGCTCCCGGCCGTCGGCCGCTCCCCCGTACGGGTGACGCGGCCGGCCGTCGCCGCACGTGTCAGGGTGTGCCGGGCCAGGCCCGCATCGCCGTACCCGCGATCCGCTCCAGCGTCTCCTGGTCGGCGCCGTCCCGTGACTGCTGCGACATCCCCTGGAGGACGGCTCCCGTGTAGTGCGCGAGGGCCGCGGCGTCCGTACCGGCCGGCAGCTCGCCCGCCGCCACGTCCGCGCGGATCTTCCGCTCGATCTCCGCGATGTTGGACTGCCGTATCTCCCGCAGCGACTCGGCGACTTCCGCGGAGGCGGGCGTGGTGTTGAGCGCCGCGCTGATGATGAGGCAGCCGTGCGGCCGGCCGGGCGCGGTGTACTCCACCGCGGCCTCGCGCAGCGCGCGCTCCACGGCCCGCCGGGCGGTCGGTTCCTCGGCCACGGCCCGGCCGATGAAGTTGCCGTACAGCCGCCCGTACTCCGCCACCACCTCGCCGAACAGGGCCTTCTTGTCCCCGAAGGCGGCGTACAGGCTGGGCGCGCTGATGCCCATCACGCGGGTCAGGTCGGAGATCGAGGTCGCGTCGTAGCCCTGCTCCCAGAAGGAGCGCATGGCTTGCTCCAGAGCCGTCTCCCGGTCGAAGGCCCGCGGCCGGCCACGCCGCTTGGCGGGGGCGGGGGGCGGGGGGCGGGGGCGGGGGCGGACTCCGCCGTCCCCGACGCGCCGGCCGCGCGGCGCGCGTGAACCGTTCCGGGCTGGTCGGCCGCCTGCCGCGACCGCTCGCCGTCAACCATCGTCGCCTCCCTCATCCCTCGTTCGAGAATTCTATAGCGCCCGCTAGCAAAACTCTGTTAGGTTCTTTCCATAGCGACCGCTACAGAAATAAGGGAGGGGCTTCCATGAGCAGGCTCGCAGGCAGGACCGCGCTGGTGACGGGTGGCAGCAGGGGCATCGGCCGGGCCATCTCGGAGCGGCTGGCGGCGGACGGCGCGCGCGTCGTCGTGCACTACGGCCGGGACGAAGCCGCGGCGAAGGACACGGTGGCCGCCATCGAGGCCGCGGGCGGCCAGGCGTCCGCCCTGCAGGCGGAGTTGGGGCGGCCGGGCAGCGCCGAGGCCCTGTGGTCCGCGTTCGACACCCAGGCGGACGGCCTGGACATCCTGGTGAACAACGCCGGCATCGCCGGCGTCCGCGAGCCGCTCGCCGGCGTCTCGGAGGAGGACTTCGACCGGCTCTTCGCGGTCAACACCAAGGCCCCGTTCTTCGTCACCCAGCTCGGCCTGGAGCGGCTGCGCGACGGCGGCCGCATCATCAACACCTCCACGAATCTGACCCGCGGTGCGGCCATGCCCGAGCTGATCGCGTACGCCATGACCAAGGGCGCCGTCGACGTCTTCACCTCCACCCTGGCCAAGGAGGTGGGCGCCCGGGGCATCACGGTCAACGCCGTGGCTCCCGGCGTGGTCGACACGGACATGAACGCCGGCTGGCTCCGCGGACCGGAGAACGCCGCGGCCCGCGAAGGGGTGCGCTCCGCCTCGCCCCTGGCCCGGATGGCCGACGCCACGGACATCGCCGACATCGTGTCGTTCCTCGCCTCGGACGACAGCCGCTGGATAACGGGCCAGTGGATCGACGCCACGGGCGGCGCCCTGCTCTGACCCCGCCCCCCGGAAACGCCACGGCCCCCGCTCCGTGAGGAACAGGGGCCGTGCCGAAAAGCGAGGGGCGCCGCCTGAGACGGGACTGCCTGGGACGGGGCCGCCGTGGGGCCCGGGCCGGTCCCGGCCGCCGGGTCCCGTCGTCTCTCAGCGGGTTTCGGTGACCTTGGCCAGGGAGCGGGGGGCGTCCGGGTCCTGGCCGCGGGCGATGGTCACCTCGTAGGCGAGCATCTGCAGCGGCAGGATCTCGAGGATCGGCTGGACCTCCTCGGCGACCCCGTCGGTCGGCAGGGCGAAGCCCGCGGCGGCCTTGTCCACCTCGGCCTGGCTGCCGACGACGACCAGGTCGGCGCCGCGCCCGCGCAGGCGCTCCAGCACCGGCTGCAGGGCCTCGCCGCCCTTGCCCTCGGTGACGATCGCGATGACCGGCGAGATGTTGTCGACCATGGCCAGCGGGCCGTGCAGCAGGTCGGCCCCGGAGTAGGACAGCGCCGGGATGTAGCTGGTCTCCATCAGCTTCAGCGCGGCTTCCTTGGCGGTGGGGTAGCCGTAACCACGGGAGGTGAGGACCATGCGCTCCGCGAAGCGGTAGCGGGCGGCGAGCGCCTTGACCTCGTCCTGGCGGGCCAGGACGGAGTCGGCGAGCTCGGGTAGGACCTTGGCGGCCGCGCCGTCGCCGCCGCGCAGACCCTCGACAAAGAGGTAGAGGGCCAGCAGCTCGGCGGTGTACGTCTTCGTGGCGGGCAGGGCCTTCTCGGGCCCGGCCAGTACGTCGATGTGGAACTCGCTGACCTCGGCGAGCGGGGAGTCGGCGTTGTTGGTCACCGCGAGGGTGATCGCGCCGGCCGCGCGGGCGGCCTTGGTGGAGGCGACGAGGTCCGGGGAGCCACCGGACTGGCTGACGGTGATGACCAGGCAGTCGGTGAGGTCGGGCTGGGCGCCGTAGGCGGTGGTGGTGGACATGGAGGTGAGGCCGCAGGGCTTGCCGAGCTGCACCTCGAGCAGGTACTTGGCGTACAGCGCCGCGTTGTCGGAGGTACCGCGGGCGGTGAGCAGGACGAAGCGCGGGTTGCGCGCGGCGATCTGCTCGGCGACCTCGCGGATCTTGGGAGCACCCTCGGTGAGGATGCGGCGCAGCACGGCGGGCTGTTCGGCCATCTCGCCGGACATGATCCGGCCCGGCTGCTCGCTGTGCTGGGCCGACGTCGTGGCGGACATGCTGGGTGCCTCCAGGTGGCAGTTCTATGCGGTTCGTGTGAACCGCGGGCGTCAGCGTCCGGCGTGGGTGCCGGTGATGACCTCCGCGGCGGCCCGTCCGCAGACGCGGGCGGCCCCATGAGTCGCGATGTGCAGCGCTCCGGTGGGCGGCGCCTGCGGTACTCCCATCTCGACCACGACGGTGTCGGGCCGGGCGGCGATGAGAGCGGCCAGGGCGTCGGCCATCCAGGGGTGCCGGTGAACGTCGCGTACCACTGCGACGATCCTACGATCCGCCGCCTCGCGGAGCACATTTGAGATTATTGCGGGCGTACCGGTCTCGGCGGCCTGAGCTGCGCTGAAGCCGCCGGTGTCGGTCCCGGGGAGCAGCCGGGTGAGTTCGGCGGCCACGCCCCAGGGGGTCTCGTCGCCCACGGCGATGTTGGCGACCGGCGTGAAGGCCGCCACGTAGGCCGGCGTGCGCAGCGGCTCGTAGGGTGCGCTGCCCGCGGTCGTCCGCAGCGCCCGGCGGGCGGCCCGCAGCCCGACCTCGGGGTCGGCGGCCGTCCGGGCGGCCGCGGCCGTCAGGTACGGCGCTGCCGTGTCCGTGCCCGGTGCGGCCTGCCGGGTCCACTGCGAGAGGGTGCGGACCCGGGCGGCGGCCTCGGCGAGGCGTTCCTCGGGGAGGGCGCCGGAGCGGACGGCGCGTACGAGGGCGTCGCGGAGGCGGAGGACGGTGTGCTCGTCGGCGAGGCCCCCGCCGACGCAGATGGCGTCGGCGCCGGCGGCGATGGCGAGCACGCTGCCGCGTTCGATGCCGTAGGTGGCGGCGATGGCCTGCATCTCCACGGCGTCGGTGACGATCAGGCCGTCGAAGCCGAGGCCGCCGGCCGCGACGGGCGCGCGGAGCAGTCCGTGCAGGGCGGCCGGGCTGAGGGTGGCGGGCAGGTCGTCGTCCAGGGCCGGTACGAGGATGTGGGCGCTCATGACGGCTTTGGTGCCGGCCGTGACGGCGGCCTGGAAGGGGACGAGTTCGCGGGTGTGCAGCGTGTCGAGGGCGGCGTCGATGCGGGGGAGGTCGTGGTGGGAGTCGACGGCGGTGTCGCCGTGGCCGGGGAAGTGCTTGGTGCAGGCGGCGACGCCGGCGGCCTGCAGGCCCTGGACGTAGGCGGCGGTGTGACGGGCGACGAGGTCCGGGTCGGAGCCGAAGGAGCGTACGCCGATGACGGGGTTGTCCGGGTTGGAGTTGACGTCGGCGCTGGGGGCCCAGTTCAGGTTGATGCCGCAGTCGGCGAGGCGGCGGCCGAGTTCGCGGGCGACGGCGTGGGTGAGGGCGGGGTCGTCGACGGCGCCGAGGGCGAGGTTGCCGGGGAAGGAGGAGCCGCCGCGTACTTCGAGGCGGGTGACGTCGCCGCCTTCCTCGTCGATGGCGATGAGGATGCCGTCGGTCTCGGCGCGGAGGCGGGAGCTGAGGCCGGCGAGCTGTTCGGGGCTGTGGACGTTGCGGCCGAACAGGCCGACGGACGTGAGGCCCTCGCCGAGTCGGCGCAGCAGCCAGTCCGGCGCGTCGGTCCCGGTGAAGCCGGGCTGGAGCACGGCCAGCGCGTCGCGGGTGAGGGTGTCGGCGGAGCGGGCGAGCGTCGTCATGGAGCTGCGTGTCCCTTCGCTGCGCAGGAGCGGGCAGGCGGGCGGGCGGCGGTACGGCCGGGGGCGGGCCGTACGGGGCCGGGGGCGGACCTCATCAGACCGCATTCCGGCGGCACCGGACCGGAGGCAGGCGGGATCCGGTCGCGGAACGGCGGGGTCGGCACCCCACGGGTGCCCGTGCTCGTGGCGGTGTCGCGGTACGGCAGGGTCGTCCCCGTCACCCCTTCACCGCCCCCGCCGTCAGTCCGCCGACCGCCTTGCGCTGGAGGAAGAGGAAGAGGAGCAGGATGGGAAGGGCGAAGAGGGAGGCGGCGGCCATGGTGGCCCCCCAGTCGTCGCCGAAGTTGGTCTGGAAGCCGGAGAGCCAGAGGGGCAGGGTCTGGGCCTCGGTCTGCTTGTTGAGGACGAGGACGAGGGGGAACTCGTTCCAGGCGGTGATGAAGCCGAAGAGCGAGGTCGCCATCAGCCCGGGGGCGAGCAGCGGCAGGATGACCTTCACGAAGGCCTGGGGGCGGGAGCAGCCGTCGACCATGGCGGACTCCTCCAGCTCCTTGGGGACGGCCGCGATGTAGCCGCGGAGGGTGAGGATCGTGAAGGGCAGCACCATCACCATGTAGAAGAGGGTGAGCGGGACCAGACTGTTCAGCATGGCGCCGTCCCGGACGATCATGTAGATCGCGATGACCATGACCTCCCAGGGCGCCATCTGGGCGATCATGAAGGTGACGATGATGCCGCGGCGTCCCTTGAAGCGCATCCGGGCGATCGCGAAGGACGCGAGCAGGGCGATGACGAGGGACATGCCGACGGCGAGGACGGTGACGGTGACGGAGTTGCCGACGTAACCCCAGAAGTTCGGGGCGCTGACGGCGGTCCGGAAGTGTTCGAGGGTCGGGGCGAGCGGGAACCACACCGGGTCCTCGCTGATGATGTCACCGGTGGGCTTCAGCGCCGTGCTGAACATCCAGTAGACGGGGAAGAGGAAGCCGGCGGTCAGGAACAGGGCCGTGGCGTTGGGCCAGATGCGGCCGAAGAGGGTGCGCTTCATCGCTCGTCCTCCTCTTGTCGGAGCACGATGCGGAGGTAGTACGAGGTGAGCGCGAGCAGGATGACGATGGTCAGCAGGGAGATCGCCGCGCCCATGCCGTAGTGCTGGTTGCCCATGCCCTCGATGAAGGCGTAGACGGGGAGGATCTCGGTGAGCCGCTCGGGGCCGCCCTCGTTGATGGCGAACACCTGCGTGAAGGCTTTGAAGACCCAGATGACTTCGAGGAACGTCGTCGCGTAGAGGAACGGCCTGATGAACGGCAGCGTGACGGAGCTGAAGCTCTTCCACACGCCGGCGCCGTCGAGGGCGGCGGCTTCGTAGAGCTCCTTGGGGATGGTGGTGGTCGCGGCGTAGAGGTTGATCGCGACGAAGGGGACGGACTGCCAGACGATCAGGACGATGACGACGAAGAAGGTGGAGAACTGGCTGCCGGTCCAGTTGAAGTCCGCCATGGAGTGCCAGCCGAGGCGGTCCAGTACCCAGTTGACGACACCGAACCGCTGGGCGAAGAGCCACTGGTAGACGGTGGTGGCGGCGATGGGCGGCATGGCCCAGGCGAGGACGAGGCCGAAGAGGAGCGTGAGCCGCATCCGGGGACCGAGCCGGGCGAGGAGCAGGCCGGTGAGGGTGCCGACGACCATGATGAGGAGGACGTTGGCGGCGGTGAAGAGGAGGGAGCGGACGGTGACCCGCCAGAATTCGGCGCTGCCGAGGATCTGGCGGTAGTTGTCGCCGCCGTTCCACTCCGTGACGTGCTGGATGAGCTGCCCCATGTTGAGGTTCTGGAAGGACAGCACGCCGTTGGTGACCATCGGATAGCCGAGGAGGACCACGGTGACGGCGAGGGCGGGGAGCAGCAGGAGGTACGGCGCCCGGCCGGCCGTTCGCCGGCGTGGCCGCTGCGATGTCCTGGGCGGGCCGCCGTTCCCCCGCTTGCGGGCGGTCCCGGGCGGGTCCGCGGTGCGTCTGCTCTGTACTGACATGGCTGCCATCTCGTTCGCGCCCTCCCCGGCGACGCACCTGCCGGGGGACGTGAGCCGTCCCCCGGCAGGTGCCGGTGCCTACTGCTGCTGGCTGAGCCGCTTGTTGAATTCGCCCTCGACCTGCCGGGCGGCGTCCGCGGCGCTCTTTCCGTTCAGGACGGCGGTCATGTACGTCTTGACGGGGTTGGGCGGGTTCTCCACCGCGCCCCATTCCGGGATGAGCGGGGTGGTGCCGCCGCCGGCGACGGCGGGGACGGCCGCCTCGCCCGCGGGGTTGCCCTTCAGCGCGTCCTGCAGCGACTCCTTGTTGGGGATGACGCCGCCTTCCTCGGCGAGCTGCCTCTCGTACTTGTCGGAGAGCGCGATCTTCAGGAACTCCTTGGCGAGGTCCTGCTTCTGGCTGCCCGCGGCGACGGCGAGGTTGGAGCCGCCGAGGAAGACGCCTTCGGGCGTGCCGGCGGTCTCACCGGGGATGGTGAAGTAGCCGATGTCCTTCTCGATCTTCGGGTTGGCCTTGACGGCGATGCCGGATTCCCAGCCCATGCCGATGAACGCGCCGGTCTTCCCCTTGGCGAAGACCTCGCCCTGCTGCGGGGTGGCCTCGTCCTTGTCCTTGGGGGCCTTGCTGAAGGACTGGTACTGCTTGTAGATGTCCATGGCCTTGGCGACCTTGGGGTCGGCGAGGTTGGAGACCCACTTGCCGCCCTGCTTCTTCACCAGGTCGGCCTTGGTGCCGATGGTCAGGCCGTCGAAGAAGTACCAGTTCTGGCCGGGCAGGTAGATCGGCTCGGCGTCGGTCTTCCGCTGGATCTGCTCCAGGTCCTTGAAGAACTCGCTGCGGGTCTTCGGCGTGTCCTTGATGCCGGCCTCGGCCCAGATCTTCTTGTTGTAGATGACGACGCGGTTGGCGGCGAACCAGGGGGCGGCGTACTGCTTGCCCTGGTAGACGGCCGACTTGTTCAGGGACGGCGTCCAGTCGGCGCCGATCTCCTTCTTGAGGTCGTCCAGTTCGGCCAGGCCCGAGGTCTTGGCGTAGGCGGGGGTCTGGGTGTTGCCGACCTCGATGACGTCGGGCGGGTTCTCCTCGGAGAGCGCCGTGGTGATCTTCTGCTGAATGCCGTTCCACTTCTGGATCTCGATCTTCAGCTTCGCACCGGTCTTCTTCTCGAAGGCCGCCTTGACGTCCTTCGTCCAGCCGGGCGGTGTGGAGCCGTCCATGGCCCATACGGTGAGCGTCTTGTCGTCCGCCCCCACCGAATCGCCGGACCCGCAGGCCGCGACACTTACCAGCATTCCCGCGACTGCCGTCGCCGCGATCAGCCCACGCTTCACAGCACACTCCCCTAATGGCTGGGTGTGGTCTTTAATGGTTTAGACCAGTGCCCGCAGCTTGGCCTAGACCTTTAGGGGTGTCAAGAGGTGTATAAGAGTCGCAGTCGGCTCCGTTACCGGACCGACATCCGGCAGGTGTGGACCTGCGGGGGAGCATCGGCACCCCACCCGTGCCACGATGTGAGCCGCTACGCACGGAGGAGCCGGTGACGACAGCACGAGTGGAGTCGGAAGGGCGGACCATGGAGACCGACGGGGCCGGCGCGGAGTCCGGCGGCGGAGCCGCGCGCACCGCCCGGGTGCCCAAGTACTACCGGCTCAAGAGGCACTTGCTGGAGATCACCGAGACCCTGCCACCGGGCACGCCCGTACCGCCCGAGCGCACCCTGGCCTCGGAGTTCGACACCTCGCGGACGACCGTACGGCAGGCCCTGCAGGAACTGGTCGTCGAAGGACGGCTGGAGCGCATCCAGGGCAAGGGCACCTTCGTCGCCAAGCCCAAGGTCTCCCAGGCCCTCCAACTGACCTCGTACACCGAGGACATGCGCGCCCAGGGCCTGGAGCCCACCTCGCAACTGCTGGACATCGGCTACGTCACCGCCGACGACCGGCTGGCCGGGCTGCTGGACATAGCGGCGGGCGGCCGGGTGCTGCGCATCGAACGGCTGCGGCTGGCCAGCGGCGAACCGATGGCCATCGAGACCACCCACCTCTCGGCCAAGCGCTTCCCGGCGCTCCGCCGCAATCTGGTCAAGTACACCTCCCTCTACACCGCGCTCGCCGAGGTCTACGACGTCCGCCCGGCGGAGGCCGAGGAGACCATCGAGACCTCCCTCGCCACCCCGCGCGAGGCCGGACTCCTGGGCACGGACGTGGGCCTGCCGATGCTGCTGCTCTCCCGGCACTCCCTGGACCACCAGGGCCGCCCGGTGGAGTGGGTGCGCTCGGTCTACCGCGGCGACCGGTACAAGTTCGTGGCCCGGCTGCAGCGGCCGAACGACTGACCGCGGCGGCCGGACGGCCGGCGGTACGGCGGGGCCCCGGCGGCCCGTCCGGCGGGGCGAACGGAACCGCTCATCCCCGTCACCCGGGTTATCCACAGGGTATGGCGCACGTCACAGCACCTGCCCTACCGTCCTTCCGTCACCGTCGGAACGGGAGGCCGGCCAGTGCGTACGACATCACTCCGAACGATCGTCATCTGGACAGCGGTAGCGCTGATCGGCGCGGCCGGCTGGACCCTGCTCGCACTGGGCCGCGGCGAGGAGGTGTCGGCGGCCTGGATGGTGGCCGCAGCGCTCGGTACGTACGCCATCGCCTACCGCTTCTACTCCCGCTTCATCGCCACACGCGTGCTGCGGGTCGACAAGACCCGCGCCACCCCGGCCGAGCGGCTGAACAACGGCATCGACTTCCACCCCACCGACCGCCGGGTCCTGCTCGGCCACCACTTCGCGGCCATCGCGGGCGCGGGCCCGCTGGTCGGACCGGTGCTCGCGGCACAGATGGGCTACCTCCCCGGCACGATCTGGATCATCGCCGGAGTGGTCTTCGCCGGTGCCGTGCAGGACATGGTGGTGCTCTTCTTCTCCACCCGGCGGGACGGCAAGTCACTGGGCCAGATGGCGCGCGAGGAGATCGGTCCGTTCGGCGGGGCCGCCGCGCTGCTCGCCGCCTTCGCCATCATGATCATCCTGCTCGGCGTGCTCGCGCTGGTGATCGTCAACGCGCTGGCCGCGTCGCCCTGGGGCACGTTCTCCATCGGCATGACGATCCCCATCGCCCTCCTCATGGGTGTCTACCTCCGCTTCCTCCGCCCCGGGCGGATCACCGAGGTCTCCCTCATCGGCATCGCCCTGCTGCTCCTCGCGCTCGTCGGCGGCCGCTGGGTCGCGGAGTCCTCCTGGGCCGACACCTTCACCCTCCAGCCGAAGACCCTGGTGATCTGGCTGGTCGCGTACGGCTTCATCGCCTCGGTGCTCCCCGTGTGGACCCTGCTCGCGCCCCGTGACTACCTCTCCACCTTCATGAAGATCGGCACGATCGGGCTGCTGGCCCTGGGCGTGGTGATCGCCCTGCCGACGCTGAAGATGGACGCGGTGACGGACTTCGCGAGCCGCGGCGACGGCCCGGTCTTCGCCGGCTCCCTCTTCCCGTTCGCCTTCATCACCATCGCCTGCGGTGCCCTGTCGGGCTTCCATGCGCTGATCTCCTCGGGCACCACGCCGAAGATGGTGCAGAAGGAGACCCAGATCCGGATGATCGGCTACGGCTCGATGCTGATGGAGTCCTTCGTCGCGGTGATGGCGCTGGTGGCCGCGTCCGTCATCGACCCCGGCCTGTACTTCGCGATGAACGCACCGGCGGGTGTCATCGGTGACACGGTCCAGTCCGCGTCCCAGGCGGTCGCCCAGTTCGGTTACGCCATCTCCCCCGACCAGCTGGCCGCGGCGGCCAAGGCCGTGGAGGAACAGACGCTGCTGTCCCGGACGGGTGGCGCGCCGACGCTGGCCGTCGGCGTCTCGGAGATCTTCTCCCAGGTGGTGGGCGGCGCCGGGATGAAGGCCTTCTGGTACCACTTCGCGATCATGTTCGAGGCGCTGTTCATCCTGACGGCGCTGGACGCGGGCACCCGGGTCGGCCGCTTCATGCTCCAGGACATGCTGGGCAACGCGTACCGGCCGTTCCGGGACATCAGCTGGAAGCCGGGGCTGATCCTCAGCAGCGCGGCCGTGGTCGGCCTGTGGGGGTACTTCCTCTGGGTGGGCGTCCATGAGCCGCTGGGCGGCATCAACCAGCTCTTCCCGATCTTCGGCATCTCCAACCAGCTGCTGGCGGCGGTCGCGCTGGCGGTGTGCACGACGCTGCTGGTGAAGTCCGGCCGGCTGAAGTGGGCGTGGGTCACGGGCGTCCCGCTGGCCTGGGACGCGGTGGTCACCCTGACGGCGAGCTGGCAGAAGGTGTTCTCGGGCGACCCGAAGGTGGGGTTCTTCACGCAGCGCGCGATCTACCAGGACGCGATCGACGCGGGGAAGGTGCTGCCGCCCGCGAAGTCGATGGACGACATGCACACGGTCGTCACCAACTCCACGGTGGACGGCGTGCTGTCGGCGGTGCTGGCCCTGCTGATCGTGGTGGTGATCGCCGACGCGGCCCGTATGTGCATACGCCATGTCCGCACACCGGACGCGACGCCGCTGAAGGAAGCACCGTACGTCGCTTCACGCATCGTGGCCCCCGCAGGGCTGATAGCCACACGGGAGGAGAAGGCGGAACTGGCCGCAGCCACAACCGGGGACGGCCACGAGGGGGCGCGGACATGACGGGCCCGGAGCGGGCCGCACGGATGACGGGGGCAGCGGGTACGGCTTGGGACGCGGACGATGCGCATACGGCCCGGGCGACGGACGCAGCGCGTGCCGCGTGGGCGGCGGACGTACCGCGTACGGCTCGGGAGACGAGGGGAGCGCGTATGGGAGAGGTGGCGCGGATGCCGGGCCGGAGGTCTCGGTGGGGGGCCGCGGTGGCGCGGTGGGGGCGCGGGGTGCGGTGGTACGTACGGGAGTTGACCGGTGAGTCGGCGTACGAGCGGTATGTCGGGCATCTCCGTCGACACGATCCCGACGCCCCGGTGCCCAGCCGCCGGGAGTTCGAACGCCGTCGCACGGACGCCCGGGAGGGCGACCCCCGCGCGGGCTTCCGCTGCTGCTGAGAGAGAGGGGGGTGCGGGGAGGGGGTGGGGAGGGGGCGGGGCGGGGGGGAGCCCCCCGAAGGCCCAGCTCCCAGCCCCCGGACGCCCCCCGCCCCCACCCCGAAGCCCCACCCGCACTCCACCCCCGAAGCCCTGCCCGCACCCCGCACTCCGCACCCCGCACCCCGCACCCCCATGCAACCCCGCCCGTCACCCTTCCCGGCCCGAACCGTGTCCGTACCGATATGCGGACAGTGGGTGACGTCAACTGCCCCTGGCGCTTAGATTTCCGGCCATTGCACAGATGATCGCCAGGGACGGAGTAGCGGATATGACAGAGCCAGCCGAAACACCCGGATCCGGGCCGATCGTCACGCCCACGCGTGTGGTGGCCGGCCTGTGCCTGCTCGCTCCGTTCGTGGCGATGCTGTGGGTGAGTTCGTACGCGAAGGTCGAACCGACCCTGATCGGCATCCCGTTCTTCTACTGGTACCAGATGCTGTGGGTGCTGATCTCGACGGCGCTGACGATGGTCGCGTACAAGCTCGTGCAGCGTGAGCAGCGTGCGCTGCGCGCCCGCAAGGACGGGGTGTCCGAGTGATGACCCTGGCAACAGAGACGCTCGGAGCGCAGGCTCCCGTCGGCCACGCCCTCGCGGCGGACGCGGCCGGCGGCGTGAACGGCATCGCGCTCGCCGTCTTCGTCTTCTTCTTCGTCGCCGTGACGATCATGGGCTTCCTGGCCGCGCGCTGGCGCAAGGCCGAGCAGTCCGACAACCTCGACGAGTGGGGCCTGGGCGGCCGTAGCTTCGGTACGTGGGTGACGTGGTTCCTGCTGGGCGGCGACCTCTACACGGCGTACACCTTCGTGGCGGTGCCCGCGGCGATCTACGCGGCAGGCGCTGCCGGCTTCTTCGCCGTGCCGTACACGATCCTCGTCTATCCGCTGATCTTCACGTTCCTGCCGCGGCTGTGGTCGGTGTCGCACAAGCACGGGTACGTCACCACCTCGGACTTCGTGCGCGGGCGCTTCGGTTCCAAGGCCCTGTCGCTGGCCGTGGCGCTCACCGGCATCCTCGCCACGATGCCGTACATCGCGCTGCAACTCGTGGGCATCCAGGCCGTTCTGGACGTGATGGGCGTCGGCGGCGGGGAGAACACGAACTGGTTCATCAAGGACCTGCCGCTGCTGATCGCCTTCGGCGTGCTGGCCGCTTACACCTACTCCTCCGGGCTGCGTGCGCCCGCGCTGATCGCGTTCGTCAAGGACGGTCTGATCTACCTCGTCATCGCCGTGGCGATCATCTACATCCCGATCGAGCTGGGCGGCTTCGAGCACATCTTCCACGTGGCGGGGGACGCCTTCGCGGAGACCAACCCGGCCACGGGCAAGCCGCGCGGAGAGCTGGCGAGCGGTCCGAACGCGCAGTGGGCGTACGCGACGCTGGCGCTCGGCTCGGCGCTGGCGCTGTTCATGTACCCGCACTCGATCACGGCGACGCTGTCCTCGCAGAACCGCAACGTGATCCGCCGCAACACCACCATCCTGCCGCTGTACTCCCTGATGCTCGGCCTCCTCGCGCTGCTGGGCTTCATGGCGATCGCGGCCGGCATCAAGGTGCAGAACGGGCAGCTGGCGATTCCACAGCTGTTCGAGAACATGTTCCCCGACTGGTTCACGGGCGTGGCGTTCGCCGCGATCGGTATCGGCGCGCTGGTGCCCGCGGCCATCATGTCGATCGCCGCGGCGAACCTCTTCACCCGCAACATCTACAAGGACTTCCTCAAGCCGGGCGCGACGCCCGCGCAGGAGCACAAGGTCGCCAAGCTGGTGTCGCTGCTGGTGAAGGTCGGCGCGCTGGCGTTCGTCCTGACGATGGACAAGACGGTGGCGATCAACTTCCAGCTGCTGGGCGGCATCTGGATCCTGCAGACCATGCCGTCGCTGGTCGGTGGCCTGTTCACCCGCTGGTTCCACCGCTGGGCGCTGCTCGCCGGCTGGGCGGTCGGCATGGTGTACGGCACGGTCGCGGCGTACGGCGTGGCGAGCCCGACGCAGAAGCACTTCGGCGGCTCGAACGCGGAGATTCCCGGTATCGGCGAGATCGGCTACATCGGCCTGACCGCGTTCGTGCTGAACGCGCTGGTCACGGTGGTGCTGACGGTGGTCCTGCGGGCCGTGAAGGCGCCGGCCGGGGTCGACGAGACCTCGCCGGAGGACTACACGGCGGACGCCGGTGACAAGGGCGTGCAGGTGGAGCTGCCGCCGGCCACGGCGGGATCCGCCCACTGACCCCGCCTGTGTGCGTGAGGCCGACGGGCCGCCGGTGGAAACCGGCGGCCCGTTGTCGTTGCCCGGCTGCACCACGGCCGCCCTGCCAGGGCACCCGCGGGCCGTGACCATCCGTACGTACCGCGGCACGCAGAGCAGTACACACAGCAGTACACACAGCAGTACACACAGCAGTACGCACAGCAGTACGCACAGCAGTACGCACAGCAGCACGGCGACACAAGATATGGGATTGGTCGCGAGGGGCGACACAAGATGTATGCTCGTCCTCGCTGTCGCCGCAGGGGAATCCGGTGCGAATCCGGAACTGTCCCGCAACGGTGTGCTGAGTGGGTATCTGCGCACTCAGCAAGTCCGATGACCTGCCGACGGTACGCCCGTAGCCGTCCCGGTGCGGGCGTCGAGACGTCCGGGCTCCGTGGGTTGGGCCGGTGGACGCTGCGTGGTGTGCCCGCGTGCCCGGCAAGGCGTCCGGCGCGGCTGCCCGTACGCCTCCGTCACCCCTCCTCCGGCGCCGGCCGAGTGAGGAGAGCACAAGGTGACCATCGCGCCCGCGGAGTCAGCACAACAGGCGCAGTCAGCACAACAGGCCCAGTCGGCACAGGAGGCCCGGCCGGCGCCCGCGCAAGGCCACGACGGCCCCGGCGCGGCCCTGCTGCGCACCCTGACCGACCTCACCGCTGACCTGCCGGCCACCGACCCGGGCAAGGTCGCCGCGGCCGCGCTGCGCGGCCGGCACGCCGGCTCGGACGAGGCGGAGCTGCGGGAGCTGGCGATGGAGGCCGCCGCCGGTCTGATCGGTGACGAGCCGCAGTACTCCAAGCTGGCCGCGCGGCTGCTGACGGCCGCGATCGCCGAGGAGGCCGCGAGCCAGGGCGCGACGGGGTTCGCCGCGTCGGTCGCCACGGGCCACCGTGAGGGCCTGATCGCCGACTCCACGGCCGCGTTCGTGAGCACGCACGCCGCCGCGCTGGACGCGCTGGTCGACGAGGCGCTCACGGACGGCGCCGACGACCGGTTCGGCTACTTCGGCCTGCGCACGGTGTACTCGCGTTATCTGCTGCGTCACCCGATCACCCGGAAGGTCATCGAGACGCCGCAGCACTTCCTGCTGCGGGTGGCGTGCGGCCTGGCCGAGGACCGCTCCGCGCGGGCGCTCGCGGACGTCGCCGAGCTGTACGGGCTGACCAGCACCCTTTCGTACCTCCCCTCCTCCCCCACGCTGTTCAACTCCGGCACCCGTCATCCGCAGATGTCCTCCTGCTATCTGCTGGACTCGCCGCTGGACGAGCTGGACTCGATCTACGACCGGTACCACCAGGTCGCGCGGCTCTCGAAGCACGCCGGCGGCATCGGTCTGTCGTACTCCCGGGTGCGTGCCCGCGGTTCGCTGATCCGCGGCACGAACGGGCACTCCAACGGCATCGTGCCGTTCCTGCGGACGCTCGACGCGTCGGTCGCCGCGGTGAACCAGGGCGGTCGTCGCAAGGGCGCGGCCTGCGTGTACCTGGAGACCTGGCACGCGGACATCGAGGAGTTCCTGGAGCTGCGGGACAACACGGGTGAGGAGGCGCGGCGGACGCACAACCTGAACATCGCGCACTGGATCCCGGACGAGTTCATGCGCCGGGTCGAGGCCGACCAGGACTGGTCGCTGTTCTCGCCGGTGGACGCGCCGGAGCTGGTGGATCTGTACGGCGCGGAGTTCGACGCCGCGTACCGGAAGGCGGAGGCCGCGGGGAAGGCCGTCAAGGCGGTGCCGGCCCGGACGCTGTACGCGCGGATGATGCGGACGCTGGCGCAGACCGGCAACGGCTGGATGACCTTCAAGGACGCCGCCAACCGCACCGCGAACCAGACGGCGGAGCCGGGCAGAGTCGTGCACTCCTCGAACCTGTGCACGGAGATCCTGGAGGTCACGGACGACGGCGAGACGGCCGTGTGCAACCTCGGGTCGGTCAACCTCGCGGCGCACCTCCGCGACGAGGCCGCCGGCTGGGAGGAGGCGATGGACTGGGCGAAGCTGGACGCCACGGTCCGTACGGCCGTGACCTTCCTCGACCGCGTGGTGGACATCAACTTCTACCCGACCGAGCAGGCCGGCGCGTCCAACTCGCGCTGGCGTCCGGTGGGCCTGGGCCTGATGGGGCTCCAGGACGTCTTCTTCCGGCTGCGGCTGGCGTTCGACTCGCCCGAGGCGCGTGAGCTGTCCACCCGGATCTCCGAGCGGATCATGCTCGCGGCGTACGAGGCCTCCGCGGACCTCGCGGAGCGGCACGGGCCGCACCCGAACTGGTCCGCGACGCGCACGGCTCGCGGTGTGCTGCACCCCGATCACTACCCGAACGCCGAGCCGCGCTGGGCGGACCGCTGGGCCGCGCTGCGCGCCCGTATCGCGGAGACGGGCATGCGGAATTCGCTGCTCCTCGCGATCGCGCCGACCGCGACCATCGCGTCCATCGCCGGCGTGTACGAGTGCATCGAGCCGCAGGTCTCCAACCTCTTCAAGCGCGAGACGCTGAGCGGGGAGTTCTTGCAGGTCAACGCGTATCTGGTGGAGGACCTGAAGAAGGCGGGCAGCTGGGACGCGCGGACCCGTGAGGCGCTGCGCGAGGGCAACGGCTCCGTGCAGGACGTGCCGTGGATCCCCGAGGAGATCCGCGCGCTGTACCGCACCGCCTGGGAGATCCCGCAGCGCGCGCTGATCGACATGGCCGCCGACCGCACGCCGTACCTGGACCAGAGCCAGTCCCTGAACCTGTTCATGGCGGCGCCGACCATCGGCAAGCTCAGCTCGATGTACGCGTACGCCTGGAAGCGCGGCATCAAGACCACGTACTACCTGCGGTCGCGTCCGGCGACCCGGATCGCGCGCGCGGCGTCAGCCGCTGATGTCAGCGCCGCGCGCGGTACGGGCGCCACCGCCACCGCCACCGTCCCCCAGCAGGCGGCCGATCCGGAAGCGATCGCCTGCTCCCTGGAAAACCCCGAGTCCTGCGAGGCCTGCCAGTAATGCCCAATCCGTCGCCCGACCACCACTCCGCAACGACGGCGCTGCGCGCCGTCGCCCCCACCACCGGAACCGCCGCCGCACAGACGCACACGGCCGCCCCCGGAGCCGTGAAGAACCTCCTCGACCCGGGCTTCGAGCTGACCCTGCGCCCCATGCGGTACCCGGACTTCTACGACCGCTACCGCGACGCGATCAAGAACACCTGGACCGTGGAGGAGGTCGACCTCCACTCCGACGTGGCCGACCTCGCCAAGCTGTCGCCGGGCGAGCAGCACCTGATCGGCCGGTTGGTGGCGTTCTTCGCGACCGGCGACTCGATCGTGGCGAACAACCTGGTGCTGACGCTCTACAAGCACATCAACTCCCCCGAGGCGCGGCTGTATCTGAGCCGTCAGCTGTTCGAGGAGGCCGTACACGTCCAGTTCTACCTGACGCTGCTGGACACCTATCTGCCCGATCCGGACGACCGCGCCGCCGCGTTCGCCGCCGTCGAGAACATCCCCTCCATCCGCGAGAAGGCGCAGTTCTGCTTCAAGTGGATGGACTCGGTGGAGGAGATCGACCGGCTGGAGACCAAGGCCGACCGGCGCCGTTTCCTGCTGAACCTGATCTGCTTCGCGGCGTGCATCGAGGGGCTGTTCTTCTACGGCGCGTTCGCGTACGTGTACTGGTTCCGCTCGCGCGGTCTGCTGCACGGGCTCGCGACCGGCACGAACTGGGTCTTCCGCGACGAGAGCTGCCACATGGACTTCGCGTTCGCCGTGGTGGACACCGTGCGCGAGGAGGAGCCCGAGCTGTTCGACGCGGAGCTGGAGCAGCAGGTCACCGACATGCTCAAGGAGGCCGTGGAGGCCGAGCTGCAGTTCGGCCGTGACCTGTGCGGGGACGGCCTGCCGGGCATGAACACCGACTCGATGCGCGAGTACCTGCAGTGCGTCGCCGACCAGCGGCTGCGGCGCCTCGGCTTCGCGCCGGTGTACGGCTCGGAGAACCCGTTCTCCTTCATGGAGCTGCAGAACGTCCAGGAGCTGACGAACTTCTTCGAGCGCCGGGCCTCCGCGTACCAGGTCGCCGTCGAGGGCTCGGTCGCCTTCGACGACGACTTCTAGGAGCCCGGCCTTCCAGAAGTCCGGCGCTCCAGAAGTCCAACGACGTCCCGTGGTGGGTCCATGGACACACCACGGGACACGGGCCATGGTGCGACTCTCCGATGAGAGGTGGCCATGGCCAGCAGCAGACCTTTGATCACCGGGCTCGCCGGCACCGTTCTCGCGGTGCTCGCCGCGCTCCTCCCCGCCGGCGGTGCCACCGCCGCCGGTCCCCCGGGCGCGGCCCCCGACGTGCTCCCCTCCCTCCGCCAGTGGGACGCCGCGCCGGGTGGGGTCCGGCTCGCCGCGCGCCCGCTGATCGTCCTGGAGCACGCCGACGCCCGTACGGAGCGGGACGCCCGCCGGTTCGCGGGCGAGCTGGCGGAGCGCAGCGGCACGCGTCCCGCGGTCAGCAGCCGCCCCGCGCGCCCCGGCGACCTCGTGCTCCGCCAGGACGCCGAGCTGCAGGGCGAGTGGGGTGAGGAGGGATATCGGCTGACGTCCGGGGACCGGCTCACCGTCACGGCCGCGACCGCCACCGGCGTCTTCTGCGGGACGCGTACCGCGCTGCAGTTGCTCGGCGACCGGACCGCGCCGCGCGGCTCCGCCACCGACGTCCCCTCGTACCGCGAGCGCGGCGTCGGCGTCTGTGCCTGCTACCTCCACGTGTCCGTGGAGTGGTTCGAGCGGCTGCTGCGCGCCATGGCGTACCGCAAGCGGCTCGCGCCGGGCACCGGCGGCCTGGCGGCGTTCGCGCGTTCCGGCAGCGCCACCTGGACGCTGAGCGCCACGTCCGACGGGTACTACACGGTGCGCTCGGCGCAGGGTGCGGGCTGTCCGGAGGACCGGCGGGACAGGCTGCACGGCGGGGCGCCGCTGGAGGCGGGCAGCGAGCTGACCGTGGAGCCCTGTGCGGCGGCGGCGGCGCGGACCCAGCGCCGGCAGCTGACCGAGGACGGCGGCGGGCGGCTGGTGATCCGTAACGCCGTCTCGCAGCTCCAGCTGAGCGAGCGGGCTGCGGACTCGGTGGCCGTGCAGACGGCACCGGACGTCACGACCGCCGACGCGGCACGGGCCGTCGCGGCGCAGCGCTGAACGGCCGGAACCGGACCCCGAACGGGCTTTCTCACCCGTTCGGGGGACGGCGGCGCGGTGGGACCGTGCCGGGCGCGCGGGCGCGTCAGTCGTTGGCGACCACGGGGTAGCGCGGCTCGCGCTCCGCCATCTGCTTGAGGGCGTCCTTGCGGTCGCGCTTGGAGAGGCGGTCGATGTAGAGGTAGCCGTAGAGGTGGTCGGTCTCGTGCTGGAGGCAGCGGGCGAAGTAGCCGGTGCCCTCGACGGCGATCGGGTTGCCCTGCGCGTCCTGGCCGCGGACCACGGCGTAGTCCGGGCGGGCCAGCTCGGCGTAGGCGCCGGGGACCGACAGGCAGCCCTCGTTGGAGTCGTCCAGCACCCGGCGCTCGGCGGGCAGCTCGTCCAGGACCGGGTTGCAGACCACGCCGACGTGGCGTACGCCCTGGTCGTCCATGCAGTCGTAGACGAAGACCTTCAGGTCGACGCCGATCTGGTTGGCGGCCAGGCCCACGCCCTCGGCGGTGCGCTGGGAGGCGAACATGTCGTCGATGAGCTTCGCGAGCTCGTCGTCGAACTCGGTGACGTCCTTGCACTCCTTGTGCAGCACCGGATTGCCGACCACGGTGATCGGGCGGGAGGTGCCGCGCTCGCGGTACGCCTTCTCCCGCTCGTCCGCGTCGGTCACGTCGTCGACGAACTCGTCGTTCACCTGCTGCTCGCCGTCTTGATCAAACACCTGCTGCGCCATGTCCGCCGCACGCCTTCCGCGATTTTCCGCAAAGATTTTTCTTAGCTGCCCGTACAGGGTACGGGGGCCTGCCGTGCGCCCGCCGCCCGCCGACGGAACCGGCGGGGACTCAGCAGACCTCTTCGAGGTCCCGCCACTCGCGGGTGTCCGGGCTGTCGGCGACCCAGCCGTCCAGCAGGCCCCGTACCAGCCCGGCGGGCGCGGCGATGCCGCACTCCCGCTCGGGCACCCACAGGGAGCCGGAGCCGGCCGTGCGGTGGCCCAGCGGGCCCGGATGCCCTGGCTCGCTGTGGTCGTGCGGGTCCAGATGCGCGCCGTCGCCCTCGTCGCTGGGCATCCGGCTCTCGGAGCAGGTGCGGCAGAGCAGGCGGACGGAGGAGGACCAGTCCTCGGCGGCGTACCCGGCGTCCGCGGCCAGCCGCTCCAGGGCGTCCCGGTCGGCCTCGCCCGCGGCCTCCAGCAGGACGACCCAGGTGGGCACCGGCGAGGGCGCCCACAGCTCGATCTCGTCGAAGACGGGGTAGGACGGCCCGGCGGTGGTGGTGCGCTCGCCGTGCGGGACGCCGTCGTGCAGGACGACCTCGCCCCAGCGGCGCCCGGAGGACGGCAGCGGGATGGAGAGCACTTCGATGCGGGCCGGGTCCAGCCGGCGGCCCCAGACGACCTCGGCCTCGCCCTCGGGCGAGAGGCGGACCGCGGCGCTGCCCAGCTGCATGCCGCGCGGTTCCCCGGCGGGCGCGCCCTCGCCGGGTACGTGCAGGCCGTACGCCTGCCAGGCGCGGCGGGCCAGCGGCCAGTCCTGGAGCGCTGTGGCCGCGATGCCGACGTTCCACCAGTCGGGGGCCCCGGCCTCGCGGTCCAGCAGGGCGACGGCGCGCAGTCCGGCGGTGCGGGCCTGCTCCCAGTCGTGCCGGAACTTGTGCAGCAGGGCGAGGTTGAACCACGACTCGGACAGCCACGGCTCCATGTCGGCGGCGCGGGTGAGCAGCGCGCCCGCGTCCTCGTAACGGCCGTCGCCGATCAGCGTGAAAGCGCGGTCGGTCGCCTGCCGCCACGAGGCGGAGGGCCGGTGCCGTACCTTGCCGAAGATCTTCACGATTCCCGCCTGCCGATTGCTTCCTTGGTGCCGTCCGGCGGACGGCCGAGGGGCTCACTCGACAACCTGCCACAGTTTGCCGCCGGGCTCAGCCCGATGGCCGGTGCCCCCTGCTGCTCCTTGCCTTGCGCAGCCCCCCTGAACCCCGTTTTTCGGGGCTCTCTTCGCATCCAACCATGCCCATATCCGGGGCCGCTCATTACCCATCGGTTCTATGACCTTGAACCGGTACCCCGATACGTCACAGCTATCCCCTGGGCACCCCGCACTCGGGTGGCGGCGCCGGTCAGGCCGGGCCGAGGGGCCGGGCGAGCACCCGGGCGAGGGCCTCCACGACCCGTGGCTCGAAGTCCTGTGCGGTCGACAGGCGGAGCCTCTCCAGGGCGCGCAGCGTGCCCCCGGGGCCGCCGTCCCCGCCCGCGAGGTCGTCGTAGGCGTTCACCGTGCGCACGATACGGGCGGGGAGCGGCTGGTCACGGAACGGGTCGGCCTGCCGCTCGACGATCATCGCGACCTCGGCGGGCACCCCGGTCTGGCGGACGACGGCGCCGCCGAGCAGGGCGATCCTGCGCTGTTCGGCGGGCGGCAGGCCGGCGGTGGCGCCGCCGGTCACCGGGTCCACCAGGGAGAGCTGTCCGATGTCGTGCATCAGCGCCGCGTACTCCAGCACGCTCAAGTCGGCCTCGCCCAGCCCCAGTTCCCGGCCGACGGCGCGGCTGAGGACGGCGACCCGGCGGGCATGGCCCGGCGGGGTGTAGCCGGCGATCTCGGTGGCGCGGGCGAGGGAGGCGATGGTCTGCCGGTAGGTGGCGCGGACGGCGGCGTAGCGGCGGAAGGAGAACTGGGTGAGGAGGAGCGGCAGACAGAAGACGGGCAGTGCCCACAGCCCGGCGACGGCCGTGGCCAGCGCGATGACCAGGCCGGTCGCGCAGATCGCCGAGCCGATGCCGAGCAGGGAGCGCAGCTCGTCGCGGAGGAGGGGACCGTACGGCCAGCCGGTACGGGCCTTGGCCAGGGCCGCGGCGAGCACGGCGTCGCACAGGGCGGTGAGCGCGAGCAGGCCGAGGAGGTAGCAGGTGTAGTACGTGCCGTCGCCGATCCAGGCGGCCAGCCGGCCGGTGTTGTAGAGCGGCTGGAAGCAGGTGGCGGCGAAGCCGACGGTCAGGACGCGGCGGGCGATGTGGTCCAGCGCCGGGCCGCGGCCGCGCGCCACATGGGGGACGAGACCCACGAGTCCGGCCGCGACGACGACGGCGACGGTCTGCAGGACGCCGTGCGAGGTCGCGCGGCCGCCGACCTCGCCGAGCAGGGCGTAGGCCAGGGCTCCGGCGACGCCGAGCGGGGCGCTCTCACGGTCGCCGGGCAGCGCGCCCGCGCCGCCGCGCGCCGACGGCCCCGCGCCCCAGCGGGCCAGCTCGCCGACCGCTATGAGGGCGCCGAACGCGAGGGCGATGCCGGGGTCGGCGAGGCCGCGCCAGAGGGTGTGGCCCAGCGCGAGGCAGGCGAGGGCGCCGGCGGCGGCGTAGACGAGGGCGACGGCGCGGGGGGTGCCGGTGCGGTACGGGACGGTGAGCGCCGCGCCGTGCTCCGTACCGGCGCGCCACGCTCCGGTACCGCTCACCGCTCACCTCCGGCGGGCCCGGGGTGCGGCGCGGCGGCGGGTCCGGGGGACGGTGCCGCCGCGGTGCCGGGCAGGGCGGCCGTGCCGGGCGGGGGCACGGCCTCCGGCGCCGCGGTGCGCCTGCGGAGGGTGACGCGCGGGTGGCGGGGCAGCGGCGGCGCGGGCCCGTCGGTGCCGGCGGTGACGACCTCGGGCTGCCAGCCGTGCCGGGCGAGCGCGGCGACCAGGGCGCGGACCATGCGCGGGTCGAGCTGGGCACCCGCGCTGCGGCGCAGTTCGGCGACGGCGGCGGCGACCGGGCGGGCGCGGCGGTAGGAGCGGGTGGAGGTCATCGCGTCGAAGGCGTCGGCGACCGCGACCACCCGGGCGAATTCGGGGATCTCGCGCCCCCTGAGGCCGTAGGGGTACCCCTTGCCGTCCATGCGCTCGTGGTGGTGCAGGATCGCGGCCCTGGCCTCGCCGAGGAAGCCGATGCCGCGGACGATCTCGTGGCCGTACTCCGGGTGCAGTTCGATGACGCGCCGCTCCTCGGGGGTGAGCGGGCCGTCCTTGCGCAGCAGCCGGGTGGGCACGCCGAGCTTGCCGACGTCGTGCAGGATGCCGGCGAAGCGGATCACTTCGAGGCGGTCCTCGGCCATGCCGAGTTCGCGGGCGATCATCACGGAGGCGCGGCCGACGCGTTCGCTGTGGCCGCGGGTGTAGCGGTCCTTGAGGTCGACGGCCTGGACGAGGGCGCGGATGGTCGCCTGGTGCGCCGCGCGTTCGCGGTGGTACTGCGCGAAGACCCAGCAGGAGATGTACATGGGCAGCAGGACGAGCAGCGCGGCGGGCGGCCCGTAGGAGCTGCGCCAGAGGACGGCCATCATCAGCCCGGCCAGGCCGTGCGCCAGGTGCGGGGCGAGGGAGCGGAGCAGCAGGCCGCGCCAGGCGGTGCGGGGCGCGTGCCGCTCGGCGGCGACCAGCACGCCGCCGTCCAGGGCCGCGAGGACGGTGCAGAAGGCGGCGGTGGCGGCCGCCGCGGGCAGCAGCGCGTAGGGGAACTCGGGGGTGAGCACGGCGCGGCTGCCGCCCGCGCCGAAGACCTGCGCGGCGGCCCAGGCGGCCAGGGCCAGTTCGGCGGCGTGCCAGACACGGCGGGCGGTGGCCGAGCGCTTCTCGGTACGGGAGAGGAGCGCGCCGGGGAGGGCGACCAGGGCGGCCGCGGCGGGTGGCAGCAGGAAGACCCCGGCGAGCAGCACGGGGCAGCCCCACCGGGGCGGCATGCCCTCGGCGGGGCCCGGGACGCCGCCCGAGCGGGCCCCCCGGGCCAGGGCCCGGGTCAGCGGGCAGTCGCGGATGCGCTCGCAGCCGGCGTAGAGCACGGCGAGCAGGGCCACGGTGGGCCAGGGCGTCCCGGCGGCGGGCAGGACGGCGGGGACGGCACAGCCGGCCGCCGCCAGCACGGCACAACCGATGTACGCGTACGCGGCCACGGGCAGCTGCCGCATGGCGCCCTCCTCCCACGGCTCCCCGGATCCGGCGAGCTTAGAAGGCGTCGGCGGCGCATGCGGGCGCAACGGCGGATTGGGCGGGGCTCGTGCGCCCGCCCTCACCCGATGGGGTGATCCAGCGCGTTATTCGGCGCGTGCGGCCTCGGTGGGTGCACCGGCGTCGGTCGGGCCGGCCTGGTGGCCCGGGCCCTCGGCGGCCGCGGACTCCTGCTGTGCCTGTTCCAGCACGCTCTTCTCGGGCACGGTCTCGCCGGCCCGGATCAGCTCGATCCGCCCCATGACCTTCGAACGCAGGTCCGAGGGGACGTCGTCCTGGCCGCAGCAGCGCTTCACGAGCTTCTTGACGGCCTGTTCGAGGCCGTACTTCTCCAGGCAGGGCGAGCACTCGTCGAAGTGCTCCTCGAACTTGGTGCACTCCCCGTCCGGCATCTCGCGGTCGAGATACTCGTACAGGTGGTCCAGGACCTCGGAGCAATCCGTCTCGTGCGGGTCACCGCAGCTCATGATGCCGAGCCTTTCCGATCGTGCGACTCCGTCGTCGCAGCGCCCGCTCCGGCCGGGACCAGCCCGCGGTCCCGGGCGTAGTCCTCCAGCATGCCGCGCAGCTGTCGGCGGCCACGGTGCAGGCGGGACATCACCGTGCCGATGGGGGTTCCCATGATGTCGGCGATCTCCTTGTACGCAAAGCCCTCCACGTCCGCGAGGTAGACCGCTATACGGAATTCCTCGGGGATCGCCTGCAGGGCCTCCTTCACGTCCGAGTCCGGCAGGTGGTCCAGCGCCTGCGACTCCGCGGAGCGCAGCCCCGTGGACATGTGCGACTCGGCGCGCGCCAGCTGCCAGTCCTCGATCTCCTCCGCCGCGCTGCGCTGCGGTTCCCGCTGCTTCTTGCGGTAGGAGTTGATGAAGGTGTTGGTCAGGATGCGGTACAGCCAGGCCTTGAGATTGGTGCCCTCCCGGAACTGGTGGAAGGACGCGTACGCCTTGGCGTACGTCTCCTGCACCAGGTCCTCCGCGTCCGCCGGATTGCGCGTCATGCGCAGCGCGGCGGAGTACATCTGGTCCAGGAAGGTCAGCGCGTCGCGCTCGAAGCGCGCATTGCGCTCGGCCTCCGACTCGCCCGTCGCCTGCGTGCGGGCAGCGTCCGCCTGGTCCTCGTTACGTGCTTGTGCCGTGCCGTCGGTCCCTGCGTCGGTACCGGTGACCGGACCCACCTCCTCCAACACCGTGCCGGACCCGGATGCGGATCCGCTCGAATCGGAGAATAGACGACGATCCGGTACCACCGCCGCTCCAGCCGTGACGTGGTGTCCCGTGTGGACCTGCGCCGGCTGCGGCACCGTCCATCCGGTCCCCTGCGGTCGGGCCGGGCATGCGATCCCCATGCGGTGGACTCCCATTCCTCGTGCGTGCCAGTACGTGGCTGCTGCCTACGTGACACACAACAGAACGGGGCCGCCGCGCATTCCCGCGCCCGGCGCGGGGCGTACGCCGGGCGGCCGGGCGGCCCGGCGCGGGGGCGGGCGAAGGTCAGTCGGGCAGCCCGACCAGCCACTCGGCGGCGGCCTCGACGATGAGCATGAGCGCCTCGTCCTGGCCGATGGGGGCCTTCTTGGGGACGGCGAAGCCGTGGTCGGCGTGCGGCACCTCGACGATCTCCGTGCCGTCGGGGAACTCCCCGGGCCGCCCGAAGGGGTCGCGGCCGCCCTGGATCACCAGGGTGGGCACGCCGGCGCCGGTCAGCTCGTCGGCGCGGGACTTCTCGGGCTTCCCCGGCGGGTGCAGCGGAAAGCTGAGGGCGAGGACGGCGTGCGCGCCGAGCTCCCGCGCCGTACGGCAGGCCACCCGTGCCCCGGCACTGCGCCCGCCCGCGACCACCGGCAGGCCCGGCTTCCGCAGGGCGGGCCACAGCGCCGTCCAGGCGGCGTCCAGGGTCTTCGGGGCGGGCGCCAGCTTCTTGCCCGCGACCCGCCAGGGCTGCTCGACGAGGGCGACGGTGACACCGCGCTCCGGGAGCGCGGCGGCCAGCGCCGCCAGGTCCCGCGCCTCGATACCGCCGCCGGCCCCGTGGCTCACGGCGAGCACGGAGCGGGCCGTGCCCTGGGCCTCGTGCCAGGTGATCCGGGCGTCGCCCGCCGGTGTGCCGACCGTCTCGCTCTCACTCATGGGCCCATCCTGCCCCGGCCGGCCGCCGGGAAGCGCCGGCGACCGGTCAGAACAGCGTTTCCTCCTCCGGCGCCGCCAGCTCCTTCACCAGCTCAGGGCTGTTGTTGCGGACGTTGCTGACCTCCGTGGAGACGGGGTAGGCGCGCATCGTCCCGGCGGGCGGCGGCGCGAGCAGCTCGCGCAGCCGGTCCAGCTCGGTGGTGGCGGGGTCCAGCCAGGCGTCCCAGCGGTCCGGCGGGAGGACCAGCGGCATCCGGGGGTGGATGTCGGCCAGCGACTGCGGGCCCGCGCCGCCGGACGCGCCGGCCAGCGGCGTGGTCTCGGCGGCGGTGGTGACCACGGAGCACGTCGCCCACCAGGCCTGCGGGTGGTCCGGGGGCAGCGTCGGGTCGCGCCAGAACTCGTACAGCCCGGCCATCGCCATCACGGAGCCGTCGGCCGGGGTGACGAAGTACGGCTGCTTGCGGGGGCGCTTCCGGCGGCCCTGCTCCTCCAGCTGCCGCTCCCCCGCGCCGGTCACCCACTCGAAATAGCCGTCGCCGGGCAGCAGGCAGCGGCGGGCCGCGAAGGGCTTGCGGAAGGACGGCTTCTCATGGACCGTCTCCGCCCTGGCGTTGATCATCTTCACACCGACGTCAGGTGATGTGGCCCACGACGGCACCAGTCCCCACTTCAGAGGCCGCAGCTGGCGAACCGGACGCCGGTCCTCAGCGTCTTTGACGGGGCGTTCGAGCACCGCGTAGACGTTCTTGGTGGGTGCGACATTCCAGTCGGGAGCGAGGGTCTCCTCGGGCTCCCACTTCTCGACCTCGAAGATCCCCACCAGGTCCTCGGGCCGCCTGCTCGCCGCATACCGTCCGCACATGTATGCCACAGTGCCACGCCACAGCAAGGGGAGTAATGGACACGGATCACATCACGGACGTATGGGACCGGGTTTTCGCCACCCAGCCCGACCCGTCGATCTGGCTGGTCGTGGCCACCGCCGTCGTCGCCCTGGCGGTGGTCGTCCCCTACGGCGCCTGGCGGGTGGCGCGTAACGCCATCACCATCGCGCACGAGGGCGGGCACGGCCTCGTGGCCCTGCTGACCGGCCGGAAGCTGGACGGCATCCGTCTGCACTCCGACACCTCCGGGCTGACCGTCAGCCGCGGCAAGCCGCACGGCCTCGGCATGATCCTCACCGCGGCGGCGGGCTACACCGCTCCCTCGTTGCTCGGCCTGGCCGGGGCCGCGCTGCTCGCCGCCGGGCACATCACGGCGCTGCTGTGGGGCGCGACGGCCCTGCTGCTGGCGATGCTGGTGATGACGCGCAACGCGTACGGCGTGCTGACGGTGGTGCTGGCCGGTGCGGCGTTCTTCCTCGTCTCCTGGCTGACCACGGCGGAGGTGCAGGCGGCCTTCGGGTACGCGGTGGTGTGGTTCCTGCTGCTGGGCGGCGTGCGGCCGCCGTTCGAGATCCAGGGCAAGCGCCGGCGCTCCGGTGGGGCCGTGGACTCCGACCCGGATCAGCTGGCGCGGCTGACGAACGTCCCCGCCGCGGTCTGGCTCGGGCTCTTCCACGTGGTGACGCTCTGCTCGCTGATCGGCGGGGGCCGGTGGCTGCTGAACCTGTGAGACGAGGTCCGGCGGAGCCGGGTGGTACGCCGCCGATCCACGCACTGCCGCTTTACCAGTGCCATGTTTCGTACAGGTTGCGACCCATTTGATCAAGATCTGCCCCGCTGATGAGCCATTAAAGTGAGCTACATGACCGAGAGCCCCGCACACTCCGCCCTCTGGCCAGCCCCCACCGCGTCCGGGGCGGTCGACGCGACCGTCACCGTGCCCGGGTCCAAATCGGTCACCAACCGTGGCCTGGTCCTGGCCGCGCTGTCCTCCGAGCCCGGCTGGCTGCGCCGCCCGCTGCGCTCCCGCGACACCCTCCTGATGGCCCAGGCGCTGCGCACCATGGGCGTGGGCATCGAGGAGACGATCTCCTCCAGCTCCGCACCGGCCGGCGAGCCGGGTGGCGGCGAGGCCTGGCGCGTCATCCCCGCCGGGCTGCGCGGCCCGGCCACCGTCGACGTCGGCAACGCCGGTACGGTCATGCGCTTCCTGCCGCCGGTCGCGGCGCTGGCCGACGGCCCGATCCGCTTCGACGGCGACCCCCGGTCGTACGAGCGTCCGCTGGGCGGCGTGATCGACGGCCTGCGCGCCCTCGGCGCCCGCATCGACGACGACCACCGCGGCGCGCTCCCGATGACCGTGCACGGCAGCGGCGGACTGGACGGCGGCCGGGTCGAGATCGACGCGTCCTCCTCCTCACAGTTCGTCAGCGCCCTGCTGCTGTCCGCGCCGCGCTTCAACCAGGGCGTGGAGGTGCGGCACGTGGGCGACACGCTGCCGTCCATGCCGCACATCCGGATGACCGTGGACATGCTGCGGATCGCCGGTGCCCAGGTGGACACCCCGGAGTCCGGCGGCGAGCCGAACGTCTGGCGGGTCACCCCGGGCGCGCTGCTCGGCCGCGACCTGGTCGTCGAGCCCGACCTCTCCAACGCCCAGCCGTTCCTGGCCGCCGCGCTGGTCACCGGCGGCCGGGTCACCATCCCGGACTGGCCGGAGCACACCACTCAGCCGGGCGACGCGCTGCGTGAGATCTTCACCGCAATGGGTGGTTCCTGCGAGCTGACCGAGCAGGGCCTGACCTTCACCGGCAGCGGCCGGATCCACGGCATCGACATCGACCTGAGCGAGGTCGGCGAGCTCACCCCGGGCATCGCGGCGGTCGCGGCGCTGGCGGACTCCGAGTCCGTGCTGCGCGGCGTCGCCCACCTGCGGCTGCACGAGACCGACCGGCTCGCGGCGCTCACCAAGGAGATCAACGGCCTCGGCGGCGACGTCACCGAGACCGCCGACGGCCTGCGCATCCGGCCGCGCCCGCTGCACGGCGGCGTGTTCCACACGTACGACGACCACCGCATGGCCACCGCCGGCGCGATCATCGGCCTGGCCGTCAAGGGCGTCGAGGTGGAGAACGTCGCGACCACGGCCAAGACCCTGCCCGACTTCCCCGAGATGTGGACGGACATGCTCAGTCCGGCGGCGAGCCCCGCCCGGAGAGGCTGAGAGTTCCGCCCGATGCGCCGCTACGGCAAGCACACCGACGAGGACGACGTCCGGGTCCGCCCCAACCGCAAGGGCACCCGGCCCCGTACGAACATCCGGCCCAAGCACGAGGAGGCCAGCGAGGGCCTGGTCCTCACCGTGGACCGGGGCCGCATCACGTGCCTGATCGAGGACCGTACGGTCACCGCGATGAAGGCACGTGAGCTGGGCCGCAAGGGAGTGGTGGTCGGCGACCGGGTCATGGTCGTCGGCGACCTCTCCGGCGCCAAGGACACCCTGGCCCGCATCGTCCGGGTCCAGCCGCGCACGTCCGTGCTGCGGCGCACGGCCGACGACGACGATCCGTACGAGCGGGTGGTGGTCGCCAACGCCGACCAGCTGGCGATCGTCACCGCGCTCGCCGACCCCGAGCCCCGGCCCCGGCTGATCGACCGCTGCCTGGTCGCGGCGTACGACGCGGGGCTGGAGCCGCTGCTGGTGCTCACCAAGTCCGACCTGGCGCCGCCGGACACCCTGCTGGAGTCCTACGGCGCGCTGGGCGTCCCGTACGTCGTCACCAACCGCGACGAGCTGGCCGACGGCACCGCCGCCGACCGGGTGCGCGAGCGGCTGGCCGACCGGATCACCGCGTTCGTCGGCCACTCGGGGGTGGGGAAGACCACGCTGGTCAACGCCCTGGTACCGGAACGGAAGCGGGCCACGGGACACGTCAACGCGGTGACCGGGCGCGGCCGCCACACCACGACCTCGGCACTGGCCCTGCCGCTGCCGGACGACGCGGGCTGGGTGATCGACACGCCCGGCGTGCGGTCCTTCGGGCTGCACCACATCGACCCCTCGCGGGTCATCCACGCCTTCCCCGACCTGGAGCCGGGCACGGCCGACTGCCCGCGCGCCTGCAGCCACGACGAGCCCGACTGTGCGCTGGACCGATGGGTGGCCGAGGGCCACGCCGATCCGGCCCGGCTCTACTCCCTGCGGCGCCTGCTGGCCACCCGGGAGCGCCGTGAGGGCGACTGACGGCCCGCCAGGGCCGGGCGGCCCGTGGGCAAAAGGTGGCTGCCGCGAGTCGGCATCAACTGCATAATCACATCAGGCACGGGCTCTCAGAACGGGCGAAGCGGTCGCCGGACTCACGGAGGCAAACTGATGGCGTGGCTGCTCGTCGTGGTGGCTGGACTTCTGGAGACGGGCTTCGCGGTGTGCCTGAAGCTCTCGCACGGGTTCACCCGGCTGTGGCCCACGATCGCCTTCTGCGCCTTCGCGCTCGGCAGCTTCGGGCTGCTGACGCTGTCGCTGAAGAAGCTGGACGTGGGCCCGGCGTACGCGGTGTGGACCGGTCTCGGCGCGGCCGGTACGGCGGCCTACGGCATGATCTTCCTCGGTGACGTGGTGTCGACCGTCAAGATCGTCTCGATCACGCTGGTGATCGCCGGCGCCATCGGACTCCAGTTCTCGGGCTCGGCGCACTGACCGGCGGTCACCTACCGGCCGGCCGCGGCGTACCGACCGGCAGCGGCGTACGGAGCCCGGCTCCGGGCCTCGCCGCACGCCGCTGCCGCCGGTCTCCGTACGCCGGGCTCAGCGCCCGGCCGGATGGCGCGGCAGGCCCGCGAACGCGCCGCGGACGAGCCGCCCGACCTCCTCGGGCTCCGCGGGCGCGACGACGCAGGACAGGGTGAGCCGGACCGCCGCCGTGCACGCGCTGCCCAGCTCGGTCAGCTCCTCCTTGGGCCAGTCCGCCTCCAGCGCGGCCACCGCCCGGTCGCTGAACCGGCCGACCAGCTCGCTCGGCCCGGGCAGCGGTGCCTCCACCGGCGGCGGGGACATCGGGAAGCCCGTACGGGGCCCGGGCACCGGCAGCGGGAGCGACTGGTCGGCGGGCGAGGGCAGCCGCTCGTTCCAGCAGCCGGTCAGCACGGCCCGTACGAGGGGATTGGCACGCGCGGTACGCAGCGTCCAGTCGGCCGCCGCCGCCAGCCTGGCCTGCGCCTCCTCGGGCACGCCGACCGCGCGTCCCGCGTCGGTGCCCCGGTCCTCGGGCGGCCCGTCCGCCGCGGGCCGGGACAGGATGCGCTCCACGCCCGCCAGATAGCCCTCGGTCTCGCGGCGCACCAGGGCCCGGGCGAGCCCCTGCTTGCTGCCGAACTCGTTGTAGAGGGTCTGCCGGGAGACTCCCGCCGCCGCGGCGACGTCGACCATCCGGACGCCTGCCCAGGGCCGCACTTCGAGCGCCGCATAGGCGGCGTCCAGTAAGGAATCACGCGCTGCGGGCATCGTCGCCTCCCAGGCCGTAGTGCCCATATGGCCTTGTGTGCGCACAGAATTGACGCCCCGCCAGGTGGTGTCAAGGGTCCGGACCAAAGGACCGCCGACGCGCCGGGAAGGGCTTCCGGGAAGGCGCCACGTTCCTCGGCCGCCCCGGAGTTTTCCGTGCTCAGGTGCCGAGAAAGATAGTGTTCGCACATGGCCGACTACCACGATGATCTCCGTCTCGCCCACGTCCTCGCGGACGCCGCGGACGCCGCGACCATGGAACGGTTCAAGGCGCTCGACCTGAAGGTCGAGACCAAACCCGACATGACGCCCGTGAGCGAGGCCGACAAGGCGGCCGAGGAACTGATCCGGGGCCAGCTCGCGCGGGCCCGGCCGCGGGACGCGGTGCTCGGGGAGGAGTTCGGCTCGGACGGCGCGGGGCCGCGCCGCTGGATCATCGACCCGATCGACGGCACGAAGAACTACGTGCGCGGCGTGCCCGTGTGGGCCACCCTGATCGCCCTGATGGAGCGCGGCGAGGGCGGTGACCGTCCGGTCGTCGGCGTGGTCTCCGCGCCCGCGCTGCACCGCCGCTGGTGGGCCGCCGAGGGGCTGGGCGCCTACACCGGCCGCAGTCTGACATCGGCCCAGCGTCTCCAGGTGTCGAGCGTGGGGCGCATCCAGGACGCGTCGTTCGCCTACTCCTCGCTCACCGGCTGGGAGGAGCGCGGCACGCTGGGCGGCTTCCTGGACCTGTCGCGTGAGGTGTGGCGCACCCGCGCGTACGGCGACTTCTGGCCCTACATGATGGTGGCCGAGGGCTCCGTGGACATCTGCGCGGAGCCCGAGCTGTCGCTGTGGGACATGGCCGCCTGCGCCGTCGTCGTACAGGAGGCCGGCGGGCGCTTCACCGGCCTGGACGGCACCCCTGGCCCGCACAGCGGCAACGCGGCGGCCTCCAACGGACTGCTCCACGAGGACCTGCTGAGCTACCTGCGGGACTGATCCCCCGCCGGTCCGGCCGCCGGCCGGTCAGGCACGCGGAACGTCAACCGGCGCTTTGGGGCGCGTGACCGGCAGACCGGCCCTCACGCGCCCCTTGTCGCGCGCCAGGAGGCATGTGAACATGAGAATCCCCCCGCTTGTGCGTTTGTGAAAATTTTCTCCAGGCGCTTCCGGCGCCGGGAATATTCCCCCGGGGGTTCACCAAGGAGGTGGCTCCACTCCATGCCCATGTACGTCCGCGACGCCATGAGCACGGTGGTCCTCACCATCGGGCCCGCTCACACACTCCGGCAGGCAGCACATCTGATGGCAGCACGGCGCGTCGGCGCCGCCGTGGTCCTCGACACCGACGCGGAAGGGCTCGGCATCCTCACCGAGCGCGACATCCTCAACTCTCTCGGCGCCGGGGAGAATCCCGACCATGAGACGGCACAGACCCACACCACCACCGACGTCGTCTTCGCCGCTCCGGACTGGACCCTGGACGACGCCGCCGCCGCGATGGTGCACGGCGGCTTCCGGCACCTGATCGTCATGGACGAACGGGAGCCGGTCGGCGTGGTGTCCGTACGTGACATCATGCGCTGCCGTTCGGCCGTCCGGGAACGGGCCGCGACAGCCGTACCCGCCTGACCCGGCCGCCGCGGCCGGCGGCCGGTATGCCGAGGAGGCCGGACACCCGAGGGTGTCCGGCCTCCTCTGTCCGGGGTGAAGGGGCCCCGGACGACGCGGTCCGTGCAGTGGTGACCGGTCAGCCGCGCAGGGCCTGGACCGCGGCCTCCAGTCGCTTGCCGTAGTCCGCGTCCGCCTTGCGGAAGTTCTCGATGGCGCGCTGCGCGATGTCGTCGCGCGAGACCTTCGAGATGAAGCCCGCGAGGTTGTTGATCAGACGCTCCTTCTCCTCGTCCGACATCAGCCGGTAGAGGTTGCCCGCCTGCACGAAGTCGTCGTCCTCGGCGTGCGAGGGGGCCGCGGCCTCACCGGTGGCGCCGGAGACGGACACCGGCTGCCACAGCGCGCGGCCGGTCTCGGCCGGACCGCCGAAGCTGTTCGGCTCGTAGTTCTTCTGGCCGCCGTGCCGGCCGTCGTACAGCGCGCCGTCCCGGCCGTGCGAACGCGCCTCGGTGGCGTGCGGGCGGTTCACCGGCAGGTGGTCGGCGTTGATGCCGACGCGGTAGCGGTGGGCGTCGCCGTACGCGAAGAGACGGCCCTGCAGCATCTTGTCGGGGGACGGGCCGATGCCCGGCACGAAGTGGTGCGGGGAGAAGATCGACTGCTCGACCTCGGCGAAGATGTTCTGCGGGTTGCGGTTCAGCTCCAGCTTGCCGATCTCGATGACCGGGTAGTCCGCGTGCGGCCACACCTTGGTGAGGTCGAACGGGTTGAAGCGGTAGTTCGCGGCCTCGGCGGCGGGCATGATCTGCACGCCGACGGTCCAGCTCGGGAAGTCGCCGCGCTCGATCGCCTCACGCAGGTCGCGCTGGTGGCTGTCGGGGTCCTTGCCCGCCAGCACCTCGGCCTCTTCCGTCGTCAGGCACTTGATGCCCTGGTCGGTCTTGAAGTGGTACTTGACCCAGAAGACCTCGCCGGCCTCGTTGTTCCACTGGAAGGTGTGCGAGCCGAAGCCGTCCATGTGGCGGTACGAGGCGGGGATGCCGCGGTCACCGAACAGCCAGGTCACCTGGTGCGTCGACTCCGGCGACAGGCCCCAGAAGTCCCAGACGTTGTCCGCCTCCTGCGAGCCGGTGTACGGGTCGCGCTTCTGGGTGTGGATGAAGTCCGGGAACTTGATGGCGTCCTTGATGAAGAACACCGGGGTGTTGTTGCCGACGAGGTCATAGTTGCCCTCTTCGGTGTAGAACTTCAGCGCGAAACCGCGGGGGTCGCGCACCGCGTCCGCCGCACCGAGGTTGCCCGCGACGGTCGAGAAGCGCAGGAACGTCTCGGTCTGCTTGCCGACCTCGGAGAGGAACTTCGCGCGGGTGTACTTCGTCACATCCGCGGTCACGGTGAAGGTGCCGTACGCGCCGGCGCCGCGGGCGTGCACGATCCGCTCCGGGATGCGCTCACGGTTGAAGTGCGCGAGCTTCTCGATCAGGAGCTGGTCCTGGATCAGACCGGGACCGCCGATGCCGGCCGTCTCGCTGTTCTGGTTGTCCGCGACCGGAGCGCCGGACTCCGTGGTCAGCGGTCCGGTGATGCTTTCTACCGACACGTGCGCCTCCTGTGTAAATACCTGCCCTTGGCTTGCGCCGAACTCGATCCTACATTGGACAATGTCTAAGTCAAGAAGGATTGGAAACCCGTACCCGGTCCGGTGATGGACAGCGCTGGTATCCTGGCTGATATCTGACTGATGGGTGATTTGGCATGAGCGACCTGCTCGAACGACTCCGGGGACGCGGCTGGCGGCTGACCGCGCAGCGCCGCGTCGTCGCCGAGGTCCTGGACGGGGACCACGTCCACTACACCGCCGACGAGGTGCACGCGCGGGCTTCCGAGCGCCTGCCCGAGATCTCCCGCGCCACCGTCTACAACACCCTCGGCGAGCTCGTCACGCTCGGCGAGGTGCTGGAGGTCAGTACGGACGGCCGCGCGAAGCGGTACGACCCCAATGCGCACCACGACCATCACCACCTCGTCTGCTCGCGCTGCGGCACGATCCGTGACGTGCACATAGCGAGCGACCCGATGGCGGCCCTCCCCGAGCCGGAACGATTCGGCTTCGAGGTCTCGGAGGTCTCGGTCACGTACCGCGGCGTCTGCCCGAACTGCGTGAGCGCCTGACCCGTAAGCCACCGCGGAGCCCCTCCCTCCCTCTGCCATCGCCGATCATTGCAGCCCGCCGCCTCCCGCGGCGGGCTTTTCGGCATGCCGGCCGGCGGGGTCACGACGCGTGCTCCTCCCCGCTCCCGGGGGACGCACGGTGCACATCCCTTCCCGTTTCTGACAGCTCGTCATATCGCGCGCCGCGCCCCCCCCCCGGCTGCCCGGGACCGCCGCGGCAGCGCCCGGGACGCCGTCCCCGCCCGCCTCCCCTCGCCTTGCGTGCCCACGCCCTCGGCCGCTCCTTCGGACGCGGCCGCACGGCCCTCACCGCACTCGGCCCGCTCGACCCCGACGTCGCGCGGGGCGAGTTCGTCTGCCTCGTGGGCCCTCGGGCTGCGGGAGGTCCACCTTGCTGTGGATCGCGCCAGCGCGTGGCCATCGCCCGCGCGCTCGCCGTGGAGCCCGAACTCCCACTCATGGACGAGCCCTCGCCCGCCGCCCTGGTCCTGCCGGCCCGAACCTGCCGCAACGGGACCCGGACGCCGGCGTCACCTTCCTCCGCTCGTACATCCGTACGGTCAACACCTCCTTCCGCGGCGACTACAAGGCCGACGGGGCGTTCGTCGCGGAGCCGGCGAAGCTGCTGAAGGTGCTGAAGGTGGACGCCGGGACGCTCACGGCGGTGCCGTCCCTGCGGATGCGGAGGGACCAGGAGATGCGTGAGGGCACGGCGGACCGGCTCCAGCGCGCCTACCGCGACGCGGGGTCACCGAGGGACCGCCGGCCCCGGAGAACCGGCTCGTGGACCGCGCCTTCTACGCGGAGGCGGTCGGCCACCGGCCGTGACCGGCATCGCACGCGGGAGGCACCGCACACATGACGAAGGCCCGGATCCTTGCGGATCCGGGCCTTCGCCTTCAGTAGCGGGGACAGGATTTGAACCTGCGACCTCTGGGTTATGAGCCCAGCGAGCTACCGAGCTGCTCCACCCCGCGCCGTTGTGTTCACAACTCTAACCCCAAGCCGACGACCAGCGCAAATCCATGCGCCGCGCCCCCCTGGCGCCCCAGGTCCGGCTGGCCCTCAGGGACCGGCCGGACCTCAGGCGCTCAGCTCCTCCTTGAGCGCCTCGCTCAGCCGGGAGGCACGCTGGGTGACCTCCGGCGGCCCCAGCTCCACGGCGCGCGCGCACCACCGCTGGCTCTCCGCGAGCGCGCCCCGCCGGGCCGCCAGCAGCGCGAGGCGCAGCGCCGCGCGGCCGTGCCCGGCCTCGGCGGCCCGTGTCCACCACAGGGCCGCCTCCGGGAGGCTGCCCTCACGGGCCAGCAGCAGCCCGAGGTTGAAGGCCGCGTTGCGGCTGCCGGCCTCGGCCGCCGCGCGGTACCAGTCGGCCGCCGCCACCGCGTCGCCCCGGGACGCGGCGAGCATGCCCATCCGCACCTGGGCACCGCGGTGCCCCTGCTCGGCGGCGCGCTCGTACCACTCCTCGCTCTCGCCCCCGGATTCCTCGGGGCCGCGGGCCTCGCGGTCCAGCAGCGCGGCGAGCCGGTAGGCCGCCTCGGCGCTGCCCGCGCCCGCGGCACGCCGCAGGTGCCGCTCGGCGTCCTGCCACTCGCCCTCCCGGAGGAAGGAGAGGGCGGCTTGGAGCGCCGCCTCGGTGTGCCCGGCGTCGGCGGCCCGCTCGTACCACTTGCGGGAGGTGCGCTCCGCGCCCCGGCCGGCGTGCAGGATGCCGAGGTTGAACGCGGCGTCCACGCTGCCCGCCTCGGCCGCCTTGGAGAACCACGGCTCGGCGCCGGCCGCGTCGCCGCGCTGCAGCAGCAGTACGGCGAGCGCGTTGGACGCCTCCCGGTGGCCCGCGTAGGCGGCCCGGCGGTACCACTGCTCACTGCGGCCGTCGCTGCCCTGCTGGGCGCAGAGCAGGCCGATGTTGTACGCGCCGTTGACGTCGCCGGCCTCCAGCGCCGCGCGGTACCAGCGCTCGGCGGTCTGCAGCTCGCCGCGGTCGGCGTGCAGCGCGCCCAGGGCGTTGGCGGCGTTGCCGTCGCCGTCCTGGGCCGCCCGGCGCCACCACTCGGCCGCGCTCTCCTCGTCGCCCGCGTCCTTCAGGAGGAAGCCGAGCGCACACGCGGCGCGCGGCTCGCCGTCCTTGGCCGCGATGAGGTACCAGCGCCCGGCCTCCTTGAGCTCGCCGCGCTCCTCCAGGAGCGTGCCGAGGTGCAGCGCGGCCCTGCGGTGTCCGCGGGCCGCGGCCTGGCGGTACCACTGCTCGGCGGCGGCACGCGGTTCGGCGTGCTCGCCGTACGCGGTGCCGTCGGCCTCCCGCTCGTCCAGGATGCGCGCGAGGCGGTACGCCGCTTCGCGGTGACCGCGTTCGGCGGCGGCCACGAACCACTGCTCGGCGCCCTCCTCGCCCCGGTGGTCGAGCAGGTCGGCCAGCGCGTAGGCGCCCAGGCAGTGGCCGGACTCGGCGGCCTGGCGCAGCCAGTACTCGGCGGCGGGCTCGTCGCCGCGCTCGCGGTAGTAGCGGCCCAGCGCGTGCGCAGCGGCGGCGGATCCGGCGACGGCGGCGATGCGCCACCAGCCGGCCGCCTCGTCGGCGTAGCCACGCTGGTGCAGGAGGACTCCGAGATTGTTGGCGGCGGCCCGGTCGCCCGCGACGGTGGCGGCGCGCAGGCACGGTTCGGCACCGTCCAGATCGCCGCGGCGCAACAGCATCGCGCCGAGCATGCTCGCCGCGGCCGGATCGCCCGCGGCGGCGGCCTTCCGGTGTCCCACCTCGTCCAGGACCTCGGCGGCCTCGGGCGGTTCCGCGGTCTCGGCCGCGTCCGTCGCGTCGTCCGCGACCGGCGGCAGCTCGGATTCGCGCCCGTCGTCGGGCGCATGCACAAACGGTCCTGTCTCCAACAACCTTGCCTTGTCCCCCATAAGGGCCATCGTCGCACCACCCGAAGCCCGGGTACACCTGGTATACCGCAGCCAGTGAGGTCACTACAGCGTTTTGTCGACTTCCCGACACGGCGACATGCCAAACGCTCGGAAGGCGAGTCTCCCCAATGCGAGTGGTTTAACGCGCACATACGTGACCGCGCACATGACGAAGGCCCGGATCCAAGAGGATCCGGGCCTTCGACTTCAGTAGCGGGGACAGGATTTGAACCTGCGACCTCTGGGTTATGAGCCCAGCGAGCTACCGAGCTGCTCCACCCCGCGCCGTTGTGTATCCAAGGTACCACGGCACGGAGGTGAAGCTGTAATCAGCGATCAACCGCCCTGTTCGTCCCCCTCGCCCGAACCGCTCCTGTCCGACGAACCGGCCTTCTCGCCCGCCCTCTTCTCGGCGGCGGCCGCCCGGTCCAGTGCGGCCTTCAGCTTCTCCTGCGCCTCGCCGTAGCCGGCCCAGTCGCCTTCCTCGCGGGCCTTCTCGCCCTCCTCGTACGCCTGCTGGGCGTCGTCCAGGGCCTCCTGGACGCTCTGGTCCGAAGGCGGTGTCGTACTGCCCTCGTCCGGCGGCGTGGTGGTGTCCTCCTCGCCGTCGTCACCGATGTTGGGCGCCTTCTTGCCGAAGACCACGTCCAGCGCCTCACCGAGACTGTTCTCGAAGGCCGCCTTGTTGCCGTAGGAGACGAGCACCTTCTTCAGCAGCGGGTAGTTGGTGCCCGCGCCCCTCAGGTAGACCGGCTCGACGTACAGCAGGCCGCCGTCCAGGGGGACGGTGAGGAGGTTGCCGTACTCGATCTCCGAGTCGCCCTTCTTGAGGATGTTGAGCGTCTTGGCGACCGTGTCGTCGGAGTTGAACTTCGACTGCACCTGCTGCGGACCCGGGACCGTGGTCTCGGACGGGAGTTTCAGGATTCTGATCTTCCCGTAGTCCGGACTCTTGGCGTTGGCGTCGACCGCCATGAAGGCGCCCAGGTTGTCCCGCTTGTTCGGCGTGAACGTCGTCGTCAGCGAGAACGTCTGGTTCTTCTGGTCCGGCATCTTCATGCTGAGGTAGTACGGCGGAACCGCGGTCGCCGACTTGGTCGTCGGGTCGTTCGGGATCTGCCAGCGCTCACTGCCGGTGTAGAAGGTGTTCGCGTCGGTGACGTGGTAGGTGGTCAGCAGCTGGCGCTGCACCTTGAACAGGTCCTGCGGGTACCGGATGTGCTCCATCAGGTCGTTGCTGATCTTCGACTTGGGCTCGACCGTGCCGGGGAAGGCCTTCATCCAGGTCTTCAGGACCGGGTCCTTCTTGTCCCACTGGTAGAGCTTGACCGAGCCGTCGTACGCGTCGACCGTCGCCTTGACGGAGTTGCGGATGTAGTTGACCTGGTTCTGCTGGGCCACCACCGCACGCTGGCCGTCGGTCAGCGAGTCCGCCGTGGTGTCGCCGAGCGTGGTCCGCGAGGAGTACGGATAACCGTTGCTCGTGGTGTACGCGTCCACGATCCACTTGATGCGGCCGTCGACCACCGCCGGGTAGGCGTCGCCGTCGATGGTGAGCCACGGCGCGACCGACTCCACGCGCTCCTTGGGCGTGCGGTTGTACAGGATCCGCGAGCCCTCACCGATGGCGCCCGAGTACAGGATCTGCGGCTCGCCGAAGGCCACGGCGTACGCCGCGCGGTTGACCGGGTTGGAGAGATTCACCCCGCTCTTGCCGGTGTAGCTGTAGCTCTTCTCGCCGCTGTCGTCGGAGTAGTCCAGCTCCTGCTGCGGCCCGCCGACGATGGAGTACTGCGAGGTCTTCTCGCCGTAGTAGATGCGCTGCTCGTACTTCCCCAGGTGGCCCTTGGCGGGGAGGTTCTTCTCGGTGTAGTCCGGCTCGCCCTTGTTGACCGTGCCGGTGCCCTTGGCGGTGACCGCGCCGTACCCGTGGGTGTACTTGAAGTGGTCGTTGATCCAGTTGCGCTCGGGGATGCCGGCGATGTTCAGCTCGCGCAGGCCGATGACGGTGTCCTGCTCCTTGCCGTCCTTGTCCTTGTACCGGTCGACGTCGAGCGTGGCGGGGAACTGGTAGTACCCGCGGACCTGTTGCTGCTGCTGGAACGTGGGCGAGACGACGTTCGGATCCAGCAGGCGCATGCTCGCCGTGGTGTCCGCGTCGCTCCGGAGCCGTTCGTTGTCCGCCTTGTCCTTGGGCTTGTAGTCGCCCTTGTAGCCCGTGACCTCGGAGCCGTCGATGCCGTACGCGTCCCGCGTGGCCTTGATGTTCTGTTTGATGTACGGCGCTTCCTTGGCCTGCTCGTTCGGCTGGACCTGGAACTTCTGCACGATGGCCGGGTACAGCCCGCCGATGAGCACGGCGGAGAGCACCATCAGGCCGAAGCCGATGACCGGCAGCTGCCAGGTCCGCCGCCACAGGGTGGCGAAGAAGAGCACGGCGCAGATGGCCGCGATGCAGAACAGGATCGTCTTCGCCGGCAGGTACGCGTTGGCGTCGACGTACCGCAGGCCCGTCCAGCCCTCCGCGGACTTCAGGCCGCTGGACTTCACCGCGAGGCCGTACCGGTCGAGCCAGTAGGCGATCGCCTTCAGCGACACGAAGATGCCCAGCAGCACCGAGAGGTGGCCGGTGGCCGCCGCGGTGGCCCGCGAGCCCGGGCTGGTGACGCGCAGCCCGCCGTACAGGTAGTGCGTGAGCGCGGCGGCGATCAGGCACAGCACCGCGCAGGCGAAGCCGAAGCTCAGCAGGAAGCGGAACCACGGCAGGTCGAAGGAGTAGAAGGAGATGTCCTTGTCGAACTGCGGGTCCTTGGTGCCGAACGGCACACCGTTGACCCACTGCAGCCAGGTGCGCCACTGACTGGACGCCGACGCACCCGCGATCAGACCCACCAGCGCGGTGACCGCGATCAGCACCCACTTCTTGTAGGGCGCGATGCTCATGCGGTAGCGGTCCAGGCTCTGCTGCTCCATCGACATGGCGCTGAGTGGCGGGCGGAGCCGGTGGGCCAGCCACACGTTGACCCCGATGGCCGCCGCCATCAGCACGCCGAAGAAGAAGAACAGACCGACCTTGGTCCACAGGGTGGTGGTGAAGACCGAGGAGTACCTCACCGAGCGGTACCACAGCCAGTCGGTCCAGAACCCGGAGAACATCACGAAGAGCATGGCCAGCACAGCCAGCACGCCCAGGGTCAGGAGCCCGGTCCGCATCCGCCGGGACGGGCGGCCCACTCTCGTCCGTGGCCCGGAAGGGCCTGAGCCGCGGTCCGGCATCTGGAAAGCCAAGGTGCGCACCTCGAAGTTCGCTGTCGTATGAAGCGGGCCCGGCGATACTAGGACCCACTGTTGCAACTTACTAAGGCTTTACCCGGTTCCCGTTTTCCGGGAAGTTCAGGGCACGATATTCCACATGACCAACCTCCCCGTGGACGGCACCCCTCTCGCCGCCGACCCGCTGACCCGCGCCGTGCTCGAGATCGACGAGTACGCGGCCGGGATCGGCTGGGACCAGCCCGCCCGACTTTTCGCCCTCGTGGACACCGCGCGCCTGCGTGACCAGGAGCCCGCGCTCGCCGCCCAGCTGGGCATCGACGAGACCGCCGACGCCTCCCTGACCCCGGTGGAGCAGGACGAGGTGCCCGCCACCGTCCCGCTCGACGAATTCCTCGCCACCATCGCCTGGCCCGACGCGGTGGCCGGCTGCGCCATGACCGTGGAGCGGCTGATGCTCCCGCCGTCCGCCGAGGAGTCCGTGCCGGCCGGCATGGACGAGGACGCACTCGCCAAGTGGGTCGCCGAGCACCCCGACCGCCAGGAGGTCCGGATGACCGTGGCGGTGCTGCGCGACGGCCGGCGCGAGTCGGCGCTGCGGCTGCGCGAGAAGGACTCCACCGCCGAGGTCCTCACGGGGGCCGACCTCGTACCGGGCCTGGCGGAGGCCCTGACGGCGACGTTCGAGGAGTAGGCGCTCGGAAGCGCGCCCGGGGGGGCTCGGGCGCTCGGTGGGCCGGCCGGGGCGCTGGGGAGGGGCGCCCCGTACGGAGAGCGGCGCCGCGGTCAGGAGCGCGCGGCCGGCGTGCAGCTCGGCAGGTCCTTCGTGTCGCCCTTCCGGATCTTCGTCAGGGCCTGCATCGCGTCGTGCATGGTGTTCACCTTGACGAGGCGGAGTCCGTCCGGGGTGTCCTTGGCCGCGGTCGCGCAGTTGTCCTTCGGCGTCAGGAAGTACTCGGCGCCCTTGTCGCGGGCCGCGACGATCTTCATGGAGATGCCGCCGATCGGCCCGACCTCTCCCTTGTCGTCTATCGTGCCCGTGCCCGCCACGAAGTTCCCGCCGGTCAGATCGGTGGGCGTGAGCTTGTCGACGATCCCGAGGGCGAACATCAGCCCCGCGCTCGGACCGCCGACGTCGGCGAGCTTGATGTCGATGTCGAACGGGAAGGTGTGGTCGAGCCCGGCCTGGATGCCGACGATCGCCCGGCCGTCGGTGGCCTTCTTCGTCGTCAGCGAGACCTCGCGGCCACCCGTCGGCTTCTTGCCCTTCTTCTCCGCCGCGGCCGCTTCCTTGGCCGGGATCAGCGTGAAGGTGACCTTCTCGCCCGGCTTGTGCTTGGTGACCAGTCCCGCCACGTCGGCCGGCTGCTTCACGGCCTTGCCGTCCACCGCCTTGATCACGTCACCGGCGTGCAGCGCCCCGTCGGCCGGCGTGTCCTTCATGACGGAGGCGACCACCACCTGCGAGTCCACCGGGATGTCCAGCTCCTTCAGGGCCGCCACCTTGGCGCTCTCCTGGGACTGGCTGAACTCCTCGGCGTTCTCCTGGTCGGCCTGCTCGGCGGTCTGGTCGTCCGGATAGAGCGTCTTGTGCGGCACCACGGCGCTGTCGTGCGCCAGCCAGCCGTACGCCGCCTCGAAGAGGTTCATGCGGTAGTCGGGGCCGGTGACGCGGACCGTCGTCATGTTGAGGTGACCGCTCGTCGGGTACGTCTTGCGGCCGTCGATCTGGAGCACCGGCTCGCCGGCGTGGTCGCCGAGAGTGTTGACCGTCGGCCCCGGCGTCATCTGCGCGTACGGCACGGGGATCAGCACTCCGGCGCACAGCAGTGCGATCAGCATGAGGGTCGAGGCGAGGAGCGTCGCGGTCCGGCGTGGCATGGAACGACAGTACGGGACGGGTATGACAAGCGGCCCGCGGGGCCGTCCGTACGGGTCCCGGCCCGCCCGGCGGCTCAGGCCGCGTCCGAATGCTCCTTCGGACGCGGGTCCTCGGACCGCTCCATCGCCTCGCGGAAGCGGGCGTACCCGGCCAGCTCCGCGACGTCCCCGGACTTGCGGTTACGTACGGTCCAACTGCTCCACACCGTGGCGGCCAGCGCGGCGAGAAGCGGAATCAGCAACCAGAGGAGCGCACCCATAGCGGCCTCCCGACCCCTTGTACAACCGCAACGACGAATAAGCAGATTAACCAGCCGACAGCTCAACGCTCATGCCCGGGGGTGGGTTACGCAACCGGAGGACGTTGTCGGCTGTCCGGCTGATCTACGGGCGTCTGCGGCGGGGCGCCCGTGGAGGGCGCGTACCCACTTCTGCGCGGCTCACCGCCCCCGCGCGCCCCATGAATGCGTCTTACACGCTTTCTTTACGCCATTCGGGTCGCTCAGGTTCCCGGAGGACGGGGAAAAACCCACCAGGCCCCACCCGCCCTTCACTCCCCCCGGAAGACGGCACTTACGCGCCGACCCGCCCTCCCGTCACCCGACCTCCACCCCCAGAAGACGGCACTACGCGCCGACCCGCCCTCCCGTCACCCGACCTCCACCCCCAGAAGACGGCACTTGCGCGCCGACCCGCCCTCCCGTCACCCGACCTCCACCCCCAGAAGACGGCACTACGCGCCGACCCGCCCTCCCGTCACCCGACCTCCACCCCCAGAAGACGGCGCTACGCGCCGACCCATTCCTCTGTCCCGTCCGAGAACGTCTGGTGCTTCCAGATCGGCACCTCGTGCTTGAGGTCGTCGATGAGTCTTCTGCACGCCTCGAACGCCTCCGCCCGGTGCGGGCAGGACACCGCGACGACGACGGCGAGGTCCCCGATGGCCAGGTCCCCCACCCGGTGGACCGCGGCCAGCGCCCGTACGGGGAAGTCCGCGGCCACCTTCTCCGCGACCCGGCGGAGTTCCGCCTCGGCCGACGGGTGCGCGGAGTAGCCGAGCCCGTCGACGTCCGAGCCGCCGTCGTGCGAGCGGACGGTGCCGACGAACAGGGCGGTCCCGCCGGACGCGGCGTCCCCTACCGCCGTGAACACCTCGTCCACGGAGAGCGGCGTGTCCCGAATGCCCAGCAGCCGGATCGGGTCCGCCGCCCCCTGCTCACCTGGGTGGTCGGGGCGCGGCGACGGGTGGTGGTTCGTACCAGACATGCGCCCATCGTGCCCCACGGACGCGGCGCGGGGGAATGGCTGTTCCACCTGGTGTACCGACCGCCGTATGGAGGGTCCTACCAGACCGTAGGGGTCCTACCGCCGCGTACGGACGACGCCTTCCCGCCGTCCGGAGGGAGCCGCCGCTTCCGTACGGTTCCCGGCGCTCCCGGGGAACGCGTGGCCCGAGGGGAGTCGACCGGCCGCCGGCCGTCCGTTTCAGGACGGCGGCAGCGGCCCTTCAGAGGCGCCGCCGGGCCTTACGGGCACGGCGTACGAGCGCTGCGGTACCCAGGAGGGCCACGGTCGCGCCCGCGGCACCGGCCGCGGTGGCGTCCTTGCGGCCCAGCCGGCGCCCGGCCACGGTGTGCCGCCCCGCGACCTCCTCCAGGAGCTCCGCGAGCACCTCCTCATTGGTCCACCGGGGCCGCCAGCCCGCCTCGTGCAGCCGGCTGCCGCTGACCACCCAGGGGTGCATGGTGTACGCCAGGTCGCCGGCGGGGGACGGCGTGAGCCCGATGCGGTGCAGCCGGGCGGCGGCGCCCAGGGCTACCGAGGACGGCAGCTCCATCCTGCGGATGCCGGTGAGCTCCTCGACCTCCTCCTGCTCCAGCCAGCCGTCGCAGCCGACCGCGAGTTCGCCCTCGACCTTCTCCAGCGCCGCGTACTCCAGTGCGCTGACCAGGTCCTCCACGTGGCAGAACTGCCACATGGGGCGGGAGCCCGCGACGACCAGGAGGCGCGGCGATTCGAAATACCGGGTGAGCGCGGTGTCGGTGCCGCCCACGAGGACGGTGGGGCGCAGCACCGTGACGTTCAGTCCGGGGTGGGCGCGCGGCGCTCGGTGGGCGAGGCGTTCGATCTCCAGGAGGTCGCCGACCCCGGTGGCGTCGGCGGTGGCGCGCAGCTCGGCGTCCTCGGAGAGCGGGACGTCGTTGTCGGGCAGCGCCCCGTAGACCATCGCGGAGGTGCACAGCACCACCCGGTGCACACCGGCCGCGGCGGCGGCCGTCAGGACGGTCTGGGTGCCGCGCACGTTGTACGCGGTACGAGCGGCCGGGTCCGTCTCCAGGTCGAGGTCGAGCGCGAGGTGGACGACGACGTCGGCGCCCCGGAGCTTCTCCGCGATGGCGGGGTCCCGGACGTCCAGTACGTGCCAGTCGGCGCCCTCCTCGTCCCCGCGCCGCTCGTCGATGGCCACGACCCGCTTGATCTCGTCGGATTCCGTCAGGGCGCGGGTCAGCAGCGCCCCGATACCGGAGGCGGCGCCGGTGACCGCCACGACGGGGCGGTGCTGCGGCGAGGCCGCCGCGGCGACGGTCGTATCGGGCGTCTTCTCGGGGTCGGCAGCGGTGTTTCGCGCTGCGCGAACGGTCGGATCTGGGGAACTCACCGGGCGTCTCCAGCGGTTGTCTTCAGTACGTATGCGCACCGGCGCGTACGGACCAGCGTGCGTCCATCCTGCCGCAGGCACCCCGACAGCCAAGCACCGAGCCCCTGAGCGGCGCAGGGTGTCACAGGGGGGCGCCGGACCGTCTTCTCCGCGGCCGCGGAGAACGGCCGGGCACCCTCTAGGCTGGAAGGGAATGTCGGGCAGCCGCCGTCGGCCCGGGGCCGGCGGCCCTACGAGCCGAGGAAACCCGTGAGTGACAACCCATTCGGATTCGGCCTTCCGCCGGAGGAGCCGGAGGACGGCGACAACGGCAAGCAGAAGGGCGGCCAGGGAGGTGGCCAGGGCCCCGCGAATCCGTTCGGGTTCGGCGGCGGGAGCGGCGGCGCGGACAACCCGTTCGCGGCGCTCTTCGGTGGCATGGGCGGGCCCGGGGGCGAGATGAACCCCGGCGATCTCGGTGCCGCCTTCCAGAAGCTCGGCCAGATGCTCTCGTACGAGGGCGGCCCGGTGAACTGGGACATGGCCAAGGACATCGCCCGGCAGACGGTGGCGCAGGGCGCCCCGGACGGCAGCAAGGACGCCAGCGTCGCGCCCGGTGAGCGGGCGGCGGTCGAGGAGGCCGTGCGCCTGGCGGACCTGTGGCTGGACGGCGTGACGTCGCTGCCGTCGGGCGCGGGCAGCGTCGTGGCGTGGAGCCGTGCCGAGTGGGTCGAGGAGACCCTCCCGGTGTGGCAGGAGCTGGTGGACCCGGTCGCCGAGCGCGTCGGCGCGGCGATGGGCGACGTGCTCCCCGAGGAGATGCAGGCCATGGCCGGCCCGCTGCTCGGGATGATGCGCTCCATGGGCGGCGCGATGTTCGGTACCCAGATCGGGCAGGCGCTCGGCACCCTGGCCGGTGAGGTCGTCGGCTCCACGGACGTGGGGCTGCCGCTGGGCCCGGCCGGCAAGGCCGCCCTGCTGCCGGGCAACGTCGAGGCGCTCGGCTCCGGCCTGGGTGTGCCGCCCGAGGAGGTGCGGCTGTACCTGGCGCTGCGCGAGGCCGCTCACCAGCGCCTCTTCGCGCACGTACCGTGGCTGCGCTCGCACCTCTTCGGCGCGGTCGAGGGTTACGCGCGCGGCATCAAGGTCGACACCAGCAAGCTGGAGGACGCGGTCGGCCAGCTCGACCCGGCCCACCCCGAGCAGCTGCAGGACGCCCTCCAGCAGGGCATGTTCCAGCCCGAGGACACCCCGGAGCAGAAGGCGGCGCTGGCCCGCCTGGAGACGGCGCTGGCGCTCGTCGAGGGCTGGGTGGACGCGGTGGTGCACGCCGCGGCGGCCCCGCACCTCCCGTCGGCCGACGCGCTGCGAGAAACGTTGCGGCGGCGCCGGGCGACCGGCGGCCCTGCCGAGCAGACCTTCGCGACCCTGATCGGCCTGGAGCTGCGTCCGCGGCGCCTGCGGGACGCCTCGCGGCTGTGGGCCTCCCTCACGGACGCGCGCGGCCTGGAGGGCCGGGACGCGCTGTGGTCGCACCCGGACATGCTGCCCACGGCGCAGGACCTGGACGACCCGGACGGCTTCGTCCACCGGGAGCAGATGGACTTCTCCGAGCTGGACAAGATGCTCGGCGAGGCGGCGAACGGCAAGGCCGAGGGCGGCAAGCCGGATCTGACCAAGCGCGAGACCGCCGAGGGCGACGCCCCCGAGGGCAAGGACGGCGACGAGGGCGACGGCGGCAAGTGACCGTGAGCCTTCATGAGGACGCGGCGCGGGTCCTGAAGGAGTGGCCCGCGCCCGCCCCCGACCAGGAGCAGCTGCGCCTGGCGTACCTGGACCACCTGGCCGCCCACCCGGACGGCATGTGGAAGCCCTGCGGTGACGGGCACCTCACGGCGAGCGCCCTGGTGGTCGACCCGTCGCGCGGCCGGGTGCTGCTCACGCTGCACAAGAAGCTGCGGATGTGGCTGCAGATGGGCGGCCACTGCGAGCCCGAGGACGCCACGCTGGCGGACGCCGCGCTGCGCGAGGCGCGCGAGGAGTCCGGCATCTCCCGGGGGCTGACGCTGCTGCCGGGCGGCCCGGTGCGCCTGGACCGCCACCACACGCCCTGCGCGTGGCACTTGGACGTGCAGTACGCCGCGCTGGCCCCCGAGGACGCCACGGAGGCGATCAGCGACGAGTCGCTGGACCTGCGCTGGTTCCCGTACGACGAGGTTCCGGACGTGGCCGACGAGTCGGTGGTCCGGCTCGTGGAACGGACGAGAGCGCTGCTGTGAGGCAGAGCGGGCGGGCCCGGCACCAGAAGGTGCCGGGCCCGCCCGCTCTTGTCCCTGAGGCGCGTCCTGCCGCTCCGGAGGCGCGCTGTCAGTTCGTGAAGATGTTGCCCTGGTTCTGTCCACGGGCGCCGTGCTGGCCCATGCCGTACTGCGCGGCGAGGCCCTGCCCGATGACCGCGTTCTGGGGCGGCAGCAGCTCGCTGGGCTGCACGAGCGCGTAGCCCTGGCCGAGGAAACTGAGCTCCCAGCCCTCGCCGGTGCTGCCGCGGCGCCGCCACACCCCCGAGGAATGCGTCTGGGCCTGCATCTGGACGCGCAGCGAGGTGGACCAGGCCACCACCGCGTCCGCGTCGGCGTTGACGTACTTGTCGGGCGTCACCTGCATCATCAGCGGCTGGCCCGAGGTCATCAGCGCGACCTTGCCCTGGCCGGAGATGTTGAGCTGGTACTTGCCGGTGCCCGAGATGCCGTACTGGCTGTCCACGGAGATGACCTCCCAGTGGAGCGTGGAGTCCAGCGCGAGCACGTAGTTGCTGTCGACGGTCAGCCCGTCGTGGTCGACGTCCACGAGGTGCACGTGCTGGGCGAGGTTGGCCAGGTAGACCGTGCCCTGCCCGGAGACGCGCATCAGGTCCAGGCCCTCACCGGCCCGGGCGCGCTGCCGGCGCTGGTTCGGGGTCTGGTACTCCCCGTCGAATTCGAGCAGCCCCTGATAGGCGACCATCGTGCCCTTACGGGCGAGCAGGTCCTCGTGGCCGGTCAGCGCGACCCGCAGCAGCTGCGGGTTCTGCAGCGCGTACCGGTCCTGGGTCTGCGCCTCGGTGTAGGCGAAAAGCGGGCTCTGCATGGTTACGGAAGTCCTCCCCCTCAGCCCCGGGCCCGGAGCCGGTCGGCGCTGTCCTCGCTGGGCTGTACGACCACGAAGCCCTGGCCGGAGAAGCCGAGCTGGTACGCCTCGCCGCTGCCGCGCCCGATCATCGAGGACGCCTTGAAGCTGCGCTTGCCCTTCATCTTCAGGTTCGTCGACCAGGCCACGAGCGCGTCCGGGTCCACGTAGGTCTCGTCCTCGCCGCGGCCGCAGTCGACGACGATCGGGGTGCCGCGCGAGGTCAGCGCGACCCAACCGGTGCCCGCGATCCCCACGTTGAACAATCCCTGCCCCGCGAACTTCGCCATGCCCTTGACGCGCTGCACCCCCCACTGGAGGTGCGCGTCGAAGGCGAGCAGGTTGGTGCCGTTCACGGAGATCGCGTCGTCGTTGAGGTTCAGGCACACGACGTCCGCGCCGTAGTCGGCGAGGTAGAGCAGGCCGTCACCACTGGCCTGCATGAGGGGCGCGCCCTCTCCGGTCAGCCACTGCGAGGCCATCTGACGGACGGCGGGCGGGTTCGGCTGGTACTGGACGAAGCCTTCGTAGGCGACCATCGAGCCGGTGCGGCAGAAGACGTCCTGGCCGCTCTGCATGGCGATCTTCACCATCGCACTGCCGTGGTTCTCCATGCGGGCCACGGGTGCGGTCGGGGCAAAGCCCGAAAGCTGCTGCTGAGTCATGGCGGGCTCCCTCAGACCTCGTAGGGCTGGACGACGACGAAGTTGCCGGGAGCGCCCCGGAACTGCAGGTTCACGGTCTCGCCCGAGTGACCCGGGTACGCGTTGCGGCGCAGCCGCACCTGGCTGGAGATGATCACCTGGGACGCGGCGGACCACGCGACGATGGCGTTGGCGTCCGCGAACGTGGTCGGGGTGACCGGCAGCACGACCGGCGTGCCCGCGGTCTTCACCACGACCGTGCCGGTACCCTGGAACTGCATGGTGAACAGCGCGCCTCCGGGGATGCCGTGCCCTTCGATACGGCGCACCTCGTGCTGGAGCGACTCGTCGAAGGCCAGCACGCTCTCGGCGTTGACGCAGATCGCGTCGCCCTGCAGCTCGATGGGGTGCACATGGGCGCTGTTCTCCGCGAAGAAGACCTGGCCCTGGCCGGAGCAGCGCATCAACTGCATCTCCTGGCCGGTGGCGTTGCCCACGATGCGGCCGCGGAAGCCGGCTCCCTTGTAGCTGAAGTCGACCTTGCCCTGGTAGAGCACCATGCTGCCCTGCCGGGCCAGCACCGGCTGCCCGTCGACGCCGAGGTCGACGCGGATCAGCTTCTCGCTCTGCGGCGTCCAGCGCTGCCCGGTGGCGGCCTCCCGGTACTTCTGCAGCGAGGCCTCCAGCCCCGCTCCCGCGCCCTGCGGCACGGCGTACTGCCCGCCGCCCTGCGGCGCGGGCTGCCCGTAGGCGGGCGGCTGCTGGCCGTACGGCATGGGCTGGGCGGGCGGCGGCGTGGGCTGGCCGGGGAACGGTCCGGGAGCCCCGTGGGGCGCGGGCTGGGCCTGCGCGCCGTAGGGAGCCTGCGGCGGTTGCGCGGCGGCGGGCGGCACCATGGGGGCGGCGATGGTCGGCGCCGCGTGCATCTGGGCCTGCTGGTCGGGCTGCTGGAACGCCTGCGGCTGCGGGGCCACGGGCTGCTGGGGAACCTGGGGCTGCACGGGGGCCTGAGGCTGCGGGGGCGCGTCCGGCTGCTGGACGACGGGCTCCGCCTGCGTGGCGTGCGGCCCAGCGGGCTCCGGGGCCGGCTGCTGCGGCGGGACACCGAAGCCGGGGGCCGGGGCGGGCTCGGCGGCCGCGGGCGGCGCGAAGGCGGGCGCGGGCTCCGCGGCGGCGGGCGGCGCGAAGCCGGGTACGGCGTCCGGCTGCGGCGCGGCCTCCGGCTCCTCGGCGACCTCACCCCCGAAGTTCCGCAGCAGCGCTTCCAGTCCACCGTCGAAGCCCTGCCCGACGGCGGCGAAGCGCCAGACGTCCTTCATGTAGAAGTCGCCGAGCATGACGGCACGCTCCGTGCTGAACTCCGACCCGGTGAAGGAGTACCGCGCGACCTCCTGTCCCCCGGCGACGATCCGGATGTACCCCGGGCCGATCTGCGACATCTGGCCCGCGCCGTCGATGGCCGCGGTGAAGGACAGCTTCTGGATGTGCTGCGGGATCCGGTCGAGCGTGACCCGGAAGGACTCGGTGTCCCCGGCCTGCGGGCCGAGCTGCTGGAGGGCCTCCTCGGGCGACTTCGGCTGGTTGAAGAAGATGAAGTACCGGTCGTCGGAGAGCCGTTCGTCCGCGTCCAGGCCGAAACAGCTGATGTCGAAGGTCAGACCGGGGGCGGCGATCTGTACGCCCACGTACAGATCCGTCCCCGCGGTCAGGTCACTGATCCTGGCCTTGTGGCCACGTTGGAATTCCCTGGCCATACGTAACGACCGTCCCCCATCCGAGCTTGATTGCGTTGCGCGTCAGGCTAACGGCTGGTCCGGACGTGACACGATGCCGGGGTTCGACGGTTCGGTCACGAAAGTTCCGCGGGCGGCCCGTGTCACGGGTGGTACGGCGTCATTCGCTGCGCGCGGCGGGCAGGTGCGGCAGCCGGCCCGCGGCCACCACGCCTTCGAGGTAGCCGCGCGCCCGCTCCGTCCGGGGATAGGTGGTCAGCAGCTCCCAGAAGCTGGGTCCGTGTCCGGGAACGAGCAGATGGGCCAGCTCGTGCAGCAGCACGTAGTCGATGACGTACTCCGGCATTCCCTGCAGCCGGTGCGAGAGACGGATGCTGCCTTCCGCCGGGGTGCACGACCCCCAGCGGGTGTTCTGGTTGGTGACCCAGCGGACCGACGCCGGACGGGCCCGGCCGCTCAGGTACTGGGCCGACAGCCGCTCGGCACGCTCGGCGAGTTCGTCGTCGCCCAGTATCCGTTTGCTCTCCTGCGCGGCCAGCTTGTCCAGCATGACCGTGACCCAGCGGCGCTCCTCGGCCTCGGACATCCGGGCAGGAATCAGGACGACGGTCCGGTCACCCTCGCGGTACGCCGAGACCGTGCGCCGCCGCCGTGAGCTTCTGCGCACCTCGACCGCGCTGGTCGCGGAGCCGCTGCCCGGCGGGCTCGCGGCGGTCCTGCGCTGCGGGTCGGCGGCACGGTGCAGTGGGTCGGCGGGCACGCCCCGACGTTACCCGCTCGCAGCGCGCGAAGTCCCGTCCCCGAGCCGGGTCGCGGGCGAAACCCTCCATGACGGGTACAGAGGTGCTCAGCGCTTGTACGACTAATCCCGCCCTCTGTGGATAAGTTCAGGCACCGGCTCGGCCGTTGCCGCATAGTCGACGCGTACGACAGTTCCGGATCTCCGCGAACGGCCCGCACTCGCCACCGCGAGGTCCGTGACCCGACGCACCGGCGACCGGACTCGCTGCGGACCAGCACCACACCAACGGGGGACGACATGCGGCACGCACACCCGACCACACCACCCACCCTCCTCGCGCCTCCCTCTCCCGCCTCTTCTCCTCCTCCCCCTACCGCCGCCCGCTCGGCTCCCCGTCCTTCCCCGCACCCGATGCTCAAACCGGCCCTGCGGCAGGGCTGGCGGGACAGGTCCACCGTGCGCTTCGGTGTCGCCCCGGCCCACGCCGTGGTGGTGGGCCCGGTGGACGGCGCGACCGGCAGCCTGCTGAGCCTGATCGACGGCACGCGCAGCATCGATCAGCTGGAGCGCGAGGCCAAGGCACTGCAGCTGCCGCCGGACCACGCCCGGGAACTCGTCGGCCGCCTGGACGCCGCCGGGCTGCTGGACTCTCCGGCTCCTGGGGCCCCGGCCACCGAAGCCCTTCAGGCCGACCTCCCCGCGTTCGACCGGCTGCGCCCGGACCGCGCCGCCCTGTCCGTACGCCATCGCGACGCGACGAGCGCCGACGAGCGGCTGTGGGCCCGCAGCGCGGCGCGGGTCCGGGTGCGCGGCACCGGCCGGGTGGGGGCATCGATCGCGGCGTTGCTCTCCGCCGCGGGGGTGGGGGACGTGGAGGTGCTGGACGGCGGCCGGGTCGAGCCGTGGGACGTGCTGCCGGCCGGCTTCCCCGCCGATCGTGTGGGCGAGCGCCGGGACGTGTCCGCCCGACGCCTGGTCAACGCACACTCCCCGTGGACACGACGCCCCCGGACGACCACCCGGAGCACGTGGACCGTCCGCCCCGACCGGACCGCTCCGTTCGCCCAGCCCCCTCCATCCGACCCGCCCGCTGTCTCCACCCGGTCTGCTCCGTCCGCCCAGGTCACCGACGACTTTTCGGCCTCACCGGGCGAGCCGGCTCTCGCCCTGACCGTGCTCGCCCCACGCGACGGTCTGGCCGCCTACGCGCCAGATCCCCGGCTCGCCGAGCCGCTCCTCGCCTCCGGCATCCCGCACTTGTACGCAGGCGTGATCGAGGCCACGGGAGTGGTGGGGCCGTTGGTGCTCCCCGGCGACACGGCCTGCGCCGGCTGCTGGGAGCTGCGCCGTACGGACACCGAGCCGGCCTGGCCGCGGCTGCTGGCCCAGTGGCGTTCCGGACGGGCCGCCCCGGTCGTGCCCGCGTGCGACGCGGCGTTGGCGACGACGGTGGCCGGACTGGCCGCGACACAGGTCCTGACCTTCCTGGACGGGTATCTGCCACCGTGTACGGGCGCGCGGACGGAGCTCGCGCTCCCCTGTATGAGCTGGGACGTCGATCAGATCGAGGCCCATCCCGACTGCGCCTGTGGCGCGGCGCGCTCCCCTGCCACCGCAGCCACCTCGGATCCTCGTCCCCGACACGCCACAATGACGGAGTGCCCCCGCCCGGGGCCGAAGCGAGTGGGAGGGACCGTGCCGGCATGACACCGACCCGACAGGTCCGGCTTTCCCCGCTCCACCGACTAGCCCGACTGGTTCGACCGACCTGATTGATCCGAGTACTGACCTGCCCCGTGGGAGTCATACGCCCCCATCAGGGCCGGGACCTTGGGAGGACGCGCACATGTCTGATCTGCCGCGCAAGGCCGTCGTGCGGACGGCCAAGCTCGCCGCCCTCCCCCTGGGCTTCGCCGGTCGCACCGCCCTCGGGCTGGGCAAGCGCATCGGCGGACGGCCGGCGGAGATGATCGCCACCGAGCTCCAGAACCGCACGGCCGAGCAGCTGTTCGCGACGCTGGGCCAGCTCAAGGGCGGGGCCATGAAGTTCGGGCAGGCACTGTCCGTCTTCGAATCGGCACTGCCGGAGGAGATCGCGGGGCCTTATCGCGCCGCGCTGACCAAGCTCCAGGAGGCGGCTCCGCCGCTGCCCTCGGCCACCGTCCATGCGGTCCTCACCGAACGGCTGGGTGAGGGCTGGCGGGAGCTGTTCGCGGAGTTCGACGACAAGCCGTCGGCCGCGGCCTCGATCGGCCAGGTGCACCGGGCGGTGTGGCAGGACGGTCGTGAGGTCGCGGTGAAGGTGCAGTATCCGGGTGCGGGTGAGGCATTGCTCTCCGACCTGTCCCAACTGGGTCGGCTCGCGCGGCTGCTGGGGCCTCTGGTGCCAGGGATGGACCTCAAGCCGCTGATCACCGAGCTGCGCGACCGGGTCTCCGAGGAGCTGGACTACGGCCTGGAGGCGGCGGCCCAGCGCACCTACGCCGAGGAGTTCGCGGACGACCCGGACGTCGTCGTGCCGGCCGTCGTCCACCAAGGGGACCAGGTGCTGATCACCGAGTGGATGGAAGGGGTCCCGCTCTCCGAGGTGATCTCGGGCGGGACGCCGGAGGAGCGGAACCGCGCCGGACAGCTGCTGTCCCGCTTCCTCTTCTCGGGCACCGCCCGTACGGGCCTGCTGCACGCCGACCCGCACCCGGGCAACTTCCGCCTGCTGACCGGCCACGCGCCCGACGGGCCGCCGGAGGAATGGCGGCTGGGGGTGCTGGACTTCGGCACGGTCGACCGGTTGCCGGACGGACTGCCGCCCACGATCGGTACGTCACTGCGGATGACCCTGGACGGCCGGGCCGAGGAGGTCTACGAGCTGCTGTGCGAGGAGGGGTTCGTCAAGGACTCGATCGAGCTGGAGCCGGAGGCGGTACTGGACTACCTCCTGCCGATCATCGAGCCGGCGCAGGCCGAGGAGTTCACCTTCACCCGCGGCTGGATGCGGCACCAGGCCGCCCGGATCGCCGACCCGCGCTCGCCCGCCCACCAGCTGGGCAAGCAGCTGAACCTGCCCCCGTCGTACCTCCTGATCCACCGCGTGACGCTGAGCACGATCGGTGTCCTGTGTCAGCTGGGTGCGACGGTCCGGCTCCGGGACGAACTCACCACCTGGCTCCCGGGCTTCGTCCACCCCGCCCCCGTCCCTGTGCCTTCCCCCGCGGCCGGCCCGGTCCCCGCCCGGACCGGCCGCGACACGGGCTCCGGCGCGGAGAAGAAGGACTCCGTGCCGGAGGGGACCGTGGAGAAGGGAACCGTGGTGAGGGGAACCGCGGTGGACGGGACCGGAGAGGAGGACACCGGGGACATCGGTGCCGAGGAAAGCTCCGCCTGACTCCGGGAACGCGGTTCGGCCGCGGTCGAAATGGAGACCGGGGCCGGGGCCGGGGCGAGTGTGCCCGGCGGCGCGGTCACCACCAGGCCGAGTCCAGGCGGGACTCGATGGCGCGGAGGTGGGTGCGGGCGCAGGTTTCGCAGAAGTAGCGGCGCGTGCCGTTCTCGACGGAACAGGTCCAGGTCGCAGGCGTACCGTCGGCCACCGCGCCGCATCGAGCACACACGGTACTGTCGCCGGCCTCCGACGCTGCACGGTCACCGGCCCCGGACGACGCCTCACCGCTCCCGGACGCTGCGCCGGCGCCGGTCCCGGACGCCTCACCGACCCCCGATGCGGTGTCGGCCCCCGACGCCCTGCCGAGCCTTGACACCTTGCCGCCCCCCACCGTCCCACCGGCCCCCGGTGCCCAGCCGGTCTCGGAGGTTTCGTCCGTTCCAGGGGGTGCGTCCGTGCGGACGGTGCCGCCCTCTCGGTCGGTTTTGCCGGTCAACTCCGCCCGCTCATGCGTCTCGTCATCCACTGCCCGACGATATCTCCGCCAAGGCCGACAATACGTGCACAACGCACCGGTGACGCCGGTCGTGTCGGAGCACGGGTCCGCCTTTCCGGTGCACGGGCCGGCTGACCCGGCGCACAGTTCGACCGTCGGGTGCACGTGCCATTCAACAGGCGCACGCCCGGATGAACCCGGCGCACGCTTCGCGCTTTCCGCTCCCCGGCTTCGCCGGTGCCGCCCGGGCGCCGCGCCGGAAAAGCGCGGAGCGCGCCGCACTGCCCGGTAAGGGCGTGCGGCGCGCTACGGAGTGGGAAAGCGGTCGGGCTCACTCACTGCATGACGGCCATGGCGAGGGCGCGGCGGGCGCGGAGGGAGACGCGTTCGGCGCGGCGCTGCATGCGGCGGGCCGTGGCGAGCCGGTGGGCTCTGCGGTCCCTCTCGGCCTCGCGCAACCTCTCATGGATATGCGCACGAGCCAGGGCTTCTGGGATGAGTTGCATTTCTCGGGTCCTGTTCTGTCGACGCTCGTTCGCGCCGGAGTTCGCGGGGGCGGGCATGTCGGTGAGGGACGGGTTCATCGTCGGGTCCTGCTTCCGGGGGTCCCGCGTGGCGGGACGGTCGATCGTTCCTGTGCCGGTGGTGTTCATGCCGCAACCGGGTTCTTGCGCGGACGGCCACGCGGGCGCTTCCGGGGGACGACGACGCCCTGGACGAAGAGCTCACCGCCCCAGACCCCCCACGGCTCGCGGCGGTCCTTGGCGCCGGCCAGGCAGGCCTCGCGCACCGGACAGGTCTCGCACAGCGACTTGGCGTACTCGACGTCGGCCGGGGACTCGGCGAAGAAGACCTCCGGGTCGTAGGTACGGCACGGAACGGCGGCGCCGAGGCGGTCGATCTCGTCGTCGAGCTCGGTGAGGGGCAGCAAGGAGTTCTCCTGGGAGTCGGGCGGAGGGATCAGGTCGGTGGCGACGGACGGGGTGTGCGTCTGGAGTTGCACGGTGGTGTGTTCCTCGTCTGTTCGGCCCGGCTCGTGGCTGGGCTGTCGTGTGGCGCCCTCTGCCGGCTGCAGAGGGACAAACAAAAGGGCCGCGGATCCCGGTGTGGGTTCCGCGGCCCTGGAAGGTACCGACCTGATCTCGCCGATCAGGCTGGATCACTCCAGGGTTCGAGCCCGCGGAAGGCCCACATGTCGTTCTGCTGCGTGTACTGGGTCGTGTACTGGGTCCGGGATTCGGCACCATTGGCCGCCGCAAAGGCAAAGGCATGCGCGTTTGCCACTGCTGCTACCTCAGGTGCCTCGGTCGGTCGCTCGCTGCGCTCACGAATCGGAAGAATCGCGAGGGACGCGGGGCGCACGGCCGCGACGCCGGACAGGCAGGCGGAACCGGACAGACCGGCTCCGGACAGACCGGTGCCACGGAGCGAAGAGCCGATCGGGCAGGCGGCGGCGACCGAGAGATCGGTCATTTTCGGGGTCTCGATGAAGCTGATCACTGGTCTCGCCTCCTTTCGGCGTCTTCGGGGACCGATGCGGACCGGTCCGGGTCGTTCAGTACAGCACGAATCCAACGGTTCTCGGAAGGCCCGTTGTCTCCGTGCTTCCGAAGGCTATGGGGATGCGCTCCGCGCGCGCAAACTATTTTTCCGACGACTTTTCCGCGTCACCGGAAGCGTTCCCCGGAAGCCTTCATTCCGCAGCGTCCTCGTCACCTTCGGCCCGGTCCGCCGCGAGTTCTCCACCCGGGAGTTCTTCCCCCGCGCACAGGGCCAGGACGTCGGCGCCGAATCTGCCGAGCTTGCGCCTTCCTACTCCAGGGATGCCCGCCAGCTCCTGTTCGGTTCCCGGAACGGCCTCGGCTATCGCCATGAGGGTCTTGTCGGTGAAGACGCAGAATGCCGGCTGGCCCAGCGCGGCGGCCTGCGCCTCGCGCCAGTCCCGCAGCCGCTCGTACAGCCCCTCGTCCAGGTCGGAGGGGCAGTCCTCGCAGCGCATGAGCTTGATCTCACCGCCGTCGGTGAGCACCCGGCCGCACACCCGGCAGCGGATCGGCCCGCGGCGCTTGCGCCGGACCGTCTCCCGCTCCTCGCTCCGGCCGGCCGGTCCGCCGACACCGCGCTCGATGCCGCCGCTCCCGCCGGGCGAGCGGTGTCCGGCGGCGCCTGAGCCCGGCCTCAGCTCCTTGAGGAAGCGGCTGGGGCTCCGGTGGGCGCGGCCGCCGGGAGAGCGCGAGAGAGCCCACGAGAGGCTCAGGTGGCGCCGCGCGCGGGTGATGCCGACGTACAGCAGGCGGCGTTCCTCCTCCAGCTGCTCGTCCGTCTTCGCGTAGGTGATCGGCAGCATGCCGTCGGTGAGGCCGACCAGGAAGACCGCGTCCCACTCCAGGCCCTTGGCGGCGTGCAGCGAGGCGAGCGTCACCCCGTCGACCGTCGGGGCGTGCTGGGCACTGGCCCGCTCGTCCAGCTCGGCGACCAGGTCGGCGAGAGTGGCCTCGGGACGCGCCCGGGCGAAGTCCTCGGCGAGCCGGACCAGGGCGGCCAGCGACTCCCAGCGGTCGCGCACGGCACCGGACCCGGCCGGCGGCCGGTCGCCCCAGCCCATCTCGCTGAGCACGGCCCGCACCTCGGAGGGCAGGTCCTGGGCGTCGTCCAGCAGGGCGTCGTTCCCCCCGAAGCGGGCGGCGGCGCGCAGCTTGTGCCCGGCCTCGCGCACCTCCGGGCGCTCGAAGAACCGCTCGGCCCCCCGCAGCTGGTACGGGACGCCCGCGTCGGCCAGCGCCTGCTCGTACACCTCGGACTGGGCGTTGATGCGGAACAGGACGGCTATCCCGCCCGCGGGCACTCCGGAGGCGATGAGGTCGCGGATGCGGCGGGCCGTGCCCTCCGCCTCGGCGGGCTCGTCGGCGTACTCGACGTGGACCGGGTCCGGGCCGGCCTCGCGCTGGGAGACCAGCTCCAGGCGGTGCTCGGCGGCACGGCCGCGGGCCTGCGCGAGGAGGCCGTTCGCGAGGTGGACGATCTGCGGGCTGGAGCGGTAGTCGCGGACCAGCTTCACGACGGTCGCGCCGGGGTGGCGGGTGCGGAAGTTCAGCAGGTGGTCAGGGGTGGCGCCGGTGAAGCTGTAGATCGTCTGGCTGGCGTCGCCGACCACGCAGATGCTGTCGCGGTCGCCGAGCCACAGCTCCAGGAGGCGCTGCTGGAGGGGGCTGACGTCCTGGTACTCGTCCACGACGAAGTGCTGGTACTGGGCGCGGACCTGCTCGGCGATGTCCGGGCGCTCCTGGAGCACGCCGACCGTGAGCAGCAGCACGTCCTCGAAGTCGATGACGCCGCGGTCCCGCTTGAGGTCTTCGTACGTACGGTAGATCTGGGCGATCTCGGCGGGGTCGCGGGGCGCCTCGCGGGTGGCCTTGGCGACGGCGGCGGGATAGTCGGCAGGCACGGTCTGGGTGACCTTGGACCACTCGATCTCGCCCGTGACGTCGCGCAGCTCGGTGCGGTCCAGGCGGATGCCGGAGCGGGCGCCGGCCTCGGCGACCAGCTGGACCTTGCGCTCCAGGAGCCGGGGCACCTCACCGCCGACGGCCTTGGGCCAGAAGTACTGGAGCTGGCGCAGCGCGGCGGAGTGGAACGTACGGGCCTGGACGCCGGCGGCGCCGAGCTGGCGCAGCCGGCCGCGCATCTCGCCCGCCGCTCGGTTGGTGAAGGTGACGGCGAGGACGGTGTTCGGCTGGAGGATGCCCGCGCGGACGCCGTACGCGATGCGATGGGTGATCGCGCGGGTCTTGCCCGTGCCCGCGCCGGCCAGCACGCAGACGGGGCCGTGCAGCGCGGTGGCGACCTCGCGCTGCTCGGGGTCGAGCCCTTCCAGCACCGCGTCGGCGTCCGCCGGGGCGGCGGGGAAGTTCGACGCCGACGGTGCCTGCGGGAAGAGGGTGGGGTCCGATGCTGCTGTCACCCCGCCATGCTGCCAGGTCCGCGGCGGCGGCCGGGAATGTTGTCCACAGCCGCGGCTCGGTGGTCGTACGAATACGCGAGCCCCGGAAGAGGCCGGGAGTGCCGGCGCCGGAAGTCCGGGAATGGTCCGGGGTAAGTGCGCGTTGAACCACTGCGGTCGCGGCAGAACGCCGGGGCCACGCCGAGCAGCAGCAAGCTGAACAGCTAGAAGGAGCGCGAGACTCATGGCGGGCACTGTCACGATGTACAGCACCACCTGGTGCGGTTACTGCCGTCGGCTCAAGGGCCAGATGGACCGCGAGGGCATCGCGTACACCGAGATCAACATCGAGCAGGACCCGGAGTCGGCGAAGTACGTGGAGAGCGTCAACGGCGGCAACCAGCTCGTGCCGACGGTCGTGGTGGTCCCCGAGGGCGGTGACGAGCAGCACGCGATGGGCAACCCGCCGCTGAAGTGGATCAAGGAGAAGCTCGGCGTCTGAGACCGCGGCTCAGCGGGCACGCTGTGAGACCGGTCATGCGGAAGGGCCGGCACCCCCTGGGGGTGCCGGCCCTTCCGCATGACCGCGGCAGCCTACGGCTTCGGCAGCGGCTTCCCGTACCAGAGCTCGATCAGCCGGGCGGCGATGGAGATGCCGTACGGCGGCAGCACCTCGCCCGACTCGAAGGCCTCACGCAGGTCCTCGCGGGAGAACCAGCGGGCCTCCTCGATCTCCTCGCCGTCCACCTGGATCTCGGGCCGCGTGGCGCGGGCCATGAAGCCGAGCATCAGGCTGGAGGGGAAGGGCCAGGGCTGGCTGGCGACGTACTCGACGTCCCCGACGACCACACCGGCCTCTTCGTAGACCTCGCGCCGTACCGACTGCTCGATGGACTCGCCCGGCTCCACGAAGCCGGCAAGCGTGGAGAACCGGCCTTCGGGCCAGTGCACCTGGCGGCCCAGGAGCGCGCGGTCCTCCTCGTCCGTGACGAGCATGATCACGGCCGGGTCCGTACGCGGGTAGTGCTCGGCGCCGCAGGCCGGGCAGCGGCGGATGTGGCCCGCCGCCGCGATGACCGTGCGCTCGCCGCAGCGCGAGCAGAAGCGGTGCAGCCGCTGCCAGTTCTCCAGGGCCACGGCGTGCACGAGCAGACCGGCGTCACGCTCGGACAGCAGCAGACCCGCCTCCCGCAGCCCCGCGGGGCGCGCCGACTGGTCCATGCGCCCCGGCAGCGAGTCCTTCTGCAGCGCGAAGTAGCGGACCCCGTCCTCGTCCTGGCCGAGGTAGTAGCGGTGGGTCTCGGTCATCGGCGCCTCGAAGGAGGGCGTCATGACCAGTTCGGTGCGGCCGTCAGGGGTGTCGTCCACCAGCGCCTGACCGCCGGAGACCACGAAGACGCGCGTCGTCGGGTGGCTCCACGCCGCGGCGAGCCATGCCTCGTCGAGTCGGTGATGCGCGCTGCGGTCGATGCCGCTGTCGGCGCTGAAGGTGATGGGCCGGTGTGCGTCGTGATCGATCCGGGTGGTCACTGGTGTTTCCAACTCCCCCTATGCGAGAAGTGCGGGCTGCGTACGTATGCGGGGCGCGGCGCGGCTGGGGGCCGTGGCCGCGGAGGTCGGGTCATGCCGGGCGCCAGTTCTCCGCCAGGTCGCCCCACAGGTACGCCGCGGTCTCGACGCCCTTCATGAGCAGGTCCAGCTCGACCTTCTCGTTCGGCGCGTGCCAGCCGTCGGACGGCACGGAGATGCCGAGGAAGAGCACCGGGGCGCCGAGGGCGTCCTGGAGGTCGGCGGCGGGCCCCGAGCCGCCCTCCCGGGTGAAGCGGATCTTCTGCTCGAAGGCCCGGCCCATCGCGCGGGCGACGGACTGCAGGGCGGGGTGGTCCAGCGGGGTCAGGCAGGGCCGGGTGGCGCCCCAGAAGGTGATGTCGTGCCGGATGCCGGCGGGCAGCCGTTCGGCGACCCAGGTGCGTACGGCCTGCTGGACGGCGGCCGCGTCCTGGCCGGCGACCAGCCTGAAGGAGAGCTTCAACTGCGCGCTGGACGGCACGACGGTCTTGCCGCCGGGGCCCTGGTAGCCGCCGCCGATGCCGTTGACCTCGGCCGTGGGGCGGGCCCAGATGCGCTCCAGGGTCGTGTGGCCGGACTCGCCGAGGGCGGCGTGCGAGTGCGCCGTGCGCAGCCACGCGTCCTCGTCGAAGGGCAGCTCGGCGAAGAGCTCCCGCTCCCGTTCGGTGAGCTCGATCACACCGTCGTAGAAGCCGGGGATCGCGACCCTGCGGTCCTCGTCATGCAGCGCGGCGGCCAGCCGGGCCGCCTCGGTGGCCGGGTTCGGCACGGCGCCGCCGAAGGAGCCGGAGTGGATGTCCTGGTCGGGGCCGTAGAGGTCGATCTGGCAGTCGGTGAGGCCGCGCATGCCCGTACACACGGTCGGGGTGTCCTTCGCCCACATACCGGTGTCGGAGACGATCACCGCGTCGCACGCGAGGCGGTGCGCGTGCTGGGTGATCAGCGCGGGGAAGTTCGGCGAGCCGGACTCCTCCTCGCCCTCGACGATCAGTTTGAGGTTGACGGCGGGTGCGGTACGGCCGGTGGCCGCGAGGTGCGCCCGCACCCCGAGGGTGTGGAAGAAGACCTGGCCCTTGTCGTCGGCGGCGCCGCGCGCGTAGAGCTTGCCGTCGGCGGTGTGCGGCTCGAAGGGGTCGGTGCGCCAGCCGTCCTCCAGGGCGGCGGGCTGCACGTCGTGATGGCCGTACACCAGCACGGTGGGGGCTTCCGGGTCCCCGGACGGCCACTCGGCGAACACCGCGGGCAGGCCCTCGGTCTCCCAGATCTCGGCGGTCGGGAAGCCGGTCTCGGTGAGCTTCGCGACGAGCCATTCGGCGCTGCGGCGTACATCGGGGGCGTGGCCGGGATCGGCCGACACGGAGGGGATGCGCAGCCAGGCGCCGAGGTCGTCGAGGAAGGCGTCACGTCGGCTGCTGATGTACGTGCGGACAGCGCTGTCCGGGGTGCTGCTCATACCCCTGAGCCTATCGGCCCGTGTGGGTCGTACGGTCGCCGGTCTCACCTGCCTGACCGGCCGGGTACGCCCGGTCGGCGTCGTACGCGCCCTCCGTGGCGGCCGCTTCGGCCGCGCCGTCCGGGTGCTCGCCGAGCAGGATGCGTTCCAGCTCACGGCGGCCGGGGAGCCGGGCGGGCCGGACCACCTCACCGCTGCGTACGTACAGGAAGGCGGCGCGCACGGCGGCGAGCGGGACACCGCGCTGCTCGGCCCAGGCCAGCCGGTACAGGGCCAGCTGGAGCGGGTCGGCGTCCTGGGTGCGGCCGGTCTTCCAGTCGACGATCTCGTACCGGGGGCCGTCGTAACCGTCCGCCGCCCGAGGATCGGGGTCGAGGCGGTAGACGGCGTCGATGCGGCCCCGGACGACGCGGCCCGCCAGGGTGAACTGGACCGGCACCTCCACCCTGTACGGCGTGCGCCGCGCATACGGGGTGCGCGCGAACGCCTCCTTGAGTGCGGCGAGGTCCCGCTCGTCGGCGATGCCGTCCCCGGCCGGCCCGTCGTCGTCGGCGCCGGGCAGCTCCTCGGGGCCGAGCATCGGGAGCGTCAGCTCCTCGAAGCGGGACTCGATCCAGGCGTGGAAGCGGGTACCGCGGCGCGCGGCGGGCTGCGGAGGCCGCGGCATCGGCCGGGCCAGCTCGCGCGCGAAGCCCTCCGGGTCGGCGGCCAGCCGCATGATCTGCGAGGCACTGAGCGAGGACGGCAGCGGCACGTCCTGGACGCGCGCCCGGGACCGGCGCAGCTCCCCCGCCAGCGCGTCGAGGTCGCGGTCCCAGGACGCGACGGTCCGCCGCTCCTCGGGGAGCAGCGCGGCCCTCGCGTCCGCCGCGTCGCCGTCGCGGGCGGCGGGGACGGAAGGGACGGGGCGGCCGGGCACTGCGCGCCCGGGGTGGCCCGGGTGCGAGGCGTCGTACGGAGCGCCGTACGGGTCGCCGGACGCCTCCGCGTCCTCGCCGTACGCCTCGTCCACGCCGTACGGGTCGCCGGACGCCTCCGCGTCCTCGCCGTACGGGTCGCCGTACATCTCCTCGTCCTCGTACGCGAGCTCCTCGGCCGGCGGCCACTCCGGGTCGTCCGGCGGCCCGGAGGGGCCCGTCCCGGCCGGCTCCGTGCCGGACTCCAGGCGCTGCACCCGGTCCAGTACCGCTTGCGCTGCCGCGCGGCGCCGGGCCATCGCCTCCGGGTCCAGCGGGAGCGGCCACTCCCCCGCGGCGTCGTCGGCCGCGGCCACGAGGGCGGGGTTCTCCGCGTCCTCCTCGGGCGGGTCGGCCCATTCCTCGATCTCGCCGTACCCCGCCTCGCAGTGCGCGCGCAGCGCGTCCAGGAAGGCGGACGGGCCGCGGGGCCTCTTCTGGTCGGGGCCCCACCAGTGGCCGGAGCCGAGCAGCAGGGAGCGCGGGCGGGTGAAGGTGACGTACCCGAGGCGCAGCTCCTCGGTGGCCTGGTGGTCCTTCATCGCCTCCTTGAAGGCCTTCAGGCCGCGGCTGTCCCATTCCTGTACGTCGGGGAGGGTGTCGGCGTCGCCACGCAGGGCGTGCGGCAGCACCTTGGCCTGGCTGGTCCAGGACTCGCGGGCCTGGCTGCTGGGGAACTGCTTCTCGACCAGCCCGGGGACGGCGACCACGTCCCACTCCAGGCCCTTGGACTTGTGCGCGGTCAGCACCTTGACGGTGTTCTCCCCGCCCGGGAGGGAGCTGTCCAGGCCCTTCTCGTGCTGCACGGCCGTACGGAGGAACCCGAGGAAGGCCAGCAGCGTGGCCTCGCCGTCCAGGGCCGCGAACCCCGCCGCGATGTCGAGGAAGGATCCCAGGGTCTCGCGGCGGCGGGCCGCCAGGGCGTGCGGTGAGGCGGAGAGCTCGACGTCGAGCCCCGTGGTGGCCAGGACGCGGTGCAGGACGTCCATCAGAGGGTCGCCGAGGGAGCGGCGCAGCTCACGGAGCTCGGCGGCGAGGTGGGCGAAGCGGACCCGCGCGGCGGCCGAGAAGGGCAGCCCGGCTCCCGGCTCGTCCTCCCCGGAAGCGCCGCCGTCCGCCCCGAGGAACGTGTCCAGGGCGTCGGCGAGCGAGATCACCTCGGCCGGGTCGGTGCCCTCGACGGCCTCGGCGAGGCGCCGCTCGGGGTCGTCGGAGGGCTCGTCGCGGTGGACGAGCGTACGGGCGAGGCGGCCGAGCAGGGCGAGGTCCCGGGGGCCGATGCGCCAGCGGGGCCCGATCAGCAGGCGGACCAGGGCGGCGTTGGCCGTGGGGTCCTGCAGCACCTCGCAGACGGCGACCAGGTCGGCGACTTCGGGGAGGTGCAGCAGCCCGGAGAGGCCGACGACCTCCACGGGGACGTCGCGGGCGACCAGCTCGCCCTGGATGCGGGCGAAGTCGCCGGCCGTGCGGCACAGGACGGCGATCTCGCCGGGCGGTGTGCCCGTGCGGACGAGGTGGGCGAGGGAGTCGGCGAGCCAGCGCATCTCGTCGGCGTGGGTGGGCAGCAGGGCGCAGCGCACGACGCCGTCGCGCTCGGCACCGGGGGCCGGGCGCAGCGCTTCGACGCCTTCGTGGCGCTCGCGCAGGGGGGCGGCCAGGCCGTTGGCGAGGTCCAGGAGACGGCCGCCGCTGCGGCGGTTCTCGCTGAGCGCGAAGCGGCGCGCCGGGCTGCCGTCGGCGAACGGGAAGTGCCGGGGGAAGTCGTCGAGGTTCGCCACGGAGGCGCCGCGCCAGCCGTAGATGGCCTGGCAGGGGTCGCCCACGGCGGTGACGGCGTGGCCTGTGCCCCCGCCGAAGAGCCCGGAGAGCAGCAGCCGCTGGGCCACCGAGGTGTCCTGGTACTCGTCCAGGAGGACGACGGCGAACTCCTCGCGCAGCAGCCGCCCCACCTCGGCGCGTGTGGTGGCGAGCGTGGCGGAGAGGGCGATCTGGTCGCCGAAGTCGAGGAGGTCGCGGCGGCGCTTCTCGCTCCGGTACGCGCAGACGAGGTCGAGCAGCTCCAGGCGGCCGCGCACCGCCTCGGGGACCTTGCGCAGCTCGGCGTTGCTCAGCTTGGCGGCGCCGAGCTCGGCGAGCAGCCGGGTGTCGTACGCGCGCAGCTCCTCCGGGGCGACGAGGTGCTCGGCCAGCTCACCGTCGAGGGCGAGCAGGTCCTCCACGAGGCTGGGCAGCGAGGTGGTGAGCGCGGGATACGGGCCCGGCGCCTCGCGCAGCACCCGGGCGGCGAGCTGGAAGCGGGTGGCGTCGGCGAGCAGCCGGGCGCTGGGCTCGACACCGATGCGCAGCCCGTGGTCCTTCAGGAGCTGGCCGGCGAAGGCGTGGTACGTGGAGATGCGGGGCTCGCCGGGCGCGTCGTCCGCGGCGCTCCCGTGGCCGGGCGGTGCCGGGTCGGGCTCGGTCACGCCGGCCGCGAGCAGGGCGGCGCGGACCCGCTCGGCCAGCTCTCCCGCGGCCTTGTTCGTGAACGTCAGGCCGAGGACCTGCTCGGGGGCGACCTGCCCGGTGCCCACCAGCCACACCACCCGCGCGGCCATGACCGTCGTCTTGCCGGACCCGGCGCCGGCCACGATCACCTGCGGAGCGGGGGGCGCCGTGATGCAGGCCAGCTGCTCCGGGGTGAACGGGATGCCCAGCAGCTCCTTGAGCTGTTCGGGGTCGGTGATGCGCGCGGACACGTCCGAGACGGTAACGGGCGGCACTGACAACAGGGCAAAACGGCCGGTCAGTGGGGCGGACCGAAACCCAGGGGCGAACCGCCACCCAGGAGGGACCGCCACCGGGGCAGCTCGTCATTCCCGGGACGGGCCGTCACTCGACGACGTGCTGCCCTTCGGGCCGCGCCGAGCAGGAGCTCTTGAAGGCGCAGTGCGTGCAGTGCTTACCGGTCGAGGGGACGAAGCGCTCCTCCAGGACCCGGCCGGCGGCGGTGGCCAGCAGCTCCGCCACCCATTCGCCTTCCAGGGGCTGCTGGGCCTGCACCACGGGGAGGGCGTCGCCGCCGTCCTTCTTCGGGGCACCCTGACGCAGGTGCACCAGCTCCGCGCCACCGGGCTCCGGGGTGCGGCCCCCGAAGACCTCGTCGACGGCTCCCTCACGCACCGCGAGCTGGTACACGGCGAGCTGCGGGTGCCGGGCCACCTCGGGGCCGGTCGGCCTGCTCTTGCCCGTCTTGAAGTCCACGACGTACGCACGGCCGTCCGCGTCGGTCTCGACGCGGTCCATGCTGCCGCGGATGCGGACCGCGTACTCCCCCGCCGCACCGGCCTCCAGAGTGACGTCGAAGCCGTGCTCGGTGGCGACCGTGTCGCGGCCGAGCGTCTCGCGCTCCATGACGTGCCAGCGCAGGAAGCGCTCCAGGGCGGCGCGTGCGCTGTCCTTCTCCTGGCGCGACTTCCACGGCGCGTCGAAGGCGAGCGCGTCCCACACGGAGTCCAGCCGCTCCATCAGGACGGCGAGGTCCGCCGGGGTGCGCCCGGAGGCGACCTCGTCGGCCAGCACGTGCACCACGTTGCCGAAGCCCTGCGCGGCGGTCGCGGGCGCGTCCGCCTTGACCTCCCGGCCCAGGAACCACTGGAGCGCGCAGGCGTTCGCGAGCTGGTCGAGGGCGCTGCCCGAGAGGGCCACGGGCCTGTCCCGGTCGCGCAGCGGTACCGAGCTGTGCGTCGGCTCGTACAGGCCCCACCAGCGGTACGGGTGTGCGGCGGGCACCAGGGGGCGGCCCTCGTCGTCCCGGAGCGCGGCCAGTCTGGCGAGCCGCTCCACGGCGGCCGTTCGCAGTGCTTCGGAGGCCGCGGGGTCGACGACGGTGGCGCGCAGCTCGGCGACGAGCGCGGCCACCGAGAGCGGGCGGCGCGGGCGTCCGGTGACGTCGACCGGGTCGACGCCGAACTCGGTGAGGAAGCGGGAGGGCTGGTCCCCGTCGTCGGCCGCGGCCTTCACGGCGGTGACGACGAGGCGCTCCCGGGCACGGGTCGCCGCCACGTAGAACAGCCGGCGTTCCTCGGCGAGCAGCGCCCCCGGGGTGAGCGGTGCGGCGATGCCGTCCCGGCCGATCCGGTCGGCCTCCAGGAGTGAGCCGCGGCGGCGCAGGTCGGGCCAGAGGCCTTCCTGCACGCCGGCGACCACGACGAGACGCCACTCCAGGCCCTTGGAGCGGTGCGCGGTCATCAGCCGTACCGCGTCCGGCCGCACCGTACGGCGGGTCAGCGTGTCGGCCGCGATGTCCTGGTTGTCCAGCTCCTCCAGGAAGTTCAGGGCGCCGCGGCCGCCGGTGCGCTCCTCGGCACGCGCCGCGGTCTCGAAGAGGGCGACCACCGCGTCCAGGTCACGGTCGGCGTTCCGGCCCGCGGCGCCGCCGCGCCGGGCCGTCCGTTCGAGCCGGCCCGGCCAAGGGGTGCCGTCCCACAGCTCCCACAGCGCCTGCTCGGCGGTGCCACCGCCGGCGAGCAGCTCACGCGCCTTGCGCAGCAGCAGCCCGAGCCGCTGCGCGCCCCGGGCGTACACCGGGTCGTGCGCCACCAGCCGCTCCGGCTCGTCCAGCGCCTCGGCGATCAGCACGTCCGAGGGGCGCGGCACGGCCTGTCCGGCGGCCCGTTCCTCCTCCCGGAGCGCGCGCCCGAGCCGCCGCAGGTCGGCGGCGTCCATCCCGCCCAGCGGCGACAACAGCAGCTCCACGGCCACCTCGGGGGCGATGCGCGTGCTGACAGCGGGCGCCTCGTTCTCAGGCGACGCGGTGGACCCGGCGGTTTCGGCAGGCTCGGCGGGCTCGGTGGGCTCGTCGGACTCAGCGAGCTCGGTGGACTCGGTGGACTCGGTGGACGCAGGGGACTCGGCGGGCTCCGTGTGCTCCTCTGCGCCCTCGTCCGGGCCCCCGGCTCCCTCCGGCACCCGGGCCGCCTCGTCGGCCCTCAGCGCCGCCTCCAGGTCCTCGTCCAGCGGCTCCTCCGTCCCGTCCGCACCCGGCGCGTCCGTCGCCGCCACCCGCAGCGCCAGCAGCAGCGGCGCGACCGCGGGCTCGTGGCGCAGCGGGAGGTCGTCGCCGTCGATGTCGAGGGGGACACCGGCCGAGGTGAGGGCGCGGCGTACGGACGGGATCGAACGGCCTCCGGCACGCACGAGGACGGCCATGTCCTGCCACGGGACGCCGTCCTCCAGATGGGCCCGGCGGAGGATGTCGGCGATGTTGTCGAGCTCGGCGCCGGCCGTCGGGTACGTGTACACCTCGGCCCGGCCGCCGTCCCGTACCGGCGTCGGCTCACGGTGTTCCCTGACCTGCCGGGCGGGCAGCCGGTTGAGCGGCATGCGGCGGGTGAGCAGCCGGGTGGCGGCGACCAGCGCGGCCCCGGAGCGCCGCGCGGTACGCAGCACCTCCACGGGCGCGGGCCTGCCGTCCGCGCGGCGGAAGGTCTCCGGGAACTCGAGGATGCCGTTGACGTCGGCGCCCCGGAAGGCGTAGATCGACTGGTCGGGGTCGCCGAAGGCGACCAGGGTGCGGCCGCCGCCCGTGCCGGGGTGCGCGGGCCCGCGGTTCCCCGCCAGCGCGTGCAGCAGCCGGACCTGCGCGGCGTCGGTGTCCTGGTACTCGTCGACGAACACCGCGTCGTACCGGCGCGCCAGCTCGGCCGCCACCTCGGGGCGCTCGGCGAGCAGCACCGCGCGGTGCACCAGCTCGGCGTAGTCCAGCACCCCCTGGGCGTCCAGGACGTCGAGGTACTCGGCGAGGAAGCCGGCGGCGGCGCCCCAGTCGGGCCGCCCCGTACGGCGCGCGAACTCGCCCAGCGCGTCCGGGCCGAGGCCCAGCTCCCGGCTGCGGGCGAGCACGGCGCGCACCTCGTCGGCGAAGCCGCGGGTGGTCAGGCACGCCCGCAGCTCGTCCGGCCAGCCCACCGGCGCGCGGCCCTCCCGGGCCAGCTCGGCCTGGCCCGCCAGCAGCTCGCGGACCACGAGGTCCTGCTCGGGCCCGGACAGCAGGCGCAGCGGATCGGCAAACAGGTCGGCGTCCTGATGGGCGCGGACCAACGCGTAACAGAAGGAGTGGAAGGTGGTGGCCTGCGGACTGCCCGCCCGGCGCACGGCAGCTCGGTCCGGTGCCCCGTCCGACGCGTGCGCCTCGTCCCGCTCACCGGACGCCTCGCCGCTTCCGTAGGCAGCCGCTCCGTCCGGCGTCCCGTGGCTCAGCCGGGCCGCCATCCTGTCACGCAGCTCGACGGCGGCCTTGCGGCTGAAGGTGAGGACCAGGATCCGCTCCGGGTCGGCGCCTTCCCTCACCCGCCGGGTGACCGCCTCGACGAGCGTCGTGGTCTTGCCCGTACCGGGACCGGCGAGCACGAGCAGCGGGCCGTCCTCATGGTCAACCACCGCGCGCTGACGTGCGTCCAAAGCAGGAGGGCGTACCGCGTCCGGCCGGGTGCGGACCAGGCGGTACGCGCCGGGGGCATCCCGCCGCGCCGGCCGCGGGTACGGCCGGGGCTGCGGAATCGCCGAAGGGGAGGAACTCACGTGGATCGCCTGTGCCGGGGTCTGAGGTGCGGTTGCGGTGGTACTGGGGTCCTGGTGTGCGGATGCGGTGGAGACGGGTGTGCGGTGAGTGATGCCGGACGCCCGATCTGCGGTGATGCTGGTGTTACGGACAAGGTTGACGAGGCGCGTGGTGTCGGAGTGTGGGGTGGTATGGGTGCTGGTGTCCGTCGTGGTGGCTGCGCCCGACGCTACGCCAGGTGGCGCACGAGCCGCAGCGCGTCCCGTGACCGGGCAGCGGAACCCGACGGCCGCGTACGCCCCGTACGCGGCCCGGAAGGCCCCGCGCTCAGCCGTCCCGGCCGGGGGCACCGCCCTCGCCCGGCAGGCCGCTCGGCCCCCGCTCGCCACCGCCGGGGCCCGGCTCGCTGCCGTCCCACCGCGCCCTCGCCATGTCCAGCCGCGGTATCCCGCGCTCCTCGCGGGAGCCGGCCGTGCGCTTCGGCTCGCGCAGCGGGGTGCCCTCGGTGCGGTAGTGCTGGAGCGCGCGCCGCTCGCTGCCCGGCAGCAGGACGCCGTCGGCGCGGACCACGCGCCACCACGGTACGGTGCCGCCGTACAGCGCCATCACGCGTCCCACCTGCCGCGGCCCTCCCTCGTCGAGGTACTCGGCGACGTCCCCGTAGGTCATCACCCGGCCCGGCGGAATCCGCTCGGCCACGTCGAGCACGCGGTCCGCGTACTCCGGCAGCTCGCCGCCGGGGGCGTCACTCCCGCTCTTTCCGGTCCCACTCATTCGGCCCATCCTGCCGCACGCCACCGACAACGCCCGCCGTTCCCCGCCACGGCGGTGACAGCGCGTGCACAGCCGGCCGACCCGGCGTACGCTGCGCTTCCCGCTCCCCCGAAATGCACCCTGATGCCCCCCTCCGCACCGGGGCCGTGCCACCATCTTCCGGGCGGTGACTGGTGATACGAGATCAAGAAGAGACGGCTGAGCAGCATCAGGGCGCGGCGCCTCCAGGGGAGGCGGGCGCTCCTGAGGTGCTGGCCGGGTCCGGCGGCAGCACCGCCGATCACCGGTCCACCGGGGCGGAGGCCGAGGCCGACGCCGCCACCGATGACGACAGCGACCGCGGTACCGGGACCGGTGCCGACAGCGGGACCGACGGAACGAGCACGAGGAAGCCGGAGCAGCCGGACCAGCCGGAGAAGACACCGGGACAGCCGCTACAACGGGGAAGGGCTTCCACCACCGACATGGCGAGTAAGACCGAGCAGGCCGGACGGGCCGACGTGCCCGGAGGGGCGGGCGCAGCCGCCGGCCGCACTCCGAAGGACGAACGTCCGCCGCCGGGTACGTCGCGCGACGACGCGGGCGGACAGGACGCCGACAGACCCGGTAGCGCGCAGGACCTCCGTACAGAGCGGGACCTCCGTACAGAGCAGGACCTCCATGCAGAGCGGACCGACCGCCTCGAGGGGGACGACCGCCTCGCCAGGGGCGAGCGGGTCGGCGACGAGGGCGTCGGCAGCGAGTTCCACGTCGACCACGTCTCGGGCGACGAGCCCCTGCTGCCCGCGCGCGTGCACCGCCCCTTCGACCTGCTGCGCTTCCTGCTCGGCATCGTCGGGATCGCGCTGGTCCTGGGGCTGGCGACGTTCGCGCACGGCACCACGCAGGGCCTGGAGAACGACATCGGCAAGGGCGCCGGGCAGGCGCCGCAGCTGCTGATCACCTTCGCCGGACTGACCGCGAGCATCGCGGTGCTGATCGTTCCGGTGGCATTCGCGATCGAGCGGCTGATCAAACGGGACGGTCTGCGGATCGCGGACGGCGTGCTCGCCGCCGTTCTGGCCCACGGGGTGTCGCTCGCGACGGACCTCTGGGTGGCCGAGGCCGCGCCCGAGTCCATCCGGGACGCGCTCACCCAGCCGCTGGCCAACGGTGCGATCACCGCACCCGTGCACAGCTATCTCGCACCGGTCATCGCCTACATGACGGCCGTCGGCATGTCCCGGAGGCCGCGCTGGCGCGTGGCCATGTGGTGCGTGCTGCTGCTCGACGCCTTCGCGGTGCTCGTCGGCCGGTACACCACGCCGTTCGCCATCGTCGTCACCGTGCTGATCGGGTACACCGTCGCTTTCGGCACGCTGTACGCGGTCGGCTCCCCGAACGTGCGGCCCACCGGCCAGAACCTCCTCGCCGGCCTGCGCCGGGTCGGCTTCCGGCCGGTCAGTGCGCTGCGCGCGGAGGACACCGCGTACCCGGAGCACTCCGACCGCGGCCGCCGGTACATCGTCACGCTGGAGGACGGCCCGCCCATCGACGTCACCGTCGTGGACCGTGAGCAGCAGGCGCAGGGCTTCTTCTACCGCGTGTGGCGCAGACTCTCGTTGCGCGGCATCAACCAGCGCCGCAGCCTGCAGTCGCTGCGCCAGGCGCTGGAGCAGGAGGCGCTGCTGGCGTACGCGGCGATCGCGGCCGGGGCGAACGCGCCCAAGCTGATCGCCACCTCCGAGCTGGGCCCGGACGCCGTGATGCTCGTGTACGAGCACGTCGGGGGCCGCACCCTGGACGCGCTCGCGGACGACGAGATCACCGACGAGCTGATGGACAACGCCTGGCAGCAGGTCGCCGCACTGCAGTCGCGGCGCATCGCACACCGGCGGCTGGTCGGTGACGCGCTCCTGGTGGATCGTTCCGGCACGGTCGTCCTCACCGACCTGCGCGGCGGTGAGATCGCCGCCGGTGACGTGGTGCTGCGGATGGACGTCGCGCAGCTGCTGACCACGCTGGGCCTGCGGGTCGGCGCCGAGCGCAGCGTGCAGGCGGCGGTGGAGGTGCTCGGCCCGGACGCGGTGGCGGACAGCCTGCCGCTGCTGCAGCCGATCGCCCTCAGCCGGACGACCAGGGCCACGCTGCGCCACCTGGCCAGGGAACGGGCCAAGCGGGAGCGTGAGGCGGTGCTGGCGGCCTCACAGGCGGCCAAGGCCGCCAAGGCGGCGGAGGGCCGTACCGACCGCAAGACGCTGCGCGCCGAGAAGAACGCCGAGAAGCGGGCGCTGGACGAGGCGATGGAGGAGGCTCGCGAGGAGGACCTGCTCTCCCAGATCCGCCGCCAGGTGCTGCTGATCCGGCCGACCGCACCGGTGGAACCGGCCAAGTTGGAGCGGATCAGCCCGCGCACGCTGGTCAGCTGGATCGCGGGCGCCTTCGCCGCGTACTTCCTGCTCTCGCAGCTCACCCACGTCAAGTTCGACCAGGTGATCGGCGAGGCGAACTGGGGCTGGGTGGCGGCCGCGCTGTTCTTCTCGGCGCTGACCTACATCGCGGCGGCGCTCAGCCTGCTGGGCTTCGTGCCCGAGAAGGTCTCGTTCGTACGGACGGTGATCGCGCAAGTCGCGGGCAACTTCGTGAAGCTGGTCGCGCCGGCCGCGGTCGGCGGCGTGGCGCTCAACGCGCGCTTCCTCCAGCGGGCCGGCATCCGGCCGGGTCTCGCGGTGGCGAGCGTGGGCGCGTCCCAGCTGTTCGGCCTCGGCAGCCACATCCTGCTGCTGCTGACCTTCGGCTATCTGACCGGTACCGAACGCACGCCCTCGCTCTCGCCCTCCCGTACGGTCATCGCGGGCCTGCTCACGGCGGCCGTGCTGGCCCTGGTGGTCACGGCGATCCCGGCGCTGCGCAAGTTCGTGGTCACCCGGGTCCGGTCGCTCTTCGCCGGCGTGGTGCCGCGCATGCTCGACGTGCTGCAGCGGCCGAAGAAGCTGGTCGCCGGCATCGGCGGAATGCTGCTGCTGACGGCGGCGAACGTGATGTGCCTCGACGCCTCGATCCGCGCCTTCGGGGGCGGCGACCAGATCTCCTACGCGAGCATCGCGGTCGTCTTCCTCGCGGGGAACGCACTCGGCTCCGCGGCGCCCACACCGGGCGGCGTCGGCGCCGTCGAGCTGGCCCTGACCGGTCTGCTCACCGCGGCCGGGCTGGGCAGTGACACGGCCCTGTCGGCGGTGCTGCTCTTCCGGCTGATGACGTTCTGGCTGCCGGTGCTGCCGGGCTGGCTGTCGTTCACGTTCCTGACGCGCAAGGGAGCGCTGTGACGCGCGGCGTACGGAGGAGGCGCGGGCCGCGCCCCTCCGTACACCGCGCGTCGCGCCCCTCCGTACGCCGCGCTTCGTACCGCTCCGTACGCCGCGCGCCATGCCGCTCCGTACGCCGCGCGCCGCGTGCCTCGTAGGGCCGGTCAGTCGTCCCAGAAGGGCCGGGCCCGGGCCGCGGCCGCCGCGATCTCCGCGCCGTCCAGCGGTGTGAAGCTGAGCTCCACGCCCAGCAGCGGCCACTCCACCGCGAGCTCGAAGAGCTGCGGCGGGGGCAGCGGCCAGAGCCAGAGCGCGTACTCGGTGTCGACGTTCTCGCCGGAGCCGCCGCCGCCCTCCTCGTTCAGCGCGAGCACCGGCCGTTCCGGGCGCTCCCCGGGCCACTCGTCCTCGTCGTCACGCTCGTCGACGGTGGTGACCACGCTGCCGTCCGCGAACCGCACCCCGAAGCGCAGCAACCCGTCCGGATGCCGGCCCTCCGCGGCCGCCGCCTCCGCCTGCGCCACCTGCCACGGGTCGTCGTCGAATCCCCACATGCCGCGGGAGACCAGCGCCCACTCCTCGCGGCTCATGCCGGGGCGGCGGCGGGCGCGCAGCCGCAGCCGGATCTCCACGCCGTCCGCGTAGGCGACGGCCTGGGTCGCGGCGATCACGAGATGGTCGTTGCGGGACAGCACGCGCTCCAGGGGCACGATGCCGCCGATGACGTCCTCGGGTGCACCCTCCCAGGGCACCCGTGCGAATGCCGGCTCATCGCCGGGTTCCTCGTCCCTCGGCCGGGGCGGCGGAAAGAAGGTCATACGGCCACGGTACGGCGGCGCCTTCCCGCGGTGTAACCGATTTACGGCGCGTCCGGAATATGAGAGATCCCGCCCGCATCGCGGACGGGATCTCTCCAGTGCTCCGAAGGCGCGACCGGTCAGTAGACCGGCTTCTCCGGCTCGATCTGGTTGACCCAGCCGATGACGCCGCCGCCGACGTGCACCGCGTCCGAGAAGCCCGCGGACTTCAGGACCGCGAGGACCTCGGCGGAGCGGACGCCCGTCTTGCAGTGCAGGACGATCTTCTTGTCCTGCGGCAGGTCCTGGAGGGCGTTGCCCATCAGGAACTCGTTCTTCGGGATCAGCTTGGCGCCGGGGATCGAGACGATCTCGTACTCGTTCGGCTCGCGGACGTCGATGATCTCGATCTTCTCGTCGCCGTCGATCATCTCCTTGAGCTGCTTCGGAGTGATCGTCGAGCCGAGCGCCGCCTCCTGGGCCTCGTCCGACACGACGCCGCAGAAGGCCTCGTAGTCGATGAGCTCGGTGACGGTGGCGTTGGGACCGCAGACCGCGCAGTTCGGGTCCTTGCGGACCTTGACCTGGCGGTACGTCATCTCCAGCGCGTCGTAGATCATCAGGCGGCCGACCAGCGGGTCGCCGATGCCGGCGAGCAGCTTGATGGCCTCGTTGACCTGGATGGAGCCGATCGAGGCGCACAGCACACCGAGGACGCCGCCCTCGGCGCAGGAGGGCACCATCCCGGGCGGCGGGGGCTCCGGGTACAGGCAGCGGTAGCAGGGGCCGTGCTCGGACCAGAACACCGACGCCTGGCCGTCGAAGCGGTAGATCGAACCCCAGACGTACGGCTTGTTCAGCAGCACGCAGGCGTCGTTGACCAGGTAACGGGTGGCGAAGTTGTCCGTACCGTCGACGATCAGGTCGTACTGCGCGAAGAGCTCCATGACGTTGGAGGAGTCCAGTCGCTCTTTGTGCAGGTTGACCGTGGTGTACGGGTTGATGCCGAGGACGGTGTCCTTCGCGGACTCCGCCTTGGAGCGGCCGATGTCCGCCTGGCTGTGGATGATCTGACGCTGCAGGTTCGACTCGTCGACCTCGTCGAACTCCACGATGCCGAGCGTGCCCACGCCCGCCGCGGCCAGGTACATCAGCGCGGGCGAGCCCAGGCCGCCGGCGCCGACACACAGCACCTTGGCGTTCTTCAGCCGCTTCTGCCCGTCCATCCCGACGTCGGGGATGATCAGGTGGCGGGAGTACCTGCGGACCTCATCGACGGTGAGCTCCGAAGCGGGCTCTACCAGGGGTGGCAGCGACACGGGGACTCCGTTGGTCGGTAATTCATGACAGTTGCTCTGCTGGTAACACTGCCACGCCCTTCTTCATTCCGAGACACCAGGTCCGATGCGCGAGACGAATTCGTCCCAGTAACCGGGCAGCGTCTGCCAGGCGTCCCCGGTGCCGGTGTCCCGGCGGTCGGTGAAGAAGACGGTGCCCGCGCCCTGCCACCGGGCGATGCGCAGCGCCTCCTCCAGGTGCGTGCGCGGCACGCCGTGCACCAGGTGGCAGAACCGCTCCGGCGGATGGTCCGCGGTCCATTCCGCCACCTGTGACCAGCGGTAATCCGTCCACGGACCGGCGAAGGTGATCAGCTGGTCGGCGCTCTCCGCGTACCCGGCACACGGGTGCTCGCCGTGCCGGAGGACGAGGTACGCGCCGTCCGTCAGGGCCCGCAGCGTAGTGGCGACGCGGCGGGTCTCGGCGAGGTGTGTCCGCTCTGTGGGACAGCGGTCCAGAAGGAAGCCGTCCACCTCGTACCAGTCGAGGTACCGGTGTGCCTCGGACACCAGCTCGCCGAAGCTCCGGGAGCCGTACGCCGTGTCCAGATGGCCGAGCAGCCGGGGGCCGGGCGGCCGCTCCCCGGTGTACCGGCGCTGACCGGCGGCTGCCTCCCGCAGCCGGGCGGCAGCGGCCAGACAGTGCGGATCGGGCCGGGAGCCGGGCCCGTCGGCGACGTTCAGCACCGCCCAGTGCAGCGGCCCGCCGCCGTACGGGCGCGGGCCTTCCTGGGCCAGCCGGTGCAGCTCGCCCCACTCGGCCGGGGCGAGCAGCGGATGCGCGTAACCGGGCACCCCGACCCCGAGCGGGCCGGCGCCGAGCGCCGCCTCCAGGCTCGGGGTCGGCGCGGTCAGATGCGACATGCGGCCTCCATCCAGATGTCCGCGAGCGACTCCTCCAGTCCGATGCGCGGACGCCAGCCGAGCCGGTCGCGGGCGGTCCGGACGTCGGCCTGCTGCCAGCTGCCGCAGCCGTCCGGGTACGGGTAGGCGGGCAGCCCGCCACCGGGATGGTCACCGCCCTGGCCGGGGATCGCGACCCGGCCCGGTGCGTGGCCCCCCGGGCCGTAACCGGGCGGCGTGTCCAGCTCGTGCAGCGCGCCGCCGAACCCGGCGACCCTGGCGAGCACGGCGGCGGTCTCACGCAGTCGTACGGCCTTGCCCGTGCCGATGTTCACCACACCCTGGGCGGCGGACAGCGAGGCGGCGTGCACGGCGCGCGCCACGTCGCGTACGTCGACGAAGTCCCGCTGCACGCCGAGCCCGCCGAGCTTCAGTTCACCCTCGCCGGACTGGATGGCGCGGCGCATCGCCTCGGCGAGCCTGCCCAGCGGCGACCCGGCCGGCGTACCCGGCCCGACCGGCGAGAAGATGCGCAGCACCACCGCGTCCAGGCCGGAGCCGAGCACCAGCTCGGTCGCGGCGAGCTTGCTCACGCCGTACGGGCCTCCGGGGCGCGGCACCGCGTCCTCGGCGGTGGACGAACCCGGCTGCGAGGGCCCGTACTCGGACGCGCAGCCGAGGTGCACCAGACGGGCACCGCAGCCGCTGCGCCGCAGCGACTCGCAGATCGTGGCGACCGCGACGGTGTTGTGCCGGGTCAGGTCGCGGGCGCCGCCTCGGGTGGCGCCGGCGCAGTTGATCACGACGCCGGGGTGCACCGCGTCCAGGAAGCGGGTGAGCGCGCCGGGACTGCCCGAGGCCAGGTCGAAACGGACGTCGGCGTCATCGCCGCGGCCGAGCGCGGTGAGCTGGACGGCGGGGTCGGCGAGCAGCCGGTCGGCGACGTGCCGGCCCAGGTACCCGTTGGCGCCGACGAGCAGGACCCTCATCGTGCGGCCCCCAGTTCTCGGGCGGCCGGAACGGCCGGGGCGGCGGCGTCCTGTTCCCGTACGGCCGGTTCACGTACGAACGGCTGCCGTACGAGCGGCTCTCGTCCGAGCGGTTCTCGTACGGCGTGGTGGACGGTCATCTGCGAGGGCTCCTCAGAGGGGGTCGTAAGGGGGTCGAAGGAGTACGGGCTGGGGGGTGACGACTGCGTGGCCGTCTGGCCGCGCGGGTCAGGGGGCGGCGGTCGCCGTGGGCGGGCCGGGCGGCGGGGTGCAGGCTCCGGACGGGAGCGCGGTGGTGCCGGGCGCCGCGGAGTGCGCCGACGCGCCGGTCAAGGCCCGCAGTCCGTACACGAACAGGCCGAGCGCGGCGGCGGCGCAGGCGACGGCCGGTACGACGGCGGGGCCGAGCAGACCGGCCGCCGTCTCCACGGGGCGGGCCACCACGTCCAGCGCGGGGAGCCGCCCGGCGGGCAGCGTGGCGAGCGCCACGGCCTCCAGCGCGCCGGCCGCTGCCAGCCCGGCGCCGGCGGCCCCTGGGAAGCCGTGGACGGTCAGGAGACGGGCGAGGAAGAGCAGTACGGCAAGGGCCAGGGCCGCGGCGAGGGGGGTGAGCGCGCGGAGCGGGGGCGGGTGCGCGGGGCCGCCGCCGAGCGTGCCGGACACGAGTCCGGCGAGGGCCAGCAGCGCGGCGACCGCGACCACGAAGAGCAGCGCCGTGCCGGCCAGCAAGGGCCGCATGCCGGCCGTGAACTCCCCGAGGCCGCGGCTGGCGACGAGCCGCCGCCGCCCGCGTACCGCGAACCGGCGTGCGCACCAGGCGGCGGGCGCGACCGCGCAGCACAGTGCGACCGCGACGGCCGTACCGTCCGGCGGCAGGCCGGGCAGACCCGGCAGGCGGGGCGGGGGGACGGCGGCCGGCGGGGCGGCGGTGAACAGCGTCCCGAGGGCGGCCTGCAGCCGGTCGGCGGACACGTCGGGGCCGCCGGACAGCAGCAGGCCGAACAGCCGGTCGCCGAAGAGCGCGTAACCGGCGAGCCAGCAGGTCCACAGGGCGGCCACGCGCCCGGTACGGTGCCCGCCGCCCAGCGGCCCGCCCCGCAGGCACAGCCGCAGCGCCAGAATGACGCACCCCGCGCCGACGGCGGCCAGGGCCGGGCGGACGTACGGCGCGGGCGCGGCACCCTGGACGGAGGCGACGGCGACCACGGTGGCCACGGCGAGCACGCCCGGCAGCATCTGCAGCGCCGCCCGGACCCGGCCGGCGGGCAGCGGTGCCGGGTCCGCGGGGCGCGGGACGGCCTCGGCGGCGTCGGCGCGCGGCACCCGGGCGTAGAGCTCCTCGGCGAGCGAGAAGACGTCACGGTGCCGGAAGCGGGCGGCCTCACGGTCGGTCACGCCGTGCGCCTCCAGCCCCGCCGCGATCTCCAACGGGTCCACGGCCCGTTCGCACAGCTCACGGTGGCGGTGCATCAGCTCCCGTACCGGGTCGGCCGGGCCTCTCCGGGGCGGGACCTTACGGGCGGGGCCCTCTCCGGAGGGCGCGTCCCGCGCCGCCTCAGGGGTGCGCCCGTCGCCCGGGCCCTGTGGTGCGTCGGCCGCGCCGCCTCCCGGTGCGGCGGCCCCACCTGAGCCGCCGCCGAGCATCGCGGCGGAGCGGCTGTCCCGGCCTCCGGGGCTCCGGGGGGTCATGGGGATGTCGGGCCGGTGCGCGGCCCGCGTCCGGTACGCGGTCATGCGTCGCCTCCTCCTCTCGTCCGGGCCGCGCCGGCCGGCTCCCGCGGCCCGGCGAGGTCCGGTCCCGCGGGCGGTCGGGCCCAGCTGGGGGTGTGGCCGCGGTCCTGCGGCGCGGACGACGGGCGGGTGGCGGACCAGCCGCCCGGCAGCTGCGATTCGGCGGTACGCGCGAAGAGGCGCGGCGCGCCGTCCGTGTCCCGCTCCGCGTGCAGCACCGGGATGTGCGACATCAGCTCCAGGTAAATGCCACGAAATGCCGCAATGTTCTGCTCGACGGTGAACAGTTCGAGGGCACGGGCGCGGGCCGCCGCACCCAGCCGGGCCCGCCGCTCCGGGGCACCCAGCAGGGCGACGCACGCCTCGGCCAGTGCCCGGGGGTTGCGCGGCGGCACGACCAGGCCCGTCCCGCCGATGACCTCGCACACCGCGCCCACGTCCGTGGACACCGTCGCGCGACCGCAGAACATCGCCTCCACCAGCGTCCTCGGAAAGCCCCCGACGTGACTGGAGAGCACCAGCACCGCACCCGCTTCGTAGGCGTCGGCCGGGCACGGCACCCCGGGGTCGCCGATCTCCTCGAACGAGACGGGGTTCTCGCCGACCGTGACCGCGTCGGCGGCCTCGTCCGGGAAGAGCTGCGCGGCCAGCGCCCGGCAGTGCGCCAGATAGGCGGCCGCCTCGGGGCCGGCTCCGGGCGAGCCGATGATGCGCAGGGACGCGTCCGGCTCGGCGGCGCGCACCTGCGCGAAGGCGTGCAGCAGCCCGATGAGGTCCTTCTCGGGCTCGACCGTCCCGACCCACACCAGGGTCTTGGACCCGTCGGCGGCGGCGTCCGGGACGGCGGCGAACGGGCCGGCGTCCATGCCCGGGTGGACCGTACGGAGCCGGTCACGGGGGGCACCGCACCGCTCCTGCCAGCGGCGGATGCGGGTGTTGCCGGGGGTGATCAGGTCGGCCCTGCGGTAGGTCTCGGTGGCCAGCGCGCCTTCGAAGGCCGCCAGCAGGGCGTGCACGGAAGCGCCGAGCGGTGCTGCGGCGCGCGCGAGGTAGTGCTCGCGCAGCCGGACGCCGTACTCCGTGACCAGGAGCGGAGTACCGCAGAAGCGTTTGGCCAGCAGTCCCGCGAGGGCTGCCGGGCCACCACACGTCACATGGCACAGGTCGACCCCGCCGAGGCCCTCCGCCGCGTCGCACCGGCCGCCCCGCCCCTCGCCGCAGCCGTCCTCGTACCGGCCGCCCCGCCCTTCGCCGTACCAGTCCAGCGACAGCGGGCGCAGCGCGGCTTCGAGCGCCTCGGTGACGGCCAGCAGATCGCTCACCTGGGCGGCGCGCGCCGCCGACAGGGCGCCGGGGGCCCGGCAGGCCGCTTCGAGGACGCGGACGGCCGTCTCGGAACGAAGCAGTTCGGGGAGCCTGCCGGTGCCGCGGGCGAGGTCGGCGAGTCCGTAGAGGCCGGCGGCGAAACGGTCCGCCTGCGCCCCCGCGCCGCCGTCCGCCACGCTCTTCCGCCCTTCACCGGCCGGGCTCGCGCCGCCGTCGGGCGACTCGCCCGGTGCCCCGCAGAACGCCGCCGTGAGGTCGGCGAAGTGCCGGGCGAAACGGCGTCGTTCGCGGCGGCCGACGGCGGTCGCAGCGCCACGCCGCCCGCCTCGGGCGCGCGAGCCGCCCGGCCACCGCCGGTGCTCGTCGGCCGGCTCGCGCCGCAGCGGCGCGGTGCGCACCACTCGGACCCGCCCGGCCGGCTCCTCCGGGAACGGCTCCGCAGCGGCGTCGCGCCCGAGCACGTACACCTCGAAGTCGTGGTCGGTGAGCCCGCGCACGAGCCGGTCGCACCAGGCGCGCGTCTCACCCGACGCGTACAGACCATCACCCTCGGTGATCAGACCGATGCGCACGAATGCACCCCCGTCCTCGGATCGGCGACCTTCGAGCGATGGCCGAATCGCCACCACCCGGGCCCTGACGCTACGCAGAAGCACCGGTGGTGCGATGGACGGTTGTCCGTCGCACCACCAAAAGGGGTGAAGAGGCGTAACTTTCCGACGAAGGTGACGTTCGGGTGCGCTACGTACGGGTTGTGCTAATCCGCGTGGCGGCGCTCCATGTGGCGATGCCTCGCAGTACCGCGCCTCACGCCGTCGGGAACGGCCAGGCGTTCGGGCGGCAGGTGGCGCCGTCCGTGGTGAGGAACTTGGTCTGCTGCATCATCACGGGGGCGAGCGCGCCCTGCCGGGGACAGCCCTCGTGGTCGTGGCCGAGCCGGTGGCCCACCTCGTGGTTGATCAGCATCTGCCGGTACGAGTACATCTTGTCGGGACCGTAGGTCTCGGCGCCGCGCGCCCACCGGTACGCGTTGATCATGACGCGCTCGGTCGCGGCGGAGTCGCAGGAGACCCGTTCCTGACTGGTGTCGAGACCGGACTTGGCGCACCACTCGTCCGTGGTCCCCGGACTCGCCAGGGTGATCACGAAGTCCGCCTTGCCCGAGGCGACGCGCTCGAACGTCCGCTGCCCTCCGTGCGCCCAGCTGCGTGCGTCGTTGAGCGTCTTGTGCACCGCCTCGGCGAACAGCTCGCCGTCCAGTCCGAGCCGGTCCTCGACGTCGACGCGGTAGCGCACGACGTGCCCCTTGCCCGGTGCCGCCGCGGCGCCGCCCGTCGGCCGGAAGGTCCCCGGCCCCTTCAGTTCGGGGGCGAGCGGGTAGACCTTGGCCATCTTGGCCGCGTACGTGGCGGGCGCCGCGGTGGACCCGGCACGGGGCACGGCCGCGTCCGCCTCGGGCGTGGTCTTCCCGCCGCTCACCGGGGGCTCCTGGGTGCCGTTCCTGCGGGCGTCGGCGACCTGGCCCGCAACCACCACCGCGAGCACCGTGATCACCGCGGCGGCGGCCACGCCGGTGAACGTGCGCCCCTTGGTACCCCGCCGCCGGCCCGCGTCACCGGACGCGTCCGGCGGCACTTCCTGTGCCCCGGACTCCGCTCCGTAGGCGGCGAGCTCCTCGTCCCCCTCGGGGCCGCGGGAGGACGGCCCCCGGGGCGAGGACGCGGGGGCCGGCCCTAGGGGTGCGTTCGAGGACGGTGCCGCCGGGCCGGCCGTCGGGGGCTGCGCGCCCCTCGGGGGACGCGGCGCACCCGGAGTGCCCGGCGCCCCCGGAGCGGGCCGGGCGCCCGGCGCACCCGCCGCGAAGAGGTCGTCGTCGGCGAAGGCGTCCAGGTACTCCTGGCGCGGACCCGGCCGGCGGCCGCCCGGATCGACCGGCGTACCGAGCACACCGGGCCGCGCGCCGCCCGTACCGCGCTGGTGCGGCACCAGGGGAACGCCCTGTGCGTGCGGGGGCTGCGGAGGGCGCGGGCCGCCACCGGTCTCCCACTCCCCCGGGTGGCCGCCCCGCACCGAAGGGCCGTCGGCGGGGCCGCCCTCGCCGCTGCGCCGCCTGCGTCCCGTGCCGCGCCCTGAGGCGCCCCGGGGGCCCGCAACGGGACCCTGGGCGGGCGACGTGGCCTCGCCGGCGCCCGCCTGCGTCCATGGCGCCGGGCGGGCAGCGGCGGACGCCCCGGTGGTGTCGTCGGTCTCCGTGATGTCGGTGGTCCCGTCCTGGGCCCGGCGGCTATGGCGTCCCACTCGGCCTTTCAGCTCCTGCCCGCATCGGCTGTCGTGTCACCCGGCGCGTCGTCGGCGCCGCCGCCCGAGGCGCCGCCGCCCGAGGCGCCCCCGGGCGGGGCGCCGCCCGTGCCGATGCCGGGCGGGATACCGCCCTTCCTGCCGTCCGCCGCGCCCTCGGAGGTCACGGGCTCGGTGTCGTCCAGCAGCTCGCGGACCGCCCGGGCGACCGTGGACGGGTACTCCATCATCGCGACGTGGCCCGCCTCGGGGAGCGTGAGCAGGCGCGAGCCCCGGAAGGCGGCGGCGGCCCGGCGCGCCATACGGAAGGAGACCAGCCGGTCCCGCCCGCCGTAGATGAGCAGGGTCGGCGCGAGGACGCGCTCCGCCTGCCGCCACAGGTTGTGCTGGCCGCCGATCGTGTAGGCGCTCACGATGCCGCGCGAGGCGCGCTCCATGACCTCCCAGAAGTACGGCAGCTGGAGCCGGCGCTCGGTCTCCTCGACCGCCGCGGCCACCTCCTCGGGCGTGGCCTTGCCGGGGTCGCCGTAACAGAGGGCCAGCACCTCACGGGTGCGGCGCTCGGCCGTCCACTCCCGTGTCAGGCGGCTGAAGAGGGTGGTCGCGCCGGGCAGCGCCAGCAGCCCCGTGGGCAGCGCGCTCAGCTGCGGCCGCAGTTCGGGGAGGGCGGGCGAGACCAGGGTGAGGGTCCGTACGAGGTCGGGGCGGACCGCGGCGATCCGGGTCGAGACCGCGCCGCCCATGGAGTTGCCGATGAGGTGCACGGGGCCGCGGCCGCGGTGGTCGAGGAAGCGGATGACCGTACGGGCCTGGCCGCTGATGGAGTAGTTGCCGTCGTCCGGAGGCGGGGAGTCGCCGAAGCCGGGCAGGTCGACGGCCTCGCCGTCCACCCGGTCGGCGAGCAGCGCCATCAGGGCCGACCAGTTCTGCGACGAGCCGCCGAGGCCATGGACGTACAGGGCGGGCGGCAGTCCCTCGCGCACTCTGGCGGGCGCGCGGACGCTGAGCGTGACGCCCGGCAGGCTCACGCTGCGCAGCGTCTCCTCGGCGCCGACATACGGGCCGGGCCCCCCGGGCGGCACCGGGAGCGCGGTTCGGGTGTCCGGCGGCTCCGTGGAAGACATGCGTCGATGTTACGAGACGATCACACCCCATCCGGTGTGTTCGCCATCACACGTCTCTCGCGTCACGGTCGGCACCCTCGTGGCGGCGCCGCTCCCCGGCCCGGCCGCGCGCCCCGGAACCGCCACCCGTTCGCGGCGCGTACCACGTCGCGCCGGACATTCCCCTCTCCTAGGCTCGTGTAAAGGACGCTCACCCAGGAAAGGGGAGCCACCATGCCTGTCGACCCCACAGAACCGGATACCTTCGACCAGGACGAGGTGACCGAAATCGGCGCGGAAGCACCCGAGGCGGACGCCCAGGAACAGCAAGCGGACCTCGCTCCGCACCATGACGACGCGCTGACCGGCGGTGACCCCGACGGAGCGAACGAAGCAGACCGCGCAGAACAGGCCCGGTTGGTCGAGCTCGACGAAGACGATTACCGGTGACCTGAACCGGTATGTCGGCTTCCCTCGGGCCCCGGGCGGATAAATTCTCGGCCTGGACCGCGCACAGCCTCGTTACCCAAAAGTACGATGGCGGGCGCGGTGCACCGTGCTGTGTGCATCTCGTACGGAACGACACTGGGAGGCGGCGTGAGCGCCATCGAGCAGACAGAGGCCGCGCGCCCTCGGGGCACGCGCCTGCCGCGCCGAGCGCGGCGCAACCAGCTCCTGGGCGCTGCACAGGAAGTCTTCGTGGCACAGGGGTACCACGCTGCGGCGATGGACGACATCGCCGAGCGGGCCGGCGTCAGCAAGCCGGTGCTCTACCAGCACTTCCCCGGCAAGCTCGACCTCTATCTCGCCCTGCTGGACCAGCACTGCGAGGCGCTGCTGCACTCGGTGCGGACGGCGCTGGCGTCCACCACGGACAACAAGCAGCGGGTCGCGGCGACGATGGACGCGTACTTCGCGTACGTGGAGGACCCGGGCGGCGCGTTCCGACTGGTGTTCGAGTCGGATCTGACCAACGAGACGGCCGTCCGGGAGCGCGTGGACCGGGTCTCGCTGCAGTGCGCCGAGGCGATCAGCGACGTGATCGCCGAGGACACCGGGCTGTCCAAGGAAGAGTCCATGCTGCTGGCGGTGGGCCTGGGCGGCGTGTCTCAGGTGGTCGCGCGGTACTGGCTCTCCAGTGAGCGCACGGTCACCCGTGACACGGCGGTGCAGCTGCTGACGTCGCTGGCCTGGAAGGGCATCGCGGGCTTCCCGCTGCACGGCACCGAAGGCCACTGAGAACAGGCACGCGCCCCGTATCCGGAGCGGGCGTCGGCCGCCCCTGAAACGGACGCCGACGCCCGCCACGGAGGCCCTCCCGGATGCCGGACGGGCACCTGCGGCTCCCGTGTTCGCTGCGGGCGTGCTCCGTGACGTCCTGTCCGTCCCCGTACCGGGCTAATGTGTGCTGCGTACGGCGCGGATCGTCGCGCACCCCGCCCCCTGGTCAGCCCGGGGGGACCGAGACCGTCGGAGGGACATAAGCCGTGGAGGTCAAGATCGGCGTGCAGCACGCGCCCCGCGAGATCGTCCTGGAGAGCTCGCAGTCTGCCGAGGAGGTCGAGAGCGCGGTGTCCGCCGCGCTGGCCGGCAAGTCGCAGCTGCTGAGCCTGGAGGACGAACACGGCCGCAAGGTCCTGGTGCCGGCGGACCGCCTGGCGTACGTCGAGATCGGCGAGCCGGCCGGGCGCAAGGTGGGCTTCGGCGCGCTGTAGGACGCTGCCGCAGCACAGCACGTAGGACGGGCGGCGGCCCGGGGAGACGTTCCCCGGGCCGCCGCCCGTCGTGCGTGCGCCCCCTGCCCGCGCCGTCCGCCACCGACGCGTACTTTTCCCAGCTCGGGACCGTGATCGCACCTTTGTCCGGCCCGGCACGATTGCCCGTGGCGCCCCTTGGGTACGACCGCCCACGAACGACAGTGACACCGCCGCATCACGACGGCGTCATCGCGCGGGAGGGGAACCATGATCTTCGAAGTGCTCGGCGCCGCCGCCCTGGGCCTCGCCATCGCCCTCGCCGCCGTGCGGCGACTGCCCGGCCGCTTCCCGTCACGGAGCCTGACGCTGGCCACGGGGCCCGGCGCGGCCGTCTTCGGCGCGCTGGTGGCCCACACGGTCCTGGGCCCCGGGTGGGCCCCCGCCGTCCTGCTCGCAGCCGTGGGGGTCTGCGCCGCACTGCTCTCGCTGCTGATGCGTCCCGAGCCCCGGCCGGGGGCCCGTCGGCTGCGCCGGTCAGCGCCGGCCTGACGAGCCCGGGGAGACCGGGCCGCGGTCCGGTGCGGACGGACCGTGACGGACGCTTTCCGGCCGATGTACGGGCGGAGAAACGGCGCGTTCCGCACGGTGGGCCCCGCACCGCGCGACGCGGTACGGGGCCCACGGCGTGAGCTTCCTCGGAGGAGAACGGGCGGCCCGGCCGGACCGCCCGGGCCGCCGCCAGGACTCAGGCGGCCAGCCCCAGGGCCGCCATCCGCTTGGTGTGCGCCTCGGTGATGCGCGAGAACATCCGGCCGACCTCCGCCAGGTCGAAGCCGTCGGCGACCCCGCCGACCAGCATCGTGGAGAGCGCGTCGCGCTCCGCGACCACCCGCTGCGCCTGCGAGAGCGCCTCGCCCATCAGGCGGCGCGCCCACAGCGCGAGCCGGCCGCCGACCCGCGGGTCGGCCTCGATGGCCGCGCGGACCTTCTCGACGGCGAAGGAGGCGTGCCCTGTGTCGTCCAGCACACCGAGCACCAGCTCCTTGGTGTCGGAGTCCAGCCGGGCCGCCACCTCACGGTAGAAGTCGCTGGCGATGGAGTCGCCCACGTACGCCTTGACCAGGCCCTCCAGCCAGTCCGACGGCGCGGTCTGGCGGTGGAACTCGTCCAGCGCCGCGGCGAACGGCTCCATGGCCGCGTTGGGCTCCGCGTCGATCTGCGCGAGCCGCTCCCGCAGCCGCTCGAAGTGGTGGAACTCCGCCGACGCCATCTTCGCCAGCTCCGCCTTGTCGTCCGTCGTGGACGCCAGCTTGGCGTCCTCGGCCAGCCGCTCGAAGGCGGCCAGCTCGCCGTACGCGAGGGCGCCGAGCAGGTCGACGACCGCGGCGCGGTACTGCGGGTCGGCGGCGGCCTGCTCCCAGGTCCGGGCGGCGATCCCGGTGGGTTCGTCGGGCGTGGCGGGGGCGTCGGCGGTGGCGTTGTCAGGCGTCTCCATGGAGCGCACAATAGCCCGCCCCGCAACCCGGGGAAGGGCCTGGTCAGCCTCTCGGGTCCCACCCGACCGAACGATTGCCCGGACACACATGCGCTCATCCGGGGTATGGTGGTATTGAGCCCGCCGACTATCGGTGGGTCTGCCACGCATGCGGATGCCCGGTCGGTGGCCCGATCGGCTCCCACACCCGACCGCCCTCTGTTGCGGCGCGTACGAGACGTACGCGCGGCAGGAGGGACACCGCTCGCGGCACGAGCGCCTGAGCGAAGGCAGTGGTCCCGCGCCATCCGGCCCTAGGAGGCCGGGCCGCGCCGAGTACGACCCGTACGACGGTGAGAAGGCACGGTTGATCCCCTTCGACGCCTCGCGCCGCGACTCACAGAAGAGGCAAGCATCCTGTCTACGTTCCGAGACCTCGGGATCCTCCCCGAGACCGCCGAAGCCCTCGAGGCCGTCGGCATCACGACCCCGTTCCCCATCCAGGCCATGACCCTCCCGGTCGCCCTCTCCGGCTCCGACGTCATCGGCCAGGCCAAGACCGGCACCGGCAAGACGCTGGGCTTCGGTCTGCCGCTCCTGGAGCGCGTCACCGTCCCCGCCGACGTCGAGTCCGGCCGGGCGGAGCCCGAGCAGCTGACCGACGCGCCGCAGGCCCTGGTCGTCGTCCCCACCCGTGAGCTGTGCCAGCAGGTCACCAACGACCTGCTGACCGCCGGCAAGGTCCGTAACGTCCGCGTCCTCGCCATCTACGGCGGCCGCGCGTACGAGCCGCAGGTCGAGGCGCTCCAGAAGGGCGTCGACGTCGTCGTCGGCACCCCGGGCCGCCTCCTGGACCTCGCGGGCCAGAAGAAGCTGAACCTCTCCCAGGTCCGCGCCCTGGTCCTGGACGAGGCCGACGAAATGCTCGACCTCGGCTTCCTGCCGGACGTCGAGAAGATCATCCAGCAGCTGCCGGCCAAGCGGCAGACCATGCTGTTCTCCGCGACCATGCCCGGCCAGGTCATCTCGCTGGCCCGGCGCTACATGTCGCAGCCGACCCACATCAGCGCCACCTCGCCCGACGACGAGGGCGCCACGGTCGCCAACATCACCCAGCACGTCTTCCGCGCGCACTCCATGGACAAGCCGGAGATGGTCTCGCGCATCCTGCAGGCCGAGGGCCGCGGGCTCGCGATGATCTTCTGCCGTACGAAGCGCACCGCGGCGGACATCGCCGACCAGCTCGCGCGCCGCGGCTTCGCCTCCGGCGCCGTCCACGGCGACCTCGGCCAGGGCGCCCGCGAGCAGGCGCTGCGCGCGTTCCGCAACGGCAAGGTCGACGTCCTCGTGTGCACCGATGTCGCGGCGCGCGGCATCGATGTCGAGGGTGTGACGCACGTCATCAACTACCAGTCCCCCGAGGACGAGAAGACCTACCTGCACCGCATCGGCCGTACGGGCCGGGCGGGCGCCAAGGGCACCGCCGTCACGCTGGTCGACTGGGACGACATCCCGCGCTGGCAGCTGATCAACAAGGCGCTGGACCTGCCGTTCAACGACCCGGAGGAGACCTACTCCACCTCCGCGCACCTCTACGAGCTGCTGAACATCCCCGAGGGCACCAAGGGCGTGCTGCCGCGCTCGGAGCGCACCCGCGCGGGCCTGGCCGCCGAGGAGGTCGAGGACCTCGGCGAGACCGGCGGCCGCGGCCGCGGCGGTCCGCGCCGGGACGGCCGTGAGCAGCGCGAGGAGGAGCGCCCGCAGCGTACGCGTACGCCGCGCAAGCGCCGTCGTACGCGCAGTGGCGCCCCCGTCGAGGCCGGCGCCGAGACCGGTGCCGCGGCGCCGCAGGGCGACGAGGCCGCCGAGGCCGCGGCCGACACCGCCGAGGGCACGGCCGCACCCCGTCAGCTGCGCCGCCGTCGCCGCACCCGCAGCGGGGCTTCCGCCGCCACGTCCGCCGCCGCCACGACCGCGACCGCCACCGCGCACGCCGTGGCCGAGCCCGCGCCGGCCGCCGCCGAGCAGGCCGAGCCGGTCAAGAAGGCGGAGACCGCGGTGGACACCGCCGAGGGCACCGTCACCGCGGCCGTCCCGGCGCAGGCCACCGGCCCGGACACCACCGGCCCGGACACCACGCAGGAGGCGCCGGCCAGGCCGCGCCGCCGTCGCAGCCGCGGCACCCGCGCCACGCAGGGCACGGCCGACGGGACCGTGGCCGCCCCCGCCGCGAGCCGGACCCCCGTGACCAGGACTCCGGCGCCCCGGCGCCCGGTCGTGGTCACGAAGGAGGACACCTCCGTGGGCTTCCAGACGGTCGAGGTCGCCGCGCGGCGCCTGGCCGCCGAACGCCGCGCCGCCGAGGAGGCCGCGAAGAAGGCCGCCGAGCGCGCCACCGCGGAGAGCGTCGCCACGGAACCGGCGCCGGCCGAGGCCGCCGAGGACGCGCCGGCCGCCGAGCCGCGCCGTACGCGGAAGACGGCCGCCAAGAAGACCACCGCGAAGGCCGAGGCCGCCGTCGAGGCCGCCGAGGGCACGGACGCGCAGGACGACGAGGCCCCGGCCAAGCCGCGCCGTACGCGCAAGGCCGCCGCCAAGAAGGCGGAGGCCGCGGTGGACACCGCCGAGGGCACCGAGCCCGCGGCCGAGGCGACCGCCGAGGCCCCGGCCGAGCCCCGCCGGACGCGCAAGACCGCCGCGAAGAAGACCACCGCGAAGGCCGAGGCCGCCGTCGAGGCCGCCGAGGGCACGGACGCGCAGGACGAGGCCCCGGCCAAGCCGCGCCGTACGCGCAAGGCCGCCGCCAAGAAGGCGGAGGCCGCGGTGGACACCGCCGAGGGCACCGAGCCCGTGGCCGAGGCGACCGCCGAGGCCCCGGCCAAGCCCCGCCGGACGCGCAAGACCGCCGCCAAGAAGACCGCCGAGAAGGCCGAAGCGGCCACCGGGGACGACGCGACGGATGAGGTTCCGGCCAAGCCGCGCCGGACGCGCAAGACCACGGCCAAGAAGACGGCGGCGCCCGCCGAGGCCTCGGCCGAGGGCTGATCCGCAGGCCACCGACGGCCCCGTACCGCTCAGGCGGTGCGGGGCCGTCGTCCGTGGCGCGCGGCCCGGGGAGCGGAGGTCATCTCTCCGGCACCCGCCGGTCACACGCGCCGGATAGCCTCGGGGCCATGAGTAGGCCTCCGTTCCTCGATCTGCCCGCGTGCGCCGGTGCGTACCGACTCGCCACCGCGCGAGGTGAGTTCGCGGTGCACGACGCGCGTCCCGACGGTCCGGTACGCGGCACCGCCCTGCTGGTACCGGGCTTCACCGGCAGCAAGGAGGACTTCCTCCCGCTGCTCGCACCGCTGGCGGCGGCCGGGTACCGCACCGTGGCCGTGGACGGCAGAGGCCAGTACGAGACCCCCGGCCCGCGCGAGGAACAGGCTTACACGCAGGGCGAGTTGGCGCGGGACATCGCCGCGCAGGCGGCCGCGCTCGACGCCGGCCCGGTGCACCTGCTGGGCCATTCGCTCGGCGGGCTGCTGGCGCGGGCCGCGGTGCTCGACGACGCCGCGCCGTACCGCTCGCTGACCCTGCTGAGTTCGGGCCCCGCGGCGGTCGCCCCCGAGCAGCGGGCCCGCGCCAAGATGCTGATCGACGCGCTGACCACGATGAGCATGGAGGCCGTCTGGCAGGCGATGCGGGACCTGGACCCGCCGGAGGCGGCGGGCGAGACCACCCCGCCGGTGATCGCCGAGTTCCTGCACCGCCGCTGGCTCGGCACCGTGCCGGAGCAGCTGATCGGCACCGCGCGGCAGATAGCGGGCGAGCCGGACCGGGTGGCCGCGCTGGCCGCCGTACCGCTGCCCAAGCACGTACTGTCCGGGGCCGTCGACTACGCCTGGCCGGTGCCGCTGATGGACGAGATGGCCGCGCGGCTCGGTGCCCGCCGTACGGTCATCGCGGGCGCCGAGCACTCCCCCAACGTCGAGCGGCCGGCGGAGACGGCGGCGGCCCTGGTGTCCTTCTGGGACGCGGCCGGGGACGGCACCGCCGGGCGGTAGCCGGGTGCGGGGCGGCTCAGAACTGCGCGCGTACGTGCTCCCAGAAGCCGTCCCGCAGCACCCGCCGGAGATCCGCGTACGGGCGCAGGGAGTGCCGCAGCAGCCCCTCGGCGGTGGTCAGCAGGTCCTGGTCGACGGCGCCCGGGAGGTAGGGGTGGCCGGGCAGCAGGTCGGCCGTCCAGTCGCGGCCGCGGGAGGCCAGCCACTGGGCGGCGACCTGTGCGCCGACGAAGCGGACGTCCTCGCGGCTGGGCGCCGGGCCGTCGTCGGCCGGTCCTGCGGGGCCGCCGTCGTGGAGGGTGCGCTCGGTGACGTACGGCTTGCAGAACTCCAGGTCGAAGGTGCGCTGGCTGTCGACCTCCCAGAGCAGCGGCTCGGCCTGGTTGCGCCCGTCGACGGCCTCGATGCCCCACAGGTGCACCCGCGCGCCGTACCCCTGGGCCGCCTCGACCGCGGAGACCAGGTCCTCGTCGCCGCCGATGAGGACGGCGTCGCTGATGGCGCGGTGCCGGGCGAGCGACTCCAGGTCGGAGCGGATCAGGGAGTCGACGCCCTTCTGCTGGTTGTTGGCGTTGAGGTTGCCGAGCCTGACCTTGACGTCGGGGAGCTCGGCGATGGACTGCTGCTCCAGGGTGTGGATGCGGCGCCGCGCGCCGTCGTACCAGTACACCCGCAGCAGCCGGCTGTCCGGGAAGACCGTGCGGGTCATCTCGATGAAGGCGTCGATGATCCCCTCGGCGTCCAGGTCGAAGGAGCGGCGGTCCTCCGTGCCGGTGACCAGCCGGCCGGCCGCGGCGTACAGATAGCCCGCGTCGACGAAGACCGCGTGTGTGGAAGGGGTCGTGGCGACCTCGGCCAGGACGCGGTTGAGCAGCTCGTTGGTGCGCTCGATGCCCGCCACGACAGCGGCGAGGTCGGTGGGGCCCACGGGCCGGACGTCGTCGTTCATACCGGTTCGATTCTCCTGGCGGGTACGGGGGAGACACAACCGGCCGGGTGCCGTGGGACGACTGAACTTACTTGTGAGTAATTAGACACTCGAAAATTTTCCTTAGCGTAGGGAATTATTGCTCAGGGCACATCGTTGTCACAGGTGGCGCGCCTGACACAGACGACAGGCACCCGCGCCGCCCAGCAGTTCTCCTCAGGAGGATCAGACGAAGGGAGAAGCCCTTTATGCGCTTCGAGATCATGCGCCTTGACGATGTCAACGGCACGGCCGTGGACAGCACCGTCGTGGACGCCGCCTCCGTCAACCGGATCGTGCAGCAGGCCGCCGCCATCGGCCAGCGCATCTACATCCGCCCCGCCGATTCCGCGGCGGCCGCTTCGTAACGCGGCCCCGCCCCCCGGCCCGCCGGCTCGCCGGCCGGCCGACAGCAGCGCCCCCGTACGGACGATCCGTACGGGGGCGGCGTGTTTCCGGGGCGCGGCGGCGGTCCTGGCGTACGTGGCTCAGGCGCCGTTGACCACCTGGGTCACCCCGTTGATGATCTGCTGCACGGCCAGCGCGGAGAGCATCATCCCCGCGAGGCGCGTCACCAGCACCACCCCGCCGTCCTTGATCACTCGAATGATCACCAGCGAGAAGCGCATCACCAGCCACAGCACCACGTGGATCGCGGCGATCGCCGCCCAGACCGAGACCTGACCGGTGACCCCGTCGGCGTGCTGCACGGCGAGGATCACCGACACGATCGCACCGGGCCCGGCCAGCAGCGGCATGCCCAGCGGCACCAGCGCCACGTTGACGTCCTTGGTCTGCGTCGGCTCCTCCGACTTCCCCGTCAGCAGGTCGAGCGCGATCAGCAGGAGCAGCAGCCCGCCCGCGATCATCAGCGCGGGCGTGGAGATGTGCAGGTAGGCCAGGATCTGGCGGCCGCAGACGCCGAAGACGGCGATGACACAGAACGCGACCGCCGCCGCCTGCCAGGCCATCCGGCGCTGCACCTTGGCCGGGCGGCCCGAGGTCAGGGCGAGGAAGATCGGGGTGATTCCGGGGGGATCCATGATCACGAACAGTGTGAGGAACAGGGATCCGAAGACGGCGAGGTCGAGCACGGTGATGGCCTTGCGGTGGTACGGAAGCACGCGCGCGGCACGGCGCGCGGGCGAGCGGAAGAGGACGGCGCGGGGCGCCGGAGGAGAGCCCGGGAAGGGCGGAAAGGTGTACGGCCGGGCGGGCCGGGTCAGCCGCCGGCGCCCGGCACGGGGAACGCGCCGGTCGCCCGGCGCACGATCTCCCCGTAGATCTCCGGGTCGGTGGTGTACTCGCCGAGCCGGCAGGTCTTGCGGCTGCCGTGGTAATCGCTGGAGCCGGTGGTGAGCACGCCGAGGTCGGCGGCGATGCCGCGCAGCCGGTCGCGGGTCGGCGCGTCGTGGTCCATGTGGTCGACCTCGATGCCGTCCAGCCCGGCGGCGGCCAGCTCGGCCATCGCGCTCTCGGGAACGCACACGCCGCGCTTGACGGCCAGCGGGTGCGCGAAGACGGTGACCCCGCCCGCGGCCTTGACCAGCCGGACCGCCTCGAAGGGGTCCAGCTCGTGCTTCTCGACGTACGCCCGGCCGTCGTTGGCCAGCCACTCGGGGGTGAAGGCGTCGGAGACGGTCGGCACGACGCCCAGCTCGACCATGGCGGTGGCGATGTGCGGCCGGCCGACGGCGCCGTCACCGGCGATCCGGGCCACCTGCTCCCAGGTGACGGGGACGCCCAGCTCCTGGAGCTTGGCGACCATGCCCTGGGCGCGGGGGATCCGGTCGTCCCGTACGAGCTCCCGCTCACGGGCGAGCTCGGGCTCGTCGGGGTCGAAGAGGTAGGCCAGCATGTGCAGGCTGATGCCGTCGCCGCTGCCGTCGCGCGCGGGCAGCCGGCAGGACAGCTCGGCACCGGTCACGAGCGTCAGCCCGGGCGGCAGCGCGGCCCTGGCCTCGGCGTGCCCGCCGACGGTGTCGTGGTCCGTGAGCGCGACGACGTCCAGCCCGGCGTCGGCGGCATTGCGTACCAGCTCGGCCGGGGTGTCCGTGCCGTCGGACGCGGTGGAGTGGGTGTGCAGGTCGATACGCACGACACGGACTCCAGACGCGGACGGGGCGGCGGACCGGGCAACGGCCGGACAGGGCGCCGGACAACAGGGGACGCCCAAAGGATAACCGCCGCACGTCCGGCTACCCGTCGGCCGGACGTGACACCGCTCTCAGTGCGCCAGGGAGCGGTCCGCCGTCCGCGGGGGCCCTCAGGACAGGATGCGCGGGGACAGCGCGCCGCACGGCAGCAGGTCGACCTCGGCCCCCGCGTCCCGCAGGTCGGTGAGGACCAGCTCGTCGTACATCAGCATCCCGGACTGCTCGGGCCAGACGACCGCCCACAGCCACAGCCCGCGCGCCTCGCCCGCGAAGACGGCACGGTCCTCGGGAACGCCCTCGACGTGCCACAACGGGGTCGGCCGGCCCGCGGCCATCACCTTGGCGTGCGGCGGCTCCTCCACCCGCATGCGCGCGCCCGGGTCCGGGCCCTCGATACCGGCGTACCGGGCGCCGAGACCCACGCCGAGCTCCTCGGCGACCAGCACCAGCTCGCCGGGGCCGCCCAGCGGCCCGGGACCCGAGCAGGCCACCGCGGTCGCCCGGCCGCCGCTGCGGTCGTCCCCGGCGCAGGCCACGCCCGTGAACAGCCAGCCCACCGGCAGCGGCCACGGCATCCATACGGGAACGCGCGCGCGATTGACCACGACGGCCAGCGCTTCGACGCTCGGCGGCACGACCGGCTGGAGTGGGTGCACGGTGCCGTGCACGCCGCACTGCCAGGAGTCGGCAAAGAGACCGGGCGCCCGCACCCGGCCACCGCACTTCGGGCAACTGGGTTCGCCCCTCATAGGGCTCAACGGTCCTCCAGGGCCGCCCGCGCGTCAAGGACGATCACCCGTCCGGGCTGTCCGGCGCCGCTCCGTCAGGTGCAGTCGGCATGCATGGGGTGTCCGCCTTGTCCCGTGCAGGCGCCCACCACGTCGGCACGGCAGAAAGGGCGCCCGGAAGGGCGCGCAGCCACAGACTCCGTCGCCACCGGCCACATTCGAGCCACTGAGGCACTGACATCACGCCAACTTCGTACCGTGGCGTTTCGATCTCTGTGCGTCAGTCCAAGGGGACGCCGCCACGCAGCGGGTCGCGCAGGTCGGTGCCCCGCTGGAGCCAGCGCTCCTCCAGGGCGGCGGCACCATGGACCCGCTTCCAGGCCGCCTCGTTGGGCGTCATGGGGAGCAGCGGCAGGAAACGCACCGGCTCCAGGGGGGCATCCAGCTCCAGGTCCTCGACGATCCCGCCGCCCTCGCTGACCAGTACCGAGGTGAAGGGGGCGCCGGGCCACAGCGGCTCGCCCACGTCCAGGGAGGCGCCGGGGGCCACGACGACGCCCTCGACCTGCGGGGATGCGGCCAGCACGGCGAGGGGCCTGAGTGCCTTGTCGGTGTCGGCGCGGCCGTTCCGCACGGTCAGGACCAGTTCGGCGCGGGGGCCGCGGAGCGGGTCGGCGAGGACCTCCGAGGGGTCGGTCATGGGACTGGCCGACATGCCGAGCGTGACGTATCGCACCAGCTCGGCGTCGGCGTAGCGCAGTACTTCGATGCGGTCCGTACCGAGGAACGTCACCGCCGCGCGCGCGTCCGGCTCCCCCAGGGCCATCAGCAGCCGGGCCTCGACCAGCTCAAGAACGTCAGACATGCGGCGAGCATACGGGCGGCCTGCGCGCGGCCGGCGTCCGCGGGGAAGCGGCCGGCGTTCGTATGGAACAGGCAAAGCGGCAGCCGAGCGGGCAGGTAACGGTTCAGTCGGCTGATAGCCTTGCCATCTGGTCAGCGAAAGACGTCGTCCCCCAGCAGGGACCGGCCGGAGGAGGTGGGACTGGCATGGATCCTAGTCGACCGTGCAGTACCGGCAGTTCTCCCGTCCTCCCGCTGATGATGCGACTCTCCTGATTCCGAGAGCTTCCGTACCCGGCCGCGTACCGCCGAAACGCGTGAAGACCCTTCGCACCCGCAGCTTCTGACGGAAGAACGCCTGCACCTCGCTTTTCCCTGTTCTTTCCGCACTGCGAACTGCCGTCAGCACCCACGCACGGAACGCCGCCCGCTTTGCGGACGTACGGCCGAGGATGCCGCGTACGTCCACGTTCCGGGTTGCGTTACGCCCCGCGCCCGCGGCTGACGGCCGGCCCGTGAAGGAGCCTGCCATGTCGATGATCCGCGACCTGCGCGCCGCCGTCCGCCCCTCCCGGCGTCGCGGCGACTCCCCGTACGAGTACGAGACCACCCGCGCCGCCACGGCCAACAGCGCCATCGTCGACTGCGGCGTCTACCGTGACGGACGCCGCGTCACCCAGCACATCACCCCGGCCGAGGCCATCGCCGAGGTGCAGGAGAACGGCGGTTTCACCTGGATCGGCCTGCACGAGCCGAACGAGCGCGAGTTCGCCGGCATCGCCAAGGAGTTCGGGCTGCACCCGCTGGCCGTCGAGGACGCCGTCCACGCGCACCAGCGGCCCAAGCTGGAGCGGTACGACGACACGCTCTTCACCGTCTTCAAGACGATCCACTACGTCGAGCACGCCGAGCTGACCGCGACCAGCGAGGTCGTGGAGACCGGCGAGGTGATGTGCTTCACCGGCCGGGACTTCATCGTCACCGTCCGGCACGGCGGCCAGGGCTCGCTGCGCGCGCTGCGGCACCGTCTCCAGGACGACCCCGAGCTGCTCGGCAAGGGCCCTTCGGCCGTGCTGCACGCCATCGCCGACCAGGTCGTCGACGGCTACATCGCGGTCGCCGACGCCGTGCAGGACGACATCGACGAGGTCGAGATCGACGTCTTCAGCTCCGGCACGAACGGCAAGGCCCAGGGCAAGGCGGGCGCCACCGCCAAGGGCGGTGACGCGGGCCGGATCTACCAGCTCAAGCGTGAGGTGCTGGAGTTCAAGCGGGCGGTCTCGCCGCTGCTGCGGCCGATGCAGCAGCTCAGCGAGCGGCCGATGCGGCTGGTCGACTCCGACATCCAGAAGTACTTCCGGGACGTCGCCGACCACCTCGCACGCGTCAACGAGCAGGTGATCGGCTTCGACGACCTGCTGAACTCCATCCTCCAGGCCAACCTGGCGCAGGCGACGGTGGCCCAGAACGAGGACATGCGCAAGATCACCTCGTGGGCCGCGATCTTCGCGGTGCCGACGATGATCGCGGGGATCTACGGCATGAACTTCAAGTACATGCCCGAGCTGCAGTGGAAGTTCGGCTACCCGGCGGTCCTGATCGTCACGGTCGCCATCTGCTTCGGCATCCACCGCGGCTTCAAGCGCAACGGCTGGCTGTAGCGGCCACGGGGCGCGGCACGGCCGCCCGGCCGGGGACATGACACAGGCTCTAGGCTTACGGGCATGACGGAGACCGTGCCCCAGCCGCTGCTCGACCAGGCACTCATCGAGGAGGCCACCAAGAAGTCCGGCCTCATCTGGGTCCAGGGGACTCAGGGCCCGGCCCGCGCGCTCTGGCACGTCTGGCACGACGGCGCCGCGTGTCTGGTGGGCGACGGCCCCCTGGAGCAGCCGCTGGCGGACCTCGGCCTCGCCGACGGCGCCACCGCCACGGTCACCGTGCGCAGCAAGGACAAGGGCGGCCGGCTGGTCGCCTGGACGGCCCGGGTCAGCGAGGCCGCGCCGCACAGCGAGGCCTGGGAGGCCGCCGTCGGCGAGCTGAAGGGCAAGCGGCTCAACGCACCGGACGCGGACACCATGCCGGAGCGGTGGGCCCGCGAGTGCCGGGTGCTGCGGCTGGCCCCGCTCACCGAGGGCGGGGCGCCCGCCGCCCGTACGGACTTCGGGGACGAGGCGGGCGCCGCCCGGCCGCTGGCGACCTCCGCCACGACCCGCGAGCCGGTTCCCGCCGCCCTGCCGAAGCTGCTCCGCCGCAAGAAGCGGCGCGGCTGACCGCCGCGGCAGGCCGCGCCGGAGCCGGACGCCGGCGCGCTCAGCCCCCGCTGCCGAGGCTCTCCCCGTAGTCCACGACCTGGTCGTCGGCCGGGCGTTCCAGCGCGATGTGCTTGCCCCAGTCGGCGAACCGGACCACGCCCGCGTCGCCGGCCCGCTGGAGACGCAGCGGGAAGGGCTCGCCCTCCAGGGAGACGTCCAGCGTGCCCCCGTTGCCCTGCGCCGCCGAGACGCGGATCGTACGGGTGCCGTCCAGGTCGCCGTGTGCGCCGCGGGAGAGGCTGCCGTGCAGCGAGAGCAGCGTGTCGAGCAGCGGGTCCTTCTCGGTGAAGCCGCTGAACTGGCGGTAGGTGCGGTCCTCGGAGGGCACCTTCACGTACTTGCCGTCCAGCTTGGCGGCGGCCGCGCTGTCGTTCTTGCTCGGCGCGGCGTCCTTCTGGTGCGCCCAGAAGTCGGCGTCGGCCTTCACCCACAGCGACCGGTCGATGCGCAGCAGCGAGAACCGCGTGTCCTTGGTGCTGACCGTGCCCTTTCCGCCGTTGTGGGCGAGCTGCATGTCGAGTTCGTAGGTGCTGCGGCCGCTGACGAGCTTGCCGGTGACGTGCACGCTCTTCGCGCCCTCCGCGGCGGCCAGCGTCTTCTTCCGGATCTTGGCGGCGGACAGCTTGCCGACGCCGTTGGTGCCCGCGTCCGGGTCCTCCTCGCCGCCGCAGGCCGTCAGCGCCAGCGCCAGGCCCGCGCACACCGTGACGGCGGCCGTCGCCCGTGCCGCGCGGCGGCGGGTGGTGCGGGGCCGGCGGCTGGTTCCTGGCGAAGTAGCGGTCACGGCTGCCTGCCTCCTGGTGCACTGGGTCGGTCGCGGGATGCCTCGACGGCGTACGGCAGCGTACCGGTGCCCCGCACGCCGTTCGGAGGAGAGGGAGGCGGACACCGGCCGGACAGCCGTACGGTGGTGCCTGCCGGGGCACCCGCCTGTGGGGCGCGCTAGCCTGAAGCCGACCGAAGCGCGATTTCACCTGATTTATCGGGAGTCGGCTGCCCCGGTCCGCCGGGAGCCGGAGGAGTAGGAGCGGAGGCGCACGGCATGGCGGTGGTCACCCCCCGGGTGTTCGTCTCGCACCTCTCCGGCATCGCCGTGTTCGACCCCAACGGCGACCAGGTCGGCCGGGTCCGGGACCTCGTGGCCATGCTGCGGGTGGGCGGCCGGCCGCCGCGGCTGCTGGGGCTGGTCGTCGAGGTGATCAGCCGGCGCCGGATCTTCCTGCCGATGACGCGGGTGACGGGCGTGGAGTCCGGCCAGGTGATCACGACCGGCGTGGTGAACATGCGGCGCTTCGAGCAGCGCGCCTCGGAGACCCTCGTCCTCGGCGAGCTGCTCGACCGCCGGGTGCGGATCGTGGAGACCGGCGAGGAGGCCACCGTCCTGGACATCGGGATCACCCAGCTGCCGGCCCGCCGGGACTGGGAGATCGAGAAGGTCTTCGTACGGAAGGGGAAGGGGGGCACCCTCCGTCGCCGGGGAGAAACGTTGACCCTGGAGTGGTCGCAGGTGACCGGCTTCTCGCTGGAGGAGCACGGACAGGGCGCCGAGAGCCTGCTCGCCACGTTCGAGCAGCTGCACCCCGCCGACCTCGCCAGCGTCCTGCACCATCTCAACCCCAAGCGCCGCGTCGAGGTGGCCGCCGCGCTGGACGACGACCGGCTCGCCGACGTCCTGGAGGAGCTGCCGGAGGACGACCAGGTCGAGATCCTCGGCAAACTGAAGGACGAGCGGGCCGCCGACGTCCTGGAGGCGATGGACCCCGACGACGCCGCCGACCTGCTCTCCGAGCTCCCCGAGGACGAGAAGGAGCGGCTGCTGACGCTGATGAAGCCGGGGGACGCGGCCGACGTGCGGCGCCTGATGTCGTACGAGGAACGGACGGCGGGCGGCCTGATGACCACCGAACCGATCGTGCTGGGCGCGGACGCCACGGTCGCCGACGCGCTCGCCCGGGTACGCGACCCCGACCTCTCCCCCGCACTCGCCGCCCAGGTGTACGTCTGCCGGCCGCCGGACCAGACGCCGACCGGCAAGTACCTCGGCGTGGTCCACTTCCAGCGGCTGCTGCGCGACCCGCCCTTCGCCCTCGTCGGCGCGATCGTGGAGAGCGACCTGCCGCCGCTGCCGCCGGACACCCCGCTGCCCGCCGTGACCAGCTATCTGGCCACCTACAACATGGTCGCGGCGCCCGTCGTGGACGAGAGCGGGTCGCTGCTGGGCGCGGTGACCGTCGACGACGTACTGGACCACCTGCTGCCCGAGGACTGGCGCGAGACGGACCTGCACGGCGCGCCCGGGGTGGACGCCACCGATCACATGGGCGAGCACGGGAACAGCCCGGACGGCCACCGGGACGGCCCGGGGAACGGGCACCCCGGCGGCACCACGGGCAGTGGCGCCGCCGGCACCGCGGGCGGGGGCGCACATGGGCGCTGAGGAGCGGGAGAGCACCAAGGAGCGGGCGCGGGCGGCCGCGGCCGCCGGCGAGCGGCAGCGGGTCCGGCTGGACGTGCCGCGCGCGCCGCGCCGCAGCCTGCTGCCGGAGTACGACCCGGAGGCGTTCGGGCGGCTGTCGGAGAAGATCGCCCGCTTCCTCGGCACCGGCCGGTTCATCGTCTGGATGACCGTACTGATCATCGTGTGGGTCGGCTGGAACGTCACGGCACCCGAGCCGCTGCGCTTCGACGAGTACCCCTTCATCTTCCTGACCCTGGCGCTGTCCCTGCAGGCGTCGTACGCCGCGCCGCTGATCCTGCTCGCCCAGAACCGGCAGGACGACCGGGACCGGGTCACCCACGAGCAGGACCGCAAGCAGAACGAGCGCTCGATCGCCGACACCGAGTACCTGACCCGCGAGGTCGCGGCGCTCCGCCTGGGGCTCGGCGAGGTCGCCACCCGCGACTGGATCCGCTCCGAACTGCAGGACATGCTCAAGGAACTGGAGGAACGGCGGGACGCCGGTCCGGACGACGGGGAGTACGAGGAACGGCCGTCCCGCCGCCGCCACCGGGAGTGACGCACACGTCGTCCGACGGGCCTTTGGGACGCGCTTTGCGCGGCCGTACTATGCAGTACATGGCTACCGACACGCCCACGACCGCCGCTCCGAGCGAGGACGCGATCCGCGATGCGCTCGCGACGGTGAACGACCCCGAGATCCACCGCCCCATCACCGAGCTGGGGATGGTCAAATCGGTGGACATCGCGGCCGACGGCGCCGTGTCGGTCGTGGTCTACCTCACCGTCTCCGGCTGCCCGATGCGCGAGACGATCACCAGCAACGTCCGGGAAGCGGTCGCGAAGGTGGCGGGCGTCACCAGCGTCGCCGTCGAGCTGGACGTGATGAGCGACGAGCAGCGCAAGGAGCTGGCGGCCGCGCTGCGCGGCGGCACCGCCGAGCGCGAGGTGCCGTTCGCCCAGCCGGGCTCGCTCACCCGGGTGTACGCGGTCGCCTCCGGCAAGGGCGGTGTCGGCAAGTCCTCGGTGACGGTGAACCTCGCGGCGGCGATGGCGGCCGACGGGCTGAAGGTCGGCGTCGTGGACGCGGACATCTACGGCCACAGCGTGCCCCGCATGCTGGGCGCCGAGGGCCGCCCCACCCAGGTCGAGAACATGATCATGCCGCCGTCGGCGAACGGCGTGAAGGTCATCTCGATCGGCATGTTCACCCCCGGGAACGCGCCGGTCGTCTGGCGCGGCCCGATGCTGCACCGCGCGCTCCAGCAGTTCCTCGCTGACGTGTACTGGGGCGACCTGGACGTCCTGCTGCTGGACCTGCCGCCCGGCACGGGTGACATCGCGATCTCCGTCGCCCAGCTGGTGCCGAACGCCGAGATCCTGGTGGTCACCACCCCGCAGCAGGCCGCGGCCGAGGTCGCCGAGCGGGCCGGCTCCATCGCCGTGCAGACCCACCAGAAGATCGTCGGCGTGGTCGAGAACATGGCCGGTCTGGAGCTGCCCGACGGCCAGATCGTCGACGTCTTCGGCACGGGCGGCGGCCAGCAGGTCGCCGAGGGCCTGACGAAGACGACCGGTACGCAGGTGCCGGTGCTCGGCTCGATTCCGATCGACGTCCGGCTGCGGGAGGGCGGCGACGCGGGCAAGCCCGTCGTGCTCACCGACCCGGACTCCGGCGCGGGCGCGGCGATCCGCGCGGTCGCCGGGAAGCTGGGCGGCCGTCAGCGCGGCCTGTCGGGCATGTCCCTGGGGATCACCCCGCGCAACAAGTTCTGACGCAGGCTCCGAGCGCTCACCGGGCGGTGCCCGGGCGTCACGAGGGGCGGACCCGCGGGTCCGCCCCTTCGTCGTGTCGGTGCCCTGTCCCGCCCGCCGTCGTCCCACGCCGGGGCGGGCCGTCAGCCCTCGTACGCGCTGTGAGCCTCGCGGGGCGGGTCAGCCCTCGTACGCGCTGAGGTCCTTGACGACGGCGAAGCCGAGGCCGTAGGCGCTCATGCCGCGCCCGTACGCGCCGATGTGCACGCCGTCCGAGCCGTCGCCCGCCGACCCGGCGAGCACCCAGCCGTACTCCGATTCGCGGTAGTGGAACGGCGTCGGTACGCCGTCCACCGGAAGGGTGAGCTCGCTCCAGACCTCACCCGTCAGGTCGTCCGCCAGCTCCCACGCGAGCATCGTCTGCTGCTCCAGCCAGTCCTGCCGCAGCGCCCGCTCCATCTGCACCGGCCAGGTGCAGTTCAGCAGCCCGGAACCGGCCAGCCAGGCCGCCGAGGAGACCGAGGTGGCCTCCAGGACGCCCGTGCCGTCGGCGCTGCGCCGTACGGGGCGGCAGGGGACGGTGACCACGACCGTGAAGCGCTCGGCATCCGGCACGGTCTCCACCCGAATGGTGGGCTCCTCGCCGTGCGCGAGCGAACCGTGCTCGACCGTGCCCTCGGGGGTGACGCCGGCGTGCATCAGCCGGCGCGGGCCCGTGAAGGCCTCGTCCAGGCCGTACCACGGGAAATCGGCCCTCAGGTAGCCGTCGACCTTCTCCCCGGTGTCAGCGGACACCGCGTGTGCGCCGGCCGGACTCTTCGTCTCCATCTGCGCGGAGCCTCCTCGTTGCCCTGCGTCGTGGGCGGCCCGCCCCCCTCAGGCGTCCTCACCCCGGACACGGGGAGCATAGCCATACGCGTCAACACAGCCGGGCATACCGGCTTATCAGGTGGCGTCGTCGTCGAAGGGCGGACGGTCCCCGGAGGCGGGCGTCTCGCGCTTGGTCAGCCGGTCCGGCGTGCCGCTTCCGGCCGCGGGGGTCTCCTTGGTGAGGCTGTGGCGGACACCGCTGTCCCCGTCGCTCCCGTTGCCCCGGACGGCTTCCGTGACCTCGGCCATCTCCTGCTTCACATCGAAGCCGTCACGGATCTCCTGGAGGCCGTACTCCTCCTTCTCCAGGACGTGCTTCCGTACGAAGTTCTTGGGGTTCAGGTCCTCGAACTCGAAGTCCTTGAACTCGGGGCCCAGCTCGGAGCGGATGTCCTCCTTGGCACTGTCGGAGAACTGCCGCACCTTGCGGATGAATCCCGTCACATCCTGGATGACCTTGGGCAGCTTGTCCGGCCCGAAGATCAGGACGGCGAGGATCACGAGCGCGACCAGCTCTAGGGGTCCTATGTCGAAGAACACCTTGCAGCTCCTTGATCCGTCCGTGACCTGTCCTGCGGCCTTTCGGCCAGGCCGACTATCACGGTACCTGGCCCCGGCCGTCCAACGGGAGTCACCCGCCCCAACACCGTGCAAACGATCGTCACACCGGGGGCACATCCGTGACGGCGCGCACCTCGTCCACGGTCCGCTCCGGCTCGGTGCCGGGGCGGCTCCCGGCCGGCGCCGGGGCGGGTTCCGGTCAGCTCTGGTCCGTGGACGAGCCGAGGGTGATCTCGACCGTGCGCGCGCTGCCGTCCCGCTCGACGGTGAGCTTCAGCCGGTCCCCCGGGCGGTGGCTGCGGATCTTGACGATCAGCTCCTCACCGCTGTGCACCGGGCCGCCGTCCACCTCGGTGATCAGGTCGCCCGCCGTGATCCCGGCCCGCGCGCCGGGCCCGCCCGGCGTGACCGCCGCGCCGCCGCCCCGGCTCTTGGCGCTGACCCGTGCGCCGTCACCGCTGTACGTCATGTCCAGGGTCACGCCGATCACCGGATGCGTCGCCCGGCCGGTGTTGATCAGCTCCTCGGCCACCCGCTTGCCCTGGTTGATCGGTATCGCGAAGCCCAGCCCTATGCTGCCGCCCTGCTCGCCGCCGAGGCTGTCGCCGCTGCCGGCCGCGCGGATGGCGCTGTTGATGCCGATCACGTGCGCCTGGCCGTCCACCAGCGGGCCGCCGGAGTTGCCCGGGTTGATCGGCGCGTCGGTCTGCAGCGCGTCCACGTAGCTGACGTCGCTGCCGTCGCCGCTCCCGCCGCCCGCGGTGATCGGGCGCTGCTTGGCGCTGATGATCCCGGCGGTCACGGTGTTCGCCAGGTCGAAGGGCGCGCCTATCGCCACGACGGGGTCGCCGACCCGCACGTCGTCGGAGTTGCCGAGGGTGAGCGGCTTCAGGTCGCCGCCGCCGTCGACCTTGACCACGGCGAGGTCGTAGCCGCTGTCCCGGCCCACGACCCGGCCGGTGGCGGTGTCGCCGTCGCTGAAGGTCACCGAGATCTCGCCGTCGCCGCCACCGGCCTCGACGACATGGTTGTTCGTCAGCAGATGGCCCTGGCGGTCCAGTACGAAGCCGGTGCCGGTGCCCTCCTCGCCGCCGCCGCTCACGTGCAGGGTGACGACGCCGGGCAGCGCGGTGCGGGCGATGCCGGCCACGCTGTCGGGAGCGCGGCCGGTCCGCTCCCCGGAGACCTGCGGCAGCCGCACGTCACCGACGCCGCCGCTGCGCTCGACGTACGCGCCGACGCCGCCGCCCACGACGCCCGCGGCCAGCGCGAGCGCGGCCGCGCCGGCCACGGTCCGGCCGCGTCCGCGCCTGCCGCCGCGCTCCTCCGGCACCGGGGCCCCCGCGCCGGGCGCCGCCGCCCAGGGGTCGTACCGGTCCCACGGCCCGCCACCCGCACCGGGGTGCTCGGCGGAGGGCTGGTGCGGGAGCCCGCTCGGGGGCTGGAACCGCTGTCCGGCGGCCTGCGGCTGGTGTGCCGCTGCCGCGACCGGCGCGGCGGGCACACCCGAGGCGGGCGCCTGGGGGTACGGCTGCGGAGTGCTCCGTGCCGACTGGTGCGGGATGCCCTGCGTGCCCTGCGCCGGCTGGTGTGGAGTGCCCTGCGTCGGCTGCTGCGACGCGGTCCGCGGGGCGTCCCGGGACGGCTGGTGCGGGACCGTGACGCCGTGCGGCGGGGTCGGTACCGGCCGCTGCACGGGCGGCGCCGGAGCCCACGGGCCGGGTCCGCCGTACGGAGGCGTCCCGTACGGGTCCTCCGGATGCAGCGGCCGCGCGGCCTGCTCCGGCTCCGGGGCCGCCGCCGGGATGTCCGGCGCGATCGCTTCGTCGGCCGCCTCCGCGGCCCGCGGCTGCGCCGGGGCCGGCCCCGGCGTCGGCGTCGGCGTCGGCGTCGGCGTCGGCGTCGGCGTCTCCTCCGGAACGGGCTGCGGGGCCGGCCCGGATTCCGTCCCCGGAGCCGTTCCCGGCCGCCCCTCCGTGCCCTGGCCGGAACGGTCCTCGTGGTGGGGCCCGGAGGCCGTGCCCTCGTTCATGTTCTCCCCACAGTTCGCCCACGTGCGGGGCCGCGCGCCCCCTGGGCGCGCTCATGGCGCGATGCGCGGCCCTCCGGCGATTCAACCAGGTTCAGGTCCGCCGCGTGCAGGGCCCGGTGGCTGCCGGGCCCTGGGACGGCGGAGACCGCCGCGCGAACTGACGGCGGATCAGGGAGCCGCCGGGGCGCTACGCGTCAGCAGGGGCCGTTTGGGCTCCAGCGGCGGCAGCGGCGGGGCCGGATAGGCGGTGGCGCCCGGCGAGGACGGGGAGGCCAGCGCCGAGGGCAGCGGGCCGCGGCCGCCGGACGCGCCCGCGGTGCCCGAGCCGCTGCCGGTACCGGCCGCCGCTTCGGTGAACCCGTGGGAGGCCCCCGCCGGCGTACCCGGCGCAGCACCCGTGCCGGCGGCCGTACCGGATCCGGACGAGCCGGGACGGCCGGGGGCTATGTGCGGGGTCAGGTGCCCGGTGCCGTCGCTGAGCAGAGGGGTGGCGTACCGCACCGGGAGGGACGCTGCCGCGGGGTAGAACTCGGCGGACCGGGCGGCCGGTGTCGCCCGGCCCTGCAGGACGCCGAGCAGCGCGTCCCGGTCGCGCGAACCGCGCGCCGCGACCGGCCGCTGCTCGCGCCCGGCGGCACCGCTCGCCTCGGCGGCCGGGGAGGCCGACAGCGGGCTGTTCGCGCCCTCGCCGCGCCCCGCTGCCGGGTCGACCGCGGCCTCCAGCGGCAGCGCGCCGCTGAGCGCGAACGCCGCGAGGGAGACCGCGCCCGCCGCGGCGAACGCGAAGCGCCGCCGGGGCGATCCCCCGGCGTGGCCCGCGCCCGCGGAACCGGCTGCCGCGGCGGCAGGCCGCTCCGCGGCGCGCTCGTGTATCCGGAAGCCCCGCCCGTCCGGCCGCGGGAGCAGCCCGGGGGCCGCGTGCGCGTCCGCGGAGGGGGCGTACGCGAACGACATGCCGCCGCGGCCGAAGCCGCCACCGTCCAGGCCGCCACGGCCGAAGGACCCGCGCCCGAGACCGCCCTCACCGAGCCGGCCGGCGGGCGCGCCGGGATCCCCCCCGGGCAGCCCCTGCAGACGGGCGAGCAGCCCGTCGGAGGGCCCGGGCGGGGCCATTTCCGCGAAGACGTTCTTCAGCTCCCGCTGGGCGTCGGCCTCGGCCTTGCACTTGCCGCAGGTCGCGAGGTGCGCGAGCACCCGCTCACGCTGATCGTGCCCCAGCTCCCCGTCGACCAGAGCCGCAAGGCGGTCGCCGAGATGCTGCTCAGCGGGGGACTGACCGCCGCTACCGCTCACGCGATTCCGACCTCCCCTGTCGCCAGGGGCGCGAAGGCGCGCTGCTGCCGCTCGCGCTCCCGCTCCTCGGCGCGCGCCGCCGGTGAACGGTGCTTGAGCGCCTTGCGCAGGTGGGAACGGCCCCGGTGGATGCGGCTGCGGACCGTACCGAGCTTCACCCCGAGGGTCGCGGCGATCTCCTCGTACGACAGGCCCTCGATGTCGCACAGGACGACGGCGGCGCGGAACTCGGGCGCGAGGGTGTCCAGCGCCTGCTGCACGTCGGCGTCGAAGTGGGTGTCGTTGAAGTGCTGCTGCGGCGACGGCTCGCGGCTGGGCAGCCGCTCGGCGGCGTCGTCACCCAGCGCGTCGAAGCGGATCCGCTGCCGGCGGCGGACCATGTCCAGGAAGAGGTTGGTGGTGATGCGGTGCAGCCAGCCCTCGAACGTGCCGGGGGTGTACGTCGAGAGCGAACGGAAGACGCGGACGAAGACCTCCTGGGTGAGGTCCTCGGCATCGTGCTGGTTTCCCGTCAGGCGGTAGGCGAGACGGTAGACACGAGCGCTGTGGGTGCTGACGATCTCCTCCCAGCTGGGCGGAGTCCACGCCTGCGATTCCGCATCGGCGGCGAAGGTCGCGGTGGGTGCGGAGTCGTTCGAGCGGGCACGGTCAGCATTGTTGGTCACGGATTTCGGCTCGCCGGCCGACCTTCGAAAACGCCGCAGCGTTCTTCGGTCACCCGCCGCAGCCGCACCTCCCCTGGTGGCTCTGGTGGTGTCCAGTAGAGCCCCTACCATATCCACCTCACCCGTTAGCTCCGGATAAGCAGTTTTGACCTGCATTTGGTCCGGGTTGTGGTTCTCTTCCGTCTTCACCTGCGCATCCCCCCTGTTTCTTCCTAACGCCCGGTCCCATCTGCGGGTTCCCGCACTCAGCGGATACAGTCACGGTTGCGTCAACTACGGGGACAGGAGAGGGCCATTACCGGCAACCGGCAGACGAGCTTGGCATTCGCCGAGGCCTACGGCGCCGGGACCATCGACGACACGGCCGACGCCGCCCTGCACTGGTCCCGTGACCGGGCCCGGGAAGCCGGCATCCGCACGGTCTCGACCGGCACCGGATCGGCCTTGAGCCTGCTCGCCGCCACCGCGGACGCCAAGGCCGTCGCGGAGATCGGCACCGGTACCGGCGTCTCCGGCATCTACCTCCTGCACGGCATGCGCCCCGACGGCGTCCTGACCACCGTGGACCTGGAACCGGAACGGCAGCAGTTCGCCCGGCAGGCGTTCCGCGCCGCGGGCTTCGCCGGCAACCGCGCCCGCTTCATCCCCGGCGGCGCCCTGGACGTCCTCCCCCGCCTCGCCGACGGCGGCTACGACCTGGTCTTCTGCGACGGCGACCGCATGGAGTACGCCGACTATCTCGCTGAATCGTTGCGCCTGCTGCGGCCCGGCGGCGTGGTCTGCTTCGAGGGCATCTTCGCCGACGGCCGGACCGTCGACTCCGGCGTGCAGCCTGCGGAGATACAGCGGCTGCGGGAGCTGCTGCGGTCCATCCGCGAGAGCGTGCAGCTGGTGCCGTCGCTGCTGCCGGTGGGCGACGGCCTGCTGTGCGCGGTCAAACGCGGCTGACGCCGCCCGGGGAACGTGTGTGCGGGGCCCCCTGCTCCGCGGGTGAGTAGGGGTGCGTAGGGTGCGACCTGACGAAAGCGCGTACGCCGGGGCTGATGCCCCGTACGCCTGCGCGTGTACATACGGACGCGTATTTCCGGGCCGCCGGTCTACGTCCGGGATACGACACGGCCCCGGGAACGGGCGCGTATCGTGTGCGCGCCGTCCGCCGGGGCCGGCAATTCGGTGAGGCTGCGCCTGCGTCAGACGCTGACCTTGTCCAGGGCCTCGCCGAGAGCCTTGGCTTCGTCGGGAGTCAGCTCGACGACGAGCCGACCGCCGCCTTCGAGCGGAACGCGCATGACGATGCCCCGCCCCTCCTTGGTCACCTCGAGCGGGCCGTCGCCCGTCCGCGGCTTCATGGCCGCCATGCTCGTTCCCCTTCCTGAAACCAGCTCATCGTCAGCCGACGGCCCTCTGGAGAGGGGCACGCGTCACCGGCATCGAACACATTGCTTCCATGTCATTATCCCGCATCGCAGGACCCGATGACCAACATCAGCGGGCATCCCTTCGGCAACGCACATTCGCAAAACCACCCAATTCGGGGAGTCACCTGCGATACTGCGCCACCCGCCGTCGTCCGGCACACCACCATTCTTTGATGTACGTCACACGACAGCGCGGATGATCTCCGGCATCCTGATCGCCGGCTGCACTTCTCCCGCAGCCCGAGCCGCGACGGAGGGGATCCCACCATGGCCGACACCGTGCTCTACGACGTCACCGACGGCGTTGCCACGATCACGCTCAACCGCCCCGATGCCATGAACGCGCTCGACACGGAGACCAAGGTCGCCCTCCGTGACGCCACGCGCGAGGCCGCCGCCGACCCCGCCGTACGGGCCGTGCTGCTGACCGCCACGGGGCGCGCCTTCTGCGTCGGGCAGGACCTCAAGGAGCACATCGGCTCGCTGGAGAAGGACCGGGCGAGCGGCGAGGGCGCCACGATGAGCACCGTGCGCGAGCACTACAACCCGATCGTCGAGGCGCTCACCGGCATGCCGAAGCCGGTGGTCGCGGCGGTGAACGGAGTCGCGGCCGGGGCCGGCGCCGGCTTCGCGATGGCGGCCGACTACCGCCTCGTCGCCGACTCCGCCTCCTTCAACACCTCCTTCGCCGGCGTGGCGCTGACCGCCGACTCCGGCATGTCCTGGACGCTGCCGCGGCTGATCGGCCACGGCCGCGCCGCCGACCTGCTGCTCTTCCCCCGCAACGTCAGCGCCCAGGAGGCGTACGAACTGGGCATCGCGAACAAGGTGGTGCCCGCCGCCGAGCTGGCCTCGGAGGCCCGCGCGCTGGCGCTGCGGCTGGCGCAGGGGCCGACCGCCGCGTACGCCGCGATCAAGGAGTCGCTGGCGTACGGCACCGACCACTCGCTGCCCGAGACGCTGGCCAAGGAGGACGAGCTCCAGACGCGGGCCGGGGCCTCGGAGGACCACGTGATCGCGGTGCAGGCGTTCGTGAAGAAGGAGAAGCCGCACTTCGTCGGGCGGTGAGCGGCGGTGCGGGGCCCGGCCGGCCCCGCACGGGTCTCACGCCGCCGCTGCCGCCTCCGTGGCCGCGCGGACGTGGCAGTCGGCGAGATGGTCGTTGACCAGCCCGCAGGCCTGCATCATGGCGTACGCGGTCGTCGGGCCGACGAAGCGGAAGCCGCGCTTCTTGAGGTCCTTGGCGAGCGCGGTCGACTCCGGGGTGACCGGCGGGACGTCGGCGGTGCTGCGGGGCACCGGGCGGTCCGCACGGTCCGGGGCGTACGACCAGATCAGGGCGTCCAGCTCACCGGGAGCCAGCTGGGCGGCGAGCCGGGCGTTGGCCAGCATCGCGGAGATCTTGAGGCGGTTGCGGATGATGCGCGGGTCGGCGAGGAGCCGGGCGGCGTCGTCCTCGGTGAACCGCGCGACCTCGGCGATCCTGAAGTCCGCGAAGGCGGCGCGGAACCCCTCGCGGCGGCGCAGGATCGTGATCCAGGACAGGCCCGACTGGAACGCCTCCAGGGACATCCGCTCGAACAGCGCGTCGTCCCCGTGCACCGGGCGGCCCCACTCGGTGTCGTGGTACGCGCGGTAGTCGGCCATCGTTTCCGCGGTCATGCCCCAGGGGCAGCGCGGCACGCCGTCCGGCGCGGTCTCGACGCCGCTCACGCGGGCTCACCGCCCTCGGGGGTCTCGCCGGGGCCCGCGGGCTTCCGCAGGTCGGTGCCCTGGTCCGGCGCGGCGTCCGGCGTCCCCGGGCGCTCGTCCGCCACCAGCCCCGGGCTTCCGCCCATCGCGGCGGCGTTCGCCCCCGCCAGGGCGGCCTCCAGCTCGGCGATCCGGGCGTCCCGCTCGGCCAGCTCGGCGCCGAGGCGGTCCAGCACGTCGTCCACGTCGTTCATGCGGTAACCGCGCAGCGCGGGCGGCAGCCGTACCTCCTCCACGTCGGCACGGGTGCAGGGGCGGTCGGCGGGCAGGGGGTCGTGCAGCCGCTCGGGCTCGGCCTCCCGCAGCGCGCCGCCGTCACCGCCACCGACCACGGCGAGCGTGACCACGGCGACCACCGCGACCAACGCGATGAGCAAGAACCAGAACACGACCATCTCCCCACGCTCTCCGTCGTCCATTGATCGTGCCATGCCCCTCCGACAGTTAAGGTCGCTGGCGGACCATGGAGAGGATGTAGGGAATGCTGCGGCTGGGGAATCGCGAGTTCGGTGCGCACGAGCCGGTGATCATGGCGATCGTGAACCGGACGCCGGACTCCTTCTACGACCAGGGCGCCACGTTCCGGGACGAGCCGGCGCTGGCGCGCGTGGAGCAGGCGGTCGCGGAGGGCGCGGCGATCATCGACATCGGCGGGGTCAAGGCCGGTCCGGGTGAGGAGGTCACCGCCGAGGAGGAGGCGCGGCGCACGGTCGGCTTCGTCGCCGAGGTCCGCAGGCGCCACCCGGACGTGGTGATCAGCGTGGACACCTGGCGGCACGAGGTCGGCGAGGCGGTCTGCGAGGCCGGTGCCGACCTGCTCAACGACGCCTGGGGCGGGGTGGACCCGAAGCTCGCCGAGGTCGCGGCGCGGTACGGCGCGGGCCTGGTGTGCACGCACGCGGGCGGCGTCGAACCGCGTACCCGGCCGCACCGGACCACGTACGAGGACGTGATGGCCGACATCCTGGACGTCACGCTCGGGCTCGCGGAGCGCGCCGTGGAGCTGGGCGTACGGCGGGACGGGATCATGATCGACCCGGGACACGACTTCGGGAAGAACACCCGGCACAGCCTGGAGGCCACCCGCCGGCTCGGCGAGATGACGGACACGGGATGGCCGGTGCTGGTCTCCCTGTCCAACAAGGACTTCGTGGGCGAGACGCTGGACAAGCCGGTCAAGGAGCGGGTGCTGGGCACCCTGGCCACGACCGCGGTCTCGGCGTGGCTGGGCGCGCAGGTCTACCGCGTCCACGAGGTCGCCGAGACCCGGCAGGTGCTGGACATGGTCGCCTCCATCGCCGGGCACCGGCCCCCGGCGGTGGCCCGCCGCGGCCTGGCCTGAGCCGGGCCGGGCGGCCCCCGGTCCTTCGGGGGCCGCGCCGCGCCTCACCGGGAGGGCCCCGGCCCCACTTCCTTCGTGACCAGCGCGACCGCCTCGTCCACGTCGTCGCTGAGGTGGAAGAGGTCCAGGTCGCGGGTGGAGGCCTTGCCCTGGGCGATGAGGGTGTCGCGCAGCCAGCCCACCAGGCCGCCCCAGTACTCCGTGCCGAAGAGCACGATGGGGAAGCGCGTGACCTTGCGGGTCTGGACGAGGGTGAGCGCCTCGAAGAGCTCGTCGAGGGTGCCGAGGCCGCCGGGCAGGACCACGAAGCCGCGGGCGTACTTCACGAAACACGTCTTGCGCACGAAGAAGTACCGGAAGTCCACGCCGAGGTTGACGTACTCGTTCATGCCCTGTTCGAAGGGCAGCTCGATGCCGAGCCCGACAGATGTGCCGCCCGCCTCGTGCGCGCCCTTGTTGGCGGCCTCCATGGCGCCGGGGCCGCCGCCGGTGATGACCGAGAAGCCGGCCTCCACGAGGGCCCGCCCCAGTCCGACGCCCGCTTCGTACTCGGGCGAGTCGCGGGGCGTGCGGGCCGAGCCGAAGACGCTGATCGCCGGGCCCAGTTCGGCCAGCGCGCCGAAGCCCTCGACGAACTCCGACTGGATGCGCATCACGCGCCAGGGGTCGGTGTGCACCCACTCGGAGGGGCCCTCGGAGTCCAGCAGCCGCTGGTCGGTGGTCCCTGCTCGCACCTGGTCACGGCGGCGCAGTACCGGGCCGAGTCGCTGCTGATCGCGCTCGGCTGCCATGGTCTCGCGCTCGGCTGCCTCAGGATCGGCCATGGTGTGCTCCCTCCGCAGGGTCCCCCGCCAGGGCGGAAGACAGATCGTTGCCGGTAAAGCGTATGTGCACAAAGGTGACGAGCAGCGGAATTCGGTCTGACAGCGGCCCCGGCCGCCGCGCAGCGCTCCGGTGAACCCCTTACCCGCGCAGGCCACCCGAGGTCACCGGAACCCCGGTCACCACATTTCCGATGCCCGCCGGATCGCGGTTCAGGCCTCCAGCCAGGCGCGCAGCCGCTCCTCGCACCGGATCACGTCGGCGGCGACGACGTGCTCGTCCCGCTTGTGCGCGAGCAGGGCGTCGCCCGGGCCGTAGTTGACCGCCGGGACGCCGAGCGCGGAGAAGCGGGAGACGTCGGTCCAGCCGAACTTGGGCATCGGCGTGCCGCCGACGGCCTCGATGAAGGCCTTGGCCGCGGGGTGCGAGAGGCCGGGCAGCGCCGCGGTGGAGTGGTCGTCGACCGTCCACTCGACGATGTCGCAGCCGGCGAAGACCTCGCGTACGTGGGCGAGGGCTTCGTCACCGCTGCGGTCGGGCGCGTACCGGAAGTTGACGGTGACCGTGCACTCGTCCGGGATGACGTTGCCCGCGACGCCGCCCTCGATGCGCACGGCGTTCAGGCCCTCGCGGTACTCCAGGCCGTCGATGACGGCGCGGCGCGGCTCGTACGCGGCCAGCCGCTCCAGGATCGGGGCCGCGGCGTGGATGGCGTTGGACCCCATCCAGCTGCGCGCGGAGTGCGCCCGCTCGCCCGCGGTGCGCAGCACGACCCGCAGGGTGCCCTGGCAGCCGCCCTCGACCTGGTTGCCCGACGGCTCCAGCAGGACGGCGAAGTCGCCCGCCAGCCAGTCGGGGTGCTGTTCGGCGATGCGCTTCAGACCGTTGTACTCGGCAGCGATCTCCTCGGCCTCGTAGAAGACGAAGGTGAGGTCGCGGTTGGGCGCGGGGACCGTGGCGGCGATGCGCAGTTGCACGGCGACGCCGGACTTCATGTCGGAGGTGCCGCAGCCCCACAGGACGCCGTTCTCGTCGAGCCGGGAGGGCACGTTGTCCGCGATCGGCACGGTGTCGAGGTGGCCGGCGAGGACGACCCGCTCGGCGCGGCCGAGGTGCGTGCGCGCGACGAGGGTGTCGCCGTCGCGGTCCACGGTCAGGTGCGGCAGCGCGCGCAGGGCGGTCTCGACGGCGTCCGCGAGGGCTTTCTCGTCCCGGCTGACGGACGGGACGTCCACCAGCGCCGCGGTGAGCTGTGCGGCGTCGAGCGACAGGTCGAGTACGGGAGTCTGCGCGGGGCTGTCCATGGTCCCGACCCTACCGTTCGCCGGTTGCCCCGCTGTTGCACGTTGCTGTCCGTTCCCCGAGGTCCGGCGGGGCCTGCCCGCGCCCTCCAGTACCGTATGGCGCGTGCTTCGCCGTCCCCAGCGTGCCCCCGTCCGCCGCAAGCGCCTCATACGCGCGCTCGTGGCCTTCGTCGTGCTCCTCGGACTCGCGGCCTACCTGGCCGTGCAGTACGTGACCGGCGGCCCCGGCGCCCCGCGCTGCACCGTGCAGCCCGAGGGCGGCGGCGAGCCGTACGAGCTGTCCCCGGAGCAGGCGGCGAACGCCGCGACGATCTCGGCGGTGGGCCTCTCGCGCGGGCTGCCCGAGCGGGCGGTGACGATCGCGCTGGCGACGGCCATGCAGGAGTCGGGGCTGCGCAACATCGAGTACGGGGACCGGGACTCGGTCGGCCTCTTCCAGCAGCGGCCTTCCCAGGACTGGGGAACGGCCGAGGAGATCATGGACCCGGTCTACGCGGCCGGGGAGTTCTACAAGCACCTGGCGCAGATCCCCGGGTACTCCCGGCTGCCGCTGACCGTCGCGGCCCAGCGGGTGCAGCGCAGCGGGTACCCGCAGGCGTACGCCAAGCACGAGGCGAACGCGACGGTGCTGACCGGTGCGCTGACGGGGCGCGCGCCGGCGGCGCTGAGCTGCGCGGAGAGCCGGCCCGCCGAGAACGCGCCGGGCGGCACGGCGCAGGTGCGCGAGAAGCTGGTGCGGGAGTTCGGGCCGGAGGTGCTGCCGCGGACCACGGTGGCCGCGCGCGCGGCCGGCCGGACGCTCACGGTGCCGGTGACGGCCGGTGCGGCCGGGACGGCGCGGCAGCGCGGCTGGCAGCTGGCGGCCTGGGCGGTGGCCCACGCGTCGGAGTTGCGCATCGAACGCATCTCTTACGGTGATCGCCGGTGGACCGCCGAGGAATCCGGGAAGGGCTGGCAGCAGTTGCCCGGCGATTCCCGTGGGATTACGCCGACAGATGTTCGGATCACCACCGCGCAATAGTCCGGGTATTCCCTCGGCAGTGGGAATGACGTCAATCCAGGACGACAATTCCCGCGGCATTCCTCACCCCTGCCCAGAACCGCGAAGGACCTTGCGGCACAAGGGGAGTGACGTTCTTTCACCTGCTCCGGACGTACGAATTTCACCCCATTTCATCCGAAACAGATAATGTGATGCGTTACCAATTCTTTACCGGGGCGCACCGCAACCTTCGGGGCTCTTGCGCGGTATTCACTGCGTCCGCCCGGCAGTCGACTGCCGCCGCCCGGCGGGCACCGCACGTCCGCACAGAAGAAACAAGTCCCTCTCCGTCAAAGGAGCACCATGTCCCTCCCCCTCACGCGTCGGATCGCCCGGGCCGCGCTGCTGGTCGCAGCGGGCGCAGCTCCCGTGGTCGGCGCCGCCGGCTCCGCGAGCGCCGTTGACCTGCCCAAGGCCGCCGACCTGGGTGGACTGACCAAGGTGGACCCGTCGAGCGTCACCGAGACCGCCGGCAACGCCCTGGAGAACACCAGCGCGGTGGCCGGCCCGGTCGCCGGCGAGGCCGTGAAGGAAACCGTCCCGGAGGCCGGCCGCACCGGCAACGAGACGCTGCAAGAGCTCGCCCCCACCGCCAAGAAGACCACCGGTCACGTCACGGGTGACACCAAGGACGCCGTCGGCGACACCACCCGTGCGCTGCCCACCGAGGGACTCACCAAGGACCTGCCGCTGGCCAAGGAGCTGCCCGCCGACAAGCTGCTCGCGGGGCTGCCCGTGGCCAAGGGCCTGTCGGGCTCGGGCGTGCTGGGCGGCTGACGCCCCCGCCGGACATCCGAAGGGCCCCGGGAGCACCGCTCCCGGGGCCCTTCGGCCGTGCCCGGCAACTCGGTCGGCGCCCGGTAACCGGTCGGCGCCCGGAGCCTCAGTCGGCGAGCCGGCTGACCGCCGCGGCCACGCGCTCGTCGGTGGCCGTGAAGGCGACCCGTACGAACCGCTCCCCCGCCGGGCCGTAGAAGTCGCCCGGCGCGACGAGGATGCCGCGCTTGGAGAGGTCGCCCACGGTGTCCCAGCAGGGCTCGTCGCGGGTCGCCCAGAGGTACAGCGACGCCTCGCTGTGCTCGATACGGAAGCCCGCCGCCTCGAAGGCGGTGCGCAGCGCGGCGCGGCGGCGCGCGTAGCGCTCCCGCTGCTCGGCGACGTGCGCGTCGTCGCCCAGCGCCGCGATGGTGGCGGCCTGGACCGGCGCGGGGATCATCATGCCGCCGTGCTTGCGGATCTGCAGGAGCTCGCCGAGCACCGCGGCGTCGCCCGCGATGAAGGCCGCGCGGTAGCCCGCGAGGTTGGAGCGCTTGGACAGCGAGTGGACGGCGACGATGCCGTCGTACGAACCGCCGTTGACCTCCGGGTGCAGCACGGAGGCCGGGTCGGCCTCCCAGCCCAGCTCCAGGTAGCACTCGTCGCTGAACACCAGGATGCCGTGCTCACGGGCCCAGGCGACCGTGCGGCGCAGGTCCTCGGCGCTCAGCACCCGCCCGGTGGGGTTGGAGGGGGAGTTCAGCCAGAGCAGCTTCAGGCCCGCCGGGTCCAGCTCCCACGGGGTGTCGTACACGACCGGTTCGGCACCCGCCAGCCGCGCGCCGACCTCGTACGTCGGGTACGCCAGGCGCGGGTAGGCGACCTTGTCGCCCGCGCCGAGGCCGAGCTGGGTCGGCAGCCAGGCCACCAGCTCCTTGGAGCCGACGACCGGCAGCACGTGCGCGTGTGTGAGCCCCGTGGCGCCGAGCCGGCGGCCCGCCCAGCCGGTGAGCGCGTCGCGCAGCGCCGGCGTGCCCCACACGGTCGGATAGCCCGGGCTGTCCGACGCGTCGGCGAGCGCCTTCTGGATCAGCGGCGGCACCGGGTCGACCGGGGTCCCCACGGACAGGTCCACGATGCCGTCGGCGTGCGCGGCGGCCGTCGCCTTGTAGGGCTCCAGCCGGTCCCAGGGGAAAACGGGGAGGCGTGCGGATACTGCGCCCACGTTGCTCTTCTTTCGTACGTGTCGGGAAACGCCTCGGTCCCGTACGGCGGAGAAGGCCGTACGGGACCGGAGCGGCGCTGCGGCCTGCCGTTACTGGTTCTGCGGCGGCAGGGCGGCGATGAAGGGGTGGTCCTTCTCGATCAGGCCCAGCTTCGACGCACCACCGGGCGAACCGAGCTCGTCGAAGAACTCGACGTTCGCCTTGTAGTAGTCCTTCCACTCCTCAGGGGTGTCATCCTCGTAGAAGATGGCCTCGACCGGGCAGACCGGCTCACAGGCGCCACAGTCGACACATTCGTCCGGGTGGATGTACAAGGACCGGGAGCCCTCGTAGATGCAGTCGACCGGGCACTCCTCGATGCACGCCTTGTCCTTGACGTCGACACAAGGCTGCGCGATGACGTAGGTCACGCTGTCGTTCCTCCTCGTTAGGGCCGGCGGACCGTCTGTTTGGGCGGCCGCCTCAGGGCGCGCGGGAGCGCGGCGTCGTCGATGCCCGCACCTAGTATCTCCGGTCCCGGGCACGAGACGAACAAGAGGGGCGGGCACAGCTGTGGAATTCACCACGGGCGGACGACTGGAGGTCGCCATCACCCCTGCTGACGTGGGGAAAAGGGTATCGGTCCGCAGGCTGACCGGGCCGGGCGAGTCCACGGAGCGATTCACTGACACGGTCGGTGTTCTCACATCGTGGGACGATGGTGTGCTGAGCATCACACGACGGACCGGTGAGGAGGTGCGGATCATGGCGAGCTCGCTGGTCGCGGGCAAGGTGATCCCGGCCGCACCGGCCCGCCGCAGAGGTCCCGCGACGAGCGCCAGGGAGCTGACGGAGGTGGCCGCGCGCGGCTGGCCGGCCGTCGAGACGGAGCGGCTCGGGGAGTGGACGCTCCGCGCGGCCGCCGGATTCACCCGGCGGGCCAACTCGGCGTTGCCGCTCGGCGACCCCGGCGTTCCCCTGGACGCCGCCCTGGAGCGCGTCCGCGCCTGGTACGCGGCGCGCGGCCTGCCCCCGTACGTCGTCGTGTCCACCGGCGCGGCCGGCAGCGACGAGCTGCTCGCCGCCGAGCTGGAGCGGCGCGGCTGGACGGCCGAGGCGCACACGGCCGTCCGTGTGGGAGCGCTGGCCCCGCTGGCCGACACCGGCGCGGACACCGGCCGGGTGCGACTGTCCCGGGACCCGGACGGCGGCTGGACCTCGGTCTACAACCGGAGCGCGGACGCCCCGCCCGAGGCGGTCAAGGTGCTGGCCGGCGGGCCCTCGGTGTGGTTCGCGACGGTGCCGGGCGAGGCGGGGCCCGCCGCCATCGGACGGATGGTGGTCGACGGCCGCTGGGCGGGCTTCGCGGCCCTGGAGGTCGCCCCGGACCACCGCCGCCAGGGGCTGGCCACGCTGGTGATGGCCGCGCTCGCCGAGCGGGCCCTGGAGGAGGGCGCCTCGGCGGCGTACCTCCAGGTCGAGGCGGACAACGAGGGGGCCGGGGCGCTGTACGACGGCCTCGGGTTCACCGATCACCACCACTACCACTACCGGCGCGCTCCCCAGGGCGGCACCCGCTGAACGGGTACGGACCAGACATGCACCCCGACCCCGATTCCGGCCGCGCCGCCCGGCGGCGGCAGTTCGCCGAGGCCGCCCGCGAGGAACGCCCCGACCTCACGCTGCTGTGCCTGCTGCTGGCCGCCGAGGCCGACCCGGAGCTGGACGAGCACGGCATCGACGCCGCCCAGGTCGAGCTGGACCGGCTGGCCGGCCTGCTGCCGTTCCGCCCGGCGCCCGCCCACGGCGCCGCCGGTACGGACAGCGGCGCGCGTGCCTGGGCCCGCAGCGTCGCCGGGCTGCTCGGCACCCGCTGCGGCTTCCACGGACTGCCCGCCGACTACCAGCGGCTGGAGTCCTCGCTGCTGCACGAGGTGCTGCGGCGCCGCCGCGGGCTGCCGATCCTGCTGTCGGTGGTGTGGACGGAGGTCGCGCGGCGGGCCGGTGCCCCGGTGTACGGCGTGGCGCTGCCGGGGCACTACGTCGTCGGGTTCGGCGACCCGTACGGTGCGCACGTCCTGGTGGACCCGTTCGACGGCGGGCGCATCCTGACCGACGAGGACGCCCGGGTGCTGGTCGCGGGGGCTACCGGGGAGCCGCTGACGCCGCAGATGCTGGCGCCCGCCGACCCGCTGGAGACGGTCCTGCGCATCCTGAACAACATCCGGGCCTGGGCGACGGCCCGGCCCGAGCGCAGCGACGTACGGCTGTGGGCGGTGGAGCTGTCGCTGCTGCTGCCCAGCCATCCGGCGCGGCTGCGCCACGAGCACGCCAAGGTGCTGGTGGAGCGAGGCGACTTCCTGCGTGGTGCCGCGGAGCTGGAGGAGTACGCGACGGTGCTGGCGGCCGTGGACCCGGGGGCCGCCGAAACGGTCCGCCAGCAGGCCGCGGCGGCCCGCGCGATGCTCAACTGACGGGGCGGGGCCGGCCCGGGGAGACGCCCGGGTCCGCCGGCGCGCGGTCCCCGGCGTGGCTCCCCGCCGGCAGCTCCGTCGCGGGCCGCAGCGGGGCGCTGTCCGGACCGCGCCGGACGATCAGTGCGGTCGCGTCGTCCTTCAGCTCGCCGCCGGTGAAGTCCGTCAGGTCGGCGCGGAGGGCCGCGGCCAGCTCGGCCGGTGCCAGCCCGGTCCAGCCCGCCAGCCGCTCGCCCAGCGGGTAGAACGTGCCGTCCCGGCGCCGGGCCTCGGTCACGCCGTCGGTGCAGAGCACGGCCCAGTCCCCGTCCAGCGGCCACGCGTCGAAGGCGCGGCGCCGCTCGCCGGTCAGCTCGCCCAGGCCCAGCGGCAGCCACTGCGCCTCGTTCCGCTCGGTGACGCGGTCGCCGCGGACGACGTAGTACGGGATGTGGCCGCAGGACAGCGAGCGGCCGTGGCCGTCGGGGCCGATCTCGATGAGCAGCGCGGTCACGAAGCGCTCCGTGCCGCCCTGTGCGACGGCCCGCGCGTTGTGGCGCTCGAGGGAGGCCTCCATGCGCGCCGCGACGCCCTCCAGCGTCGCTTCGTAGTGCGCGGCCTCCCGGAAGGACGCCAGCGCCTCGTGTCCGGCGCCGATCGCGGGCATGCCCTTGCCCTGGACGTCGCCGATCACCAGGCGGACGCCGTACGGCGTCTCGACCGCTTCGTAGATGTCGCCGCCGACGCGGGCGCCTTCGAGCGCCGAGACGTAGAAGCCGGCCACGGCGTACGGACCGGCGCGCAGCGGCAGCTCGTGCAGCATGGCCCGCTGGACCTCGTCGGCGACCAGCCGGGTGCGGTCGAACGCGTCGTCGCGCCGCCGCCGGTTGTGGCACAGCAGCAGGGCGAAGGCGGCGACCACCAGCGTGCCGAAGAGCCCCACGAGTGAGCCGGACACCGTCCAGTCGGAGAAGTTCACGGAGTAGACGACCGCGCCGGCGACGACGAAGGAGGCCGTCACCACGGCGGTCCAGCGCGCCGAGCAGCGCAGCGCCGCGAACATGGGCGCGACCCCGGCGAAGGAGATGAGGCGCACGTCGGGGCCGGTGATCACATCGGCCACCGCGATCAGCACGACCACGGCGCTCAGCAGCAGCGCTCGCCGGCGGCCGGAGTCCTGCAGTCGCGTGAAAGGCATAGCACTTCCAGCATGCGCACAGGCACCGCCGTCCTGCAGGGGGCGAAGGTCCCGTGCCCGCTGGCACGTACGGATGCGGGAAGCCCCGGCGGGCGGTGCCGCCGGGGCTTCCTCACGCCTGGTCCGGCGCTGGTCAGCTCGGGTTCGTCGGGATGGTGACGACCCGCTGCTCGGGGGTGGTGCCGCGCAGCGCCTGGCTGACGGCGCCCGCGACCTCCTCGACGCTGACCGGCTTCTTGGCGCCGTTACCCTTGGTGACCATGACGCCCTTGAAGGTCTCGCCGTACAGGGCCTTGAGGGCCGGCCGGTCGTAGTACTCCACCAGCTTGCCGTCGACGGGCCTCATGGACAGGAACTTCGGGATGGACTTCTCGGGGCTGAAGGACACCGTGTGCTGCGCGTCCGTCTGCACCGTGATCAGCCCGGACATCGCCGGCCTGGCGAACTCCTTCAGCGCACGGTTCACCTCGGCGTCCGGGACCGTCGGCTGCTGCATGCGGGTCTTGAGGGCGACGGGCTGCCCGGCACCGCCCGCGAGCCGGTCCTCGTACGCCTTGGTGACCATCCGCTTGGCGGCCGCGACGTCGATCGACTTGTACGGCTTGCCGTAGTGCGGGACGGCCTTGCCGGCGGTGAAGTCTATGCCGCCGTCCTTGGCCGCGCCCTGCTCGCCGGCCACCGACTTCAGCGCGATGTCCAGCTTCTCGTCGTCCACGACCATCCGGGGCTCGGCCGTGCGGGCGCCGCCGAACAGCGAGCCGATGACCGAGACCGGGTTGTAGTCGCGGCCCGCGGCGCCCCGGACGGTCTCCTGGGTGTCGATGTCCAGGCCCGCCTTGGCGGGCAGCAGGGTCTGCGGCTGCCCGTCGACGGTCAGCTTCAGCGGCGCGGTCCTGGTGTCCTTCAGGGCCGCGTCGAGCTTCTCGACGGCCTGCTCCTTCGTCGTACCGCCGATGTCCACACCGAGCGCGGTGGTGCCGCCGGGCACGTCGGAGTGGTCCAGCAGCAGCCCGGCGCCGTAGGCGACGCCCGCGAGCACGACGATGCCGCCGAGCACGAGCACGAACTTGTTCCGCCCCTTCTTGGGCGGATTGATCGGCTCGGGGATCTTCGCGCGCGGCGTGGACTTCGGCGCGGCGGTCGCGTCCGCCGCTTCGGGCTCCGCCGGGCGGGCCGCGTTCTGCGGGGCGGGCCGCCACGGCGCGGGCCCGTCGGCGGAGACCGCCGGGATGCCGCTGACGAGGGTGTCGCTGGAGGTGCGGTCGTCCGTACCGGCGACCGGGCCCACGGCGCCGGCCGGCGGGGCCGGCGGCTGCGGGGTCAGCTCCGCCGTGTCGTCCCTGAGGGGCGGCGGGGTGGCGCCGCCGGTCAGCGCGCCGCCGTACAGCGGGTCGCCGGGCTGCTCCGCACCGGGCCGTTCGCCGGTGAGGCCGGCCGGCGGCAGCGTCTCGCCCGCCGCCGGCGCCTCCAGGCCGGAGCGCGGCCGGGGCGCGCCGCCGGGGCCACCGGCCGGCGGGAAGGACAGGTCGCCGGTGGCCGGGCCGGTCGTCGGACCCGACGGGCCGGGCGTGCCGGGCGTACCGCCGCCGGGGCCCGCGGGACCGCCGCCGCCGGGCGCGGCGGGGCCGTCGGAGAAGTACGGCAGGACGGAGTCCTGACCCGGCTGGGCCGGGCCGCCGCCGGGACCAGGGCGCCGGCCGGCGCCGGGCCCCTGTCCGGCACCGAGGCCCTGCCCGGCACCGGGGGCCGGGACGCCGCCGGGCGGGGTGCCGCCCGGGGCCGCCGCCTGGCCGCCCGTGGGGCGCTTGGGCTTGCGCGGCGCGAACCAGTCGCTCGTACCGGACGAGGCCGCGGGCTCCTTCTTCTCCTCGGGCGCGCTGCCCTCGGACGCGGCGGGCGCCGCCTGCGGCCGGGGCCGCGGCGTGCTGCCGGTGCGCTCGGCGGTCCGGTCGGCGCCGCCACGGCCACCGGCCGGTCCGTCGGCGCCGTTCGCCGCGGCGTCCTCGCCGACCGGCTTGCGGACCACGACCGGCGGGATCGGCCGCGACCCCGGAATGTTGATCTTGATACGCGTGGTCAGCGTGGTCTCGGTCTTGGGCTCCTCCGGCCGCGCCACCGCCTCGTCGGCGTCGCCCTGGCGGGTTCCGTACGGCGGGGTCCCCGAGGGGTAGGCGGCAGCGCCGCGCCCCTGGGGCCCGGAGGACGAACTGTCAGATTCACGACTCAAAGCAGGATCTCCCGGTTGGCTCCGCCGCTCGTCATCAACGTGCTTGGGCGGCTCGGCGGCGCGCACCACCATACTGTCCGGCGCGCGCGGGTATCCGGGGTGCGGAGGAACGCTCCCCGTACGGACGCCCGCACACGCCGCGGAACAACGGCCTCGGCCGGCCCGTCACATGCCACGACGGGCCGCACCCATGGTCGCCGAGCGGCCCATCGCCACCGTGGTGCAGATCACAGCGACGGCGACACCGCCCAGCGGATAGAGGGAGGCCCCCAGCCCGCCGCCGAAGACGAAGTCCCCTTCGGCGCGCGTCATGCTGAGGCCGATCACCGCCAGCAGCCAGCCCGCGGCCGGCACCAGCGCACCGACGACGGAGACGGCCGCCCGCGCGCCGCCGGTGAACAGCGCCGCGGCGCCCGCCAGCCCGAGCAGCAGGCCGCCGGGGAACCACGCCCCCTGCACCAGCGCCCCGGCCACCGCGGTCAGCACGCCCAGCACGAACAGCAGGACGTACAGCCCGGCCTTCAGCGCACCGCGGGGTGCGGACTCCGGCTGCTGCGGCGGCCCGGCGGCCGCCGCGGCCTTCGCGCCGCCGCCGGACGCCCTGCTGCGCTCGTCCGCGCCGCCCTTGCCGCTCATCGCCCTGCCTCCGGCCGCTCCGCCGCCGTCTCCGGCCCGTCCTGTGTCCGTACGCCCGCGAACAGATCGTCCTCCCGCTCGCCCTCAGGCGCGCCGGGCGTGCCGCGCACCAGGCGGTAGTGCTCACCGCTGATCAGCGGCTGCCCGAGGTCGTTGGAGAGCGCGAAGAACGGGCCGTCGACCGAGATCTGGGTGACGTGTGCACGCATCGCGGCGGCCTTGGCCGCGCTGTACTCCGGCGTGGCCGGGATCGAGGCGGTGACCTCGTCGTCCGGCACCACGCCCGGCACGTCGTCCACGGCTGCCACGCCGGGGAAGGACAGCCCGGCGGCGCGCAGCCGCTCGAAGCCCTCCTCGACCACGGAACGCGGGTTGCAGTTCCAGTAGATCTTCTCGATCGCGTGCGGCTCGCCCAGCTCCGGCCGGAAGGCGGGGTCGGCGGCCAGGTCGGCCGCGCGCATGGCGACGCGGTGGGCCTGGATGTGGTCGGGGTGGCCGTACCCGCCGTCCGGGTCGTAGGTGACCAGGACCTGCGGGCGCACCTCGCGGACCACCTCGACCAGATCGCCGGCGGCGGTGTCCAGGTCGGCCTGCCAGAAGGCGTCCGGGCGGTCGTTCTGCGGCGCGCCCATCATCCCGGAGTCGCGGTAGCGGCCCGGGGCGCCCAGCTGGCGGTGGTCGGTGACGCCCAGCTCGGCCATGGCCGCGGCCAGTTCGCCGCTGCGGTACGGGCCGAGCGCGTCGTCCTTGTCGGCGGCCAGGTGGGCGAGGTCCGCGGGGATGACCTCGCCTTCCTCGCCCAAAGTGCAGGTCACCAGCGTGACGAGGGCACCCTCGGCCGCATATCTGGCCATGGTGGCGCCGTTGTTGATCGACTCGTCGTCCGGGTGCGCGTGCACCAGCAGCAGACGGCGGGCGGGAAGGTCGGACATGAGGACAGCGTACGAGTCATGCCCGCGGCACGGAGAACCCGACCGGGTGATCCACCCGGTCGGGCGCTGCGCTCCCCGGTCGCGGCGGGCCGGGTGGTGGTGCCGCGGGCCCGGGCGGCGTCATCGCCAGGCCCGGGGCCGCGCGCTCAGAACTTGATGCCGCCGATCATTCCCGCGATGTTGGTCGTCAGCTCTCTGATGGTCGGCGCGATCGTCGAGCTCGCGATGTAGAAGCCGAGCAGTATGCACACGACTGCGTGGCCCGCCTTCAAGCCTGACTTCTTCACCAGCAGGAAGACGATGATCGCCAGCAGCACCACCGCCGAAATCGAGAGTGCCACGGCGGTCACCTCCAAGTACGCATGGACGGAACGGGATTGGGCAGGTACGTGCCCCGGCCGCTTTGGCCAATGGCTCCATACCCACACGCCTCAGCGATCATAACTATCGATGGCTGTGCATATGCCGGTGCACGGTTGCAGAGTGGGGGCGCACACGATCTTGACGAGTGCGGCTGCCGTGAGCCCCGGGGCCCTTACGCTCGTCCGCATGACCGGACAGCTCTCATTTCCCCGGCAGCACGCGCGCACCCAGCGGTTCGGCCTGGGCGTGCCGCGCGGCTTCAGCGTCTCGCCGGATGGTACGCGTGTCGTGTTCCTCCGCTCCCGATCCGGTACCGATCGGGCGAACCTCCTGTGGGTCCACGACCTTGACGCCGGGCGCGAGTACCCCGCCGCCGACCCGGCGGACCTGCTGGGCGGCGCCGACGAGGAACTGTCCCCGCAGGAGAAGGCGCGCCGCGAACGGACCCGGGAGGGCTCGGCCGGCGTGGTCGGCTACGCCACCGACGCCGCCGTGGAGCTCGCCGCCTTCCCCCTCTCCGGACGGCTGTTCGTCTCCGAACTGCGGGCCGGCACCTGCCGGGAACTGCCCGTGCCGGGGCCGGTGGTGGATCCCCGCCCGTCCCCCGACGGCCGGTACGTCGCGTATGTCGCGGAGGGCGCACTGCGCGTCGTGCCCGTGGACGGTGACGGCACGGCGGACGGTGACGGCACGGCGGACGGTGACGGCTCGGCGGGCAGCGACGGCTCGGCGGGCGGCGACCGGGCGCTGGCGGCCCCGGACGGCGCGCACGTCACCTGGGGCCTCGCGGAGTTCATCGCGGCCGAGGAGATGAGCCGGTACCGCGGCTTCTGGTGGTCGCCGGAGAGCGACCGGCTGCTGGCCGCGCGGGTCGACGACTCCCCCGTACGCCGCTGGTGGATCGCCGACCCCGCGCATCCGGACAAGGCGCCCGCCGAGGTGGCCTACCCGGCGGCCGGCACCCCCAACGCCGAGGTGACCCTGGCGCTGCTGGACCTGGCCGGGGAGCGCACGGACGTCGTCTGGGACCGCGAGCGGTACCCCTATCTGGCCCGGGTGCACTGGTCCTCGGCCGGCCCGCCGCTCCTCCTGGTGCAGTCCCGTGACCAGCGGTCGCAGCGCTATCTGGCGGTCGACACCGAGACCGGCGCCACCCGCCTGGTGCACGCCGACGAGGACCCCGTGTGGGTCGAGCCGTACCCGGGCGTGCCGGCCTGGACGCCGGACCGGCGGCTGGTGCGGATCGCCGACGAGGGCGGCGCGCGCAAGCTCTTCGTCGGGGACCGGCCCCTGACCTCCGCGCCGCTGCACGTGCGCGGAGTGCTCGACATCGGCGAGGAGGACGTGCTGTTCTCCGCCAGTGCCGAGGATCTGCACGATGTCGGCGTTTACCGGGCCTGGTACCGCGGCAGCGGCGACCAGGGCGGCTGGGAGCGGGTGACGGAACGTCCGTACGCCTCGTACTCCTCGGCGGTGCGCGTGGGCGAGACCGCGGTCGTGTCGCACATGTGCGCGGAGCGGCCGGGCGTGCGGGTGGAGGTGCTGCGGCTGGCCGCCGACGGCAAGGAGACCCGGCTCGCGGAGATCGCCTCGTACGCGGAGACGCCGGTGCTCACGGCCCGGCCGCGGTTCACGACGGCGGGCGAGCGGGACATCCCGTGCGCGGTGCTGCTGCCGACCGGTTACCAGGAGGGGGACGGGCCGCTGCCGGTCCTGATGGACCCGTACGGCGGGCCGCACGCCCAGCGGGTGCTCGCGGCGCACAACGTCTTCCTCACCTCGCAGTGGTTCGCCGACCAGGGCTTCGCCGTGGTGGTCGCGGACGGCCGGGGCACCCCGGGCCGCTCCCCCGCCTGGGAGAAGGCGGTCTCCCGGCGGATCGCCGAGGTGACGCTGGAGGACCAGGTCGACGCGTTGCACGCGCTCGCGGAGCAGTTCCCGCTGGACCTGGACCGGGTGGCCATCCGGGGCTGGTCCTTCGGCGGCTTCCTGGCCGGGCTGGCCGTGCTGCGCCGCCCCGACGTCTTCCACGCGGCGGTGGTGGGCGCGCCCGTCACCGACCAGCGGCTGTACGACACGCACTACACCGAGCGGTACTTGGGCCACCCGGACGAGGACCCGGACTCGTACGTGCGGAATTCCCTGGTCACCGACGCGGGCCTGTCGGGCGCCGCCGAGCAGCACCGGCCGATGATGATCGTGCACGGACTGGCCGACGACAACGTGGTGGTGGCGCATTCCCTGCGGTTCTCCTCGGCACTGCTGGCCGCGGGCCGCCCGCACGAAGTCCTTCCGCTCTCCGGCGTGACCCATATGACGCCGCAGGAACAGGTGGCCGAAAACCTGCTTCTCCTGCAAGTCGCATTCCTCAAGCGCAGCCTGGGCCTCTCCTAGTACGAAGAATCCCGCGCCGTCCCGTATAGATATGTGCACGTGGACGCGGGGCGGAGCCGGACGAAAAGCGACCGGCCGGGGAGACGTTCGGCCTCCCCGGCCGGTCCACGGCACCCGCACGGCCGTACGCTGTCCAGGATGGCGCGTTCGTATATCGGTGCCGCGTCAGCCAAGTGTCCTTCATGTTAAGGATGTTGGGGACGATATGTCGCCCATGCCGTACACCTTCCACAGCTGTCAAGCACGCCGTGGCGTCAATCTGCGCAATCTTCGCTCAAGAAGCGAACAAGCTGGCTACGGTCGGTCCGCAGACTCTTGACTCCGCCGTAAATCACTTGCGAAAGTCCGCTCAACCAGCGGTGCGACTCGGTGCCGCTTCATGTTCCAAGAGAACTCGGCGCGGGGGCACTTCGCGATGACTAGTCCATCCCAGACCGCGGTTTCCAAGACCGACACCCCAGGCCTTGGACCCGACGGGCTGAGCAAGGGAAAGGACCGCAAGGGCGGCGAATTGGTCGGCCGTTCGCCCGGCCAATTGATGTGGGCCCGGTTCAAGCGTGACCGCACCGGAGTGATCAGCGCCTGGGTCGTGGTGTTCTTCTTCGCCGTCGGACTGCTGGCCCCGGTCATCTCCGCGCTGTACGGCAAGGACCCCTACACGCGGTACGGCATGCTCACTCCGGGGCTGCTGACCAACGGCTACCCGACCCAGCCCAACGGCGGTATCTCGGCCGACTTCTGGTTCGGCATCGAACCGACCCTCGGCCGCGACGTGTTCATGCAGCTCGTCTACGGCATCCGCACCACGCTCTACACCGCGGTCGCGATCACCCTCGCCTCGGTGCTCACCGCCATCGTGCTGGGTGTGGCGGCCGGCTACTTCGGCGGCAAGGTCGACTACTTCATCGGCCGGATCATCGACCTGCTGATGGCCTTCCCGAACCAGCTGTTCTTCGTCGCCTTCGTCCCCGTCGTGGGCGCCATCTTCGTGGCCCCCGAGGACGCCATGCCGACCTGGCTGCGCGCGGCCATCCTGATCCTGGTGATGTGGTTCCTGGGCTGGATGAGCCTGGCGCGGCTGCTCCGCGGCCAGGTCCTCTCGCTGCGGGAACGGGAGTTCATCGAGGCGGCCAAGGTCTCCGGCGCCTCGCCCGCCCGCATCATCCGGCGCGAACTGCTGCCGAACGTGGTGACTCCGATCCTGGTCCAGTCGACGTACATGCTCCCGAACTTCGTGACCGCCATCGCGGGCCTGTCCTTCCTGGGCGTCGGCTACGTCGAGCCCACTCCGGACTGGGGCCGGATGTTCGCGAACGCCGCCGACTACTACCGCAACGACATCACGTACTTGTTCTTCCCGGGTGTGGCGATGGTCGTCTTCATCGTCGCCTTCAACCTGCTCGGGGATTCGGTCCGGGACGCTTTCGACCCGAAGCGGGCTCGATGAGATCCGTTCCGTGGGGGGTGCTGCCACCCCGGCACCGCATGAGTCAGGCAGCAGCAACGGATCAACGACAGGCAGGTGCATACACCGTCATGAGCAGCAACCGTACGCGCAGAACTCACGCCACCCTGGTCGCGCTGGCCGCCGGCGCACTGGTCCTCACCGCATGCAGCAGCGGCGCGGGCACCGGCACCGGTGACGGCTCGGGCGACCGTTCGCACGCCGAGAAGCAGCGCGAGCAGATCGCGTTCGGCGACGCCGCGGCGTCCAAGGGCAAGGCCGAGGAGGTGCCGGGCGCCCAGAAGGGCGGCACCATCAAGGTCTACCAGCGCGACACCTACTCGCACCTGGACCCGGCGCAGATCTACGTCAGCGACGAGGGCGCGCTCGCCACGCTGCTCTTCCGCAAGCTGACGACGTACCACATGGACAACAAGGGCAAGTACACCATCGTCGGCGACCTCGCCACGGACAGCGGCCAGTCCTCCGACGGCGGCAAGACCTGGAAGTACACGCTCAAGGACAACGTGAAGTGGGAGGACGGCTCGCCGATCACCTCCAAGGACATCCGGCACAGCATCGAGCGGACCTTCGCGCCGTTCATCACCGACGGTCCGTACTACCTCCAGCAGTGGCTGGCGAACACGAACAGCACGGACTACCGGAAGATCCTCAAGGACGGTCCGTACAAGGGGAAGCACCTCCCCGACAGCATCCTTGAGACGCCGGACGACAAGACCATCATCTTCCACTTCAAGACGCCCCACCCCGACCTGCCCTACGCCCTGGCCATGGCGGGCTACAGCGCGGTGCAGGAGAAGAAGGACACCAAGGAGAAGTACGACAAGGCCCCGCAGGCCTCGGGCCCGTACAAGATCCAGCCGGGGTCCTTCAAGTCCGGCAAGGGCATGACGCTGGTCCGCAACACCGAGTGGGACCCGAACACCGACAACTCGCGCCACCAGTACGTCGACAAGTTCGACATCCAGTTCGGCGTGTCCTACCCGGACTCCACCCAGCGCCTGATCGCGGACAACGCCGACAACCAGAAGGCGATCAGCTTCAACAACCAGGTCGACGCGGCCAGCATGCAGACCGTGGCCAACGACCCGAAGGTCAAGAAGCGCTCGACCTCGGGTTACCAGCCCTACGTCGGCGTCATCAACTTCAACATGAAGCGGATCAAGGACAAGAAGGTCCGCGAGGCCCTCGCCTACGCGATGCCGACGCAGGCCGTCCTGGACGCGTACGGCACGCCGGGCGGCGGCGAGCTGGCCGGCAGCTACATCAGCCCGACGGTCACCGGTTACAAGGACATCGACCCCTACGGCAAGCTGAAGAAGCCGCTGGGCGACGTCGAGAAGGCGAAGAAGCTCCTGAAGGAAGCCGGCAAGACCGGCATGAAGATCACCTTCGCCTACATGAACGCGCCCGAGCCGCAGAAGTACTCGGTCTCCATCGTCGACAACCTCAAGAAGGCCGGCTTCGACGTCCAGCCGAAGGACCTGCCCTCCGACACGTACTACGACGTCATCGGCAAGGTCGACAACAAGTTCGACATCTACGCCTCGGCGTGGGGCGCCGACTGGCCGAGCGCCTCGACCGTGCTGCCGCCCACCATGGACGGCCGGCAGGTCCAGGACGGCTCGCCGAACTACTCGCACTACGACAACCCGGCGGTCAGCAAGGAGATGGACCGCATCTCCAAGATGTCCGACCAGGAGAAAGCGTCCGAGGAGTGGTTCAAGCTCAACGAGAAGATCCTCAAGGAGGACCTGCCGGCGATCCCGACCTTCTACTACAAGCAGATTCAGCTGCACGGCTCCAAGGTCGGCGGCGTGGTGAACAACGACATCATCAGCGGTGTCGACCCGACGAAGCTGTTCGTCAAGAAGTAACCGTGTCCGCGCGCCGGTGACCCCGGCGCGCGGTGTGCCCGTCCCGACCGGACGGGCACACCGCGCGGTCCCCACCCACTCCTTCCGCTGCCCCACGAGAGCTGCGATCTGCCATGCTTCGTTTCCTCTTCCGCCGGACCCTCGGCGCGCTCGTGATCCTGTTGCTGATCAGTGCGTTCACGTTCTTCCTGTTCTTCGCCGCCCCACGGGATCCCGCGCTGCTGTCCTGCGGAAAGAACTGCACCCCGGACGCCATCGCCCTGATTCACAAGAACCTCGGCCTGGACAAGCCGATCCCGGTGCAGTACTGGGACTTCATGTCCGGCATCGTGACCGGGCGCGACTTCGCCCAGGGGCCCTGCCCGGCGCCCTGCTTCGGCTACTCCTTCGCCAACGGCGACCCCGTCTGGGACACCATCATCGACCGCTTCCCCACCACGATCTCGCTGACCATCGGCGGCGCCGCGGTCTTCCTCACGGTCGGCCTGGGCACCGGCATGATCGCCGCCTGGAAGCAGGGCAAGCTGGTCGACAAGGTCTTCAGCTCCGCCTCACTGGTACTGAGTTCGATGCAGATCTACTTCATCGGCCCGATCGTGCTGGCACTGCTGGTCTACAACCTGGAGATCCTGGGGCAGCCCAAGTACGTGAACTTCACGGAGAACCCAGGGGCCTGGTTCATGGGCCTGCTGATCCCCTGGTGCGTACTGTCGATCATCTTCACCGCGCAGTACACCCGTATGGCACGCTCCTCCATGATCGAGCAGCTGGCCGAGGAACACGTCCGGACAGCGCGCGCCAAGGGCATGACGCGGGGGACGGTCTTCTTCCGGTACGCCTGGCGAGGGTCGCTCATCCCCATCGTCACCATCTTCGGCATCGACCTCGGGTCGCTCTTCGGCGGCGCGATGATCACGGAGCAGACCTTCGCCCTGCCGGGCCTGGGCACCCTCGCGGTGCAGTCCGTGCAGAACACCGACTTGCCCATGGTCATGGGCGTGATGCTGTTCGCGGCGACGTTCATCGTCCTCTTCAACATCATCGTCGACGCCTGCTACGCGTTCATCGACCCGCGCGTGCGCCTGTCTTAGGAGAGCCACCAGTGACCACACTCACCAAGACCGAAGGCGCACCGGTCCCGGCCGGCTCCGACCCCTTCCTGTCCGTGCGCGACCTGTACGTGCGGTTCTCCACCGAGGACGGCATCGTGAAGGCCGTCGACGGGCTCTCCTTCGACCTGGAGAAGGGCAGCACGCTCGGCATCGTCGGCGAGTCCGGCTCCGGCAAGTCGGTGACCAACCTCGCCGTCCTGGGCCTGCACAACCCCGCCTCCACCGAGATCACCGGCGAGATCACGCTGGACGGCCAGGAGCTGACCGGCGCGACCGAGCGCACGCTGCAGAAGCTCCGCGGCAACAAGATGGCGATGATCTTCCAGGACCCGCTGACGGCCCTGTCGCCGTACTACACGGTGGGCCGGCAGATCGCCGAACCGTTCATCAAGCACACCGGCGCGAGCAAGCGCGAGGGCCGGCAGCGCGCCATCGAGATGCTGACGAAGGTCGGCATCCCCCAGCCGAACCTGCGGGTGGACGACTACCCGCACCAGTTCTCCGGCGGTATGCGCCAGCGCGCCATGATCGCCATGGCGCTGGTCTGCAACCCGGCGCTGCTCATCGCCGACGAGCCGACCACCGCCCTGGACGTCACCGTCCAGGCGCAGATCCTGGACCTCCTCAAGGACCTCCAGCAGGAGTTCGGCTCGGCGATCATCCTGATCACCCACGACCTCGGCGTGGTCGCCGACATGGCCGACGAGCTGCTCGTGATGTACGCGGGCCGGGCCGTCGAGCGCGGCACGGTCCGGGAGATCCTCACCGAGCCGCAGCACCCGTACGCCTGGGGCCTGCTGGGATCGATGCCGCGCCTGTCGGCCAGCGTCGACGAGCCGCTGCACCCGATCCCCGGCTCCCCGCCGAGCCTGCTCAACCCGCCGTCCGGCTGCCCCTTCCACCCGCGCTGCGCGTTCACCTCGGAGGTGGGCGGCACCCGCTGCGCCGACGAGCGGCCGCTGCTGGCGCCGGGGCGCGCCTCGGCGTGCCACCTCACGGCCGAGCAGAAGCACACCTTCTTCACCGAGCAGATCAAGCCCCGGCTGGGCTAGGGAGCGACGACCATCATGAGTGAAACCAAAGACGTCACCCTCCCCGCTCCCCGCGACGCCGCCCCGGAGGGCGAACCGCTGCTGGTCACCGAGGGCCTGACCAAGCACTTCCCGATCATGGGCGGCTTCCCGTTCCGGCGCAGGATCGGCGCCGTGCAGGCGGTCGACGGCATCGACATGACCGTGTACGCGGGTGAGAGCTTCGGCCTGGTCGGCGAGTCCGGCTGCGGCAAGTCCACCACGGGCCGGCTGCTGACCCGGCTGCTGGAGCCCACCAGCGGCACGATCTCGTACCGGGGCACGGACATCACCCACGCGAACCGCAAGCAGCTCGCGCCGGTCCGGTCCGAGATCCAGATGATCTTCCAGGACCCGTACTCCTCGCTGAACCCGCGGCAGACCGTCGGCACCATCATCGGCGGCCCGATGGAGATCAACGGGATCAATCCGCCCGGCGGCCGCGAGAAGAAGGTGCGCGAGCTGCTGGAGACCGTCGGTCTCAACCCGGAGCACTACAACCGCTTCCCGCACGAGTTCTCCGGCGGCCAGCGGCAGCGCATCGGCGTGGCCCGCGCCCTCGCCCTGGAACCCAAGCTGATCGTCGCCGACGAGCCGGTCTCCGCACTGGACGTCTCCATCCAGGCGCAGGTCGTCAACCTCCTCCAGGAACTCCAGCGCGAGCTGGGCATCGCGTTCCTCTTCATCGCCCACGACCTGGCGGTCGTGCGGCACTTCAGCCAGCGGGTGGCGGTGATGTACCTCGGCAAGATCGTCGAGGTCGGTGACCGCGACTCCATCTACGCCCGCCCGCGCCACCCGTACACGCACGCGCTGCTCTCCGCCGTACCGGAGGCGAAGCTCACCGAGGACGGCGAGGACGAGCGCGAGCGCATCCGGCTCGCGGGCGACGTGCCGTCGCCGGTCAATCCGCCCTCCGGCTGCCGCTTCCGCACCCGCTGCTGGAAGGCGCAGGAGAAGTGCGCGACGGAGGAACCGCCGCTGCTCCAGATCGCGGGCAACGCGGCGGGCCACCTGACGGCCTGCCACTTCCCCGAAGAACCGACGATCGCCGCCCGCGGCGAGGACATCGTCCTCGACCCGGCGCTGGCGGCGATCGAGGAGGCGGGTCCGGCCGGTCCGGCCGGCGGGACCACGAAGACCCCTTGACCCGGGCTCGTCAGCCTCCGCTTCGGGCCGTGCCCGCCTCCTGACACCCCAGCACGACGGGAGGCGGGCTCCGGCCTGTGAACGGGCCCCGTCAGGGGCGCGGGGAACTGCGCGAACGGCCACGACGGCGCCGCGGTCGGCCACCGGGACCAAGGGGCACCCCCTCATTCGCTCGGCACGACGTGGCGCTCCTCCGCGAAGTGGCACGCGGACGGGTGCGCCGGCCCCGCGGCACCCGCGAACCATTCGGGTACGGCGAGCGGTGGGACAACCTCCGCACACACCTCCCGCGCCTTCCAGCACCGCGTACGGAACCGGCACCCCGACGGCGGATCGGCCGGCGACGGCACGTCCCCGGCCAGCAGGATGCGCTCCCGGTGCTCCCGCGCCTCGGGATCCGGCACCGGCACGGCGGACAGCAGCGCCTGGGTGTACGGGTGCGTGGGGTGCCCGTAGATCTCGTCCTCGGTGCCGGTCTCGACGATCCGGCCCAGGTACATCACCGCCACCCGGTCCGAGATGTGCCGCACCACCGACAGGTCGTGCGCGATGAAGACGTACGACAGATCGAACTCGTTCTGCAGCCGCTCCAGCAGGTTCACGACCTGCGCCTGGACGGAGACGTCCAGCGCGGACACCGGCTCGTCCGCGACGATGATCTCGGGCCGCAGCGCCAGCCCCCGCGCGATACCGATCCGCTGCCGCTGCCCGCCGGAGAACTGGTGCGGATAACGGTTGACGTACTCCGGGTTCAGCCCGACGACGTCCAGCAGCTCCTGCACCCGGCGCCGCCGGTCGCCCTTCGGGGCCACCTCCGGATGGATGTCGTACGGCTCGCCGATGATGTCGCCGACCGTCATGCGCGGGTTGAGCGAGGTGTACGGGTCCTGGAAGACCATCTGGATGTTGCGGCGCACCGCCTTCAGGGCGCGCCCGGACAGCTTGGTGATGTCCTCGCCGTGGTAGCGGATCGCGCCGGCGGTCGGCCGCTCCAGGCCGACCAGCGTCCTGGCGACGGTGGACTTGCCGCAGCCGGACTCCCCCACGATGCCGAGCGTCTCGCCCTTGCGCAGGCCGAAGGAGACCCCGTCGACCGCCTTGACCGCGCCGACCTGCTTCTTCAGGACGATGCCCTGGGTCAGCGGGTAGTGCTTGACCAGGTCGCGCACTTCGAGAATGGCCTCAGCGGTCATGCCCTCAACGGTCATGCGGGGGCTCCTCGTCTCGCAGGGTCTCCTCCCAGAAGTGGCAGGCGCTGGTCCGGCCCGGCGCCACGTCGTACTGCGGCGGCCGGTCCGTGGTGCACAGGTCGCGGGCCCGCGGGCAGCGCGGGTGGAAGGGGCAGCCGGGCGGAACGGCGGTCAGGCTCGGCGGCAGGCCCTTGATCGCGTACAGCTCCTGGCCCTTCTGGTCCAGGCGCGGAATGGAGTCCAGCAGGCCCCGGGTGTACGGGTGGGCAGGGCTCTTATAAAGATCATGAACAGGAGCGGTCTCCACGATCCGGCCCGCGTACATCACCGCGATCCGGTCGGCGACGTCCGCGACGACCCCCAGGTCATGGGTGATCAGGATGAGCCCCATGTCGTACTCCCGCTGGAGGTCGGCCAGCAGGTCCATGACCTGGGCCTGGACCGTGACGTCCAGCGCGGTCGTCGGCTCGTCGGCGATGATCAGGTCCGGCTCCAGGGCCAGCGCCATCGCGATCATGATGCGCTGGCGCATGCCGCCGGAGAACTGGTGCGGGTAGTCCCCCACCCGGCTGCGCGCGGCCGGGATCCGTACCCGGTCCATCAGCTCCACCGCCTTGGCGCGCGCGTCCTTCCGCTTCATCCCCTGGTGGACCTCGTACATCTCGCCGAGCTGGGCGCCGACGGAGAGCACCGGGTTCAGCGCGGACAGCGCGTCCTGGAAGATCATCGCCATCCGGGCGCCGCGGACCTTGCGGCGTTCCTCGGGCGCCGCCTTGAGCAGGTCCTGCCCCCGGAAGAGGATCTCGCCGCCGGTCACGAAGCCGGGCGGCGAGTCGAGGATGCCCATGACGGCCTGGGCGGTGACGGACTTGCCGGAGCCCGACTCGCCCAGCACGGCGAGCGTCTCGCCCGCGTCGACCCGGTAGCTGACGCCGTTGACGGCCCGGGCGACGCCGTCGCGGGTACGGAACTCCACGTACAGGTCGCGCACGTCGAGCAGCGCGGGCGTCGCCGCGCCGGGGCCGGGCGCGGTGTCGGGGTTCGTCGCGGTGGCCATCGGCTCTCTCCGTCTCCTCAGCGCAGTTCGGGCCGGGCTGCTCAGCGCAGCTTGGGGTCGAGGGCGTCGCGCACCGCGTCGCCGAGCATGATGAACGCCAGCACCGTGATCGACAGCGCGCCCGCCGGGTACAGCAGCATGTGCGGCGCGTTGCGGATGTAGGTGGAGGCGGTGGAGATGTCGATGCCCCAGGAGACGTTGGGCGGCTTCAGGCCCGCGCCGAGGTAGGACAGCGTGGCCTCGAGGGAGATGTAGGTACCGAGGGCGATGGTGGCGACGACGATGACGGGAGCCACCGCGTTCGGCGCGATGTGCCGCAGCAGCATCCGGCCGTTGGAGGCGCCGAGCGCCCGCGCGGCCTGTACGTAGTCGTTCTGTTGGGCGGTCACGACGGAGCCGCGGGCGATCCGGGCGATCTGCGGCCAGCCGAGCAGCACGATGAAGCCGACCACCGGCCAGACCGTCCTGCTGGTGACGACCGAGAGGAAGACCAGGCCGCCCAGCAGTACGGGGATGCCGAAGAAGATGTCGGCGACGCGCGAGAGCAGCGCGTCCCACCAGCCGCCGAAGAAGCCGGCCAGCCCGCCGAGGAGGCTGCCGAGGAGCGCTGCGCCCGCGGTGGCGCAGACGCCGACGATGATGGAGGCGCGCGCCCCGTAGACGGTACGGGTGTAGACGTCCCGCCCTTGTGTGTCGAAGCCGAAGGGGTGGCCGGGGGCCGAGCCCTCCTGTGCCTTGGAGAGGTCCGCGCGGTACGGATTCCCGTCGGTGATCAGCTGCGGCCAGATCGCGATGACGACCAGGAACAGGATGACGACCGCCGAGACCAGGAAGACGGGGTTGCGGCACAGATCGTGCCAGGCGTCCCCCCACAGGCTGCGGGGCCTGTCGCGCGGACCGCCGTCCCGGCCGCCCCGGCCGTTCCTGCCGTCCCGGCCGCCTTCCAGGGTCTCGGCCTCGGCCATCGCCAGGGCGGCGGTGCCGCCGTCCCCGTGGGCGACCGCCTCTTTCGGTACGTAGCGCTCAGGCATAGCGGATCCGCGGGTCGAGGACGGCGTACAGCAGGTCGACGACGAGGTTGGCGAAGAGGAAGACCAGGACGAGGACGGTGACGAAGCCGACGACGGTGGGCGAGTTCTGCCGCAGGATGCCCTGGTAGAGCTGGAAGCCGACGCCGTGGATGTTGAAGATCCGCTCGGTGACGATGGCGCCGCCCATCAGCGAGCCGACGTCGGTGCCGATGAAGGTGACCACCGGGATCAGGGAGTTGCGCAGCAGGTGCCGGGTGACGACGCGGCGGCGCGGCAGGCCCTTGGCCACGGCCGTCCGTACGTAGTCGGCGCGGATGTTCTCGGCGATGGAGGTACGGGTCAGCCGGGTGACGTAGGCGAGCGAGACGAGCGCCAGCACCACGCCGGGCAGCAGCAGCTCGTCGAGGTACGCGTCGGTGGAGACGGTCGGCTTGACCCAGCCCCCCTTCACGCCGAGCAGGAACTGCAGCACATAACCGCTCACGAAGGTCGGAACGGAGACCACGACCAGCGTGAACACCAGGACGCCGGTGTCCAGCGCGCGCCCGCGGCGCAACCCGCTCAGCACACCCGACGTGATACCGACGACGATCTCGATGACGACGGCGACCAGGGTCAGCCGCAGGGTGACGGGGAAGGCGGTGCCCATCAGCTCGGTGACCGGCTGCCCGTTGAAGGCGGTGCCGAAGTCCCCGCGGAAGATCTGGCCCATGTAGTGCAGGTACTGCTTCCACAGCGGCTGGTCGAGGAGGAGTTCCTCGCGGATCCTCGCGGCGGTGGCGGGGTCGGGGGCACGGTCGCCGAACATCGCGGCGACCGGGTCCCCGAGCGCGTACACCATGAAGAAGATGAGGAACGTGCTGCCGATGAACACCGGGATCATCTGGAGCAGCCGCCGGATGACATAGCGTCCCATGGGGTCAGCTGCCGACCTTGATCTGCTCGTAGACGGGCACGCTGAACTGGTTCAGCCGTACGTCACTCAGCCGGTCGGTATATCCCCCGCTGCCGTTCTGGTACCAGAGCGGAATCACCGGCATGTCCTTGACCAGGACCTTCTCCGCGTCCTGGAACTTCTTCACGGCAGCCTGCCGGTCGGTCTCGGCATTCGCCTCGTCGATCAGGCCGTCGAACTCCTTGTTGCTGTACTTCCCGTCGTTGGAGGAGGCGCCGGTGTAGTACATCGGCTGGAGGAAGTTCTGAATCAGCGGATAGTCCATCTGCCACCCGGCGCGGAACGGACCCCGCATCTTCTTCGCCGAAATCTGATTCCGGTAGTCGGCGAACGTCCCCACCGGATTACCCACACACGCCTTGTCGTCCCTCAGCACCTTGTTGACGCTGTTGCAGAGCGCGTCGACCCAGTCCTTGTGCGAGCCGGTGTCGGCGTTGTACGTGACGGTGACCTTGCCGCCGGGCAGCCCGCCGCCCTCCTTGATGAGCTTGCGGGCCTGCGCCGGGTCGTACGCGCAGGCCTGTCCGCACAGCCCCGCCTGGTAACCGCCCTCGGCCTTGAGCACCGGCGAGGTCCAGTCGGTGGCCGGGGTGCGCGTCTTCTGGAAGATCTGCTGGGTGATCGTCTTACGGTCGATCGCCATGGACAGCCCGCGCCGCACCTTCGCCCTCTTCGCCGACCCCCACCTGCCGTCGTACATCGGAAAGGTGAGGGTCTGGATGATGCCCGCCGGCTGATTGATGTACCGGTCCCCGAGATCCGCCTCGGCGTTCTTCAGCTGCGCCGCGGGAATGTCGTCGGTGAGGTCCAGATTGCCCGCCTGCAGATCGGTGTAAGCGGTGTTGTTGTCGGTGTAGACCCGCAGATCCACCCCCTTGTTCCGCGCCTTGTCCGGCCCCTTGTACGTGCTCCACTTCCGGAGCTTCATCGCCGAGCCCTTGTCGTAGGACTCGACCCGGTACGGACCGTTTCCGACCGGCTTCTTCAGCCAGCCGTCGTGGTCGGTGAAGAACGCCCGGGGCAGCGGCGCGAACGCCGGGTACCCCAGCGTCTGCGGCCAGGTGGAGAATTTCTGGTCGAGCTTGACGGTGAAGGTCCGGTCGTCCTTGACCTTCAACCCGGACAGCGTCTTGGCGGTCGCCTTCCCGCTCTCGGGGTGCACCTTCTCGTACCCCTCGATGTACCCGAAGAAGTAAGCGTTCTTCTGGCCATTTTCGATATGGGCGCCGTAATTCCAGGCATCCACGAACGACTGGGCCGTGACCGGCTCCCCGTTGCTGAACTTCCACCCCTTCTTGATCGTGACCGTGTAGTTCTGCTGGTCCTTGGTCTCGATCTTCCGGGCGAGCATGTCCTCGGCCTCGCCGGTCCTCGGGTCGTACCGCTTCAGCCCCCGGAAGATCATGTCGAGCACCTTGCCGCCCTGCACCTCATTGGTGTTCGCGGGCTCCAGGGGGTTCTGCGGGTCCCCCCACGACGAGCTGAGCACCCCCTCCTCACCACCGCCACCCCCGCTGCCGCCACCACACGCCGTCGCCGCGAGGGCGACGGCCATCGTTCCCGCCGCCCACTTCGCACGGGTGGCTCCACGCATCCGGTGCCTCCTCCGGCTAATAGGTACGTAGGCCACATAACAGCCCATAGGAGTTCCCCACGCACCCCCGCCTCCCCCGTACGAGCACGCCACGCCGCACATTCCCCCCGAACGCACGAGGGCGGCGTCCGCCGCAGGAAACGACAGAACGCCCGGGAGAGCGGGAGCTCTCCCGGGCGCTGCACCCGGATGGACCAGACGTAGGTCCCGGGTGCCCTCGTGGTCGTGCGAGCGGGCTACGCCGCCCCCACCACGTCCTTCTCCTCCGCGAAGTGGCAGGCCGAGGCGTGGGCGGCCAGGGAGTCGGTGCCCTTGAGGGCCTCGGGGACGGCGAGCACCGGGGTCTCCTCGGCGCACTTGTCCTGGGCCTTCCAGCAGCGGGTGCGGAAGCGGCAGCCGGAAGGCGGGTTGGCCGGGGAGGGCACGTCGCCGCTGAGGATGATGCGCTCGCGGGCGCCGCTGACCTCGGGGTCCGGGACCGGTACGGCCGACAGGAGCGCCTGGGTGTACGGGTGCGTGGGGTGCTCGTAGATCTCCTCGTCGGTGCCGATCTCGGCCATCCGGCCCAGGTACATCACGCCGACGCGGTCGGAGATGTGCCGGACGATGGAGAGGTCGTGGGCGATGAAGAGGTAGGAGAGGTCGTACTGGTCCTGGAGCCGCTCCAGGAGGTTCACCACCTGCGCCTGGACGGAGACGTCCAGCGCGGAGACCGGCTCGTCGGCGACGATGATCTCGGGCCGGAGCGCCAGCCCCCGCGCGATGCCGATGCGCTGCCGCTGCCCGCCGGAGAACTGGTGCGGGTAGCGGTTCACGTACTCGGGGTTGAGGCCGACCACGTCCAGCAGCTCCTGGACCTTGCGCCGGCGGTCGCCCTTCGGGGCCACCTCGGGGTGGATGTCGAAGGGCTCGCCGATGATGTCGCCGACCGTCATCCGCGGGTTGAGCGAGGTGTAGGGGTCCTGGAAGACCATCTGGATGTTGCGGCGGACGGCCTTGAGTGCGCGGCCCGTCAGCTTGGTGATGTCCTCGCCCTTGTAGAAGACCTCGCCCGCGGTCGCCCGCTCCAGGTTCATCAGGAGCTTCGCGACGGTGGACTTGCCGCAGCCGGACTCGCCGACGATGCCGAGCGTCTCGCCCCGGTACAGGTCGAAGGAGATCCCGTCGACCGCCTTGACCGCGCCGACCTGCTTCTTGAACAGCACGCCCTGGGTGAGGGGGAAGTGCTTCACCAGGTTGCGGACCTGGAGGATGGGCTCGCGGTCGCCCGCGGTCTGCTCGGCGGACTGCTCAGCCATGGAGCGTCTCCTTCCAGAAGTGGCAGGCGCTGCCGCGGCCGTCGGCGACCGTGGCCAGGACCGGGGTTTCCGTACGGCAGACGTCCTGGGCCTTCGGGCAGCGCGGGTGGAAGGCGCAGCCGCCGGGGATGTTCAGCAGGTTGGGCGGCAGGCCCTTGATCGCGTACAGCTCCTGGCCCTTCTGGTCCAGGCGCGGGATGGAGTCCAGCAGGCCGCGGGTGTACGGGTGCGCGGGGCTCTTGTAGAGCTCGCGGACGGGAGCGTGCTCGACGATCCGGCCCGCGTACATCACCGCGATCTTGTCGGCGACGTCCGCGACGACGCCGAGGTCGTGGGTGATGAGGATCAGGCCCATGTGGTACTCGCGCTGGAGCTCCGCGAGCAGGTCCATGACCTGGGCCTGGACGGTGACGTCGAGGGCCGTGGTGGGCTCGTCGGCGATGATCAGGTCCGGCTCCAGAGCCAGCGCCATCGCGATCATGATGCGCTGGCGCATGCCGCCGGAGAACTGGTGCGGGTAGTCCCCGACGCGGTTCCTGGCCGCCGGGATCTTCACCTTGTCCATCAGCTCGACGGCCTTGGCCTTGGCGTCCTTCTTGGACAGGCCCTGGTGGACGCGGAACATCTCGCCGAGCTGGTAGCCGACGGAGAGCACCGGGTTCAGGGACGACAGCGCGTCCTGGAAGATCATGGCGATCTTGGCGCCGCGGATCTTGCGGCGCTGCTCGCCGGACATCGTCAGCATGTCCTGGCCGCGGAAGAGGATCTCGCCCTGCGGGATCTTCGCCGGCGGCATGTCGAGGATGCCCATGATCGCCTGGGCGGTGACGGACTTGCCGGACCCGGACTCGCCCAGCACGGCGAGGGTCTCGCCCGCGCTGACGCTGTAGTTCACGCCGTTGACGGCCTTGACGACGCCGTCCCGGGTGTGGAACTCGACGTGCAGGTCACGGACCTGGAGCAGCGGCGAACCGGCCGCTTCCGGCGTCCGCTGCTCAGGAACGGCCGCGGTCTTCTCGGTGGTGGTCACGTACGCCTCCCTCAGCGCAGCTTGGGGTCGAGGGCGTCGCGCACCGCGTCGCCGAGCATGATGAACGCCAGCACCGTAAGCGACAGCGCACCTGCCGGGTACAGCAGGGTGTGCGGGGCGTTGCGGATCTGGGTGGCGGCCTGGGAGATGTCGATGCCCCAGGAGACCGTCGGCGGCTTCAGGCCGACGCCGAGGAACGACAGGGTGGCCTCCAGCGAGATGTACGTACCGAGCGCGATGGTCGCCACGACGATGACGGGCGCGAGGGCGTTCGGGGCGATGTGCCGGAGCAGCATGCGCGGGGTGGAGGCGCCGAGCGCGCGGGCCGCCTGCACGTAGTCCTGCTGCTTGGCGGTGATCACCGCGCCGCGCGCGATACGGGCGATCTGCGGCCAGCCGAGCACGGCCATCAGCAGGACGACCGTGAAGATCGAGCCGCCCTTGACGACGGACAGGAAGACGATGCCGCCGAGCAGGACCGGGATGCCGAAGAAGATGTCGCCGATCCGGGAGAGCAGCGCGTCCCACCAGCCGCCGAAGAAGCCGGCGAGGCCGCCCATGACGCAGCCGAGAACGGCGGCGAGCAGGGTGGTGCAGATGCCGACGGTGACGGAGGCGCGGGCGCCGTACACCGTACGCGCGTAGACGTCGCAGCCCTGCTTGTCGAAGCCGAAGGGGTGGCCGGGGGCCGCGCCCTGCGCCGACTTGGACACGTCGCAGGCGTACGGGCTGGTGCTGGTCATGATGCTCGGCCAGATCGAGACGACGACCAGGAAGAGGATCAGTACGGCGGAGATGTAGAAGATCGGGTTGCGGCGCAGGTCCCGCCAGGCGTCGCCCCAGAGGGAGCGGGCCTTGTCCTGCTGCTCGTCCCGCACGGCCTCGGAGGCCGCCACAGCCGCCTGGGTGTGGGCGCTGGGGTTCATCACTTCAGGCATACCGGATCCTCGGGTCCAGGACCGCGTAGAGCAGGTCGACGAGCAGGTTGGCGGCGAGGAAGACGACCACGAGCACGGTCACGAAGCCGACCACGGTCGGCGCGTTCTGCCGCAGGATGCCCTGGTAGAGCTGGAAGCCGACGCCCTGGAGGTTGAAGATCCGCTCGGTGACGATGGCGCCGGCCATCAGGCCGCCGATGTCGGTGCCGAGGAAGGTGACGACCGGGATCAGCGAGTTGCGCAGCAGGTGCACGCTGATCACGCGGCGGCGCGGCAGGCCCTTGGCGGTGGCGGTGCGGATGTAGTCGGAGCGGATGTTCTCCGCGATGGAGGTACGGGTCAGCCGGGCCACGTACGCCAGCGAGACGCCCGCGAGCACGATGCCGGGGAGGATCAGTTCCTCGAAGCGCACCTCGCTGGAGACCGACGGGGGCAGCGCGCCCCACTTCACGCCGACGAAGTACTGCAGCAGGTAGCCGGTGACGAAGGTCGGGATCGAGATCACGATCAGCGTGAGCACCAGCACGCCGGTGTCGATCAGACGGCCGCGGCGCATGCCGGCGACGACGCCGAGCGTCACGCCGACCACCAGCTCGATGACGAAGGCGACCAGGGTGAGCTGGACGGTGTTGGGGAAGGCGTCCCCCATCAGCTCGATGACCGGCCGGCCGTTGAAGGCGGTGCCGAAGTCGCCCTGGAAGATGCCCGCCATGTACTGCAGGTACTGGCTCCACAGCGGGTCGTTCAGATGCAGGGACTCCCGGATCTGGGCGGCGGTGGCCGGGTCGGGGGTCCGGTCTCCGAACATGGCCGCGACGGGGTCGCCGAGCGCGTAGACCATGACGAAGATCAGGAAAGTGGTGCCGATGAAGACGGGCACCATCTGGAGCAGTCGTCGCACGACATAGCGCCCCATGTGTCCTCCAGAAGTGCGCCGACGCGGGGGCAGCCGGGCCCGTGGCCTCGTCGGTGAGGCCGCGGGTGGCCGGCTGCTCCCTGCCGCCGTGAGCGGTCGTGATTACGGGGCCCCGCTCAGGGGCTCCTGCGTCGGACGGGTCAGGCCTTGACCTTGATGTCGGAGAAGACCGGCACGCTGAAGGGGTCGAGGGTGACGCCGGAGACGTTCTGGGACCAGCCGGCGACGCCGTTCTGGTACCAGAGCGGGATGGCGACCATGTCGTCCAGGACCAGCTTCTCTGCGTCCTGGTAGGTCTTGGTGGCCTTCTTGGTGTCGGGCTCGGCCGCGGCCTTCTTCAGGAGGCCGTCGAACTCCTTGTTGCTCCAGTGCGAGTCGTTTGAGGAGGCACCGGTGCCGTACAGCGGGGTCAGGAAGTTCTCGATCTGCGGGTAGTCCATCTGCCAGCCGGCGCGGAAGCCGCTGGTCATCTCACCCTTGGTGATCTGGGTACGGAAGTCGGCGAAGGTGCCCACGGGGTTGCCCACGCACGCCTTGTCGTCGCCCAGCACCTTGTTGACGCTGTTGCAGACCGCGTCCACCCACTCCTTGTGGGAGTCCTTGTCGGCGTTGTAGCTGATGGTCATCTTCCCGCCGGGGAGGCCGCCGCCCTCCTTGATGAGCTTCTTGGCCTCGGTCGGGTTGTACTCGCAGGCGTCGCCGCAGATGTCCTTGGAGTAGCCGTTGGCGTCACCGAGCACCGGGGAGGTGAGGTCGGTGGCCGGGGTGCGGGTGCCGTGGTAGATCTTCTCGGTGATCGTCTTGCGGTCGATCGCCATGGAGATGCCCTTGCGGACCTTCTCCATCCCCTTCTTGCTCCAGGCGCCCTTGTCCAGCGGGAAGCTGACGGTCTGCACGATGCCGGCCGGCTGCGAGACGTAGTTGCCCTGGAGGTCGGTCTCGGCGTTCTTGATCTGCTCGGCGGGCAGGCTGTCGAGCACGTCGAGGTTGCCGGCCTGGAGGTCGGAGTACGCGGTGTTGGAGTCCGTGTAGACCTTCAGCAGGACGCCCTTGTTCTTCGGCTTGTCGTCGCCCTTGTACTCCGGGTTCGGCACGAGCTTCATCTGCGAGCCCTTGGCGTACGAGTCCACCTTGTACGGGCCGTTGCCGACGGGCTTGTCGAGGTAGCCCTTGTGGTCGGAGAAGAACTTCTTCGGCAGCGGCGCGAAGGCCTTGTAGCCCAGGCGCGTCGGCCACGTCGACATCTTCTGGGTGAGCTTGACGGTGAAGGTGTGGTCGTCGACGACCTTCAGTCCGGAGAGGGTCTTGGCGGTCGGCTCGCCCTTGGCCGGCGCGACCTTGTCGTAGCCCTCGATGTCGGAGAAGAAGTAGCTGTTCTTCTGCTGGTTGGTGGCGAGCGCGCCGTAATTCCAGGCGTCGACGAAGGACTTGGCGGTGACGGCCTCGCCGTTGGAGAACTTCAGGCCCTTCTTCACCTTGACGGTGAAGGTCTGCTGGTCCTTGGTGTCGATGGACTCCGCGGCGTCGTTCTTGGCCTCGCCGGTCTTCGGGTCGTAGCTCTTCAGGTTGCTGAAGATCATGTCGAGGACCTTGCCGCCCTGCACCTCAGTGGTGTTGGCCGGCTCCAGCGGGTTCTGCGGGTCGCCCCACGCGGCCCGTACGACGCCGGCCTCCGAGCCCGCGCTGTCGCTGCTGCCGCCGCACGCCGTCGCGCCGAGGGCGATGGCTATGGCTCCTGCGACCCAAGTGGCGCTTCTGGCACCGCGCATGGGACTGCCTCCTCATGAGTCCATTCTTGACATGGAAAGGAGCCGGTCACCCGCTGACACCCCTGACAGCGCGCGACCAGCCCCCGATGCTCGTGAGTCGGCGCTTTTCACAGCGCGTGACCCATTGACCCGAGCTCAATAGCCCCCATCCTCAGTCACGTTCGCCCCATTAGCCACGAGATAGTGGTTACTTTTTGGTCACATCACGGAGACCCTCGTTCGGAATCCGGACAAACCAATCCATCCAGACGGGCAGGAATCGGACCTCCCGCCAGCCGGAGGATGCCTGGCGTCCACGTTCCGGACACCCGGCGGGGCGGCGGGCGACCCGCAGCGTCTTGACGTCACCGAGCATGTGCGGTAAGTGAGCTCGCCCGCACGCGAAAGCGCCCCGCCGGACAGGAAGTCCGGCGGGGCGCTCCGTCGCTCCACTGGGCTCCCGGTCGCGTCAACCGGGGCCCCGCGGGCGTCAGTTGTGCTTGGCGCGGGACGCGGCGCGGGCGCGCTCGCGGGCGTCCAGGTTCACCTTGCGGATGCGGACCGCCTCCGGGGTCACCTCGACGCACTCGTCGTCGCGGCAGAACTCCAGCGACTGCTCCAGGGAGAGCTTGCGCGGCGGGACGATCGACTCGGCGACATCGGCCGTCGAGGACCGCATGTTCGTGAGCTTCTTCTCCTTGGTGATGTTGACGTCCATGTCGTCGGAGCGGCTGTTCTCGCCGACGATCATGCCCTCGTACACCTCGGTGCCCGGCTCCACGAAGAGCACGCCGCGCTCCTGGAGGTTGGTCATCGCGAACGCGGTGACCGCGCCGGCGCGGTCGGCGACCAGCGAACCGTTGTTACGGGTCTGCAGGGTGCCGAACCACGGCTCGTGGCCCTCGTGGATGGAGTGCGCGATGCCCGTACCGCGGGTGTTGGTCAGGAACTCGGTACGGAAGCCGATCAGACCGCGCGACGGGACGACGAACTCCATGCGGACCCAGCCGGAGCCGTGGTTGGACATGTTGTCCATCCGGCCCTTGCGGGTGCCCATGAGCTGCGTGACGGCGCCCATGTGCTCCTCGGGCACGTCGATGGTCATCCGCTCGACCGGCTCGTAGGTCTTGCCGTCGACCTCCTTGGTGACCACCTGCGGCTTGCCGATGGTCATCTCGAAGCCCTCGCGGCGCATCTGCTCGACCAGGATGGCCAGCGCCAGCTCACCGCGGCCCTGCACCTCCCAGGCGTCGGGGCGCTCGGTGTCCAGCACGCGCAGCGAGACGTTACCGATCAGCTCGCGGTCCAGCCGGTCCTTGACCTGACGCGCGGTGACCTTGCGGTCCTTGACCGCGGCCTTGGCGTCCGCGCCCTTGCCGGTGCCGCCGCGGCCGACCAGCGGCGAGGTGTTCGTACCGATGGTCATCGAGATCGCGGGCTCGTCGACCGTGATCAGCGGCAGCGCGACCGGGTTCTCCGGGTCGGCCAGCGTCTCGCCGATCATGATGTCGGGGATACCGGCGACCGCGCAGATGTCGCCCGGGCCCGCCTTCTCGGCCGGCTTGCGGGTGAGCGCCTCGGTCATCAGCAGCTCGGTGATGCGGACGTTCTGGATCGTGCCGTCACGCTTGATCCACGCGACGGTCTGGCCCTTCTTCAGCTCACCCTGCTCGACGCGGAGCAGCGCGATACGGCCGAGGAAGTTGTCCGCGTCGAGGTTGGTGACGTGCGCCTGGAGCGGGGCCTCCTCGTCGTACTCGGGGGCCGGGGCGGTCTCCAGCAGCGTGGTGAAGAACGGCTCCAGGTTGGTGCTGTCCGCCGGGACGGTGCCGTCCTCCGGCTTGGTCAGCGAGGCGATGCCGTCGCGGGCGCAGGCGTAGACGATCGGGAACTCGATCTGGTCCTCGTCCGCGTCCAGGTCCAGGAAGAGGTCGTACGTCTCGTCGACGACCTCGGCGATCCGGGAGTCCGGCCGGTCGGTCTTGTTGATGCAGAGGATGACCGGCATCTTCGCGGCCAGCGCCTTGCGCAGCACGAAGCGGGTCTGCGGCAGCGGGCCCTCGGACGCGTCGACCAGCAGCACGACCGCGTCGACCATCGACAGGCCGCGCTCGACCTCGCCACCGAAGTCGGCGTGGCCGGGGGTGTCGATGATGTTGATCGTGATCGGGTCCCCGCCGTCCTTGGGGTGGTACTTCACCGCCGTGTTCTTGGCGAGGATCGTGATGCCCTTCTCACGCTCCAGGTCGTTGGAGTCCATCATGCGCTCGTCGAGGTTCTCGGCGGCGTGCGCGGCGAAGGCTCCCGCCTGCTTGAGCATGGCGTCGACAAGGGTTGTCTTGCCGTGGTCGACGTGGGCGACGATGGCGACGTTACGAATGTCGTGGCGCGTGGGCATACTTGCGGCGCTTCTCCCGGATTGTGGATGACGGCGCGTACGGTCCGGCACGCGCGCCCGCCGGGCATCAACACGCCACGGCCTTACCCCATGGTACGGGGCCGACGCGGCAACAGCAGCGCCAGCCCGTTCGCACCCGCGCTGACCTGCTATTTCTTGTAGCCGATGTCCTGGTACCTGGGGGTCGCGAAGCCGAAGGCGCCCACATTGGCCAGGTTCGCCCTGGCCGCCACGAGCTGGGGCTGCCGGTACAGCGGAATCGAGCCGGCGGCGGCCCAGATCCGCTGGTCGGCCTGGGCGACGAGATCCCGGGCCGCCTCCTGGTCGAGCTCGCCGGAGGCCTGGTCGAAGAGCTGGTCGATCCGGTCGGTGCCGACCCGGGTGTAGTTCTGCTCGACGGTCAGCGAGCCGTCCGCCGCCGGCCGGGGCTTGGCGTAGACGGGCCGGGCGTCGGTGGCCGGGTAGGCGCTGCCGGGCCAGGAGTAGAGCGCCAGGTCGTAGTCGCCGGACGCGATGTGGTCCTCGAAGTAGCTCTTGTCGGCCACCTTCTGGACGGTCGTCCGTACACCGATCCTCATCAGCATTCCGGAGATGCGGTCGGCGACCGTACGCAGCTGGGCGGTGCCGGGGCCGCCGGGCAGGACGAAGCGCAGCATGAGCGGCCGGCCGTTCTTCTTCACGAAGACGGCGCTCCGGCCGGCCGCCGCGTCGTCGTGGCCGCGCGCGCTCCGGCCGTGCTCGGCGGCCTTGCCGGCCTTGCCGTCCTCGCCCCCGGTGTCCCCGGCCCGCTCCGCTGCCGCGTCCTCGGCGCCGGAGCCGCTGTGGGCCGCCGTCCCCGCCCGGACGACGGCGCGGTCCTCGGCGGGCGCCTTCTCGTCCTGCGCGCCCCGCCCGGCCTCCGTGCGCTCCGCCGCGGCCGCGAGGCGGTTCCGCTCGGCGGCGGCCGCGGCCTCGCGTGCCTGGACGGCGCTGACCGGGCCGGCCGGGCCGGCACCCGCGACCTGCTCGCCGGCGCCCGGCTTGGTGTCGTCCCAGCCCGCGGCGAGCGCGGTGGTCCGCCGCCGGGCCGCCTCCGCCAGCACGTCGGCCTCGTCCCAGGCGTCCGCCGCCCGGGCGCCGGCCCGCTCGTACGTGGCGTACGCGGCCGACCGGGTGTCCCCCAGGGCACGGTGCCGCGCCGTGCGCGCCACCACGTCGTACAGCGCCGCGCTCTGCCGCAGCAGGGCCGCCCGCTGGACGCCCGCCGAACCGGCGCCGGTCAGCGAGGAGAGGGTGACGGGGGCGGTCGCGGCCGCCCGGCCGGTGCCGGGGCGGCCGGGGCCGCCGTGCGGCTCGCCGGCGGCGGGGGGCCGGGCTCCCTCGCCGCCCGGGCCGGGCTGCCCGTTCCTGCCGTCGGTGCGGCCGGCGTCCGCGTCGGCCCGGCCCCGGTCCGCCTCCCGCTCGCCGGGCTGTGCGTCGGTCTCCTCCTCGGCGCCGCCCTCCGGCATCCGCCAGCCGGCGTCGGCCAGCAGGGCCTGCGCCGCCTCGGTGTCCTGGCCGCCCAGCGCACCGCTGTTGTCGCGGTACCCGGGCTGCCCGGCGAGCAGGAGGTGGCTGCCGACCGGCGCGGCGGGCAGCTGGAGCGGGCCCAGCACCTCCTTCGCCAGCGCGCCGCGGTCGATGGCGCGGGCCACCGCGCGGCGTACCCGTTCGTCGGTGAGCGGGCCCGTGCTGCCGTTGAGGGCGAGCTGGGTGAAGGACGGCGAGAGGGCGCGGCGGACGGTGTAGCCGCGCAGGTGCGCCTGGCGGGCGGCGGCGGCAGCAGCCTCCTTGCGGCGTTCCCGCTCCGCCGTGCGCTCCGCCTCGGTGCCGTGCGCCTGCGCCTGGTGGCGCAGCGCGTCGGAGGAGACGGCACCGCGCGGCGCTTCGTCCCCGGCGGCGGCCTGCTGGTTCCCGCCGCGCGCCGTGGTGATCTCCTTGGCCGTGCCGCGGTCGATCTCCGCCACGTCGATCCGGCCCTTGGCGAGCGCGGCGGCCCGCTCCACCGCGGGCAGCCCGGTGAGCACGATCTTCTTCAGCCGGGCCCGGCCGCCCCACCACTCCGTGTTCCGTACGAGGGTGAGGGTGTCCTTCCGGCCGTCCTGCTCCGCCACCCGGAACGGCCCGGCGGCGGGCGTGAGCTTCGTGCGCGCGCCGTCGTTGAACGCCGCCGGGCTCGCCATGACGTTCTTCGGGTACAGCGGGGTGAAGAGCGACTGCCAGTCGGCGTACGGCCGGGCGAAGGTCACCTCGACCTCGCCGCGCTTCCCGCCCGCCGTGACCTTCTTGATGCGGTCGTACCCGGCGTTGCGGGCCGTCCAGTACGCGGCGTTCCTGCCGCGCAGCGCCTTCCACTGGGCGGCGAAGTCGGCGGCGGAGATCCGCCGGCCGTCGCTCCACCGTGCGTCGGGGTGCAGCGTGTACCGGACGATCTGCTCCGGCTCGCGCTGGGTGACCTCCGCGGCCTGGAGGTAGTCGGCGTTGCGCTGCGGCACACCGTTGGCGTCCAGGGTGAAGAGCGCGGGGAGGACGGCGCCCGCCACCGTGTCCGTGCTCTCGCCGGCGTCCGCCTGGAAGGCGTTGAAGGTAGCGGGGAGCTCGTCCACGGCCCAGCGCACCGTCCCGCCGTCGCGCAGCGTCGCCGCGGCGGCCGGGCCGACGTCCTGGCTGCCGGCCCCTGCCGCGTGCGGGTCGTCGTCCCCGCCGCAGCCGGCCAGCAGGGGCAGCGGGAGCAGCGCGCCCGCCGTGAGGAGCGCGACCCGGCGGCGCCCGCGGCCCGCCGCCCGGCTGCCCTGCACGTCCCGCGGTCCGAGGTCGTCGGTCATCACTGTTACCTCCGGGCTCGCCCGCGCGGCGCCGCCGCCGCTGATCACATTCGGCCGACTTTGCGGCTCATCACACCTATGGCCCGTCCACTGAAAACGACGGCGCGCGGCGGGGCCCGGCGACACGACGGCCGTACTTGCCAAGGCCACCCGGTCGGCCCAACGGCGCGCGGCCCGCCCGGCGGCACTCCCCTATGCGCCATCGTGACCCGCAATACGGCCCGATCCCTTCCCAACCGCGACTGTGACGCGCGACACTCGCAGGCGCATGAGATTGCTGACCGCTCCCTCGGAAGTGAGGGCTCGTCATGTCCTTGCACGATGATCTGACGGCTGTGCAGCGCAGCCTGGAGGACCTGGTCCGCTCGGTAGGGCGGCTGGAGCAGCGGGTCGGCGGCGGACTGGAGATCCGCCGGGTCCGCAGCGACACCGAGCACCTGCGCGAAAGCCTCGAACTGCTGCGCGCCCAGGCCGCGCCCGACGCCCATGACCGGCCGGCACCGACCGCGGGACGCGCGGTGTCCGACATGGTGACCATCCCCGACGCGCCGTACGACGCCTCCCTGTGGACCGACGCCGAGGACGAGGGGCTGGGCGCACGCGACCGCCGGGCGCCGTAGGCGTACCGCTCGTGCCCGGGTTCCCCCCGCCCGACCCCCACCCCCAGAAGGCGGCGCGCACGCGCCGACTGCCTCATCGGAGACCCACGTTGGCCACAGGTACTGAACCTTCCAGGACAACCGGCGCGGGCGGGGTGCACGGCCCCGCCCGCGCCGCCATTCCCGCGCGCCACCTGCGTACGGAGCGCTGGTGGCTGTACCCGGCGAGCACCGCAGCCGGACTGCTCGCGTTCGTCGTGTACTCGACGTGGCGGGCGTTCGCGAACGCCGACTACTACCACGCGCCGTACGTCTCGCCGTTCTACTCCCCCTGCCTCGCGGAGAACTGCGAGACCATGCGGGCCGGCCCCAACTGGGAGATCTTCGGCAGCTGGTGGGGCCTGTCCCCCGCGCTGCTGATCCTGATCTTCCCGCTGGGCTTCCGGCTGACCTGCTACTACTACCGCAAGGCCTACTACCGCGGCTTCTGGGCCTCGCCGCCGGCCTGCGCGGTCGCCGAGCCGCACAAGAAGTACAGCGGCGAGACCCGCTTCCCGCTCATCCTGCAGAACGTCCACCGGTACTTCTTCTACGCCGCGCTGCTGGTGGCGGGCGTGCTGACGTACGACACCGTGCTCGCCTTCCGCGACGAGAGCTACGCCTGGGGCCACATGGGCCTGGGCTCCCTGATCTTCCTCGTCAACATCGTGCTGATCTGGGCGTACACGCTCTCCTGCCACTCCTGCCGGCACATCGTCGGCGGGCGGCTGAAGCACTTCTCCAAGCATCCGGTGCGCTACCGGCTGTGGGGCCTGGTCGGGAAGCTCAACTACCGGCACGCCGCGCTGGCCTGGGCCTCGCTGATCAGCGTGGCCGCCGCCGACTTCTACGTCTATCTGCTGTCCGTCGGGGCCTTCGACGATCCGCGGTTCTTCTAGAGCTCCCAGGAAGGGTGCACATTTTCATGACGCAAGTCGAACGGCAGTCCTGGGACGTGGTCGTGGTGGGCGCCGGCGGTGCCGGTCTGCGGGCCGCCGTCGAGGCACGCGAGCAGGGCATGCGGACGGCGGTGATCTGCAAGTCACTGTTCGGCAAGGCCCATACGGTCATGGCCGAGGGCGGCATCGCCGCCAGCATGGGCAACGTCAACGAGGGCGACAACTGGAAGGTCCACTTCCGCGACACCATGCGCGGCGGGAAGTTCCTGAACCACTGGCGGATGGCCGAGCTGCACGCGCGGGAGGCCCCGGACCGGGTCTGGGAGCTGGAGACCTGGGGCGCGCTCTTCGACCGCACCCCGGACGGCCGCATCTCGCAGCGCAACTTCGGCGGGCACGAGTACCCGCGCCTCGCGCACGTCGGCGACCGTACGGGCCTGGAGCTGATCCGTACCCTCCAGCAGAAGATCGTCTCGCTGCAGCAGGAGGACGAGCGGGACCACGGCGCGTACGACGCACGGCTGAAGGTGTTCCAGGAGTGCACCGTCACGCGCGTGCTCAAGCAGGGGAACCGGGTCGCGGGAACGTTCTGCTACGAGCGGGAGTCGGGCCGGTTCTTCGTCCTGGAGGCCCCCGCCGTGGTGCTGGCCACCGGCGGCATCGGCAAGTCCTTCAAGGTGACCTCGAACTCCTGGGAGTACACCGGCGACGGCCACGCGCTGGCCCTGCTCGCCGGGGCGCCGCTGGTCAACATGGAGTTCGTGCAGTTCCACCCCACCGGCATGGTCTGGCCGCCGTCGGTGAAGGGCATCCTCGTCACCGAGTCGGTCCGCGGCGACGGCGGAGTGCTGCGCAACAGCGAGGGCAAGCGCTTCATGTTCGACTACGTCCCCGACGTCTTCAAGGAGAAGTACGCGCAGTCCGAGGACGAGGGCGACCGCTGGTACGACGACCCGGACAACAACCGCCGGCCGCCCGAGCTGCTGCCCCGCGACGAGGTGGCGCGGGCCATCAACGCCGAGGTCAAGGCGGGCCGCGGCTCCCCGCACGGCGGCGTCTTCCTGGACGTCTCCACCCGCATGCCGGCCGACGTGATCCGGCGGCGGCTGCCGTCCATGCACCACCAGTTCAAGGAGCTGGCGGACGTGGACATCACGGAGGAGGCGATGGAGGTCGGGCCGACCTGCCACTACGTCATGGGCGGCGTGGACGTCGACCCGGACACCGCGGCCGCGACCGGCGTCCCCGGCCTGTTCGCCGCGGGCGAGGTGGCCGGCGGCATGCACGGCTCCAACCGGCTCGGCGGCAACTCCCTCTCCGACCTGCTGGTCTTCGGGCGGCGGGCCGGACTGTACGCGGCGGAGTACGCCGCGGCGCTGGTGGCCGGGGAGCGCCCGGCGGTGGACCCGCGGGACATCGAGGCGGCCGAGGCGGAGGCGCTGCGGCCGTTCAGCGCGGAGGGCGCGGACACGCTGCACACCGGTGGCCCGGCGGAGAACCCGTACACCCTGCACCAGGAGCTCCAGCAGGCGATGAACGACCTGGTGGGCATCATCCGGCGGCAGCCGGAGATGGAGCGGGCCCTGGACAAGCTGGCGGAGCTGCGGGTGCGGGCGCGGCGGGCCGGGGTGGAGGGCCACCGGCAGTACAACCCCGGCTGGCACCTCTCCCTCGACCTGCGGAACATGCTGCTGGTCAGCGAGTGCGTGGCGCGTGCGGCCCTGGAGCGCAAGGAGAGCCGCGGCGGCCACACCCGCGACGACCACCCCGAGATGGACCGCCGCTGGCGCCGGGTCAACCTGCTGTGCTGCCTGGCGACCACCGGCGGCAGGCCCGAGCTGCCCGAGGATCCCGCGCTCGCCCACATCCACCTGACCCGGCGGGAGATGCCGGCGATCCGCGGCGACCTCCTGGAGCTGTTCGAGCGGGACGAACTGGCCAAGTACCTGACGGACGAGGAGCTGAGCTCGTGAGTTCGTACGACGCGCACTTCAGGGTGTGGCGGGGGGACGCGGCGGGCGGCAGCCTCGGCGACTTCACCGTCGAGGTGAACGAGGGCGAGGTGGTGCTGGACATCATCCACCGGCTGCAGGCCACCCAGGCGCCGGACCTGGCGGTGCGCTGGAACTGCAAGGCCGGCAAGTGCGGCTCGTGCAGCGCGGAGATCAACGGGCGGCCGCGGCTGATGTGCATGACGCGGATGTCGGTCTTCGACCGGGCCGAGACCGTCACGGTCACCCCGATGCGGGCCTTCCCGGTCGTCCGCGACCTGGTCACGGACGTCTCCTTCAACTACGCCAAGGCCCGCGAGGTGCCGTCCTTCGTCCCGCCCGCCGACCTCAAGCCCGGCGAGTACCGCATGCGGCAGGAGGACGTCGGCCGCTCCCAGGAGTTCCGGAAGTGCATCGAGTGCTTCCTCTGCCAGGACACCTGCCATGTCGTCCGCGACCACGAGGAGAACAAGGAGGCGTTCGCCGGCCCGCGCTTCCTCATGCGCGTCGCCGAGCTGGACATGCACCCGCTGGACGCCGCGGCCGACGAGGGCCTGGACCGCAAGCGCGCCGCCCAGGACGCCCACGGCCTGGGCTACTGCAACATCACCAAGTGCTGCACCGAGGTCTGTCCCGAGCACATCCGCATCACCGACAACGCGCTGATCCCCCTCAAGGAGCGGGCCGTGGACCGCAAGTACGACCCGCTGGTCTGGCTGGGGAAGACGATCCGCAGGCGGCGGTCCTGAGCCTCCTGCGCCCGGGGCCGGACGCGCCGCTCAGAAGAGGCTGAGCAGCGCGTCCGCCGGGTCCACCGGTTCGGCCTCGCCGTCGGGCAGGTCCAGCTCGAACCAGACGGTCTTGCCGCGGGGCGTGCGGCGGCTGCCCCAGCCCCTGCTGAGGAGGCCGACGAGCTGGAGGCCTCGGCCGCCCTCGTCGGTGTCCCGCGCGCGCCGCCGCCGCGGCTGTGCGAGGTCCGCGTCCCAGACCTCGCAGACCAGGGTGCGGTCCAGGAGCAGGCGGAGCCGGATGTCGCCGTGGCCGTGCCGGAGCGCGTTGGTGACCAGCTCGCTGACCAGCAGCTCCGTGGTGTCGACCAGGGCTTCCAGGCCCCAGTCGGTGAGCTGGTCGCGGGCCAGCTCGCGGGCGCGGGCGACCGAGCGGGCCTCGGGGGCGAGGTTCCAGTCGCCGACCGCGTCCTTGGGCAAGCCCTGCACCCGGGCCATCAGCAGGGCGATGTCGTCCTCGCCGTGCCGGGTGTCCAGTGCGGAGAGCACGTGGTCGCAGGCGTCCTCCAGCGGCCGCCCTGCCGCGGACAGAGCTGCGCGGAAGGCCTGCAGGCCCTCGTCGAGCGGGTGGTCCCGGGACTCGACCAGGCCGTCGGTGTAGAGCGCGAGGAGCGCTCCGTCCGGCAGCTCGACCTCGGTCTCCTCGAAGGGCTCGCCGCCGACGCCCAGCGGCATGCCGGGCGGGACGTCGAGGAGCAGGGCGTCCTCGCCCTCCTCCACCAGGACGGGCGGCAGATGGCCGGCGTTGGCGAACGTACAGCGCCGGGTGACCGGGTCGTAGACGGCGTACACGCAGGTGGCGAGGTAGACCTCGGAGCGGTCGGCGGCGCGGTCGGTGCGCCGGGAGCCCGCGTGGGCGCCTACGCCCGCGTGCGTACCGGCGTCCGCTCCGGCGTCCACGCCCGCGTCCGGTCCGGCGCCTTCCGTGCCCCCGCGCCCCCGCGGGCCCGTACGCGCCCCGCTGCCCGTGGCGCCCAGCCCGCGCGCGATCTCGTCGAGCGCCGAGAGCACCTCGGCCGGCTCCAGGTCCAGCAGCGCCAGCGTCCGTACCGCCGTGCGGAGTTCCCCCATGGCGACGGCGGCGCGCAGGCCGCGCCCCATGACGTCGCCGACGACCAGCGCCGTACGGTGTCCTGGCAGCTCGATGACGTCGAACCAGTCGCCGCCGACCTCGGTCGCGGTCGTACCGGGCAGATAGCGGCAGGCGATGTCCAGGCCCGCCGCCTCCGGGTCGCCGGGCGGCAGCAGGCTGCGCTGCAGGATCAGCGCGCGCTCGTGCTCGCGGCGGTACAGCCGGGCGTTGTCGATGCAGACGGCGGCGCGCGCGGCCAGCTCCACGGCGAGCGCGGTGTCCCGCTCGCCGAAGGACTCGCTGCCCTTGGTGCGGGAGAACTGCACCAGGCCGACGACGGTGTCCCGGGCGACCATGGGCACGGCGAGCGTGGAGTGGACGACGGCGCTGCCCAGCTCGGGCCGCTCGTCGGTCTCCCGCCCCGGGATGATCTGCGCCTGGGCCGTACGGAGCGCGCCCGCGCAGGGGGAGTTGAAGGGGAAGCGGTGCACGGCGCCGACCGCGACCGGCGCGCCGTCGTCGTCCTCCGAGTGCCCGCCGGGGGCGGTGCCGCCGCTGCCGCCCTGGGGCAGCGGCCCGTCGGACACGGCGCTGGCGAAGGCGACGCGGCGCAGCTCGGCACTGCCGTCGGTCATGCCGGGCGGCGCCTCGTCCCCGGCCAGCAGCCCTTGGTAGAGGTCCACCGAGGCCAGGTCGCAGAACTGCGGTACGGCGACGTCGAGCAGCGTGCGGGCGGTGGTCTCCAGGTCCAGGGAGTTGCCTATGCGCGCCCCGGCTTCGTTCAGCAGCGCGAGGTTGCGCCGGGCGTTGGCGGCCTCCCGCTCGGCGCGGCGGCGGCCTGTGACGTCCTGGGCGAGCGCCGCGACGCCGATGGGGCGGCCGCTGGCGCTGTGCAGCCGGTACAGCGAGACCGACCAGCGGCGGCGCTCGTCCGTGCCGTGCGGGGTCCCGACCAGCTGCATCTCGGAGACCGGTTCACCGGTCTCCAGGACGCGGCGCAGCGCGGCGTTGAGCCGGTCGGCCTCGGGGCGGGACAGGTAGTCCTCGGGCGCCGCGCCGCTGAAGCTGTTCGGCGGGCCGCCGAAGACGGTGGCGAACCGCTCGTTGACCCGGCGCAGCCGCAGGTCCGTGCCGAAGAGCATGAACCCTATGGGGGACTGTCCGAAAACCGCCTGCGCGGCGGCCAGATCCGTCTCGATGCCGCGCAGCGCCCGTACGTCCACGACGAGGCAGACCGCGGCCCGCTCGCCGGTTCCGGTCTCGGACGGCATGACGTAGATCTCCGCGAGGCCGTCGACGGGCGCGTCCGGGCCCGTGCGGTAGGGCACCAGCCCGGTCCATTCGCGGCCGTCGAGGATCTCGCTGACCGTGCGGTGGCCGGCCTCGCGCAGCTCGCGCGGGACGAAGGCCTCCACGGGGTCCTGGCCGATGGCGTCCTTGGCCGGGATGCCGAGCATGTCGGCGGCGCGGCGGCTCCACTGCTCGATACGGCCGTCGGGCCCCAGGGCGAAGGAGGCGACACGGATGTAGTCGTAGATCGATCCGGGCGCGCTGCTCTGCCAGACGGGCGGGCCGTCCGGTACGTCCATCCGGCCCGACCCATCCCTCATCGCAGGGTGTTCCTCACCCGCTGACATCTCGCTCACGAGCCCCGTCCCCTCCAGCTCATCGTGCCCGGACCGGACAGGCCGAGTATCCAGCAACACGGCTATCCGGAACACGGTCTTCACGATCACAGCACAGTCTCGATCGCAGGTCATCGACGAAATCTCGATGAATCAGCAACGATCGCAAACTCACTCAGACTCATAACCAACCACGGTGCGCTCCAACCTCCCCACCAGGCACGAAGCAGTGATTTCTGCTCCCGGCCCCCAAGGGGCGCGGCCGCCCGGCGCACCTCAGCCGGTTTCGGCGAGTTCGAACCACACCATCTTACCGCTCCTGCCCCGTCGGGTGCCCCACCGACGGGCGCTGCATGCCACCAGCTGCAGTCCTCGGCCGCCCTCGTCGTCGGGCGCCGCCGCGCGCTCGCGGGGCGGGTCGGGCAGCGGGTCGGACACCTCCACGAGGAGGTCGCCACCGCGCAGCCGGACGATCCGTACGCCGATCGGCCCGCTGGCGTACCGCAGGGAGTTCGTCACCAGCTCGCTGACGAGGAGGACGGCCACGTCCGCCGCCGGTTCCAGATCCCAGTCGTGCAGCGTCTCGCGCACCATGGCACGGGCCGTACGGACCACGCCGGGCTCGGCGGGGAAGCTCCACTCGGCGATCGGGGACACCGCTGCCGTGCCGAGGCGGCGGGCCTGCGACGCAGGAGACCCCGGGGACCCTGCCGCTGCGCTGTCGCTCACGCCGATCACTTCCCCAGCCCGATGCTCCCCCGGCGGATTTGTGCATTTTGAGGGGGGTTAATCAGCACATACCCGATATCAGGGTTCGGTTATCGCCCCAAGAGGGTCATCCAGGTGCATCGTGGCGCGAACGGCGTAGCCGATCAATCGAGCGCCCCCTGCCTCACAAGTCGGGCCATCACCTCCGCCACGGCCGGGCGGTCCTGGTCCAGCCAGTCCACCGCCTCCTCGTCACCGGGCGGCAGCCAGCGCAGCACATCGTGGTCCTGCAAGGGCCGCGGGGTCCCGGAGACCAGCCGTACGGTCCACACCTGGAGCACCAGTCCAGGCTTCAGCGGCCACTCCCCCGGGATGCGGGCCTGCGGCTCCACCGTGACGCCCAGCTCCTCGCGCAGCTCCCGCACGAGCGCCTGTTCGGGCGTCTCGCCGTCCTCGACCTTGCCGCCGGGCAGCTCCCAGCGGCCGGCCAGCTCCGGCGGCGCAGTCCGCCGCGCGGCCAGCAGCCGCCCCTCGTCCAGCACCGCTCCGCCCACGACCACGCGCACCGCACTCATGCGCCGCAGCCTATGCGGCGATCCTCCCCTTCCTGCCCGGGCCCCGGGGCCTCAGGCGGTGGCGCGGTCGACCCGCTCGACCACGTAGAGCCGCTGGTGTCCGCGGTCGTCGAGCCGGTCGGCGACCTGCTCCGCCTCCGCGCGGGTGGCGTACCGGCCGACGCGGTAGCGGTTGCCGTTGTCGTCCTCGCGGATGACCAGCCACGGCAGTACGACGCCACTGTCGGTCATCGCGCTCCTCCGTCCGCCGTCCTGCGCGCGGTGGCGCGCCCGTCCTGCACTAACACCGAAAACCCGTTCCGCATATGCCCGAGCCTACGCCCGACCTTCACGCAACGGATACGCCTTTGCACAAAGAGGAACCGAACCGGCCATGCCACCGTCCACATGCGGTGCCCCGCTTCACTCGCCTTGCTGACGGGCGGCCGGGACCCCGGAAACGACGGCCGCCCGGCACCACGGAGGTGCCGGGCGGCCGGGCGGTGTGCGGGCGGCGGCTCAGGCGCCGACGCCGACCTTCTCGGCCGGGCCCCGGCCGTCACCGTCACCGTCGGTGTCCGCTTCCCGCTCGGCGGCGGCGAGCGACTCGGCCTCGACCGCGACGAGCGAGGGGTTGCGCCAGGAGCTGCGCACGCCCCAGTAGTAGAACGCCAGGGCGAGCACCACGACGACCACGAGGTCCACGCCCTGCGGGATGAAGCCGCGGCCACCGAACTCCGTGCCGCCGCAGTACGAGACCACGGCCATGACCAGCAGGTACGCCACCATCCAGGCACCGGCCTTCAGGTGCGGCTTCAGCTCGGCCCACGGCTTGCGCAGCTCGTACCAGGCCCAGACGGGCAGGCCCACGGCCATGATCAGGATGACCTTGCCGGTGAGCGGCCAGCGGCCCCAGTACAGGACCAGCGAGCCGAAGACCATGGCGATCGGCGCGATGACCGGCATGGCGCGCAGCTTCACGGGGCGCTTGAGGTCCGGCGACAGACGGCGCAGCGACATCACGGCGACCGGCCCGGTGATGTAGGAGATCACCGTCGCGATGGAGACGATCTCGGCGAGCGAGCCCCAGCCGCGGAAGACCGCGAGGAACAGGAACGCGATCACCAGGTTGAGGACGAGGGCCGGGCGCGGCACGCCGGTCTTCTTGTCGACGCGGCCGAAGACGCCGGGCAGGTGGCCGTTCTCCTGCACGCCGTGGATCATGCGCGAGGTGGTGGCGGCGTAGATCATGCCGGTGCCGGACGGGGAGATGAAGGCGTCCGCGTACAGCAGCATCGCCAGCCAGTTCAGGCCCCAGGCGAGGGAGAGGTCGGCCAGCGGCGAGTTGAAGCCGAGCCCGGCCCAGCCGTTGGCCTCGGACAGGTCGCCGTGCGGGACGCCCATGAGGAAGGCGACCTGCAGCGCCAGGTAGATGATCAGCGCGATGACGATCGAGGAGATGACCGCCTTGGGCAGCGACTTGCCCGGGTTGCGCGCCTCGGCCGCCATGTTCAGCGGGGACTGGAAGCCGTTGAAGGCCCAGACGATGCCGGAGAGGGCGACGGCGGTGAAGACGGCGCTCCAGCCGTTGGGGGCGAAGCCGCCGAAGTCCTTGACGTTGCTGGTGTCGAAGTGGGCCAGCATCAGGGCGCCGGCGGTCAGGACCGGGACGACGACCTTGAAGACGGTGATCGCGGTGTTCGTCTTCGCGAACAGCGTGATCGCGAACCAGTTCAGGAAGAAGTAGAAGACCAGCAGGACGCTGGCGAACGCGACGCCGAGCCCGGTGAGCTCCTTGCCGTCGTACAGGTGATCCGCCCAGCTGAAGTCCCAGGAGCTCATGTACTGGACGGACGCGGTCGCCTCACCGGGGATGACGGAGACGATCGCGATCCAGTTGGCCCAGGCGGCGAGGTAGCCCGCCAGCGAGCCGTGGGAGTACTGGCCGTACCGGACCATGCCGCCGGCCTTGGGGAACAGCGCGCCCAGCTCGCTGTAGGTGAGGGCGATGGTGAGGGCGACGACCGCGCCGATGACCCAGGCCAGGATGGCGGCAGGACCGGCGATGGCGGCGGCCCGCTCGGCCCCGAACAGCCAGCCGGAGCCGATGATCGACCCGAGTCCCGTGGCCGTCAGGGCTATGGTCCCGAGGGACCTGCGGTAGTTCGAGTGGGAGCCCTGCTCCGCGCTCGAAGTCTTCGGCGTGCTCAACGTGCTTGGTCTCCTGATCTTCCCCCACGGCCGTGCACAAACTTCGCCATCGTAAAAGCGAAACGGAAGATCGGAATCCAAGGTTGGGTCAAATACCCCCGCTCACTGAGGGGGTGTGAGTTTTTCAACATCACCCGCCGCCCGCCGAATACGGACAAACTCGCACGTAGCGGACCGTTGGGCTGGGGGGTTACGTGCCGGTACGTGCGGTGCGCAACGGAAGTTGGCTATCGCCAGGCATGACGGCACTTGCCATGAACCTCACAGCGCCGGCAGCGGAACCTCACCGCACCGGCAGGTGGTAGGCGATCCGGTGCCGGTCGGCGAGCATGACCACGTCGGCGGTCTCCACGGGGCGGCCGCCCGCGTAATACGTACGCGAGACGACCAGCACGGTGTGGCCGGGCACCCCGCCCAGCACCATCGCCTCCTCCGCCAGCCCCGGCCGGGCCCCGACCTCCTCGACGACGTTGTCGACGATCAGGTCGATGGCCGCCATCCGCTCGACCACGCCGCGCCCGGCCAGCGGCCCCTCCTCGGGCAGCATCACGGGCGTCCGCCCGGTCACCTCCAGTGGCTCCCAGGACGTGGAGAGCATGGACGGCTCGCCCTCGGTGCGGAAGAGATAGCGGGTGCGCATGACCCGCTCGCCCGGCCGGATGCGCAGCCGGTCCGCGACCGTCTCGGTCGCCTCGTCCTGCTCGCTGCTGGACTCCCAGGTGCCCTTGACCTTCTCGTCCGACTGCTCCTGGCGGAACGGCGTCGCGCCGGCCCCGGTGCGGTAGCCGGCGCGGGCGACCCGGCGCTGGGCGGGGCGCTCGCGGACGTACGTGCCCGATCCCGAGCGGCCTTCCACCAGTCCTTCGGCCATCAGGACCTTGCGCGCCTCCAGCGCCACGGTGTCCGAAACGCCGTACTCCTCGCGGATACGGGCCTGCGAGGGGAGGCGAGTGTGCGGCGGCAGCACACCGTCGACGATCTTCTGACGCAGGTCGCCGGCGACGCGGAGGTACGCGGGCTGCTCACCGAAAGGCACATGCCCTCCCAAGGGCTTGACAGTCAGCAACAGCGTGGCAACCCACCGTTGTCACCCGCAAGCCTGGGCCACTTATTCACCCGATGTGATGACACGCAGCTCAGCAGGTACAGCAGCAGGGCAGTTCGCGCCCCCCGGCGCACGCCATGACCGGGCACCGGCGGCTCACCAGGCCCGACATGACCGTCCGGCCGGCGTGGTCACCACTCCTCTCTTTCCCCCCTTACGCACATGCATCCGCACACCCGGACGCAAATGCAGCCGCATCCGCACCGCACGCCCCTTCCGTACCCGCCCCGCGACCGTCGAGGATCAGCCGCGCCGGACGGGCCCGTTTCCGGCCATCCCCGGCCACCGCTCCGTGGGAGGATCGGAGCAGGCGTACGCCGCCGTCGGTACGCCGCCCAGGGAGCCGGCGCACGCGTGCGCCGCTCAGGGAAAGGAGCCTCCCGTGCCCGCACCCGAGCCCCCCGCCCAGGAACCGGCCGGCCTCACCCCGCTGCCGGACGACTGGGAGCGTGCCCTGGCGGTCGTCGCCCACCCGGACGACCTCGAATACGGCGCGGCCGCCGCCGTCGCCGAATGGACCGACGCGGGCCGCGAGGTCACGTACCTGCTGGTCACCCATGGCGAGGCGGGTATCGACGGGCTCGGCCCCGACGAGTGCGCGGTGGTCCGTGAGTCCGAGCAGCGGGCGAGCGCGGCGGCGGTCGGCGTGCAGAACGTGGAGTTCCTGCGCCATCCGGACGGCGTCGTCGAGGGCGGGCTGCCGCTCCGCCGCGACCTGGCCGCCGCGGTCCGCCGGCACCGCCCGGAACTGCTCCTCACCATCAACCACCACGACACCTGGGGCGGCGTGCACTGGAACACGCCCGACCACCGGGTGGTCGGGCGTGCCGTCCTGGACGCGGCGGGCGACGCGGGCAACCGCTGGATCTTCCCCGAGCTGTACGAGGAGTACGGACTCGCGCCCTGGAACGGCGTACGCCGGGTGGCGGTCGCCGGCTCGCCGCACCCCACGCACGCCGTCGAGGTCGGCCCCGGCATCGAGCGGGCCATCGCCTCGCTCGCCGAGCACCGCTCCTACATCGAGGGCCTCAACGGCGGGGCGCAGGACCCGGAGGCCTACGCCCGCGGGTTCATCGAGCAGATGCTCCAGATGGCGGGCGACCGCCACCGCGGCCGCCCGGCCGTCACCTTCGAGGTCTTCCCCCGCTGAGCACAGCGGCACCCCCGCCGCTCACCGGGACCGCGGATGGGCCCGCAGCGCCGCGGCCAGCCACCGGACCGCCGGGGCCGTGGCGGCCGGTGCGGGCTGCCCGTTGATCACCGCGAGCAGCTGCCAGTACCGCTCGTACTCCGCGACGTGCGAGGACTCCAGGCGCGCCAGCAGCCAGGCACGGAACTCCGGCCCGTCGCTCCGCCCGGCCAGTCCGGCGTACGCGGCCACGAGCTCGTCGGCCACCGGACCGGCCGCCGCCGACTCCGGCTCGATGCCGGCCGCGCGGGCCCGGGCGGTCCGCTCCTGGAGCAGCGCGGCCGTCTCCCGGGCCGCCGCCGGATCCGGTTCCCCGCCTTCCGTACGGACCCGTGCCTGGTCGGCGGCGGCCGCGCGGAGGCCGGCCCGGAACTCCGCGTCCTGCACCAGCTCCGCCAGTTCGGTCCAGGCCTCGATCTGCTCCGGGGACGCGTCGTCCGGCAGGTCCGGTACGGCGTCGCGCATCATCTCCGGGAACTCGGGGCCGACGTCGAGCCCTCCGAAGACGCTCTCGACGAACTCCTCGATCAGATTGCGGCGTTCCTGTCCGGACAGGTGGGCGAGCTTGTGCATGAGTTCCATCTCCTGAGGTGTGGACCCGCGTCCGGCCACCGCGCGCAGTACGGACCGGCGCAGCCGCAGGGTGCGGATCTGCACGTCCAGGGCCTCGGCGTGCGCCGCGGCGACCTCCGGGACGGTGATCTCGCGCGCCAGCACCCGCTGGACGGTGGCGAGGTCGATCCCCAGGTCGCGCAGCGTCCGCACGAGGCCGAGCCGGGCCAGTGCGTCGGGGCCGTAGAGCCGGTAGCCGGCGGGGGTGCGGTCGGTCGGCGGCACCACTCCGGCATCGGACCAGAACCGGATGGTCTTCACGCTCAGACCGGTCAGCCGGGACAGCTCACCGATGCTCCGGAGGGCGTCGTCGTTCATGTCCACCACCTTGGAGTCTCCCGTCGCTGGAGACTCAAGGCCGAGATGACGCGGCTTCCCGCGCCGCCTCCCGTACGCGTGCCGCCGTGCGTTCCGCCTCCCGTACGACCGCGTCCGTGTCGACGCCGATCAGCCCCGCGCGCCGTGCGCGCCAACTGACACCCCGTCGTCAGGCATGCGGCGAGCCGTTCCGCAGCAGCCCCCGCACCCTCGCGAGCGACCTGCGCGACTCGGGCGTCCACACCGCGCTCACGTACACGTGCTCGCCCTCCGGCTCGAACGTGAACGTGCCCCCGTTGCCGGCCGCCGCCAGCCGTTCGGCCAGCAGCCGCGCGTCGGCGGCGAAGAGGTCCCGGCCGCCCTGGAAGACGTGCACCGGCGGCAGCCCGGTCACCTCCGCGAACTGCGGGCTGAGCAACGGGTCGCGCGGATCGGCACCGTTCGCCCACAGCCGCCCCGCCTCGATCAGGTCGCCGGTACGGAGCAACGGGTCGAGCGGTTCCAGCGCCGGCAGCGCGGGGTGCGACATGGTGAGGTCCAGCCAAGGCGAGAACAGCAGGATCCGGCGGGGCGGGGCGACCCCCGCGTCCCGGTACGCGACGGCCTGGCCGAGGGCGAGCCCGCCGCCGGCCGAGTCGCCGCCGAGCGTGACGTTCCCGGACCCCGCCTCGGCGCACAGGTCCGCGTAGACCCTGCGCAGCAGGGCGTACGCCGCATCCGCGTCTCCTTCGGGCGCGAGCCGGTAGAGCGGGACGGTGAGGGTGACGCCGGTGTCCTTGGCGGCGTGCTGGAGGAGCCACCAGTGCGGCTCCTGCAGCGGGAAGGCGTAGGCGCCGCCGTGCGTGTAGAGCAGGTGGCGGCCGGTGGCACCGCGGCGCGGGGTGAGCCGCAGGACCGGGCGGCCCGCCACCACCGAGCGGGTGAGCTCGTAGCGGGCGCGCAGCGGGGCGGGGACCGGTGCGGCCTCCGGGGCCGGTGCCTGCGTCCCCGCCATGCCTCACGTCACCCCTTCACAGCGCCGCTTCCCCTCGCCGGGCTTCTTCCGGCGTCCCCGCCGCGGACGTGCCCCCGGTGCCGGTCCCCTCGGCATCCTTCGCCGGGCCCGCCGCGCTGTCCAGGAACCCGGCCACCAGCTCGGTGAATTCAGCCGCTCGTTCGATCTGGGGCATGTGCCCCGTGGCCGGGAAAAGATGACTGCCGGCGTGCGGCAGGGCGGCGACCGCGGCGTGGAAGTGCTTCACCGGCAGCACCGCGTCCGCTTCGCCCCAGACGACGAGCGTGGGCACCCGGGCCGCCGCCGTCCGCGCGAGGAGGGCGCGGCGCCAGCCGGGGTACGACCCGAGGACCGGCACGCCCAGGCTGAGCAGGGTGGCGGTGAAGGTGCCCCGGAAGTCGGGCTGCCGGCCGACCTCTCCCGCATGCCGGATCATCTCCTCGGTGGCGTGCCGCGGATCGTGGAACAGGTCCCGGTTGACCTGGATACCGGCGTCCCTGGCACGTGCCCGGAACCGCTTCCCGACGCCCGGCAGCGCCGCCAGCACCGCGTACCCCATCGGGCGCAGCGAGAGGTTGGCCTCGCGCCCGAAGCCGGCGCTGCCGGCGAGGACCAGGGAGGCCACCCGGCGCGGGTGCTCAGCGGCGACGGTCATGGCGACCGCGCCGCCGAGCGAGTTGCCCATGAGGTGCACGGGCCGCCGCTCCCCCAGCGTGTCCAGCACGCCCACCACGGCCCGCGCGAACGCGGCGAGCCCGGCGCGGCCCGGCATCCGCCGGGTCAGCCCGAAGCCGGGCAGGTCGGTGCTGATGACCCGGTACCCGCGCGCCGCGAGCAGGTCGTGGGTGAGCTGCCAGTCCTCCAGGCTGCGGGCGATGCCGTGCAGCAGCACGACCGGCGGGCCGCCCGCTTCGCCACTGACCCGTACGCGTACGGGGTGCCCTCCGACGTCCACGTACGTCGCGTCGACGGCGCTCACTTGGCGGCCTCGGCCCGCGTGTGCGCCTGGGACCGGCCCGGCGCGTGCCCCGGCGCGCGGCCTGCCGCCTGCTGCCCTCGGCGCACCGCCGCGCGGGGTGTGGGCTTCAGCGTGCGCCGGAGGTTGGTACGCATCGTCGTGGCGGCGTCCAGCACGTAGTTCTGGCGTACCTTCCACGGCCCGCGGTCGCCCTGGCGCGGGAAGGCGTCGATGGAGCGCTTGACGTACCCGGCGGCGAGGTCGAGCAGCGGGCGTTCGGCGAGCGGGCGCCCGGGCTCCGGCACCACCGCCGCGTAATCGTTCCGGTCCATGAAGTTCAGCACCTTGCACACCAGCCGCGAGGTGAGGTCCGCACGGAGCGTCCAGGAGGCGTTGGTGTAACCGATGCACACGGCGAAGTTGGGCACGCCGGTCATCATCGCGCCGCGCCACACGAACTGCCGCGACAGCTCGACCGGCCGCCCGTCGACCCGCGGCGCGATCCCCCCGAAGGCGAGCAGCTGGAGCCCGGTGGCCGTGACGACCACGTCCGCCGCCAGCACCTTCCCCGACCTCAGCCGGACGCCCTCGGGCACGAAGCTGTCGATGTGGTCGGTGACGACCTCGGCCCGGCCCTGCCGCAGCACCTTGAACAGGTCGGCGTCCGGTACGGCGCACAGCCGCTGGTCCCAGGGGTCGTACGGCGGCGTGAAGTGGTCGCGTACCGCCTGCTCGTCCTTCAGTACGCGGGTGTTCAGGCGGGTCAGCAGCTTCCGTGCGGCCTGCGGCCGGCGCCGGCAGAACTGGTAGAAGCCGATGCCGAAAAGGATGTTCTTGGTGCGGACGGCACGGTGGGCCACGCCCGCGGGCAGGGCGCTGCGCACCTTGTCGGCGATCCGGTCCCGGCCCGGTACCGCGCTGATCCAGGTCGGTGTGCGCTGGAGCATCGTCACGTGCGCCGCCTGCCGGGCCATCGCGGGCACGAGGGTGACGGCGGTGGCCCCGCTGCCGATGACCACGACGCGCTTGCCCGTGTAGTCCAGGTCCTCGGGCCAGAACTGCGGATGCACGACCGTCCCGGTGTAGCTCCCGATCCCGGGGAAGTCCGGCGCGTGCCCGCGCTCGTAGTCGTAGTACCCCGCGCAGGAGTACAGGAAGTCGCAGGTGACGGTGGACCGCACCGGCTCGCCGGCCGCTTCCGGGCGCTCCACGGTCAGCGTCCACCGCGCGTGCTCGGTCGACCAGTCGGCGCCGACCACCTTCGTGCGGTAGTGGATGTGCCGGTCGATGCCGAACTCGGCGGCCGTCTCCTTGATGTACCGCAGGATCGAGGCGCCGTCGGCGATCGACTTGTCTCCCCGCCACGGCCGGAAGGGGTAGCCGAGGGTGAACATGTCCGAGTCCGAGCGGATGCCTGGGTACCGGAAGAGGTCCCAGGTACCGCCCATGGACTCGCGGGCCTCCAGGAGCGCGTACGACCGGCCGGGGCACTCGGTCCGCAGCCGGTAGGCCGCGCCGACGCCGGACAGTCCGGCGCCGACGATCACGACGTCGAGGTGCTCGGGGAGCGGGTGCCCGTCAGCCGGGCGCTCAGCGGCCGGGCGCGGCGCCGCGGGGCGCTCGGGGACCGGCTGCGAGCCGGCGGAAGTCGTCATGGTCCCAGTCTGCGGAACGGCACGGGAGGCGTTCTTGACTTCACACGACACGTATTTGACCCTGGACGACATGCCAGCGATCAGCATGTCAGCGATCGGACCCGCGCGTCCGTGACCGGGCCGCCATGTCGGTGATCAGATCGGCCGGGCTGCGCGGCTTCCGCGCCACCGTCGCCGAGCTGGGCGGCGACGCCGAGGAGTACGCCAGGGCCGCCGGCCTGCCCGTCGCGGCGCTCGACACCGACGACCTCCTGGTCGACGACCTCGCCATGACCAGGGTCCTGGAGCTCGCCGCCACCGCGCTGGACCGCCCCGACCTCGGCCTGCGCGTCGCGACCCGCCAGGACTTCGGCATGCTCGGCGCGCTCGCCCTGGCCATCCAGAACTCCCCCACGGTCGCCGACGCCCTCGAATGCACCTCGCGCTACCTCTTCGTGCACGCGCAGGCCCTCAGCCTCACCCTCGAACCCGACCCGTACGGCGCCCCCGGCATCGCCGCCCTGCGCTACGGCCCGCACCCCGGCCTGCCGGCCCCCGTCCAGGGCACCGACCTCGGCCTCGGCTTCCTGCACCGTGCGATCCAGTTCCTCGTCGACGGCCCCTACGGCCTGCGCACCGTCGAACTCCCGTACCGCCCGGCCGCCCCGCTCTCCGCGTACGAGGAGTTCTTCGGCGTCCCCGTACGCGTGGCACGCCCCGCCGCCCTGCTCCGCGTACCGAAGAGCCTCGGCGGCCGGCCCCTCGCGGGCGGTGACGAACACCTGCGCCAGCTCGCCCTGGCCTTCCTCGCCGAACAGGCACCGGACGACCGCGCCAGCCTCGTCCCCCGGGTACGCGGCGCGGTCCAGCAGTCCCTGGGCACGGCCCCGCCCGGCATCGGCGCGGTCGCCCGGCTGCTCAGCGTCCACCCGCGCACCCTCCAGCGGCGGCTCCGCGAGGAAGGCACGACGTACGCCGCGCTCCTCGACGACGTACGCCGCCAGGCCGCCCGCCACTACCTCACCGGCACCGCCCTCCCCATGACCCAGATCGCCGCCCTCCTCGGCCTCTCCGAACAGTCCGCCCTGAGCCGCTGCTGCCGCCGCTGGTGGGGGCTGCCGCCCACAGCGGTGCGCCGTGGAGGCGCGGCCTCCGATGTCGCACAGGGATGAGCCTCTGTCGCACAAGGTCAAGTGCGGAGCGTCCGTCCCGGGCAGACTGGTACGCCCCGACAGCCGACCGTCCCGTCCCGCACACCCTCTGGAGGACCCCATGCCCGCTGCCCTCGCGCCGTACCGGTTCGCCGGTGGTACCGCCGTCCTGACCGGCGCGGCCGACGGCATGGGCGAGCAGCTGGCCTACGGTCTCGCCGCGCGCGGCAGCGGCCTGGTCCTCGTCGACCGCGACGCCGACCGGCTGGCAGCCGTCGCCGACCGGATACGCGAGGACCGCCCGGCCCTCACCGTCGGCACCTACGTCGCCGACCTCTCGGACACCGCCGGCCTGGACGCCCTCGTCACCCGCATCACCGAGGCGCACCCCCGCATCACCCTCCTCGTCAACAACGCGGGAGTGGCGCTCGGCGGCCGGTTCGAGCAGGTGTCGGCCGAGGAGTTCGACTGGGTGATGGCCGTCAACTTCCATGCACCCGTGGCCCTCACCCGCCTCTTCCTCCCGCACCTCCGGCGCTCCCCCGGCAGCCACGTCGTCAACGTCTCCAGCCTGTTCGGGCTGATCGCACCGCCCGGCCAGACCGCGTACTCCGCCAGCAAGTTCGCCCTGCGCGGCTTCAGCGAATCGCTCCGCCACGAACTCGCCGACCGGGCCACCGGGGTCACCACCGTCCACCCCGGCGGCATCCGCACCCGCATCGCCGAGAACGCCCGGGTGGCCGCCGGGGCGACCGAAGCCGAGGTCCGCGCGGGCAAGGAGAGCTTCGCGAAGCTGCTGACCTACCCCGCCGACAAGGCCGCCGAACAGATCCTGGCCGGCATCCGCACCCGCCGCCCCCGCGTCCTCATCGCCCCCTCCGCCGTGGTCCCCGACCTCCTGGCCCGCCTCTTCCCCGCCTCGTACATGACGGTCATGAACCGCCTCCGCCCGTCAGCAGGCCGCAAGGTCTCCCGCTAGCGCCCCACCACCAAGCCCCGCCCCTCCCTCACCAACTCCCCTTACCCTCCCTACTTCTCCGAGCACTGCTCCGCGTACTTCTCCGCATACTTCCGCGCGATGGCCAGCTGCTCCCGCTCCATCCACTCCGCGGCGGCCAGCACATCCGGCAACGACGCGCGCTCGGTCGTCACGGCACGGAACAACCGTCCGACGGTCACGTCGTGGTCAGGCCGGTCGACCACCTCGACCGGGTCCCCGGCACGCAGCTCACCGGGCTGTACGACCCGCAGCATCACCCCCGGTGAGCCCGCCAGCGTGAACCGCCGCAGCCAGCCCTTCTCGGCGAGCCGGCCCGCGAACGTACGGCACGGGATGCGCCCGCCCGACACCTCCAGCACGACCTCGTCCCCGACCCGCCACCGCTCACCCACGAGCGCCTCCCGCAGGTCCATCCCGAGGGTGGTGAGGTTCTCCCCGAACGCGCCGTCGGCGAAGGACCGCCCCAGCTCCCGCTCCCACCCGTCCAGTTCCTCCCGGGCGAACGCGTAGACGGCCCGGTCGTCGCCCCCGTGGTACCGCAGATCGCAGACCGCGTCCCCGGCCACCCCACTGGCCCCCACCCCGGCCGGCCCGGGCGCCGCCACCCGCACGGCCCCGCTCACCGGCCGCTTGTCGATACCGGTCGTTCCGGACGGCGCATCGGTGTACTCGACCGCCTTCGCCACCCCGACATTCACACTGAGGATCTCCATACCCCGAACCTATGCCGCCCGCGGAAGCGCTGGACGCCTGCTCACCCTGCGTGGGCCGAGTCCCTCTTCACCAGCGTTCCCGAGTTGTTGATCAGGAGGGTGGGGGTGTACTCCTCGTAGAAACGGAGCTGGCCGATGACTCCCTCGGTGCCGGAGTGGTGGGCAAGGCGCTCCGCGAGCTCTTCGAGTTCGGGGAGGACCTCGGCGTGTATTTCCTGGCGCGCTGTCAGGGACCATCCGCCGACCGTCCGCAGCAGCTCTCCGACCAGGACGCCACCGATGCGTACCGCCGGGCCGCGTGCCGTCAGCAACGGGAACGCGCCGTCCGCTTCGGCGCTCTCGATGCCGAGGTGCCACCTCAGGTCGGCGAGCACGGCGTCCGGTACGGACTCCCGGAGGTTCAGTGCGAGGTCCACGGCGTACAGATCACTCATGGCCTCAGCCTAGATATCGCCACGACTCGCCTTGACTCCGCTTGAACTCGGCATGAGAGGACATTCACATTCCGTTTGCGGTCGCTTCAGCGTCTCGCCCCGGCGGGCACACGCGAGGGAATGCCTTACTCCGGATATGTCCTCATTGGTGACTTACCGGCCCCGATGGACCATGTCACAGGCGGGTCACAAGGCCCCTCCCCCTCAATTGCACCGCCCACCCCCGCTTGATAGATATGACTCCACTTAGCAGCCGTCCAGCCCGGCAGGGGGAGCCAGCCAGATGAAGTTCGATATGGGGTCGCAGGTTCTGTCGAACCTGCAGTCGAAGTCGCGCGGGTCGAGCGAGGACCTGGGCGGACTCATCCGCCAGCTGGTGGACGCGGCGGCACCGTTGGAGGGCAAGTTCAACGGTTCGGGCAAGGCGGCCTTCGACCAGTTCAAGGCGCGTTCGGACGAGATCGCTTCGTCGCTGCAGAGCTCGCTGTCCGCGATCCTGGGCGGTCAGTCCGGCATGGAGTCGGCGTTCAGCTCCGGTGACCAGGAGCACGGCGACAACGCGCGGCAGCAGATGTCCGCGGCCAACTTCGACGCGGCCCGTTTCGGCAGCCGCTGAGCCTCCGGGCAGTCCGGCCCGCTCTCACCACCGAGACGGGCCGTTGATCCTTCGACGGTGCCCGGTGGCCGGGCCGTCGAGCTGACGAAACTTCACGGGGAGTGAGCGTTCATGGGTGCGGGTCAGGATCGTCGTTCGTACGACACGGGTGCGTCGGCGGATGCGCAGGGGAACATCCAGACGGTGATCGCGCGGCTGGAGCAGGTGATCACGGCGCGGGACGGTCAGGTGAAGGCGGCGATGGCGGACTTCACCGCCGATGGCGTGGCGGATGAGTACCACGGCAAGGAGATGCGCTGGAACCGGGCCTCGCAGGAGGTCAAGAACATCATCCAGCTGCTGAGGACGACGCTGGAGAAGAACGACGGGACGGCGCAGCACACGCTGTCCAAGGCGAAGGCCGCGGTGGACAACATCGGCTGACCTTTTTCGGTGGGTGTGGCTGGTTACGGGGAGCAGGGGTAGCGCATGGCCGGCTGGGATCTGGATCCGCAGGGCATTTCGGGTGTGCTGAAGACGACCGGCGAGGTGGCCGGGCGGATCGAGAGGCATACCAAGGCGTACGGGGAGCATCTGCAGTCCGCGGCGGCCCATGCGGGCACCATCGCCGCCGAGGGCGAGGGCCACGGCGGCGGGGGCAAGGGGGAGAAGCCGGCCGGGGGGCTGGTGGCGCTGGCGCTGTCGCAGTTCTCCGAGCACACCCTGAACGATCTGAAGTTCATCGCGATGCGGGCGGGCAAGTCCCTCAACGGCGCGGTGGATGCCACCACCGCCTATACCGACGGGGATCTGGAGATGGCCGCGGAGGCGCAGCGCAAGGCGCTGGGCGCGGTGGATGTGGATCCGACGAAGCCGGGGGCCCAGGAGCGGTGAAGATCGACCTGAAGCCCGAGCAGATTCCGCAGTACACCGGCAACCTGCCGGAGCTGGAGAAGGACCATGCGGCGCTGAAGGCGGACGCCGGGCGCATCCGCACCACCGGTGCGGAGGTCCACTCCCGCTTCCAGGGCCTGTCGGCGTACTACAAGGCGCCCGAGGCCGAGCAGCTGTTCGCCTCCACCAAGCCGGTGCAGACCCGGGCGGATGAGTTCGCCGACGGCCTGGAGACGGTGGCCTCGGCCCTGTCGGCCTATGCCGAGGAGATCCGCCCCCTGGTGCCGAAGCTGCAAGCGCTCAAGCGCGAGGCCGAGGCCTTCATCCGGGACCACAAGGACGATGAGGACGGCGACTACGACGAGGATCTGATCGCCGAGCACAACCGGATCCGCGACGACATCACCGCCACCGTGGCGGCGTTCTGGGCGGCCGAGCGGACCTGCCACAACAAGATCGTGGCGTTGTGGAACGGCCCGAAGATGGTGGCGGGGGACGGTTCGGAGAAGAAGAACCAGTACGGCTTCTCCGCCGAGGACATGAAGAACGCCAAGCTCCCCTGGGGCAATCCGGTGGAGGAGAAGCACCACTGGTACGAGGTCGGCCACTGGGTGAAGTCCTTTGTGTGGGACGGCCTGATCGTGGACGGGATCTGGGGCACCATCAAGGGGTTGGGCACCCTGGTGGGCTTCGGCGGCTGGGATGCCATGGGCCAGGCCTGGAAGGGCCTGGCGCAGCTGGCCACCGGGCTGGCCATCTCCTCCATCCCCGGGGTGGGCACCGCGTTCTGGGCGCTGCCGGATGACAAGATGCCGAGCTGGCTGCGGGATTCGCGCACCGCGATGAAGGAGACCGGCAAGGCCCTGGTGGCCTGGGACGAGTGGGGCAAGAACCCCGGCCGGGCGGCGGGGGCGGTGACCTTCAACGTGGTCACCACCGTCTTCACCGGCGGCGCCGGCGGCGCGGCCGCCGGGGCGGGCAAGGCCGGAGCGGTGGCCAAGGCCCTCTCCGTGGCCGGCAAGGCCGGCAAGGTCATCGACCCCATGACGTATGTCGCCAAGGGCGCGGGCGCAGGCCTGTCGAAGATCGGCGACATCGCCAAGAGCATCAAGGGCATCGGCAAGGTTGACGTACCGACGCTGCCCGACGGCTCACTGGACCTGCCCGACACGCACCTCCCGCAGACCGGTGCCGCTTCCGTCGGCACGAACGGCATCCCCCACGCGACCCCGGCCCCGCACGCGACGGTTCCCGGTACGGGCCTGCCGGAGTCCTGGACGATCAACCAGCCGTCGACGGCGGGCGCACCCACGGGAGGCGGCTTCCCCGGCGCGCCGCACGCGAACGACGCGGTACCGATGGGCGGGCACGGCGACACCCCGGTCAACGCGGGCAGCCACACGCCGACGGGGTCGTACGGCCCCCCGTCGACCGGTTCCTACGGGCCGCCGTCCAACGGCTCCTTCGGCCCGCAGGGCAACTCCTTCGGCCCGCACGGTGGCTCCTACAGCCCCAGCCCCAGCCCCCATGGCGGCTCCTTCGGCCCCACGGGCGGCTCGTTCGACCAGGTACCGGGCAACGGCAACTCGGGCAACCACCTGCCGGGCAGCCACGCCAACCCCGGCGGCCACGTACCGACCGGCGGTCACGCGCCGTACGGCGGTCACGCACCGTACGGCGGCGCCCCTGGCCACGTACCGGCCGACGGCCATGTGCCGGCCGGTGGCGCTCCCGGACACGTGCCGACCGGCAGTGCCGCGCACACACCGGGCTCGTTCGGCCCCGCCCCCGCGTCCTTCGACAACGCAGCGGGCGGCAACGCGGGCCACGTGCCTTCCGGCGGCCAGCACGTTCCCGGCGCCGGCGGTCACCCCGGCAGCTCGGCCCCCTGGTACCACCAGTCCACGCCGACCGCTCCCGCGGGCCACGTCCCCGGCGCTCCGGCGGGCCACTTCCCGGGCACCCCGGCCGGCCACGTCCCGGGCAACGTGGGCAGCCACGTCCCGGGCCAGCCCGGCCCGCACATGCCCACCACCCCGCACGGCCACGGGCACGACCTGCCGCCGACCGGCCCCCATGGCCCCGGCCACGACGTACCGGGCACCGGCAACCCGCACGCACCCGACGCCCCCCACGGCCCGGGCCACGACGGCCCCGGCTCGCACGGGCACGACGGCGCACACGGGCACGACGGCTCGCACGGCGCCGGTCACGCGGACGACGCGGCCCACGCGGGCGACGACGCCGCGCATGCCGGTGACCACCCGGACCTCGGGGACGGCGGCGCGCACCACGGCGCCGATGCCCCGGCCGCCCCGGGTCACGGCGGCACGGACGTACCGGGCGGCGGCGCCAACGAGCCGTTCGAGTACAAGCCGCACATGTCGTCGGACGACTTCGACAACCTGCCCACCGCCGCAGAGAAGCACGCGGTGGCCATGGAAGAACTGGCGCGCGGCACGAACCCCGCGCCCAGCGCCAGCAACGCCGCGGGGCTGAAGTACGGCAACGCGTACTGGAACGACTTCCTGGACAGCCTGTCCCCCGAGTCGCGGCAGGCGCTGAAGACCTACAGCGGCAACGAGTACGACCTGATCAACAGCCACCTGCGCTTCGGCGACAAGCTGGACGACTCGCTCAAGCAGACCATCGAGGAGATGGACAAGGTCATGGGCGCCCGCCCTGTCCCCGAAGACGTCATGATCGTGCGTGGCACCGGGGTCGACCACATCAAGATCGACGGCCGCCCGCTGAAGTCACCGGCGGAAATGGAGGGCGGTGTGTTCGACGACAAGGCCTTCACCTCGACGGCACTCGGCAAGACGCCGCCGCCCCCGTTCGACCAGAAGCCTGTGCACATGCACCTGCGGGTGCCGAAGGACACTCCCGCACTGTGGATCGATCACCTCTCGAAGTATCCCGGAGAGCGCGAGCTGCTGCTCGCCAAGGGCTCCGAGTACAAGGTGACGCGTGTCTTCATGGACGAGACGGACGGCAAGTGGCACGTGTACGGGGAGGTTCTGCCGAGGCCGCACCCATAGCCTTCGACGCAGAACAGCCCGATCCAAAGGAATGTGGACGCCATGAGCAGTGAACGACCGATCAACCCGCGCTTCGACGAGGACGTGCACTTCAACCTCTCGACGGGGCCGGCGCGCTACCAGGCCTACACCGACAAGCCGGTGCAGTACTTCACCGTCGTCGACAAGGAGGACGGCTCCGTCCTCGGGTACCTGTGGGCCGATGACGAGGGGGCCGCCGCATTCGAGTCGCGGAAGGCCGGCGGGCCCCGCGCGATGAACGAAGCCGGTTTCTGGATTCGCCGGCTGCGCAGTGCGAAGGAGCGCGGTCTGCCGTCGTCCCAGGCTCTCTCCGAGTTGTACGGCGACCCGGAGACCGCGGGCAAGGGCCGCCCCCTCCCGGGCTCCCTCACCGACGCTCCGAACGCCGGGGTGGTCGAGGCACTCGCCGAGGGTGAGTGACTCCGGCCTGACTGACATGTCCGCCCCCGTGCACTACATCGCCATCGCCGCATCCGACGGAGAAGTCGTCGGATACGCCTGGGCCGGCACCGACGACGTCGGATGGATCAGCCGGAAGGCGAGCAGCAGCAGTGCGTACACGGCGGCGACGGAGTGGTACGGCCGGCTCCGCGAGGCCCGTGAACGCGGGCTCGCCCCCTTGGGCGTCCTGGAGTTCCTCGGCCGCGAGCCCGGCGTGGGCCCCGTCATGGCCGCTCCCGATGTGGCCGCGGTCGAGGAGCTCGCGTGTCGCGTCACCCCCGCCGACGACCAGCGCCTGCTCGCCCAGCTCGACCGGGAGAACCCGGAGGCATGGCACGAACTGGCCGATGCCTTCGACGCGCTCACGGACGAGGACCGGGACGTCAAGTGGGGCGGGGGCCAGAAGGGGCCCAGCGGTGCGATCCAGGTTCCGTACCCCCTTTACAGCGAGGGACTGGATCGCGCGATCTTCTCCTTGGCCCGCGTCGGAGCGGTGACACCCGAACACCGGTGGATGGACAACCCCGTGCCCCAGCTGTCGCCGGACGGGCGACTGCGCCCGGCCGACGCCGTGCGGGCAGCGACGGCGATCGTGCGGGGCGAGCGGTTCTGCGACGGCACCATCGCCAACGCAGTGCGCGACGGCCTTCTGGACGCCGTGGCCGAGTCGCTCCGCACCTGGTACGAGCGGGAGACCGCACCCACCGGACGTACGGCCGCCCCGGCCGCGGCCTCAGCAGCAGCAACGAGCCCGGGAACGCAGGACGCCACCTGTCCGGCTTCACATGACACGGAGAACATCATCACCACACCGCCCGCCCAGCCCACGCCTCCGCGGACCGGTCAGCCGCAGCCCACGCCTCCGCACGCCAACCCCTACGCACAGCCGCAGCAGGCCCAGTCGCAGTACGGGTATCCGCAGCAGCCGCAGTACGGGTATCCGCAGCAGCCGCAGTACGGGATGCCGCCCGCGCCCTATGGGATGTCGCCGCAGGGCGGGCAGCCGTACGGTGTGCCGCAGCAAGGGACGGGGCCCTATGGGGGGCAGCCCGGGCAGGAAGCGTGCAGGTTCTGTGGGGGAATGCCTGCCGTGCGCGTGACGTTCCGCGCGCATCAGGGGTTTCTCATTCTGATGCGGTTCCTCAAGTACGACGGGCCGATGTGCGGGAACTGCGGTCTCGCCGTCCATCGCGCGATGACGACGGCCACGCTGTGGCAGGGCTGGTGGAGTCCGTTCTCGCTGTTCATTTTCACGCCGTTCACGCTGATCTGGAATCTCGTGGCGCGCCGCAAGGTCAGCAAGCTGCCGCACCCCGCGCCGGGGCAGCACGGTCAGCGGAAGGACCCGGGCAAGCCGGTGTATCAGCGGCCGCTCGCGTACGTCGCGCTGATTCCCGTGCTGTGGATCTTTTTCATGATCTTCCAGGGGCTCTCGCAGTCCTGACCCTGGCGGTAACCCTGGGGTGTACTGCTCACTCACCCATGCCATATGTTCCAGGGACCACGAACCACGCAACGGACGACTGAGACGACGGACGACAAGACGGATGGCACGGGATTACGACAGCCAGCTGCTGGAGTCGGTGGCGGTACGCCGGCGCCGGCTGCGGGACGCGCTGCTGTTCGGCGCGCAGCGGGCGCGGCGCACGGCGGACGAGCGGCTGGGCAAGGTGTTCGCCGGGATCGCCATCGCCGCCGTGCTGTGCGCGGGGTGCGTCGGTTGGTCCTTCCTCCAGCACACGCTGGCGAAGCAGAAGGCCGAGCAGGAGAAGCAGCAGCGCCAGGAACAGCAGTACCAGCAGCCGGCCCAGTCGGCGAAACCGGAAGAATCCGGGAAGAGTGCGGAGAACGCGGAGGATGCGGAAACTTCTCGGAGTTCCTAGCATTCCGCATTCCCCGGGATTGCGACGGCCCGCAACACACGTGTCCGGAAGGTGAATCCGGCGCCGCGGGTCAGGAATTCCACGCAAAAAGGGAAAGGGCCGGGCACTAGTAACATGAGCACGCCGAACAGGCCCGAGTCCTCAACGCCGCGACGATAGGTTCCCGTAAGTGGTGAGCACAGCAACGACATCCCGGGCGCAACTCAGCCGGGTGACTTTGGTCGGCGAGCGACGCCGGGCCGACATCGTCCTGCCCTCCGACACTCCGATAGGGCAGCTGCTGCCGGACATCCTGCAGCTGCTGGACGACCGGGCGGCGTCGCGGCCGATGACCCGGCAGCTGATCACGTCCGACGGGTCCGCGCTGCCGCACGACAGCACGCTGTCGTCGGCGGAGGTCGCGGACGGCGCCGTGCTCCGGCTCGTCCGGGCCCACTCCGCGCCGCCGGCCCCCGTCGTGCACGACGTCACCGACCTGGTGGCCGACGACCTGGACCTGCAGGCCTGGCGCTGGCGGCCCGCCGCGCGCCGGATCAGCGCGGGCGTGGCGACCGTCGCCTTCGCGCTGACCGCCGCGGTGCTCGCCCGCCGTGAGTTCGCGCTCGACTCCCTCGTGCCCGTGCTCGCCGTGATCACGCTCGTGCTCCTCGCGGCCGGTGCGCTGGTCGCGAAGATCGGTGCAGGCAACCGCGGGCTCGCCACGGCGCTGCTGCTCGCCTCCGGCGGGCTCGGCATCCTCACCGCGTGGACGGCGGCCGATGCGTACGGCTGGTCCGGGACCGCCCGGCTGGCCGCCGTCGCGGGTGCGCTCGTGGTGATGCTCGTACTGCTCGGGTACTTCTCGCCGCTCGGCCGGGGCGGACTCATCGGCGCCGGCGCCACCGCCGGCATCGGCGTGGTGTGGGAGGTCGTCGCCGCGCTCCAGAGTGATCCGGCCCGGCTCGGTGCCGTGCTGGCGGTCTTCTCGGTGATCCTCCTCGGGCTGCTGCCGCGGCTCGCCCTGATGGCGTCCGGCCTCACCGCGCTCGACGACCGCCGCTCCGGCGGCACGTCCGTCAGCCGCCACCAGGTGGGCAACGCGCTCGCGGCCACGCACCGCGGCCTCGCCCTCGCGACGATCGTCACCGCGGCCTCCGCCGCGGCCGGCAGCTGGCTGCTCACCCAGGCGGAGCCGACCGTGTGGACCGTGACGCTGCCGGCGCTCGTGGCTCTCGTACTGCTCTCCAGGGCGCGCGCCTTCCCGCTGGTGGCGGAGGTCGTGGCGCTGTTCGCCGCCGCCGCGGTCCTCGTCGTACGGCTGGTGATGGTGTGGATGGAGCACGCCGGGGGCGCGGGACCGCTCATGGTGCTGGGCGCGGCCGCGGTGCTGCCGCTGCTCGTCCTGGCGGTGCGGCCGCCGGAGCACGTGCAGGTCCGGCTGCGGCGCATCGCCGACCTGGTCGAGTCCATCGGCGTGGTGGGGCTCTTCCCGCTCGCCGTCGGGGCGTTCGGCGTGTACGGACAGCTGCTCGACAAGTTCTGACGCTCCACAGACGCTCAACAGGTTCTGAGAACGACGCGCAGGCGCTCCGGGCGGGGCAGCAGGGCGGAAAAGAAGGGCTGACATGCCGAACGGAGACAACTGGCAGGGCGATGTGCTGCGTGACCTGCGGGGCGGTGCCACGCCGCAGGGCGCGCCGCAGCAGGGTGCCCAAGGCCCGGGCGCACCGCAGCAGGGCACACCGCAGCAGGGTGCCCAGGGCCCCGGCGGGCAGCAGCAAGGCGCCCCCGGCCACGTCGCGCCCCAGCCGCACCAGCAGCCGTACCCGCAGCCGCACCAGCAGCAGACCGGCCACCCGGTCCCGGCCGCGCCGAACCAGCAGTCCCAGCAGCCGTATCAGCAGCCGCAGCAGCCGTACCCGCAGTACGAGCAGATGCCTCAGCACCAGCCGGAGCCCCAGTACCGGCAGCCGGAGCCCCAGCCCCAGCAGGCACCCCAGTACCAGCAGCAGGTGCCGGCCCAGGCCGGCTACGCACCGCCCCGTCCGCACCGCACCCCCGATTCCCGGCCCGTCGTGGACAAGAGCCTGGCCGGCACCGGGCGCAAGCCGCGGCACGGCGAGTCCTTCGCCGCGCGGGCCACCCGCAATCTGCGCCGTACCGTCTCCTCCTCGGCAGCGCGCGAGGTGGCCGACACCACCGCCACCGCCGAGGTGCTCCAGCAGCCGGTGACCACCGGCCGGCAGATCGCCGTCACCTCCATCCGGGGCGGTTCCGGCAAGTCGACCGTCGCCGCGCTGCTCGGCACGGCGTACGCGCACTACCGGCAGGACCCGGTCCTCTTCGTCGAGGCCGACCCGTCGCTCGGCTCGCTGCCGCTGCGGCTCGGCGCGGAGACGCTGCGCTGGACCACCGGTGACCTGGCGGGCATCATCGAGCCGCAGATGTCGCTGCTGGACGTCACCGGCTACCTCGTCCAGCTGCCCAACAACGCCTGGCTGCTGCCCGGCAGCCAGGGGCAGATCGGGGCGATGCTGCCGACCAAGGCGTACGAGCGCGTCATGGTCTCGCTGCGCCGCTACTTCGGCGTGACCGTCGTGGACTGCGAGACGCTGCCCGCCGAGGTCGCCCGCGTCGCCCTCTCCGCCGCGCAGGCCCGTGTCCTCACCGCCCCCGCCACGCTGGAGGGCGTCACGAGCACGTACGCGATCCTCCAGTGGATGCAGGGGCTGCCGCCGCATGTGATCGCCGGCACGGTCGTGGTGCTCAGCGAGCTCGTGCCGCACTCCGGGCTCGCTCTCGACGAGGCGGTCGAGAAGCTGACGTCCACCGGGGCGAGCGTCCAGGTCATGCCGTACGACCGGCACCTCGCGGCCGGCGGCACGATCCGTACCGAACTCCTCGCGCACGCGACCAGGGAAGCCGCCACCCGCCTCGCCGCGGACGCGTTCCGGCTCTCCCAGCAGCGCCACTGATCCCCATGCCGAGCCCGACCGTGAGTGACGGACGCCGATGAGTACCCGACTGATCCACCGCCCGGCCAGGACCGCGCGGCCCCAGGCCGCGGCCGAGGCGCGCACCATCGAGGCCCCGCCCAACCTCCCCGAGGGGAAGTCGGGCAACATCGCGATGTCGCTGCTGCCCGTCGCCGGTGTGCTGTCGTCCGTCGTGATGATGACGGTCGTCCGCAACAGCCAGTTCGCCGGGCTCGGCGCGATCATCGTCGTCGTCACCCTCATCGGCACCCTCGGCCTGGCCTTCTCGCAGCGCGGCAAGGCCCAGCGCACCCGCCGCACCCAGCGCGAGGCGTACCTCTCCTACCTGGAGGACCTGCGCGAGGAGCTGTCCCGTGAGGAGCGCGAGCGGCGCGAGCAGGCCGACGTGCTGAACCCGCCGCCGGACGCGCTGTACGACATAGTGCGCGACCCGGCGCGGCTGTGGGAGCGCCGCCGGATGGACGCGGACTTCCTGCGGGTACGCGTCGGCACCGGTGAGATGCCGGTCCGCGATCTGCAGGTCGCCCAGCAGGGTTCCTCGGTGCTCACCCCGCCCGACCGCTTCATGCTCAACGAGGCGTCGGCGCTGATGGACCGCTTCCGCACCGGTACCGAACTCCCGCTCACCGTCCCGCTCGACCGGGTCGGCAACATCAGCGTCGTCGGTCCGCGCGAGGACTGCCTGCGTGTCGCCCGGGCCCTGCTCGTGCAGACCGCCGCCACCCACGCGCCCGACGACGTGGCGATGGCGCTGGCGGTACCGGGCGACCGGCTCCCCGAGTGGGAGTGGGCCAAGTGGCTGCCGCACCTGCTCGACACCGAGCAGTTCGACGGCCCGGTGGCGGCCCGCCGGATCGCCCCCTCCGCGCCCCAGCTCGCCCGGCAGATCGGCCCCGAGCTGCGCCGCCGCGCCTCGTACGCGGCCGAGGTGCGCCGCGGCCTGTCCGACCGGGACGCGCTGGCCATGAACTCCCGGCTGCTCGTCGTCACCGACGGGCACGGCGAGGACGCCGTCGACCTGCCGCGCCCGGACGACGCGGTCGGCCTGCGCGACATGGGCGTCACCGTCCTGCACCTGCTGGAGCAGCGGGTCCAGGAGCCGGGCCAGGTCAGCGTGCGGATCACCGTCGACGGCGACCAGGTGGTCATCGAGGACCTGCGCGAGCAGCAGCCGATCAGCGCGCACGGCACGGTGGACGAGGTCAGCATCCCGTTCGCCGAGGGCCTGGCGCGGATGCTCGCGCCGCTGCGGCTGTCCGCCGAGTCCCTGGTGGACGCCCCGCTGTCCGGGCCCGTCGACTTCGCCGAGCTGCTCGGCATCGACGACGTGGCGCGGCTGGACCTGTCGCGGCTGTGGGCGCCGCGCGGCGAACGCGCCTTCCTCCGCGTGCCGATCGGCATCAGCGACTCCCGCGAGCCGGTGCTGCTGGACCTCAAGGAGTCCTCCGAGCTGGGCATGGGCCCGCACGGCCTGTGCGTCGGCGCGACCGGTTCCGGCAAGTCGGAGCTGCTGCGCACCCTCGTACTGGCGCTGGTCGCCACCCACCCGCCGGAGGACCTGGCCCTGGTCCTGGTCGACTACAAGGGCGGTGCGACCTTCGCGCCCTTCGCCGACCTGCCGCACGTCGCCGGTGTCATCACCAACCTGGAGAACCAGGCGGGCCTGGTGGAGCGCGTGCACGCCTCGCTCGCCGGTGAGGTCAAGCGCCGCCAGCAGGTGCTCAAGGACGCGGGCAACGTCGCCGACATCGGCGACTACGCGCAGCTGCGCGCCGAGAAGCGGCCGGACCTGGATCCGCTGCCGCACCTCTTCGTCGTCATCGACGAGTTCGGCGAACTGCTCACCGCCAAGCCGGACTTCATCGACCTGTTCCTGTCCATCGGCCGCATCGGCCGGTCCATCGGCGTGCACCTGCTGCTCTCCAGCCAGCGCATCGAGGGCGGCAAGCTCAAGGGCCTGGACACCTACCTCTCGTACCGGCTCGGCCTGCGCACCTTCTCCGCCGACGAGTCCCGTACGGTCCTGGACACCACGGACGCCTTCCACCTGCCGCCGCTGCCCGGCTTCGGCTACCTCAAGGTCGACACCACCCACTACGAGCGGTTCAAGGCGAGCTACGTCTCGGGCGCCTACCGCGGGCCCGTGCAGCGCCACGAGGAGGAGGACACCGGGCCGCTGGCCCTGGAGTACGAGGCGTTCAACACCCTCGCCGAGCCGGAGCACACCGGCGAGCAGGAGCCGACGGTGCGGCGCCGGGAGACCGGGCCGACCGAGATGGGCGTGATGGTCTCCCAGCTGGAGGGTGCCGCGGCGCAGGTACGCCGCATCTGGCTGCCGCCGCTGCCCGCCGCCATGCCGCTGGACAAGGCCGCCGGCCCGGTCGAGGTCGGTGCGCGCGGCATGCAGCTGGCCGCGCGCCGCGGCCCGCTCCAGGTCCCGCTCGGCCTGCTGGACGACCCGACCAAGCAGTGGCAGGGCCAGTACGTCCTGGACCTCACGGTGGCCGGCGGCCATGCCGCGATCATCGGTGGCCCGGCCGCCGGCAAGACCACGCTGCTGCGCACCCTCGCGCTGTCGCTCGCGCTGACCCACACCCCGCAGGAAGTCGGCATCTACGGCCTGGACCTGGTGGGCGGCGGTCTCCAGGCGCTGTCGGACCTGCCGCACGTGGGCGGCGTCGCGGGCCGCGCCGACCGGGAGCGCGCGGGCCGCACCGTCGAAGAGGTACGGAACATGCTCGCGCTCCGCGAGGACCTCTTCCGCGAACACGGCATCGACTCCGTCGGCCAGCTCCGCATGCTGCACGCGGCGGGCCGGCTGCCGCAGCTGGCCTCCGCCGAGATCGTGCTGGTCATCGACGGCTTCGGCGCGCTGCGCGACGACTTCGAGGAGCTGGACGAGGCGGTCGCCGACATCCTCAAGCGGGGCAGCGGCTACGGCATCCACGTCGTGGCGAGCATGCTCCGCTGGAACGACGTACGCATCGCCACCCAGTCGTACTTCGGCACCCGCGTCGAGCTGCGGCTGAACGACCCCAGCGAGTCCAGCATCGACCGCAAGCTCGCCGAGACCCTCTCGCCCGACGAGCCCGGCCGCGTCCTGACCGACGGCAAGCTCTTCGCGCAGATCGCGCTGCCCCGTACGGACGGCCTGTCCGACACCTCGGAGCTGGGCGCGGTCCTGGAGCGCACGGCCCGTACCGTCCGCGCCACCTGGAGCGGCGAAGTGGCCCAGCCCGTGCGGGTCCTGCCGCGCGTCCTGGAGCCGCACCTGCTGCCGGGCCCGGCCGCCGAGCCGCAGCGGGTGCCGATCGGCCTGGACCAGACGGCGCTGGCGCCCGTCATGGTCGACCTCTTCCAGCACGACCAGCACCTGCTGATCCTCGGCGACAGCGAGTGCGGCAAGACCAACCTCCTCAAGACCGTCGCCAACGGCCTCATCGAACGGTACGGCGAGGAGGAGCTGGTCTTCGCGGTCATGGACCCGCGGCGCGGGCTGCGCGGCGCGATCCCCGAGGAGTTCCGCGGCGGCTACGCGTACAACCCCAAGATGTGCGCGGGCCTCGCCCACGGCGTCGCCTCGCAGCTGGAGAAGCGGCTGCCGGGCGACGGCACGGACGTGGCGGACCTGGAGCCGGGCAGCTGGGGCGGCGGCCCGCGGATCGTCGTCCTCGTCGACGACTACGACGTCCTGACCACCGCCGGTCAGGCCCCCCTCGAACCCTTCCTCCCGTACATCCCCTCCGCCGCCGACATCGGCCTCCACTTCGTCCTCACCCGCCGCGTCGCGGGCGCCTCCCGCGGCATGTACGAGCCGCTGATGCTGAGCCTGCGCGAGTCGGGTGCCTCGGCGCTCCTGATGTCGGGCGACCGCAGTGAGGGCCAGCTGTTCCCCGGTACGTACGCCTCGCTGCAGCCGCCGGGGCGTGGCATCTTCATGCAGCGCGGGCGGCCGAACCGGCTGATGCAGACGGTGTTCACGGAGGGGTGACGGACCGGCCGCCCACCGGGCGGGGCCCCGCCACGACCACCACCACGACCATGACCAGAAACCGGACGCGCACATGACCAAGGACGTCGTCACCCTCACCCCGAAGATGCCCGACCCGATGACCGTGCTCGCGGGCCTGCTCTCCGGCGGCCCCGACAAGCTCGTCGGCACGACGGGGGAGGACGCGGTCGTGCAGCTCTGCGACCCGGAGGGCCGCCCGCTGATGTCGGTCGAGGCGCCGCTGCTCGTCCAGGTAGCGGGCGAGGCCGAACGACTGCTCGGCGCCACCCCACCCCCCGTCCCCTTCTGGTGGACGGAGGCCCGTGCCACCACCGGCGTCGAGGAGGCCGAGAAGCTCGCGGGCACCTTCGCCGCCCGCCTCGCCCACCTGGCCGGCGGCTCCGCCTGGCCGCCGGAGGCCGCGCGCTCGCTCGCCGTGGTGGAGACCGACGGGGTGAGCGTCGCGCCCACGCCGGCGGCCGCGCAGCCCGCCGTCGACGTCCTCACCGACAAGATCGCCGTCGTCATCCAGGACCGCCCGGTGGTCGCCATGACGGCCTGGCTCTCGGACGCGTTCCGCGCCGTCGCCGACGCGGAGCTGGGCCTCCAGATCGTCACCCCACCGGGGACCACCCTCTCCCCCGCCGTACGCAACAGCCTGCCCGGCTGGCCCTCCCGCTGGGTCGTCCAGGACGAACGGGACGGCTACTACGACGGCCTGTCCGGCGCCGTACTCCGCTTCCAGAACGGCCTCTTCGCCCCCATCGAGGGTCCCGGCGCCACTCCGGCCGACGCCCGCACCCCCCTGGCCTCCACCTTCCAGGAGGTCACCGACACCGGCGAACGCCAGCTGGCCGTCTCCTTCCGTACGGTCCACCCCGCCGACGACCGCCTGGTCCTCGGCGGCGCCCTGGAGTCGGTCTGGTGCGAGCTGACCGGCGAGCCCCCGGCCGGCTGGGGCACCGCCGAGCCCGCCAACCTCCCCTGGTCCCTGCGCCAGCTCACCGACCTCGCCCACGACCGCGCCCCGGACCCGACCTGGCTCGTCGTCGTCGGCTCCCCGGACCGCCCCGGCCTCGCGACGGTCCGCATCACCCGCACCAAGGGAGGCATCGAGGAGGACATCACCCTCGCCTTCGGCTACGGCCCCGACGAGGAACTCCCGCTCGACGCCCTCCCCCGGGCCGCCGAGGTGCTGGCCACCCGCCACCACCTCCAGTCCATGCTGGTCCAGCTCCGCAAGGCCCGCCGCGACCTGGCCGTCCCGCCCCGCTTCGAAGGCCCCGGCGTCCCCCTGGCCTTCGTACTGGGCGCGGAGGAGGTCCGCCAGATGCCCGCCGACCGCACCCGCCACACCCCCCTCTCCGACCCCCCCGTCGCCCTGGGCCCCAAGTCCCGCCCGGCCATGTACTACTCCCTCCCCGGTGACCCCTCCGACCTCTCGGGCTGGCAGGACTTCGAACGGCTGATGCGGCATCTGAAGGGGGCGTGAGGGGGCGGGGCCGGCCCGGGACCATCGGCCCGCGCTGCCCTCGCTGCGTGTTCGGAGGCCTGTTCCGTGCCGGTGCGGCCGTCGGTGGGTACGGCCAGGGGCGCGGCCGGGAAGGACACGGCGAGCGCAAGAAGCACGCAGGTCATGCCGCTCAGCACGGCGGAGCACCGGCCTCATGGGTACTGCCTGCCCTGAGTCGCGCACGCCGCTCGGTACCGTCGCGGGACAGTGACGTCGGTCAGTGACCAGTCATCGAGTTCAGCGGGGCGGGGGCCGGCGCCGACGTGTACGTGAGAGACACCCTCGGCCAGGCCGTGGCCCGTTGCCTTCAGGTATGCCTCCTTGCGGGCCCAGCACCGGGTGAATGCCTCGAGCCGATCGGCGCTCGGCAGGCACGCCAGTTCCTGCCGCTCCTCGGTGTGCAGGGCCGATGTCACCGCCCGTGCCGTGTCGGGCCGTGGTATCTCCTCGATGTCCACGCCGACGGCCGTGGCCGCGACCGCGACGAGGGTGAACTCGCCGCTGCGCGAGAGGGAGAAGTGCAGGGGCGCGCCGACGACCGAGGGCCGGCCGTGGCCCTCGCCACAGCAGGGGCACCGTTCTCTGGCGTACCGGACACGGTCCGCCGCGATGCCGAGGTAGGCACCGAGCAGTCGCCGCAGCATGGCGTGTGCGGCGAGGTAAGCGGCGCGGTCCGCGGCGTGTGCGAACGCGGCCGCGCGCTCGCGTTCCTCGGCGTCGAGCAGCGCCTCGTCGGCGCCGGCAACGGCTTCGCCGGGACGGTGGCGCGCCAGCCACAGTCGTGGCGGGCCACCGTTCCAGCGGTCCGGGAGCGGTGTCGTGCCGTAGCGAAGAGGTACGACAGGCCGCACGTCTCAGCTGCCCTGTGCCGGCCCGGCCGTCGCCTGCTCCGGCTCCTCCAACGCGGACTTCAGGGAGCGGAGGAAGGCCACTGCTTCCCGGCCGTTGATGACCCGGTGGTCGAAGGCGAGCCCCAGGTACACGTACGACGTGCGGGTCAGTTCTCCGTCCTCGGTCAGGTCGAGAGCCTGCTGCGTGCCGCCGAGCGAGAGCATGCAGGTCTGGCCGGGGAAGACGATCGGCTGGGTGAGGATCACGTCCTCGTCGTTGTTGAGCGACAGGGTGATCGCGGCGTCGGTGAGTTCGCTGCTCCGGAAGCTGCCCCGGAGTGCGGAGAAGCGGAAGTCGCCCAGCTGGTCGGCGATCTCGTCGACGCTCTTGCGGTCGGCGTCCCGGACGACAGGTATGTACAGTCCGCTGCCCAGGTCGACCGTCACTCCGATGTGCGACGCGTCCGCGAGCACGACGTGCCCGCTGTCGTGGTACCGGCCGAAGAAGGCAGGGAACGTCCGGCGGAGTCCGGCAAGTTCCGCTATCAGCAGCTCGGTCAGGCCGACGGCCGTGCCACTGCGTTCCGATGCGGCCCTGGCCGCGGCTTCGGCGGCGTCGGTTCGGATCCGTACCACGGTGAAGGACGCGGGGACCGTGCGGTGCGACTCACTGACCACGGCGCTGATCGCGCGCTGGTGCTGGCTGAGTTCCAGTCGGCTCTCGTCCGGCTCGGCGGGGGCGTCGCGCCGGGAGGTGATCTCCTCGACGTCCGATCCCTTGATGATGCGCTTGCCCAGAGAGGCCAGTTCCGCGTCCGTGACGGCCAGCTCGGTGGCCAGCCGACGCGCGGAATCGGTGAGGATGAACCCCGCCCCGCTGTCGCCGCTGCCGCTCCGGCCCCCGGCCTCGGCGGCTTCCGCGGCCTCGGCGAGGAATGCCTTGCGCTCCGCTTCACCCGGGAAGACCCGGGCCACCACGGTGCCGGGGGTGACCTGCGTGCCGGCGGGCACCACATGCAGCAGCACCCCGTCGTGCTCGCTGACCAGGTCCTCGGCCGCCTTCGACGTCTCCACGGTGACGAGGTCGTCGTCCTTCGACACGGTGGCGCCGTCTGCCACGAGCCACTCGATGAGGTCGTAGGCGGCGTCGTTGTTGTTCAGCTTGGGGACGGTGATCTCGATCATCGGACCAACTCTCGAAGGGCGGACCCCACGGACCGGCTGCTGACCACGACGTCCCGCTCCAGATGGAGCGCAGTGGGGATGACGGAGTCCGCCGAGTGGACCAGGCGGACGGGGGCGCGCAGACTCTGCCAGCAGTGCGAGTAGAGCTGGTGGGCGACTTCGGCCCCCCAGCTGCCGCCGGGCGGGGCGTCCTCCACGACGCAGACGCGGCCGGCCCGGGCCACCGGATCGGCGAGGACGCTCACGTCGAAGGGGTACAGCGCGCTGGGTACGTAGACGGCGCAGGCGATCTCGTGCGACAGGAAGAGCTCGCGCGCCGCCTCGACGGCCCGGCCGGCGAGACCGCCCGGTGCGATCAGCACGAGCTCCGGGTCGCCGATCCCGTCGATGGAGAGCCGTGCGGTGGGGAAGGGGCCCTCCCCGACGAACTCCAGGGTGAACAGGTCGGCGACCAGACCTTCCTGGTGCCTGCGCTCGGTGTAGAGGACCTTGTCCTCGAAGAAGATGCTGGGCTTGCCCAGTTCGATCATGCCGTTCAGGACGGCGGTGTTGTCGTGGAACGGGGACAGCTCGAAAAGGTGCAGGTCGGGGACGCCGAGGAAGTGTTTCTGCGGGCTCTGGCTGTGCGTCGGTCCGTAACCGCGCCGCCCTCCGACCGGGCAGCGGACCACGAGGTGCATCGGGTGCTGCCTGCCGTACATCGCGACGGACTTGGCCGAGAAGTTCACGATCTGGTCGAAGGCCAGCGTGATGAAGTCGCCGAACATCATCTCGGCGATCGGCTTGTTCCCCGTCAGGGCCAGCCCGTTGGCGATGCCCAGAATGGCGTTCTCACTGATGGGCGTGGTGAGCACACGGTCACCGAAGCGGTCCGAGAGCCCCTTGGTGATGTTGAACGCGCCACCGTACGGGTCGAGGACGTCCTCGCCGATCAGGAAGGTGTCGTCATGGGCCGCCATGACGTCGTGCAGGGCGCGGTTGAGGTTCTCGCCCACCCGTTCGTTGCGCTTCATGCCACCCCTCCGGAGACCAGCGGCCGCTCCAGGACGTCCGCGGCGACGAGGTCGATCAGTTCCCGTACCTTGTGGTCGTGCCGGTCGAAGCGCTCGGGGTCCGCCGCCCGGTAGCCGCCGTACCAGTCACGCTGCCGCGCGCGCTCGACGACCTCGGCAGGCCGGGTGTCGTCACCCTTGCTGTGCGGACCGAGCCGGACGGTCTCGAACTCGACGACGAGCGGCTGGTGCTGGTGGCGCACCCGCTCGATCTCCGGAGCCAGCTCGGCACGGATGCGATGGATGTCATGGGTCGTCACGCGGTGGTAGCCGACCCCGAAAGCCTCCGCACGGCCGCGTACGGTGCCTGCCATGTTGGCCGCGCTGGGTGTGGTCTGGGAGATGCCATTGTTCTCGACGACGACCAGAAGCGGGAGTTCCCACAGCTGGGCGATGTTCAGGGCCTCGTAGACGGAACCCTCGCCCCACGTGCCGTCCCCGATGTACACGGCGGCCAGCAGCGGGAGTTCGTTGCGCTTGAAATGCAGTGCCGCGCCGGCCGCAACCGGCAGGCTCTCGCCCTGGATACCGGTCGAGAGGTAGCTGCCCCGGAAGATGTGCTGACTGCCGCCGACGCCACCGCAGACGGCGCCTTCCCGGCCGGTGATCTCCGCCAGGAGACCGGCCGGATCGGCGAACCGGGCGAGGTAGTGCCCGTGCCCGCGGTGGTTGCTGAAGACGAAGTCGTCCTCGGCCAGCAGCGGGTTGAGGGACACCGGGACGTACTCCTGGCCGAGGCAGGTGTGCGTCGTACCGTTCAGCTTCCCGGCGGCGAACAGATCGAGGAGCTTCCGTTCGAAGTGCCGGACCAGCAGCAGCGATTCCAGGTCTTCGTCGTCGAGCGCCCGCAGTTCCGGGGGTGCCTGCGCGGTGATCGTCACGCCGCCGACACCCCCTTGCTCCTGAGGACCTCACGCACCGCGCCCACGGTCTTCATGGCGCGGACGTCCTGCCGGGAGAAGGACGTGCCGTACCGCTCCTCCAGGGCGATGATCAGTTGCATCTGCTTCAAGCTGGTCCAGCGGGCATCACGCACGGGTCCCAGGTTGTCGTCCACCTCCCCCACCGGGATTTGGATCACGTCCGAGACAACCTCTTCAAGCTTCATGCGTCAGACACTCCAGAGAATTGCGGGTGCTACCGAGGTTCAGGTGCCGCACAACCCGGGGCGGACAGTCTGGTGAGCAGACACGGCTCTCCGGGCTGGGAGTGCCACAGAATCAAACCTTCGCGAAGGTTTCAATTGAGATCGGGAATCCCGATCGAAGGCGGCCGGGGGTCCCTCAGCGTGTGACCCTCAGGGCATGGCGCCGCGGAAGACGGCTTCGATCAGTTCGCCATGACGCTGCATCAGGTCGGCGCGGCCGTTCAGCACGTCGGATATGTGCTGACTGCCGAAGAAAGCGGCGACCACCACACGGGCCAGCGCTGCCGGGTCGACGTCCGCACGCAGCTGGCCGGCATCCCGAGCCTCGGTGATCAGTGACGTCAGCAGTTCCTGCCATCCCACGTAGGGCACCGGGAGATCCGCCTTGATCAGCGAACGCTCGATCTGCAGACGGGCCCCCGCCTGCACCATCACGTCGTCCCGGAACGCCTCCGCCGCACCCTCCAGAACGGCGAGCAGCGTCTCGAGCGGCGGCAGCCCACGCGAGCGCACCTCACTGACGAGCGGTTCCCAGCGAGCGTAGTGCTCCATGATCACCGCGACGGCGAGGGCTTCCTTGTTCGCGTAGTGGAAGTAGACCGCACCCTTGGTCATCGACGCCCGCTCGGCCACCGCCTGCAGCGTGACCGCGGGGTATCCGTGCTCCTTGAACGCCTCCGCGGCGGTCCGCAGCACCAGCCGCTTGGTCTGCCGTGCGCGTTCCTGCTTCGGCTCCCGGCGGGAGTGCGCCACCGGCCCGTGAGTAGCTGCCTTGCTGTCCATGCCTCAGGTGCGTCCCAACTGATGTCGACTGCCTCTGCTCCCGCCGGCACCCCTGCGAGGGGATGATCCGGTCGAGTTGCCTGACCCCCTTGCCAGCGATCCAGCGACCCATGCAATATACCTTCCCATAGGTATATTTTTTCGCTCCACAGGGCGGGAAATTCTTTCCGTTCAGCGGAATATCTAAGGGGGGTCGATTTGATGTCACCCAGCCGGTTGACTATTCGTCCAAGAGTCCATGGCCTCAGGAGCGCGCCGAGGGGAGCGGCCTCGACCACGGGGCAAGGGCGCACGACACTCACCTTCGACCGGACGGTGCCACGTTCCTTGGTCCACCGCGCGGCGGTCACCGAAGTGTTCCTGACCGACGGCCGTCGCACCGACGACGGCCGCGTGCTGATCGCCGCCCAATGGCCGTGCAACCACGGGCTGTACCGCCCGGACGCCGCCGGATTCAGCGATCCGGTACTCCTGGTGGAAACCGTCCGCCAGGCCGCGATCTACACGAGTCACCGCTTCTACGGGGTGCCGCTCACGCACCGGTTCATCTTCCGCAGCCTCGACTTCCACATCGACGACGCCGACGCGTTGCGAGTGGCGGGAGCTCCGCTGGAGGTGGTGCTCGACGGGGCGCTGACCCCCGAGGTCAGCCGGTGCGAGAAGCGGTTCGGCGCACGTTTCACGGCCCGTGTCGAGGTCGGCGGACAGCACTGCGCCCGGGTGTCGGTGCGCCTGCTCGCAGTGGGTGAGCAGCTGTACTCCATGCTGCGCCACCGCGGCAGCACGCCCGCCACGACCGCCGCGCACGGCAACGCCGGCCCCCGTACCGCAGCCAGGATGCTGCCCGCTCCGGATGTCGGCCAGTCGCAGCAGGGCGACGTCCTGATCTCCCTCGACCCGGCGACGGCGGCGGATTCGTACCTGGTACGCCTCGACCGCGACCACCCCGGCTACTTCGAGCACGCCTGCGATCACGTCCCCGGCATGGCACTCGTCGAAGCCTTCCGCCAGACAGCACACCACCTGCTGCGGCGGGAGGAGCCTGCTACGGGCACCATGCGCCGCATGCCGATCTCCTGCGAGGTCTCCTTCGACGCTTTCGGCGAGCTGGAGGAGCCCCTCGCCGTCGAGATCGTCAACAAGGTGCGGACCGCCTCTCCCACCGGCCGGCACCGGATCTCGATGGCGGCCGTGCAGCGCGGGCGGACCCTCGCCCGGGCCCATGCCGTCTACCACGCCGGCCCCACCGCGCAGCCTGGAGAGGAGGACTCGTGGAGTTCCAGCAGCTACGCGTCTTCCGCGAGGTAGCACGGGAGTTGAGCTTCACCCAGGCGGCGAAGAACCTGCACTGCGCGCAGTCCACCGTCACGGGCCAGATCAAGAGCCTCGAACGCTCGCTGGGGGCCACGCTCTTCCACCGGCGGGGCCGTCTGCCCATCGAACTCACCGATGCCGGAGTACTGTTGCGGGCCCACGCGGAGCGCATCCTCGTCTCGGTGGACTCCGCCGCGCACGAGGTCCGCGCGAGCACGGTCCCCGCTTCCCCGCACACCCGGGCCGGCACTCGCCCCCGCCCGCTGGCACGTCTCTGACCGCCGGGCCGACGGGTCGTACCGATCGGCCGGATTCTCCTGATCGGAACAGCGTGGAGCACTCCCGTTCGGTCATCGCCTTCTTCGACGTGGACGAGACCCTGATCTCCGTCAAGAGCATGCTGGGCTTTCTCGCCTTCCACTGGGAGCGGGAGGGGGCCGACCCCTCCCGCTTCGCCGGCGCGCGTGCCCGGTTCGCCGCCAGGCAGGCCCGGGGTGTGCCCCGTGACGAGCTCAACCGCGACTACTACCGGCTTCTGCGTGGTGTCCCGCACGCCACTCTCGTCCGGACCGGCCGTGAGTGGTTCAGCAGGGAGGCCGCCCGCACGGGGTTCTTCCATCCGCCCGCCGTCGCGGCGCTGGACCGCCATCGCCGGGCCGGGCATCTGATCGCCCTGGTGTCGGGCGCGGTACGGCCGTGCCTGGAACCACTGGCCGACGCCGTGGGCGCCTCACTGGTGCTGTCCGCCGCTCTCGAAGTCGAGGACGGCGTGCTCACGGGCGAGGTGGACACCCCGGTCATCGGCCCGGAGAAGGCCGTGCGCGCCCGGGACGCCATGCGCACGTACGGGTCCCTTCCGGGCGACTGCTACGCATACGGTGATCACTCCAGCGATCTGCCGCTGCTGCAGGCGGTGGGCCACCCGGTCGTCGTCGGCGACGACCCGGTGCTCGCCGGTCAGGAACGGCGCCTGGGTTGGCGCAGGTTGCCGGGCGTCATCGCCCCTCGCTCGGGCTGAGGGATGAGCGCAGCGATACCGTCACCGCACGGGGCGCCGCATCAGCGGCAGCAGCAACTCCCAGGCACTGACGACCCGTTGGTACACACTGTCGCTGTCACCGGCCGACGTGGTGTGGTGAATGCCGAGCACCAGGGACAGCAGAAGATGGCTGAGCGGCTCGGCGCCGATCCCGGCGTCGATGTCTCCGTCCTTCTGCGCCTGCTGGGCGAGGTGGAGCATCGCGCCCCGCAACTCCGTCAGTACCTCCGGCACTTCACCCTTCGCCCGGGCTTCCTCGGAGACCAGCCGGAGCCCAGCGGTGAAGCGCACGTCCGTCTGGATCTTCTGGGCCAGCCCCAGCAACAGGGCGTGCAGCGCGGTGAGCGGCAGGACCGTCTCCTTGTCGACGCACCGCAGCAACTCGCGCCAGCTCTCCTCGAACTGCCGGGTGATCTCTACCGCCAGTGCGCTCTTCGAAGGGAAGTGTCCGTACAGCGCGCCCTTGGTGAGTCCGGTGCGTGCCGCCACCACCTGGAGATTGGTGCTGGCGAACCCGAGGGCGGAAAACTCCGCGGCAGCCGCGTCCAAGACCAGCGCGTGCGTACGTCGCGCCCTGTCCTGTTTGACCATATCCGTGGTTCCTTACGCTTCCGTCACGCCCACGAAGAAACTTCCAAGGCGGATCTTTTCTCATTGGGATGCCCAACACAAGACATCCACCGCCGCCGATCCCCCACCTAAGCGGACAAAACCATCAAGGAGACGTTTTCCGTGTCCACTTCTCCCTGCCCCACCACGACCACTCTGCGCACCGCGGCCCCTGTCGCCGCCGGTGTGGCCGCGCAGTACGCACAGCAATCCGAACAGGGCCGTGAACTGGACCACCGGGTGTACACGGCGCTCAACGAGGCGGGTTTCCCGCGTCACTTCGTGCCGCACCGCTGGATGGGCCGCGCGGGCACGTTCGCCGAAGCACTCGAAGCCATAGCGGCTGTCGGGGAGGGCTGCGCTTCCGCAGCCTGGTGCGCCGCGCTGCAGGCGGCGCATGGCCGACTCGCGGCACATCTGCCCGAGACAGCCCAGAGCGAACTGTGGCAGATCTCGCCCGACGTGTCCATCGCGGCATCGGTCGTCCCGCCCTCCGGCGAGCTCCGACGAGCCCCCGGCGGCTGGTTCCTCTCCGGTACCTGGGGCCTGGCCAGCGGAGTGGTTCATGCGGACTGGATACTGCTGGCCTCCCTGGACCGGGACGCCGAGAGCCAGGGCGCCGGGGAACAGGGCCCCGGTGGCGCCACGACGCGCATCATGGCCGTGCCACGCACGGACGTCCGCATCCACGACACCTGGCGCAACTCCGGCCTGCGGGGCACGGGAAGCCACGGGCTCTCGGTGGAGCAGACCTTCGTCCCCGAGCACCGCAGCATGCCGCTGGAGGTACTTGCCACCGGACTACGGGACCCGGACGCGGCACGCTGCCACCGCGTCCCCTTTCCCCTGGTGGCGGCGCTGCTCTTCGCCGCACCGGCCCTGGGCGCTGCGCGCGGTGCACTGCGCGCGTGGTCGGAGCTCATGCGCGCGCGCCCGGTCACCGGCGGCCGGCCCGCCCACGAGGACGGCAGTTGCCAGCAGGTGCTCGCCCGCTCCTCGGCCGAGATCGACGCCGCAGGCCTGCTGCTCGCCCAGGCGGCGCGTCGGGCCGACAGCTCGCCCGACCCCGCCGGACAGGTGCCGTTGAACCGACGGGACTGCGCGGTGGCGGTGGACCTGCTGGTCACGGCGGTCGACCGGCTGTTCCGCAGCGGAGGCGTCCGAGCGCAGAGCGAGGGCAGCGCGCTGCAGCGGTTCTGGCGGGACATCCATTCGGTGGCCGCCCATGCCACCCTGCGGCTCGAGCCCGCCGCGGCGGCCTACGCCCAGGAGGTACTGGCAACGGCGCGGTGAGCGCCGCCACCAGGCGCCTCTGGTGACACAGCACCCGCCCCCCAGCCCCTGCCGGCCTGCCGGCGTCCGGCCAGGGGCTTTTCCATCGGGGTCTCCGATGACATTTGAATACCTCCGCGAAGGAATGATTTCGTGAGCGTGGGTCGTCACCCACGAGCCTGCGCTCCGGATGGTGCGAGCGCAGTGGGGCCCGAACGCCGCCGATGCCGTGCCGATGCCGACAGGCCGCCCCGCTTGCCGCCGCGACCAGCGCCACCCGCATACCCGTGAGGTCATTCCTGTGCAGAAAAGCCAGATATTTCCGGTCACCGAAGCTCAGCTAGGGCTGCTCGTCATCGACCGTTCGGTCACTGCGCGCAACCTGTACAACATCATCCTCGAAGTCACGCTCGACCCGCGCTTCCGTCCGGAGGAGGTACGCGCCGCACTGGCGGCGGTGGCGGAGGCGCAGCCGGCACTCAGGCTCGGGCTCCACCACTCACCCACCCCCTACGCGGAGTTGTCCACCCCACCGACCGCGGAGGACCTCCCCCTCGAGTCCCACCGGGTCACCCACGGAGAGTTCTCCCAGCGGCGTGCGGCGCTCCTGGAGGAACTCTCCGCACACGCCTTCGCCCTGGACGAACCGCCGCTGTTCCGCGCGAGCCACCTCTGGCAGGACGACGGCGGCCGGTCGGTGCTGCTGTTCGCCGTTCACCACACGGTCTTCGACGGCTTCTCCACCGGCCCCTTCGCACGGGACCTCGGCGCGGCACTCCGGGGCGGGTTCGCGGCCGACGAACTCCGCACGGAGCGGGAGGCGGCGCTGCGCGCCGAGCTCGAGGCCCAACTCGCCGCTGCCACCGCCGAGGACATCGAGTCGGAGGTCGACGAGCTGGCCGCCAAGCTGCGCAGCGCCCCTGCCACCGAGCTCTACCCCAGGCCGGGCCGGCCGGGGCACACCGACTTCATCGGCGAGCGCATCGAGCTGCCGCTCACCGCCGAGGAGTCCGCCGCGGTGGACTCGCTGTGCCGGGACCTGGGCGTCACCTCGTTCACCTTCTACTCCTCCGTCTACTCGGCGGTGCTCGCCCGGCACTCGGGCAATTCCTCGGCGACGATGGGCGCGACACTGATGTCGCGGAGCACACTCGGCTCCTTCGACCTGTGCGGCTTCTTCGTCAACACACTGCCGATCACCGTCCCGGTCGACTGGGCCGCGCCCTTCGACGAGTTCACGACCAAAGTCGTGGACGACGAGGTCGAGGACACCAAGTTCCGTTCCCACATCCCCTTCAACCGCGTGGTGGAACGGTGCGCGCCCGACCGCTCCGGCAATCGCAACCCGGTGTTCTCCGCGCTGCTCGCGATGCAGGACAGTACGGTGACCGAGCCGGGGCAGCCGGTACTCGCCGTACGTCAGCACGGGAACGGCACGGCCAAGTTCGACCTCCTGCTCTTCGCCACCCCCACAGCTGACGGATGGCTCCTGGAGCTGGAGTACGACCGCGAACTGCTGCCGCCGGTGGTGGCGGACGGGGTGGCCACGTCCCTGCGGGAAGCGATCCGCCGCGCGGTGAGCGACCCCGGGCGCACCGTCGCCGAACTGTTCGAGGACGTCCCGCCCGCCACGCACAGCGCGCAGGCCGCACCGGAACCCGACCACGCCACCGTGTACGAATGGGTCATCGAGACCGCGGCCGCGCATCCGGACCGCACCGCGATCGTCGAGGACGGCGCCGGCACCACCTACGCGGAGCTGGTCCGGAAGGCCCACGAGCTCGCACACGGGCTGGCCCACCAGGGAGTCGGACACGGAAGCGTGGTCGGGGTCGCCACCTCCGGCCTCACCGAGACGGTGGCGACCGTACTGGCGGTCCTGGAACGCAGGGCCGCCTATCTGCCCCTCGATCCGCAGCTGCCCGCGGAACGGCTCGGCGCGATGGTCTCCCAGGCGGACTGCCGGCTTGTCGTGGGCGCAGGCGAGTTCGGCGCCGCTTCGGTCCGGTCCGCCACCGAGCTGGCCGGCCTGGCCGGGGCGCCGGCGCAGCCGGCACCGGTACGGCGTTCGGCTGCCGACCCCGTCTACACGATGTTCACCTCCGGCTCCACGGGGAAGCCCAAGGGCGTCCTCATGGGCAACGGCGCCCTGGTGAATCTCGCCCACTGGCAGCTCGGCGTGCTGGACATGGACGGGACCACCCGCTTCATGCAGTACGCGCCCATCGGCTTCGACGTCTCCTTCCAGGAGATCTTCCCGACCCTGGCGGCAGGCGGGACCCTCGTCTCCCGTGACCCCGTGGACCGGCGGGACCTCCCCGGCCTGGTCCGGCGCGTGCGGGAGACCGAGGTCACCCACCTCTACCTGCCGGTGGCGGCACTGCGCCCCTTCGTCCTCGCGGCCGAGGAGGCCTCGGCGGATCTCCCCCGGCTCCGCCATGTATGTGTGGCAGGCGAGCAGTTGCAGGCGGACAGCGCGGTGCGCAGGTTCTTCCGGCAGCGCCCGCACATCCGGCTGTTCAACATGTACGGGCCCACGGAGACCCATGTCGTCACGGCTCACGAGCTGTCCGCCGACGCGCTGCCCTGGCCCTCCCACGTTCCCATCGGCCGCCCGATCCCCGGCGTCAGTGCGCAGGTCGTGGACGTCACCGGGCATCTCGCTCCCGCCGGAGTGCCGGGCGAACTGCTGCTCGGCGGCAGGTGCACCGCCGAGGGCTACGTCAACGACCCGGAGCGCACCGCGGAGCGTTTCGTTCCCGACCCCTACGGCGGACATGCGGACGCCCGCCGCTACCGGACGGGCGACGTGGTCTTCCGCGACGAGCACGGGGTGCTCGTGTACTCCGGACGGGACGACCACCAGGTGAAGATCCGTGGTCACCGCGTGGAACTCGGTGAGCTGGAGTCGGCGGCGCTGAACGTACCCGGCGTCCGGTCGGCGGTCGCGGCGGTCCGTCAGGACGGCGCGGAGCGGCAGTTGGTGCTGTTCCTGGTCGTTCACGAGTCGGCACCGGCCGACCCGCAGGCCGTACGCGGCGCGCTGGCCATGACCCTTCCCTCGTACATGCTGCCGGCTCATCTCCTGGTGGTGGACTCCGTTCCGCTCAGCCACAACGGAAAGGTCGACCGAACCGCTCTGCTGCGGGACCTGCCCGACCTGTTGGGCGCGGAGTCGGGCACCGCACCGGACACCGCGGAGGCCGGCCTCGACCAGCCCCTGGTGGCGGAGATCCGGGAGCTGTGGGCCGAACTCCTCGGCAGGCACGTGCCCGTGGACGGCTCCTTGGTGGACCACGGTGCCCATTCGCTGAACGTACTCACCGCCCTCAGCCGGATCGAGCAGCGCTACGGCGTGCAGGTACCGGTCCTCGACTTCTTCCGCACCCCCACCGTGCGCGCTCTGGCCGAGACGGTCGCGGCGGGACGGGAGCGGGCATGAGCACCACCACATCCCTGGTCTCCTCTCCCCTGCTGATCCCGCTGGGACACGGCGAGGGCACGGAACAGACCGTGCTCCTGCCCGCCGCGGGTGGCGGTATCAGCCCGTACTTCCCGCTGGCCGGCGCCCTGACCGGCAGGGGGCCGGTGCACGCGATCCGGTCGCTGGGGCTCATGCCCGGCGAGGACCCCGACGCCGACGTGCCCACGATGGTCGAGCGCTACCTCGACGTCATGAACGCCCTCCCCCGGCCACCCCGTTACCTCGTCGGCTGGTCCCTCGGCGGGGTGCTGGCCTGGGAGCTGGCCTCCCGGCTCGCGGACCGGGGCGACGCTCCCGCAGTGATCATGGTGGACAGCTATGCGTGTCTCGCCGAGCGCCACGGCTCCGACCGCGACGACGCGCTGGACCACATCGGCCGGTCCATGGGCTGGGCCACCGCCGCGGACGACCCGGACCAGCGGGAACGGCTGCGGCGCACCGCGTCGGCGCACCTCGAAGCGGCATACGCGCACCAGGCGTCGGCGGGCCACACCGGCCCCGCCCTGCTGGTCTCCTGCACAGAAGGACGCGGCGACGACCAGCTCCGGCAGTGGGCACACCGCGCACCGCGCCTCCGGGTCCGGGAACTGGGCTGCGGCCACTTCGAGGCTCTCGACCCCGCCCGGCTGCCCGCACTCCGCGACCACATCGACAGCTTCCTGGCGGACCTCGCCCAGGACTCATGAGGGCTGACAAGGAAATCGACATGCCGCACACACAGACGGGCTCCATGCCGGGGTCCTCGACCGACCAGTGCTCCCCCGTGCCCCTCGACGGCACGCCTTTCGCCCTGATCCACCGTCCGCACGCGACCGGACGGGACCGCCTCGAACTCCTCCGCGGCGACATCTCCGCGGTACCGCGCCTGGCCGACCTCCCGCTCGCCGGCACCGCGGAGAGCGATGCGACACGGGCCGGCCGGCACGAACTGCTCGCGCTGCTGCCCTACCGGCAGATCTCCGAGCGCGGCTACGTCTGCAACGACGACGGAGCGCCGCTCCTGGTGATGGAGGTCCACGACCAGCAGGAGCTGTCCGTCGCGCGGTTCCTCGCGGACGCGCCCGACACCCCGCCGGCCCTCACCGATGCCGGCTTCGACATCTCCGACGAGGACTACGCCGACGTCGTCCGGAAGGTGCTCGCCGAGGAGATCGGGCGCGGAGCCGGCGCCAACTTCGTCATCAAGCGCTCCTTCGTCGGCACCCTCGACGGCTACGGCCCGGCCGCTGCCGTGGCCTTCTTCGCCCGCCTGCTCGCCCGGGAAACGGGCGCGTACTGGACCTTCCTCGTGCACACCGGTGAGCGGACGTTCGTGGGCGCGTCGCCCGAGCGCCACGTCAGCCTCGAGTCCGGCACCGTCACCATGAATCCGATCAGCGGTACGTACCGCTACCCCGCCTCCGGGCCCACGGTCCAGGGAGCGCTCGGCCTCCTCGGCGACCGTAAGGAGCGCGAAGAGCTCCACATGGTGGTGGACGAGGAACTGAAGATGATGACCCGGATCTGTGACCCGGGCGTACGGGTGAAGGGCCCGTTCCTGAAGGAGATGGACCGGCTCGCCCACACCGAGTACTTCATCGAGGGCGAGAGCGCGCTGGACGTACGGCACATCCTGCGGGAAACGATGTTCGCGCCCACCATCACCGGCAGTCCGGTGGAGAACGCCTGCCAGGTCCTCCACCAGTACGAGCCGAAGGGACGCTCCTACTACAGCGGGGCCCTCGCCCTCATAGGCCGGGACGTGCAGGGGCAGCGCGCCATGGACTCCGCCATTCTGATCCGCACCGCGGAGATCGACCGGGCAGGCCGGATCGAGGTCGGGGTCGGGGCCACGCTGGTGCGCTCCTCCGACCCCGGCAGTGAGGTCGCCGAGACGCACGCCAAGGTCGCCGGCCTGCTCTCCGCCCTTCGGCAGGAGCCGTCGACGACGCCTGCCGGCACGGCGGCCGGGCGCCGGGCCGAGCCCGGCTTCCTCAGCCGGGACCCGCGGGTGGCGCGTGCCCTCCAGCGGTACAACGACGGACTCGCCCCCTTCTGGCTCGGCCCCGCCCCCGCGGGGGCCCACGTCGTCGACGCCCTGGCGGGCCGGCGGGTGCTGGTGGTGGACAACGAGGACACCTTCACCGCCATGCTCGGTCACCAGCTGCGCGCCCTGGGTCTCTCGGTGACCATCCGGCCCTGGTACGACGTACCGGACCCGGCGGTCGCCGACGCCGACCTGGTCGTCGTGGGGCCCGGCCCCGGCGACCCGAGGCAGACCGCCCAGCCGAAGATCGCCGCGGTGCGCCGTCTGGTCGAACGGCTGCTGGTGTCCCGAGTGCCGTTCGTGGCGGTGTGCCTGGGACACCAGGTGCTCTCCTCCGTCCTCGGCATCGACCTGGTGCGCAAGGACGTCCCGAACCAGGGCCTTCAGCAGGAGATCGACTTCTTCGGCCGCCGGCTGCGTGCCGGGTTCTACAACACCTTCAGCGGCCGGGCGGCCGCCGACCGGGCGGACATCGACACGGCGTCGTTCACGGGACCGGTGGAGATCTGCCGGGACGCACGCAGCGGCGAGGTGCACGGCGTGCGCGGGGCCGGGTTCGCGACCGCGCAGTTCCATCCCGAATCGCTGCTGACCGAGGACGGGCCGACCGTGCTGCGCGACCTCGTGACCACCGCCCTGTCCGTGATGACCGCTTCATCGGGGAGCCACCAGTGATCAATACGGCCATGACGGGGCGCCCGGACGCCTCCTTGCTGCGGCTGCCGACCGGAGCCGATGCCCTGCTCAGGGCGCTTCCGGCGGAGCAGCAGCCGCAGTGGGGCGACCATGAGCTCCTGGAGAAGGTCTGCCGGGAACTGGCGGACAGTCCGCCGCTCGTGACGTCGCACGAGATAGTCCGGCTGCGCGCCCTGCTCGCGGACGTCGCGGCGGGCCACGCCCAAGTGGTGCAGGCCGGCGACTGCGCCGAGGATCCGGCGGACCACACGGCGGACGAGGTCGCGCGCAAGGCCGGGCTGATCGACTGCCTGGCGGGCGTGCTGCAGGCCCGCTCGGGACTGCCCGTACTGCGCGTGGGCCGCATCGCCGGCCAGTACGCCAAGCCGCGTTCGCGGCCCACCGAGAGCAGGGACGGGACTCATCTCCCCGCGTTCCGCGGGCCCATGGTCAACGCACCGCAGTTCGACCAGCAGTCGCGGGAACCCGACCCGCTGCGCATGCTCGACTGCCGCCGGGCGGCTGCCGCGGTCCTCGCAGAGCTGCGCGACCGCAACGGCGCCTGGCCGCACAGCTCCCCGATATGGACCAGCCACGAGGCGCTGGTCATGGATTACGAGCTGCCCCAGCTGCGCCGGGACGCGTACAACCGCACGTTCCTGACGTCCACCCACTGGCCGTGGATCGGTGAGCGGACGCGTCAGCTGGACGGTGCGCACGTGCAGTTGCTGGCCGACGTGGCGAACCCCGTGGCCTGCAAGGTCGGCCCCACCATGGAACGCGACGAGCTGCTCGCGCTGGCCGAACGCCTCGACCCCAACCGGCAGCCCGGTCGGCTGACGTTCATCTCCCGGATGGGCGCCGACAGCGTGGGCGACCGGCTCCCGGCCCTGGCAGCGGCCCTCCGCGAAGCGGGGCATCCGGTCATCTGGCTGTGCGACCCCATGCACGGCAACACGTTCACCGGCCCGGGCGGATACAAGACCCGTTCCGTCCCGACGGTCGCGCGCGAAGTCCGGACGTTCCACGCCGCGGTCACGCAGGCCGGCGGCGTGGCGGGCGGGCTGCATCTGGAAGCCACCGCGGCCCCGGTCGTCGAGTGCGTCGGCGACGACGGCGAGCTGGACGGCCTCGGTGCCGCCTACACCACGCTGTGCGACCCCCGGCTCAACCTTCAGCAGTCCATCGCCATCGCCAATACCTGGCCCTGCTAACGGAGAGGTGTCCTTCCGTCCATGGGAATCCCCGCCATCCAGCCCTACCCCATGCCCTCGGCAGCGGACCTTCCGGCCGGCCCTGCCGACTGGAAAGTCGACCCCGAGCGGGCCGTACTTCTCATCCACGACATGCAGAAGTACTTCGTCGATTCCTTCCCCAAGGATTCCGAGCCGGTGACCTCCCTCACCCGGAACGTCCGTGAACTGCGGGAACACTGCGTCAAGCACGCGATCCCGGTGACCTACACCGCGCAGCCCGGCAGCATGAGCGACCGGGACCGCGGCCTGCTGAAGGACTTCTGGGGCCCGGGAATGACGGTGAGCCCCGCCCAGCGGGAGATCGTCCCGGGCATCGAGCCCGAGGGCGGCGACCAGGTGTTCACCAAATGGCGGTACAGCGCCTTCCACCGCACCGGTCTGCTCGACTTCCTGCGCTCGCACGGCCGCGACCAGCTGATCATCTGCGGCATCTACGCCCATATCGGCTGCCTGGCCACCGCCATCGAGTCCTACACGAACGACGTGGAGACGTTCTTCGTGTCCGACGCGGTCGCCGACTTCACCCCCGAACAACACCGCATGGCCCTGGAGTACACGGCCGGACGCTGCGCGGTGGTCCTGCCCACCCGGACGGTCGTGACCCAGATCGAGACGGCCCCGACGACAGTGGAGACCCGATGAGCACCCTGTTCATTGCCAACAACCGGACCGCGCAGATGGTCGGCGACCTCGAGGAGCTGACTCCCGACCACCGCAGGAACGCGGGCGTGACCGCCCAGCGCATGATCTGGTACGCGTCCGAGGGCGATGTCCTCGTGGTGCCGCACGTCCCCAGCGAGGAGTTCCTGGCCTACGTCACCGGCCTCACCGGCGCGGACCGCTCGAAGATCACGGTCATCGCGCCGCCGGCCGGGTGGCTCGGCACCGACGTGCTCACCCCGGACCGCTGGGAGGACGAGGAGTTCCTGCGCGAGCTCGGGGAGCACGTGCGGGCATCGGGGGTCGACCGGGTGTTCCCGATCTACTTCGACAGTTCGGTCATCCGGCTCACCCGCGAGCTGGGGCTCGACGAGTCGACCTCCGGATTCCCCTACATCCACCAGGGCGGCGGGCAGCTCCTCAACAGCAAGGCCACCTTCCGGGCGGTGGCCGCCGGCGGCGGGTGCCCGATTCCGCGCGGCATCGTCGCGTTCCGGCGCGCCGAGGCAGAGGACTTCCTGTGGGAGCTGCTGTCGGAGGACCGGCACGCGATCGTGAAGAAGGACTTCCACGTCGCCGGCTACGGCAACGCCATCCTCAGCCGCGACCCGGGCGTCACCCCCATCGGCGCCCCGGAGGTCACCGTGCTGAACAGCCGGGACGACCTCGCGGCGCACCTGGACAAGCAGTGGGGGTGGTACTCGGAGGACGGCACACGGCCCGTGGTGGTCGAGGACTACGCGCCGGACAGCAGCCCGGTCTATGCCGAGTTCCGTATCACGGCCCACGAGACTACGCTGTTCGGCCACGGGGAAATGCTGATGGGCCCGATCTTCAACGGTCTCGTCATTCCGGCGAAGGCGACCGCCCATCCGGAGTTCCCCCGCTTCCTGGACGAGGCGCACCGCCTCTGCGAGACCGTACGCACCATGGGCTACCGCGGTCCCATCAGCGTCGACGGCATCGTGACGCCCGACGACGAGATCCTGCTCAACGAGTTCAACGGCCGGGTCGGCGGCTCCACCCACATCAACTACCTGGCCGAGCAGCTGGTCGGCGACGACTTCCTGCGCGAGCGCCTCCTCATCCAGCGTCACCACTGGCCCGTCCCGTCCTTCGAGGAAGCCGTGCGCCGGCTGGAGCGCGAAGGGCTGGCGTACGACCGGGACGAGCGGACCGGAGTCGTCCTCACCTCCGACGACAGCCGGCTCGGCGGCACCGTCGAGTACTGCCTGATCGCCAAGGACATGTCCGAGGCGGAGAAGACCGAGGAAGTACTGGCCGGGCTGTTCGGCTGACGCAAGTAAGCGACGAAAGAGCCAAGAGTATGAGTTACAGGAAGATCCTGAGGGGCAATGTCCTGCTCTGGATGATCACCGCATTCTCAGGCCGGCTTCCCATCGCCATCGCTCCGTTGGGCCTCGTCTTCCTGGTCCGGGAGACGCCCGGGGGGTATTCGCTGGGCGCCACGCTGGCCGGTGCCTACGTACTGGGAGAGGTGCTCGGGTCAGTGGCGCTCGGCGCCTGGCTGCGTCCCCGGCGGATGAACCTGCACCTCGCTGCCGGGATGGCCGTCGGCGCCCTCGCCTTCGCCGGACTCGCCGTTTTCCCCGACACCTCGGTGGCGCTCACCAGCACCCTGGCGTTCCTCGCAGGCGCGGCGCCGGCTGCGAGCCCCGGCGGCATGCGCACCATGCTGATCGCCCTGGTCGACAAGGCGGACGAGGCGCGCACGTTGAGCGCCGAGACGGTACTCACCCAGGTCACGTGGGGTGGTGCGCCCGCGCTCGTCGTCGTCCTCGCGGTGAATGCCTGGCCCGGAGCGCCGATGGTGCTCGGCGCGGTGGGATTCGCGGTCGCCGCGGCACTGCTGTTCGTGCTGCCGGCCCACCGGGCCGCGGCCCCGGAGGACGTGGCCGGGGCCGCCGGGGGCCGGGGCAAGGAGCGGGGCAAGCTCCTCGCCTCCGCCTGGCCGATCTACCTCACCAGTGCGGCGGCGATGTCCATGCTCGCCACGGCCGAGCTGGCCCTCACCCCGCTCCTCGAGTACCGCGGCCTGACGGTCAACTGGTCGGGTGTCCTGCTCGCCCTCTTCTCGCTGACGAGCGCCTTCGGGGCCTTCCTCTACGGTTTGCGTACCTGGCCCGGCACGGTCCGCGCCCAGAGCCTGGTCTTCCTGCTGATCACCGCGGCCTTCGTGGCACTGTCCGCGGTCTTCTCCGGCCTGATCGGCATCGCGGTGGCCTTCCTCGCGGCGGGTCTGTTCCAGGCCGGGGTGATGGTGACCCGCAGTCTCAGCCTCCGCGAACGCCTGCCGGAGCACGCACACACGGCCGGGTACTCGATCCAGTACGCCGTGCAGGGAGTGGGGTACACCATCACCGCGTCCGCGGCGGCGGCCGTGCTCGCGGGCTCGACCCCGGTCGCCGCCATCCTCGGCGGTGTGGTCATCACCGTGCTGCTGACGCTCATCAGCGCGGTGGCCGAACTGCGGCACCGCGGCACGAAGCCGTCCGGAGCCGGTCCGGACGGACGGCCGGAGGAAGCCGGGACCCCCGTATCCGTCGCGGCGGAGCACCACTCGTCCGAGGAGCACCGTTGAGCAGGTTGCGCTGGCTGACGGCGGGGGAGTCGCACGGCCCCGCACTGGTGGCGACGCTGGAGGGCCTTCCGGCCGGCGTCCCCGTCACCACGGACATGGTGGCGGACGCCCTGGCCCGTCGCCGGCTCGGCCATGGCCGCGGTGCCCGGATGAAGTTCGAGCGGGACGAGGTCACCTTCCTCGGCGGCGTGCGGCACGGCCTCTCCCTGGGCTCGCCCGTCGCGATCATGGTGGGCAACACCGAGTGGCCCAAGTGGGAGAAGGTCATGGCGGCCGACCCGGTCGACGAGGCCGAGCTGGCCGAGCTGGCCCGCAACGCCCCGCTGACCCGCCCCCGCCCCGGCCACGCGGACCTGGCCGGCATGCAGAAGTACGGCTTCGACGAGGCCCGCCCGGTGCTGGAGCGCGCCTCCGCGCGGGAGACCGCGGCCCGGGTGGCGCTGGGCGCGGTGGCCCGGTCGTACCTGAAGGAGACGGCCGGCATCGAGATCGTCAGCCATGTCGTGGAGCTGGCCGCCGCCAAGGCCCCCTACGGCGTCTACCCCAAGCCCTCCGACGTGGAGAAGCTGGACGCGGACCCGGTGCGCTGCCTGGACCAGGACGCCTCGAAGGCGATGGTCGCCGAGATCGACCAGGCCCACAAGGACGGCGACACCCTCGGCGGCGTCGTCGAGGTCCTCGCGTACGGCGTGCCGGTCGGCCTCGGCAGCCACGTCCACTGGGACCGGCGCCTGGACGCCCGTCTCGCAGGCGCGCTGATGGGCATCCAGGCGATCAAGGGCGTCGAGGTCGGCGACGGCTTCGACCTGGCCCGCGTGCCCGGCTCCCAGGCGCACGACGAGATCCTCGCGACCGAAGTCGATACTGCGGCGCAGAGCGCCTCCCCTCGGGGTGGTGGCGGGCGACGGGTGGGCATCAAGCGCGCGTCCGGCCGCTCCGGCGGTACCGAGGGCGGTCTGACCACCGGCGAGCTGCTGCGTGTCCGCGCCGCGATGAAACCGATCGCGACCGTGCCGCGCGCCCTGGCCACCGTGGACGTGACCACCGGCGAGGCGGCGCAGGCCCACCACCAGCGCTCCGACGTGTGCGCCGTGCCCGCCGCGGGCATCGTCGCCGAGGCCATGGTGGCGCTGGTCCTCGCGGACGCCGTGGCGGAGAAGTTCGGCGGCGACAGCGTCGCCGAGACCCGCCGCAACGTCCAGTCGTTCCTCGACGACCTGCACATCGGCTGACCCGTGGGCCAGCATGCCCCTACAGATGAACAAGTGAAGGTGCACATGCCGGCCACCGGGCTCGTACAGGACATATCCGCGGCTCGCCGCATCGTCGTCAAGGTCGGTTCGTCATCGCTGACCACGGCACCAGGGGTGCTGGACGCTGACCGGGTGGACGCGCTCGTGGACGCCCTGGCGAAGGCGCGCGGCGGCGGGGAGAAGGAGATCGTGCTGGTCTCCTCCGGCGCGATCGCCGCGGGGCTGGCGCCGCTGGGGCTGCGGCGCCGTCCCGGAGATCTGGCCCGGCAGCAGGCGGCGGCCAGTGTCGGGCAGGGACTGCTGGTGGCCCGTTACACCGCCTCCTTCGCGCGCTACGGCGTACGAGTCGGCCAGGTGCTGCTGACCGGTGACGACCTGACGCGCCGTGGCCACCACCGCAACGCGTCGCGCACGCTGGACCAGCTGCTCGCCATGGGCGCGCTGCCGGTGGTGAACGAGAACGACACGGTGGCCACGGACGAGATCCGCTTCGGCGACAACGACCGGCTGGCCGCCCTGGTCGCCCATCTCGTCCTCGCCGACCTGCTGGTGCTGCTCTCGGACGTGGACGGCCTCTACGACGACGACCCGGGCACGCCCGGCGCCTCCCGCATCGAAGAGGTGCGCAGCCCTGCCGACCTCGCGCACGTCCGGACAGGCGGCGCGGGCAAGGCCGGGGTCGGCACCGGTGGCATGGTCACCAAAGTCCAGGCCGCCCGGACCGCCGCCGCGGCCGGGATCCCCGTGGTGCTCACCTCCGCGGTGCACGCCGCCGACGCTCTGGCCGGGCGGAGCACCGGCACCCTTTTCCACCCCACCGGACGCCGCTCGGCCGGCCGCCTGCTGTGGCTGCAGCACGCCTCGTCCCCACAAGGGGCACTCACGCTGGACGACGGAGCGGTACGCGCCGTGGTGGAGCGGCGAACCTCACTGCTGCCCGCCGGGATCACCGCGGTCGAGGGCGAGTTCAGCGCAGGCGATCCGGTCGAACTGCGCAACACGCAGGACCGTGCCGTCGCCCGCGGCCTGGTGAACTTCGACGCCGAGGTGATCCCCCACCTCATCGGCCGCTCCACCCACGAACTCGCCCAAGAACACGGCCCGGCCTACAGACGCGAACTCATACACCGCGACGCCCTGGCCGTCCTCGCCACACCCGACTAGCGGGGCACGGCGGAACACGGCGGGGCACGGCGGGGCACGGCGGGGCACGGCGGCGTGCCCACGACACGGGCCGCCACCGTGGACGCGATCAGACGTTGAAGCGGAACGTGGGGCGGCCGATCTCGACCTGCGGCGGGACTCCTCTTAAGGGCCTGACCTGGGGCTTCGCCGATTGGCTGCGTTGGTCGTCGGCTGGCGTTTACGGGGGTCCCGCGGACCGTCTGCGGACTGGGCGAGGCTGCCGCACGCGGGCATCCATGGCGCGCTGAATCCCTCGGGATCGTACTGCCTCACGGCACGCGTTGATGCCGACTTCCTCTTCTTGTGGGAGCGCCGCTCGCTGACGAGGAGGACGGGCAACCTCGGGCTTGGGCTCGGGCACCGCCGCCGTCCACCGCGTTCGCGGAACCCGCCCAGGGCGGTCCGGGTGATGGCCATGCTCCAGGTAGAAACGGCCGTTTTCAGTGATCTCCGCCTGCTGTCTCCCACCATGCCTCGGCATGCTGATGAGGCCACGGCTCTTCAGGGTCCGCGCGGCGACCATCGGTACATGGTGACCGTCGTGCTGGCCCGGCCAAGCGCCCACAAGCGGAGTGGCCACGTTTCCACCCCCGCCTGCCCGAGCGTGTCCTTGACATGGACGGGTAGAACCCTGTGGCTGGCGGCTGGGTGACTTCGTCTACCTCCAGCAACAGCGTGAGTCCATGATTCTGGGCAGCAAACAGCGGTCACGGGGTGCTGAACGTTCACGAGCTTTGACAGTGGACAGTGATGTTCACTCGCCACTCAAGGCCAACCGCGGCGCGTCCGGATTGGCCAGCATCTCATCGAGCTTGCCGTCGAATGCATCGTACGAGTTCTGTCTCGCCTCTGCCTTCGGGGGAGCGGACACGGACGACGAGGACGAACGCGGGGAGCGTTCGGGCCGATTGCAGAGACTTCGATGGCGTCGAGGTCCTCAGGAGTTCCGCCAGCATGCGGGCGTGGAGAAGCTTGACAGGGCCGTCCTGCGTCGTTGACGTCAGCTGTGGATGTCAGACCTTCTGATCTGCAGGTCTGCAGAGATCCGGAGGGAGGACGGTGGTGCAGGTCGACGCTTTAGCCCTTGGACAGGGCCCCATGCTGAACCATGCGATGCTGGCTGGTGCCTCTGGCAAAGTGATCGTCACTGCTAAATGATTCTCGTGAGGAACCTTTGTGAGCACGCTCGGTAGCTTCATCTGGTCAATCGCTGACCAGCTTCGGGGACCCTATCGCCCCAACCAGTACGGGACAGTGATCCTCCCGTTCACGATCCTGAGGCGGCTCGACTGCGTACTCGAGCCGGACCGCGCGGCGGTACGGGAGCTGGCTGCGAGGTACGAGAACCCCAACCGGCTCAAAGTCGAGGTCAAGAAGGCCACGGGGCGGACGTTCTACAACACCTCCAACTACGAGTTCGCGAACCTGCTGGCCGATGCGGACGGGCTGGCGGACAACCTCGCTGACTACATCGACCGTTTCTCCGCCGACGTGGACGTGTTCGAGTACTTCGACTTCAAAAAGGAAATTCTGGCCCTGGAGAAGGCCGGGCTCCTGCGCGAGATCGTCAAGTCCTTCGGCGCCGTCGACCTGCACCCCGACGTGGTGTCCAACGCAGACATGGGAGATGCGTTCGAGTACATCATCCGCAAGTTCAACGAGGCCGCGAACGAGACCTCCGGAGACCACTACACGCCGCGCGATGCAATCCGGCTGCTGGTCGACCTGCTCTTCGCGGAGAAGGACGTCGACCTCTCCGAGGGTGGCATCATCCGGTCGCTGTACGACCCCACCGCCGGCACCGGCGGCATGCTCTCCCTGGCAGAGGAGCACCTACTCGCCCACAACTCCGAGGCGAAGCTGAGCCTGTACGGCCAGGAGTACAACCCGCAGTCGTACGCCATCTGCAAGTCCGACCTGCTCGCCAAGGGCCACGACACGACCAACATCGCCTTCGGCAACACGCTCACCGACGACGCCTTCAAGGGCCGCCAGTTCGACTATTGCATGTCCAACCCGCCCTACGGGGTGGACTGGAAGCAGTACGCCAAGGCAGTCAAGGAGGAGCGCAATTCCGCCGGCCCCTACGGCCGCTTCTCGCCGGGACTCCCCGCGACCTCGGACGGCCAGATGCTCTTCCTGCTCCACCTGGCCCACAAGATGCGCGCACCCGAGGACGGCGGTGGCCGCGTCGGCATCGTCATGAACGGCTCGCCGCTCTTCAGCGGTGCCGCCGAATCCGGTCCCTCCAACATCCGCAGGTGGCTGCTGGAGAACGACCTCGTCGAGGCGATCGTCGCCCTGCCGACCAACATGTTCTTCAACACCGGCATCGCCACGTACATCTGGATTCTCGACAACACCAAGCACCCCGACCGTCAGGGCAAGGTCCAACTCATCGACGGCACCCCGTTCTGGACCAAGATGCGCAAGAACCTCGGCTCGAAGAACCGCGAGATCAGCGACGATGACCGGGCCAAGGTCGTGCAGTTGTACGCCGATTACGAAGACGCTGATCCCGACCTCTCCAAGGTGCTGCGAAACGATGAGTTCGGCTACTGGACCATCACCGTCGAGCGTCCCCTGATCGATGAGGACGGGAAGCCTGTCGTCGACCGCAAGGGCAACCCGAAGCCCAACTCGAAAAAGCGTGACACCGAAAACGTGCCCTTCACCTACGGCGGCTCGACCGCCGGCGCGGCAGGGAAGCGTGAAGTCATTCAGACATACTTCGACACGGAAGTGAAGCCGCACATTCCTGACGCCTGGATCGACTGGTCCAAGACCAAGACCGGCTACGAGATCCCCTTCACCCGCCACTTCTACAAGTACGTTCCCCCCCGTCCGCTCGCCGAGATCGACACCGACCTGGAGAAGCAGGTCACCAGGATCCTTGAGCTCCTGCGAGAGGTGGAGGCATGAGCGTCCGCGACGAAATACTGAATGCACCGGCAGTGCCGCTTCGCTATCTCGCCAAACTCAACCCACGCCCGAGCGGCATCCAGAAGGAAACATCGGTTTATCTGCCGATGGAATCCATCTCCGAGTTTGGCCCAGCAGATACAAGTCGGCGCCGGTCGTCCGATGAGCTCCAGCGGGGCTACTCCTATATCGCCGATGGCGATGTCGCCTATGCGAAGGTCACCCCCTGTTTCGAGAACGGCAAAGGCCTTGTGGCCGTCGACCTTCCGGACGGACATGCATTTGCGACGACCGAAGTGACCGTCTTGCGTCCGGGGGCCATGCTCGACAAGGCGTACCTTGGCTGGCATCTGCAATCGGAAGCTTTTCTATCAGGCGGAGAAGCCAGCATGACGGGGTCCGGTGGGCTCCGCCGCGTCCCTGACACGTTCGCTCTCACGTACAAGATCCCGCTCCCTTCAATGGCGACGCAGCGCGCCATCGCCGACTACCTCGACCGTGAGACGGCCCGCATCGACACGCTCATCGAGGAACAGCAGCGGCTAATCGAGATGCTCGGCGAACGACGACAGGCTGTGATCGATCTGGCGTTCACGGAGGCTGGGGCGAACAGTCGTGTTGTCCGTGCGTGCCTTGACGTTGTCGACTGTCCTCACAGCACTCCTGCCGTTGACGACGATGGTCCGTTCGAAGCAGTGCGCACGGCTTCCGTCCGAAGTGGCAGGTACCGGCCCGGGCATGGGTTGCGAGTGAGCGAAGCGACCTGGCGCGAACGGAACGCCAATGGATCTCCGGCGCTGGGCGACATCATATTCGCGAGAGAAGGTGGGTCCGCAGGCGAGGCGTCGATGGTCCCATCCGACGCCATCTGTCTCGGGCAGAGGATGGTGCTTCTCCGTGTAGACGCGAGCTCGTGTGTCGGTGAGTTTCTGCTTTGGCAGCTCTACTCCACGTCAGTCCAGGACCATTTCCGTCTCTCCATGAGCGGTGCTGCGGCTGGGAACATCCGGGTATCCGTTCTACGGAATACTCCCATCTGGCTTCCTCCGCTCGAGGTTCAGCGATCGGTGGCGGCGCATCTGAATGAGCAGATTACGAAGATCGATACGCTTAGTGCAGAGACTGAGCGGTTCATCGAGCTTGCTCGCGAGCGGCGGTCGGCGCTGATCACAGCGGCGGTGACCGGGCAGATCGACGTACGTGAGGTGGCGTGATGACCGACCACAACGAGGTGGTATTCGAGACGGAGATCTGCGAGTACCTGCGGGACCACGACTGGCTGTACTCGAAGAATGACCGTGACGGCGGCGAGTACGACCGGGAGCGGGCACTGTTCCCAGATGACCTTTTCGAGTGGCTGAAGGAGACGCAGAAACCGGCGTACGAGAAGGCATTAAAAGCGGCGGGGTCGCGGGCGAAGTTCCTCGACGTGCTGACCGCGGCGCTCGACCGGCCCCTGGAACATGGCGGCGGGACGCTGAACATCCTGCGTAACGGGGTGCAGTACATCGGCGGTGGTCGATTGAAGATGGCACAGTTCCGTCCGGAGACGTCACTCAACGAGACCACGACGGCGCATTACGAGGCGATGCGGCTGCGGGTGGTGCGGCAGGTTCACTTCTCGACCGCCGATCAGCGCAATATCGATCTGGTGTTCTTCGTCAATGGGATTCCGGTGGCCACAGTCGAGCTGAAGACTGACTTCACCCAGTCCCTGGATGAGGCGATCAACCAATACAAGCAGGATCGCAATCCGTTGACGAACGGGCGGCCGGAACCGTTGCTGTCGTTCGGTCATCGGGCACTGGTGCACTTTGCGGTCTCGAACGACCTGGCGGCGATGACCACGAGGCTGGAGGGGGAGAAGACCCACTTCTTGCCGTTCAACATGGGCTTCGATAGCGGCGCTGGCAATCCGCCCGGAGCGGACGGACGCTCGTCGACGGCATACCTGTGGGAACGCGTCTGGGAGAAACACGCCTGGCTGAACATCATCGGGCGGCTGATGATCGTGCAGACCAAGGAGGAGTGGGACGTCACCACCGGCACGTCGGTGCGGCGCACGAGCATGCTCTTCCCACGGTTCCACCAGTGGGAGGCCGTCACGAAAATCGTCGAGGCGGTAAAGAAGGAGGGTGTCGGGAACCGGTACCTGATTCAGCACTCGGCCGGGTCGGGCAAGACGAACACCATCGCCTGGACGGCCCACAGGCTGGCGCGGCTGCATGTCGATGATCAGAAGGTGTTCGACTCGGTCATCGTGGTCGTGGACCGCACCGTGCTCGACTCCCAGCTGCAGGATGCGATCCGGCAAATCGACGGCACCGGAAAGATCGTCGCAACTATCAGCCCCGAGGACGTCCGCAAGGCCGGCGCGAAGTCGAAGTCGGGGCTGTTGGCGCAGGCGCTGAAGAACGGTGAGCTCATCATCGCGGTGACGGTGCAGACCTTCCCGCATGCGCTGAACGAAATCCGGACCGACGCCAGCCTGAAGGGAAAACGGTTCGCCGTCATCGCCGATGAGGCGCACTCCTCCCAATCGGGACAGATCTCCTCAAAGCTGAAGCAAGTGCTGACGGCCGAGGAGATCAAGGAGGTCGAGGAGGGTGGCGAGGTCGATGTGGAGTCGGTGCTGGCCTCGGAGATGACCGAGCGGGCCGAGTCGGAGAACATTTCCTTCTTCGCCTTCACTGCGACGCCGAAGAATAAGACTCTCGAACTGTTCGGCCGCAAGGGCGCCGACGGAAAGCCACACGAGTTCCACCTGTACTCGATGAAGCAGGCGATCGAGGAGGGCTACATCCTCGATGTGCTCAAGGGCTACCAGTCCTACGACACCGCGCTGAAGATCGCCGGCAAGGCCGAGAGCGGTGACGGAGGAGAGGTCGAGGAAGCCACCGCGCGCAAGGGGCTGATGCGGTGGGTGCAGCTCCACCCGACGAACATCAGTCAGAAGGTGCAGATCATCGTCGAGCACTTCCACGCCAACGTCGCCCACCTCCTCGAAGGCAAGGCGAAGGCGATGGTGGTGACCGACTCGCGCAAGTCCGCGGTGAAGTACAAGCTGGCCATCGACGCCTACATCGCCAGGCGCCGCGACGAGGATGCCTCATACAACTACCGCACCTTGGTCGCCTTCTCCGCCGGGGTGACGATGGCCGAGGACGAGACCTGGCACAGCGACTGGGGCCCGCAGCCGTCGAAGGATGACGAGTTCACCGAGGCCAACATGAATCCCGGCGCCGGGGCTGACCTGGCGGCCGCGTTCAAGGGCGAGACGTACAAGATCATGCTGGTCGCCAACAAGTTCCAAACCGGCTTCGACCAGCCCCTGCTCTCGGCGATGTACGTCGACAAGAAGCTGCCGGGGGTCACCGCGGTGCAGACGCTCTCGCGGCTCAATCGCACCCACCGCACCGCTGGTGGAGAGCAGAAGCGCAAGACGTTCGTCATCGACTTCGCCAACAAGCCCGAGGACATCAAGACGGCCTTCGAGCCGTACTTCAAGAACGCGACCCTGGAGACCGAGAGCGATCCGTACGTCATCATCCACCTGGCTGCCAAGCTCGCCCAGGCCGGAATTTACACCGAGGACGACGTCCGCAAGGTCGCCCAGCTGTGGGTGACCCGGAAGGGCAACAACGCGCTCTCGGCGGCGATCAGCCCGGCGCAGCACGACTTCCGGCGTCGCTACGCGCGGGCGATCGAGGAAGAGGACAAGGTCACGCTCAACGCGCTCGACCTGTTCCGCAAGGACGTCTCCACCTACGTACGCCTCTATGACTTCATGTCCCAGATCGTAGACTACGGCGACCCCTACATGGAGATGCTCTCGATCTTTCTGCGTCTCCTGGAGAAGGTCATCGCCGAGTCCGCCTGGGCCGCCGATGTCGATCTCTCCGACGTGGTGCTGGTCGGGGTCAAGCACAACAAGGCGATCCCGGTAGACATCTCGCTCGTGGGCGACGGACAGCTGAAGGGCATCAGCGCCGCAGGCACGGGCAAGAAGAAGGAACCGAAGTACGTCGCGCTCCAGGTCGTCATAGACAAGATGAACGATCTCTTCGGCGCCGAATCGTTCGCCGAGTCCCAGGTCCGGGAGTTCGTGCAGGGGCTCGTACAGCGGTTGCTCGCTGATCGGAACCTGGTCAAGCAGACGAAGGTGAACTCCAAGAAGCAGTTTCTGGAGTCGCAAGACTTCCAAGCAGCCGTTACTGAGGCGGTCGCAGACAACCAGGACGCCCACAACGCGATGGCTGACTACTTCTTCACCGACGGGCCGGCTATCAACTCGATCATCGTTGCCCTCGCGGATGCCTTCTACGAAGCAGCGGTCGATCAGCAGGTGGAGTCTTAGATACGGCAGCACGCACGTCCCGCATGTACCGCTTCCAGCAGACCACCCGCGGCCTACTGAGTCCGGGCTCGGGCAGCAGGGCCACGGATCCTGCTTGCAGCTGGGTGACGTGACCAGTGGGTCTCGCGTGCTAGCTGACGGCACCGTGAACGAGGTGGCAGGCGATATGTAAGGTACTGATCAGCGGCTTTCTGGGGGAAACGAAGTGACGAAGTGGGATATCGATCCCGGCGGGGTGGCGTCGGTCCTGTCGTTGGTGGGTCTTGCCGGCGACGACTTGAGCAAGGACGTCAAGGGCTATGGCGATCATGTGCATGATGCCGCGATGTGGGTGGGCACGATCAGCGGCCAGTACTGCGGTGATGCGCCGGTGGGACCGGTCGGGGTCGCGGTAGCGGACTTCGTCTCGGACACCGAGGGAAAAATCCAGTTCATGGCCGCCCGTCTGAAGAAGACGATGGACGGCACGGTCGAAGCCACTGGTGAATACATCAAGGGTGACCTGGCCATGGCCGCCGACGCGCAGCAGGAAGCGGTGAAGGTGCCTACGGCTGCCGAGCTTGCCGCCGTATCGGAGAAGGCGGACGGCAAGGGCGGGGAGTGACGGAAAGTGATCAAGCCGAGCGCCATCCCGCAGTACACCGGTGACTTCGTCGAGCTGGCGAAGGCCGTGGACGGCCTGCGTACCAAAGCTGCCGGGATCCGTAGCAGTGGCCAGGACGCTCACTCGCGCTTCCAGGCGATGGCGGCCTACTACGTTGCGCCGGAAGACGAGCAGCTCTTCGCGTCCACCCAGCCCGTCATGGACACGGCCGACGACTTCGCCGGCGACATCGAATCACTCGCGGACGCCTTGGATGCTTTCATCACCGAGGCCAAGCCACATGCCGACCGCCTCAAGGAGTTGCAGCAGAGCGCCTTCGACTTCGTCGACAGCGTGGAGGGGGACGACGACTGGACCGAGGACCAGGACAAGGTCGACAAACATCAGGCGCTCATGGACGGCGTAGCGGCGGCGCGTGAAGGCTTTCAGGAAGCTGAACGCAATGCTGCCAACAAGATCAACGCCATCAGCCCGGCTCTGTGCCGTCCCTTGTGGGTCGTGGATGACGGCACTCATCAACCCGGCATGTACGGGCAGGATGCCGACTCGCTCAAGAATGTCGATGACCTGCCGTGGGGGAGCCCGGAAGGGCGTACTTACGAGCGCTGGAGCCTTGGCTGGTGGGGCCACGGAGCCAAGAGCTGGGTGTGGGACGGACTGGCCAAGGACAGCATCTGGGGCGGGATCGACGGTCTGGGTACTCTGCTCGGCTACCACGGCGAGCAAGCGCGCGACGAAGCCTGGGACGGCATGCGGCGCACGTTCGTGGGCGGTTACGCCTACGGGATGGAGCTCATCGGGCAGGGCGACGAGCTGTCCGGCTGGCAGCGGGACAGCAAGGCGTACGCGAAGGAATTCGGCAAGCAGTTCATCGCGTATGACATGTGGGAGGAGGACCCGACCCGCGCTCACGCTGCGGTGTCGTTCAATATCCTCACGCTGGGAGCCGGGCCGCTGGGTGCTGTGTCGAAGCTCGGCAAGGGCGGCACGTTCGCGAAAGCTGCCGGCACTGTGGCGAAGGTCGGCGACGCTCTTGACCCGATCTCGGGAGGGCTCAAGGCCGCCAAAGCCTTCAGGGACTTGCCCAAGGTCTCTCAAGTGATGGCGAACATCAGCGACAGTCTGAAGTTCTCCCCGCCGAAGCTCCCGGACAGCGTCCTCGATCTCAGTGACCGGTACCGGGTCGATAGAGATGGCCACCTCATCCCTATCAACTCCGATGGCACACCCAACACCGATCCGGTCAGGCATGAGCCGTCCGCAGCGGACCGCGCTGCCAGCTCGCCGCAGCCCGACCGCGAGCTGGTCGGTGCCGGCGCCCGGAGGCCGGAGAGCGCGGTCGGCTCGGGTGACTCCCACCCGCCTCGGGCGGGTCACGATGCGCCAGGTGGGAGTGGCGGCAGCACCGATGCCTCGGCGACCGGGCAGCACGGTCACTCCGGTGAACCTGCTGCTGAACACGGTGGTGACGGCACGGAGTCCGGCAGCCATTCGGGAACGGAACATGGTGGTGCAGAGGCCGGCCATGGTGGCGATGCAGCGGATGGTCCAGATACACCCCATGGCTCTGGCGATGGCAGCGGGGCCGGCGGGGACGGGCCGGCTGCTCCCGGCGGCCAATCCAGCGATGGCGACCGTCAGCCCCTGGTGCGCGGGAGTGAAACAGAAGAGCGCCTTCACGCAGCGATCAAGGGGATTCCTGGCAAGCAGCGGCCGAAGCCCGATGTCCTCGAAAGAGCGCTTGAACGGCTCGCATCGGAATCCGACGGCCAGCGAGTCGCCGAGGTTATTGCTTCGGGCCACTTCAGCAAGAGTGATGGGTTTGGTCAGGTCGTCTCTTCGCTGGGAGCGCGCAAAGAGGCGATGTTCCAACCTGGCGCCGACCAGATCATCTTCGCGGAAGATTTGGTGCGGAGCGGCGTGCCGGCCCATACCATCGACTTCGAACACAAGGTCCCAGTCGGTTCCGACCTGGACATTCGAATCAGGGAGGAAACTGGCGAGGTGTACGGCTACCAGATGAAACACCTCAACGACCCCCTTGACCCCGTCAGCGAAATCACGAGGGGAAAGTACCTGCTTCAGTTGGCAAAAGCCGAGGCTGATCATCGCGTATTCCTCGTGGACGGAGCGAAAGGAAGCCGCGCCGACTGGCTAACGAACGGTCTTTACGATTCCCTCATGGAAATCCATCAAGGCAAGCGGGGAGTCAAGGGCGAAGGGATCACTTTCGCCATACGCCTGGAAGATGGAACACTCGTGATCCCGCCTGGCAGTAAGCTCGACCCCAAGGATATGCTGTGATTACCTCAGAGGACCCTGTTGGCGACTGGACGTGGGAGCTCACACCAAGCGACACGCACGAGGGCCGACCGGCTCGCGCCGTGGAGATCGCTGCCGCCATCTGGGACATCTTGGCTCGGCATGAGCTGGCAGCACCTGCCGGGAAAGGCAGCTTCTCCGTTCGCTCTGTGCCTAATGCGCGCGATATCCTCGTCGATGTGAAGGACATTGCCTTCGAGGGAAAGATTCCGCAGCCCGACACAGTCCTCTCTCGGTCCGTGACACAGGCGGAGGCAGTAGCCCAGGGTGATACCCTCGTCAGCTTTCGAGTGCAATGCCCGGGCTACTGGCTCGAATCAGGAGCCAAGCATCGCGCGGAGAAGTTGTTTGTCGTCCAGGTCGACATCTGGAAGAGCAGTCTGCTCGTAGTGACGCTGGAAACATATTCAGATGTTTGGTTGACGATGGACACTCGGGAACGGGAGCAGGACGACGTCCACGCGGAGAATGCACCGCGGCTCGCCGCTGCTCTCGAAAGCATCTCCGCGCTACTCGACAGTTCTCCAGCACCCGGCGACCCGAATCGGCACGCGACGCCAACTGAGACGGGGTTCGAAGACGCGAGGGACGAAGGCCCCGCCTACGTCGACTCCTGGGGAACGTTCGAAGTTCCGGCCCGCTCACGCAGGCTCCGCTCCAGCATTCCGCCGTCTGAAGACGAGTATCCGGAGACCACCGACCACCCAGTGCGGTACTTCACGGTCCAGCGTGGGGACCAGATCCTGGGTTATCTCTGGGCGTCTGTGGGCGAGGAGGCCGCGGGCTACGAGCCTCGGACTGCCGCGGGTGATGAGGCATTCGAGGCCGGAAGTGAGTGGCTGCTGCGACTGCGCGAGGCACATGCGCGGGGGCTCACAGCTCTTGCCGCGCTGGACTGGCTCGCCCACCTCTCGCCGCGGCCGGAGATAGGTGACATTTTTAAAAAGACGCCCGCACAAGCTCCTTCGTTGGACTCGCTGGAGGAGCTCTCAGGCCGGTATTGATGGACGGTGTCGGCATCTCCACTATGGATTCATAGGGCCCGTCAAAGGGCTCCTCACCACCGCGCCCGCTTGTCAGGAAGCACTGCATGACTCAGGACGTCATAGCCCTTACCCCGGAGATGCCGGACATCAAGTCGCTGATGGCCGCTGTGTATGCCGGAGGGCCCGACCTGCGCATGGACCGGGCAGGGGGAGGTGCTGTCGCCGAAGTGTGCGGTGCCGATGGACAGGTACTGGTCTCGTTCGAAGCTCCTCGCTTCATCCAGGTCCCCGGCGAGACAGCTCGCCTACTGGGCTCAACAGCTGAGACAGAGGCACCCGTGTGGTGGACCGAAGCGCGCGCAACAACGATGGTTGAGGATGCCGGGCGTCTCGCCGGAGCCATGGCCGGGCGACTGACAACCCTGCTCGGCGGTTCTACGTGGCCCCGCGGGGCTGCTAGCACCGAAGTCGTGACGATTCCCGCCATGGGCCAGGCCGCCACACCTGCAGGCATCGACATGCTCACCGACCGGGCCGTCGTGGTTATACAAGACCGCCCGGTCGTCGCCGCCACGACGTGGCTGACCGAGGTCATGCGCACCACGATGCGCGCCGGCCGCGAGCTGAACATCGTCACTCCACCAGGGACCCGGCTCACTCTTCCGACCCGTAGCCTGCTGGAGCAGCTGCCCTCCCGATGGGTCGTGCAAGATCCCGAGTGCGGGTACTACGACGGGCTTTCCGGCCTCGTTCTGCGCTGGCACGAGGGACGCTTCGCCCCCTCTACCGGCGCTGACGGCGCTCCGCGTGTAGCAAAGGCTTTCCAATCTCACCACACCGCTGCCAGTGGCGGGCAGCTGTTGCTGTCCGTACGCACCATCCACCCTGCCAACGAGCGGCTCGTTCTAGGCGGTGCGCTGGAGTGTGCCTGGCGAGCGCTGACCGGGAGTCCGCCTGCTGGGTGGTCCGCTGCCGAGCCGGTCAACGTTCCGTGGTCGCCCCGGCAACTGACGGACCTGGCCCGTACTCGCGCCCGACAGTCTGTTCCTACGTGGCTGGTTGCCGTTGGCTCCCCCGATCAGCCGGCGATCGCGACGGTGCGAATCGTTCATACCTCTGCTGGTGTCGAGGAACACCTCAACCTGGCGTTCAGCCACTCCGCCGACCACGGGTTGCCGGTGGAGACCGTCGCCGAATTGGCGGAGGCCCTCGCTCGTCGGCACAACCTCGCCACGATGGTCACCGAGCTACGCGCCGCCCGTACTGACCTGACGACCCCTGCCCACTGGGAACCACCGCCCGTTCCCTTGTCCGTCACCCTTGGCCCGGACGCCGTAGCCGACCTTGGCCTCACCCGAGCCCGCCGTGCAGTGCCAGATGTCGACCCCGTCTTCCTAGGACCTGCCCAGAGGCCCGCCGTGCACTATCAGATCGGCGATGGCGCCGCAGCCGATGCCTGTCGGCGCTTCAAGCAGCTCAGCGACCACCTGAAAGTTGTCTCCAGGGGCAGCTGACTGCAGCCGCGGGGAGTAAAGGGCCTGAAGCCCCAGCTACGGCAGCGTACGCGCATGGCACCGCGTCGTCACTGACGTCCTCGCCGGCCTCCGCCCGCAGCCGGATCCTGGAGCGGAGGACCGACGGCGACCTTGTTCAGTTACGTCAGCGACCTGCGCACTGCGTCGACCAGCGAAGCCGCACGCACATCGTCGGAGCCGCTGATGATGTGGTTCATCACGAAGCCGAAGGCGATGCCGTGCTCCGGGTCGGCGAAGGCGAGGGAGCCGCCTCGGCCGGTGTGGCCGAAGGCGTTCGGTCCGGTCAGGGGGGTGGCCTCCGTGGAGAGCATGTAGCCGGAGCTGAACCGGCTCGGCATCACCATGACCTGGTCCATGCCGCTGGCCTGTTCCTTGGTCGCCGATGCGAGGGTTTCCGGGGTGAGCAGGCGCACGCCGTCCACCTCGCCGATCAGGGCGGCGTACATGCGGGTCAGGCTGCGCGCGGTGCCGATGCCATTGGAGGACGGGATTTCCGCGGCCTGCACTTCGGGAGAGTTGAAGTCCATCTCGGACGGGTCGGTGACCGCGAATGCCCTGTTGCTGAGGGAGTTCGGGTCGCGCCAGGCGGCGACCATTTCACGGAGTTCCTCGGGGATCGACTCCGGGGGCGCGGTGGCGAAGTCGGTCTCCGGTTGCCGGTACACCATGCGGCTGACCCGGGTACGTTCATTCGCCGGCAGCCCGATGAAGAAGTCCAGCCCGAGCGGGACGGTGATTTCGTCGGCGAAGAAACGGCCCGGCGTGCGGCCGGACACGCGGCGGATCACCTCGCCGACCAGCCAGCCGAAGGTCCGCCCGTGGTACCCGTGCGCGGTGCCCGGAGCCCACTGGGGACGCTGAGAGGCCAGTGCGTCCGCCATTGGCTGCCAGGCCAGCGCGTCGGCCAGCGGCACCGGCCGGTCCAGTGCCACCAGACCGGCCTGGTGGGAGAGCAGCCAGCGCACCGGGACGTCCGCCTTGCCGTTCGCCGCGAACTCCGGCCAGTACTCGGCCACCGGAGCGTCCAGGTCCAGTTCGCCGCGCTGGGCCAGCAGGTGCGCCGCAGCCGCGGTAGCCCCCTTCGTCGCGGAATAGACCAGTTGCAGCGTGTCCCGTTCCCATGGACGACCGCTGTCAGGGTCGGCTACCCCACCCCACAGATCCACGACCGGTCGGCCATCCCGGTACACGCACACCGCTGCGCCGATGTCCCCGTGCTGGGCAAAGTTCGCCGCGAACGCCTCGCGTACGGGTTCGAATCCGGCAGCGACCTCACCGTCGATCGTCGTCATGCCGCTCATCCTGGCATTTTTGCTGTCTGCTGTGAGGAGCGGGCTGGTTCGCGATGCATGAGACGGTCCTGATCGGGCGGCGTCGGGTAGTGCCTGAAGGCGGTCTCTGAACTCGCGGACTTCGGGGATGGACTTGTGTGGTTCGAGGCGGGCAGAGAACTCCTTCAGACGGATCAACGGCACGCACGGAGCTGACCTTCTCTTCGAGAAGGTCAGTTCCGTGGTTCGCGGCGTCGAGCGCTCCGTCCAGATCGCCGCCGGCAAGCCGGGCCTCGGCCAGACGGCTGGACCGTACGGCCTTGTCCGGGGGTGCGGTCTGCTTGACCGAAGCCTCCAGAGAGCTGGTGCAGTCGCATCATCTCCCCGGTCGAGGAGGGCGGGGATGCGTTCGGCCGCGGCGGTGGCCTGGTGCCACGGGTCGGGCTGACGGCGGTGGCCCGGCTGCTGGCTGGCGGGGTCTGCTTCGGCAGCGGCCAGGCGTTCGCGGATCTTCGGGAAAGACAGGTCGGGGGCGAGCTTGGAGCCGGAGAACCAGACGGGCTGTCCTGCGGCGTTGATGTCACCATCGAGGGCGACCTTGTAGCCGCGGATGTCACCGGAGGGGAAGCGCTGGACGTCGACGAGGACACCGGTGCCGGCGAGCACAGTGAGGAACTCCGCGGGATCGATGGCCACCGCCGCAGCGGTACGGACGGTAGTGCACAGGCGCTAACGGGCGGTGGTCTGGTGGCCGGCGCGGTGGGCCTTTTCCTGTTTGGCGCGGGTGGGGCGTTGGGCAGCGGTGCGGTCACCGCGGACGACGCGGTGGAGGCCGTATTCCTTCTCCACGGCAGCAAGCTCGCGGTCGGCGGTCAGGTAGTCGTTCCAGTGGCGAGCAGGGCGCAGGGCACCGGACCCCACGCCCTCCGGCATCACTACGCCAGCCTGCTGATCAAGCACGGTGAGTCGGTGAAGACCGTCTCCGAGCGCCTCGGTCATACCAACGCGGCGATGACGCTGAACATCTACACCCACCTGTGGCCCGACTCCGAGGAGCGGACGCGGGCCGCCGTCGACAAGGCGTACGCGGACCGAACCGACAGGGACGAACCACAGGCCGAAGCGGCAGCTTAGCCACTCCCCCACTCGCTGACCTACGTCAGCACGCTGCGGACCGAGCGTGGACCGCAAAGGCCGCCCAACCCACTCCCCCGCAGGTCAGACGGCCTTTAGTCAAACGGATCAGACGTTGAAGCGGAACTCCACCACGTCGCCGTCCTGCATGATGTAGTCCTTGCCTTCCATGCGGGCCTTGCCGGCCGAGCGGGCTTCGGCGACCGAGCCGCACTCGACGAGGTCGTCGTAGGAGATGACCTCGGCCTTGATGAAGCCCTTCTGGAAGTCGGTGTGGATGACGCCGGCGGCCTCGGGGGCCGTGGCGTTCTTCTTGATCGTCCAGGCGCGGGATTCCTTGGGGCCGGCCGTGAGGTAGGTCTGCAGGCCGAGGGTGCGGAAGCCGACGTGGGCGAGGGTGGCGAGGCCGGGCTCGTCCTGGCCGACGGACTGGAGGAGCTCCAGGGCCTCGTCCTCGTCGAGCTCGGCGAGGTCCGCCTCGAGCTTGGCGTTGAGGAAGATCGCCTCGGCGGGGGCGACCAGCTCCCGCTGCTCGTTCTTGAAGTCCTCGTCGGTCAGCTCGTCCTCGTCGACGTTGAAGACGTAGAGGAAGGGCTTGGTGGTGAGGAGGTGCAGGTCGTGGAGAAGCTCCTCGTTGCCCGAGCCCTGGACGATGCCGGCGGAGAAGAGGGTGCGGCCCTCCTCCAGGATGGCCTTGGCCTCCTCGACGGCCTTGACCTTCGGCTGGACGTCCTTCTTGATGCGCGACTCCTTCTGGAGGCGCGGGAGGACCTTCTCGATGGTCTGGAGGTCGGCGAGGATCAGCTCGGTGTTGATCGTCTCGATGTCGTCCTTGGGCGAGACCTTGCCGTCGACGTGGACGACGTTCTCGTCCTTGAAGGCGCGGATGACCTGGCAGATCGCGTCGGACTCGCGGATGTTCGCCAGGAACTTGTTGCCCAGGCCCTCGCCCTCGGAGGCGCCGCGCACGATCCCGGCGATGTCGACGAAGTCGACCGTGGCCGGGAGGACCTTCTCGGAGTTGAAGATCTCGGCGAGCTTGTGCAGGCGGGGGTCGGGGACGCCCACGACGCCGACGTTGGGCTCGATGGTGGCGAACGGGTAGTTGGCCGCCAGCACGTCGTTCTTGGTCAGGGCGTTGAACATGGTCGACTTGCCGACATTCGGCAGACCGACGATTCCGATCGTGAGCGACACGTGGCGACTCGACTTCCGACGGGAGGTGGGGTGGGCTGGGCAGGGCCTGGACGGGCGGTGCCCGGCTGGGCAGCGGCCCGGACGGGCGACGGCCCGGTGGCCACGGCCCGGGCGGGCGGTGGCCGGGTGGGCCGATCCACCAGTCTACGGGGAGGCGGGGGCGGGGCGTGAGCCGTACCGGTGGCCGCGGTGGCCGCCAGCGGTACGGCGCGCCGGGCGGGCCCCTGAGCCCGGGGCGGGGCTGCCGAGGCCCGCGCGCCCGCCCCCGCGCCCCCACTCTCTACGCCGTTCGTCGTCCCCGCGTGCGGCGTCCGTATGGTGATCCGGCGGCATCGTCGTGGAAAGCGCGTGTCCTACGGGCTATTAATCCCACTTAGCGGCCTACCGTTGGCGAGTGGAGCAACACGAAGCGCGCGCACCTCAGCACACCCCGTCCCGGACCGGGCGTCCGGCCGCGGGGCGTACCGCCGGGAACCGCCCCGCCTCGGCGCCCGCCGCCGCCCGCGGCGGCCGACCTCCGGCACCGGCCGCACAAGGCGCTCGCGGCGCGCAGGCCTCGCCGGCCTCGCAAGGCGCTCGCGGCGCGCAGGCCTCGTCGGCCGCACAAGGCGCCCGGGGGGCGCAGGCCTCGCCGGCCGCCGGGCCCGCGATCGCCGAGTCCTCGACCGTCTACCGGGCGGGCGCCCGCCGCGTGCTGCCCGGACCGCTCGCCGCGCTGGTCCGCAAGCTGCCCGCGCCGAAGCTGACCGGTCTGGGCTGTGCGCTGCTGACCACCCTCGCGCTGCTGGCCCTGGCTTTCCTGGACCGGCTGCTGGTGGGCGGCTCGCCGACCGTGTACGGCGTCTGCTTCGTGCTGGCGGGGGCCGCCGGTGCGCTGTGGGTACGCCCGTACGACCTGGTCGTCGCGCCGGTCACGCTGCCGATCGCGTACACCCTGGGCTGCCTCCCCATCGCGCGCAGCGGGGCGGGCAGCGCGGGCAGCCTGCTGATGGGCGTCTTCACCGTCCTCGCGGTGAACGCGGGCTGGCTCTACCTCGGTACGGCCCTCAGCGTGCTGATCGTCGGCGTACGGAAGTGCCTGCTCATCCTCCGGCGGCGGGCGCAGCGCCCGGGCGTCCGGCAGGACCGGGATCGGCGGCCCCGAGACCGGCGTCCTGACCCGGACCGGGAGCGGCGGCAGCCGGGTCGCAGGCCCGCCGGGCGGCCATTGCGGCCCCAACGATCCCCGCGTTGTTCTGAAGCTGCGCAGGCACGATCTCAGCCTTGACGCCCTTGATCAGCGGCAGGAACTTGTGGGCCTTCCGGCTCACCCCGCCGCCGATCACGAACAGCTGGGGCGTGAAGAGCATCTCGACGTGGCGGAGGTACTTCTGCAGCCGGTGCGCCCAGTCGTGCCAGCTCAGGTCCTCCTCGTCCTTGACCCGGGTGGAGGCGCGGGTCTCGGCGTCGTGACCGTCCAGTTCGAGGTGGCCCAGCTCGGTGTTGGCCACCAGCTGACCGTCGGTGAAGAGGGCACTGCCGATGCCGGTGCCCAGGGTCAGCATGACGACCGTGCCCATACGGCCGCGCGCCGCACCGAAGTGGACCTCGGCGAGGCCCGCGGCGTCCGCGTCGTTCAGTACGGTGACCGTGCAGCCGCCGGCCTCACCGCCGAGCCGGGAGGTCAGCAGGGCCGCGGCGTCGGTACCGATCCAGGACTTGTCGACATTGGCGGCCGACCGGGTCACCCCGCCGGTGACCACGCCGGGGAACGTCACCCCGACCGGCCCTGACCAGCCGAAATGCTCCACTACCTGCTGGACGCCGTCGGCGACCGCGTCCGGGGTGGCCGGATGCGGGGTGAGCACCTTGAAGCGCTCCTCCGCCGGCTCGCCGCGTTCCAGGTCCACGGGTGCGCCCTTGATGCCCGACCCGCCGATGTCCACGCCGAATACGTTCATGGGGAAAGGCTAGGCGGGGCAGGGCCGGATCACCCCTCAAAGGGCGAACCGGCCCCGATTCGATGAGGAAGCGCCCTCACTCGTCCGCGACGGACGCGCCCTCACGTGTTCGCGACGGACGCGCCCTCACTCGTCCGCTGCGGGCTCGCTCTCCGTCGCCGGCTTGGCCTCCGTCGCCGACTTCGCCTCCGCTCGCAGGTCGCGGCGGAGCTCCTTGGGCAGCGAGAAGTGGATGGACTCGGTGGCGGCCGTGACGGTCTCCACGTCCTCGTAGCCGCGCTGCGCGAGCCACTCCAGTACGCCCTCGACGAGGACCTCCGGGACGGAGGCGCCGGACGTGACGCCGACCGTGCCGACGCCCTCCAGCCAGGCCTCGTCGATCTCCTCGGCGCCGTCGACCAGGTGGGCGTCCTTGGCGCCGGCACCCAGGGCCACCTCGACGAGGCGGACGGAGTTGGAGGAGTTCTTGGAGCCTACGACGATGACCAGGTCGGAGTCGGCGCCCATCTGCTTCACGGCCGTCTGACGGTTCTGCGTGGCGTAGCAGATGTCGTCGCTGGGCGGGGAGAGGAGGTTGGGGTAGCGGCCCTTGAGGGCGTCGACCGTCTCCATGGTCTCGTCGACCGAAAGGGTGGTCTGGGAGAGCCAGACGACCTTGTCGGGGTCGCGGACCTCGACGTTCTGCACGTCGTCCGGGCCGTCGACCAGGGTGATGTGGTCGGGGGCCTCGCCGCTGGTGCCGATGACCTCTTCGTGGCCCTCGTGGCCGATCAGGAGGATGTCGTAGTCCTCCTTGGCGTAGCGGACGGCTTCCTTGTGGACCTTGGTGACGAGCGGGCAGGTGGCGTCGATGGTGGCGAGCTTGCCGCGCTTGGCCTCGTCGTGGACGACCGGCGCGACACCGTGGGCGGAGAAGATGACGATGTTGCCCGGGGGCACCTCCGCCGTCTCGTCGACGAAGATCGCACCCTTCTTCTCCAGCGTCTTGACCACGTATTTGTTGTGGACGATCTCGTGGCGCACATAGACGGGCGCGCCGTACTGCTCAAGGGCCTTCTCGACGGCGATGACGGCTCGGTCCACGCCGGCGCAGTACCCACGGGGGGCTGCGAGGAGGACGCGGCGGGAAGTCGGGGTGGTCATGGTCCCCATCGTACGGGGCGGGGTGGTGTCCTACGGAAGGCCTGGCCAGGGGTTGTGGACGGTGCGTTACGGGGCATATGTCCGCACGGCAGGGCGGCTTGCCCGAAACGGCGGCACGGCCGACGATCATGTGAGGCCGCCGATCGTCGGCGGCCCGTCCGCCACACAGTCGCACAGAGGTGTCCGCCATGCCCCCAACGGCCGAGCCGCAGCCCCCGTCCGGCGGTGCCGCCGGTCCCGACGGCCCCTCGGGCTCCGACGGCCTCCCGGGCCCCGACGGCGTCTCGGGAGCCACCGTGGCCGCCGGGGGCAAGCTGAAGCGGTCCCTGTCGTTCCGGGACCTGATCGTCTACGGCCTGCTGTTCATCGCTCCGATGGCGCCGGTCGGCATCTTCGGGACGCTGCAGGCCACGTCGCACGGCGCGATCACGATCGTGTACGTCGTCGCGACGATCGCGATGGCCTTCACGGCGTACTCGTACGCGCAGATGGTGCGGGTCGTCCCGCAGGCCGGCTCGGTCTTCACGTACGCCCGGGTCGGGCTGGGCGAGGGCGCGGGCTTCGTCGCGGGCTGGATGGCGATGCTGGACTACCTGCTGATCCCGGCGGTGGCGTACCTCTTCTCCGGGATCGCGCTGCACTCCCTGGTGCCGTCGGTGCACCAGTGGATCTGGACGGCGGCCGCGGTCGTCGTGACGACGCTGCTGAACCTCCTGGGCGTGCGGACCGCGGCCGTGGTGGGCTTCCTGGTGCTGGCCATGGAGATCGCGGTGCTGGTGGTCTTCGTCGTGGCGGCGGTGTGGGTGCTCGCGACGGACGGCGCGCAGCGCGGCTGGACGGTGCCGTTCACGGGCGAGGGGGGCTTCTCGACGAGCGCGGTGCTGGCGGCGGTGTCGGTGGCGGTGCTGTCGTACCTGGGCTTCGACGCGATCGCCGCGTTCGCCGAGGAGAGCGCCGGAGGCGGTACGCGGGTGGCGCGGGCCGTGCTGACGTGCCTGGTGGTGGCCGGAGTGCTGTTCGCGGTGCAGACCTACCTGGCCGCCCTGCTGGCGCCCATGTCGGCGGCCGAGCTGGCCGCGAAGCCGGCCGAGCAGGGCGACGCCTTCTACGCGACGGCGAACGCGGCGGCCGGTGAGTGGCTGCAGAGGCTGGTCGCGGCGAGCAAGGCGATCGGCGCGGCGTTCGCGGCGCTGGCCGGGCAGGCGGCGGCCGGGCGGCTGCTCTTCGCGATGTCCCGGGACCGGCGGCTGCCGGGGGCGATGGCGAAGGTGGACGCGGGCAGCGGGGTGCCGCGCCGGGCGCTGCTGGGCGCGGCGGTGGTGACGCTGGTCGCGGCCGTGTGGGCGGCCCGCCGGGACGACGGCCTGGACCACCTGTCCTCGATCGTGAACGTCGGCGCGCTCACCGCCTTCGGACTGCTGCACGCTTCGGTGATCGGCTACTTCTGGCTGCGCAAGCGGGCCGCGGCACGGGGCCTGCTGGCCCATGTGATCGTCCCGCTGCTGGGCCTCGCGGTGGTCGTCGCGGTGATCGTCGAGGCCTCCCCGACGGCCCAGGTGGTCGGCGGGGCGTGGCTGGTGGTGGGGCTGGTGGTGCTGGCCGCGCAGTACGGGAAGCGGCGCGGGGGCGAGTCGGCGGCACGGAGCTGAGCCGGCGGCACGGGCCGCACTGTCAGTGGCCGCCGATACGCTCGGCACATGGCTCTACAGACGTCCGCAGAGACCCCCATCCCGGTAGGCGAGGTCTCCCGCCTGATCGGCGGGTGGATCGACCGGCTCGGCGCGGTGTGGGTCGAGGGGCAGATCACCCAGCTCTCGCGGCGGCCCGGCGCGGGCGTCGTCTTCATGACGCTGCGCGACCCGTCGCACGACATCTCGGTGAGCGTGACGTGCTACCGCCAGGTCTTCGACAAGGTCGCGGACGTGATCAGCGAGGGCGCCCGGGTCGTGGTGCACGCGAAGCCCGAGTGGTACGCGCCGCGCGGCCAGCTGTCGCTGCGGGCCGCCGAGATCAAGCCGGTGGGCGTCGGCGAGCTGCTGGCGCGGCTGGAGATGCTGAAGAAGGCGCTGGCCGCCGAGGGGCTGTTCGCGGCGGAGCGCAAGCGCCCGCTGCCGTTCCTGCCGCAGCTGATCGGACTGGTGTGCGGGCGGGCGAGCGCGGCGGAGCGGGACGTGCTGGAGAACGCCCGGCACCGCTGGCCGGCCGTCCGCTTCGAGGTGCGGAACGTCGCGGTGCAGGGGGTGCATGCCGTCCCGCAGGTGATCGAGGCGCTACGGGAGCTGGACGCGCGGCCGGACGTGGACGTGATCATCGTGGCGCGGGGCGGGGGCAGCGTGGAGGATCTGCTGCCGTTCTCCGACGAGCAGCTGGTGCGGACCGTGGGCCAGGCCCGTACGCCCGTCGTCTCCGCGATCGGGCACGAGCCGGACAGCCCGCTGCTGGACCTGGTCGCGGACCTGCGGGCCTCGACGCCGACGGACGCGGCGAAGAAGGTCGTGCCGGACGTGGGCGAGGAGCTGGCCCGCATCCAGCAGCTGCGGGAGCGCGCCCTGCGTTCGGTCACCGGCTTCCTGGACCGCGAGGAGCGCGGCCTGGCGGGCGCACTGAACCGCCCCTGCATACGAGAGCCGCACCGCATGGTGGAGGCCCGCGAGGAGCAGGTCACCGCCCTGCTGGAGCGTGGCCGGCGCACCCTGGGCCATCTGCTGGACCGGGCCGACTCCGAGCTGACGCACACCCTGGCGCGGGTGGTGGCGCTCTCCCCCAAGGCCACGCTGGAGCGGGGGTACGCCGTGCTCCAGCGCTCCGACGGCAGCGCGGTCCGCTCGCCCGGCGAGGTCGCCGAGGACGAGGAGCTGCGGGCCCGGGTGGCCGAGGGCGACTTCACGGTCCGTCGTGTGGACGGCGCTGTCACACCTCCCGCTTAGGCTGGGGCGCATGGCCAAGGCGAAGACGGACACGGGCATGGACACGGACGGCGCGGAGGGGGCCGGGGCGGCGGGCGCACCGGACGTGACGTCCACGCTCGGGTACGAGCAGGCGCGGGACGAGCTGATCGAGGTCGTCCGCAGCCTGGAGGCGGGCGGTACGACGCTGGAGGAGTCGCTCGCGCTGTGGGAGCGCGGCGAGGAGCTGGCGAAGGTGTGCCGGCGCTGGCTGGACGGCGCCCGCGCGCGGCTGGACGAGGCGCTGGCGGAGGAAGAGGACGAGGCCGAGGAGCCGGCGGAGGGCTGACGGCCGCCCGGCGGACGCGCCGGTCGGGTCCCCGGGGCCGCGTCGGCCGCGCCCATGTGAAACGCCTCACAATCAGCGCCCCACCCGGCCGCTTAGTTGAAACTTAATCTATCTTCGTTAGAGTAGAGGATGTACGACCGGACCGGCCCGGCCCGGAACCACCACGAATCACCGAGGTGCCCTCCATGACTCTCGCCCTTGACGCCGCCGCTGCTGACCTCCTCTTCCGCGAGGCCCAGACCGCCAACACGTTCACGGACGAGCCGGTCACCGACGAGCAGGTTCAGGCCATCTACGACCTGGTGAAGTTCGCCCCGACCGCCTTCAACCAGTCGCCGCTGCGCCTGACGCTGGTCCGCTCCGAGGACGCCCGCAAGCGCCTCGTCGAGCACGCCATGGGCGCCAACGGCCCGAAGACGCTGTCGGCCCCGCTGACCGTGATCCTCTCCGTGGACCTGGACTTCCACGAGAAGCTGCCGGAGCTCTTCCCGCACGCCCCCGGCATCAAGGACACGTTCTTCTCCGAGGCGGCCGTGCGCGAGGTCGCCGGTACCCAGAACGCCACCCTGCAGGCCGGTTACTTCATCCTCGGCGTCCGCGCCGCCGGCCTGGCCGCGGGCCCGATGACCGGCTTCGACTTCACCGCCGTCGACAAGGAGTTCTTCGGCGACGGCAAGCAGAAGTCCTTCATGGTGATCAACATCGGCAAGCCGGGCGAGGACGCCTTCTTCCCGCGCTCGCCGCGCCTGTCCTTCGAGGACGCCGCGACCACGGTCTGAGCCCCTCGCGTACGGCAAGAGGCCGCCGCACCCGGAGCGGGTGCGGCGGCCTCTTGCCGTACGCGGTGACGCCGCTACTTCGCCCGGAGCGCGCCCGCCAGTTCCGCGAGGCCGTCATAGGAAGCGGTGCCGGTGACGACCGTGGTGTGGCCGGACTCCTTGCGGACGAGCGCCTTGTACGTGTCGCCCTCGTACCGGTCCCAGCGGGCGCCGTCGACGTCCTGCGCGCCGCCGGCCGGGGTGGCGTTCAGCGTGACCTTCTTGACGAACTCGCGGGCCGGGGCGTCGCTCTGCTCGACCGCCGCGTACTGGTCCTTCGGGTTCAGGAAGCCCAGGTGCCAGGCGCCGCCCTCACCGTCGTCGCTCGCCTGGTACGACACGGAGGTGGCCCGCCAGCCCTGGGGCAGGCCCTCGGGCGCGGCGACCGGGTACGGGGCCGCGCGCCGGGCGGTCGCGAGCTCGACGCGGTAGCTGACGGTCTTCACCGCCGTCTTCTCCGCGTCCTTGCTGTCGTCGTGCGGGATGAAGAGATAGATCGCCGCGACGACGATGCCGATGACGGCCATCGACAGGACCATGTCCCGCACCGTTTGCTTGCCTCGCATACCAGCCACGCCCCCTATGGTCCCCCATGCCGGGAACGCATCGGACAAGGGCCCCGCCCCGGGGCCGCCCCGGCCGGTGAGCACCGCTCATACGTGGGGCCCTCTGCTCAAAATCTCGACATAGCGATAAGGTCAAGCGAACCCTCACCTAACCGGCCGTCGCCGTACAGAAAGGTGCGCTCCGATGACCGAGCATCATCTGCCGTCCCAGCTGGAGGTCAGCCCCGAGGCCCCCGACCGCAACCTGGCCCTGGAACTCGTCCGGGTCACCGAGGCGGGCGCGATGGCTTCGGGCCGCTGGGTCGGCCGCGGCGACAAGAACGGCGCGGACGGCGCCGCGGTCAAGGCCATGCGGGCCCTGATCCACACCGTCTCGATGAACGGCGTCGTCGTCATCGGCGAAGGCGAGAAGGACCAGGCGCCGATGCTGTTCAACGGCGAGCGCGTGGGCGACGGGACCGGCCCGGAGTGCGACGTGGCCGTGGACCCCGTGGACGGTACGACGCTGACCGCCAAGGGCATGGCCAACGCCGTCTCCGTCATGGCCGTCGCCGACCGCGGCTCCATGTTCGACCCGTCCGCGGTCTTCTACATGGACAAGCTGGTCACCGGCCCGGAGGCGGCCGACTTCGTCGACATCGACGCGCCGGTCGGCGTGAACATCCGGCGCATCGCCAAGGCGAAGCACTCCAGCCCCGAGGACGTCACCGTCGTCGTGCTGGACCGCCCCCGGCACGACGGCATCGTCAAGGAGATCCGCGAGGCCGGCGCCCGCATCAAGTTCATCTCCGACGGTGACGTGGCCGGCGCGATCATGGCCGTACGCGAAGGCACCGGCGTCGACCTGCTGCTGGGCATCGGCGGTACGCCCGAGGGCATCATCACGGCCTGCGCGATCAAGTGCCTGGGCGGCACCATCCAGGCCAAGCTGTGGCCCAAGGACGACGAGGAGCGGCAGCGCGCGATCGACGCGGGCCACGACCTGGACCGCGTCCTGCACACCGACGACCTGGTCAGCGGCGAGAACGTGTTCTTCGTCGCGACCGGGATCACCGACGGCGAGCTGCTGCGCGGGGTGCGGTACCGCGCGGAGACCGCCACCACCCAGTCGCTGGTGATGCGCTCCAAGTCCGGCACGATCCGCCAGATCGACTCCGAGCACCGGCTCGCCAAGCTGCGCGCCTACAGCTCGATCGACTTCGAGCGGCCCAGCTGAGGCGACGCTCCCCACGACCGACGGCCCGGTGCCCCGCCGCTCCTGCGGCGGGGCACCGGGCCGTCGGTGGTGCGGGGTTCAGCCCGCCGCGGGCATCCGGGCCGAGCGCTGCAGCTCGGCGTCGCGCCGGCGGCGGCGGGCCAGGACCACCCGGCGCTCGGCGGCGGTCAGGCCGCCCCAGACGCCGTACGGCTCGGGCTGGAGCAGGGCGTGCTCCCGGCACTCGATCATCACCGGACAGCGGGCACAGACCCGCTTCGCGGCTTCTTCCCTGGCCAGCCGGGCAGCCGTCGGTTCTTTGGACGGCGCGAAGAAGAGTCCGGCCTCGTCCCGTCGGCACACCGCCTCGGAGTGCCACGGGCCCGCCTCGTCCCGAGCGGGTACTCGCTGGGCGGGCACGACGGCGGCGTCCTGCAGGGGCTGATGCGGTAGCAGCACGGTCTACTCCTGACGACGGCTCGGCGATTTCAGTCACCACTTGCCCGTCTCGCTGCGCACGACGTTTCGCACACCCCGCAGCCGTACGAGAGACGATGCACCAGCCCTACCCGCTGTACGCGGCTCTATGCACACCGTGGCGTACCGGTTGAAAGCAGCGTCGGATGTGGCGCGCCTTACAGGTGCGGCCCCACCTGCGAGGCGGCGGCCGTCCTCAGTGCCACCGGTGCCCGTCCCGGCGCCGCTCCCGGCGCTCGCGCAGCAGGCTGTGCAGATCGCGCACCCACTTGCCGCGTTTCGGCTTGGCCTCGACGCTGCCGAGCACCGCGAAGCCGCTCATCGTGACCACCGGGGCCGCCGGATCGTCCGCCTCGGCCGTCCTGGTCTCGAAGGAGCCGAGCACGCCGGAGCCACCGCCGCGCAGCGACACGTTCTCCGGCACCCGGATGTCCACGCTGCCGAAGACCGAGGTGGCGTGGATGTGCACATGCTGCCGGGTGAAGACCGCCTCGGTCAGGTCGATCTCGACCGAACCGAAGACCGCCACCGCGGTGAGCCGCGCCGGCACCCGCCAGCGGCCCGCGCGTACCGCCTCACCGAAGATGCCGACGAGGCGGGTGTCCGCGGGACCGGCGGACGGCTCCGGGGGGTACGCGGCAGCGGCCGTCCGGCGCGCCACCGCCTCGTCCCGTCCGGCCGGCAGGTCGCTGATCAGCGGCTCCAGCTCGCCCATGGTCTTGGCGCGGTACACGCCGTCGATGCGCTCGGCGTGTTCCTCGGCGTCCAGCCGGCCCTCGGCCAGCGCCTCCCGGAGGATCGCGGCGATCCGGTCCCGGTCGGCGTCGGAGGCCCGGAGCGCGGCCTCGGCGACCGGGGCCGGTGCGGGCTTGGTGAGGTCCACGGGTGCGGGGCGCTGTCCCCCGTTGTCTGTTGCGTCCACCTCAGCAGCGTAGCGAAACGCGATAGATCGCGACTAGGGGAGCAGTGCCCGGCGCCCGGCCTCAGTCCGCGGGGCAGAAGCGCTGCGGTGCGTGGCCCCGGGTGGCGGCCTGGACACAGCCGCCGGGCAGGCCGTGGTACGAGCCGGTGCCGAAGTTGGCGGTGATCTCCAGGCCCCCGCGGCCGCCGAACGTGGTCCGCTGCACCGTGCGGTCGGCGGTGAGCGTACGGAAGTCCGTCATCGCCTCGGTGCCCGCTGCCTTCTGGATGCCCGCGAAGAAGCGCTGCATCTCCGCGATCTCCTTGCCGTGCTCGTCCAGCACCGTGCCGTCGAGCGCGAGGTTGACCGGGGTGTTGTAGAGCATGGCGAGCAGCGCGCGGTCCCGCTTCTGCTCCGGGAGCTTGTAGAGGGAGAGCTCCCAGCGGTCGGTGCTGACCACCGAGTCGTGCAGCACCGTCTCATACAGCGGCACCCGGTACGTGGGGTCGAACATGGCCTTCGCGACGGACTTGTCGAGCGTCGCGGGCTTGAAGAACATGCCGGGCCGCCCCTTGGGCCAGTAGCCGCCCCAGGTCTTCTTGTCGCGCTCGGCCTTCCACAGCCCGTCGTGGACCGGCGTGCTGGAGCCGTGGCTGAAGTCGATCACCTGGTTCGCCCAGGAGCCGGCCGACTCCGAACCGAGGACGAACGGGCGGCCGCCGGAGAGGCCGCCGCCGGACACCCCGCGCATCCGCTGGAGGCGGTTCGCGCGGTCCTCCGCCTGCGTCATCGGGTGCGCCGGCGTGTGGTCACGGAAGAGCTCGCCGGTGGCGTCCACGTCGAGGAAGTAGCTGTTCACGCCGTTGGACGACATGCCCTTCAGGCGGTCGGCGAGGTAGTGGTGGTCCGGTTCGGCGTCGGCGAGCGCCTGCGAGCTGAGGTAGCAGCCGCGGCCCCCGAAGCCGCCTTCCGGCTTGCCGTCGGCGTCGTGGACGCAGCCGTCGGGCCACAGCCGGTCCGGCCACTTCGCCACGCTGGTGTCGGCGGTCCCCGGGTCCTGGGCGTTGTCCCAGCTGTCGTACGGGCCGACGAGGTAGCCCGCCTTCTTCGCGGCGGCGACGGCCTCCTTCGTCATCGGCTCGCCGTCGGCGTCGTAGCCGAGCCACATGCGGGAGATGCCGAGCTTCTTCAGCCGCTCGACGGCCTCCTTGCTGCGGCCGTCGCCCCAGACGTACGCGTGCGGGGCGCCGATCAGCTCGGCCACCTCGGGGTTCTTGCGGATCTTCTGCTTCAGGCTGCCGAGCTGCCCCTTCGACGCGAGGTACCGGCGGTAGTCCTTGGCCGCCGCGACCGGCGAGCCGTCGGTCAGCGAGAGGGCCACCGTGTAGTCGTCGGTACCGTCGGCGCGGCGGAAGTCGTGCGTGGCGGTGGCGCGCAGCCGCCCGCTCCCGGAGACGAACCGCAGGTTGGTGCCCAGGTCGGTGGGGACGAGGGTGCTCACTCCGTGACCGCCTGCCGTGGTGCCCCAGAAGGGCATGGTCAGGTCCTTGAGGTCGATGCCGTCCGCGCCGGTCAGGCCGGCCTCCTCGGAGTTCCAGAAGGTGTCGGCGGCGGGGATGCGCAGTCCTTCGCCGCGGGGCAGCTCGTAGGCCGTGCCCCGCGGCTGTGCGGCGCCCGACGCCGGCCAGGCGATACTGCCGTCCTTCTCCGCGTGCATCCGCACGACCAGCCGCCCGTCGCGGGACGCGACCGAGACGGTGAGCCCGCGGCCGGGGTAGGACCAGCTCGCGGTGGAGCCGTGCCGGCTGACCTCGGAGGGGGCGCCCAGCTGCTCCCCCGCCGCCGCGGAGAGCTCGGACTCCGTACCGCTCGCCGTACGGGCGGTGATCCGCAGCGTACGGGGGTCCACGTGCGCCTCGCCGCCCTTGATCCGCAGCGCGACCGTGCCGCCGTCGTCACCGGGACCGGCGGGCCCGGCGTACGCCTGGAGGGCCGTGAACGTGCTCGCGGTCAGCGCGGTCCCGGCCAGCGCGGCGAGCGCGGCCCGCCGCTTCCGGGAGCCTGTCGCAGCTTTCAGGAAACGTGTCATGCGACGGCACTGTGCGCGGGGTTCCTAAGGGAGTTCTAAGAACGGGAACTGAGCCTTACCTCACAGCGGCACCCGCCGCACGGGGTTCTAAGGTGTGGAGGCTGCCGTTGATGACAGCGAAGTCACCGTCGAGTGAGGATTGGCCGCAATGCCGGAATTCGCCTATACCGACCTTCTGCCCACGGGCGAGGACAAGACCCCGTACCGTCTGATCACCAAGGAGGGTGTCAGCACCTTCGAGGCGGACGGCCGGACGTTCCTCAAGGTCGAGCCTGAGGCGCTGCGCAAGCTGGCCGAAGCGGCGATCCACGACATCCAGCACTACCTGCGCCCGGAGCACCTCGGCCAGCTCCGGAAGATCATCGACGACCCGGAGGCCTCGGCCAACGACAAGTTCGTCGCCCTGGACCTGCTGAAGAACGCGAACATCGCGGCGGCGGGCGTGCTCCCGATGTGCCAGGACACCGGCACCGCGATCGTCATGGGCAAGCGCGGCCAGAACGTGCTGACGCAGGGCGGCGACGAGGCGGCCCTGTCCCGCGGCATCTACGACGCGTACACCAAGCTGAACCTGCGGTACTCGCAGATGGCCCCGCTGACCATGTGGGACGAGAAGAACACCGGCTCGAACCTGCCGGCGCAGATCGAGCTGTACGCGAACGACGGTGACGCGTACAAGTTCCTCTTCATGGCCAAGGGCGGCGGCTCGGCCAACAAGTCCTTCCTCTTCCAGGAGACCAAGGCGGTCCTCAACGAGGCCTCCATGATGAAGTTCCTGGAGCAGAAGATCCGCTCGCTGGGCACGGCCGCCTGCCCGCCGTACCACCTGGCGATCGTGGTCGGCGGCACCTCCGCCGAGTACGCGCTGAAGACCGCGAAGTACGCCTCCGCGCACTACCTCGACGAGCTGCCCACCGAGGGCTCCCCCACCGGCCACGGCTTCCGCGACACCGAGCTGGAGGAGAAGGTCTTCGAGCTGACGCAGAAGATCGGGATCGGCGCGCAGTTCGGCGGCAAGTACTTCTGCCACGACGTGCGGGTCGTCCGCCTGCCGCGGCACGGCGCGTCCTGCCCGGTCGCCATCGCGGTGTCCTGCTCCGCGGACCGCCAGGCCGTCGCGAAGATCACCGCCGAGGGCGTCTTCCTGGAGCAGCTGGAGACCGACCCGGCGCGCTTCCTCCCCGAGACCACGGACGAGGAGCTGACCGAGGGCGCGGGCCCGGACCTGGACGCGGTGAAGATCGACCTGAACCGTCCGATGGACGAGATGCTGGCCGAGCTGACCAAGCACCCGGTCAAGACCCGTCTCTCGCTCACCGGCACCCTCGTGGTCGCCCGTGACATCGCGCACGCCAAGATCAAGGAGCGGCTGGACGCCGGCGAGGAGATGCCGGAGTACCTCAAGAACCACCCGGTGTACTACGCGGGCCCGGCCAAGACGCCCGAGGGCTACGCGTCCGGCTCCTTCGGCCCGACGACGGCCGGCCGGATGGACGCGTACGTCGAGCAGTTCCAGGCGGCCGGCGGCTCGAAGATCATGCTGGCCAAGGGCAACCGTTCGCAGCAGGTCACCGACGCCTGCCACGCGCACGGCGGCTTCTACCTCGGCTCCATCGGCGGCCCGGCGGCCCGCCTCGCGCAGGACTGCATCAAGAAGGTCGAGGTCCTGGAGTACGAGGAGCTGGGCATGGAGGCGGTCTGGCGGATCGAGGTCGAGGACTTCCCGGCGTTCATCGTCGTGGACGACAAGGGCAACGACTTCTTCCAGGACCCGGCACCGACGCCGACCTTCACCAGCATCCCGGTGCGCACCGGAAGCTGACCGCTCCCCCGCTTCTCACACCGAGGGTCCGGCCACACGGTGGCCGGACCCTCGGTGCATTAACCATCGACTTCCTCGTTCGGGTGATGCCCAGTCATATGGCCGCCAGAGGCATATGACTCCGGCTTGAATCGCGCCATGGTCAACTCTCGACACGAGGCGCTCCACCGGGCGTATCAGGAGATCCCGGAGCTGTTCACCCGGGCCTTCGATCTGCTGGAACTGCCCGACCCCGGGCCGGCCTCGGTGACTGTCCGCAATTCCGACGTAACGGATGTCACGCCCCTCGAACGGCGCGTGGACACACTGCTCGAGCTGGAATGCGAGGCCGGAGACGACTATCTGCTGATCGTCGAGTGCCAGTCACGCAAGGACCCGGACAAGGCCCGGAGTTGGGCCTACTACCTCAGCGTCCTTGCCAACAGGCACAAGCGGCACCATCCGGTTCTGCTGGTCCTCTGCACCGATGTGAAGACAGCGAAGTGGGCAGTGGGCCCCTTCCGCATCGGGATTCCGGGCAGGCCCAACCTTCACGTCAGTCCGTTCGTCCTCTCACCCGAAAACGTGCCCGTGATCACGGATGTGGCGCACGCCGCGGCGGACCTTCCCATGGCGGTGTACTCCGCGCTGACACACAGTGCCGGCCCGAGGATCGGTGAAATACTGGAGGCCCTTGCCGGCGCCATGAAGCAGGCCCCGAACGACGATGCGCTCACTGTCTATGCCGACCTCATCACCAACGGCCTGAGCGGTAGCCCCGCGGCCGAACTCTGGAGGGAACTCATGGGAACCCGGCTCTTCGATCTCCCCAACAGCCAGTCCTGGGTCGCGGAGGGGTTCCGCGATCAGGGCCGTGAAGAAGGCCGTCAGGAGGGCCGTCAGGAGGGAGAGGTGAAGTCGAAGGCGGAGGACCTCCTCCAGGTGCTGCACACTCGGGGGCTCATGATCACCGCCGAGGAGCACGCACGCGTCACGGACTGCCGCGACCTGGAACTCCTCAACCGCTGGTTCCTCCGGGCGATCACCGCAGCCGACGTCCAAGAGGTTTTCGCCGAGGAGCCGGGCGACGCGACGGACCAGGCGGAGGTCCGATGAGCACCGACCCGAAGAGCGGCGCCTCGGCCCTGTTCGCGCTGAGCCTTCTCCTCCGCGGTGTCCCGGAAGACATGCCGCCCGACGAGAGGAACCACGACCTGCGCCGCCGGATCGGGCAGATGGTCGAGCTGCGAGGTGTGCCGCTGACCCCCGCGGAACGGCAGCGCGTCGCCGAGTGCGATGACCCTGACCTGCTGTACCGCTGGCTCGGCCGCGCCGCTTTCGGCGGCGGGCCCGCCGATGTCTTCCGTGAGGAGGACGAGGACGTCGCCGGAGCGCCGGTGACGGAATAGGGAAGATCCACGCGATGCTGTTCGTCATGGAGGTGCACCCACGATGACCGACAGCACTGAGTACAGGACCGAGCACGACTCCATGGGCGAGGTACGGGTTCCCGCCGACGCCAAGTGGCGGGCCCAGACCCAGCGCGCCGTGGAGAACTTCCCGATCTCGGGGCAGCGGCTGGAGCGGGCGCACATCGAGGCGCTGGCCCGGATCAAGGCCGCCGCTGCCAAGGTCAACGCCGAGCTGGGGGTGGTGGACGAGGACGTCGCGCGGGCGATCCAGGAGGCCGCGGCCGAGGTCGCCGACGGCCGCTGGGACGACCACTTCCCCGTCGACGTCTTCCAGACCGGCTCCGGCACGTCCTCCAACATGAACACCAACGAGGTGCTGGCCACGCTCGCGACCGAGCGGCTGGGCCGGGACGTCCACCCCAACGACCACGTCAACGCCAGCCAGTCCTCCAACGACGTCTTCCCCTCCTCGATCCACATCGCGGCCACCGCCGCCGTGACCGCCGACCTGATCCCGGCCCTGGAGCACCTGGCCGCCTCCCTGGAGCGCAAGGCCGAGGAGTTCAAGGAGGTCGTGAAGTCGGGCCGGACGCATCTGATGGACGCCACGCCCGTGACGCTGGGCCAGGAGTTCGGCGGGTACGCGGCGCAGGTCCGGTACGGCGTCGAGCGGCTGCGGGCCGCCCTCCCCCGGCTCGCCGAACTGCCGCTCGGCGGTACGGCGGTGGGTACGGGCATCAACACCCCGCCCGGCTTCGCCGCCGCGGTCATCGCCGAAGTGGCGCGGACCACCGGGCTGCCGCTGACCGAGGCGCGGAACCACTTCGAGGCGCAGGGCGCGCGGGACGGCATCGTGGAGGCCAGCGGCCAGCTGCGGACGATCGCGGTCGGCCTGACGAAGATCGCCAACGATCTGCGGTGGATGGCCTCGGGACCCCGTACGGGCCTGGCGGAGATCCAGCTGCCCGACCTCCAGCCCGGCTCGTCGATCATGCCGGGGAAGGTCAATCCGGTCATTCCCGAAGCGGTGCTGATGGTCGCCGCGCAGGTGACGGGGAACGACGCGACGGTCGCCACGGCGGGCGCCGCGGGCAACTTCGAGCTCAACGTGATGCTGCCGGTGATCGCGAAAAATGTCCTGGAGTCGGTGCGACTTCTGGCCAATGTCTCGCGGCTGCTGGCGGACCGTACGGTCGACGGCATCACGGCCAACGCCGAACGGGCCCGTGAGTACGCCGAGTCCTCCCCTTCCGTCGTCACCCCGCTCAACAAGTACATCGGGTACGAGGAAGCCGCGAAGGTGGCCAAGAAGTCACTGGCCGAGCGGAAGACCATCCGCGAGGTGGTGATCGAGTCCGGATACGTCGAACGGGGTGTGCTGACCGAGGCCCAGCTGGACGAGGCGCTGGACGTGCTGCGCATGACGCATCCGTGACGGTCGCTGCGGCCCACGTCACGGCGGCGCGGCGGTTCCGCCCCTAAGATCTGCGCATGACAGCGGATACGGTGGAGACAAGGGACGGCCATACGTCCGGAACCGCGCGCTGGGCGCCGGGCGAGCACATCCTGTGGCGCTATCGCGGCAATGCCACCGACCGCTTCCACATCTGCCGGCCCGTCACCGTCGTGCAGGACACCGACGAGCTGCTCGCCGTCTGGATGGCGCCGGGCACCGTCTGCGTCAAGCCGGTGCTCGCCGACGGTACCCCTGTCAGCCGTGAGCCGCTGGCCAGCCGGTACACCAAGCCGCGGCGCGTGGTGCGGGACCGCTGGTTCGGCACCGGCGTGCTGAAGCTGGCGCGGCCCGGCGATCCGTGGTCGGTCTGGCTCTTCTGGGAGCGCGGCTGGCAGTTCAAGAACTGGTACGTGAACTTGGAGGAGCCGCGCCGCCGGTGGTCCGGCGGCGTGGACTCCGAGGACCACTTCCTGGACATCGCGGTCTACCCGGACCGGCACTGGGAGTGGCGGGACGAGGACGAGTTCGCGCAGGCGCAGGCCGACGGGCTGATGCCGGCCTCGCAGGCCGGGGAGGTGCAGGCGGCGGCCAGGGCCGCGGTCGAGCAGATCACCGAGTGGGGCGCGCCGTTCGCGGACGGCTGGGAGCACTGGCGGCCGGACCCGCAGTGGACCCTGCCGGCGCTGCCGGACGACTGGGACCGGGTACCCGGCCGCTCCCCCTCGTGAGCGACGCCGCCTCAAAAAGCGGCCGCTTGTGCGGAATCCGCACCCGCGAGAGTGACGTGACGGGTCTCGAGCGTGACGGAACCGCCCGAATTACAGGGACTTCAGGGAACATGCGTTCCCTTTGATGCCATGCTCAGGGGCGAGCCCCCTTGCTGCGCCCCACGGGTTCAAACGTAGGATCGTCCTCCGCAAGAGGGCCGAGAAGGCACAGACGCAACTCCAGAACTGGAAACCGAACTTGACCGCGGTCGCAGGAGGGGCGGGGTCGTGAGCGACAGCTACGACGGGTACGAGGGCCTGAACCGGTTAGCACTGGACCGGGCCGGGCAGGCCGAGGCGTTCAACGCGATCGCCTCGGCCTACGACAGCGCGTTCCCCCACAAGGAGGGGCAGCGCGCCGCCGGAGCCTGGCTCGCCGCCGCGCTGCCGGACGGCTCCCGCGTGCTGGACGTCGGCTGCGGCACGGGCCTGCCCACCGCCCAGCAGCTGTCCGGGGCCGGCCACGACGTCGTCGGGGTCGACATCTCCGCCACCATGATCGAAATGGCGCGGGAGAACGTTCCCTCCGCCGAGTTCCACCACCTCGACCTCGCCGACCTGCGGGACGGCCGGCTCGGCGGCCCCGGCTCGTTCGACGGTGCCGCCGCCTTCTTCTCCCTGCTGATGCTGCCGCGCGCGGAAATCCCGTACGCGCTGCGGATGCTGCACACACTCCTGCGGCCGGAAGGGCTGCTCGCCCTGTCGATGGTCGAGTCCGACGTGGACGACTACCCGATTCCGTTCCTGGGCCACACGATCCGGGTATCGGGTTACCTGCGGGACGACTTGCGCCATGTCGTGCGCGACGCGGGTTTCGAAGTCACCGGGGAGGACTCGTATGCGTATGCCCCGGCCAGTACGGACGTGCCACCCGAGATCCAGCTCTTCCTGCACCTGCGACGCGCTTGAGACGCAGCGCGCCCGGCGCGCAGCCCCGGACGGATGGAATCCCACGCGTGACGGAGCACCCCACCTCCCACCCTTCGCGACCGGCACCCCTGCCGGCCGCGCCCCCGGCCATGGCGCCGCGGGGGCTGCCGGAGACGACGGCGCACGGCGCCGTCGATCCGCGCGACGCCCTGCAGCGGCCCGTCGGCCCCGCCCCTGCCGATCTGCCCGGCTCCGGCCTGCCCGGCTCCGTCGCCGCGGGACCGCCCGAGCGCACCGCCGGAGGCTCCGGTGAGCTGCCCGCGCCCCCGGGGCGCGGCGGGAAGAAGCGCAGGCGGCAACGGGACCGGCGGACCGCCGACCGCAATGCCGCGCAGAGCGCCGACGGCCACACCCAGGCCGGCGGGCCCGGCGGCGAGCCCGTCGGCGACCCCGCCCGGGACCGCGGCGCCGGACACGGCACGGCGGGCCGGGCCCGGTCCCGGGCCGAGGAGCCGGGCAGCGGCTCCGGCGCGCACGAGAACGGCGGCACGGGCGGCGTCGGACGGCCGCGCGACAGCGGCGAAGGCCGGGCCCGGCAGCGGCCGCAGGACCCCGCGGTACCGTCCGCGGGGCCGCGCCGCGGCCGTGCCCGGAGCGACGGCGGAACACGCCGGCAGGCCGAGGAGCCGGGGCGCCCGGAGGCGCCGCCGGCCCGCTCGGCGCATCCGGCCGAGGGGGGTGAGCCGATGCCGGCACGGCAGCCCGGCGGCGACCGGCTGCGCTTCGTCGGCGCCGCCACCCGGCGGATCGCGCGCGGCATCGACCTGGACGAGATCGTGCTGGGCCTGTGCCGGGCGACCGTCCCGACGTTCGCCGACGCGATCCTGGTGTACCTGCGCGACCCGCTGCCGGTGGGCGACGAGCGGCCGGCCGGGCCCGTCGTCCTGCGGCTGCGCCGCACCGACCGCATCCCCGAGGAGGCCGACACCAACGGCGGCCGGCTGCCCACCCTGCCCGCGCAGCCCGACCTGGGCCCGGCGATGGGCGGGACGGCGGCCGAGCTGGCGGAGGTACGCATCGGCGGGCCGCTGGCCGAGGTGCTGCGCGGGGTGCGCCCGCTCTTCGGTGAGGCGCAGGCCGCGCAGGCGGCGCTGCCCGAACTGCTCGGCACCGGCACGCACATGCCGCACGGCCAGCGCGTCATCCTGGCGCCGCTGCGCGGCCGCCGCCGGGTGATCGGCGCTGCCGTCTTCCTGCGCCGCCCGGACCGGCCCGCGTTCGAGCCGGACGACCTGCTGGTGGCGGCGCAGCTGGCGACGCACACCGCGCTCGGCGTGGACAAGGCGGTGCTGTACGGGCGCGAGGCGTACATCGCCGACGCGCTGCAGCGCACGATGCTGCCCGACTCCCTCCCGCAGCCCACCGGTGTCCGGCTCGCCAGCCGGTACCTCCCGGCCGCCGAGACGGCCAGGGTCGGCGGTGACTGGTACGACGCGATCCCGCTCCCGGGCTCCAGAGTCGCCCTGGTCGTCGGCGACGTGATGGGGCATTCGATGACCTCGGCCGCCATCATGGGCCAGCTGCGCACGACCGCGCAGACCCTCGCCGGGCTCGACCTGCCGCCGCAGGAGGTGCTGCACCACCTCGACGAGCAGGCCCAGCGGCTCGGCACGGACCGGATGGCGACCTGCCTGTACGCGGTCTACGACCCGGTCGCGCACCGCATCATCGTGGCGAACGCCGGGCATCCGCCGCCCGTCATGCTGCACCGCGGCGGCCGGGCCGAGGTGCTGCGCGTGCCGCCGGGCGCGCCGATCGGCGTCGGCGGCGTCGACTTCGAGGCCGTCGAGCTGGACGCGCCCGCCGGGGCGACCCTCGTCCTCTACACCGACGGGCTGGTGGAGTCCCGGATACGGGACGTGTGGACCGGCATAGAGCAGCTGCGCGAGCGGCTGACGGAGACGGCCCGGCTGACCGGGCCGAACCCGCCGCCGCTGGAGCCGCTCTGCGACGAGGTGCTGGACATGCTCGGCCCGGGCGACCGGGACGACGACATCGCGCTGCTCGCGGCCCGCTTCGACGGGATCGCGCCGAGCGACGTGGCGTACTGGTACCTCGACCCGAAGGCGCAGACCGCCGGGCAGGCCCGCCGGCTGGCCCGCAGGGCTCTCCAGCGCTGGGGGCTCGAAGAGCTGACGGACCAGGTGGAGTTGCTGGTCAGTGAGGTCGTGACGAATGCCGTGCGGTACGCGGAGCGGCCGATCACGCTGCGGCTGCTGCGCACGGACGTACTGCGCTGCGAGGTCGGCGACGACGTGCCGCAGCTCCCGCGGCTGCGCCAGGCCCGCCCGTCGGACGAGGGCGGCCGGGGCCTGTACCTGGTGAACCGGCTGGCCCGGCGCTGGGGTGCGACCCGGCTGAGCACCGGCAAGGTGGTGTGGTTCGAGCTGTCGATGCCGCCCGTGGCACGGCGGCTGCCGGGCCGGGAGTAGGCGCCCCGCCCGGCCCTCGTGCACGCGGTGCGGCCCCCGTCCTCTTCGGAGAGGCGGGGGCCGCGCTGCGTTCCCGGATCAGTCGCCGAGCATCGGGTGTCTGCCGTTGCCGGTGCCGGGCTCCTTGTCCGTCTCCTCGTCGCCGTCGCCCGGCAGCGGGAGGTCCGAGGACTCGCTCGGTGACGGGGAGGCCGACTCCTCGGGCGGCTCGGCGGACTCCGACTCGCTGGGCGACGGGGACGGCGAGGGCGAGGCGGACTCGGAGCTCTCCGACGGGCTCGGCGACGGGGACTCGGACTCCTCCGTTTCGGTCGGCGTCGGGCTGGGCGGCGGGGCGACCCCGGCACCCATGTCGGTGTCCAGGTCGAAGCGGGCCGACACCGCGGCGCCCAGGGCGTTCTCGGTGTAGGCGGCCCAGATCTCCGCGGGGTAGCCGCCGCCGTTGACCCGGCCGCCGCCGCCCGCGCCCTTGAGGGTGACCTGCGGGTGCGGCGGGTCCGCGTCCTCGCCGAAGAGGCCGACGGCGGTGACCAGCTTGGGCGTGTAGCCCACGAACCAGGCGGACTTGTTGTCGTCGGAGGTGCCGGTCTTGCCCGCGACCTCGTAGTTGGTGTTGCGTACCGCCGTGCCCGTACCGTCCTGGACCACGCCGGTCAGTACGGAGGTCACGGTGTCCGCGGTCTGCCGGGTGACGACCTGGCCGCCGACCGGGTCCGGCAGGTCGACCGGGTCGTCCCCGTTCTGCTGGGCCGAGGTCACCAGCGTCGGGGTGACCTTCTTGCCGTGGTTGTCGAGGGTCGCGTAGACCCCCGCCATCTGCTTCGGGCTGGCGCCCATCGAGCCGAGGGTCATGGCCGGGCGGCCGGAGATCTTCTCGGCGTCCATGCCGAGCTGCCCCGCGGTCTGCCGCACCGTGTCCAGGCCGACGTCCACGCCCATCTGCGCGAAGACCGAGTTGACCGAGTTGTTCATCGCCTCCTGGACGGAGATCGGGCCGTAGTCCTTCTCGTCCTCGTTGGGCGGTGCGAACCCGATGGCGCTGCCCTTGACCGGCCGGCGGCTGGTGCCGTCGTAGACCGTGTCCGGCGTGATCGGCGTGCCGTCCTGGGTGGTGGAGCCCTCCTCCAGGGCGGCGGCGAGGATGACCGGCTTGAAGGTGGAGGCGGGCTGGTAGTCGGCGCGGAGGGCGTTGTTGGTGTAGTGCTCGGTGTAGCCCTTGCCGCCGTACATCGCCACGATGTGGCCGGTGCCCGGGTCGACGGAGACCGCGCCGGCCTGGGCGTCGGCGTCGGCCGCGCGGGCCTTGGGGTCGAGCTTGCTGTTGAGCCGGTCGTCGACCGCCTTCTCCAGCGCGCGCTGCCGGTCCTTCTCGATGCCGAGGGTGATGGTCCACCCGCCGCCGCTGTCGATGTCGACGCCCTGGGCGCGCAGCTCCGCCTTGGCGGCTTCGACGAGGTAGCCGTTGCGGCCCTCCAGGCCCGGCTGCGGCTTGGGCTCCTTCGGTACCCGGAACTTCTGCTCGGCGCGCTCCGCTTCGTCGAGCCACCCCATCTCGACCATGTTGTCCAGGGTGTAGGCCCAGCGCTCCTTGACCCGCTTCTTTCCGGCGTCGGTGGCGACGGCCCAGTCGTACTGGTTGGGGGCCTGGAGCAGCGAGGCGAGGTACGCGCCCTGGGAGACCGTCAGGTCCTTGGCGTCCACGCGGTAGTAGGCCTGGGCGGCGGCCTGGATGCCGTACGCGCCGCGGCCGTAGTAGCTGGTGTTGATGTAGCCGGCCAGGATGTCGTTCTTGCTCAGCTTCTGGTCGACCTTCAAGGAGATGACGATCTCCTTGAGCTTGCGGCTGATCGTCTGGTCCTGCGTCAGGTAGTAGTTCTTCACGAACTGCTGGGTGATGGTCGAGCCGCCCTGCTTGCCCTGGCCGCGCAGGGTGTTGAGGATGCCGCGGGCCGTGCCCTTCAGGTCGACGCCGGAGTCGTCGTAGAACGACTTGTTCTCGGCGGCGACGAAGGTGTGCTGGACGGCCTTGGGAATCTCGCTCAGCGGCACGCTCTCGCGGTTGTACTTGCCGGTGCGGACCATGACCGACCCGTCGGCCCACTTGTAGACGTTGCTCTGCGCGGTGGCCTCGACGTTGCCGTCCTTGGGCACGTCGACGTACAGGTACGCGGCGACGAAGCCGAGGACGCCCAGCAGGCAGACGGTGAAGAACGCCCCCAGCAGCTTCTTGAAGGTGAAGAAGCGGCCTATGCCCGCGCGTCGTTTCGCTTTCGCCCGGCGCCTGCCCCTCTTCTGCGCCCGTCTCGCCTCGGCTCGGCCCATCGCTTCCGTCACTCCAGTCGTTCCGCCCCCAAATAACCCAGCCTCCGAAGCTAACCCCCTGGTGTCATCACATACGCATCGATCAACCATTTTCCGGACGTGACAATCAGCACCCCATTCCTGTGCAACCGTTCGGCGCCTTCGTCGTCAGGGCTTGCGCCCCCGTCGGCCGCCACGCTTAAATAGCTATCACTTTGCTAGACCAGCGAAAGCACTCTCACGGAGTGCCGTACGGAACGGGGGACCCCATGTCCGACTCCGCGCCCACACCGCCCGCCATCACCGAGCCCGACCCCCCGGCCCTGCCCGCGCCGCAGGTCAGAGAGGTGACGGCGCACAGCATCCCGGGCGGCCTCGGCCTGCTGCTGACCGTGCTCGGCGTCCTCGCCGGCATCGCGCTGGCGATCCTCGGCGCCGCCACCGCCTCGGACGGCGGCAAGGGACTGGGCGGCACGATGATCGGCGTCGGCATCCTGCTGCTGCTCGTCTCGCTCTTCTGCATGGGCGGCGTGAAGATGGTCGCGCCGGGCGAGGCGCGGGTGATCCAGCTCTTCGGCCGGTACGTCGGCACGATCCGCACCGACGGCCTGCGCTGGATCAACCCGCTCACCAGCGCCACCAAGATCTCCACCCGGGTCCGCAACCACGAGACCGCGGTCCTGAAGGTCAACGACGCGTACGGCAACCCCATCGAGCTGGCGTCGATCGTGGTCTGGAAGGTCGAGGACACCGCGCAGGCGCTCTTCGAGGTCGACGACTTCCTGGAGTTCGTCGCGACCCAGACCGAGGCGGCCGTCCGGCACATCGCGATCGAGTACCCCTACGACGCGCACGACGAGGACGCCCTCTCGCTGCGCGGCAACGCCGAGGAGATCACCGAGAAGCTCGCCGCCGAGCTGACCGCCCGGGTCGAGGCGGCCGGCGTGCGGATCATCGAGGCGCGCTTCAGCCACCTCGCGTACGCCCCCGAGATCGCCTCGGCGATGCTCCAGCGGCAGCAGGCCGGCGCGGTCGTCGCGGCCCGCCAGCAGATCGTCGAGGGCGCGGTCGGCATGGTCGAGTCGGCGCTCGACCGGATCAACGAGCAGGGCATCGTCGAGCTGGACGAGGAGCGCAAGGCGGCCATGGTCTCGAACCTGATGGTGGTGCTGTGCGGTGACCGCGCGGCCCAGCCCGTCCTGAACACGGGCTCGCTGTACCAGTGAGCGAGGAGTCCGGGACACCGGCGCGGCGGCCGCGGCAGCGCAAGCAGGTGCTGCTGCGGCTCGACCCGGCCGTCCACGACGCGCTGGCGCGGTGGGCCGGGGACGAGCTGCGCAGCGTCAACGCGCAGATCGAGTTCCTGCTGCGCCGCGCGCTGGGAGAGGCGGACCGGCTGCCCAAGGACGCCGCGGCGATGCGGCGCCCGGGGCGCCCGCCGAAGCGCCCGCAGCCGCCGCCCGAGGAGGCCGGACCCTCGGACGGCCCGGCGGGCGGCCCGTCCGAGGACTGACCGGTGCACCCCGCCCCGGAGGCCTGAAGCGCCTCCGGGGCTTCCCCCGGACCAGCTATACACTGCATGTATACACATCGTGTAGTGTGCGCCGCATGCTCACGGAACCCCCCAGGCCGTCCGCGCGTACGGAGGCCCCCGCATGACCCCGGCCGGATCCCTGCTCGCCGCCCGCGGCCTGCGCAAGGCGTACGGGCGTACGCCCGCGCTGGACGGCGCGGATTTCTCGATCCACCCCGGCGAGGTCGTCGCCGTCCTGGGCCCCTCCGGCTCCGGCAAGTCCACGCTGCTGCACTGCCTGGCCGGCATCGTCCGCCCCGACTCCGGCACCGTCCACTACGACGGTCACGAGCTCACCGCCCTCAGCGACGCCCGGCGCAGCGCCCTGCGCCGCGGCGACTTCGGCTTCGTCTTCCAGTTCGGCCAGCTCGTGCCCGAACTCACCTGCCTGGAGAACGTCGCCCTGCCGCTGCGGCTCAACGGCACCAAGCGCAAGGCCGCCGAGGCCACGGCCCGCGAATGGCTCACCCGCCTCGAAGTGGACGACGTCGCGGGCCACCGCCCCGGTGAGGTCTCCGGCGGCCAGGGCCAGCGCGTCGCCGTCGCCCGCGCCATGGCGGCACGGCCGCGCGTCCTCTTCGCCGACGAGCCCACCGGCGCGCTGGACTCCCTCAACGGCGAACGCGTCATGGGCCTGCTGACCGATGCCGCCCGCGACACCCACGCCGCCGTCGTCCTGGTCACCCACGAAGCCCGCGTCGCCGCCTATTCCGACCGTGAAGTCGTCGTACGCGACGGCACGGCACGGGAAATGGCGGGCAGCGCATGACCGCCACCGGCCGGCGGCCCGGCGGCCGCACCACCCCGCCCGCACCGGCCCCGGCACCGCCCTCGGGCGCCGCCGTCCGGCTGCGCGACCTGGCCCTGGGCGCCCGGTTCGCGGTCACCGGCGGCCGCGAGGGCTGGGCCCGTACGGTGCTGACGGCCGTCGGCGTCGGGCTCGGCGTCGCCCTGCTGCTCGCCGCCGCCTCCGTACCGCACCTCCTGCAGTCCCGCGCGGAACGCGGCCAGGCCCGCCAGTTGCCGGCCGGGGCTGCGACGGTGCACCGCGCGGCGGACACCCTCCTGGCGGCCACGGCCGACACCCTCTACCGCGGTGACACGGTGCACGGCACGCTGCTGCGCCCCGACGGCTCCCGGCCGCCGGCCCCGCCCGGCGTGACCGAGGTGCCGGGCCCCGGCGAGATGGTCGTCTCCCCTGCCTTGCGCGAGCTGCTGGCCTCCCCCGAAGGGGCGCTGCTGCGCGACCGGCTCGACCACCGCATCACCGGCACGATCGGGGACGCCGGGCTGGTGGGCCCGGCCGAGCTGACGTACTACGCGGGCAGCGACACCCTCACCACGGCCGACGGCGCGCAGCGCCTCGCGTCCTTCGGCGCCCGGTCCGCCGCCGAACCGCTCGACCCCGTCCTCTTCGTCCTGCTCGTCGTGGCGTGCGTCGTACTGCTGATGCCGGTGGCGATCTTCATCGCCACCGCGGTCCGCTTCGGCGGCGAGCGCCGCGACCGGCGGCTGGCCGCGCTCCGGCTGATCGGCGCCGACGCCCGGACGACTCGGCGGACCGCGGCGGGCGAGGCGCTGCTCGGCGCGGTGTGCGGGCTGGTGGTGGGCGCCGGGCTGTTCCTCGTCGGGCGGCGGTTCATCGGCTCGGTCACGGTCTGGGACGTCAACGCCTTCCCCGCCGACCTGACGCCGGTGCCCACCCTGGCCGCGCTGATCGTGGTGGCCGTGCCGCTCGCCGCGGTGGCGGTGACGCTCTTCGCGCTGCGGGACGTCACCATCGAGCCGCTGGGTGTCGTACGGCAGGGCACGGCCCGGCGGCGCCGGCTGTGGTGGCGGCTGCCGCTGCCGGTCGCGGGCCTCGCGCTGCTGCTCGTGGCCGACCGGGCCCGTGCGGGGCAGGCGGCGCCGCCGTTCGCCCTCGCGAGCGGCACGGTGCTGGTGCTGCTCGGCATCGCGCTGCTGCTGCCGTGGGCGGTCGATGCGGTGGTGGCGCGCTTCTCGGGCGGCCCCGTGCCCTGGCAGCTCGCCACCCGCCGGCTGCAACTGTCCGGCGGGAGTGCGGCCCGCGCGGTCAGCGGGATCACCGTCGCGGTGGCCGGCGCGATCGCCCTGCAGATGCTCCTCACCGCGATCCAGACCGACTTCATGAAGGTCACCGGTCAGGACGGGCGCCGGGCCCAGCTGAACCTGTCGCTGCCGTCCGCCGACATCGGCACCACCCGGCAGATGATCAAGGATTTCCGGCGGACGGAGGGCGTACGCGGCATCATCGCGGCGATCGAGTCGGACGCCGCCCGGCCCGGTCCGCTGCGCAAGGGTGAGGACTTCGTCCCGCGCACCCGGTTCACCGTCGGCGACTGCCCCTCGCTGCGCGAGATGGCGCGCCTGGGCTCCTGCCGGGACGGCGACGTCTTCATCGTCCACGACGGCACCGGCATGGTCGACGACTCCTACATCGGTGAGACCGCACGCCCGGGCGCGCAAGTGATCTTCAACCTGAACGGCGAGACGGAGCGGCCCGACGGCCCACCGCGGCTGTGGACGATCCCGGAGACGGCCCGCACCGTCGAATCCCGCAAGGACCCGGCGGGTGACACGGCGTTCGGGATCTTCGCCACCCCGTCCGCCGTGGACACCGGGCTGCTCGACTCGCCCGTCGCCCGCGCCATGGTGAAGACCGACCCGCGGGTCCCGGACGCCGCCGAGTACGTCCGTAACACCGCGGCCCGTATCGACCCGCTGATCAGCGTGTCCGCGCTGCAGGACGTCGAGCGGGACAAGAACTACGCGAGCGTGCGCACCGGCCTGCTGACCGGCTCGGCCGCGACCATAGTGCTGATCGCCGCGAGCATGCTGGTCACCATGGTGGAGCAGCTGCGCGAGCGCCGCCGGCTGCTGTCGGTGCTGGTCGCCTTCGGCACCCGGCGGGCGACGCTGGGCTGGTCGGTGCTGTGGCAGACCGCGCTGCCGGTCGGGCTCGGGCTGGCACTGGCGGTCGCGGGCGGCAGCGGTCTGGGCGTCGCCCTGCTGCGGCTGGTCGGCAAGTCCGGCCCGGACTGGTCGGTGCTGTGGCCGCCGGTCGCGACCGGCGCCGCGCTGGTCCTGGTGGTGACCCTCGCCGGCCTGCCGCCGCTGTGGCGGATGATGCGGCCGGACGGTCTGCGTACGGAATGACGTGCCCCGGCGGGGGCGGGGCGGGGGCCCTGGGCGGCCCCCGCCCCTCGCTATGCACGGTACGTATACACACGGCGAACACCACGACGTAAGGTGAGGCGCATGTCTATCGGTCATACCCTGCTGGGCCTGCTGGAGTCCGGACCCCGTCATGGCTACGACCTCAAGCGGGCCTTCGACGAGCACTTCGGCCAGGACCGCCCGCTGCACTACGGGCAGGTCTACTCGACCATGTCCAGGCTCCTGAAGAACGGCCTGGTGGAGGTGGACGGCATCGAGGCCGGCGCCGGGCCCGAGCGCAAGCGGTACGCCATCACCGACGACGGCGTGACCGACGTCGCCCAGTGGCTGCACCGCCCGGAGAAGCCCGAGCCGTACCTCCAGTCCACCCTCTACACCAAGGTCGTGCTCGCCCTGCTGACCGGCCGGGACGCCGCCGAACTGCTGGACACCCAGCGCACCGAACACCTGCGGCTGATGCGCGGGCTGACCGAGCGCAAACGCAAGGGCGACCTCGCCGACCAGCTGATCTGCGACCACGCCCTGTTCCACCTGGAGGCCGACCTCCGCTGGCTGGAGCTGACCGCGGCCCGCCTGGACAAACTGGCCGAGGCGGTACGGGGATGACACCGGACGGCTCGATCCTGTCCGGCGAGGCACTGCACAAGCACTACGGGTCCACCCCCGCGCTGGACGGTGCGGACTTCTCGATCCACCCCGGCGAGGTCGTCGCCGTCCTGGGCCCCTCCGGCTCCGGCAAGTCCACGCTGCTGCACTGCCTCGCGGGCATCGTCCGCCCGGACTCCGGCAGCGTCCGCTACGACGGCCGCGAGCTGACCACGCTGCCGGACGCGGAGCGCAGCGCCCTGCGCCGCGGCGACTTCGGCTTCGTCTTCCAGTTCGGCCAGCTCGTGCCCGAACTCACCTGCCTGGAGAACGTCGCCCTGCCGCTGCGGCTCAACGGCACCAAGCGCAAGGCCGCCGAGGCCACGGCCCGCGAATGGCTCACCCGGCTGGAGGTCGACGACGTCGCGGGCCACCGCCCCGGTGAGATATCCGGCGGCCAGGGCCAGCGGGTGGCCGTCGCCCGGGCCCTCGCCGGACGCCCCCGCGTCCTCTTCGCCGACGAGCCCACCGGCGCGCTGGACTCCCTCAACGGCGAACGCGTCATGGGCCTGCTGACCGACGCCGCCCGCGACACCCACGCCGCCGTCGTCCTGGTCACCCACGAAGCCCGCGTCGCCGCCTATTCCGACCGCGAGATCACCGTCCGCGACGGCCGGGTCAAGGAACCCCTGGCGGGCCTGTGATGACCCTGCTCGACGCCCGCGCCGCCGGCCCCCGCACCACCCGCCCGCCGCGCCGCTCGGGCAGCGGCCCCGCCGCCTGGCTGCGTGACCTGGCGACGGGCGCCCGGTTCGCGGTCACCGGCGGCCGCGAAGGCTGGTTCCGTACGGCGCTGAGCGCGGTCGGCGTGGGCATCGGCGTCGCCGTACTGCTGCTCGCCGCCTCGGCGCCGACCCTGCTCGACGCCTGGCACGGCCGCGAGAAGGCCCGCGAGAACCTCGGCCAGGTCCACGAGCCGCGCGCCTCGGACCGCACCCTGCGCTACGCCCAGGCCGACACCTCCTTCCACGGCACCCCCGTCCGCGGCCGCCTGGTCAGGCCCGACGGCGCCCATCCGCCCGTGCCGCCCGGCATCCGGCGGCTCCCGGGGCCGGGCGAGATGGTGGTCTCCCCCGCCCTGCGCGAGCTGCTCGCCGCGCCGGGCAGCGCGCAGCTGCGGGAGCGCCTGGACTACAAGGCCGTCGGCACCATCGGCGACGAGGGGCTGCTCGGCCCGCAGGAGCTGACGTTCGTCGCCGGGATGGACGACCGCTCGGCGGGCGGGGCGTACCGCATCAGCCGCTTCGGCAAGGTCTTCGACCCGCAGCCGCCGAGCACCCGGCTCGTCCTGCTCATCGTCCTGGCGTGCGTGGTCCTGCTGATGCCGGTCATGGTCTTCGTCGGGACGGCCGTACGCTTCGGCAGCGACCGCCGCGAGGCCCGGCTGGCCGCGCTCCGGCTGGTCGGCGCCGACATCGCCACCACCCGCCGGATCGCCGCGGGTGAGGCGGTGGTCGGCGCCGGGCTCGGCCTGGCCGTCGGGCTGCTGGTCTTCCTCGCCGGGCGGCAGGCGGCCGGCGCCGTCACCCTGTGGGACGTCAACGTCTTCCCGGCCGACGTGGTGCCGCACCCGGTCCTGGCGGGGCTCGTCGCGGTCCTGGTACCGGCCGTGGCCGTCCTGGTCACGCTGTTCTCGCAGCGCTCGGTGACCGCCGAGCCGCTGGGCGTGGTGCGCGACCGCCCCGTCCGGCGCCGCCGGCTCGCCTGGCGCCTCGCCCTGCCCCTCACGGGCCTGGCGCTGCTGTCGTCGCTGCTCTGGGAGCCGGACGCGGTCTGGTTCCGGGCCGTACGGCTGGGGGTCGGCGCGGCCCTGCTGCTCCTGGGCGTCACCGCGCTGCTGCCCTGGCTCGTCGAGGCCGTGGTGGGGCGGCTGCACGGCGGCCCGGTGCCCTGGCAACTGGCCGTACGGCGGCTCCAGCTGTCCGGTGCCGCGGCCAACCGCGCGGTCGGCGGTATCACCGTCGCGGTGGCCGGCGCGATCGCCCTCCACATGGTCTTCACGACCTTCCAGGCCGGGTACGCGCACGCCTACGCGAAGTCGTCGAGCCGCCCGGTGATCGAGCTGACCGGCAGCGCCTCGGACTGGCGGGGGACCCGGGACGCGCTGGACACGCTGCGCCGCACGCCGGGCGTGATGTGGGCGCACGGCAGCGTCGGCGCGTGGGCGGGCCGGGCGGGCGACCGGGGCACCACCGGCGCCGACGGCCACCGCAGCGCCGGCAGCGCGCTGGTGACCGTCGCCGACTGCGCGGAGCTGCGGCGCAGGGCCCACCTCGGCTCCTGCCGGGACGGCGACGTCTTCCTCCCGGCCGACCGGGGCAGCCGCAGCGCGGGGTCCGGTTTCGTGCGGCCCGGCGTCCGGGTGAACCTGAATCCGCCGGACGGGTACGGGAACGCCGGGCCGGCCCGGCTGTGGACGGTCCCGGAGACGGCGCGCCGCGTACCGGGCAGCCGCCTCCCCGACGGGTCGCTCCCCGGCGACGTGCTCGCCACCCCGGGCGCGCTCTCCCCGGCGCGGCTCCAGCAGCCCACCATGGAGCTGCGGGTCGGCTACGACAAGGCGCGGGAGACCGAGGCGGTGGAACGCATCCGTACGGCGGCGTTCCGCATCGACCCGGGGCTACGGGAGCTGTCCGCGGTCGACAACCCGCACGACCGGCAGTACGCCGGGGTGCGCACCGCGGTGTACCTCGGCGCCGTGATCGTCCTGCTGCTCATCGGCGCCGGCCTGATCGTCTCCACCGTGGAGCAGCTGCGCGAGCGGCGGAGACTGCTGTCCGTGCTGGACGCGTGCGGCACCCCGCGCGCGACGATGGGCTGGTCGGTCCTGTGGCAGACCGCGATCCCCGTGGTGCTGGGACTGGTACTGGCGGTGACGGCGGGCGTCGGCCTCGGCACGGTCCTGCTCACCACGACGGAGACCGGCGTCCGGGTGGACTGGCCCGTGGTGGCCGGCCTGTCCGGCCTCGGCGCCGGGCTGATCCTGCTGGTCACCCTGCTGAGCCTGCCGCCGCTGTGGCGCCTGATGCGCCCGGACGGGCTGCGTACGGAGTGAGCTGCGCGGCGGCCCGCCCGCCGCGTACCGTCAGCTCGCGATCCGTACCGGCAGCGGCCGCAGGGCCTCGCGCAGCGCCTGCGCGAACTCCTCGAACTCGCGCTGCCGCGCGGCACCCGTACGCATCGCCAGGGCGATCCGCCGGGAGGGCGCCGGGTCGTCGAAGTACCCGGTGGTGAGCTCTTCGTTGCGGCCGGTCTCGACGCGCAGCGCGGTACGCGGCAGCAGCGTGACGCCCATCCCGCCGGCCACCAGCTGCACGAGCGTGGACAGCCCGGCCGCGCTGGTGGTCACCGCGGCCCCTTCCTCCCGGCCCGCCTCCCGGCAGATGTCCAGCGCCTGGTCGCGCAGGCAGTGGCCCTCGTCCAGGAGCAGCAGGTCCAGCTCGCGCAGCGCCTCGCGCGGTATGTCACCGCGGCCGCCGAGCCAGTGGTCCTTGGGCGCGACCAGGACGAAGTCCTCGTCGAAGAGCGGGATCTCGGTGACGCCCGCGACGCCGAGGGGGACGGCGAGCAGCAGCAGGTCCAGCCGCCCGTGCGCGAGACCGTCCAGCAGCGAGGCGGTCTGCTCCTCGTGCACCTGGAGATCGAGGGCCGGATAGGTACTGTGGACGAGGTTCAGCACGGCCGGGAGCAGGTACGGCGCGCAGGTCGGGATGACGCCGAGCCGCAGGACGCCGGTGAAGGGCGCACGGGCTGCCTCGGCCTCCTCCATCAGGTCGCCGACCGCCTCCATCACCGTGCGTGCCCGGGCCGCGACCCGCTCCCCCGCGGGCGACAGCAGCACTTTGCGGGTCGTACGCTCCAGGAGCTGGACGCCGAGCGCGTCCTCCAGGGCGGAGACCGCACCGGAGAGCGCGGGCTGGCTCATGCCGATCTCGGCGGCCGCCTCCCGGAAATGCAGGTGCTCAGCGACCGCGGCGAAGGCGCGGAGCTGCGAGAGCGAGGGCTGCCGGGGACGTCCGGCGCCCGGCGAAGTGGGCTGGGCCACTGATAACCACCTCCGATCAACAGCACCGAGTCTAGCTATTTCCCTGATCAATGCTCGCTGTGGCATTGTCGAGAGCGTCCAACCCCCAGGAAAGCCCCAAAAGGGATTTCCGACCCTGCAAGGAGTGCGCGTGCTCACTGTCGGTGACAAGTTCCCCGAGTTCGACCTGACTGCCTGTGTCTCGCTGGAGAAGGGCAAGGAGTTCGAGCAGATCAACCACAAGACCTACGAGGGCAAGTGGAAGATCGTCTTCGCGTGGCCCAAGGACTTCACCTTCGTGTGCCCCACCGAGATCGCGGCCTTCGGCAAGCTGAACGAGGAGTTCGCCGACCGTGACGCCCAGATCCTCGGCTTCTCCGGCGACTCCGAGTTCGTGCACCACGCCTGGCGCAAGGACCACCCGGACCTGACCGACCTGCCCTTCCCGATGATGGCCGACTCCAAGCACGAGCTCATGCGTGACCTGGGCATCGAGGGCGAGGACGGCTTCGCGCAGCGCGCCGTCTTCATCGTGGACCAGAACAACGAGATCCAGTTCACCATGGTGACCGCCGGCTCCGTCGGCCGTAACCCCAAGGAGGTCCTGCGGGTCCTGGACGCCCTGCAGACCGACGAGCTCTGCCCCTGCAACTGGAGCAAGGGCGACGAGACCCTGGACCCGGTCGCGCTGCTCTCCGGCGAGTGAACGGGAGGCTGAACACACATGGCTCTCGATGAACTGAAGTCCGCCGTTCCGGACTACGCCAAGGACCTCAAGCTGAACCTCGGTTCGGTGATCGGCAACAGTGACCTGCCGCAGCAGCAGCTGTGGGGCACCGTGCTGGCCTGCGCCATCGCGTCGCGCTCGCCGAAGGTGCTGCGCGAGCTGGAGCCCGAGGCCAAGGCCAACCTCTCCGCCGAGGCGTACACCGCCGCCAAGTCGGCCGCCGCCATCATGGCGATGAACAACGTCTTCTACCGGACCCGGCACCTGCTGTCGGACCCCGAGTACGGGACGATGCGCGCCGGCCTGCGGATGAACGTCATCGGCAACCCCGGTGTCGACAAGGTCGACTTCGAGCTGTGGTCGCTGGCCGTCTCGGCCATCAACGGCTGCGGCATGTGCCTGGACTCGCACGAGCAGGTCCTGCGCAAGGCGGGTGTCGAGCGCGACACGATCCAGGAGGCCGTCAAGATCGCGGCCGTCCTGCAGGCGGTCGGCGCGACGCTGGACGCGGAGGCGGCGCTGGCCGAGTAACACGGCCTCGCGCTCACGCATACCGAAGGGCCCCGCGGACGTGATGTCCGCGGGGCCCTTTCGGCTACCGCCGCAGGAGTGCGGCCGGCGGCCCGGTGCCCCACCGCCGTGGCCGCTCGCCACCAGCGCGGCGCGAAGGCCGGGCGACGAGATCAGGCCCTACGGCGGCTAGCCGTCAGCCTCCCGGGAGGACACCGGCGCCCGCCGGAGCGCCTGTTCGTGGGCGTACGACCGGAGGTACGACACCACCGTGTTGGTGACGGCTACCAGTGGCACAGCCACCACCGCACCGCCGATGTCCGCGATCAGCCCGCCCGCTGCCACCGAGAGGATCACGGCCAGCGGGTGCACCCGCACCGCCCGGCCCAGGATGAAGGGCTGCAGGATGTGGCCCTCGATCTGCTGCACGGCCAGCACGACCACCAGCACCATCAGGGCGGTGAACACGCCCTGGGTCACCAGCGCGACCACGCACGCCAGCGCGCCCGAGACGACCGCGCCCACCAGCGGGATGAAGGCGAACAGGAAGATGAACACCGCGAGCGGCACGGCCAGCGGCACGTTCAGGAAGTACAGCCCGATACCGATGAAGATCGCGTCGATCAGCGCCACGATCACCGTGCCGCGCACATAGGCGGTCAGCGTCCGCCAGGCCCGCGGCCCGGCCCCCGCCACGCCCTCGCGCGCCGCGCTCGGCACGAGCTTGAGCAGCCACTCCCAGATGCGCCGCCCGTCGTACAGCAGGAAGAGGGTGGTGAACATCGCCAGGAGGATGCCGGTGAGCATCTCGATGACGACCGTGACGCCTTCCAGGCCGGCGCTGGTGATCTCCTCGGTGTTCGAACCGATGGCGTCCTGGAGGTTCTTGGCGATGTCGTTGATCTGGCCCTCGGTCACATGGAACGGGCTCTTCAGCAGCCAGTCCTTCAGCTCACTGATGCCGTCCTGCACGCGGCTGGAGACCGAGTCGATGTTGTCCATGACCTGCCAGACCACGAACCAGCCGACCAGGCCCATGATGATGAACCCGGCGATGAACGTGATGGCCGTGGCCGGCCCCCTGGGCAGCCCGCGGTGCCGGAGCCAGGCCACCGTCGGCTGCAGCAGGGCGGTGATCAGCAGCGCCGCGACGAACGCCAGCACCACCAGCTGAATGCTGGTGATGGCACGCGCCAGCACGTACACGGCCAGGGCCAGCACCAGCAGCCGCCAGCCCGCCTCGGCGGCGACCCGTATGCCCCACGGCACCGCGTCCACCGGCTCGGGGCGGGGCCGCACGGCCGGCGCGTAGGCCGGCGGCGCGGGCACGGACGCGGCGACGGCCCGGCCGTCGTCCCGTGAGCCGCCGTTCTCGTCGGCCCGGACGGCGCCGTCAGCGGGCGCTGTGGCGCCGGAGGTTACTCCTGTGACTCCCGGGGTGCCGGAAGCGGCCGGCGGGCCCTCCGCGGGCCCGGTGGCGCCTTCCGCGCGGCCGTCGTCGCCACTCGGCACGGGCCCGCCGGGCACGACGGGCGGCTCCGTCGGCATGGGCGGCACCTCGTGGCCGCTCCGCACGCCGTGCCCCAGCCGGCCGTCACCGTCGGCGGCCTCGGCCTCCGTACGCCGGCGCCGTTCCTCCAGGCGCTCGGCCAGCCGCGTCAGGCCGGCACCGGCGCCGCCGACCCACTGAGGCAGTCTGGACATGTCGCTTCCTCTTCCCCCCTCGTTCCCCGTCACTGTCGGAACGACGTTACCCGTGCCGGACGCGCGAAACCCCCGACCCTTGTCCGGTCGGGGGTTACGCGTCGCTGTGCTGCGAGCCGGTCTAGTACCAGCTGTTGGCCTGCCAGAACGACCAGGCGCCGCAGGGGCTGCCGTAGCGGTCGTTCATGTAGCCCAGGCCCCACTTGATCTGGGTGGCCGGGTTGGTCTGCCAGTCGGCGCCGGCCGAGGCCATCTTGGAGCCCGGCAGCGCCTGGACGAGGCCGTAGGCGCCGGAGGAGGCGTTGACGGCCTTGTAGTTCCAGCCGGACTCGTGGTCCACGATGTTGCTGAAGCACTGGAACTGGTCGGCCGGCATCATCTGCCGGGCCATGGCCTGGGTCTCGGCGATCGAGTAGGACGCCTTGACCTCGATGTCGAGCGGGCCACGGTCCTCGGAACGGCTGGCCGCCTGCGTCTGAAGCTTCTCGCGCTCCTTGGCCTCCTTCTCGGCCTGGAGCTGCTTCTCGGCCGCGTCCTTCTTGTCCTGCGCGCTCTGGGCGGCGGCCTTGCGGGCCTCCTCCTGCGCGGACTTCAGGGCGGCGGCGTCCGCCTGGGTGGACTGGTCATCCGCCTGCTGCACGAGGGACGCCGTCTCCACCTGGGCCTGCTGGCCCATGGGGATGTCGGCGATCGTCGCGTCGGCGGCTGCGGCCTCGGTGTTGGCGACCGAGCCCGGCTGGCTGCCCGACGCGACGCCGACGACGGCGCCGACTGTGGTGACCGCGGTGGCGGAGGCCACGGCGAATCCCCGGACCGAAATCCGGCTCACACGTTTTCCTTCCAGCGTCGTCCGCGTAGGTGACCATCGCGGACGCAATCGTGCCCCTGGCGCTGGCCTCCGTATTGCTCCGTCCCCGGAGTGCTGATGGGGTCGGCTGGTCACAGGAAGCGCTGGCCCGGTACGTCCCCCTCGGGGGTCCGCGTGGTGCTCGGGCGGCATACGGCGAACGCTGTTCAGTTCTGTGGTTCTACACCGCTGGGGGTGCTGATGTGCCGTATGCGGGGCCTGACAGGTCCCAGACTCTGCCCGAAGCGGACGCGCGGAATCAATTCTGAGCCGGGTGTGAAAGCTCACACCTCGTTTACGCCCCTGAGTTTCCGGATATCTCCGCGCGCGACGACGCCGCCCGGCTAGGCTCTCTGGCTTCGCCGGACGGCGCAGGTCACACAACGGGGCGGTCCCCCGCGACCTCCTCATTCGGGGCGCGGCCCCTATACAGGATCAGATGCGCCCGTCCTCCAGCATTTCGGTCACCAGCGCCGCGATGGGCGAGCGCTCCGAACGGTTGAGCGTGACGTGCGCGAAGAGCGGATGGCCCTTCAGCTTCTCCACGACGGCGACCACGCCGTCGTACCGCCCGACCCTGAGGTTGTCGCGCTGCGCGACGTCATGGGTCAGTACGACACGGGAATTCGCCCCGATCCGGGACAGCACGGTCAGCAGGACGTTCCGTTCCAGTGACTGGGCCTCGTCGACGATGACGAACGCGTCGTGCAGCGACCGGCCGCGGATGTGGGTGAGCGGCAGCACCTCCAGCATCCCGCGGCCCACCACCTCCTCGATGACATCGGCCGATGTCACGGACGTGAGGGTGTCGAAGACGGCCTGGGCCCACGGGCCCATCTTCTCCGCCTCCGTGCCCGGCAGGTACCCCAACTCCTGCCCGCCCACGGCGTACAGCGGCCGGAAGACCATCACCTTTCTGTGCTGCCTGCGCTCCAGCACGGCCTCCAGCCCCGCGCAGAGCGCCAGCGCCGACTTGCCCGTGCCGGCCCGGCCGCCCATCGAGACGATCCCGACCTCCTGGTCGAGCAGCAGGTCCAGCGCGATCCGCTGCTCGGCGCTGCGGCCGTGGATGCCGAACGCCTCCCGGTCGCCGCGCACCAGCCGCACCCGGCCGTCGGCGGTGACCCGGCCCAGCGCCTTGCCGCGCTCGGACTGGAGCACCAGGCCGGTGTGGACCGGGAGCTCCGCGGCCTCGGGGACGTACGCGCTCTCCACGGAGAAGAGGTCGTCGACCTGCTCGGCGGTGATGGTCAGCTCCGCCATGCCCGTCCAGCCGGAGTCCGTGATCGCCAGTTCGGCGCGGTACTCCTCCGCCAGCAGGCCGACCGAGGACGCCTTGATGCGCAGCGGCAGGTCCTTGGAGACGACCGTGACGTCGTACCCCTCGGCCTGGAGGTTGCGGGCCACCGCGAGGATCCGCGAGTCGTTGTCCCCGAGCTGGTAGCCCGCGGGGAGCACTCCGGGGTCGGAGTGGTTCAGCTCGACCCGCAGTGTCCCGCCGACCTCGCCGATCGGGATGGGGGCGTCCAGGCGGCCGTACCGTACGCGGTAGTCGTCCAGCAGGCGGAGTGCCTGCCGGGCGAAGTAGCCGAGTTCGGGATGGTGCCTCTTGGCCTCCAGTTCCGTGACGACCACTACCGGGAGCACGACTTCGTGCTCCTCGAAGCGGGCCATGGCGCCTGGATCCGCCAGCAGGACGCTGGTGTCGAGGACGTAGGTGCGCCGGTCGGCCTCACGGCGCTGCTTGCTGTTCACCACGGGTGGACGAACCCCCTCGGATGAGGTCGGGGTGCGACGGCGTCGCGGGGGATGGGGCCGGGCTCGGGCCGCGATGCGCGGGCCGGGCACCGGCCCTCCGCGTCGGCCGTGCGGTCCGCACGATCGTCCGTGGTGCGCAAAGGGCCTCCCGGGCGGACGGCCCCATGCCGTCCGCTGCAGGGCGGCACCCACTGGACCTGTCTCTCGGGCGCCGTCCTGGAAGGGATATTCCCGCGAACACCTGCGGCCATGCCCCGGCACATGACGCACGGCCAGTGAATTCAAGGTGACGGATGAATCACTGAACCCATGTGCCGTATCCGGCCACGCGCCTGACGGACGGCAGCCGTCCCTCCGAGGGGGTGTCCTAGATGCCGTACCGCCGGTGCCGGTAGGCGTAGTCCCGCAGGGCGCGCAAGAAGTCCACCTTGCGGAAGGCGGGCCAGAAGACCTCGCAGAAGTAGTACTCCGAGTGGGCACTCTGCCAGAGCATGAAGCCGGACAGCCGCTGCTCGCCGCTCGTGCGGATCACCAGGTCGGGGTCCGGCTGGCCGCGCGTGTACAGGTGTTCGGAGATCTTGTCGATGTCGACGCCGTCGGCGATCTCCTCGACGGAGGCGCCGCGTCCGGCCTCGTCCAGCAGCAGCGAGCGGACCGCGTCCGCGATCTCCTGCCGGCCGCCGTAGCCGACCGCGACGTTGACGACGACGCCGTCGATGTGGTCGGTGGCCTCCTCGGCCTCCTTCAGCACCCGCTGCGTACCGGCGGGGAGGAGGTCACGGTTGCCGACGTGGTGCACCCGCCAGCGGCCGTCGGCCGCCAGCCGCCGCACGGTGTTCTCGATGATGCCGAGGAGCGGCTTCAGCTCCTTCTCCGGCCGGTCGAGGTTGTCCGTGGAGAGCATCCACAGGGTGACGACCTGGACGTCGGTCTCCTCGCACCAGCCCAGCATCTCTTCGATCTTCGCGGCGCCCGCCTGGTGCCCCTGCTCGGTGGTCAGACCGTCGGCGCGGGCCCAGCGGCGGTTGCCGTCCAGGATGACGCCGATGTGCTTGGGCACCTGGGAGTGGTCCAGCCGGCGCTCCACCCGGCGCTCGTACAGCTTGTACACGAACTCCCGCACAACAGGGGGATACGGGATACCCATCCCGGAAGATCGCAGCATGTGTGGTCCAGCCCCTCCGTGCCAATTGGCGGTCGCCCCCGTCGCCTCAAGGCCGCAACTTTACTTCTCAGGAGTGGCAATGACCCAATCAGGTGTGTCACAACTCCGTGATAAGGAGAGCGCATGACTGACACGTACGGCTACCGGGCCGACGAATCCCGGTACGACTCCATGGAGTACCGCCGCACGGGCCGCAGCGGCCTGAAACTCCCCGCCATCTCGCTCGGACTCTGGCACAACTTCGGTGACGACCGCACGCTGGAGTCGCAGCGCGCGATCCTGCGGCGCGCCTTCGACCTGGGCGTCACCCACTTCGACCTGGCGAACAACTACGGGCCGCCGCCCGGTTCGGCGGAGCTGAACTTCGGGAAGATCTTCGCGCAGGACTTCCGGCGCTACCGGGACGAAATGATCCTTTCCACGAAGGCCGGATATCTGATGCACCCCGGTCCGTACGGAGAATGGGGTTCCCGGAAATACCTGCTCTCGTCGCTGGACGCGTCACTTCGGCGGATGGGCGTCGATTACGTCGACATCTTCTACTCGCACCGATTCGACCCGGACACTCCGCTCGAGGAGACGATGGGCGCGCTGGCTTCCGCGGTGCAGCAGGGGAAGGCCCTGTATGTGGGCGTTTCCTCCTACAACTCCGCGCAGACCCGCGAGGCCGCCCGCATTCTGCGGGAAATGGGCGTCCGCCCACTGATCCACCAGCCCTCGTACAGCATGATCAACCGCTGGACCGAGGACGACGGACTGCTGGACACCCTGGAGGCGGCGGGCATGGGCTGCATCTCCTTCGCGCCGCTGGCCCAGGGCATGCTCACCGACAAGTACCTGGACGGCATCCCCGAGGGCTCGCGTGCCTCGCAGGGCAAGTCGCTGGACCCGAAGCTGCTCTCCGAGGACGTCGTACGGCGGCTGCGCGGTCTGAACGACATCGCCGCGCGCCGCGGCCAGTCCCTCGCGCAGCTGGCGCTGAGCTGGGTGCTGCGGGACGAGCGGATGACCTCGGCGCTGATCGGGGCGAGCAGCGTGGCGCAGCTGGAGGCGAATGTCGCGGCGCTCGGCGGCGACAAGCTGACCGACGCCGAGCTGGCCGAGATCGACGAATTCGCGACCTCGACGGAGGGCGTGAACATCTGGGCGCGCCGCTGACCGGCGGCGTCCGGGCACGGGAAAGAAAAAGCGGGCCGGTCCGTGGGGGGGATACGGACCGGCCCGAGGGGGGGTTCCCACCATAACCCCGCTCGGGGTGTGGTTCGCGCATCAGAGGCGGTCAGCCCGCGCGTCGCGAAGTTGATCAAGAGGGGAAACGGGGTGTGAACGCCGCCCGAATTCCATAAATGATCTTGTATTCGCACCCCTCCCGCCCGCTCCGTGCCGGGCCCGGCAGCCTTTTTGATCTTGAACCGCGCACTGCCGGGCCAACGGACGCCGTCGGCCCATGGGCGTGACGCACCTCTCGCCCGGCCCGGTACGGATAGCCCGCAGGAGCGACATCCGGACGGTCGCCCGCTTGACGGCACCCCACCACCGACGCGGCTCCGGCGGAACACGGGCCGGAAACGGAAGCGCTCCGGGCGCGGCGCAGGCGCACCCGGAGCGCGAGGCATGACCGGACCTCCCCGTGGTCGACGCTGCCTTGCCGGACAGCACCGCTCATCAGCTGGTGGCTCGTCACCTCGGGACCGGCGCCCCGTCCGGAGCGGGTGGGCCCGTGTGATGCGCTTCCAGCTGATCGCGTGCGAGCGGCGCGGAAACGACCATAGGGCACATAACCCCCATATGTACTATCTTCCTGGCCAACTTCCCTTTTCGCGCCGCGTGATTACCCCTGTTGCCACGGCACCGCGCGGACGGCGGGCGGTCAGGAGGCGCCGTACCCCCCCAGGAGCAGGCCGAGCAACGCGCCGAGCGCCATGAACGGACCGAAGGGCATCGCGGACTTCCGGCCCGCGCGCCGCACGATCATCATTCCGATCCCGTAGACCGAGCCCAGCAGGAAACCGGCGAAGGCACCGAGGAAGAGCACGCCCCAGCCGTACCAGCCGAGCGCGACCCCCAGCGTCAGCGCGAGCTTCACGTCCCCGAAGCCCAGCCCGTCGGGGCGGATCAGGAAGAGGACGAAGTACCCGGCGGCGAGCCCGAGCCCGCCCAGGAGCGCGCCGGTCCAGGACCCGCGGTGGCCGGGCACCAGCGCGGCGGCACCGAGGAGCGCGGCGGCGGCGCCGGCCGCCGGCAGCGTCAGTACGTCCGGCAGCCGGTGCACGGCCGCGTCGACCGTCGCGAGCAGCACGGCCACCGGCGCGAGCAGCAGCCAGACGGCCAGCTCCGGCCGGGGCCCGGCGGCCGCGGCCAGCAACGCGCAGGCCACCGCTGTGACCAGGGGGGCGGCGGTACGCGCGGGCCCGTAGCCCCGGCAGACCGCAGAGGTGGGCGCCGGAGGGGCCGGTGCGGGGGCGGTGCCGAGCGGGGGCCGCTCGGCGGTGGCGAGTGCCGCCTCGGCCCCGCGGAGCGGGCCGGCCCCGGCCGGGCAGCGGGCGAGGCCCAGCCAGCCGCCGGCCGGGCCGGTGATCGGATGGCCGCGCGGGCACGTCGTACGCCGGTCCTCCTCCGGCTCGACGGCCAGGCGGTAGGCGGCGCGCGGCACGAGCAGCCCGGCCGCGGCCCCGTACAGGGCGGCGAGGGCGATCAGCAGCGGATCCACTCCTGCAACCTACGGCCGGAAAGCGTCCCGGTCATGGGCCCTGGGACCCAACCCTGGGCCACCATGGGCCACACCGGCCGCACGCGGAGCGCCGCGGCGGCGGCAGCCCGCCCGGACGGGCGGACCGCGGCACACGGGAGGGGACACGATGGGCAGGTGGCACGACGGCCGGGGACGGCTGCGGATCGCGAGCGGGACCGGGGCGGCGGCAGCGCGTCCGCCGCTCCCCCTGGAGATCGCGGCGTCCTACCGTGCGCGGACCCGCGGCCTGCTCGGCCGCGACGGCGTCGAGGGGGTCCTCCTGCTGACGCCCGCGAGCAGCGTGCACACCTTCCGCATGCGCTTCGCCATCGACGTCGCCTACCTGGACCGCCGGCTGACCGTCCTCGCCGTGCGCACCATGCGGCCGAACCGGCTGGGCCGGCCCCGGCTGCGCTCCCGGCACGTCCTGGAGGCCGAGGCGGGCTCGATGACCGCCTGGGGCCTGCGGCCCGGCACCCGCCTGACGGTCGAGACGTGACCGTGCGCCGGTACCGGGGCCTACCGGTACCGGGGCACGACCGGAGGGGACGTGGTCACCACTTGGCGCGGTCCATCGGGTACGGCAGCTCCTCCAGCGCGCCGGCCTTGCGGAGCAGCCCGTTGACCGCGAGCACGTGGTCGGCGTCGGGCGCCGAGCCGTCCGGCCGGCCGAGGTCGATGACCAGGCCGCCGTTCTCGGTGACCGACCGGCGCCCCGGTACGTCCTCCGGGACCAGGGCGCGGCGGCCGGCGGAGAGGTAGACGGCCCGGCCGCAGCGCGGCGTGGAGTTGTCCAGCTCGTACTCCTTCTCCAGCGCGCCGAGGAGGTCGTCGTCGGCGATGTCGCCCCAGTCCGCGTCCCAGCACTCCGCGATCGCGGTGAGCACCTCGGGGAGCCGGGTGACCAGCGGGGCCGCGTCGTTCAGATCGGCGGAGCGGACGGTGACGACCGCGGTCTGCGGCGCGAACTGCGGTGTGCCGCCGGCCCCGACGCTCAGGGTGATGATCGGCCGGCCGGCGCGTGCCGCGACCAGGACGGTGGAGTACCCGATCGTGGCGGCGTCGTCCTGCGGGTTGACGCGCGCGAGGTACGAGGCGAACCAGGCGGCGTCGACGTTCTCGGGCAGCTGCTCCGCCTGCCCGACCGCCTCGGCGCGCCAGCCGGCGAAGTCCTCGGGGGCGATCCTCGCCAGTCGCTTCAGGAGTCGCAGCCAGCGCTCGGCGAGCTGGTCCGGGCTCTCCTGCCGCGGCCCCCAGACACCGCCGACCGTCACATCCAGTGCCATGTGAGCTCCCACTCCGGTGTTCCGTATGTTGCCGTTCGTTGCGTCCGGCACGTACGGCAGCCATCAGGCCGGCGCTCGCCCGGTCCGGATGCACGCTGTCATCCGTCCCCAGGCCGCGTCGAGTCCGGCCTGCGCCTTCTTCACCACCTTCACGGGGATATGTGGTGCGTCTTCACATCGAGGCGCCCGTCACGGACGTCACGGGACGGTCAGTCGGACCGGGGGAAGGACACCTCCACGCGGCGGTTCTTCTTGCGGCCCTCTTCGGTGTCGTTGCTCGCGACGGGCGCGTCCTCGCCGTAGCCGCGGATCCGGAAGGTGATGCCGCTGCCGTCCAGGTCCTCGTTCAGCTGCCGCTGCACGGCGTCGGCGCGCTGCTTGGACAGCTTCAGCCCGTGCTCGGAGGAGCCGAGGTCGTCCGTGAAGCCCGCCACGGTGACGTCGGTGGCCTGCTGGTTCTCGATCTCGGCGGCGATCTGCCGGATCCGGTCGTTCGCCACGTCGGACAGCTCCGCGCTGTCCTTGCCGAACAGCACCTCGGCCTGGAGCTGGAACTTCACGTCGGAGTTGGAGTCCTCGCGCTGCTCCGTACCGCGCTCGTCGCCGACGACGGTCTTGATGTCCAGCACCTTGGGCGCGGCGAGCGTCTTGCCCTCGGGGAGCTTGAGGTCGGGGTCGTTGACGTCGACCTTGCCGATGAAGACCGAGGGGGCCGGCGGGGGCACGTCGTCACCGAGCGCCGTCGGCGCGGTGACCACCGTCAGCCCCGTGGCCAGCACGGTGGAGAGGAGGAGCGCGGGAGTGCGCTTCCGGTATGACGTCCTCATCGGTCACGCGTCCGCGAGCGTCAGGGAGGCGGACTGGAACGTGGGGATCTGCAGGTCGACCTCGGTGGTGCTCTTCGGCGGGGCCGGGAACTGCATGAAGACGCGGTTCTCCGAGCGGGGCTTGATGCTGGAGAGCCCGAGCGTCGTCAGCGGCCGGTCCTCGGTGTCCCGGAGGGTGTAGTACCGCTTCTTCTCCGCCTTGTCGATCAGCGAGGCGCCGCCCAGGGAGCCGCCGCCCGCGCCCTTCTGCAGGGCGAGTTCGGGGCCCGTCCAGAAGTCCGTGCCGAAGTACTCGGAGTCGGAGCTGTTCTTGATGACGCCGTTGACCGTGACGAAGCCGCCGGAGTCACGGGTCACCGAGGTGACGTCGAGACTGATCCCGTCCGCGCCCCGGAGGGTGGCTATCACCCGGCTGTCGTCGGGCTGTTCCGGTTGTTCCGGCTGCTCGGGCCGTTCGGGCTGCTCGGCCCGCTCCTCCCCCTGCCCGCCCTCCGTACCCTGGCCTGCGACGGTGCCGGCGCTGCGGTTCCCGTCCTCACCGCATGCGGACAGCGTCAAGGCGAGTGCCGCCGCGAGGGAGGCGGCGGCCACCGTCCGTCGCGCCCGGGTGATCTGCCACATACTCATGAACTCGTCCTCTACTCGTCTTCGCGCCGTCAGCCGCGAGCGGGCTCAGTCGGCAAGCCTTACGGCGAACAGGTCCGCGGCGCGCGGGAAGCCGGTGCGCGCGGGATCCGGTTCGTCGGGATCGATGGACCACTCCTGGCCGTCGCACATCAGGTTCAGGTGCCGGGGGTCGCGGTCCTGGTCCTCGTCCCCCGCGCCGGGCTCCGGGTCCTCGTCGCCGTCACCGCCCGCGCCCGGCTCCTCCTCCGGCCGCATGGCGCACTTCGGCTCGATGACCGCGGTGGCCCTCGCCTCCGACTGCTCGTTCTCGGTGCCCGGGACGACCGAGGCACCCATACCGCCGGTGGTACGCACCTGGACGGTGAAACCCTGCCGCTGGTCGCCGAGTTGCCGGCAGCCGCCGCCCGCCACCTCGGCGTCGTTCCGTACCGCGAAGCCGCCGGCCGCCAGACAGGCCCGGGCCGCGTCGTACAGCTCCCCCTGGATCAGCACCGGCCAGTCGGCGGGCTCGTGGAGCGAGCCGAGCAGGCCGTCGCGCAGCTGCTCGCGGGCGTCCTGGGCGGCCGCCAGCGCCGCCGCGTCGGCCGCGGACTGGGCGCTGTTGCGGGAGGCCGCCGCCTGTCCTACAGCGAAGTACGCGAACGCGAGAAAAAGCAGGCCCGCCACCACCGTGATGTAGATGGGGAGGGCCTGCCCGGAGTCGGCGGACGCACGGCGCGAGCGCGCCGCGGCATCGGTCAGCCGCCGGTCTTCACGCTGCTGATGGCTTCCTTGATCTTCGTTTTGATCGTGGTGCCGATGTCCGTGAACCCGGCGATCGCCGCCATGATCGCCACGACCACCACGATCATGCCGATGTACTCCACCGCGGTCTGCCCCTTGGTGCGCTCCCGGCCGGACATCCGCTCGATGCAGGCGTCCCGCCAGGAACCGATGTGCACCTGGGTGGCGGTCGTGGCCTTCAGCATCCGCTGATTCATGGTGGTGTTCCCCTCCGGGTCCGGCCGGCCGGCAGCCGGCCTGCGCGCAAGCCTCCACGCCGACCACGGTCACGGCCGCCGCTTCCGCGCGGCCGGTGCCGCCGGCGTCCCGGGAAACGTACGCCGGGACCACCCCGCCCGGCATGGGTCCCCGGGCCCAATCGCGGGCCCAAACCCCCTCCAGGGCCCAAATCCGGGCCCAAATGCGGGCCCGGCCGTGGGCCCGGACACCGGCGCGGGACGCGCCGCGCACCCGGCGGGCCCTTCCCCCTTCAGCCATGGCTCTGCGTTCCCCCTCGGGCGGTGCCGAGCCAGACGGCGATGGCCTGGCTGCGGCTGGTGGCCGGCAGCTTGGTGAAGATCCGGTTGATGTGGTTCTTCACCGTCTTCTCGCTGATGAAGCACGTGGCGGCGATCTGCGCGTTGGTCATGCCTGCCGCGATCAGTTCCATCACCTCCACCTCGCGATGGCTCAGCCCGAACCGGTCCGTACCGTTTCCCCGCCGCGCCCCCTGGGCACGGTCCACGCGGTCCCGCTGTGCGGGTACGACAGGGGCCGCGTGGTGCGGCTCAGACGCAGACTGTGCCATATTGGCTTGCGGTTGCGAAGCGGTTTGCGGGGGTCGCGATGAATTCGAGACCGTGTGCGCCCCGGAATACTGCTGATTGACGCTCTCCGCCGGGCGATTCTGACCGGAATTGCCATTTGCAGGAGCAGCGCGTTCGTCCGCCGTCACTCCGCGTTGGCCGGAAGGTGAACTCCCGGCTCCTTGGCCGGTTCCGTACGCCGTGGCAGGTGCGCCGCCCAGCCCCTCCGGGAGGGGCTGGGCCGGGACGCCCGGGGCCGTCCGCACGTGGTCCAGCAGGGCGTTGCAGGCCGTGGCCGTGAAGCGGGCCCGGCCCGCCGTGATGTCCCGTACGGCGGCGACGAGTTCGTCCGCCGTGAACTCCCCGTGCACCAGGTAGCCGTCGGCGCCGAGCCGCAGCGACTCCCGCACGATCTCGCTCTCCCGGCTGTACGTCAGCATCATGACGGGCGCGAGCCGGACGAGGTGGGGCAGGGCCGAGATGCCGTCCACACCGGGCATGCGGACATCGAGCAGGATGACGTCGGGACGGTGCAGCCGCGCCTCTTCGTACGCCTGGCGGCCGTCGGCCGCGTCCGAGACGACCTCGATGTCCGGGCGCCCGGAGAGGAGGGCTGCGAGTCCGGCGCGTACGACCGGATTGTCGTCCACGACGAGGACCCGCAGGGGCGCGTCCCGCCCCGGAGCCGGTCCGTCGTACGCGGCGAAGGGGTCGTCCGGCACGGAGCCGAAGGCGTCAGCCCCCGGGAAGAGGGCGGAGTCGTCCGCTCTGCGGGCGAACGGGTCCTGCTCGCCGAAGGCGAAGGGATCGCCGAGGACGAACGGGTCGCCGACGAGTACGAACGGGTCGGTGGCGGGCGCTCCGCCCGGCTCACGGTGTTCCGGCACGGCGGGGCCTCCTCTCAAGGCCTGGCGGGGGGACGGGACGGTTGCTCGGGCATCGGCGCGAACGGAGCCCTCGGCGGCTTCGGCACCACCGCCGCCAGCGGCAGTTCCACCCGGACCTCCGTGCCCTTCGTGGCGCGGCCGCGGCCGATGCGGATGCGGGCGCCGATGCCGGCCGCCCGTTCCACCATGCCGACCAGGCCGAAGTGCCCGGCCCTGCGCAGGCCGTCCAGGGTCGTACCGGGCGGCAGGCCGCAGCCGTCGTCGTACACGCTGATGCGGAGGCTGCTCTCCACCACGCCCGCGGCGACGTCCAGCCGGCTGGGCGCCGCGTGCCGGCGGGCGTTGTCCATGGCCTCGGTGGCGATGGTGAGCAGCTGGCGGGCGATGGCATGCGGGACCTGGGGCGCGGGGCCGTCGCCGAGCGGGCGGTAGCAGGCGGTGATGTCCGCGCGGCGGCCGAAGTCGGCGACCTTGGCGGAGAGTTCCCCGACGACGTCGACGCCGCCGTCCAGGCCGGTCTCGCGCCGCAGGTCGGAGAGGAGTTCGCGGGACTCGGCGGCGGCCCGGCGGGCGGCGCGGGCGACCAGTTCGGCCTGGCGCTTGACCGTCGTGGGGTCCGTCCGGTCGGCGGAGGCGGCCAGGCCGTCGGCGGCCATCGCCAGGCCGTGCAGGGTCTTGGCGACCGAGTCGTGCATCTCGCGGGCGAGCCGGGCGCGTTCGGACTCCACGGCCTCGTGGACGGCGAGCCGGGACCGGGTCTCGGTGAGCGCCTGGCTCGCCGCGCCGAAGCGCAGCATCAGATTGCGCAGGGTGACGCCGGCGGCGCCGGCCACCACGCAGAGACCGGGCAGCAGGGTCGCGCCGGCCGGCGTGACGTGGAGGTCGGGGTCGCCGATGTACGCCAGGAAGACGATGCAGACGGTGAGGGAGGCGAAGACGCCCGCGCCGCGCCAGCCGTAGGCCAGTCCCGCCAGCAGCGGTGTGCACATCGTGACGTAGCTGAGCGGGCTGGCCGGGGAGGCCGTGAAGAGCAGGAGGGCGCCGAAGGCGGCGTCCAGCGCGAGCAGGACGGGGTGGCGCAGCAGCAGCGGCCCGAACCGTTCCCAGTCGCGGAAGAGCATGTAGGAGGCCATGAAGGTGAACAGGACGGCCGAGCAGATCAGGACGGTCGGCCAGCCGCGCTTGGTGCCGAGGATGGCGAACGGCGCCGCGAGGGCGATCATCGCGAGCCGGAAGCCGAAGACCTGCCGGCACAGCGCCTGGAGGGCGCTGAGCTGGAGCCGGAGGGTGGGTTCAGCGGGCGGCGCCGCGGTGCCCTCGGGGCCGTGCGGCGGGAGCGGGCCGCCCGCGGTGATGGGCGCGGCGGTACCCCGCCGGAACGCCGCGCGCCGCCGGTCCTGCCACGTCCCGCCGCGCCTCACCCCAGCAGCCCCGAGCCGAGGAACATGCCGGCGCCGATCAGCAGGATCGTGGCCGGGACCATGACCATGGTGATCGTGGTGGTGGCCTTCGGCACCGCGCGCGCCGCCTTGCGGCGCGCGTTCTGGGCATCCGTGCGGCGCATGTCGTTGGCGATGGCGATGAGCGTGTCGACGATCGGCGCGCCCAGCTCCTCGCCCTGCTGGAGGGCGGTGACGAACATCGCGACCTGCTCGGAGTCGTTGCGCCGGCGCAGCTCTTCGAAGGCCTGCCGGCGGCTGACGCCCATGTCCATCTGGCGCAGGGTGATCCGGAGTTCGTCGGACCAGGGGCCCTGGTACTTCTCGGCGGTGCGGTCCAGGGCCTGGCGGAAGCCGAGCCCTGCGGAGACCACGACGGCGAGGACGTCGAGGAAGTCGGGGAGGGTGCGCTCGATGGCTTCCTTGCGCTGCCGGACGGCGGCCCAGAGGGAGACCTCCACCCAGAAGGCGCCGAACGCGATCATCAGGAGGGCGAGGACGGTCTGGCCGTTCGCCGCCATCGCGACGGCGCCGAGCGCGCCCGTGACGCCGTAGACGAAGCGGCGCGCCGCGTAGCGGTCGACGGTGAGGCCGCCGGGGTTGCCCGCCATGTCGATCCGCTTGCGCAGCTTGTCGACGCGCTTGGGTCCCATCAGGCGCAGCACTCTCGGGGCGTACCGCATGCCGAGCCGGTCGACGGCCGAGCCCGCCGCGCTGGTACGGGAGGAGCCGACCTCCAGGGCCACGGCGAGGTCGCCGGGGAGCTTGGCCTCGGAGCGGTACAGCCGCCAGCCGTACACGGCGCCGAGGACGGCGAGGCCGAGGAGGAAGGCGAAGAGGAGTCCCATGGTGCGGCCTCTCAGACGTCGATCTTGCCGAGCCGGCGGACGAGGACGAAGCCCAGCGCGTAGAGGGCGAGCGCGACGAGGATCGCGCCCTGGCCCAGGACGCTGCCGGTGATCTTGTCCAGCGCGCCGGGCCAGATGTTGTTCATGACCAGCAGCGCGCCCAGGCCCATCAGCGGGACGATGTAGCCGGTGGCGGTGACCTGCGACAGCTGGGTACGGACCTCGCGGCGGGTCTCCTTGCGCTCCTCCAGCGTCTCGGTGAGATTGCGCAGCGAGGAGACGACCGTGCCGCCCGCCCGGTTGGCGAGCACGAGCGTGGTGACGAGGACGACCAGTTCGCGGGAGGGCAGCCGTTCGGCGAGCGCGCCGAGCGCGTCCTCCACGGAGTGCCCGATGGCGAGCTGGTCGGCGACCTTGCTCAGCTCCTCGCCGGCGGGGGCCTCCAGCTCCTCGGCGGCCATGGCCAGCGCGGTACGGAGCGCGAGCCCCGCCTGGGTGGCGTTGGCGAGCACACGGGAGAGTTCGGGGAGCTGGTTGATGAACCGCTCGGTGCGCTTCTGCCGCTGCCAGTTGAGGTACGCGAAGGCGCCCCACAGGCCCGCCGCGCCGGCGATCGGCCCGAAGAACGGCGCGAGCAGCACGCCGGCCAGGACCCACAGGCCGAGGACCGCGGCGACCATGCCCACGAAGAACGCGCCGGGCGTCACGTCCAGCCCGGTGGCGGCGAGCCGGGCCTCCAGCCGCTTGCCGAACCGCGTACGGCGCAGCCTGCGGTCCAGGCCGTGGAAGGCGCGGCGGCGGACCGGCGCGCGGAGCTGCCCCGCCCGGTCGAGCCGGTCGACCAGCGCGGCGTGCTGCGCCCGGCCCGAGGCGACGGCGTGTACGCCGAGGACGGCGAGCACGCAGCACACCAGCGTGGCGCCGATCGTCAGGAGCACGAGGTTGTCCATGGCGGCGGGGGTTTCCTCCGGGAGGGGGCGGGGTGGCGGGCGGAGGGGTCAGGCGGGGAACTCGCCCCTGCGCGCGACGAGCTGTCCGGCGTCGGAGGCGACGCCGAAGGCGGCCGGCAGGGGCTCGTTCTTCATGTAGAGGCGTTCGGCGACCCGGCGGGGCAGCGGGTAGTACTCGAAGGTGCCGTGCACTCTGCCGTCCGCGCCCATCGGCCGGGCCACGAACTTGGCGACCGAGACGATCCGGTAGTCCTCGCGGCCGCGGGAGTCCACGATCGCGATCTCGCTGATCTTGCGGGTGCCGTCGGCGTGCCGGGTGAGCTGGACGAGGACGTCCAGCGCGCTGTTGATCTGGTCCTTGATCGCCACGAACGGGATCTCCACCTCGGACATCGACGCCAGGGTCTGCAGCCGCATCAGCGCGTCCTCGGCGCTGTTGGCGTGCACGGTGGCCAGTGAGCCGTCGTGGCCCGTGGACATCGCCTGGAGCATGTCCAGTGTCTCGCCGCCGCGCACCTCGCCGACGATGATCCGGTCGGGGCGCATACGGAGGGAGTTGCGCACCAGGTCGCGGATGGTGATCCGGCCCTTGCCCTCGACGTTGGCGGGCCGGGCCTCCAGCGTGATGACGTGCGTCTGCTGGAGCTGGAGCTCGGCGGAGTCCTCGATGGTGATGATGCGCTCGCCCTCGGGGATCAGCCCGGAGAGCGCGTTGAGCAGCGTGGTCTTGCCGGAGCCGGTCGCGCCGGAGACGACGATGTTGAACCTCGCCCGCACCAGGACGGACAGCAGCAGCAGCATCTGCTCGTCGAGCGAGCCGAGGCCGATCATCTCCTGGAGGGTGTAGGAGCGGGGGAAGCGGCGGATGGTGAGCGCGGCGCCGGACAGCGCCAGCGGCGGGATGATGACGTTGACCCGCTCGCCGGAGGGCAGCCGCGCGTCGACCATCGGATTGGTCTCGTCCACGCGGCGGTTGACGGTGGAGACGATGCGCTCGATGGTCTGCATCAGCTGCTCGTTCGAGGCGAACCGCAGCGGCAGCAGTTCGACCTTGCCGGCCCGCTCGACGAAGATCTGGTCGGGGCCGTTGACCATGATCTCGGTGATCGAGGCGTCCTCCAGCAGCGGTTCGAGGATGCCCAGGCCCAGCGCCTCGTCGACGACGCGGCGGATGAGCATGGCCCGCTCGTGGGTGGAGAGGACCGGGCCCTCGCGGCTGATGATGTGGCCCAGTACGCGTTCCAGCCGGACCCGCCGCTCGGCGGCGGCCAGCGAGGACATCTCCGCGAGGTCGATCTCCTCCAGCAGCTTGCCGCGGTAGACCGCGACGAGGTGGTTCTCCTCCTGCTGCCCGTTGGGGGCCTCAGGGGTGTGGATGCGCGCCCTCAGGCTCATGGTGCGGACTCCTCCGTACGCGGCATGGTCACGGTCTTCTCGGTGGCGCCGAAGTCGCTCACGAACGGGATGACCGACGGGATCGTCACCTGGGCGGTGACGGACACCTCGGCCGGTCCGGGGCGCCGGGTGAAGGCGGCCCCGTCCGCGAGCCAGCCGCTCATGGCGGCCTTCCCCGCCTGTGCGTAACCGATCTCCGGCTCGTCCAGCCCCGCGGTACGGGCCGCGGCGCGCGCCCCCGTACCGGTCTGCTGGATCGCGTACGCCGCGATGCCGAACTGGACCAGGGCCAGGCCCACCAGGACCAGGACCGGCAGCATGCCGAGGAACTCGACCACGGTCTGCCCCCGGTCACCCCGCTTTCCTGCGCGCAGCACCATGGGTCAGTCCTCCTCCTTGACGGCGGCAGCCTCGCCCTGGACGTCGAACGGGAAGTCGACGGAGCCGGGGAAGAGGACCGGGACCTTGAGGGTGACCTCGGCCTTGACCAGGCCGGGCACGACCTTGCACGAGACGGTGGCGGTGGCCCGCCAGCTCGCCCCCAGGTCCTGCGTCCCGCCGCGCTCGCACGCCCCGGGGCCGCCGGAGCCCGCAGCCCGCGCCGCCCCGTCGGCGGCGTTTCCGGCCAGCGTGTACGTGAAGCCGACCAGCGCGCACTGCCACAGCAGCACCAGGGTGACCAGGATGAGCGGCAGCATGCCGAGGAACTCGACCGCCACCTGCCCCCGGTCCGCCCGCATCCGCCGCACGCGCCGCGCGACACGTACCCGCCAGGCCGTCATAGGTCAGCCCTCCCCTGCCGGTCTGCCGGCGGCGGGGGCGCCCCCGCGGCCCCGGCCTGCGCCGCCGTGGCCGCCCCTGCGGCGCCGGACGCCGATCGAGCCCCGGTCGTTCCGGTACTTGCTGCGCCTGCTCCGGCCGTGGCCCACCGGGCCGTCCTCGGGGCCCTGGCCCAGGCCCAGTTCGCCGGCCAGCGCCCACATCGCCTGCTTGACCGTGCCCCGGTCGTCCAGATCCTGCATCCGGCCCGAGTCGACCGCGGGCTGCAGCTCCTTGAACCCGGCGGGCACGGCCGTCCGGGCCACCTGGGTGCCGACGATCCGCTGGACCAGCGGCGGCTGGATCTCCGTGCCGCGGGTGTGCCGGTTGACCACCGCGAGGGTGTCCTCGGCCTTGCGCACCTGGAGGCGGTCCCACATCCGTACGGTGCGCTTGGCGGCCCGTACGGTGACCACGTCCGGGGTGACGACCAGCACCGCGCCGTCGGCCGTCTCGATGGCGGCGGCGTTCGCACCGGTCAGCTGGGCCCCGCAGTCGACGATCACCACGTGGTACCGGCTGCGCAGCGCGCCGATGACCTGGCGGACGGTCCGCTCGTCCACCTCCTCGCCGCGCTCTCCCTCGCCCGGCGCGAGCAGCAGCCCGATGCCCGTCTCGTGGTGCATCACCACGTCCTGGAGGACGCGCGGCGAGATGTCCTTGATCCCGGCCAGGTCGGCTATCGACCGGCGGAACTGCACGTCCAGGTAGGAGGCGACATCGCCGCTCTGGAGGTCCATGTCGACCAGCGCCACGTGCGTGCCCACCGACCGGGCCGCCAGCGCCAGCTGCACGGCGAGCGTGGTGGTCCCGACACCGCCCTTGGCGCCGCTGACCGTGATGACCGTGCCGCCGGACCCGGCCGGCAGCGTGGGGTCGGCCGTGAGGTGGCGGCGCATGCCGGTCGCCCAGTTCGCGGCGGCCTGGAGCCGTGCCGAGAGTTCGTCGTACGAGAGGGGCAGGCCGACCACGCCGCGGGCGCCGGCGTCCATGGCGGCGGAGTACACCCCGGGGCCGGCGTCGGCGGTCAGCAGAACCACCCCGACCGCCGGGAAGCGGAGGGCGACCTCGCGTACCAGCTCCAGCGCGGGCACGGGGCCGACGCGCTCGTGCACGAGGACGACCTCCGGCAGGTCGGCGACCGACTCCCCGGCGAGCTGCGCGAGGGTGTCGAGCAGCAGCGTCGAGTCGGCGACGGGCCGGGCGGGCTCGGCGTCCGGCAGCTGGCTCAGCAGCGTCGTCACCGAGCGGGCCGCGTCGGCGTCGCCGACGGCCGGAAGGATTCGTGTGACCATCCGTTACCTCACTTGTCCCCGGCCAGGGTGTAGTCCCGCTGATCGTCCGGGATGGTGGCGTCGCTGCCCGGCGCGACCAGCGCCAGGCGTACGTGGGTGGCGAAGGACTCCGCGTACGCCACGCGCTGTGCGTCCAGGGTCTTGAGCGCGAAGGTGATCGGTACCGCCTCGCCGCCGCCGTTCTGCGCCTCGCCCGGCCGCGGCTTGAGCGCGGTGAGCCGGCCCACGTCGATGACCTTGGCGTTGCTGACGATGACCTTGGAGCTGTCGGCGTCGCCTTCCTTGCCGGCGAAGGTGGCGTAGATGTTGACCGAGGCTCCGGGGGTGATCTTGCCGGCCACGCCGGTCGCCGCGTCGATCATGATCGCGATCTCCTGCTGGCCCGGCTGGAGGGCCGGGCGCTCGGCGACCATGTCGGACTGGAGCAGCGAGCCCTTCCGCAGCGGGTTGACCGCGATCCTGCCCACCACCTCGTCCAGGTCCCGCACCGCGGTTCTGGGCAGCCAGCGCTCGGGCACCCGGATCTGCCGGAACTGCCCCGCCTCCAGGGACTTGTACGCGGCGACGTCGGCCTTGAGCTCATAGGCGGTCACCTCGGGGCCCACCTTGGACTCCACGTCGCTGATCACCGACAGGACGCCGGCGAAGGCGCCGAATGCGCACAGGACCGACAGGAGCAGCAGGATGATGCCGCGGCGCTGGCGTGAGTTCATGGTTGCGGACTACCTCGTTCAGGGCGGTTACGGTGAGCGGGGCGGGGCATGAAGCGGGGGAGTTCGGGGTGCGGTGGGTCCGCGACCGGGCGGGGTACCGCCGTCGCCGAGTAATCGTCCATGTGCCCACTGTGGCCGCCGCACCGGATGGCCGCTACCGCGACCGGCCGGACGGTCCGGCTCCGCGGGCCGCGGGGGTGCCGGAGGGGCTGCGGTGTCCGGCCGGGAGCGCGGGAGCGGCGCAGAACGCGCAGCGGTCACCGATGAGTTCCAGGCCGCACCAGGGGCAGGGGAAGCGGTGCACGGAGGCGACCAGCTGGGCGAGTACGGCGGTGTCCGCGATGCCGGCCGCGAACTCGGTCAGTCTGCCGGTGCCCCACCACCGTGCGGACTCCGCCGGGAGTTCCGCCTGCTGCACGGCCTGCACGGACCACTGGCCGGCCAGGGTGTGCACCCACTCGGAGGTGAACTGCCCCTGGGCCACCGTCAGCTGGGTGGCGAACTCGGGGCCGGGCAGCCGGGCCTCCTCCGTGCCGAGCATGACCAGCTGCGGGGTGGGGTGGGCCAGCACGGCGAACTGCGAGCCGGGGACCCAGGACCTGGCGTGCGCCTTGAGGCTGACGGGCACGGCGTCGAGCCGGGTCACGCTGTTCAGCAGCGCACCGGCGTGGATGTAGTACGTGAGCAGCCTGGCGGCCGCGCCCAGGACACCGGGGCCCACGTCGTAGGCGGACAGCTGGCGTAACTGTCGGACCAGCAGCCCGACGCCGAGCGGCGGCAGCTCACTGCCGATCACCGCGACGCGGTCGCTCTCCAGGACGGCGCGGACGGTGTGCAGGCGGCGTACGTGGTCCTGCGGGAGCGACCGGGAGTGGACGACGAGGACATGGCCGTGCTGCTCCAGGAGGAAGTGCATCTGGGACAGCGCGTCGTCCAGCGACTGGCGTTCCGGGGGGCCGAGCACATGCGCCGGCGGCGTGATCCGGTCCGGGGGCGCGAGCACCAGATCAGGACTGGTGACTGCTATCGCGGTCGGCATGTGTGTGTCCCCGTTTCACCACGTCACTCGCTCCACAACTTCCCTCGCTGCGGTGTCCTGTCTTCCGCAGACTTTAGCCGCGTCCCAGGCGTGGGAAAACACTCCGCCCGCTACGGAGACCGTCACCACAACGCTCTCACGGTAGCCATTCTGGAGATCATTTACCGATCAACCGCGATCTATCCCTCACCATTGAAGTTGAATGCACAACTTTTCCGCGGCCGCGGGGACGAACTCGGGCAAGGGTACCCATGTGCCGATAACTACCATCATCTTCCGTTCAGTTGAGGCGTACCGGCCGGAATACCCCGCTCCATCCTCGCCATTCCGTACCGTTCCGGCCCGACCCGCCCCTTTTACGCGACATCGGCCGCGCGCGAATTCCGTGCTCGGCACGGGCGGCACATCGACGGCCGAAGGAATGGAGAAAAGCGGGCCACCGCTCCGGTAATCGCATACGCGAAGGACGGCTGCGGTAATTCCCTATTCACACAAAGGCCTTGACAGAATCATTGGTCTGGACCACGTTGTACGGCAGCACGCAGGGGCCCCTGATCGCGTACTCCGTAACATCCCCACTCCCCCCACCGGAGGCTGTCGTGGTTCGCGCACGACCAGGAACCCGTCCGCTCAGGAAGAGACTGCTCGGCTGTCTGGCCGCGGCCGCACTGGCGGCCGGCGGCATGACGGCGGCGAGCGCCGCGCAGGCCGCACCCGCCGACCGGGACGCGCAGGTCACACAGGGCAGTTCGGCCCGTGCCGTCCCCGCGCACGCGGTCACCGGCTACTGGCAGAACTTCGACAACGGCGCCACCGTCCAGAAGCTCGGGGACGTCTCCGACGCGTACGACATCATCGCGGTCGCCTTCGCCGACGCCACCGGCACTCCGGGCGAGGTCGGCTTCACCCTCGACCCGGCGCTCGGGTACGCCTCGGTGGACGACTTCAAGGCGGACATCAAGGCCAAGCAGGCGGCCGGCAAGTCCGTGATCATTTCGGTCGGCGGCGAGAAGGGAGCGGTCTCGGTCGCCGACGACACGTCTGCGAAGAACTTCGCGGATTCGGTCGGGAAGCTGATGGCGGAATACGGCTTCGACGGCGTCGACATCGACCTGGAGAACGGCCTTGATTCCACCTATATGACCAAGGCACTGAAGTCGCTGCACGCCGCGCACGACGGTCTCGTGCTCACCATGGCGCCGCAGACGATCGACATGCAGTCGCCGCAGAACGAGTACTTCAAGACCGCGCTGGCCGTGCGGGACTTCCTCACGGTGGTCAACATGCAGTACTACAACAGCGGTTCCATGAACGGCTGCGACGGCAAGGTCTACGCCCAGGGCACGGTGGACTTCCTCACCTCGCTGGCCTGTATCCAACTGGAGAACGGCCTGGATCCGTCGCAGGTGGGCATCGGAGTACCGGCGTCCTCCCGGGCGGCCGGCAGCGGCTACGTCGCGCCCTCCGTGGTCAACGACGCGCTGGACTGCCTCACCAAGGGCACCGGCTGCGGATCGTTCAGACCTCCGAAGGCCTATCCCGGCCTGCGTGGCGCGATGACCTGGTCGACCAACTGGGACGCGGCGAACGGCGACGCCTTCGCGAACGAGGTCGGCGGCCACGTGCACGGCCTTCCCTAGCGGCCCGCCGCTCCCCCGGACCACCCCCACCCGCGGGTCACCCCACCGCCCGCGAACGGGCCCGCCGCCGGCTCTCCCCGGCGGCGGGCCCTGCGTCACGTCACCGAGTGGGCGTCACTCACCGGCCGGCTCGGGCAGCGTGCACCCCTCCCGGCCCAGGTCGAGCTTGTTGCCCGTACCGAAGCACTTCGGTATGCCGTACGTCTGCTGGGCGTAGCCGATGCCCTGGTGGACGGTCACCTGGCCGTTCGCGTCCACCTCGCACGGGTTGTTCAGCGTGCAGCGCCCGCCGTCCTCGTTGAGGGTGTTGTTGACCGCCGCGACCTTGCCGGTGGCGTTGTCGACCACCGGCGAGCCGGAGGTGCCGCCGATGATGTCGCAGCCGGAGGTGTAGCGGACCGAGTCCTTCCAGGTCCACTCCCCCTCCTTCAGGGTCGGCGCGAAGCCGTCGACATTGCAGGAGTAGATCTTCTTCCAGTAGCCGGAGACGACGCTGATCGCCGCACCCTGGGCCGGGCGCGTGGTCGCCAGCTCCAGCGCGTTGATGCCGTACTTGCGCTTGATGTCCGCGTACGTGGAGGTGAGTTCGTACAGCGAGACGTCGGTGTCCGTCATCGTCGCGTACGCGATCTTGCTGGCCCGCACCGTTCCCTTGTTGCCGCCGGACGCGCTGAGGAGGGTGAAGCTGCGGCTGGACGGCTTGTCGACGACGACCTCGCCGGCGCCCGGCATGCCCGACTCCAGACAGTGGCCGTTGGACATGACCAGCGCCTTGTCGGTGTCCTGGGAGACCGGCAGCCGCACCACCGAACCGGAGCAGTTGCTGAGCGCCACGGTGCCGGCGAAGCTGACGGCCCTGGGCTGCTTCACCTTGTGCTGCGTGAGCTGAACCTCAGCCTGGGCCACGGCCTGCCGGTCTCCGGCCTGCTGACTGCCGGTGCCGGGCAGGTGCGCGTCGGCCACGGCGGGCCCGGCCCCGGCGCCCACGAGGGCGGCCGCACCGAGTACGGCGCCGGCGAGAGCGCCGCTGAGAGGTCTGTGCATGTGGGGTCCTCTCCGATATGCGTACCGGAGGTTTCACCCCCCGGTGTTGTCATGCACATACTCCGGGCGCCGGGGCGGCAAGGCAATGGGGCGTCAGATCACCAGACTGACGAGTGCGGCGACCACGAAGCCGGCGACGGAGAGCACCGACTCCAGGACCGTCCAGGTCTTGAGGGTGTCGCGTTCGGAGATCCCGAAGTACTTCGACACCATCCAGAAACCGCCGTCGTTCACGTGCGAGGCGAAGATCGAGCCCGCCGAGATGGCCATGATGACCAGGGCCAGGTGCGGCTGCGAGAGGTGCTGGGACTCGACCAGGGGGAGGACGATGCCGGCGGTCGTGACGATGGCGACCGTCGCGGAGCCCTGCGCGACGCGGAGGACGACCGAGAGCAGCCAGGCCAGCACGATGACCGGCAGGCCGACATCGTGGAAGGTGTCGGAGAGGGCATCCGCGACGCCGCTGCCCTTGAGGACCGCGCCGAAGATCCCGCCCGCGCCGACGACCAGCAGGATGTTGCCGACCGGCTTCAGGGACGCGGTGGAGACCGTCTCCAGGGACTTGCGGGACCAGCCGCGGCGGATGCCCAGGAGGTAGTACGCCAGGATCAGCGCGATGGTCAGCGCGGTGAAGGGGTGGCCGAAGAACTCGATGACCGAGCGGCCCGAGGACGGCTCCAGCGCGATGGAGGAGAAGGTCGCGAGCAGGATGAGGATCAACGGGGTGCCGATGATGGCGAGGACGGTGCCCAGCGGTACCGGCTTCTCCTCGGCGTCGACGCCCGCCGCCGCCTTCTCCGCGGCGACCGCGGCCTTGGCCTCCTCGGCGGCCTCGACCATGTCCTGCGGTACGGGCACGAGGACCCGCTTGCCGATCCACGCGGCGTACGCCCAGGCGGCGAGTACGGCCGGGATGCCGCAGACCAGGCCCATCAGGATGATCCAGCCCAGGTCGACCTTGAAGAGACCGGCCGCGGCGACCGGACCCGGGTGCGGCGGCAGGAAGGCGTGGGTCATGGACAGGCCGGCCAGCAGCGGCATGGCGTAGAGGACGACCGACTTGCCGGACCGTTTGGCGGCCGCGTAGACGATCGGCGCGAGCACGAAGATGCCGACGTCGAAGAAGACCGGGATACCGAAGATCAGGCCGGTGAGACCCATCGCGAGGGGCGCGCGCCGCTCACCGAAGAGACGCAGCAGGCGGGCGCTGAGCACCTCGGCGCCGCCGGAGACCTCCAGGATCGCGCCGAGCATCGTGCCCAGGCCGATGATGATCGCGACGTGTCCGAGGATGCCGCCCATGCCGCTCTCGATCATCGAGACGACGTCGGACTTCTGGACGGTGCCGAAGAGTTCGGTGACGGAGAGGCCGGCGGCCAGGCCGACCGCGATGGAGACGGCCAGCAGCGCGACGAAGGGCTGCAGCCGGACCTTGATGATGAGGACGAGCAGCAGGACGATGCCGAGGGCTGCGACGGTGAGCAGTCCGGGCGTACCGGGTATGAGCGCGAGCAGTCCGCCGGTGTGCGGTGGTGGCGCTGGGGTGGGGGCCGCGGCGAGGAACATGGCAGGACTCCGTTGTCAGGCAGGGGTTTTCCAGGCAGGGGGGACCGCGGCACGGCGCCCCGTCGGTACGGGACGCCGCGCCGTGCGGCAGGTCGTGCAGGTGCGGGGGGTGGACTCGCGCTAACGGCAAGGGGACCGGGCCTCTTTCCGTGCGGAAGCGGGAGGGGTCGCGCGGCTCAGCTCAGGACGGCGAGCGCGTCGATCTCGATGAGCAGGCCCTTGGGCAGGCCGACGTACACCGTCGTACGGGCGGCCGGTGCCTCCTTCAGGCCCTGCTCCTCGAAGTAGGCGTTGTAGATCTCGTTCATCTCGGCGAAGTGGTCGACGTCGGTGAGGTAGACGCGCATCATCATGACGTCGTCCCAGGTGGCGCCGCCCTCTTCGAGGATCGCCTTGACGTTGGCGAAGGTCTGGAGGGTCTGCTCGCGCAGGGTCGGGCCCGCGGGGGTGGGGGCCTTGCCCTCCTCGGCGGGGAGGAAGCCGACCTGGCCGGCGACCTGAAGGATGTTGCCCTTCTTGACACCGTGGGAGAACTTGGCGGGCGGGGTGGTGTGGGTGGCCGGGGTGAGGGCGGTCTTCTCGGTCATGGTGGTTCTCAGGCTTCCTTGTGGTCCTGTGGGGTTCTTACCGGGCCGTTGCCGGAGTACTCCCGGCTGATGGCGTCCGCGGTACGGCGTACCAGCGGGAGCAGGGCGAGGAGTTCCTCGGCGGAGACGACGACGTTCGGCGCGGAGACCGACATCGCCGCGACCAGCCGGCCGTCCGCACCGCGGATGGGTGCCCCGATGCAGTTGATGGACTCCTCGTGGCCACCGAGGTCGGTGGCCCAGCCCTGTTCGCGCACCTTGGCCAGCTCGGCCAGGAAGGCCGTGGCGTCGGGTGTCGAACGGGCCGTGTACTGGGGGTAGTCGAGCCGTTCGGCGACGGCGCGCCGCTCGGCCTCGGGAAGGTCGGCGAGCAGCAGCTTGGCGACCGCGGCGACGGTGATCGCGACGGGCTTGCCGATGCGCGAGTACATCCGTACCGGGTAGCGGCTCTCGACCTTGTCGATGTAGAGGACCTCGTTCTCCTCGTACACCGCGAGGTGGACGGTGTGGCCGACCTTCTCGTTGAGCTCGACCAGGTGGGGGTGGGCGATGTCGCGGACGTCGAGGTTCTCCACCGCTTCCTGGGCGAGGGCGAAGAGCCGGGCGCCCAGGCGGTAGCGCTGGTCGGCCTGGCGGTAGACCATGCCGTGCTCGTGCAGGGTGCGCAGCAGCCGCAGGGCCGTGGACTTGTGCACGCCCAGCCGGTCGGCGACCTGCTCCAGGTTGGCCGGCCCCTGCGCGAGCAGCGGCAGGATGCTCAGTGCGCGGTCGACTGTCTGACTCATGACGTAGGGACCTCCACCCGTACTTCCTCGGCCCCGCTCTCCGTCCAGCCGGGGCCGAGTCGCAGTGTGCCCCAGTCTTCGGGGGTGAGCGCGACGAGGTGGTCGGCGAGCTCCCGGGCGGGCGGGGTGCCCAGGTCGCCGGGGACGGTGAGGGAGGCGGCGGCCATGAGGTGGCCGTGCCGTATCCGGTCGAAGACGGGCAGGCCGCGCAGGGTAGCGGAGAGGAACCCGGCGGCGAAGGCGTCACCGGCGCCGACCGGCGCGGTCACGTCGACCTTGAGCGCGGGCGCGAAGGTCACGGTGTCGGTGCCGTCCGCCTGCCGCTCGTACACCGTGGCGCCCTCGCTGCCCTGCTTGACGACGAGGACGCCGGGCTCGGGCAGGGCTTCGCGCACGGCGGCGGGGCCGTGCACGTCCCAGGCGGCCGCGGCCTCGTCCTCGCCGACGAAGACCAGGTCGCAGCCGCGGGCGAGGCCGAGGAGGGTGCCGGGCGCCCGGTCGGCGCGGTCCTGCCAGAGGCCGACGCGGTAGTTGAGGTCGAAGGAGACCAGGGGGCGCCCGTGCCGGCGTTCGGTGATCGTCCTCAGGACGTCGAGGCAGCCGTCGGAGAGGGCCGCGGTGATGCCGGTGACGTGGACGACGCGGGCGTCCCACAGGGCCCGTTCGTCGAGCAGGTCCGGGGTGAGCGCCGAGGCGGCGGAGCCGGCGCGGTAGTAGACGACCTCGGCGAGCCGCTCCCCGTCCGGCTCCCCCTCCGCGCCGGTGGCGCGCTCGCCCGCGGTACGGAAGTAGATGCCGGTGGGGCGCCGCGGGTCGCGCTGGACGTGCGCGACGTCGACCCCGTGCGCGGCGATGGTCTCCAGGAGGTGGTCGCCGAAGCCGTCCGTGCCGACCCGGGAGATCCACCGCGCGGTGTGCCCGATGGCGGCCAGGGCGCAGGCCACGTTGGACTCGGCGCCGCCGATGCCACGGTCGAAGGAGGGCACGTCGGCGAGTCTGCCGGGGCGTGCGGGCAGGAAGGTGACCATGGACTCGCCCAGACAGACGACGTCGGCGGGGACGTGCGGTGGCGTGGTCGCTGTGGTCACGGTGTTTCCCTGCTCCTCGCGGTGTGTGCTGCGGGGCCGTGGTGGGTGACGGACGCGCGTTCAGCGCCCTTGATGTCACAAGGTTTCCCACCATTGACCCGACGATGAATCGGATGCTAGACAGCACTCAGCGATATGCGCAATGGGCGTTGCAGATGATGCAACAAGGAATTTGAGGAGATCCCCATGGCCGCCGATCCCCGGTCCGACAGCGCCGTCGGACAGCTCGCCGACGAACGGGTGGACCACCGCTTCAAGGCCCTCCCCCCGGACGCGGAGGGACTCACGGTCGGCGCCCTGGCGGCCCAGCGCCGCAACCTCTTCACCGGCGGCTTCACCACCCCGGTCCTGGCCCTCTCCGCCGAGTCGGTCGAGCACAACCTCGCGCTCATGGAGGACTGGTCCGCCCGGCACGGCCTCGCCTTCGCGCCGCACGGCAAGACCTCGATGTCCCCCCAGCTCTTCGCCCGCCAGCTGGCGCACGGCGCCTGGGGCATCACGGCGGCCGTACCGCACCAGGCCCGCGTCTACCGCGCCTTCGGCATCCAGCGGATCTTCCTCGCCAACGAGCTGGTCGACGCCGCCGCGCTGCGCTGGCTGGCCGGCGAGCTCGACGCCGACCCGGACTTCCGCTTCATCTGCTACGTCGACTCGCTCCGCGGCATCGAGCTGATGGACGCCGCGCTGCGCGAGGCCGGCGCCTCCCGCCCGGTCGACGTCGTCATCGAGCTGGGCGCCGGTGACGCCGCCCGTACCGGCGTACGGGACGAGGCCACCTGCCTGGACCTGGCCAACGCCATCGCCGCCGCGGACACCCTCCGCCTGGTCGGCATCGCCGGGTACGAGGGCGAGGTGCCGGACGCGGACGCCGAGCGGGTGGCCGCCTGGCTGCGCCGCCTCGTGGCGCTCGTCGTCGACCTCGACAAGTCGGGCCGCTTCGCCGACCTGGACGAGATCGTGCTGAGCGCGGGCGGCAGCGCCTGGTTCGACACGGTCGCCGAGGTCTTCGCCGAGGTGCCCGAGCTGTCCCGGCCGGTGCTGAAGCTGCTGCGCTCCGGCGCGTACGTCTCGCACGACGACGGCCACTACCGCCACCTCACCCCCTTCAACCGGCACCCCGACGAGGGCGCCCTGCAGCCCGCCTTCCGGCTGTGGGCGCAGGTCGTCTCGCGCCCCAACGGCGAGCAGGCGTTCGCCAACGCGGGCAAGCGGGACGCGGCGTACGACCTGGACCTGCCCGAGGCGCAGGTGGTGCGGTCCGGCCGGGACGGCTCCGTGCGGCCCGCCACGGGCGTCGCCGTGACCGGCCTCTCCGACCAGCACGCCTGGCTCCGCACCGAGCCCGGCACCGAGCTGGAGGTCGGCGACTGGGTCGGGATGGGCCTGTCCCACCCGTGCACGTCCTTTGACAAGTGGCAGCTCATCCCCCTGGTCGAGGCCGACGGCACGGTCTCGGAGTTCGTCCGCACGTTCTTCTGATCCCCCTCCAGCCCGTCCGGCGCTCGAGGACGACGCGGCCGCAGACCGCGTCCCCCGCACCGGCCTGAGGAAAGGCAACACCTCATGGACACCGTTCTGCGCGACGTACGCGTCATCGACGGTTCCGGCGGCCCCTCGTACCGCGCAGACGTGGCCCTGGCCGAGGGCCGGATCGCCGCGATCCACCGCGAGCCGGACGGCGGCGACCGCCCGTCGGCCCGCCGCACCGTCGACGCGACCGGCCTGGCGCTGGCCCCCGGTTTCATCGACATGCACGCCCACAGCGACCTCGCCCTGCTGCGTGACCCGGCCCACGAGGCGAAAGCCGCACAAGGCGTCACCCTGGAGGTCATCGGCCAGGACGGCCTGTCGTACGCACCCGTCGACGACCGGACCCTCGCCGAGGTCCGCGCCCAGATCGCGGGGTGGAACGGCGACGGAGCGGACATCGACTTCAGCTGGCGCTCGGTCGGCGAGTACCTGGACCGGCTGGACCACGGGTTCGACGGCCAGGGCATAGCGGTCAACGCCGCGTACCTGATCCCGCAGGGCACGGTCCGGATGCTGGCGCTGGGCTGGGACGACAGGGCCGCCACCGACGCCGAGCTGGCCCACATGAAGCAGCTGGTGGCCGAGGGTCTGGAGCAGGGCGCCGTGGGCCTGTCCTCCGGCCTCACCTACACCCCGGGCATGTACGCCTCGGACGCCGAGCTGACCGAGCTGTGCCGGGTGGTGGCCCGCTACGAGGGTTACTACTGCCCGCACCACCGCTCGTACGGCGCGGGCGCGCTCCAGGCGTACGAGGAGATGGTCGGTCTCACGCGGGAGGCGGGCTGTGCGCTGCACCTCGCGCACGCCACCATGAACTTCGGCGTGAACAAGGGCCGGGCGCCCGAGCTGCTGACGCTGCTGGACAAGGCCCTGGACTCCGGCGCGGACATCAGCCTCGACACCTACCCCTACACCCCCGGCTGCACGACGCTGGTCGCGATGCTGCCGAGCTGGGCGAGCGAGGGCGGGCCCGAGGCCATCCTGGCCCGGCTGCACGACGACGCCGAGGCGGCCCGCATCCGGCACGTGATGGAGGTCGAGGGCGCGGACGGCTGCCACGGCGTCCCGATGGAGTGGGACACGATCGAGATCTCCGGCGTCTCGAACCCCGCGCTCACGGAGTACGTCGGGAAGACGGTGGCCGCGAGCGCGGCCGAGCGCGGCGAGGAGCCGTGGGTCACGGCCCGCCGGCTGCTCGTCGAGGACCGGCTCGGCTCGACGATCCTGCAGCACGTCGGGCACGAGGAGAACGTCCGGCAGATCATGCGGCACCGCGTGCACACGGGCGGCAGCGACGGCATCCTCCAGGGCGCCAAGCCGCACCCGCGGGCGTACGGGACGTTCCCCCAGTACCTCGGCCGGTACGTCCGTGAGCTGGGCATCCTCTCGCTGGAGGAGTGCGTCGCGCACCTCACGGGGCGCGCCGCGGCCCGGCTGCGGCTGCCGGACCGCGGGCTCGTCCGCGCGGGCTACCGCGCGGACCTGGTGCTGTTCGACCCGGAGACGGTGGCCGCCGGGTCGACCTTCGAGGAGCCGCGCACGCTCCCGGCCGGCATCCCGCACGTACTGATCGACGGCCGCTTCGTGATCGAGGACGGCACGCGTACGGACGTCCTCGCGGGCCGGTCGGTACGGCGGACACCCGGCGCCCGCGGCTGAGTCGAAGCTCACACCGCGTCCGGGCGTAGGGCCGGTCGACCTGCGGATTCCGTTGTCCGGCTTCGATGGCGAAGCGCGCGAAGGTGACCACTTGCGAAAAATCGGCCGCGTGTCGCCCGGGGCTTGGAATGTGCAGCGAGGGGCGCGGAACGCCACCCGGCGTCCGCGCCCGTACCGCCGTGCGCGTGGCACATAACACCGGGCGGCCCTCGTAGGACGCCCGTAAGGTGGCGGACATGCAGGTGATCCAGTCAACCAAGCTCGCCAATGTCTGCTACGAGATCCGTGGCCCGGTTCTTGAGGAGGCGATGCGGCTGGAGGCGGCAGGTCATCGCATCCTCAAGCTCAACACCGGCAACCCCGCCGCGTTCGGCTTCGAGTGCCCGCCGGAGATCCTGGAGGACATCCTCCGCACCGTCGGTACGTCGCACGGCTACGGCGACGCCAAGGGTCTGCTGTCCGCGCGGCGCGCGGTGATGCAGCACTACCAGACGCGCGGCATCGAGCTCTCGGTCGACGACATCTACCTCGGCAACGGCGTCTCGGAGCTCATCCAGATGTCGATGCAGGCACTGCTGGACGACGGCGACGAGGTGCTGGTGCCGGCCCCGGACTATCCGCTGTGGACGGCGTCGGTGTCGCTGTCGGGCGGTACGGCCGTGCACTACCGCTGCGACGAGCAGGCGGACTGGATGCCGGACCTGGCCGACATCGAGCGGAAGGTCACCGACCGCACCAAGGCCATCGTCGTCATCAACCCGAACAACCCCACGGGCGCGGTGTACGACGACGAGCTGCTGCGCGGCATCGCGGAGATCGCCCGCCGGCACAATCTGATCGTCTGCGCCGACGAGATCTACGACAAGATCCTCTACGACGGTGTGACCCACACGCCGTTCGCGGCCCTCGCCCCCGACCTGCTGACGCTGACCTTCAACGGCATGTCCAAGGCGTACCGGGTGGCGGGCTACCGCAGCGGCTGGCTCGCGGTCTGCGGCCCGAAGGCGCACGCCTCCTCGTACATCGAGGGGCTGACGATCCTGGCGAACATGCGGCTGTGCGCCAACATGCCGGCCCAGCACGCGGTGGCCACGGCCCTCGGCGGCCGGCAGTCGATCAACGACCTGGTGCTGCCGGGCGGCCGGCTGCTGGAGCAGCGGGACGCCGCGTTCGACCTGCTCTCGCAGATCCCGGGCGTCAGCTGCGTGAAGCCCAAGGGTGCGCTGTACGCGTTCCCGCGGCTGGACCCGAAGGTCTACAAGATCAAGGACGACCGGCAGATGGTGCTCGACCTGTTGCGCGCCGAGAAGATCATGATCGTGCACGGTACGGGCTTCAACTGGCCGGAGCCGGACCACTTCCGCCTGGTCACGCTGCCGAACAAGGACGATCTGACGGACGCGGTGACCCGCATCGGCACCTTCCTGGACGGCTACGGACAGTACTGAGCGCACCCTTCGGCTGTACGTGGGACAACTTTAGACTCCGTCTAATGTAGGATGGTCTCCTGACGTTGCCAGGAGGCCATTCCATGTACGAGCCGATCCGCACCAAGTCGGTCCACTCCATGGCCGAGCAGGATTTCCCGCACCGCTCCCGCGCGGAGGAACTGGACATCCGGCTCGCCGGGCATCTGACCGCTCTGCTGACCACCCTCGACGAACTCCGCGCGCTGACGCCGGACCGCACGCTCGACGACGCGGCCGACCGGCTCGCCGAGCAGGTCGCCCGGCTGCGCGGCGGTGACCACCCGCTGCGTGCCCAGCCGTCCGGCGGCGACCCGGAGCGGGTGCCCTCGCTGCACCGGCGCGCCCACACGCTCGCCGGGAACGCCCTGGTCGTGGCCAACTCCCGGTCCGACAAGGCGGCCGCCGCACTCGCCGCCGAGCTGCTGCGGCTGCACGACGACGCGGGGAAGCTGGCCACGGCCTGACCCCCGCCCCGTACCTCCGGGGGCGGCCGTGGTGCTCATCCCGTCCGTTCCCGGAGTTCCACCCCGAAAGGGCCCGTCACCGGTCGGTGACGGGCCCTTTCGTGACGTCAGCCGTGACGGCTAGCCGAGACGCCGCACCAGCGCGCGGTACTCGTCCCACATCTCCTTCGGCGTGTGGTCACCGAAGGTGTTGAGGTGCTCGGGGACCAGCGAGGCCTCGTCGCGCCAGACGTCCTTGTCGACGCTGAGCAGGAAGTCCAGGTCCGCGTCCGGCAGGTCCAGCCCGTCGGTGTCCAGGGACTCCTTGGTCGGCAGGATGCCGATGGGGGTCTCGACGCCCTCGGCCTTGCCCTCCAGGCGCTCCACGATCCACTTCAGGACGCGGCCGTTCTCGCCGAAGCCGGGCCAGACGAACTTGCCCTCGTCGTTCTTGCGGAACCAGTTGACGTAGTAGATCTTGGGCAGCTTGGCCGGGTCGGCGGTCTTGCCGATCTTGACCCAGTGGCCCATGTAGTCACCCATGTTGTAGCCGCAGAACGGCAGCATGGCGAACGGGTCGCGGCGCAGCTCGCCGACCTTGCCCTCGGCCGCGGCGGTCTTCTCGGAGGCGACGTTGGCACCGAGGAAGACGCCGTGCTGCCAGTCGAAGGACTCGGTGACCAGCGGGACGGCACTGGCGCGACGGCCGCCGAAGAGGATCGCCGAGATCGGCACGCCCTTGGGGTCCTCCCACTCGGGCGCGATGATCGGGCACTGGCCCGCCGGGGTGGTGAAGCGGGCGTTGGGGTGGGCCGCCGGGGTCCCGGACTCCGGGGTCCAGTCGTTGCCCTTCCAGTCGGTGAGGTGGGCGGGGATCTCCTCCGTCATGCCCTCCCACCACACGTCGCCGTCGTCGGTGAGCGCGACGTTGGTGAAGACGGAGTTGCCCCACAGGGTCTTCATGGCGTTGGCGTTGGTGTGCTCGCCGGTGCCGGGCGCGACGCCGAAGAAGCCGGCCTCGGGGTTGATCGCGTACAGCCGGCCGTCCTCGCCGAAGCGCATCCACGCGATGTCGTCGCCGATGGTCTCGACCGTCCAGCCGGAGATCGTGGGCTCCAGCATCGCGAGGTTGGTCTTGCCACAGGCCGACGGGAACGCGGCCGCGACGTACTTCGCCTCACCCTGCGGCGGGGTGAGCTTGAGGATCAGCATGTGCTCGGCCAGCCAGCCCTCGTCGCGCGCCATGACGGAGGCGATGCGCAGCGCGTAGCACTTCTTGCCGAGCAGGGCGTTGCCGCCGTAGCCGGAGCCGAAGGACCAGATCTCGCGGTCCTCGGGGAAGTGCGAGATGTACTTGGTGGAGTTGCAGGGCCAGGGCACGTCCTGCTCGCCCTCGGCCAGCGGGGCGCCCAGGGTGTGCACGGCCTTGACGAAGAACCCGTCGGAGCCCAGCTCGTCCAGGACCGGCTGGCCCATCCGGGTCATGGTGCGCATCGAGACGGCGACGTACGCCGAGTCGGTGATCTCCACGCCCAGCGCGGAGAGCGGCGAGCCCAGCGGACCCATGCAGAAGGGGACGACGTACATCGTCCGGCCGCGCATGGCGCCCCGGAAGATGCCCTCCTCACCGGTGAAGACCTCGCGCATCTTCGCGGGGTCCTGCCAGTGGTTGGTCGGGCCGGCGTCCTCCTCCTTCTCGGAACAGATGAAGGTGCGGTCCTCCACACGGGCGACGTCCCTCGGGTCGGACGCCGCGTAGTAGGAGTTGGGCCGCTTGATCGGGTCGAGCTTCTTGAACGTTCCCTTGGCGACCAGTTCCTCGCACAGGCGCTCGTACTCCGCCTCCGAGCCGTCGCACCAGACGATGCGGTCCGGCTGGGTGATCGACGCGATCTCATCGACCCAGGCGATGAGCTCCTGGTGATTGGTCGGGTTTTTGTGGGAGGGAGCCGCGTTGTCGCGCGCCACGATCGCTCCTAGATGAGGGGTTTATGCGAACATCAGCACAATGTCCGCTTATGTAGATGTTGGCCCCTTGGGGGCTGCGACCCGGACGCTTCGTGACCGCTCATCCGGTGCCGACCGCACTCATATGATCATCCGTCCCCGGCCGGATTCTGTCCAGAGGGCCCCCTGGTGACCGTCACCACTCACGGACTGATCCGTAACTTACGGTGGCGTATATAGGCTGGCGGCCATGTCTTCCGCGCCCGAAGCCACCGCCGGCCACACGACCGAAAGCACAGCTCAGGCCGTGACCTCCGCGGTCTCCGCGCTCGCCGCCCCGTTCAAGCCCAAGCTGCGGGGATGGCTGCACGCCGGAATGTTCCCGGCCGTGCTCTTCTCGGGGGTCATACTCACCGCGCTCGCCGACAGCACCCGCGGGCGGGTGGCGTGCGGCGTCTACACGCTCAGCGCCTGCCTGCTCTTCGGCGTCAGCGCCCTCTACCACCGCGGCAACTGGGGGCCGCGGGTCACCGGCATCCTGCGCCGGCTGGACCACGCCAACATCTTCCTGATCATCGCGGGGACCTACACCCCGCTGACCATCCTGCTGCTCCCCGAAGGCCGCCGGGACCTGCTGCTGTGGGGCATCTGGGCGGCCGCCGCCCTGGGCATCGCCTTCCGCGTCTTCTGGGTCGGCGCGCCCCGCTGGCTCTACACGCCGTGCTACATCGCGATGGGCTGGGCGGCGGTCTTCTTCCTCCCGGACTTCCTGCAGAAGGGCGGCATCGCCGTCCTCGTGCTCGTCATCGTCGGCGGACTGCTCTACAGCGCGGGCGGCGTGATCTACGGGATCAAGCGCCCGAACCCGTCACCTCGGTGGTTCGGCTTCCATGAGGTCTTCCACTCCTTCACCCTGGCGGCGTTCGTCGTGCACTACGTGGGCATCTCGCTGGTGGCCTACTCGCACGCCTGACACCGGCCCCGGAGCGCCCCCGGCGCTCTCCGCGACCCTGCCCCACCGTGGCCGCGGCCTCGACGCCGCGGCCACTTGCCATGTCAGGGCCGCCACCCCGGCCAGTACCAGCGCGGTGACCACCGCGGCACCGCCCAGCAGGAAGCCGCCCACACACACCACGGCGGCCGCAACGACCGCTGTGTGCATAGCGGTACGCATCCGCAAAACCCCCTCCAGTTCTCACTGAATGTGACTGTGCGCGCTTAGAGCGTTACACATCCCACTGACAACGGGGAGACCGCGAACGCCGACCGGGTGACGGCGAACCGACCGGCGGCGGGCCCGGCGCGTTCCCGCCGGGGCGCGAGGCCCCGCACCGTACAGCGGTACGGCGGCGGGTCCGCTCCTCCGGTCACCGCTCCTTCAGGCGCTCCGCCAGCTCGCCCGGGTCGGTGGTCGGCCGCTCGCAGGTGAAGTCGCGGCACACGTAGGCGGCGGGCCGGCCGGCCACCAGCGGCCGGTCCTTCAGGAGCGGCACCTCCTCGCTCCCCGGGTCGCCGACCGCGACCACCGTGCCGGGCGCCGTGGTCAGCAGCGCGGTGCGGTGCAGCTCGCGGGTGGCCTCGTCGTCGTACGAGCCGATCACCGCGACCTCGCGCGGGCCGTCCAGCAGCGCCTCGGCGACCGCGAGCCCCCAGCCGATGAAGCGCGGCGCGCGGCCGCTGAGCGCCTTGACGATGCCGAGCGCCGCCTCGGCGGCCTCCCGGTGCGGTGTGCTGCCCGTGAGCGCCGCGTAGGAGAGCAGCGCACCGGCCGCCGCGGTCCAGCCCGAGGGCGTCGCGTTGTCGGTCGGGTCCTGGGGGCGGCGGATCAGCGCCTCGGCGTCGTCGGCCGTGTCGTACAGCGAGCCGTCCGGGCCCCGGAAACGGATCAGCACGGTGTCCAGGAGGAGGCCGGCGAAGTCCGCCCACACGCCCTCGCCGGTGACCTGGGCCAGCGCGAGGAACCCCTCGGAGACGTCGGCGTAGTCCTCCAGCACTCCGGAGTTGGCGCCGGGAACGCCGTCGCGCGAGGTGCGGTGCAGCCGCGCCTGGCCGTCCATGTGGACGCGGACGAGCAGGTCGGCGGCGTCGGTCGCGGCCTGGACGAGGTCGGGGCGGTCGAAGTACGCGCCGGTCTCCGCGAGCGCGGCGATGGCCAGGCCGTTCCAGGCGGCCACGACCTTGTCGTCCCGGCCGGGGCGGGGCCGCTCCTCGCGTGCGGCGAGCAGCCGTTCCTTGATGGCGGCGATCCGCCCGGCGTCCTGCAGCCCCTCGGTGTCGGGCAGCTGGAGCACCGAGGCGCCCTCCTCGAAGGTGCCCTCCTCGGTGACCCCGAAGTAGTCGGCGGCCACCTGGGCGTCCTGCTCCCCCAGCACCTCGGCCAGCTGCTCCGGGGTCCACACGTAGTACGCCCCCTCCACGTGCCGTCCCGTGCCGTCGTCGCTGTCGGCGTCCAGCGCCGAGGCGAACCCGAGCTGGTCGGTGCGGAGTTCGCGGACCATGAAGTCGGCGGTCTCCAGGGCGATGCGGCGGGCGAGTCCGGAGCCCGTGGCCCGCCAGAGGTGGGCGTAGGCCCGGCACAGCAGCGCGTTGTCGTAGAGCATCTTCTCGAAGTGCGGCACGACCCATTCCGCGTCCACGGAATAGCGCGCGAAACCGCCGCCGAGCTGGTCGTAGATGCCGCCGCGCGCCATCGCCTCGCAGCTGGCCCTGACCATGTCGAGCGCGCCTTCGGAACCCGTCCTGGCGTGGTGCCGCAGCAGGAATTCCAGCACCATCGACGGCGGGAACTTCGGCGCGCCGCCGAACCCGCCGCGGGTCGCGTCGAATTCCCGGGTCAGCTGCATGAGGGCGGCCATCAGGTCCTCCCGCCCGGGCGGCTGGACCCCGGCGGCGGCCAGCGAACGGTCCGCGAGGTCGCGCACGATCTTTCCCGCGACCTCGCCGACCTCGTCCCTGCGGTCCGCCCAGGCGGCCTTCACACCCTCCAGGACCTGGGAGAACGAGGGCATGCCGTGGCGCGGCTCGGGCGGGAAGTAGGTACCGAAGTAGAACGGCTCGGCGTCCGGCGTGAGGAAGACCGTCATCGGCCAGCCCCCGTGACCGGTCGCCGCCTGCACGGCCTCCATGTAGACGGCGTCGACGTCCGGACGTTCCTCCCGGTCCACCTTCACCGACACGAAGTTGTCGTTCAGCAGCGCCGCCGTGGCCTCGTCCTCGAACGATTCGTGTGCCATGACGTGACACCAGTGGCAGCTGCTGTACCCGACGCTGAGCAGCACCGGGACGCCGCGCCGCCGCGCCTCCTCGAACGCCTCGGCGGACCACGGCCACCAGTCGACCGGGTTCTCGGCGTGCTGGAGCAGATACGGGGAAGTCTCATGAGCCAGGCGGTTCGGCATGGGGCCATCCTCTCTCACGGGCGCGCCCGGGACGTGCGAGGCGGATCCGCCGGGGCCCGCAATGCCCGGCACGGCGGATCGGCCATGGTCCGTGTGTCACGTCCCGGCGGAGTTATCCACAGGGCTGCCGGATTCGCCGCCGAGGCGGAAGACTGGGTGTACAAAGCGATCATCGCTGGAGGGGGATGCGGATGACGGGCTCACCGGGCGTCCTGCGGGACGCTCATCGCGCGGACGCGGACGCGCTGATGGCGCGCGCGGTCGAGGAGGAGGTGCGCCGCTCGGGCGGGCGCGTCGACGCGGGCGTGCTGCTCGCCAGGGCGCGCGCTGCACTGGACCGGCTGGCGGCCGGCGCGGCGGAGGAGTACGCCGCGTACGTGGGTGCGCTGGACGAGGCGGCCGCGGCGCGCCGCCCGCTGACCGAGCGGCTGACCCGCAAGGAGACGGGCACCCCCGCGGTGGTCACGCTGGTCGCCGCGGCCACCGCCGTCGCCGCCGACCTGGCGTACGGCACGGGACCCGGCCCGGCGCTGGGCACCGGGGCCGCGGTCGCCGTCGCGGGCGCCGCGGCGACGGTCCTGAAGCTCACCGCGGGACACTGGCCCGCCGCGCACCGCCAGGCGGGGATGCGCGGCCAGCCGGGCGGCCCCGAGCAGCTGCGGCTGCAGTGGCTCACGGCCCTGGAGGTGCGCGGCATCCGTCCCTTCCTGGACCAGCAGCGGGTGCTGACGGCGGCGAACCGCAGCGGCGCGTCCGGCGCCGGCCAGGGCTCCGGCACCACCGGGCGCGGGCCCCAGCTGCGCGGCGGGGACCGCAGTGCGGCGGCCCGCCGCCGGTCGGTGCTGGCCGAGTCCTTCCAGCAGCTCCCCGACCCGGGCGGCCCGTTCGCCGGGCGGCGGGCCCAGCTGACGCAGATCACCCAGTGGGTGCACGCCGCCCGGGCCAGTACGGAGACCAGGCCGACGGTGGTGGTGCTGCACGGCGAGCCCGGCTCGGGGCGTACGGCGCTCGCGGTGCGGGCCGCGCGGCAGCTGCGCGACCAGTTCCGCGGCGCGTGCGTGGTGGACCTGCGCGGCGAGACCCCGGGCGAGGCCCCGCTGCCCACCCGGGACGCGCTGCTGCACCTGCTGAACCGCCTCGGGGCGCCGCGCGAGCAGCTGCTGTTCCGCGAGCGGCCCTCGCCGGAGCAGCACGTGAAGCGGCTGACGGAGCTGTACCACCAGCATCTGACCAACCTCCCGGTGGTGGTCCTGCTGGACGACGCCACCGACCCGGAGCAGGTCCGCACCCTGGTGCCGGACCGTTCGGAGTCCCTGGTGCTGGTCACGGCGCGGGAGCCGATGGAGCTGCCGGACGGGCTGTCGGCGTGGGTGCACCAGCTGCCGGTGGGCCCGCTGGACACCGCGGGCGCCGAGGAGCTGCTGCGCGCCGCCGGCAGCGCGGCGGAGGGTGCGGCCGGGCCGTACGACCCGGAGGCCCTGGGCCGGATCGGTGAGCTGTGCGCGGGACTGCCGCTGCCGCTGCGGGTGGCGGGCTCCTCGCTGGGCCCGCGCGACCCCGCCACGCTGGCGGCCGACCTGGCGGCCTACGGCCCGGTGACCGCCGTGGAGCGGGCCCTGTGGCTGCGGTACACGGACCAGCCGGACGCCGAGCGGCGGCTGCTGCGCCGGCTGGCGCTGGTCGGGCGGGCCAGCCTCGGCACGGCTGCCGCGGCGGCGCTGCTGGGCGTCGAGGAGGAGGAAGCGGAGCGGCGGCTGGGCAGGCTCGTCGCGGCCGGGTTGGTCGAGCACGTCCGCGGCAGCCGGTACCGCCTGCACTCCCAGGTGCACCACTTTGCGCATGCGAGGCTGCTGGACGAGGAGGACCCGGCGGAGCGGGCCACCGCCCAGGAGCGGCTGCTGCGGAGCTACGCCGAGCTCGCGGACTCCGTCATCCGGCTGGTGGACGGGAACACCTCCACCCGCGCCGACCGCTTCGGCTCGCACGGCTTCACCTCGCTCGACGCGGCGCTGCAGTGGCTGGACGACGAGACCAGCTTCATCACGGCGGCGCTGCGCCACGCCGACCAGGACGTGGACCAGGCCACCCTCTCCCACCTCCTCGGCGCGCTCGCCGACTACTGCCTGCTCCGCGGCGACCTGTACCGCCTGGGCGAGCTGAACGAGCTGACGAAGGACGCCGACAAGGGCCTGCTGGCCCGCTCGGTCCAGTGGCGTACCGGCGTCGCGGCCCGCCAGCTCGGCGAGCTGGACAAGGCCCGTACGACCCTGTCCTCGGTGGTCGACCTGTACTTCGAGGCGCAGCATCCGGCAGGCGCGGCCCGCGCCCTGCGTGACCTGGGCATCACCCTCCACCAGCAGGGCAATCCGACGGAGGCCGCGGCGAAGCTGCGGGAGGCCCTGGAGATGCAGGGCGGGGACGCCATGCGCGGTGACCGCGCATGGACGCTGCACGCACTGGCGGCGGTGGAGCGGGACCGCGCGCGGCTGGCCGAGGCGTTCGCGCTGCTCGACGAGGCGCTGGAGCTGCACCGCGAGAGCGAGAGCGTGCACGGCCAGGCGTGGGCGCACTTCCAGCTGGGGCAGGCCTGTCTGCGCCACGGTGACGTGCCGCGCGCGGAGCGCGAGCTCCAGGAGGCGATGGAGCTGTACGGCCGCACGCACGACGAGCGCGGCGAGGCCTGGGCGATGACCCAGCTGGCCAGGGCCCGGCTGGTGGACGGCGACCCGGCCGCCGCGGTGGACCAGCTGAACCAGGCCCTGCCGCTGCACCGCCGGCACGAGGACGCCCGCGGCGAGGCCTGGACGCTGTACTACCTCGGCCAGGCGCGGGAGGAGGACGGCGACAAGGACGCGGGCGTGCGCCACCTGGACCGGGCACGCACGATGTTCAGCCGGATGCAGGACGCGTACGGCCTGGCGTGCGCGCGGCACCACTCCGGGCGGATCACCCGCGATCTGCGGGCCGCGCAGACCGGCTCGCTGCGCAACAGCGGCTTCGCGCGCCAGCTGCTGCAGGACGCCCGCCGGGACTTCCAGCGGATCGGGGTGCCGCACAGCGAGGCGTGGTCCTGCCTGGAGCTGGTGGTCATCGACGCGGGGAACGGCAAGACCGGGCAGGCCCTGGAGCTGGCCGACGAGGCGGCGGAGATCTTCGCGGGCTACGGCGACCGGCGCGGCGAGGACTGGGCCCGCTTCCTGCGCTGCACGCTGCTGCCGCTGGCCTCGCCGGGCGGTTCGGAGGTCGGCACGGCCGTCGCCCAGGAGGAGCTGGCCGAGCTGCGGCGCTCCCCGCACCCGCTCCGCGACCCCAAGCTGGAGGACTGCGCCGAGGCGTACGCCGTGCTGCTGGACCGGGGCGTCGAGCTGGAGGCCGGCTGGCAGGCCTGGCGCCTGGGCATGGTCCCCACCCGCCACGCCCGCGAGATCATGGGCGTCTCCCTGGAACGGGTCGGGTAGACCGCCCCGGGCCGAAGGGCGCGCCGCCCTGAGGAGCGCGCCCTCCGGCCCGGAACCCGTCGGCAGAGACACCCCGCTCCGGAGTCCGACGGCAGAGACACCCCGCTCCGGAACCCGTCGGCAGAGACACCCCGGTCCGGAACCCGTCGACAGAGGCGCGCCGCTCCGGAACCCGTCGACAGAGACACCCCGGTCCGGAACCCGTCGACAGAGACACCCCGCTCCGGAGTCCGACGGCAGAGGCGCGCCGCTCCGGAGCCCGTCGGCAGAGGCGCGCCGGTCCCGCCGAGCGGGCAGGCCGATGCCGCCGCGGGCGCTCGCCCGCGGCGGTTCCGCGCCTCCGGCCCGGGAGCCGGGTCAGGGCTCCGGCGGCCGGGTCAGGTCGTCTTCGGAGCGCCCTTGGCCGGAGCGCCCTTGGCCGGAGCGCCCTTGGCCGGGGCGGCCGGAGCGCTCCTGTCCGACGCCGCCGGGCCGTCGCCCTTGGCGGCCTCGCCCGGCTTCTCCTCGAAGTCGACCTTCCGCATGTGCTTGTTCATCGACTTCATCAGCAGCCAGACGGCGCCGCCGATGACCGCGAAGACGATGAAGCCGAGGACTCCGGGGGTCACCTTGTTCTCGTCCAGGTCCTTCGCGAGGGGGACGAGATGAGTCATGGCGAGGGTGCTGGTCGCGCTCATCATGAGGTCAATTGTTGCGGATGCCCGCGAAGAGGTCGTCCTCGGGGAGGGAGGTGTCCACCAGAGACTTGGCGAGCTCGTACTCCTCGGTGGGCCAGACCTCCTTCTGGATCTCCATCGGCACGCGGAACCACCCGCCGTCGGGGTCGATCTGCGTGGCGTGCGCGATCAGCGCCTTGTCCCGGATCTCGAAGAAGTCCGCGCAGGGGACGTAGGTGGTCAGCGTGCGCTCGGCGCGCTCGAACGACTTCCAGCGCTCCAGCCACTCGCCGTACGGCGACTCCATGCCGCGCTCCAGCAGCGCCTCGTGGAGCGCGACCGTGCGCGGCCGGTTGAAGCCCTGGTTGTAGTAGAGCTTCAGCGGCTGGTAAGGCTCGCCCGCGTCCGGGTACTTCGAGGCGTCGCCCGCCGCGTCGAAGGCCACCATCGTGATCTTGTGGGTCATGATGTGGTCGGGGTGCGGGTAGCCGCCGTTCTCGTCGTACGTCGTGATGACCTGCGGCTTGAACGAGCGGATCAGCTTCACCAGCGGCTCGGCCGCCGCCTCCACGTCCTGGAGCGCGAAGCACCCCTCGGGCAGTGCGGGCAGCGGGTCGCCCTCGGGCAGCCCGGAGTCCACGAAGCCCAGCCACTCCTGCTTCACGCCCAGGATCTCCCGGGCCTCGTCCATCTCCTTCTTGCGCACCTCGTGGATGTGCGCCTCGATGTACGGGTCGCCCTGGAGCTTGGGATTGAGGATGTCGCCGCGCTCTCCCCCGGTGCAGGTGGCGACCAGCACGTCCACCCCCTCGGACACGTACTTGGCCATGGTGGCCGCGCCCTTGCTCGACTCGTCGTCGGGGTGGGCGTGCACCGCCATCATTCGCAGCTGCTCAGTCAAGACTCGATCCTCAGTCAAGGGTCATGGGACGCCGTTGAACGACGCCTTCTATAGTGACCGAAGCGAGGGGGCGAATATTTCCAGGTTCCCCTTACCAGGAGGAAGATCATGGCCGCGGTGCGCGACGGACTGCCCGACGGACGGTACGGCCGTACCGCCGACGAGCGGGCCGACCGCAAGCTCAAGGTCATCGGCGCGGTGCTCGGCGCCGCACTGATCGGCGTGATCGCCTGGTTCGGCATCTCCTACATCACCGGGCAGGACCTCAGCGGCCGCCTGGTCTCGTACAAGGTCGTCTCCGACTCGGCGGTGCAGGCGCATCTGGAGGTCGTCAAGGACACCGACGCGAAGGGCGTGTGCACGCTCCGCTCGCAGTCCGCCGACGGCGCCGAGGTCGGCCGCAAGGACGTCCCGGTCGAGCAGGCGAAGGGCCAGGTCGACACGGTGGTCACGATCCGGACGACGGCCCGGGCGACCAACGCCGAACTGGTCGGATGTACGGCCTCGGGCGCCCAGGGCCAGGACTGAGGCCAGGTGCGATGCCGGGGCTGACCGCCGGCGGCCGGCGCCGCACGGAAACTCCCTAGCAGTTCGCGCCCCCTTCGTGCATGATCGTTTCCGCGTGTCGGGCGACCACGCCCGAAAGAAGGCTGACCAGCGGTGACGCGTTTTTTGCGGTTTACCGCTCCCCCTTTTGTGCCGGAATTGTTAGGCTCGTGGTTTCGCCCACCCGAGAAGGCGCAAGCCTTCCTGCGTAGGGCGTTTGATTTATCCCCAGTACCGACGAGGAGCACCTGTGACCCAGACCAGCGACAACGTCACCTGGCTGACCCAGGAGGCGTACGACCAGCTCAAGGCCGAGCTGGAGTACCTGTCTGGTCCTGCCCGCGACGAGATCACCGAAAAGATCGCGGCGGCCCGCGAGGAAGGTGACCTGAAGGAGAACGCGGGATACCACGCGGCCAAGGAGGAGCAGGGCAAGCAGGAGCTCCGCGTACGCCAGCTCAAGCAGCTGCTGGAGACCGCGAAGGTCGGCGAGGCTCCCGCCGCCACCGGCGTCGTGGCCCCGGGGATGGTCGTCACCATCGCGTTCGACGGAGACCCGGACGACACGCTGGAGTTCCTGCTGGCCTCGCGGGAGTACGCGAGCTCGGACATCGAGACCTACTCCCCGCAGTCGCCGCTGGGCACCGGGGTCAACGGCAAGAAGATCGGCGAGACCGCGGAGTACGAGCTGCCCAACGGCAAGAAGGCGGCCGTCAAGATCCTGGAGGCCAAGCCCTACTCGGGCTGAGCCCCGCGGATCCCGGCCGCGTCCGCGACGCGCGGCGGCCGCACCGCACCACCGAGGGCCCGGGTCGGCGGACCCGGGCCCTCGACGTGTCCGCACGCGGCCCGCGCCGCGCGGCTCACGCCGTCGCCGACCGGTACTTCCGTACCGACAGGGTGCGGAAGACCGCGATGATCAGGACCGACCAGGCCACCGAGGCCAGGACCGGGTGCTGCATGGGCCAGGCGTCCGGTACCGGATAGCCGGGCGGCAGATTGCCGAAGAGGTCGCGCGCCGCCTGCACCGTGGCGCTGAAGGGGTTCCACTCGGCGATGTGCCGCAGGAACGCCGGCATGGAGTCCGACGGCACGAACGCGTTGGAGATGAAGGTCAGCGGGAAGAGCCAGATCAGGCCGCCGGAGGTGGCCGCCTCCGGGGTCCGTACGGACAGCCCGATCAGCGCGCCGATCCACGAGAAGGCGTAGCCGAGCAGGAGCAACAGGCCGAATCCGGCCAGGACCTTGCCGAGGTTCCCGTGCGTGCGCCAGCCGATGATCAGCGCGACGGCCGCGAGCACGACGAGGGTGAGGGCCGTCTGCACGAGGTCGGCGAGGGTCCGCCCGGTGAGGACCGCGCCGCGGGCCATCGGCAGCGACCGGAAGCGGTCGATGAGGCCCTTGTGCATGTCGTCCGCGATGCCGGCACCCGCGCCCGCCGTGGCGAAGGTGACGGTCTGCGCGAAGATGCCCGCCATCAGGAACTCGCGGTACCGCGCGGGGTCGATCGGTCCCTGCCCGCCCGGCAGCTGGATCGCGCCGCCGAAGACGTAGCTGAACAGCACCACGAACATGATCGGCTGCACCAGGCCGAAGACGACCATCTCGGGGATGCGCGCCATCCTGATCAGGTTGCGCTCGGCGACCACCAGCGAGTCCCGTACGGACCGGCCGATGCCGCCGTGCGGCCGCGGGGGCCGGGGCCGCCGCTCCGCTCCCGTCACCGTGCTCACTTCGCCGCCTCCCGCGCCGCCCGCCGGTCTCTGCCCCTGCCCTCGCCTCTGCTCCTGCGCCGGCCCCTGCCGCGGCCGGCGGCTGCCGCCGCGCCGGAGCCGTCGTCCGCCGGGCCGTCGCCGTCCTCCTCGTCCTCCGCGGGGGTCTCGGCCGCATGGCCGGTCAGCGAGATGAAGACGTCGTCCAAGGTCGGGCGGCGCAGCCCGACGTCGTCGATCTCGACGCCCCGGAGGTCCAGTTCCCGGATGACCTCCGCGAGGAGCCTGGCGCCGCCGGTGACCGGCACGGTGATCTTGCGGGTGTGCCGCTCCACCTTGGCCGCGCCCGTGCCGAAGCCGCGCAGTACCTCCTCCGCCGTGCCCAGTCGGCCGGGCGTGTGCACGACGACCTCGACGCGTTCGCCGCCGGTCTGCGCCTTGAGCTGGTCGGAGGTGCCGCGCGCGATGACCCGGCCGTGGTCGACCACGCAGATGTCGTGCGCGAGGTGGTCGGCCTCCTCCAGGTACTGCGTGGTGAGCAGCAGCGTCGTGCCGCCCGCGACCAGCTCCTGGATCACGTCCCACAGCTCCTGGCGGTTGCGCGGGTCCAGGCCTGTGGTCGGCTCGTCCATGAACATCACGGGCGGGCTGACGACCAGCGCGGCGGCCAGGTCGAGGCGGCGCCGCATGCCGCCGGAGTAGGTCTTCGCCGGCCGGTCGCCCGCGTCGGCGAGGTGGAAGCGGTCCAGCAGTTCGCCGGCCCGCGCCTTCGCCGCCTTCGCGCTCATCTGGTACAGCCGGCCGACCATGGTGAGGTTCTCCCGGCCGGTCAGGTACTCGTCGACGGCGGCGAACTGGCCGGACAGGCCGATCGCGCGCCGCACGTCGTCGGGGCGCTCCAGTACGTCGATCCCGGCCACCTCCGCCCTGCCGCGGTCGGGCCGCAGCAGGGTCGTCAGGACCCGCACCGTGGTGGTCTTCCCGGCACCGTTCGGACCGAGCAGACCGAGGACGGTCCCTTCGGGGACGTCGATGTCGACACCGTCCAGAGCCCTCACGTCGCCGAAGGTCTTCACGAGGCCCTCGGCGTAAATAGCGCCTGGCATCCAGGCCCTCCCAGGGTTTGGGGGTTTCGAGAAAAATATTACGTTTGCCGGATTTCACCCGCTCGGCGGGCGACCGGCGGCACGGAACGCCACGATTGCGCCGACATCACGATTGCGCCACAGGAACAGCCCCCTCCGGAGGCTCTTCCGAGAACGCCGACGGCCGGTGCCCCGGGCACCGGCCGTCGGATCCTCCGCTGTCTCCGGGCAATCGTGCCCGGCACGGTTCAGCGGGCGGTCAGGGGATCACCGTGTAGCCCGCCTCGCGGAGCGCCGTGCCGACCTCCGTGCAGTGCTCGGGTCCCTGGGTCTCCAGGTGCAGTTCGACCTCGGCCTCGGTGATGCCGAGCCGCGGATCGGTCCGTACGTGCTGGACGTCGAGCACGTTCGCGTCCATCCCGGACAGCACACCCAGCAGCGTCGCCAGCGCGCCCGGCCGGTCCGTCAGGCGCAGCCGCAGCGAGAGGTAGCGGCCGCCGGCCGCCATGCCGTGGCGCAGGATGCGCTGCATGAGGAGCGGGTCGACGTTGCCGCCGGAGAGCACCGCGACCACCGGGCCCTGGAAGGCCCCCGGCTCGGACAGCAGCGCAGCGACCGGGCTGGCCCCGGCCGGCTCGACGACCATCTTGGCCCGCTCCAGGCAGAGCAGCAGCGCACTGGAGAGCGCGTCCTCGGAGACCGTGCGGACCTCGTCGACCAGTTCGCCGATGATGCCGAACGGTACGTCGCCCGGCCGTCCGACCTTGATGCCGTCGGCCATCGTCGCCGGGGACTCGATCGCGACGGGCCGTCCGGCGGCCAGCGAGGGCGGGTATGCGGCGGCGCCGGCCGCCTGCACCCCGACTATCCGTACGTCGGGCCGGACGGCCTTGACGGCCACCGCGATGCCCGCGGCGAGCCCGCCGCCGCCGATGCCGACCACGATCGTGCGGACCTCGGGGCACTGCTCCAGGATCTCCAGGCCGACCGTGCCCTGTCCCGCGATGATGTCGCGGTGGTCGAAGGGGTGGATGAAGACCGCGCCCGTCTCCTGTGCGTACTGCTGCGCCGCGGCCAGCGTCTCGTCGACGACCTGGCCGTGCAGCCGCACCTCGGCTCCGTAGTCGCGGGTCGCGGCGACCTTGGGCAGCGGGGCCCCTTCGGGCATGAAGACGGTCGAGTGGACGCCGAGCAGGGAGGCGGCCAGCGCCACGCCCTGCGCGTGGTTCCCCGCGCTCGCCGCGACCACTCCGGAGGAACGTTCCTCCTGCGACAGCCCGGCGATCCTGACGTACGCACCGCGGATCTTGAACGAGCCGGTGCGCTGGAGATTCTCGCACTTGAAGTGGACCGGCGAGCCCACCAGCCCGGACAGGAAGCGGCTGCCCTCCAGCACCGTGGACCGGCTCACCCCGGACAGCAGCTTCTGCGCACCGTGGATGTCGTCAAGCGTGACGGCGGGAAGCACCCCTGGTGCCTCCGCGGTTCCCGGGGCGGGGGCGGCCGTCGCGGGACCGGCGGTCCCGGGAGCGGCGGAAGCGGGCGTCTGCGGCGTGTGATCGGCCATGGCGCCAGTCTTACAGCTCGCGCCGCGGCGGGCGCCCGCGGCCGGGAGACCCGGCCCGTACCCGTACATCTTTGGTCGCCGCCGGTACGGTCCTCCCGCGGGCCGCGTACTCTGTCCCCCAATCCGTACGCACCCCCATGAAGCGAGCATCCGGCCATGCCCACCTCTTCGGACATGACGACCCACACCGATCCCGCTCTTCTTGACGCGCTGCAACATCAAGTCGCCGTCTTCGCCCGCCGCGCCGAACAGAGCCGGCTCGGCGGTGTCGGGCAGGCACGCAACTCCATGGACCGCGCCGCCTACCTGCTGCTCAACCGGCTCGACCAGGAGGGCGCGATGGGCGTCAAGGCCCTGGCCGCCGGCATGGGCATCGACTCCTCGACGGTCACCCGCCAGGTCGCGCCGCTGGTCGACGCAGGGCTGGTCACCCGCGCCTCGCACCCCGAGGACGGGCGCGCGGTCGTCCTGCAGCTCTCCGAGCGCGGCCGGGCCCGCCTGGAGGAGGTGCGCGCCTCGCGCCGCGAGCTGATGGCGCTGGTCACGGAGGAGTGGAGCGAGGAGGAGCGCAACGCCTTCACCACGCTCCTGACGCGCTTCAATGCCTCGCTCTCGACGGTGACGGCATCACTGTCCCCCGGGGCGCCGGCTTCCTGAGCCGCACCCGGGCGCCGCCTCGCCGGACGCGCCACCTGCCGCACGGCTCTTGACCCCCGTGCCCGTACTGCCGTGCCATGGAGCCATGACCGGGCCGCCGGGCCCGCGAGGGCCTGCCCCGTGAGCCAGGCCCCTACCGGGAGGCACTGTGCGAGAGCGGCGGGCTGCTCAGGAGCGCCGCCGCGCCCAGGACTTCGAGGCCTTCGTGGCGGGCGCGGCGGGCCGGCTGCTGCACACGGCCACGCTGCTGACGGGGGAACCGTCCGGCGCGGCACCGGTCGCCGAGGAACTGCTGACGACCGCGCTGTCCCGTACGTACGCGTACTGGGACCGGCTGCGCGGGGAGGACCCCTACGACCGCACCCGCCAGGAGCTGGCCGCGCACTTCGCCCGTACGGCGTGGCGCCACCGGCGGCCCCGCGGCGGCCTGCTGGACCGGCTCGCGCCGCAGGAACGGCTGATTCTCGTCCTGCGGCTGTACGAGGGCGTGGCCGAGGAGCAGACCGCGGCCCTCCTGGGACTGCCCGCCGAGCGCGTGCACGCCCTGTGCCTGCGGGCCGTCGCCGAGATGCGCAGCACCCGGCGCGGCGCCGCGCCCCCGTCCGCCTCGGGTGCCGGGGCGGTGGCACCGTGAGTCCGCCCGACCGCAAGGAGGCGGAGGTGCGGCGGATGCTCGACGGACCGCACTCCCCGGTCCCGCCCGATCTCGCGCTGCGCGCCGCCGTACGCGGGCGCCGGCTGCTGCTGCGGCGCCGACGGCTGGGCCGGACCGGCTGGCTGCTGCTGTTCCTGGCGGCCGTGGCGTTCACGGTCTGGGCGGTCACCCAGCAGCCGTGGGTGCCGCCGCCGTCGCGGACGACGCCGCCGCTGGAAGGGTGGTGACGCCGGAAGGGCGGTGACGCCGGAAGGGTGGTGACGCCGGAAGGGCGGTGACGCCGGAAGGGCGGTGGAACGCACCTCCGGACGGCGCACCCTCCGGACGGCGCACCGGCCCGGATGCGATGGGCTTCCGGGCCGGTACGTGCGGGGCGGGTCAGCCCAGCGCCTGCGTCAGGTCCGCGAGCAGGTCGTCGACGGACTCGATGCCGACCGAGAGGCGGACCAGGTCGGCCGGTACCTCCAGCGCGGAGCCGGCGGCCGAGGCGTGCGTCATCCGGCCCGGGTGCTCGATCAGCGACTCCACGCCGCCCAGCGACTCGCCCAGGGTGAACAGCCGCGCCCGGTCGCAGACGTCGACCGCGGCCTGCTCCCCGCCCGCGACCTGGAAGGACACCATGCCGCCGAAGGCCTTCATCTGCTTGGCGGCGGTCTCGTGCCCCGGGTGCTCGGGCAGCCCCGGGTAGTAGACCTTGGTCACCTTCGGGTGCGAGGCGAGCAGTTCGGCGACGCGCGTGGCGTTCTCGCTGTGCCGGTCCATCCGTACGGCGAGCGTCTTGATGCCGCGCATCACCAGCCAGGCGTCGAAGGGCCCGGCGATCGCGCCCATGGCGTTCTGGTGGAAGGCCAGCTCCTCGCCGAGCGCGTCGTCGTTGACGACCAGCGCGCCGCCCACCACGTCGGAGTGACCGCCCATGTACTTGGTGGTGGAGTACACGACGACATCGGCGCCGAGCGCGAGCGGCTGCTGGAGGTAAGGGCTGGCAAAGGTGTTGTCGACGACGAGCTTCGCGCCCGCGGTCCGCGCGACGTCGGCGAGGGCCGCGATGTCGGTGATGCCGAGCAGCGGGTTGCTGGGCGTCTCGACCCAGATGGCCTTCGTACGCGGCCGGACCGCCTCCCGTACGGCCCGCGGGTCGGAGGAGGAGGCGACGGACCACTCCACGCCCCAGCGCTCGGCGACCTTGGCGAAGAGGCGGAACGTGCCGCCGTACGCGTCGTCGGGGATGACGACGTGGTCACCGGGGACGAGCAGGGTGCGCAGCAGGCAGTCCTCGGCGGCCAGGCCGGAGGCGAAGGCGAGGCCGCGGCGGCCGCCGTCCAGGGCCGCGAGGTTCTCCTCCAGGGCCGTACGCGTCGGATTGGCGCTGCGGCTGTACTCGTAACCGCCGCGCAGGCCGCCGACCCCGTCCTGCTTGTACGTCGAGACCTGGTAGATGGGCACCGATACCGCACCCGTCGCCCGGTCGGCTTCCTGCCCCGCGTGGATGGCGAGGGTTTCGAAGTGCTGGTGGCGCTGTCCGCGCTGATCACTCATGCCTGCCGAGGGTAGTCGTCCCGGCGCCGGCGCACCCCCAGGAACTTTCTGCTTCGCTGGAGAGTGGATACAAGTGGACACACACGTGCCACCGACGGACACCGCACAGCAACCGAAGAGCCCGGAAAGCCACCGCACCGCCCGCGCCGCCCCGGCGCCGCGCGCCTGACGACCCGACCTGGAAACGACTCCTCATGGACGTACTGCTCCTTCTCCTCGCCCTCCTCGTCCTCGTGGGCGTCATCGGCTACCCCCTGGCACGGCGCCGGCGCGCGCTCCAGCAGGCCGGCCGGGGCATGGCGGCGGCCGCCGACCCGATGGCGGACTACGGCTTCGTCCCCGCCGAGCAGCTGGACGTACGGCTGCCGGGGCCCGACCCGGAGCTGGCGGAGACGCTGGCCGAGATCGCCCGTACCCAGGACTGGCGGCCGGCGTCCCGGCTGCTGGCGGACACCCCCGAGGGCGACGAGCGCCGGTGGCAGCGCGTACAGACGCTGGCGGGCGCGGCGGCGTTCGCGACGGCGCCCGGACAGGGCGGCGCTCCGGGCCCGCACTCCGAGGCACCGGGCGGCTCCATGGGCGGCATCTGGCTGCGCACGTGGCGCTCCGAGAAGCCGAAGGACTCCGGCGGCGCCCAGACGCACGCGCAGTTCCTCGTGGTCCAGGCGCTGCGCGACCCCGGCTCCCAGGACTTCCGCATGATCCTGGAGGAGGCCCGTACGGTCTGCCAGGAGGCGCGGCTGCTGGCCCCCGGCAGCCCGGTGCCGTACATCATCGAGCTGGCCGTGGCCCGCGGCCTGGGCGACCGCCGCCCCGACTACGAGGAGCTGTGGTCCAAGGTCGTCCAGCGCGCCCCGCACCACATGGGCGCGCACCTCGCGGCACTCCCGTACTGGTCGGAGAAGTGGCACGGCTCCAAGGAGGACGCCGACGCCTTCACCGAGCGCGCCGCGGCGGGCGCCCCCGCGAAGTCGCTCCTCCCCGCCCTGCCCCTCTTCTCCGTCTTCGACCACCTCCCCGAGGCCAACATGGTCCGCAGCCTCTTCCAGAGCGCGGTGGTCGAGCGCGCCATCGAGGGCGCGCACTACGCGCTGCGCCAGGCCCCCGCCGACCACCCGGTCGCGCCGCACGTCCGCCACCTCCTCGTCTGGTTCCTCGTCCAGGCGGAGCGGTACGCCGAGGCGATGGAGCAGCTGCGGCACGTCGACGGCCACGTCGGCGCCGTGCCCTGGTCCTACGACCCGCACCCGGCCGCCGTCTACGCCACCTACCGCGCCCTCGCGGTCGCCGGCTGGGAGTCCCAGGGCGGCACCCCGGCCACCCTCCCGCCGTCCTGACCGCTCCGGTCCGTCCTCGGCCCGTCCCGCCCCCGGAATTCCCGCCCCGCGCGGAGCGTTCTCAGGATCACGACCGACCCCGACCCGTCCCTCCCCTCCCCGGAGCCTGATCCCGATGCTGTTCTCCCGCTTCAAGAACCACCTCCCCTCCGCCGAGGAGGCGCTGAAGGGCCGCCCCGAGCCGGAGTTCACGGTCCCCGACCGCCACACCGTCCTCGGCAACGCGCTGCTCGGCCCGTACCCGGAAGGGTTCGAGGTGGCCGACTTCGGCCTGGGCTGCTTCTGGGGCGCCGAGCGCAAGTTCTGGCAGACCGAAGGCGTCTGGACCACCCTCGTCGGCTACCAGGGCGGCCACACCCCGAACCCCACGTACGAAGAGGTCTGCAGCGGCCACACCGGCCACACCGAGGCGGTCCGCGTCGTCTTCGACCCCTCGAAGGTCTCCTACGCCGCCCTGCTCAAGATCTTCTGGGAGTCCCACGACCCCACCCAGGGCTTCCGCCAGGGCAACGACGTCGGCACCCAGTACCGCTCGGCGGTCTACACCCACTCCGCGGAGCAGGCCACGGCGGCCGAGGCCTCCCGCGACGCCTACCAGAAGGTCCTGTCGGCCGCCGGCCACGGCACCATCACCACCGAGATCCTCCCCGCCGCCACCCGCCCCTTCTACCCGGCCGAGGCCTACCACCAGCAGTACCTCGACAAGAACCCCGCAGGCTACTGCGGCATCGGCGGCACGGGCGTGAGCTGCCCGGTGGGAGTGGCCCCGGCCGACGGCTGACCCCTGAGCACCACTGTCAGTGCCGGGTATCACAATCCCCCGCATGGACGTCAGATCTGACTTATCGCTCCAGCTGCAGCTGGAACACGTCTTGGACCGCGCCGAGAGTGAGGTCGTCAGGAAAGCGCTCGAAGCCGTCTTCCAGCACATGCACGGCGGTAAGAGCCGTCACCGCAGGGGCGGCCGAGCGCTCGTGACCTTACTGGAACGCGCACGTTCGGTGGCAGCGGCCACGGAGGAGTGGCAGGCCGTACGCCTGTTACAGGACTCGCTGGACTACGCGGAAGGCCGCATTTTCCAGCCGGACTTCGAAGAGCGGTACGAGCGTTTCCGGCGGTCGACGGAGCCGGTGAGCCATGCACAGGACTACTTGGCACGGACGCTCTCTGCCAGCCTGGAGTTCTTCACACAGCTCGGAGAGAAACACTTCGAGGACAACCCCGGCGCAACGGTGGGCGAGGTACTGGCCCATGTTCGGGCCGTCGGCCAGGACGCGCGCTTCATGCAACCGTCCGGGGAACGTCCGAGCCGGTACCGGATCCTTCGCGGCATGGCCGAGGTCGCCGCATGGTTGGAACAGGTCTTCCGGGAGCGGATCGACGTGGAGGTCCCCGAGGAGACCGCCCGCCGCATCGTTCTGAATCCCGACGCGCTCGCGGTCCTGGCCGCGGACAAGGAGGGGCAGCTGCTCCTCCGCGCCGCGGAGATCCAGCGCCGCCGACGGGACCTGAAAGCTCTCCGCAAAGCGGCAGAGGACCCCGCAGCGAGCGAACACGACCTGCAACACGCCTTGGCAGGGCAGCATTGGATTTTCGGGGGCCAGTTCGTGGGCCAAGCGGTGCAGCGCAGACTGGTACCGGGTGACGAGGTCGACATCCCCCTCATACGAGGCGACGGGGCCCTTCACGTCGTCGAGTTGAAGCGTGCCATGGGCCTCCGTGGCTCCCTCGTCAAGAGGCATCGCGGGTGTTGGGTCCCTACGGCTGAGGTGCACGATGCCGTGAGCCAAGCGGTGAACTATCTGGTCGGCCTGGACGAACACAGACTCCGCATTCGCGACGAACTGGGCATCGAAACTCGCCGGGCAAGCGCTCTCGTCCTGATCGGCCATCCGGCCCTGCAACCCGAAGCGGCCGAAGAAGAGATCAACGAAGCTCTGCGCACGCTCAACACCCACCTGAACCGCGTCGAGGTCGTCACCTACAAGGAGTTGGTCGACAACGCGGAACGGGCGCTGGAGGTGGAGACAGGCACTGAGCCGGCTCAGGCCGGCGGCCGGGTGGTGGTGGCGCCCGTGGGGCCGATCACTGCCTCGGCGGGGGTGCCGTGTGCGTACAGGGAGTAGTAGCTGTCGCCGAGTGCGTCGGCCGCTGCTGGAGTGGGCGGCGGGGACGTCATGGTGACCGCGCCCACGTGGATGCCGTGCGGGGTCAGTTCGGTGTGGAGTGAGCGGGCGTAGTGGTGGAGGGCGGCCATGGCCAGGGCCTCGTTGGCGTGGGTCGGGGTGGGGGTGTGTGCCGCGGGGCCCGTGGTGAGCAGGAGGGTGCCGGAGGCGCGGGCGAGCATGTCGGGGAGTACCTGGCCGACGGCGGTGATCGCGCCCAGGACGTAGAGGTCGAACTGGGCGGCCGCCGCGGCGGCGGTGGTCTGCGCGGCGTGGGTGACCGGGCCGGAGGGGCCCGGGCCGTAGTCCAGTACGTCGGGCGGGCCGAGCGTCTCGGTCGCCTGGGCGAGGGCCGCGGCCAGCGCGTCCCGGTCCCGGATGTCGGCGGGGAACGCGGCCGCCGCGATGTCCAGCCCGGCCAGCTCGGCGACCTGGGTGTCGAGCCGGTCTTTCGTACGGGCGATGAGTCCGACCCGGAAGCCATGGCGGCCGAACGCGCGGGCCACCCCCATTCCCCGCCCCGGCCCGGCACCGACCACCACGAGCGTCCTGGCCACCGCTGCTCCTCTCCGCGCCGGCGGGACCCGGAACTGCCACGGCCGCGCCGGCTGATCACTTGTCGGGTGCGCCCCCTTTGTGTGCCCAGGCGAGTGCGTCCGTACGCGTCCTCATGGATGCCTCATCGATGCCTCATGGATGAGGGAGCTCCGCGGGCGGTGGGGTGGGCGGTCGTGGCGTAGGCGGAGTGGACGCGTGCGGGGACGGGGCGTAGTCCGGCGGCGAGGAGGAGTCGGGGATGGGGCGGACGCCCGTGCCGTCGTCCCGGCAGGCGGTCAGGGACACCGCCGCCGCGGCCAGCACCGAGGCCAGGACGGCGCGACGGGGAACAGCGGCGCGTGCGGTGATCGGCATACCGGCACCCTGCCCGTGGGCGCTGGTGATCCGCTAACGCCTCGCTAACGCGTACGAATACCGTGCACACGTCACGGCTTGCGGGCCACCAGGGCGTACTGGGCGACCTCCGGGGGCTCGGCCGGGCCGCCGGCGGAGGCCGGGTCCGGCCGCCAGCGGGTGCAGGAGACCAGGCCGGGCGGGAGCAGTTCCAGGCCCTCGGCGAAACGGGCGATGCGCTCGCCGGTGCGGGCGGTGATCGGCGGGGTGGCGTGCTCGTTCCAGAAGCGCATGGCCTCGGCGTTGCCCTCGCCGCCCAGTTCGAGGGTGGGGTGGGTGAGGACGAGGTGGCTGCCGGACGGTACGGCGGCGAGCAGCCGGTCCACGGTGTGCTGCGCCCGCTCGGTGTCGACGACGAAGTTGAGGATGCCGAGGAACATGACCGCGACGGGCCGGCTGAAGTCCAGGGTGCGGGCGGCCGCGTGGAGGATCGAGTCCGGGTCCTGCGCGTCCGCGTCGACGTAGTCGGTGGCGCCGCCGGGCGCGCTGGTGAGCAGCGCGCGGGCGTGCGCGAGGACGATGGGGTCGTTGTCGACGTAGACCACGCGGGAGTCGGGCGCGACGCGCTGGGCGACCTCGTGGGTGTTGTCCGCGGTGGGCAGGCCGGTCCCGATGTCGAGGAACTGGCGGATGCCGGCCTCGCCGGCGAGGTGGCGCACGGCCCGGCCGAGGAAGGCACGGTCGGCGCGGGCCACGTCGCCGATGCTCGGGTACAGGCCGGTGACATGGTCGCCGACCTGGCGGTCGACGGCGTAGTTGTCCTTGCCGCCGAGCCAGTGGTTCCAGACCCGTGCGTTGTGCGCGACCCCGGTGTTGATCCGGGACGCCGTCTCCACGTGTCCGTCGCCGTCCGCCATGTCCGCTCCCCTCGCGGCCGGTGCCGGTACGTACACGCGTACCGGGCCATCGGTAAGTGACGTTACCAGTGAGGCAGTTGGGACGATCGGGGTGCCAGCCGTACGGCTACGGCGCTACCGGCCGCCGGAGTCCAGCCGGGCGCGGTCCGCGGCTGCCATGCCCTGGTGGAGGCCTTCCGCGTCCCGTACGCCCCGCATCCGTACGGCCGTGGTCTCGGGGAAGAGCGCGCCGGTGCGTTCCTGGACCGCGAGGTCCCGGGCGGCCAGCACCGGCAGCAGGTCCGGCGTCTCCTCGGCGGCCTCGGCGGTGGCGTGCCCGGCCGCGTCGGTGAGACGGTCGCGGATGCGCGCCGCGTACCCGGCGAGGAAGGACTGGCGGAAGTCCTTGGTGCGGCGGGACCTGCCACGGGTGTGCCGCGCGTCGGCGGCCCGGTTCATGGCCGTGGTGGCCTGCACCAGGAGGGAGGTGTAGAGCAGTTCGGCGGCGTCCAGGTCGGGCGGGAAGCCGACGAGGGTGGTGAAGGCGGCCTCCGGGGACCAGACGGCCTGGCAGCGGTTGGCGACGGCCACCGCGTCCAGCAGCAGCGCCTTGGTGCTCTCGTACGGGCCCTCCATGCCGATGCGCAGGGTGCCGGGGCCGCCGGCGGGCGAGGCGCCCGCGAGCAGCGCTTCGGAGACGCTGTGCCGGGCCATCAGTTCCTGGGCCTTCGCGGAGAGCGCCTCGGCCTCCTCGGGGAAGGCGGTGGACTCGGCCTTGGCGAGCAGGCCGCGGATGCGGCCGAGGACGCGCGGCTCCGCGGCGGGCGCGCCCGTACCGGCGCCTCCGCCCGTACCTGTGCCTGCAGGCGTACCGGCCGCCCGGGCGCCCGGTTCCCCGGGGAGCGGGCCGGTCGGCGTGATCCGGGGCAGCCGGCCGAGGAAGCGCAGCACTTCGAGGACGTCGCAGAGCGTCTCGAAGCGGGTGGTGCGGCGGCGCCGGGCGAGCGCGTCCAGGTAGCCGCCGTCGTCCGGCCACCAGGCCTCGGCGCCCGCCTCGCGCAGCTGGCCGGCCCAGCGGGGCGGGAGGCCGTCGGCGGGGTAGCGGCGGAGCTCGGCGGCGATCAGGTCGGCGGCCGGCTCGGCGGGGACGCCCGCGCGCCGTGCGAGGCGTACCAGGTCGGCGGGGTGCCAGCCGCCCTCCCAGCAGGCGCGCACGGCCGCCGCGGCGGCGGCCAGCAGCGCCCGGCTCACGGCCTCGGGGCCCGCCGGGTCCGCGCTCAGCGCCGAGGCGCCGGTCTCGACGGCGTCCTCGGCGGGCCGTCCGTCGGCGGCGTACCGGACCGTGCCCAGTACGCGTGCCACGGTCTCCGCGGTCCCGTCCGCCGGCCCGTTCTCCCGGCGCCCGCCGCGCCCCTTGCCCTTGTCAGCCACCGGGTCACTGTACGTACGCGTACGGCGCGGCCCGAAACGACGGCGGGCGGCACTCCGGACCGGGGTCCGGGGTGCCGCCCGCGTGCGGCCGGGGAAGCCGTCAGGTCATCAGCTGCCGGAGCCCGTGCGGACACACGGGCCCGGACTCAGGGTTCTCGGGCCGTGCGCGTCACTGGAGGGCGCTGCCGGCCTGCCACTGGGTCCAGTCCATGTTCCAGCCGTTCAGGCCGTTGTCGGGCTGGATGGTCTTGTCCGGGGAGTTCTTCATGACGACCACGTCACCGAGGAGGGAGTGGTCGTAGAACCAGGCTCCGTCGGTCTTGTCGTTCTTGGCGCCCTTGGCGTCCTCCAGGCCGATGCAGCCGTGGCTGGTGTTGGCCTTGCCGAAGATGCCCTTGCCCCAGTAGTTGCCGTGGATGAACGTGCCGGAGTCCGACAGCCGCATGGCGTGCGGGACGTCGGGGATGTCGTACTCGCCCTTGCCGTCCTTCTTCTTGAAGCCGACCGTCGAGCCGTCCATGCGGGTCTGCTCGAACTTCTCGGAGATCACCAGCTGACCGTTGTAGGTCGGGTTCTCCTTGCCGCCCGCCGAGATCGGGATCTGCTTCACGGTCCTGCCGTCGCGCACCACGGTCATCTGGTGGGTCTTGGCGTCGACCGTACTGACCTGGGAGCGGCCCACGTCGAAGCTGACGGTCTTGTCCTGGATGCCCTGCACGCCGGGCGAGGCCTCGGCGCCGTCCAGGTCGAGGTCCATGGTGACCTTCGTACCGGCCTTCCAGTACTCCTGCGGGCGGAAGTCCAGGCGGGTGTCGCTGAACCAGTGGCCGACGACCTTCTGGTTGCTGCTCGCCGCGACCTTGATCTTCGACTCGATGGCGGCCTTGTTCTTGACCGGCTTGTCGAAGTTGAGGGAGACCGGCATGCCGACGCCGACGGTCGAGCCGTCCTCGGGCGTGAAGTTGGCTATGAAGCTGTTGGTGGGCGAGACGGTGGTGAACGTGGAGTTCTCGACCGCCTTGCGGCCCTTGGAGTCCTCGGCGTGCGCAGTGATCTTGTACTGCGTGGAGCGCTTCAGCTGGGACTGCGGCTTCCAGGACTTGCCGTCCGCCGAGAGCGTGCCGGCCACCTTCTCCTTGGTGGCGACGGAGGTCATCGTCACGTCGGTGAGCTTGCCGTGGGCGACGGTGACCTCGGTGTCGTTGTTGATGCCCGCGTTGGCGGCACCGCTCTTCGGAGAGATCTTGATCGTGGCGTCCGAGGCGTCCTCGGCCGCCGCCCGGTCGACCTGCTCCTGTTTCTGGTGCTTCCCGGGAGGCCCCGAGCCGCCGCTGTCGCCGCTCGCGTTGTCACCACCGCCGCCGCAGGCCGCGAGCGTCAGCGCCCCGCCGAGCAGCGCTGCGGTGGCTATGAAGCCCTTGCGGCGCTTGCTGTCCGTCATCAGTCAGTTCTCCATTGCTACGAAACCTGAGGTCCTCCCCGAGCCATCTGGGCACACTTGGTCCCAGTCGCTCCCATGATGAACGCCTGTTCCCTTTTTGCCGTTCCATGCACGGGAAAGTGTGGGAAAGGACACCCCAGGTTCCGCAGCGACGGACGTGGCCGTCGAGGGCCGGTTGACGCGGACGTCAGACGTCTTCGTCGTCCCCCGTGTCGCCCAGGTCCCACTCCTCGGAATCAGGGTCGTACTCGGTTTCCTCGCTGCTCCACGACGCCTGGCTGAGTTCGACGCCGGGGACGTCGTTGACCAGGTCGAAGGGGTCGATGAGATGCGCGACGGCCTCGGCCGGCTCGGCCCGCACCGCTTCCCGCGCGTAGCTGCGCTCCTGGTCGGTCATGTGCTCTTCGCCGCTGATGCCGTCGAGGGCCGCGCCGGTCAGCAGGTCGGGGTCCGTGACCTCCATGACCAGTTCGACGCGCAGGCGGACAAACCGTGCTGTGTCACCGTTGCTCATGCCACGGAGCGTAAGCACCTCGGGGCCCTGGCTTCCCCGCGACCCGCGGCTGTTACTAACATCTGCGTAACGGCCAACGCGCCGAGCCGTGAAGGGGGATCGTTCCGTGACCGCACGCCGACCACTGGTGACTGCAGCTGCGGCCGGCTCGGTGCTGATCGCACTGTGTTTCGTCCCGTCGGCGAACGCCACCGTCGAGCACCACGCCGCCCAGCACTCCGCCGCCGCCCCGGCGGTCGGCCAGAAGGTGCAGGCCAGAGCGGCGGGAACGGCGACCGCTGACGGCGAGCGGTCGCAGGTCGTCCCAGGCACGCGGAGCACCGCCGGTACGGACGGCGCACAGGGCTCCGACGAGGTCCGGCTCGCCGACTCCGGCTCGATCGACACGACCCCGTACGCCGTCGGCGGCACGGCCTTCCTCGGCGTCGGGGCCGCCCTGGTCACCGTCGCCGTGCGCCGCTCCCGCGCCGAGACGGCCTGAGGGCCCGCGCCCCGGAGGGACCGGGCCCTGACGGCACCGGGGGCGGCCCGTCGCCCCCGGCCTTCTCGCCCCCTCGGCTCAGTCCAGCGCGCCGGTGACGGACTCCACGGCGGCCACCAGCCTGCCGCTCCGTACGAACTCGTACGCCGCCGCCAGGTCGGGCGCGAGGAAACGGTCCTCCCCCGGGCCCGGGACGCCTTCGGCCCGTACGGCCGCCAGTACCGCGCGGGTGGCGGAGGACGGGGTCAGCCCGTCGCGCATCTCCACCGCGCGGGTCGCGGCGTACAGCTCGACGGCGACGACCCGGGTGAGGTTGTCGATCGCGGTCCGCAGCTTGCGCGCCGCCGACCAGCCCATCGAGACGTGGTCCTCCTGCATGGCGGAGGACGGGATGGAGTCCACCGAGGCCGGCGCCGCGAGCCGCTTCATCTCGCTGACCAGCGCGGCCTGCGTGTACTGGGCGATCATCAGCCCGGAGTCCACGCCCGGGTCATCGGCCAGGAAGGCGGGCAGGCCGTGGGAGCGGTTCTTGTCCAGCAGCCGGTCGGTGCGGCGCTCGGCGACCGAGCCGAGGTCGGCGGCGGCGATGGCGAGGAAGTCCAGGACGTACGCGACCGGGGCGCCGTGGAAGTTGCCGTTGGACTCCACCCGGCCGTCCTCCAGGACGACGGGGTTGTCCACGGCGGCGGCCAGCTCGCGCTCGGCGACGAGGCGGGCGTGCGCCAGGGTGTCCCGGCCCGCGCCCGCGACCTGCGGGGCACAGCGCACGGAGTACGCGTCCTGGACGCGCGGGGCGCCCTCTTGTCCATCAAACCCGGTCTGGTGGTGTCCGGTGAGCCCGGAGCCGTCCAGTACCTTCAGCATGTTGGCGGCCGCGGCGGCCTGGCCCGGGTGCGGGCGGATGGCGTGCAGCTCGGGCGCGAGGACCTTGTCCGTGCCGAGCAGCGCCTCCAGGGAGAGGGCCGCGGTGATGTCGGCGGAGGTGAAGAGGCGGGCCAGGTCGGCGCAGGCCATCACGAGCATGCCGAGCATGCCGTCGGTGCCGTTCAGGAGGGCCAGGCCCTCCTTCTCGCGCAGTTCGACGGGCGCGATGCCGTGGGCCGCGAGCAGCTCGCCGGAGGGCCGTACGACGCCGTCGGGGCCCTCGGCCTCGCCTTCTCCCATGAGGGTCAGCGCGCAGTGCGAGAGCGGCGCGAGGTCGCCGGAGCAGCCGAGCGAGCCGTATTCGTGGACGACCGGGGTGATGCCGGCGTTGAGGATCTCCGCCATGGTCTCCACGACCAGGGGGCGTACACCCGTATGCCCCGAGGCGAGGGTCTTCAGGCGCAGGAACATCAGCGCGCGGACCACCTCGCGCTCGACGCGCGGGCCCATCCCGGCCGCGTGCGAGCGGACGATGTTGCGCTGGAGCTGGGCGCGCAGCTCGGGGCTGATGTGCCGGACGGCGAGCGCGCCGAAGCCGGTGGAGACGCCGTAGACCGGGTCCGGCTTGGCGGCGAGGTCGTCGATGAAGGCGCGGGAGGCGGCGACGGCCGCGAGCGCCTCGGCGGACACCTCGACGCGGGCGGCGCCGCGGGCCACGTCGATGACGTCCTGGGCGGTCGTGCCGGTCGTCCCCAGCACCACGGTGTGCATATCCATATTCAGGCACCCTAGAGAGTGAAAGCACAGATGTCATCAGCGGGGTACGGGAACACCCCTTACCCCCTGGGACGCACGGGGCGGCGGCCCGGCCCCCTCACGCCGGTCCCGGTCCCGGTCACGTGCTCAGCGGCGGAAGCGGCGGCGCTCCCCGTTCGGGACCGCCGGACCCTGCTCCGCCGCGTCGGCCAGGCGGACGACCGGATCGTCCGCGCCGCCGTCCCGCCCCGCCACCACCGGGCCCGGCGCGCGGGCGGCCTTGGCCCGGTACTGCGCGGCGTCCGCGAGCCGGAAGAGGCGGCGCGCCGACCGCACCGGGCCGACCGGGTCACCGGTCGAGGCGACGCCGACCGCCACGCCCTCACCGAGGTCCAACGCGCTCGCGCGGCGGCACAGTTCCGCCGCGACCCGCACCACGTCGTCGGCCGGCGGCCCGGCCGCCAGCAGACAGAACTCGTCGCCGCCGAGGCGGGCCGCCAGGGCGTCCGGCAGTATCGCGCCGCACAGGGACAGCACGGAGCCGAACCGTTCCAGCAGGTGGTCGCCCGCCGTGTGCCCCCGGGTGTCGTTCACCCGCTTCAGCCCGTTGAGGTCGCAGATCACCAGGCTGACGACCGTCCCCTCGGCACGGTGCCGCTCCAGCGCCTCGTCCAGCCGCATGTCGACCGCGCGCCGGTTCGCCAGCCCGGTCAGCGCGTCGGTGAAGGCGAGCCTGCGGACCTCGGCCAGCCGCTCGGTCTGGGCGATGCCGGCCGCGGCCACCGCGGCCAGCACGGTCGCGAAGTCCGCGTCGTCCCGGCCGAAGACCGGCGCGTCCCGCGGCCGGGCCACGTACAGCTCGCCCCAGGCCCGGCCGTGCAGCACGACCGGCGCCACCACACAGCTGCCCCGGCCGCGGCGGCGCAGCGCGGCCACCCTCCGATGACAGTACGAGCCCTCCTCGTGCGGCCCGTCGGCGGTCTCCACCCAGGCCTCGGGCTCACCGCCGCCCGCCCACCGCTCGTGCAGGAAGCCGACGATCTCGGGGAACTCGTGCACCGGGTAGGACTCGTCGTCCGGGTACTCCTGCTCACCCTCGGCCAGGTCACCGACGTTGACCAGCACCCGGAGCCGGCCGAGCTGGCGCTCCCACACGGAGACCGCGGCGAAGGAGCCGCCCAGCGCCTGGCACGCGCCGTACGCGGCGGCCCTGGCCGACTCCTCGGGGTGGTGGGCAGCGGCCATGGCCTGGGCGAGCGCCACGACGGCCCGCAGCCGGGCGTCGCACCCGTACCCGCCTCCGACCGCCGCCTCGCCCGTCACCGGCACTCACACTCCGTAACCGTCGGCGCATCCTGACCTTACAGACTAGGAAGGTTTGCCATGGTCCGCCCCTTATGGACGGATGACGGAAACGGGGGGACGCCGGGAGACGGGGCCGGGGCCGGAGCGGCCCCGCCGTCCTCCCCGGCCGGTCGTCACTCCCCCGGCCAGTCCGGGGTCCGCTTCTCGTTGAAGGCGGCCACGCCCTCGGCCCGGTCGCCGGAGAACGCGACGCTGCGCCAGGCGCCGTCCTCCAGGTCCAGCCCGGCCCGCAGGTCCAGGCCGTGCCCCAGACGCATGGCGCGCTTGGCGGCGCGCAGCCCGACGGGCGAGTTGCGGGCGATCCGCGCGGCCAGCGCCAGCGCCTCCGTACGGTCCTCGCCCGCGCCGACGAGCTGGTCGACCAGGCCCAGTTCGGCGGCCTCGGCGGCCTCCACGCGGCGCGCGGTGAAGACCAGCTCGGCCGCGCGGGCCGCGCCCACCCGGCGCGGCAGCAGCTGCGTACCTCCGCCGCCGGGGATCACGCCGACGGAGACCTCGGGGAGGCCGACGACGGCGGTGGGGTCGGCCACGATCAGGTCGCAGGAGAGCGCCAGCTCGAAGCCGCCGCCGAGCGCGAAGCCGTGCACCGCCGCGATGGTGGGCATCGGCAGCTCCAGCACGCCGGTGTAGGCGGCGCGGGTGTACGGGCGCTGGCGCATCAGGTCGGCGTCGCTGAAGGAGTTGCGCTCCTTGAGGTCGGCGCCGACGCAGAAGGCCCGGTCGTGGGTGGAGGTGAGCACGGTGGTCCTGACGGACCGGTCCGCGGCGAGGGCTTCGCAGGCGGCGGTGAGGGCCTTGGCCATGTCCGTGGAGACGGCGTTCATCGCCTTGGGGCGGTCCATGGCCAGCTCGGCGACGTTCTCGCCGTGGCGCCGGACCACTACGTACTCGCCGTACCGCTGCTCGTCCTGGTCGGCCATGGGTACCGTCCCTCCCGGTTAACGATCGCTTACGGGTGCGATCGTAGCCGGGAGGGCAAGGGCGGCCGCCGTCAGGACTTCGGCGGACGCCGCGTCAGCAGCCAGGGTTCGACCACGCCCAGGCCGCGGACCGGGCGCTGCCACATCGGCTGGAGCGCGAAGCGGTACGCGGGGACCGGGCCGTCGCCCTCCTTCTCCGCCGCTGCCGCCTCGGCCTCGGAGACCGGCGCGTCGCCGGACCGGCTCAGCTCCTCGGCGAACGCCTCGTCGACCAGGACGGTGTCCTTGGGCGCTATGGAGGTGAGCCGGCTGGCGAGGTTCACCGTCGTGCCGAAGACGTCGCCCATGCGGGTCGTGACCGTGCCGAAGGCGATGCCGACCCGCAGCTCGGGCATGGTCTCGTCGTTGGCCATGGTCTCGATGAGGCGCAGCCCGATCTCGGCGGCGGTGCCCGCGTCGTCGGCGGAGTACAGCACCTCGTCGCCGAGGGTCTTGATGAGCCGGCCGCCGTGCGCGGCGACCAGGTCGGCGGCCGTGGTCTCGAACGCCTCGACCAGCTCGCCCAGTTCCTCCTCCTCCAGGCGGCGGGTGAGGCGGGTGAAGCCGACCAGGTCGGCGAAGCCGACGGCGAGCCGCCGGTCGACCATCTCGGCGTCGTCCTGGGCCTGGACGACCCGGCCGGTCGCGGCGGCGAGCTGCCGGCGCCAGACGTAGACCAGGAACTCCTCCAGCTCGGGCAGGAGCAGTTCGACCAGCGGGTAGGTGATCTCCGTACGGGTCAGGCCGGAGTCCTGCGGTTCGGTGAGCCCCTCCAGGAAGGAGTCGATCTGCCAGTCGGCGAGCCGGGCGGTGGTCTGTCCGGTCGAGCGGGCCACCTGCACCGCCATCGCCTCGCTCAGCAGCCCGGCCTCCACGAGCCCGGAGAGCCGGCGCAGCGCCAGCACGTCGGCCTCGGTGAGCGCCTTGACCTGGCCGATGTCCGCGAAGCCCATGGCCCGCCAGAAGCGGGACGCCAGATCCATGGAGACCCCGGCACTGCGGGCCGCCTGGAACGGTGTGTAGCGCCGCTCGGAGCCGAGGATCAGCTGTTCCAGGCGGAGGGCGATGGTGTCGTCGCCGGACTCCCCGTCGGGGCCGTCGGCGGCGTCGGCGTCACGCGGCACCGCTTCCGCGTCGCGCGGCGATGCGCCCGAGTCGTCGAGGGTCACCGCGCCCTCCTCTTCCGATCCCTGCGCACTGCCCTTCCGATCACTGTTCGCCCGCGGCCCGCTGCCGGACCGATCGCGTCAACGATACGGCAGGTGTGCTCTGGCTCACTCTCACATTCCACACATAACGCACCATTCGCATGTGTGGAATGTCGTCAAGAGCCACCCACCGTCTCCAGTGGCCCCGGCCCGGGGCCGCCACACCCGGCCGGCCCGGCGTCCGGCCTCTCTCAGCCCGCTTCCGCGGCCGGCCGCAGATGGACGATGTCACCCGCCGAGACCGGGCGCTGCACGCCGTCCCCGGTGGCCAGAACCAGCCGTCCGTCGCCGTCCACGGCCACCGCCTCGCCCCGGATCTCCTGGTCGCCGGGGAGCAGCGCGCGGACGGTACGGCCGAGCGTCGCGCAGCCCGCCGCGTACGCCTCCTGCAGCCCGCTGTCCGCGGCGTCCCCGTCGGCGGCCCGCCAGTCGCCGTACCACTTCTCCAGCGAGCGCAGTACGGCCCGCAGCAGCGGATCGCGGTCGGTGCCCTGCGCCCCGGCCAGGGCGAGCGAGCCGGCGCCGGGCACCGGCAGCTCCTCGGCGCGCAGCGAGACGTTCAGCCCGATGCCGATGACGACGCCGTCACCGGCCGCCTCGGCGAGGATGCCGCCCGCCTTGCGCTCCTCGCCGTCCACGGTGAGGAGGAGGTCGTTGGGCCACTTCAGTGCCGTGTCGACGCCGGCCGTGCGGGCGAGCGCGGTGGCGGTGGCCACCCCGGCCAGCAGCGGCAGCCAGCCCCAGCGCGCCGAGGGCACGTCGGGCTCCAGGTACACGGAGAAGAAGAGGCCGGAGCGGGGCGGCGCCGACCACGTGCGGTCCAGCCGGCCGCGGGCCGCCCACTGCTCCTCCGCGACGAGCACGCTGCCCGCCGCCGCCTCGCCCTTGGCCGCGCGGGCCGCCAGGTCGGTGTTGGTGGAGCCGGTGGCCTGGACCACTTCCAGGGAGGTCCACAGGGAGCCGGGCCGGACGAGGGCCTTGCGCAGCGCCGCCGCGTTCAGCGGGGGACGGTCGAGGTCGTTCCACCGGCCGCCGCGGTCCATGTCTGAGTTGTCGGGGTTTCCGGGAGGTTGAGGCGTCATGGTGCCCAGCCTAGGAGGCTCCGGAGCCCGCGGAGTGTGGTCAACGACGCAGTGCCGCTGAGCAGCGCCGCGGATACGCTACGAATCGGTAGGCAACTCCCCCGTAGCGAATCGGTCCCCCGTACGAGCACCAGTCCAGGACGAGCAGGAGCCGCATCCCGATGTCCGAGCCGGAAGCACCCTCGTTTGACAATTCAGCCAGCCACACCACAGCGGGCAAGCTGGCGGATCTTCAGCGACGTATCGAAGAGGCCACGCACGCCGGTTCGGCGCGCGCCGTGGAAAAGCAGCACGCCAAGGGCAAGTTGACCGCCCGTGAGCGGATCGACCTGCTGCTGGACGAAGGGTCCTTCGTCGAGCTGGACGAGTTCGCGCGGCACCGCTCGACCGACTTCGGAATGGCGGAGAACCGCCCCTACGGCGACGGCGTGGTCACCGGCTACGGCACCGTCGACGGCCGCCCGGTCGCGGTCTTCTCGCAGGACTTCACGGTCTTCGGCGGGGCGCTGGGCGGCGTCTTCGGCGAGAAGATCGTCAAGGTGATGGACTTCGCGCTGAAGAACGGCTGCCCGGTCATCGGCATCAACGACTCCGGCGGCGCGCGCATCCAGGAGGGCGTGGTCTCGCTCGGCGCGTACGGCGAGATCTTCCGCCGCAACACCCACGCCTCCGGCGTCATCCCGCAGATCTCCCTGATCGTGGGCCCGTGCGCGGGCGGCGCGGTCTACTCCCCGGCCATCACCGACTTCACGGTCATGGTCGACCAGACCTCGCACATGTTCATCACCGGGCCCGACGTCATCAAGACCGTCACCGGCGAGGACGTGGGCTTCGAGGAGCTGGGCGGCGCCCGCACCCACAACGCCACCTCCGGCGTCGCCCACCACATGGCGGGCGACGAGAAGGACGCCGTCGAGTACATCAAGGCGCTGCTGTCCTACCTGCCGTCCAACAACCTCTCCGAGCCGCCGTCCTTCCCCGAGGAGGCGGACCTGGAGACCAGCGACCACGACCGCGAGCTGGACACGCTGATCCCGGACTCGGCGAACCAGCCGTACGACATGCTCTCCGTCATCGAGCACGTGCTGGACGACGGCGAGTTCCTGGAGGTCCAGGCGCTGTACGCGCCGAACATGGTCACCGGCTACGGCCGCGTCGAGGGCCACTCGGTGGGCATCGTCGCCAACCAGCCGATGCAGTTCGCGGGCACCCTGGACATCAAGGCGTCCGAGAAGGCCGCGCGCTTCGTGCGCACCTGCGACGCCTACAACATCCCCGTCCTCACCTTCGTGGACGTGCCCGGCTTCCTGCCGGGCACGGACCAGGAGTGGGACGGCATCATCCGGCGCGGCGCCAAGCTGATCTACGCGTACGCCGAGGCGACCGTCCCGCTGATCACGGTCATCACCCGCAAGGCGTTCGGCGGCGCGTACGACGTCATGGGCTCCAAGCACCTGGGCGCCGACCTCAACCTCGCCTGGCCCACCGCCCAGATCGCCGTCATGGGCGCGCAGGGCGCGGTGAACATCCTGTACCGCCGCACCCTCGCCGCGATCGAGGACCCGGCGGAGCAGGAGGCGAAGCGCCAGGAGCTGATCGCCGAGTACGAGGACACCCTCCTCAACCCCTACGCAGCGGCCGAGCGTGGCTACGTGGACGCGGTGATCATGCCGTCCGAGACCCGCCGGCACATCGTCCGCGGCCTGCGCACGCTGCGCAACAAGCGCGAGCAGCTGCCCCCGAAGAAGCACGGCAACATCCCGCTGTAGGACACGCACGTCCCGACGGACCCGAGGAGGCTGACGGTGATCAAGGTCGTACGGGGCAACCCGACACCCGAGGAACTGGCCGCCGCGGTCGCGGTGGTGCAGGCACGCGCGGCGGCCGCCGCTGCCGCCGAGCCGGGCGGCGGCCCGGCACGGGGCGAGGAGTGGTCCGACCCGGCGTCCCGCGTCCCGCGGCGGATTCCGCATCCGGGCCCGCGCGCCTGGCGGACCAGCTTCTGGCCACGCTGACCGGTCGACGTCGCGGCGGCGCCTGAGTACGCGTACTCAGGCGCCGCCGCGACGAGAGGCGCAGGATCGGAAGCATGCTGTGGTCCGACCCGTCCGACGATCCTTCCGAGGAGCTGCGCAAAGCAGAAGCCATGCTCCGTCGGGCCGGCATCGTGCTGGCGGTCGCCGCCGTCCTGTTACTGCTGCTGCTCGGCTGGTCCGGCTGAGCCCGCCGCCTCGCGCGCCGGCTCGACCGTGCCGCTGACCTCGCCGAATCCGATGCGCACGCCGTCCCGGGCGGGCGCTGTCGCGCGCAGCGTGACGGTGTCGCCGTCGGCGAGGTAGGCGCGGGTGGAGCCGTCGGCGAGCTTGACCGGTTCGGTGCCGTTCCAGCCCAGTTCGAGGAACGAGCCGCGCTGGTCCGGCTCCGGGCCGGAGACCGTGCCCGAGGCGTAGAAGTCACCGGTGCGCAGGCTCGCCCCGTTGACCGTCATATGGGCGAGCATCTGCGCCGCCGTCCAGTACATGGTGCGGAACGGCGGCCGGGACAGCACCGTGCCGTTGCACTCCACCTCCATCGCCAGGTCCAGTCCCCACGGCTCGTCCTCGCGCAGGTACGGCAGCGGCTCGGGGTCCTGCGCCGGCGGCGCGACCCGCGCCTCCTCGAGCGCGTCCAGCGGCACCACCCACGGCGAGACGGACGTCGCGAAGGACTTGCCCAGGAAGGGGCCGAGCGGCACGTACTCCCACGCCTGGATGTCCCGTGCGCTCCAGTCGTTGACCAGCACCACCCCGAAGACGTGGTCGGCGAAGTCCGCGGGGGCGACCGGGCTGCCCAGCTCCGACGGCGCGCCCACGACGAAGCCCACCTCGGCCTCGATGTCCAGCCGTACGGACGGGCCGAAGCCGGGCGCCTCGGCGTCCGGCGCCTTGCGCTGCCCGCACGGCCGCACGACCGGCGTGCCGGAGACCACGACCGTCCCGGCCCGCCCGTGGTAACCGACCGGCAGGTGCTTCCAGTTCGGCATCAGCGGCGGCTGGTTCGGGCGGAACACCCGGCCGAGGTTGGACGCGTGGTGCTCGGACGCGTAGAAGTCCACGTAGTCGGCGACCTCGAACGGCAGGTGCAGCGTCACCTCCGCACGCGGGACCAGGTGCGGTCCGACGGCCGCGCGGTACCGCTCGTCGGTCAGCAGCTCGGTGAGGCGGGCCCGCACCGCGCGCCAGGCGTCCCGGCCGCGCGCCATGAACGGGTTCAGGGCCGGTGCGGCGAAGTCCTCCGCGTACGGCAGCCCGGCGTCCGCGCCGAGCCGCGACAGGTCCAGCACGTGTTCGCCGATCGCCACGCCCGCGCGCGGCGGCTCGCCCGCGCGGGAGAAGATCCCGTACGGCAGGTTCTGCACGGGGAAGTCGGAGTGCTCCGGTACGGGCACCCAGGATCGGGTCGTCATGCGTCCAGCTCCCTGTCGGTGGAGGTCTTCGGGGACGGGCGGGGGCCGGTCAGGCCCAGCGCCCGCAGGTCTTCCAGTGGCTCGCTCGTACTGCACGAGCCGTACCCGGTGAACACCGTGCGGGTACGCGCGATGAGCGCCGGGGTCACCGCGCGGGCCTCCGCGGCCAGCGCGACGGGATCGGTGGACCGCAGGACCGCCTCGACGCCGTCGGCCGCGGCGCCGTCCGCCGCCCGGCACACCGCCAGCAGCAGGTTCAGGAACCCGTGGTGGGTGAAGCCGGTGACCGCGTCGCGGTACCGCACGGCGTGGTGCAGCCCGGCGGTCGCCTTGAACGGCAGCCCGCGGCGCACGCACGCGCACACGAACGCCGCCAGCTGCTCGACCGACGGGAAGAGCTCGGCACGTACGCCGCCGCAGCGCACCTTCGCGGCGAGCCCGGCCGCCGTCAGCTCGTCCAGCGCGGCCTCCCACCCCTCGGTGAGCGGGATCTCGACATGCTGCGGGAAGCCCGGCGGCGGGCCGTACGGCAGGTTCTTCAGCGCGTCCGCCGCCTGCCGGACGGCCGTGACCAGGTCGGGCCCCGCCGGCAGCGGGCCTTCCAGGGCGACCAGCCGCAGCCGGCCGTCGGCGGCGATCCGGCGGTGCGCTTCCACCAGCGGGTCCCACTCCAGCGGGCTGATCAGCCCCAGCCGGAACCGGTCGGCCGCGTCCAGCGCCGCCGACAGCTCCGGCAGCCGCCCGGCCGGGCAGAGGAACCGGTGGCTGAGCACCGGATCACCAGCGGCGGCGTCCGCCCGGTGCCGGCCGACGGCCGCCGCCATCTCCAGCTGCTCGGGCGGGAACAGCCCGGCATCGTCCACGAGCCGTTGGTACAACGCGGATATGGTCATCGCTCACGCCTCCTGAGGTCCGTGGCCGCCTGCCCACGTCCAGGCATACCCCTCGTCCTCGCACGCCGTGCCGCCTTCCCCCAGTCCGAGCGGCCGGAAGGTGTCGACCATGACGGCCAGCTCGTCGAAGAAGTCCGCTCCGATGCTGCGCTCGTACGCGCCGGGCTGCGGGCCGTGCGCGTGCCCGCCCGGGTGCAGCGACACCGAACCCTGCCCGATGCCGGAGCCCTTGCGGGCCTCGTAGTCGCCGCCGCAGTAGAACATCACCTCGTCGGAGTCGACGTTGGAGTGGTAGTACGGCACCGGCACCGACAGCGGGTGATAGTCGACCTTGCGCGGCACGAAGTTGCAGATCACGAAGTTGTGCCCTTCGAAGACCTGGTGGACGGGCGGCGGCTGGTGCACCCGCCCGGTGAGCGGTTCGAACTCGTGGATGCTGACGGCGTACGGGTACAGACAGCCGTCCCAGCCCACCACGTCGAACGGGTGCGTGGGGTAGGTCAGCACGGTTCCGGCCAGCCCGCCGGGCCCCGGCCCGCGGTGTTTGACCAGTACGTCCACCTCCCCCTCCGGCTCGGCGAGCAGCGGCCCGTCCGGTCCGCGCAGATCCCGCTCGCAGTACGGGGCGTGCTCCAGCAGCTGCCCGTACCGGGACAGATAGCGGCTCGGCGGCGCGATGTGGCTGTTCGCCTCGACGCAGTACGCGCGCAGCGGCGCGTCCCCCGTCGGGACCCAGCGGTGCGTGGTGGCCCGCGGGATCACGAGGTGGTCGCCGGGCCGGGCTTCCAGCACGCCGAAGACCGTCTCCAGGCGGGCCGTGCCGCTCTCCACGTACACGCACTCGTCGCCGACGCCGTTGCGGTACAGCGGCGAGACCGCGCCCGCCACCACGTAACCGATCCGTACGTCCTCGTTGCCGAGCAGCAGGCGGCGCCCGGTGACCGCGTCGGTGGCGGCCGGATCGGCGCCCGCGAAGAGCGCGGGCAGCTTCAGGTGCCGGGGCTTGAGGGGGTGGTTGGGGACGGTGGTGAGGCCGGGCAGCTCCCAGGGGCGGCTGCCGGTGATCGCCGAGGGGATCGCCCGGTGGTAGAGCAGCGAGGAGTCCGAGGAGAAGCCCTCCTCCCCCATCAGCTCCTCGTAGTACAGCCCTCCGTCGGGACGGCGGTGCTGGGTGTGCCGCTTGGCCGGGACGTCGCCGGTACGGCGGTAGTACGGCATGGGATCGCGTGCCTCCTCGTCCCCTCGCGGGCACGGTGTTCAAATAACGGACACTGCTCTCTGCTATCCGGACGAGCCACTGCACTGTGGCCGGAGGCCGAACGCCTGTCAATAGGCCCACGGCCGGGGCCCGGCCGCCGGGGGCGCGGGCTGCGGAGGCGGCTCGCCCGCCGCCTACCATGACGCGCATGACCGAAAAGCCCCGCCGCCTCGTACTCGCCTCCCAGTCCCCCGCCCGCCTCGGCCTGCTGCGCCAGGCCGGCCTGGCCCCCGACGTCGTCGTCAGCGGCGTGGACGAGGACGCGATCACCGCCGACTCCCCGGGCGAACTGGCCCGCGTACTGGCCGAGGCCAAGGCGGACGCCGTGGCCCGCCGCGACGGGACCGCCGGCGCGCTGGTCGTCGGCTGCGACTCCGTACTCGACCTGGACGGGCGGGCGCTGGGCAAGCCGGCCGACGCCGAGGACGCCACCGCGCGCTGGAAGGCGATGCGCGGCCGGTCCGGCGTGCTGCGTACCGGGCACTGCGTCATCGACACCGGAAGCGGCCGCCGGGTGTCGGCGACCGCCGCCACCACGGTCCGCTTCGGCGAGCCGTCCGACGCGGAGATCGCGGCGTACGTGGCGAGCGGCGAACCGCTGTACGTCGCGGGCGCGTTCACGCTCGACGGGCGCTCGGCACCGTTCATCGACGGCATCGACGGCGACCCGGGCAACGTCATCGGCCTGTCCCTGCCGCTTCTGCGCCGCCTGCTGGCCGACGTGGGAGTAGAGATCACCGACCTCTGGGCGTGAGCAGCCCTCCGGACGTGAGGCAGCGGAGCCGGGCGCGGCCCGGGCGGGCTACGCCGCGGGAGGCTCGGGCGGGCTACGCCGCCGGGGACGGCTCGGCGCCCGGGGCTCCCGGAGCGCCGTCAGCGCCGGACGGCTCCGGGGCCTCCGGCGCCGGGGCGTAGGCCAGCAGAGTGAAGATCAGCAGGCCCAGGACGGCCATGGCGCCGGCGAAGGCGGCCCAGCCGACCAGCCCGACGGCGAACGCGCCGACCAGGCCGTGGACCACGGCGCAGCTGATGAGGACGGTACGGGCGAAGCCGCCGGGTGCCCGGTCGCGGACCGCGCAGCGCAGCGCGAAGAAGGCGCAGAGCAGCAGGTAGAGGCCGATGGCGAGGCCGCCGGCCCAGGCCCCGGCCGCCATGGCGTGGGTGTCCAGCCCGGCCAGCGACATCTTCTGCCGGTCGACGAAGACGCTCAGGATCCAGTTGAGCAGCGCGATCCCGGCCGCTTCCAGGACCAGTACCGCCGCCGTCACCCCGGCCACGGGTCTGCGTGCCGCCACCGCGCCCACCCACTTCCGCTGTTGTCCGGCGCGTTTCCGCGCCTGTTACCGCCAGTACAGAAGACGGGTGCACGCTACTAACGGGTAATAGCCAGGACAAGGGGCGTGCAGCGGGCGGCGTTCCCGTGCGTCACACCCGACACCCACCCGGCAAAGTTTCTTCCCGCCATTAGTAGGGTCCCCACAAAGAAACGGTGCCGTTCGGGAGTCGAGCGCATCGAGAGCTTGCCCACACCGATCCTCGATCGTGCCTCCGAACTTCCGGGCATACCCTGGGAATGCAGGGGACTTCGGCGCGTGGCTCGCGCCGGACGCACGCGCCTTGTGGGGAAGCTCACCCCCGGGGCCGACTCGGCACATGGTGTCGTCAGTCCCTAAACTCAGCTTGTTTCGAGGAGGGAGCCATCGTGCGCAAGGTGCTCATCGCCAACCGTGGCGAAATCGCTGTCCGCGTCGCCCGTGCATGCCAGGACGCCGGGATCGGGAGCGTAGCCGTCTACGCCGACCCGGACCGGGACGCTCTGCACGTCCGCGCGGCGGATGAGGCATACGCCCTGGGCGGTGACACTCCTGCCACCAGCTACCTGGACATCGCCAAGGTCCTGCAGGCCGCGGCCGATTCCGGCGCGGACGCCGTCCACCCCGGCTACGGCTTCCTCTCCGAGAACGCCGAGTTCGCCCAGGCGGTGCTGGACGCGGGACTGATCTGGATCGGCCCGCCGCCGCAGGCCATCCGCGACCTGGGCGACAAGGTCGCCGCCCGGCACATCGCCCAGCGCGCCGGCGCCCCGCTGGTGGCCGGCACCAAGGACCCGGTCTCCGGCGCCGAGGAGGTCGTGGCCTTCGCCGAGGAACACGGCCTGCCCATCGCCATCAAGGCCGCCTTCGGCGGCGGCGGCCGCGGCCTGAAGGTCGCCCGCACCCTGGAGGAGGTCCCCGAGCTGTACGACTCCGCCGTCCGCGAGGCGGTGGCCGCCTTCGGCCGCGGGGAGTGCTTCGTGGAGCGCTACCTGGACCGCCCGCGGCATGTGGAGACCCAGTGCCTGGCCGACAAGCACGGCAACGTGGTCGTGGTCTCCACCCGCGACTGCTCCCTGCAGCGCCGCCACCAGAAGCTGGTGGAGGAGGCCCCCGCGCCGTTCCTGACCGCCGAGCAGAACGCCGAGCTCTACCGCGCCTCCAAGGCGATCCTGAAGGAGGCCGGCTACGAGGGCGCCGGCACCTGTGAGTTCCTGGTCGGCCAGGACGGCACCATCTCCTTCCTGGAGGTCAACACCCGCCTGCAGGTCGAGCACCCGGTCACCGAGGAGGTCACCGGGCTGGACCTGGTGCGGGAGATGTTCCGCATCGCCGACGGCGAGGAACTGGGCTACGACGACCCGCCGGTGCGCGGCCACTCCTTCGAATTCCGCATCAACGGCGAGGACCCGGGCCGCAACTTCCTGCCCGCCCCCGGCACGGTGACGAAGTTCGAGGCCCCGGCCGGCCCGGGCGTCCGCCTGGACGCCGGCGTGGAGTCCGGCAGCGTGATCGGCCCGGCCTGGGACTCCCTGCTGGCCAAGCTCATCGTCACCGGCGCCACCCGGCAGCAGGCGCTGCAGCGTGCCGCCCGCGCGCTGAACGAGTTCACCGTCGAGGGCATGGCCACCGCCCTCCCCTTCCACCGCACGGTCGTGAAGGACCCGGCCTTCGCGCCGGAGCTGACCGGCTCCACCGACCCGTTCCAGGTCCACACCCGCTGGATCGAGACCGAGTTCGTCAACGACATCAAGCCGTTCGCGGCGCCGGGCGCGGACGAGGCCGAGGAAGAGAGCGGCCGCGAGACCGTCGTCGTCGAGGTCGGCGGCAAGCGCCTGGAGGTCTCCCTGCCCTCCTCGCTCGGCATGTCGCTGGCCCGTACCGGCCTCGCCGCCGGCGCCAAGCCCAAGCGCAAGGCCGCCAAGAAGTCCGGCTCCGCCGCCTCCGGCGACACCCTCGCCTCCCCGATGCAGGGCACCATCGTCAAGGTCGCGGTGGAGGAGGGCCAGGAGGTCAAGGAGGGCGACCTGGTCGTCGTCCTGGAGGCCATGAAGATGGAGCAGCCGCTGAACGCGCACCGCTCCGGCACCGTCAAGGGCCTGACCGCCGAGGTCGGCGCCTCCCTCACCTCCGGCGCCGTGATCTGCGAGATCAAGGACTGATCCGGAGGGATCGAGGACCGAGCACGGCGTCGACCGTACGTACGTGAGTGAGGGGCGCCCGGCCGAGCCGGGCGCCCCTCGCGTCGTGCGGGCTTCGGCCACGGCCCGGGTACGGCGCCGCGGCCACCCGATACCGTTGAGGTGAGCCCTGCCTACGGAAGGGCAGGTACAGGAAGGACGGCGATGGCGACCGAGACGGCGCACACCGATTCCGCACGCCCCATGCGTGCCGACGCGCGCCGGAACTACGAGCGACTGCTGGCGGAGGCCCGGACGGCCTTCACCGAGCGCGGTACGGACACCTCGCTGGAGGACATCGCGCGCCGTGCCGGTGTCGGCATCGGCACCCTCTACCGTCACTTCCCCAACCGCACCGCGCTGATGGGCGCCGTCTTCCAGGGTGAGGTGGACGCCCTGCTGGCCCGCGCGCGGGAACTGGGGGACGCCCCGCAGCCCTGTGCCGCGCTGGTGGAGTGGCTGCGCGCGATCATCACGCACGCCAGCACCTACCGCGGCCTGTCGCGCGCGCTGATGGCGGCGCCGGCCGACGAGAGCTCCGGGCTGGCGAGATGCAGCCGGCCGATGCGTGCGGCGGGCGGCGAACTGCTCGCCCGGGCCCAGCGGTCCGGTGCCGTACGTCCCGATGTGGACATCCGTGACCTGATGCAGCTGACCAACGGCATCGCGCTGGCCGCCGAGGAGTCGCCGGACGACCCGGAGCTGGCCGACCGGCTGCTGACACTCACCCTGACCGGCCTGAAGGCCGGCCGGTGAGCGACGTCGTACGGAAGCACGTGCCGAACGGCTGAGACCCCGCGGTCCTCAGCGTTCAGCGCCGTCGTGGCGCCAGGTCGGCGACCCGGCCCGCCTGCGGGTCGGGGGCGAGTGCGGCCGAGCGCAGCTGCGGCCCGGCGCCGGCTGTCGGATGGCTGCGCCGCTGTCCCGGCAGTGGTACCTCCCTTCTCGGCCCCCGGCGGTCCGCCGCCGGGGTGCCTTCCGTACTCCCCTGGGCCTGGGCGGCCGCCGCCGCGGCCCCGCCGGAGACCGTGATCTGTACGCCCTGGTCGGCCAGGGCCTGCAGTTCGGTCGCGGCGCGGTCGTCGTGGCCGGGCGGTTCGTCCGTCACCAGGCGTGTGATGACGTCGGTCGGCACGGTCTGGAACATGGTGTCCGTACCGAGTTTGGTGTGGTCGGCGAGGACCACCACCTCCGCGGCGGCCTGCACCAGCGCTCTGTCGACGCTGGCGGAGAGCATGTTGGAGGTGGAGAGACCGCGCTCGGCGGTCAGACCGCTGCCCGACAGGAAGGCACGGGACACCCGCAGCCCCTGGAGGGACTGCTCGGCGCCGCTGCCGACCAGCGCGTAGTTGGAGCCCCGGAGCGTGCCGCCGGTCATGACGACCTCGACGCGGTTGGCGTGCGCCAGGGCCTGGGCGACCAGCAGGGAGTTGGTCACGACGGTCAGGCCCGGGACCCGGGCGAGCCGGCGGGCCAGCTCCTGTGTGGTCGTCCCCGCGCCGACGACGATGGCCTCGCCTTCCTCGACGAAGCTCGCGGCGAGATCGGCGATGGCCGTCTTCTCCGCCGTTGCTAGATGGGATTTCTGCGGGAAGCCGGATTCGCGGGTGAAGCCACCCGGCAGCACCGCACCGCCGTGCCGGCGGTCGAGCAGTCCTTCGGCCTCCAGTGCCCGCACGTCCCGCCGTACGGTCACTTCTGAGGTCTGGACGACGCGGGCGAGCTCACGGAGCGAAACCGCTCCGTTCGCTCGCACCATTTCAAGGATCAATTGGCGACGTTCTGCAGCGAACACGAAACTGACAGTAACGCCAACGACCGTCTGTTTTCAGCAGGTTGCACCAATTTTCGGAAGTTGTTCGTGTGCGACACCCGCGAGTGATATAGGGGGTTCGTTCGTGCGAATCCGCCCCGGGCGCGCCGCCGGGATCACTCCCCGGCGGACTTCCGGGTGTGCAGTTGCCGCGCGACCTCGGCTATCGAGCCGGAGAGCGAGGGGTAGACCGTGAACGCGCTGGCGATCTGCTCCACCGTCAGGTTGTTGTCCACCGCGATCGAAATCGGATGAATCAGTTCGCTCGCGCGCGGTGATACGACCACACCGCCGACGACGATGCCCGTACCCGGGCGGCAGAACAGCTTGACGAAGCCGTCCCGGATGCCCTGCATCTTCGCACGCGGGTTGCGCAGCAGCGGCAGTTTGACGACCCGTGCGTCGATCTTGCCGTTGTCGACGTCGGCCTGGCTGTAACCGACAGTGGCGATCTCCGGGTCGGTGAAGACGTTCGCGGAGACGGTCTTGAGGTTCAGCGGGGCCACCGCGTCACCGAGGAAGTGGTACATCGCGATCCGGCCCTGCATGGCCGCGACCGAGGCGAGCGCGAAGACGCCGGTGCAGTCGCCCGCCGCGTACACGCCGGGGGCCGAGGTGCGGGAGACCTTGTCGGTCCAGATGTGGCCGGACTCCTTGAGCTTGACGCCGGCTTCTTCCAGGCCGACGCCCGCGGTGTTGGGGATCGAGCCGACGGCCATCAGGCAGTGCGTGCCGGAGATCGTACGGCCGTCCGAGAGGGTCACCTCGACGCGGTCGCCGACGCGCTTGGCGGAGGCGGCGCGGGAGCGGGACATCACGTTCATCCCGCGGCGGCGGAAGACGTCCTCCAGGACGGCGGCGGCGTCCGGGTCCTCCCCCGGGAGCACGCGGTCGCGGGAGGAGACGAGGGTGACGCGGGAGCCGAGGGCCTGGTAGGCGCCGGCGAACTCGGCGCCGGTGACGCCGGAACCGACCACGATGAGCTCCTCGGGGAGCTCGTCCAGGTCGTAGACCTGCGTCCAGTTCAGGATGCGCTCGCCGTCGGGCTGGGCGTCGGGGATCTCGCGGGGGTGCGCGCCGGTGGCGATCAGTACGGCGTCGGCGGTCAGCGTCTCCTCGCTGCCGTCGGCGGCGGTGACGGTGACCTGGCGGGAGCCGTCCACGGCCTGGCCCGGCTCCAGCCGGCCGCGGCCGCGCATGACCCGGCCGCCGGCGCGGGTGACGGAGGCGGTGATGTCGTGCGACTGGGCGAGCGCGAGGCGCTTCACACGGCGGTTGACCTTGCCGAGGTCCACGCCGACGACGCGCGCGGGGCGGTCGATGTGCGGGGTGTCGTCCTCGACGATGATGCCGAGCTCCTCGTACGACGAGTCGAAGGTGGTCATCACCTCGGCCGTCGCGATGAGAGTCTTCGAGGGCACGCAGTCGGTGAGCACCGAGGCGCCGCCGAGGCCGTCGCAGTCGACGACGGTCACCTCCGCGCCGAGCTGGGCGCCCACCAGCGCCGCCTCGTAGCCGCCAGGTCCGCCACCGATGATCACGATCCGGGTCAAGGGATTACGCCTCGCGCTCTCGTTTCCGGCCCGCCCAGCGCGGTTCCGGCCGGGGGTCCGGGGGTCGCCCCCCGGGGTATGCAGTACGTACTCCATTGTCCCGCACGCTCCTCCCGCGTTCAGCGCGGGGGCCGCCGTACGGACCGCCGTCCACAGGAGTGCAGGCCGGGCGCCGTGGCCCCGGCGGATCCCCGGGACACGGGCCGCCCTCCCGTACCCTCAGAGCCATGTCGCTCTACGCCGCCTACGCCGGCAACCTCGACGCGCGGCTGATGTCCCGCCGCGCTCCCCACTCACCACTGCGCGGCACCGGCTGGCTGAACGGCTGGCGGCTCACCTTCGGCGGGGAGCAGATGGGCTGGGAGGGGGCGCTCGCCACGCTCGTGGAGGCCCCGCGCTCCCAGGTCTTCGTGGCGCTGTACGACATCGCCCCGATGGACGAGGAGTCGATGGACCGCTGGGAAGGCGTCGGGATGGACATATACCGCCGGATGCGGGTGCGGGTGCACACGCTGGACGGCGACGAGGCGGCCTGGCTGTACGTCCTGAACGGCTACGAGGGCGGGCTGCCCTCCGCCCGGTACCTCGGTGAGATCGCGGACGCGGCGGAGTCGGCGGGCGCGCCCCACGACTACGTGATGGAGCTGCGGAAACGGCCCTGCTGAAGGCCCGGCGGGGCCGGCCGCGCGGGCCCGCCCCGGCCGGTTCGTAGGAAAAGACCAATCGGACCGTGGCACCTCCGTGACGATCCACATCTACGCGCGTAGGCGATTACCGGCTACCCTCGTCCGCGTGAACGCATCTGTTACCCCGGACCTGGCGAGCGACCCGCGTACCGCCGCCACCGACGCCGCCGACCGCCTGCGCGAGCTGACCGGCGCCGAGACCCACGACGTTGCCCTGGTCATGGGCTCGGGCTGGGCCCCGGCCGCCGAGGCGCTGGGTGAGCCCGAGCACGAATTCCTCGTCACCGAGCTGCCGGGCTTCCCGCCCCCGGCCGTGGAGGGCCACGGCGGCAAGATCCGCTCGTACGCCCTCGGCGACAAGCGCGCACTGGTCTTCCTCGGCCGGACGCATTACTACGAGGGCCGCGGAGTGGCGGCCGTCGCCCACGGCGTCCGTACCGCCGTGGCCGCCGGCTGCAAGACGGTCGTCCTCACCAACGGCTGCGGCGGCCTGCGCGAGGGCATGCGTCCCGGCCAGCCGGTCCTCATCAGCGACCACCTCAACCTCACCGCCACCTCACCGATCGTCGGCGCGAACTTCGTCGACCTGACCGACCTGTACTCGCCGCGGCTGCGCGCGCTGTGCAAGGAGGTCGACCCGACCCTGGAGGAGGGCGTCTACGCCCAGTTCCCCGGGCCGCACTACGAGACCCCCGCCGAGATCCGGATGATCCGCACGCTCGGTGCCGACCTGGTCGGCATGTCCACCGTCCTGGAGGCCATCGCCGCACGTGAGGCGGGCGCCGAGGTGCTCGGCCTGTCCCTGGTGACCAACCTCGCCGCGGGCATGACCGGCGAGCCGCTCAACCACGAAGAGGTGCTCCAGGCCGGCCGCGACTCCGCGACCCGCATGGGCAGCCTGCTCGGCCAGGTGCTCAGCAAGATCTGAGCCCCGGTGTCCGTCGCGCGGCGGCCCGGCACGGAACCGGCCGGTGGCCGGTTCCCGCCGTCCGGGCCGGGCGCGGGGTATGGGTTACGAGCCGGGGCGGGCGCGGGAACCACGGCGTACGCCGGCCCGTCCGTACGGCACCGTACGCGCGGCTCCGCGGCCGCCCGCTGCCGCACCGCAGCGGCCTCCCGTGCCCCGGCACCCGAGCGCCGTCCCGTACGCGTACCGCACGGCACCGCACCTACAGGCACCCCTCACGCACCCCACAGGCAGGAGCATCACGTGGCAACCGTCCCCGCGGAGCTGACCGGCCGGGCGAAGGCCTGGCTGGCCGAGGACCCCGACCCGGAGACCCGCGAAGAGCTGGCGAAGCTCATCGAGACCGAGGACACCGACGAGCTGGCCGAACGGTTCGCCGGCACCCTGCAGTTCGGCACCGCGGGGCTCCGCGGCGAGCTGGGCGCGGGCCCGATGCGGATGAACCGCGCCGTCGTCATCCGGGCCGCGGCCGGGCTGGCCGCCTACCTCAAGGACCAGGGCCAGGGCGGCGGCCTGGTCGTCATCGGCTACGACGCGCGCCACAAGAGCGCCGACTTCGCCCGGGACACCGCCGCCGTCATGACCGGCGCCGGCCTGAAGGCGGCGCTGCTGCCGCGCCCGCTGCCCACCCCGGTGCTCGCGTTCGCGATCCGGCACCTGGGCGCGGTCGCCGGCGTGGAGGTCACCGCCAGCCACAACCCGCCCCGTGACAACGGCTACAAGGTCTACCTCGGCGACGGCTCGCAGATCGTGCCGCCCGCCGACGGCGAGATCGCGTCCCGGATCGCCGCGGTCGGCCCGCTGACCGAGGTGGCGCGCCCCGAGAGCGGCTGGGACGTACTCGGCGAGGACGTCCTGGCGGCGTACCTGGCCCGTACGGAGGCGGTCCTCACGCCCGGCTCGCCGCGGGACACCCGCGTCGTCTACACGCCGATGCACGGCGTCGGCCGGGACGTCCTGACCGCGGCGTTCGAGCGGGCCGGGTTCCCGGCGCCGGTGGTCGTCGCCGAGCAGGCAGAGCCCGACCCGGACTTCCCGACGGTCGCGTTCCCCAACCCCGAGGAGCCCGGGGCGATGGACCTGGCCTTCGAGACGGCCCGGACGGCGCAGCCCGACATCGTCGTCGCCAACGACCCGGACGCGGACCGCTGCGCCGTCGCCGTGCCGGCACCGGAGACGGCGGCGGGCTGGCGGATGCTGCGCGGTGACGAGGTCGGCGCACTGCTCGCCGCGCACGTGGTCGGCTCGGGCGCACGGGGCACCGTCGCCACGACGATCGTCTCCTCCTCGCTGCTGTCCCGGATCGCCGCCGCGGCCGGTCTGCCGTACACGGAGACGCTGACCGGCTTCAAGTGGCTGGCCCGCGTGGACGGCCTGCGGTACGCGTACGAGGAGGCCCTGGGGTACGCGGTGGACCCGGCCGGGGTGCGGGACAAGGACGGCATCACGGCGGCGCTGCTGATCACCGAGCTCGCGGCCGTCCTCAAGCGGGACGGCCGGACGCTGACCGACCTGCTGGACGACCTGGCGGTCGAGCACGGGCTGCACGCCACCGACCAGCTCTCCGTGCGCGTCGAGGACCTGTCGGTCATCTCCGACGCGATGCGCCGGCTGCGCGCGCAGCCGCCGGCCGCGCTGGGCGGGCTCACGGTGTCCTCGGCCGAGGACCTGTCGCAGGGCTCGGCGTCGCTGCCGCCGACCGACGGCCTGCGGTACACGCTGTCCGGGTCCGGCGAGGTGACAGCGGGCCGGGTCGTCGTCCGCCCGAGCGGCACGGAGCCGAAGCTGAAGTGCTACTTGGAGGCCGTGGTACCGGTCGCCTCGCGGGACGCGCTCCCGGAGGCACGCCGCACGGCGGACGCGGCGCTCGCCGCGATCAAGGCCGACCTGTCGGCCGCGGCGGGTCTCTGACCCTCGGGGCGCCCCTGTAGGCGCGGGCCTGCGGGCCCGCCCCTACAGGGGCGCGGGGGACTGCGCGGCCGGCCACGACGGCACCGCGGTCGGCCGCCGGGCCGCACCGCCCGCCCCGGATGCCGGTGGTCGCTCCCCCGGCACGACCGCGTGCCTGCGCTACAGCGCGAGCAGGAGCACCAGCGCGACGACGCCCACCGCGAGCGGCACGAGGATCTCGTAGGACCAGCGGACGGCGACGGCACCCTGCGCTTCCGCGCGCCCCGCGTTGCGCTCCCGCAGCTCACGCAGCTCGTCCAGGGACTGATCGGCCGAGGCGCGCCGCACCTCGGCCGGTTCCTCGCCGCGCGCCGCGGCCCCCGCGGCCTTCGCCGACATCCGGTTGGCGCGCTTGCGCTGCCGCAGCGAGACCGGGATCGCCCACAGCTGGTACTTCCTGCCGCCCGTGAAGACCTCGCAGGAGAAGGACGCGCGCAGGTCCTCGACCGCGCCCCAGGGCAGCACGATGGTGCGGAAGGGGTTGCACACGGTCAGCCGCTCCGCGTTCGCGCGGACCACCGGGCGCAGGGTGAAGGCGGTCACCAGCGGCACGCCGGTCAGCAGCCCGGCCGCCGCCAGCATGCGGGTCCGCGGGGTGCCGTTGATCAGCGCGTCGACGCCCAGCCAGGCGATGAGCGCGAGCAGCAGGACGCCGCCGACCAGGGCCGCGGGCGACCGGTAGGTGCGGTCCGCGTAGGTCGGCGCGGTTCCGCTGGAGGAGTTGTCCGGGCTCGTCATACCGGCGATTGTGCCCGAGAGTCCGGCATCCGGACGTTGCGGTCCGGCATCGATGACCGGCCGCCGGGCCGGGGGGCCGGTGCTCCGCCCGGAATTCCCCGGCCGCATCTGGAGGGGTGACACACCGCTACGCGCGTAGATATGCTCCCCTCGTGACCATGCCCACCACTGTTCCCGCATACGGCAAAGAGGCCGCGGGGCGTCTGGCGACGATGGCGGACGTGACCGCCGACGACCGGGCCCTCCGCCGTTTCCTGCACGGCCTCCCGGGCGTCGACGCCGTCGGGCTGCAAGCCCGCGCCGCCGCGCTCGGCACCCGCTCGATCAAGAACACGGCGAAGGCGTACGCCATCGACCTCGCCATCTCGATGATCGACCTGACGACGCTCGAAGGAGCGGACACCCCGGGCAAGGTCCGGGCCCTGTGCGCCAAGGGCGTCAACCCCGACCCCACGGACCGCACGGTGCCGAAGGTCGCCGCGATCTGCGTGTATCCGGACATGGTGGCGACCGCCAAGGAGGCGCTCGGCGCCTCCGGCATCCATGTCGCCTCCGTGGCCACCGCGTTCCCCGCGGGCCGCGCGGCACTGCCGGTGAAGCTCGCCGACACCCGGGACGCGGTCGCGGCCGGCGCCGACGAGATCGACATGGTGATCGACCGGGGCGCGTTCCTCGCCGGCCGGTACCTGGAGGTCTTCGAGGAGATCAAGGCCGTGAAGGAGGCCTGCGTCCGCGAGGACGGCAGCGCGGCGCACCTCAAGGTCATCTTCGAGACCGGCGAACTCCAGACCTACGACAACGTCCGCCGCGTCTCCTGGCTCGCGATGCTCGCGGGCGCCGACTTCATCAAGACCTCCACCGGCAAGGTCGGCGTCAACGCCACTCCCCCGGTCACCCTGCTGATGCTGGAGGCCGTCCGCGACTTCCACGACCGGCTCGGGGTGCAGGTCGGGGTGAAGCCGGCCGGCGGCATCCGCACGTCCAAGGACGCGATCAAGTACCTGGTCATGGTGAACGAGACGCTGGGCGAGGAGTGGCTGACCGCGGACTGGTTCCGCTTCGGCGCGTCCAGCCTCCTCAACGACCTGCTGATGCAGCGCCAGAAGCTCAGCAGCGGCCGGTACTCCGGCCCCGACTACGTGACGGTGGACTGACCATGGCTTTTGAATACGCACCCGCGCCGGAGTCGCGCGCGGTCGTCGACATCGCTCCCTCGTACGGGCTGTTCATCGACGGCGAGTTCGCCGACGCGGCCGACGGCAAGGTCTTCAAGACCGTCTCCCCGGCGAACGAGGAGGTCCTCTCCGAGGTCGCGCAGGCCGGGGCCGCCGACGTCGAGCGCGCCGTGAAGGCCGCGCGCAAGGCGTTCGAGAAGTGGTCGGCGCTGCCCGGTGCCGAGCGCGCCAAGTACCTCTTCAGGATCGCCCGCCTCATCCAGGAGCGCTCGCGCGAGCTGGCGGTGCTGGAGTCGCTGGACAACGGCAAGCCGATCAAGGAGTCCCGCGACTCCGACCTGCCACTGGTCGCCGCGCACTTCTTCTACTACGCGGGCTGGGCCGACAAGCTCGGCCACGCGGGCCTCGGAACCGACCCGAAGCCGCTGGGCGTCGCCGGCCAGGTCATCCCCTGGAACTTCCCCCTGCTGATGCTCGCGTGGAAGATCGCCCCGGCGCTGGCCTGCGGCAACACCGTCGTCCTGAAGCCCGCCGAGACCACCCCGCTCTCCGCGCTCTTCTTCGCGGACATCTGCCGCCAGGCCGGGCTGCCCAGGGGCGTCGTCAACATCCTGACCGGCGACGGCTCGACCGGCGCCGAGCTGGTCGCGCACCCGGACGTCGACAAGGTCGCCTTCACCGGCTCGACCGAGGTCGGCAAGGCCATCGCGCGTACGGTCGCGGGCACGGACAAGAAGCTCACCCTGGAGCTGGGCGGCAAGGCCGCGAACATCGTCTTCGACGACGCGCCGCTCGACCAGGCCGTCGAGGGCATCGTCAACGGCATCTTCTTCAACCAGGGCCACGTCTGCTGCGCCGGCTCCCGGCTGCTGGTGCAGGAGTCGGTCCAGGACGAGCTGCTGGACGCGCTCAAGCGCCGGATGGCGTCCCTGCGCGTCGGCGACCCGCTGGACAAGAACACCGACATCGGCGCCATCAACTCCGCCGAGCAGCTGGCCCGTATCAAGGCGCTGGCCGACGCGGGCGAGGCCGAGGGCGCCGAGCGCTGGGCGCCGGCCTGCGAACTGCCCGGCGAGGGCTACTGGTTCGCGCCGACCCTGTTCACCGGCGTCACGCAGGCGCACCGCATCGCCCGCGAGGAGATCTTCGGCCCGGTGCTGTCCGTGCTGACGTTCCGTACGCCCGAGGAGGCCGTGGCCAAGGCGAACAACACGCCGTACGGCCTGTCGGCGGGCATCTGGACCGAGAAGGGCTCCCGCAGCCTGTGGACGGCGGGCAAGCTGCGCGCGGGCGTCGTCTGGTCCAACACGTTCAACAAGTTCGACCCGGCGTCGCCGTTCGGCGGCTACAAGGAGTCGGGCTTCGGCCGCGAGGGCGGCCGGCACGGTCTGGAGGCGTACCTGAATGTCTGATCGGCTGAGCGTCTTCAAGACCTACAAGCTGTACGTCGGGGGCAAGTTCCCCCGGTCCGAGAGCGGGCGGGTGTACGAGGTGACCGACGCAAAGGGCAAGTGGCTCGCCAACGCCCCGCTGTCCTCCCGCAAGGACGCGCGCGACGCGGTGGTCGCCGCCCGCAAGGCGTTCGGCGGCTGGTCCGGTGCCACCGCGTACAACCGCGGCCAGATCCTGTACCGCATCGCCGAGATGCTGGAGGGCCGCCGGGAGCAGTTCGTCTCGGAGGTGGCCGACGCCGAGGGACTGTCGAAGTCCAAGGCGGCGGCGCAGGTGGACGCGGCGATCGACCGGTGGGTCTGGTACGCCGGATGGTCCGACAAGATCGCGCAGGTCGCGGGCGGCGCGAACCCGGTCGCGGGCCCGTTCTTCAACCTCTCCACGCCCGAGCCGACCGGCGTGGTGGCCGTCCTGGCGCCGCAGGAGTCCTCGTTCCTCGGGCTGGTGTCGGTGATCGCGCCGGCGATCGTGACCGGTAACACCGTCGTGGTGGTGGCCAGCGAGAAGGCGCCGCTGCCTGCCCTGTCGCTGGGCGAGGTGCTGGCCACCTCCGACCTGCCCGGCGGCGTGGTGAACGTGCTGTCGGGCCGTACGGCCGAGATCGCCGGGCCGCTGGCCGCGCACCAGGACGTCAACGCGATCGACCTCGCGGGCGTGGCCGGTGACCGGGAGGAGGCGACCGCCCTGGAGACGGCGGCCGCCGACAACCTCAAGCGCGTCCACCGTCCACAGGCTGTGGACTGGACCGCCGACCCCGGCACCGACCGCATGCTGGCCTACCTGGAGACCAAGACGGTCTGGCACCCGATGGGCGTCTGAGTCCACCCGATGGGCGTCCGAGCCCGCCGCACCGCGCCGGAGGGCGCCCGCGAGCCGTACGCACGGCCGCGGGCGCCCCTGTCGTACGTCCGGCCGCTATCCGGGCAGCGCCTGCGTCACCGGGCCCACGACGGGCAGCTGGCCCAGGGCCGCGCCGTCGGACAGCGGAGCGGTCAGGGACGCGGTGCTGAACGGCTTGAAGTCGGCGATCTGGGTGCCGACGGCGTTGTCCAGCGGGTCGGTCCCGGTGCCCGCGAGAGGGTTCAGACGGAGGTCCTTGACCGTGCCGACGCCGCTGGCCGTGGTCTGGTGCAGAGCGCCGACCGCGGAGTTCACGGCCGCCTGGACGTCCTCCACGCTCGCCGGTTCCGACTTCCCTCCGGCAGCGGCGGCGGTGGAGGCACCCGCGACCAGCGCGGCGCCCGTCACGGACACCGCGAGCCCGGCGCGCAGCAGCCCGCGCGCCGTACGGCTCTGCTGGGGAAGACGTGCGTGAGAGGCCATGAGCACCTGCCTGTGGAGTCCGTTTACGGTGGTACCGACCGCCACCGGTGAGGCGATCGTCTGTAATGGGTCGGATGCGCAGAGTAGTTGACGGGTGTGTCCACAATCCACCTTGTCCGGCCGGGGTAGCTCACACGGACGAATGCGCGACAATGAATGCCCGTGAGCCTTCTCCCCAGTGCGCCGCCCGCCCGCGTCATCCTGCTGACCGGCCCCTCCGGCTCCGGGAAGTCCTCCCTCGCCGCCCGCACCGGCCTCCCCGTGCTGCGCCTGGACGACTTCTACAAGGAGGCCACGGACGCCTCCCTGCCGCAGCTTCCGGACGGCGGGGGCGCCGACTGGGACTCGCCGCTGTCCTGGGACGCGGCCGCCGCGCTCACCGCGATCGAGGAACTGTGCCGTACGGGCCGCGCGGCCGTCCCCGTCTACGACATCGCCAGGAGCGCCCGGGTCGGCGAGGACAAGCTGGAGCTGGCGGGCGCGCCGCTGTTCATCGCCGAAGGGATCTTCGCCGCCGAGATCGTCGAGGCCTGCCGGGCGGCGGGGGTGCTGGCCGACGCGCTGTGCCTGCGCGGCCGGCCCACCACGACGTTCCGTCGCCGGCTGCTGCGTGACCTGCGTGAGGGCCGTAAACCCGCCGGGTACCTGGTGCGCCGGGGCCTGCGACTGCTGCGCGCCGAACGGTCGGTGGTGGCGCGGCAGACCGCCCTGGGCGCGTACGCCTGTGCGAAGCCGGAGGCGCTGGCCCGGATATCCTCCGCGGGGGCGGACGTCACCGCCCCCGTACGGAGCTGACGCAGGAGGCCACGTGCCCAAGGAACACTCCTACCTCGCCCGCGTGACCTGGACCGGCAACTCCGGTGCCGGAACCGACGGATACCGCACGTACGGCCGGGACCACGAGGTGACGGCGGACGGCCCGCCGCCGCTGCCGGGCACCGCCGACCCGGCCTTCCTCGGCACCGGGGACCGCTGGAATCCGGAACAGCTGCTGCTCGCCTCGCTGGCCCAGTGCCACATGCTCACGTACCTGGCCGTCTGCTCACTGTCGGGCGTGGTGGTGACCTCGTACACGGACGGGGCGAGCGGCACGATGACCGAGGACGGCAAGGGCGGCGGCGCCTTCACCGAGGTCGTGCTGCGGCCGCGGGTGGAGATCGCGGCGGGCTCGGACCCCGAGCGGGCCCGGCGGCTGCACACCAAGGCGCACGACCAGTGCTTCATCGCGAACTCGGTGAACTTCCCGGTACGGCACGAGCCGGTGATCACGGTGGCCACCGGCTGACGGCGCACGGAAAGAGCGGGAATCGGCAGACCCCCCGCCTGCCGGTTCCCGCTCTCTTCTTCCCCCGTCTTCCTTCCCCCGTGTTCTCCCCCGTACGTGCGGCCCCCGGACCGCTTCCCCCGTGTCCCCGCCCCTCAGGCCACCAGCTCGCCGAAGGACTCCTCCTGGTCGCGGCCGAAGCTGAGGACGTCGTCCTCGCGCAGCCGCCGCAGCGAACGCCAGATGCTCGACTTCACCGTGCCGACGCTGATGTTCAGTATGTCGGCGATCTCCGGGTCCGTCCGGCCCTCGTAGTAGCGCAGGACGAGCATCGTGCGCTGCGTCTCGGGCAGCTTGGCCAGCGCCTGCCACAGCACGGCGCGCAGCTCGGTGCCGCGCATCGCGTCGTGGTCACCGGCCGTCTCCGGCAGTTCCTCGGTGGGGTACTCGTTCAGCTTCCGCCGACGCCAGGCACTGATGTGCAGGTTGGTCATCGTGCGGCGCAGGTACCCACCGACCGCCCCCTTGTCGCTGATCCGGTCCCACGCCCGGTAGGTCGAGAACAGCGCGCTCTGCAGCAGGTCCTCGGCCTCGTGGCGGTCGCCGGTCAGGTGGTAGGCGGTGGCGTACAGGGAGGCGCGGCGCTCCTGGACGTAGGCGGTGAACTCGGCTTCGCTGTCCACCGCCGCCGGCGCGGCGCTCCGCTCCTCCGTGGCCTCCCCGTACGTGCGTCCCCCGTCGGTTCCCCCGTCCGTGACCACCGGGGCCACGGTTCCCACGACGGTGTCAACGGCCTCGACCGGCGTCACGAAGTACGCGGCCTGGCGCTGACGCCCGGTGCCGCGAGCGCACCCCCGCCCGCTCACGGCACCGGACTTCTCCCCGGCTCGTACGACATCGTGAAGACGCGTGATTACTGCGCTGTTGGCGGTGCTGTGCAGTGTGTTCATCTCGCGCCCCCCGTCGGTTGAGCCGGCTCGTTCATCTGCGGTCCCGGGCCGTTCTCACCCGGTGCCAGAAACTCTGCCGCGGCAGTTTCATCGCGTTGTCCGCCGACTGTCACAGCCCTGTCACAGGCAGCCGCGCGAGGTTCACCGCACCCTCCTTCGGGCGTACGCCGGGGCAGGTGGGGCGCGTGCGGAGCGGGGCGCGGGACGCCGCCGGTCGAAGTCCGGCCGCGCCATGCGCCAGAATGGCGCACGTGCCTTTCCTGTTGCTGATCGAGGACGACGACGCCATCCGCACGGCCCTCGAACTCTCGCTGTCCCGCCAGGGTCACCGTGTGGTGACCGCGGCGACGGGCGAGGACGGCCTGAAACTGCTGCGTGAGCAGCGCCCCGACCTGATCGTCCTGGACGTGATGCTGCCGGGGATCGACGGTTTCGAGGTGTGCCGGCGGATCCGCCGTACGGACCAACTGCCCATCATCCTGCTGACCGCGCGTAACGACGACATCGATGTGGTCGTCGGACTGGAGTCCGGCGCGGACGACTACGTCGTCAAGCCGGTGCAGGGGCGGGTGCTGGACGCCCGGATCAGGGCGGTGCTGCGGCGCGGCGAACGCGAGTCGAGCGACTCGGCGACGTTCGGGTCACTGGTCATCGACCGTTCGGCGATGACGGTGACCAAGAACGGCGAGGATCTGCAACTGACCCCGACCGAGTTGCGGTTGCTGCTGGAGCTGAGCCGCCGGCCCGGACAGGCGCTGTCCAGACAGCAGCTGCTCCGCCTGGTGTGGGAGCACGACTACCTCGGTGACTCGCGCCTGGTGGACGCGTGTGTGCAGCGGCTGCGGGCCAAGGTGGAGGACGTACCGTCCTCGCCGACGCTGATCCGTACGGTCCGCGGCGTCGGTTACCGGCTGGACACCCCGCAGTGAGTGAACCGGCCGCCGGCCGGCTGCGCGGGGTCGCGTCCGGCCTGCTGCGCTGGACCAGCCTGCGGCTGCGCCTGGTGGTGGTCTTCGCGCTGGTGGCGCTGACCGCCGCGGTCTCCGCCTCCGGCATCGCGTACTGGCTCAACCGCAACACCGTGCTGGACCGTACGCAGAACGCCGCGCTGAAGGACTTCCGCACCCAGCTGGCGGAGCGTACGCGGTCGCTGCCGCTCCACCCGGCCTGCGGGGAACTGCGGGACGCCGCGCGCCAGATGGGTGCCGGACCGCAGAACTACGACGTACTGCTGCTCGCGAAGGACGATGCGGGCAGGACCTGCACGGCCACCACCGACCAGGACCTCCTGAACCTGAAGACCGTGCCGGAGACGCTGCAGAAGGCCGTGGAGCAGCGGCGCCCCGTGGACGCGTCGAACAAGTCGCCGTACCACCTGTACTGGCAGCGGCAGGAGATCGAGGACGACCCGTACTTCGTGGCCGGGGCGAAGCTGAACGGCGGCGGCCCGACCGGGTACATGCTGAAGTCGCTGGCCACCGAGCGGCAGGACCTGAACTCCCTCGCCTGGTCGCTGGGGGTCGCGACGCTGCTCGCGCTGGTCGGCTCGGCGCTGCTGGCGCAGGCCGCGGCGACGACCGTGCTGCGGCCCGTGCAGCGGCTCGGCACCGCGGCACGCGAGCTGGGTGAGGGGAAGCTGGACACCCGGCTGCGGGTGACCGGCACGGACGAGCTGGCCGACCTCTCCCGTACGTTCAACCGGACCGCCGAGCGGCTCCAGCAGCGGGTGGAGGAGCTGAGCACGCGGGAGGCGTCCTCGCGGCGCTTCGTCGCGGACATGTCGCACGAGCTGCGGACGCCGCTGACCGCGATCACGGCCGTGACGGAGGTCCTGGAGGAGGAGGCCGACGCGCTCGACCCGATGATCGCGCCCGCGGTGCAGCTGGTGGTCAGCGAGACCCGGCGGCTGAACGACCTGGTGGAGAACCTGATGGAGGTCACCCGATTCGACGCGGGCACGGCCCGGCTGGTCCTGGACGACGTGGACGTCGCGGACCAGGTCACGGCGTGCATCGACGCACGGGCCTGGCTGGACGCCGTGGAGCTGGACGCCGAGCGCGGCATCGTCGCGCGGCTGGACCCGCGCCGCCTTGACGTGATCCTGGCGAACCTCATCGGCAACGCGCTCAAGCACGGCGGCTCGCCGGTGCGGGTGTCGGTCCGTACGGAATCCTCCGACGACGGGGACCGGCTGCTCATCCGCGTACGGGACCACGGGCCCGGCATTCCCGAGGAGGTGCTGCCGCACGTCTTCGACCGCTTCTACAAGGCGAGCGCCTCCCGGCCCCGCTCGGAGGGCTCGGGCCTCGGCCTGTCCATCGCCCTGGAGAACGCGCACATCCACGGCGGCGAGATCACGGCGGCCAACTCCGACGAGGGCGGTGCGGTCTTCACGCTGCGACTCCCCAGGGACGCCTCGCGGCTCGCGGAGGACGGTGCCGGCGGCTCCGGCTCGGGGACGGCCGACGGGCAGCGGAAGCGGGACGGCGCGGACGACGGCCCGGACGCGGGGGACGAGCGATGAGGCGGGCCCTCACGCGGCCGGCCCGGCGCGCCGGCGCGGTCCTGGCACTGCTCCTGACGGTGGCCGGCTGCGGCATCCGCGGCACGTCGGTGCCGGTGGACGCGGGCGGCGCGCCCTCGCGGGTCAGCTGCAAGGCGCAGGAGGCGGCCGGGGTGCCGGAGGTGCCGGTCGGGGTCCCGGTCAGGATCTACCTGGTGTGCAGCTCGGGGCTGGTACCGGTGGAGCGGACCGTGTCGCTGCCCAAGGGCGGCACCGCCGAGGACCGGCCGGAGATGGCCCGTACGCTCCTGAACGAGCTGCGGCAGCAGCCGGCGCCCGGCGAGGTGGAGGCGGGCTTCGAGACGGCGGTACCGGAGGACCTGACGGTGTCCGGGCCGCGCGGGGACGATCCCGAGGACGCGCTGCGGCTGAACATCCGCCCGGAGGACCTGCCCTCGTTCGCGCTCGCGCAGCTGGTGTGCACGTACGGGACGCGGATGCCGGTGGACGGGAAGCGGGCCGCGGTGCTCGGCGGCCCGGACGACGCGGCACCGCGCCACTACGACTGCTCCGACGCCGTGCTCCGCCACCCGGACATCGCCCGCAACGCCGCCTGGGGCAGCCCGCTGCCGGACGCCGGCCGCACGACGGGCAAGGACTGAGCCCGGCGCCCTCGGCCCGCTGTGACGGCCCGCACGGAACCGCCGCCACCGGTCGTGGCGTCTGGGCGGGTGTGCAGCGTCAGAGCCTGTGTGTGAATCCCGGCCGGATCAGCGCGCGTCGTCTGGTGCGTGCAATCGCAAGCCGCCGGAAAGTCCTCGTAGCGGAGCTACCAGGGCGTTTCGGCAACGCCGCGAGTGTGCGTGCCAGGCGGCGGGCGCCCGGCCGGGGTTCACACACAGGCTCTCTCGGCCCCGGCGGGATGGCCGGTTTCCGTATGCGCGCCGCGGGCTTCGTGCTTCTTCTGGCGCATCTGTCGGTCGTCTACTGGCTGACACTGCGCCCACGGGCGGTGCCCTGGGTGCCCGAAGCCAATCTCCGGCTGCTGGAGACGATCCGTGCCGAGCTGGCGCTGGGGCCGTGGGAGGCCGCGCACCACCTGGGCGGGCCGGTGCTGCTGATGGCGCCGCTGGGGGTGCTGCTGCCGATGGCCGGCGGCCGGCTGACCGCCTCGGCGCTGGGTTCCTTCACCCGTACCGTCTTCACCGGCGCGATGATCGCTTTCGTGGTGGCGCTGCTGCAGGGCACGGTGCCGGGGCGGGTGCCGGACGTGGACGTCGTCCTGCTGAACATCCTCGGAGTAGTACTGGCGCACCTGGCCGTCGTCCCCGTGGTCAGGTCCCGGCTCCGCCGTCGGGAGGACCCCCGGCGGGGGCCGACCCCGACGATCTCCAGGGTCGGCATCGCTCCGCAGGCCGACGCGCTGTCCGGCTCACGGACCTAGCGTGGAGTCATCGGGTCGCACCGGAAGCGCCCCGGAGACCGACCGAGGAGTCGACCCCATGGCCGCCGCACTTGTCCGCCCCCGCAACAACAGGATGATCGCCGGAGTCTGCGCGGGTCTGGCCCGGCGCTTCGGCACGACGCCGACCACGATGCGCGTGATCTTCGTGCTGTCGTGTCTGCTGCCCGGTCCCCAGTTCCTGGTCTACCTGGCCCTGTGGATCTTCCTGCCGGCCGAGAAGAAGTACAGCGAAGCCTGGTGAGCCGCGCGCCGCGGCGGGCCGGTCCGGCAGCGCCGGCCGCCTGCCGCGGGCCCGCACGCACCGCGCCCCGGTCCGTACGCTGCGTACGGGCCGGGGCGCGGTGCGTGGCGACGTCTCAGCCGCCGAGGGGGAGGCTGTTGGTGAGGCCGCCGGCCGGCAGGCCGCCGAGGAGGTTGTCCTTGCTGTTCACCTGGGCACCGCCTTCGTCGGGAGACGGCGCGGCCTTGCCGGTGACGCTCTGCAGCGCACCGCTGGTGGCACCGGTGACCGGCTCGCCCGCGGGGGCGGCGGTGGCCGTGCCGGCCGCGGTGGCAGCGATGGCGGCACCGAGGGCCGCGGCACCGATGATCTTGACGGTTCCCTGCTTCATCAACTTTTGTCCTCGCGACGGGGTTTTGTCCGGCACCCGACGCTAAAGACATGATCGCCGAAGCCGCAAACATCCCACATGCCCGGTTCGCCGCCGCGGCAGGCACCCCGCGCTCTCCGCCCCAGCGCCTCACCGAGCGTCAGGATGCCCTGCTCACACCGAGTCCGCGGGCCCCTTCGGGAAGAGCCATTCCGACTTCAGTTCGGCGTAACCGGGCTTGATCACATCGTTGATCATGGCCAGACGTTCATCAAAAGGAAGGAAGGCGCTCTTCATTCCATTGACGGTGAACCACTGCATGTCGTCGAACGTGTACCGGAACGTCTCCACCAGGTGCTCGAACTCGCGCGACATGCTCGTCCCGGACATGAGCCGGTTGTCGGTGTTGACGGTCAGACGGAACTGCAGCCGCCGCAGCAGCCCGATCGGGTGCTCGGCGTAGGAACTGGCCGCGCCGGTCTGCAGGTTCGAGGTCGGGCACATCTCGAGCGGGATGCGCTTGTCCCGTACGTACGACGCCAGCCGGCCGAGCTTCACCTCGCCGCTGTCGTCGACCCGGATGTCGTCGATGATCCGCACGCCGTGGCCGAGCCGGTCGGCACCGCACCACTGGAGCGCCTGCCAGATCGACGGCAGCCCGAACGCCTCGCCCGCGTGGATCGTGAAGTGGTTGTTCTCGCGCTTGAGGTACTCGAAGGCGTCCAGGTGACGGGTGGGCGGGTAGCCCGCCTCGGCGCCCGCGATGTCGAAGCCGACCACGCCGAGGTCGCGGTAGCGGTTGGCCAGTTCGGCGATCTCCAGGGCGCGGGCCGCGTGCCGCATCGCGGTGAGCAGCGCACCGACGCGGATGCGGTGGCCGTGGGCGCGCGCCCGCCGCTCGCCCTCCCGGAACCCCTCGTTGACCGCCTCGACGACCTCTTCGAGGCTGAGCCCCTTCTCCAGGTGCTGCTCCGGCGCGTACCGGACCTCGGCGTAGACGACGCCGTCGGCGGCCAGGTCCTCGGCGCACTCGGCGGCCACCCTGGCCAGCGCGTCGCGGGTCTGCATGACGGCGCAGGTGTGCGCGAAGGTCTCCAGATAGCGTTCCAGCGAGCCCGAGTCGGCGGCCTCGCGGAACCAGATGCCGAGCTTCTCCGGGTCCGTCTCGGGGAGGCCGTCGTACCCGGTCTCGCGGGCGAGGTCGACGATCGTGGCGGGACGCAGACCGCCGTCGAGGTGATCGTGGAGCAGCACCTTCGGCGCGCGGCGGATCTGCTGTGCGGTCGGGAGGTTGGTGGTCTCGCTCGTCATTTCCGCACTGTAGCCCCTACGCGCGTAGAAGGCACTAGCGTTCCGGCCGCTTCCCGGCCTCCGTACCGGCGGCCCCTCAGGCGGCTCTCGCGGCACCCGCGTCCGGGCCCCGGCCGCGCCCGCGGACCGATCCCCTCCGCCGCACACCACCGATACGGAACAGTGACCCGTACACGGGGTGGGCCACCGACTCCCCGTCTGCCATGGTTCTGCTCATGGATGGCCGATCGGTGTCCGGGCGCACGGCCCGGCTGGGGAAACGACTGGGAGCGGGTACGGGGGCGGCAGGCGGCGCGGTGAACGCGGTCGCCCTGTTACTGCCCGAAGGCTGCGAGACGAGCACCGGACGCACCTCGCCGGTGGCCACGCTCGCGGCGCGCTCACTGGCGACGGCGCTGGCGCGGTCCGGCCGCGGGGACGGGCTGACCACCCATGTCCTGCGGTTCCGCTGCCGCGGCTGGAACGGCGAGGCGGCCCACCCGGCGCGGGACGCGGAGTGGGCGGTGGCCGAGGTCGTCCGCCGCTACGGTGACGTCCCGGTCTGCCTCATCGGTACGGGTACGGGCGCCCGGGCCGCCCTGCTCGCCGCCGGCCACCCCGCGGTCAACTCCGTGGTGGGCATCGCCCCCTGGCTCCCGGCCGGCCCGGCCGCCACCCCACCCGATCCGGTGAAACAACTGGTCGGCAGGCGCGTCCTGCTCGTACACGGCACCAACGACGAACGGGTGGACCCCGACCTGTCCTACCGCTACGCCGAACGCGCCAAGAAGATCAACCGCGACACCTGCCGCTTCGAGGTCCACTCCGACGGCCACGGCCTGCACCAGCACCGCGCCGAACTCCGCTCCCTCACCACCGACTTCGTCCTCGGCTCCCTCTTCCACCACGGCTACTCCCGCCCCGTCCAGGACGCCATGGCCGCACCTCCGCCCCTGGGCCTCCGCATGCCCCTGGCGGTGGGGTTCGGGGCGACCCTGCAGGGGTGAGCCGCCCGGGCCGGACTGTCAGTGGGGCGCGGTAGCTTCGGGAGCAGTGTGGCGGAGGTGGGGGGAGGGGACCCGTCACCGGGCTCTCGGGGGGACTTGGCCCCACGGGGAGAGGGAGGGGCCCTGCCAGGAAACAGGCGAACGCCCTCCCCCCACCCCGCCCCCCTCTCCCCCACCCTCAATGCAGCAACTGCCCCCGCCGGCTCAGCAGGAACTTCTTGAAAGCGGCCACGGGGGGCGTGTCCACGTGACCGTCGAGCCAGGCGACGCCGATCTCGCGGACGGCGCGCGGGGCGGTGACGGTGAGTTCGACGACGCCCGGGCGCGGGACGGGCGGAGGCGGCAGCAGGGCGACGCCCAGGCCCGCGGCGACCAGGCCGCGCAGCGTCTCGGCCTCCTCGCCCTCGAAGGCGACCTTCGGCGTGAAGCCGGCCTCCGCGCACAAGGCATCGGTGATGCGGCGCAGCCCGAAGCCCGCCTCCAGGCTGACGAACAGCTCGTCGGCGGCCTCGGCGAGGCGAATGCGCTTACGGCCGGCGAGCGGGTGGTCGTCGGGTACGACCAGGCGCAGCTTCTGCTCGTCCAGGCGGCGGGCGACCAGCCCGGGCGCGTCGGGGACCGGTGAGGTCAGGCAGAGGTCCAGGTCGCCGGCGCGCAGCCGGTCGAGCATCGCCTCGCCGTAGGTCTGCACGAGCTGGAAGCGGACCTTGGGGTGGTCGGCGCGGAAGGTGCGCAGCAGGCCCGGTACGGTCTCGGAGCCGAGGGTGTGCAGGAAGCCGAAGGCGACCTTGCCGGCGGCCGGGTCGGCGTCGGCGCGTACGGACTCCGCCGCCCGTTCGATGTCGCTGAGCGCGCGCTCGACGGAGGCGAGGAAGGCGCGGCCCGCGGGGCTGAGCGAGAGGGTGCGGCCGTGCCGGGCGAAGAGCGCAACACCGAGCTCCTCCTCCAGGCGGACGATGGCGCGGCTGAGGGTCGGCTGCGGCATGCCCAGTTCGTACGCGGCGCGGGTCACGTGCTCGTGCCGGGCCACCGCCTCGAACTGGGCGAGGCGGGGCGCCAGCGCCGGCGCCCAGGACGAATCGGGGATGTCTTTTCTGTTGCGAAGCTGCAACAGTGGGCGCTGTGAGCTGTGGTCATGCGGCATGGCATCGATTATGGCGTTTCAATGCATTGGACGCATGAAACCTGATCGCCGTACGTTCGGGCCATGCCTCCTGCTGATACCAGGGCGTCCGCCACCACCCGCGCGGACGCCTCTGCCCAGTCGTCCACCACCGTCGATTCCGCCGCGACCGCTGCCGACCCCGAGGCCGGCAAGCTGCGGCCCGGGGGCCCCGGTTACCGCCGGATGAGCTTTGCGCTCTTCGCGTCCGGCATCTCGACCTTCGCCCTCCTCTACTCCACGCAGGCGCTGCTGCCCGCCATCTCCGACGACCTCGGGGTGACGCCGGACCAGGCGAGCTGGACCGTGTCGGCGGCGACCTTCGGCCTGGCCCTCGCGGTACTGCCGCTGAGCGCCTGTTCGGAGCGGTTCGGCCGCCGCACGATGATGACGGTGTCGCTGAGCGTCGCCGCCGTGGTGGCGATGCTGGTGCCGTTCGCGCCCTCGCTCGGCGTACTGATCGCCCTGCGCGGCATCCAGGGCGTGGCGCTGGCCGGTGTACCGGCCTCGGCGATGGCCTTCCTGGCCGAGGAGGTACGGGCCAAGGCGCTGGTCGCCGCGGTGGGGCTGTTCGTCGCGGGCAACAGCATCGGCGGCATGTCGGGCCGGATCGTGACCGGCTGGGTCGCCCAGGCCTGGGGCTGGCGCGCGGCACTCGGCGCGGTCGGCGCGATGGCGGTGGTGTGCGCGGTGGTCTTCCGGCTGATGGTGCCGAAGGCGCGGCACTTCGTACCGAAGGCGGTCGGCCCGAAGGCGCTCGGCCGGACGATCCTCGGCCACCTCTCCGACCCCCTCCTCTGCCGTCTGTACGCCATCGGCGCGCTCTTCATGACGGTCTTCGGCGCGGTCTACACGGTGATCGGCTACCGCCTCGTCGGCGCGCCGTTCTCCCTCCCGCAGGGCATCGCGGGCTCGGTCTTCCTGGTCTACCTCGTCGGCACGGTCTCCTCGGCCGCGGCCGGGCGCCTGGTCGGGCGGACGGGGCGGCGCGGGGCGCTGTACCTGGCCGTCGGCACGACGGCGGCGGGTCTGCTGCTGTCCCTGGCGGACGTGCTGATCCTGGTGGTCCTCGGTCTGGTCCTGATCACCGCCGGCTTCTTCGCGGGCCACGCGGTGGCGTCCTCGGCGGTCAGCCGTACGGCGAAGACGGCCCGTGCGCAGGCGTCGGCGCTGTACCAGAGCGCGTACTACATCGGCTCCAGCGTCGGCGGTGCGCTCGGCGCCGCGGCCTTCCACGCCGGCGGCTGGGCCGCCACGGTCGCCCTCGGCCTGCTGGCCATGGTCGCGGCGGCGTCGGTCACGCTCTACGCCACCCGCAAGGCGGTCGCCGAGCGCCGCGTCCTGCAGATGCAGAAGGCCGCGTAACGCGGCCCAAGAGCCCGGAGGGGCCGCCCCGCCACCTGTCCTGGCGGGTCGGCCCCTTCGTCTTTGCGCGGCGTCAGTCGGTGGGGAGGATTCCGGTGTCGAGGGTGAGACCGAAGGGAGCCGGAAGGTCCACCTCGTCGCCGAACTTGCCGGCCCACAGCACACGGTAGACGTCGTCCGACGGCTCGCCGTGGAGGGTGATGGTGGGACCGGCGGGGGCGAACCGGTCGACGAGCAGATAGAGCGGGACGCCGGCTCGGGCGTAGCCTGCGGCCTTGGCGATCCGGTCGTTGCGCGCGTTGGACTGTGACGTGACTTCGACGATCAGTTTGGCGGCAGCTGCTGGGACGAATGTCTTGGATTCCCCACCAAGAAGATCGTCGTCCGGAATCACAGCGAGATCCGGAATCCAGATGCCCTTCCGTGAGGGAACTGACGCCCCAACCGTCTGATAGACACCCCAGTCCTCGGGGAGCACGGAGTACAGGCGACGGTGGACCCTCTCGGCGATGACGTTGTGGACGTTGTCGGGCGGTGGCGACACGGTGACGATCCCCTCGATGATCTCCACCTTCCAGCCCTCGGGTACGTCCGCCTGTTCCCAGATACGGACGAGGTCGTCCCACTCGTGGTCGTTGTCCGACGCGTGGTCGACGGTGAGTGCGCTCATGGCGGTCTCCTCTATCGGTACGTCACCGATCCCAGCGTGCCGAACAGGACCCGAACCGGTCCACCGATCTCGTTCACCCGTACGAGGAAACCGCAGGTCAGGGGGCACGTTTCTGCTCACGCGCCTACTTCTTCAGCGGGTCGTGCCCCCAGTTCATCAGGGAGTGGCGCCAAGTGGAGTCCTTGACGTCGCCCTTGGGGCGCTGGGCCATGTGACGGTGGACGTAGCCGGTGACTTTGCGCATGTGGGCGTAGTCGCCGTCGGAGAGGTCGTCGCGCTCGGTCCTGAGGATGCCGACGATCTTCCGGCCGGACTCGTGGCCGACGGACTCGCCGCCGCCCTTGTGCCGGCCCGCGTCCTTGGACTCGTCCGTCCTCAGCCACTTGTCCAGCTCGGACGGGGACATGTTCACCGCGTCCTTGAAGTCGCGCCAGGTCGCGTCGTGGCCGTCGCGGTCGTCCTGCTTCGCCACCGCGCTCACTTGCCCTTCTTCTTCAGGGCGCCGGGCTTGTGCACCGCCGAGCCGCCGGGCTTCTCGCTGCGGACCTTGTACTGGGGGTCGTCCGGGGAGGCGTCGACCGTGCGGCCGCCCTCCTCGGTGCGCTGGGTGATCTTCTTCTCGACCTCGCCGACCGCCTCGCTGCCGTGGCTCTTCCAGGTGACCTTGTCGCCCTTGCGGAGGCCGGACTCACTCTTCTTCTGGTTCTTCTTGGCCATGCGGCCAGCAGAACACCCGAGCGCCGGCAGCGCGCGGCGGGCGCGCCCGCTCGGAGCACGCCCGCCGCCGTCCGCCCCGAGGGGTTACGCGATGCGGTCCAGGACGATCGGGTCCGGGGTGAAGTCCGTACCGGACGGGGCGATCAGTACGCCGCCGTCCAGGGCCTCGATGGCGGACGCGAACTTCTCCGGGGTGTCGGTGTGCAGGGTGAGCAGGGGCTCCCCCGCTCGCACCTCGTCACCGGGCTTGGCATGCAGTTCCACGCCGGCGCCCGCCTGTACGGGGTCCTCCTTGCGGGCGCGGCCCGCGCCCAGGCGCCAGGCGGCCAGGCCGACGGCGTACGCGTCGAGGGTGGTGAGGACGCCGGACGTGGCGGCGTTCACGATGTGCTGCTCGCGGGCGACGGGGAGGGGCGCGTCGGGGTCGCCGCCCTGGGCCTGGATCATGCGGCGCCAGTGGTCCATCGCGGAGCCGTCGGCGAGCGCCTTGGCCGGGTCGGCGTCGGGGAGGCCGGCCGCGGTGAGCATCTCGCGGGCCAGCGCGAGGGTCAGCTCGACCACGTCGGCGGGGCCGCCGCCGGCCAGCACCTCGACGGATTCGCGGACCTCCAGGGCGTTGCCCGCGGTCAGGCCGAGGGGGGTGGCCATGTCGGTGAGCAGGGCCGTGGTGCGTACGCCGTGGTCGGTGCCGAGCTCGACCATGGTGGCGGCGAGTTCGCGGGCGTCGTCGAGGTTCTTCATGAAGGCGCCGGAGCCGACCTTGACGTCCAGGACGAGGGAGCCGGTGCCCTCGGCGATCTTCTTGGACATGATGGAGGAGGCGATCAGGGGGATCGACTCGACGGTGCCCGTCACGTCGCGGAGCGCGTAGAGCTTCTTGTCGGCGGGGGCGAGCCCCGCGCCCGCCGCGCAGATGACGGAGCCGACGTCCCCGAGAATGGCCAGCATCTCGTCGTTGGAGAGGTCGGCGCGCCAGCCGGGGATGGCCTCCAGCTTGTCGAGGGTGCCGCCGGTGTGGCCGAGGCCGCGGCCGGAGAGCTGGGGCACGGCGGCGCCGCACGCGGCGACCAGGGGGGCCAGCGGCAGGGTGATCTTGTCGCCGACGCCGCCGGTGGAGTGCTTGTCGGCGGTGGGCCGGGTGAGGGAGGAGAAGTCCATCCGCTCGCCGCTGTCGATCATCGCGGCGGTCCAGCGGGCGATCTCCTTGCGGTTCATGCCGTTGAGGAGGATCGCCATGGCCAGGGACGACATCTGCTCGTGTGCGACCTCGCCGCGGGTGTACGCGTCGATGATCCAGTCGATCTGGTCGTCGGTCAGTTCGGCGCGGTCGCGCTTGGCGCGGATGACGGAGATGGCGTCCATCGGCTTCCTTTCTACGGGAACGACTCCGTTCTACACGCATAGAAGAACGGTCGTGAAGGGCTTCAGGCGACAACCCCGGTCTGGGCATTACGGGCGCCTGCCGAACGTCAGTTGGAGAGAATGCCCCCATGGACCACTCCTGCTCATGTCCTTACCAGGACCGCTGCGCCACCTGCGCGATGTGCATGTACCACGGCCGTCTCTGTGCCTGCGGCTGTGCGACCTCCTGTTGCCGCGCCTGTCCGCGCGGCTGCTCCCGCGGACAGGCCTCGACCATCGACCTGTGGCACCGCGACGTCGGGAACTGAAAGCCCGGCCCGGAACGAAGGAGGATCAGCGTGCTGCCGGATCGGGTGAAGTACGGCGACGGGCCCCGGCCCCTGACGGACGGCGAAATGACGAAGTGGCTGGGCACCCCGTTGCGGTGGGGAGGGCTCTACACCCCCGGCAGCACCGATCCGCGGGGGCTCCGGACGTACCACTGGGAGCCCGCCACCCGGACCGTGCGGATCGGGCTGTGGGCCGACTATCCCTTTCTCGAGTCGCTGCGGGCGGACGACCGGCTGCACATGTCCCGGGGAGGCGAGGGATGGAGCTGGCAGATCGTGGCATCGGGACGTGCCGTGATCTCCGAGCCCACGAGGGAGCCGGGGGACGCGGTGGCTCAGGAACTGCTGAGCATGTGTGATGTGCGCCCGTCCCCACGTGAACTCCCGGAGTACCACCAGCGGCTCGTCGAGACGCAGGCGCTGGTCGTCCGGATGCGGGACGTGCGGCTGCGCGGCGAACTGGCACCGCTGGACGAGTGGGAGGAGCCCGAGCCCATGTACTGGTGAGCCACCGCCCCCGCAGCCCGCAGCCCGATGCTGCAGGGCGCCGCCGGACGACACGTCTAGCGGGACAGGTGTTCCGGGCCGAAGGCGTCCGGGAGGAGGGCGGTCAGGGGGCGGATGCCGGCTTCCGTGTCGATGAGGAGGTCGGGGCCGCCGTGTTCGTACAGGAGCTGGCGGCAGCGGCCGCAGGGGATCAGGACCTTGCCGTGCCGGTCCACGCACGCGAACGCGGTGAGCCGGCCGCCGCCGGTCGCGAACAGCTCGGAGACCAGGCCGCATTCGGCGCACAGGCCGAGGCCGTAGGAGGCGTTCTCCACGTTGCAGCCGGTGACGGTGCGGCCGTCGTCCACGAGGGCCGCCGCACCGACGGGGTAGCCGGAGTAGGGCGCGTAGGCCCGGGACATCGCGTCCCGGGCCCGCTCGCGCAGCTTCTCCCAGTCGGGAGCTTCGGTCACGTGCGCCGGCCCCCTCGGGTTCCGCAGACCTCGTTCGTCACGTGCCCTGACCCCTTCGGTACGCCTTGCCGATGGCTTTCGGTGCCCGTAGCCGCTGGGCGGCCAGCGACAGGACCAGCAGCGTAGCGATGTACGGCGCCACGGAGACGATTTCCAGCGGGACCGTGTCGGTCGTGGCGTACCAGAGGGCGAGCAGGGCGGCGACGACGATGCTGGCGGTGCCCTGGACGCGGTGGCCGCCGCGCAGCTTCCAGATCGCCAGGCCGACCAGCAGCACCGCGAGCAGGAGCAGCAGCGCGTGCACGGTCTCGCCGCCGCCGCGGAGCTGGAAGGCGTCCATGAAGCCGAAGAGGCCCGCGCCCATGGCGACGCCGCCGGGCCGCCAGTTGCCGAAGATCATGGTGGCGAGGCCGATGTAGCCGCGGCCGCCGGTCTGGCCGTCCTGGTAGATGTGCACGTAGATGGCGAGGAACGCGCCGCCGAGGCCGGCCAGCGCGCCGGAGACGACCACCGCCGCGTACTTGTACGTGTAGACGTTGACGCCCAGCGACTCGGCCGCGACCGGGCTCTCGCCGCAGGACCGCAGGCGCAGCCCGAAGGACGAGCGCCACAGGACGAAGAAGCTGAGCGCGAAGACGGCGGCGGTGACCACGGTCAGCCAGGAGACGTGGGTGACCAGCGAGCCGAGGATGCCGGCCAGGTCGGAGACCAGGAACCAGTGGTGCTTCTCGAGGGACAGCAGCCAGTCGGAGAGGCCGGGGACCGTGAAGGTCGGCATGTCGTCCATCGGCGGGGACTGCTTGTCGTTGCCGCCCGCCTGCGCCGCCGCGCTGCCCTCGGCGCCGAACCACAGCTTGGCCAGGAACTGGGTGAGGCCCAGCGCCATGATGTTGACGGCGACACCGGAGATGATGTGGTCGACGCCGAAGGTGACGGTGGCGACGGCGTGGATGAGGCCGCCGAGCGCGCCGCCGATGACGCCGGCCAGCGCCGCCGCCCAGGGCCCGTACTCCCAGCCGACCCAGCCGGCCGAGAACGCACCGAGCATCATCATGCCTTCGAGGCCGATGTTGATCACGCCGGAGCGCTCCGCCCACAGGCCGCCGAGGCCCGCGAGGCCGATCGGCACGGCGGCGTTGAGGGCCGCGGTGTACTGGCCGGAGCCGGTGAGGTCGGTGGCGCCGGTGACGACGCGCAGGAGCGAGAGCAGGACGAGGGAGCCCGCGATGATCAGCAGGACCCTGGGGTAGGTCAGCTTCGCGCGCGCCGCGGCGAGTCTGCCGCCGTTGCCGCCGGGGTCCTTCGTGGCCGGGGCCGTGAGGTTCTGGCTCACGCGGACACCTCCGCCTTGTCGGTCTTGCGGGCCTGCGCGGCGAGTTCCTCGCCGACCTTGCGCTGCTGGATCCGCAGGCCGTAACGGCGTACGACCTCGTAGGCGATGACGACGCACAGGACGATGACGCCCTGCATCACGCCGACGATCTCCTGCTCGTAGTCCTCGAACTCCAGCTGGGTGCCGGTGCGTTCCAGGAAGCCCCACAGCAGCGCGCCGGCGGCCATGCCGAGGGGGTGGTTGCGGCCGAGCAGCGCGATGGCGATGCCGGTGAAGCCGATGCCGACGGGGAAGTCGGTGCCGTAGTTGTACGAGACGCCGAGCAGCGTCGGCATGCCGATCAGGCCCGCGGCGGCGCCGGACAGCAGCATGGACGTGACGACCATGCGCTTGACGCTGACGCCGCCCGCCTGGGCCGCGGACTCCGACCGGCCGACGGTCCGCAGGTCGAACCCGAAGCGGGTGCGGCCGAGGACGAACCAGTACGCGACGCCGGCGACGGCCGCGACGACGAGGAAGCCGTCGAGCGGGTCCGGCTGGGTCGGGATGGTGAAGAAGTGGCTGGAGGCCGGCAGGTCCGGGGTGTGGAAGAGGTTGCCGTCCTTCACCGCGAGCCGGCCTTCCTGGAGGAAGTAGCCGATGACGGCGGCCGCGATGGAGTTCAGCATGATGGTCGTGATGACCTCGCTGACCCCGCGGGTGGTCTTCAGTACGCCCGCGATGCCCGCCCAGACCGAGCCGACCAGCATCGCCACGATGACGATCAGCGGGATCTGGAGGAAGCCGGGGAGGGTGAGCGCGCCGCCGACGACCGCGGCGAAGAAGGCCGCGATGCGGTACTGGCCGTCCACGCCGATGTTGAAGAGGTTCATCCGGAAGCCGATGGCCACGGCCAGCGCGGAGAGGTAGTACGGCACCGCCTTGTTGATGATCCAGACCTGGCTGTCGCTCTTGGAGCCGAAGTCCACCATCACGGTGTAGGCGTGGATCGGGTCCTTGCCGGTGGCCAGGATGATCACCGAGGTGATGAGCAGGGCCGCGACGATGGCGAGGAGCGGCGCCGCGATGCCCAGGGTCAGCTTCGTACGGTCGATCTTCTTCACTCCCGGTCACCCCCTTCCCCGTCCTCGACGTGCTCCAGGTGGCCGCTGGCGGCGCCGGTCATGGCCGAGCCCAACTCCTCGGGGGTGACGGTGGCGGGGTCGGCGTCCGCGACCAGCCGGCCCCGGTACATCACCCGCAGGGTGTCGGACAGGCCGATCAGCTCGTCCAGGTCCGCGGAGATCAGCAGTACGGCCAGGCCCTCGCGGCGGGCCTCGCGGATCTGGTCCCAGATCTGCGCCTGAGCGCCGACGTCCACGCCGCGCGTGGGGTGCGCCGCGATCAGCAGCTTGGGGTGGTGGCTCATCTCGCGGCCGACGATCAGCTTCTGCTGGTTGCCGCCGGAGAGCGAGGCCGCGGTGACCTCGATGCCGGGGGTGCGGACGTCGTACTCGGTGACGATCCGCTCGGTGTCGGCGCGGGCCGCCTTGAGGTCCAGCAGCCGGCCCCTGGAGTTGGGCTTCTCGGTGACGTGGCCGAGGATGCGGTTCTCCCAGAGCGGGGCCTCCAGCAGCAGGCCGTGCCGGTGCCGGTCCTCGGGGACGTACCCGATGCCGTCCTCGCGCCGCTTGCGGGTGGGCGCGTGGCTGATGTCGGCGCCGTCCAGGGTGATGGTGCCGCCGTCCGGGTCGCGCATGCCCATGATGGCCTCGACCAGTTCGGCCTGGCCGTTGCCCTCCACGCCCGCGATGCCCAGGACCTCGCCCTTGTGGATGGTGAAGCCGATGCCGTCCAGGACCGCGCGCACGACGCCGTCGGGGTCGGTGGCGCTCAGGTGCAGCCCGTCGACCGTCAGCATGGGGGTGTCGGTGACGGTGGACTCGCGGGTCTCCGGGGAGGGCAGTTCGCTGCCGACCATCAGCTCGGCGAGCTGCTTGGGGGTGGTCTCCGCGGGCGCCACGGAGGCGACGGTCGTGCCGCGCCGGATGACGGTGATGTCGTCGGCGACGGAGAGGACCTCGCCCAGCTTGTGCGAGATGAAGAGGACGGTCAGGCCCTCGGCCTTGAGCTCGCGCAGGTTGTCGAAGAGCGCGTCGACCTCCTGCGGGACCAGCACGGCCGTCGGCTCGTCGAGGATGAGCGTACGGGCGCCGCGGTAGAGGACCTTGAGGATCTCCACGCGCTGCCGGTCGGCGACGCCCAGGTCCTCGACCAGCACGTCGGGGCGTACGTTGAGGCCGTACCGGTCGGAGACCGCCAGGACGGCCGCGCGGGCCGCCGCGCCGATGCCGTGCAGCTTCTCGGCGCCCAGGACGATGTTCTCCAGGACGGTGAGGTTGTCGGCGAGCATGAAGTGCTGGTGCACCATGCCGATGCCGCGGGCGATGGCGTCGGCGGGGGTCGCGAAGCTCACCTGCTCGCCGTCGATGGCGATGGTGCCCTCGTCCGGCTTCTGCATGCCGTAGAGGATCTTCATCAGGGTGGACTTGCCCGCGCCGTTCTCGCCGACCAGGGCGTGCACGGAGCCGCGCCGGACGGTGATGTCGATGTCGTGGTTGGCGACGACGCCGGGGAACCGCTTGGTGATGCCGCGGAGTTCGACGGCGGGGGCCGCGGCGGGGGCCCGCCCCGCCGGGGGGCTGCTGGACGCTGTGATGGCGCACTCTCCTGGAGGAGAAGGTGAAGAGGGAGGGCGGGGCGGCCGGGAGGCCCCGCCCTCGGACCAGGCTCGTGGAGCCTCTGACCGGCTCTTACTTGGCGGGCGTCTCGGGGATCTTGACGTCCCCGTCGACGATCTTCTTCTTCGCCGCGTCGAGCTCGTCCTGGATGTCGTCGATGTAACCGCCGGAGGTGGCGAGCTTGACGCCGTCCTGCTTGAGCGTGAGGTGGACGGTGCCGGACAGCGGCTTGCCGTCCTTGACGCTCTTGATCACGTCGTAGACCGCCACGTCGACGTTCTTCACGACGGAGGTGAGGATGTGGTCCTTGTACTTGGCCAGGCCGGGCTGTGCGTACTGGTCGGAGTCCACGCCGATGGCCCAGGCGCCCTTCTTGCCGGCGACCACCTCGATCGAACCGGCGCCGGACTGGCCGGCGGCGGTGTAGATGACGTCGTTGCCGTTGTCGAGCATGCCCTTGGCCTTGCCCTTGGCGGCGGCCGGGTCGTTGAAGCCCTTGTCGTCGTTGGCGTAGAGGTACTGCGCCGTGACCTTGACCTTGGGGTCGGTGTCCTTGACGCCCTTCTCGAAGCCGGCCTGGAACTTCTGGATCAGCGCGTTGTTCACGCCGCCGATGAAGCCGACCTTCTTGGACTCGGTCTTCAGCGCGGCGGCCACGCCGGCGAGGTAGGAGCCCTCGTTCTCGGAGAAGTTGATGCCGTAGACGTTCTTGGCGCTGGAGGTGGCGTCCACCACCGCGAAGGTGGTCTTGGGGAACTCCTTGGCGACCTTGTTGACGGAGTTGCCGTAATTGAAGCCGACGCCGATGACGGGGTTGAAGCCGGCCTCGGCGAGGGAGGTGAGCCGCTGCTCGCGGTCGGCCTCCGTCTCGCCGTTCTTGGCGGTCATGAGCTTGGACTTCACGCCCAGCTCCTTTTCGGCCTTGTCGGTGCCGCGGGCCGCCGCCTCGTTGAACGAGTGGTCGTCCCGGCCGCCGACATCGAAAGCGAGGCCGACACCCTTGTCCTTGCCCGCGGCCTCCGTGGAGGATTCACCGCATGCGGTCAGCGAGAGAGCGAGGGCCGCGGAGGCTATACCCGCGGAAGCGATCTTGGTTACCCGGCGCACGAGGGGTCCCCTTCGACTCGTAGCGCCTCCTACGGCGCTGATTCCGCCGCATCGTAACGCGCGTAGATGCCAGATAAAGGGGTGCTTGGAAGCCGTTATCGGATCGTCGCGAAGCGAGCCCGACGGCTGTGTTTACAGCGCGTTGCGGTCGAGCAACGCGGCGGCTGTGAACAGCTCCACGCCCACCCGGACGGCCTCCTCGTCGACGTCGAAGTCGCCCTGGTGCAGGTCGCGTCCGACCGGGTCGCCGACCGGCTTCACCCCCAGCCGCGCCATCGCGCCGGGCACCTTCTCCAGGTACCAGGAGAAGTCCTCGCCGCCGAGGGACTGCTCGGTGTCCTCGATCGCCTCCGGGCCGCGGCGGGCGGCCATGGCGTTCTGCAGCAGCTGGGTGGTGAGCGGCTCGTTGACCACCGGCGGCACCCCGCGTACGTACGTGATCTGGGACTTGGCGCGGTGCAGGGTGGCGACCTCGTCGATCGCGGCGTACACCAGGTCCGGGGCCTGCCGCCAGGCCTCCAGGTCCAGGCAGCGGACCGTGCCGGAGAGCTCGGCGCGCTGCGGGATGACGTTGCACGCGTGGCCGGTCTCCAGGCGGCCCCAGGTCACGGCGAGGCCGGCCCGGGCGTCGACCCGGCGGGCGATCAGCGCGGGTACGTCGACCGCGACCCGCGCCGCTGCGGTGACCAGGTCGGTGGTGAGGTGCGGCCGCGCCGTGTGGCCGCCGGGGCCCTCCAGCGCGACCTCCAGCCGGTCGCAGGCGGAGGTGATCGCGCCGGTCCGCAGCCCGATCCGGCCCACCTCGACCTTGGGGTCGCAGTGCACGGCGAGGATCCGGCCGACGCCCTCCAGCGCGCCGGAGTCGATCGCGTCGGTGGCGCCGCCGGGCAGCACCTCCTCGGCGGGCTGGAACAGCAGCCGCACCGGGCCCGGCAGCAGGCCCTGCGCCGCGAGGTCGGCGAGCACCAGCCCCGCGCCGAGTACGACGGTGGTGTGCACGTCGTGGCCGCAGGCGTGGGCACGGTCGGGCACCGTCGAGCGGTAGTCGACGGTCTTGGTGTCCGGGATGGGCAGCGCGTCGATGTCGGCCCGCAGCGCGAGCATGGGCCGCGCCGCGTCCGGCGTCGTACCAGGGTCCCTGCCGATGTCGCAGATCAGACCGGTACCGGTGTCCAGTACGCGCGGAGTCAGACCGGCCTTCTCCAGGCGCGCCTTGAGCGCTGCCGTGGTACGGAACTCCTGGTTGCCGAGCTCCGGGTGCATGTGCAAGTCCCGCCGGAAGGCGATGAGTTCGGTGCGCAACTCCTCGGTGAGCGCTCCGGGCAGGGTTCCCCGTGCGGGGCTGGCATCGGCTTCGGGTCCGCGGGACATCAGTTGGTTCACCCGCTGAAGGTTACGGGGCCGGGCGGGGCAACTGTCCGTCGATCAACAAAAGTTCAGCCCGTTAGGGGAAGACAATCTAGGCCGCCCGGCGCATGGACAGGTCATCAAGGGGGTATGACCAAGGGTTTCACGTACCGGCGAATCCCAAACCCCGATCTTGTCGGCCGAGCCCGTCCCGGCAGCCGTCAGCCGGTTGCTGCGAAGGTGAGTCGCTGCACGTCACGGGCGGTTCCGGTGACACCCGAGAGGAAGCCCTGGGCGCGCGGCGAGGCCTTGGTGGTGAGCCAGGCGGGGTCCACGTCGCAGACCGCGACCCGCACTCCGGTACCGGCCAGCGCGAGGGGCAGGGTGTGCACCACGGTGGACGGGAAGCTGAGGATCGTCCGTCCTATGGGGCCGCGCCGGGCGATCAGTTCCAGCGGCAGGTCGGGCCGGACGATCTCCAGTCCGGTGGCGGCCTCCAGCGCGTGCAGCTTGTCGGCGCTCTCCCTGCGGTGCGCGAAGTAGCGGGTGGCGCCGTGCGTACGGGCCAGGGCGCGGACGGCGGCGAGGTAGTGGTCCGGGTCGACGACGCCGGTCTCGACCAGGGAGGTGCCCACGATGTCGGTGCCGCGGGTGAGTCTGGGCGGGCCGAAGCGGGCCCGGGTCCAGGCGAACTCGTTGGCGGTGACGGTGACGCCCGGCGGGGGTTCGACGGGCATCGAGGAGAAGACGCCCACCGTACGGATGTCACTGTCGGGTACGGGGGTCAGCCGGCGGCGCGCCGCGGCGGAGAACGGCGCGAAGGCGAGGTCGCGCGGGCTCCGGCTGCCGCCGCTGCGGTGCCAGCGCACCAGCTGCTCGCCGCGCGCGAGCTGGGAGATGAACTCCATGGTGGCGGTGCCGTCGTCGACGACGACGAGGTCACGCGCCCGGGCGAGCGTCAGCAGGAGCTGGACGTAGCGCGAGAACGGGTCGCCGATGACGATACGGCGGGCGCGGCGCAGCAGCGGGGCCAGGCCCCCGATGGTCCGCAGGGGGGCGGTCGCGCCGCCGCGCGCCTCCTCCCAGCGGACCGTGCAGCCCTCGTCCCGGGCCAGCTCCGCCATCCGGCGCAGCTGGCCGCGGGTCATCGGGTCGTGCGGGGAGAGCACGACGACGGTGACGGCTCCGGCCTGCGTCTGCTGGAGGTACGTCCATTCCAGGACGTTCAGCAGCTGTACCGGGCTCTCGACGAAGGCGAGGGTGGTGCCGGCGGCGTCCGAGGTCCGCCGGGCCGCCCTTGCGCGGCGGCGGGCGGCCCTGCGGGAGTCAGGGCGTTCCGTCGCCTCCGTGGCCGGGCCCCCACGCCCGGCCGTGGGGACAGGGCGCCGGGCCCCGTCTGCTGCGCTCACGGTGTCGTCGCGCTTCCTGGTCAGACCGAGACCGGCTCGCGGTCGGCCTCGGCGGCCTCGGCCTCGGCGACGACGCCCGCGACGCGGCGGAGCTTCTTCATCGGGCCGAGCTCGCTCTCGTAGACCTTCTTGACGCCGTCACCGAGGGACTCCTCGATGGTGCGGATGTCGCGGACCAGGCGGGTCAGGCCCTGCGGCTCGACGGAGGCGGCCTGGTCGGAGCCCCACATGGCGCGGTCGAGGGTGATGTGGCGCTCGACGAAGGTGGCGCCGAGGGCGACGGCGGCGAGGGTGGTCTGCAGGCCGGTCTCGTGGCCGGAGTAGCCGATCGGGACGTTCGGGTACTCGTCCTGCAGGGTGTTGATCATCCGCAGGTTCAGCTCCTCGGCCTTGGCCGGGTAGGTGCTGGTGGCGTGGCAGAGCAGGATGTTGTCGCTGCCCAGGACCTCGACCGCGTGGCGGATCTGCTTCGGGGTGGACATGCCGGTGGAGAGGATGACCGTACGGCCGGTGGCGCGCATGGCCTTCAGCAGCTCGTCGTCGGTCAGCGAGGCGGAGGCGACCTTGTAGGCCGGGACCTCGAACTTCTCCAGGAAGTCGACGGACTCGACGTCCCACGGGGAGGCGAACCAGTGGATGTTGCGCTTCTTGCAGTAGTCCGAGATGGCGCGGTAACCGTCCTCGTCGAACTCCACGCGGTGGCGGTAGTCGATGTAGGTCATCCGGCCCCAGGGGGTGTCGCGCTCGATCTCCCACTGGTCGCGCGGGGTGCAGACCTCGGGGGTGCGCTTCTGGAACTTCACGGCGTCGCAGCCGGCGTCCGCGGCGGCGTCGATCAGCGCGAACGCGTTCTCCAGGTCGCCGTTGTGGTTGATGCCGATTTCACCGGTGACGTAGACGGGGTGGCCGGGGCCAACGAGGCGGTCACCGATGGTACGAACGCGGTTGTTGCTGGTCATGGAGGAGAGTTCCTTCGTTGTCGGGTGTCTCTCGCAGAGACGGGGGACGGTTGTTCCGGAGGTGTCCGGGACGGGATGCCTCAGAGAGACGGGCCGAGGAGCCAGGAGGCGATCTCGCGGATCGCCCCGCTGCCCCCGGGAGTCGAGGTGACGGCGCGGGCGGCGCCGCGTACCACGTCGTGGGCGCCGGCGACCGCCACGGGCCAGCCGACGAGGCCGAAGCACGGGAGGTCGTTGGCGTCGTTGCCGACGTAGAGCACGCGCTCGGGCGCGATGCCCTGGTCCTCGCACCACTGCTTGAGAGCGAGGTCCTTGCGGTCGATGCCGTGCAGGACCGGGATCTGGAGCTTCCGGGCCCGCGCCGCGACGACCGGGTTCTGTTCCGTGGACAGGATGAGCAGCTTCAGCTGCCCGGACTTGCGCAGGGCGCCGATGCCCAGGCCGTCGCCGCGGTGCACGGCGACGATCTCCCGTCCGTCGGCGTCGATCAGCACCCGGTCATCGGTCTGGGTGCCGTCGAAGTCGAGTACGACCGCGTCCACGTCGTCCAGCGTCGGGAGTGCCCCGGGACGCGGGGCGTCCAGCAGCGGCGCGAGGGCGCGGGCGCGTGCCAGGTCGTGCGGGTCGTCGACCTCCAGCACGCGGGCCGGGTCGGTGCGCACGAGTTCGGTACGGCCGAAGAAGCGGTGGCCCGCGGTGCGGAAGCCGGCCGCGTCCATGGCGTAGGCGGCGCCGGTCTCCAGGAGGTCCTGGGGGCGGTCCTGGCGGCGCGGCCGGAAGGACTTGTCGTGGTTGACGCCGTAGCCGCCCTCGGTCGTGGTGGCGACGGTGGCCACCTGGGCGTCCTGCCCGTCCGCCGCCCGCGTTTCGCGGCCCGCGCCGATTTCCGAGGAGGCGTCGTCGGCCGCGTCGCGCCACACGAAGCCGTGGAAGGGGGCGACGGTCAGCGCGGAGTCGGCGCCCTGCTCGACGACCGCGGCGGCCACCCCGTCGACGTCCTCGCGGACGAGGAAGGGGCTGGTGCACTGGACGAGGAGGACCGCGTCGACGGCGGTGCCGTGCTCGGTCTCGTACGCGTCCATGGCGTGCAGTACGGCGGCCTCGCTGGTGGCGGTGTCGCCGGCGATGGCGCCGGGGCGGCGGACGACGACCGCGCCCGCGCCGTGTGCGGTGGCGGCGATCGCGTCGTCGTCGGTGGAGACCACGACGTCGGTGATCAGGCGGGCCGCGAGGCATTCGCGGACCGCGCGGGCCACCAGCGGCACGCCGCCGACGGCGGCGAGGTTCTTGGCGGGCACGCCCTTGGAGCCGCCTCTGGCGGGGATGACGGCGATGACAGTGGGCCGGTCGGTCGGCGGCATGTCAGGCTCCTTCCGGAGGCCGGTCGAGGGGGAGGTCACAGCTGTCCCCAGCGGCGGATGGCGGGGGCGACGCGCTGGACGCCGTGCCGGTAGGCGCCGCGGGCCGCCTCGCGGACGGTGTCGCGGGCCACCCGGCGCAGTCCGGTCGGCTCCGCCGGCTCGGCCTCATAACCGGGCAGCGGGTCGCCCTTGGGGTCCAGGCCGTGCCGGGCGAGGATGCCGGGCAGGTAGCCGGGGGCCGTGCGGGGTGTGTAGTACGGGGCGAGCGGCGGCAGCCCGTCGGCGTCGCACAGCTCGGTGACGCGGGCGCGGGCCGCGTCGAACGCCTTCTCGTACGACCCGTCGGCGCACACGCCCTGCGCGGCGACCCACTCCGGGTCGGGCTCGGGCAGGTACCCGGCGTCCAGCTCGTCCCAGGAGGCCAGGCAGCCGGAGCCGAGGAAGTGGTGGTTGCCGAGGGCCTCGCGAATTCCGAGGTCGGTGAGGACGGCGGTGGGGACGCCGCGGTGCAGGGACTCCAGGGCCGCGGTCGAGGAGACCGTGACCATCAGGTCGGTGCGGTCCAGGACCTCGCCCATGTTCCCGTAGACCAGGCGGCAGTTGGCGGGCAGTCCGCCGGGGACCTTCGCCGCGAGCTTCTGGTACGGCAGTTCCTCGATGTGCGTGGTGTGCTCGCCCGGCTTGCTGCGGAGCTTGATGAGCACCTCGCGGGCCGGGTGCCGGCGGGCGTGCTCGACGGCGCGGCGCAGCAGGTAGGCACGGTCGTTGCGGTTGTCCGGCACGGAGGGCTGGACGGCGAAGACGACGGTGCGCACCTCGTCCGTACGGTCGTGCGCGGCGCCGCCGAGGAAGGGCAGCGCGCACTCCACGACGCTGCGGTCGTCGGCGTTCACGCCCCGGTAGACCGCGCGGAAGCGGTCCGCGTCGTGCCGGGAGTTGGCGAGCACCACGTCGGCGCCGTGCCGCAGCAGCAGGCCGTCGGCGAGCTTCTCGTAGACCACGCCGACGTAGCCGGTGACGACGGCCGGGCGGCGGTCGTGGCCCTCCCAGGCGCGGGCCAGGCCGTGCAGCATCGCCTGCACCGCGCCGCCCACGCAGGACAGCAGGACCACGTCGTAGGCGGTACGGTCGACGGACCGCACGAAGTCGACCCCGCGGATCTCGCGCAGCGCGTCCGCCCGGGCCCCGACCTCGTCGAGCTGGCGGACGGTGGGCGTGGCGCGGCCCCGGAGCAGGAAGCCGTCGAGCCGGCAGCCGGGCTGGAGGCGGTGCGCCGTGAGGGCGCCCCACTTCCACCGGGTGTCCGAGTCGGCGAGGACCGCGACCCGCGGCGTGGAAGGTGTACGTGATGGCACGTCGAAGACGCTAGGAAGGCATTTCGATTCGTGGGCCAACTGAGGCGCAACAAAGGGTTAACAGCACATCGCCGAACGGAGAACCGGCAGGCCGGAAAGGGCGGTTAACCATTCCGCCATTCTTCGTTCACCCAAGCGCCCCCATACCGCAAAGACGAATGCCGGAGCCGCCCCTAACGTCACGTGAGTGGTTAAGCTCTCCGTCATCGTGCCGTTCTACAACGTGCAGACATACGCGCCCGACACCCTGAGAAGTCTCGCGGCCAACGCGCGGGACGACTTCGAATTCCTCCTCGTCGACGACTGCTCGCGCGACGGGACGCCGCAGATTCTGGAGCGCGCCGAGCGCGAGCTGCCGGGCGCCCGCGTACTGCGGCACGAGCAGAACGGCGGCCTGGCCACCGCCCGGAACACCGGCCTGGACGCGGCCCGCGGTGAATACATCACCTTCCTGGACGGCGACGACTGGCTCGCGCCGGGCTATTACCAGCAGCTCCTCGGCGCGATCGAGGAGCTGGGCTGCGATGTCGTGCGTACCGACCACGTGCAGTGCACCGGGCGGGCACGCTCCGTGCACCGCGTGCCGCACGGCCGGCGCGACGTGGTCATGGACCCGCGCGACCTGATCCTGCCCGCCGACCGCTCCACGTCGGTGGATTACGCGTTCGCCTGGGCCGGGATGTACCACCGGCGGCTGCTGGACGACGGGGTGCTGCACTTCCCGCACGGGCTGCGCACCGCGGAGGACCGGCCCTGGATCTGGCGGCTGCACCGCGAGGCGAAGTCGATGGCGGTGCTCGGCATGCTGGGCGTGTTCTACCGCCGCGGGGTGGCCTCGTCGCTGACCCAGATCGGTGACGTCCGGCAGCTGGACTTCATCCGGGCGTTCGACCAGGTCGTCGAGGAGACGGCGAAGGACCGGGACGCGGCCGTGCTGCTGCCGAAGGCGGTCCGGACGTATTGCGCCATCATTTCCCACCACCTCGGTTCGATCGAACGTTTCGAACCGCAGGTGGCCCGTAAATTGCGTTCGATGAGTGCCGCGGCATTGAAGCGAATGCCGCAGGACGTTCTGAAGGAAGCTCTGGATTCCATGGATGTACAGCGCGCTTCCCGGCTGCGTCGGCTGCGCCGCAAGCCGGTCCCGGCGGAGGTGGCCGCCTGATGTCCGCCGCCGCATTCTCCGCGCGGTCCGCCGGGCCGCGTACGCAGATCTTCTTGGCGTCCACGCAGTACGGCACGGCCACCCTGGCGGCCGCCCTGGACACCGACCGTTTCGGGCCGGCCGGCCGGCGGATCCTGCTGGTCGCCAACAACGCCGCCTGCCCCGAGACCACCCCGGCGATGGACACGATGCCGGGCTTCGAACGGCTGCGGGGGCGGTTCGACGAGGTACGGTCCTGGAACGAGACGATCTTCCCGTTCCACCCCGGCGGCTGGTCCCCGCGCGCCGACGACGCGCCGCTGTGGGAGCGCCACCTCCGCCTCCTGTGGGAGCTGGGGGACGCGCCCGTGGAGCTGATCGTCGAATCCATCCAGGTCAATCCGGCCATGGCGCTCTGCCGGATCTTCCAGGGCGCGCCGGTCGAGGTCTACGCGGACGGCCTGATGAGCTACGGGCCGACCCGCAGCAAGATCGACCCGCTGGTCGGCACCCGTATCCGGCGCCTGCTCCACCTGGACCTCGTGCCCGGCCTGAAGCCGCTGCTGCTCACCGAGTTCGGGGTGCCCGCCGAGACCGTGCCGACCGAGCCGTTCCTCGCGGTGCTGGCGGAGCTGGCCGAGGATGCGGAGGGCTTCGGGCGGGGCGCGGCCGGGGTGCCGACGCCGGCCGAGGGCGGTGCCCTGCTGCTGGGCCAGTACCTCTCCGCGCTCTCCATCCTCACGCCCGAGGAAGAGGAGGAGCTGCACGTCCAGATGTTGCGCGGGGCCGTGGACCTGGGCCACCGGCAGGTGGTCTTCAAGCCGCACCCGACCGCGCCGGCCCGCTGGTCGCAGCTGCTGGAGCAGGAGGCGGAGCGGCTGGGCGCCGAGCTGACCGTGGTGGACACGCCGGTGCTCGCCGAGGTGCTGTACCAGCGCATGAAGCCGTCGCTGGTCGTCGGCTGCTTCTCCACCGCGCTGCTGACCGCCTCCGCGTTCTACGGCCTGCCCGCGGCCCGGATCGGCACGGAACTCCTCCTGGAGCGCCTCGCCCCGTACCAGAACAGCAACCGCGTCCCGGTCACGATCGTCGACGCGCTGCTGCCGCCGCTGACCGACGCGGCCGCGGTGGCCCGCTGGGCGCCGCCCACCCGGAGCGAGGTGGCGCGCGACCTGACCGGCCTGGTCAAGGCGGTCGGGTACGCGATGCAGCACCAGATCTACCCGGACCTGCGCCCGGCCGCCGAGCGTTACCTCGCCGCCCACCTGGACGACCGCACCTGGCGCTACTTCAAGCGCCGCCGGCTCACCGCGCTGGCGCTGCCCGGCGGCGTGCCGGTCCAGCTGGCGTTCATCCCGCGCAACGCCACCGTGCGGCGGGTCGCCCGGCGGGCCCGTTCGGTGCAGCGGAGGCTGAAGAAGCGGGCCGCGTTCGGATGACGACCGCACCGGCTCCCCCCACGCTCCCCGCGCACCGGCGGACCGGAGCGCCCGTGCCCCTGCGCGCCGTCGGCCCCACCCGGCTGCGCGCCCTGGACGGACTGCGCCTGCTCGCCGCCCTGATGGTCGCCGCGTACCACTACGGCGGCCGGGACGGCGAGATCGGCGACGCCTGGGGCAGTTCGCCCGCCTACCAGTTCCCGACCGCCTCGGGCTTCTTCGCGTACGGCTGCCTGGGCGTCCAGATATTCTTCGTCATCAGCGGCTTCGTGATCTGCATGAGCGGCTGGGGACGCCCGCTGCGGGCGTTCTTCGCGAGCCGCGTCTCGCGCCTGTTCCCCGCCTACTGGGCCGCCGTCATACTCGTGACCGCCGTCTTCGCCCTCCCCTGGGTGGCGTACGAGGCGGTCTCCCCGACCGACGCGCTGACCAACCTCACGATGCTCCAGATGCCGCTGGGCGTGGACCGCGTGCTCGGCGTGTGCTGGACGCTCTGGGCCGAGATGCGCTTCTACGCGCTCTTCGCACTCTGCGTCGTGCTGCCGGGCGCCACCCGGGGCCGCGTCGTCCTCTTCTGCGCGGGCTGGACCCTGGCAGCGGTCATCGCCGAGGCGGCGGACAACTCCGTTCTCGACATCGTCCTGATGCCCGAGTACGCGCCGTTCTTCATCGGCGGCATCGGTTTCTACCTGATCCACCGCTACGGCAGCCGGGACACCGCGGGCTGGGCGGTCGTCGCCGTCAGCTGGCTGCTCGGCCAGCACTACGCGGTCACCCGCCTCTGGCACCCGGCGGACATGCCCGACGCCTTCTCCTACCGCCCCTCCCTCGGCATCATCGCCGTCATCACCCTCGGCTACCTGCTGGTCGCGGCCGTCGCCCTGGGCAGACTCCGCTGGGCGAACTGGCGCTGGCTCACCGTCGCGGGCGCGCTGACCTACCCCTTCTACCTGATCCACGAGCACCTGGGCTGGGTCGCCGTGCACCTCCTGCACCAGGACCTCGGTCTGCCTGCCGCGGCGACGTTCCCGCTGGTCGTGGCAGTGATGCTGGCCCTGGCCTGGTGTCTCTACCGTTTCGTGGAACGACCGCTCACGCCACGGCTGAAACGATCCCTCATGGGCTGAGGGGCCGCACCGACGCCTCGATGCCCGCGACGACGATCCGCAGTCCGGTTTCGAAGTTGCGGTCGAAGTCGCCGAAGAACTCCCGGCCCACGGCGGCCGCGAGCGGATACCGGCCCGCCAGCCGCCGCTCGCGGTCGCCGAGGTCGTAGGCCGGGTCGCGGGAGCCGGGGCCGCGCTCCTCCGGCGCACCGGGCTCGGGGAAGACCGACTGCTCCTCGATGACCAGGCCGATCGTGAAGTTGTACGCGGTCCACCAGGCGTGCGCCGCATCCCTGAGCGTGAAGCCCGCGCCCGTCAGCTCCCGCAGGAAGGCCTCCATCGGCGCGGCGTAGCTGTCGTCGGTCATCCGCGTGCCGGAGAAGACCTTGCCGCCGTCGCGGTAGCCCAGGAGCGTGCGGCGCAGCGCGCGGCAGGTACCGGTCAGCGACTCCTGCCAGGCCCCGCCGGCGCCGCCCTCCCGGCCCCCGGTGTACTCGGCGATCATCCGCCGGAGCATCTCGGTGGCCATCTCGTCGAGCAGTTCCTGCTTGTTCTTGAAGTGCCAGTACAGGGCCGGGGCCTGGACGTTCAGCTCCTTCGCGATACGGCGCAGGGTGAGCCCGTCCAGGCCCACGTCGTTCAGCAGCCGCAGGGCGGTGTCCACCACCTGCGTCCGGTCCAGTCGCGTCGCCATGTTGACAACTTAACACCGTTAAGCCCATTCTCGGCTCCATGGCACTTAACAGCGTTAAGGACAGTGGGACCGAACACGTCGACGTACTGATCGCCGGGGCCGGCCCGACCGGCCTGGCCCTCGCCGTCGACCTGACCCGGCGGGGCGTGCGCGTGCTGCTCGTCGAGCGGCAGGACCGCCTCTCGCGCGGCGCCCGCGGCACCGGGCTCCAGCCGCGCACCCAGGAGGTCTTCGACGACCTCGGCGTGCTCCCCGCCGTGCACGCCGCCGGCGGTTCGTACCCGCCCATGGCGACCTGGCAGGACGGCCGGATCACCGGCACCTTCGAGATGGTGGAGCGGGTGGCCCCGACGCCGCACACGCCGTACTCGGAAGCCTGGATGCTCCCGCAGTGGCGCACCCAGGAGCTGCTGCACGACCGGCTGGCGGAGCTGGGCGGCGGCGTGGTGTCCGGGACGGAGCTGACGGCTCTCCGGCAGGACGCGGACGGCGTCACCGCCGAGCTGGCCGCCGCCGACGGCACCGCCCGCACCGTGCGCGCGGCGTACCTGGTCGGCGCCGACGGCGGCCGCGGTGCCGTCCGGCGGCAGCTGGGCATCACGATGAGCGGCCCGGACCTGCCGCAGGGCGCCGCGCTCCTCGCCGACCTGCGCATCGAAGGGCTGGACCGGGACCACTGGCACCACGTGGTCCAGCCGGACGGCGGCTTCGTCATGCTGCTGCCGCTCGCCGGTACGGACCACTTCCAGTGCATGGTGGCGCTCTCCGGCGGCACCGAAGCGCCGGACACCAGCCCCGAGGCGGTGCGCGCGACCCTCGCCGCCCACACCCATCTGGCCGCCGGGCAGATCCGCGAGGTGCTGTGGACCTCGGTCTTCCGGCCCAGGGCGGGCCTGGCCGAGCGGTTCCGCGACGGCCGGGTGCTCCTCGCCGGGGACGCCGCGCACATCCACTCCCCCGCCGGCGGCCAGGGCCTGAACACCAGCGTCCAGGACGCCTACAACCTCGGCTGGAAGCTCGGCCAGGTCCTGCGGCACGGCGCGCCCGACACCCTGCTGGACACGTACGAGGCCGAGCGCCGGCCCGTCGCCGCCGGCATCCTGGAGACCAGCACCCGGCTGCACCGGTCGAGGTCCTGGCGCCGCGGCCGCGACCTGCACCAGCTCACCCTGCACTACCGGGACTCCCCGCTGACCGGCGAGCACCGCACCGGCCTCGGCCCGGACGCGCTGCGGGCCGGCGACCGCGCGCCCGACGCACCGTGCACCACCCCCGACGGCACGCCGTTCCGTCTCTTCGACGCCTTCCGCGGCCCGCACTTCACCCTGCTCGCCTTCGGCGACGCCGAGCCGCCGCGCCCGGCCGCCGAGTGGGCGGCGCACGTCCGCACGTACCGGATCGGCGGCCGGACCCCCGGCCTGCTCGACGCCGCGGGCCACGCCCGGCAGGCGTACGGCGACGACGGCCTCTTCCTCGTCCGCCCGGACGGCTACGTGACGGTGGCCGCGACGGAAGCCGCGCCCGTCGCCGCGGCGCTGGCCCGGCACTTCCCGGCCACGGGGACCGCGCGGGCGGCGTGAGTCCCGGCGTCCGGTACCCGGCACTCGGCGTCCGGTCAGTCCTCGTGCTCGGCCGTCACGTACGCCGCGGGCAGCAGCGCGCGGACCGGCAGGGCCCGGTGCGCCCCGCCGGAGCCGGAGTCCGGGCCGAGGACGACGGTGAGGTCCGGGTAGTAGTCGAGCAGCACCTGGCGGCAGCGGCCGCAGGGCGGGATGACGCCGCGCCCCTCGTCGGCGACGGCCACGATCTGCCGCAGGCCGTACGCGCCCTGTGCGGCCGCGGCCCCCATGACGACCAGCTCGGCGCAGGGGCCGCCGGTGAAGTGGTACACGTTCAGGCCGGTGACGATGCGGCCGTCGGCGGTCCGGGCGGCCGCCGCCACGGTGTGGTCGTCGCCGTGCGCGTACGCCGCGACGGCTTCCTCTGCGGCGCGTACCAGGGCGTGGTCGACCGGTACGCCGTCGTCGGCAGTCATGGAGTCGCCTCTCGTACGGGAAGACCGGAAGGGCCGTACGGACGCTATCCGTCCGTACGGCCCTTCCGCGAAGAGATTTCCCCGTGCCGGGCTACAACACCAGCGACAGCAGCAGTACGCAGATGATCGAGACGACGGAGATGACCGTCTCCATCAGGGACCAGGTCTTGACCGTCTCGCCGACCTTCATCCCGAAGTACTCCTTCACCAGCCAGAAACCCGCGTCGTTGACGTGGCTGAAGAAGAGCGAGCCGGCGCCGACGGCGAGGACCATGAGCGCCGCGTGGGTGGTGCTCATGTCGGCGGCCAGCGGGGCGACCAGACCGGCGGCGGAGACCGTGGCGACGGTGGCGGAGCCGGTCGCGAGGCGGATGGCGACCGCGATCAGCCAGCCGAGCAGCAGCGCGGGCAGGCCCCAGTCCTTGGACAGGTCCAGGATCATGTCACCGACGCCGACGTCGACCAGGGTCTGCTTGAAGCCGCCGCCCGCGCCGACGATCAGCAGGATGCCGGCGATCGGGGCGAGGGACTTCTCCACGGTCGTGGAGAGCCGCTCCATGCCGAAGCCCGCGGCGCGGCCGAGGGTGAACATGCCGACCAGCACGGCGACCAGCAGCGCGACCAGCGGCGAGCCGATCACGTCGAAGATCCGCTGCACGTGCTGCTCGGGGTCGTCGACGACGATGTCGACCAGGGCCTTGGCGAGCATCAGGACGACGGGCAGCAGCACGGTGGAGAGCGTCGCGCCGAAGCTGGGGCGCTTCTCCAGGTCCTCGGAGGGCCGCTGCGGGATCATCTTCTCCGGCGGGGCGATGTCCACCCAGCGGGAGGCGAAGCGGGCGAAGACCGGGCCGGCCAGGATCGCGGTGGGGATCGCGACGATCACGCCGAGGCCGAGGGTGACGCCCAGGTTGGCCTTGATCGCGTCGATGGCGACGAGCGGGCCGGGGTGCGGGGGGATCAGACCGTGCATGACGGAGAGGCCGGCCAGCGCCGGGATGCCGATCCGCATGAGGGAGAAGTTGCCGCGCTTGGCGACCAGCAGCACGACCGGGATCAGCAGCACGATGCCGACCTCGAAGAAGAGCGGCAGGCCGACGATCGCGGCGATCAGGACCATCGCCCACGGCATCATCCGTCTGCTGGACTTGGCGAGGATGGTGTCGACGATCTGGTCGGCGCCGCCGGAGTCGGCGAGGAGCTTGCCGAGGATCGCGCCGAGCGCGATCAGGACGCCCACGCCCGCGACGGTGTCGCCCAGGCCGTTGGTGAAACTCTCGATCGCCTTGTCCAGCGGCGCGCCTGCCACGGCGCCGAGCACCAGCGAGCCGATGGTCAGCGACAGGAAGGCGTGCAGCTTGAACCGGGTGATGAGCAGAACGATGACGGCGATGCCGAGGAGTACGGAGATGCCCAGCTGAGCGTTGCCTGCCGAGGTGATCGGCTCGGCCGCGTCCGCTGCCATCATCTCGACGCTGAGATGGGTCACGGCTTGTCCTTCGGTTGGAGCCCGGTCTCGCGATCGGAGCTCGGGGGTACGGCTCGGGACCGGAGCCCCGGGGGAAGGGGCGCCGGTTCAGAGCTCGGGGGTGCGGCTCCTGATCAGAGCTCGGGGGTGCGGCTCCTGATCAGAGCTCGGTGGCAGCCGGGGAGGTGTCCTCGTCGAGCTGCCGCAGCGCTGCGACGGCCCGCTCGGTGATCTCTTCCGGGGTGCCGGCGACGTCCACCGCCACGCCCCGCTCGTCGTCGGCGAGCGGCTGCAGGGTGGCGAACTGGGAATCGAGGAGCGCGGTGGGCATGAAGTGGCCCTTGCGCTCGGCCATCCGGCCCGCGATCAGCTCGCGGGAGCCGGTGAGGTGCAGGAAGACGATGCCGGGCGCGGCGGCCCGGAGACGGTCGCGGTAGACCCGCTTGAGCGCGGAGCTGCTGACCACGCCGCCCTTGCCGGCCCGGTCGTGCGCCCAGGCGCCGATGGCGTCCAGCCACGGTTCACGGTCGGCGTCGTCGAGCGGGGTCCCGGCAGTCATCTTCTCGATGTTGGCCGGGGGGTGGAAGTCGTCTCCCTCGGCGTACGGGACATCCAGCGCCTCGGCGACGAGCGGTCCGATCGTCGTCTTGCCGGTGCCGGCGACTCCCATCACGACGATGACATGGGGGGTGCTCATCGCGGTCTACCTCGCTCGTTCGTCCTCATTGACTTGGCGTGACGAGCCACTCGGTGGCTCGAATGCATCGCTCCACTGAAACCTATTAGGTACGACGTATTCAAGAGTCTGTGACGCAAACGTCATACTTAATCTTCCTGAGACCCGGGAACGTAGGCTTATCTCATGGAGAACACGGGGCAGGGACTGCATGCGAGGGTGCTGGAGTCCCTCGGGCCGGAGATCACGGCCGGCGAGCACCGGCCGGGCACGGTCCTGCGCACCGACGAGCTGGCCCAGCGCTTCGACGTGTCCCGCACGGTCATCCGGGAGGCGGTACGGGTCCTGGAGTCCATGCACCTGGTGGAGTCCCGGCGCCGGGTGGGCGTGACCGTACGCCCCGTCGAGGAGTGGAACGTCTACGATCCGCGGGTCATCCGCTGGCGGCTGGCCGGCGCCGACCGGGCCCGCCAGCTGCGCTCGCTCACCGTGCTGCGCTGCGCCGTCGAGCCGGTCGCGGCGGGGCTGGCCGCCCGGCACGCCACGCCCGGGCAGTGCGCCGAGCTCACCGAGCACGCCATGGGCATGGTGGCCACCTCACGCGGCCAGCAGCTGGCGGCGTACCTCGTCCACGACACCGCCTTCCACAAGACGCTGCTGACGGCCTCGGGCAACGAGATGTTCGCGCGGCTGCACGAAGTGGTGGCGGCGATCCTGACCGGCCGCACCCACCACCACGTGATGTTCACCGACCCCGACCCGGCGGCGGTCACCCTGCACGTCCAGGTCGCGGAGGCGATCCGTACCGGGGACGCGGCCCGCGCCGAGGAGCTGACCCGCGAGATCACCGTCGGCGCGATGGCCGAGCTGGACATCCTGGCGCCGTGACAGGCACAGGAGCCCGCGGCATCAGAACAGCGGCTGCTGCCCCGGGAACGGCGGCTCCTCCGGGTCGAAGAGCTTCTCCGCCGGGGCCATCATGGGCGCCATCCGCCGCGAACCGGGGCACGAGATCAGTTCGAGGCCGGTACGCCGCCCCGGCGGATCGTGCCGGGCGAACCGCCCGCCGACCACGGCGATCTCTCTGGTGCAGACGGGACACGTACGACGGGGTGACGACATGACACCAGTGTGACTCAGGGCGCGGACCACGGTCCGCGCCCCGTCCGCACCCCGGCCGTCGTGGGTCAGAACGCGTCGGTCGGGACGTACGCGCCCCACACCTCGCGCAGGGTGTTGCAGACCTCGCCGACCGTCGCCTTCGCCTTCAGCGCCTCCTTCATCGGGTACAGGACGTTGTCCGTGCCCTCGGCGGCCTTCTTCAGGTCGGACAGCGCCGCGTCCACCGCGGCCTGGTCCCGCTCGGCGCGCAGCTTCTTCAGCCGCTCGGCCTGCTGCGCCTCGATCGCCGGGTCGACGCGGAGCGGCTCGTACGGCTCCTCCTCGTCGAGCTGGTAACGGTTGACGCCGACGACCACGCGCTCGCCGGAGTCGGTCTCCTGGGCGATGCGGTACGCGCTGCGCTCGATCTCGTTCTTCTGGAAGCCGCGCTCGATGGCGGCCACGGCGCCGCCCAGCTCCTCGACCTTGCCCATCAGCCCGACGGCCGCGGCCTCGACGTCGTCGGTCATCTTCTCGACGACGTAGGACCCGGCGAACGGGTCGACGGTGGCCGTCACATCCGTCTCGTACGCCAGCACCTGCTGCGTACGGAGCGCCAGCCGCGCCGACTTGTCGGTCGGCAGCGCGATGGCCTCGTCGAAGGAGTTGGTGTGCAGCGACTGCGTGCCGCCGAGGACCGCACCGAGGCCCTGGATGGCGACGCGCACGAGGTTGACCTCGGGCTGCTGGGCCGTCAGCTGCACGCCGGCCGTCTGCGTGTGGAAGCGCAGCATCAGCGACTTGGGGTTCTTCGCGCCGAACTCCTCCTTCATCACCCGGGCCCAGATCCGGCGCGCGGCGCGGAACTTGGCGACCTCTTCGAGGATCGTGGTGCGGGCGACGAAGAAGAAGGAGAGGCGGGGCGCGAAGTCGTCGACGTCCATCCCGGCCGCGACGGCCGTCCGTACGTACTCGATGCCGTCCGCGAGGGTGAAGGCGATCTCCTGCGCGGGCGAGGCACCGGCCTCGGCCATGTGGTAGCCGGAGATCGAGATGGTGTTCCACTTCGGGATCTCGGCCTTGCAGTACTTGAAGATGTCGGCGATCAGCCGCAGCGAGGGCTTGGGCGGGAAGATGTACGTACCGCGGGCGATGTACTCCTTGAGCACGTCGTTCTGGATGGTGCCGGTGAGCTTGGCGGGGTCCACGCCCTGCTCCTCGCCGACCAGTTGGTACAGGAGCAGCAGCAGGGCGCCCGGCGCGTTGATGGTCATCGAGGTGGAGACCTTGTCCAGCGGGATGCCGTCGAACAGCACCCGCATGTCCTCGATGGAGTCGATCGCGACGCCGACCTTGCCGACCTCGCCGGAGGCGATCGGCGCGTCGGAGTCGTGGCCCATCTGGGTCGGCAGGTCGAAGGCGACCGAGAGGCCCATCGTGCCGTTCTCGATCAGCTGCTTGTAGCGGGCGTTGGACTCCTTGGCCGTACCGAAGCCGGCGTACTGGCGCATCGTCCAGGGGCGTCCGGTGTACATCGTGGGGTACACGCCGCGGGTGTAGGGGTATGCGCCGGGCTCGCCCAGCTTCTCCGCAGCGTCCCAGTCGCCGAGCGCGTCCGGACCGTAAACGGGCTCGATGGGCAAACCGCTCTCGGTGTGTCGAGAGCTGCCGGACTCGCGCGCCATGGTGCCTGCCTCCCGCTGTGGTACTGCTCGGTGCTGCTGGACTACTGCTCGGTAATGAAATGCCTTCGCGACGGACTGTAGCGGCGGCCGTGCGCCCCGTGGAGGGGCGCAGCCTGGGACCTTGCTCACAGCATGCCCGCAGGTTCGGCGGGCCGCAGTGCCGGGAACGATGAGGTGGGGCGGGTGAGACCACAGGGGTGGGACATGCATCGCAGCAGAGCGTTCCGCACGCTGACCGGCACGCTGGCACTGACCGCCGCGCTGACGGCGACAGCCGGCTGCAAGGAGATGCAGGTCAGAGTCGACGACGGCAAGGGCGGGCAGACGGCGCCGGCCCCGCGCACGGCACCGCCGACGACACCGGCCGCGCCGCCCTCCTCCGGGGCGCCCGCGACCCCGCCGGAGCCGACGCGCGCCGCGCCGAAGCCGGTCCTGGCGCCCGGAGCCCGCAGCGAGCAGGTACGGGAACTGCAGGCGCGCCTGCGCCAGTTGAAGCACTTCGACCGGAATCCCACGGGCTACTACGGCTCGGTCACCGCCGCGTCGGTCACGGCCTTCCAGCGCACCCAGGGCCTGCCGCCCACCGGGACCGTGGACGAGGCGACGCTGAGCGCCCTGCGCGTACGGACGCAGGACCCGGCCCGGAGCGAGCTGTACCCGCCCACCACCCGGCCGGTCTCGGCGCCCGACAAGCGCTGCCTGAACGGCCGGGTGATCTGCATCAGCAAGAAGAGTGACACGCTGGCTTGGATGGTTGACGGCAAGGTCGTGTCGGCGATGGACGTGCGCTTCGGGTCGCAGTACACCCCCACCCGCGAGGGCACCTTCGGCATCACGTTCAAGAGCCGGCACCACGTCTCGACGCTCTACGACACGCCGATGCCGTACGCGATGTTCTTCAGCGGCGGCCAGGCGATCCACTACAGCAGCGACTTCGCGGCCCGCGGCTACTCCGGCGCCTCCCACGGCTGCGTCAACGTCCGCGACAAGAAAAAGATCGCCGAACTGTTCCAGCAGGTCAGCCCAGGCACAAAGGTCGTCATATACAAGTAACGATCGCCCCGAAAAAGCCCCGACACAGCAACCATCAATTGAGCACCCCCACGGCGCGCAACCCCGTCCGCGAGAGCGGCGGCGGTTCAGCCGCAAAAAGAGGCGCGAGCGGGGCCGGGGGAACGTGCCCCGCTCGCGCCGATGCGCGGTGCCGTAGGTACGGGGGGAACCCCGGCGCCCGCGCAGCCGATGACCAGTCGGCTTCAGTAGGTACAGCGTCACGGGCTCGAAAAACGTCACACCGGATGGTCAGGAGGGGTGTCAGCCGGTCGGGGACGGTGTGGCGGAGGGGGTCGGCGTGCTGCTCGTGGGGGGCGCCGTCGGGGTCGGCGAGAGGCTCGGCGCGTAGCCTGGGTGGCTCTCGTCGTCGTCGCTGCCGCCCTGGCCGCCCGAGGTGCCGCCCTCGTCCTGGCCGGTGCCGCCGCTCCCGTCGCCCGGCGCGCCGTCACCGGTGGAGCCGGTGGAGCCGGAGGAACCCGTGGAGCCGCCGGAGCCGTCGGCCGTGGGGCCGGAGCCGCCGAGCCCGCCGGTCAGGCCGTTCTGCTGGAGGTACCGCTTGCAGGAGGCGTGCAGCTTCTCGGCACCGCCGGCGGCGCGCTCCAGGCGGCGTACCCGGTCCCGGTCCTCGGGCGGGGTGCGACCCGCTTCGTAGTCGCGGCAGAGGGCGAGTACGGCCGCCCGCTTGCCCGTGTCACCGCCGCCCAGGCCGCCCTGCCCGGAGGTGACGTCCGGTACCGGGATGCGCGCCGCGTCGTCGGTGTCCTCGCGGCCGGGCTCCGTCGAGCCGTCCGGGCCGCCGGAGGCCGTGGGCGAGGCGGGGTCGGCGGGGTCCGGTTCCGCGTCCGGTGACCGTGTGCCGCCGTCCGAGGCCTCGGCGTCGGGGGCCCGGCTCTCCAGCGGCCTGGGGGTCGCGGCGACCGAGGCGCTGGGGGACGGTACGGGCGGGCCGCCGTGGAAGGGGGTGGGGAGGACGCCGGTGCCGGCGGCCACCGCTGCGCCGCCGAGGGCGCAGCCTGCGAGGGCGACGGCGAGGCCGCGCCGGAAGGGACGGCCGAAGCGGGAGCGTTCGGTGCGGGACGTGCCGCCGGGCACGGACCGCACCACGGGTATCCCGTCCTCGGCGGCGCCCGCCGCGCCGTCGGCCGCGGCCGTGTCGCGCGTAGACCTTGCCGCGGAAGCCTGCCGGAAAGCGGCGACAGCGGCTTCCTCACCGGGGAGCACGGTGTCCGGGGAAGGAGCGGTGGCCGCCATCGCGGCCGCGTCGAGCAGGTCGTCGAGTTCTTGCGCGCCGCGGCCGCGTCCGGCATCGACCCGTTCGCCACGCAGCAAACGCTCCGCGGCGTCCTCGTCGAGCCAGCTGTACCGGTCGTCGGCCATCACATGTCCTTCTGCGTACGTGCGGCCGTTTCCGTCACACCAGGTACGCACGATTCCGTTCCGCCGGCCCGGCCTCCGCGGTCCTGGGAAGGCACCCCGTCCACAGGCCCGCCGGCCGGCTTCTTCCCCGCTGCAAGACGGTCGGGAAGCCCTTCCGGTTGCTCCGCCGGAACACCTCCTTCAGCGGGCGCCGCGTCCTCCCCCTCACCAGTGATCAGCTCGGCGAGCCGGCGCAGTCCGCGGTGGGCCGCGGTACGTACGGCCCCCGGGCGCTTGCCGAGGACGCCGGCCGCGCTCTTGGCGTCGAGTCCGACGACCACGCGCAGCACCACCGCCTCGGCCTGGTCCTGCGGAAGCTGGGCGATCAGCCGGAACGCGCGTCCGGTGCCGAGCGACTCCAGTGCCTCGCCGACCGTGTCGGACGGACCCGGCTTGTCGGTGAGTTCGGTCTCGTCGCCGCCGATGGCCGGGCGGCGGCCGCGCATGCGGATGTGGTCCAGGGCGCGGTTGCGGGCGATGCGGGCCGCCCAGCCGCGGAAGCGGTCGGCGTCGCCGCTGAAGCGGGCGAGGTCCCGGGTGATCTGCAGCCAGGCCTCGGAGGCGACGTCCTCGGCGTCCGCTTCACCCACCAAGGTCCGTACATATCCCAGAAGGCGTGGATGTACGGCCCGGTAGACGGTGCGGAAGGCCGCCTCGTCGCCGTCCTGTGCCGCCTGTACGGCGACCGTCAACCGGCTGTCGTCCGGCTGAGTGTCGTCCCCTTGCACGGGTCCATCCTGTCGCACGCGGAGCATCCGCTGCCCGGTCGTTGCTGCCTACGTCTGCTGCCGGTGCCCGGCTACCGCAGGTAAACGAACTGCTTCTGGCGCCGACGGTATCCCGAGGTGCCACCTACGCCGAAGTAGGTACGTCCGGCCCGTCCGTCGGCCCCGGCGGGCCGCCGCATGACGCGTGACGAGCGCACCGACCGGCGCGGACCTGCACGTTACGGGCATCGGCTGCCCTGCGTCCAGAGTCGCCGGGATGCGGCTGTCCGTACGTCGGGTGACGCCGCTGTGACGCTTTCGGCCCCGGTGACGCTGTAGGAGGTGAGGGCCCCGTACGGGTCCTCCCTCGAACGACGGCCGGGGCCTCTCCTGTGGGGGGGTGGCGGCCCCGGCCGTCCCCTTCCCTCACTTCTCCGGGGCCGTACGCCCCTTCTCCCGCCTGCCCGGACGCTCCGCCGCTCCGGCCGGCCCGGCCTTCTCGGGCCGCTCGGCCCCGTCCGCCCGCTTCGAAGGCTTCGTCTTCTCCGAGGGCTTCGTCTTCTCCGAGGGTTCCGTCTTCTTGTGGCCCTGCCCAGGGACGTGCTCAGGGCCGTGCCCGGGGCCGCGCTGGTGGCCCTGCTTGCGGCCCTGTCCGCGGTCGTGCGGTGTGCCGTGGCGGCCGGGGCGCTCGCCCTTGCCGGGCGCGCCGGGCTCCGCGGGGGTGCGCGGGGGTTCCGGGGAGATGTGCGGGGGGCCGGACGAGCGGGGCCTGGGGGCCCATGGGTGAGGCCGGGCGGGGGGTCTGGGGTGCCGGGCGGCCGGGGGCCGTGGGAGACGGGCGGGGCCGTTCGGGGGCACTGCCGGGGAGGGTGCCGATCGCGGCCACCGCCACGCCGCCCAGCGTCACCGTCGCCAGCAGCGTGCCGAGCGCGACGCGTACCGGCCGTCCGGCGCGCCGAGCCGGGCGCGGCCGCCGGGTGCCTGCCGCCGCGTGGGCCTCGCGGGCCGCGTGGAACGCGGCGACCGCCTGCCGTTCCCGTTCGGGGGTGACGGGGGAAGCGGCACGCACCGCGGCGCCGAGCAGTTCGCCCAGTGCGGCGGGGCCGCCCCCGTCGTCGCCGTCGGGCGCCCCGCCGGCGCTCCTGGAACCGCCACCCATGTGTGGCCCCTCACCTTCTCCGCTTGTCCCTCGTCCCGCTTCGGGGTGTCCCGCGGGCCGGGCGACGGCCGCGCGGACAGCGGAGCGGCCCCGGCTGCGCCAGGCGGTACACGGCGGCGGCCTCGTCCCTCATGTGCGGGGCCGTGGCGTCCGCAGCGGCGCGGCCCGGATCAGGACACCCGGGGCGCCTACGCCCCCATGGACATCAGCGTCAAGACGAACGGAAATGTCACAGTCGCGGTGCCACCGGGCCCGCGACGACCCGGCGGGCTCAGGCGGTGCCGCGGGTCTGGCGCGAGACCACGGCGCGGACCACGCGGCGGCCCTCGGCGGAGACCTCCACCGCCTGCCGCAGCCCCACCGTGCCGTGTCCGGCCAGCAGTTCCAGGATCGTCGTCTGGCGCCGCAGTTCGGCCTCGACCAGCGGCGTCATGCCGTCGGTACGGCCCGCGCGGCGGTCCGCGAGGGAGTGCGGGCCCTCGTACGGCTTGCCGGGCCGGTCCAGCAGGTGGTGGATGTGGAGCGCCGCCAGCGAGCAGTCGTCGGCCCAGGCGCGGAGCGCGTCCTCCTCGGCGCGGTCGGCCGGCGCGGCGTCCGCCATTCGCCGGGCCAGCACCGCCGGGTCCTCGTCACCGGGCGCGGCGTCCGCCGGGGCCTTGGGCAGCAGGGCCCGTACCGCGGTCAGCTGGGTGCCCCACTCCGCGCCGTCCGTCGCCAGGCTGGCCCACAACGGGCGCAGCGCGTCGTCCCCGGCGCCGAGCAGCGGCAGGCAGCGGTCCAGGCAGGCGAGACCGCTCGCCGCCAGTCCGCGCGCGTCCGCGCGCGCGGCCAGTTCCACCAGGCTCATGACGTACGCCTTCCCCTCAGCACCCGGCACTTCCTTGTCGCGCCGTACTGCGTGCCGGGGCGCGGTAACGTCACAGCGGACCGTGACATACCGGGGCGAAGGCGTACGTACGTCCGTACCGCTCAGCGCGCGGGTGCCACCGTAGCGGCCCGGGCCTTGAAGTCCGTCCAGGACAGCTGCGGCTGCCGCGGGTCCCAGACCTTCTGGGAGAGCGCGGCGAGCGGCAGCCGGATGCCGCGGGCGACCTGTTCGGTGGTCTGGGACCCGGCGAGGTCGCACCAGACGCCGAAGCGGGCGCCGGGAATGCGGTCGGGTCCGGCGAGCGCGTCGGGGACGGCCTTGCTGCCGCGCAGCACGGCCGGGGTCCACTCCTTGTAGATGCGCTCGCCGGTCGGGTAGGTGAAGTCGTTCGGCTGGCCGAGCACGTAGTAGAGGTACTCGTCGTTGAGGTTCACGACGGTGCGCCCCTCCTGCAGGTACGTGACGGGCTCGCGGGCGCCGATCTCCTTGCCGGTCCAGTACGCCACCGTGCGGTCCTTGGCGGGGGTGACCACCTTGGAGTCGTGGAAGCCGTCGTTCCAGGCCTCGACGTGCTTGACGCCCGCCTTGCGCAGGGTCTTCTCGCGGTCGTTGAGCCAGCCGGTCGTCAGGTCCGAGACCGTGGCCCCGGAGCCGTACTTCTTCGTGGCGGCGCGCGCGAGCTGGGGGTAGGTGGTGCCGGGCGACTGCACGGTGAGGGCGCGGTACTCGTCGCCGCCCAGGTGCCAGCGCGGCCCGGGCACGCCCTCCTCGGCGAAGAGCTTCGCGTACTCGCGCAGCAGGTCGTCGACGATCTGTGCGGCCTTGGGCTGCGAGATGTCGACCGCGCCGCGCTGGGACACGCCGGCGGCGCTGCGCAGCTGGAGCGACGGATGCTTGTCGATCACCGCGCCGAGGTGGCCCGGGGAGTCGATCTCGGGGATGACGGTGATGTGCAGCTCGCGGGCGAGCTTCACCAGGTGGCGGACCTGGGCCTTGGTCAGGTGGTCCGCCGAAACGATCTCCGGGTGGCTGGAGCTCTCGATGCGGAACGCCTGGTCGTCGGAGAAGTGCAGCTGGAGCTGGTTGAGCTTGAGGTCGGCCATCTCCCGGATGCGGGCCTCCAGCCACTCCGCGCTGAAGTGCTTGCGCGCGGTGTCCACGAGCAGGCCGCGCTGGGCCCGGTCGGGGCGGTCCTCGATGGTGCCCTCGGGCACGCCCTTGGCGGCGCGCACCGACTGCACGACCGTGCGGGTGGCGTTGAAGACGCCGGTGTCGGTGGGCGCGGTCAGGGTGAGGCGGGTGTCGCGTGCGGTGATCGTGTAGGCCTCGTCGGCGGTGCTCGCGGGGGCCGCGTTGTTCTCCTTGGCGGCCTTGCCCTTGCCGGAGAGGGTCAGCTCGACGTCGCCGGGGCGCGCGTCGTCCTGCCAGGACAGCTTCAGGCCGCCCAGGTCGGCGGCGAGCCGGCGGGCCTCGTCGGCGAGCGGGCTGTCCTGGCCGTCGGGGACGACGACGCGGGCGTTCTTCGAGACGCGCCAGCCGGTCCCGTCGTCCGCCTTGAAGGAGCGGACGGCGGGGATCGTGCGCGGGGTTCCCTTGACCGCGGCCCAGCGGGGCGTGGGCGCGGCGGAGGACGCGGCGGACGTGGGCGACTTCGAATCCTGGCTTCCGCTGCCGCGCTGTCCGGAGTCGCCGGAGCAGCCGGTGATGGTCAGGGCCGAGGCGGCCAGGGCCACCCATGCCGTCAACTTCCTCATCTACGCAAACCTCCCTTTCCAGGGCGAAGTATGGCTAGCTTGGGAAACGTCTCGTCCACTACGCGCGCGAAAGCTCTCTCATCCGGGTGAAATTCGCGCATCCGTCGGACAGAACCTGACTTGCGTCGTTACGGTGACGACTCACCCGCCTCCCCTTTCCCAAGGCCCCGCCCCCGCCGGCGTGGCGGCCTGACCGGAGACGCAGACCGCGCACCCCGTCCGGGTCGCCCCCCACGTGTCCCGCAATCCGAGGAGATCACGCTGTCCGACGAGTCCCCGGCCCGGCCGGCCACCCTGCCCGCTCCCCGGCCCGGCATACCCTCGCAGACGTGCCGGCCGCAGCGGGTGACGCCGGACGGCGCGCCCGGACTCGACCACCTCAATTCGGCCGCCTCCGAAGCCGCCGAGGCCGCGCTGCTGGCCTGCTGCGGCAGCCGCCGCTGGGCCCGCAGGATCGCCGCGCACCGCCCGTATCCCGACCTGGAAGCGCTGCTGGCCGCCGCCGACGAGGCCAGTTACGACCTCAGTCCCGGGGACCTCGCCGAGGCGCTGGCCGAGGAGTCCGTCTCGCCGCAGCCGCTCGCGGGCGCCCGCGGCCGCGGCACCCTCGCGGCGCACACCGCGCTGCGCGCCGCACACGCCGAGTACGAGCGCCGCTTCCGCCATGTCTTCGTGATCTGCCTGGACGGGCTGCGCGAGGACCAGCTGCTGGACCACGTACTGAGCGGCATCCGGGACCGGCTGGGGCACGAGCCGGACGAGGAGCGGGCCGTGGCCGCCGAGGAGCTGCGCCGGATCGCCCGCGGACGCCTCGCCCACCTTGTGAGCCGGAGTCCCTGATGGCCCGTTTCCTCCCTGTCCGATAGTCCGTCCGTGCTTGTTTGATCACACCTGAGGACCCCGGCGGGAGGAACCGACAAGTCGTCGCTACGATGGCCAGGGCCGGTGGACCGTACCCGGCCGGGCCAGACCGACAGTGAAGCCGGCAGGCCCCAGTCCCCGCTCCCGGAGGGTTTTTCCGTGCCGGCTGGAACGCTGTATCGCGGCCGGGAAGGTATGTGGTCCTGGGTGGCTCACCGAGTCACCGGCGTCCTCATTTTCTTCTTCCTGTTCGTGCACGTGCTCGACACCGCTCTCGTTCGCGTCTCTCCCGAGGCTTATGACGACGTCGTCGCCACGTACAAGACGCCCCTCGTCAACGTGATGGAGTACGGCCTCGTGGCCGCCATCCTCTTCCACGCGCTCAACGGCCTGCGCGTCGTGGCCGTGGACTTCTGGTCCAAGGGCACGAAGTACCAGAAGCAGCTGCTGTGGACCGTTGTCGGTGTCTGGCTGGTCCTGATGGCCGGCGCCTTCTACCCCGTGCTGCAGCACACCCTGCGCACGCTGTTCGGGAGCTGATGAAGCGCGATGTCCTCTGCTGAGACGACTCCTGTGAACGACTCCGTGTCCCTGTACGACGTGGACAACCCGGCTCCCGTCATCGAGCCGCCCCGCGCCCGTACCAAGAAGACCCCGCGGTCGACCCGGACCAACTTCGAGCTGTACGGCTGGCTGTTCATGCGGCTGTCCGGCATCGTGCTGGTCGTCCTGGTCCTCGGCCACCTGCTGGTCCAGCTCGTGCTGGACGGCGGCGTGAGCAAGATCGGCTTCGCCTTCGTGGCCGGTCGCTGGGCCTCGCCGTTCTGGCAGGCCTGGGACCTGATCATGCTGTGGCTCGCGATGCTGCACGGCGCCAACGGCCTGCGTACGGTCATCAACGACTACGCGCAGCGGGACAACACCCGCTTCTGGCTGAAGATGCTGCTGTACGCCGCCACGGTGTTCACCGTCCTTCTGGGCACGCTGGTGATCTTCACCTTCGACCCGAACATCCGCTAAAGCCGGGGCTGACTGGAACAATGAAGATCCACAAGTACGACACCGTCATCGTCGGCGCGGGTGGCGCCGGCATGCGCGCCGCCATCGAGGCGACGAAGCGCAGCCGCACCGCCGTCCTGACGAAGCTCTACCCGACCCGCTCCCACACCGGCGCCGCACAGGGCGGCATGGCCGCCGCCCTCGCGAACGTCGAGGAGGACAACTGGGAGTGGCACACCTTCGACACGATCAAGGGCGGCGACTACCTGGTCGACCAGGACGCCGCCGAGATCCTCGCGAAGGAGGCCATCGACTCCGTTCTCGACCTGGAGAAGATGGGCCTGCCGTTCAACCGCACCCCGAACGGCACGATCGACCAGCGCCGCTTCGGCGGTCACTCCCGTAACCACGGTGAGGCCCCGGTCCGCCGGTCCTGCTACGCCTCGGACCGCACCGGCCACATGATCCTCCAGACGCTGTACCAGAACTGCGTCAAGGAGGGCGTGGAGTTCTTCAACGAGTTCTACGTCCTGGACCTGCTGCTCAACGAGGTCGACGGGGTCAAGAAGTCCGCCGGTGTCGTCGCCTACGAGCTGGCGACCGGCGAGATCCACGTCTTCCAGGCGAAGTCGATCATCTTCGCGTCCGGCGGCACCGGCAAGTTCTTCAAGGTGACCTCCAACGCGCACACCCTGACCGGTGACGGCCAGGCCGCCGCCTGGCGCCGCGGGCTGCCGCTGGAGGACATGGAGTTCTTCCAGTTCCACCCGACCGGCATCTGGCGGATGGGCATCCTGCTGACGGAGGGCGCCCGTGGTGAGGGCGGCATCCTCCGCAACAAGGACGGCGAGCGCTTCATGGAGAAGTACGCGCCGGTCATGAAGGACCTCGCCTCGCGTGACGTCGTCTCGCGCTCCATCTACACGGAGATCCGCGAGGGCCGCGGCTGCGGTCCCGAGGGCGACCACGTCTACCTCGACCTCACGCACCTGCCGCCGGAGCAGCTGGACGCCAAGCTGCCCGACATCACCGAGTTCGCGCGGACCTACCTCGGCATCGAGCCCTACACGGACCCGATCCCGATCCAGCCGACCGCGCACTACGCCATGGGCGGCATCCCGACCAACGTCGAGGGCGAGGTGCTGGCCGACAACACCACCGTCGTGCCGGGCCTGTACGCCGCCGGCGAGGTCGCCTGCGTCTCCGTGCACGGCGCCAACCGCCTGGGCACCAACTCGCTGCTCGACATCAACGTGTTCGGCCGCCGCGCGGGCATCGCCGCCGCGAAGTACGCCCACGAGAACGACTTCGTGGAGCTGCCCGAGAACCCGGCGAAGCAGGTCCAGGACCAGGTCGAGCGGCTGCGCGACTCCAACGGCACGGAGAGCGTCACCAAGCTCCGTACCGAGCTGCAGGAGTGCATGGACGCCAACGTGATGGTGTTCCGCACCGAGCAGACGATCAAGACCGCGGTCGAGAAGATCGGCGAGCTGCGCGAGCGCTACCTGAACGTCTCCGTCCAGGACAAGGGCAAGCGCTTCAACACCGACCTGCTGGAGGCCATCGAGCTGGGCAACCTGCTCGACCTGGCCGAGGTCATGGCGGTCTCCGCGCTGGCCCGCAAGGAGTCCCGCGGTGGTCACTACCGCGAGGACTACCCGAACCGCGACGACGTCAACTTCATGCGGCACACCATGGCGTACCGCGAGGTCGGCGCTGACGGCAAGGAGTCGATCCGCCTCGACTACAAGCCGGTCGTCCAGACCCGCTACCAGCCGATGGAGCGTAAGTACTGATGAGCACCCCCACGCTTGAGAAGCACTCGGACGCGCTGGACGCGGCCGAGAGCACCGCACTCCAGAAGATCACCGTCACCTTCCGCATCCGCCGGTTCAACCCGGAGGTCTCGGACGAGGCGAAGTGGCAGGACTTCCAGCTGGAGCTGGACCCGAAGGAGCGCGTGCTCGACGGGCTGCACAAGATCAAGTGGGAGCAGGACGGCACCCTGACCTTCCGCCGGTCCTGCGCGCACGGCATCTGCGGCTCCGACGCCATGCGGATCAACGGCAAGAACCGGCTCGCCTGCAAGACGCTGATCAAGGACATCAACCCTGAGAAGCCGATCACGATCGAGGCCATCAAGGGCCTGGCGGTCCTGAAGGACCTGGTCGTGGACATGGAGCCGTTCTTCCAGGCGTACCGCGACGTGATGCCCTTCCTGATCACGAAGGACACCAACGAGCCGACGCGCGAGCGCCTGCAGTCCGCCGAGGACCGCGAGCGCTTCGACGACACCACCAAGTGCATCCTGTGCGCCGCGTGCACGACCTCGTGCCCGGTGTTCTGGAACGACGGCCAGTACTTCGGCCCGGCGGCGATCGTCAACGCGCACCGCTTCATCTTCGACTCGCGTGACGAGGCGGGCGAGCAGCGCCTGGAGATCCTGAACGACAAGGACGGCGTCTGGCGCTGCCGTACGACCTTCAACTGCACGGACGCCTGCCCGCGCGGTATCGAGGTCACCAAGGCCATCCAGGAAGTGAAGCGCGCGCTGATCACTCGAAGGTTCTGAGGCCCGCGGACACCGCAGCCATCAATTGAGGAACCCCAGCGGCGAATGACCACTTCCGCGAGAGCGGCGGCGGTTCAGCCGCGAAGGAAGGGCCCCTGTCCGGATTTCGTTCCGGGCGGGGGCCCTTCACGTAGGTACGGCGTTCGTCCCGGGGAATGCTCTCCCGTATGACGAACGACACCGCCCCCCTCTCCCCGCACCGGCCCCTGCCCCCGCTCTCCGCCACCGTCACCGGTTCCGGTCCCGGCATCGTCCTGGCCCACGGCGCCACCGGCAGCATCGACGACAACTACGCCCGGCTCTTACCGGCGCTCGCCGCCTCCGGCCACACCGTCGTCGCCCCCGACTACCCCGGTTCGGGCCGCACGCCCCGCGCGTCCGGGCCGCTCACCCTGGACGCCCTCACCGACGCGGTCGTGGACGGTGCGGTGGCGGCCGGGCTGGAGACCTTCACCCTCATCGGGTACTCGCTCGGCGCGGCGGTCGCCGTCCGCGCCGCGACCCGCTACCCCGAGCGGGTCAGCGGCCTCGTCCTCACCGCGGGCCTCGCCGCTCCCGACCGCCGTACGGACCTCTGGCTGGCCCTGTGGCAGCGGCTGCTGGAACAGGACGACTACGCGGGCCTGGCGCTGGCCCGCACGCTCAGCGGCTGGTCCCCCGGCCATCTCGACGGGCTGCCGGCCGACGACGTGGAGACGCTGCTGGACCCCTGCCCCGAGCTGGTACCGGCCGGTTCGGCCGACCAGGCGGCGCTGGTACGGACCCTGGACACCCGCGCCGACCTGCCGCGCGTCTCCGTCCCCACGCTCGTCATCGCCACCCTCCACGACCAGCTGGTCGACCCCGCGCACTCCCGCTACCTCGCCGACCACATCCCCGGCGCGCAGTACGCCGGGCTCGCCGCCGGCCATGTGCCGATGCACGAGTGCCCCGAGGAGTGGGAACGGATGATCACCGACTTCCTCGCCACGCACGGGCTCTGACGGCGCGCCTCCCGCCCGCCCCGCCGAGGGGCGGGCCCGCTCGCACCCTGCACTTGAACATGTTCAAGAACAAGTCTACTGTCAGGGCAACGGGGATTTGAACACGTTCAGAAAGGCCGTCCCATGGACCTCACCGTCGTTGCCTACGCGGTATACCTGCTGGTCAGCATCGCCCTGACCGTCTGGGTCGCCCGCACCCTCAGCCGGCACGGCCGGATCTTCCTGGCCGACGTCCTGCGGGGGAACGAGAAGCTCGCGGACGCCGTGAACCACCTGCTCGTCGTCGGCTTCTACCTGGTCAACCTCGGCTTCGTCGCCCTGTACCTGCGCGCAGCCGACACCGTCACCGGCGCCCGCGGCCTGGTCGAGACCGTCTCGGTGAAGCTCGGCGTCGTCCTGCTCGCGCTGGGCGTCCTGCACCTGGCCAACTTCTACGTGCTCAGCCGCATCCGGCGCCGCGGCGCCATGGAGCGCGAGCAGCTGCCGCCGGTCGAGCCGCAGGGCTTCACCGCCCCGGCGCGGGCCTGACGTCATGGCAGCGCCGGCGGCACGGCCGCGGCCCCCGCTCCGGTCCGTCACCGTGCTCTACGACCCGGACCGCCCGCTCTGCGCGCACGTACGGGACTGGCTGGCCCGGCAACGGCAGCTGGTCCCCCTGGTGCCGGTCCCGGCCGGTTCGGCCGAGGCGCGCCGCCGCTTCCCGGAGCTGGACCACGAGGCCACCTGCCAGGAGATCACCTGCGTCGGCGACAGGGGCCAGGTCTACCGGGGCGCAGCGGCCTGGCTCGTCTGCCTCTGGGCGCTGGCCGCCCACCGCGCGACGGCCCACCGCCTCGCCACCCCGGCGGGCGTGCCGCTCGCGCGGGCCGCCGTGCTGGCGGCGGCGGAGTACCGCGCGGCGTACCACGCCACGGGCCCGGCCCGGGAGCGGACCGGCGGCTGGACGTACGACCGGGCACGGGGCTGGTCGTACGTTCCGGAGCGACGGGCTGCCGGGGACCGGACGGCCCCCGGCTAAGGTCGGACCCTGTGAGCGACGAGACGACCGGGGCGCCCCGGCCCGCCAAGGGAGAGCAGACCCGCACCCGCATCCTCCAGGCCGCGATGGACCTCTTCGAGGAGCGCGGGTACGACAGGACCACCATGCGGGCCATCGCCCAGGAGGCCGGGGTCTCGGTCGGCAACGCGTACTACTACTTCGCCTCCAAGGAACACCTGATCCAGGGGTTCTACGACCGGATCTCCGACGAGCACCGCGCGGCCGCCGCCCAGGTGCTCGCCACCGAGACGGACCTCTCGGCCCGCATCCGCGGGGTGCTGCTGAGCTGGCTGGACGTCGCGGCCCCCTACCACCGGTTCGCCGCGCAGTTCTTCAAGAACGCCGCCGACCCCGACAGCCCGCTCAGCCCCTTCTCGGCCGCCTCCGAAGGCCCCCGCGAGGCCGCCGTCGCCCTGCACCGCGAGGTGCTCGCGGGCGCCGATGTGAAGTCGGCTCCCGAACTGGCCGACCAGCTCCCCCGCCTGCTCTGGCTCCAGCAGATGGGCCTCGTCCTGTACTGGGTCCACGACCGCTCGCCGGACTGCGCCCGCAGCCGCGCCCTGGTCACCCGCACAGCGCCCCTGATCGCCCGGCTGATCGCCGCGTCCCGCTTCCGCGTCCTGCGCCCCCTGGTCCGCGAGCTGACGGAGCTGCTGGACGACTTCCTGGTGCCGGGGGCGCCGGACGCGCCGGACGCGCCGGACGCGCCGAAGGCGCAGGGAACGCAGGAAGCTCAGGGTGCGCAGGGGGCCTCGGAGGTCAGCTCCCGTCCCGGCCCTCGGTGACCTTCGCCAGGAACGCGTCCAGGTTGACGGTCATCCGGGCGACCTTCTCCTCGACGCTGAGCTGCTCCTCGTAGCGCGCGGCGAGGTCGGGCTGCTTCTTGCCGCGGAGGTACAGCGGGCAGGCGAGGTCCGCGCAGACGTACGCGCCGACGGTGTTGCCCTGCCGTCCCGCTGCCCCGGCCCGGGGCGCGGCGAGCAGGCTCACCCCGGAGCCGCCGTGGCCGGTGAGGCAGAACGAGCAGACCGTGGTCTTGGTGAACGTCCGGCGGACGTTCTGCGGGCGGCGCAGCGTCACGCCGAGCGGCCCGCCGTCCCGCGGCGCGACCAGATAGGCGCGGTCGGGCGCCTGCGGGTCACGCCACCCGAGGAAGTCCAGGTCGTCCCACGGCAGCCCGTCCAGCCCCGCGGGTATGTTCAGCCGCCGCGCTTCCCCCTTCGAGCAGTTCACGAAGGACGCACGGATATCGGATTCGGACAGCGGTTCCATGTTCCGGAAGCTAACAGCCGGGCCGACCGGACGTCGCGCCATTTTCGTGCGCCTCACTGTGGTGGTTGCGGAGCATGACCCGGGCGTCCGTCTCCCGGCTCCGGTCGTGGGCGGCACGGGCGGCCCGCCCCATCCGTTCGAACCGCAGGCACTGCTCGCAGTCGGGCAGGGGCCGGGGAACCGGCAGGGGAAGGGACGAGGGCGGCTGTACGGCCAGCATGCGGAAGCACTCCTTCGAGGGGCGGGCGCGAACTCTTCCCCCTCAGCTTCGGCCGGTTTCCCTACGCTCAACAGCGGGTGACGCGTGACACCGGGTCCGTCACCGGAGGGGGTGGGGCACATGCTGGGTGAGGGCATCCCGGAATCGCGTTCGGCGTACGGCACCGAGCTGCGGCAGCGGCGCGAAGCGGCCGGACTGACGCAGGAAGCGCTGAGCCAGCGCGCGATCATGTCCCGTACGCACATCGCCCACATCGAGGCGGGCCGCCGTAAGCCGTCGCTGGACGACGCGCGACGGCTGGACCAGGTGCTGAATACGGGCGGCTTCTTCGAACGCTTCCTGCCGACGCTGGACGACCGGTCGCTGCCGAACTATTTCGCGCTGGCGGCCGAGCTGGAGAAGCGGGCGACGATGATCCGCGAGTACGCGTCGTCGCTGGTCCCGGGCTTGCTGCAGACCGAGGCCTACGCGCGGGCGGTCTTCCGGGCCTACTACCCGCCCAGGAGCGCTGAGGCGTATGACAAGGTCGTCGGCACACGCATGGAGCGCGCTCGCATGCTGCAGGCCCCCACCACGCCGGTGATGTGGGACCTGCTGGACGAGGCGGTGCTGCGCCGCCCCATCGGCGGTCCGGCGACCATGGCCGAGCAGCTGCGGCACATCGCACAGCTGGGCGAGAGCGAACGCATCCGGGTACACGTCATCCCCTTCGGCGTCGGCGCGTACCCGCTACTGGAGGGGCCGGTCATGCTGATGTCGTTCGACGACGCACCGCCCGTTGCCTACGCTGAGGGCCTGAAAACGGGCCACGTCATCGACTTTCCGGCAGCTGTGCAGCAGTGTCTCCTGAACTACGAACTGGCTCTGAGTGACGCGCTCTCGCACCGGGACTCGCTGGCGTTGATCAGATCGGTGGCGGAGGAGTACGAACATGTGGCGTAAGTCGAGCTACAGCGGCGGCAACGGCGCCAACTGCCTTGAGGCCGACCTCAGTCGTCCGCCCGGCGTCCCCGTGCGCGACAGCAAGAACCCGCACGGGCCCGTGCTGATATTCGGGGACGCCGCCTGGGGCGCGTTCATACGCGCGGTCACGCGCTCCGCGCCGCCAACTGGATCACCGTGACGTCCGGCGGGGCGCCGACGCGGACCGGTGGGCCCCAGGCGCCTGCGCCGCGGGTGACGTAGAGCTGGGTGTCGCCGTAGCGGTCCAGGCCCGCGACGGTCGGATTCGCGGCCTCGGCGATCAGGTTGCCGGGCCAGAGCTGGCCGCCGTGGGTGTGGCCGGAGAGCTGGAGGTCCACACCGTGCCGTACCGCCTCGTGGATCATCACGGGCTGGTGGGCCAGGAGGACCGAGGCGCGGGCCGGGTCGCGGTCGCCGAGCGCACGGGCGTAGTCGGGGCCGTCGGCGTGGTTCTCGCCGGAGATGTCGTTGACGCCGGCGAGGTCGAAGCCGGGCAGTTCGACGCGGGCGTTGCGCAGCGGGTGGACGCCCAGTTCGCGTACGTGGTCGACCCACTCCTCCACGCCGGAGAAGTACTCGTGGTTGCCGGTGACGAAGAAGGACCCGTGCCGGGCCTCCAGCCGGCGCAGCGGCTCGGCGGCCGGGCCGAGGTCGGCGACGCTGCCGTCGACGAGGTCGCCGACGACCGCGATCAGGTCGGGGCTGGTGCGGTTGACCGCCGCCACGACCCGTTCGGTGTGGGCGCGGCCGAGGATCGGGCCGAGGTGGATGTCGCTGACGACGGCGATGCGGTAGCCGTGCGCGGCGCGCGGGAGCTTGCCGAGCGGGACGGTGACCCGCTTCACGCGCGGGCCGCTGAGCACGCTGTACGTGCCGTACCCGACGGTCGCGGCGGCTGCGGCCGTCGCGCCGACGGCCACGGTGCGGGCGACGAAGAGCCGCCGGGAGGGGGGCACGGCGGGCACGGCGGTCACGGCCGGGGACGCCTCGGCTACCGGTGACGCTTCGGCAACCGGCGGCGCTTCGGTGGCCAGGGAACCCCCGGCCGCCGGGGGCACCGCGGCGGCCGGTGCTTCGGCCCGCTCTCCCGTGTCCGTCACCGCGTCCGCGCCCGCGCGGCGTGCGGCGATCCGCAGCCACACCGCCCGTACCACCTCACCCGCGAGCAGCGCGAGGGTGAGGTAGAGGACCAGGGCGAGCCAGAGGTAGCCCGGCCAGGCGAAGGCCTGCTGGAGGGGGAAGGGGGCGCCCGCGCGGGGCGCGACGAAGGCGCCGAGGATCAGCAGCGGGAGGACGACGGCGAGCACCGTGCCGGTGCGGCGCGCGGCGCTGCCGGGAGAGGTCGTGTCGCGGACCAGGCGGCGCCAGAGGTACCGGTGCACGGCGCCGAGCAGCGCGAAGATCGCCGCGACGACCAGGAGGAAGATCACGTGGCGGACTTCTCGTCCGCAGGGGCGGCGGCCTCGCGCCGGAGGGCCCGTACGCCACGCAACCCGATCACTCCGATTGCCGTCCCCAAGAGAAAGGACGTCACGGCGAGCGCCAGATGCACCCAGAAGTAGGCAGTCGGGTCACCTGCGTCATCGAAGGCGAGACCACTTCCGTCCTTGACCAGATTCTTGACGAAAGTGATCCAGATGAACCAGCTCCAGACCCCGAAGGCGAGCAGGAACCAGGAGACGGGGCGCGAGAGCTTCATGCCTTCCAGTATGAGCGGCGGGCCTGCGGCGCCGTCGGCAGGGGCCGCATCCGACGGGGTGGCGACTGGCGCGCCGGGCACTGCGGGTACGTTCACCGACGTGCCGACGATTCCTCCCTCCCCCGCACCCGCCCCTGCCCTGTCCGCAGCCCGCCGCCGTACCGGCCGCGGGGCCGCGGCCGCCGCCCTGGTGTGCGCGGCGCTGGCCGCCCCGCAGGCCGTGGCGGCGCCCGCGTACGCCGACGGAGCGAAGCCCTCGAAGACGCCCGGGCCGCCCGCGAAGATGTCCACGGTCGGCGGCGATCAGCTGGCGAAGGCCGGTACCCAGGTACGGCTGAAGGACGGCGCCCCGAAGCTGCCGAAGGGGCTGTCCGCGCGCTCGTGGATCGTCTCCGACCCCGAGTCCGGCGAGGTGCTCGCCGCGCGCAACGCGCACTGGCCGCTGCCGCCCGCCTCCACGCTGAAGATGCTCTTCGCCGACACCCTGCTGCCGAAGTTCCCCAAGACCCAGAAGCACAAGGTCGCGCCGGAGGACCTGGCGGGCATGGGCGAGGGCAGCAGCCTGGTGGGCATCAAGGAGAACCAGACCTACACTGTGCACGACCTGTGGCTGGGCGTCTTCCTGCGCTCGGGCAACGACGCCGTGCACACCCTGGCCGCGATGAACCACGGCGTCCCGCAGACCGTCCGCGACATGCAGGCCCACGCGGACGAGCTGAACGCGCACGACACGCACGTCGTCACCCCGGACGGCTACGACGCGAAAGGGCAGGTCTCCAGCGCGTACGACCTGAGCCTGTTCGCCCGGTCCGGGCTGCAGAACGCCGACTTCCGGGAGTACTGCTCGACGGCGTTCGCGCAGTTCCCCGGCGAGGCGAAGAAGGGCAAGAAGCGGCCGACCTTCGGCATACAGAACACCAACCGGCTGCTGACCGGCGCGTTCGGCATGAAGCCGTACAAGGGCATCGCGGGCGTGAAGAACGGCAACACCACCCACGCGGGCGCGACCTTCACCGGTGTCGCGCAGCGCGGCGACAAGGTACTGCTCGTCACGGTCATGAACCCCGCCAAGAACGAGGCGAACGAGGTCTACAAGGAGACCGCGGCGCTGTTCGACTGGGGCTTCGCTGCCCGGGACAAGGTCGAGCCGGTGGGGCGGCTGGTCGGCCCGCAGAGCGAGGAGGGCGACGCCACGAAGCCCGGCGCGGCCGAGAAGGCACACGAAAAGCCGTCCGCCGCGCATCTGGCCGCGACGGACGGCGGAAGCCCGGGCGGCGCGTGGACCGCGCTGGGGATCGCGGGCGGCGCGCTGGTGGTCCTGGGCGGCGTGGCCTTCGCGGTACACCGCCGCTGGCCGCTCCCGGAGCTGGTACGGCGCCGCGGCCGCTGAAGCCCCGGCCCTCCGGCGGGCCGCGGCGGGGGGCGTCAGGCGGCCCGCCGGAGGACGTCAGGCAACCGTGAAAGGCGTCAGGCAGCGTCCTCCGCGGTGTCGCCGGCCGCCGCGGCCGGTACCTCGACCGGCTCGTCGGCGGGCTCCTGGGTGGCCGTCCACGCCGCGCAGAAGACCAGCAGCTTCGCGGTGAAGTTGATCCACAGCAGCAGCGCGATCGGGGTGCCGAACGCGCCGTACATGTTCTTCGCCGCGACGCCCTGCAGATAGCCGCTGAGCGCGTACTTCAGCACCTCGAAGCCGACCGCTCCGATCAGTGACGCGACGGCCACGGCGCGGCGCGGCGGCTCCGCGCCGGGCAGCTGGGTCAGGACGTACGCCAGCAGCAGGAAGTCGGCGAGCACGGCGATCAGGAAGCCGGCCAGCTTGAGCAGGACGCTGCCCGCGCCGTCCTCGGGGATGCCGAGGCCCTGCGCCACCCGGCCCACCGCGGCCGAGGCGAACGCGGAGCAGGCCAGCGAGACGACCGCCACGCCGCCCAGGCCCAGCAGCAGCGCCCCGTCCCGGGCCTTGGCCAGGAAGAAGTTGCCGTCCTCGTCGTCGGTCTCCCACACGGCACGCAGGCAGTCCCGGAGCGACTGGACCCAGCCGACGCCCGTGAAGAGCAGCGCGGCACCGGCGATCACCCCGACGGTGCCCGCGTTCTCCACCAGCGCCCCGACGTCCAGCTGCCCGGCGATGCCGGGGACCTGCTCGGTGAGCTGGTGCTGGAACTCGCGCAGCTGCGCGTCGGTGAGCGTCGCGGCGCCGATCGCCGCGGAGACCGTGAGCAGCGGGAAGAGCGCGACGAAGCTGGTGAACGTGATCGCGGCGGCCAGCCGGGTCCAGTGCACGCGGTCCATCCGCTGGTAAGCGCGCCACAGGTGCGTGCGCATCAGCCACACCACGGCAGAGCCGATCACCGGCAGCCTGGTCAGCCAGTCCATGAACCCCGTCTACCCCCTCCGGCCGGTGTCCCGTCCGGCGGAACCCTAACCTCCGGATGGCCGTACGCCAGGGAGGACGCGCGCCAGGGAGGACGCGCGGCTAGTGGGACGGGGCCGGCGGCCTGGTGAGGTCCGCCTGCCGGGGCACGCCCGCGACCGGCGCGCCGAAGGGGTACTCGCGCTCCAGCCGCCAGACGCCGTCCGCGCCCTGCTGGTACAGCGCGAAGCCGCCGATCGTCCAGGCGGCCTCGAAGTCCGCCAGCTCCCGCTGCGCCCGGTCCATCGCCTCCTCGGAGATGCCGTGCGCGACGGTGACGTGCGGGTGGTACGGGAACTGCAGCTCACGGGCGCACGGCCCGGACGCCGCACGGATGCGCTCCTGGAGGGCCGTGCAGCCCGCCTTGCCGTCGACGAGCTTGACGAAGACGACGGGCGAGAGCGGCCGGAAGGTGTCGGTGCCCTTCAGACGCAGCGTGAAGGGCCGGAAGTCCGCCGCGACCTCGGCGAGGTACTCCTCGACCCGCGGCAGATCCGCGGGGTCGGCCTCGGTGGGCGGCAGGAGGGTGACGTGGGTGGGGATGGCGTGCGCGGCCGGGTCCCCGAAGCCCGCGCGCTGCTCCTGGAGGAAGCGGCCGTACGGCTCCGGGACCGCGATCGAAACGCCGAGCGTTACGGTCCCCACTGCGTTCTCCTCCCTGAAAAGGATGGTGTCCCCGGTTGCCAGTGTGCCGGGTGCGCCGCCGTTACGGCGAGCGGCGCCGGTCCCGCCCCCGCCGGGACCTCCGGCCCCGTCCCGCGGGGCCGGGGCGGTCCCGCGCGTGCCGTCAGTGCTTGGCGGGCAGGAAGCCGATCCGGTCGTACGTCGTGGCCAGCGTCTCGGCGGCCACCCCGCGCGCCTTCTCGGCGCCCTTGGCCAGGATCGAGTCCAGCGTCTCGGGGTCGTCGAGGTATTCCTGCGTACGGTCCCGGAAGGGTGTGACGAAATCGACCATCACCTCGGCGAGGTCGGTCTTGAGCGCTCCGTACATCTTGCCCTCGTAGTCCTTCTCCAGCTGCGGGACGTCCGTGCCGGTGAGGGTGGAGAGGATGGTCAGGAGGTTGCTCACGCCCGGCTTGGCCTCGCGGTCGAAGCGGATCACCGTGTCCGTGTCGGTCACCGCGCTCTTGATCTTCTTGGCCGTGACCTTGGGCTCGTCGAGCAGGTCGATGATGCCCTTCGGCGAGGACGCCGACTTGCTCATCTTGATCGCCGGGTCCTGAAGATCCTGGATCTTCGCGGTCTCCTTGACGATGTACGGGTTCGGGACGGTGAACGTGTCACCGAAGCGCTGGTTGAAGCGGTCCGCGAGGACGCGGGTCAGCTCCAGGTGCTGGCGCTGGTCCTCGCCGACCGGGACCTGGTCGGCCTGGTACAGGAGGATGTCGGCGACCATCAGCACGGGGTACGTGAAGAGGCCGACCGTCGTGCGGTCCTGGCCCTGCTTCGCCGACTTGTCCTTGAACTGGGTCATCCGGGACGCCTCGCCGAAGCCGGTGAGGCAGTTCAGCACCCAGGCGAGCTGCGCGTGCTCGGGGACGTGGCTCTGGACGAAGAGGGTGCAGTGCTCGGGGTCCAGACCGGCCGCGAGGAGCTGGGCGGCCGCGACGCGGGTGTTCGCGCGCAGCTCCTTCGGGTCCTGCGGCACGGTGATCGCGTGCTGGTCCACGACCATGTAGAACGCGTCGTGGGACTCCTGGAGCGCTACCCACTGGCGGACCGCGCCGAGGTAGTTGCCGAGGTGGAAGGAGCCGGCGGTGGGCTGGATACCGGAGAGCACACGCGGACGATCGAGAGCCATGCCACTTATTGTCTCAGGTCCGCGGACGATCCCCGCCGCCCGGTGGAGAACCTGTGACGGCGGTCTCGTCACCTCCGTGCCTCGTCCGCGCCTCCTCCGTACCTCATCAGCGCCTCGTCCGTGCCTCAGAGGATCACGTGCGGCAGGAAGCGGGCGTACTCGTCCGTGACCAGGCCCGCCGACTCCCGGATGCCCAGGCCCGCGGCCTCGTCCTCGACGACCCAGGCGCCCAGGACGACGCGGTTGCCGTCGAAGTCGGGCAGCGGCGCCAGCTCCTGGTAGCAGCAGGCCTCGTCCCGTGCGGCGGCGGCCGGCGCGCCCGGTGGATGGACGGTGACGCCCGCGCCCTCCCGGCCGAGCAGCGGCTTGGCGACGTACCCGGTGGTACGGGCCAGGTCGCGGGGGCCGTCGAGGTAGGCCGGGAGGAGGTTCGGGTGACCCGGGTACAGCTCCCACAAGATCGCCAGCAGCGCCTTGTTGGACAGCAGCATCTTCCAGGCGGGCTCGATCCAGAGGGTGGAGCCCGTACCGCCGCCGTTGTCGAGGGTGTCCAGGACGTGCGGGCCGAAGCGGTCGGTGGCCAGCCACTCCCAGGGGTAGAGCTTGAAGCAGGCCCGGACGAACTTCAGCCGCTGGTCGACGAAGCGCCCGGCGAGCCGGTCCCAGCCGATCTCCTCCATGGAGATCGCGATCGTCTCCAGGCCCGCCTGCTGCGCGGTCTCGATGAGGTAGGCGACGGTCATCAGGTCCTCGCCCAGCTCGTCCCCCGCGGAGTGCGCGAAGTGCAGCGGCGCGCCCGGCGGCAGCAGCTTCGCCTGCCGCTTCCAGGCGTCGACCAGCCGCTCGTGGAGGGAGTTCCACTGGTCGGCGCCGGGGAACCGCTCCTCCATCCAGAACCACTGCGGACTCGCCGCCTCGACGAGCGAAGTGGGTGTGTCAGCGTTGTACTCCAGCATCTTCGCCGGGCCCGTGCCGTCGTAGCGCAGGTCGAACCGTCCGTAGAGGGAGGGCAGTTCGTCCCTGCGCCGCCATGCCTCGGCTATCAGCCCCGCCAGGCGCGGGTCGTCGATGCCGAGGTCGGCGAAGCGGTCGTGCTCGACGATGTGCGCGGCCGCGGCCAGACACATGCCGTGCAGCTCCTCGACGACCTCCTCCAGCGCCTCGACCTCGGCCAGGCTGAACTCGTAGTACGCGCTCTCGTCCCAGTACGGGCGCAGCGAGTCGTCCGGGTAGCGGGTCAGGGGGTAGATCAGCCCCTGCGCCTCGACGGTCTCCTGCCAGCCCGGGCGGGGTGTGATGGTGTGCCGCCGCATCGCCGCCCGCCGCTCAGCCGCCGGCCGACCCCGAGCAGCCGAAGCCGCCCCGGTCCACCGCCTGGCTCTTGCTGAACGTGCCGTAGTCGGCGTAGCCGCGGTCGACGTCGGCGTCGTAGTACCACTGGCCGTCGATCTGGCGGCCGCCGGACCTGCCGCCCTTCTTGCCGCCCTTGGCCGCCGAAGTGCCGCCGCTGGTGCAGTTCTTGCTGTCGACGACGCGGTAGCCGGTGAGCGCGTCGTAACTGCCGCGGTCCACGCACCGCTTGTCCGGCTCGGACCCGCAGGAGGTGAGGGCGGCGGCCAGCGCGCCCATCCCGCCCAGGATCACCGTGCTCGACCGCAGCCGCCGCCGTACCTTTTCCGCCATTTCTCGAACTCCCCCGTGAAACCGGTGACTCGGTGGAACACTTCCGCCTCAGCAGCCTAGACGCCCTGCTCCGCGCCGGGGACGGCCCCCCGCCCGTACCGGCGCCACGGGACGGGAGGTACGGCCCAAAGGGGCGATTACCGGCCGCCCGCGACCCTCAGGACCGTGCCCGTGGCGTACGAGGCGTCCGGCGAGAGCAGCCAGACGATGGCGGCGGCTATCTCGTCGGGAGCGCCGGGACGGCGGAGGGGGATGCCCGGGGCCGCCTGCGCGGCGCGGTCGGGGGCTCCCATGGCGGCGTGCATGTCCGTGTCGATGATCCCCGGGGCGACGGCGTTGACGCGGACGCCGTCCGGACCCAGCTCCTTCGCCAGCCCGACGGTCAGGGCGTCGAGGGCCGCTTTGGACGCGGCGTAGTGGACGTAGTCGCCGGGGCTGCCGAGGGTGGCGGCGGCCGAGGAGACGTTGACGATCGCTCCGGTCCGGCGCGGGGTCATGACCTGCGCTGCACGACGGCAGCAGAGCAGGGCGCCGAGGACGTTGACGTCGAGGACCCGGCGCAGCACGTCGGTGTCGGCGTCGGCGAGCCTGCCGAGCGGGCCGGTCACACCGGCGTTGTTGACCAGTCCGGTGACCGGGCCGAGCCGCTCGGCCGCCGTGTCGAACAGCCGGTCCACGTCGGCCTCTTCGGCGGTGTCGGCCCGCACGGTGACGCAGCGTGCCCCGGCGGCCCGTACCGCCTCGGCCGTCCGCCCGGCGGCCTCGGCGTCCGCCACGTACGACAGGGCCACGTCATGGCCCGCCCCGGCCAGCCGGAGGCAGGTCGCGGCGCCGATGCCGCGGCTGCCGCCGGTGACGAGGGTGACGGGACGGGGGGTGGTCATGTGGCGGCTCCTTGCGGTGGTCGGTCGGGGTGACGGTTTCCGGCGGACCGTTCAGGGGGCGGCGGCAGTGCTCGCAGCAGTGCGTCCAGGGCGCCGGAGAAGGCGTGCTCCGGTGGGTGGCCGTAGCCGACGACGAGGGCGTCCGCGGGCTCGTCGGGAGGGAGCGGCTCGTCAGCGCCGGACGGTCGCGGGGCCGTGAAGGTGGCCAGGCCTTCGAGGGCCAGGCCGTTGCGGCGGGCCGCGCGCAGGGTCGGCCGCTCGGTCCCGGCGGGCAGCTGGAGGACCGCGTGCAGTCCCGCGGCGAGGCCGGTGACCCGGACGTGCGGTGCGCGGGCGGCGAGCGCGGCGGTGAGCTGGTCGCGGCGGCGCCGGTAGCGCAGCCGCATGGTGCGGACGTGCCGGTCGTACGCGCCGCTGGAGAGGAGTTCCGCAAGGGTCAGCTGGTCCAGGGAGCCGGACTGCCACTCGCCGGTGTCCTTCAGCGCGAGCAGCGGCGCGACGAGCCGGTCCGGCAGTACGAGCCAGGACAGGCGCAGGCCGGGGGCGAGGCTCTTGCTGGCGGTCCCCATGTAGACGACGTGCTCGGGGTCCAGGCTCTGCAACGCGCCCACCTGCCGCCCGTCGTACCGGAACTCGCCGTCGTAGTCGTCCTCCAGGACCAGCCCGCCGGTCCGCCGCGCCCAGTCCACGGCGGCGGCGCGGCGGTCCGGGTGCAGCGGCACGCCGGTGGGGAACTGGTGCGCGGGGGTGAGCAGCACGGCCCCGGCACCGGGCCGGCCGGCGAGCAGGTCGGTGCGGGCGCCGTGCGCGTCCACCGGGAGCGGTACGGGGCGCAGCCCCGCGCGGTCCAGGGCGTCGCGGTGGAAGGGCAGGCCGTAGGACTCCACCGCGGCCTCGCGGGCGCCGGACCGCCGCAGCAGCCGGGCGAGCAGCGCCAGGCCCTGCACGAAGCCCGCGCACAGGACGATGCGGTCGGGGTGGGCGTACACGCCACGGGCCCGGGCGAGGTAATCGGCGAGTACGGCACGCAGCTCGGGCCGCCCGGCCGGGGAGCCGTACCCGAACGCCTCACCCGGCGCGACGGTCAGCGCCTGCCGGGCCGCGGCGAGCCAGGCGGTGCGAGGGAAGGCGGAGACGTCGGGGGTGCCCGCGGTGAGGTCGTAGGCCGGCGGGGGCGGTGCGGCGGGCGGCCGGGCCCGCGTGCGCGCCGGTTCCGGTGCTGCCGGGCGCCGCGGCACGCGCTCCGCCACTCGGGTGCCCGATCCCTGGCGGGCGGTGAGCCAGCCCTCGGCGACCAGCTCGGCGTAGGCCTCGGCGACGGTGTTGCGGGCCAGGCCCAGGTCGGCGGCAAGGGTGCGGGAGGACGGCAGCCGGGTGCCGGGGGCGAGCCGCCCGGTGCGCGCCGCGTCCCGCAGCGCGTGCACCAGGGCGGCGCGTCTGCCCTGGGTGCCGGGCAGATCCAGGTACAGATCGCGCCCGAAAGCGGCCCAGGAATCGGTCATGGAAATGGACCATACCGAGGGACCGGTCCGGACGTAGCGTCGGACTCATGACGACGAACACGACGACCGGCCAGGGCGCCGGTACGCACGGCCCCCGCCTGAACTGGTCCGAGCACGCCCCCGAGGTCATGAAGGCCATGATCCGCCTGGAGACGGCGGCCAGGAAGGGCCTCGACCCCGCACTGGTCGAGCTGGTCAAGATCCGGGCCTCGCAGCTCAACCACTGCGCGTACTGCATCGACATGCACATCACGGACGCCCGTAAGGCCGGCGAGACCGAGCAGCGGATCTACTTCCTGAACGCCTGGGAGGAGGCCGCCGAGGCGTACACCGAGAAGGAGCAGGCGGCGCTCGCGCTCACCGAGGCCGTCACGGTCCTCACCGACGGCTTCGTGCCGGACGCGGTGTACGCGCGTGCCGCCGCGCACTTCGAGGACGCCGAGCTGGCCCAGCTCATCGCCCTGATCACCACCATCAACGCCTGGAACCGCTTCGGCGTGACCTGCCGGCTGACGCCGGAGTCCCTGAAGTGACGGCGGCGCGGCTGCGCGCCCTGCACCACGGGCGGGCCCCCGGGGACCCGCTCGTGCTGCCCGGCCCCTGGGACGCCGCGAGCGCGCGGGTCTTCGCGGAGGCCGGGTTCGAGGCGTTGGCCACGCCGAGCGCGGGCATCGGCGAGTCGCTGGGGTACGGGGACGGGCACACCCCGGCGGACGAGATGTTCGCCGCGGTCGCCCGGATCACCCGGGTGGTCGACGTGCCGGTCACCGCCGACGTGGAGGCGGGGTACGGGCTGTCCGCCAAGGAGCTGGTCGAACGGCTCCTGGAAGCGGGGGCCGTGGGCTGCAACCTGGAGGACTCCGACGCGGCGACCGGCACGCTGCGCGATCCGGCGGAGCAGGCGGAGTGGCTCGCCGAGGTGCGGGCCGCCGCCGGGGACGCACTGGTGATCAACGCCCGGATCGACACGTTCCTGCGCGGGGTGGCGGGGGCCGGGCCCGCCGTGGAACGGGGACTGCGGTACGTCGCGGCGGGCGCGGACTGCGTGTACCCGATCCTCGCGCCGCCGGAGCTGCTGGCCGAGCTGGCCGCGGGCATCGGCGCGCCGGTGAATGCCGTCGCCCTGCCGGGCGGACCGTCCCCGCGCGAGCTGGGGGCCGCGGGCGCCTCCCGCGTGACCTTCGGCGGCGGGCTGCAGCGCCAGGCCATGGAGACGCTGCGCGGGGTGGCGGCGGCGCTGCGGGCGGGCTGACCGTACGCGGTGGCCGCTTCCGTACGGGTACGGAAGCGGCCACCGGTCGGTCCTACCGCCGTCCGCCGTGCGTCACCGTCCGGCGAACTTCTTGCTGATCGCGTGGAACACGCCCTCGGCCTCGGGGCCGAGCTGCGGTCCGGCCAGCCAGGTGTGGTCCAGCGAGCCGATGGAGCTGTTGGAGACCAGGGCGAGTTCGCCGTCGCGGCTGGCGAACCAGCCGCCGCCGGAGGTGCCGCCGGTCATGGTGCAGCCGATCCAGTGCATGGCCGGGGTGCCCTGGGCCATCGTCAGCCGCACGGGCCGGTCGAGGCAGTTCATCATCTTCGCGCCGTCGTACGGGGGCGCCGCCGGGTAGCCGATCGCCTTGGTGGAGCTGATGCCGCCACTGCCCGACGGGGCATCGAACCAGACCGGCACCGAGGCGCCGACGGTCTCCTCCAGCGACTTGCCGCCGCCGTTCTCCGGCTTCACGTGCAGCACGGCGAAGTCGTAGGCGGACGCGGCGTTGCCGGTGCGTCCGCCGCCGTCGATCCACTGCGAGGAGGTCTGGGACCAGTCGGCCCACCAGGTGCCGTACGGGGTGATGTTCTGCTGCGAGGAGGCGGAGACCTGGTTCGCGGGCAGTCCGTTGTCGTTGTACGACGGGACGAAGACGATGTTGCGCATCCAGCCGCCGCTCTTGCCGGTGTGCACGCAGTGGCCCGCGGTCCACACCAGGTTGGACTTCCCCGGGTTGGCCGGGTCGGAGACGACGGTGCCGGAGCAGACCATGGGGCCGTCGGGACTGTCGAAGAAGATCTTCCCGACGGGCGCCATGTGCTCGTGGTACGGGCGCTCGACCTGCTGCGCGGTCACCGGGCGCGGCTCGGGGTCGGTGGCGCCCGGGCCGCCGCCGGAGCCGGCGCTCTGCGTGGTGACCACGGGCGCGTCCTCGGCCTTCGCCATCCGGGACGGCTTCCACAGGTCCTTGATGATCGGGTTGGCGAACTCGGACGCCTTCCGGGCCCAGGTCTCCTTGTCCCAGTCCTGCCAGCCGCCCTGCTCCCACTTCTTCAGCGCGTCCAGGCTGTTGGGCAGGCCGTTGGGCAGCTTGGGCGTGTCCGGCGACCCGCCGGCCTCGGCCGCGCTGTCCTGGCCCGCTGCCTTGGTGTCCTCGGGCCCGCACGCGGTGGCGGTGACGAGCAGCGCGGCGACCGCGACGGCGGCTGCCGCGGTACGGCGTATGGATGACATGGAACCTTACTCCCCGTTATGAACCGGTTTTTGTCATGACCCCATTCAGGGCCCGCCCTACTATGCCGGTAACCAGGGGTCGACGCGCGAGGAGGAGTCTGTGATGCACGTCTTACTGGAGACGGAACGGCTGCGCCTGCGCGCATTCACCGGTGCGGATCTGGACAATCTGCGTGAGCTGCACGGGGATTCCGAAGTCATGCGATTTCTGGACGGCGGCCCGCCGACACCGGACGCACTCGTCACCCATTATTCGCACCCGGGGCATTTCGGTTACTGGGCCGCGGAGGAACGTGCCACCGCCGCATTTCTCGGCTGGTTCGAATTCCGGCCCGTGCGCGACGGCCGTACCGACGAGGTCGAGCTCGGGTACCGGCTCCGGCGCTCCGCCTGGGGGAGGGGCTACGCCACGGAGGGCTCCCTGGCGCTGCTCCACAAGGGCTTCACCGAGCTGGGCGTGGTGCGGGTGACGGCCACGACGATGGCCGTGCACACCGGTTCCCGCCGGGTGCTGGAGAAGTGCGGACTGCGGTACGTCCGCACGTTCCACGAGGAATGGCCCGACCCCCTCCCGGGCGCCGAGCACGGCGATGTCGAATACGCGCTGACGGCCGAGGAACGGTCCCGGTCCGGATGACGACGGCCGGGCACCCCCTGAGGGATGCCCGGCCGCTTCACCGCCACTCTCGGCGGATCACTTCTTCGGCAGCCACTTCTGCCATACGTCCCGGTTCTTCTTCACCCAGCTCGCGGCCGCGTCCTCCGCGGACATGTGCTTGTCGGCGATGAGCTCGGAGACGTAATTCTGGTCCTCCACCGACCACTTGAAGTTCTTCAGGAACTTCGCGGCCGGGCTGTCGCCCTTGGCGAAGTCGGCGTTGAAGAACTTCTTCAGCGGGGTCGTCGGATAGGCGCAGTCGATCGACTCCGGGTCCTTGGTGCCCTTCTCCGCACACTCGTCGGTGTACTTCGGGAGCTTGACCTCCTCCAGCGGCAGCTGGTTGAAGAGCCAGTGCGGCGCGTACCAGTACGTCAGGAAGGGCTTCTTCTCCTTGGCGAACTGCTGCATCTGCGTGATCTGCGCCGCCTCGGAACCGGCGAAGACGACCTCGTAGTCCAGCTTGAGGTTCTTCACCAGCGCCTTGTCGTTGGTGACGTAGGACGGCGAGCCGTCCATCAGCTGGCCCTTGTTCCCGCTCTCCGCGGTCCGCAGCTGCTTGGCGTACTTGTTGAGGTTCTTCCAGTTCAGTACGTCCGGGTGCTTGTCGGCCCAGTACTTCGGGACCCACCAGCCGATGTGGCCGTCCACGCCCAGGTCGCCGCCGTCGACGATGGTCTTCTTCTCGTCGACGTACATCTTCTCCTGGGCCGGGTGACCCCAGTCCTCCATGATCGCGTCGACCCGGCCCTGGCTCAGCGCGTCCCAGGCCGGGGTCTCGTCCACCTGGACGGTGTCGACCTGGTAGCCCAGCTCGTGCTCCAGCAGGTACTTGGCGACCGCGACGTTGGACTGCGCGCCCACCCACGTCTGCGTGGAGAGGGTGACCGTCTTGGTACCGGCCGCCGCGGCGAACGGCGACGTCTGCTTGGTCATGTCGGCCTTGCCGCAGCCGCTGAGGGCCAGCAGTACGGCTCCGGTCAGCGCCGTGGCGCCGACGGCCGTGGTCCGCTTACGCATACGGGTCATGGCTCAGGCTCCCTTCCCCGCGCGGCGGTCCGTCGGCTGCGTCACCCGGTCGAGCATCAGGCCCAGGCAGACGATGGCGATACCGGCGATCATGCCGAGACCCAGGTCGCCCTTGGACAGGCCGGTGACGACGTCGTAGCCGAGCGCGCCACCGCCCACCAGGCCGCCGATGATGACGACGGCGAGGACCAGGACGACGCCCTGGTTGACGGCCAGCAGCAGCGCGGGCTTGGCCAGCGGCAGCTGCACCTGGCGGAGCTGCTGCCAGCGGGTGGCGCCGAGCGACCGGGCGGACTCCATGGCGGCCGGGCTGACCTGGCGCAGGCCCTGGGTGGTGATGCGGATGACGGCGGGCAGCGCGTAGACCACGGCCGCCGCCGCGGCCGGGGCGCGGCCCACGCCGAACAGCGCGACCACCGGGATCAGGTACACGAACTGCGGCATGGTCTGGCAGACGTCCAGCACCGGCCGGAGGATCTTCTCCATCCGGGCGCTGCCGGCCGCGAGCACGCCCACGCCGATGCCGACGACCAGCGTGACGACCAGCGCGGACAGCACCTGCGACAGGGTGTTCATGGACGGCACCCAGACGCCCAGCACGCCGATGACGGCGAGCGCGACGGTCGCGGTGAGCGCGGTGCGCCAGGTCCCGATCAGCCAGGCCAGCGCGGCGACGATCAGCAGCGCGCCCCACCAGGGCAGCGCGGTCAGGCCGTCGCGGAGCGGGTTGAGCACCCAGGAGGTGAAGCCCGCTGCCCAGTCGGCGGTGCCGCCGATGACGGGGATGCCGGAGTAGAGGTGGTCCACCATCCACTCCTTGAAGTGGTTCACCGGCGGGGCGATGTCGACGACGGCGCCGGACGGCCAGATCAGCGAGCCGGCGAGGCGGCCCGCGAGGACGGCGAGCGCGGTCACGACGGCGACGGCCGGCCAGACGAACCGGCCGCGCAGCCAGGCAGGTCCGGTGCCCTGCCCGTCGCCGAGCCGCTCGCCCGCCTTGGCGGTGGTGCGGTCCATGACGATGGCCAGCAGCACGATCGGGATCGAGGCGGCCAGCGCCGAGCCGACGTCGACGGAGGCCAGCGCCTGGTACACGCGGTCACCGAGGCCGGCGGCGCCGATCATCGAGGCGATGACCACCATGGACAGCGCCATCATGATCGTCTGGTTGACGCCGAGCAGCAGCTCCTTGCGGGCCAGCGGCAGCCGGGCGGTCAGCAGCCGCTGCCGGCCGGTGGCGCCGAGCGAGGAGACGGCCTCCAGCACGCCGGCGTCGGCGCCGCGCAGGCCGAGCGCGGTGAGCCGGGCCATCGGCGGGGCCGCGTAGATCACGGTGGCGAGCAGCGCGGCGGGGACGCCGATGCCGAAGACCATGACGAACGGCAGCAGGTACGCGAAGGCCGGCAGCACCTGCATGGTGTCCAGGACCGGCCGCAGCAGGCGGAACATCCGGTCCGAGAGACCGCCGGCGAGGCCGAGGACGGCACCCACGACGATCGAGACGAGGACCGAGACGACCATCAGCGCGATGGTCTGCATGGTCGGCACCCACATCCCGAGCACGCCGCTGACCGCCAGCGACAGCAGCGCGGTGACGGCGATGCGCAGGCCCGCGACGCGCCAGGCGACGAGGGTGACCAGTGCGGTCACGCCGGTCCAGCCCAGGGCGAGGAGGCAGAGGTAGACGGCGCGTACGGAGATGACCACGCCGTTGGAGAGGTGGCCGAGGAAGTAGACGAAGAACCAGTGCGAGTCGCGGTTGTCCACGATCCAGGTGCTGGCGTCGCCGAACGGACCGGAGAGGTCGACGGTCAGCGCGTCCGGCCAGACGCCGCTCGCCCATTTGGCGTTGACGAGCGGGACGAGAACGGCCGCGGCGACGGCGAGGACGAGCAGCTTGCCGAGGGCGCCGTGGCGCAGCGAGGCGGTGAGGCGGGCCGCGCGCGGGGAGGCGCCGGCCGCCGCGGTGGCGGGGCTGGTCGTGGCGGCGCTCATACGCGCCCCCGCTTCGCGCTGCCGGTCGGCACGTTCAGCGCGGCGGCGCGCTGGGCCTCGTGCCAGTACCGGCGGGCCGCTGCGCGCAGCCCTCGCAGGGACAGCGGCCGGACGGCCGCGGTGCGGGCTCTCAGGTTCGGTGTCACGGGGACGGTGGGGACGGTACGGGGATGCATCAGGCGGCCGCCTTTCCCTCGGCGGGATCGCCTTCGTCGAGCCGGGCCACCACGTTGAGCAGACAGGCGTGGTCCACGACACCCACGCAGCGGCCGTCCTCGACGACGCGCGCCGCGCCGCCGGAGCGGGCCACGGTCTCGATGGCGTCGGAGATCAGCGTGTCGGGGGCGAGCGCGGCGCCCTCGTCGGCCTCGCCGGACTCGGCGGGCCGCATGGCGCGGCGTACGGTCAGGACCTGCTCGCGCGGCACGTCGCGGACGAAGTCCCGGACGTACTCGTCGGCCGGCGAGCCGACGATCTCCTCGGGGGTACCGAGCTGGACGATCTTCCCGTCCCGCATCAGGGCGATGCGGTCGCCGAGCAGCAGGGCCTCGGCGAGGTCGTGGGTGATGAAGACCATCGTGCGGCCCTCCTCCTTGTGCAGGCGGATGACCTCCTCCTGCATGTCGCGCCGGATGAGCGGGTCCAGCGCGCTGAAGGGCTCGTCGAAGAGCAGGATCTCGGGGTCGACGGTGAGCGCGCGGGCCAGGCCGACGCGCTGCTGCTGGCCGCCGGAGAGCTGGCCGGGGCGGCGCTGTTCCAGGCCGCCGAGGCCGACCTTCTCGACCATCTCCATGGCCTTGGCGCGGCGTTCGGCCTTGCCGACGCCCTGGATCTCCAGGCCGTACGCCACGTTGTCCAGCACCGAGCGGTGCGGCAGCAGGCCGAAGTGCTGGAAGACCATGGCGGCGCGGTGCCGGCGCAGCTCGCGCAGCGCGGACTTGTCCATGCCGCGCACGTCCTCGCCGTCCATCTCGAGGTCGCCGCTGGTCGGCTCGATGAGCCGGGTCAGACAGCGGACGAGGGTGGACTTGCCGGAGCCGGAGAGGCCCATGACGACGAAGACCTCGCCCTTCTTGACGTCGAAGGTGACGTCCCGGACGGCGGCGGTGCAGCCGGTCTTCTCGCGCAGCTCCTGCGCGGAGAGCTCGGTGAGCGAAGCGTCCTCCGGGATCTTCTCGGCCTTGGGCCCGAAGACCTTCCACAGGTGGCGGACGGCGAAGACGGCGTCCTGCCCGGGCGCCGGTGCGGCGGGCGTGGCGGGGGACTTGTCGTTGGCGGATGCGCCGATGACGGTGCCGGCCATCACGCATCACCTCCCTGGGTCGGGGTCTCGGTGAGAATCTCGGCGCACTTCTCCCCCACCATCAGCACGCCGATCATCGGGTTCACAGCGGGCATCGTCGGGAAGACGGACGCGTCCGCGATACGGATACCGTTCAGCCCGCGGATCTTCAACTGCGGGTCGACGACGGCCAGTTCGTCATCCGCGGCACCCATCTTGCAGGTACCGGCGGGGTGGTACACGGTGTGCGCGGCCTTGCGCACGAGCTCGCTGATCTCCGCGTCGTCGGTGACGTCCGGGCCGGGGAAGACCTCGCGCTTGAGCCACTTCTTGAACGGCTCGGCCTCGGCGACCTTCCGGGCCAGCTTGATGCCGTCGACCAGGGTCTGCCCGTCGTAGTCGCCCTCGTCCTCGAAGTACTTGAAGTCCAGCGCGGGCTTGACCTCGGGGTCCGCGGAGGTCAGGTAAAGGCGGCCGCGGGCGCGGGACTTGGGGATGTTCGGGGTCATCGACACGCCGTGCTCGGGGCGTTCGTAGCCCAGCCGCTCGGGGTTGTCGGTGAAGGGGATCTGGTAGAAGTGGAACATCAGGTCCGGGCCCTTGTGGTCCGGGTCCCGCTTCACGAAGAGGCCCGCGTCGGAGTCCATCGCGGAGTTGCCCGGGAGCGGCCCGTTGGTCTCCCAGACGATGACCGACTCGGGGTGGTCGATGAGGTTCTCGCCGACGCCCGGCAGGTCGAGCTTGCACTCGATGCCCAGCGCCTCCAGGTCCTTCCTCGGACCGATGCCGGAGTGCATCAGCAGCCGCGGGGTGTCCACCGCGCCGGCGCAGACCAGCACCTCGCGGCCGGCCTCCAGGTAGATCTCCTCGCCGTCCTTGGTGCGGACGTGGACGCCCTTGGCGGTGGTGCCGTCCAGCTCCAGCTTGTACGCCCAGGTCTCGAGCAGCAGCGTGAGGTTCGGGCGGTCACCGGCCTCCATGTGCGGGTGCAGGTACGCCACCGACGCGGACGACCGCTTGTTGTTCTCCGGGTGGTACGACAGGTCGAAGAACCCGACGCCCTCCTCGAACGGCTGGTCGTTGAAGCCGACGACCTCGGGGACGTCCAGGGCGTCCTTGACGGCCTCGATCCAGTCCGTGGCGATCTGGTTCTGGTCCTTCTTGGCCACGCGCACGATGTTGTTGCGCAGCTTGCCGAAGTACGGGTCCATCGCCTTGGCGTTCCAGCCGGTGGCGCCCGCCGCTTCCCACTCGTCCCAGTCGGACGGCAGCGGCTTGAAGGAGATGAGGGTGTTGTGCGAGGAGCAGCCGCCGAGGACCTTGGCGCGGCTGTGCAGGATGTGCGAGTTGCCGCGCGGCTGCTCGGTGGTCGTGTACTCGTAGTCCAGCTCGCCGCCGAGCAGGCCGAGCCACTTGCGCAGCGTCAGCACGTCCTCGCGGTCGATGTCGGACGGGCCGCCCTCGATGACGGCGACGGTGACGTCGGGGTCCTCGGTCAGGCGGGAGGCGATCACCGATCCTGCGGTGCCGCCGCCGACGATCACGTAGTCCGCTGACATCTTCTTCGCTGCTGCGGGAGGCATGGGGAGCTCCTTGTGGTTTTTCAACGTGCGTGCGGTTGCGCAGTTCTTGGGAGCGGATGCGCTCGGCCGGTGGGCGGGAGGGCCCGGCGTGGGCGAGCGGTGACGCGCTGCGGGGCTGCGGATCCGCGGGGCCGCTTCGTTGCGGCCGGGAGATTCAGGGGGCGGGCCGGGCCTGCGGGGGTACGGGTGCGGCCGGGCCCGCGGGAGGGGCGGGCTTGCGGGTGTCCGGGCGGGCCGCGACGGTGCTGCGGCCCACCCGGTCACCGCGAGCGGGTCAGCCCGCGAACCAGCGCACCGGCTCCGGGCGCAGGTTCTCGTAGATGTGCTTGCTCTCGCGGTACTCGTCCAGACCGGCCGGGCCCAGCTCGCGGCCGATGCCGGACTTGCCCATGCCGCCCCACTCCGCCTGCGGGAGGTAGGGGTGGTAGTCGTTGATCCAGACGGTGCCGTGGCGCAGCCGGGCCGCGACGCGGCGGGCGCGCGCGGTGTCGCCGGACCACACCGCGCCGGCCAGGCCGTACTCGGTGTCGTTGGCGAGCGCGACGGCCTCGTCCTCGGTGGTGAAGGTCTCCACCGTCAGGATCGGCCCGAAGGTCTCCTCGCGGACGACCTTCATGTCGCGGTGGCACTGGTCCAGGATGGTCGGCTGGTAGAAGTAGCCGCCCTCGGGCCGGACGTCGGAGGGCTTGGGGCGGGAGCCGCCGCAGCGCAGCCGGGCGCCTTCCTTGAGCGCGGACTCGACGTACGCCTCGACCTTGTCCAGCTGCTGCTGAGAGACCAGCGGGCCGCACTCGACGCCCTCTTCGGTGCCGCGGCCGAGCTTGATGCGCTCGGCACGGCGGGCCAGCTCGGCGACGAAGCGGTCCTTCACCGAGGCCTGGACGATCAGCCGCGCACCGGCCGAGCAGACCTGCCCGCTGTGGATGAAGGCGGCGTTCAGCGCCTGGTCGACGGCGGTGTCGAACTCCTCGTCCGTGGCACAGGCGTCCGCGAACACCACGTTGGGGTTCTTCCCGCCCAGCTCCAGGGCGATCTTCTTCGCGCCGGACACGGCGGCGGCGCCCGCCTTCGTACCGCTGACCACACCACCGGTGAAGGAGAACAGATCCACATCCGGGTGCTCGGCCAGCCGCTGCCCGACGGGCACGCCCGCGCCGGTGACGATGTTCGCGACGCCGTTCGGCAGCCCGGCCTCCACCAGCAGCTTCACCAGGTGCACGGTGGACATCGGCGTGACCTCGCTGGGCTTGATCACGAAGGTGTTGCCGGCCGCCAGCGCCGGGGCGATCTTCCAGCTGGCCTGCAGCAGCGGGTAGTTCCAGGGCGTGATCATCGCGCAGACGCCGACCGGCTCGTACACGACGACGCTGTGCACGTCCTCGCTGCCCGCGTCGACGACCCGGCCGCCGCTCTCGTTCATCACGAGGTCGGCGAAGTACCGGAAGGCGTTGGTCACGTCGTCGACGTCGACGCGCCCCTCCTCCAGGGTCTTGCCGGTGTCGCGGCTCTCGATGAGCGCGATCTCCTCGCGGTCCCGCTGCAGCAGGTCCGCGACGCGGCGGAGCAGCGCGGCCCGCTCGGCCGCCTGCGTACGGGGCCACTCGCCGGCCCCGCCGTCGAACGCCCGGGACGCCGCGGCGACGGCCGCGTCCACGTCCTCGACGCCACCCTCCGACACGTTCGCCAGCACCGTCGCATCGGCGGGGTCGAGGACCTCCCGCGTGGCGTCGGATGCGGCGGCGCGCCACACCCCGTCTACGTGAATGGTCTCGATTGCCGACACGTCCGCTCAGCCTTCCACTTCTACTTGCCGTTCTGTGCCTGCCGGTTCACACCAGCAACATCGACCCCTCCCCCTTTATCCGTTCCTCATGCGCAAAACTTCACGGAAGGTGACGGGAGTCACGGAATCGTTATCGGTACGCCAGCGTTTGTCCCGTTATCGTGATTCGATGCGCACTACAGCGGGGTGATCGTCGCCGTCGGCACACGACGAGAGCCCCGGAAACGCGACGAGCCCGTACCGCTCACCTCTCGGTGAGTCGGTACGGGCTCGGGTTCACCCGAAGGGGTCGGGTCAGATCAGGCCCAGGCCGCGGACCGCGTCGCGCTCCTCGGTGAGCTCCTTGACCGAGGCGTCGATGCGGGCGCGGGAGAAGTCGTTGATCTCCAGGCCCTGGACGATCTCGTACTTGCCGTCCTTGGTGGTGACCGGGAAGGAGGAGATGATGCCCTCCGGCACGCCGTAGGAGCCGTCCGAGGGGATACCCATCGAGGTCCAGTCGCCGGCGGCGGTGCCGTTCACCCAGGTGTGGACGTGGTCGATGGCGGCGTTGGCGGCCGAGGCGGCCGAGGACGCGCCACGGGCATCGATGATCGCCGCACCGCGCTTGGCGACGGTCGGGATGAAGTCCTCGGCGAGCCACTTCTCGTCGTTGACGGCCTCGGCGGCGTTCTTGCCGGCCACCTCGGCGTGGAAGATGTCCGGGTACTGGGTCGCGGAGTGGTTGCCCCAGATCGTGAGCTTCTTGATCTCGGAGACCGGGACGCCGGTCTTCTTCGAGAGCTGCGAGAGCGCGCGGTTGTGGTCCAGGCGGGTCATCGCGGTGAAGCGCTCGGCCGGTACGTCCGGCGCGGCGGCCTGGGCGATCAGCGCGTTGGTGTTGGCCGGGTTGCCGACGACCAGGACCTTGATGTCGTCCGCCGCGTGGTCGTTGATGGCCTTGCCCTGCGGCTTGAAGATGCCGCCGTTGGCCTCCAGCAGGTCACCGCGCTCCATGCCCTTGGTACGGGGGCGGGCGCCGACGAGGAGGGCGACGTTCGCGCCGTCGAAGGCGACGTTCGGGTCGTCGGTGATCTCGATGCCCTGGAGCAGCGGGAAGGCGCAGTCGTCGAGCTCCATCGCGGTGCCCTCGGCGGCCTTCAGGCCCTGCGGGATCTCCAGCAGCCGCAGCTTGACCGGCACGTCGGCGCCGAGCAGGTGACCGGAAGCGATGCGGAAGAGGAGTGCGTAGCCGATCTGGCCGGCGGCGCCGGTGACGGTGACATTGACGGGAGTGCGGGTCATGGCGATCTCCTGCGGCGAGTTCTTCTGGGGGCAAGCCCCAGAGCCACCATGGTTGCGGTGGGCGGTGGGTGTTCCTGCCCATGTATACGGAGCCCCTCGACACCTCGATGTATCTCGGTATCAAGAGACCCGGGCGTCAGGCTATCGGACGGCGGCGCGCGTCCGGTGACAGGCCGGTGTGTGACTCCTCACCGGCCGTCACCCCACCGGTCGCCGGCCGCGCGCCCGGGGACGCGCAGCCGGCCCGCGGCAGGGGTGGGCGGCCGTCCGCGACAAGGAGGGGGAGCGCAAACGGCCGCCGGGTGGTGCCACGCCCGTGGGGGGGCCGACCGGTCGTCTGCCCCGGATCGGCCGGGCCATGCCACCCGGTTCCGCGGTACGCCCCGAACGGCTCACCCCCCGTCGCCCGTCCCGCCCCGCTCCGGTCAAGGGCCGGTGGCCGGGGCCGACCCGGTGGCCGGGGCCGACCCGGTGTCCGCAGCGGCCCGCGGCGCCGTGCAGCTCTGGTAGCCGGCGTTCGTCGTACCGCACGCCCTGACCTTCTCCGGCGCGCCGCTGACCCGCACCATCGCGGTGTACGCCGAACCGTCCCGGCCCGCCGTCGCCTCCTCCGTACGCCCGCCGGAGGTGACGGTGGCCCGGTCGCCCTGGGCCGCACCCGTGACGCGGGCCCAGGCGGTACCGCAGACCTTGCTGTACCTGACCTCGATCAGCGCCCTGCCCATCACACCGCGGGACGGCGTGGTGGCCTGGTCACCGCCGCACCCCATCTCCTCGGGGTCCTTGCCGGCGCAGCCGGCTCCGGTGCACTTCACACCGGCCGGCAGCGCCGGTTCCTCGGACGGGACGGGCGCGGGCGCGGGTTTCGCCTGCTGTCCGCCGTTCCCGGCGCCGAGCAGCAGTACGGCGGCCGCGATGAGCAGCAGCGCCCCGACGACCCCGGTCACGAACATCGTGACCCGGCGGCGGCGCTCCGGGTCCTGCGGCCCGGCGGGGAAGGGCGGGCCGGGCTCGGCAGGGACGGACGAAGGAGATGTCGGCGGAACGGCGGGCGCGGGGTGCGCGCCGAGGGCCGCGAAGCCGGCCGCGGCGGGGGCCGCTGAGGCCTCTGGAGCCTCTGGAGCGCGCTGGTGCGGCACTCTCGCCGCGGCCGGTGCCTCGGGCGGTACAGCCGGTGCCTCGGGCTGCACGGCCGGTGCCTCGGGCGCCGCCGGGGCTGAGGCCACCGGCGGTGCGGCGGTCACGTGCGCGGCGCCGCCCGGGCCGCCGGACCGCTTGCCGGACCGCTTCGCGGTGTCCGGCGCCGGGCCGAACTCCCCCAGCGCGGCCCGTGCCTCGGCCACCCGTATCGCTTCCATCGTGACGTCGTGCCGCATCTCCGCCCGGCTCCAGGCGCGTTCGGCCAGCTCCCACAGGGTGGTGAGGTGACCGGAGTGCGCGCCCGTCACCTCGGCCAGCGCCACCACCGCACGCCGCGGTGGCAGCAGCCGCCCGTTGAGGTACCGCTCCCAGGACGTCTTGCTGTAGCCCGTACGGTCCGCGACGGCCGATATGCTCAGGCCGCTGCGCTCCACCAGCCTGCGTAACTGACCGGCGAACTCCCTCACTTGCGGATCGAGTTCGTCCGGTAGCGCCCTCCAGCGAGGCATTGCCTCCCCCTAACCCCCCGAACTGCTGCGGTCATCCGTTGAGATGCCACACGTCAGGATGCCAGTTCCCAGGGAGGGGGCGCAGGGAAGCGTTCACGCTTCGGACACGCACCTCCGCGCGCCGGACACGTACGGAGCCGCCGGCTCCGGCCGGTGCCGGGAGGCCCGGCACCGGCCCAAGGGTCAGGGCCCGGGAGGCTCATGGCCGCCGGGGGAACGGAAGCACCGCTGCCGGGCGCCGTCCGCCGGGTCGAGGCAGAGCGTGATCCCGCCGCCTGCCGACGCGGCCGACATGGGCGTCACCAGGTACCCCCCGGCGTCGTACGCGTCGGCCACCCGCACCGTCCGCGGCCGCTCCCCCGGCACGGTCAGCACCACCCGGTCACCGACCCTGCCGTGCGTGATCCGGCCCCACGCCGCGCGGCAGACCGTGCTGTACCGGATCTGGAGCCGCACCCCGCCGGGGACCGTCCGCTCCAGCGGAGTCACCAGCCGCCCCGCGCCGCCGCACCGCATGGACTCCGGGTCCTCGCCCGCACAGGCCGCGCCCCGGCAACCGGCCGAGGAAGAAGCGGACGCGGGCACCGCCCCGGCCGCGGGCCGCCGCTCCCCGGCCCCCTCCCCCGGCACGGCGAGCAGCACCGCCGTGAACGCGGCGGCCGCGGCACCGGCGGCGACACCCGCGGTGGCCGCGGCCCGCCGCCCGTGCCGTACCGGCTTCGGCTTCGGCTGCGGGCCGTCGGCCGGGGCCGCCCGCGCCGTCTCCGGCGCCGCCTCCGCCGGTACGGCCGCCGCCACGGAACCGGCGGCCCCCGCGCGCCCGCTCCAGGCGTGGTCGGCCAGCTCCCACAGCGCGAGGAGCCGCCCCGGTGGCTGCTGGGCCAGGCGGCACAGCGCCGCGACCGCGTCCCGCGGGGGCAGCTTCTTCCCGTTGAGGTACCGCTCCCAGGACGACTTGCTGTACGGGGTACGCGCGGCCAGCGCCGCCAGGCTCAGCCCCGTACGCGTCCGCAGCTCCCGCAGCCCTTCGGCCAGCCGGACGGTCTCGACCTGTCCCGGCGTCCGGGCGCCGCTCACCGGCGCAGCACCTTCCACGTGTCGGGCCCCACGATGCCGTCGGCAGGCAGTCCGCTCGCCGCCTGCAGCCGCTTCGCGGCGCGCATCGTCCGCTCGCCGACGATGCCGTCCACCGTGCCCGGGTCGTAGCCGTGGTGACGCAGCAGGCACTGGGCCTCGACGACCTCCCAGCCCCCTACCCCGCCGGCCAGCACCGCCTCGACCGACCTGCTGTGCCCGGCGGACAGCGTCCCGGCCTCCGTGCGGCCGACCTCGCAGCCGAACGTCTGGCCGGGCGTGGGCCGGAAGGCACCGGCCGAGGCGCCCGACACGCCGGCCTGCCCCGCCGGGGCGCCCTGCCAGGGGCGGAGTACGAGCAGCGCGACGGCGGCCGCCAGGAGGGCCGCCGTGAGGCCCGCGACGACCAGCGTCCGCACGCGGCGCTGCGGGGCGGGAACGGCCTCGGACGCGGGCCTCCCGTCCGGCGCCGGCGGTCCCTCGGGCGCGGGCGGCCCGTCCGCGGCAGGTGCCTCCTGGTGGCCGGGCGGCGGAGCCGCGGGCGTCTCCGGTGCCGGCCGGTGGGCTTCCTGCCAGGCCGCCGCCGCGACCTCGTGCAGGGCCAGTGACCGGGTCGGGTCGGCGCCGCACAGCCGTGCGAGCGCCTCGACCGCGTCCCGTGGCGGCAGCTTCTTGCCGTTGAGATAGCGCTCCCAGGACGACTTGCTGTACGCGGTCCTGGCGGCCAGCGCGGCCAGACTGAGGCCACTGCGGTCCTTCATTCCCCTGAGCTGTACGACCAGTTGCCGCACCCGCTGGTCGAGCGGTGCGGGCAGCTCCTGCCAACGCGACATGTCCCACCCCGTACGCGTCGAAAGTCCCCCGAGGCGTCATGCCCCCTGTGGTGCGGATGATGCCCACGAGCGGCCGCCCGGTTCCCTCTGCCGCGGTTCCCGCACCGCGCGGTGCAGCGTGCGGCGTCCCGCACGCGTCCCACGCCGGCGTCCCCGCTCCCGGCGTCCCAGCAGGTCAGCCCCTGGTACGTCCCACGATCGCCCAACTCCCGCCGGAACGATGGCAGTTCCTCAGCCGCGGGCCGCACAGTCGTCATCGGAAACCGGGCGGCGCGGTCCACCCCGCACCGCCCCCGACACGGGGAGGAACCCACCATGAACGCACGCAAGCGGATCGCGATCGGCATCTGCACCGTCACGCTGGCGGCCGGGCTGGGCGGCGGGACCGGAACGGCCGCCGCGGCCCCGGCGCAGGCGACGGTCAAGGCGAGCTGCCCGTCAGGCGCGCTGTGCCTGTGGCAGGACAGCGACTTCCGCGGCCGCCGCCTGGTCTTCCGGGACACCGGCTACTGGCAGTACCTCAACCGGTACGGCTTCTCCCACAGCGTGTCCTCGTACTGGAACCGCCGGGGCGACGACGCGGCCTTCCTCAGCCACTCGGGGCGGAAGATCTGCATCGACGGCAGCGAGCGCAACGGCCGGATGGGCGGCTGGAACGACCAGGTGAAGGCGGTCTACCTGGCACGCACCGGCAGCAACTGCTGAACGGAACGGGGCCGCGCGGCGCTCAGCGGCCGCGCGGCCCGGCTCACAGGCGCACGATGCGCACTCAGCGCACCGTGAAGTGCACGACGTCGTCCAGGAACGGCAGCGTCAGCCAGGGATCGGGCTGGATCATGAACGCCAGCATCACGATGACGAAGCCGAGCCCGCCGTACGTCGCCATGTCCGTGAAGCGTGACCGCACGGCGAGCATCCCGACGGACGGCAGGACGCGCCGCAGCACGGCACCGGCCAGCAGCGCCAGCCCGATCAACAGCGTCCCCGCCCGGAAGGCGTCGAAGGCGATCACCAGCAGGCCGAGCGCGACCCCGCCGATCACCGTGAGCAGCGGCCACTGCCGGACCGGCGCGGGCGCGTCACCCGGCGCCGCGCGGCCGCCGCCCTGCGGGCGTGCGGTGTCCTTGGTGAACAGCGGAAAGCGGCGCGTGAGGCGCTGCGGCCTGGACACCCCTTCCGAGTGCGCTCCGGCGTTCATACGCTGGCTGCCCCTTCTGTCGTCCGTACCCCGTCGGCCCGCCGTGGCTCAGCCGGCCGCGCGCTCGGCGGCCTCGACCACGTTGACCAGCAGCATGGCGCGGGTCATCGGGCCGACGCCACCCGGGTTGGGGGCGACCCAGCCGGCCACCTCGCGCACGCCCGGGTGCACATCGCCGACGATCTTGCCGTTCTCGTCCCGGCTGACGCCGACGTCCAGGACGGCCGCGCCCTCCTTGACGTACTCCGGCTTGATCAGGTGGGGCGAGCCGGCCGCCGCCACGATGATGTCGGCTTCCTTGAGGTGCTTGGCGAGGTCCCGGGTGCCGGTGTGGCACTGGGTCACGGTGGCGTTCTCGGACTTCCGGGTGAGCAGCAGCGGCATCGAGCGGCCGATGGTCACGCCGCGGCCGACCACGACGACCTCGGCGCCCTTGATCTCGACACCGTACTGGCGCAGCAGCCGCAGGATGCCGTTCGGGGTGCAGGGCAGCGGGGCCGCCTCGTTGAGCACCAGGCGGCCGAGGTTGGTGGGGTGCAGGCCGTCGGCGTCCTTGGCCGGGTCGATCAGCTCCAGGACGCGGTTCTCGTTGATGCCCTTGGGCAGCGGCAGCTGGACGATGTAGCCGGTGCAGGCCGGGTCCTCGTTCAGCTCGCGGACGGCCGCCTCGATCTCCTCCTGGGTCGCGGTGGCCGGCAGCTCGCGCTGGATGGACGCGACGCCGATCTCGGCGCAGTCGCGGTGCTTGCCCGCGACGTACTTCTGGCTGCCGGGGTCCTCGCCGACCAGGATGGTGCCCAGACCCGGCTGGACACCCTTCGCCTTCAGCGCCGCCACGCGGGCGGACAGGTCGGACTTGATCGCGGCGGCGGTGGCCTTGCCATCGAGAATCTGGGCGCTCATGGGTCCTATCCTCCCGGATGACGGCGCCGCCGTACCAATCAGGGGCCGGTTCGGGGGTTGACGCGCGTAGAGGTGTCGTGGTTGTCGCGAAGCGAGTACAGAGTCGTCCGGTCTCGGTAACAGGAACGGCACATATCAGGATCAGCCGGCGACCAGTGCCTCTCGTCGGCTGGACAAAGTCTTTATCCGGACTTCACGATGTTGCGTAACGTGCCGCACTCGCAGGAGGGGCCGAATGCGACGGCGGCACGCTCGGGGGAGAACACCAAGCACTCTTCACAGCTCACGCAGCGACGCGGCTGCGAGGGCGGTCAGGTGGCTTCCCGTCGTAACCGTCGGCCCGCCACGTCCCCGCCCGAAGGAAGCCTTCCGTGAGTTACCCTCCGCCGCCCGCCGGCGACCAGAACAACCCCTACGGCCAGCAGTCTCCCCAGGGCCAGCCCGGCTACGGCTACCCCCAGCAGGCCCCCCAGGGCGTCCCGCCCCAGCAGGGCTACGGCTACCCGCAGCAGCAGGCGTACCCGCAGCAGCAGTACGGCGGCGGCTACCCGGCCGCCCCGCAGACGATGCCGGGCGGTGTGAAGGCCGCGCAGATCATCATGTTCGTCATGTCCGGCCTCCAGGTGCTCGCCGGGATCGGCGCGATCATCGGCGGCGCGGTCATCGGTAACGAGCTGTCCGACGCGTCCTCCGAGTACGGCACCACCACCGACACCAGCTCGCTGGCCGCGATCGGCACCGGCGTCTTCATCGTCATCGGCATCCTGGCACTGGCCTTCGCCGTCTGGGGCATCCTCACCGCCGCCAAGTTCTCCAGCGGCCGCGGTGGCGTCCGTATCTCGGCGATCATCTACGGCTCGGTGACGATCCTGGGCAGCCTGATCAACCTGTTCGCGCTGTTCAACCCGCTGGCCCTGGTCTCCCTCGCCGTGGGTGTCCTGGTCATCGTGTTCGTCGTCAAGTCCGACGGCGCCGCCTGGTTCAGCCGGCCGCGCGCCTGACGCTCAGCGGACAGCGCAGGGCCCGTACCGCCTCGGCGGTACGGGCCCTGCGTCATTGCACGGGCAGCCGTCAGACGCTCAGCGAGCGCGCGTAGTTGACCTGCTGCATGACCTGGTACGGCACGCTCTCGTGCGTCGCCGGGATCATCGTCGAGTGGTACTTGCCGCCGCTGTTCACCGTCACCTGGACGTGCCCCGTGGTGGTCTTCTCCTTCATCAGGAGGAAGAGCAGGCCGAGGAAGCAGAAGAGGAAGAAGACGACGGTCAGGACGATCGCGTACGTCGGCATCTTCTCCTCGGTGCGCGACATGTCCGTGACGGTCCACACCGCGCCCTTCAGGGGCAGTTGGCCGGCCGGCGTGATGATGCCGTCGGGGGTGACGGTGATGTCACCGAGCACCATGAGGGGCTGGGCGTAACCGCCCGGAGCACCCGCCTGGCCGGGGGCGCCCTGCGGGTAGCCGTACCCGGGTGCGCCCGGGGGCGGGGAGCCGGGCCCCGGGTAACCGTAGGCGGCGCCCGGAGGAGGGCCCTGCGGGGGCGGCGGCGTCCCTCCTGGAGGTGGCTGGTCCGCAGGCCCGAAGCCGCCGTGCGGTGGCGTGTTTCCGTCACTCATACGGCGGAGTATGCCGCATGCACGGGAGGCGCGTCGCCCCGTGAGGCGAGGGCCGCCCCACCCGTAGGTGCGGCGGCCCTCGCCTTCGTACGCGGTGCCCGCGGCTCAGTGGAAGAAGTGCCGCGTGCCCGTGAAGTACATCGTCACGCCCGCCTTCCGGGCGGCCTCGACCACCTGCTCGTCACGGACCGAACCGCCCGGCTGGACAACGGCCTTGACGCCGGCCTCGGTCAGGACCTCCAGGCCGTCGGGGAAAGGGAAGAACGCGTCGGAGGCGGCGTAGGAGCCGCGCGCCCGCTCCGCACCCGCACGCTGGACGGCGAGCTTGGCGGAGTCCACGCGGTTGACCTGGCCCATGCCGACGCCGACCGTGGCGCCGTCCTTGGCGAGCAGGATCGCGTTGGACTTCACGGCGCGGGAGGCGCGCCAGGCGAAGGCCAGCTCGGCGAGCTCGTCGGCGGAGAGCGCCTCGCCCGTGGCGAGCGTCCAGTTGGCCGGGTCGTCGCCGTCGGCCTGGAGGCGGTCGGTGACCTGGAGCAGCGCGCCGCCGTCGATGGCCTTGACCTCGACCGCGGTCTTCGGGGCCTCGGGGGCGCGCAGCACGCGGATGTTCTTCTTCTTGGTGAGGGCCTCCAGCGCGCCGTCCTCGTAGTCCGGCGCGACGATGACCTCGGTGAAGATCTCCGCGACCTGCTCGGCCATCGCCTTGCTGACCGGGCGGTTGACGGCGATCACGCCGCCGAAGGCGGACAGCGGGTCGCACTCGTGGGCGCGGCGGTGCGCCTCGGCGACGTCCGCGCCGATGGCGATGCCGCAGGGGTTGGCGTGCTTGATGATCGCGACGCAGGGCTCGGCGTGGTCGTACGCGGCACGGCGGGCTGCGTCCGTGTCCGTGTAGTTGTTGTACGACATCTCCTTGCCGTGCAGCTGCTCGGCGTCGGCGAGGCCACCCTTGCCGTCCACGTACAGCGCGGCGCCCTGGTGGGGGTTCTCGCCGTACCGCAGGACGTTCTTGCGCGCGTAGGTGGCGCCGGTGAAGGACGGGAAGCCGCTGTCGTCCGCGGCCGCGTAGTCGTCGGCGAACCAGGACGCCACGGCCACGTCGTACGAAGCGGTGTGCTGGAAGGCCTCGGCGGCCAGGCGCTTACGGGTGGCCAGGTCGAAGCCGCCCTCGGAGGCGGCCTCGAGCACGTCCTCGTAGCGGGCCGGGTTGACGACGACGGCCACCGAGGGGTGGTTCTTGGCGGCGGCGCGGACCATCGACGGGCCGCCGATGTCGATCTGCTCGACGCACTCGTCCGGGGTCGCGCCCGAGGCGACGGTCGCGGCGAACGGGTAGAGGTTGACGATCACCAGGTCGAACGGCTCGACACCCAGGTCGGAGAGCTGCTTCCGGTGGTCCTCCAGGCGGAGGTCGGCCAGGATGCCGGCGTGCACCTTCGGGTGCAGCGTCTTCACGCGCCCGTCCAGGCACTCGGGGAAGCCGGTCAGCTCCTCGACCTTGGTGACGGGGACGCCGGCCCCGGCGATCTTCCCGGCGGTCGAACCGGTGGACACGAGCTGGACGCCCGCCGCGTGCAGCCCCTTCGCCAGCTCTTCCAGCCCGGTCTTGTCGTAGACGCTGACCAGCGCGCGGCGGATGGGCCGCTTGGTACCTTCGGCGGTCTCGGTCACGGGATAACTACCTTTCGTCCCTCAGTGCGGTAGCCGTTACGGGCCAGACGCCCCACGACATCGACGAGCAGCGAACGCTCGACTTCCTTGATCCGCTCGTGCAGCGCGGATTCGTCGTCCTCGTCCCGGACCTCGACCACGCCCTGGGCGATGACCGGACCGGTGTCGACGCCGTCGTCGACGAAGTGGACGGTGCAGCCGGTGACCTTCGCGCCGTACGCGAGCGCGTCGCGTACGCCGTGGGCACCGGGAAAGCTGGGCAGCAGCGCGGGGTGGGTGTTCACCACGCGGCCGCCGTACCGGGCCAGGAACTCCTTGCCCAGGATCTTCATGAAGCCCGCCGAGACGACGAGGTCCGGCTCGTACGCGGCGGTCGCCTCGGTGAGCGCCAGGTCCCACGCGGCGCGATCGGCGTGGTCCTTGACCCGGCAGACGAAGGTGGGCAGCCCGGCGCGCTCGGCGCGCTCCAGGCCGGCGATGGCCTCCCGGTCGGCGCCGACGGCCACGATCTCGGCGCCGTACGCCGCGGCGCCCTGCTCGGCGATGGCGTCCAGCAGCGCCTGGAGATTGGTGCCGGAACCGGACACCAGCGCGACGATCCGGGCCGGGCGGCCCGGCCGGGCGGGCGCGGGGACGGTGAGGGGGGAGGGAGCCACGGCGGTTCTTTCTCGGTCTCGCGAGGTTTGTGTGGTCGTACAAGGCCGTGGGTACCGGAAATCCGGGGAACCCTACGAAGGCGCCGACCGTCAGCAACGATACCGGCACACCGCGCGGCCCCCACGGGACGGGGGCGCACGCGGGAGGTAGCGTCGGGCGTAAGACCGCATGTGATCTCCCGGTGGATCTGGTGATCACAGGTGATTCGTGGTGACCCGCCGCCGGACTGACGGCCCGGCGAACGGACGAGACAAGGGGAAGACGCACCTCAGATGACGGACCGACGCCGCCGGGCGGCCCTCCTTCTCCTCCCTCCCCCAGCTACCGCTGGGTGGTACCCCCAGCCCGCCACCGCTCCGGGGACGGTGCTGCTGTCGCGCGAGCACAAGCCGTCGTCCCCCTCGGAAGGACAGCAAGGCGCGGGGACCGGTGGCACGGGGGACCCCGACGGCCGGGAACGCCAGGGCTCCGGCCAGGACCGGGACGACGAGGACAACCCCTTCGCCGCACCGCCCGCCGGCACGCCCGACCAGGAATGGCGGCCCCGCCACGCGCACTCCGGCCACCGCGGCGACGACGGCTCCGAGGGCTCCTCGGGCGAGCAGGGCTCCGGCGCGGGCTGGGGCAGCCAGTGGAGCAGCCGCCAGCCGGGACGCCAGGGCGGCGGGTTCGGCAGCCGGCCCGGGCGCGGCGGTCCCGAGGGGCCGGGCGGCCCCGGTGGTCCCGGCGGCCCCGGCCAGGGCGGACTGCGCTGGGACCCGACCGACCCGGCCCAGCGGCGGGCGCGCTACGCACTGCTGTCGGGCATGTGGGCCTTCTTCTTCGCGCTGTTCAGCCTCCCGGAGATCGCCCTGCTGCTCGGCGCGCTGGCGCTGTACTGGGGCATCAGCTCGCTGCGCGCCAAACCGCGCGCGGGCAGGCCGGGCGGGACCGGACAGGCCAAGGCGAAGGCCACCGCTGCGGACGTCGCGGGCGGCGGCCCCGTGCACGACGCCGACACCACTCCGGCGGCGGGCCCGCCGCACGCGACCGCCGGCAACACGGGCACGCCCGCGACGTACGGCGGCGGGCGGCCGCAGACCACCGCGGCGCTGAGCGGGCTGGTCACGGCGTGCCTGGCGCTGGCCATCGTGGCCGCCGGCTTCACGCTCCAGCTCGTGTACAAGGACTACTACACCTGCGTCAACGACGCCCTCACCCAGTCGGCGCGGCACTCCTGCGAGGAGCTCCTCCCGGAGCAGCTGCGGCCGATCCTCAGCGTCCAGGAGTAGACCGGGCCCCGCGCACCGGGGACCGGCCGAGCCGGCGCCAGAGGTACCACTCGCGCAGGAGCAGCGCGCCCGGTACGGCGACGGCGGCGGTCCAGCCGGCCGCTGCCGCGCCCGTGAGCCACCAGCTCGGGCCGACGTGCCGGAGCGCCGCGGTGCCGAGCGGGCCGCCCGCCGCCCCGGCCAGCGCGGCGGCCCCGGCCCCGCACCACAGCGCCGCCAGTCCGGCGACCCCGGCGGTGGCCCGCCGGTTCCAGCGCAGCAGCCGTGCCTCGGCGGCACGCGCGCGGCGTTTCCCGGCCGACGCGTCGCCGGTCCGCAGCGCCGCTTCCCGTACCCCGTCCACCGCGGCCCGCACGGGTCGGGCGGCGTACCACGCGGCGGCCAGCCCCGCCGCAACGGGTCCCACGGCCACCACCCAGGTCAGTGGCGATCCGGCGCCCTCCTGGGGGACCGCGCCGAGCAGCGGGAAGGGCGGCAGCCCCGCCGGGAGGCCGGTGGCGCCGAGCGGGCCCACCGCGCTGCCGGCGCCGAGCGTGAAGCCGGGGCCGAGCGCGTAGGCGGCGCCCCAGACGGCGGCGTTCGGCAGCAGCAGGAGGCAGATCAGCAGGACCGTGCCGCGGCCCGGCCAGTCCTGGGCGAGGTGGAGGAGGCTGTGGCGTACGGCGCCCGCGTGCCACACCAGGCCGGCCAGTACCAGCAGCGTCCCCGTGGCGAGCAGCACCGCTCCGGCGGCGCACGCGGCCCGCAGTGCGGCGGCCCGCCGGGGCCGGGCGAGCGCCGCGCGCACTCCCGGCGGCAGGGCGGCCCAGGCGCGGCGGAGGCCGGCGGGCGGCAGCACCGCACGCAGTCCGACCGTGCGCGCGGCCGCCGCCGCGGCCGCGCCCGCCGCGGTGAGCGGCACGAAGAGCAGTGCGCTGGAGGGTGCGACGCGCAGCGGTCCGGTCGCCGCGTACGCCACGGTGGCCGCGGCGATCAGCAGGTAGCCGCCGAGGAACCGGCCGAGCACCGCACCGGGGGAAGCGGCGCGCGGGCCCGCCCCGCGCGCCGCCTGCCGCGGCACAGGCCGGTGCGCCGCGCCCGACAGGGCGTGCTGGGCGCACCGGTACAGCAGCGCTACGGGCACGGCGACCATGAGCAGCGGGGTCACGCCCACCGGCACGGCGGCGGCGCCCGGGCCCGCGGTGCGTACGAGGTCCGCGCCGTGCGCCAGCAGCCACAGGTCGGCGGCGACGTGCAGCGCGCCGGAGGGGCTGCCGGCCGGGGCCGGCGCGGCGATCCACAGGAGGAGCACGGAGACGGTGCAGACGCCGAGGCTCAGCCCGGCGGTGACCGCGCCCACGAGGAACGCGCCGCCGTTGGTGGTGGCGCGGGGTGCCGCGGCGCCGCCGGGCGTGGCCGCCGTCGGGCCGCTGTCGGTCATCTGGCTCACGCGGCCATGCTGCCAACAACACCCGTTTCCACCACGCAGCGGGCGGATGCCGGACGTGTCGCCCAATATGCGTTTATGGGATTTACTACTCGGAAGCCCCAGGAGACTCGTAAACCCAGGAAGAGCCGGCGGCCCTCGAAGCCCGGGAAGGCCCCCCGGCCCCGGAAGGCCGGACGGCGTGGCAACGCCGAAGCGCCGTCGGACGCCGCGTGCGACGCACCGGCTGACGCGCTCTCACCCTCCGCCGCCTTCGACGCGCTGTACGACCGGCACGCGTCGGCCTTCGCCCGGCAGGCGTTCCTGCTCACCGGGCGGCCGGAGCTCTCGCGCGAGGCGGTCGAGCGGGGCTTCCAGCTGGCCTGGCAGCGCTGGCCGGAGGTGGCCAGGGACCGCGACCCGGCCGGATGGGTGCGGGCCGCGACCCATGAGTACGCGCTCTCCCCCTGGCACCGGTTCCGCCCGAGCAGCTTCCGCTCCCCCGTGAAGGTGCCGGGGACCGGGCGGCCCGACCCGCTGCTGGCCGCCCTGCTGCGGCTGCCCCCGCCCTACCGCCGCGCTCTGCTGCTGCACGACGCGGTCGGCCTGGAGCTGCCGGAGACCGCGGCCGAGGTCGAGGCGAGCACACCGGCGGCGGCGGGCCGGCTGACGTACGCCCGCCAGACACTCGCCGGGCGGCTGACGGAACTGGGCCTGGACGGCGCGCCGCCGGCCCGGCAACGGGCGATCCTGTGCGAGCGGCTGGCCCGCCTGGCCGACGACCATCCGGTACGGACGCCGACGGCGCATGCCGTACGGACGGGCGGCGAGCGCAGTACCCGGCGGACGACGCGGGGCGCGATCGGGCTGACCGGGCTGATCGCCGCCCTGACCGCCGGTGCCCTGTGGGCCGGGGGCGGCGAACGGTACGTACCGCCGCCGGCCGGGCCCGGGGTTCCCGCGGCCGGTGACACCCGGGCCGAGCACGACCCGCAGCAGCGCCCGTAGTACGGCGCGGCCGCATACGACGCGGACCCGTACACCCCCCAAGGGAGTACGGGTCCGCTGAGAAAGCTACGCGTGCGCCGCGTCAGGGACGCAGCGCCGCGCCGCGCCGGGTTCAGCCGGCGAGCAGCTCGCGGGCGAGCTCGGCGGTCTCGGTCGGGGTCTTGCCGACCTTGACACCGGCGGCCTCCAGGGCCTCCTTCTTCGCCTGGGCGGTGCCGGAGGAGCCGGAGACGATGGCGCCGGCGTGGCCCATGGTCTTGCCCTCGGGCGCGGTGAAGCCCGCGACGTAGCCGACGACCGGCTTGGTGACGTTCTCCTTGATGAAGTCGGCCGCGCGCTCCTCGGCGTCGCCGCCGATCTCGCCGATCATGACGATCAGGTCGGTGTCGGGGTCCGCCTCGAACGCCTTGAGGGCGTCGATGTGGGTGGTGCCGATGACCGGGTCGCCACCGATGCCGACGGCGGACGAGAAGCCGATGTCACGCAGCTCGTACATCATCTGGTAGGTCAGCGTGCCGGACTTCGACACCAGGCCGATACGGCCGGGCTTGGTGATGTCGCCCGGGATGATGCCGGCGTTGGACTGGCCGGGGGTGATCAGGCCGGGGCAGTTCGGGCCGATGATCCGGGTCTCGTTGCCCTTGGCCGACGCGTACGCCCAGAAGGCGGCCGAGTCGTGGACGGCGATGCCCTCGGTGATCACGACGGCCAGGCCGATGCCCGCGTCGACGGCCTCGATGACGGCGTCCTTGGCGAACTTCGGGGGGACGAAGATGACGGTGACGTCCGCACCGGTCTTCTCCATCGCCTCGGAGACCGAGCCGAAGACGGGCACCTCGGTGCCGTCGAAGTCGACGTTGGTGCCGGCCTTGCGGGGGTTCACGCCGCCGACGATGTTGGTGCCGTCACCCAGCATGAGCTTGGTGTGCTTCATGCCGGTGGCGCCGGTCATCCCCTGGACGATGACCTTGCTGTCCTTGGTGAGGAAGATAGCCATGGTTGTCGGTGTCCTCGTCCCTTACTTAGCCGCAGCCAGCTCAGCGGCCTTGTCGGCCGCGCCGTCCATGGTGTCCACGCGCTGCACCAGCGGGTGGTTGGCGTCGGACAGGATCTTGCGACCCAGCTCCGCGTTGTTGCCGTCGAGGCGCACGACCAGCGGCTTGTTGACGTCCTCGCCCTTGGACTTCAGGAGCTCCAGGGCCTGCACGATGCCGTTGGCGACCTCGTCGCAGGCGGTGATGCCGCCGAAGACGTTGACGAAGACCGACTTGACGTCCGAGTCGCCGAGGATGATCTCCAGGCCGTTCGCCATGACCTCGGCGGAGGCGCCGCCACCGATGTCGAGGAAGTTGGCGGGCTTGACGCCGCCGTGCTTCTCACCGGCGTACGCGACGACGTCCAGGGTGCTCATGACGAGACCCGCGCCGTTGCCGATGATGCCGACCTCGCCGTCGAGCTTGACGTAGTTCAGGCCCTTGGCCTTGGCAGCAGCCTCGAGCGGGTTGGCTGCGTCCTTGTCCTCCAGGGCCTCGTGCTCCGGCTGGCGGAACTCGGCGTTGGCGTCCAGGGACACCTTGCCGTCGAGGGCGATGACGTCACCGGAGGCGACCTTCGCGAGCGGGTTGACCTCGACGAGGAGGGCGTCCTCGGCGACGAAGGTCTCCCACAGGGTCACCATGACGTCGGCGACCTTGTCGGCGACCTCGGCCGGGAACTTCGCCGCGGCGACGATCTCCTTGGCCTTCTCCAGGGTGACGCCCTCGTTGGCGTCGACCGGGATCTTCGCCAGCTCGTCGGGCCGGGTCGCCGCGACCTCTTCGATGTCCATGCCGCCGGCGACGGAGGCCATGGCCAGGAAGGTGCGGTTGGTGCGGTCGAGGAGGTACGAGACGTAGTACTCCTCGACGATCTCCGGAGCGGTCTCCGCGATCATCACCTTGTGGACCGTGTGGCCCTTGATGTCCATCCCGAGGATGTCCGTCGCGCGGGCGACGGCCTCGTCGGGGGTCGCGGCGAGCTTCACGCCACCGGCCTTGCCGCGCCCGCCGACCTTCACCTGGGCCTTGACGACAGACTTGCCGCCCAGCCGCTCGGTCGCCTCGCGGGCCGCCTCAGGCGTGTCAATGACTTCACCGGCCAGCACCGGTACACCGTGCTTGGCGAAGAGGTCCCTCGCCTGGTACTCGAACAGGTCCACGCGCGTCCGTCCCTTTGCTTCTCAAATAGCCACGAGTCGTGGTGATCGCGGTTCGTTGTCTGCGCGGGCGTGCCGCGAGGGCAGGGTGACAACGCAGTCACAGCAAGGGCGTACATCGTCAGCCGGTACGCGGCATGTCCGTCTCGCAGGTTATCCCCGCGGCAGCGGCCCTTCTAAATCGCAGATCACACTGCGGCGGTGATTACTGTCACAGATCACGCGGACGGAGGCGCGCGTCACAGTCCCGGCCGGACGTGGCCGGATCCCGACGGTGCCCCGCACGGGGCCCTCACGCGGAGTACACCCCTCCGCCGCCCGCCCTCCCCCGGCCCCACGCAACCGGCGTCCGGTATGCACCCGGGCGAGCGACTCACGGCAGTACGGCCCGCACACCCGTCGCACCGCCCCGTTCACCGGTTCGACACGATCCACACAACTCCTGCGCAAAAGCTGACCGGAACGACTCCTTGACCCCCCAACTGTCAGCCCTGGAAACTGCGTTGAGCACTTACGCATCAGGAGTCACAGGCCGGCCGTCACCACGGCCGCCTGGTCCCGGCCGGCCCGACCCGGCAGGGACAGACGGGGGAGAACTGATGAGTAGGCGTGGCCGCGTAGGGGTGCGGCGGCGTCAGCTTGCCCGCCCCCTCTTCCGCCCTCTTGGTGCCCTCTTACTCGGTGCCTGACAGGGATTGGAGGGGGAATGCCGACAAACGCGACCTATCCCGGCGTCTACGTCGAAGAGCTTCCCAGCAGCGTCCGCAGCATCACCACCGTCACCACCTCGGTGACCGCCTTCGTGGGACACACTCGCCGGGGCCCGCTCAACACTCCGGTGCGCGTCACCAGCTTCGCCGACTTCGAGCGCCGCTTCGGCGGTCTGACCTCGAAGAGCCCGCTGAGCTACGCCGTGCACCAGTTCTTCGGCAACGGCGGCACCGTCGCGGTGATCGTGCGGGCCGTCAAGGCCGGCACCGGCGAAGAGGCCGGCGTCACCCTGGAGTCCACCGAGGGCCACAGCGAGTGCCCGGTGCTGGAGGTGCACGCCAAGGAGCCCGGCATCTGGGGCGACGGCCTGCGCATCGCCGTCGACCACGACACGCCCACCCGTCGCACCACCACCCCTGCACGAGGCGCTTCGCGCCACCCCTCTCATGGGGCCACCTTCAACCTCCAGGTCCTCGACGCCAAGGGCACCGCACGCGAGTCCTACGGCAACCTCTCCATGGACCCCGAGAGCGGCCGGTACGCCGAGACGGTGATCAACGCCGGCTCCCAGCTCATCCGCGTGAAGGTGCTCGACGAGGGCCGCCCCGACCCGTCCGGCACGGTCTCCAAGCCGTTCGCGCACGACCTGCCCGACCTGAACGTCGATCTCACCGTCAAGATCGGCGACGTCGAGCGCGAATTCACCCTGTACGACCCGGACCAGGACGGCGAGGCCCCCTGCACCGTCACGGAGCTCGCCCTCCTCCTGGAGCGCAAGCTGCGCGCGCTGCCCGACGCCCCGGGCAAGCACGCCTTCGCGGGCGCCCAGGTCACCGCCTTCGGCCGCCGCCTCCAGGTGGTCGCCGGGTCCGTCGACCCCGAGGACGTGGTGCGGTTCGTCGGCGAGTGCGCCAACGACCTCGGCCTGGAGGCCTCGGTCAATCCGCCGGTCTTCCCGCTCCGCGGCGGCGTGGACGGCGACGTCCCCGGCCCGCGCGACATCATCGGCAGCGAGGCCCGCAAGACCGGCCTCCAGGCGCTGCGCGACGTCGACGACGTGAACCTCCTCTCGCTGCCGGAGCTGTCCGGCTACGAGAACACCGAGGACATGGTCACGGTCCTCTCGGCCGCCGAGCGGCTCTGCCAGGAGCGGCGCATCTTCCACCTCGTCGACGCGCCCTCGACCTGGGTCTCCGTGGACTCCGCACGGGCCGGCATCGGCGCCCTGGACTCGGTACGCGGCAACCACTCCGGCCTGTACTTCCCGCACCTCCAGCTCACCGACCCGCTCACCGGCCGGCTGCGCACCTTCCCGCCGTCCGGCGCCATCGCGGGCGTGATCGCCCGTACGGACAGCGAGCGCGGCGTCTGGAAGGCACCGGCGGGCACCGAGGCGCGCCTCGCGGGCGTGCACTCCCTCTCGGTGAAGCTCACCGACCGGGAGAACGGCCTGCTGAACCCGCTGGGCATCAACTGCCTGCGGACCTTCCCCATGGTCGGCCCGGTGGTCTGGGGCGCCCGCACGCTGCAGGGCGCCGACGCGCTGGACAGCGAGTGGAAGTACGTACCGGTCCGCCGCCTCGCACTGCACGTCGAGGAGTCCCTGCTGCGCGGCCTGCAGTGGGTGGTCTTCGAGCCCAACAACGAGCAGCTCTGGCAGCAGATCCGGCTCAACGCCTCCTCGTACCTGCACGGCCTGTTCCAGCAGGGCGCCTTCAAGGGCGGCACCCCGCGCGAGGCGTACTTCGTCAAGTGCGACAAGGACACCACGACGCCCGAGGACATCGACAACGGCATCGTCAACGTCGTCGTCGGTATCGCGCCGGTCAAGCCCGCGGAGTTCGTGATCGTCAAGATCCAGCAGATGGCCGGGCAGTTCGAGCTCTGACCATGAGGAATCAAGGAACGAAGGAACCGAAGGAATCCGATGGCTGAGTTCACGATCAATGCCCATCGCTTCGACCCGTACAAGAACTTCAAGTTCCTGGTCCTGTGGGACGGTCGTACGGTCGCGGGCATCAGCAAGATCTCCCCGCTGAAGCGGACCACCGAGGTCGTCAAGCACCGCCACGGCGGCGACCCCTCCTCCCCGCGCAAGTCGCCGGGCCGCTCGGAGTTCGAGGGCATCACCCTGGAGCGCGGAGTGACCCACGACCCGGAGTTCGACCGCTGGGCCAACAAGGTCTGGCAGGTCGGCGCGGGCCTGGGCTCGGAGGTGTCGCTCGCGGACTTCCGCAAGGACATCGTCATCCAGGTCCTCAACGAGGCCGGCCAGGTCGCCGTCTCGCACAAGATCTACCGGGCCTGGCCGAGCGAGTACCAGGTGCTCGGCGAGATGGACGCCAACGCCAATGCGGTGGCGATCCAGAGCCTGAAGCTGGAGTGCGAGGGCTGGGAGCGGGACTACGAGGTCGAGGAGCCGCAGGAGCCCTCGTTCACGCACCCCGCCTGAGCGCCGGACGGTACGGCGAGCACCCCTGCGTACGCACCGTACGCCGCGTACGCGAAGCACCTGAGCACCACCGGACGAGGTGAGGAATGGCGGTCACCGGGCCCGCTGAGCTGCTGGCCACCTGGGAGGCCGGGCAGGTCTTGCAGGACAGCGGCCGCGCCCTGCTGCTGCACCGCGCCGCCCGCCCCGAGGCCGGCACCGACGCACTGCTGTCGGTGCCGGCGGGCGAGCGCGCGGCGGACCTGTTCGCGCTGCGCCACGCGCTGTTCGGCGCGCGCATGCAGGTCAAGCTGGCGTGCGCGGACCCGGAATGCGGCGCGGCGATGGAGTTCGAGCTGGACGCCGCCGAGCTGGGCTCCGTACGGCCGCGGCCGCCCGAGGACGGCCTGCGGGTCGCCGAGGGCGGCTGGTCGGTGACGTTCCGGCTGCCCACCATCGCCGACCTCGCCGAGGCCGCGTCCGCGGCGGCGGACGCGGCGGACGCCCGCCGGCTGCTGGCCGCCCGGTGTGCCGTGTCGGCCGCCCAGGACGGGCGGCCGGCCGGCCCCGGGGAGCTGGAGCGGCTGCCGGAGGCGGTACTGAAACGCTTCGCCGAGGCGGTCGAGGAGGCCGACCCGGGCGCCGAGGTGACGCTCAGCATCGCCTGCCCCGAGTGCGGCGCCACCACCCCGGCCGAGCTCGACATCGCCGCCTACCTGTGGACCGAACTGGACGCCTGGGCCCGCGACGTGCTCCTGGACGTCCACCTGCTCGCCTCCGCCTACGGCTGGAGCGAGCCCGAGATCCTGGCGCTCAGCCCGCTGCGGCGCCGCTACTACCTGGAGCTGTGCGCGGATGTCTGACGACTACTTGGGGCGGCTGGTAGCCCGGCACGCGCCGGCACCGCGTGCGCTCCTGGGCGCGCCGGGCAGCCGCGCGGCCGGCAGCCGCACCGGACCGGGCGGGCGCACGCTCGTACAGCCGCGGCTGCCGGGCCCCTTCGAGCGCATCGAAGCACTGGGCGGCGCACCGGCCGACCCTTCGCACGAACCGGCACCGCTGTACCCGCGGACGCCCGCACCCGCACCGCCCGAGGGCGAACGCCTCCGCTTCGAACGGGAGATCAGGACCACCGAACGGGAGACGACCGTGCTGCGGTCCGAGGTCCCGCGCCCGGACGGCCCGGAACCCGCCGAGCGCTCCGCGTGGCCGGTCACGCCCTTGCTCCGGCCGGCCGCACACCCGCAGCCGGGATTGCGGCCCGCCGCGCCCGAGGGGCAGCGCGCTGCGGCACGGCGTACGGGGGACCGTGGGGAGGAGCCCGGCCCCGTGCGCCCGGCGGCGGTCCCGCCCGCTCCCGGCGGCCCGGACGCCGCCCCGCGCGCCGTGGCGCCCGCGCTGCGTCCCCGTACGGACGTACCGGCGGCCCGTGACGCGGCACGCGCCGCGGCCGGCCGGCGCGGGCAACGGCCCGCCGAGCGCGTCGTGCACGTACAGATCGGCCGCCTGGAGGTCAGCGCGGCCGGCCCGGACCGGCCCGCGTCCGGTGGCGTTACGGCGCGTGGCGAACGGCGGGGGCCCGCCCTGAGCCTGGCGGACTACCTGGCGCGCGGGGAGAGGACGAGCTGACGGTCATGGTCACGACGACTTCACGGACTTCACGGGGACTGAACTCATGAGCAACGCACTCGCCGTCGCGACGGTCACCCAGGCCCTTGCGCTGCTGATCGAGCACAATCTGCACCCCGAGATCGACATGGCCGTCTCGGTGGAGACCCGCAAGCCGCCGGCCGAACCGGCCCTGGACCCGACGATCACGGTCTTCTGCTACCAGGTCACGCACAACCCCTCGATGCGCAACAACGACCTGGTGACCCGGGCCGCCGACGGCACGCTCCTGAAGCGTTCCGCCGCCGCGATCGACCTGCACTACCTGATCAGCGCGTACGGCGAGGAGACGGAGCTGGTCGGGCAGCGGCTCATCGGCAGTGTGGTGCGCACGCTGCACGAGATCCCGGTCCTGCCCAAGGAGCTGATCGAGGAGGCGTGTCAGCGGCCGTACCTGGTGGGCAGCGACCTCGCCGAGTCCCTCCAGCGGGTCCGCTTCACGCCGACCCAGATGGACGTCGACGAGACCTCCAAGCTCTGGGGCATGCTCCACAACACCCCGTACTCCCTGTCGGTGGTCTACCAGGCCTCGCTGGTCCTCCTGGACGGCCACGAGAAGCCGGCCCCGGCGAAGCCGGTGCAGCGCCCGGACGTCCGCGTGCTGCCGTTCGGGGCGCCGGGCGCGCCGGAGCGGCCGGGGCCGGCCCCGGCCGGGGAGGCGGCGGAGCCGGGCACCGGGCCCGCGTCCGAGAAGGCGGCGTCCGAGAAGGCGGCTGCGGGGGCGGGGGCGGGGGCGGGGCGCGCACCGGCCGCGGAGGCGCCTCGCACGGAGGCCGCCCCTGCCACGGAGGCCGCCCCTGCCGCGGAGAAGAAGGCCGCGGAGAAGGCCGCGGAGAAGCCCGCTGCCGCGGCCAAGAAGGCGGCCGGTGGCGCGAAGACCGGGGGCGGGCCCGCTCGTACGCGTACCCGCACCCGTAAGGCGGCGGGTGGGACCGGCGCCGGCGCCACGGGCCGTGCGGACAAGGACCAGGGCAAGGAGAGCTGAGGCCGGTGCGCGGAGCGGGGGGTACCGAGGACATGGGTGAGCGCGAGGGGACCGGTACGGCGGACGGTGCCGCGCTGGCCGCTGCCGTGCGGTCCGTACTGGCGCGCGTGGACGCCCACGCCGCACGGGCCCGCGGTACGGATGCGGGTACGGCAGACGGCAACGGACCCGCGGCCGACGTCCCGACCGCGGCCGACGTCGCGTCCGCCCCCGGTGCAGCCGTCGAGCCCGCGCCCGCCGCCCCGAAGGTGGCGTCCCTCGACGCCCTGACCGCCTGCTTCGGCCTCAGCACCTTCGAGCGCGAACTCGTCGTGCTCGCCGCCGCCTCGGAGCTCGACCCGACCGCCGACGCGCGCTGCGCCGCGGCCGCCGGCGACCCCAGCCGCGCGTATCCGACCTTCTCCCTCGCCCTGGCCGCCCTCGCCGAGCCGCACTGGAGCGCCCTCACCCCCGTCGCGCCGCTCCGCCGCTGGCGCCTGATCGAGCTGGACGACGAGGCCCGGCTGACCACCACCCGGCTCCGCCTGGACGAGCGCATCCTGCACTTCCTGGTCGGCACGCCGTACCTGGACGCCAGGCTGCACGGCCTGCTCCGCCGCACGGCCGCCCCCGCCGCCCTCCCGCCCTCGTACGACGCGGCGGCCGACCGGGTGGCCGCCGGCTGGTCCGGTGGTGGCGAGGCCGCCCTCCGCGTCGAACTGGTCGGTGCCGACCTCCGCACGCGCGCCGACATCGCCGCCACCGCGGCCCGCCGCTCCGGCCTCGGCCTGTACTCCATGGCCGCCGACGACGTGCCCACCGACCCCGCCGAACGCGACCGGCTCGCCCGCCTGTGGCAGCGCGAGGCGATCCTCCTCCCCGCAGCGCTGCTCATCGAGGTCGGCGAACTCGACCGCGACCAGCACGCCGCGGCGGACTCCTTCATCGCGGGCGCCGCCGTCCCCCTCGTCGTGTCGAGTCCCGACCCCCGCCGTACGGAGCACCCGCGCGGCGAACGCGTCACCGTCCCCAAACTCTCCGACGAGGAGCACCTCGCCCTCTGGACCGACGCCTTCGCCGACGTCCCCGAGGTCACCGACCGGCACCTGCAGGCCCTCGTCGCGCAGTTCCAGCTCCCCCCGCACGTCGTCCGCTCGGCCGCCGCGACCGTACGCCGCGACCTGCCCCACTCCGACGTGTCGGACGGCGCGGAACTGGCCTGGCAGGCCGGCCTCACCGAGGCCCGCATGGGCCTGGACGAACTGGGCCGCCGCATCGAGCCGCGGGCCGGCTGGGACGACCTGGTACTCGCCGACCGCCAGCTCCGCATCCTCCAGGAGATCGTCGCCCACGTACGCCAGCGCAGCACCGTCTACCAGGACTGGGGCTTCGCGAAATCCCTCCGCAGCGGCCTCGGCGTCACGGCCCTCTTCGCGGGCGGCTCCGGCACGGGCAAGACCCTGGCCGCCGAAGTAATGGCCAAGGAACTGGGCCTCGACCTCTTCATCATCGACCTGTCCCAGGTCGTCAGCAAATACATCGGCGAAACGGAGAAGAACCTCAGCCGAGTCTTCGACGCGGCGGAACGAGGCGGCGCCCTGTTGTTGTTCGATGAAGCCGACGCGCTCTTCGGCAAACGCAGCGAGGTGAAGGACAGCCACGACCGCTACGCGAACCTGGAGGTCAGCTACCTCCTCATGCGCATGGAGGCGTACCGCGGCCTGGCGGTCCTCACCACCAACATGAAGAAGGCCCTGGACTCCGCCTTCATGCGCCGCATCCGCTTCGTGGTCGACTTCCCCTTCCCCGGCGAGAAGGAACGCGCGGAAATCTGGCGCCGAGTCCTCCCCGCCCAGGCCCCCATGAAGGGCATCGACCCGGACCTGCTGGCACAGCTCACGGTCGCCGGCGGCTCGATCCGCAACGTCGCGCTCTCCGGCGCCTTCCTGGCCGCCGAGGAGGGCGAGCAGCTCCAGATGCGCCACATGCTGGCCGCGGCCCGCACCGAATACCTGAAGCTGGAACGCTCCTTGACGCCGTCGGAGGTCCACGGATGGGTCTGAACGAGTACAGGAACGTGCGAGGAGAAACGGCCCCGACGGCTCCGACAGTCCCCGCCGCACCGGCACCGTCCTCCTTCCGCATCGACATCGGCGAACTGGTCCTGGACGGCTTCGACGCCCGAGTCGACCCCGACCGCGTACGGGCGTCCTTCGAACGCGAGCTGACCCGCCTGGTGGCGGAGCGCGGCGTACCCCTGGCCGCGAACGGCACCCCGCTTTCGTTGGACGGGTTGGCGGGCCTGCCACCCCTCCCCCGTACGACGTCCCCGGTCCGCCTGGGCGAAGCCCTCGCCCGCTCGGTCCACGCGGGCCTCACCGGCCGAGGGGAGGCCCGATGAGCACGTCCCACTCCTCCTCCCAGGACACCAACCGGTCCGCCGCCGAGAAGCGCCGCAAGCGCCGGGAACGCAACGCCAGGTCCCGCACCCCGGAACCGAAGGACATCGTCAGCGGCGCCGGCCACCCCCTGGACCCGAGCGTCCGCCGCGACCTCGAAGAACAGCTCGGCCACGACTTCAGCCAGGTCCGCCTGCACACCGACCGCGACTCCGCCCAACTGGCCGACATGATGGGCGCCGACGCCTTCGCGGTAGGCCAGGACATCTTCTTCCGCGAGGGCACGTACCGTCCCGGCACGGCGGACGGCCAGCGCTTGCTGGCCCATGAGCTGCTGCACACGGTCCAGAACCCGCACGGCCTCGGCGCCCTCCGCGCCGGCCGCGACCTGGGCGCCGTATCCCTCCCCCAGGAGGCGATCGAACGGGAGGCGGAGTCGGCGGCCCGGTCGTCGGTACTTGGTGCGCTGCAGGAATCCGTACGCGACGAACAGCCCGCCGCCGAGGTGGAGGAAGGCCAGGCGACGCCGGGCTGGCTCCGGTACGCGACGGTGGACGCGGACCGCCGCCGCATGGAACAGCTGGACCCGGCGACGCTGGTGGACCGGCTGGCGAACGGGGTGCTGCGTTCGCTGCGCGGTGACCCGGAGGACCGGTCAGGGCGGGCCCGTCTGCAACTGGCACGCATGTCGCCGGAGCTGCAGGAAAGCGTGCTGGACCGGCTGGAGGTCCGGCTGCTGACGCCTGAGGTCGACCGGCTGCTGGACCTGGTCGACGAGGTCGAAGAGGGCGGACCGCTGCCGCTGGTGGCGGCCGCGACCCCCGAGTCCGTCCAGGACGAGGCCGAAGTCATCGCGCAGGAGCGGACACAGCAGAACGCCGCCGCAGCCGACAAGCGCGAGCAGGACGAACAGGAGAACGACGACCGCAGGAAGCGGGCGCAGCAGCGCAAGGACGCGGACCCGGCGGGAGACGGCGGCCCGGAGCGGGACGCCCCGTCGACTGCCGGGGGCGCGCCCAGGGCCCCTGCGGCGTCCACCTCGACAGGTTCCCAGGCGGCTGGACAGGCCGCCGCGCAGGACAAGCAGGCGGCCTCGGCCCGGCAGAAGGACCAGGCCCAGGCCAACCAGGAGGACAAGGAAGCCGACGCCCAGGCCGCGCAGAAGGACAAGGACGCCGAGAACTCGGCGCGCGGCCAGGACGAGGACGGCGAGGAGCGGTCGGACGAGGAGGCCTCGGCCGCCGAGAAGGACGCGCAGGGCGGCGAGGGCGAGCAGGAGGACGCCACCGCCAAGGACAAGGGATCCGACGCGGAGGCCGTGGACAAGAGCGATGCCGAGCCCGGCGAGAAGGACCGCACCGGGCAGCGCGACGACGAGCGCCGCAAGGGCGATCCAGAGAACGAGGAGGATGCCGACGACGAGCCTTTGGGGCTTGAAGAGGAATCCGAGGAGCTCGACGAGGACGACGGTCTCGACGCCGAGGAGGACGAGGACGACGGCCTGGAGGCGGCGGACGAAGAGGACGCCGACTCCGCGGACACCGAGGAGGAGACCTCCGCGGAGGGCCTGAGCGGTACGTCCCCCTCCGCTGCCAAGCAGCGGAACCGGAACGACGCCCCGGACGCCGACCATCGGTACGGGCCCCCCGGCGTGCTGGACTCCCCGGTCGACAGGAGCCAGTCGGACGAAGCCGTGCAGCGGGCGAAGGGCGATGCTCACGGGGCCGGCTCCGGCCGTGCCTCCTCCGAGGGGACGCAGGAGCCCGACGACCGGATCGCCACTGACCTGGACATCGACAAGTCGATCGAGCAGGAGATCGGCCCCGAACCGGACGAGAAGGCGGACGACAAGCTCGGCGCGGAGCCCGGCGAGAAGGGTTCGGGCCCGTCGGACCCTGAAGATGCCGAGCGGGAGCGGGAGCAGGCCGAAGAGCGCAAGGAGGACGAGGAGGCCAAGCGGCGGGACGATGCGGCCCGTACCGCTTCTGAGGGCTCGGGTGTGGCGCGCGGGCCCGAGGACGATACGACCGCGCCGGGGCAGCTGTCGAAGGCCGAAGAGGACGCACGCAAGCAGGCAGCCGCCTCGTCCCCCGAGTCCTCGGCTTCGGAGGCGGCCTCGGGCTCCGGCCCGGGTGCGGCATCCGGCGAGGGGAAGAGCTCGGAAGGGTCAGCGGACAAGGACGCCTCGTCGTCCGGCGGCGGAAACTCCGGTACGCGGTCCGGCAGCGGGTCCAGCGGTGGTTCCGATACGGAAAGCGGCTCGGCCTCCGGTTCGGCGACCGGCTCCGCCACCGGCAAGGATGAAGGCACGTCGGGTGGTACGCCGGGCGGCGGCGCATCGGTGCAGGACAGCGCGGATACGAAGGCCGGCACCGGTACGACCGGTACCGCCCACGGCAAGGAGACCGAGGCGCCGGGCACCGCCGGCACCAAGGACGCCACCCAGACCACGGACGTCAGCGAGGGCAAGGGACCCGCGACCACACCGGGCACGGACGCCGGCCCGGACAAGGCGTCCGCGCCCGGCCCGGTGAACGCACCCAAGGTCACCTCGGCCCCGGGGGCGACGGCCCCGTTGTCCGCCGCGGCCAAGAACGGAGCCGCCAACGGCGGCGCCCCCAAGGACGCGCAGCCGCCCAAGCCCGGACCGGGGAAACCTACGGCGCGTCCCAAGGCCGCGGCCGCGCCGGGCAAGCGGCAAGCCGCCCGGCAGGCGGCCAAGAACGTCCGGCGCGGCGGAGGCGGCGGAGGCGGCCGTACGGCTGCGGCGCCTGCCAGGGGAGGCAGGGGCGGTGGCGGCCGTGCCGCGTCCGGCCCGGCGAAGCCGAAGAAGGACGCCCCGGCGCCTGACGTCTCCAGGAGCACGCCCGAGGCGGGGCTGGCCACGATCTCCAAGCTCAAGCCGTACCAGATGCTGGAGACCTTCAAGGGCGTCGACACCGCGGTGGGCACCCAGGTCGGCAAGGAGCGCGCGGCGCTGCGCAAGGGCCCGCCGCAGATGGAGCGTCCGATCGGCTCGCCGCGTACGCTGCCGGGCGGGCCCACGCCCGCGGCACCCGGTACGTACACCAATGCCAAGGTCTCCCGCACGGATGCGGCCAAGGGCAAGACTCCCGAGATCGAGGGCGAGGAGCGGCCGAAGGGGCAGCCGCCCGGCGTCGACGTCCCGGAGCCGAGCTGGTGGGACATCCTCCTCACCATCGGCGTGGAGATCCTGAAGAGGATCTTCCCGTTCGACGACCTGATCGACTCGGTCATGAACCTGCCGACCACGGACGACGGGCTCAAGGGCGCCCGCGTGGGCAACGCCCCGGGGCTGCCGCTCCAGGACGATTCGGACCCGCAGCGTACGGACGAGCAGAACCAGAAGCTGGACGAGCGCAAGGACGAGCTGCACCAGGCGGGCCGCGAGGACGCGGCGCGGCCGATGGGCGAGGACCAGATCTATCCGGACGCCCCGCACGAGACTCTCAAGGGCAAGGTGCCCGGCGGCGGGAAGAAGGGCGGCAAGCAGGGCGGTGGGCGCAAGGTCGCCGCCGGCGGCGTACCGATCGAGTCCGCGTCCGCCGTGGCCGAGCACGACCGCGGTCCACAGATCCAGGCGGGCTTCGCGCAGGGCCAGCAGAAGATGGGCCAGGAGCGCAAGGCCAAGGACGAGAAGGCGAAGAACGACAAGAAGAAGCACGATCAGGACCTGAAGCGCGAGGTCGACGCCAGCACGAAGAAGCAGGCCGGCGCGCGCGAGAAGGGCCAGAGCGACATCGCCGATGCCCGCGACAAGTGGCGCAAGGAGCAGGACGACAAAGTCGCGGACATCGACGACAAGAAGGGCAAGAAGTACGACAAGGTCCGCAAGGACATCGACGACAAGAACGAGCAGACCGACAAGGACGTCGACAAGCGGACCGAAGACGACAACAAGAAGATCGACGACGAGCAGACCAACTCGGAGAAGGACGCCAAGAAGAAGCAGGAGGACAAGAAGAAGGAGGCCGAGAACGGCGGCGGCGGATTCCTCGAGCGGCTCAAGGAATGGTGGGAGAACCTCAAGAAGGACATCGAGGAATTCTTCGCGCGGGCCCGCAAGGCCGTCACGGACCTCATCGACAAGTTCAAGCGTGAGGTCTTCGAGCTGATCGACAAGGCCCGTAACTGGGTCGTCGAGCAGATCAACGACTTCGCCGACGCCCTGATCGCGTTCGGTGACGAGCTGCTCGCCGATTACCCGGCGATGCGCGACAAGTGGCGCAACACGATCAACGCCGGCCGCGACTGGGCCGTGCAGAAGGTCAACGAGGCCGCCGACGCGCTCAAGGAGGTCGCCGGCAAGCTCCTCGACGGGCTGTGCGGCGCGCTGCTCGAAGGCCTGGACCTGCTGGAGGGCGGTCTTAAGGCCGCGGTCGACGTCGCGGAGACCGTGACCGTCGAGGCGGTGGAGTTCGGTAAGGGCGTCGTCCAGGCGCTCGGCGACTGGGCAGCCATCTTCAACGACATCGTCTCCGATCCCGGCGGCTGGATCAGCAAGGCAGGTGCCGCGGCCGAGACCGGCGCCAAGGAACACCTCTTCAACGAGATCAAGTCGGCCGTCAAGGAGTGGGTCAAGCAGAAGGTCCAGGAAATCATCGGAATTCCGATGGAGGACTTCCAGGCGCTCATCGAGGGCGGCGTCAGCGCCGAAGAGATGGGCAAAATGGCCTGGGACGAAGCGGTCCCGCAACTCCCGATCATCATCGGCGTCATGGTCGTCGAGAAAGTCGTCGCCAAGCTCATTCCCGGCGCCGGCTGGGCCATGGCCATCATCGACGCCCTCAAGGCCGCCTGGGGCGCGCTCAGCGAGATCCTGGCCGCCTTCGGCCTCTTCATGGACTTCCTCAAGTCCGTCAAGAGCGGCAACGGCGCCCTGCCCTTCGCCAAGGCGGTCGCGGCAGGCGTCGTCGCCCTGCTGGAGCTGGTCTACCAGGCACTGGTCGAGGGCATCGGCCGGTTCATGGGCGGAGTCGCCAAGCGGCTCGGCGACATGCTCAAGGACATCCGCGGCAAGAAGAAGGGCCCGGGCGCACCCGAGGCGCCCGGCCGGCCCGGCGCACCCAACCGCCCCGGAGACCCGTCACAGACCAATACGCCCGGGCGTCCCGCCGAACCGGGTCGCCCCGGCGCACCCGGCCCGGCGGCCAACCGACCGCACCGGTCCGAAAAGCCCGGCGAGCCCGGCGGTCAGAGCGACAAGCCGGGCCAGCGCCCGGCCCCCCGCAAGCCCTCCCCCGACAAGACCTCCCGCCCGGAGCAGGGCCCGCGTCCGGAGAAGCGCCCCTCCCCGGAGAAGAAGCCGGATCCGAAGCAGCAGCCCAAGCCCAAACACAAGAAGAAGCCCGACGAGCACGAACGCCGCGACGACGGCCGCGAGGTCAACGCAGCCCGCCGCCGCCTCCGCGACGCCAAGCGCAAGCAGCGCGACGACGACAAGGCCGGCCCCACCAAGCGCCACGGCCCGGCCCGCGACACCCTCCGCAAGAAGCGCGACGACGACCCCACGCGCCCCGACAAGCGCGACCAGGACAAGTCCAAGAACAGGGACAAGAAAAAGGACGAGGACAAGGACCTCCTCAACAAGAAGCCCACCGACAAGAAGATCAAGAAGCAGGACACCAAGGGCCACGACAAGGACAAGCACAAGAAGGATGACAAGGAGCGGGACCGCGACCGCAAGAAGAAGCTGACTGATAAGAAGCGCACGCGCCGCAAGCCCGAGTCTCGCACCCGCCGCAAGCTCCGCCGCGCCCGCCAGACCATCAAGTCCGCGGTGAGCAGGGCTCGCCGCGCCGCCCGCCGCCTCTTCGGCAAGGGCCGCAAACTCGGCCGCAAACTCAACAACCGCACGCATCGCCTGCGCGACCAGTGGAGGCGCCAGCGTGACAGGCTGCGTCGCAACCACGACCGCCGGCGCAACCGGCGGAACCCCGAACCCCAACGCGAGCCCGAGGGGAGGCGAGACTACGACCTTCCGAAAGTTCGCTTCCGTACGGACAACGGAGAAATACACACACTGCAATTCGACGGCAAGGGCAGAAGCGCCTCACTCGCCGTGCACAGCAACATGAGCGCCCTGCAGGCGTATTTCGCTTCATGGCAGCGCGACATCACCAAAATCAAGGACGCTCCGGAGCGGAAGGCGGAGCAGGAGGAAGCACTCAAGGCCGCCAGGGCGCGCGGCGCAATGGTGGAGGGGCTGCAGGACCAACTCCCCCAAGAGACTCCCCGCCCGTCATCTCCCGCGTACGGAACACCCGTATACCTCGGCAGTCGCGGCAACGACTTCCAGGGAGCAATGCGAGTGCTGAAGTACCACATGGACAAGCTGGCGGAACTCCTCGCAGAACGGTACTCGGATAACGGAGAACCACTTCCTGACACCATTCTCCCGCCGTTCTCGGATGGGCCAATGGCTAGCAGTTTCCAGGCCCATTACATCAAGGCAGAAACGCCCCGGGGAACGGACACCGGTCACCGTCCGTTCGTGAACCCCGTGGGTTGGAAGTACATAACCGATCGCGAGATGAGCGAAGGGTCTGCATGGGTGCGTATGCACATGCTGCCTGCGCCGCTCGGTGGTCACGCAACCACCTCGAACCTCGTACCAGCGCGTGGCGAAGAGAACCTCGACGCCGCACATGAAGTGGAACACCCCGCTGCACTCGCAGTCGGAAAGGAAGTCAGGAACAAGCAACACTCACCAGCACCTGAACGAATGATCTGGTACGACGTCAGCATCAACTACTGGTCAACATATCGAGGTTTCCCCAGCTCACTGAAGATGAAGTGGGGAGGATATTCCCACAAGGACGGGAAGTGGACCAGGCGTGGCGGCGGAACTTCTTGGGAAGAGCAGCCAGAGCCCCCGGACTCGACCGCTCTACCGGTGGCCCGGATCAACCGGGACACTGCAAGCCGCATAGCAAGGATCACCCACGTCAGCGATTACTTCGCCACCGCCATCGTCAAGCTGAGAAAAGAGAAGGGAATGAAATTCCTGGGCCTTGGGAGCCTCCTGTTCGCATTGCGGCAAGGATACGACCTGACCGGAAATGGACGTACCACTCCACCTACAGGAGGCACCACCGTGAAGCGGCAGGCCGCGATTGATGCACTGAAGGAGGCAGACAAGAACCAGAAGCTCGACTTCTCTCTCTTCCGCTGACCACACCCAAGAGGAACAGAAGATGAATCATCTGACCCCCTACGAAGCAGGCTGGGCCAAAACTCTGGAGGAGCTTCGGAACGCCCCAGCGTTCCGGATGCACAAGCACCTCCAAGGGGAAATCGATCTCATCACCGGAGACGCCCACGCGGCATTCGAACAACTCGCGGAGTGGGAACACATCACCCTCGACCCGGCACTGCAGAGTCACTACCTTCGTTTCTCCAGGCTTTCAGCCGCCTGGGAAACCATTGCCCCTCACCCGAACTTGGCCGGCGAGTTCAATCTTCACCACCTCTACGAAGCGCTCTGCAAAAACCCTCCAGAGCACCTGATCACTTCACATGACACAGAGGAACAACGTCGACTGATCTCGGAGCTGCACGTCTTCGACGACACACCGACGAGCGGAGTGGGCTCCTTCGCGGCACTGCGGACCCAGCCAGGAGCCAACAATCCCGAAGTGTGGCTATTTCAAATTTCACAGAGCCCCATGAAATTGGATATCGACTACCGTGAATATCTCGACGTGCTACAGGTAACTAAAGGAACCTTCGGCTGGCAATATCTTTTCACTGAAACCTCGTTGAAATCCGAAGAGTTCGAGTTCACCGTCTACCGCCTGAAGACCATGCTCCAGGTCTTCCCTGAAATTTTCCCCGATCACGACTACGCGCCACTCAAGGAGCGACTCGCTGAGAGAATTCGGTAGGGCGAACACAGCTCCTGCCACCCTTTTACCCACTTGAGGTCTTCAGGAAAGGGCACCCATGACCACCTACGCCGACATTCCCAAGCCCATCCGTTCCGGCATAGTCATCGTTGACCCGGAGCGCGGGACGCCGCAGCGGATTATTGTGCTGCAGTTCAATCCCGACACGCTTGAGCGTTCGGTCGCGCCGCAAGCCGCCGGCGGGGAAGGCGGCGGAGGTGGTGGGGACAGTGGCGGGGACCGGAATGAGGCGCTGAGGCTCAAGGGCCCCGCGCAGGAGACGTGGAAGTTCACTGCGGAGATCGATGCCACGGATCAGTTGGATGTGGCGGCGCCGGATGGGATTCATCCGCAGCTTGCCGTGCTCGAGATGCTTGTGCAGCCGACTACCGAGCAGCTTCGGGCGGCCAGCAAGTTGAGCAAGAAGGGGACTATTGAGATCAGTCCCATTGAGATGCCGTTGACGCTCTTCACCTGGGGGAGCAAGCGGGTGATGCCGGTCAGGTTGACGGAGTTGTCCGTCAATGAGTCGGCGTTTGATGTGAATCTGAATCCGATCAGGGCCTCGCTGTCCATCGGGATGAAGATTTTGACGGTGAGTGATCTGCCGGCCGGGCATCGGGGGGCTGAGTTGTATCTGGCTCACCTTGCGCAGAAGGAGCAGTTGGCGCGGCGGGCGCGGGCCGGGAGCTTGGCGCAGCTGGGGCTCGGGGGAGGGATCTGAGCGTGATCGAGCCGTATGAGAGTGCGTTGGATGATGTGCCGGGGGCGCACCCGTACCCCAGGAGTAGCCGGTACCACGATGTGGAGATCGGCGTTCACAGGGCGAGCGACGGTACCGAGGTGAAGTACGCCAAGCGGAGGTTGTTGCCGCCATTGGAGTACGACAGCGATGAGACCGTGCCGCATGTCGTCAGCGAGGGCGAGCGGGCCGATCAGCTCGGGCAGCGGTATTTCGGGGATTCGGGGCAGTGGTGGCGGGTTGCTGATGCCAATCCCGTACTCGATCCGCGGGAGTTGACCGACGAGCCGGGAGAGGTCATAGCCGTGCCGTTGCCAGGTGGGTTCGCCGGAGGCATGGGTGGGCCGGGGGTGCGGAATGGCTGATGATCTGCCCGTGGGGGGTGGGCCCATTCATGTGTCGCTGTACATGGGGCCCAAGCTGGCGCGGCTGGTGCCGCAGGAGGTGACCGAGGCGCTGCTGTCCGCGCAGATCACCAGTACGGCGGGTGAGCGGAGTGGGTTCCAGCTCGCCTTTGATCTCACCAAGAAGGGCGCCATAGTCGACCGGCTGCTGCCAGAGGGGTTTTTCGATCCGAAGACCCGCGTCATCCTCACGGTTGCCGTGAAGGGAACGCCTGTCGTGCTGCTCGACGGGCTCATCGTGCGGCAGGAGGTCGGGGCCAGTAATCAGCCTGGGCAGACCACGCTCACGGTGACGGGGGAAGACCTCACGCTGCTCATGGATCTGGAGGAGCGGACCGACCGGTATCCGAACCTCGCGCCGTCGCAGCGGGTCGAGCGGATTCTCGGGAAGTACGCGGATTACGGGATCGATGCGCGGATCATTCGGGAGCAGGTGCCGCAGCCGCCGAGAGAGCAAGCCCGCGTGGATTACCAGACCGGGACCGATCTGCAGTATGTGAATGACCTGGCGCGGGCCAATGGGTACACCTTCTACCTCGATCCCGGGCCCGTTCCCGGGCGGTCGACCGCGTTCTGGGGGCCTGAGCAGCGGCTCGGGCAGCGGCAGCATGCGCTGAACGTGAACATGGATGTGAATTCGACCGTTGATCAGCTGACCTTTGCCTATGACGGGACGGCGAGAGAAGAGCCGCAGGTGCGGGTGCAGGACCCCGTGACGCGGCAGGCGCCGTTGCTGGCACAGCCTGATATCAGTCCGCTCCGGCCGCCGCTCGGGCGGCGGGCCTCGCCGGCGCTGAAGCGCAAGACGCTCACGGGTACGGCGAAGAAGGACGAGGCGCTGGCTAAGGCGGAGGCGTTGGGGCGGGCTGCGACCAGTGCCGATGCGATCAGTGGGTCCGGGCAGTTGGACGTCAATCGGCACGGATACGTGCTGCGGCCGCGGGAGTTGGTCGGAGTGCGGGGAGCTGGTGTGACGTATGACGGCGATTACTACGTCAAGAGCGTCACTCATAACCTCCGGCCCGGGTCCTTCCAGCAGAACTTCACCCTGTCGCGGGAGGGCCTGATCGCCCGCAGCAACGTCGTTCGCCCGTGACGCCCATTCGTACCGCCCAGGAGAAAGACACCGCGCATGGCTGCTGCATCGAACAATCGCTTCCTCGGCAAGTTCCGGGGCCGGGTGGCGAGCAACGACGATCCGTTGCGGATGGGCCGGATCACCGCCCATGTGCCCGACGTGCTCGGGGACGAGGCGTCGACGTGGGCCATGCCGTGCTTTCCGTTCACGGGCGCGCAGGCGGGGCAGTACGTGATCCCGAGCGAGGGCGCGGGAGTGTGGATCGAGTTCGAGCAGGGGGACCCGAGTTTCCCGGTCTGGACGGGGTGTTGGTACGGGTCGGAAGCCGAGATGCCGGTGGATGCGCAGGCCGGGGCGCGGGCGGGTGCCGAGCCGGTGGTCATCGAGACGCAGGGGCATCACAAGATCGTGCTGTCGGACGTGCCGGAGGAAGGGATTCTGCTGCAGGCGCCTGGTGGGGCGTATGTGCGGATCAATGCGGCGGGGGTGCAGATCAACAACGGTGCCGGCGCGTCCATTTCCCTGGTCGGGGACCAGGTCGACATCAACGAGGGCCGGCTGACCGTGCCGAAGAAGCGATGACCCGAAAAGCCAGGATCAGGAAGCGTCAGCGGAGACGGGGGAGCGAGAAGACGTGGTGACCGGGAATCTTGTGCACGGCGGGGCGGTGATCAGCTGTCCGCACGGTGGCCGTGCCGTGGCCGCCGCTGCCGCCGCCGGCACGTCCGTACGGGTCGACGGCCTGCCGGTCGTCACCGCCGCCGACCTCTTCACGGTCAGCGGCTGCCCGCACTCCGTCGGCGGTCGCCCGCAGCCGTGCACCAGCGTGCGCTGGACGCCGGCCGGCGGCGGTGACGAGGTACGGATCGACGGGGTGCCGGTACTGCTGGACACCTCGGCGGCGATGTGTTTCAGCGCCGGGCTGGTGCCGCAGGGCCCGCCGGTCGTGGCGCCCGTCCACCAGGGGGTGTCCAGCCGATGAGGGCTGTGAAGAAGATACGGACCGAGGTCGCTTTTCCGTTCCGGGTGGACCGGCGGGGGCGGACGGCGCATGCGGATCATGACGAGCATGTGCGGGACCTGATCGAACAGTTGCTGTTCACGAGTCCGGGTGAGCGGGTCATGCGGCCGGACTTCGGGTGCGGGCTGCTGGACCTGGTGTTCACGCCGAACAGTCCGGAGCTGGCCTCGGCCGTCGAGCTGTCGGTGCAGGCGTCGTTGCAGCGGTGGCTCGGTGATCTCATCGACGTCGAAGCGCTGGACGTGGTGAACGAGGAGAACGTCGTACGGGTTCATCTGCGCTATGTCGTGCGCTCCACCGCGAGCCGGCGCGATGAGGTGTTCGAGGGGCGGGGCGAGATATGAGTGAGCAGCTCATCAGCGGTGACGTCAGCGGTGACATCAGCGGTGGGCTGGTGTGCCGTACCGACCGGCGGCGGGGGCGGATCAGAGCCGCGCGGCTGAACGGCATCGATGGAGTCGAGGTCGCCGATGACGGGGTGACGCTGACCGTCACCTTCCTGGGCAAGGCGCCGCACGGGCTGTGCCCGGAGAACGTCCGGATCGACGGCGGCCGCCGGATCACCGGGATCGAGGCGCTGGAGGTGTCGGTCGAGCGGGAGGAGGACCCCGAGCTCGACGATCGCCTGCACGTCACCCTCGACCGCACGGGGGACACCTCCCGGTACCGGCTGTCGATCGTCGACACGGATCCGTACGGGCGGCCGGGCACGGAGCCGTACGAGGGGTTCGACCAGCGGTACTTCACCGCCGACTTCCGGTTCCGGACCGACTGCCCGAGCCCCTTCGACTGCGCCGACCCAACGCCCGACGACTGCCCGGACACGTTCAGGCCCGCGCCCGTCATCGACTACACCGCCCGGGACTACGAGACGCTGCGCCAGCTGGTCCTGGACCGGCTGCGGCTCACCACGCCGGACTGGGTCGAGCGAAATCCGGCGGATCTGGGGATGACGCTGGTCGAGATGCTGGCGTACACCGCCGATCAGATCAGTTACCAGCAGGACGCGGTCGCGACGGAGGCCTACCTCGACACCGCGCGGCGGCGGGTCTCCGTGCGGCGCCACGTGCGGCTGATCGACTACCCGATGCACGACGGGTGCAGCGCGCGGGCCTTCGTGTCCGTCGAGACGGTGCGCGACCTGGTGCTGCTGCCGGGCACGTTCCGGTTCGCCGCGGTGGACTTCCGTACGTACGGGCCGCGGGACCGGCCCGCGCTCGGGACCGTCATCGACGACCGGGACCTGGCCGTGCTGGACGAGCGCGGGTCGGTGGAGGTCTTCGAGCCGGTCGGCGACGCGCCGCTGCGGCTGCGTCCGGAACACAACGCCATCCGGCTGTGGACCTGGGGCGATGAGGTCTGCGCCCTGCCGAAGGGGGCGACCTCGGCGACGCTGCGGGACGAGTGGGCGGACGAGGAGTGCGAGAGCCGCTCCCTGCGCCTCTCCCCCGGTGACCTGCTGCTCTTCGAGGAGGTGAAGGGTCCGCGTACAGGGACGCCCGGTGACCAGGACCCGGCTCACCGGCAGGCCGTCCGGCTGACCTCGGTCATCCCGGCCGTCGACCAGCTGGACGGACAGCCGGTGCTGGAGGTGACCTGGGCGCAGGAGGACGCGCTGACGTTCCCGCTGTGCCTGTCCACGCGGGGCGGGACGGACTGCGCGCCGGTGGCGGACGTGAGTGTGGCGCGCGGCAACGTCGTCCTCGTCGACCACGGGCGGTCGCTCACCTTCGGGGAGTGCCCGGAGGGCGTGCCGGAGACGGTGACCGTGCCGCCGGTACCCGCCGTGACCGGGTCCTGCGAGCCGCCCGCCTTCGGGTGCGGGGACAGCAAGGACGGCGGGAACGCCACCGCGCGGACCATCACCCACCTGCTCGACAAGACGAAGCACCACCGCGCGCTGACCGCCGACGACATCCGCGAGCTGTTCGAAGCCGTCGGGGAGGAGGCGACCGCGCGGGCCGGGCTCGGGCTGGAGCTGGCCGGGCAGCGGCGCGAGAAGGTCGTACCGGGAACGGTGTACGCGCAGGCCCAGGCGCTGCGCACGCTGCTCGCGCAGTCCGTGTACCCGGGCATCGGGCCGCGCTTCCGGCCGCTGCTGCACCGCTCCCCCGTCGCGCAGACCGTGCCGTTCCCGCGGCCTGAGCTGGTGGCCGCTGGGCAGGCGGAGCGGCTCGCCGGTATCCCGGAGCGGGTACGGGCGCGGCTGGTGGAGCTGTGGCGCAGCGCGCGGGACCACGACGGGCTGGCGGAGGCGGAGATCGCCGAGCTGACCGTGCTCTTCGGGCTCCGCATCCTGGAGCGCCTCGAACTGCACCGGCATCCCGTACGGGCGCTGCGCGAGCTGCTGCACCGCAGTGACCGGCTGCTGGCGGCCAAGCTGCGGCGGCTGGAGGTGCTGACGGCCCGGGCGCGGGCCGGTGCGGTACTGGACGGACGGATCGCCTGGGAGATCGCGCACAGCTGGGGCCCGGGGTACGCGGCGGGGCTGCATCCGGACGAGCCGGTGCTGCACGGCCCGGCGGCGAGCCTGGCGCCCGATCCCCGGGCCGCGCTCCCCGCCGTACGGATCGAGGACGGCGAGCACACCTGGGAGCCGCGCCGGGACCTGCTGGACAGCGGGCCGCGCGACCGGCACTTCGTGGGCGAGCTGGAGGACGACGGGCGGATCGCGCTGCGCTTCGGGGACGGCCGGTACGGCGCGCGTCCGGAGCCCGGCAGCCGGCTCACGCTGCACTACCGGCTGGGCGGCGGCACGGCGGGCAACGTGGGCGCGGAGGCCATCAACCACCTGGTGCTGAGTCGCCCGGCCGAGGAGTCGGACGGTGGGGAGCCGATGCCGGTGGCGGGCGTACGCAATCCGCTGCCCGCTATCGGCGGCGCCGCGCCCGAGTCCGTCGAGCAGGTGCGGCAGCTCGCGCCGCTCGACCTGAAGCGCACCCGGCGGAGGGCCGTCACCGCGGCGGACTACGCGGAGCTGGCGTCCGCGCTGCCGGGTGTGCAGCGGGCGGCGGCCGAGATCCGCTGGACCGGCAGCGCACAGGAGGCGCACGTGGCGATCGACGCGGCGCGTACCGGTGAGCCCACGCCCCAGCTGCTGGACTCCGTCGCGTACGCGCTGGAGAGCTGCCGGCGGATCGGGCACGACCTGGTCGTGGAGCCGGCCCGGACGGTGCCGCTGGACATCGAGATCGAGGTGTGCGCGGCGCCGGGCCATCAACACGGCCGGATCCTGGCCGAGTTGACCCGCGTACTCGGCAGCCGGCGGCTGTCCGGCGGACGCCTCGGCTTCTTCCACCCGGACGCGCTGACGTTCGGCGAACCGGTGCGGCTGAGCCGTCTCACCGCGGTCGCCGCGGCCGTACCGGGCGTGGAGAGCGTGCGGGTGACCCGCCTGCAGCGCCTCTTCTCCCGAGGAACCATCGACAACACCGACAACAGAGCACTGGAGGACGGTGTGCTGCGGCTCGGCCCGCTGGAGATCGCCGTGTGCGACAACGACCCGGAACGGCCGGAGAACGGCCGGCTGGTCATCGAACTCGGAGAGCTCGGGGGTGCGCGATGAGCGCCACGTGCGGCTGCGGCTGCGGGGGCGGCAGCGACGAGCGGCGCGCTCCCGACGCCCTCTACAACCCGCCGGGGCGTACCGCCCTGGACTACCGGGTGGGGACGTACGGCACGTTCCTGGCCGGGATGCTGGACCGGCTGGCCTCGCCCGCCTACCCGGCGCTGCGCGGCCTGACCGTCCGCACCCCGGACGACCCGGCGATCGGGCTGCTGGACGCCTGGGCGGTCCTCGGTGACGTGCTGACGTTCCACAGCGAGCGGATCGCGGACGAGGGGTACCTGCGGACCGCCAACGAGCACCGGTCGCTGGCGCTGCTCGGGCGGCTGGTCGGGCACCGGCCGCGGCCCGGCGTCGCGGCCGACACCCACCTCGCGTACACCCTGGACAAGGACCCGCGCGCCGAGGACGTGCCGGTCGTCATCCCGCGCGGGGCGCGCAGCCACAGCGTGCCGGCGGCGACGGGCGAGGAATCGCAGACGTTCGAGACGACGGAGGACCTCACCGCGCGCTGGGCGTGGAACGAGCTGAAGGTCCGCAGGCGGCGGCCCGCGCTGCTGGTCGCCGAGGACCTGAAGACTCGGTCCGAGCTGTACGTCTCGGGCACGAACACCTCCCTGCAGACCGGCGACCAGCTGCTGTTCGACTTCGGCGGCAGGGAGCAGCGGCTGCTGCCGGTCGCCAAGGTGCGCATCGACCGGGAGGAGGACGTCACCGCGATCGGGCTCCAGCAGTCCGCGCCGCCCACGCTCAGGGAGCTGGTCGACGAGCTGAAGCAGTGGATCACCGAGCCGGAGGACGGCGGCGATCCGGACGACCCGGACGAGCCCGGGCCGCCCACCCCGGAGACGCCGAACCCGCGGCCGGTCAGCAAGCTGATCGAGACCTTCGACACGCAGGTGCTGGCGCCGCTGCGCAAGGACCTGGAGGGTGACGCGGCCAGGACCCCGGCCGCGTTCGCCGAGCGGCTGGCCGGGCCGCACGAGCGGCTGGCCGAGGCGCAGGCGCTGGCCGCGCCGTACGAGGAGGTCGCGGCCTGGTTCGAGCAGCTCGAAGCGGTGGTGGGAGAACTGCGGGAGCGCGCCGGGGACTTGGAGCCCGCGCGGACCGTGCCGCCGTCGGAGCCGCAGCCGAAGAAGACCGGGGCCGGGCAGCCCACGCCCGCGCTGCGTGCCCTGGACGCCGTACTGCCCGCGCTCCGTACGAGCGTGGTGCGGCCCCCGTCCGGCGCGCGGGCCGTCTCGCGCGATCCCGGGCGCCTCTTCGCGCCCGGCTCGGACCTCACCGCGCGGCTGCTGTCCGCGCTGGACCCGAGGCTGTCCGACGGGATGTACACGGCGTGGCGGCAGGCCGCGCCCGCGACGCCCGCCGCGCTCCGCGCGCTGCTGGCGATGCGGGTGACGGCCGCGCCCTTCGGGGCCACCGCGCCGCTCAAGCCGGTGCAGGACGAGGCGGGCCGGGTGATCCGTACCGCCGACTGGCCGCTCACCGGCTCCGTGCTGACCAGCGTGCGGATCGTCTTCGACACGGCCGGCAAGGTGCCGGTGAAGGCGGAGTTCCAGCACGCCGAGACCGGCAACTCCGTGCAGTACTCGGAGAACCTGCCGTCGGAGAACTCCTTCGACCTGGGTCCGGGCCGGGTCCAGGTGTCCACCCGTACCGGACAGGACCGCGACCTGAGCTGGCTGGGCCGCCGCCCGACCGAGTCCCAGGAGCCGGGGGTCACCGTCCGGCTGCTCGCGGGGCTGCCCGAGCGCTCCCTGTTCGTGGCCCGCCCCGACGAGGAGGGGAAGGTCGAGGTCGCCGTCAACAACGGCGAGACCAAGACGTGGCACCTCGCGCCGGGCGAGAAGGACCAGTTCCGGCACGGCGAGTACGAGGTGACCGTGCGGCGCACGCCGGGCAGCGAGCCGCCCGCCGTGGAGATCGGCATCGCCACCGTCCCCGAGCCCGCCAACCGGTACGTCCTGCCGCTGGACTCCGTCCAGGACTCGATCACGGTCGGCAGCTGGGTGGCGGTCCAGCGGCCACGCAAGGGCGCCGAAGGGCCCGACGGCATCCCCGGCGACAAGAAGCTGGCGTTCGTCACCACCCGCGTGACGGCCGTGCGCACCGCCGCGTACACCAACTTCGGCATCACCGGGCGCGGTACGGAGCTGACGCTGGCCGACCCGTGGCTGGACGAGCACGACGTGGTGCTGTCGGCGATCCGGGACACCACCGTGCACGCGGGCGGCGAGCCGCTGCGGACGGCGGACGAGCCGCTGGGCGAGGACGTGCACGGCAACGAGCTGGAGCTGGCCGACCTGTACGACGGGCTGCGGCCCGGCCGGTACGTCGTCGTCTCCGGCGAGCGGACCGACATCCCCGGCTCGGCCGGGGTGCGCGGCACGGAGCTGGCGGTGATCGCCGCGGTCGACCAGCGGCTGGACGAGGAACTGCCGGGCGGCCATGTCCACACCGTCCTCACCCTGACCGCCGACCTCGCCTACCGGTACCGCCGCGACACCGTCCGCATCCAGGGCAACGTCGTGCCGGCCACCCACGGCGAGAGCCGGGACGAGGCGCTGGGCAGCGGTGACGCGGAGAAGACCAACCAGACGTTCGCGCTCTGGCAGTCCCCGCTGACCTGGCTGCCCGCCGACAACCCGCTGGGCGCCACCCCGGAGCTGGAGATCCGGGTCGACGGACTGCGCTGGCACCAGGTCGACAGCCTGGCCGGACGCGGGCCGCGCGAGCGGGTGTACGTGCTGGGCTCGGCCGGGGACGGGCGGGCGACCGTGACCTTCGGCGACGGGGTGCACGGCGCCCGGCTGCCCACCGGGCACGAGAACGTCCGGGCCCGCTACCGCTTCGGCACCGGCCACGCCGCCAACGTCAAGGCCGGCCGCATCACCCAGGCGATCACCCGCCCGCTGGGCGTCACCGGCGTCACCAACCCGCAGCCCGCCACCGGCGGCGCGGACGCCGACGGCCCCGGACTCACCCGCCGTACGGTCCCGCTCGCGGTCTCCGCGCTGGACCGGCTCGTTTCGCTCCCCGACTACGAGGACTTCGCGCGCTCCCGGGCCGGCATCGGCCGGGCCTCGGCGGCCCAGCTGTACGACGGGCGGCGGCAGGTGCTGCACCTCACCGTGGCCGGGGTGGACGACAACCCGGTCGCGGCCGATGCCGAGGTGCTCCAGGCCCTGCGGTCCTCGCTCGCCGAGTACGGGGACGCCGCGCTGCCGGTCCGTGTCGACGTGCGCGAGCTGGTCCTGCTCCTGCTGGTCGCCAAGGTCAAGGTCGCGCCGGACCACTCGTGGGCGGTGGTCGAACCACGGTTGCGGGCCGCCCTGTTGCGCCGGCTCGGCTACGAAGGGCGCGAACTGGGCCGGCCGGCCCGGCTGTCGGAGGTGCTGGCCACCGCCCAGTCCGTGCCCGGCGTGGACTACGTGGACGTGGACGCCTTCACCGGCGTACCGGCCTCCGCCACCCCCGCCGACCTGACGCGGCTCGGCGAGCGGCTGACGGCCCCGCAGACCACGGTCCCGGCCCGCCGGGCCACGTACGACGAGCAGGTGTACCGGGTCACCGACGACAGGGGCGAGTCGCTCAGCTCCGTCGCGGGCCGCAACGGGATCTCCCTCGCCGAACTGCTGCGTCTCAACCCCGACATCACCGATACGCGGCCGCTGGCCAAGGGCCGCTCGGTGTGTGTCTTCCGCGGTATCCGGCCCGCCCAGCTCGCGCTGTTCTCGCCGCAGGTCGCGGACACCATGATTCTGACGGAGGTCAAGTGATGTCCAGGGAGCCGGACGGGCTCGCGGAGCTGCTCCCGCAGTGGCACCGGCTGCGGGACGCGGAGAACGGCGAGCCGCTGCGCGCGCTGCTCGCCGTCATCGCCGAACAGGTCGATCTCGTACGCGACGGGGTCGAGCAGCAGTACGACGACTGGTTCGTGGAGACGGCGGCGGAGTGGGTGCTGCCGTACCTCGGTGACCTGGTCGGCTACCAGCCGCTGCCCGGATACGAGCGGGTGCTGGCCACCGGCCTGAAGGACGGCGGGCTGCCGGACTCCTCGCGGCGGCGGCTGGCCGAGGCGCTGGCCCCGCGCCGCGACGTGGCGGCCACGGTCGCCAACCGCCGCCGCAAGGGCACCCTCGCACTGCTGGAGGAGCTGTCCGCCGAGGTGGCCGGGTGGCCCGCGCGGGCCGTGGAGTTCTCCCGGCTGGTCTCGCACGCCCAGCCGGTGAAGCTGTACGGCTCGGGCACCGCGGCCGTCAACGGGCGGCGGGCCGCGCGCGGCCGGACGGTCGACGTACGCGACTCCTCAGCGCTGGACCTGGCGGGCGGGCCCTTCGGGACGGTCGCGCGCTCGGCGGACGTCCGCCGGGCCGACTCGCGGCGCCGCCAGGGCGGCCTCTCCCCCGCCGGGGTCGGCCTGTACGTGTGGCGGCTGAAGCCGTACTCGGTGACGCGGGCGCCCGCGTACTGCATCGACCGGGCCCGCAACCTCTACACGTTCTCCATCCTCGGCAACGACACCCCGCTGGTCACCAAGCCCGAGCCGGAGCCGTCGGCCACCCACATCGCGACCGTCGACAACGTCCCGGCGTACGTCCGGCGGCGGCAGCTGCACGACCGGCTCGCGGACTACTACGGGCCCGGCAAGTCCTTCACGATCTGGCGGGACGGGCAGCGGGAGCCGGTCGACCCGTCCGACATCGTCGTCGCCGACCTCAGCGACTGGCGCTACCGGCCCAAGCGCGGGCAGGTCGCGGTCGACCCGGAGCTGGGCCGCATCGCGTTCGGCTCGCGCTCGGCGCCGCGCCAGGGCGTGTGGGTGACGTACCACTACGCCTTCGGGGACGACCTGGGCGGCGGCGAGTACCTGCGCGACCGGGAGACGCCGGCGGGCGCGGCCGTGTACCGGGTCGGGCCCGGCCAGACGTACCAGCGGATCATGGACGCGTACGGGCAGTGGCAGAACGACCGGCGGGCCGGGCGCTGCGGCCCCGACGGCATCATCGAGATCACCCACAGCGGCGCCTACCAGGAACAGCTGGACTTCGACCTGGACCCGGGCGACCGCCTGGAGGTGCGCGCCGCCGAGGGCACGCGGCCGGTGATCCGGCTGCTGGACTGGTACAGCAACCGGCCCGACGCGCTGAACGTCCGGGCGCGCGAGGAGGACTGCGAGCCGGGCGCCGAACGCGGCCCCGCGCCCCGGCTCGTGCTGGACGGACTGCTGGTCACCGGCCGCGGCATCAACGTCCAGGGCCCGGTCGGCGCGCTCGTGCTGCGGCACTGCACGCTCGTCCCCGGCTGGTCGCTGGAGCCGGAGTGCGACCCGCACTCCCCCGAGGAGCCCAGCCTCGTCCTGGACCGCACGACCGCGTGCGTGGAGATCGACCGGACGGTCCTCGGCACCATCGAGGTCATCGGCGACGAGGTGTCCACCGACCCGCTGCCGATCCACATCAGGGACAGCGTCCTGGACGCCACCGGGCACGACCGTGAGGCGCTCTCCGCGCCGGACTGCCGGCACGCGCACGCGGTCCTGCACGCGCACCGCACCACGGTGATCGGCGAAGTCCACGTGCACGCCGTGCAGATCGCGGAGAACTCGCTCTTCACGGGGCGGCTGCACGTCGCCCGGCGGCAGCTCGGCTGCATCCGGTACTCCTACGTCACGCCGGGCTCCCGGACGCCGCGCCGGTACCGCTGCCTGCCCGACCTCGTCGGCCCCGAACAGGCCGGTGCCGTACGGCCGGTGCTGCGCAGCGAGCGGTACGGCACGCCCGCGTACGGGCAGCTGACCGCGCCGGGCGCGGACGGGCCTGCCGGGCAGGGCTGCCGGCGGGCCGCGGAGGACGGGGCCGAGCTGGGCGCCTTCCACGACCTGTACCAGCCGCAGCGCGAGGACAGTCTGCGGGCGCGGCTCGCGGAGTACACACCGGCCGGAACGGATGCGGGGATCTTCTTCGTGACCTGAGCCGATCCGCCCACCCGCCAGCCGACAACCACGAGCCTCATCACGAGCTTCATCACGAGGGGGAACCCTTCCCATGCACGCAGATCTCTCCCGCATCACCTTCCGGCCGGACGCCCGGTACTCCGCGGTCCTCGCCCAGCAGGGCCGCGTCCAGCTGGACGCGGACACCAACGAGCAGACCGCGATCCAGCTCTACCAGGCCCGGGTGACCGCCACCGACCTGATCGGGCAGCACGGCGGCCCGGCCGGCGACGCCGGCTTCAAGATCGACATGACGGGCGGCAGCCGCGAGCTGGACGACCTGTCGATCAGCCCCGGCCGGTACTACGTCGACGGCATCCTGGTCGAGGCGTACCGGCCGCAGCCGGGCGTCCCCGTACCGGACCCGGCCGAGGCCGACGCCAAGGACGACGACAAGGACGGCGAGAGCGCGGCCGCCGAGCCGCCGGCCACCTGGACGTACTGGGACCAGCCCGACGCCTACCGCGACGCGGAGCGCCCCGAGGACCGGCTGCCCACCCAGTTCCCGTACCTGGCCTACCTCAAGGTCTGGGAGCGCTCGGTCACCGCGGCCGAGGACCCGGCGCTGCGCGAGGTCGCGCTCGGCGCGGCGCTGCCGGACACCGCGGCCCGGCTCAAGGTCGTCTGGCAGGTGCTGCCGCTGCCCGGCGGCGAGCTGGACATCGAGGGCGACGAGACGAAGAAGGCCCCGGTCCGCGAGGCGTTCCGCAAGTGGGTCGCCGAGCAGCGCAAGGCCACCGCGCGGCTCGCCGTGCGCAGCGAACGCCCCGACCACGCCGACGACGACCCGTGCCTGGTCAAGCCGGACGCGCGGTACCGCGGCCCGGAGAACCAGCTGTACCGGGTGGAGATCCACGACGGTGGCGCCGCCAAGGACGCCACCTTCAAGTGGTCCCGCGAGAACGGCTCGGTGACCTTCCCGGTCGACGGCCTGGACGGCACCTGGGTCGAGCTGGCCACCCTGGGCAACGACGACAAGCTGGACCTGGACGTCGGCGACCTGGTGGAGTTCGTGGACTCCGCCGTCGCCAGCCGCCTGGAGGCGCACCCGCTGCTGCGCGTCGAGGAACTGGACCTGCCGGGACGCCGGGTACGCCTCTCCGGCGAGCCCGCGCAGGGCGTCGGGCGGCGGCCCGAGCTCCACCCGTACCTGCGCCGCTGGGACCAGCGCGAGGGCGGCCGTGCCCAGGAGCGGCAGACGAAGAAGGGCGCCGCGGGACAGCTGCGGAACGGCGCGGTGCGCGTCGAGGAGGGCGCCTGGCTGCCGCTGGAGGACGGCGTCGAGGTCTACTTCGCGGCCGGCGGCACGTACCGCACCGGTGACTTCTGGCTGGTCCCGGCGCGTACGGCCACCGGCAGCGTCGAGTGGCCGACCGACGCGGCCCGCCGCCCGCTGCTCCAGGGACCGCTCGGGCCGCAGGTGCACTACGCGCCGCTGGGCTGGGTGATGGGCGAGAAGACCGTGTCCGACCTGCGGCTGGCGTTCAAGCCGCTGGCGGCGGAGATCGCCGCGGCGAGCGAGGAGGAACTCGCCGCCGAGGAGGAGGCACGGGCCGCCGACGCCGCCGCCGAAGCGGAGAACGAGCCGGCCGACGTGGCGTCAGCGGGTCCGGCGCACGGCGCGGCACTCCGCTCGCAGACGACGGCGGAGGCGGAGGCCCTGTCGGAGGAAGGCTGAGCAGGCCTTTGACGTCACTGACGTCGGAGAGGTGAACGGGCGGCGCGCGGGAGGACCCGCGCGCCGCTGACCGGGGGACCGGCCCGCAGGAGCCGGGTCGAGGAAGGAGCACGACGATGGCCGAGCCGCTGAGCGCGTCGCGTTTGGTGGAGGTCCTGCGCAAGGAGGGCCTGACCGTCCATGAAGTCCGCAACTGGCGCCGCCACAACAGGAATTCCAAAGGCCCGTGGGGCCCGCTGAACGGCGTGATGATCCACCACACCGTCACCAAGGGCACCGAAAGCTCCGTCAACCTCTGCTACGAGGGCCGGTCCGGACTGCCCGGACCGCTGTGCCACGGCGTCATCGACAAGAAGGGCGAGGTGTGGCTGGTCGGCAACGGCCGCGCCAACCACGCGGGGCTCGGCGACTCCGACGTCCTGCGGGCCGTGGTCAACGAGTCGAAGCTGCCGAACGACAACGCGGCCAACACCGACGGGAACCGCCACTTCTACGGCTTCGAGTGCATCAACCTCGGCGACGGCGACGATCCCTGGCCCGAGGAGCAGAAGGCCGCCATCGAGAAGGTGTCGGCGGCGATCTGCCGGGCGCACGGCTGGACCGAGAGATCCGTCATCGGCCACAAGGAGTGGCAGCCGGGCAAGACGGACCCGCGCGGCTTCACGATGGACGGGATGCGGGACCGCATCAAGAAGCGGCTCGCGGGCAAGCCCGGCGGCGGCAAGGACGAGAAGCCCGCACCGGAGAAGCCGGCGCCCGAGAAGCCGGCACCGGAAAGGCCCCGCCCCGGCACCCGTTACGAGCGGTTCCCCGGCAGCGGCTTCTTCCAGGCCGGGGCGCACAGCCCGATCATCACCGCGATGGGCAAGCGGCTGGTCGCCGAGGGCTGCTCGCGCTACGAGGAGGGCCCGGGCCCGTACTGGACCGAGGCGGACCGGCAGTCCTACGCCGCCTGGCAGCGCAAGCTCGGCTTCTCGGGCAAGGACGCGGACGGCGTACCGGGCAAGGTGAGCTGGGACCGGCTGAAGGTACCGAAGTCCTAGCCACCGGCCTCGTGGGCCCGCACATACGGACGCCGCCGGGCTCCCCCTCCCCAAAGAGGGCGCCCGGCGGCGTTTCCGTTCCGGTTCGAGTGACCGCTCACCTCACGGACATGGCGCGTCCGTGCCGGCGTCCGTCCGGACGGCGTCCCCACAACGCCGTCCCCCGGACATGCGGCCCCTCGCGGTACCGGTACCGCTCCGGCTCACGCCGGAAATCGGGGGCTTCAGCCCGCCAGGGCCGGCAGCACCGGCAGGGCGGGGATGTTGGCGGGGCTGGTCAGGTCGCCCTGGGCGACGTCGACCGGGATGACGCGCTGCACACCGGCGACGGCGTCGCCCGCGGTCTCCTGGCCGTCGGCGGCCACGGTGGTGCCCAGACCCTGCGCGAACGGCACGGCGTCGGCGGCGACACCCTGCGCGTACGGGGCGGCGTCAGCGGCCACGCCCTGGGCGAAGGGGACCGCGTCGGTGACGGTGCCCTCGGCCAGGCCCTGCGCACCGGCGACCGTGCCCTGCGCGAACGGCACCGCGTCGGTGGCCGCGCCCTGCGCGAAGCCCTGCGCGTCGGTCAGCTTGCCCTGCGCGAACGGCACGGCGTCGGCGGCCGCGCCCTCGGCGAACGCCTGGGTGCCGGCGACCGTGCCCTGCGCGAACGGGGTGGCCTGGCCGGCCGCGTCACCGGCGAGCAGGCCCGCGCCGCCCACCGCGTTCTGGGCGACCGGCACGACCTGGCCGACGGCGCGCTGGGCGACGGGCGGCAGCACGTCGGCGGCGGCCTGGTCGACGACCGGGCGGGCACCGGCCAGGGCGCCCTGGGCCGGGTTGGTCAGCGTGCCGGGACGCAGGTCCGTACCGGCCGCGGAGGTGACGAGACCGGTGGCGGAGCCGACGAGGCCGGTGGCGGCGGAGGCGTCGGGCAGCTCCGAGGTGGCGGGCAGCTCGGCGGGGAGCTGGGCGGGGAGCTCAGCGGGGAGCTGGTCGGCGGAGAGACCGGCGGGCAGGTCGGCGGGCAGGTCGGCCGGGAGCTGGTCGGCGGAGAGACCGGCGGGCAGGTCCGCGGGGAGCTCGGCCGGCAGGCCGCTGGGCAGCTCGGCCGCGGGGACCTCGACCGGCAGGCTGCGCAGGTCGAGGGCGGGCACGCCCTCGACGGGCAGGAACGGCACGGCCGGGAGGCGGCCGCCGGCGGTCTCCTGGACCTGGCCGACGGTGCCCTCGGCGGTCTTCTTCACCTTGCCGACGGTCTTGCTCACCTTGCCGGCGCCCTTGACGGTCTTGGTGACCTTGCCGGTCTTGGCGACCTTGCCCAGGTCGGCCTTCTTCTGGACGCCGTTCAGCGTGCCGGTCACGTCGCCGAGACCGTCGGTGGGCAGCGCGTCGGTGGCGGGCAGGCCGTCGGTCAGGGCACCGGTGGCGGGCAGGCCGTCCATGGTGTGCACGTCGCCGCCGCCCAGCGCGCCGGTCACCTGGCCGGCCGTGTTCTCGACGGTGTCGGTCGCCTCGCCCGCGGTCTTCTTCACCGTGTCGGTCAGCTCGCCGGCCGGCAGCTTCTGCTGGAGGGTGCCGGTGAGGGCGCCGGTGTCCGAGGTGCTGACGGGCAGCTCGGCGGCGTTGGCACCGGCGGTACCGAGGGCGAACAGGCCGGTGGCGGCAGCGGCGACGACGATGGAACGGCGGATGTTGTTACGCATGATGGCGATGAGCCCTTCGGATTCCAGGGATGTGACGGGCAGACCTGTCCCGCCCCCGCGCGGCAGGTCAAGGGGTGCTGACGGCCGTCGGATCCCTGTGCGCGTCGTACGTCGACGAAGGCGCGTGTGTACGTCGGGGATCCGGCGGGAGGTCTGCCCTAGCCCGGGAATTCGAGGATGTCGGTGCTGCGCTCGCGCGTCGGCGCGCCGCTCGCGGCCCGTACGCCGCCGGGCACCAGCCCGAAGCGCGGGTCTCCGCCCGGCAGGACGGCGTGCTGGTCCCCGCCTCGGGGGCCGTGGCCGTCACCGGTGAGGTGCTGGGCCGGTGCGACCGGGCCCTGCGGAAGCTGGCCGGGCGGTCCGCCCTGGCCGGGGGTGTCACCGGACCGGTCGTCCGTGGCGTGCACGGCCGTACGGTCCTGGCCGCCGGTGGCGTCCGGGAGGACCGCCGACCGGTCGCCGCCGGTACGGTCCGTGCCGCACCGCTCGGGTACGGCCGCGTGCAGCCGGCCGCCGTCCCGCGCGTCGCTGTGCCGCGGCCGCTCGCCGCTCCCGTCCTGCCCCGCGCTGTCACCGGGCAGCCGCACCGGGAGCCCGGTGGCGTGCCGTACGCCGCTGACGACGTCGTGCACCGGAGCGGTGACCTGGTCGGTGACGGGCTTCAGCCGGTCCGTGAGCGGACGTACGGCCTCGCCGAGCCGCTCCTCGGACGCCTGCGCGCCCTCGGACAGCCGGGCCCCGGCCTGTTGCGCGATGCCCGGCTCCCGCTCCGTCACCGCGCCGGCCTCCGGCTGCCACGCCGCCCCGCCACCGCCGAGCGGCGAACGCCCGTCGGTGGCGGTGTCGGTGGTGGCGGCCGAACCGGTGTCGGTGGCGTCGGCGGAGCCGATGCCGGTGCCGGTGGAAGGAGTGGTACCGGTGGTGGCTTGCGTGAAGGCGCCCTGCGTCTGCTCGGTACCGCTGTCCGCCGCGTGTGCGGTGCCGCCGCCGAAGGCGACGGCGAGGACGACGAACCCGATCAGGAAGAGCCCGGTCAGCAGCGCACGCCGCACGGCCACGGTGCGCGGCAGGCGCACGGCGGCAGGCAGAGCGAGCACAGCAGACAAGGGGGACCTTCCCGGATGGACGGCGACCGGGACCAGGGCGTCAGGCGCCCCGGATCAACCAGCACGTCGCGGGTGATCGAGCGATACGGAGATACTTGCACGAGCAGCCAGGGGCGGCGCAAGTCCCCTGTGCCACCTGTCACTGTTACTCCGCCATGTCCGGTATCGACAGTGACGAAAGGGTGTACGACCTGCGAACACGCCCCTGTACCGGGGCCGGTGGGCCGCCTCGGAACCGCCGCGGCGCCGACTCGCCCTGGCACCGCATCGTCGTCAGGGGCGATGGCTGTCGTCATCGGCCCGGGCGGTCACCGCGTAGCGGGCCCGGGCGGTCACCCCGTGACGGAGCCGTGCGGTCACGCCGTCGTGTCGGGGACCGGCAGCGGGCGCTTCTCCAGCGCGGCCGCCATCACCTCCGGGAACAGATCGGGCGTACAGGCGAACGCCGGTGCACCCAGCGCCCCGAGAGCCGCCGCATGCTCCCTGTCGTACGCGGGCGCCCCCTCGTCCGACAGCGCGAGCAGCGTCACGAACTGCACGCCGGACGCCTTCATCGCCGCGACCCGCTTGACCATCTTGTGGCGTATCCCGCCCTCGTACAGGTCGCTGATGAGCACGACGACCGTCTCCGTCGGCCGGGTGATCCTCGACTGGCAGTACGCCAGTGCGCGGTTGATGTCCGTACCGCCACCCAGCTGCGTCCCGAAGAGCACGTCCACCGGATCGTCGATCTGGTCGGTGAGGTCGACGACCGAGGTGTCGAAGACCACCAGCCGGGTGGAGAGCGCGCGCATGGACGCGAGTACGGCCCCGAACACCGAGGCGTACACGACGGACGCCGCCATGGAACCTGACTGATCGATGCAGAGGATGACCTCCTTCTTGAGGGACTGTGCGGCCCGCCCGTGACCGATCAGCCGTTCCGGCACGACCGTGCGGTGTTCGGGCAGGTAGTTCTTGAGGTTCGCGCGGATCGTGCGGTCCCAGTCGATGTCGCGGTGGCGAGGCCGGCTGATCCGCGCGGAACGGTCCAGCGCGCCGGTCAGGGTGGCCCGCGTCCGGGTAGCCAGCCGCTTCTCCAGCTGCTCGACGACCTTGCGCACGACCGCCCGGGCGGTCTCCTTCGTCGTCTCGGGCATGGCCTTGTGCAGCGAGAGCAGGGTGCCGACCAGGTGTACGTCGGCCTCCACGGCCTCGAGCAGCTCCGGCTCCAGCAGCAGCGTGGACAGGCCCAGCCGGTCGATCGCGTCCCGCTGCATCACCTGGACGACGGAGGCCGGGAAGTAGCGCCGGATGTCGCCGAGCCAGCGGGCCACGGCGGGCGCGGATCCGCCGAGCCCCGCCGACTGCGTCCCGCCGCCTATCCGGTTGCCGCGCCCACCGGGCCCTCCCCCGTCCCCGGCGCCGGGCCCCTCGCCGTACAGCGCACCGAGGGCACCGTCCATCGCGGCGTCCCGCCCCCGCAGTTCACACCCGGTACCGTCGCCCTCTCCCCCGCCCAGCACCAGCCGCCAACGCCGCAGGCGCTCGTCGGCGTGGTGGGTGCCGTCCGTCTCGCTGGTCATCGCCTCTCCCCCGATGCTGTGGTGGTCCGGGCCGGGCCGGTGGTGCCGTGGCCCAGCAGGGCGTGCAAGGTCGGCAGGACGGCCGCGGCGCGGTCACGGTCCAGGCCGGGCCCGAAGCCGGGGGCCGCCGCTTCCTCGGCGCCGGCCCTGCCGTGACCGGCTGCCGTACCGCTGCCGCCGGCCGTTCCGGCGCCGGCGGGGCCGCGCCGGGCGAGCTCGCCCAACGTGCGCCGCACACCCGGCTCGAACTGCGAGAACGTCCGGCGCAGCAACGGCAGTACGTCCGTGAACGCCGCCCCCGGCACCCGCGTCAGCCAGTCGTCCAGCAGCGCCAGCAGCCGCTCGTCGTGGACCAGCAGCATCCCCCCGCCGGCGCCGCCCCCGACGAACCCCTCGATCCAGGCCGCGGCATCACCGGGCGGCACGCCCGGCGAGAGCGCGAGCCCCATGAGCCGCCCGGCACCACCGCCGTCCGCGAGGTCCTCGGTGCCGTCTGCCGGTACTCCGCTGTCGTCCGCCGGTTTTCCGCTGTCGTCCGCCGGTCCTCCGGTGTCGTCCAGCGCGCCGTCGTCGACGAGCATCCGCGCCGCGCGTCCCCGTATGAGCCCGGGTACCGCCTCCCGCTCCGCCAGTACGCGCAGCACGGCGGTCCACCGCTCCCGCAGGCCTGACGCGCCGTCAGGCGACGACAGCCCGGCCCCCTGATCTGCGCGATCCGACTGGACCATGCGGGGCAACTGATCGTGGGACAGCAGTGCCACGGCCTGCTGCGTCGCGTCGAGGTGCGTCCGCATCTCCGCCGCGCCCTCCGCGTCCAGCGACGCGCAGGCCGGCGGCAGACCCACGAAGACACGCTCGGCCAGGCCGGCCGCGACCTCGCGCAGCGCCGCCGCGTCCGTGCCGCGCACGTCGCCGTACCGCACCGACCGCACCAGCGCGGGCAGCGCCTGGGCGAGGTGGCCGACATCGGCGTCGAGCGCGGCCCGGTCGGCCAGTACCCGCATCACCACGGGGAGCGCGTCCGGCAGTTCGGCGAGCAGACAGCGCTCCGCCAGCGCCGTGACCTCGGCGAGCGCGTCGGCGTCCGCCGCGTCGGAGGCCGCCCGCGCCGTGGCGGCGGCGAGCACGGTCGTGCCCCAGATACCCGCCTCCGCGACCCGCACCGACAGCTCCGGCTCCCAGCGCAGCCGCCAGGTCTCCCGGAACGTGCCCGTGCTCGCCCGGGAGTGGGCGGGCACACCCCACGGGATGTCCAGCAGCCGCAGCCGGTGCAGCAGACGGCTGCGCGCGGCGTCGGTCTCCTTGCGCAGATCGAGCTCCAGCTCGCGTTCCTTCGCCTCCGGCTTGAGCCGCAGGGAACGCTGGAGCCGCGCGATGTCGCGCTGCAACGGCACGGCAGGCGCCGACCGCGGCACCTCGCCGAGTACGTCGCCGACCACCAGGCGGTCGTGGATCAGCGAAGCGGGGACGTCCGAGCCGTCGCCCATGACGGCGCGGACCGCGTCCGCGGCCTCGGTGAGCCCGGCGAGCGGGCGGCCGCGCATCGCCGCGAGCGACTCGGCGAGGCGTACCGCTTCGATGACGTGCGCGGTGGAGACCGCGTAGTCCTCCTCCCTGAGCAGGCCGGCGACCTTGGTCAGCCAGCGCTCCATCGGACGGTCGGGGCTGGAGAAGAGGTGGCCGTACCAGCCGGGCGAGGCGATCCCGGCTCCGTAACCGCTGTTCCTGGCCAGCCTGCGGTGCGTCCAGGGCACCCAGGTGACCGACACCTTCGCCTTCGGCAGGCCCTTGAGGAGGGCCCGGTCGGCGGTGACGGCCGTACGGCGGGTGAGTGCCGGGACGTGCCACGCGCCGCAGACGACCGCGATGTCGTCCCCGAACTCCCGCCGCGCCTCGCGCAGTCGGAGCCGCATGTGCGCTTCGCGCACGGCGTCCCTGGTGTGGGAGCCGCGACCCGTGCCGTCCCCGCCGTCCCCGTGCTCCTCCCGCAGCGCTCCCATGGCCTCGGCCAGCGCCTCGAACGGCGCGAGCGCGTCACCGGTACCACCGGCTTCGCCGCCCGTACCGCGGTGCTCGACCACGTCCTCCCACCAGCGCTCCGCGTCGTCGTACCCGGCCGCCGACGCGAGCACCCCGATCGGGTCGACCCGCGCGTCCGGCTCCGGGACAGCGGCCGTTTCCCGCTCCGGGACAGCGGCCGTTTCCGGCTCCGGCGCAACGGCCGTTTCCGGCCCCCGCTCCGGCCCCGCGAGGGAATGCGCCGCCGGAAGGTCGATGAAGCGGACCGGGACGCCGCGCCGTACTGCCCACTGGAGCGCCACCCACTCCGGGGAGAACTCCGCCATCGGCCAGAACGCGGCACGTCCCGGGTCGTCGGCCACGTGCGCGAGCAGCGCGACCGGCGGCCGCATCTCCTCGTCGGCGGCCAACGCCACCAGCGCGTCCGCCTCCGGCGGGCCCTCGATGAGCAGCGCCTTCGGCTCGTACTGCGCCAGGGCCGCGCCGACCGCACGGGCCGAGCCGGGACCGTGGTGCCGCACCCCGAGGAGCCACGGCCCGGCGGTCCGGCGCCCTGCCCCGTCGCGCCCCGCCGCCCCGCGTTCCCCCGCGTCGCGCTCCCCCGGGCCACGCTCCGTCATGCGCTCACCTCCCGGCAGGCGCGGTAGAAGTCCTTCCAGCCGTCGCGCTCGCGGACGACCGACTCCAGGTACTCCTGCCAGACGACCCGGTCAGCCGCCGGGTCGCGGACGACCGCGCCGAGGATGCCCGCCGCCACGTCCGCCGGCCGCAGCACGCCGTCACCGAAATGCGTGGCCAGCGCCAGCCCGTTGGTGACGACGGAGATCGCCTCGGCGGTGGAGAGCGTCCCGGACGGCGACTTGAGCTTCGTACGCCCGTCCGCCGTCAGGCCGTCCCGCAGCTCGCGGAAGACGGTGACGACCCGGCGGATCTCGTCCATGCCGTCCGGCGCGGCAGGCAGGTCCAGCGAGCGGCCGATCTGCTCGACGCGGCGCGTGACGATGTCGACCTCTTCGTCCGGCGTGGCCGGCAGCGGCAGCACGACGGTGTTGAAGCGGCGGCGCAGCGCACTGGAGAGCTCGTTGACCCCGCGGTCGCGGTCGTTGGCGGTGGCGATGAGGTTGAAGCCGCGGACCGCCTGCACCTCCTGCCCCAACTCCGGTACGGGCAGCGTCTTCTCCGACAGCACGGTGATCAGCGTGTCCTGCACGTCCGCGGGGATCCGCGTCAGCTCCTCGACCCGCGCGGTCATGCCCTCGGCCATCGCCCGCATCACGGGGCTGGGCACCAGCGCGTCCCGGCTGGGGCCGTGCGCGAGCAGCTGCGCGTAGTTCCAGCCGTACCGGATCGCCTCCTCCGGGGTACCGGCCGTGCCCTGGACCAGCAGCGTGGAGTCACCGCTGACCGCCGCCGCGAGGTGCTCCGACACCCAGGTCTTGGCCGTGCCGGGAACGCCGAGGAGCAGCAGCGCGCGGTCGGTCGCGAGGGTGGTGACCGCCACCTCCACGATGCGGCGCGGGCCGACGTACTTGGGCGTGATGACCGTCCCGTCGGGGAGCGTGCCGCCGAGCAGATACGTGGCCACCGCCCACGGCGAGAGGCGCCAGCGCTCGGGCCTCGGGCGGTCGTCCGCGGCGGCCAGCGCGGACAGCTCATTTGCGAATGCATCTTCTGCGTGCGGCCGCAGGGCCGTCCCGGCACCCTCCGCCGGCCCGGCTGCCGCGCCCGCCACGCGAGCGCTTTCCGCGCCGTTCTCCGTCTTCGCGTAAGACATGACTCCCCCTCGTCCCAGGCCGTCCGGCCCGCACCCCGCAACCCGCGGGCCGCTTGCGGATTCCAGACTGCACCATGCCACTGACAATCCGCCTCGGCGTGACAAACCAGCAGGTCAGAGCGATTGTCAGTGGCTGGGTCTAGCGTTTTCGACATGCTGGGAACGGATGGGGAACAGACCCTGAAACCCCGAGCGCAGGGGGAACGCTGGACGACCGGGCAGGTGCTGGCGGTGGCGCCCGACGCGGCGTCGCGCAAGGCCGGCGGAAAGCTCGCGACGCCCGGCCCGTGGACGGAGACGGGCGCGGGCGACGGAGCGGTGTGGGGCGTGTGCAAAGGGAGCGGCGGCACTCCCTACCGCACGATGACGGACACGACGGGGCCCGCCTTCAAGTGCAGCTGCCCGAGCCGCAAGTTCCCGTGCAAGCACGCGCTGGGACTGCTGTTGCTGTGGGCGGGAGAGGACGGTTCCGAGGGGGACGCGGAGCGGGCGGTGCCGGCCGGTGAGCCGCCGCAGTGGGTGGCCGAGTGGCTGTCCGGGCGGCGTGAGCACCGCGAGGACCGGCCGGGCACGGGGGACAAGGACGGGGGCAAGGGGGACAAGGGGAGCAAGGGGCTCGCCGATCCCGAGGCGGCGCGGCGGCGGGCGGAGCGCCGGGCGCAGCGGATCGGTGCGGGGGCCGAGGAGCTGGAGCGGCGGCTCGCTGACCTGCTGCGGTCGGGGCTGGCCGCGGCGGACCGCACGGGGTACGGCAGTTGGGACGAGACGGCGGCCCGCATGGTGGACGCGCAGGCGCCCGGACTCGCGGCGCGGGTGCGCGAGTTGGGGTCGATACCGGGCTCCGGGGCCGACTGGCCCTCCCGGCTGCTGGAGGAATGTGCGCTGCTCCACCTCCTCGACGAGGGGTTCCTCGGTATCGAGCGGCTGCCGGAGCCGCTGGCGGCCACGGTCCGCACACGGGTCGGCCTGCCGGCCGACGCGGCCGGCACCGGAGCCGCGGACAGGGCCGGGGCCTCGGACACGGCCGCGGACGGGGCCGCCAGTGGTTCCGTCCGCGGCTCCGCCGATGGTTCCGCCGTCCGCTCCCGGGAGCGGACGGTCCGGGACCGGTGGCTGGTACTGGCGCAGCAGGACCGTGAGGAAGGCCCACAGGGGAAGCTGACCACGCGGCGCATATGGATGAGGGGCGAGCGGACGCGGCGGATGGCGCTGCATCTGTCCTTCGCGGGACCGGGGCGGGCCCACGACCTCGCCCTGCCGCCGGGGCTCGTCCTGGACGCCGACCTGACGTACCACCCCGGCGCCCGCCCGCTGCGCGCCACCTTGGGCGAGCGGTACGCACCGGCCGCTCCGGGGGACATGCCGGCCGGGTGCGGTACGGACGCCGCGCTCGCGGCCTACGGTGACGCGCTGCGCGATGACCCGTGGCTGGACTCCTGGCCGGTGGTGCTCGCCGATGTCGTACCGATACCGGCCCGGCCGCCGGCGCCCGGGCGGCCGGGTACGGGCTGGCAACTGGCCGACGCGGACGGCGAATCGGCCCTGCCCGTGGACCCGCGCTGCGAGGGCGGCGCGGGCCTGTGGCAGCTCGCCGCCGTCTCCGGCGGCGGCCCCGTCACCGTCTTCGGCGAGTGCGGCCACCGCGGCTTCGTCCCGCTGACGACGTGGGATCCGGCCCCGGTGGCGCTCTGAGGGAAGCGGGCGGAGGGACGGGCAAGTGGGCGATCGAGCAAGTGGGCATCCGGGCAAGCGGTGAGCGGGAGGGGTACGGAGGCCGTGAGTGAGGCGAGAGGGATGAGTGGAAGCGCTGCTCCGTGGGGGGAGCTGGTCAGTGCCGCGCTGCTCGGGACGGAGCGGCGGACACCGGACGTTCCGGTGCGTGCGGGGCAGGACCCGGCCGCCGCGCTGCTGGACGCGGCCGCGGTGAGCACGGTACGGCGGCGGGCCGGCCTGCGCCCCGCCCCGGCGGCGGAACGGCCGGCCCCGGCCCCGCCGGACCCGCGCCCCGAGCTGCCGGACGCGGCGCGGCGCAGGCTCGCGCTGTTGCTGGCCGACCGTGGCGGGCACGCCGGCAGTCGGCGGGGCGCGGCCCCCGACCTGACGGAGCTGCTGCCGCAGTGGCTCGCCGCTGCCGGGGAGCGGGGGTACCGCGCGCCTGCCGCGCTGCTGCCCGCGCTGCTGGACGCGGCCAGGGCCCGTACGGATCTGCGGCCCGCCGCGCTCGCGCTGGCCGGGCCGCGTGCGCTGTGGCTGGCGCGGCTGAACGACGACTGGAAGTTCGCGCTGCGCGGCATCGGTGGCGCGGCGGCGATACCGGCCCGGCGGGACCAGGAGGCGAGTCGGCGCCTGTGGGAGGAGGGGCTGTTCGCTGAGCGGGTGGCGTTGCTGTCCGCGACCCGGCGCCTCGATCCGGCGGCGGGCCTGGCCCTGCTCACGAGTACGTGGGCCACCGAACGGGCCGAGGACCGGCTGATGTTCCTGGACTCGCTCCGGGACGGGTTGTCGTCCGCCGACGAGCCCTTCCTGGAGAAGGCGTTGTCCGACCGCAGCCGGAACGTCCGGGCGACGGCGGCCGAGCTGCTGTCCGCCCTCCCCGACTCCGCCCTGGCCGCCCGTATGGCGGAACGCGCGACGGCCTGCCTGCGGCTCGCGGTCCCGGGAGAGGAAGGGGAGGAAGGCCCGATGGCGGGACCAGGGGGAGGCCCGGAAGAGGGGACGGACGGGAGTACGGCCCGGTCGGGCGGGGATACGCCCCGGTCGGGCCGGGATTCGGCCGAGTCGGACGGGCGCGGTGCGGTCCTGGTCGTCGGGGCGCCGCAGGCCTGTGACGCGGGGATGGAGCGGGACGGGGTGGTGGCGAAGGCTCCCGCCGGGCGGGGCGAACGGTCCTGGTGGCTGGGCCAGTTGCTGGAGTCGGCGCCGCTGGGGGTGTGGTCCGGGCGGCTGGGCGGCCGCGGTCCGGCGGAGATCGTCGCGCTGCCGGTGACCGACGGGCGGCGTACCGAGGTGCACGACGCCTGGTGCCGGGCGGCGGTGCGCCAGCGGGACGCCGCCTGGGCGCGGGCGCTCCTGGGCCCCCCGTCCGCGGCAGCCGCGTCACAGGGCACCGACGTCACAGGCAGGGGCGCCACGAGCGCGGGTCTCTCGGGCCCCGGCACCCCGGGCGCCGGCGGGGAGGCCGGGTCGTCGCGGGACGCGGCGAAGCTGCTCGGCGTGCTGCCGGAGGAAGAACGTGCGGCGTGGGTCGCGGAGTTCATCGCGTCGCACGGGCTGTCGGACGCGTTCCGGCTGCTGGGGGTGTGCGCCGTGCCCTGGACGGAGCCGCTCGGCACGGCGGTCGTGGACGCCCTGGACATCGCGCGGGACGCCGGGAGTTACCCGTGGAGCTTCAGCGGAGTGATGGGGCTGGCCGAGCGGTGCCTGGACCCGGCCGCCGCCGACCGGCTCGACCGGCTCACGGCGCGGGGCGACGAACCGGAGGACGGCTCGCCGGGCGCTGACGGCTACTGGTCCGAGGCCTTCCAGCGCCTCGTCGGCACCCTCCGGCTCCGCGCCACGATGCACGCCGAGCTCGCCGGGCCGGGGCCGCGGTCCGCCGAGGCGGAGTCATGAGCCCCCGCGCGGCGCCGCGGCCCCGGGCGCCCGGACACCCCGAGGCCGGCCCGGCTCCCGCACCGACGCACAGGTCCGCGCCCGGACCGACGCACAGGTCCGCGCCCGGCCCGGTACCCGTCGCCGCAGTTCCCCGCGGCGCCCGGTCAGGCCGTCAGCTGGCGGACGTTGGCGGTCACCCATTCGACGATGGAGGCCGTCGTCGCGCCGGGGGTGAAGATCTCCGCGACGCCCTGCTCCTTGAGCGGGGGGATGTCGGCCTCCGGGATGATCCCGCCGCCGAAGACCTTGATGTCCTCCGCGTCGCGCTCCTTGAGCAGTTCGATCACCTTCGCGAAGAGGGTGTTGTGCGCCCCCGAGAGGATCGAGAGGCCGATCGCGTCGGCGTCCTCCTGGATCGCGGTGTCGACGATCTGCTCCGGCGTCTGGTGGAGCCCGGTGTAGATGACCTCCATACCGGCGTCACGCAGTGCCCGCGCGATGACCTTGGCACCGCGGTCGTGGCCGTCGAGCCCCGGCTTGGCCACCACCACACGGATCGGACCGGCGACGTTCGCTCCGCTCACTCCGCCTCGGCTCTCCGATTGACCCACTTGATGCCGAGCCACACCCATCACTGCCTCCAAGCCAAGCGCGGCACATGCCTTGACCAGTGCCGTCGAGCCGACAACCGAATACGCGGCCACCCGGGCGGCCGCCAGCGTGAACGAACGTTATCCCCAGCATCGCGTACGGAGCCGTTTCGCGACATGGAGGGAGGGGGAAATCACACGTGGGACACGTTCGCTACGCGCCGTACGCCGCATCACCTCCCGCCGCCGCGAGGCGGCGGGGGCGTCTGCGGGGCGGCGCAGGGAGCCGCAGCAGGTCGTCGCACCGCCGCGTCGTGAGCCGCGCGGCACGGAGGTGCGCATTCCGGGTACGTACAGGCCCTATGCACACGCACGGTGTGCGGGGAACAGGTACCGCGTCACGTACGGATGGGACGTACGTCAGACGTAGGAGCAGCGGGGACACACGTCGGGCCGGGTATCCGTCGGGTGCCGCCCTCGGTGACAACCACCGGCTGGTCCGTACCGGTACCGCAACTCACAGGCGAGCACGGTGTACGGGGACCGTGTACGCACCCGACGGCTCCCCATGAGGGCATGACGGGGGACAGAGGCGTCCTCCGCGTGCCGTTCGGGAGGTCGGCCGATGAAGGCCTTGCCCTTTCTCTGCTGTCTGATCCGCCCCTCCGCCGCCATGCTGCGCGTCACGGCCTGGGAGCTGGCGGTGCTCGCCGGGCACCTGCTGCTGTACCCCACGGGCGTCTCGCAGGAGCAGGCCGCGGCAGCGGCGGCACGCGCCCGTGCCCGTGCGGCCGCCGCTGCCACCACCACTGACGCCGCCGGTACCCACCCCGACGCCCCCGCCGCGCTCGACGCGGTCGACGGGGCCGCCGGCACCACCGTCGGCGCGGTACGGCACGCCGTGACCGATGACATCGCCCGCGCCCGGGGGGCCAGAACCAGAGCGGACACCGCACCGGGCGCCGAACCGAACACCGGGGCGGACGCCACAACGGGCGCCGCAACGGGCGCCGGGACGAAGACGACCGGAGCCGGCCGTCGGCCGCGCGCCAAGGCAGCGGCCGCAACCGGCACCGGGACCGGAACAGGCGCCGGGACCGCACCAGGTACCGACGCGGGAGCGCAGGCCGGGTGCGGGGCTGAGCGGCTGCCCGCGCCGGCTCTCCTGCCGACCGAGGGCCGGTCGCACCCGCCCGTGCTGCTGCTGCACGGCTTCATCGACAACCGTTCCGTCTTCGTACTGCTGCGCCGTTCGCTGCGCCGGCACGGCTGGCGCCACCTGGAGGCGCTCAACTACTCCCCCCTCACGTGCGACATACGCAAGGCCGCCGAGCTGCTGGGGCGCCACGTGGAGGATCTCTGCGAGCGGACCGGTCACCGCCGTATCGACATGGTCGGACACAGTCTCGGCGGTCTGATCGCGCGGTACTACGTGCAGCGGCTGGGCGGGGACGCACGGATCCGGACACTGGTCACGCTCGGTACGCCGCACGGGGGCACCCGCCTCGCGGCGCTGCTCCCCGCGCACCCGCTCGTGCGCCAGATGCGGACGGATTCGGACGTGATCAAGGATTTGGCCCGGCCCGCGCCGAATTGCCGGACGCATTTCGTCTGCTTCTGGAGCGATCTCGATCAGATGATGGTTCCGGCCGAGACGGCACGGATCGATCATGAAGATCTCCGGGTCCGGAACATCCATGTCTCCGGTGTCGGACATCTGGCCTTTCCGGTCAACGGTGCGGTCGCCGCCGGCATCCGCGAGGCGCTGGCCTCCCCGGATCCGACGGACCCGGCACAGCCGGCGAGTCCCGGCATCCCGCCCGGCACATCACCCGTGCCCTCGTCCGGGTCCTCGTCCGGGGCGCCGCCCGGGACCTCCCCCGGAGAAACCGCCTCCGACCAGGCATCCGTCGCCTGACCTCCCGGATCCGGCCAACCCGGCCCGTCGTCGGGTCGAGCGTCCGAACCCCCGCGCCCGACCCGACATCCACACCAATTGATCTCGAACATTCTTCGAACGCGGCGCCAAGAACGCGCCTGACGTCCTCCGAAAGACGGCCAAATGCCCGGTCTGGAAGGGCCCGAAACCTACGGAAGATTGTCGCCGTCGCATACCGCCGGGTACAGTCGCCGCTAATTCTCCTGCTGCCGAGGCGAAAGAGAAGTTGGTGGTGAACGACCGTCACCCGTCGGGGAACCAAGACCCGACCGGCTCTGCTGCTGACGCCTCGTACGGGCCCCATCCCGGTTACGAGTCGCACGGGCAGCAGGACACCCAGCTCGGTTACGCCGCGTACGACGGGTACACCACCGGAACGTACGACACCGGGGCGTATGCCACCGGAGCGTACGACCCGACCATGTACGAAGCGGCCGCCTACGACTCCGGGGCCTACGGCACGGTGACCTACGACGGTGGGCCGACGCACGACGGCGGAGCGTACGACACCGGCAGCTACGACGTGAGCGGTGCGTACGACGCCAACGCGACATACGACACCGGTACGTACGCCACCGGGTACGGGACGGGCGCGTACGACCCGTATGCGTACGGGTCGTACGACAACACCGGCAGTGACACCGGCACCGGCACCGGTACCGGTACCGGTACCGGCAGCTTCGACATGAGCGGTGCGTACGATCCGAGCGCGTCGTACGACGCCGACACCGGTGCGTACGACACCACTGGCGCGTACGGCATCGCTGGTACGTACGATGCCGCCGGTTCGTACGACGGGTACGCCGCGCAGGACGCCGGTGCCGCCACCGGGCAGTGGGACAGTGAGGCCTGGTCCGGCGCCGAGGGGTACGACTCGGCCTATCAGGGCGCGCAGTTCGAGACGGCCCAGTACGAGCCAGGCCAGTTCGAGGCGGACCCGTTCGAGACGGCCCAGTTCGACGCGACGCAGTTCGGGACCGGCCCCTTCGACACCGGACAGTTCGACACCGCGCAGTTCGACATCGGTCAGTTCGATGTCGCGGGCGACGACGCGGCAGCCGCCGTCGGCGAAGCCGCCCCCGACGGCACGGCCTACGACGAGGCCCCCGACGACGATCTCCACTCCGCCGTCACCACGATCATCCCCGCCCCCGCCGTCTCCCCCGAGGGCGCTCCCGAAGGCGCCGGGGCCGCTCCCGGTGGCCGCCGGGCCGCCCGGCGTGAGGCGCACGGGAGCGGCGGCGGCCGGGGCCGGCGGCGTACGCCGAAGAAGTCCGCGCTGCTGACCGTCGCCGTGCCGTCCGTGGCGGCCATGGGCGTGTGCGCCGTGGCGGCCGCCTCCGTCTCCGGAGCGACGGACAAGGACGAGGACACCGCCGTGCAGGCCGCGTCGGACGCCTCGGCCGTGAAGCCGTCCGCCGCGAACAACAAGCTGGACTCCCAGCTCTCCAACCTCAGCGCGGACGCGAACGACTTCGCCGACCGTGCCAGCCGTACGCAGGAACGTCTCGACCTGCAGGCCCGGGCGGCCGCCGAGAAGAAGCGCAAGGCCGAGGAGGCCGCGCGCAAGGAGGCGCTGCGTCCGAAGTTCGCATTGCCGGTCAAACAGCACGGGCTGAGCGCGCTGTACGGGCAGGCCGGCGTCAACTGGATGTCGCTGCACTCCGGGATCGACTTCCCGGTCAGCTACGGCACGCCCGTGATGGCCGCGACCGACGGCACGGTCGTCACCAAGTGGAACCCCGCCTACGGCAACATGGTGGAGATCACCGCGCCGGACGGCACCGAGACCTGGTACTGCCACCTGAGCAGCGCCAAGATCCGCTCGGGCACGGTCAAGGCCGGCGACGTCATCGCGTACTCGGGCAACTCCGGCAACTCCACCGGGCCGCACCTGCACTTCGAGGTGCATCCGGGCGGCGGTGACGCGATAGACCCGCTGCCCTGGCTGCGCTCCAAGGGCCTCGACCCGAACTGAGGGTCTCGTCTCCAGGGGCCTCGTCCCCGGGGGCCTCGTCCCCACTGAGCCGACCGGAACCACGTACGCCGGTGGCCCGGTCCCCCGAGGGGGCCGGGCCACCTGTGCGTACGGCGCGGACTGCTACAGCTTCTCCACCGGCGCGTACCGCAGCAGCAGCCGCTTCGGCTTCTCGCCGCCGAAGTCGATCGTCGCCTCGGCGTTGTCGCCGCTGCCCTTGACCCCGACGACCGTGCCGAGCCCGAAGCTGTCGTGCGAGACGCGGTCACCGATGGCCAGCGCGACCACCTGCCGGTCCTTCGCCCGCCGGGTCGCGAAGCCGCTCGGCCCGGCCTTGCTCCGCGAGGAGGTGACCGAGGAACCGAAGCCGCCGCCGGACAGGCCCGAGGAGAGCCCGCCCATGGAGGCGGACGGCGTCGCCGGCCCGGTCCGCTTCCATTCGACGTACTCGTCCGGGATCTCCTCCAGGAAGCGGGACTGCGGGTTGTACTGGGGCTGGCCCCAGGCGCTGCGCATCGTGGAGCGGGTGAGGTAGAGCCGCTCCTGGGCGCGGGTGATGCCGACGTACGCCAGCCGCCGCTCCTCCTCCAGCTCCTTGGTCTGGCCGAGCGCGCGCATGTGCGGGAAGACGCCGTCCTCCATGCCGGTCAGGAAGACGGTCGGGAACTCCAGGCCCTTGGCGGTGTGCAGGGTCATGAGCGTGATGACGCCCGTGCCCTCCTCGTCCTCGTCGGGGATCTGGTCGGAGTCGGCGACCAGGGCGACCTGCTCCAGGAAGTCGGAGAGCGTGCCGGGTCCCGGGGCGGCGGCCCCTGATGTCTCCGTCTCGGCGCGGTCCTGCTCGAATTCGAGGGCGACCGCCGCGAGCTCCTGGAGGTTCTCGATCCGGGTCTCGTCCTGCGGGTCCGTGGACGCCTGGAGCTCGGCCAGATAGCCCGTACGCTCCAGGACCGCTTCCAGGACGGTCGCGGGCCCGGCGCCGGACTCCGCGATGGTCCGCAGCTCCTCCATGAGCGTGTTGAAGCGCTTGACGGCGTTCGCGGAGCGGGCGGCCATGCCGTACGCCTCGTCGACGCGGCGCAGCGCCTGCGGGAAGGTGATCTTCTCGCGCAGCGCGAGCGCCTCGATCATGGCCTCGGCGCGGTCGCCGATGCCGCGCTTGGGCACGTTCAGGATGCGGCGCAGCGGGACGGCGTCCTCGGGGTTGGCCAGCACGCGCAGGTACGCGAGGACATCCCGGACCTCCTTGCGCTCGTAGAACCGCACGCCGCCGACGACCTTGTAGGGCAGCCCGACCCGGATGAAGACCTCTTCGAAGACACGGGACTGGGCGTTGGTGCGGTAGAAGATCGCGACGTCGCCGGCCCTGGTCTCGCCCGCGTCCGTCAGCCGGTCGATCTCGTCGGCGACGAACTGCGCCTCGTCGTGCTCGGTGTCGGCGACATAGCCGGTGATCTTCGGGCCGGTGCCGGCGTCCGTCCAGAGGTTCTTCGGGCGGCGGTTCTCGTTGCGCTCGATGACGGCGTTGGCGGCCGAGAGGATCGTCTGCGAGGAGCGGTAGTTCTGCTCCAGCAGGATCGTGGTCGCGTCCGGGTAGTCCTCCTCGAACTGGAGGATGTTCCGGATCGTGGCGCCGCGGAAGGCGTAGATCGACTGGTCGGCGTCGCCGACGACGCACAGCTCGGCGGCGGGCACCTCGGGCGTCCCGGGGCCCACCAGCTCGCGCACGAGGGTGTACTGGGCGTGGTTGGTGTCCTGGTACTCGTCGACCAGGACGTGCCGGAAGCGGCGGCGGTAGTGGTCCGCGACGTCCGGGAACGCCTGGAGGAGGTTCACCGTCGTCATGATGATGTCGTCGAAGTCCAGGGCGTTGGCCTCGCGCAGCCGTGCCTGGTACATCGTGTACGCCTCGGCCAGGGTCTTCTCGAAGCCGTCCGCGGCCGTCGCGGCGAAGTCCTCGTGGTCGATGAGCTCGTTCTTGAGGTTGGAGATCTTCGCACTGAAGGACTTGGGCGGGAAGCGCTTGGGGTCCAGGTCCAGATCGCGGCAGACCAGGGCCATCAGCCGCTTGGAGTCGGCGGCGTCGTAGATCGAGAACGACGACGTGAAGCCCAGCTTCTTGGACTCGCGGCGCAGGATGCGCACGCAGGCGCTGTGGAAGGTGGAGACCCACATGGCGTTGGCGCGCGGGCCGACCAGCTCCTCCACGCGCTCCTTCATCTCGCCCGCGGCCTTGTTCGTGAACGTGATCGCGAGGATCTGGCCGGGGTGGACGCCGCGTGCGCCGAGCAGATGCGCGATGCGGTGCGTGAGGACGCGGGTCTTGCCGGAGCCGGCGCCCGCGACGATGAGCAGCGCGCCGCCGCTGTGCACGACGGCGGCCTTCTGCTGGTCGTTCAGCCCCTCCAGCAGCGCGGCCGGGTCGACCGCCGGGCGGGCGGCGCCGTCGCGGTAGTACGCGTCCCTCGGCGCGGGTGCGTCGTAGCGGCCGCCGAAGAGGTCGTGCGGCACCTCCTCCGCTGCCGGACGGTCCTCGTCCTCGGGAGGCGGCGGCTCCTCGTCCTTGGGCTCGAGGTCCGCCAGGAAGCTGTCGTCAAAGAGGCTGCTCATCGCCCACCGAGTCTAGGCCGCCCCACCGACAGCCCGGCCCCGCCCGCGGAATTCGGGGGCAAGGACACACCTGGGGCGGGGCGGACGGGCGGCCGCGGAGCATACGGCACGCGGCATCCGGTCACGGACGGACAACACCACCGGACAGTCCGTGGTCACAGCCGGGCGCACATCGGCACGGACACGATCAGGTCACGAAAAGATTGCGGGCAAATCGAACATCAGCCTTCACAGGAGTCACACGAGTTGGTTACCGTGCCGACCGGGCAGCCCGCCCCACCGCCGGTGACAGCACCGGCACGGGCCGCCCCGCCGAGTCCGGCCTGTCCGTACGCACGACAGCCGGAGCCGGGGACCCTCCCTCCTGTCGCCGCCTTCGGCCCAGGAGGGCCCACGTACGACCGGGGTGAATCGGCCGCTGCGGAGCGATCCGCACGGCCGTAGGGCACCTTCCGTAGTACGCCGCAGCAATGCGGCATCGCCCGAACCCGACAGCTAACCCGGTAGGCGGTCCACGGAAGGAGTCGCCGGCCTTGGCGTCTCATCGCAAGCCGCGCACCCGCATGCTCACCGTGCCCGCGCACCGCCGCACGGCGGCCGGGCTCACCACCGCAGCGCTGGCCTCGGTCACGCTGCTCACCCAGACCGCGGACGCGGCCCCCAGGAAGCCCGAGCCCTCCATCGAGGAGGTCAAGAAGAAGGTCGACGGCCTGTACCGGCAGGCCGAGGTCGCCACCCAGAAGTACAACGCCGCCAAGGAGCGCGCCGGCACCCAGCGCGAGAAGGTGGACGGGCTGCGGGAGGCCGCGGCCCGGCGGACCGAGAAGATGAACGAGGCCCGGCGTGAGCTGGGCACCTTCGCCTCCGCGCAGTACCGCTCCGGCGGGCTGAGCCCGACCGCGCAGCTGATGCTGGCGCAGGACCCGCAGCAGTTCGTGGACCGCAACCACCTGATGGAACGGCTCACCGGCCGCCAGCAGGAGGCCGTCGCCGACTACCAGGACCAGCAGGCGCAGGCCGCACGTAAGCGGACGCAGGCGGTCAAGGGCCTGGAGGAGCTGCAGAAGTCCCAGGAGACGCTGAAGACGGCCAAGCAGGACGTCCAGGGCAAGCTGACCGAGGCCCGGGAGCTGCTGTCCCGGCTGACCGCGCAGGAGAAGGCGCGGCTCGCGGAGCTGGAGCGCAAGAAGGAGGCCGAGGCGCAGCGCAAGGCCGAGGAGCTGGCGCGGGAGCAGGCCGAGCGCGAGCGGCAGGAGCAGCAGGACGGCGGTACGGGCGGCGGCACGGGCGGTACGGACGGCGGGTCCGGGTCCGGGACGGGCAGCGGGTCCGGTACCGGCTCCGGGACGTCCGACGGTGCGTACGCCACCAAGGCGGAGAAGGCCATCGCCTTCGCCCGCGCGCAGCTGGGCAAGCCGTACGTCTGGGGCGCGACCGGCCCCACGTCGTACGACTGCTCGGGGCTCACCCAGGCCGCGTGGAAGGCGGCGGGCGTTTCGCTGCCGCGGACGACCTGGGACCAGGTGAAGACCGGCACGCGGGTCGCGACGAAGGATCTGCAACCGGGTGACCTGGTCTTCTTCTACGACGACATCAGCCACGTCGGGATGTACATAGGCGACGGCAAGATGATCCACGCCCCGAAGCCGGGCACGAACGTCCGCGTGGAGTCGATCTACTACATGCCGATCTACGGGAACGTACGACCGGCCTGAGCCCCTGGCCAGCCCCCGGAACGACGAAGTGCGCGGCCGCCCTCGGGCAGCCGCGCACTTCGCGTGTCGTGTGTCCGTCGCGCCGGACCGGGCCGGGTGTACCGGGACCGGGCCGGGTGTGCCGGAACGGGCCGGGTGTCAGGTCCAGAGCACGGCGATGCAGATGTTGACGACCGTGAGCAGGCCGACGAGCCCGAAGAGCGGCTTCTCGACCTTCTCCTCGTCCCGCTTCACGTAGACCAGGCCGAGGATCACGATCAGGACGGCGAGCTTGACGCCGATCTTGATGTTGTCGACCGCGTAGTCCTGCATCTGGTTCAGGCCCACCAGGACGACGCCGGTCACCAGCATCGTGATCGCGCCGTGCAGCATCGCGGGCACGAAGCGGGCGGTGCCCGCGCCCATCGCCTTCATCTGCGTGAGGAAGCCGCCGAGCAGCGAGGCGATGCCGATGATGTGCAGGATGACGAACACATTGATCACTACGTCCATAGTGGTCGATCGTAACTGCGCCGCCGCGCCGCCCGGCGGGCAGGTCCGCCCCGCCACGGCTCGAACGGTCGCTCGCCTTCCGGTCGCACTGTCGCACGTCGCCGGTCAGCAGCGTTCACCCGGCGGCGGAAGCGGGCACGGCCCAGTGAGGGAACGGGCAATCGGCGGCAACGACCGCCCGGCCGCCGCCGGGAGGTTTAGCGTCCTCGTTCAGGCGGCCGGCTCCCCACCACCGTCGGATCCGCCCCGGCGGCCGCCGGCCGCCCCCGCCGAAGGTACGGCGGTGGTCCGCTCCCCCTTGAACACGGACCGCCGCCGTACCAGGGGAAGCAGCGGGGCCTCAGGGGCGTCATGACGCTTTGCTGACGCGAGTGGGCCTACGGAATTACTGAGACAACTGACGTCACATGGCACCGTTTCAGCCACCCGCGCCGCCCGTTTTCCGATCTGGTCCAGCGGTCGATCAATTCCGCCGCGGAATTCGACCGCCCGGTCGCATTTGGTCCTCCGCGCCACCCGGCCAGCCGGTAACACCGGGCCTTCCGGCCATATTCAGCCACAGAGAAACCGCACCGGCGCACCGGTCAATGCAGTCGCGGCACATGGCCGCTCACCACGAAGTCCCGCAGCAGGTCCATCGACTGTTTCGGCGCCTCACGGAAGACGCCGTGCCCCGCGTCGGCCAGCACGTGCAGCCGTACGTCCGTGTGGCTCAGCCGGTGCGCGAAGCGGCGGGCCGCCGAGGCGGTCGCCACCGGGTCCTGCTCGCCCGCCAGGATCATCGTCCGGCACGCCAGCCGGTCCAGCCCGCGCCACGGGTCGAAATCCCGCGCCAGCACGGTCCTGAAGTGGTCCAGCACGTCATCGTTCCAGCGCACCCGGCGCAGCCGGTCCCGGCCGGCCGCGTCCCCGCCCGGCTGCCGCGAGTACAGCGGCAGACAGATCCGCTCCCACGCGTCGGTCGTCTCGTCGCCCACGTCACCCGCCCAGTACCGCAGCGCCACGTCCCGCGCCTCAGGCCCTCCCAGCCGTTCGAACATCTCCAGCCGTTCGTACGTGTCGCCGGGCATCACGCTGTCCAGCACCAGCCCCGCGAACCGGTCCGGGTGCCGGATGGCCGCCAGCAGCGCGACCCACCCCCCGCTGGCCGAACCGACCAGCACGGGCCGCTCGATCTCCAGCGCGTCACAGAAGTCGATCGCGTCGTCCGCCCACCGCTCCCACGTCCACTGCCGCGGCTCGCACCGCACCGAACGGCCGCTGCCCCGCTGATCCAGATAGATGACCTGAGCGAAACCGGCCGCGGCGGAAAGCTCCGGCTTGAACAGGGTGTGATCAGCGCCCGGTCCCCCGTGGAGCAGGACGATCGTCGGCCGTTCGGCCATGTCCGGACCGTCCGTCACCAGTTGGGCCCCCTCCACATCGAAGTAGAGCCGAACACCATCACCGATATGTACCCGCACGGCCCTTGACCTCTCTCAAGCAGCCTTCTTTTTCCAAGGATTCGGGTGGCCCCGGCAGCGTTATGCAAGGGGGCCGAATTCGACCGTCACTATTGCGAAGCTCTCGCAATACGATCGGGTCCGTGGACACAATGACCGAGCACCACCGCGTGCCCGTGGCACGGCCCGAGGTCGTGCGCGCCTGGGTGGACGGCTGGGTGCGTTCGCGCGGCACGGACGGCGCGGTCGAGGTACCGGGCGGCTTCCGGATAGCCGTCGGCCGCACCGACCAGGTCGCGCGGTACGTCCTGCCCTCGGCGGACCCCGCGGTGCTGCGCCGCCTGTCCGTCGCGCTCATCACGCCGGGCCTGTGGCTGAAGGTCTGCGCGCCTCGCTCGGCCGTCGAGCCCGCGCTGCCGGCCTCCTGGGAGTTCCGGACGCCGGAATATCTGATGACCGCCCCTCTGGTCCGCGCGGTGCGCGACGGCTCGGGAACGGCGGGGGTGCCCGACGGGCTCGGGGACGGCCTGGTACCGGGCGCCGCGCCCGCACCGCCGCCGGACCCGGCCGTGCTGCCGGGCGGGTACGTCGTCGAGACGGTCGCCCAGGGCGGCCTCGTCGACGCGCGTGCGTTCGCCGCCACGGGGGAGGTGGCGGCGGGCGGCCGCGTCGCGCTGGCCGGCGCGACGGCCGTCTTCGACCAGGTCCGCACGGACCCGGCACACCGCCGCCAGGGCCTGGGCCGGGTCGTGATGACGGCCCTGGCTGCCCGCGCCGCCCAACGGGGGGCGACGCAGGGCGTCCTGGTGGCCCGGGACGACGGTCTGTCCCTGTACCGGGCCATGGGCTGGGAGCTCCACTCTCCGGTCACCACGGCGGTGCTCCGCAGACGGGGTACGCGGTGACTATTCGCCTCCGGCGGCGTACGCGACAAATGCCGCCCAGGCCGCGGGGGCTATCGCCAAAAGGGGGCCTTCGGGCCCCGCTTTGGAATCCCTCACGTATACGCGTGCCGCGTGGGCAGCGACCTCGACGCAGGCACCGCCCTCGTCGTCGCTGTAGCTCGACTTGCGCCACACGAGCTCGTCACTCATATTCCGCCGCCACCTTCCTCACGAACTCAGCCGACTCCTCGACGCAGAGGGCATGTTGGCGGATCATGCCATGCCGCTGCGTCAACTCACTGACCTTCTCGGCGTCAGCGTAGAGCGCGCTCGTCCGCTGGCCTTCGACGTAGACGTACCGGTCGTGGTCGGTCGTCTCCAGGAGCACCATGGGGCCAATGAGGGCCACTCCGCTGCAGCGGCCCATGGGGAGCACCTGGATCGAGATGTTCCGCAACTCACCGATCTCCAGCAGCCGGCAGAGCTGCCGGTGCATGACCTTGCCGCCGCCGACGCCGGTCCGCAGCGCTGCCTCGTAGATGACGAAGTCGAACACCGCACGCGGCCGGGGCCACAGCGCCTCCTGGCGGCGCAGCCGGGCACTCACCCGTTCCTCGACCGTCTCGTCGTCCGAGGGGGGATAGGTCTCGCTCATCAGGACCCGGGCGTAGTCCTCGGTCTGGAGCAGGCCGGGGATGAGCAGCGGCTCGTACCAGTGCACGGCGATGGCTTCGGCTTCCAGGGCCATGTACTCCTGCGAGCGCGTCGGGTACGGCGCCGGTTTCAGGTAGCTATGCGCTGCCAGGAGCAGGCCGCGTGCGCTGCACATGTCGTCGGCGACCTGGAGGAGGCGGAGGGACGGGCGGCGGCGGCCGAGCTCCATCGACTTGACGGTCTCGTACTCGTAGTTGGCCTCCCGGCCCAAGTCCTCCCGGGAGACACCCGCCTGGGTCCGCCACAGCTTGATCTGGTTACCGCAGTAGCGCCAGGCGTCCGACACAGCCCACCTCCGGGGTCGCGCCGTGTACAACGTCATCGTGTACACGAGTCGTGGCTCCATAACGTAAGCCCGAGCGGTCACGCTCTGCGCATGACTGACGGAACACCTCAGGACATCGAGTGGCGTTTGCCGCGAAGCGCACGGAGCGTCGGGAGGGCGCGTACACTGCTCGCCGCACAGGCGCGGGCGTGGAAGATTCCCGACGAAGTCGCGGACACCGCCGTGCTGTTGCTCAGCGAGCTGGCGACCAACGCGTGCCGGCACGCGCACGTGTCACCGGGCCGGGAGCTGCGCGCACGCGCCGTCGTGCGCGGTGGCCGGCTACGCCTGGAGGTCGCGGACGCGAGCAGCGTGCCGCCGGAGCCGCGGGACGCCGGGCCCGGCGACAAGTCGGGGCGGGGCTCGCCCTCGTCGCCGCGCTCGCGGACGCGTGGGGCACCGCGCCCCGCCCGTACGGCGTCGGCAAGACCGTGTGGTGCGAACTCCGCCTGCCGTCCGACGACGTCAGATCAGGCGGCGGGCGGTCGCCCAGCGCGTCAGCTCGTGGCGGTTCGAGAGCTGGAGCTTGCGGAGGACCGCCGAGACGTGCGACTCGACCGTCTTGACGGAGATGAAGAGCTGCTTGGCGATCTCCTTGTACGCGTAGCCGCGGGCGATCAGCCGCAGCACCTCGCGCTCGCGCTGCGTGAGGCGGTCGAGGTCCTCGTCGACCGGCGGGGCGTCCGTGGACGCGAACGCGTCGAGGACGAAACCGGCCAGGCGGGGTGAGAAGACCGCGTCGCCGTCCGCGACGCGGAAGATCGCGTCGACGAGGTCGGTCCCCGTGATCGTCTTCGTGACGTAGCCGCGCGCGCCGCCGCGGATGACGCCGATGACGTCCTCCGCCGCGTCGGAGACCGAGAGGGCCAGGAAGCGGACCGGGCGTTCCGGGTCGGCCATCAGGGACGCGGACCGGCGCAGGACCTCCACACCACCGCCTCCGGGCAGGTGCACATCCAGCAGGACGACCTCCGGCCGGGTGGCCGTGATCACCGTGACCGCCTGGTCGACGTCGGCGGCCTCGCCGACCACCTCGACGCCGGTCACGTCGGTCTGCCCGATCTCGGCCTGGACGCCCGTACGGAACATCCGGTGGTCGTCGACGAGGACCACCCGTGCCCGCCGGGCCTCCCCCTCGCCGCTCCCCTGCGCTGCTTCGGTGGCGTTCATTCCGCGGCCCTCTCCATTTCCAGTTCCACTTCCGTCCCCCCGTCCGGGGCCGAGCGCAGCCGTGCCGTACCGCCGTTGCGCTGCATCCGCCCGATGATGGACTCCCGTACGCCCATCCGGTCACCCGGCACCGCGTCCAGGTCGAAGCCCGGCCCCCGGTCGCGTACCGAGACGAACACCGTCCGGCCCTCCACCTCGGCGAAGACCTGCACCGCGCCGCCGCTGCCACCGTACTTGGCGGCGTTCACCATCGCCTCGCGCGCGGCCTGCATCTGGGCGCCGAGCTTCTCGTCCAGCGGGCAGTCGCCGACGACCACGACCTCGATCGGCACGCCGTGCGCGTCCTCGACCTCGGCCGCCGCCGTGCGGACGGCGTCCGCGAGCCGGTCCGGCTCCTCGTCCTCGTCCTTGCCGCGCCCCTCCGGCTTGTAGAGCCAGGCGCGCAGCTCCCGCTCCTGGGCTCGGGCGAGGCGGGCCACCTCCCGGGGGTCGTCGGCGCTGCGCTGGATGAGCGTGAGGGTGTGCAGGACGGAGTCGTGGACGTGGGCCGCGACCTCGGCCCGCTCCTGGGCACGAATGCGCATCAGGCGCTCCTCCGAGAGGTCCTGCGTCATGCGCACCAGGTAGGGGCCCGCGAGCAGGGCGATGCCGACGACGACGGCGAGGGCGGCCTGGAGGACCGAGCCGAGGTTCCGCACCGAGCCCTGGAGGATCACGATGGCGGTGACGCCGATGCCGACCAGGAGGACGCCGGCCGCGCCGCGCACGAAGGGCAGCACGCCCTTGCGTCGGCCCAGCTCCAGCCACTGGGCGCGGCGGGCGTTGTCGGCCTGCCGCCACACGAGGGCGACGCCCGCGCCGATCAGCACCACCGGCCACAGGTAGGCGTTGGCCCGCCCGCCGAGCTCGAAGTTCGACGCGAGGACGAAGGCGCCGATGACCAGCGCGATGAGGGCGAAGAGCTGGCCCTTGTCGGGGCGGCGGACGCGGCGGCGGCGCCCGTCGGGGCCCGCACCCTCAAGGCCGTACGCGCCGTACGCGCCGTACGCCGGGTGCCGGTGGGCGTCGACGCCGCCGACCCCCAGGGGCACGAAGAACCAGAACGCGGCATACAGAAGGGCGCCCATGCCCTGCGCCACGAGGAGCGCGACGAAGACGACCCGTACCCAGGAGACGGGCAGCCCCAGGTGGCCGGCCAGGCCGCGGGCGACACCGCCGAGGAGCCGGCCGTCGGCGCTGCGGTAGAGGCGGCGCGGGGGCGGGCCGTCGGGGTCGGGCACCGGGGCGTAGGGGCCCTCGGTACGGGGTGGGGCGGTCGTCATGCTCCCGATCGTCACATGCGGACGGACGCCCGGGCATCAGGGTCGTCCCTGATCGTCCCCTGATCGGTCGCGTGCCTGCTTCCGCCTACTTCTCCCGGAAGCCGTCGCGGGCCACGTTGAAGACGTTCTGGTACTGCGCCCACTGGGCCTTCGGCGCGGACAGGTAGAGCGCGTACTCGTTCTCGCCCTCCTTGCCGAAGCCGAGGTCGATGGCGCGGAACTCACGCGCCCGGCCCTGGAAGGTGAACTCCCAGATCGCGGCGGGCTGCCCCTGGAAGAGCGTGTCCTGCAGCCGCAGCCGCTCGTACCCCTCCGACTTGGCCTTGAGCTGCTGCTCGACCTGCTCGAAGTGGCGGACGTGGTTGGAGCTGGCGAAGCCCAGCACGCTGACCTTGAGGCCGACGAGGCCGGACGGATGGAGGTAGTCGACCTCGTTGCGGTCCGGCATGGCCTTGCGGGTCCAGCCGTCCGGCACCGGGAAGGAGACGCCCATCTTCTTCTCGGTCACGAGGTGGTAGCCCTCGGGGACCTTCGGCGGGGCCTGCTCGCCGGCGCTCGCGGAGGCGGACGGCTCGTCGGATCCGCCGGGGACCGCCTGGACCCCGCCGCCGTCCCGCAGGAGGTGCAGCACCCCGGCCGTGACCGCGCCCGCTGCCACGACGGCCACCGCGCCCCACAGGACGAAGCGCAGGGGGCGGCGGCGGGCGGGGGCCGGCCGGTCGGCCGCCGCCAGGTCACCCACGGGGACACGGCTGGTGGCGGAGGTGTCGCGCTGGGCGGGGACGCCGGAAAGACCGCCGGCCTGGGTGTCACGGGGACCGATGGCCGTGCCAGGGTTCGTACCCGCACCCGTACCGACGCCCCAGCTCGTGCGCGCACCCGGGCCCGTGCCATGACCCGGGCCCGTACCGGCTCCCGGGCCCGTACCGGCACCTCTGTCCGTGTCCGTAGCGGTGTACGCGGTGGCCTTCGCAGGGTCGGTCCCCGGGTCGGCCCCCGGGTCGGTCTCCGGGCCGGTTCCCGAGCCCGTTCCCGTGCCTGCCCCCGTCGTCGTGAAGTTCGTCGTGAACGCCTCCGTGGTGGCCTCGGAGGCGGGTGCGCGGAGGGTGCGTTCGACGGCCTCGGCCGTCGGGCGGTCCGCCGGCTCCTTGGCGAGCAGCGCCTCGATGAGGGCCGTGAGCGGTCCGGCGTTGCGGGGCGGCACCAGCGGGTCGACGGCGATCGCGTACGCCGTCTCGACCGCGGTGCTCTTGCGGAACGGCGGCCGGCCCTCGACCGCCTGGTACAGCGTCGCGCCCAGCGCCCACAGGTCGGAGGCGGGGCCGGGGGTGCCGCCCTTCACCCGCTCGGGGGCCAAGTAGTCGATGGAGCCGACCAGTTCGCCGGTCTTGGTGAGGGTGGACGTACCGGAGGCCACCGCGATCCCGAAGTCGGTCAGCACCACCCGGCCGTCCTCGCCGAGCAGGACGTTGCCCGGCTTCACGTCGCGGTGCAGGACGCCCGCCGAGTGCGCGGCGCGCAGCGCGGCGATCATGCCGCGGCCGATGCGGGCGGCCTCGGCGGGCGGTACGCCCTCCCCGGCGAGCACGGCTTCCTTGATGACGTCGCCGAGCGTCACGGAGGGCACGTACTCCATGACGATGCAGGGCAGGCCCGCGTCGTCCACGACGTCGTGCACGCCGACGACGTTGGAGTGGTTGATGCGCGCGGCGGCCCGGGCTTCGCGGCGGGTGCGCTCGTTGCGCATGGCCAGCTCGTCCGGCTCCAGCTGGAGCGAGGAGGCGTGCAGGCGCTTGACGGCGACCTGACGGCCGAGCAGTTCGTCCTGGGCCCGCCAGACGGTGCCCATGCCGCCCTGACCGATGCGTTCGAGCAGGCGGTACCGCCCGGCGACCAGCCGACCCTCGTCCACCGCAGCCTCCGACACCGCACGCCCTCCGGCTCCCCCATAACCCGTCAGGTAACAACGATAGTCAACGGAGCCACACCTGTTACGGGCCGGTCATGGTCGACTGTCGAGCATCGGCAGTCGTAGACGATCAGAACCGGTCGATATCCGGCGGCCCTCGGACCGCACCCCCGGGTGATCTCAGGGACCGGCCAGGGTTGTCACTGATACCGGGCGCCGGTTCCGCTTGCCACCATGGGCGCATGAACGATGCTCCCCCTCCCGGGCCGCAGACCGGCGCGACCGCCGATCCCCCGCCCCCGCCCCCGCGCCCGTTGCGGCGCAGCCGCCAGAAGGTGGTGGCCGGGGTGTGCGGCGGCCTGGGGCGGCACTGGGACCTGGACCCGGTGATCTTCCGCATCGTGCTCGCCGTACTGGCCGTCAGCAGCGGCATCGGCCTCATCGTGTACGGCTTCGCCTGGCTGCTGATCCCGGTGGAGCACGAGGACGAGAACGAGGTACGGCGGCTGCTGTCCGGGCGCGTCGAGGGCGCGGCGCTGACCGCGATCCTGGTGGCGCTGGTCGGCTGCGGGCTGTTCCTCTCGGTGCTCGGCCGGGGCGGCGGCCTGGCGTTCACGGTCATGCTCGCGCTCGCGGTGGCCGGTTCGGCGTACTGGTCGAAGCAGCGGCGGGCCGCGGCGCACGGCGCCGGACCGGTGGACCCGGTGACCGCACAGGCCGTCGCGGACGCGCCGCCCGAGACGCAGGCACCGCCCGCGCCGGGCAGCCCCTCGTGGTGGCGGGACCCGCTCACGAAGGACGGCCCGGCGGCGGGCACGCACGCCGGCCGCACCGGCTATCTCTGGGGGCCCGCGGACACGCCGTCGTACGAGGCGTCAGCGGGCGGCGCGCCGGGCCGGGCCGGTGCGTACGGGGACGGCCGGGGCGCGGGAGCCACGGCGCGGCGGGACGCCCCGGAGGGGCGGCGGCCGAAGCGCGCCGGGCGGTCGATCGGCGGCCTGACGTTCCTGCTGGCGCTGGCCGTCGGCGCGACGGCCGCGACGGCCTCCTGGCACGACGCCTCGGTGCCGGAGAGCCTGCAGGCGGGTCTGGCGGCCGCGCTGGTGGTGTTCGGGCTCGGCATGGTGCTCAGCGCGTGGCTGGGCAGGACCGGCGGCGGCACGGTGTTCATGGTCGTGGTCACCGCACTGCTGCTCGGCGCGACGGCCGTGCTCCCGCGCGACATCAGCACGGACTGGGACGACCGTACATGGCTGCCGTCGTCAGCGGCGGAGGTCCGGCCCTCGTACGAACTGGGCGCGGGCCGGGGCAGCCTGGACCTCGGCGCGCTGCGGCTCACGCAGGGGCAGACCGTCCGGACCCGTGCCGAGGTGGGCGCCGGGCTGCTGCGGGTGACGCTGCCGGACGGCGTACGGACGCGGGTGCACGTCGAGGTCGGGCTCGGCGACATCCAGCTGCCGGACGAGGCGCCCGAGGACGTGGACGTCTCGGCGGACCGGTCCCGTACGGTGACGCTGCCCGCGCACGGCCTGAAGAAGGGCGAGCGGCTGCACGGCACGCTGGACCTGCACCTCGAAGTGGGGCTCGGACAGGCCGAACTGCATTACGGGCCGACGCCGGGCACCCGGCCGCCGGCTCCGGGAACACCGGCGGTTCCGGCAACACCGACAACTCCAGGCACACCGGCAGCTCCAGGCACACCGACGGATCCGGGGACACCGCCGGTTCCGGGCACGCCGGGACGAGAGGAGGCGGCAGACGGTGCTGCGGCATGAATTCCGGCCCGGCAGGCTCGTGACGGGCCTGACCGCGCTGGGCATCGGCGGCGTCTACGTACTGGACTCTGCGGGCCGGGTCGCCGTACCCGGCGCCTGGCCCCTGATCGCCCTGCCCGCCGGGCTGTTCCTCACGGGAGCGGTCTCGGCGCTGTACGGCCTGGCCCGCCGGGGGCGGCGCAAGGACGGGCAGCCGCCGCCACCGGAGGACGGGGCCCCCGTCAGCCGATGAGGTGCCGGCCGAACCGGCGGCGGCGCTTGGCGAGCAGGGCGTCGAGGGAGAGGTACGGCGTACCGGCCAGCACCAGCGGCAGCCACGCCATCAGGTACGCGAGGTCGTTGCCGAGGTAGTACGGCGTGACCGACCAGCTGACGGTCAGCCAGAGGCTCAGCGAGATCAGCGCGCCGCCGAGCGCCGCGACCCGGCCGAGGACCCCGAGCAGCACCCCGATGCCGACGGCCAGCTCACCCGCCGCGAGCGCGTAGCCGAAACCGGCGGGGCTGTTGAGCGCCAGGTCGACCAGGGCCGGCACCCCGGCGGCGTCCCGCGACTGGCGCATCGTCTCGCCGATCGAGCCGGTGCCGGAGGCCGCGAAGAACCCCGGATCGGTGAGTTTGTCCAGGCCCGCGTAGACGAAGGTGACGCCGAGGAAGATCCGCAGCGGCAGCAGCGCGTACCGTCCGAGCGCGCCGCGCAGCCCGCCGGGGCCGTGCCCGCCGCCCGTTCCTCCGTGGTCGATCGCGAGCGATCTGCCCGTGTGCACCATGATGTCCTCCCGCCTCTGCGTCGCCGCCCGGCGCGGACGATTCTGCCCACGGGCAGGCGTTCGAAGACTGATACGGGCCGGGCGTCACAGAACATTCAACGGAACCGCCCGGATCAGGGTGCGCCGATCACCCGTACGTCACTCCTGCACGAAGAGCGGGTAGGCGGCGGATTCGGCGCCGGCCGCCGTGATGACCCGTACCTCGGCGCGGCCCGGTTCCACGTCGGCCGGTACCGGGACGACCAGCACCCCGTCCGACGGGTTGGCGAAGCCGCCGGGGACCGGCACCAGCGGTACGTGGACGTCGACCGTTCCGATCCGGACGACCGTGCGGGCCAGCCGGTGCGGCGGCTGGGCGCCCGGCGGCACGAAGCCGCTGCCGCGGATCTCGATGTCGTCGCCGGTACGGACCGGCCCGTCCAGGCCGCCGATCTCACGGGCCCGCACGACGGAGAGCACGACCGGGCGGGCGCCCTCCGCGTACTTGCCCGCCAGGTACGTCACCGCGCTGACCGCCGCCAGCACCACCAGCCCCCACGGGAGGTCCGGCAGCCGGTCCGGTTCGGCGGCGAGGCGGACCGCGGCGAAGACCACGGCGACCGCGTTCAGGAGCACGTACTGCGCGTCGGCGAAGCTGCCGCGGCCCGCGTCGTCGGTCAGCAGGTCCCCGGCGCGCGGGTACTCGGCGGGCACCTTCTGCTGCCGCCCGGTACGGATACGGACGGACGCCAGCCGGGCCGCGGCGACCGTGGCGGCGCAGGCGAGCGCCACCACGGTGAGCAGCCCGGCGCCGCGCGAGAGGTCGAGCCCCGCCAGCAGCCGGCGGCGCTCGGCGGCGTCCGGGGCCAGCGCCAGCCGCGCGGCGAACATCAGGACGGCCCAGACGACGGGCAGCAGCCAGGCCGTGGCGACCGCACGGGAGGTGGACAGCCGGTTGTCCGGGCCGGTGACGGGCGCGAGGAGACCGCCGTGGTGCCACCGGGCGGCCGCGGTGAGCAGCGCGGCCAGGACGACGGCAGCCGCCAGCGCCGCCGTACGGGAGTCCGTCCAGCCCGCGCCGATCGCGGTGAGCGACTGCACGACGAGCAGGGCGCCGACCGCGCCCCACAGGACCAGGGGCGTACGGCGCCGGACCGCCTCGCCGCGGGCCCGGCCCGCGGCGGCGGCGCGCTCGGCGACCGCCCGCGCCGACTGGGCCAGTTCGTCGGAGATCCACTGGCGCGCCGCGCCCGCGGAGTGCGCCAGGCCGTACGGTACGCCGCGCCCGGCGGCGAAGTCCTCGCGCAGCGCGAGGAACGCGGCGACCGCCTGCCGGTGTCCCGTGCGGGCGCCGCGCGGACAGTCCCCGCAGTCGCACTCCGTACGCGTACCCGCTTCCGTGGCCCGGCCCGCTGCCGCGGCCGTGGCGGACCGGCCGTGCCCGCCCGCCGTGCCCTGCCCGTGCTGCCCGTGCTGCTCGTACGGCCCGTGCTGTCCGGCCTGTCGGCCCGCCGCGTCCACCGACATGTCCGTACCGCCCGCTACCCGTAGTCGCCGTCCACCGCTCCCTGATGGCAGCGTTGGCAGCGCATTGTGCCGAGCGCGCGGGGCCGGCGCCAACCGCCCTGTTCCGAAGGGTGAGACCGGCCGCGCGTACGTTTCGGACGGCCGCGCGTACGGGCCCCGGGCGCTCAGCCGAACAGGTCCGGCTCCTCGCGGCTGATCTGCTGGAACAGCGGCTGGTAGTTGATCCAGGCCACCAGGTCGCTGCCGAGCTGCTCCCTGGTGCGCAGCGCACTGCCGTGATCGATGAGTACGGGCTTGCCCGCGGCCTTCGCCGCCAGCTGCACCTGGCAGCACCGTTCCATCGCGAGGAACCACCAGGCCGCCGCGTCCACCGAGTCCCCGACCGTCAGCAGCCCGTGGTTGCGCAGGATCACCGCCTTGTGCGGCCCCAGCGCGGCCGCGATCCGCCGCCCTTCCGCCTCGTCCACGACGACACCCGTGTACGCGTCGAAGACCGCGTGGTCCTCGTAGAACGCACAGACGTCCTGCGTGATCGGCTCCAGCGGCTCGCCGAGCGAGGCCAGCGCCCGGCCGTAGGTGGAGTGGCTGTGCGCAGCGGCGACCACGTCCGGGCGGGCGGCGTGGATCTGCGCGTGGATCGCGAACGCGGCCTGGTTGACGTGGTGACGGCCCTCGACGACCTGCCCCTGGCCGTTGACGAGGATCAGGTCGCTGACGGTGACGTGCCGGAACGACATCCCGAAGGGATTCGCCCAGAAGCAGTCGGTGAACTCCGGGTCCCTGGCGGTGAGGTGGCCCGACACCCCCTCCTCGAAGCCGTACCGCCCGAAGAGCCGCAGCGCAGCGGCGAGCCGCTCCTTGCGGTACCGGCGCTCCTCCTCCAAGGTCGCATGCGTCGGCGGCATCGCGAACCGCAGCTGGTCGGTGGGTATCGGCGTCGGCTCAGGCATCCCGGCTCTCCCTCGTGCGTGACTCGCACGGGAAGCTACGCCGGGGTAGGTGAAGAGACCAGACGCGGCACGGGCGGGTGCCGTGGAGGTGAGGTGAACTCCCGGCTCCCGCCCGTCCGCCGTGCTTACTTCTCGTCCTCGCCGCTCATCAGGCGGACGCCGCGCAGCAGCGCCGAGTGGTCCAGGTCGCCGTCGCCGCGCGCCACTGCCGAGGCGACGAGCTGGGCGGCGGTCGCGCCGACGGGCAGCGTCGCGCCGACCGCGCGGGCGGCGTCCGTGACGATGCCCATGTCCTTGTGGTGCAGCGCGAGCTTGAAGCCGGGGCGGTAGTCGCCCTCCAGGAAGTTGGCCATCTTGCGGGTGAGGACGGCCGAACCGGCGAGCCCGCCGTTCAGCACCTCCAGGGCGGCCGGCAGGTCGACGCCGGACTTCTCCAGGAAGCCGACGGCCTCGGCGCAGGCCTGGAGGTTGACGGCGACGATCAGCTGGTTGGCGGCCTTCACGGTCTGGCCGGCGCCGTGCGGGCCGCAGTGCACGATGGTCCTGCCCATCGCCTCGAAGACCGGGCGGGCGGCGTCGAAGTCGGCCTGCTCGCCACCAACCATGATCGAGAGCACTCCCTCGATCGCGCCGGCCTCACCGCCGGACACGGGCGCGTCCAGCACCCGCACGCCGCGCTCCTTGGCCCGCGCGGCCAGGTCGATCGACGTCTGCGGCGTGATCGACGACATGTCGATCAGCAGCGCGCCGTCCTTCGCATGGGCGAGGATGCCGTCGTCCCCGTACGCCACCTCTTCGACCTGCGGCGAAGCGGGAACCATCGTGATGACCACGTCGGCGTCCCGGACGGCCTCGGCGATGCTCGCCGCCTCCGTCCCCCCGGCCTCGACGAGCGCGCCCGCCTTGCCCGGGCTGCGGTTCCACCCGCGCACGGTGTGCCCGGCCTTCGCCAGGTTGACCGCCATCGGGCTGCCCATGATCCCGAGTCCGATGAAACCGATGGTGCTCATGCCGTACGCCCCACTTACTTCCGCATCGCGGAGTCTTGTTGCCGTAGTACGGAATCAATTTTCCGCGCAGAGGGGTGGAGCGTCAACAGCCTGATCACACGCTCCGCCTGCCGCCGACGGCGGTGAGGTCGATATCGATGGGGAAGGGGACGGAGACTTTCAAGTGGTCGTGATAGATACCTGTCGGCGTATACACCCTGGTAGCGGGATCGATCTCGTAGACGTAGACGACCGGCAGGCCGTAGCTCTTCTCCACCCGCCAGAAGTGGGGGATTCCGGCTGCTGCGTACTTGCCCGGCTTGACCTCGCGGTCGCGCTCCCTCGAGTCCTCCGACACCACCTCGATCACCAAGATGACGTCCTCGGGCTTGTACCAGCTCTGCTCGACCCCCGTATCGGCGTCCGCTCGGTATACCAGGATGTCGGGCTCCGGCCGGTTCTTGTCATCCAGCTTCACCGTCATCTCCCGGTCGACGTCCAAGCCTTCCGGCATGTGCGACAGCAGCGCGTACTCCAACAGCCACATGGTGCGGGTGTGGAACTTCAGCTGCGGGCTCATGAAGACGAGGCTCCCGTCGATCAGCTCCGTGTGCGGAGGGAGATTCGGAAGCCGGTCGAGATCGTCCGCGGTCCAGCCGCCCTCGGGCGGGCGGGGCCACTCGTACTGGTCGTCCAGCCCGTACTCGCGTGCGGCGCTCATGGTTGCTCCCATGCGACGGAGTCTCGTCTGCTCAGCCAGAGTACTCAGCGACAACGCTCATGCCGCCACTCATACGTATGAACGGCGGTCAGAGGTTTTCGATCTCCGTGAGGTCGATGTCGATGTCGAAGGGGGTGGTGAGCTTGAGGCGGTCATGGTGGATCGCGACGGAGTGGTACGTCCGGTCTTCCTTGCCGAGCTCGAAGACGTGGACGGTCGGGCGGTCGTCGACGCCGGCCATCTCGACCCGCCAGAAGTACGGGATCCCGGCCCCCGCGTACTTGTGCGGCTTGGTGTCGCGGTCCCGGGCCTCGGACTCCGGCGAGACCACCTCCACTGCGAGCAGCACGTCCCGGGCCCGGACGCTCATCTGGTCCCGACGGCACGCTGCCATCCGGCGGACGACGGCGACGTCGGGTTCCGGGGCGTTCCTCGCGTCGACCAGCATGACCATCTGGCGGAGCACCCGCAGATCGGCCGGCGCAGCGCCACGCAAGCCGCCGACCAGGAGATCGGTGGTGCCGCTGTGGAAGAAGCTCTGACATGCCGCGAAGACGAAGCTGCCGTCGAGCAGCTGGGTGTGGGCCGGGAGGCCGGGGAGGCGGAAGAGGTCGTCGGTGGTGAAGCCCTCGTACGGGGGCCGGGGCCAGTCGGGGAAGAGGTCGCGAGGGTGCACGGGAGCAGGATCGCCGCACACGGGCTCCCGTGGGGGTGAAACGGCGAGGCCGCCACTCGTGCGCGTGAGTGGCGGCCTCGGCAGCGACGGGGGACCTGTCAGGTCACTCCCACTCGATGGTGCCCGGGGGCTTGCTGGTGACGTCGAGGACGACGCGGTTGACGTCCTTGACCTCGTTGGTGATGCGGGTGGAGATACGGCCCAGCACGTCGTACGGCATGCGGGTCCAGTCCGCCGTCATGGCGTCCTCGGAGGAGACCGGGCGGAGGACGATGGGGTGGCCGTAGGTGCGGCCGTCGCCCTGGACGCCGACCGAGCGGACGTCGGCCAGCAGGACCACCGGGCACTGCCAGATGTCGCGGTCCAGGCCGGCCGCGGTCAGCTCCTCGCGGGCGATGGCGTCGGCCTCGCGGAGGAGGTCGAGGCGCTCGCGCGTGACCTCGCCGACGATACGGATGCCGAGGCCGGGGCCGGGGAAGGGCTGGCGCTGGACGATCTCGTCCGGCAGGCCCAGCTCGGAGCCGACCATCCGGACCTCGTCCTTGAACAGCTGGCGGAGCGGCTCGATGAGCTTGAACTCCAGGTCCTCGGGGAGGCCGCCCACGTTGTGGTGCGACTTGATGTTGGCCGTGCCCGTGCCGCCGCCGGACTCGACGATGTCCGGGTAGAGCGTGCCCTGGACCAGGAACTCGACCGGCTCGCCCGGGTCCGCCTCGGCGACGATCTCGGCCTGGGCCTGCTCGAAGACGCGGATGAACTCGCGCCCGATGATCTTCCGCTTCTCCTCGGGGTCGGAGACCCCGGACAGCGCGTTCAGGAAGCGCTCCGAGGCGTCGACGACCTTGAGCTGCACGCCGGTGGCGGCGACGAAGTCCTTCTCGACCTGCTCGGTCTCGCCCTTGCGCATCAGACCGTGGTCGACGTACACGCAGGTCAGCTGGTCACCGATGGCCTTCTGGACGAGCGCGGCGGCCACCGCGGAGTCCACGCCGCCGGACAGGCCGCAGATGGCACGCTTGGAGCCGACCTGCTCGCGGATCGCGGCGACCTGCTCCTCGATGATGTTGCCCATCGTCCAGTTGGGCTCGATGCCCGCGCCGCGGTAGAGGAAGTGCTCCAGTACCTGCTGGCCGTGCGTGGTGTGCAGCACCTCGGGGTGGTACTGCACGCCGTACAGCTTCTTCTCGTCGTTCTCGAACGCGGCGACCGGGACGACGTCCGTGGAGGCCGAGACCGTGAAGCCCTCGGGAGCGGCGGAGCAGGCGTCGCCGTGCGACATCCACACCTGCTGCTCGACCGGGGTGCCCTCGAAGAGGGTGGAGCCGGGCTTGGAGACGGCCAGCGGGGTGCGGCCGTACTCACGGGCGCCGGTGTTGTCCACCGTGCCGCCGAGCTTCACGGCCATCAGCTGGAAGCCGTAGCACATGCCGAAGACGGGAACACCGGCCTCGAACAGGGCACGGTCGAGGCTCGGGGCACCCTCCTCGTAGACGGACGACGGGCCGCCGGAGAGGATGATGGCCTTGGGGTTCTTCGCGAGCATCTCCTCGACCGGCATGGTCGAGGGCACGATCTCGCTGTAGATCCGCGCCTCACGGACACGGCGGGCGATGAGCTGGGCGTACTGCGCGCCGAAGTCGACAACGAGGACGACATCCGGGGCGGCGGCGGGGGGCGCTGCTGACACTTCGGCGGCCTTCCGGCGGTGGTGGTGCGATGGGGTTGGACTTTCGATTCTAACGGGCACATACTGAGCACCATGTTCACGCAGCGCACCTTCGTCTTTACCTATGGCACCGGCCCGTCCGGCTGCCATGGTCGCGCTGCATGAACCGCTGATACCAGCGACGAGCGACTTCCCAGGCGCCCCGGGCCGTGCAGGCCCGGGGCGCTGGTGTTTCTCCGTCCGGGCGGCGCGGTTCCGGGACCTCCACGACCGAGAGCCCCCAGGAGACGGACATGAGCAGCAGCACCCGGACGGCAGTGAGCACGACGGCCGCGCGCACGACGACCGTGACCGATGTAACGGCTGCCGGACGCCCGGCGGAGGGCGCATCCGCGGCAGGCGCACCGGCCGCCGCGCCGAAGGTGATCAAGCCCCGCCCGGAGACCGGCGCGCGGACCGAGGAGGCCGCCGCCGTGATCGGCGACGCGCGCCGCCGGATCGACGATCTCGACGGCCGGATCATCGGCCTCGTACAGGAACGGATGGCCGTGTCGGCCGTGATCCAGAAGGAGCGGATCGCCTCCGGCGGGCGCCGGGTGAACCTCGCCCGCGAGATGGAGGTCCTGGCGCACTTCAGGGACCAGCTGGGCCGCCCCGGCACCGCCCTCGCCATGACGCTGCTGGAGCTGTGCCGCGGGCGCATCTGAGTTCGGGCGGTCTCTCACCCGTACGGACCGTGACCGGGCGGCGCGGGGCTTCGTTGTTCCCGGTGCCACGTCAGCCAGGCGCGGCCTGCAGAACTACGCGTAGACGCCGCCCGTGGGCGGGAACGCCGGAGCGATGAGACGCCGGCCGCGCTGAAGCGGACGGCGCCGTGGGACCTCGCTGCGGTGCTGTGGCCGGTCGGCAGGGGACAGCAGCCCGGCCACATCCGATGGGGCGGTCGGCCCCGGGGACGCCTGGGGCCGACCGCATCCGGTCGAAACGGTTGCGCCGGGTGAGGCGTATCCAGCACGATGCAGGAAGAGCCGAGTACCTCGCACAGAGGTGGCTTCTGGTACTGCCATTGGTCTACACCATGGAACGAATGGTTCCTGCAGGCCCGCGCCGGCCGTACCGGAAACCCCGAGTACGACCAAGAGCCTTAGGCGCTGCCCCCCGGCGCCTTCCTTCGGCGCCGCCGCTGCCCTGACGCCGGCGCCGAGCAGCAAGGGCCCCGCGGTCGCCCGCACCCCCTCGCGGACGGCACCACGGGGCCCTTCGCTCTGCCGCCACCCGGCCCGCCCCGTCCCCTCGCAGATATGCGCGATCTTGCGTACAACCTTTTCGGTATTCGGCTGGTCATGTACGTGTAAACGCACGGCCATACCGCGCCCCACCGCGACGGCCCGCTACCGCTTTCGTGCCGCCCCCTCGGCACTCCGGACCCCCGAAGAGGTCTAGACACGATGAAGCTTCGCCGTGCACTGACGGCTGCCGCAGCGACGGCCGTCATCGCTCCCGCCGCGCTCATGGCGGCGCCGGCCGCATGGGCGACGGACGAGCCCAGCGCCACCCCGTCCGCCGAGGCACCGACGGAGCCGGGCGACGGGGGCACCTCGCCCGACCCGACGCCCGAGGAGCCGACCGACCCGGCGCCCTCGGGATCCGCCGACCCGACGGACCCGCCGTCGGAGGAGCCCTCCGGTGACCCCACCGAGCCGCCCACCACCGAGGACCCGACGGAGGACCCCACCGACGGCCCCACCGACGAGCCGTCCACCACCCCGTCGGCCACCCCCTCCGACGAGCCCACCGAGGACCCCGCCTGCGAGGAGGAGTCCGAAGAGGCGGCGATCACCACCACCCTGCGCGGCCTGCCCAGCAAGGTCGTGGCCGGCTCCGGCTGGCACGGCTTCACGTTCCGCGCCACGAACGTCTCCGACAAGGCGATGAAGTCGGTCGACGCGTACGTGATGCTGTCGGCCATCGACAACGGTGACTTCGACGACGTCTCGCACCTGCTGACCGTGCAGTGGTACGACGAGGGCGCCGGTGTCTGGGAGAACGTCGACGAGTACGGCTACTTCGCCTCCCTCGCCGAGCTGGCGCCCGGTGAGTACGCCGACGCCAAGCTGCGCCTGAAGGTCGACGCCAAGACGCCGGGCAGCTACGGCTTCGCCTTCGCGGTCGGCGCGTACCACGACGAGGACGACGTCTGCGGCTACTCCGAGGGCTCTGAGTACGAGTTCGACGTCCTGGTCGCGGGCAGCAAGCCGGGCACCGTGCCGCCTGCCAAGCCGCAGCCGAGCGACAAGAAGCCGAACAAGCCCGCCCCGCAGGGCGGCATGAAGGAGCTGCCGGTCTCCGGCAAGCTCGCCGAGACCGGTTCCTCCTCGGCGCTGCCGATGATCGCGGCGGTGGCCGGGGTCACGATGGCCGTGGGCGCCGGGGCGATCTTCGTCGTGCGCCGCCGCAAGACGGATGGTGCTGCCGCGTAACACCGGCCAGCTGTGAGGGGCCGCACCCTGGTCCGCCGGGTGCGGCCCCTCGTGTGCGAGCGGTCAGGGCTTCTTCGGCGGCACCGCCGGTACCGGCACGAACGGAAGCTTCAGCGCCGCGAACGCCTTCTCCGGTACCGCCGGGTGGTGCGGTTCCACCGGGGACACGCGCGCGTACGGGCGGCCGGCGGCCGGGCGGGGGTCGGGCTCGCCCTTGTTCGGCCAGAGGGACATCGCGCGTTCGGCCTGCGCGGTGATGGTGAGGGACGGGTTGACGCCGAGGTTGGCGGAGACCGCCGAGCCGTCGACGACGGAGATGCCCGGGTGGCCGAAGAGCCGGTGGTACGGGTCGATGACGCCGTGGTCCGGGTCCTCGCCGATCGGGCAGCCGCCGAGGAAGTGGGCGGTCAGCGGGGTGCCCATCAGCTCGCCGACGTTGCTGCCGGCGAAGCCGTTGATGTCCTCGGCGATCAGGGTGGCGGCCTCGGCGGCGGCCGGGATCTGCGCCGGGTTGGGCGCGCCGTGTCCCTGGCGCGCGGTCAGCAGGCCCTTGCCGATGCCGCGCGGCTTCCGGTACGTGGTCAGGGAGTTGTCCAGGGACTGCATGACCAGGCCGATGATGGTCCGCTCGGACCAGCGGCGGTTGGAGAGGGAGCGGGCCAGCAGCACGGGGTGGCGGACGGTTCTGCCGAGCCAGCCGAGGACGCGGGCCGCGGCGCCGTCCCGTACCGGCACCTGGAGGACGGACAGGCCGCCCATCGCGTTGGAGCCCTTGCCGTAACGGACCGGTTCGATGTGGGTGTGGGCGTCCGGGTGGATGGAGGACGTGATCGCGACCCCGCGGGTGAAGTCGACCTTCTTCTCGCCGGTCTTCTTCCGGTAGCGGCGGTTGTCGGTCAGCGCGCCCACCAGGGCCTCGGAGTTGGTGCGGGTCAGCTCGCCCAGCTTGGGCGAGAGGTGCGGCAGCAGGCCGGTGTCCTTCATCCGGTGCAGCAGGGTCTGGGTGCCGTAGGTGCCGGCGGCGAGCACGACGCGGCGGGCTGTGAACGTGCGGCCCTTGCCCTTGCGCTTGTCGTCGGTGGGCAGGGTCCGGACCGCGAAGCCGCCGCGGGAGTCCTCGGTGACGGCGACGACCGAGGTCATCGGGTGGATGACCGCGCCCGCCCGCTCCGCCAGGTACAGGTAGTTCTCGGTGAGGGTGTTCTTCGCGCCGTGCCGGCAGCCGGTCATGCACTCGCCGCACTCGGAGCAGGCCCTGCGGGCCGGGCCCGCGCCGCCGAAGTAGGGGTCGGACACCTCGCCGCCGGGTGCCGACCTCGACGTGCCGTCGGCGTCCTTGCCGTCGCCGAAGAAGACGCCGACGGGGGCGAGGTGGAAGGTGTCGCCGACGCCCATCTTCTCGGCGGCGGCCTTGAGGTGGACGTCGGAGGGGGTCACGGTCGGGTTCAGCCGTACGCCGAGCATGCGCTGGGCCTGGTCGTAGTACGGCTTGAGCTCGTCCTGCCAGTCGGTGATGTGGCCCCACTGCTGGTCGTCGAAGAACTGCTTCGGCGGGACGTAGAGGGTGTTGGCGTAGTTGAGGGAGCCGCCGCCCACTCCGGCACCTGCCAGGACCATGACGTTTCCGAGCAGGTGGACGCGCTGGATGCCGTAGCAGCCGAGGGCCGGGGCCCAGAGGTAGTTGCGCAGGTCCCAGGAGTTCTTGGGCAGCGTCTCGCGGGTGAAGCGGCGGCCGGCTTCCAGTACGCCGACGCGGTAACCCTTCTCGGTGAGGCGGAGGGCGGATACGGAGCCGCCGAAGCCGGAGCCGACGACGAGGACGTCGTAGTCGTAGGCCGGCTGCTCCTGGTTTCGGGCAGAGTTCTCCCCTGGCATCGGCGCTCCTTGAAGTGTGCGGGTCGGGGCTGGGGGACGGTCAGCGCAGCCGGAAGGCCTTCATCGCCTTGAGACTGCGGGTCATGAACGCCGCGTACTTCTCGTCGTCCATGCCGAACGACGGGGCCAGCGGCATGACGCGCTGGTGGGCGACGGTCTGTGCCTCGGTGTACTTGAGGATGCCCTCGGAGCCGTGGCGGCGGCCGAGGCCGGAGTCGCCCATGCCGCCCATCGGGGACTGGACGCTGCCGTAGCCCGCGGCGTAGGACTCGTTGACGTTAACGGTGCCGGTGTTCAGCTGCGCTGCGACCTTGCGGCCGCGGCGGCCGTCCTTGGTCCAGACGCTGGAGTTCAGGCCGTACGGGGTGGCGTTGGCGAGGGTGATCGCCTCGTCCTCGTCGCGGAAGCGGTAGAGGGAGACGACCGGGCCGAAGGTCTCCTCGTGGCAGACGGCCATCGGGGCCTGGACGCCGTCGAGGACGGTGGGCTCGTAGAAGAGCGGGCCGATGTCGGGGCGCGGCCGGCCGCCCGTGAGCAGCTTGGCGCCCTTGGCGACGGCCTCCTCGACGTGCCGGGTGACGGTCTCCAGCTGGCGCTCGCCGACGAGCGAACCCATGTCGGCGCCGTACGCGAGGGCATTGCCCAGCCGCATGGCCTTCACGCGGGCCACGAAGCGCTCGGCGAACTCGTCGGCTATCGACTCGTGGACGTACAGCCGCTCGATGGATATGCACAGCTGGCCGGCGGAGGAGAAGCAGCCGCGTACGGCGCCGGCGGCGGCCTTGTCGACGTCGGCGTCGTGCAGCACCAGCATGGCGTTCTTGCCGCCCAGTTCGAGGGAGCAGCCGACGAGGCGGGCCGCCGCGCCCTGGGCGACCTCGCGTCCCGTGCGGGTGGAGCCGGTGAAGGAGACGTAGTCGGCGTGCTTGACGACCTCGGGGCCGACGACCGGTCCGTCGCCGAGTACGACCTGCCAGACCTCCGGCGGCAGGCCCGCCTCGATCAGCTGCTCGCGCGCCCACAGGGCGGTCAGCGCGGTCTCGGTGTCGGGCTTCATCACGACGGCGTTGCCCGCGGCGAAGGCGGGGAGCGCGTCGCCGACGGACAGCTCGAAGGGGTAGTTCCAGGGCGCGATCTGGCCCACGACGCCCTTGGGCTTGCGGAGTTCGGTGACCTTGGTGAGGGTCGGCACGACGCCGGTGTGGCCCTTGGGCTTCAGGTACGCCGGGGCCTTGCGGCCGTAGTGGCGGGCGGCGACGGCGACCGCCTGGACCTCTTCGTGAGCGTGCAGCCGGGCCTTGCCGGTCTCCAGCTGGATGAGGTCCAGCACCTCGGCCTGGCGCTGGAGTACCAGGTCGTGGAAGCGGAGCAGGACCGCGGCGCGCTTGCGCACCGGGGTGGCCGCCCACTGGCGCTGGGCCACGCGGGCCCGCTCGAAGGCGTCCGCGACGTCCTCGGGGGTGGACTCGGGCAGCTCGGCGAGGACCTCGCCGGTGAACGGCGTGTGGTTCGCCGTCCGGCCGCTGCCGACGACGCCGCGGGTCAGGCGGGCGACCAGGTCCTTGGTGACCACGTCGGCGGCGGTGCGGGTGCCCGCGGCGGCGGAGGCCACCGGGTTGCCGTCGGCCGGGGCTGCGGTGACGTCAGCGGTCTGTGCGGTGTCCAGCGAGTCCGTCATGGCGCCGAGCGTATGCCTCCGGGCACACTTTGTGTACCCGCCGGTAATGAGTTTTCACCGGGCGCCCACAATTGTGCCAGCGTTCGCTGGCCGGAACGCCTCTGTCCAGGGGATTCGTATCTCCGCGAGCGGCGCGCTGTCATCCGGTGGCCGGGGCCCGGAGCACGTGGAACGTGGCCAGCGCGGTATCGAAGTGTCGTTTCGCCTCGGCCCGGTCGCCGAGCGGCGCCGAGATCCACACGTCGTACATCCGGCCGCCCTCGGTCCAGCTGAGGTCGTACGTACGGCGCGGCCCGCCGTCCTCGGGAGCCCCGTCCCAGGTGAACTCCCACAGCGCGGCCCGGTACCCGCGGTGGGTGGTGGCGGTGACCCGGCCGTCACGGTAACCGCGGTAGTTCCGCGGCCCTTCGGCGTGCGCCTCCCGCATCGTGCCCAGCGGCCCGCCCTGCTGCGGCGGCTGCACGTGGATACCCAGCCGGAACCGCTTGCCGGCCGAGTAGTAGTACACCCGCGGCTTCTCGAAGGAGCGCGTGAAGCCGTCCGGCACGGCGAGCGCGAAGCCCTCCGGATCGCGGACGAGGTCGTACCCGCTGGGCGCGGTCTCCCCCGGCCCCGGGTCCCCGGTCGCCGTCGGCGCCGCCGTCTGGGCCGGGGGCTTCACCGGTCCCCCGTCGCCGCCCGCCCCGTCCAGCACCAGCACCGCGATCCCGGCACCCGCACCGGCCAGCACCAGGGCGGCCGTCACGGCGAGCAGCACGGTACGGGTCCGGCCGGTGTGCGGCCGGGCCGCGGCGCCCAGCGCCCGGCCGTCGAGCGCGTCCCGGAGCGGCGCGGACGGGCCCCGCGCGGTCGCGGGAAGGGAGGGCGGCCGCTCCTCGGGCGTGACGGCCGCGCCCGGCTCCGGCATCCGGCCCGTCTGGAGGTAACCGCGCAGCAGCCGCTCGGTGGCCGCGACGGTCAGCCGGCGCTCCGGGTCCCGCTCCAGCAGCCCGTGGACGACCGTGTGGAGCGGCCGCGCCGCCTCGGGAATGCGTATCTCGTCGGACAGCACGGCGTGCAGCACCCCGCCGATGGAGTCCCGGTGGAAGGGCGTCCGGCCGCCGCTGAGCACCGTGCACAGCAGCACACCCAGCGACCACAGGTCGCCCTCGGGCCCGGTGCCGCGGCCCGCCATCCGCTCGGGCGCGGTGTACTCGGGCGAACCGACGAACGTCCCGCTCTCGGTCAGCGTCGCACCGCCCGGCACCTGCGCGATACCGAAGTCGGTGAGGACCACCCGGCCGGTGCCCGCCTCCAGCAGGACGTTCGCCGGCTTGATGTCCCGGTGCAGCACGCCGCGGGCGTGCGCCACGCGCAGCGCACCGAGCAGCGCGACGCCGATCCGGGCCGCCTCCCGCGGGGCCAATGGACCGCCGCTCGCCAGCCGGTCGGCCAGCGAACCGCCGTCCACCAGCTCCATCACGATCCACGGGCGGTCGTCCTGCGTCACCACGTCGTGCACGACGATGACGTTGGGGTGCTTGATCCCGGCGACCGTACGGGCCTCGCGCAGCATCCGCTCGCGCAGCACGGCCATGTCATCGGCACCGCGGGTCCGGCCCGGCCCGCCGCCGAGGGTGCCGGGTTCGTCGTCGAGGTTCAGCTCCTTGACCGCGACCTGCCGGCCCAGCAGTTCGTCGGTGGCCCGCCAGACCGTGCCCATCCCGCCACGGCCGAGCCGGCCCTCCAGCCGGTACCGGCCGGCGATCAGGCGGCCGTGTCCCCCGAAGCTCCCCATGAAGCCCATCTTGCCCCACCGTTCGCGAAGCGGAAGAAGGCACCGGGCTCTCCGCACCCTGTCGCCGAGCGGCCCCGAGGTGATCAACTGTCCGCATGGAGGCAGTAGTCACGAGCGTGGTGGCGGTGGTCGGCACGCTGCTCGGCGCCGGCACCACCCATCTCTTCCAGCGCCGCGAGACCGAACGCAGCCACGCCCTCGCACGCGAGGAGAAATTGCGGCAGGAACGCATCGACGCCTACTGCGCCTACGCGGGCGCACTGCTGGAGTACCGAAGGGTGCTGGTCCACCGCTGGTTCGTCCTGCACGACGGGGACGAGCTGTGCGGCGAGGACACCCCCGAACTGCGCGAGGAACAGTACAAGGCACGGCGCACCGCCCAGGAAGCGATGTTCCGGGCACAACTGGTCAGCGACGACACCGCCGTCGTCGAACTGACCGAGCAGCTGATGGCAGGGGTGACGGAACTGCACTCGGTCCCGGACCGGAACGCACTCACCACACTGCGGTCCCGCACCCGGCAGGAGATCCGCGACTTCGTCACCACGGTCGCGCGCCGGGTGCGCTGAACGGGACACCGGAGCCGCCGGGCGGCACCGGGGACACCCGGCACACACGAGTGGAACCTCCGTGCGCACCTGCGCCGTCCTTGAACAGTGACAGTGGACGGCGGGCGCACCGCGCGGCGGTCACCCGCACTGCGACAGCGCGGCGTACGGCGTGGCGGCACGCGGCGGATCGGGGGTCGGTCATGGTGACGCACGACGGCGGGCTGCTCGACGTACGGCCGGGTGCCGACCCCGGCCGGGCCGCGCCCGAACACAGCGGCGCCTACCTCACCGCCGGACTGGCCCTCGGCCTGTACGCCGGCGCACTCATCGCCTGGGTCGTGACCGGCGCGCTCGACGCCCGGGTGGGTCCCGTCGACTTCGCCGAAGGACTCTTCAACCCGCTGACGGGTCCCGTGGGCACACTGGGACCGCAGGAATGGGCGCTCGCTGCGGCATCGGCCGCGGTGGCCGGGGCCGCGCTGGCGCAGCGCACCCTCGCCCGCCCGGCCGCCCTGCTGCTGGCCTGCCTGATACTGGCCCGCTCCCTGCGTGAGGGCATCGGCCTGCTCCACCCCGGCTACCGCTCCACGTACAGCTTCGAACCCATGGGCGGCTGGACCCTCGCCACCCACGTACTGGGCCTGCTCGCCGGAGCCGTCGTGCTGAGCGTCCTGCTGCCGGCCCGCGCCGAACCGGGCCCGGGCGGCTCCTCCTGGGGGCGCGGGCGGCTCTCGCGGATCTGCGGGGTGCTGTTCCTGCTGAGCGGGCTGTTCGAGGCGGCCTGGCTGGTGCATCAGCTCACCGACGGCACGACGGGAACGGTCTCCTACCTGGCGAGCGCCGTCGACGCGGCCGTCAGCCCGTCCCCGGACGCACCGCTCGCCGGGGCGGCCTTCGCCGCCGTCGCCGCGCTCGTCGGCTGGCTGGTGATCGGCCGGCTCGCGCTGAGCGGGCGGCGGGACGTGCGGGGCGCGCTGCTGGTCTTCGCCGCCGTACAGCTCTACCTCGTCATACGGACGGTGGTCGGTTACACGGTCACCGGCGCCTTCAGCGCCGGGACGCGCACGGTCGAAGGAACGCTGGACCTCGCCACCACCGCATACTTACTGGCCGCGATGACCTCGGTACTGGTACTCACCACGGGCCGGACGGCCGGCCCGTGCCACGGCACCACGCACTCCTGGGCACGGACCCGGCCGGAGTGAGCACACGCTCCCGAAGGGGACGTCCGGCACCTCCGGTATCTCCGGTATCTCCGATACCGAACGCACCGAAGGCGGCCGTCGCGTGTGGGGGTCGCGGCGGCCGCCGGTGTGAGCTGCACCGCGTGTCCGGCTTGTGGCCTCCTCAGTGGTGCAGCATGAAGAGCACTCTGCCCGCGGGTGCCGTCCCGCGGCATCCTCCGCAGGTCGCGTGCGCACCCCCGCCCAACGGCGGGGGTCACGCCGGGTCCCGCGGGGTTGGTACGGCACGACAGGAAGGGGCGACCGGTGATCCGTGTCGCTGTGGTGGACGACGAGCGGCTGGTCCGGTCCGGGCTGCGGATGATCCTGGGAACGGCGCCGGACGTGGAGATGGTCGCGGACTGCGGCGGCGCCACGGCCGTCGAGACGGTACAGCGCAGCGGGGCCGAGGTCGTGCTGCTCGACATCCGGATGCCGGACGTCGACGGTCTGACGGTACTCCGTGGCCTGCGCGCCGCGCCCGAGCCCCCCGCCATCGCCATGCTCACCACCTTCGACGCACAGGAGTACCTGACCGCGGCGCTGCGTGAAGGCGCGTCCGGCTTCCTGCTGAAGGACTCCGATCCCGAGCAGCTGATCCGCGCGGTGCGCACCCTCGCGGCGGGCGGCAGCGTGCTGGACCCGGGCGTCACCCGCGCCGTCATCGGCGGTTACCTCACCGCCGAGACCCAGGCGGCGGCCGCCGAGGCCGTACGCGCTCTCACCCCGCGCGAGTCGGAGGTACTGGCGCTGCTCGGCGAGGGTCTGGGGAACGCGCAGATAGCCGGCCGGATGGGCCTCGCGCCCAGCACGGTCAAGGACCATGTGAGCGCCCTGCTCGGCAAGCTGGGCGGCATCAACCGCGTACAGGCGGCGATCGTCGCGGACCGCGCGGGCCTGGTCACGGGAGGTCCCAGATGACCCCGGCAGGCACGACGACGGAGCCGGCCCCGCCGGCGGACGCGGAGGACGTACCGGCGGCCGGGCGGAACGGCACCCGCGCGGGCCGGCTGCGGCAGCACGCCGTCCTCGTCGTCCCCACCCTGCTCGGCATCGCCGACTCCTTCCTCGTCAACGACCTCGACCAGCCCCTGGAACTGGGCGTCTCGCTCTTCGCCGCACTCGCCCTGCTGCTGCGGCGCCGCTTCCCCCTCACGGTCTTCCTGGCGACCATGCCCGGCCTCTACATCGGCTACATCTGGTTCGCGCCCATGATCGCCCTCTACACGGTCGCCGCGCTGCGGCCGGGCCGCGCCCGCCTCGGCTGCTGCGCGTTCCTGCTGATCGCCGCGCACTTCTTCCCGTACCCGATCGCCGACTGGGAGCCGACCGCGTACCGGGAGAACACCCTCGTCCTCATCGACGCCTCGGTGACCTCCGCCGGACCGATCGCACTCGGCCTGCTGGTCCGCACCCGGCGCGAACTGGCCGCCCGGGTCGCCGACCTCACCCGCAGCCTGGAACGCGAGGACCGGCTGATCGCGGACCGGGTACTGGCCACGGAACGGGCCCGGCTGGCACGCGAGATGCACGACGTGGTGGCCCACCAGGTCAGCCTGATCAGCCTCCAGGCCGGGGCACTGCAAGTGGCCTCGGAGGACTCCGCGGCGCGGGACGGGGCCCGGACCATCCGGCAGCTGTCGGTACGGACGCTGGAGGAACTCCGGCACATGGTCGGCATTTTGCGCGCCGCGGGCGGCGGCCCGCGCGAGGAGCCGGACGGCGCCGCGCAGCAGGAACTCGCGCCCCAGCCGGACCTGACCGAACTGCCCCGGCTGATCGAGATGTCCGCGCTGGACGTGACCTACGAGAACGGCGTGGACGAGGAAACGCCGACGGACCGGACCGTGGAACGGGCGGCGTTCCGTACGGTCCAGGAGGCGCTGACGAACGTCCGCAAGCACGCGCCGGGGGCACGGGTACGCGTACGCGTCGCGCAGCCGCGTACGGCGGAGGCCGGGCTGCTGGTGGAGGTACGCAACGGCCCACCGGACGCGGAGGCGGACGCGCCGCAGCTCCCCGGCGGCGGGCACGGCCTGGTCGGCCTGCGGGAACGGGCCCAGAGCCTGGGCGGCACGCTGGAGGCCCGCCCCACCCAGGACGGCGGCTTCGTCGTACGGGCGGAATTCCCGCACCGGGCGGCGTGAGGGGGCGGGGCGTGGGGGCGCGGCCTTAGGGGCGGCGCGTGAACGCGGGGACTGGACGACGTGAGCGCGGGCTGGGCGTGGGCGCCGGGGGGGGCTGGGCGCGTGAACGCGGGGGGGGCCGGGCGTGAACGCGGGGGCTGGGCGTTCACGGAGCGTTGTCAGACCCGCCCACTACTGTGTTGAGAAGGGGACCTCGCACTCCCCCCATGGGGGAGAAATCGAGGGAAACGGTACGTCTGGGGTGCACTCTTGGGGCACATCCGGAGAAACGGTACGGCGAACGGGGCCGGGGCCAGGCCGTGGAGGTCGGGGCCGTGGAGGTCGGGGCCGTGGCAGACGGGGCCGTGGCAGACGGGGCCGGGGTCAGGCGGAGAGCGGGGCTGCCGTTTCGTCGACGGCGGTGGTCACGTCCGGGTAGACCTCGAAGAGCCGGCGCACGCCGAGCGCCGCGAGCACACGGTTCACGTGCGAGCCGTCGACCGCGCCCTGGGCGGGCAGGATCAGCCGCAGCCGGCCCTGGCAGGAGCGCATCAGCCGGCGTGCGGCGATCAGTACGCCGACGCCGCTGGAGTCGCAGAACTGCACTCCGGACAGGTCGAGGACGACGCTGCGGCGCCCCTCCGCGACCGCGTCGTGGACATGCTGGCGCACCGAGGGGGACGTGACCAGATCCATCTCACCGGACACCCGCAGCACTGCCCAGCGGCCCTGCTCGTCCTCTGCCACCTTCAACGTCACGCGCTCGAAGCCTTTCGCTCGCTCTCGGACCGGACGCCTCCGGAGCCATCCGGAACGCACCCTTCCCCGCATCGGCTGCCCGACCCTGCTCCCCTGAAACTCCTCGGGATTCCTCGCGCAACAGGCCGCCACAACCCAGGCTATGCCCTGGATCACCGGCTTTTCTCTCCGCATCCGGTCACACACGAATAACGCGCGGGCAAAAATGGGCATGAACGATCTGTATCGGTCGACTTCTACCAGGCGTCACAATCACAAAGTGACGGGACCTATACCATCCGCAGTCGCCGCCCGGCTCGTTTTGCCGCAAAGGAAGGTGCGCCGACGGACCGGAGCACTACATTCGATGCACGCGCACACACGACGGACTCTGTGACGATGAACTTCTGTGACGGTGGGCACAGCGGCGACGGGGAAGGGGGCCGTGGATGGTGAACGAAGCGCCACCGCGCTGGGACAGGCGGATGCAGCAACGGCTCGCCCGCGGCGAAGCGGCCGCACTGGGCGAGCTGTACGACCGTTTCGCTTCGCTGGTGCACAGCCTCGCGCATCGCGTCCTGGAGGACGAGTCGGCCGCCGACCGGATCACCCGCGAGGTCTTCGGCTACATATGGGAGAACCCCGACGCGTACGACCCCAAGCAGGGTTCGCTGCGCTCCTGGGTCGCCACCCTCACCCACCGCCAAGCCGTGCACCGGCTGCGCCAGGTCGAGGCCGCCTCCGCACAGGACTGCGGCGCCGACGCACCGGAACCGGCCGAGATCGAGCAGAAGATCAACGCCGCCTCCACCGCGGCCCGCGCCGACTACATCGTCACCTCCATGCCCGCACCGCTGCGCGCCGCACTGGAACTGGCCTACTTCCAGCGGCGCGACTACCGCCAGACCGCCGCCGACCTCGGCGTCACCGAGGACGAGGCGCGCCGCAGGCTCCGGCTCGGCCTGCAGCTCCTCGCGACCGCCCACAACCACCTGGCGGGACCGCCCGCACCGGGCCGCCCGGGCAGCCCACCGGCACCCGGCTCCGGATACGGGCGGGCGCTGTGAACGGCCCGGAGGACTGGGACCGTTACGGCCCGCAGGGCCCCGAGGAACCGGGGCGCCCCTGCCCCGGCCATGGCGAGCGCCCGCGCATACCGGCCCCCCCGCCGCGCCGCCGAGGACCAGGGGCCGCTGCCCGACGTCCGCCCGCCCGCACCCGGCGCGGGCCCGCGTCCGGAGCGGGACGCCCTCAAGAACGCGCCCGAGGACCCTTCCGAGGGCGTCGACACGGGGAGCGCGAGGGACGCGAAGGACGCGAGGGACGCGCAGGACACCGCCACGGAGAAGGACGGAACCACGGATCAGGACCCGGCCGGCGAGGACCGGCCCGAGCCGCCGCACGCGGTGCTCAAGTCGCTGCTGGGTGCCTGGGCGCTGGCCGCCTGTTCGGCCGAGGAGACCGCCGCCGTCGAGGCGCACCTCACGGACTGCGCCGCCTGCGCCGACGAGGCGCTGCGGCTGCGGGACGCGGTCGGCCTGCTGCACCCCGCCGACAGCCTGGACCTGGACCCGCTGCTGCGCAGCCGGGTGCTGGAGGGCTGCCTGGGCCGCCGGCCGGCCCGTATACCGGTGCCCGAGTGGGCCGGTCCGTACGACGCGGAGACCGCCAAGCTGGACGCGCTGCTGCGGGACATGGGCGAGTCGGAGTGGCGGGCCCCGGTTCGGCTGCGGTGGTTCGAGAACGACCGCGAGGCCGGGCGGACGACGACCGTCGCGGGCGTCATCGGCCATCTGATGTCCGTGGACGGCCTGGTCGCGACGGCCCTCGGGCTCACCGACCCGCTGGGCGCCGAGATCCCGGCGGACTCCCCCACCGACCCGACGGAGCGCACGCTCGCGTACTGGCGTACGGCGGTGCACGAGGATTCCCCGCTCGCCACCCGCGAACCCTGGCGCGAGCAGACCCACGCCCTCATACGGACCGTGGCCTTCGCAGGCCGCGGAGCCGCCGAACTGGCCGTGCCGTACGGCGACTTCCGGCTGCCGCTGCGCGACTCCCTGCTGGAGCGCGCCTTCGAATGCTGGGTGCACGCCGGTGACATCGCCGACGCCGTGGACTATCCGTACGAGGCCCCGGCCGCGCACCACATGCACGGCATGGTCGACCTCGCCGCCCGGCTGCTGCCGTCGGCGCTGGCCGTACGGCGCCGGGCGGGGCTGGCCACGCCGCCGAGGCGGCTGGTCGAGGCGGGCACACCGGGACGCACGCTGCACCTGGAGGTGGAGGGCAACGGCGGCGGCCATTGGTACATCGCGCTGGACTCACCGGGCGCGCTCGGCACCCCGGACCACACCGTCGCGCACATCGCGCTGGACAGCGTGGAGTTCTGCCAGCTGGCGGCGGGGCACGTGTCCCCCGAGGACGCGGCGGCGGGCCAGCACGGCGAGCGGGACGCCATCCGGGACGTCCTCTTCGCCACGGCATCGCTCTCGCGCCTCTGACCTCCCGTACGGTCGGAGGCGCGAGCAGCGGAACGCCGAACCGTTCAGGCGAAGACGACCGTACGGCTGCCGTTGAGCAGCACCCGGCGCTCGCTGTGCCACTTCACCGCGCGGGCCAGCGCCTGGCACTCCACGTCCCGGCCGGTGGCGACGAGCTGGTCGGGGGTGACGTCGTGGCCGACCCGCGCGACCTCCTGCTCGATGATCGGGCCCTCGTCGAGGTCGGCGGTGACGTAGTGCGCGGTGGCGCCGATCAGCTTCACGCCGCGGGCGTGCGCCTGGTGGTACGGCTTCGCGCCCTTGAAGCTCGGCAGGAAGGAGTGGTGGATGTTGATGATCCGGCCCGACAGCTCCTTGCACAGGTCGTCGGAGAGCACCTGCATGTACCGGGCCAGGACGACCAGCTCGACCTGCTCGGCGCGGACCAGCTCCAGCAGCTGCGCCTCGGCCTGCGCCTTGGTGTCCTTCGTCACCGGGATGTGGTGGAAGGGGATGTCGTACGAGCCGACCAGCTCGGCGAAGTCGGTGTGGTTGGAGACCACGGCCGCGATCTCCACCGGCAGCGCGCCGATGCGGGAGCGGAAGAGCAGGTCGTTCAGGCAGTGCCCGAACTTGGACACCATCAGGATGACGCGCATCTTTTCGTCACCGCGGTGGATCTGCCAGTCCATCTGGAAGGAGTCGCCGACGGCGGCGAAGCTGGCGCGCAGCTTCTCCAGTGTGACGGCGGTCTCGGCGCGGAAGTGGACCCGCATGAAGAAGAGCCCGGTGTCCCGGTCCCCGAACTGCTGGCTGTCCACGATGTTGCACCCGGTCATGAAGAGGTAGCTGGACACCGCGTGCACGATGCCCTGCTTGTCCGGGCAGGACAGGGTCAGGACGTACTGATCGGAGAGGGCGGGCTTCGACTGGCTCATGAGGACAAAGGGTCGCACATTCCGGCCCCGGTTCGCTCACTCCTGCGGTTCCAGGCCCCTGGTGAGGATGGCCAGCACTTCGAGGGAGCGGGGCGGGGCTTCCGGGTCCTCGCCGTCGGCCGTCGCCATGCGGACGTGGGCGTCCCGCGCGGCCCGTACGGCCTCGGGCCAGCCGTGGTGCTCCAGGTACGCGCCCACCGGGGCGTCGGCGCCGACCTGGTGCAGGATGCGCAGCACCCGGAGTACGGCGACGTCGACCAGCGCGGCTTCCTGGGAGTCCCGGAAGATCGTGCCGACGTACTTCTCGGCGGACCAGTTGTCCAGCCAGGTGTCCTCCACCAGCCGGTACACGGCGTCGGTCACATCGCCGTACCCGGGCAGGCCGGCCACCCAGGTCTCCTGCTGGAAGACGGGGTCGGAAAGCATGTGCAGCGCTGAGCGCACATTGGCGCGCCAGCGCCACCACGGCATGTCGTTGAGCGGCATGGCGCCCATGGTGGTCGAGCGGCGGCCGCGACGGGAAGACTTATCCGAACCTTGCACAGCAATCGATCGTACGTTCTCGGTCAGAAAGCGGCGGCCAGGCCTCCCCTGCTGTTCACCTTCGCGTCACTTTCCGTTACCCAGCAGGCACGCGGGTGTTCTGTACTGGCCGGAACAGTGCGGGAACATGACCGGACGGCGACGTTCCCTCCCCCGCCCCTGCCCTCACGCCACCCCGATCCGCTCAGCGGTGGCGGGTACGGCGGTGCTGGCGACGCTGCTGACCGGCTGCGGCTCGCTCCCCGGCGCCTCGAACTCCGTCAGCAGCGGTGACGAAGCCCCGCTCACCGTGATGACCTGGGCACCCTCGGGCACCAAGGGCACGAACATGGCCGGGATGCCGGCCATGGCCGAGGCGTACGCGCGCTGGGTCAACGCCAAGGGCGGCATCGCCGGCCACCCCCTGAAGGTCATCACCTGCAACGAACGTAACGATTCGGTCGCCGCGGCACGCTGCGCCCAGAAAGCCGTCTCCGCGCGTGCCGTCGCCGTCGTCGGTTCCTACAGCCGCCAGGGCCGGTCCTTCATGGGCCCGCTGGAGGCCGCCGGCATCCCGTACATCGGCGGCTACGGCGTCTCCGGCGAAGAATTCGACAGTCCGCTGTCCTACCCGGTCAACGGCGGTCAGGCGGCGCTGCTGGCGGGCAACGGGCGGCAGCTGGCCGCCGAGTGCGAGCAGGTCTCGCTGGTCCGCCCGGACACCATCCAGGGCGACCAGATGCCCCCGCTCCTCAACGCCGGCCTGGCCACCGGCGGCCGCGCGCCGGCCCACGACGTCCGGGCGCCCGAGAACGCCACCGACTACACCGAAGCGGCCCAGAAGGCCCTGGACGAGGTCGGGGCCGACCCGGCCCGCTACGGGACGGCGGAGTTCGGCGCCCGGGCCAGGGGCGCCTGCGTCACCGCCACCATCGGTGAGCACACCGACACCTTCTTCGACTCCTTCCGGCGCCTCCAGGAGGACAAGCCGAAGGTCCAGATGGCGTCCGTGCTCGGCAGCGTGAACCAGACCCTGGTGGACCGTACGGGCGGCAAGTCCAGCCCGCTGGAGGGCGCGCTGGTCACCGGCTGGTACCCGGACGCCCGCGACCCGCGCTGGAACACCATGCGCGACGTGATCACCGAGCACGCCTTCGACGACAACCGCATCGACCCGGCGGACGCCGGCGTGCAGACCACCTGGATCGCGTACACCGTGCTGCGCGCGACGGTCGAGCAGGTCACCGAGGAAGGCCAGGACGTCACCGCGCGCTCCCTGCAGCAGGCGCTGGACCGCGGCGACCGCGCCGTCGACACCGGCGGCCTGACCCCGAAGCTGCGCTGGCGCTACGACGACATGCTCGCCGTGCAGTCCTTCCCCCGGATCGTGAACGCGATGGTGACCTACCAGGTCGTACGGGACGGCCGGCTGGTCACCACCCACTCGGGCTTCGCGAACCTGGCGAGGACGCTGGAGAAGCCGCGGAAGGACGCCTGACGGACGACGGCTCGTTCCGGGCTGGAAGCGCTGCTCCGGGCTGGAAGCGCTGCTCCGGGCTGGAAGCGCTGTTCCTGACTGGGAGCGCTGTTCCTGACTGTTAGAGCTGTTCCTGACTGTTAGAGCTGTTCCGGGCTGTGCTCGGTCAGGCCGTACTTCTGCGCGATCGGGTTCCACAGCTTCGCGGCTTCCTTCTTGGCCGTGGTGGCCTGGCCGCTGGCGGTGTTGCCCTGCACGGCCGCCTTGGTGCCGCGCGCCTTGCCCTTGTGGCAGCCCTTCTTGCCCGCGTGCGCGACCTGGTCGGCCCAGGTGGCGTAGTGGTTGTCGGCCGCCGCCGAGGACTTCCACGCGTTGGTCAGCGCGGTGGTGAGCGCGAGGTGGTCCGGCACCTGGTCGACGGAGAGCTTGCCCAGCCGCGTCACCAGGTCGTTGCGCTGCTTCGCCGCGTCCCGCAGGTCCTTGGCCGCGTCACCGAGCTTGGTACAGGACTTGATGTTCCCGACCGCGCCGATCACCGCGGAACGGCTGTTGTTGCTGTCCTTGAGCAGCGCGTCCAGCTCCTTGGCCTGCGCCTCGGCCGGGTCCGCCGTCGGCGAGGGCTTCTCCTGCTGCGCGGTGCCCGCCGACGTCTTGCCGCTGTCCTTCTTCGGACTCTCCTCGTCACCGCCGCTGAGCGCGTAGCCGACGCCCAGGCCGGCGCCGACGCAGACCACCACGACGGCACCGATGATCGCGGCGGGCGCGAGCTTGCGGCGGCGCTCGCCACCACCGCCGTGCCCCTGCCGGGACTCGGACGCGTACGCGCCCTGCGGCTGGAAGCCGGCCGGCTGCGGAGCCGGACCCGGCTGCTGCGGTGCGGCCCCGGGCCGCTGCCCCGCCGCGCCCTGCGCCCCGTACGGCTGCGGTCCGCCGAAGCCCTGCGCCGGCGGCTCCTCGAAGCGCGGCATCTGCTGGGTGGCGGCCGGGGAATCGTCCTCGGCGGCACCGGCCTTGCCCGGCCCGTCGCGGAAGAGGCCGTCGAACTCGGCCGGAGTCGGCCGGTCGCCCGGCATCCCCGGCCGGATGGCGAACGGCGCACCCGGAGGCGGCTGCGGCGTACCGCCGCCGACCGGCGGGATGAGCTGGGTCGCCGCCTCGGCCCCGTCGGGGGAGGCGGGCGCCTTCGGCATGACCGGCCGCCGCAGCATCGTGGTGGACTCGGCGTCCGACTCGGGCCGCTTGTTCTCGGGCGGCAGTGAACCGGGCATCGGTCCTGCCGCACCCTGCGCGGGCGGCATGGGCTGGGCACCGGGCCCGCCCTGCTGCCCCTGCTGCCCCTGCTGCCCCGGTTGTCCCTGCTGGGCCGTAAAGGGCGGGATGAGCTGGGTGGCCTCGCTGTCACCGGTCGCCGGCGGGATGAACTGCGTGGCCTCGCCGTCCCCCGCCGCGGGCGGCAGCGGACCGGCGCCCTGGCCGGTGGCCTGACCGGCGCCCTGGCCGGTGGCCGGCGGTGGCAGCGGCGCGCCCGCCCCCGGCCCGTCGGCGACGGGCGGCAGCGGGGCGGCGGGCTGCCGCTCGGCGCGCACGAGCGCACCACCGGAACCACTGCCGGAATCACTACCGGCCTCGTCCGGCTGGGGAGCGGCGGGCTGCTGGGCCTGCTGCTGGGGCGGCTGGGTCTGCTGCTGGGGCGACTGGGCCTGCTGGGGGTAGCCATGACCGGCGCTCTGGCCGGGCTGACCGGGTCGGCCTGCGGCCTGGCCGGGCTGCGAGTCCTGGCCGGTCCGGCCGCCGTACGTGCCCTGAGCGCCGTAGGCGTCCTGCCCGGCGAACGGGGACTGCTGGCCGGCGTACGGGGACTGCCCGTAGGTGCCCTCGTACGGGGGCTGCGCACCGTACGAAGGCTGCGCACCGTACGAAGGCTGCGCACCGTACGAAGGTTGCGCGCCGTACGGGGTCTGGGCGTCGTACGAGGGCTGCGCGCCGTAAGAGGGCTGAGCGTCGTGAGGAGGCTGCTGGCCGTATGCGCCCTGCGTGCCGTACGTGTGCTGGGCGCCGTACGTGTGCTGCGCGCCGTACGCGTCCTGGCCGCTCTGGTACCCCGCGCCGGGCTGCGGCTGCTCCGGCGGCATCGGGGGTACCGGCGGCTGCCCCTGGGGCGGCGGGTAAGCGCCCGGCTGCCGCGCCCCGTAGGAACCGGAACTCTGCTGCGGTGCCTGTGACGGGCCCCACGGCTCGCCCCACGGCTGGCCGGCGGCGGGTGCGGACTGCTGGTCGGGCACGTACGGCTCGCCGCCGTTCGCGGGCAGCACCACACCCTCGCGCGCGGGTCCGCCCGCAGGGTTCTGCGGGTCGCCACCCTGTCCGCTCTGCGTCACCGGGACTCCTACTTCTGCTTCTTACGGAATCGTCGGCTCACGCTACCGGGTGGCAGACACGTTCGACCACGTCCCCTGGTCACCGGCCACTTGACGCACAACAGCCCCACGCGGCTATTCCGGAGGATCGACGGACAAACAGGACGCGCCCTTCAGTACGCGCGATCGGTGCACGAGGCGGTGCACGGATGATGCTCGGATGGTGCACGGATGGTGCTCGGGTGCTGCACGGGTACGGCGTGCCGACGGGCCCCGTCCCGGTCACCCGGGGCGGGGCCCGTCCCCTCTCCACCTACGCCGCTCGTAGCTCCAGCCGCGCGGCGAACTCCCGTACCACCGCCTCTTCGCGGTACGGCTCCAGGCGCGCCTGGAAGTCCTCCAGGTACTCCATGCCGCGCGAGGAGCGCAGTCCGCCCAGCAACTCGGCCGCCCGCGTGCCCGTGTGGCAGGCCTGCTCGATGTCGCGCTGCTGCACCTGCGCACTCGCCAGCAGCACCAGACCGATCGCGCGCCGCCGCGCCCGGCTCTCGGGGTGCCCGGCGAGCGCCTGCTCGGCCTGCTGCTCGGCCGCCGCGGCCTGCCCCAAGTCCCGGTGGCAGTGCGCCAGTTCGTCAGCCAGGTAGGCGGGGTCGAAGTGCGAGATCCACTGCGGGTCGTCCCCCGCGTCCGTACCGGCCTCGGCCCGTTCCATCGCGCTGACCGCACGCCCGGCCACGGTCTGGAACGCCCGTTCGTCCCCCATCAGGGCATGCCCGCGCGCCTCCGCCGCACAGAACATCGCCTCGGCCCGCGGCGTCACGTGTCCGCGCGTGCCTTCCTGCGCCGCCCGCGCGAGCTGGGCGATCTCGCGGGGGTTGCCGAGCGAGGCGGCGAGGTGGCTCATGCTCGCGGCGAGCACGTAACCGCCGTAACCACGGTCGCCGGCCGCCTGGGCCAGCCGCAGCGCCTGGATGTAGTACCGCTGCGCCAGCCCCGGCTGTCCCGTGTCGACCGCCATGTACCCGCCCAGCTCGGTCAACCGGGCGACGGCGGCGAACAGTTCACGGCCGACCGACTCACGGTACGAGCCCGCGAGCAGCCCGGAGACCACGCTGTTCAGGTAGTGCACGACGACCGGGCGGACGTGCCCGCTGCCGTACCGGTGGTCCAGCTCACTGAGGGCGCTCGTCATCGAGCGCACCGCCTCCACGTCCGAAAGCCCCACCCGCGCACCGGCGTTGCGTGCGACCTGGGTGTCGGCGCCGGTGATCAGCCAGTCCCGGCTGGGCTCGACCAGCGCGGAGGCGGCGACGGTCGAACCGCTGAGGAAGTCGCGGCGGCCCACGTCGCTCCGCCACAACTCGCAGACCTGCTCTATCGCGCCGAGGACGGTGGGCGAGAACTGCAGCCCGACGCCGGAGGCGAGGTTCTTGCCGTCGGCCATGCCGATCTCGTCGATCGTGACCGTACGCCCCAGTTTGCGGCCCAGCGCCTCGGCGATGATGGCGGGCGCCCGGCCGCGGGGCTGCTGGCCGCGGAGCCAGCGGGCGACGGACGTCTTGTCGTAGCGCAGATCCAGGCCGTGCTCGGCGCCGCACACGTTGACGCGGCGGGCTAGCCCGGCATTGGAACAGGCAGCTTCCTGGATGAGCGCCTGCAGCCGTTCGTTCGGCTGCCGCGCTACGAGTGGCCTGGCGGCCATGCTGTACCCCCTGTGTACTGCGGCGCGTTCACCGTCGAACGCCGTCCCCGTCCATCATTGCCCGCCCGTACCCGCGATATCCGTGATACCCGCGATATCCGCGTTACTCGGGATATCAGCGATATCACCACTACCTTCCACATGCTGCCAATTGCCCGTTGCGCCGTCTCGCCTTTCCCCCTCCCTCTCTCGACTTCGGCCACATCCGCCGGGCACGGCTGCACGAGCAGGTACGCGTACGAGCACATCCGGGAAGGCGCACGGCGCCCGCCTTCTGTCCACGCGGCACCACCGCACCGGGGCACGTCCCTCGGGACGCCCACGGCCCACGGCCCGCCGCCGGGCGGCCTCTCCGCCCCTCAGGCAAGTGGCTACCCACCCTCCACCGCACGGCCCCGTACGCGCCCCCCGCCCGTGCATCCATGCGCCCCACGTGCAAGAACGTTGCGCCGGGCCGTGCCACGGGTTGGCCGTAACCCTTGGTGACAGCGGGAGTTGTCCCCATCGTGGAACGAAGCAGCGGAGTCACAGGAGCCCCACAGGTCCTCCAGCAGCGCGGCGAGCGGCTGCTGGACATCGCGGTGCGTTACGCGGCGGAACGCCATTGGGACGTACTCCCCGGCGCATGGCTGGAAGACGACGGTGCGACTCCGTACTGTTCATGCGGCGACCACGGCTGCCCCGCCCCCGGCGCCCACCCGCTCGCGGCCGACTGGTCCAGGAGCGCCACCGGCAGCACATCCGTCATCCACAGCCTGTGGACGGAGCATCCGCGCGCGGCGATCCTCCTCCCGACGGGCCGCACCTTCGACGCCCTGGACGTACCGGAGACCGCCGGCTGCCTGGCCCTCGCCCGGATGGAACGGCGCAGCCTGCCCCTCGGCCCGGTCATCCGCACCCCGAACCGCCGGATGCTCTTCCTCGTCCTCCCCGGCGCCACCCCCAAGGTCCCAGGCCTGGTACGGAAACTGGGCTGGCCCCACCCCGCCACCCTCGACCTGACCGCCCACGGCGAGGGCACCTACCTCCCCGCCCCGCCCACCCGCACCGGCCGCCACGCCCCGGTCCAGTGGGCCATCCACCCCACCCCCGCCAACCGCTGGCTCCCCGACGCCGAAGACCTCCTCACCCCCCTCGCCTACGCCTGCGCCCAAGAATCCCCGACCCCCCGCTTCCGCTGAGCCCGCCACACGGCCACCTCGACTGCCGGTGCGCGCCGGGGGTGGAGGGGAGTGAGGAGTGCCCGCTGGACTCGGCCTGGGGCCCCTCCCCCTCCCCCTCCCCCTCCCCCGAGTGTTGCGGTGACGGCTTCCCCCAGGCCGCCGGCCCCGTGGCCGGCCCGGGCGCCGGTCCGGTGTGCGCGCTGGCGGTGCTGGTTCTTCGGGGGGTGCTTATCGTTGGGCGTGGCGGGGGCTCGACCGGTCTCTGCTGTGACGTCCGAGGACAGGGGAACCGGTGACGATCGAAAGTTCAGGTGCTGGAGAACAGGCTGGCACGGCGGTGAGTCCGGCGGCGGTGCGTATCCACAGCCTCTGGAAGAAGTATGGAGATCACACCGCGGTCGCGGGCATCGATCTGACGTTGCCGGCCGGGCGGTTCATCGGGCTCGTGGGGCCGAACGGCGCGGGCAAGACGACCACGCTCTCGATGGTGACCGGGCTGCTGCGGCCGGACGCGGGGCAGGTGGAGATCGGCGGGCACGACGTCTGGCGCGACCCGGTCGCCGTGAAGTCCCGGATCGGTGTGCTGCCTGAAGGGCTGCGGCTGTTCGAGCGGCTGTCCGGTGCCGAGCTCCTCTCGTACATCGGGCGGCTGCGGGGGCTGCCCGGCGACGAGGTCGACAAGCGGGCCGGGCAGCTGCTGGACGTGCTCGATCTGTCCGGGGCCCGGAACAAGCTGGTCGTGGACTACTCCACCGGTATGCGGAAGAAGATCGGGCTGGCGGCGGCGCTGCTGCACAACCCCGAGATCCTCTTCCTCGACGAGCCGTTCGAGGGGGTGGACCCCGTCTCCGCGCAGACCATCAGGGGGGTGCTGGAGCGGTACACCGGTTCCGGTGCGACCGTCATCTTCTCCAGCCATGTGATGGAGCTGGTCGAGTCGCTCTGCGACTGGGTCGCGGTCATGGCGGCCGGGAAGATCCGTGCCGACGGGCCGATCGCCGAGGTACGCGGTGACGCGCCCACGCTCCAGGACGCGTTCCTGGAACTGGTCGGCGCGGGCGGCCGCGCGCGGGCCGGGCAGGACCTGGACTGGCTGGGCGGGAGCGGTGCCCGATGAGCACGCAGGTCCAGCCGGTGAGCCGGCCGACCGGCACCGTCCCGGCGCCCGCCCTCACGCCCCTCTTCGTACGGCTGAAGCTGTCACTGCTGAAGAACGGCCTGCGGCAGTCCGCCGGCCGCACCGTCGCGTACGTCGCCTCCATCGTCGTCACGCTCGTGTTCGCGGCCGGCATGCTGCTGGGGCTGATCCTGCTGCGTGGCGTGGCCGGTGCCCCGGCGCTGGCCGTGCTGCTCACCGCGATCCTCACGCTCGGCTGGGCGGCGATGCCGCTGTTCTCCCCGTCGGGTGACGAGACGCTGGACCCGACGCGGCTGGTCATGCTGCCGCTGCGGCCCCGGTCGATGATCGTGTCGCTGCTGGTCGCCTCGCTGATCGGCATCGGGCCGGTCTTCACCCTGGCCCTGGCGGCCGGTTCCGTCGTCACCGTGGCGCGCGGCGCGGCGGCCGCGGTCGTCGGTGTCGTCGCGACGGTACTGGTCCTCCTGGTGTGCGCGGCGCTCGCCCGCGCCGTCGCCACCGCGAACGTACGGCTGCTGACCAGCCGCCGCGGGCGGGACCTCGCGGTGCTCAGCGGTCTGTTCGTGGCGCTCGGCGCACAGGGCATCAACATCGCGGGGCAGAAGCTCTCCGAGGCGGGCGGCCTGACGGCGCTGGCTCCGGTCGCCGACGTGGTGCGCTGGATCCCGCCGGTCTCCGCCGTGGACGCGGTGGCCGCGACGAGCGAGGGCGCGTACGGGCGTGCCGCGCTCGGGCTCGGGCTCACCGTGCTCGCGCTGGTGCTGCTGCTGTGGTGGTGGCTGCGGACCCTCACCCGGGTCATGACCTCGCCCGACTCCTCCACTCTCCAGGCCGTGGAGAAGGACAGCGGCCGCAGGCGTGCCGACGGGGCGGGCGGCTGGGCGCGGCTGCTGCCGGCCGGTCGTACGGGGACGGTCATCCAGCGCACGCTGCTGTACGCCTGGCGGGATCCGAAGACGAAGATGGGCTGGGCCACGGGGCTGGGCGTCGGCCTGCTCGTTCCTGTCGTCTCGCTCGTGCAGGGCAACGGCAGTGTCTACACGGCCTGCTGGGCGGCGGGGCTGCTCGGTATGCAGATGTACAACCAGTTCGGGCAGGACACCTCGGCGTTCTGGATGGTGGCCTCGACGATCTCCGCGCGGCGTGACGCGTACGTGGAGCTGCGCGGGCGGGCGCTGGCGCTGTGCCTGGTCGCGGTGCCGTACGTGACGCTGGTGGTGGTCGGTACCGCGGCGCTGCTCGACAGCTGGGACGTGTTCCCGGAGGCGTACGGACTCTCGCTCGCCCTCCTGGGCGCGCTGGTCGCCACCGGCGCGTTCGCCTCCGTGCTCTTCCCGTACTCGATTCCCTCCGAGGGCAACAAGAACGTCGCTCCGGGGCAGGCCGCGCTGGCCTGGTTCAGCATCCTGGGCGGGATGGTCGTGGGCGCGCTGCTCTGTGCTCCGGTGCTCGGCCTGACGATCGGTCTGCATGTGGCGGGGCTGGACGGGCTGCTGTGGCTGGTCCTGCCGGTGGGCGTGGCGTACGGGATGGGCGTGGCCTTCCTGGGGCTGCGGCTGAGCGCCCCGTATGTGCTGCGCCGGCTGCCGGAGATCCTGGTGGCGGTGAGCCGGGGGTAGCCCTGGCTTCGGCGCGCGGGCCGGCCGGTCCGCGGGCCGGTCCGCGGGCCGGGACGGTCCGTAGGCGTGGACCGGAGCGTGTGCCCCGGAGCGTGTGCTCCGGGGCACTTCTGCATGGGGGGGCCGGGCCGGTACCGCCCGGGCCCGGTGGCCTTCGGCAGTCAGGCCGGCGGTCAGACCGGCAGGCTCGGCAGGGCCGTGTGCAGGAACGGCTCCAGGACGCGGCGCCAGTCGTCGGGGCGTTCCCACGGGACGAGGTGGCCGGCGTCGGCGATCTCCGCGTAGGCGCCGCGCGGGAGGACGCGGACCATCTCCTGCGCCTCGGCGCGGCCCAGTTCGCCGTCGAGGCCGCGGACGACCAGCGTCGGGCACTCGACCAGCGCCAGCTCCTCCCAGTGCGCGTCGTGCACCCATGCCTCGCGGACGGCGAGCATCTGGCGGCGTGAGAACACCGGGCGCCAGCCGTCCGCGCGCTCGGCCATCACCTCGGCGAAGAACTCGCCGCGGACCGGGCGGGGCCGCTCCAGCGTCGGGTCGTCCTCGCCGAACCACTTGCGGACGTCGGCGAGCGTGGCGAACGGGACCGGCCAGGAGCGGAACCACTCCTCCCATTCGCGCTGTGAGGCCGCGCCCAGGGCGGAGGCCCGCATGTCGCAGATGACCAGGGCGCTGACGAGGTCGGGCCGCCGCGCCGCGATCTGCCATGCGGTGAGCGCGCCCATGGAATGGCCGATAAGGGCCACCGGCGCGAGATGGAGCTCCTCGATCGCGGCGATCGCGTCGTCCACGTACGTCATACGGTCGAACGGTCCGTCGGCCGGCTTCTCGCTGCGGCCGTGACCTCGCTGGTCCAGGCCCACGGGGCGGTAGCGCGCGCCGAGCCAGCGGGCGGTCTCCGCCCAGTGCGCCGCCCGTCCCATCAGTCCGTGCAGGAGCAGCACGCCGGGGCCGCGTCCGTTGTGCTTCCGCTCCACTCCCTCACCGCCGGCCTTGGGAGGGTCGGTGAACTCCCAGGCCGCGAGCCGTACGCCCCCGCTACCTGTCACGTCGATGCGCCGCACCATTGCTTGGCACCCCCATCCGTCCCTTGAGCAGCCCCACACTATCGAACCTGTTTTCGAATGTATCGCCGTTGTGTCTCAACACCCCTCGTACGAGTGACCATGCTCAAGGATTGGCCGCTCGCGGCACGGGGAGAGTGTGAGCGGGAGGCGGGCCCTGACGGGAAGAGGGCCCGCGGGGGAAGACCCTGGGAGCTCGGGGCTCCGGGTCTTCTCGGGGGGACATGGGGAGGCAGGGCCCCGGCTGCTCGCAGCGCCGGGGCCCTCGCTGTCGGTGACCCCCCAGCCAGGCGACAATTCCGTCCGCGGACTCATCAGAGCCCCCTCCCCGAGGGGTCGCCGCGACCGCCTGGATGTTCCCCGAAACACCCGCCGCCGCCCGGCCCCAGGTCCTCAACGCATCAGGTCATATGCGCCCGTGCGCATGCGACAGCGCCAGGGTGACACGGAGTCGCGCCCACCGCTCGCATTCCGCCAAGTCCATGCCGGGCAAGGAAGCGGAACCCTTCATGGTGCAGGCCATTGCTCCAGGTCAGGGCCGCGAGAAGGGTGAAGGGAGCAGCGGAAAAATCTTCTCGGGCAGAGAAGCGGAACGTTCCGCGAGCAACGGGCGAACGTTCCGCGAGAAGCGTCAGGGGGAGCGTCGTACCGGGTGGGCGCCTGCGCAGGGAGTGCGGAGGCGGCACCACGCCGGTGGACACTCCGGTGAAGCGGAGCGGCGGTACACCGGAGGGGCGACCGCCGGGAGCGCGCCGGCGGACGGGCCGGCGGGGATCAGCGCTTCGCCACGAAGACGTGCTGGGCGATGTCCGTGGCCAGCTCCGCGGCCTCGCCGCTGCTGCCGACCAGGACGCCGGTCGGCGACTCCGTCACGCTCACCACTGCCCCCGGCTGCACCCCGGCGCGCCGCAGCGTGTACATCAGCTGGGCGTCCGTCTGGATGGGCTCGCCGATGCGCCGCACGACGACGGTCTTGCCGTCGGCGCCCGGGTCGAGGTCCATCAGGCTCAGCAGGCCGTCGTCCAGGAACGCATCGGCCTCCGCCTTCTCGCCCAGCTCGTCCAGGCCCGGGATGGGATTGCCGTACGGCGACTCGGTCGGGTGCCGCAGCAGCTCCAGGACGCGGCGCTCCACCGCCTCGCTCATGACGTGCTCCCAGCGACAGGCCTCGGCGTGCACCTGCTCCCACTCCAGGCCGATCACGTCGACGAGCAGGCACTCGGCGAGCCGGTGCTTGCGCATCACGCGGGTCGCCAGGCGGCGGCCCTCCTCGGTCAGCTCCAGATGGCGGTCGCCGGCGACCGTGACCAGGCCGTCCCGCTCCATGCGCGCCACGGTCTGACTGACCGTCGGGCCGCTCTGGTCGAGCCGCTCGGCGATCCGAGCGCGCATCGGGACCACACCTTCCTCTTCGAGTTCGAGGATGGTGCGGAGATACATCTCCGTGGTGTCGATCAGTCCGGACATGCGTGCCCCTCGGCTGTGTCGTGCGATGGCCCTGGACTCAATTCTGACGCATCCCACCGACAACGGTGGCGCCCGCGGGCCGAAGGGTGACTCCGGCCCGCGGACCGCAGGGCTACGCCAGGCCCTGCCAGGCCCGTGACCAGGGACGTGCAGAGCGGCGCCCGCCGCCCGCCGGCACCTTTCGGCCGTACGCCGCGGGTGCCGTATTGACAGGGCACTGGTCCAGACCGCAACGTGATCCGCGCCACGACCGCGGGACCGGCCTCGGCCATGCGCCACGGCAACGACCGTGTACCGCTGCGGGCGTCCGTGTACCACTGCGGCGGAAGACGGCCGTCCGGCTCCGACCGGCCGGGCGGGACCATACGAGGAGAGGGGCGCTCCGCGATGGGCGACAGCGAGAGCACAGGGCTGGCCGGGCAGTATTTCGACGCCGCGATCGACCTGCTGCGGACGGTGCGCGACACCGAGGGCGAGCGGATCGCCGCGGCCGGGACGCTGATCGCCGACACCGTGGAGGCAGGCGGCCGGATCTTCTGCTTCGGGGCCGGGCACTCCTCGCTGCCCGCCCAGGACACGGTCTACCGCGCCGGCGGTCTGGCGGTGATGAACCTGCTGCCCGTACCGGGCGTGGTGGGTGTCGACGTGATGCCCGCGACGCTCGGCAGCGCGCTGGAACGGGTCGACGGGCTGGCCGCCGCCGTCCTGGACACCAGCCCGGCACGGGCCGGCGACCTGCTGGTGATCATTTCGCTGTCCGGGCGGAACCCGCTGCCCGTGGAGATGGCACTGAACGCCCGCGCGCTCGGCCTGAAGGTCATCGGGCTGACCTCGGTCGGGTACGCGGACGGCACCAAGTCCCGGCACGTCTCCGGTACGTACCTCAAGGACCACTGCGACATCGTGCTGGACAGCCACATCCCGGTCGGCGACGCGGAGCTGACGGCGCCGGGTATCGAAGCGCCGTTCGCGCCCGCCTCCACGGTCGTCACCAGCGCGGTCATGCAGGCGGTCGTGGCGACCGCGGCCGGGGCGCTCGCCGAGCGCGGCATCGACCCGCCGCTGCTGCGCTCGGGCAACGTCGACGGCGGCCACGACTGGAACGGCCGGGTCATGCGCGAGTACGCGGACCGGATCTTCTACCGGCACTGAGCGGTCCGGAGACCGCGGAACCGACGGCCCGGATGCCGCAACCCGCCGTCGGCCCGGTGAGCCCGAACCGGTAGCGCGGGGCGCGGAGCCCGGCCCCGCGCCCCCGGTGTCATCTCTTGCCCAGCACGTCCGCCAGGTCCAGGGACGCGGCGATGCGGGAGGCGACGTCCTCGGCGTACGCGGCGTCCGCGCGGTCGAACGGGCGGCGGGAGGCGCCGCGCAGGAACGTGGCCACCCCCACCGTCCGGCCCCGGCTGCGCAGCACCACGCACAGGCCGTGCACCGTCCCCTCGGGCCACTTCCGGGCCGCCGCCCAGCCTTCCGGCGAGGCCGCCAGGCCCGCGCTGGCCCGGACCGAGCCGCGGCGCCGGTACGCCTGGACCGCCGGGTGGCCCGGTACGTAGGCCAGCGGGATGCCGGTGACCGCGACCGGCTGCGAGGGGCCGGGCGCGCCCGCGGGTGAGGCGAGGGCGCGGACCAGCCGCGGTACGGGGTCGGCGTCGTCGGGCCGCTCGGTGGCGTCCGCGTCCTCGATGGGCGTGTCCGCGTCCATGCCGGAGAGCGGGAGGCCGGAGGGCGACGGCGTGGCGGAGAGGTCGACCAGGCCGTGGTCGGCGAAGCCGGCCAGCGCGAAGTCGAGCTGGAGGGCTGCCGCCTCCATCGGGTCCTCGCACTCGGCCGCCGCGCGGCCCGCGCGGTGCAGCTGGTGGGCACGGAAACGCTGCAGCGAACTGTCCTGTTCGCTGCGCTTGGTGTCGGTGATGTCCTGGAAGAGCCAGCCGACGCCGAGGGGGACGGGCTCCTCGGCGAGCGGGGAGGCCAGCCGCAGGAAGCCGCTGCGCCAGCACCGGCGGGGCTCCTCCGCCTCTTCGGAGCGCAGCGTCACCCACAGTTCGGTGGCGGCCGGGGGCGCGCCCTCCGCCAGTACGTGCTGGAGGGCGCCCTCCAGCTCCTCGACGCCCTGGGCGAGCAGGTCCCCCAGCGGACGCCCGAGCACGTGCGTGCGCCCCAGTCCCAGGGCGCGCGCGGCGTGGGCGTTGACGACGGCGGGGCGCAGGTCGGCGTCGACGAGCACCACGCCCCAGGACGCGTCGTCGAAGAGGGCCTCGCTCAGCGCGATGGAGCGTTCGAGGTCGATCTGGGTGTGGACCTCGCTGAAGGCGCAGTACACGCCGGCGGGCTCGCCGTCCGTGCCGGTGACGGCGGAGGACTGGGTCCGTACGAGCACCCGGCCGCCGTCCTTGGTGAGCAGCGCGAACTCGTGCACCTGGCGGCCCGGGGAGGTCATCGCGGCCATCAGGACCGCGTGCACCTCGTCGGCGTCCTCGGCGCGGACCGCCCAGCCGGCCAGGCCCGCGCGGCCGACCGCTTCGGCGGCGGTCCAGCCGAGGATGCGTTCGGCCTCGCGGTTCCAGTGGGTGACGGTGCCGTCGGCGTCGAAGGCGCACAGGGCGGCGTCCATGCCGTCCAGGAGGGCCGCGAGCAGCCCGGAGTCCTCGCTGTCGGGTGGCGGCGGATCCTGGTCCGCGCCCTGGGCGTGGCTCTGGTCCGGGCGGCCCGGCTCTCCGGGCAGCGCGGCGTTGAAGTGGCGGGACGAAGCAGTCACTGGCACCCCCTGCTGGACGCGGCTGCACGTGCTGCACGTCGGATCATTCAACTGGAACGTGACGCAGCCCACACCCCATTCCGGGAAATCGGTGCCCGCCGGAAATTCGGTTGTGGGGAGCCGGAAGGGTTCCTAGTGTGTGGTGCACACGAGAAGGGAGGTGGTTCGGCAGATGTATGCACACCGGACGCGTGAGGTGGCTGCGGGCTAGCGGCCCGTCGCTTCACTCAGTGCAGCGCCGGACCAGCGCACGAGAGTTGTGTGCAGCCGGCCAATCCCAAGCAGTCACCCGACCCGCGGGCCGCCGGTTCGTCCGACCGGCCCCCGGCGCCTGCCGGCGCCGGGGAAACGGCCCGCGGGTCGTCTGCGTTTCCCGCCGCTCTCACGGCGCCAGGCGCTCGACCGTCCAGCCGCCGCCCGGCGTGCGGACGTACCGCAGCCGGTCGTGCAGACGGTTCTCGCGCCCCTGCCAGAACTCCACGCTCTCGGCGGCGATCCGGTAGCCGCCCCAGTGCGGCGGCGCCGGCACCTGCTCGCCCTCGGGGTAGCGGGCCGCGAGGTCGGCGTACGCCCGCTCCAGCTCTTCACGGGAGCCGACCACCGAGGACTGCTCGCTGGCCCAGGCGCCCAGCTGGGAGCCGTGCGGGCGGGTGCGGAAGTACGCTGCGGTCTCGTCGCGGCCGATGCGCTCGGCGGAACCGGCGACGATGACCTGGCGGGCGAGCGGGTGCCAGGGGAAGAGCAGCGAGACGGCCGGATTCCGCCCCAGCTCGCGGCCCTTCCTGCTGGCGTAGTTGGTGAAGAAGACGAAGCCGCGGTCGTCGAACGCCTTCAGCAGGACGGTGCGGGAGCTGGGCCGCCCGTCCTCGTCGGCGGTGGAGACGACCATGGCGTTGGGTTCGTGTATGCCGCTCGCGGCCGCTTCCTTGAACCAGCGCGCGAACTGCTCGTACGGAGTGCCCGCGAGGTCTTCCTCGGCGAGGCCGTGCGCGCGGTACTGGGCGCGCATCGATGCGGGGTCGGGGTGGGCTGCGGATGCGGCGTCGGCAGGGTGCACGGGCATATCTTGCAGCATCCGGCGGGCGGCGCGGGTGGTCGGCGGCCGGTCCGTGAGCCACTGGTGGCCGGGCAGTCTGCCCGCCTTCGGACGCGCGTAACCCTCCCGTCAGGAAATCGCACAGTGTGCCGGATGTCACGCTTCCCCGCACGTGCCGAAATCACCAAAATCATCTGCTGGGACGCTGTGGGCTCCGCACATCCGGAGATATGGTGTCCGCCCCCGAAACGCCGGAACGAACCTGACGCGCCGTCCCCGCCGCGGTCCGTCCGGGAACGGGGACCGCCGGGCGAGCGCGAGCAGTCCAGGCAAGGAGCACCGACGACCGCATCGCACATGACCGCACGGCCCCGACCGCACGGCAGCGTGGCCACGGGCCGCACTGCCGTCCCTAGCTTGAGGAGCAGCTTTGTCCGACTTCGTACCCGGGCTCGAAGGAGTCGTCGCGTTCGAAACGGAGATCGCCGAACCTGACAAGGAAGGCGGCTCGCTGCGGTACCGCGGCGTCGACATCGAAGACCTGGTCGGCCATGTGTCGTTCGGGAACGTGTGGGGCCTGCTGGTCGACGGTGCCTTCAACCCCGGCCTGCCGCCCGCCGAGCCGTTCCCCATCCCGGTGCACTCCGGCGACATCCGTGTGGACGTGCAGTCCGCGCTCGCCATGCTCGCCCCGGTGTGGGGCCTGAAACCGCTGCTGGACATCGACGAGGCCGAGGCGCGCGACAACCTGGCGCGGGCCGCGGTCATGGCGCTGTCCTACGTCGCGCAGTCGGCCCGCGGGCAGGGCCTGCCGATGGTCCCGCAGAAGGAGATCGACAAGGCGGAGACCGTCGTCGAGCGTTTCATGAAGCGGTGGCGCGGCGAGCCCGACCCCAAGCACGTGAAGGCCGTCGACGCGTACTGGACGTCGGCCGCCGAGCACGGCATGAACGCCTCGACCTTCACCGCCCGCGTCATCGCCTCCACCGGTGCCGACGTGGCCGCCGCGCTCTCGGGTGCGGTGGGCGCGATGTCCGGTCCGCTGCACGGCGGCGCGCCGTCCCGCGTGCTGGGCATGATCGAGGAGATCGAGCGTACGGGGGACGCGAAGGCGTACGTGAAGAAGGCGCTGGACCGCGGCGAGCGGCTGATGGGCTTCGGGCACCGCGTGTACCGCGCCGAGGACCCGCGCGCCCGTGTGCTGCGGCGGACGGCCAAGGAGCTGGGCGCGCCCCGCTACGAGGTCGCCGAGGCGCTGGAGAAGGCGGCGCTGGAGGAGCTGCACAACCGGCGTCCCGACCGGGTGCTGGCGACGAACGTGGAGTTCTGGGCGGCGATCACGCTGGACTTCGCCGAGGTCCCGGCGCACATGTTCACGTCGATGTTCACCTGCGCCCGTACGGCCGGGTGGAGCGCGCACATCCTGGAGCAGAAGCGCACGGGCCGGCTGGTGCGGCCGTCCGCGCGGTACGTGGGCCCCGCGGCGCGCAACCCGCGTGACATCTCGGGGTACGAGGACATCGCAGGCCGCTGACGGCCGGCGCCCTCAGTGGCCCAGTGCCCCGTCCAGGAGACGGGACCACTGGGCCACTACGCCTTCGCGGCGGGTCGTGTCGTCGCTGAGCAGGGTGGCCAGCCCAAGGCCCCGGGCCATGTCGAGAAAGCCCTGGATGGTTTCCCGTACGCCCGGGACCGATTCGTCCGCTGCCAGGAGTTCGACGGCGATGCGGTGGGACTCGCGACCCACCCGCGCCTCCAGTTCGGTGACGCGCTCGCGGAGCTGGTCCTCGTTGGAGGCGGCCACCCAGAGGTGGAGGGCCGCGCGGAAGAGAGGGCCTGTGTAGAGGTCGACGATGGCCGCGACGACGGTTCCGCGGTCGGCCCTGTGGTCCGGGAAGAGGGTGCGGAGGGCCTGGGAGCGTTCCTCGGCCACGTATTCGACCGCCGCCGTGAAGAGGTCCTCGCGGGTGGGGAAGTGGTGCTGCGCCGCGCCCCGGGAGACGCCCGCGCGCTCGGCCACGACGGAGACCGTGGAGCCCGCCCAGCCGTGTTCGGCCAGGCAGGAGACGGCGGCTTCGAGGAGCTTGCGGCGGGTGGCGCGGCTGCGTTCCTGCTGGGGTTCTCGGCGTGGTGAAGTCATCGTGACCATGATGGCTCCCGGCGTTCGAGGAAGGCCGTCATGCCCTCCCGTGCTTCGTCCGAGGAGAACAGGCGGGCCGACCGGGAGGCCAGGGCGGCAGTGTCCCGGTCGAAGGCGCGGAGCGTATCGGCGGCGGTGAGCTTCTTGGACTCGGCAAGGCCCTGCGGCGAGCCCTTGCGCAGGCCCTCCAGTACCGGCCCCAGCGCGGCGTCGACGTCCTCGGCGGCCAGCGTCACCAGCCCCGTCCGGGCGGCTTCCGCGGCGTCGAAGCGCTCGCCGGTGAGGTAGTACCGGGCTGCCGCGCGGGCGTCCATGCGCGGCAGTACGGTCAGGGAGATGACGGCCGGGGCCAGGCCGAGGCGGGCCTCGGTGAAGGCGAAGGTCGCGGCGGTGCCCGCCACGGAGATGTCGCAGGCGGCCAGGAGCCCCAGGCCGCCGGCCCGTACGTGTCCCGTGACGCGGGCGACGACGGGCCTGGGCAGCTCGACGAGCGTGCGGAGGAGGCGGGCCAGCCCCAGCGGGCCGTCCTCGGCCCGGCCCGATGCCGCTTCGGAGAGGTCGGCGCCGGCGCAGAACGTGGTACCGGTGTGGGTCAGGACGACGGCTCGGGTGCCGGGATCCTCGACGGCATCGGCCAGTGCCTGGTGGAGCTCGGTGACCAGGGCGGCGGAGAGGGCGTTGCGATTGTGGGGCGAGTCGAGGGTGAGGGTGGTGATGCCGCGCTCGTGGGAACGGTGAACGAGCGTCATGGGGTCCTCCTTTCCCGGGCGCGGAGTTCGCGCCGCAGGATCTTGCCGGTGGCGGCGCGCGGTACGGCTTCCGTGAACTCCACCCGCCGGATCTTCTTGTAGGGGGCCACCCGCTCCGCAACGTACGCGATGATCTCCCGTTCGGTGAGCAGGGCCCCCGGCTGAGGCACGACGTAGGCCTTGGGGATCTCGTTGCCGTCGGCGTCGGTGACGCCGATGACGGCGGCGTCGGCGACGTCCTCGTGCTGGAGGAGCACGGCTTCCAGGTCGGCCGGCGCGACCTGGTAACCCTTGTACTTGATCAGCTCCTTGACGCGGTCGACGACGTACAGCCAGCCGTCGGCGTCGCAGTGGCCGATGTCGCCGGTGTGCAGCCACCCCGCGTCGTCGATCATCGCGTCGGTGGCCTCGGGGCGGCCCAGGTAGCCCTTCATGACCTGGGGGCCGCGGATGAGGATCTCACCGGTGGCGTCCGGACCCAGGTCGGTGCCGCCGTCCAGCGCGAGGATGCGCATCTCGGTACCGGGCAGGAGTTTGCCGACCGCTCCGGGCGGCGCGTCGCGCGCGTCCCGCGGTACGACGTGGGTGCCGGGCGAGAGTTCGGTCATGCCGTACGCCTGGAGGAGCGGCGGCACCTTCAGGCGCGCGGCGCAGGCGGCCGCCAGCTCGGCGTCCAGCGGCGCCGCGGCGCTGAGCAGGTACTCCAGGGAGGAGAGGTCTCTGCCCTCGACCGCCGGGTGCTTGGCGAGCGCCAGGACGATGGGCGGGGCGACGTACACGGCGTTGACCCGGTACGTCTCGATGGCGCCGAGGAAGGTGTCGAGGTCGAAGCGGGGCAGGACGACGACCGTGGCGCCCTTGCGGAGCGGGGCGTTCATCAGGGCGGTGTAGCCGTAGATGTGGAACATCGGCAGGACGGCCAGGACGCGGTCGCCGGGGCCCGCGGTGAGGACGCCGTCGAGCTGGACGAGGTTGGTGGAGATGTTGCGGTGGGTGAGCATCACGCCTTTGGGGGCGCCGGTGGTGCCGGAGGAGTACGGCAGGCACGCCAGGTCCTCGGCCGGGTCGAGGGTGACCTGCGGCTCGGGCGCCCGGGTGGCCAGCAGGTCGGGCAGGGACCGGTGGCCGGGCGCCCCGTCGCAGACGAAGATCTCCGTCACGCCGCCGCACTTCTCCGCGGCCGTGCGGGCGGTGGGCAGCAGCGCGGCGACCGTCACCAGCCAGCGGGCGCCGGAGTCACGCAGCTGTTTGGCGGCCTCCTCGGGGGTGGCGAGCGGGTGGACCGGGGTGACGGCGGCGCCGCAGCGGGACGCGGCGTAGCAGACGACGGGGTAGGCCAGGGAGTTCGGGCTGTGCAGGGCCAGTACGTCGCCCTTGCGGACGCCCGCGTCGGCGAACGCCGCGGCGAGGCGGCGGGTACGGGCGTCCAGTCCGGCGTAGCTGAGGGTGGTGCCGGTCACCCCGTCGATCAGGGCCGTACGGTCACCGTGCGCAGGGACCGAGTGGCCCAGTACGGCTTCGTGGACGGGGAGGTCGAGGGGGGCGACGCCGGGGTACTCGCTGCGGAACACCATGGACTCACGGCCCTTCGCTCGGTGGTCGGCAGCCGGCTTCTGCGGCTGCGGTGTCGGACGATGTTCCGCAGCATGGCGGCATCAGTAGGACTTGGGGAGCCCCAGGGACTGGTGGGAGACGAAGTTCAGGATCATCTCGCGGCTGACCGGTGCGATTCTGGCCACCCGGGCCGCGGTGATCATCGAGGCGAGGCCGTACTCCGCGGTGAGGCCGTTGCCGCCGAGGGTGTGCACGGCCTGGTCGACGGTCTTCACCGCGGCCTCCCCCGCCGCGTACTTGGCCATGTTGGCGGCCTCGCCCGCGCCCATGTCGTCGCCTGCGTCGTAGAGGTGGGCCGCCTTGTGCATCATCAGCCGGGCCAGCTCGATGTCGATGTGGCACTGGGCGAGCGGGTGGGCGATGGCCTGGTGGGCGCCGACCGGCACCTTCCAGACCTGCCGGTCGCGGGCGTACTCCACCGCCCGGCCCAGGGCGTAGCGGGCCATGCCGAGGGCGAAGGCGGCGGTCATGATGCGCTCGGGGTTGAGCCCGGCGAACAGCTGGAGGAGCCCGGCGTCCTCGTCCCCCACCAGTGCGTCGGCGGGCAGCCGTACGTCGTCCAGCACCAGCTCGAACTGCTTCTCCGGCGCGGCCAGCTCCATGTCGATGGGGCTGCGGGAGAAGCCCGGGGTGTCGCGCGGGACGATGAAGAGGCAGGGCTTGAGCTTGCCGGTCCGTGCGTCCTCCGTGCGGCCGACGATCAGGGTCGCCTCGGCGATGTCGACGCCGGAGATGAAGACCTTGCGGCCGTTGAGTATCCAGCCGCCGGTCTCCGGGTCGCGGCGCGCCGTGGTGGTGATGCGGTGCGAGTTGGAGCCCGCGTCGGGCTCGGTGATGCCGAACGCCATCTTGCGCGAGCCGTCGGCGAGGCCGGGCAGCCACTGCCGCTTCTGCTCCTCGGTACCGAAGCGGGCGATGACCGTGCCGCAGATGGCGGGTGAGACGACGAGCATCAGGAGGGGGCAGCCGGCCGCGCCCAGCTCTTCGAGGACGACGGCGAGTTCGGTGATGCCGCCGCCTCCGCCGCCGTACTCCTCCGGGAGGTTGACGCCCAGGTATCCGAGCTTCGCCGCCTCGGCCCACAGTTCGTCGGTGTGCTTGCCGTCGGCGACGACCTGGGTGAAGTACGCGCGTCCGTACCGTTTGCCGAGGGCGGCCACGGCTTCGCGGAGGGCACGTTGCTCATCGGTTTCGATCAGGCTCATGCGGTGCTCCTTCGGGCCATCGAGCCCGTCCGGCGATTGAGGACAAACGTCAGTGGGACACGACGGCCAGCAGGGCGCCCATCTCGACCTGCCGGCCGGCTTCGGCGTGCAGTGCCGTCACCGTGCCGGTCGCGGGCGCTGTGATCTTGTGCTCCATCTTCATGGCCTCCAGCCACAGCAGCGGCCGGCCGGCTTCGACACGGGCCCCCTCGGCGACCCCGTCCGCGACGCGGACCACGGTGCCGGGCATCGGGGCCAGCAGCGATCCCGGCTCCTGGCGGTCGGCGGGGTCGGGGAAGCGGGGCAGTGCGGTGAGGGCCGTGGCGCCGAGGGGCGAGTCGACGTGGACCCGGTCGCCGTGCACGGCGACCTCGTAGCTGCGGCGCACGCCGCCGGTCTCCAGGACGACGCGGCCGGCCGATACGGCCACGACCTGCACGCCGTCCGCCGCGAGGCCGTCGCGGGTGTGCCGGTAGCGCACCTCGTGCTCCGCGCCGTCCGCATCGGTGCGGTACCGCTTGAGCTGCGGCTGCGAGGGCACGTTGCGCCAGCCGCCGAAGCGCGAGCGGCCGTGTGCGTCGGCGAGGGCGGCGGCCAGCGGGGCGCACGGGTCGGGGGCGGCGGCCGTGAGGGCGGACAGGTGGCGGCCGTAGAACCCGGTGTCCATCGCACCGTCCGTGAACTCCGGGTGCCGCAGGGACCGTACGAGCAGGTCGCGGTTGGTGACCGGGCCGTGGATCCGGGCCCGTTCCAGGGCGCCCGCCAGCTTGCGTACGGCGGCGGCGCGGGTCGGTGCCCAGGCGACGGCCTTGGCGAGCATCGGGTCGTAGTGGATGCCGATGGTGTCGCCGTCGGTGTACCCGGAGTCCAGGCGGACGCCGGGGACGGCGAGGCGGTGCAGGGTGCCGGTCTGCGGGGCCCAGCCGTGGGCCGGGTCCTCGGCGTAGAGGCGGGCCTCGACGGCGTGGCCGCGCGGCTCCGGCGGCGCCTCGGGCAGCGCCTCGCCCTCGGCGACGCGCAGCTGGAGCGCGACCAGGTCGATGCCGAAGATCTCCTCGGTCACCGGGTGTTCGACCTGGAGCCGGGTGTTCATCTCCAGGAAGTGCGCGGTGTCGCCGACGACGAGGAATTCGACGGTGCCCGCGCCCCGGTAGTCGGTCGCGCGGGCCGCCCGTACGGCCATCTCGTACAGTCGCGCCGCCAGTTCGGGACCGATGCCGGGGGCCGGGGCCTCCTCGATGACCTTCTGGTGGCGGCGCTGGAGGGAGCAGTCGCGGGTGCCGAGGGTCCAGACGGTGCCGTGCGCGTCGGCGAGGATCTGCACCTCGACGTGGCGGCCGTCCTCGAGGTACGGCTCGACGAACACCTCGCCGTCCCCGAAGGCGCTGCGGGCCTCGGCCCGTGCGGCCGCCAGCTCCTCGTCCAGTGCGGCGAGTTCCCGTACGACGCGCATGCCGCGTCCCCCGCCGCCCGCCGCCGCCTTCACCAGCACCGGCAGGTCGTCCTCGGTGACCTCGGTGAGCGGGACGATGCCCATCAGTTCCTTGGCCCGGGTCTTGGACGCCATCGCCTCGATGGCGGCGGGCGGCGGGCCGACCCAGGTCAGGCCCGCGTCGGCGACCGCGGTGGCGAACTCCGCGTTCTCGGAGAGGAAGCCGTAGCCGGGGTGGACGGCGTCGGCCCCGGCGTCCAGCGCGGCCTTCACGATCAGGTCGCCGCGCAGGTAGGTGTCGGCGGGCGCGTCCCCCGGGAGGCGTACGGCCGCGTCCGCCTCCTTGACGTGCGGCGCGTCGGCGTCCGCGTCGGAGTGCACGGCGACGGTGGCGATGCCCAGTTCCCGGCAGGTGCGGAAGACACGGCGGGCGATCTCGCCGCGGTTGGCGACAAGGACAGAAGTGATCAAGGGGAGCCTCACATCCGGAAGACGCCGAAGCCGCCGCGGGCGCCCTCGTACGGTGCGGTGTGGATCGCGGACAGGCACAGGCCGAGGACGGTGCGGGTGTCGCGGGGGTCGATGACGCCGTCGTCGTAGAGCCGGCCGGACAGGAACATCGGCAGCGACTCGGCCTCGATCTGCTGCTCGACCATGGCGCGCAGCCCGGCGTCGGCCTCGTCGTCGTACGGCTGTCCCTTGGCGGCGGCCGAGGCGCGGGCGACGATCGACAGGACGCCCGCGAGCTGCTGCGGGCCCATGACGGCCGACTTGGCGCTGGGCCAGGCGAAGAGGAAGCGCGGGTCGTAGGCGCGGCCGCACATGCCGTAGTGGCCGGCGCCGTACGAAGCGCCCATCAGCACCGACAGATGCGGCACGCGCGAATTCGAGACCGCGTTGATCATCATCGCGCCGTGCTTGATGATGCCGCCCTGCTCGTACTCCTTGCCGACCATGTAGCCGGTGGTGTTGTGCAGGAAGAGGAGGGGGATGTCGCGCTGGTTGGCGAGCTGGATGAACTGTGCGGCCTTCTGCGACTCCGCGCTGAACAGCACGCCCTGCGCGTTGGCGAGGATGCCCACCGGGTAGCCGTGCAGCCGGGCCCATCCGGTCGTGAGCGAGGGCCCGTACAGCGGCTTGAACTCGTCGAAGTCCGAGCCGTCGACGAGCCGGGCGATGACCTCGCGCGGGTCGAACGGGACCTTGAGGTCGCCGGGGACGATGCCCAGCAGCTCGTCCTGGTCGTACTTGGGCGGCTCGGCGAGCGGGGGATCGGCGTGTGCCTTGCGCCAGTTGAGGCGGGCGACGACGCGGCGGGCGTGCCGCAGCGCGTCGGGCTCGTCCACCGCGAAGTGGTCCGCGAGCCCGGAGGTGCGGGCGTGCATCTCGGCGCCGCCGAGGGACTCGTCGTCGCTCTCCTCGCCGGTGGCCATCTTGACCAGCGGCGGCCCGCCGAGGAAGACCTTGGCCCGCTCCTTCACCATGATCACGTGATCGGACATGCCGGGGACGTACGCGCCGCCCGCCGTGGAGTTCCCGAAGACCACGGCCACGGTCGGTATCCCGGCCGCCGACAGCCGCGTGAGGTCCTTGAAGAGCGCCCCGCCCGGAATGAAGATCTCCTTCTGGCTGGGCAGGTCCGCGCCCCCTGACTCCACCAGCGACACGACCGGCAGCCGGTTGGCGTACGCGATCTCGTTGGCCCGCAGCGCCTTCTTCAGCGTCCAGGGATTGGAGGCGCCGCCCCGTACGGTCGGGTCGTTGGCGGTGACCAGGCACTCCACGCCCTCGATCACGCCGATGCCGGTGACCAGCGAGGCGCCGACCTGGTAGTCGCTTCCCCACCCGGCGAGCGGCGACAGCTCCAGGAAGGGGGTGTCGGGGTCGAGGAGCAGCTCGATGCGTTCGCGGGCGAGCAGCTTGCCGCGCTTGCGGTGGCGTTCGACGTACTTCTCGCCGCCCCCGGCGACCGCCTTGGCCTGTTCGGCGGCCAGCTCGTCCAGCTTGGCGAGCAGCGCCGCGCGGTTCTCCGCGTACTCGGGGCTCGCGGTGTCCAGCCCTGTGCCGAGCACGGTCACAGCAGTACCTCCGGTATGTCCAGGTGGCGGGCGCGCAGCCACTCACCCACGGCCTTGGCCTGCGGGTCGAAGCGGGCCTGCGAGGCCACGCCCGCGCCCAGCAGTCCGTCGATCACGAAGTTCAGCGCCCGCAGGTTCGGCAGCACGTGCCGCTCGACGGGCAGGGCCGCGGCCTCCGGGAGGAGCGTGCGGAGCCGGTCGGCGGTCAGCTCGTGCGCCAGCCAGCGCCACGCCTCCTCCGTGCGCGCCCACACCCCGACGTTGGCGGCGCCGCCCTTGTCGCCGCTGCGGGCCCCGGCGACGAGGCCGAGGGGCGCGCGGCGGGTGGTGCCGTCGTGGTGCAGCGGCTCGGGCAGCGGAGGGTCGGGCTCCCGCACCAACTCCCGGGTAGCAGCCGGTGGCGCGACTTCCACCCGGCGGCCGTCCGGCACCACGGCGACGTGCGGGACCTCCCCCGCCGGTACGTACGCCGCCTCGAAGACGCCGTACGGGGCGCCCTTGCCGGGCGGGGCCGTGACGTGGAAGCCCGGGTAGCTGCCCAGCGCCAGCTCGACCGCCGCACCGCTGATGACCCGGCCGACCGCGTCCTGGTCCGGGTCCCGGACGACCAGCCGCAGCAGCGCGCTGGCCTCCTCCTCGGACGCCGCGTCCGGGTGATCGGTGCGGGCGAGGTGCCAGTCCACCTCGGCGGGGCGCCGCCCGGCCGCCGCGAAGGCCGACTCCATCTGCTCGCGCACGAGCTGGGCCTTGAGGTCCACGTCCAGTCCGGTGAGCACGAAGGTGACCTCGTTGCGCCAGCCGCCGAGCCGGGTCAGGCCGGTCTTGAGGGTGGGCGGCGGCGCCTCACCGCGTACACCGTCGATCCGTACCCGGTCCGGGCCGTCCTCGGTGAGCCGTACGGTGTCCAGCCGGGCGGTCACATCGGGCCCCGCGTACCGCGCGCCCGTCGTCTCGTACAGCAGCTGCGCGGTGACCGTGCCGGCCGTGACGGCACCGCCGGTGCCCGGGTGCTTGGTGATGACGGACGAGCCGTCGGCGGCGATCTCGGCGAGCGGGAAGCCGGGGCGGCGCACGTCGAGGGCGCCGAAGAAGGAGTAGTTGCCGCCGGTGGCCTGGGTGCCGCACTCCAGCACGTGCCCGGCGATCACCGCACCGGCCAGCCGGTCGTAGTCGTCGGGCCGCCAGCCGAAGTGCGCGGCAGCTGCCCCGCTGACCAGCGCGGCGTCGGTGACCCTGCCGGTGACGACCACCTCGGCGCCGGCCCGCAGGCACTCCGCGATGCCGCCACCGCCGAGGTAGGCGTTGGCGGTCAGCGTGCCGTCGGGCCAGCCACCGCGCGTGAGCAGGTCGTCGCCCTCGACGTGCGCGACACGCACGGGCACGCCCACCTTCTCGGACAGCTCCCGTACGGCGTCGGCGAGTCCGGCCGGGTTCAGGCCGCCCGCGTTGGTGACGATCCGTACGCCGCGCTCGGCGGCCGGCCCGAGGCCGGTCTCCAGCTGCCGCAGGAAGGTTTTCGCGTAGCCGCGGTCCGGGTCCTTCAGGCGGTCGCGGCCCAGGATGAGCATGGTCAGTTCGGCGAGGTAGTCGCCGGTGAGGATGTCGAGGGGGCCGCCGGTGAGCATCTCCTCCAGCGCGCCGAAGCGGTCGCCGTAGAAGCCGGAGGCGTTGCCGATGCGGAGGGGAGCCGTGGGCTCCCCGGATATCGCGGGGGTCACGCGGTGGGCTCCTTCGGCGCTGCGGAGCGGGGGCCGCGGCCCGGGCCCGGCGGCCCGGCGAACGCCTGCGCGATCCCGAGCCACCGCTCGGCCTCCGCGCCCTCGGCCGTCACGTCCACGTCGTCACGGTGCGCCCGCTGCGTGACCAGCAGGCAGAAGCCGAGCGCGTCACCGGTCACCCGCTGCGCGGCGTCCTCGGGGCCGTAGGTCCACACCCCGCCGTCCGGGGCGCGTAGCTCGACCCTGAACTCCTCCTCCGGAGGCGTGAGTCCGTGGGCCAGGAAGGCGAAGTTCCGGGCCCGTACGCCGATGTGGGCGACGTGCCGCAGCCGGGCGGTGGGCTCCCGTACGACACCGAGCGCGTCGGCGACGTCCTGGCCGTGCGCCCAGGTCTCCATCAGCCGCGCGGTCGCCATCGACGTGACACTCATCGGCGGCCCGAACCACGGCAGCCGGCCGCCGCTGTACCCGGCGAGCACGTCGTGCAGGGCCGCGCGGCCCGCGCGCCAGTGAGCCAGCAGTTCGGCGGGCGGGCGGCGGGCCCCTTCCGCGGCCCCCTCGTCGACGAAGGTGTCCGGGGACGCGAGCGCCACCTCGGCGGCGCGCCGGAAGCCGTCCGGGTCGGTGGCCGCGCTCAGCGCCTGCTGGTCCGTCCAGGCGAGGTGGGCGATCTGGTGGGCGACCGTCCAGCCGGCGGCGGGCGTCGGCAGCGCCCAGCGGTCCGCGGCGAGCTCTCCCACGAGGCCGTCCAGCGCCTCGCCCTCCGCGCGCAGGTCGGCGAGCACCGGGCTCGGATCGGACACGCTGCACTCCCCTCGTCCGCCCCCTGAACGCAAGTGCGCAGGGGGAGTTGGTGTGTGGGCGGTCGGGCGGTGATGCGGGTTAGAGCGTGGCAGCGCGTCCCGCACCAATCAAGCATGCGTGCATGATTTTTTCTGCGCGATGCCCCCGGGGTCCAAGGGGAAGCCGGAGAACGGCTGGTCAGCCGGGAGGCACGTACGGCCTGAAGTCAGGTCAGCCGTGTGCGTACAGCGAGAAGCGGCGCCGGTTGATCTTGCCGGACGTGAAGCCCGCGACCAGGCGGTCGCCGCCGCGGTGCAGCACCGCCAGGCCCTCCGGCTCGCGGGGGTGGAGCTTCAGGCCCGCCACCGTGCGGACGTCCTGGAGGACGGTGCCGGTGCGCAGGTCGATGCCGGCCAGCCGGGCGTTGCCGCGTCCGGACGCGGGGTTGCCGGGGCCGTACGGGCTGCCGGTGAGCTGGTACGCGTAGTCCCCCGACAGCGCCAGCCCCTGGTGGAAGACGCCCTTGCGCAGGGGCGGCTGCGGGACGTCGGCGAGCGGCTTCGCGCCGCGCTTGCCGAAGTCGTCCAGGTCGTAGAGCGCGTAGCGGTAGGCGCCCCTGCGGCGGTAGCGGAGCAGCAGGCGGCGGGTGGTCATGTCGATCGCCGGCTGGTTCTTGCTGGTGCCGGGCTGCGGGTGGAAGGCGGCCAGTGAGCGGTCGCCCGCCCGCAGCACGCGGTTCGGGGCGTAGGTGAAGCGGGCGATGCCGCGGCCGTATCCGGAGGCGGGGTTGACGTCCCACTCCGTCCACAGCAGCGGGCCCCTGCCCGGGCGTTCCTGCACGCCGATCGAGCCGCCGTGGCCGAAGCCCTTGAGGTACATCCGGTCCTTCAGCCGCCCGGACATCGTGAGGCGGTTCAGGGTCAGGTCGCCGCGGGCGACCCGCTGTGCGTGGGTGTACGTCCGGGTCTCGCCTCTGAGGCGGACGCCGCCCTGGACGACCTGGAGGGCGTAGATGTAGCCGTTGCCCTCGTCGAACGCGAAGGACTGCAGGACGGAGCTGTGCGTGAGCCGCTTGTTGCGGACCAGCGCGGTGGCGGGCCCGGACACGTCGATGTAGCCGCTGCCGCCGGGGGCGGCCCCGGGCATGCCGAAGTCGGGCATGCCGACGTCGGCGGGTGCCGGCTTCACGGTGGGTACAGCCCCGGGGCGTGGTGGCCGCGGGGCCGCCTCGGCCCGGCCGGCGAGCAGCACCGGCCCGGCGAGGACCGCGGCGCCTCCGGACCTGAGAAGTTCCCTGCGCCCGATCCCCGTCATACGCGTCGCCCCTCCGTCGCCGTTCCGGACGCCGTCGCCGTACGTCCTCGTTCCGTACGGGAGAAGGCCTGACCGGCGGCGGGTAGCCGCCACACCCCTTTTCCGGCGGCTTCATCCATCCGCCTGCGGCCCCTCACGCCAACGGCGGCAGGGGGCCGGGCCGGACGCGTGCCGGAACGGGCCGGGCGCGGGAGGTCAGTGGCCGGAGCTCGCCGAGCGGACGGCGCCGACGCTGGCGAGGACGACCATGGCGATGGCGGCGATCTCCGCCCAGCCGAGCGCCTGATGGAGGACCAGGAAGCCCGCCGTAGCCGCCGCGGCCGGCTCCAGGCTCATCATCACCGCGAAGCCGGAGGCCGGGAGCTTGCGCAGGGCCAGCAGCTCCAGGGTGTACGGCAGGACCGAGGACATCATCGCGACGGCCGCGCCCAGACCGATGGTGACCGGGTCGAGCAGCGCGGCCCCGGAGGTCGCCACGCCCAGCGGCAGGCTCAGGAGGGCCGCGACGGTCATCGCCAGCGCCAGCCCGTCGGCCTGCGGGAAGCGCTGTCCCGCGCGGGCCGACAGCAGGATGTACGCCGCCCACAGCCCGCCGGCCGCCAGCGCGCACCCCGCGCCGAGCAGGTTCAGTCCGTCGAAGCCCGCACGGCCCAGCAGCGCGACGCCGCCCAGCGCGAAGGCCGCCCAGAGCAGGCTCAGCGCGCGCCGCGAGGTGACGATCGACAGGATCAGCGGGCCGAGGAACTCCAGGGTGACCGCCGCGCCCAGCGGAATGCGGTCGATCGCCACGTAGAAGAGCGAGTTCATGCCGGCCAGCGCGACGCCGAAGCCGACCACGGTGGCCCAGTCGCCACGCGAGTAGCCGCGCAGCTTCGGGCGGCAGGCCACCAGCAGGACCAGCGCCGCGACGACGAGGCGCAGGGTGACCACGCCGAGCGCGCCGGCCCGCGGGAAGAGCATGACCGCCACCGAGGAGCCGAACTGCAGCGAGATGATGCCGCCGATCACCAGCCCCACGGACACCATGCGGCTGCGGGAGCCGCTCGCCCGGTCCGCCCGTTCGGCCCGCCGGACCTCCTCCGAGGCCGGTACCGCTACGGGCACCGCGCCCGCGTCGGGCGCCGCGAGCTGCGGGGACTCACCGGCGTCCGAGAGGCCGGAGGAGGCACGGGTACGGGGGCCGGCCTGGACGCCGGACTGGGGAGACGATTGATTCACGTCCCCCAAGCTACGGTCCGACCACCAGCGCGGAAAAATGCAATTTCCGTGAATACGTTGCGATCGCACATTTCCGGCCGTTCCGTCACAGGTGCGCCGCCAGCACCTCCGCGAGATGACGCCCGGGACGTTCTCCCAGCTGGGCCAGTTGCGTACGGCAGGAGAAGCCGTCGGCGACGATCTCGGCGGACGGGTCGGCGCCCCGCACCGCAGGCAGCAGCTGTTCTTCTGCACACGCTACGGAAACGTCGTAATGGCCGCGTTCGAAGCCGAAGTTGCCCGCGAGGCCGCAGCAGCCGCCGCTCAGCTCACCGGTCAGCCCCGCCCGCTCACGCAGCCGGCGCTCGGCCGCGTCGCCGAGGACCGCGTGCTGGTGGCAGTGGGTCTGGCCGGCCACCGGGCGGTCGACGCGCGGCGGCCGCCAGTCCGGCGCGTACTCCTCCAGGTACTGCGCGAAGGTCCGTACCGAGCGGGCCAGCTGGGCCGCGCGCGGGTCGTCCGAAAGCAGTTCGGGCAGATCGGTGCGGAGAGTAGCGGCACAGCTCGGCTCCAGGACGACGACCGGCGAGCCGAGCGACGGCCCGACGCGGTCCAGCGTGCGCCGCATGACCTTGCGGGCCCGGTCGAGCTGGCCGGTGGAGACGTAGGTCAGGCCGCAGCAGACGGCCTTGTCCGGCGCCGCCGGAAGGACCACCTCCTTGCCCGCGGCCTCCAGGACCCGCACCGCGGCCTGCCCCACGGACGGCGCGAGATAGGTGGTGAAGGTGTCGGGCCAGAGGGTGGCGGCCTTCGCACTCGGGATGATCCGCGGCCGGGAGCCGGTCGTACGGGCGCGGAAGCGGCGGGCGAACCAGCGCGTGAACGGCTCGGCCGCGAGCTCCGGGATCGTGCGCTCCGGCGCGATGCCGCCCGCCCGCTTGGCCAGGGCGGCGAGCGGCCCGACCCCGGCCGCCGCGTTGAGCACGGGGGCCAGCCGCGCGACGGAGGCGGCACGCAGCCACTGCGGCAGCCGGCCCATGGCGTAGTGCGCGGCGGGCCGCAGCCGGCCCTTGTAGTGGTGGTGCAGGAACTCCGCCTTGTACGTCGCCATGTCCACGCCCACCGGGCAGTCGCTGCGGCAGCCCTTGCAGGACAGGCAGAGGTCGAGCGCGTCGTGCACCTCGGCCGACCGCCAGCCGCCGGTGACCACTTCGCCCGCCAGCATCTCGTGCAGCAGCCGGGCGCGGCCGCGGGTGGAGTGCTGCTCCTCGCCCGTCGCGCGGAAGGACGGGCACATCACGCCCGCGCCGGAGACGGAGGTGGTGCGGCACTTGGCGACGCCGACGCAGCGCCGGACGGCGGCGGAGAAGTCGCCCTTGTCGTGCGGATAGCCGAACTCCACGTCGACCGGCTGCTTCGGCAGCACGGCGAAGCGGAGGTTGTCCTCCATGCGGTGCGGACGGACGAGCATGCCGGGGTTGAGCCCGCCCGCCGGGTCCCACATGTCCTTGAAACGTCCGAAGAGGTCCGTCAGTTCCGGCCCGTACATCTTCGGCAGCAGCTCGGCGCGGGCCTGCCCGTCGCCGTGCTCGCCGGACAGCGACCCGCCGTGCGCGACGACCAGGTCCCCCAGGTCGTACGAGAAGTCCCGGAAGCGGCCGATGCCGGCCTCGGTGAGCAGGTCGAAGTCGATGCGTACGTGGATGCAGCCGTCGCCGAAGTGGCCGTACGGGGTGCCGCGCAGTCCGTGCTGGGCGAGCAGCGCCCGGAAGTCGCGGAGGTAGCCGCCGAGCCGCTCCGGGGGCACGGCGCAGTCCTCCCACCCGGGCCATGCTTCTCCCCCACTCTCGGCTCCGCTCGAGCGGGAGGTGCCCCCACCGTCGGGCATCCGGGTCGCCGTACCCGAGGCGTCCTCGCGCACCCGCCACAGGGCGCGCTGCCCCGCCGGGTCGGACACCACCGCGTGATCCGTCGTACCGGAGCCCGCCGCCCGGCACAGCTCCTCGGCACGCGCCCGCGCCTCCTCCGGCGATCCGCCGCCCGTCTCCACGAAGAGCCAGGCGCCGCCCTTCGGCAGGCCCCCGGCGTCCGGCACCAGGTCCGACGCCATGCCCTCGACCGTCAACGGCCGGTACGGCAGCAGGGTGTGCGCGGCCTCGGCGGCGGCGCTCTCATCGGGGTACCCCAGCACGGCCAGGGCCCGGGCCTTCGGCGCCTCGACCAGCTTCACGGTCGCCGCGGTGAGCACCCCGAGCGTGCCCTCACTGCCCGTCAGCCCCCGCGCGAGGTCGACGCCCTTCTCGGGGAGGAGGGCGTCCAGCGCGTACCCGGAGATCCGGCGCGGCAGCTCGGGGAAGCCGGTGCGCAGCAGCGCGAGGTTCCCGTCGGCCAGGGCGCGCACGCCGTCCGCGAGGGCGTCCGGCACCCCGTCGAACCCCTGGGCAGCCCGGACCCGCTCACCCCCGTACGTCAGCACGTCCAGGGCATGCACGTTGTCCGCGGTCGTCCCCCAGGCCACCGAGTGCGAGCCGCAGGAGTTGTTGCCGATCATGCCGCCGATCGTGCAGCGGCTGTGCGTGGACGGGTCGGGACCGAAGGTCAGGCCGTGCGCGGCGGCCGCGGTGCGCAGCTCGTCGCAGATCACGCCGGGCTGGACCACGGCCGTCCGCGCCTCCGGGTCCAGCGAGAGGATCCGCCGCATGTGCCGGGTGAAGTCCAGCACCACGCCCGTACCGGTGGCCTGCCCCGCGATGGACGTACCGCCGCCGCGCGGCACCACCGGTACGCCGTACTCCCGGCAGACCCGCAGCGCGGCCTCGACGTCCGCCGCGTCCCGTGGCGCGACGACCGCCCGCGGTACCCGCCGGTAGTTCGACGCGTCCATGGTCACCAGCGCCCGGTCGGCCGCGGTGCCCGACACCTCCCCCCGTACGGCCGCCGTCAGCGCCCGTACCAGTTCCTGGTCCGCCGTCCCTGTCCCTGTCTCCCTCTGCGCACGCTCAGCCATACCCTCAGCCTGCCCCGCCGGACGCCGGGAGATGGGCTCCGAAGCGCTGCCATCCCCGGACACTCCCGTCTCAACCGCTGGACTCCGGTCAGAACCCGGCGGTCCGACGGATTAGGCTGCGCACGTGGCTGAGATCCAGATTCCCGCTGACATCAAGCCCGCCGACGGTCGCTTCGGCGCGGGCCCCTCCAAGGTGCGTACGGAGGCGGTCGACGCGCTGGCCGCCACCGGAACCTCCCTCCTCGGCACCTCCCACCGCCAGGCCCCGGTGAAGAACCTGGTCGGCAAGGTGCGCGAGGGCGTCCGCGACCTCTTCCAGCTCCCCGAGGGCTACGAGGTCGTGCTCGGCAACGGCGGCTCCACCGCGTTCTGGGACATCGCGACGCACGGCCTGATCGAGCGCAAGTCCCAGCACCTCACCTTCGGCGAGTTCTCCTCGAAGTTCGCCAAGGCCAGCAAGCTCGCGCCCTGGCTGGAGGAGCCCACCATCATCTCGTCCGACCCCGGTACGCACCCGGAGGCGCAGGCCGAGGAGGGCGTGGACGTCTACGCCTTCACGCACAACGAGACCTCCACCGGTGTCGCCATGCCCATCAAGCGGGTGGCGGGCGCCGACGAGGGTTCGCTCGTCCTGGTCGACGCCACCTCCGGCGCCGGCGGCCTGCCGGTCGACGTCTCCGAGACGGACGTCTACTACTTCGCCCCGCAGAAGTCCTTCGCCTCCGACGGCGGCCTGTGGATCGGCGTCTTCTCCCCCGCGGCCCTGGAGCGCGCCCGCGCCGTCCACGCCTCCGGCCGGCACGTCCCGGAGTTCTTCTCGCTCCCGACGGCGATCGACAACTCCCTCAAGAACCAGACGTACAACACCCCGGCGCTGTCCACCCTCTTCCTGCTCAACGAGCAGCTGGAGTGGCTCAACGGCCAGGGCGGTCTGGACTGGGCGGTCCGTCGCACGGCGACCTCCTCGCGCACCCTGTACGGCTGGGCCGAGGAGTCCAAGTACGCCACCCCGTTCGTCACGGACCCGGCCAAGCGCTCGCAGGTCATCGGCACGATCGACTTCAACGACGACGTGGACGCCGCGGCCGTCGCCAAGGTGCTGCGCGCCAACGGCATCGTCGACACCGACCCGTACCGCAAGCTCGGCCGCAACCAGCTGCGCATCGCGATGTTCCCGGCCATCGACCCGGCCGACGTCGAGGCGCTGACGAACTGCATCGACTACGTGATCGAGAAGCTGTAGCAGCTGGAGAAGCTGTAGTCGCCCCCGTGCACCGACGCACGTACGGGCCCCGGCGAGGTGATCGCCGGGGCCCGTACGCGTCTTCCGCCCGCGGCCCGCTCAGCGGCTGAGGCGCTGGAAGCGGCGTACCGCCAGCGGCAGGAAGACGGCCGTGAGGAGCACCGGCCACACCACCGCCATCAGCAGCGGGTGCTGCTCCACCCAGGACGTTCCGCTCCCCACCGGCGTGCCGAACAGCTCACGCGTGGCCGCGGCCGTCGAGGAGACCGGGTTCCAGGACGCCAGGAAGCCCAGCCAGTCCGGCATCAGCTGGGGCGCGACGAAGATGCTGGAGATCATGGTCAGCGGGAAGGCGACCGCGAACAGGCCGCCCGCCGCCTCCGGGTTCGGGACCAGCAGCCCGAGCCACACCCCGACCCAGATCAGCGCGAACCGCAGCCACAGCAGCAGCGCGAAGGCGGCGAGGAAGCCGAGGCCGCCGTCGGGCCGCCAGCCCATGACCAGTGCGGTGAGCATCAGGATCGCCAGCTCGGCGCAGGCGACGACGAGGTCGGTGACGCCCCGCCCGGCGACCACCGCGGACGGCGCCATCGGCATGGAGCGGAAGCGGTCGATGACGCCCTTGGTGGAGTCGTGGACCACCACCGTCGCGGTGTTGATGAACCCGAAGGCCATCGTCATCACGAACATGCCCGGCATCAGGAAGTCCCGGTAGTCCCCGCCGCCGGGCACCTTCATGGCGCTGCCGAAGACGTATCCGTACAGCAGCACGGAGAGGATCGGGAAGCCCAGCTGCCAGGCGATGTTGACCGGCTGGCGCTGGTAGTGGGTGAGGCCGCGGCGGACGACGTTCCAGCAGTCGGCGAGCGCCCAGCGGAGGGCGGAGCCGTCCGCGGCACGCGCGCGGGACTCCTCCCCGGTCAGTCCGTACGTGCGCGTGCGCGTACTCGTGCTCATGCGGCGGCCCCCTCGGTCTCCGTGCGGTGCCCGGTCAGACGCAGGAACACGTCGTCCAGGCTCGGCCTGCGCAGCCCGATGTCCTGGACCGGTACGCCCTCGTCCTGGAGGGTGCGCGCCACGTCGGTGAGGGCTGCGACCCGGTCGGTGACCGGCGCGTGGACGCGCAGCTCGGCCTCGTCCGTCTCCGGTTCGCCGTCGGCGGCCCGGGCGACGACCTTCGCCGCGCGCGGGATGTCGGCCCGCTCCGTGACCACGACCTCGATCCGGTCGCCGCCGACCCGGTCCTTCAGCCCGTCCGGGGTGTCGTCGGCGATGGCCCGGCCGTGGTCGATGACGGTGATGTGCGAGGCGAGCCGGTCGGCCTCCTCCAGGTACTGCGTGGTGAGCAGCACGGTGGTGCCGTCGGCGACCAGCGCCCGTACCGCGTCCCAGACCTCGCCGCGGCTGCGCGGGTCCAGGCCGGTCGTCGGCTCGTCCAGGAACAGCACGGCGGGGGCGAGGACCATGGAGGCGGCGAGGTCGAGCCGGCGCCGCATGCCGCCGCTGTACTGCCCGACCCCCTTGCCGGCGGCGTCCGTCAGGCCGAACTGCTCCAGCAGCTCGGTCGCGCGCTGCCGGGCCCGGCGGCCGCCCAGGTGGAAGAGACGGCCGAACATCTCCAGGTTCTGCCGGCCGGTCAGCACCTCGTCCACGGCCGCGTACTGGCCGGTCAGCCCGATCCGGCCGCGCACCTCGCGCGGCTGCCGCGCCACGTCCAGGCCCGCCACCCGCGCCCGGCCGCCGTCGAGCCGCACCAGGGTGGACAGGATGCGGACCGCGGTGGTCTTGCCCGCCCCGTTCGGCCCGAGCAGACCGTGCACGGTCCCCCGCCGGACCGTGAGATCGAGACCGTCGAGCGCGCGCTTGCTCCCGTACGTCTTGCGCAGCCCCTCCGCGAGGACGGCTGTCTCCGCTGTTCCTGCTGTCTGCGCTGTTCCTGCTGTCTGCGCTGTTCCCGCTGTTCCTGCTGTTCCCGCTGCTCGCATGGGCTCCCCTCCGTGCCGCCCACCCCACTGGGTACGCCGTACCCACTTCCGCGTACACCGTACTCCATTGCGCGTACGGCGTACCCAGATTTTTTCCGGCGGCCTACCATGGCCCCACGATGACCACGACAGAACACAGCGGCAGCGGAGACGTCTCGCGCAGCATGGAGCTGCTCTGGGGCACCGGCGAGCGCCCCACCCGCGGCCCGAAACCCGGCCTCACCCTCGACGCGATCGTCACCACCGCGGTGACCGTCGCCGACACCGACGGCCTCGCTGCCGTCTCGATGCGCCGGGTCGCCACCGAGCTGGGCGTCGGCACGATGTCGCTGTACCGGTACGTACCGGGCAAGGCGGAACTGCTGGACCTGATGCTCGACAAGGTCGTGGAGTTCGACCTGTCCGCCCACCCTCCGGCCGACCAGGGCTGGCGCGCCGCACTGACCGCCGTGGCACACGGCAGCCGCCGCCTCTATCAGCAGCACCCCTGGCTGCTCCAGGTCGACCAGGCCCGTCCGATCCTCGGCCCCAACGCGCTGGACGGGATGGAGTACGCCCTCCAGGGACTGTCCGGCACCCGGCTGACCGGCCGCGAGAAGATCCACGTCCTGGTCGCCCTCGACGGCTTCGTCACCGGCGTCACCCGCGTCGAGGTGAACCAGGCCCAGGCCGAGAAGCGCAGCGGCATCAGCGACGCCGCATTCTGGAAGGCCCAGGAGCCCGTGCTCACGCGCGTGATGGAGAGCGGACGCTACCCCCAGCTGGCGGCGCTGCCCGAGGACGCCTTCGAGGAAGCCGGTGACGACATCTTCGAACTGGGCCTCACCCGCCTCCTGGACGGCCTCGCGCCGTTCATCGAGGGGCGCGAGGGATAGGCGTCCCGCCCTCAGCCGCGGCGGCCCCGGCGGCGGATGGCCAGGACGGCGGCGATGGCGATGCCGATGACGACGACGCCGGTGACGGCCGGGCTGCTCTTCTCCGAGGAGTCGGAGGAGTCCGAGGAGTCGGAGGAGTCGGAGGAGCCGCCGGAACCGTCCGTGCCGCTCCTGCCGCCGTCCCCCGGAGTCGCGGACCCGTCACCGGACACCGACTCCGGAAGCTGCTCACCGCTCAGCCCCATCGGCTCGACCTGACTGTCCGCCCCCTCCGACCCGAACATCAGCGTCCGCCCGTCCGGCGTGAACGTGACCGACTCGCCCTGCCCCTGGAACGGTACGCCGGTGCTGCCGATGTCGTCCTTCGGGCGGCCGTCCACCCAGCGGTACATGCGGCCCCCGAAGTAGCTCCGCAGCATCAGCCGCGAGCCGTCCGGCGAGAAAGCACCGTCCGTCACCCACATGTCGATACCGGAGACACGCCGGAAGACGTTCGTACCGGACGTACTCAGCCGCTCGGGCCCGGCGTACAGCGCCGCGCCCCCGTCCTCCTTCTTCGACACGATGTAGACCCGGCCGGTCTTCGGGTGGACCATCATCGCCTCGGCGTTCCGCGGCCCGTCCGCGTACGTCACGTCGTACTGGGTGGCGGTCACCGTCTGGTCGCGCAGCTGCTTCGGCTCGGGGAACCGGTAGACCCACACGTGGTCCCAGGACCCGTCCAGGTTGTCGCCGATGTCGCCGACGTACAGATCGCCGTCCGGCCCGACCGAGATCGCCTCGACGTCGCGCGGATCGCCCACGCCCCGCATGGTGACGGTCGCGACCGTCCGGCCCGTCCGGGAGTCCACGGCGTAGACGTACGGCCCGTCGTCGCTGTCGTTGTGCGTCCAGTACACGCCGGGGTGCGCACGGCTGGCGGCCAGCCCGCTGGACTCGGTGATCCGCGGGTCCTTGACGGTGAACGGCTCCGGCTCGCCGCCGGGCGCGGCCACGGCTCCGGAGGCCGACGCGAAGAGCAGTACTCCCGCGGCACCTGCCGCGCACAGAAGCGAACGCATGCCCCCAGCTTCCCACCAGCTGGGCGGTCCGCGGTGGCGCGTGGCCGGCGTCACGTACCGGCCACGCCGGTGATCGGCGAAAATGGCCGGATGCGGATCATGTTCGTCGGCGACTCCATGACCATCGGCTCCGCCGGCGACTACACCTGGCGTTACCGCATGTGGCAGCACCTCAACCGGACGTACGGCGGCCCCTACCGCATCGTCGGCCCGCGCGACACGCTCTACGACATCGCCGCCGCCGAGCCCGTCTCGTACGACTACGGCGACCCCGCCTTCCCCGAGCGCGCCCGCCGCCACCTCGCCGGCTGGGGCGAGGGCTGGCTGCACATGGCCCCGCTCATCGCCGACGCGGTACGCACCCACAAGGCCGACACGCTGCTCATCTCGCTCGGCCTCATCGACCTCGGTTTCTACACGGACGCGGACCAGACCGCCGCCAACGTCCGCCGCTTCCTCACCGAGGCCCGCTCCGCGCAGCCGCACCTCCGCGCCGTACTCCTCCCCGTCATCCCCAACATCCGGGCGACGACGGACGCCCCCTTCGCCGCCGAGTGCGACCGCTTCAACGAACTCCTGGCGAAGACGGTCGCCGACCTCTCCACCTCCGCGTCCCCTCTGCTCCTCGCCTCCCCACCCGAGGACTACCTCCTCGACCGCGACACCTACGACGGCACGCACCCGTCACCGTCGGGCGAACACCTGCTCGCCGCGGCCTTCGCCGACGCGCTGCACCAGGGCTGGGACGTGGGCGCCCCGTACGAACCGGCGGTCTTCCCCCGCTGACCTGGCGCATCGCTCACCCGGCCGAGGGCGCCTGCCCCCGGAGCAGTTCGTTGCCGCGCCGGGCGACCTCCTCCGGCGACAGGTCCTCGACCTGGGTCAGGAAGACCCACACGTGCCCGAAGGGGTCCCTCAGCATGACGGTCCGGTCCCCGTAGAACATGTCGGTGGGCGGCTGGAGCGACTCCGCACCGGCCGCGACGGCCCGGCGGTACAGCGTGTCGACGTCCTCGACGTACACGTGCAGACCCACCGTCGTGCCACCCGCCGTCCGCGGGGTGAGGAAGCCGCCGCCCCCGTCGCCGACCATGAGCACCGAATCCTGGATCCTGATCTCGGCGTGCAGGACGCGGCCGTCGGGGTGAGCGATGCGCATGACCTCCTCGGCCCCGAACGCGGCCTCGTAGAAGGCCATCGCCTCGGCGGCCCCGTCGATCATGATGTGCGGTACTGCGGCGTAGCGATAGCGCCCGGGAATAGTGGCCATGATTGCGTCCCCCGATTCGGAGCCCCTGTGTGCTGACCTCACCGACGCTACGACCTCAAGTCAACTTGAGATCAAGGCCGACGTCCGTGGAGACGCGACCTAGGCCGACCCGGCCACCACCCGCACGGCCATCTCCTGCAACAACTCAGGCTCCACGAAGGGCGCTTCGGCGCACGGCAGGGACCGCCAGTCGAGCGGCCAGGTGTCCCCGTACAACGCAGGCACCCCGACGAACGCCGCGTGCCGCCCGCCGCGCCCCACCACCTCGGCTCCCACCGGCCACGCGTATGCCGCGGCGGTGCGCGGCGGCAGCAGGAAGTAGGAGTTCCGGCCCCGGGTCGCGTCCCGCACGATCGGCCCCGCCCGGAAGTCCGTGAACTGCATCAGTTCGTACGCCACTTGCTCGCCGAAGAAGTCGCCGATCCGGACGGCGTCGAAGTGCACCCCGACGAGCCGCAGCGCATGCCCTGACGCGGGCACCCAGGCCGGTACGAGATCGGGTGAGATTCCAAGGTTCATGCCCCGAAGCGTTGCGCTCGCGGATTGACTGTGACCAGTGCCACACGACGGCCGTGAGGCGTCGTGAACGAAGGGGAGGGTGCTGTGAACAGGAGTGGACACGGCTCCGGCAACACGAGGATGTTCGGCGCCATGCTGCGCTTCCACCGGGAGCAGGCCGGCCTGACCCAGGAAGCCCTGGGCAGACGGATCGAGTTCTCCAAGTCCCAGGTAGCGATGGTGGAACGGGGCGACCGCCCGCCGAAGGGAAAGTTCGTCCCCCGGGCGGACGAGGCGGTGGGTGCACGGGGTGCACTTCTGGCAGCGGCTGTGGAGCTGCACGTCAGCCGAATGCCCTACTGGTTCGAGGAGTTCGCCGACGAGGAGGCGAGATGCCTGGCCCTGCACTCGTACATGCCACTGGTGATCCCCGGGCTGCTCCAGACCGAGGCGTACGCCCGGGGGCTCTTCGGCTGCCACTATCCAGCACTGGACGACGAGCAGATCGAAGCTCGGGTGACCACCCGGCTCGCACGCCAGCGGCTCCTGCAACGCAAGCCGGCGCCGGACCTGGCCTTCATCCTGGAGATGAGCACGCTCACCCGCCCCATCGGCGGCCCCCAGGTGCTCAAGGAACAGTTGCGACACGTACTGGAAGTCGCGAAGCTCCGGCACGTCCAGGTCCAGGTGATGCCACCGGACCGCCAGACCCACGCCGGCCTCGACGGCCCCATGGTGCTGCTGTACACCTCGGACCACCGGCAGTTGGCGTACGTGGAAGGCCAAAGCGGAAGCTACTTCGTCGCCGAACAGCCCGAGCTAGGGAACTTGTTCGGCAAGTATGGCATTCTGCGGGCACAGGCTCTCGGCCCCGAAGAGTCCACCGACCTCATCGAACAGGTGGTACGGGAACTATGACGTCTGACCTGCAATGGACGAAGTCCTCCCACAGCGGCCCCCAAGGCGGCGACTGCGTCGAGGTTGCCGTCACCCCCGTCCTCGTCCACATCCGGGACTCCAAGGACATAGCCCGGCCCGCGATCACCTTCTCCCCCAGCGCCTGGACCGCGTTCCTCACGCGTACCGGACAGGTGGCAGAGGCTCCATGAGCACCGACCTGAACTGGCACAAGAGCAGCTACAGCGGCGACCAGGGCGCGTGCGTGCAGGTCGCCGTCGCTACCACCTGCGTCCACGTCCGGGACTCGAAAGACATATCGCGGCCCGCGATCACCGCGTCGGCCGACACCTGGAACAGGTTCACGACCTTGATTCGAGTGCGCTCCAAGGCGTTGGCTGAGGGGTCATGGAGTACACGCAGCTAGGACGTACCGGGCTCAAGGTCAGCCGACTCGTGCTCGGGACGATGAATTTCGGGCCGCAGACCGACGAGGCCGACAGTCACACGATCATGGACGCCGCGCTGGGCGCGGGGGTCAACTTCTTCGACACGGCCAATGTGTACGGCTGGGGTGAGAACAAGGGCCGTACCGAGGAGATCGTCGGGTCCTGGTTCGCCAAGGGCGGGGGCCGGCGCGACAAGGTCGTGCTGGCGACCAAGGTCTACGGGAACATGGGGCCGGACGGCGACACCGTCTGGCCGAACCACGACAAGCTGTCCGCGGTGAACATCCGGCGGGCCGTGGACGCCAGCCTCAAGCGGCTGGGGACGGACTACATCGATCTGTACCAGTTCCACCACGTGGACCGGAACACGCCCTGGGATGAGATCTGGCAGGCGATCGACGTCCTCGTGCAGCAGGGCAAGATCCTGTACGCGGGGTCCTCGAACCACGCGGGCTGGCACATCGCGCAGGCCAACGAGACCGCCGCGCGCCGCGGCTCGTACGGGCTGGTCAGCGAGCAGTGTCTCTACAACCTCGCCGAGCGGCGGGCCGAGATGGAGGTCATCCCGGCGGCCGAGGGCTACGGGCTCGGCGTGATCCCGTGGTCGCCGCTGCACGGCGGGCTGCTGGGCGGCGCCATCCGCAAGGAGCGCGAAGGCGGCGGTGGCCGCACCGCCTCCGGGCGGGCCGCCGACACACTCGCCGACCCCACCGCGCGGGCGCAGATCCAGGCGTACGAGGACGTCGTGGACAAGTACGGGCTGGAGCCGGGCGAGGTCGCGCTGGCGTGGCTGCTGACACGGCCCGGCGTGACCGGACCGATCGTGGGGCCGCGTACGACGGACCAGCTCGCGTCGGCGCTGCGGGCGGTGGAGCTGACGCTGCCGGACGAGCTGCTGCGGTCGCTGGACGAGATCTTCCCGGGGCCGGGGCCGTCGCCGGAAGCCTTCGCCTGGTAGGCGGTCAGGAGGCGGCGGCCGCCCGGCGTGAGGTCACTGCGGGCTCACTGGAGGGCGGCCGCCACGACGACGACGATCAGCAGCACGGCGAGCAGGCCGGACATGATCCGGTTACGGGTCTTGGGGTCCACCCTTCGAGCGTAACCGGACGGCCGGTCGGGCCCGCAGCCAGTACCGGCGTCCGTCCGGTGTCCGCCCCGCTGCCCGCCGCGCTCAGTGGCCCAGCGGCCAGGACGCCACCGTCTCGTAGCGGGGCTGTTCGCCGGGGACGCCGGAGGCGGGGAGGTTGCTGCGGACGAGGGCCAGGTCGGTCACGGTCCACTCCTCGCTCTCGTACTCCGCGAGCGCGTCGGCGAAGGCGGTGAGGTCCACGCGGGCCTCGCTGCCCCGGGCGCGGGCGAGGGTCAGATGCGGGGTGTACCGGCGGTGCCCGCCCATGTCCACGCCGGTCCGGCGGGCCGCGGCCCCCGCGGAGTCGGCCAGGTGCCGCATCGGGTCCAGGCCGCCCGCCGCGCCCGCCCACAGCACCTTGTGGTCGAACCGGCCGCCGCCGCGTATCCGCAGCGGGAACGGGCGGTGGCGGTGGGCCGCGCGGGCCAGCCGGGTGTGCAGCTCGGGGAGGAGATCCTCGGCCACCTCCCCGTAGAAGGCGAGCGTGAAGTGCCAGCCCTCATGGCCGGTCCAGCGGAGGCGCTCAGCGCCGGGCAGCCGACGGAGGACCTTCACCTCCGCTGCCAGCTCGTCGATCGCCTCCTGTGGCGGCAGGACCGCTGCGAAGAGTCTCATGCGGTCATTTTCGCGCGCGCAGCGCCGCTGGAGCCGATCGCGCTGTTCCCCGCGGCCCTTCGGGGGCGCGGGGAACAGCGCGAGCAACCACGACGCGTCCGCAGACGGCAACGCTCAGGCCGCGGCAGCCACCCGGTCCCGCCGAGCGCCGGCTCCGTCGCGCGGGACGAGCGCGACGTGCTGGTGGCCGCGGCGGAGGTCGATCTTCAGGCGAAGGCCGCCGGCGCGGGCCAGGAAGAGGCCGACGCCCACCGCCGCCAAGGCGGAAATCGCGCCGCCGGTGAGGAAGCCGATCCGGGCGCCGTACGCGTCCGTGACCCAGCCGACGAGCGGGGCGCCCAGCGGGGTGCCGCCCATGAAGACCATCATGAACAGGCTCATCACGCGGCCGCGCATGGCGGGGTCGGTGGCCAGCTGGACGCTGGAGTTGGCGGTGACGTTGATCGTCAGGCCGCACATGCCGATCGGGACCAGGAGGACCGCGTACAGCCAGAAGGTCGGGGCGAGGGACGCGGCGATCTCCAGGACGCCGAAGAGGAGCGCTGCGCCCACCAGCAGGCGGAGGCGGGACGTGCCGCGCCGGGCCGCGAGCAGCGCACCGGCCAGCGAACCGGCCGCCATGAGCGTGTTGAGCAGGCCGTACGTGCCGGCGCCCGAGTGGTAGACCTTGTCGACGAAGGCGGTCAGCCAGATCGGGAAGTTGAAGCCGAAGGTGCCGATGAAGCCGACCAGGACGATCGGCCAGATCAGGTCCGGGCGGCCGGCGACGTAGCGCAGGCCCTCGCGGAGCTGGCCCTTGCCGCGCGGCACGACCTTGCCCGGGTACAGCTCGGCGGGGCGCATCATCAGCAGGCCGATGATCGGCGCGATGAAGGACAGGCCGTTGAGCATGAACGCCCAGCCGCTGCCGACGGCGGTGATCAGTACGCCGGCGACGGCGGGGCCGACCAGCCGGGCCGACTGGAAGTTCGCGGAGTTCAGGCTGACGGCGTTGCGCAGGTCGTCGGGGCCGACCATCTCGGAGACGAACGACTGCCGGGCCGGGTTGTCGACCACGGTGACCAGGCCGAGCAGGAAGGCGACGAGGTAGACGTGCCACACCTGGACGCTGCCGGTGAGGGTGAGCACCGCGAGGGCAAGTCCCGTGAGGCCCATCGCGGCCTGGGTGAGCAGCAGCAGCTTGCGCTTGGGCAGCCGGTCGGCGATCACGCCGCCGTACAGCCCGAAGAGCAGCATGGGGAGGAACTGGAGCGCGGTGGTGATGCCGACCGCGGCGGAGGAGCCGGTCAGGCTCAGCACCAGCCAGTCCTGGGCGATGCGCTGCATCCAGGTACCGGTGTTGGAGACGACCTGGCCGGTGGCGAAGAGGCGGTAGTTACGGTTGCGCAGTGAGCTGAAGGTGCCCTTGCGCGGCTTGGCGGCAGCCGCGACGGGTTCCGCGGGGGCGGGGGCAGCGCCGGTCCCGCGGTCGTTGTCGTAGTCAGGTGCGGGGGCGGAATCTGTTCCGGATCCCGTACTCAAGTGGGTTCGCCTCCTCGGCGGTCGGTGGCTTCGTATCGCGGTTACACAGGTGGCTCCGGCTGCTGCGACTCGTCCTGCTCGGCCCGGCGCTCGCGCGCTACAGGTGCGCGAGCTTCTCCAGTACGGGCGCGGCGGCGCGCAGCGCCTCCCACTCCTCCTCGTCCAGGCCCGAGGCCAGATCGGCCAGCCAGACGTTGCGCTTGCGGCGGCTCTCCTCGAGCATCTCCTCCGCCTGCTCGGTCTGGGTGACGACCTTCTGGCGCCGGTCGTCGGGGTGCGGCTCCAGCCGGACCAGCCCCTTGGCTTCGAGCATCGCGACGATGCGGGTCATCGACGGCGGCTGGACGTGCTCCTTGCGGGCCAGCTCACCGGGGGTGGCCGTGCCGCAGCGCGCGAGGGTGCCCAGTACCGACATCTCGGTAGGGCTCAGCGATTCGTCGACCCGCTGGTGCTTGATCCGGCGGGACAGGCGCATGACGGCGGACCGCAGCGCGTTCACGGCGGCAGCGTCGTCGCCGAGGGACAGTTCCGGCATGTTTGTTAGCGTAACTCATTACTCTCGCTAAAGAAAGTCGGAGAACGCCGGACTGCATGCATCACCCAAATGAGTGAGAGGGTGGCGGAAAGTGACGCGCCAGAACGGGCCGGACGTGGAACGTTGACCGCATGGGATCGAGAGTGCTCAGCCTGCGCGTCGACGGTGAGCTGCTGGAGCGCATCGGACAGCACGCGGCCAAACGCGGCATGAGCGTCCAGGATTACGTGATCCGGACGCTCATGCGCGAGGACTTCGACGAACGCTTCAAGACGTCGGTCGAGGAGACGGAACGGTTCTACGCCGCTCCGCCGATATAGCGGAGTTGTTGGCTCCGCCGGTACGGCCGGGGAAACCGGTGACTACTTCAGGCCGAGCGCCTGCTCGATCGGGTTGAGCAGGAAGTAGACCAGGAAGCAGAGCCCGACGACGTTCAGCAGCCACGGGACCTGCCGGAAGCGGCCGGTCGCGGCGCGCAGCAGGATGAAGGCCAGGACACCGACGCCGATGCCGGTGGTGATGCTGTACGTGAACGGCATCGAGACGATCGTCAGGAACGCCGGGATGCCGACGGTGAAGTCGCTCCAGTCGATCTCGCGGACGTTGGACGCCATGATCAGGAAGCCGACGACGAGCAGGGCGGGCGTGGCGGCCTGCGACGGCACGACCGTGGCGAGCGGGGTGAAGACCAGCGTGAGCAGGAAGAGTCCGCCGGTCACGACGTTCGCCAGGCCCGTACGGGCACCCTCGCCGACGCCCGCGGTGGATTCAACAAAGCACGTGTTGGCCGAGCAGGAACCGAGGCCTCCGCCCGCGACGCCGATGCCGTCCATCATCAGGATCCGGCCCATGCGCGGCAGCTGGCCGTTCTTGTCGGCCAGGCCGGACTCCTCGCCGACGCCGATGATCGTGCCCATCGCGTCGAAGAAGCCGGAGAGCAGCACGGTGAAGACGAAGAGGCAGCCGGTGAGGATGCCGACCTTCTGGAAGCCGCCGAAGAGGCTGATCTGACCGACCAGGCCGAAGTCGGGGGTGCCCACCAGCGCGTCCGGGATCTTCGGCACGGCCAGGCCCCAGGCGCTGTCCGGCAGGTCCGCGACGGTGTTGATGACGATCGCGACGACGGCCATGACGACGATCCCGATGAGGATCGCGCCCTTGACCTTCCGGACGGTCAGCACGAACATCAGCGCCAGGCCGAGCACGAACACCAGCACCGGCCAGCCCTGGAGCTGGCCGCCGGTGCCCAGGGCGAGCGGCACGGTGGTGTGCGCGGAGTCCGGGTTGCGGCTGACGAAGCCCGAGTCGACCAGGCCGACCAGGCTGATGAAGAGGCCGATGCCGATGGCGATGGCCCGGCGCAGCCCGTTGGGGATGGCGTCCATGACGCGCTGCCGCAGGCCCGAGGCGACCAGGATCATCAGCACGATGCCGGCCCAGACGACCATGCCCATCGCGTCCGGCCAGGTCATCTTGGGCGCGAGCTGGAGCGAGACCAGCGCGTTGATGCCCAGTCCGGCGGCGAGCGCGATCGGGACGTTGCCGACGACGCCCATCAGGACGGTGGTCACGCCCGCGACCAGCGCGGTGGCGGTGACCAGCTGGGCGTTGTCCAGGTGGTGCCCGTTCATGTCCTGACCGCCGGCCAGGATGATCGGGTTCAGGATCACGATGTAGGCCATCGCGAAGAAGGTGGCCAGGCCGCCGCGCAGCTCACGGGAGACCGTGGAGCGGCGTGCGGAGATCTGGAAGAACCGGTCGAGACCGTTCTTGGGCTCGGGCGTGGCGCCGGACGGGGAATCGGCGTCGGCCTGGGTGGTGGCCGGGGTGGGCATGGGTGGTGACCTCAGTGGTACGGGCCTGGGGAGGCGCGGGCGGTCCGGGGCCCGGACCACACAACGATCGGATCAGTTTTGTTCTATCAGACGATAGAAACCGGTCAGATCCAGAAAGGTTCAGTATGAATAAACAAATCAATGATCGCTATCTCCGCGCGTAGACCCCTGTGCCGACAGGGCCGGACCAGGTTCGCGGCGCTTCGGCGAGTGCCGGGGACAGCCGGCGGCCCCGCCCGCCGTAAGCTTGGTGGTATGTGGAAGAAGTCCGAACTGCGCGAGGCGCCCGCCCCACTGGAAGGGCCCGTCGTCGCCACCATCACCGGCGGCACCGTCATCTGGTTCGTGCTCTTCCTGGCCCAGCTCCCCTTCTACGGCTGGTTCGACGACCGGGGCACCACCTGGTGGGTCTGGACCTGCCTGGCCGGCGGCGGTCTCGGCCTGCTCGGCGTCTGGTACGTCCGCAAGCGCGACGCCGCGATAAAGCGCGCCGCGGCGGCGAAAAGCGCCGAGGGCCAGGCCGCCGTTCCCGACGCCTGACCCTCGGATGATCCGGGCCCCCGCCCGCCGTCCGGTCCCGGACTCCGTCCGTCAGTCGAACCAGCGGGCCCGCGCCAGTTCCTCCGTACGGGTCGGGTCCTCCAGCAGCGCCGCCACCTCGAAGCGGCGCGGCCACTGACCGGTGGCCCAGGCCAGCCCGGCCGCCACGCCTTCGAACGTGGCCGCGTGCACCGTGCCGTCGGCGGCCCGCCGCCAGTCCAGCCCGGTGTCCCCGGCGTCCGCCGCCACCAGCAGTTCGTCGTGCTCGACGTACGTAGCGGGCGTGTCGGGGCCCAGCAGGGCGCGTACCGCGTCCGGCACCTCGCGCACCGTGCCCTCGCTCCGCACCTCGGCGGTGCACTCCTCGCTCAGCCGGCGTACCTGGAGCAGCTCGGCCAGGGCCGCGGCGCGGGCCGGACCGACCGGCAGCAGCGGCCGGTCACCGGCCAGCGGCAGCAGATCCGGCGCGTCCGCGATCACCGCGTCGGCCGCGTCCACCACCCGTACCGCGTCCCCCACCACGGCCCGCAGCTCGTCCGGCAGCGTCACCTGTTCGGGGTCCAGCCCGGCCAGCGCGCCGTACAGGGCGTGCAGCTGAGCGGGCGTCACCTCGGAGTCCTCGTCGGCCAGCCGGGAGAGCAGTTCGGCGGCGCCGCCCGGCTCGTCCAGCAGCGCCGCCACCGAGGTCCGCACGCCGAGCGCGCGCAGCACCTGCGCGTCCACCTCGCCGGCGTCCGCCGACTCGTACAGGCCCGCCAGCAGCGGATCGCCGCCCGCCGCGCGCAGACCGGCGGGGCGCCGGCCGTCGAGCACGGGGTGGCCGCGCAGCCACCACGCCGTGTACGGGCGCACCGTCTCCGTCGTGCCGTCCGGGAGCAGCACCCGGACCGGCGCGGTGAGCGCGTCCCGCAGCGGCGGCTGCGACAGCATGGCCAGCACCTGCGGCCAGGCGTCGTCGTCGACCAGTTCCAGGTCGCGGACGGCGACGATCTCGGTGGCGACCGGCGGCACGGGAGTCTCCGGCAGGCCGTCGAGGACGTCCTCGCACCAGACGTCGACCGCGTCCAGCAGGCCGACGTCGTCCGGCTCGGCGAAGTCGCCGTCCCGGGGCTCCAGCTCGTCCGGGTCCAGGACCACGTCCTGGGCGCGGACCAGCGCGAAGTCCGCCAGCACGCCCACCGCGGTCAGCGGCTGCTCGCCCCAGCGGGCCGCCAGCTCCTCGTCCACGCAGGCCAGTTCGCCGTCCCGGATGACCCGCTCGAACGCGCTGCCCGGGTAGACCAGCTCCCCCGCCGGGGCCGGCTCGCCGTCCTCGTCGGGCAGCGCGAGCGCGCCCAGCCACGGCTCGTCGCCCGGGGCCAGCCCCGCGTCGCGGACCAGTCCGAGCACGGCCTCGGCCAGCTCCTCGCCGCTCAGGGCGCCGCCGGGGCCGTCCGCCGGCTCCTCCTCGAAGACGTCGTACTCGTCCTCGGCCGCCTCCAGGGAATGCGCGACCGCGGCGCGTACCTGGGGGGTCCGCAGGACGGCGCGCGGCGTGGCGGACACCGCGCCCAGCTTCTCCAGCAGCGGGTGCACCGCGTCCGGGTGCGCGACCTTCAGGCCCAGCCGGGCCAGGGTGCGGTGCCGGGACGCCGCTTCCGTCCCCGTGTCCGGAAGGGGCAGCAGGACCTGGCGGGGGCCGATCGTCGTCCGGACGCCCCCGCCCTCCTGGGACGGGCCGCCCGCGAGCGGTACGGGGAGCCCGCTCAGCCGGTCCGGGTCGGTGCCGGCCAGCGACTCGTACAGCCGCCACCACCAGGACGGCGTGCGCTCCACCCCGGCCAGCCGGTCGATCACCTCGCCCAGCGGCACCCGGGCCACGCCCAGCGCGCGCAGCTCGGGCCGCCGCTCCAGGCCGGCGGGGAGCAGGCTGGGGAAGAGCTCGGCCAGGACGGCGACGGTCCCGGCGCCCGCGCCCTCGACCAGCTCGGCCTCGACGGGGCGCAGCACGTACGGCCCGTCGGTCCCGGTGCCGGCCGGTTCGCCGGCCTCCGGCCAGGTGTCGAGCGCGTGGCCGGCCTCCCGGCGCACCGCGGCGCCCGTCGCGGCGCTGGGCAGGAACGGCACCCGCGGCAGCCGTTCCAGCACCAGCCGCCGCAGCTCGCCGTCCAGGCCGCCCTTGCCGAGCGGCCCCGGCACGAGGCCGATGGTGCCGACGGAGGCCGGCTCCCAGTCCCGCAGCAGCGTGGCGTACGTGTCGGCGGCGCGCTCGGCCAGGAAGTCCGCGAGCGGGCCCGGCGCGACGTGGCGGCGGGTCGGCTCCAGCGGCAGCGAGGCGATGAGCAGCGCGGGCAGCCCCAGCGGTTCGTCCGTGGGGGTCGGCGCGTGCAGCACGGGCGCGGTGGCGGGGCGTACCGGCTCGCCCTCGGCGTCCACCGGGACCGCCCACGTCACCGACCAGGCGGGCCGCAGCCGTTCCTCGACGGGGCGGTCACTCAGCAGTGCGGGGTCCAGCGGACCGCCGTCGGAGGCGACCCGCCACCGGACCGTGCCGCGCACGCTGTCCTCGACGACGACGTACGGGCCGTCGGCGCCGCGGCGCAGCTCGCGCACGCCCTCCGGGGTCTCGATGACCACCTCGGCCAGCCCCGGCAGGGTCAGCAGCAGCGCGTCGTCGGCGGCGGCCAGCAGACGGCGCGTCAGGTCCTCGGCCGCGCCGTCCCGGAGCGGCAGCACCACGGCGGTGTCGTACCCCTCGGGGGCCGTCCCCTCGGCCGGCAGCGGCAGCCGCAGCAGCGGCACATGGCCGTCCCGGCGCCGCAGTTCGTTGCCCAGGCCCGGACTGTGGGCCGCGACGTCCAGCGCCATCGACCGGGCCTCGGCCAGCGACCAGCGCACTCCGCCGGTCCGGCCGACCACCGCCGGCTCGTCGGTCACCGCCAGCACGGCGGCGAAGCCGACGCCGAAGCGGCCGACCGCGCCGGAGGCCGCGTCGCTGTCCCGCTTGGCGGAGGCGCGCAGGGTGGAGAGCGACTCGACGCCCGCCGCGTCCAGCGGCGCGCCCGTGTTGGAGGCCACCAGGACCGCGTGCGCGCCGTCCTCGCCCGGATGCAGCGTCAGGCGCAGCCGGCCGGGCACTCCGGCACGCGCGGCCGCGTCGGCGGCGTTCTGGGCCAGCTCGACCACGAGCCGGTCGCGGTACCCGCCGAGGGCGAGGTCCTCCTCGGCGTTGGCGTCCTCGCGGAAGCGGGCCGGGGAGCCGGCCCAGGCGTCCAGCACACCCCGCCGCAACCGCGCGGCTCCGAAGGGGTCCGCACCATCGACGGGATTCCGGACGGTCGCCCTACGGCTCACGACTGCTCCCTCGCACACAGCTTCCCGCCCCGCGGCGGCTTCACGTGTCATTCTTCCGCCTCGGGTGCCCCGCCGACGGCCGGGGTACGACATGCCGCACCAACGGGGCGCGAACGTGACCCAGGGCCCGGGGCCCCGGTGTGCGGCGGCCGGCAGGTGACCCACGGCACCCCGGAGCGTGTCGCGCGCCGGGGGCCGGTGCGGCCGGCGGCCGGTACTGCTGCGGTTCGGGAGGCCGGCCGGCTCAGCTGTGGCCGAGCTCCTCGGCCGGTTCGCCCTCCGAGACCGAGCCGCCCGTGCGGTCCGGACGGAGCGGCAGCGGCTCGACGACCGTCTCGTCGATGACCGGCGGCGCCGGGCGCGGCGGCTTCGGCATCACGGCGGCCTCGGAGTGGCCACCGCAGCCGTACGCCAGCGAGACGACCCGGCCGTCCGCCGGGGAGAACTCGTTCGCGCAGACGCCGAAGGCCTGCCGGAGCGAGCCGGCGAGCGGTACGAGGAAGCCGCAGCTCATGCAGGCGGCGGGGGCGGCCTGCGCCATCGGGGTCTTGGCGCCGTACGCCTCCTCCCAGCGGTCAGCCGCGGTGTGCAGCCCGTACCGGGAGAGCACCCGGTGCCGGGCCATGCCCAGCTCCTCGGCGACCGCGGCGATGCTGCCGCGGGCCGGGGCCGTGGCCTGGTGTGCGGGAGTCCCGGCGACGACGTCCGCGTCCTCCGCCTCGGCCAGCTCCGCGAGCGGACCCCTGGCGGCCTCGGCGGCCTCCGCGGCGTCCGCGGCTCCGGCCTCCCGCGCGGAAGCGGAACGGGCGGCGCGCGCCGCGTCGGCGCGGTCCGCCGCCGTCGGACCGGTGGCCTCGGCGTCCGGCGAGCCGGGGGCGACGGGCGAGACGACCACGCCGCCGTTGTCGCCGAACGTCTCGTCGGCCATGAACCCCGGCTCCAGCCGCAGGTCCTCCGCCTCCGTCGGCAGCAGGTCGCCCGGGCCCATGTCGCCGGGGCGCAGCCGCTCGCTCCACGGAACCCATTCGGGGGCCAGCAGGGCGTCGGGGCCGGGCAGCAGGACCGACTCGTCGAGCGTGACGACCTTGGCGCGGGAGGCACGGGCGACGGTGACGGCCCAGCGCCAGCCCCGGTAACCCGGCTCCCGGCACTCGAACAGATGGGTGACGACGCGGTCCCCGTCGGCGACTGCGTCGACGTGCTCACCGACCATGCCCGGCAGGGCGGCCTCCTCGGCCGCCGCACGGGCGAGTTCGACGGCCTCGGCGCAGAGGCGGTCGGGCGTACGGCTTCGCATCGCAGCACTCACAAGAATCGATTCTCTCTTCCACGCCGTCTCACGAGCGCGCCGGCCGGAGCCGTCCTGAACCTGTCCGGACGACCGACGGGCCGGGGCGGGCGGAGCGGACCTGGGGACCGCGTCGACGTCCGCGCCCGATCAGCCCTCCAGAAGCAGCGCGCCTATACGAACCATTCTGCGGGATCGCGGCAAGGCGCGCGGCCAAGAGCGACCGCCGGTGGCGCGCTACACACGCTACCCCTTCAATCGTGTACGACCCCCCGGCGGGAGCGGCAAATGTCACCGGCAGCCGCCACGGGCCCGTCCGCCACCCCCTGCCCGCCGGGGCAGGAACCCATGGAAACTCATGGAAACTGGCATCAGCTGGGCGAGTTGGGGCGGCGTTTCGGGCAGTATGACGACGTGGCCGCCGCCAGGGCATCGACCGAAGGCAGCGGCCCGGTCCGTGGCGCGGGCCGGGCCGTGGGCCGCGCGGGCCGGGCCGCGGGGGCCGCGGTACGCCGGCCGTTCACCGCCACCGGGCGCGCCGTCCGCCGGGCGACGCACGCGCACGGCGCGGGCGAGTCGGGCCTCGGCAAGCTGATCGAACTGCACGCGGTGAACTCCGCGGGCGACGTACTGATCACCGTCGCGCTCGCCTCCACCGTCTTCTTCTCCGTCCCCACGGACCAGGCGCGCGGCCGGGTGGCGCTGTATCTCGCGGTCACCATGGCGCCGTTCGCGCTCCTCGCGCCCGTCGTCGGCCCGCTGCTGGACCGGATACCGCACGGCCGGCGCGCCGCGATGGCCGGGGCGATGCTGGCCCGTGCGGTACTGGCGCTCACCATGTCGGGCGCGGTGGCCACCGGCGGGCTGGAGCTGTACCCGGCCGCGCTCGGCGTGCTGGTGTCGTCCAAGGCGTACGGCGTGGTGCGTTCGGCGGTGGTGCCCAGACTGCTGCCGCGCCGCTTCTCCCTCGTGAAGGCGAATTCCAGAGTCACCCTCGCGGGGCTGCTGGCCACCGGCGCGGCGGCCCCGCTGGGTGCCGGGCTGCACCAGCTCGGCCCGGCCTGGCCGCTGTACGGCGCGTGCGCGGTGTTCGCCGCCGGCACGTTCCTGTCCTTCTCACTGCCGCACAAGGTCGACTCGGCGCGCGGCGAGGCGGAGGCCCCGGTGGGGCGGCGCGCGGGCCGCCCCCGGCCCGGACTGCGCACGGTGGGCCGGTCCGTGCTGCGCGGCCTCCAGGCGAACGCCGCGCTGCGCGCGCTCTCCGGCTTCCTCACCTTCTTCCTGGCGTTCCTGCTGCGCGAGCATCCGCTGGGCGGGCTGAGTCCGGCGATGTCGCTGGGGCTGGTGGCGGTGGCGGCGGGCACCGGGAACGCGCTGGGGACGGCGATCGGGGCCTGGCTGCGGGCGCGCGGCCCGGAAGTGATCATCGCGGTGGTGCTGGCGCTGGCCCTCGGCGTCACGGTCGCCGCCGCCCTGCTCCACGCCGTACTGGCGAGCGTGATGGTGACCGCCACGGCCGCGGCCGCCGGGCTGTGCCAGGCGCTGGCGAAGCTGTCACTGGACGCGCTGATCCAGCGGGACGTGCCGGAGTCCTTCCGTACGTCCGCCTTCGCCCGGTCCGAGACGCTGCTCCAGCTGTCGTGGGTGGTGGGCGGGGCGCTGGGCATCGCCCTGCCGCTGCACGGCGTACTGGGCCTCGCGGTGGCCTCCGCCGGCCTCGCCGTGGCGGCCGCCACGACCGTACGGGGGCTGCTCACCGCGGCCCGCCGGCACGGCGCGGCACGCCCCCGCGTGGCGTAACCCGCGCACACGAAGTGGCGTAACCCGCGGCACACGAAGGAGCGCGCACCGTACCCCGGCGTCGTGCGGGCCGGACGGCCAGATAGCCTGCCCGCATGACCGCGTTCTCCTCCTCGCTCCGGGGCAAGGGCCGCCGTGCCGTCGCCGCCGCGGGCGCCGTGTCCCTGGGACTGCTCGTCCTCTCCGCCTGTGACCAGCCCACGCCGCGGGCCACCGTGACCGCCGGCCAGGACAGCGTCACGGCCGAAGCCTCCTGCTACGAGGACGGCAAGACCCTCGGTGACCTCACTTCCAAGAAGAAGGCCGAGCAGGCCAAGTTCGAGAAGTGCATGACCGCGGAGCCGGAGCAGACGCTCACCGTGCACCCCGGTGACAAGGTGCGCCTCGGCGTCGAGCCGGACATGGCCGAGCAGGGCTGGATCGCGATGTCCAACGGCATGCCGATGACCAGCCTGAGCAAGCAGACGTACACCTCGCTGGAGAGCGACCGCGTCTTCTACAGCCAGCAGACCCAGCAGATGTCGGACTCCGCGACGATCTCGATCATGACGTCCAAGGGCGGCAAGTACACCGGCGTCTGGAACATCAAGCTCAAGCGCGCCGACTCCTGAGCGCCGCCGCTGAACCGCCCGGTCACCTGATGCACATCCTGGTCGTCACCGCCGTCCCCGCCGAACGCGACGCGGTCACCGCCGCGGCGGCGGGACGGCCCGAGCGCATCCCCGTACCGGGCGGCTTCGCGCTGCACCGCACTGTGCGGCCCGAATCCCCCGAGGGCCCGTACGCCCTCGACGCCCTCGCCGCCGGCGTGGGCCCGGCCGCCGCCGCGGCCGGCACCGCCACGGCCCTCACGGCCGCCGCGCTGTCCCCCGCGACCTCGTACGACCTCGTCGTCTCGGCCGGCATCGGCGGCGGCTTCGCGCCCGGCGCGCCCGTCGGCTCGCTGGTCGTCGCCGAGGAGATCGCCGCCGCCGATCTCGGCGCCGAGACCCCCGACGGCTTCCTGCCGGTCACCGCGCTCGGCTTCGGCACGGACGCGCACCGCCCGCCCGAGGACCTGGTCGCGGCCGTCGCCGCGGCCACCGGCGCGCTGCCCGGCACCGTCCTCACCGGCTCCACCGTCACCGGCAGCGCGGCCCGCGCGAAGGAGCTGCTGGCCCGCCACCCGCGTGCGCTCGCCGAGGCGATGGAGGGCTTCGGCGTCGCCGAGGCCGCCGCCGCGCACGGCCTGCCCGTGCTGGAACTCCGTACGATCTCCAACCCCGTCGGCCCGCGGGACCGCGCCGCCTGGCGGATCGGGGAGGCGCTCGCCGCCCTCACCGCCGCCTTCGCCGATCTGCCGCGAGCCCTGTCCGCAAGGAGCACGCCATGAGCCAGGCGCTCAAGATCGCGTTTTCGCCCTGCCCGAACGACACGTTCGTCTTCCACGCCTGGGCGCACGGCAAGGTCCCCGGCGCCGCGGCGCCGGAGGTCACCTTCGCGGACATCGACCTCACCAACGGCATGGCCGAGCGCGGCGAGCTGGACGTGCTGAAGGTGTCCTACGCCGAACTGCCCTGGGTACTGGACGAGTACGCGCTGCTGCCCTGCGGCGGCGCGCTCGGCCGCGGCTGCGGCCCGCTGGTGCTGACCAAGGACGCGGCCACGCCGGCGGACCTCAAGGGCCGTACGGTCGCCGTGCCCAGCGAGCGGTCCACGGCGTACCTGCTGTTCCGGCTGTGGGCGGCGGACCAGGTGCCCGGCGGCGTGGGTGAGGTCCGGGTCATGCCGTTCGACGAGATCATGCCCGCGGTGCGGGACGGGCTCGTCGACGCGGGGCTGGTCATCCACGAGGCCCGCTTCACGTACCAGAACTTCGGCCTGACCTGCCTCGCCGACATGGGCGAGCACTGGGAGACCACGACCGGGCTGCCGATCCCGCTCGGCGCGATCATCGCCAAGCGCTCGCTGGGCGAGGAGACGCTGCGCGAGCTGGCCCGGACGATCACCACGTCCGTACGCATGGCGTGGGAGGACCCCGAGGCCTCCCGCGCCTGGGTCCTGGAGCACGCGCAGGAGATGGACCCGGCCGTCGCCGACCAGCACATCGGGCTGTACGTGAACGAGTTCAGCGCGGACCTGGGCGAGGACGGCTACGCGGCGGTGCGCGGGCTGCTCACCCGGGCCGCGGCCGAGGGACTCGTACCGCCCCTCGGCCCGGATGCGCTGAAGTTCGTATGACGTCCGCACCCCCGCGGGAATCCCGCGGGGGTGTCCCGGGCCGGCCGGTGCGCCCTCCTCAGACGTCCAGCTGGTCCGCGACCGCGCGCAGCATGCCCGCGATCTTGCCGCCGTGTGCCTTGTCGGGGTAGCGGCCGCGCTCCAGCTGCTGCGCGACGCCTTCCAGGAGCGTGGTGAGGTCCTGCACGATCGACGCCAGCTCGTCGGGCTTGCGCCGCTGGGCCGCCGCGACGGAGGGCGCGGGGTCGAGGAGGGTCACCGAAAGTGCCTGGTCACCGCGCTGGCCTGCCACCACGCCGAATTCGACGCGCTGGCCCGGCTTGAGTGCGTCCACGCCGGCGGGCAGCACCGAAGAGTGCACGAAGACGTCACCGCCGTCGTCGCGGGAGAGAAAGCCGAAGCCCTTCTCGCTGTTGAACCACTTGACCTTGCCGGTAGGCACGTCTGTCCTCGTCCTCGTACTCGTCGGGAAAAATGGGATAGCTGCGCACACAACAGCTCTGGAATAGCAGTGCAGCGGGTCTCGGACCCGCCGCTACCCAAGGCTAATGGTCCGGGGCCTGGTGACAAGACGTCGCCGGGTGGTTCCTCAGCGCTTCCGGGCGGGGACTTACCCTGGTCGTGTGTCTGACAACCCTCCCGTCCGGGGTGCGACCCCGGAGACCGCCGAAGGTCCGCGCGCCGGGGACGCCCTCGTCCGGATCGGCGCGATCGTGTTCCTTATTGGCGCCTTCGCCACGCTCGCGACGATGATGCCCCTTTTCCTCGGCTCCGACCCTTTGCCGTGGGTCTTCTACTGGGTCTGCATGCTCATGGGCGCGGGCTTCCTGATCGCCGCCGCCGGAGTACTGCGCTCCGTCGCGGCCCAGCGCCGTCAGGCGCGCGAGGCGCCGGCTCAGCCGCGCGAGGCGTCCGCGAGGTAGCCCTCCAGCCAGGCCGGGAAGGCGCTCAGGCCGGGCAGGACGACGTCCGCGCCGGCCTCCCGCAGCTCCTCCTCGGAGCACGGCCCGGTGGCCACCGCGACCGACAGGGCGCCCGCAGCGCGGGCGCCGCGCACGTCCCCGGTGTGGTCGCCGACGTAGACGCTCGCGCCGTACTCGCGCAGCGCCTCGGCCTTGCCCTCGGCCCACAGCGAGCCGACGACCGCGTCCGCGTTGATGTCCAGGTGCTTGAGATGCAGCTTGGCGTTGGGCTCGTACTTCGCGGTGACCACAATGGCGCGCCCGCCCAGGCGCTGCACTCCCTCGATCGCCTCGCGGGCGCCCTCCATGGCGAGCGTGCCGGTGATGGCGTGCTCGGGGTAGAGCGCGCGGTAACGGTCGGCGATCTCGGCGACCCGCTCCTCGGGGAACCAGTTGCGGATCTCCTGCTCCAGCGGCGGCCCGAGCCGGGTGGTCACGAGGTCGGTGTCGATGTACGTACCGGTGGCCGCGGAGAGCGCGGCATAGGCGTCCTTGATGCCCGGCCGGGAGTCGATCAGGGTCATGTCGAGGTCGAAGCCGACCGTCAAGGTATGCGTGGCCATGGCACCCATTGTGCCTCTGGCCCTCAAGCCCACGATCCGTACACTTAGCGTAGCCTTACCTTCATCCTCTGCAGCGGACGCCGCTCCTCCGGTACGTGTGCCTGCACCATCTGAACACTGCGCTCCCGCGAAATGGAACCGATGTCAGTCGCCCTGGCCGGCAGCCCCAGAACCTCTCTGGCGCGGCGCCGCATCTGCTGGACTGCCGCAGCGGCACTCGCGCTGCTGCTCGCGATGCTCCTCTCGCTCGCGGTGGGCAGCCGCGCCATCGCGCCCGGCGAGGTCCTCGACGCGCTCTTCCACGGCGGCAACAGCGAGGCGGCCCAGATCGTGCTGCTCCTGCGGCTGCCGCGCACCCTCGTCGGGCTGCTGGTCGGCGCCGCGCTCGCACTGGCCGGCACGGCGATGCAGGGCATCACCCGCAATCCGATCGCCGACCCCGGGGTCCTCGGCATCAGCCAGGGCGCCTCGGCCGCCGTCGTCCTGGCCATCGCCTTCGCGGGCGTCCACACGCTCTCCGGCTACGTCGGCGCCGCCTTCGCCGGTGCCGCGCTCGCGGCCGTCCTCGTGTACGCCGTCGCCGCGCGCGGCCGCGGCGGGGCCACCCCCGTCAAGCTCGCGCTGGCCGGCGCCGCGATCAACGCGCTGCTGGTCGCGGTGACCATGGCGGTACTGACGACCCGGGCGGCCGCGCTGGACGAGTTCCGGTTCTGGCAGGTCGGCTCACTGACCGGCCGGGACGCCGCGGTGGCCGCGCAGATCTGGCCGTTCCTGCTGGTGGGCGCGGTGCTGGTACTGGCCGTCGCCCGCGGTCTGGACGCCCTGGCACTCGGCGAGGACGTCGCCAAGGGGCTGGGCCAGAAAGTCGCCACCGTACGCATCGTGGGCGGACTCGGCGCCGCCGTGCTGACCGGCGCGGGTGTCGCGGCGGCAGGCCCGGTCGCCTTCGTCGGCCTCGCCGTGCCGCACCTGGCCCGCGCCCTCGTGGGCAGCGACCACCGCTGGGTGCTGCCGACGGCCGCGCTGCTCGGCCCGGTGATGGTGCTGGTCGCCGACACCGTGGGCCGCCTCCCCTTCCCGCCCTCCGAAGTGCCCGCCGGGGTGATGACCGCCCTGATCGGCGTCCCGTTCCTGGTCGCACTGGTCCGCCGGAAGGCGGTGGCCGCATGACCCCGGCCCCGGCGTCCGCCGCCCCGGCTCCGATACGTCCGGTCCGTCCCGCCGGGTACGCGCTGCTGCGCGCCGGCCGCGCCGCCTTCCTGGTCCACCGCAGGGCCGCGCTCGTCGCCACCGTGCTCACCGCCGTACTGGCCGCCGCCTGCGTCGCCTACCTCTCCCTCGGCGAGCGCGCCGTCGCGCCCGGCGAGGTGGTCAGGGTCGTACTGGGACAGCCCTCGCCGGACGAGCTGGTGGTCGGCACGCTGCGGCTGCCCCGGATGTGCGTCGGACTGCTGGCCGGAGCCGCCTTCGGCGTGGCCGGCGCGCTCATCCAGACCCTCGCCCGCAACCCGCTCGCCAGCCCCGACATCATCGGCATCACCCAGGGCGCGAGCGCGCTGACCGTCGGCGCGATGACCTTCGGGATCAGCTCGTACGCCGTACTGCCGTACCTGTCCGTCGCGGGCGGACTGCTCGCCGCGGCGCTGGTCTACGTCTTCGCCTGGCGCGGCGGACTGCACGCCACCCGCTTCGTCCTCATCGGCATCGGCTTCGCCGTCGCGCTGCGCTCGGTCACCCAGCTGTTCCTGACCAAGGGCGACTACCTCGTGGCGCAGAAGGCCCAGGTCTGGATGGTCGGCTCGCTCAACGGCCGGGGCTGGGCCGAGGCCGTGCCGCTCGCCTGGGCACTGCTCGTCCTGGTCCCCTTCGTCCTGTGGGCGGCCCGCGCGCAGCGCACCGTCTCGATGGACGACGACACCGCGACCGCGCTCGGCGTCCGGCTGGGCCGCACCCGGCTGGGCCTCGCGACCCTCGGCGTCCTGCTGGCCGCGCTCGCCACCGGCGCGGCCGGTCCGGTCGACTTCGTGGCGCTGCTGGCGCCGCAGATCGCCCGCCGGCTGACCCGTACCGCGCAGATACCGCTGCTCTGCTCGGCGCTGCTGGGCGCCTGCGTCGTGGTCATCGGCGACCTGCCGGCCCGCATGCTGTTCGCGCCGACCGAGCTGCCGGTCGGCGTGCTGACCGCGGCCATCGGCGCCCCGTACCTGATCCGTCTGCTCGTGAGAGGGCACAGCGTCCGGCGCCGTGCCGCGGGAGGAAGAGCGTGACCACCACCGGCGACCGCACCGCGAGCAGGCTCACCGCACGCGGACTGACCCTCGCCTACGAGGACCGCACCGTCGTCGACGGCCTGCACCTGGACGTCCCGCACGGTGCCGTCACCATCATCGTCGGCCCGAACGCCTGCGGCAAGTCCACGCTGCTGCGGGCGCTGGGGCGGCTGCTGAAGCCGCGCGCGGGCGCGGTACTGCTCGACGGGACGGACCTCGCGCGCATCCCCACCAAGAAGATCGCCCAGTCCGTCGGCCTGCTGCCGCAGACGCCGGTCGCGCCCGAGGCGATCACCGTCGCCGACCTGGTCGCGCGCGGCCGCCAGCCGCACCAGCACTGGTGGCAGCAGTGGTCGGAGGCCGACGAGCGGGCGGTCACCGAGGCGATGGCCCGTACCGACGTCGCCGACCTCGCCGACCGGCCCGTCGACGAGCTCTCCGGCGGCCAGCGGCAGCGCGTCTGGATCGCGATGGCGCTCGCCCAGGAGACCGACCTGCTCCTCCTCGACGAGCCCACCACCTACCTGGACATCTCCCACCAGGTCGAGGTGCTGGACCTGGTACGCCAGCTGAACCACGAGCGCGGCCGCACCGTCGTCGCCGTCCTGCACGACCTCAACCAGGCCGCGCGCTACGCCGACCACCTGGTGGCGATGAAGGCCGGGCGGATCATCGCCCAGGGCCCGCCCGCCGAGACCGTCACCGCCGACCTGGTACGCGATGTCTTCGGCCTCGACTCGGTCGTCGTCCCCGACCCCGTGACCGGCTCCCCGCTGGTCGTACCCGGCCGCCCCTGGCAGTCCCCCGCCGGCGGCTGACCGTCCCCGCTCCGGGCCGTCCCCTCCGCCTCGGAGCCTCCTCTCCGCTCACCCTCCGAAAGGCCCGCTCATGGTCCCCTTCACCCGCACCCTCCGTGCCGCCACCGCGCTGGCGGCTGCCGCCGTCACGCTGACCGCGTGCGGCGCCATCGGCGCCACCGGCGGCAAGAACGGCTCCGGCGGCTCCTTCAAGGCCGCCGACTGCCCCGCCCAGCCGAAGACGACCTGGGCGAAGCCGGCCACCGGCGCGCACACCGTGCCGACCGCCATGGGCGACGTGCAGGTCCCCGCCGCCCCGAAGCGCGTCGTCGTCCTGGACACCGCCGAGCTGGACTCGGCCCTCACCCTCGGCGTGCAGCCGGTCGGCGCCACCCACGCCGACGTGGCCTCCGGCTTCCTGGCGTACCTGCCGAAGGACAAGGTCGCCGGGATCAAGGACGTGGGCACCATCGGCGCGCCCGACATGGAGGCGGTCGCGGCCCTGAAGCCGGACCTCATCCTCACCAGCAAGGTCCGCGACGGCCAGCGCTACGAACAGCTCAAGAAGATCGCCCCCACGGTGATGACCGAGACCACCGGCTACCCGTGGAAGCAGAACTTCGCCACGCACGCCGACGCGCTCGGCAAGGTCGAGGAGGGCAAGAAGGTGGCTGCCGCGTACGAGAAGCACGCGGCGGAGGTCACCGAAGCGCTCGGCGGCGCCGACGCGGCGGCGAAGAGGACCACCAACGTCGTCCGCTTCGTCGAGGGCGCCGACACCCGCGTCTACGGCTGCCAGAGCTACATCGGCACCCTCCTGGACGACATCGGCACCGCCCCCACCGACGTGGTCAAGGACGCCAAGGACGGCCTGATGACCGAGGTCGGCCCCGAGCAGATCACCCGCGCCGACGCCGACACGGTCTTCTACTCGGCGTACGGCAGCCCCGAGAAGTCCCAGGAGAGCCAGGTCACCGGCGGGGCGCTGTGGAAGAACATGAAGGCCGTCAAGAACGGCAAGGCCTTCCGCGTCTCCGACCAGCTCTGGATCCAGGGCATCGGCTACACCGCCGCCGACAGGATCCTCGACGAGCTGGAGAAGGACCTCACGAAGTGACGACCGGTCGGCGTGACGACCGGTCGGCGTGACGACCGGTCGGCGTGACGACCGGTGCCGTACCCGGGGGCCGGTCCCGGCGGCCCGTCACCGCGGCTCACTGCGGCCGTCGCCGCATCCGCCACAGGAGGAACAGAGCGGAGGCGACGGCCGCGACGCGGACGACGACCGGGAAGGCATCGGTCAGCACCGGGCCGAGGCGGTCCTGGCCGAGGGGGTCGCCCCACTTGCCGGCGAACCGGCCCCACAGCCAGACCAGCACCCCGGCGCACACCAGCCCCGGCACGCCCAGCGCCGCGAACTTCGCCTCGGGCCGCGACAGCTTGCGCGAGGAGTACGCCACGATCCAGCCGAGCGCGGCGGCGAGCCAGCTGCCGACCGCGGCGCCCGCGGCGAGCAGCACCACCGCGAGCAGCAGCACCGGGCTCGGCTTCGGCCGCGGCGCCGCCGCCACCGCCTCGCCGGCCCCCTCGGCCGCGGGCGCGGCGGCCGGCGCAGCAGGAGGCGCGGCGGACGCCCAGCGCCGCCAGGGCAGCACCTTGCCCGAGGCCTTCTTCAGCACGCCGGGCAGCCCGCGCCGACCGGATTCCGCGGCCTCCGTGCCGACCGCCGCCGGCTCCTCCGCCTCCTCCTCGTCGGTCTTCGGCGGCCGGCGTATCTCCTCGATCTCGATGCCGCCGACGAACCCCGGCACCGTCTCCCCGGGCCCGAACGGCGTGGTCTCCGTGGGGCCGTACGGCTCGGCCGCCACCCGCCACCAGTCCGGCTCCTCCTCGGCCGTCGCGTCCCGGTCGCCGAGCTGGTCCAGGCTCGCGAGATGCGGCGGCGGGGCGCCCTGCTGAGGGACCGCGGGCCGCGCGCCGCTGCGGGGCGCCGGCACCGTGCCGCCCTGCTTCGGCTGCCGCTTGAGCAGCGAGGGCAGCCCGCCCGGCCGACGCTCCGCCGCGCCGCCGGCCGGCTCCTCGGGCACCGGCTCCTCGCCGCCGGCCGCCGCCGCGACCACCTTCTCCGGCGTGCCGAGCTTCGCGAGGAGGCGCTTGACGTCGCCGCCGCCGGCGGCCCGCCCGGCGTCTATCCGCGTCCGCAGCCGCGCGACGAGCTCCATGCGCTGCCTGGCCGTCAGCCCCCGCCCCTGCGCCAGGTCGCCGACCCGGCTCAGGTAGTCGAAGACCTGCTGATCACTCTCGATCCCCACCGAAAACACCTCTGCGCCAGGCCGATTCCCACCGCTCCGACGGTACCCCTCCGGCCGCCCCGTGCAGCGTTTTTCCACAGGGCTCCGGCAACGGTTGTCCACAGGGCGCCGGCACCGGCTGTCCACAGCGGCGGACACCGGCTCCCCACCGCAACCATCGGATCATCCGCCACCAGGCGGTAACGTGGGGCGAATGAGCGGCAGCAATCCGTCCCCCCGCACGCTGGCCGAGGAGTTGCGCAACCGGCCGGACGACGACCTGTCCGCTCTGCTGCGCGCCCGCCCCGACCTGCTCAACCCGGTCCCCGGTGACCTCACCCAGCTGGCCACCCGGGCCGGCACCCGCGCCTCCGTGGTCCGCGCCGTGGAACGGCTGGACAGCTTCGCGCTCCAGACGGCCGAGGCGCTCGCCGTCGCCCCCGACCCCTGCCCGTACGCCACGCTCGCCGGGCTGATGACGGGCGACGAGGACGCTCCCGACACCGACCCCGGGCTGCGGAAGGCCGTCGCCGACCGCCTCCCCGAGGCGCTGGCCACCCTCCGCGCCCAGGCCCTGGTCTGGGGCCCGGACGACCGCCTCCGGCTCGTCCGTACCGCACGCGAACTGCTCACCCCCAGCGCCACCCACCCCTCCCCCACCGGCCTCGGCCCCACCGTCGCCGAGGCGACCGCCGGCATGTCCCCCGGCCGCCTCCAGGAGATCCTGGCCACCGCCGGACTGCCCACCACCCCCGACCCGGTGACCGCCGTCGCCGCGCTGACCTCGCTCTTCGAGGACCGCGCCGCCATGTCGGCGCTGCTGGACGACGCGCCCGCCGAGTCGCTCGCCGTCCTGGACCGGCTGGTCTGGGGCCCGCCGTACGGCGCGGTGACCGCGCACCCCGCGCCGCACCTCCGCTGGCTGCTGGACCGCGGCGTCCTGCTCCCGGTCGGGGCGCGCAACGTCGTGCTCCCCCGCGAGGCCGCCCTGCATCTGCGCGCCGGGCGCGCGCACCGGGCACCGGAGCCGCAGCCGCCCGCCCTCGCGCCGGCCACCGCACGCGACCCGGACATGGTGGACCGTACGGCGGCCGGCCAGGCGTTCACCGCGCTCGCCACGGTCGAGGAGCTGCTCAAGGAGTGGGACCTCGGCGGCCCGGCCGTACTGCGCGCCGGCGGCCTGAGCGTCCGCGACCTCAAGCGGACCGCGACCGCGCTGGACACCGGCGTGCACACCGCCGCTTTCTGGCTGGAACTGGCGTACGCGGCCGGGCTGGTGGCCTCGGACGGCGAGGCCGACGAGCGGTACGCGCCCACCCCCGCCGCCGAGGACTGGCGGCAGCTGCCCGCCGAGGAACGCTGGGTCCGGCTGGCCACCGCCTGGCTCGCCGCGACCCGCACGGCAGGACTGGTCGGCACCGCCGACGCCAAGGGCCGCACCCTCGCCGCGCTCGGCCCGCACCTGGACCGCTCCCCGGCCCCGGACGTACGCCGCCGCGTCCTCACCCTGCTCGGCAGCGTCCCGCCGGGCACCGCCGTCCCGCAGGACGCCGTCCTGGCCCGGCTGCGCTGGGAACGGCCGCTCCGCGGCGCGGCGCAGGCAGCCCCCGGCACCGCCGAGGACAACGGCCACGCCGCCGATCGGAACGCCGCCCAGAACGCGGCGCACGCCGCCCCCCAGGACCTCCGCTCCCGCATCGCCCTGTGGTCCCTCCACGAGGCCGAACTCCTGGGCCTCACCGGCCGCGGCGCCCTGGCGGGCCACACCCGCGCCCTCCTGGAGACGGCACCGGACGCCGACCCCGCGCAGGCCGGCCGGGCCGCCGCCGCTGCCCTCGCCCCGCTGCTGCCCACCCCCCTGGACCACGTCCTCCTCCAGGCCGACCTGACCGCCGTCGCGCCGGGCCCCCTGGAGCGCCCGCTCGCCGACGCGCTCGACGTCCTGGCCGAGGTGGAGTCCAAGGGCGGCGCGACGGTCTACCGCTTCACGCCCGGCTCCGTACGCCGCGCCCTGGACGCCGGCCGGTCCGCCGCCGACATCCAGGCCTTCCTCGCGGCCCACTCCCGTACGCCGGTGCCGCAGCCGCTGGCGTACCTGATCGACGACGTGGCACGCAGACACGGACAGCTGCGGGTCGGCGCCGCCTCCGCCTACGTGCGCTGCGACGACGACGCGCTGCTGAACGAGATCCTGGCCGACCGGCGCGCCGACGGGCTCCGGCTGCGCCGCCTCGCGCCGACCGTGCTGGCCGCGCAGGCCGCGCCGGACGCGCTCCTCGAAGGGCTGCGCGCGATGGGGTACGCGCCGGCCGCCGAGTCCGCCGAGGGCGATGTGGTGATCGCCCGCGCCGACGCCTACCGCACCCCGCCACGCGCCGCCCCGGCCCCGGTCCCCGACGGCCCGCCGCCCCCGGACAGCACGCTGCTGGAGGCCGCCGTACGGGCCATCCGCGCGGGCGACCTCGCGGCCACCGCCGAGCGGAAGCCGGGCCCGGCCGCCGCGGCGCCCGCACCGGGCCGGCTGCCGCGCACGACATCGGCCGAGACGCTGGCCACGGTGCAGGCGGCGGCGCTGACCAGTTCGGCCCTGTGGATCGGCTACGTCAACGCCGACGGCGCCGCGAGTCAGCGCGTCATCGCGCCGGTCCGGGTCGAGGGAGGCTTCGTGACCGCGTACGACCACACCGCCGACGAGGTCCGCACGTACGCGCTGCACCGCATCACGGGCGTCGCCGAACTCGCCGACGACGCGGCTTCCTGAGACCGGCGTCCTCGGATCGCGACGGCATCCTGCGATCGGCGTCCTCGGACCGCGCCGGAGCGCGCCACCGGCGGTGCGCGTCCGGGCCGCGCTCCGGGCCCGCCCCTGCCACCGCGCCGATGCGGCACACTGGACGTTTGGCCGTACGGACGGCCGGGCCGTACGGCGACGGCGGCCGGGCGCAGGCGAAGCGAAAGGCGAGGCGCGTGAACGGACCCCTCATCGTCCAGAGCGACAAGACGCTGCTGCTGGAGGTGGACCACGAGCAGGCGGACGCCTGCCGGCAGGCCATCGCCCCCTTCGCGGAGCTGGAGCGCGCCCCGGAGCACATCCACACCTACCGGGTGACGCCGCTCGGCCTGTGGAACGCGCGGGCCGCCGGCCACGACGCGGAGCAGGTCGTGGACGCGCTGGTGGCGTACTCCCGCTACCCGGTCCCGCACGCGCTGCTCGTCGACATCGCCGAGACGATGTCCCGGTACGGCCGCCTCACGCTCAGCAAGCACCCGGCGCACGGCCTCGTCCTCACCACCACCGACCGCCCGGTGCTGGAGGAGATCCTGCGGTCGAAGAAGGTGCAGCCGCTGGTCGGCGCCCGGATCGACCCGGACACCGTCGTGGTGCACCCCTCCGAGCGCGGGCAGATCAAGCAGACGCTGCTGAAGCTGGGCTGGCCGGCCGAGGACCTGGCCGGTTACGTGGACGGCGAGGCGCATCCGATCGAGCTGGACCAGGACGGCTGGTCGCTGCGGCCGTACCAGCAGCAGGCGGTGGAGAACTTCTGGCACGGCGGCTCGGGCGTCGTCGTGCTGCCCTGTGGCGCCGGAAAGACGCTGGTCGGAGCCGGTGCGATGGCCGAGGCCAAGGCCACCACGCTGATCCTGGTGACGAACACGGTGTCCGCGCGCCAGTGGAAGCACGAGCTGGTGAAGCGCACGTCGCTGACCGAGGACGAGATCGGCGAGTACAGCGGTACGAAGAAGGAGATCCGGCCGGTCACCATCGCGACGTACCAGGTGCTGACGACCAAGCGGAAGGGCGTCTACCCGCATCTGGAGCTGTTCGACTCCCGCGACTGGGGCCTGGTGGTCTACGACGAGGTGCACCTGCTGCCCGCGCCGGTCTTCAAGTTCACCGCCGACCTCCAGGCCCGGCGCCGGCTCGGCCTGACCGCGACGCTGGTCCGGGAGGACGGCCGGGAGTCCGACGTGTTCTCGCTCATCGGCCCGAAGCGGTTCGACGCGCCGTGGAAGGAGATCGAGGCGCAGGGCTACATCGCGCCTGCCGACTGCGTCGAGGTCCGCGTCAACCTGACGGATTCCGAGCGGCTGGCGTACGCCACGGCGGAGAGCGACGAGAAGTACCGCTTCTGCGCGACCACCGCGTCCAAGCAGCAGGTGACCGAGGCGCTGGTGCGCCGGCACGCGGGCGAGCAGACGCTGGTGATCGGGCAGTACATCGACCAGCTGGACGAGCTCGGCGAGCATCTGGACGCGCCCGTCATCAAGGGCGACACCAGCAACGCGCAGCGCGAGAAGCTCTTCAACGCGTTCCGCGAGGGCGAGCTGTCCGTGCTGGTCGTCTCCAAGGTCGCGAACTTCTCGATCGACCTGCCGGAGGCGACGGTCGCGATCCAGGTGTCCGGCACCTTCGGGTCGCGCCAGGAGGAGGCGCAGCGCCTCGGCCGGGTGCTCCGCCCGAAGGCGGACGGCCACGAGGCGCGCTTCTACTCGGTCGTCGCCCGCGACACCATCGACCAGGACTTCGCGGCCCACCGCCAGCGCTTCCTGGCCGAGCAGGGCACGCGTACCGCATCGTGGACGCGCATGAACTGCTGGCGGACGAGGGGGCGTGAGGGCGGGACGGACGGGACCGGGGGCCCGGGGGGGCGGGCGCGTTGCCGGAGGCGGCCGCATTGCCGGGGGCGGCCGCGTTGTCAGTGCCCCTCGGTACTGTGTTGAGAAGGGGACCTGTTGCACCCCCATGGGGGAAATCCGGGGCGGAACGGTACGCCTAGGGCGCACCCAGACGCACCCAGACGCACCCAGGCGCACCTAGCGCGGTGACCGGGGCGCAGGTACGGCCTCCCGGCCCGCCGCGGCGGGCCGGACCAGCGCCCCCGCCGCCACCCCCGTCAGCACGCCTCCGCGCCAGAACACCGCGGCGAGCAGTACGGCCGTGCCGAGCAGCGGGTACGGGGCGGCCAGCGGCTGCTGCCACCACGGGAGCGCGAGGTCCAGGTCGCCCTTGTGCGGCGTCAGCCACATCGTGCGGGCGGTGAACAGCACGGCCAGCGCCCACCAGGCCGTACGCCGCCACGCGTCGCCTCGTACGTGCGTGGCGAGCACCGCCAGCAGCGGCACGCACCACACCCAGTGGTGGGACCAGCTGATCGGCGAGACGAGCAGCGCCGTGAGCGCCGTGCACAGCACGCCCCACGCCTCCCGGCCCGCGACCAGCCCCGTCCGGCGGGCCGCCGCCATCCCCACCACGGCCGTGAGCCCGGCGGCGGCCGCCCAGACGAGGCCGGGGTGCGTGGTGTGCAGCAGGCGCGCGACGAGGCCCTGGAGCGACTGGTTGTCGACGATCCAGGCCTCGCCGACCCGCCCGGTCTCGTAGAGCCGCTGGGTCCAGAACTCCACGCTGGCGCCGGGCATCGCGACGACGCCGAGCAGGACCGTGCCGGCGAAGCCGGCGAGCGAGACCAGCGCTGCCCGTACCCGCCCGGTGAGCAGCAGGTACACCGCGAAGAGCGCGGGGGTGAGCTTGATGCCGGCCGCGATGCCGATGGCAAGGCCCTTGCCGCGTGCGCCGTCGGGACGGGTGAGGTCCCACAGGACGAGGCAGGTCAGCGCGAGGTTGATCTGCCCGAAGACGAGCGTCTGGTACACCGGCTCCAGCCAGACGGCGAGCGCGGTGGCGGCGAGCAGCGACGGGACGCGGTGCGTGGTGTGCAGCCCGGCGAGGCGCGCGGAGAGGTGGATCAGCAGGGCGAGCAGCGCGACGTTGCCCAGTACCGAGGCGACCTGGAGGGCGCCGGGCGGGAACCACGCCAGCGGTACGAACAGCAGGGCGGCGAAGGGCGGGTAGGTGGCGGGGAGGTGCCACTTCGTGACCCGGAAGCCGTAGAGGTCGCCGCCGGTGAGGACGGAGTCGCCCATCGCCCGGTAGACGAGGATGTCGGAGTTGGGCATCGGCACTATCAAGTGCACCGCGCCGAGCGCTGCCAGGGATGCCGCGAGGAGGACCGCTGCGGGGAGCGTGTGGCGCGGGAGGGTGCGGCGCGTTCGAGGGGACCGGGTGGAGACCGTACGGCCCGCCGGGGGGTCCGGCGTTTCCCGGGTGGTGCGTGGCCTGCCCACGAGGGGCGTTGTCCGCTGGATCGGCTTCCCGTCGGCGGCAGACACGCGGGTGACCCCTCCTTGTCGCCATATGCTGATTGCGCACTGTTTACAGCGACGTTAATCGATCACACACGAACTTTCGTGACGCTTTCCAGACGTCCGGATGTCATTCCTCGGGCCGGGAGGTGCCGGGGGACCGGTCGTCGGCGTACTCCCCCAGTACGGCGACGCTGAAGGCGGTACCCGCGAACACCTTCACGGCACGCAGGGCGCTGCCCACGGGGTGCCGGTGCTCCGTGTCACGGACGGCGGCACTGGCGCCGTGTCTGGCACGGCCGGCCGCCTTGGGATCGGGTGGCGGATTCAGGTGACTGTTCATGTCTCCATGATGGGATTCACCCGGACGCCGCACATCCGACCATCGGCCGATTCGCGTGTCGCCCGGTGTACGGCTCCGGAAGCACCGCGTCGCGGCCCACCCCTAGGGGCCGCGTGGCCCCGTTAATTCGGTCGCGCCCGCACTAGGTGCTGACTACAATCGCGCGTCTGCCCGCCTCCCGACGGCTCTCGCCGAGGGGCGCCGCCGCCCGGTCGGAAACCGGTCGGCCCCAGACCACCGCAGCTGCCCGGAGGCGAAGCCGTGCCCTCGCACGCCCAGGAAGAGAAAGCCGAGAAGACCGAGCACCACGAGAACGACCCCCTGGAGCGGGAGCGCCGGCACCTCGCCGCCTCCCGTGCCGCGCTCCGCGCCATGCGCGCGGACGCCGAGGCACTGAACATCAAGGACGTCACCGCGAACTGGGTCAACGCCGAGGTGCTCCAGGGCGAGATCGACGCCCGCATCAAGGCGCTCGCCGACCTCTCCCACACCCCGCTCTTCTTCGGGCGGCTGGACTACCTCCACGCACCGGGCATCGACCTGGCGGAGGGCGCGGAAGGAGAGAACTTCTACATCGGGCGGCGGCACGTCCACGACGCCGACGGCGACCCCATGGTCATCGACTGGCGCGCGCCGGTCTCCCAGCCGTTCTACCGGGCTTCCAAGAAGGACCCGATGGACCTGCGGCTGCGCCGCCGCTTCGGGTACACCGGCGGCGAGCTGACCGCGTACGAGGACGAGCACCTCACCGATCCGGCCGAGGCGGAGCAGACGTCCAAGCTCCTCCAGACCGAGATCGAGCGGCCGCGCGTGGGCCCGATGCGCGACATCGTGGCGACCATCCAGCCCGAGCAGGACGAGATCGTCCGGGCCGGGATCGGCGGCACGGTCTGTGTCCAGGGTGCGCCCGGTACGGGCAAGACCGCCGTCGGCCTGCACCGGGTCGCGTACCTCCTCTACGCCCACCGCGAGCGGCTGGCCCGCGCCGGCACCCTCGTCATCGGGCCCAACAAGTCCTTCCTGCACTACATCGAGCAGGTGCTGCCCGCGCTGGGCGAGCTGGAGGTCAAGCAGGCCACGGTGGACGACCTCGTGGCGCACGTGGAGGTGCGCGGTACGGACGACGCCGCGGCCGCGACCGTGAAGGGCGACGCGCGGATGGCGGAGGTGCTGCGCCGCGCCGTCCGCTCGCACGTCACGCTCCCCACCGAGGCGTGCGTGGTGGTCCGCGGCTCCCGCCGCTGGCGCGTACCGGCGTACGAACTGGAGGAGATCGTCACGCAGTTGCTGGACCGCGGCATCCGGTACGGCGCGGCACGTGAGGCGCTGCCGCAGCGCATCGCGCACGCCGTGCTCGTCCAGATGGAGCGGGCCGGCGAGGCGCCGGACGACCGGGTGCAGGACGCGGTCGCCCGGAACGCCGCGGTGAAGGCCACGGTCAAGGCGGTCTGGCCGCCGGTCGACCCGGCCAAGCTGGTGCTGCGGCTGCTGAGCGACGCGGACTTCCTTGCCGAGCACGCCGACGGCGTCCTCACCGAGGAGGAGCAGAAGACGATCCTGTGGACCCGGCCGGCTCGCAGCGTGCGCAGCGCGAAGTGGTCCGCCGCCGACGCCGTCCTCATCGACGAGGCGCACGACCTGGTGGAGCGCACGCACTCGCTCGGCCACGTGGTCCTGGACGAGGCGCAGGACCTCTCCCCCATGCAGTACCGGGCCGTGGGCCGTCGCTGTTCGACCGGTTCGGCGACCGTGCTGGGCGACATCGCCCAGGGGACGACCCCGTGGTCGACGGACACCTGGGAGGAGGCGCTGGCCCACATGGGCAAGCCGGACGCCACCGTCGAGGAGCTGACCCAGGGCTTCCGTGTGCCGCGCGAGGTCATCGCGTACGCCTCGCGGCTGCTCCCGGCGATCGCGCCGGACCTCTCCGAGGCGACCTCGATCCGTGAGTCGCCGGGCGACTTCGCGGTCCGTCCGACGGCGCCGGAGGCGCTGGACGCGGCGGTGGTCGGCGCCTGCCGTGACGCGCTGGCCGAGGAGGGCTCCATCGGCCTGATCGCCGCCGAGCCGCGGATCCCCGCGCTGCGCGAGGCGCTGGAGGCCGCAGGGCTGGCCACGCTCGCGCCCGGCGAGGAGACGTCGGCGGACGCCCGGCTCACGCTCGTGCCGGCCACGCTCGCCAAGGGCCTGGAGTACGACTACGTGGTCCTGGACGAACCGGCGGCGCTGGTGGACGCGGAGCCCGACCACCGGACCGGCCTGCGCCGCCTGTACGTCTGCCTCACCCGTGCCGTCTCGGGGCTGACCATCGTGCACGCGGCGCCGTTGCCGGAGGAACTGGCGGACTGACCCGGCCCGGGACGGGCGGGACGGTCGCTCAGGCGTCCAGCGCCGTCCGCCAGGTCTCGACGGCGGCCGGGGCGACCGGCGCCGACCAGCCTGCCGGGCGCGCCGCGCCGCCGATGTGGAAGGCGGTGACGCCGGCGGCGCGGAGGCGGGGGACGTGGGCGAGGGTGAGGCCGCCGCCGGCCATGATCTGCGGGCCGTACCCCGGTTCGCCGGTCGCGGCGCGGGCGGCCTCGGCCAGCAGGACCGGCAGTCCGTCGTCGACGCCGGCGGCCGAGCCGGCGGTGAGGTAGGTGTCCAGGCCGGGCCGGCCGTCCAGGCGCTTGCGCAGGCCGTCGCGGTCGGCGGCGCGGTCGATGGCCCGGTGGAAGGTCCAGCGGCAGCCGTCGATCACTTCGGTCAGCGCGTCCAGCGCGGCGAGGTCGGGGCCGCCGTCCTCGGCCAGAAAGCCGAGGACGAACTCCTCGGCGCCTTCGGCCCGGAGCGCCGCCGCCTCCGCGCACAGCGCGTCGAGCGTACGGGCGTCGCCCGCGGCGAAGCCGTCCGCCGCGCGCAGCATGACGCGCAGCGGGATGCCGACGGCGGCCCGTACGGCGGCGACGGTCTCGCGCGGCGGGGTCAGTCCGTCGGACGCCATGTCCGTGACCAGTTCGAGGCGGTCCGCCCCTCCGGCCTCGGCCGCGGCGGCGTCCGCGGCATCGAGCGCGATCACCTCGAGAATTGGTCTAGACATGTGCTCAAGAGTGCCACAGCCGACAGGCCACCGCTACGGAGCGACACCGATACGGCGCGAAAGCGGCCCGGAAGTTCCGCTCGGGACACGCCACCGATCGGCGCGGATCACTGTGGTGAGGCCACCGGTCCGGATGCGCACAATGGGCGTATGGCTTCCTCTCCGACGGACCCGACGGACCGTACGGACGGCGCGGACCCGGGCGGGCACCTGCGCCGCCGCTGGCACGACGCCGTCCTGGCACTCCGGGACGCCGGCGCCACCGCGTCGGGCACCGCACCCGCCACAGCACCGGATCCCGCTCCGTACGCCGACAACCTGCTCGCGCGCTGGGCCGAGCCGCAGCGCCGGTACCACACGACCGACCACCTGACCGCGGTACTGGACCGGATCGACGAGCTCGCCGCGCACGCCGCGGAGCCCGATGCGGTACGGCTCGCCGCGTGGTTCCACGACGCCGTCTACCGCCCCGACCGTTCGGAGAACGAGGAGCGCAGCGCGGCGCTCGCCGAACGGGCACTGCCCGAGCTGGGGATCGCCGACCGGTACACGGCGGAGGTCGCGCGGCTCGTGCGGCTCACGGTCACGCACGATCCGGCCGAGGGGGACAGCAACGGCGAGGTGCTGTGCGACGCCGACCTTGCGGTACTGGCCGGCGCGCCCGAGCAGTACGCCGCGTACGCCGCCGCGGTCCGGGAGGAGTTCGGGTTCGTGCCGGACCCGGCCTTCCGGGCGGGGCGGGCCGATGTCCTGCGTCAACTGCTGGCGCTGCCCCGGCTGTTCCGTACGCCGGCGGGCCACGACAGATGGGAGCGGCTGGCCCGGCGGAACATCAGCACGGAGCTCGACCTGCTGACGTCGTGACGACCGGGGAGGGCCGGGAGCGCCAGGGTCCGGGGCGCACGGCTCGCACGTTCAGCTCTCCCCGCCGGCGCCGCTCAGCGGCGCTCCCCCCGGCTGCGCGCGTTGGCCAGCGCGGTCCTGGCCGCCAGGCGTTCCCGCGGGGTGGCCTCCCGGGCGTCGCCCGGCGGACAGTCCCACTCGCGCCCGCCCCCCGGCGGGCGCAGCTGCACGTAGGGCCCTTCGTGCCCCATCACCTCTCCGATCCTGCCGAACCTGGTGTCGACCACGTACGACCCCTTCGCCGGGAGCGTCACCGGGTACCTCATCTCTCCGGTCGCTGACCTCACTGCGCCTCACCGCGCCTCACTGCGCCCTCACCGCGCTCCGTCACGCCTCACTGGTTGTGTCTATATGGTGACGGTGCGGGGTTAAGCTTGACAGAGGGTGACATCCAACAACACCAGGTGCACGACAGGGAGTGGGCCATGCCGAAGCCGAAGCAACTGGACGCATCGCTTTCACCGAGGGCGCTGTACGGCGCTGAACTGCGGTTCAAGCGGGAGAGGGCAGGGCTGACGCAGGCCGAGCTCGGAGCGCCGATGTTCGTGAGCGGGTCGTTCATCGGCCAGCTCGAATCGGGCGCGCGGCGGATGCAGACGGAGTACGCACGACGGATCGACGAGATCCTCGACACGGACGGATTCTTCGAGCGCAACGCCGACGCCGCCCAGCGCTCCCGCTATCCGGAACACTTCGCGGACGCCGCCGAGTTCGAGGCGTTAGCCGTGTCGATCAGGGAGTACGCACCCCTGCTCGTCCCGGGACTGCTGCAAACGGAGGAGTACGCGCGCGCCGTGTTCCGCGCGGTGCATCCGGTCGCACCGGAGAGCTTGATCGAGGGCCTGCTGTCCGCGCGCCTGGACCGGGCCCGCATCCTCGACGATCCAACAAAGCCGATGTTCTGGGCGGTGCTGGACGAGAACGTGCTGCGCCGCCCCGTGGGCGGTCCGGGCGCGATGCACACCCAGCTCGCCCATATCGCGGCACTCATGCGCCGCAATCGCGTCATCGTGCAGGTCCTGCCGTACTCGGAGGGTGCCCACGCCGCGCTCGAAGGTTCGCTGAAGTTGATGACATTCGCAGATGCACCGCCCGTCGCTTACCTACAAGGCCTTGAAACAGGTCAGATGTTGGATGAGCCTTTGCGTGTGGAACGGTACGGCCTGGCTTACGATCTCGTCCGGGCCGCTGCACTGTCACCCGAAGCGTCCCTCGTTCTCATCGAGTCGGCGGCGAAGGATTTTCAGGATGATCATGGATAACCACACGTTCCACCCGGCGCGGTACGGCGCCGTTCACGGCGCGGGCCACGGTGCGCACAGCACCGCGGCCCGCCCCCCGGCGAGCCACGCGCTCGACCTCTCCGGCATCCGCTGGCGCAAGAGCAGCTACAGCGGCGGGAGCGGCGGCGACTGCGTCGAGATGGGCCACGGAGCGCCCGGCGCGGTCCCCGTGCGGGACAGCAAGATCCCCTGGGGGCCGGCGATCGTCGTGCCGCCGGCCGCCTGGTCGGCGTTCGTCACGGCGGTACGCGACGGCGCGCTGGACCAGGTCACCGGCGCCTGACAGCCGCCGGACCAGGGCGGCGGTAACGGCCGTGCCACCTGCCGGTGACGGCGGCCGTACCGGCACATGAAGGTCGTCTCGGCGCGAAGAAACCGGGAATGACAGGCGCGTTCACACTGTTCATGCGTGTCATGCCTGTCCCTACCGATCGCGCCGAACGCGCCCGAATGCCCATCGCCGTCTACATCCTCGGCCTGTCCGTCTTCGCTCTCGGCACGAGCGAGTTCATGCTCTCCGGGATCCTCCAGCCACTGGCCCGGGACATGGACGTCTCCATCCCGCAGGCCGGCCTGCTCGTCTCCGCGTTCGCGATCGGCATGGTGGTCGGCGCTCCGACGCTGGCCGCCGCCACGCTCCGCCTGCCGCGCCGTACGACACTGATCGCGCTGCTCGCGGTCTTCGGCCTCGGCCAGGTCGCGGGCGCGCTCGCGCCGTCGTACGGCGTGCTGTTCGTCTCCCGAGTGGTGAGCGCGCTGGCCTGCGCGGGCTTCTGGGCGGTCGGCGCCGCGGTGGCCGTCTCGCTCGTACCGTTCACCGCGCGTGCCCGCGCGATGGCCGTGATGGTCGGCGGTCTCAGCATCGCCAACATCGCGGGCGTGCCGGCCGGTGCGCTGCTCGGCCAGACCGCCGGGTGGCGCGCCGCGTTCTGGGGTGTGGCGGTCCTCTCCGCGATCGGCCTCGTCGGCGTGATCGCCCTCGTCCCGCGCACGGAGGTGCCCACGGGTGAGGACCGCCCGCAGCTCCGCCGCGAGCTGAAGATCTACCGGGACAAGCAGGTCTGGCTCTCGCTCAGCGCCACCGCGCTGAACGGCGCCGCGGTCTTCGCCCTCTTCTCGTACCTCTCCCCCCTGCTCACGCGTACCGCGGGGCTCGCCGAGAGCTGGGTGCCCACGGTCCTGGCGCTCTTCGGCGTCGGCGCGCTCATCGGTACGTACATAGGCGGCCGGATCGCCGACGCGCACCTCTTCCCGACCCTCTTCGGCGGCATCGCCGCCTCCACCGTCGTCCTGGCGGTCCTCGCGCTCACCGCGCACAACTCCGTTGCCGCGGTCGCGCTTTCGCTGATGCTGGGCGTCACGGCGTTCACCACGGCACCGGCCCTCAACGCCCGGATGTTCAACGTGGCCAACGCCGCGCCGACGCTGGCCGGCGCCACCACGACGGCCGCCTTCAACATCGGCAACACGCTCGGCCCCTGGCTCGGCGGCCTGGTCATCAGCGCGCACTGGGGCTACCCGGCCGTGGCATGGACCGGCGCCGCGCTGGCAGCCGCCGCCGTCGTCGCGACCGCCCTCTCCTACCGGCTGCAGCGCTCGACGGGCGCGGCCTCCCGGCTGGTCGCCTCCTCGGACGCGCCGCACGCCCATGAGGCCGCTGCGGACGACCGCGACGCGCCGGCGGTCACGAAGCACCTCTGAGGACAGGCGCCGCCTCCCTGAGGCGGCGCCCGCCCCGAACGTGGCCTTACGCGGGCGGGCGGTGTTTCGGGCGGCGCAGGCCCGCTGCCGTGAGGCGGCGCACCAGTTCCTTGCTGCCGACCTCGACCGCGCCGGCGCGTACGGCGTCGGCGTACCGTTCCGCCGGCAGGTCGTAGTGGTCGCGTTCGAAGGCCCGTCGCGGCGCGCCGATCCCCGCGGCGAAGGCGTGCAGCTCCTCGAACGACACGTCACTCACCAGGTGCGACCACAGCCGGCCGTGCCCCGGCCAGGTCGGCGGATCGATGTAGACGGCCACGCCGGGCGCCTCAGCGTCCCAGGGACGTGCCGAGCGACCCGACGGGGGCCACCGCGACCGCCGTCTTCGGGCAGACCCAGTGCGGGTCGGGCCCGAGCTCCGGCTCCACGTCCAGCGCGTGCGGGTCGCCGCCCTCCGTGCACACCGGGCACAGCGGCCAGCGGCCGTACCGCTCCAGCAGGGAGTCCTGGACGTCCTGCGCGACGAGCCCGGCGACGAATTCGACGCCCTCCGGCCACTGCTCGACCCACCAGCGCCGGTGCGCGACGGCGTCCTCCACCAGCGAGACGATGTCCGCGTCGGCGACATCGCCCGCCACCAGGTCCGCGATCACCAGGGCCCGTGCGGCATGCAGCGCCTGTTCCAACTCCATGTGCCCATTGTCGCGCGTACGCGCCGGAGCCCCACACGCGTTCCCTTTCTCCTCCGGGACTCAAGTTGTCCACAGGCCACGGAGAGGTATTGACGCCGCAGGCGGCTGAAATTACTTTTCAGTGGTGAGCTCCAACCTGAAGGAAACTTTCAACGGCACGGCACCCGGCGCTCCGGCTCCTCCCCGGACCGGCCCCGGCGCCGCCCGACGCGCCCAGCCGGACCGGACCCCGCCCGCCCCGGCGGCCCTCGCCGCCAAGGTGCGGACGCTGGCGCCGTCCATGACCCGCTCCATGCAGCGGGTCGCGGAGACCGTCGCCGGCGACCCGGCAGGCTGTGCCGCGCTCACCGTCACCGGCCTCGCCGAACGCACGGGCACCAGCGAGGCCACCGTCGTCCGCACCTCCCGCCTGCTGGGCTACCCGGGCTACCGCGACCTCCGGCTGGCGCTCGCCGCGCTCGCCGCACAGCAGGCCGCCGGCCGGGCGCCCGCCGTCACGGCCGACATAGCGGTCGACGACTCCCTCACCGACGTGGTCGCCAAGCTCGCGCAGGAGGAGCAGCAGTGCCTCGCCGACACCGCTGCCGCGCTGGACACCACCCAGCTGGAGGCGGCCGTGGCCGCGCTCGCCGGCGCCCGCAGGATCGATGTGTACGGCATCGGCGCCTCCAGCCTCGTCGGCCAGGACCTGGCCCAGAAGCTGCTGCGCATCGGCCTCATCGCGCACGCGCACGCCGACCCGCACCTCGCGGTGACCAACGCCGTGCAGATGCGGACCGGTGACGTCGCCGTCGCGATCACCCACTCCGGTCGCACCACCGACGTCATAGAGCCGCTGCGGGTCGCCTTCGACCACGGCGCGACGACGATCGCGATCACCGGCCGCCCGGACGGCGAGATCGCGTCCTACGCCGACCACATACTCACCACGTCCACGGCCAGGGAGAGCGAGCTGCGCCCGGCGGCCATGTCGTCACGCACGAGCCAGCTGCTCGTCGTCGACTGCCTCTTCGTCGGCGTCGCCCAGCGCACGTACGAGACGGCGGCGCCCGCCCTCTCCGCCTCCTACGAGGCCCTGGCGCACCGCCACTCCCCCCGCCCCCGCTGACCCGCCCGCACGCGCCCCCCACCCCGAGCCGTACCGGAGAGACCCCCACGCCATGACTTCCACCGCTGATCACGCCGCGCTGCGGGCCCAGCTGGAAACCCTCACCACCGAGGCGTTCCGGCCGGAGCTCGCCGAGATCGACCAGCTGTCCACCCTGGAGATCGCCCGCACGATGAACGGCGAGGACGCCACCGTCCCGGCCGCCGTCGCGGAGCAGCTGCCGCGGATCGCCGCGGCCATCGACGGCGCGGCGGCCCGTATGGCCCGCGGCGGCCGGCTGATCTACGCCGGCGCCGGCACGGCGGGCCGGCTGGGCATCCTGGACGCCAGCGAGTGCCCGCCCACCTTCAACACCACCCCAGAAGAGGTGATCGGCCTGATCGCGGGTGGTCCGCCTGCCATGGTCACCGCGGTGGAGGGCGCCGAGGACAGCAAGGACCTGGCCGCCGCCGAGCTGGACGCGCTCGGCCTGACCGCCGACGACACGGTGGTCGGCATCTCCGCCTCGGGGCGCACGCCGTACGCCATCGGCGCCGTCGAGCACGCCCGCGCACAGGGCGCGCTGACCGTCGGCCTGTCCTGCAACGCCGGCTCCGCGCTCGCGGCCGCCGCCGACCACGGCATCGAGGTCGTCGTCGGCCCCGAGCTGCTGACCGGCTCGACCCGCCTGAAGGCCGGTACGGCCCAGAAGCTGGTCCTCAACATGCTCTCGACCATCACGATGATCCGGCTGGGCAAGACCTACGGAAACCTGATGGTCGACGTCCGGGCGTCCAACGACAAGCTGCGGGCCCGTTCCCGGCGCATCGTCGCGCTGGCCACCGGCGCGTCCGACGCGGAGATCGAGGACGCGCTCGCCGCCACCGACGGGGAGGTGAAGAACGCCATCCTGACCATCCTCGGTTCCGTGGACGGCCCGACCGCGGCCCGCCTGCTCGCCGACTCCCGAGGCCATCTGCGCGCCGCCCTCCGGGCCGCCGCCCAGGAAGGCTGACCGCCCCGCCCAGGACTGACCGCCCCGCCCACGCCTGACCGCCCGCGCCCTCCCTCCGGGAGTGGCGCCCGATCCTCCCCGCGCAACGACGCGCAGCCCTCCGACAGAACAGCGCCTGCACATGACCTCTGCATCTCCTCAGGGGAACTCCGGCTCCCCGGACAAGAACCGCGCCACCGCCGCCGCGCTCCTGCCCCTCGTGGGCGGTGCTGCCAACATCACGTCCGTCGCGCACTGCATGACCCGGCTCCGCCTCGGCATCGAGGACCGTGCACTGGTCCAGGACGAAGCGCTGAAGGCGCTGCCGGCCGTCATGGGGGTGGTCGAGGACGACACGTACCAGATCGTGCTGGGCCCCGGTACGGTCGCCCGCGTCACGCCTCTCTTCGAAGAGCTGGTCGAGGAGGAGCGCGCGGCCGCCCCCGAGCCCGCGGCGGCCGCCCCCGAGCCGGCCGCCGCCACCGCCGGCCCGGCTGCTGCCACCGGCCCGTCCGGTACGTCCGGCACATCTAGTACATCCGGTATGCCTGGTGCGTCCGACGGTCAGGGCGCGCCCGGCGCCCCCGCTCCCACCACCGCCGACGAGCTGGCCGCCCAGGGCGCCGCGATCAAGGCGCGGCGGAAGGCGGCCAACGCCACCCCCTTCAAGCTGTTCCTCCGCAAGATCGCGAACATCTTCGTCCCGCTGATCCCCGCCCTCATCGGCTGCGGCATCATCGCGGGCTTCAACGGCCTGCTGACCAACCTCGGCTGGCTGCCCGCCCTCGTCCCCGCGCTGACCGCCATCGCCTCCGGCTTCATGGCGCTGATCGCGGTCTTCGTCGGCTTCAACACCGCCAAGGAGTTCGGCGGCACGCCCATCCTCGGCGGCGCGGTCGCGGCGATCATCGTCTTCCCGGGCGTCGCGCACATCACCGCCTTCGGCCAGCAGCTCTCCCCCGGCCAGGGCGGCGTCCTCGGCGCGCTCGGCGCCGCCGTACTGGCGGCCCACATCGAGAAGTGGTGCCGTAAGTGGGTCCCCGAATCACTCGACGTCCTGGTCACCCCGACCCTCACCGTCCTCGTCACGGGCCTGGTGACGGTCTTCGGCCTTATGTACGCCGCGGGTGAGGTGTCCACCGCGATCGGTACGGCCGCCAACTGGCTGCTGGGCCACGGCGGCGCGCTCGCCGGCTTCGTCCTCGGCGGGCTCTTCCTCCCGCTGGTGATGCTCGGCCTGCACCAGGCCCTCATCCCGATCCACACCACCCTCATCGAGCAGCAGAGCTACACCGTCCTGCTGCCGATCCTCGCGATGGCGGGCGCGGGCCAGGTCGGCGCCGCCATCGCCGTCCACCTCCGCCTCCCCCGCAACGGCTCGATCCGTACGACCATCAAGTCCGCCCTCCCGGCCGGCTTCCTGGGCGTCGGCGAGCCGCTGATCTACGGCGTCTCGCTCCCCCTCGGGCGGCCGTTCGTCACGGCCTGCGTCGGCGGGGCGTTCGGCGGCGCGTTCGTCGGCCTCTTCAACCAGCTCGGCACGGCCGTCGGCTCCACCGCCATCGGCCCCTCCGGCTGGGCCCTCTTCCCGCTCCTCAAGGGCAACCACGACCTGGGCGCGACGGCCGTGATCTACGCCGTCGGCCTGCTCGCCGGCTATGTCGTCGGCTTTCTGGCCACCTACTTCTTCGGCTTCAGCAAGCAGATGCTCACCGACCTGAACGCCGACTCCGACGCTTCGCGGTCCCCGGTGGCCGGCGGCACGGGGACCGGCGCGGCCCCCGCCGGCGGGCCCTCCACCGCGAAGGAGCCCGCGTCCGTCTGACCCGGCGGCCACGACAGCCACGACAGCCGTGCGAACGCCCGAGGGCGGCACCCCCATGGTGGGAGTGCCGCCCTCGGTCCGTGCAGCTGAACAGCTGATCCGTTCCCGGAAGGGGTGGATCAGAAGTCCATGTCACCGCCGGGCATGCCGCCCGGAGCGGCCGCGGCGGCCTTCTCCGGCTTGTCGGCGATGACGGCCTCGGTGGTGAGGAACAGCGCCGCGATGGAGGCGGCGTTCTGCAGCGCGGAGCGGGTGACCTTGGCGGGGTCGATGATGCCCTCGGCGATCATGTCGACGTACTCGCCGGTCGCGGCGTTCAGGCCGTGGCCCACGGTCAGGTTGCGCACCTTCTCCACGACAACGCCGCCCTCGAGGCCGCCGTTGACGGAGATCTGCTTCAGCGGAGCCTCCAGGGCCAGCTTCACAGCGGCGGCACCGGTGGCCTCGTCGCCCTCGAGCTCGAGCTTCTCGAAGACCGAGGAGGCCTGCAGCAGGGCCACGCCACCGCCGGCGACGATGCCCTCCTCGACGGCCGCCTTCGCGTTGCGGACGGCGTCCTCGATGCGGTGCTTGCGCTCCTTGAGCTCGACCTCGGTCGCGGCACCGGCCTTGATGACCGCAACACCGCCGGCGAGCTTCGCCAGGCGCTCCTGCAGCTTCTCGCGGTCGTAGTCGCTGTCCGAGTTCTCGATCTCGGCGCGGATCTGGTTGACGCGGCCCTGAACCTGCTCGCTGTCACCGGCACCGTCGACGATGGTGGTCTCGTCCTTGGTGATGACGACCTTGCGGGCGCGGCCGAGCAGGTCGAGACCGGCGTTCTCCAGCTTGAGGCCGACCTCCTCGGAGATGACGGTGCCACCGGTGAGGATGGCGATGTCGCCGAGCATGGCCTTGCGGCGGTCACCGAAGCCCGGGGCCTTCACGGCGACGGACTTGAAGGTGCCACGGATCTTGTTGACGACCAGGGTGGACAGCGCCTCGCCCTCGACGTCCTCCGCGATGATCAGCAGCGGCTTGCCCGACTGCATGACCTTCTCCAGCAGCGGAAGGAGGTCCTTCACGTTGGAGATCTTGGAGTTGACGATCAGGATGTACGGGTCGTCGAGCGACGCCTCCATACGCTCCATGTCGGTGGCGAAGTACGCCGAGATGTAGCCCTTGTCGAAGCGCATACCCTCGGTGAGCTCCAGCTCCAGACCGAAGGTCTGGGACTCCTCGACGGTGATGACGCCTTCCTTGCCGACCTTGTCCATGGCCTCGGCGATGAGCTCGCCGATCTGGGTGTCGGCGGCGGAGATGGAGGCGGTGGAGGCGATCTGCTCCTTGGTCTCCACGTCCTTGGCCTGCTCCAGCAGGGCGGCGGAGACGGCCTCGACGGCCTTCTCGATGCCGCGCTTCAGGGCCATCGGGTTGGCGCCGGCCGCGACGTTGCGCAGGCCCTCGCGGACCAGGGCCTGGGCCAGGACGGTCGCGGTCGTCGTGCCGTCACCGGCGACGTCGTCCGTCTTCTTCGCGACCTCCTTGACCAGCTCGGCGCCGATCTTCTCGTACGGGTCCTCGAGCTCGATCTCCTTGGCGATGGACACACCATCGTTGGTGATCGTGGGGGCGCCCCACTTCTTCTCAAGGACGACGTTGCGGCCCTTGGGGCCAAGGGTGACCTTGACGGCGTCGGCGAGCTGGTTCATCCCGCGCTCGAGACCGCGCCGTGCCTCCTCGTCGAACGCGATGATCTTGGCCATGTGAAGTGGTCCTCCCGGACAGGGGTGGATTGCTCCGGACCGCGTGGCGCCCGCGACGGACGGCCTGCGCCTGGTGGTTCCTTCCCCACCCGGCAACGGGCCTCACCGACCCGGTCCTTCTGTCACTCTCACCTTCAGAGTGCTAACGCAATGATTAGCACTCGACCCCCTCGAGTGCAAGCGGCTCGGGGTGCGAGCTGCCGCGGCGACGGGCTCGCGGCTCGACCGCGTTCACAACAAGAGGCCCGCACCCCCTCAAGGGGGCACGGGCCTCCGTACGCTGCAGTCGGTCGGCGCTTCAGCCGGCCACGCGAACCATGTCCGCCTGCGGCCCCTTCTGGCCCTGCGAGATCTCGAACTCGACCCGCTGACCTTCCTCAAGGGTGCGGTAGCCGTCCATCTGAATCGCGCTGTAGTGGACGAAAACATCCGCACCACCGTCGACCGCGATGAAGCCGTACCCCTTCTCCGCGTTGAACCACTTGACGGTGCCCTGAGCCATTCCTAACTCCCCTATTGCTGGCCCTTGCGCAGGACCGCACTCCGCGGACCCGGGTCAGACCTCACCCCCAAGGAGGGTGTGCGCCGGAACGCGTCGACCGCCGCTGAATGTATCTGCACCGATGCCCAGCGCAACAGGTCAATCGGACGAGAATTCTGCCCACGACCATTCGCCGATAACGGCCGAAGTCGCGATAATTCTGGGCAAGCCGGGCCGGGCATAGCTCATCAACGCGACAAATTGCGCACACACTTTGGGCACATCTTGTCGCGTTCTCATATGCGTCAGGCACGCGCGCGAAGAGGATTCACCTCAACTGTATCGCCTTTAACGACATGGAATCGCCCCGTCCGCTTCTGCTGCGGACGGGGCGATTCCGGGGAGTGCGTGCCGTCATTCACCGGACGGTGCACAAGGGGCGCACACAGGGCGCGCAAAGGGGCGTACGGAAGCTTTTCAGCAGCCGCCCGCCACCGCGGGGATGATCGAGACGCTGGCGCCGTCGGGCGTCGCCGCCTCCAGACCGCCCTCGAAACGCACGTCGTCGTCGTTGACGTAGACGTTCACGAAGCGGCGCAGCTTGCCCTGGTCGTCCAGGACGCGGGCCGCGATGCCGGTGTGGTTCTTCTCCAGGTCGGCGATGACCTCGGAGAGCTTCGCGCCCTCGGCGGGCACCTCGGCCCGGCCGCCGGTGTAGGTGCGCAGGATGGTGGGGATGCGGACGTTCACGCTCATGGTGTTTCTCTGCCTTCCGGGTTCAGTGGCAACGAGTGCGGGGCAGCGTTCCGGCCGGGGGCCGGGGCTCAGCCGAGGCCGGCCTCGCGGAAGGAGTCCAGGCTCGGGCGGATGGTCGCGGTCGGGCCGGTCGTCGGCGCCACTGCGTCCAGCGTCTTCAGGCCGTCGCCGGTGTTCAGGACGACCAGCGACTTCGCCGGGTCGATCTGCCCGTTCTCGATCAGCTTCTTGGTGACGCCGACGGTCACGCCGCCCGCGGTCTCCGCGAAGATGCCCTCGGTGCGGGCCAGCAGCTTGATCGCGTCCACGACCTGCTCGTCGTCGACGTCCTCGACCGCGCCGCCGGTGCGGCGGGCGATGTCGAGCACGTACGGGCCGTCCGCCGGGTTGCCGATGGCCAGCGACTTGGCGATGGTGTTCGGCTTCTGCGGGCGGACCACGTCGTGGCCGGCCTTGAAGGCGGTGGACACCGGCGAGCAGCCCTCGGCCTGGGCGCCGAAGATCTTGTACGGCTTGTCCTCGACCAGGCCGAGCTTGATCAGCTCCTTGAGCCCCTTGTCGATCTTGGTGAGCTGCGAGCCCGAAGCGATCGGGATGACGAGCTGGTCCGGCAGCTCCCAGCCCAGCTGCTCGCAGATCTCGTACGCGAGCGTCTTGGAACCCTCGCCGTAGTACGGGCGGAGGTTGACGTTCACGAAGCCCCAGCCCTCGCCCAGCGGGTCGCCGATGAGCTCGGAGCAGAAGCGGTTGACGTCGTCGTAGTTGCCCTCGATGCCGACCAGGTCGCCGCCGTACACCGCGGCCATGACGACCTTGCCCGCCTCCAGGTCGTGCGGGATGAACACGCAGGAGCGGAAGCCGGCCCGGCGCGCTGCGGCGCCGACGGCGCCGGCGAGGTTGCCGGTGGAGGAGCAGGAGAGGGTGGTGAAGCCGAAGGCGCGGGCCGCCTCGACGGCGATGGCCACGACGCGGTCCTTGAAGGAGTGCGTCGGGTTGCCGGAGTCGTCCTTCACGTACAGGCCGCCGGTGACGCCGAGCTCGGCGGCGAGGCGGTCGGCCTTGACCAGCTTGGTGAAGCCGGGGTTCAGGTTGGGCTTGTCGGCCACGTCCGCGGGGACGGGCAGCAGCGGCGCGTACCGCCAGATGTTGTCCGGACCGGCCTCGATCTGCTTCCGGAGGCCCTCGGGGTCGCCGCTCGGCAGGTCGTAGGCCACTTCGAGCGGCCCGAAACATTCCTGGCACGCGAAGATCGGGCCGAGCGGGAAGCGGGTGCCGCACTCGCGGCAGGACAGCGCCGCGGCGGGACCGAGGGAGACGGAGGTAGCGGTGTTCTCAGCAGCTTGCACAGCCATGGAGGCGAGGCCCTTTCTCCTCATCTTCCTCACGACGCATCTCGCCGTGAGACGGATTTGGCACCTTCCCTAGCCGGGAGCCTCGCGCGGCGGACATCAGCGTCCTGGCGGCAAGACCGGCTGGAGGGTTGCCGGGGCTTCAACGGGCCGTATCCCTCTGCCCCTCTGGATGAGCGGTATGGCCTGCGTGCGAAAGGCAGGCATTTGTTCAGCGGTGACCCCGGCATGCGGTGGTCATCCGCGTTGTTCAAGACTGTAACCGAAGGGGTGGACGGTTGAGATAGCCGTCCGAACCGCGAGATGGCTCACATCGCGTAGCCGGATGGCTCAGACGCGTAGCAAAAGGAGACGGATACGTGCTGGAAGAGGTGGAGCGCTGGCTGGCCGGACGCTCCTGGTCCGCCGCCGACCGACCGCTCGACCAGCTGTTGGCCGCGAAGAGCCGTACGGGGCGGACGGTCAGCGTCGTGCTGCCCGCGCTCGACGAGGAAGCCACGGTCGGCACGATCGTGGAGATCATCCGCCGTGACCTGATGTCCGACGCGGTGCCGCTGGTCGATGAGCTGGTCGTGGTGGACTCCGGCTCCACCGACCGCACCTCCGAGGTCGCGGCCGCGGCCGGCGCCCGGGTCGTGCACCGCGACGCGATCCTGCCCCGGCTGGCGACGGTGCCCGGCAAGGGCGAGGTGCTGTGGCGCTCGCTGCTGGTGACCAGCGGCGACATCGTCTGTTTCGTCGACGCCGACCTGCGCGAGTTCTCCGCGGACTTCGTGTCCGGGATCGTCGGGCCGCTGCTGACCGACCCGGACGTGCAGTTCGTGAAGGCCATGTACGACCGGCCGCTGGGCGGCGAGGCCGGCGGTCCCAGGGCGGGCCAGGGCGGCCGGGTCACCGAGCTGGTGGCCCGCCCGCTGCTCAATCTGCACTGGCCGCAGCTGGCCGGCTTCGTCCAGCCGCTGGGCGGCGAGTACGCGGCGCGCCGCTCGCTGCTGGAGCGGCTGCCCTTCCCCGTCGGGTACGGCGTCGAGCTGGGACTGCTGGTCGACGCGCTGCACACGGTCGGCCTGGACGCGCTGGCGCAGGTGGACGTGGGGGTGCGCAAGCACCGGCACCAGGACGGGCAGGCCTTGGGCAGGATGGCCGCGGCGATCTACCGCACCGCCCAGCTGCGGCTGGCGCGCGGGCACCTCGTACGGCCCCGGCTCACCCAGTTCGACCGGGGCGAGTCGGGCGGCTTCGTCCCGCGTACGACCGACGTGGACACCGAGGAGCGGCCGCCGATGCGCGGCGTACCGGAGTACGAGGCGCGGCGGGCGGCCTGAGGCCCGCGGCCCGTGAGCGGTCCGGCTCTCCGGTCCTGGCCACGGGCCGCGCGCGGCGCCCGACGTGCGGCTGCGCCCGCGACGCGCTGCGGGCCGTACGTTTGAGCGGATCTGTGGCGGGTTAGGTCATCGGCATGGTCTCCTCCAGCTCAGGTGCCCAGGTTCTCGTCGCGTCCAACCGCGGCCCGGTCTCCTACGCCCTGGGCGAGGACGGCACGCTCACCTCCCGGCGCGGCGGCGGCGGACTGGTCTCCGGCCTGTCCGCGATCGGCTCCGACGCCGGAGCCGTCTGGGTGTGTGCCGCCCTCGGCGACGGCGACCGGGAGGCGGCCCGGCGGGCCGCCGCCGGTGACGGGCTGCTGGACCCCGCCGACACCGGCGGGCAGTCCGTCCGGATGCTGGACATCCCGCCCGGGGTGTTCGCCGACGCGTACAACGGCATCGCCAACTCCGTGCTGTGGTTCGTCCACCACCTGCTGTACCAGACGCCGCTGGAGCCGGCGTTCGACGCGGACTTCCGCGGCCAGTGGGCGGCGTACGAGGCGTACAACGCCGCCTTCGCCGACGCGCTCGCCGAGTCCGCCGCGCCGGGCGCCGCCGTCCTCGTGCAGGACTACCACCTCACGCTGGTCCCGGGGCTGCTCCGCGAGCGCCGCCCGGACCTGCGCATCGGCCACTTCTCGCACACCCCGTGGGCGCCGCCGGACTACTTCCGGCTGCTGCCGGACGACGTCGCGGCGCAGGTGCTGCGCGGCGTCCTGGGCGGCGACCGGGCGGCGTTCCTGACCCGCCGCTGGGCCGAGGCGTTCGCCGAGTGCTGCGCGGCGGTGCTGGGTGCCGAGGTGGCGCGGGACGGGGACGCGGGCCTGCGCGTCACGTACGAGGGCCGGACCACCCGGCTCGGCGTGCACGGCCTGGGTGCCGACGCGGACTTCCTGCGCGACCGGTCCCGGCAGCCGGACGTCGACGACCGGCTGGCGGACCTGCGCGCGCAGATCGGCACCGACGAGGACGATGCGCCGCGGAAGACGATCGTGCGGGTGGACCGCACGGAGCTGTCGAAGAACATCGTGCGCGGGCTGCTGGCGTACCGGCGGCTGCTGACCGACCGGCCGGAGTGGCGCGGCCGGGTGGTCCACATAGCGTTCGCCTATCCGTCGCGGCAGGACCTGGCGGTGTACCGGGAGTACACCGAGGAGGTCTCGCGGCTGGCCGGGGAGATCAACGACGAGTTCGGCACGGACGGCTGGCTGCCGGTCGTGCTGCACGTGAAGGACGACTTCGCGCGCTCCCTGGCCGCCTACCGGCTCGCCGACGTCGCGCTGGTCAACCCCATCCGCGACGGCATGAACCTGGTCGCGAAGGAGGTGCCGGTGGTGTCGGAGGCGGGCTGCGCGCTGGTGCTGTCCCGGGAGGCCGGGGCCTGCGCGGAGCTGGCGGACGACGCGCTGGTGATCAATCCGTACGACGTCGAGGCCACGGCCGGGGCGCTGCACGAAGCCCTGACGATGCCCCAGGACGAGCGCGCCGACCGCTCGAAGCGGCTGGCCATGGCGGCGACGGCGCTGCCGCCCACGCAGTGGTTCCTGGACCAGCTCCGCGCGCTCTCGGCCTGAGGCCGGTTCTCCGGGCGCGCGGGCGCCACGGTCTGTGGCCGGCCCCCGGTTCCGGGTGCCCCGGGCGGTGCTTCGCCGGCTGACCCGCCGTCGCGGTCGCTCGCGCGGTTCCCCGCGCCTGAGGCTGCGCCCCTGCGGGGCGTTGCCTCAGGCGCGCGCCAGCGCCTCTGCCAGGCTCGTCAGCAGTTCGACGACCCCCGCCGGGCCCGGTACGACCAGGTCGGCGCGGTCCGCCAGTTCCTCGGCGCCCTCGCCGACCGTCGCCGAGCTGCACACCAGCACCCCGGCCGTCCCCTCGGCGCGGAGCGCGTCGACGGCTGCGTACGCGGCCAGGTCCCCGAGGTCGTCACCGGCGTAGAGGACCGCGCCGGCACCGACCTCGCGGAGGTACGACGTGAGCGCGACGCCCTTGTCGACGCCGGGCGGGCGCAGCTCCAGGACGAAGCGGCCCGGCTCGACGATCAGGCCGTGCCGCTCGGCGAGCTCGGCCAGCGGCGCGCGCAGCCCTTCGAAGGTGCCCTGCGGGTCGGCGGTGCGCCGGGTGTGCACGGCGACGGCCCGGCCGCCCTTGGTCTCGATGGCGGCCTCGACCGGCTCGCCGCGCCAGGCGCCGGAGCGCTCCAGCAGCGCGGGCAGCTCGGCGGTCGCGGCGGCGACGCCGGGCGGCGGCTCGGGCGCCTCGACGCGGCCGGTGGCCGCCTCCCAGCGCTCCGCGCCGTAGTGCCCGAGGACCACGAGGTGGTCCAGGCCGTCCGCTTCGGCGAAGCCGCCGAGCCGTACGGCCGTCTCCGCCGGGCGGCCGGTGATCACGACGACGGCGCGCAGCAGGGGGGCGAGCCGGGCGAGCGCCCGGACGACTCCTGGGTGCGCGCGGGCCTGTTCGGGGTCGGGGACGATGTCGGCGAGGGTGCCGTCGAAGTCGAGCGCGACGACGGCTTCGGCGGGCCGGGCGAGGAGGGTGGCCAGGCCCGCGCGGCCCGCTTCGGACACCGGCTGCGCGAGGAGGTTCTCAGGGCTGCCCATGGGGCCGAGCCTATCGGTGAGGCAGGGTGTGCGGAGGGGAGATCCGGCAGGCCGCGCGCGGCACCGGCTCAGCGACGGGCCCGCCGCTCCTCCCGCACCCGGCGCAGCCGGTTCACCGTCACAGGGTCGTGGGCGAGCGCGCGGGGATCGTCCAGGAGGGCGTTGAGCAGCTGGTAGTAGCGGGTCGGCGAGATGCCGAGCCGCTCGCGTACGGCGCGCTCCTTGGCGCCGGGCCCGGCCCAGGAGCGGCGCTCCACGGCGAGCACGGCCTCGTCACGCGCTGACAGCCGCTCGGACGGCGATTCGGACACCACACGCCCACGATAGCCCCGCGGTACGACATCCCTACTGATCACCCGGGCGGGCGGCCGCTGATCACCCGGGCGGGCGGCCGCCCCGGCGGGCGTCAGCGTGTCGCGCTGTCCGCTTCGTTGGCGGTGTTCTCGATGTCGGTGAGGACCTGCTGCGGGTCGCCGTCGCTGCCGACCGCACCGCCCATCTTCGCCTTGATCGTCTTGCTGACGAGCGGCCAGGAGGTCTTGTCGGCGGGGTAGAACTCCGCGTCCGGCAGCTGCTGCAGGAAGCCGTGCAGCTTCTTGTACTTGTCCTCGGCGAGCATGTCCTGGGAGGCGGAGACGGTGACCGGCAGCAGGCCGTAGTCGCCGGAGAACTTCAGGACGTTGTCCTTCTCGTAGACGAAGTCGAGGAACTTCCCGATCTCGGCGCGGTGCCCGTGCTGCTTGAAGCCCATCATCCAGTCGGCGACGCCCATGGTGGACTTGGCGGGGCCGTTGATGCCGGGGAGCGCGACGGTGCCGTAGTCCACGCCCTTGGCCTTGGCCTGCTGCATCAGGGTGGGGTGGCCGTTGAGCATGCCCACCTTGCCGTCGGCGAAGGCGTCGAAGCCGGCCTGCCGGTTGAGGTCCGCGGGGTCGCCGCCGGTCAGGCCCGGAGCGACGAGGTTGTCCTTGATCCACTTGAACGTGCGGACGTTCTGCCGCGAGTCGATCGTGTACTTGCCGATGGAGTCGGTGTAGCCGCCGCCCCCGCTCAGCATCCAGATCATGGTCTCGGCCTGGGTCTCCTCGGGGCCGAGCGGCAGCGCGAACGGCGTCTTCACGCCCGCGTCCTTCAGGAGCTGCGCGTCCTGCTTGATGTCGGACCAGGTCTTGGGCGGGCTGGTGATGCCGGCCTCGGCGAAGAGCTTCTTGTTGTAGAAGAGGCGGCGGGTGCTGGCCCCGAAGGGCAGGCCGTACTGGACGCGGTGGTACTCCCCCGCCTCGGCGAGGCCGGGCGTGAAGTCGGCCTGGGTGCTGATGGAGAGCAGGTCGTCGGCGCTGTAGAGCTTGCCCTCGGCGGCGTAGTCGGCGTAGGCGCCGATCTGTGCCATGTCCGGGGCGTTCCCGGCCTTGACCCGCTTCTCGACCTCCTTGTCGACGTCCTTCCAGCTGTAGACGTCGACGTCCACCTTGATGTGCGGGTGCTTCGCCTCGAAGGCCTGCACCACGTCGTTCCAGTAGTGCTTGCTGGAGTTGGCCTCGCTGCCGCCGTAGTCGGCGGCGACCAGCTTCAGGGTGACGTCGTCGCTGCCGCCGGGTCCGCCGGAGCAGGACGCCAGGGTCAACGTCATGGCCGCCGCGACACCCGCCGCCGCCAGGCTCCTGTAGCGTCGCTGAACTGCCATTACGTACCCTTTTCCGCCTTCGTGTGCCGTCTTGGTGTGCCGTACGTCCGGGACGCGCCGCGGCAGCGAGGATCACCCCCGCCGGGCGCATGAGCTGCGAGTCTGCCCCGCATACCCTCACAAGGTCTACACCACACAAGGTCTCCGTTCCGCATCGGTGAACCGGAAGGGAAGCCTCCTCCGGGGCTCGGCATGACCGGTCGGTAACCCCGCCGCCCGCCGACCACCCGGTGGCGCCCCGGCGAACCGCCGTCCAACTCCCCGTTCACCACGCCCGAACGGCGCCCCGGCGCGGCACGTACCCACGAGGACCGCAAGTGGACTAGACCTCTCGGCGCTTCTCGCGGGAGACTGGCCCGCGTGAGACATGTCATCGCCCTCGATGTGGGCGGCACCGGGATCAAGGCCGCGCTCGTCGGTACGGAGACGGCGCCCTCCGGAGGCGCGCCCGCGCAGCCTTCAGGAGGCGCGCACGCCCGGCCCCCCGTACTGCTGCACGAGGCCCGCCGCCCCACGGAGCGCGAGCGCGGCCCCGAGGCGGTGATCGAGACGATCCTCGGTTTCGCCGCCGAGCTGCGCGAGCTCGGTGCCCGGCGGTACGGCGTACCCGCCGCGGCGGCCGGCGTCGCCGTGCCCGGCATCATCGACGAGGCCACCGGCACCGCCGTGTACGCCGCGAACCTCGGCTGGCGGGACGTCCCGCTGCGCCGCCTGCTCTCGGAGCGGCTCGGCGGCGTCCCCGTGGCGCTCGGCCACGACGTCCGCACCGGCGGACTCGCCGAGGGCCGGATCGGCGCGGGCAAGGGCGCCGACCGGTTCGTCTTCCTGCCGCTGGGCACCGGCATCGCGGCCGCCATCGGCATCGGCGGCCGGATCGAGGCCGGGGCGCACGGCAGCGCGGGCGAGATCGGACACATCGTCGTACGCCCCCAGGGCGCGCCGTGCGGCTGCGGCCGGCGCGGCTGCCTGGAGACGCTGGCCTCCGCCGCGGCCGTCGGCCGGGCCTGGGCCGCTGCCTGCGGTGACCCGGACGCCACGGCCGCGGATGCCGCCAAGGCCGTCGAGTCCGGCGACCCGCGGGCCGTCGCCGTATGGCAGGAGGCCGTCGACGCGCTCGCCGACGGCCTGGTCACCTGCCTCACCCTGCTCGACCCGCGCACCCTGATCATCGGCGGCGGGCTCGCCGAGGCGGGCGACACGCTGTTCGCGCCTCTGCGGGAGGCGGTCCGGCGGCGGGTTACGTTCCAGCCGCTCCCCTCGATCGTTCCGGCGGCGCTCGGGGACGCCGCCGGCTGCCTGGGCGCAGGACTGCTGGCCTGGGATCTTCTCTCCACGGAGGTAACTGCCTGATGGCGGACCGAACCATCCTCAGCGGCGCCCGGGTGGCGCTGCCCGCCGGTGTCGTCGACGACCTCGCCCTCACGGTCGACGGGCGGCAGCTCGCCGTGGGCCCCGCGTCGGGCGGCACCACCGTCGACCTGTCCGGCCACCTGATCGTCCCCGGCTTCGTGGACATGCACGTGCACGGCGGAGGCGGCGGCTCCTTCTCCTCCGCCGACCCCGAGGAGTGCCTGAAGGTCGCCGCCACCCACCGCAGCCACGGCACCACCTCCATGGCCGCCTCCACCGTCACCGGCGACCTCGCCGACCTGGCCCGGCAGGCGGCCGTCCTGTCCGAGCTGGTCGAACAGGGCGAACTGGCCGGCATCCACTTCGAGGGCCCGTTCATCTCGGCCCACCGCTGCGGCGCCCACCAGCCCGAACTGCTCCGCGACCCGGAGCCGGCGGACGTCCGCAAGCTGGTCGACGCGGCCCGCGGCACCGCGAAGATGATGACCCTCGCGCCCGAACTGCCCGGCGGCCTGGACTCGGTACGCCTGCTGGCCGACTCCGGCGTCATCGCGGCGATCGGCCACACCGACTCCTCGTACGAAGCGACCGTCGAGGCCATCGACGCGGGTGCCACCGTCGCCACCCACCTCTTCAACGCCATGCCGGGCCTGAACCACCGCACCCCCGGACCGATCGCGGCGCTCCTGGAGGACGAGCGGATCACCGTCGAGCTGATCAACGACGGCACCCACCTGCACCCCTCCGTGCTGGAGCTGGCGTTCCGTCACGCGGGCGCGGACCGCGTCGCGTTCATCACCGACGCGATGGGCGCGGCCGGCATGAGCGACGGCAGGTACCCGCTCGGCCCGATGCAGGTCGAGGTCAAGGACGGCGTGGCACGCATCGCCGACGGCCCCACCGCCGGATCGATCGCGGGCTCCACGCTCACCCTGGACCTCGCCTTCCAGCGCGCCGTCACGATCGACGGCCTCGGCATCGAACAGGCCGTCCAGGCCCTGTCGGCGAACCCGGCCCGGCTGCTGGGCATCGACGACCGCACCGGATCCATCGAGCCGGGCAAGGACGCCGACCTGGTCGTCCTGGACGCGGCGTACGACCTGGTGGGCGTCATGCGCCGGGGTGAGTGGGTGGTACGGCCGCCGCAGGCGGGGTAAACACCCAGGTGCGGACGCGGTCCGGGCGGCACCCCGCCCGGGCTGGGCCGATTGATCCGTATCCGCGGCGTCGGCGGCCACCGCGCTCTGTGCCAACTGCCGTAAGCGATGGCATGATCGCTCGCGCACTCGTCCGTACCCGGCCGTTCACCACGGCCGTCCGACCACTGCGCGGGAGGGGGAACCATGATCCTCACGGTCACGCTGAACGCCGCACTCGACCTCACCTACCGGGTACCGCGGCTCCGCCCGCGCGGCACCCACCGCGTCACCGAGGTGAGCGAACGTCCCGGCGGCAAGGGCCTGAACGTCTCCCGGGTGCTCGCCGCCCTGGGGCACGCCACCGTCGCCACCGGTTTCGCCGGCGGCGGCACCGGCGAAGCGCTGCGCGCCATGCTCGCCCAGGACACCGGCGTCACCGACGCGCTGGTGCCCATCGGCGCCGCCACCCGGCGCACCGTCGCCGTCGTGGACACCGCCGGCGGCGACACCACCCAGCTCAACGAGCCCGGCCCCACCGTCACCCCCGCCGAATGGGACGCCTTCCTCACCCGCTACCGCGAACTCCTCGACGGCGCGCAGGCGGTGGCCCTGTGCGGCAGCCTGCCGCCCGGCGTCCCCGTGGACGTGTACGCGCGCCTCACCCGTACGGCCCGCGCCGCCGGCGTGCCCGTCCTCCTCGACACCAGCGGCGAACCGCTGCGCCGCGGCCTCGCGGCCCGGCCCGACCTCGCCAAGCCCAACGCCGCCGAGCTGGCGTCGCTGACCGGCCACAACGAGCCGCTGCGCGCGGCCCGGGACGCACGCCGCCGGGGCGCGCACACGGTCGTGGCCTCGCTCGGCGCCGACGGCATGCTCGCGGTCACCGCGGACGGCTCCTGGCAGGCGGCACCCCCGCGCCGGATCGCCGGCAACCCCACGGGCGCGGGCGACTCGGCGGTGGCCGGGCTGCTGTCCGCCCTGGTGGAAGGGGCCTCCTGGCCGGACCGGCTGGCCCGCGCCGTGGCCCTGTCGGCCGCGACGGTACGGGCCGAGGGGGCCGGCGAGTTCGACCGGGCCACGTACGAGGAACTGCTGGGCGAGGTCACCGTGACGGACGGACCGGCCGCGGCCTGAGGCGGCGCCGGCCGGGGCACCGGCCGATGACCGCAGCGGCCCCGGCCGGTGGCCGGCTACCGGCTGCCCGCTACGGCGTGGTGACCTGGCCCGCCTTCAGCCACACCTGGTCGAGGTTGAAATCGCACTGGTTCCCCTGCTCGCAGGAGATCTTGACCGTGTTGGTGCCCTTGTTCAGCTGCACGTAGGCGTAGGTCCGGGTCCAGCCCTTCTCCCAGTCGCCTTCCTGCGCACCGGCGAAGTTCTTCATGTTCAGCGCCGAGTCACGCGCCTTGCCGTTGATCGACAGCGTCGCGTCGGCGTCCTTGCCGGGCACGCCGTATCCCACGAAGACGGTGTACTGGCCGTCCTTGGGCACGTCCAGCTTCCACGTCGCCGCGGCACCCTGCGTGTTCATGCCGGTGACGTACAGGCCGCCGGCCGAGCGGGCACCCGGGATGTCCTTGGCGGTGGTCGCCGAGCCGTCCAGCCGCAGGCTGCCCGCGTCGGCCTTCGGCAGTTCGACCTCGGCCGGCTTGTCGGACGGCTTGCTGCTCGGCTCAGCGCTCTCGCTCGCGGCCGCGCCGGTCCCGCCGGCCTGGGCGTCCTTGTCCTCGCCGCTGTTGGAGACCATCGCGACGCCGATGCCGACGCAGACCACGGCGACCACGGCGATGGCACCGATGAGCAGACCGTTGCGGTTGCGGCGCGGGGCCTGGCCGGCGCCGGCGGCACCGTGCCCCGCACCCCGTGCGCGCTCGCCGCCCGGCAGCGTCTCGGGCGCCGCGTAGTGCGCGTTCTGCCGGCCGTACGCCTGCTGCTGCCCCTGCTGGCCGTACGGCTGCTGCCCGTGCTGCTGCTGCCCGTACTGCCGCTCGCCGACGGCACGCACCTGGTTGTAGGACCTTCTGGGAACGCCCGGCTGCCGCACCGCCGCGCCGGCGCCCGACGTACCCTGCGCGCCTGCCTCGCCGCCCTCCGAGCGGTAGAGGTAGCCGAACGGATCGTCGTTCTCCGGCGTGTCCGTGCCGTTACTACCGGCCGTCATTCCGCGTCACTCCCCAGCGGTCTTGCAAACTGATGTCTACGTGGCTGATGTCTGCATGCTGTGGTCCACATGCTGCGGTCCACCTGCTTGTGAGGCCCCCGGCGGCCAGCGCCGCATCGGCGCAGCCTACCCGGTGCGGAGCCGCGTACGCCGGTTCCGTACGGCCACAAGATCACTACAGCACGGTGAACACCGGGCGTTCACCGGGGTCATCGGCGGTCAGCGCGCTGCGCCCGGCGTCCGGCGCCCGAGAGGTGTCTTCCGACACATGGCCGAGAGGGGCGGGGCGGGGCCGAGGGGCGGGGGCCGGGCCAGGCCGCCGGACGGGCCGGCGGGGCGGTGGCCCGCCCCCGTCCGGCCGGGCGGCCCTCAGCTCACCCGCCGGTTCGCCTTCGAGCGGGACCGCTTCTCGACGTACATCCGCTGATCGGCGGATTGCAGGACCTCCTCGGCCGACATGCCGCAGCCGGCCCAGCCGATCCCGAAGCTGGCACCGACCCGCACGGCCCGGCCGTCCACCCGGATCGGCGGAATGATCGCGTTCCGCAGCCGTACGGCCAGGTCCTCCGCGTCCGCCTTGCCCAGCCCGTCCGCGAGCACGACGAACTCGTCACCGCCGAGCCGGGCGACCGTGTCGCCGTCCCGCACCCCGTTGGTCAGCCGCCGGGCCACCTCGATCAGCACCGCGTCACCCGTGTGGTGCCCGAACCGGTCGTTGATCGACTTGAAGCCGTCCAGGTCGCAGAAGAGCACGGCCAGCCCCTTGGCCCCGTCGTCCTCGGGCCCGTCCGACGGCGCGACCGCGTGCACATGGCTGTCGTAGACCGGGCCCGGACGGGCCAGGTGGAAGCCCTCGAACGCCTCGGCCCCGCCGTCCGGCAGGAAGTCGTGCCCGTCGTCCTCCCCGGCGGCCGCCGAGGCGAACGCGTCCGCCTCGTCAGCGCCGGGCGGCCGGGAGCACAGCCGGGCGCTGAGCCGGGCCCGCAGCTCGGCCGCGTTGGGCAGGCCGGTCAGCGAGTCGTGGCTGGCCCGGTGCGCGAGCTGCAGCTCGTGCCGCTTGCGCTCCTCGATGTCCTCGACGTGCGTGAGCAGGAAGCGCGGCCCGTCGGCGGTGTCGGCCACGACGCTGTTGCGCAGGCTCACCCAGACGTACGAGCCGTCCCGGCGGGCCAGCCGCAGCTCGGCCCGCCCGCCCTCGGCGGAGGTACGCAGCAGCGTCCCGACGTCCTCGGGATGCACCAGGTCGGAGAAGGAGTAGCGGCGCATCACGGAGGCCGGGCGCCCCAGCAGCCGGCACAGCGCGTCGTTCGTGCGCAGCAGCCGCCCGTGCTGGTCGCCGCCCATCTCGGCGATGGCCATGCCGCTCGGCGCGTACTCGAAGGCCTGCCGGAAGCTTTCCTCGCTCGCCCGCATCGCCTGCTGCTCCCGCTCCAGACGGACCAGCGCTCGCTGCATGTTTGCCCGCAACCGGGCATTACTGATCGCAATCGCGGCCTGGAAGGCGAACATCTGCAACGCCTCGCGGCCCCAGGCGCCCGGACGGCGCCCGTTACGCGGCCGGTCGACGGAAATCACGCCGAGCAGCTCGCCGCCGCCCGAGGAGGCCGAGTACATGGGCGCGAAGAGGCGGTCCATGGGGTGCCACTCGTCGGGGAAGCGCGGCGTGGGCCCGGAGGCGTGCCACTGCGGGACGTCGTCGTCGTCCAGCACCCAGCCCTCGGTGTGCGGGATGAAGCACAGGTCGCCCCAGCGCTCACCCATGCTCAGCCGGCGCTCCCAGGACTCCCGGGAGCCGATCCGGCCGGCCAGCAGCGCCTCGGCGCCCGCGCTACCTGCGACCGCGGCCACCACGAGGTCGCCGTCGGGGCGTACGAGATTGACCGCGGCGAGCTCGTAGCCCAGCCCGGTGATCGCGCCGTCGGCGACGGCCTGCAGCGTGTCTGCAAGGCTGCGTGCGGTGTTCAGGTCGGCGACCACTTGGTGCAGCTGCCGCAGGGTCGCAAGACGGACGTATGGCTCCGACTCGGTCTCCATCGCTCGCTCTCCCCGAGACCTCGACAGCAACTCCAGGCTTCTTGTCGTCCTCTAGTCGTCCGATTGCCACGGCCACTGAATCACAGTGAGCTGTACACCCGGTACACAGGGTCAACAATTACCCCCTGCTGTGACTCAAGTCACAGGACACGCCAAGAAGTTACCGCCCTCTCAAGAGGACCCCTCTCACGCCTCCATAAACTTCCTGAAAGCAAATTCCGCCACCCGGGGGCCTCGGTCGACAGACCTAGGACGCGGCTCGTCCCAGGGCCCGATGCGGCCCGCCCGCGGCCCCGATTAGCGTTCATGACGTGTTCACGAACAACCCCGCCGCCGCCGTCACCACCCAGCCTGCCGGCTCCATGCCTGCCCCTGACCCCGCTCCCGGCCCTGGCTCCGCTCCTGGCCCTGGCTCCGCTCCTGGCCCTGGATCGCGTACGGACGCGGGGCCGGGCCCGGAGGCGGGGGCGAGCCCCTCAAGGGAGACCGATGCTCGCCCGGAGGCGATCGACTCGCACCCGGAGGCGACCGACCCGCGCCCGGAGGCGATCGGCCCTCGCTCGGAGGTGATCCCGCATGCTGATGGGGTGAGTGCCGACGAGTTCCGTGCTGCCCTGTCCCGGCTCGCTGCCGGGGTCGTACTGATCACCGCCCTCGACCCGGAGGACGACCCGGCCGAGGGCGACGGCCCCGGCGACGGGGACGGCCCCGGCGACGGCGGCATCCCTGCCGGGGAGGACGCGGGAATGACCGCCACCGCGTTCATGTCCGTCTCGCTCGACCCCCCGCTGGTCATGGTCAGCGTCCGCAACGAATCCCGGATGGACGACATCCTGGAGCGGCAGCCCCTGTGGGCCGTCTCGGTCCTGACGGAGGGCCAGCGCAACATCGCCGGCCAGTTCTCCATGAAGGGCCGTCTCAGCGACCGGCTCCTCTTCGCGAGCGTCCCGCACGTACGGGGCGAGAAGACGGGCGCCGCACTCGTGGAGGGCGCGCTCGCCACGATGGAGTGCCGCACGGAACAGCGCGTCGTGGCCGGCGACCACACCCTCACCATCGGCCGTGTCCTGACCGCCCACACCCCGCACGTCGAGAGCAATCCCCTGACGTACTTCCGCGGCCGCTACCGAAAGCTGGGCTGAGGCGACCGACCGCCCGAGAGACGACCACCGCGTCCCGCCAAGCGGCCCGCCAACCAGCCCGACAACCAGCCCGGCTCCTCAGGCACCGGTGGACTCCCGTGCACCGGTCTGGCTCCTCAGGCACCGGTGGGCTCCCGGGCACCGGCCTGGCTCAGGCGTTGATGAGGCCCCAGGTACCGGCCTCCTGTCTCGGGCAGGCGCCGGCCTGTCTCGGGCGCTGGCGAGGCCCCAGGCACCGGCCTCCTGTCTCGGACGGACACCGGCCTGTCTCGGGCGCTGGCGAGGCCCCAGGCCCGGCCGCCTGTCTCAGACGGACACCGGCCTGTCTCGGGCGTTGGCGAGGCCCCGGCACCGGCCGCCTGTCTCGGGCGAGACCGCGGTCGGGACTCAGTGCCAGTCGCGGCCCGAGCGCCCCCGCTTGGTCTCGCCGCGCTGCTTCTTCTCCCGCAGCCTGCGCTCATTGATACCCCGCGGAATCCGCGTCTTACGGCGCGGCTTCGGCGGTGGCGCGGACGCCTCCGCCAGCAAGGAGGCGAGCCGGACCGCCGCGGTCTCCCGGTTCCGCCACTGCGAGCGGTGCTCCGAAGCCCGTACGGACACCACGCCGCCGTCCACCAGCCGCCCGCGCTCGCCCAGCCGCTGCAGCGCGCGCTCCTTCCAGACCTCGGGCAGCGCCTCGGTCCTGGCAAGGTCGAAGCGCAGCTCCACCTGGCTGTCGGAGGTGTTGACGTGCTGGCCGCCCGGCCCGGACGACCGCGAGAAGCGCCAGAGCAGCTCCGCCTCCGGAAGGACGACCGAACCGCGGATGACATAGGGCCCGGACATGCCCCCATGATCCCGCGCCCGCCCCCGGCCCGTCACCCGCATTTCCCCGATCACCCAGCCACCCAGCCGCCCGAGGCACACAACGCGTCCCCGGCACCCGTCAGGACTTGGCAAAGAAAGTAAAGATAGCTGGAACCTCATGGTCCTCGGCCGACGTTGTGCAGGGTGACGGTAGCTTCGTCCGGAGTACGGAGCCCGACGATTCGACGAGGAAAGGGCACTCCCATGGCTGTAAGCCTGTCCAAGGGCGGCAACGTCTCGCTCACCAAGGAGGCTCCGGGCCTGACCGCCGTCACGGTCGGCCTCGGCTGGGACGTCCGCACCACCACGGGCACGGACTTCGACCTCGACGCGAGCGCGATCGCGGTCAACCCGAGCGGCAAGGTCTACTCGGACCAGCACTTCGTGTTCTTCAACAACAAGGCCACGCCGGACCAGTCCATCGTGCACACCGGTGACAACCTCACCGGCCAGGGCGAGGGCGACGACGAGCAGATCAACGTCAACCTCGCCGCGCTGCCCGCCGACGTCGAGAAGATCGTCTTCCCGGTCTCCATCTACGACGCCGAGAACCGCAGCCAGAACTTCGGCCAGGTCCGCAACGCCTTCATCCGCATCGTGAACCAGGCCGGCGGCACCGAGATCGCCCGTTACGACCTCAGCGAGGACGCGGCGACCGAGACCGCGATGGTCTTCGGCGAGCTGTACCGCAACGGCGCGGAGTGGAAGTTCCGCGCGGTCGGCCAGGGCTACGCCTCGGGCCTGGTCGGCATCGCCCAGGACTTCGGCGTCAACGTCTGACCCGATTCCCGACAGCACTGACGAAGGCCGCCTGCCCGCCCCCGCGGACCAGGCGGCCTTCGCCGTTCCCGGTCCGCCCGCAGAGCACCACACCCTCCGCCCTCTGCCCTCCGCTCTCCGCCCTCCGCCCTCCGCCCTCCGCCCTCCGCCCTGAGAGTCGACCGCGCCCCCTCGGAGCCGTCCGCAGCCCATTTCAAGAGCCGCGTCCGCAGCCCCTCAGGCACCTTCCAGGCCCCTTCCAGGCATCTTCAGGCACACCCTCAGTGGCCTCGAACGATCTCAGGTTGCCTCAGGTGCCCTCAGGCAGCCTCAGGCGCCCTCGAGCGACCTCGGGCGACCTCGGGCGACCTCAGGCGGCCTCGACGCGCACCGGCCTTGAGCTGGCAGCACCACCAGCCCCCGCGGCCCCTTCGGCCACCGCGCCCTCCGTCGGCGGTGCGGCAAACACTGCCAACTCGTCGAGCGAGAGCCCGAGCGTCGTGGCGAGAGCCGCCACGGTGAAGAAAGCGGGCGTCGGCACCCGCCCCGTCTCGACCTTGCGCAACGTCTCCGCGGAGATCCCCGCAGCCGCCGCGATCTCGACCATGCTGCGCTCGCCGCGCGCCGCCCGCAGCAGTGCCCCCAGCCGCTCGCCGCGCTCGCGTTCCCACGGAGTGAGTGGTGTACGAACCATGCTGTGATACTAATACCGGTAAACAAATACCGGTATAAAAATTGGCGCGCGTCGACGGGCAGTGAGCCACAGGCGATGAGCGGCATGCACGATCAGCGGCATGCACGATCAGCGGCACGCAGCGCGCCCCGAATACGGAGGACCCACCATGGTGGAGATCAAGACCGACACCGCCCTCGACGCCATGCGCCCCGCGGGCCGCGTCGTCGCCGACATCCTGGCGGCCACTCGCGCCGCCGCCACCCCCGGCACCCGGCTGAGCGAACTGGACGAGGTCGCCCGCGCGATCCTGCGCGAGGCAGGCGCCACCTCCCCGTTCCTCCACTACCGCCCGTCCTTCGCCCCCACCCCCTTCCCCGCCACCATCTGCACCTCCGTCAACGACGCGATCGTGCACGGCATCCCGAGCTCCTACCGGCTGCGCGACGGCGACCTGCTCAGCATCGACTGCGGCGCGGTGGTGGACGGCTGGGCGAGCGACGCGGCGATCACCGTCGCGGTGGGCACGCCGCGCCCTGAGGACCAGCGCCTCATGGACACCACCCGGCGCGCCCTGGAGGCCGGAATCGCGGCCGCCGTGGTGGGTGCCCGCATAGGTGACATCTCGCACGCCATCGGCAGCATCGGCCGCGCCGCCGGCTACGGCATCTCCGCGGACTTCGGCGGACACGGCGTGGGCCGCCACATGCACGAGGACCCGTCGGTACCCAATGAAGGCCGCCCCGGTCGCGGCTTCGTACTCCGCCACGGCCTCGTCCTCGCCCTCGAGCCGATGTTCCTCTCCGGCGGCGGTGACGCGTACTACACGGCGAACGACGGTTGGACGCTGCTCACGGCGGACGGCAGCCGCGCCGCCCACTTCGAGCACACCATCGCCGTCACCCACGACGGCCCCCGTATCCTCACCCAGCCCTGACCACCCCAGCCCTGGCCCCTGACCCCGACCACAGCCCTGCCTCTGCCCCCAGCCCTGGCCCCTGACCCCGACCACAGCCCTGCCTCTGCCCCCAGCCCTGACCCTGACCCTGACCACAGCCCTGGCCTGCCCCCAGCCCTGACCCTGACCCCAGTCCCGGCCCGGCCCCCGACCCGGCCCCCGGCCCGAGCGATCACCTCGACCGACATGCGACCATCACCTACGTGATCGACCTCGGCTACTCGCTCTCGCGGCGCTTTCCGGACCCTCCGCAGACGGACTACCGCACCGCGGACACCCGCGCGCTGCGCCACGACCTGTTCTGCGGAGACGTCTACCTCGCCGACACCGAGAAGGACCGGGAGCTGTCCACGTCGTGGGGCTGGGTCCCCGTCCTGGACTTCGCCTGGGCGCTCTGCGACATCGTCGAGCAGCTCGACCGCGACCCGCACGGCAGCCGCGCCGCCCGCCCGCAACACGCGGAGCTGGACTTCACCGAGTCGACCGACCGGTTGCTGTTCGAGCGCCGTTTCGGCTGGGTGGACATCACCGCCGACTGGATGCCGGTCGAAGAGGCCCCCCTCAGCTTCAACCATGCCGCGCTACGCCGCGAGGCCCGCGACTTCCTGCACGACCTGATCGCCGACCTCACCGACATGCACGACGGGCTGGACGACAACCCCCTCGTATGGGACCTCCAGGCCCGCTACCCCCGCGTCTGATCACCTCCCCCTCCCCTCCATCACTCCCTCCCCCCACTCCCTCCTCCCCCTCACTCTCTCCCTCGCTCCCTCCCCCTCACTCACTCCACGAGCACACCCACCTGGGCCGCGAACGCCGGCGCCAGGTCCATCAGCTGTGACGGGCTGATCACCGCACCCGCGAGCCGGTCGACGCCCCGTGCGATGTCCAGCGCCGCCGCACCCCGCAGATCGACGTCCCGCATCCGCACCTCACTCAGATCCGTACGCGTCAAGGTGCAGCCGTCGAACGTCACGCGCTCCAGTTCGGCACCGCCGAAGTCCGCCTCCACCAGCACGCACTCCTCGAAGGCGACGTCCCGCAGCTTGGCCTGGCGCAGGTTCAGGAAATCGATCTTCCCTCCCCGCACCACGACCCGCTCCAGCACCGCACCGTGCAACTGCACCCCGCCGAGCCGCGCGTCCAGTACCTCCACATCGCGCAGCGACACCCCCGACAGGTCCGTGCCGACCCCACGCACCCCCTCCAGCACGCTGTCGAGGAAACGCGCCCGGCTCAGCACCGTCTCGTCCCACGCGCACCGCCGCACCGCGCAGTCGAGGAACCGCGCGCCCCGCGCCGACTGTCCCCCGAAGTCCGCGTCCGCGAACTCCAGCCCGTCGTAATCCCCCTCCGGCTCCCACTCCCCTCCGTCGTACGCCACCAACTCCGGCAGCCGTACGTCCGGCCGCCGCACCGCCCGCCTCGCCGGCCCGGCGCCCCCGGCCCCTCCTGCTCCCCCGGCCCGCCCGGCGCTCCCGGTCCCCCCAACGCTCCCGGTCGGCCCGGCCGCACGATCCCCGCTCATCCCGCACCACTCCGTCTCCGCCCACGGCCCCCAACCGCACACACGCCCCTGACGAACCCCTCGTCGTCGGCATCGCCCGACCCCCGGCCAGCCGACCACCCGACTTCGCCCTCGTCCCGACCCATCCTGCACCCCACCACTGACAATCCCCCCGACACCCGCCCCGACCTGCGGAAACCCCCGTCGCGGCGACAGAGGCGAGCGCCGACGCCACCCGCCGCGCCCCGCCCTCCCGACCGCGCACGCCCGTCCCCCGGCGGCCGGGGCGGGGCCGCCGGGAAACGGGCGCTGCCCCGCCGCCTACCGCCTACCGCCTACCTAACGATCCCCATCTCCCGCGCCGTGTTGTTCAGCCGCCGCCCGCCCGTCTCCGTACACGTCACGATGTCCTCGATCCGCACCCCGAACCGCCCCGGCAGGTAGACCCCCGGCTCGATCGAGAAGCACATCCCCGGCACCAAGGGCAAGTGTTCGCCCTCGACCATGTACGGCGGCTCGTGCGTCGTCACTCCGATGCCGTGCCCGACCCGGTGAATGAAGTACTCGCCGTACCCCGCCGCCTTGATCACCTTCCGCGCCACCCGGTCGATGTCCTGGCACGCGGCCCCGGGCCGCACCGCCTCGAACGCCGCCTGCTGCGCCTCCCGCACCAGATCGTGGACCTTCCGCTCCTCCGCGGTCGGCTCGCCCACGTGCACGGTGCGCGTCGTGTCCGAGCCGTACCCGTCCTTCAGGCCACCGAAGTCCAGTACGACCATGTCACCGTCCTCGATGACCCGGTCACCCGCCTCGTGGTGCGGATCAGCCCCGTTGGGCCCGGAACCCACCACCGTGAAGTCCACTTGGCTGTGCCCGTGTTCGAGCAGCAGCCGCGCGAGGTCCCCCGCCACGTCACACTCCCGGCGCCCCGCGAACGGCACACCCAGGATCTCCTCGTACGTGGCGTCCGCGGCCGCACCCGCCGCCGCCAGCCGCTCCACCTCGTACGCGTCCTTGACCGCCCGCAGCATCGGCAACGCCTCCGTGAGCGAGGCGTACGCACTCCCCGGCAACGTCCGCTGCAGCCCCAGCAGATGCATCGCCCACGCCGAGTCCGAGATCCCGTACCGCCGCTCCGGCTCCAGCAGTTCCGCCAGCACCGCATACGGGTCCTCGCCGTCCCGCCACCCCAGGATCTCGGTCGCGCCGGCACCGGCCGCGTGCTGCGCGTCCGCCCGCTCCAGTACGGGCACCAACAGACGCGGCCGCCGGTCGACAGCAACGACCAGCGCGGTCAGCCGCTCGGTGACGGCGGTCGGCCGGTACCCGGTGAGCCACACCAGATCGGGCCCCGGCGTAACGATCACCCCGGCCAGCCCGGCATCCGCCGCCGCCCGCCCGACCCGCGCCATCCGCCGCTCGTAGTCCTCGCGCGTGATCCCAGCCCGCACACCCTCACCAGCCGTCATCCCCACGCTCCCCGCCCCCTCCGTCGTCCCCTCAGCAGTCGCCATACCTCGAACCTACGCCGCAATCACCCCACCCGCCCTCGACCGACACCGCGGAACACCACGGCCCGGTACCGCGAACACTGCGACTGACACCGTCCCTACGTGAGCAACACCTACGCGCGAGCACCAACGAGGCCACCCGAGCACGACGACACCCGAGCCCGGCTGCCTCAGCGTTTCGGCCCACCGTTGTTGTTACCCGGTGGTGGGTTTCCCGGCTGTCGGGGTACCCACCGCGGCCCGGTGCCCTGGGTCTTACCGGTCTGCGCCTTACCGGTCTGCGTCTTGCCGGTCTGCGCCTTGCCGGTAGGCGCCTTGCCGGTAGGCGAATTGGTGGTAGGCGAATTGGTGGTGTTCTGCGCGCCAGAGGTTCCGGAGGTCTTCCCTCTGCGGTGGAGTCTCGCCGCCTCGGCCACCGATGTTCCCGCGCCGCCGGCCTTCGACGAAAGGGAGGTCGCTGACGCCGCCACGACACCACGAAGGTGTTCCTGCGGCGTACTGCCGCTCCCCGGCACCGGCGTGGTGGCGTCCTTGAGGAACTGCTTCTTCTCCTCCAGGCTCGTCAACTCGCCGTACCGTTTCCACAGCGGAACGGCCTCCCGCTGGTGAACGCCCGCCTGTTTCAGCGCTCTGTCCAGGTCTTTGACGACGTTCTTGTCCGCGCGCCGGACGAAGCTGTCCAGGACAGGGGCGAGCCTGCCGTCCGTCCGGCCGTCCCGGGAGACCCAGGACCGCACCTGATCGGTGAACCGCTCCCGCGCCTGGCGCAGTTCGCCCTTCCAGTCACGCCCCGCGTCCCGGCTCCGGGCTGCCTCCAGCGCGCTGTCGTGCACGGCGAGCACGGCGGCCGCTTTGACGGCTTCGCGCACCTTCGGATCACGGTACTGATCCGCGACGACCACCGGGTTGATGCCCACCAGCGGCTGCTGGTCCAATTGCTGCGGTAATTGCCGGGGACCTTGGGCGGTGACGCTCAGCGGACTGGCCAGGGGCCCGTGCAGCGTCTCCTCGATGACGCCGAGCGCGTCCTGGTTGCCGAAGGTCTGCGACCGCTGTTCCGGCAGGTACGACTGGGGAAGCCCCTGCCAGACGGCGTCCGGTTCTTGATGGAAGACGTAGCCCTGCTTGGTTGCCGGGTGGGGGTCCTGCGGGGAGATCGCCAGGAACGCGTAACGCCCCTGGATCTGCGTCTGCGGATAGGCCGCGGACATCAGTTCCTGGACCGTCCCCTTGAAACTGGTGTCGACCACGGTGACCGAACTGCCCGGCAGTCCCATCGGGACCCCCGAGGCACGGAGGTAGTCGGTGAGATGACGATAGGAACCATCGACGTCCGCGGGGTTCACCTTGTTACGGGCACCGCGGAACGCCTCGGCCTCCGGGAAGCTCTCTCCGGCGTTCTTCTCCAGGTCCTGGAGCGCCGCGTCGACCACGGCCCTGGACACCACCACCTCGCGGCAGTGCTGGTCGAAGAACTCCGGGTCCAGTCCGCGCACGGCCGCGGCCAGACTGTGCCCGTCCCGGCCGAGAAATGCGATCACCTGATCAGGGTTCTGCCGTACGTCCGCCCGCAGGTCGTCGAGCATCTCCGCGGCGACGGACACCATGAACGGACCGCTGTGCTCGCGGAAGACGTCGTACGCCTCCTCCACCGCCTGACGCTGCGCGGGATCCGTCAGCCCGTATGCCGTGTGGATGTCAGCGACATGGCCGTACAGCTCATCAACGGGATGCACCGCCATCATGCATGCGCTTCCGACGGCTGCCAGACCGGGTCGAGCCGCTGCGAAAGCCAGTGCATGAAAGCGGGGTAACGAGCCGACAGGCTCAGCCAGACCGGTACACCTGCATCGGCGCGGGAGGTCCGCCCGATGCCGTCCACCGCCACCGGCATCTTGTCGAAGTCGACGAAGGGCAGCTGGAGCGCGGCCGACAGGGTCAGCGCATCGTGCTGGATGGTGCCCGGGTGGAAACGCGCGAACCACTGCCGCGTGTGCGCCGCCAGCAGCGCAGCCCAGGCCGGCGCGTCCGGTGCGGCAAGGGTCCGGTGGACGGGGTGGTCGGCCGTGATTTCCATGGCCGAGGTGAAGGTGACCTCGGAGGTGACGAAGTACGGAGTCGGCAGCAGTCCCCTGTTCACCGCGTCGAAGATCCGGTGTACGGACGGAACGTCCAACCGGAAGTTGTGCTCGGCACGGCTCGGGTCGCGATAGTTCAGCGCCCCGCCCATCTGGGTCACATGGAGCCGCGAGGCCAGTTCGGGAGCGGCCTCCAGAACCAGTGCCAGGTTACTGAGAGGGCCCATGCCGACCCACTGCACGGGCCCCGGCACAGCCGCGCACACGGCGCGCACCGCCCCGACCACGTCAGCCGGCTGCGAAGGGAGCTCACCGGGTACCAGGCCGTCCGCGCAGAAGTACCGGGTGTCCCCAAGAGAGACGCCCGACGCCACCGCCACATCCGTGCGGCCGGTCAGGTCCAGCAACAGCCTGGCAAATCGCGCCCTCGCACCGTAACCGACAGCCGGCCCGGTCTCGTCGCTGGTGAGCACCAGGGCCAGCCGAGGCAGCGAACGGGCCGCCGCCACAACCGCCAGGGCATCGTCCGCGTCACCACCGATGTCCGTATCGATGATCATCGGTGCCGAGCGGAGGTCCTCCGGCCAGTTCCCCGTGGCCCGCATACGGGCACTCAGCGTATCGAGCCCCGATCCCGGCAGCGCTTCCCCGGCCTCGACGACGGCACGCCACTCGGCTCGGATCTCTTCCCTGGAGACAGCTTCTTCGTCACGGCTCTCCCCCATGGCCTACCTCTCTCCGCCTCGGCAAAGTCACTGCCCTCCGCCCGGCCCGGCGCACGAAGGGACCTGCAGTCTAGAAGCCACCGACGCACCCGACCCCCGATCATCCCCTGACTTCTCAACTGCCCCGTTTCCCCCACCACGGCACCACGCCCGGCATCACTGAAGCAGCAGATCTCCACCAACGACACAACAACGGAAGGCGCCACCGACCGCTGCCGAACGGACCAGAAGACCAGCACAGCCCTGACCGCAGACCGCAGACCGCAGACCGCAGACCGCAGACCGCAGACCGCAGACCGCAGACCGCAGACCGCAGACCGCAGACCGCAGACGAAGGTCTCCTGCTTCCTCCCACCCGCCGCAACCGGCCACCGATGCCCTGACCGAACCACCAAGGCTGAACTCAACCGATGCCCGAGCCCCTGCGACAACACGCCAAACGCCTCGAACCGATCCCGGCCCGAGGCGTTTGTGCTGTTCAGCGCTCTGAGCCCCCTGTCGGATTCGAACCGACGACCTTCGCTTTACAAGAGCGGTGCTCTGACCAGCTGAGCTAAGGAGGCGTGTCTGGTGAAGTGTACCCAGGGCTGAAGGTTACCTGGCGTGCGAATTTCGTGATGTCCGACCTACTGACACCGGGTGCCGGTGCGGGTACCGTCCCTGGCAGCTCGTGTGAAGTGGACTACACCACCGACGCACCGGGCTGCCCCATTCCTTCCTTTACTCGGATCGTCCGGCACGTTCCTGCCGGTGAAGGGAAACATCACCATGGCTACGGTCACGTATGACCAGGCGACCCGGATCTACCCGGGTTCCGACAAGCCCGCCGTCGACAAGCTCGACATCCAGATCGAGGACGGGGAGTTCCTCGTCCTGGTCGGGCCGTCCGGGTGCGGCAAGTCCACCTCCCTGCGGATGCTCGCGGGCCTGGAGGACGTCAACGGCGGCGCGATCCGGATCGGCGACCGCGACGTCACGCACCTTCCGCCCAAGGACCGGGACATCGCCATGGTGTTCCAGAACTACGCGCTCTACCCGCACATGACCGTCGCGGACAACATGGGCTTCGCGCTCAAGATCGCGGGCGTGAACAAGGCCGAGATCCGGCAGAAGGTCGAGGACGCGGCGAAGATCCTGGACCTGACCGAGTACCTGGGGCGGAAGCCGAAGGCGCTCTCGGGTGGTCAGCGGCAGCGCGTGGCCATGGGCCGTGCCATCGTGCGTGAGCCGCAGGTGTTCCTCATGGACGAGCCGCTGTCGAACCTCGACGCGAAGCTGCGCGTGCAGACGCGTACGCAGATCGCCGGACTGCAGCGCCGTCTCGGGATCACGACGGTGTACGTCACGCACGACCAGGTCGAGGCCATGACGATGGGCGACCGGGTGGCCGTCCTCAAGGACGGTCTGCTGCAGCAGATCGACTCGCCGCGGAACATGTACGACCGGCCGGCGAACCTGTTCGTCGCGGGCTTCATCGGGTCGCCCGCGATGAACCTCGTAGAGGTGCCGATCACCGATGGCGGCGTGAAGTTCGGGAACAGTGTCGTGCCGGTGAGCCGGGAGGCGCTGAGCGCGGCGGCGGACAAGGGCGACCGTACGGTCACCGTCGGCGTCCGGCCCGAGCACTTCGATGTCGTGGAGCAGAACGGCGGCGCCGCGAAGACGCTCGCCAAGGAGGCCGCGGACGCGCCGGCGGGGCTCGCCGTCACCGTGAACGTGGTCGAGGAGCTGGGCGCGGACGGGTACGTGTACGGCACGGCCGATGTCGGTGGCGAGGTCAAGGACCTGGTCGTCCGCGTGAACGGGCGGCAGGTGCCGGAGAAGGGCGCCCAGCTGCACGTCGTGCCGCGGCCCGGCGAGACGCACGTCTTCTCGACGTCTACCGGTGAGCGGCTCAGCGACTGAGTCGTCAAAAGTGGCTCGGCCGTCGAAAGCGGCTCGGTCGTCGAGTGGCTGAACGTGGGCAGGCGCCCGAAAGGGTGGCTGTCGGCGGCCGTCAGCGCAGCTGGCAGGTGATGGCTTCGGGCGGGGCGGGCTTCCTGAGTGGAGGGCCGCCCCGTCGTCGCGTGGGTGGGCGGTCCTCCCCCGTGGCTTCGGCGGGCCCTGGCCTGACCACACCGGGACGGATGGCACCGGACGACAACGGGCCGGGCCGGGCCGGGCCGGACCGAACCGCGCCGCGCCGCGCCGCACGACACCGGATCGGACCGCACCGGGGCACGGTCGGGCCGGTCGGTTTGAGATGGGGGGCCGGGTGGGGAGGTACGGGGCTTTCTTGTTGTCGACAAATACCCCGGCAGTTCCGCCATTTCGAGCAGTGTGCGTCAACATCATTTAGCACTCGACAGGCGAATTCATCCCTCGACCGGGTGACTAAATGTCGCCATATCATCACCGCTCGCTACCATCACGGACGTGAACTCCGCAGCCCGGCGTATCGGCCGAACTCTCGCTCTCGTCCTGCCCGTCGTCCTCGTACTCTCCGGGACGCTCGCCGTCACCCGCGTACCGTGGGCCTCGCCGACCTCCGAGTCGCAGATGCTCACCGCGTCGTCCGGTACGGCGGCCAACCACCAGACCAGTCACCAGGCCCGCCAGCGTGCCCCGCAGGACGTCCTGCGGGACCGGCTGCTGGCCGACCTCCAGGAGAAGGACCCGGGGACCGCCCTCACCCACCTCCAGGAGGCCACCACCAAGCGGCCGTCGATGGCCAAGCACTGCGCGTCCATCGCCCGAGCGCTGGGCCGTGCCGCAGTTCAGAAGTACGGCGCCGCGCACCGCGCCCAGGCGTACTCGCGGCCCGTCTGTGACACGTCCTTCGCGAGCGGGGTCGCCACTGCTCAGTGACGGCTCACCGGGTGCTGCGCGCAGTGCGCGTAGTGACAGAACGATGTGAAGAACGATGTGGTGACCGATGTGGTGATCGATGTGGTGAAGGGCGTATCGCCGTGAGCCGCGCCGTTGGTCGTACGACTACCGGTCGTGCGACCAACGGTCTTACGGCTGCCGGCCACACGATCAACGGCCGTGCTGCTGGCCGTCGTGCGACCAACGGCTGTACGGCTGCCCGACGGACGGGAAGCCGGGTGACAGGGCTCGGCGCTTGTTGCCTGATCGGCAGCACAGCCGCCAGGGCCAGGACGGCCTCCGGCTTCAGGACGGCCTCCGGCTTCAGGACGGCCTCCGGCTTCAGGACGGCCGCCACGATCGCCGCGGACGCCAGGTCCTGCACAGTCACCACAGCCACCACAGCCACCACAGCCAGCGCATAGGGTGCGGATCATGACAGGTGTCCCGTACCCGCATCCCACGCAGGCCGTGGTCCTGGCAGGCGGCCAGGGCTCACGGCTCCGCCCGTACACCGACAACCGGCCCAAGCCGATGGTCGAGATCCCGGGCACCGGGGCCCCGATCATCGGCCATCAGCTCGCCTGGCTGGCTGCCGAAGGCGTCACCGACGCGGTCATCTCCTGCGGCCATCTCGCCGAGGTCCTCCAGGACTGGCTGGCGGAGGCCGAACTTCCCCTGCACGTCACCACCGTCGTGGAGACCGAACCCCTGGGCCGTGGTGGCGGGCTGAAGTACGCCGCCGCCTCTCTTCCCCGTCCCGGTCAGCCCTGGTACGCGACCAACGGGGACATCTGGACCCGCTTCTCCCTGCGCGAGATGGCGGACTTCCACCACGAACGCGGCGCGGAGGCCACGCTGGCGCTGGCCCGGCCGCGGATTCCCTGGGGTGCCGTCGAGACCGACCCCTTCGGGCACGTGCTGGACTTCATCGAGGCGCCGCCGTCGCCGTATCTGATCAACGCGGGTGTGTACGTCTTCTCCGCGGCCTTCACAGACCTGCTGCCGGACCGTGGCGACCATGAGCGCATGACGTTCCCGCGGCTCGCGCGCGAGCGCCGGCTGGCCGGTTTCCCGCTGCCGCACGGTGCCTACTGGCGCGCGATCGACACGGCCAAGGACCTCACCGAGGCGGCGAGCGAACTCGCTCGATACAGCCACGGGCAGGGGCAGTGACGTAGGGGACACGGACGCGGCAAGGGATCCCACCCTGGCCAGGGCAGCGCTCCCGCTCAGCGCGGTGAGGCCGCAGCCAGCCGCACCTGATGCCCCTGCGCACGTAGCTCCGCGCATGTACCTCCGCGCACGTACCTCCGCATACGTACGCCCACACACGTACGCCCACACACGTACGCCCACACACGTACGTCCGCCACCCACCCTCACCGCCCGTAAAGGCCGCGAAGGGGGTGGCAGTTGTATGTAGATACGGCCGGAGCCGTACACGGTCAGGGGCTTTGGGTCGAGTTCGAGTCCGGGAGCAGTCCCGAACTCGGCCCCGGACCCGAACTCGGCCCCGGACCCGAACCCGGACCCGGAACCGCTCCCGGGCCCGACATCACCCCAGCAGCCCGCCCAGCGTCTCCCCACCCCCGTCGGAGTCTCCTGAGGAGCCGCCCGAGGAGGAGCCGCCGGTGGAGGAGCCGCCCGTCGTGCCGCCGCCGGTGCCGGCCGTGGAGGTCGGGGGCTGGGTGGCGGGTGCGGGGTCGGCCGGGACCGACTGCTGGGGCGGGCCGCTCGTCGTCCGGCCCGGCTGGGCGCCCTGCGTGGCGCCGGCCGTCTCCCTGGCCGTGCTCGGCTGCGAGGCCGACGGGGTGGCCGAGGAGTTCGTACCGCGGGAGGCGCCGGCGGTGGGCGAGGCGCTGCCCTGGGTCGTGCCGCCCGTGCGGCCGCTCTCCGTACGTCCGGGGTCCTCGCGGTGGGTCTGCAGCGGGCGGCCGGGCAGGCTGTTGGTCGGCGGCTCACCCGGCTTCGGGACCGTCGGGCCGGAGGCGGACCGTACGGCGCCGCCGAGAAGGGAGCCGATGAGCAGCGTGAGACCGGCGACCACCGCGGTCATCACGGCGCCGCGGCGCAGCACCCGGCGCCGCAGGTCCCAGACCTCGACGCGGGGGCCGAGGTTGCGCCAGGCCTCGCCGGCCAGCCGCGCGTCCAGGGAGTAGACGGGCGCGCCCGCGATGATCAGCGGGCTCCAGGCGGCGAGGTAGATGATGTCCGGGGCGTCGTACACAGGCACGTTGCGCCAGCTGACGGTCATCAGGAGGGCCGCCGAGAGCAGCGCGCCCATGGAGGCGGCGACCCGTTGCCACAGGCCGCAGATGGTCAGTACGCCGACGACGACCTGGAGGAAGGCGACGGTGAGGCCGGCGCCGACCGGGTGCGCGAGGGCGAAGTCGCGCAGCGGCGTGGCGAGCGCCCAAGGGTGCAGCGACTCCAGCCACTTGACCATCGAGCCGCGCTCGCCGCCGTCGAAGTACACGGGGTCGCAGAGCTTGCCCATGCCGGCGTAGACGGTGATGAAGCCGAGGAAGACGCGCAGCGGGAGCAGGACGACGCCGAGGTTCATCCGGCGGTCGGGGTAGAACGCCTGCTTGTCGCCGGCGAAACGGCGGCCGTCGCCATGGCGGGGCTCGAATTCGGCGTCGGTGTACGGGCCTTCGTCCCCGTCGCGTCCGGCAGCGCCGGAGTCACCGGTCCCTCCGGACGGGGCACCGTATGCATCACCGTACGAATCGGCGTACGGGTCGGCGTACGAACCGGCGTACGCGCCGTCGGTCGTGGCGTACGAGCCGGAGTGGGGGTCGTGAGCGCCGGTGTGCGCTCCGTCGTGCCACGTACCGACCCCGCCGGCGCCCCCGCCGGCGCCCGCGCCCGCCGTGACGTACGCGTCGCCCTCGGACCCGGCGTACGTGCCGTCGGACCAGGTGTCGTCCGTGGGGCGGGACTGCGGGAGCCGGGGCATCAGCTCGGTGTCGTCGGAGGCGCCACGGGGGCCGATCACACCGGCCGACGGAGGCGGTGCGTAGGCGGCGGTCCCGTCCGGCAGCACCCGGGGCAGGACCTGGGTCGCGCCCGCGTCGTCGCTCCGGCCGCCCTCGCTGTTCCGTACGGCGTGCAGGAGTTGGGTGGTGGGCGCCGAGGTGTCGCCCGGTGTCGTGCGGCCGCTCCAGACGACGGGCGCGCGCCGCCGGGTGCGGCCGGTCGCGGCCGGTCCGGTACCGGATGCGGCGCCGGCCGTGGCACCCCGCGCGGCGCCCGCCGACACGGGGGCCGCGAGCTGCACGCGGAAACTGGCGTGATTGACGATGACCTGCGCGGGGTCGCACGGCACCTTGACCGAGCTCAGTACCGGCTCGTCATCGAAGCCCGGCGAGCGTCCCCCCGTAGGCGTGCGGGGTGTTCTGGTGTCCACGCTCATCTAACCGAGTGACCAGCGTTTAAGACACTGCCTTGACCGCGTCGATCTGTCCGAGACCCGTCAAAACTTCCCGGGTTGTACGGAGGGTGATGTTCTGCCCGGGGTTATGGCCGGTTCCCAGGCCACTTCCGAGACCGTTTCCCCGATCTCTTCCTAGGCTGCTTCGCCCCGGTATGCGACTGCCCCGGGAAGTGGCCGGAGAGACTGCGCACGCGGGGGCGGACAACCGACCATCCGCCCCCGCGAGGCGCGCACGCATGCGCGTACGTCACGCCCTGCGGCGGGCCGCCTCCCAGAGCACCACGCCCGCCGCGACGCCGGCGTTCAGCGACTCGGCGCCACCCGGCATCGGGATGCGGACGCGTACGTCACAGGTCTCGCCGACCAGGCGGGAGAGGCCCTTGCCCTCGCTGCCGACCACGATGACGACCGGGCCGTCCAGGACCTCCAGGTCCTGGAGCTCGACGTCGCCGTCGGCCGCCAGGCCCACGACCGTCATGCCCGCCTTCTGGTAGGTCTCCAGCGCACGGGTGAGGTTGGTGGCGCGCGCGACCGGCGTGCGCGCCGCCGTACCGGCGGAGGTCTTCCACGCGCCCGCCGTCATCCCGGCCGCGCGCCGCTCCGGTACGACCACGCCGTGGCCGCCGAACGCGGAGACGGAACGGACGACAGCACCGAGGTTGCGCGGGTCGGTGACGCCGTCGAGGGCGACGATCAGCGGGTCCTCACCGTTGTCGAACGCGGCCGCCGAGAGGTCCTCGGGGTGCGCGTAGTCGTACGGCGGGATCTGCAGTACCAGGCCCTGGTGGTTGAGCCCGTTGGTCATCCGGTCCAGCTCGGGGCGCGGCGCTTCCATGAGGTTCATGCCGCGCTCGGTGGCGAGCTGGAGCGCCTCGCGCACCCGCTCGTCGGTGTCGATGAACTGCTGGACGTAGAGGGTCGTCGCGGGGATGTCCTCGCGCAGCGCCTCCACGACCGGGTTACGGCCGACGACCAGCTCCGCCGTGCCCTTCGCGCCGCCGCGGCGCGGGGCCGGGCGGCGGTGCGACGCCTGCTTGGCCTTGGCGTTGGCGATGCGGTTCTTCACATGTCCCTTGCGGGCGGACGCGGGCGGGGTGGGGCCCTTGCCCTCCAGGCCCCGGCGCCGCTGTCCGCCGCTGCCGACCTGCATGCCCTTCTTGTTGGACGTGCGGCGGTTCCTGCGCTGGCTGTTGCCGGCCATGGGTCACCTGTCTCTTACTGCTCTCGACGTCTCGCGACGTGGATGTCTGCTGTGTATACGTATGAGTGTCGCCCGTGACGGCCTGTGCGGGCGACCGGGAGGACATCGCACTGCCCGCGCCCACCGATCGGGGCGCGGGCATCGCCGTCCGTCACGACAGCGACCAGCGCGGCCCCGACGGGGTGTCCTCGATGGCGAGGCCGGACTGCTGGAGCTGGTCGCGGATCGCGTCGGCGGTGGCGTAGTCCTTGCGGGCGCGGGCCGCCTGGCGCTGGTCCAGGACCATGCGTACGAGGGAGTCGACGACGCCGTGCAGGTCCTCGCCGCGCTCCGAGCCGCCGCCGGACCACTGCTCGTCCAGCGGGTCCAGGCCCAGCACGCCGAGCATGGCGCGCACCTCGGCCAGCCGGGCGACGGCGGCTTCCTTGTCGTCGGCGGTCAGCGCGGAGTTGCCCTGCCGGACGGTGGTGTGCACGATCGCCAGCGCCTGCGGGACGCCCAGGTCGTCGTCCATCGCCTCGGCGAAGGCCAGCGGCACCTCGTCGGCGGGCTCGACCGGTCCCCCGGCCAGCTCCACGACGCGCTGGACGAAGCCCTCGATGCGCGCGAACGCGGACTCGGCCTCGTGCAGCGCTTCCTCGCTGTACTCGATCATCGAGCGGTAGTGCGGGGTACCGAGGTAGTAGCGCAGCACGATGGGGCGCCAGCGCTTGACCATCTCGGAGACGAGCACGGAGTTGCCCAGCGACTTGGACATCTTCTCGCCGCTCATCGTGACCCAGGCGTTGTGCGCCCAGTACCGCGCGAACTCGTCGCCGTAGGCCTTGGCCTGCGCGATCTCGTTCTCGTGGTGCGGGAAGACGAGGTCGACGCCGCCACCGTGGATGTCGAAGCGCTCGCCCAGGTACTTGTGCGCCATCGCCGAGCACTCCAGGTGCCAGCCGGGCCGGCCGCGGCCCCAGGGGGTCTCCCAGCTGGGCTCCCCTTCCTTGGCCGCCTTCCACATCGCGAAGTCGCGCGGGTCCCGCTTGCCGGTCTCGCCCTCGCCCGACGGCTGCTTCAGCTTGTCCAGCTCCTGGCCGGACAGCTGGAGGTAGTCGGGGAAGGAGCGGACGTCGAAGTAGACGTTGCCGTCGACGGCGTAGGCGTGGCCGCGTTCGATCAGGCCGCGCATCATTTCGATCATCTCGGGGACGTGGCCGGTCGCGCGCGGCTCGTACGTCGGCCGCAAGCAGCCGAGGGTGTCGTACGCGGTGTTGAACGCGACCTCGTTCTCGTACCCGATCGACCACCACGGGCGGCCCTGCTCGGCCGACTTCTTGATGATCTTGTCGTCGATGTCCGTGACGTTGCGCACGAACGTCACGTCGTAGCCGCGGTACTCGAACCAGCGGCGCATGATGTCGAAGTTCAGTCCCGACCGGATGTGCCCGATGTGCGGGGCGGCCTGCACGGTCGCGCCACACAGGTAGATCGAGACGCAGCCCGGCGTGAGCGGGGTGAAGTCACGGATCTGCCGGGCGCTGGTGTCGTACAGGCGAATGGTCACGCATCAAGGGTAGACGGAATGAGGCAGTGCCCCGCGACCCGATGGGCCACGGGAACACAGAAGCGTGACACTGACGGGTGTTCCATGTCACTTCACGGCGGTGTGGGGCGGTATACGGCTCATGAGGTGGCCGGGGCCGGGTCGGTACTCCAGCAATGTGCTGACACGGCACCGCATTCCCCCGCCTCGGACGCCCCGCCTCGGGCGCCCCGGCCCGCGCTCAGCCCCGGCCCGCGCTCAGCCCGCTCGGTACACCAACGCCGTGGCCAGTGCGGCCAGTCCCTCGCCGCGGCCGGTCAGGCCCAGGCCGTCGGTGGTGGTGCCGGAGACCGCGACGGGCGCGCCGGCCGCGGCCGAAAGCGCCTTCTGGGCCTCCTCGCGGCGCTTGCCGATCTTCGGGCGTACGCCGATGACCTGGACGGCGATGTTGCCGATCTCGAAGCCCTCGGCCCGGACGATGCGGGCGGCCTCGGCGAGCAGGGTCACGCCGGAGGCGCCGGACCACTCGGGGCGGCTCGTACCGAAGTGCGCGCCGAGGTCGCCGATGCCGGCCGCGGAGAAGAGGGCGTCGCAGGCGGCGTGCGCGGCGACGTCGCCGTCACTGTGCCCGGCGAGGCCGTAGCCGCCGCTCGCCGCCTCGTCCCACAGGAGACCGGCGCACCACAGCTCACGCCCCTGCTCGAAGGCGTGTACGTCCGTCCCGATCCCCACCTGGGGCAGCGCGACCATGAAAACTTCCTCCTTGCGAGTGAACATCGAACCGCGCGAGAACTCCGCTCCGCCCCCGCTCGTCAGGCGGGTAGGGGGCCCACCCCGCGGCCCCCGTATACGCCCCGCCCCTGCCTCGAACAGGCTCCGCCCCTCAGGCGTACCCGTCCGTCACCCGCCGGCGGGCCAGTACGGCCTCGGCGAGCACCAGGTCCAGCGGGCGGGTGACCTTGAAGGCCTCTTCGTGGCCGGGCACGACGACGACCGGCGCGCCGAGCCGTTCGACCATGCCGGCGTCGTCGGTCGCGCCCTCGCCGTCGAAGGTGACGGTCGTGTGGGCCTTGACCAGGGTGGCGCGGTCGAAGCCCTGCGGGGTCTGTACGGCGCGCAGCCGGGCGCGCTCCGGCGTGCCCACCACCGGCTCGTTCTCACCGTCGGGATCCGGCCGTACTTCCTTGACGGTGTCGGCGAGCGGCAGGGCCGGTACGACCGCGGGGGCACCGGCCCGTACGGCGGCGATCACGGTGTCGACGGTGTCGACCGGCACGAGGGGCCGCGCGGCGTCGTGGACGAGGACCACGTCGACGTCGTCGGGCAGCGCCTCCAGGCCGCGGCTCACGGACCGCTGGCGGGTCTCGCCGCCGGGTACGACGAGCAGCTCGGTGCGCTCGGGGAACGTGTGGCTGTCCAGCAGCGCGCGGACCTCGGACGCGCCGTCGGGCGGCGCGACCACGACGACGAGCGAGACGGCGCGGGAGGCCGCCATGGCGCGTACGGCGTGGATGAGCATGGGTGTGCCGGCCAGCGCGCGCAGGGCCTTGGGGGCGCCGGGCCCGAGGCGTACGCCGCGGCCGGCCGCGGGGATGACCGCCGCCGTGCGAAGTCGGCGGGAATCTTCAGACATCGGTTGCACTCCGTGAGCCGGGGGTCGCACCCCGAATTTCGAGCGACAGGTTTGTTTACTCGGCCGGGGTGGGTATGGCCACACCGTGCCGGGCGCGACGCCCCGACCGGACCCTTCCGTGACGACCGGTCGAGCCAGCTGCCCGGGCCCGGCACATCCGCGCACCTCGGAGCGGAAGAGGGTTTTCCTCGGACCGCGCGGGGATCACAGACACCGACTGGGCTCGGACGCCGACGGGACTTCCGGCCTTCGGCGACCGCCGGGCAGGGCGGACGACGCCAGGCAGGGCGAGGGCCGTCGGTCGCGCCAGATATGCCGCAGCGCCCGGCAACGGACCGCTTCCGGGGGAAGCAGTCGTCGCTCGGGCACCGCGGCATTTTCGTGCTGAGCACCGCCGAGCACCACCACTGAGGGCGATCTCCGTGGAGGCCCGGCAGCGTCGGGCGTCAGGACGCGAGGACCTCGTCGAGCAGAGCCTCGGCCTTGTCTTCGTTGGTGTTCTCCGCGAGGGCGAGCTCGCTCACCAGGATCTGGCGGGCCTTGGCGAGCATGCGCTTCTCACCTGCGGAGAGTCCGCGCTCACGCTCACGGCGCCAAAGGTCGCGAACAACCTCGGCGACCTTGATCACGTCGCCGGAGGCGAGCTTTTCGAGATTTGCCTTGTAGCGACGGGACCAGTTCGTCGGCTCTTCGGCATATGGTGCGCGAAGCACCTCGAAGACCCGGTCGAGCCCGTCCTGGCCGACCACATCGCGCACACCGACGAACTCCGCATTGTCCGCTGGCACACGAACCGTCAGGTCGCCCTGGGCGACCTTCAGCACCAAGTAGGTCTTGTCCACGCCTTTGATCTGGCGAGTTTCGATGGCCTCGATCAGCGCGGCCCCGTGATGGGGATAGACCACGGTGTCGCCAACCTTGAACGTCATGTGACAGGTACCCCTTCCGTGGCTATCCATCCTAACACGGGAACGGTTGGTTCTGAATGGCGTTTTCGCAGGTCAGGGCGTATCTCGGGGCTTGACAACGACGGTCGTGACGTGCATCGGCCGCCTGCCGGAAGCAGGTATTCGCAGGTCGGAGCCGCTTCTTGAGCAGAGCGAAACGCGTCCGTCACACGTCCGGAAGAGCCTGATCGAGAGGACGAACGTCCCGTTTTGCGAGGATCCGGATGGCGTGCTTCCACTACTCCGTTCGGCCTCTCAGGATCACTCCCGTCCGAATCGAGAATTGATCATCCCGTCACCCGGCCGGGTGCACCAGACATGATCAATTCGTGTGACGCGGCGCATTCCTTTGCCATTGCCGCTATTCCTGCGGCGGGCCCGGCGGATTCGTCCGCGGCGGCCACTCGAACGGGCGTCAGGTGAATTCTTCCGGCAGTTCCGGTGAGGACTTCGGCAATCCGGCCGCGCGCCGCCGGCGAGGCCGCCGGGAGGCGGGACGGACGCGTCCCGGCCCGCCGGTCGTGAGCGTGTGGCCGGTGCGTGATCGCTCAGGGGCGGGTCGGGTGCGGGGACGGAAGGGCGGCTCGGTAACCTAGCGGCGCTGACACACCCTTAGGGCGGCTTTACGTACGGCGCCGGCAGACGGCGTACGGAACGGCCGCCCCAGCCGTCCACCCGCGACCGGGCATCACCGTTCGGCCGCCGAAGCTCGTCCTAGGAGATGCCGCCGCCGTGAGCCGCAGCCTTCGACGCGGCGCCCTCGCCGCCACCGTCCTCACGCTCTCGATCGCCTCGCTCTCCGCGTGCGGGGCCGGAAACGACGCCGCGACGCTGCAAGTCAAGCCGGACAACGCCGCGACCTCCGTCGGCGACATCAAGATCCAGAACGCCACCGTGATCACCCAGCCGAAGCCGGACGCCAAGGGCCCGGCCGTCGTGTCCGCGACGCTGTTCAACGACGGCGCGAAGGACCAGACCCTGGACTCGGTGACGCTCGACGGCGGCAACCAGGCCGAACTGAAGCCCGCCAAGGGCTCCGGCAAGATCACCGTGCCGGCCGGCGGCTCCGTCGTCATCGGCGGCAAGGGCAACGCCTCGGCCGTCCTGGCCAGCGGCCGTGAGGCCGTCAAGGACGGCGACGCGCAGCCCGTGACCTTCGACTTCAGCCGTACCGGCAAGGTGTCGCTGCGGGCGTTCGTCGTCCCGGCGAACAGCTACTTCAAGGAGTACGGCCCGGCCGAGGTCCCGCAGCCCGGCCAGTCCGGCTCCGCGACGCCGTCGGGCACCGCCTCGCCGTCCGAGTCCGCTTCCGGGAAGCCGTCGGAGTCGGGCAAGCCGTCCGAGGCCGCCTCCGACGCGGAGTCCGCGCACGCCGGTCACTGAGCCGCAGGGCGCCGTCCCGGCGCCGCCCGGCCCGGCTGACGCCCGCCGTGCCCCGCCGCCCAGCGGGAGCACGGCGGGCGCGGCTGTGCCCACGGAGGGCGCGGCCGTACGCGACGGGCGCGGGCGCGTGTACGGCAGGCAGGCCGGCAACGCCACAAGCGCCCCACCCGGTATCGGGGCGGAGCGCTGGAGCGACGCGTGTCGTACGGGCCGGCCGGCGGGTACGGGCCGGCCTACGGCTCGAACTTGTATCCGAGGCCGCGGACCGTGACCAGGTAGCGCGGGGCGCCCGGGTCCGGCTCGATCTTGGCGCGCAGGCGCTTGACGTGGACGTCGAGGGTCTTGGTGTCGCCCACGTAGTCGGCGCCCCAGACCCGGTCGATCAGCTGCATACGGGTGAGCACCCGGCCGGCGTTGCGCAGCAGCATCTCCAGCAGGTCGAACTCCTTGAGCGGCAGGTCGACCTTGCCGCCGGAAACCGTGACGACGTGCCGGTCGACGTCCATGCGGACCGGACCGGCCTCCAGGGCCTGCGGGGTGACCTCCTCCGGCTCACCGCGGCGGCGCAGGACCGCGCGGATGCGGGCGACCAGCTCCCGCGAGGAGAAGGGCTTGGTGACGTAGTCGTCGGCTCCTATTTCCAGGCCGACGACCTTGTCGATCTCGCTGTCCTTGGCGGTCACCATGATGACCGGGACGTTGGAGCGGCCGCGCAGCTGCCGGCAGACCTCCGTACCGGGCAGGCCGGGCAGCATCAGGTCGAGCAGGACCAGGTCGGCGCCATTGCGCTCGAACTCGTCCAGTCCGTCGGGGCCGGTCGCGGCGATGGCGACCTCGAAGCCCTCCTTGCGGAGCATGTACGACAGAGCGTCGCTGAAGGACTCCTCATCCTCGACGACGAGCACTCGGGTCACGGAAGGACCTCCGGGGCAGGATAGGGCGCGCGTAGCGCTTCCGGGGAAGTGTGGTGGTGGGTGACGGCCGGGCCGTTGAAGGTGTCGTACGGACCGTCCTCGCCATCGAGGTCGTCCGGGTCTGTCGCGGCGGCGTTCCGGCGGGCGTCGCGGTCGCGGACCGCGCCGGCTTCCGGGAGCCGCAGGGTGAAGGTGGAGCCCTGTCCTTCCGAGCTCCACACCGTGACCTCCCCGCCGTGCGAGGCGGCCACGTGCTTGACGATGGCGAGACCGAGTCCGGTACCGCCGGTGGCGCGGGAGCGCGCCGGGTCGACGCGGTAGAACCGCTCGAAGATCCGGTCCCGGTCCTTCTCCGAGATGCCGATGCCCTGGTCGGTGACGGCTATCTCGATCATCGCGCCGCCGGACGCCTGGACGCGGCGGCCGGCTATACCGACGCGGGTGCGGGCCGGGGAGTAGTTGACGGCGTTCTCGACGAGGTTGCCGAGGGCGCCGGCGAGCTGGCTGCGGTTCCCCCATACGTAGAGGTCAGCAGCGCCGCCGACGGCCATGGTGATGGACTTGCTGCTGGCCTGCTGGCGGCAGCGGTCCATGGCCTCCTCGACCAGCTCGTCCACGCGGACCGGCTCGGAGTCCTCCAGAGGGTTGTCGTTCTGCACCCGGGAGAGGTCGATCAGCTCCTGGACGAGGCTGGTCAGGCGCGTGGCCTCGGCCTGCATGCGGCCCGCGAAGCGGTTGACCGCCTCGGGGTCGTCGCTGGCGTCCATGACGGCCTCGGAGAGCAGCGAGAGCGCGCCGACCGGGGTCTTGAGCTCATGGCTGACGTTGGCCACGAAGTCGCGGCGCACCGCTTCTATGCGGCGCGCCTCGGTGAGGTCCTCGACCAGGAGCAGGACGAGGCGGGAGCCGAGCGGGGCGACTCTGGCGGAGACGGCGAGGGCGTCGCCGCGGCCGGTGCCGCGGCGCGGCAGGTCCAGCTCGACCTGTCGTATCTCGCCGTCCCTGCGGGTGTCGCGGGCCATCTGCAGCATCGGGTCGACGGCGAGCTTGCCGCCTCGTACGAGCCCGAGGGCGTACGCGGCCGAGCTGGCCTTGACGACGCCGTCGGCTTCGTCGAGGACGACGGCGGAGGACCGCAGCACCGAGAGGACGGTGTCCACGCCGGGCGGCAGGACGGCGTCGGTGTGCAGGGAGGTACGGGTGGGTTTGGCCTGGTCGCGTTCGCTCCAGCGGAACGCCAGCATGGCGATCACGCCGGTACAGCATCCGGCGATCGCTGCCACTGCGGCGATGGCCGCGTCCACGTTCATGAGTCCAGGTTATGCGCCGGTTGTGACAGTTCCACAGCCGTCAGAGGGTCACCTCGAACACCCGTTGCCGAGAGTTCACCTTCACGTCGGTACTGGTTCACTCCGGATGGGCGAACCGGTCGCATCCGGCCCCGAACGTGGGAGCGTGGGGATCCTAGACCCACGCCACCAGGGGCGCAGCCCTCGCAACCACGCAGGGCACGGGCCCGGAGGGCGACGGGCGTCACAGGCCCGCACCGTAAGGGACGGGCGTCGCAGGCCCCACACCGTAAGACTCGATGCGAGAGAAGGTCACTGATGCGGGACGCGTACCACGAGGAGCTTGACTCGATCGGCGAAGGCCTGGTCGAGATGGCCAGGCTCGTCGGCTCCGCGATCGGGCGCGCCACCACGGCGATACTCGACGCGGACCTGAAGCTGGCGGAGAACGTGATCGCCGGCGACGAGAAGGTAGACGATCTGCAGCGGGACCTGGAGGCCCGGGCCATAGCCCTGCTGGCGCGCCAGCAGCCGGTGGCCACGGACCTGCGGATCGTCGTCACGTCGCTGCGGATGAGCGCGGACCTGGAGCGGTCCGGTGACCTGGCGCAGCACGTCGCGAAGCTGGCGCGGCTGCGGTTCCCGGAGACGGCGGTGCCGCGGGACCTGCACGCCACGATCCTGGAGATGGGGCAGCTGGCGCAGCGCCTGATGGCGAAGGCCGGCGAGGTCATCATCACCAAGGACGTCGACCTGGCGCTCCAGCTGGAGCAGGACGACGACGCGATGGACCTGCTGCACCGCGCGCTGTTCCAGCACCTGATGGACGACCGCTGGAAGCACGGCATCGAGACGGCGGTGGACGTCACGCTGCTGGGCCGTTACTACGAGCGGTTCGCCGATCACGCGGTGTCGGTGGCCAAGCGTGTGGTGTACCTGGTCACGGGCGAGCACGCCGACGAGATCGCACCGTCGGCGGCGGTGGAGGGCGCCTGAGCGCTCCGCGAGCGGGGCGTGCGGAGGGGCCGGAGTGTCCCGCACGTGGGGCGCGCGGAGGTACGCGCGCCCTGACCCGTGCGGCCACGCGCCGTTGGTGCGCCTCCCCTGATGGGTAAGGGAGGGAAGGAACCTCCCTCATGGCTGCCAACCAGGAGGCACTTCATGCCCCACTCGTCTGTTTCCACCACCCCCGCGCCCGACACGGCCAACGGCTGCTCCTGCGGCCCCGGCTGCAGCTGCGGCTGCCAGTCGGGCGGTCCCTGCCAGTGCGGCGGCAGCTGCGGCTGACCCGCCCCTCACGGCACCGAGCCCCCTGCCCGCGGGAAACCGCAGGCAGGGGGCTCGTCGTTGCGGAGACGCTGCGGGCTTACTTCTTCTTGCCCTGGTTCTTCACTGCCTCGATGGCGGCCTTGGCGGCTTCCGGGTCGAGGTAGGTGCCGCCCGGGTTGAGGGGCTTGAAGTCGGCGTCGAGCTCGTAGGTGAGCGGGATGCCGGTGGGGATGTTCAGGCCGGCGATGTCCTCGTCGGAGATGCCGTCGAGGTGCTTCACCAGGGCGCGGAGGCTGTTGCCGTGGGCGGCGACCAGGACGGTGCGGCCGGTGAGGAGGTCCGGGACGATGCTGTCGAACCAGTACGGCAGCATCCGGATGACGACGTCCTTCAGGCACTCGGTCTGCGGGCGCAGCTCCGGCGGGATGACGGCGTAGCGGGCATCGGAGAACTGGGAGTACTCGGCGTCGCGGTCCAGCGCGGGCGGCGGGGTGTCGTAGGACCGGCGCCACTTCATGAACTGCTCCTCGCCGAACTCGGCGAGGGTCTGGGCCTTGTCCTTGCCCTGCAGCGCGCCGTAGTGGCGCTCGTTCAGGCGCCAGCTGCGGTGGACCGGGATCCAGTGCCGGTCGGCGGCCTCCAGGGCCAGCTGCGCGGTGCGGATGGCGCGCTTCTGGAGGGAGGTGTGCACGACGTCGGGGAGCAGGCCGGCGTCCTTGAGCAGCTCACCGCCGCGGACCGCCTCCTTCTCGCCCTTCTCGTTCAGGTTGACGTCCACCCAGCCGGTGAACAGGTTCTTCGCGTTCCACTCGCTCTCGCCGTGGCGGAGGAGGATGAGCTTGTACGGTGCGTCGGCCATGCCTTTGAGCGTAATCGAAGAGGGGGGCCGTTCCGGCAGGGGCCCGGCCTGTGGACACGCGGGCGCTCGTCTGTGCCGGGGCGGTGACGTTTGACGGTTCGTGTTAATCCAGTGGCCGGGTGTGACCTGGATATGTAGGTTCTCCTTCGTGGGTGTGCCACTTACATGGGTGCGGGCGGGGGAGACAGCGTGAGACAGGCGGTCGTCGCGAGTGTGGCGGGGTTGCCACGGCAGTTCTGGTGGCTGTGGACGAGCACGCTGATCAACCGGCTGGGCGCGTTCGTCGCGACCTTCCTGGCGCTGTACCTCACGGTCGAGCGCGGGTACTCGGCCTCGTACGCGGGACTGGTCGGCGCGCTGTACGGGCTGGGCGGCGTCGTCTCGTCCGTGGTGGCGGGGGTGGCGACCGACCGGCTCGGGCGGCGGCCCACGATGCTGATCGCCCAGCTGGCGACCGCGGTCTCGGTGGCGCTGCTGGGCTTCATGACGGACCCGGTGGCCATCGCGGTGGTGGCCTGCGTGGTGGGCATGGCGACCAACGGCTCACGGCCCGCGGTGCAGGCGATGATGGCGGACATCGTCGCGCCGGAGGACCGGGTGCGGGCCTTCGCCTTGAACTACTGGGCGCTGAACATGGGCTTCGCGATCTCCTCGTCGCTGGCCGGGCTGCTCGCCCAGTACGGCTATCTGCTGCTCTTCCTCGGTGAGGCGGCGCTGGTGCTGGCCTGCGCGGTGGTGGTGTTCGTGAAGCTGCCCGAGTCCCGGCCGAGTGAAAGGACATCGGAAGGCAGCACTGCGCAGGAGCCGGTACGGCCCGTGTCGATGACGAGCGTGCTGCGGGACGGGCGTTTCATGACCGTCGTCGGGCTGAATCTGCTGCTCGCGCTGCTCTTCCAGCAGGCGTACGTGTCGCTGCCGGTGACCATGGGTCAGGCGGGCTTCAGCAGCTCGGACTTCGGGCTGGTGATCGCCACGAACGGCGTGCTGATCGTACTGCTGCAGATCCCGGTGACCCGCTTCATCGAGCACCGCAGCCCGGCGGCGCTGCTGATCGGCTCGGCGCTGCTGACCGGGTACGGGTTCGGGCTGACCGCGTTCGCCGGTTCGGTGGCGCTGTTCGCGGTGACGGTCGCCGTCTGGACGCTCGGCGAGATCATCAACTCGCCCACCCAGATGGGGCTGGTGGTCCGCCTCTCCCCCCTCCACGGCCGGGGCCGCTACCAGGGCATGTACGCACTGTCCTGGTCGGTGGCCGCGCTGGCGGCCCCGCTGCTCGGCGGGACCGTCATCGACCGGTACGGCCCGGAGGCCCTGTGGACCGGCTGCGCGGCCGTCGGCACGGTGGCCGCACTCGGCTACGGGCTGCTGCTACGGCGGATGAACGCCGAGGACCGCGCGCGGGCCGCGGCCCCGGCCCCCCTCACGGACGCAGCCGGCGCTGTGCCTCGTACAGGTTCCGTGGCCTGACCGATCCGGGGCGGCCGTAGGCGACGAGCCTGCTGTGCAGGTCGCCCGTGAAGTCCGGTTGGTCGATCTGGCCGAACTCGCGGACCTTCGAGATGCCGGCGGTGACGCTGTACGGGGCCAGGCCGTCGATCTTCACCATGCCGGCCCGCCCGTTCGTGACGCGGACGTTCCAGTGCGTGAAGCGGGCCCCGAAGAGCGGCCCCGCACGCAGGTCGCCGCCGTGCTCGCCGGTGTTGTCGATGACGATGTCGGTACGGACGTTGGCGAACGGCATGCCCCGGTGGGAGTCGAACGTGCCCATCTCCATGCGGCCGCGCGACCAGACGTTGTAGCTGGACAGGTTCTCGACGTTGATGCCGTGCAGGATGGTGCCGGGCGGCGCGGGGACGCTGCGCCGCTCGATCACGAAGTCCTCGAAGAGGTTATCGTGCGCGCCCTCGCGGCAGTAGTACGGATGGTGGGACCCGCGGCCCGCGACACGGGTGTCGCTGATCGTGCAGGAGGACGAGGCGGTCAGCCCGAAACCGTTGTCGACGTGGCGTGCGACGACGTCCCGTACCCAGCAGTCGTACGCGCACTGCAGGAGGACGCCGTTGTAGCCCTTGTCCTGGAGGTGCAATGACTGCGGCGTCTCGACCGCCTCGATCGTCAGGCCCTCGACCCCGGCGCCGGTGAGCGCGGGTACGTGCGTGGTGAGCCGCGGGGTCCACTCCGGACGCACGTCGAGGGGCAGCGGGCGCTCCAAGGTCACCCCGCGCCCCTTGATACGGACGATGCGTACGGGCCACTCGTACGGGACGAAGCTGTTGAGCTTCTCCCTGCCGTCCCAGGTGTACGAGGCGGGCCCTGGACCGCCGCCCGCCATGTGCTGGAGGAGGGTGTGGTCCTTGTCGTCGGCCAGCTGGAGGAGGACGAGGGCTCCGGGGCGCAGGCGCGAGGTGTCGGCGACCGTCACCGTCCGGTCACCGCGGCGCGCCGGGCGTACGGCGGTGAGCGGGCGCCACTCGTCGCGCCGGTTGCCCGTCCAGCCCTCGAACGGCCATTGCTTCTTCCTGATCGCCGCGACGAGGGAGTCGTACCGGGCCGTGGGGCAGAGCCAGATGAGGCCGCCGGTCCAGGACCAGGCGGACTTGTCGCCGCCGTACCGGCTGCCGTACGGGCCGATCAGCTCGGTGAGGTGCTTGGTGGCGAGCAGCTTCGTCCGGCCGCTGCCGGCGCCGCGCAGCACGACGCCGTCGCGGCCGATGCGGATCACGTCGTCGATGCGGAAGGTGCCGGGCGGCAGGGTGACGGTGCCGCCGCCGCGGCGGCCCGCGGCCTCCAGGGCGCGGTTGATGGCAGGGGCCGAATCCGTCCTGCCGTCCGCGCGGGCGCCGTGGTCGCGTACGGCGTCGATGACGGGCCCCTGGCCGGCGGCCCGGGGGCCGCGCCGGCAGCCGGCCAGGCCGACGTACGGGATCTGCGGATGCGTGAAGGGCCGGGCGGTGAACTCGTTCCAGAGAGCCGTGTCGTGGCCGGCCGCCGAGGCCGGGAGAGCGGGCAGCGCCGCGGCCGCCGCCGCGGCGGTCGCGCTGCCCAGCAGGGTGCGCCTGCTGATGTCCATGGGGCCGCCCTTCATGCAGGTGAAGAGGTGCATGGGAGAGGAGGCCGCGAGCATGGCACGCGCCCGCCGGGCGGTGGAAGAGCCGGGAAGGGTGACCGCGAAATGGGCCGGAAAGTGCTACTTGTCTCGGCCGGTCAGATGGGCGAACGCCTCGAGGTTACGGGTGGACTCGCCGCGCGCGACCCGCCACTCGTACTCCTTGCGGATCGCGGAGGCGAAGCCCATCTCCAGCAGGGTGTTGAAGGAGCCGTCGGCGTTCTCCAGGACCGTGCCGAGGATGCGGTCCAGCTCCTCGGGGGTGACGGCCGCCAGCGGCAGCTTGCCGACCAGGTACACGTCGCCGAGCTTGTCGACCGCGTAACTCACGCCGTACAGCCGGGTGTTGCGCTCCAGCAGCCAGCGGTGGACCGCTTCGTGGTTCTCGTCCGGGCGGCGGACGACGAACGCGTTGACCGACAGGGAGTGCCGGCCGACCAGCAGCGAGCAGGTGGTGGAGAGCTTGCGGGTGCCGGGCAGCTTGACGACGTAACTGCCCTCCGCCGGTGACTCCCACTCCAGCCCGGCGTCGTTCAGTGTCTCCTCGACGACCTGCCGCGCGTCCGCGGCCCTGCTGTCCTCAGCCATGCGGTGATCGTAGGCGACGGCGCCGCTCCTGCATCGCGGCGGTGTACACGTCGGCCGTCGCGGAGGCCGCCGCGTCCCAGCCGAAGGAGGCGGCGTGCCGCGCGGCCGCCGCGCCCATCCGCAGCGTGAGCGAGGGGTCGTCGGCGAACCGGCGCAGCGCGCGGGCGTAGTCCGCCGGGTCGTGGCCGTCGACGAGGAAGCCGCTGACGCCGTCCTTCACGGCGACCGGCAGGCCGCCCACCGACGCGGCGATCACCGGGGTGCCGCACGCCTCGGCCTCGATGGCCACCAGCCCGAAGGACTCGCTGTACGAGGGCATGACCAGCACGCTGGCCGCGCGGTACCAGTCGGCCAGCTGGTCCTGGCCGACCGGCGGCCGGAACCGTACGACGTCGGCGATGCCGAGCCGCGCCGCGAGCTTCTGCAGGCCCTCGGGCTTGGCCAGGCCGCTGCCGCTGGGCCCGCCGACGACGGGGACGACGATCCGCGAACGCAGCGAAGGGTCCTGGTCGAGCAGTACCGCGACGGCCCGCAGCAGGATGTCGGGGGCCTTCAGGGGCTGGATGCGGCCGGCGAACAAGGGGATCAGCGCGTGCTGGGGCAGGCCGAGGCGCTCCCGGGCCGCCGCCCGCTCGTCCGCGACCTCGCTGCCGGCCGTGCCGCTCGCCGGGCGGAAGCGGTCGAGGTTGACGCCCGGGTGCACGACGGCGACCTTGCCGGGCTCGGCCTCGTAGTGCCGGACCAGCTCGCCGGCCTCCTCGGCGGTGTTGGCGATCAGCCGGTCAGAGGCGCGCACGATCTGGGTCTCGCCGATGACGCGCGCTGCCGGTTCGGGGGTGTCGCCCTCCGCCAGCGCGGCGTTCTTGACCTTGGCCATGGTGTGCATGGCGTGCACGAGCGGCACGCCCCAGCGCTCGGCGGCGAGCCAGCCGACGTGGCCGGAGAGCCAGTAGTGCGAGTGGACCAGGTCGTAGTAGCCGGGGCGGTGACCGGCCCAGGCCTGCATGACGCCGTGCGTGAAGGCGCACAGCTGGGCGGGCAGGTCCTCCTTGTTCAGCCCCTCGTACGGGCCGGCGTCCACGTGGCGTACGAGGACGCCGGGCGCCAGCTCGACGGAGGGCGGCAGGGTGCCGTTGGTGGCGCGGGTGAATATCTCGACCTCGATGTTGAGCGAGGCGAGCTTCCTGGCCAGCTCGACGATGTAGACGTTCATGCCGCCCGCGTCGCCCGTGCCGGGCTGGTGCAGCGGGGAGGTGTGCACGCTCAGCATCGCCACCCGGCGCGGCTTGCGGGAGCCCCCCAGCCGCAGCCGGGCGGGGCCGGCGAACTGGCTCTGGGGACGGCCGCGGAGCCGGGACACGTATTGGCTCACTGCGAGCTACCTCCCAAAATCCGGCAGAAATCCGGCGCAAGAGCGCCTCTCAACCGGCCAACAACGGAGTCGCCCGAGCCATTTCCCGCCAGGCGCCGCACCCCGCCCTCTTTGCCAAAGCGTGACCCTCGTGGGCATCGGTCCGGGGCCCGCCGCGCAGCACATAAAGTCATGTCATGGCCCGCAGCTCCTCCCCGTCCCCCTCCGCACGCCCGGTCGGGAACGCCACCCGCGGGACCACCAACCCCAACCGGTTGCGCCGCATGGACCGCTGGATCGCGGCCACGCACGGCCCGCAGCTGCGCCGTACCGCCGATCCGGTCGCCGTCGACCTCGGTTACGGGGCCGCGCCCTGGACGGCCGTGGAGCTGCTGGACCGGCTGCGGACGGCGCGCGGGGACGCGGCGGTGGTGGGGGTCGAGATCGATCCGGAGCGGGTCGCGGCGGCCCGGCCGTACGAGCGGGACGGGCTGGTCTTCCTGCACGGCGGCTTCGAGGTGCCGCTGCCGGGCGCACCGGGCCGCGCCCCCGCGCTCATCCGGGCGGCGAACGTGCTGCGGCAGTACGGGGAGGCCGAGGTGGCCGAGGTCTGGGCGCGGCTGTGCGCGCGGCTGGCGCCGGACGGGCTGCTGGTGGAGGGCACCTGCGACGAGATCGGGCGGCGGCACGTCTGGGTGGCGCTCGGCCCCGAAGGTCCGCGCACGGTCACCTTCGCGGCCCGCCTCGGTTCCCTGGAGACCCCCTCCGACCTGGCCGAACGGCTTCCCAAGGCGCTGATCCACCGCAATGTGCCGGGCGAGCCGGTGCACGCCTTCCTGCGGGACTTCGACCGGGCCTGGGCGGCGGCCGCCCCGTACGGCGCGCTCGGCGCCCGCCAGCGCTGGATCCGGTCGGTCACCGCGCTCCACGCCGCGGGCTGGCCGCTGGCCGACGGGCCGCGCCGCTGGCGCCTGGGCGAGGTCACCGTCCGCTGGGCGGCGCTGGCACCGCGGGGCACGGCCTAGGACCGGACTTCCGGACACGCGTGGGCGCCGCGCGGAGAGCCCGCGCGGCGCCCTCTGTCCGCCTCCGGCTGCGGCCTTCTCCGCCTCAGCCCTGGATCTGCTGCGGCCCGCTCGTGCCGCCGCTGATCTCGATCCGGCGGGGCTTGGCCTGCTCGGCGACCGGGATGCGCAGCGTCAGGACGCCGTTGTCGTACGAGGCGTCGATGTGTTCGGTGTCCAGGCTCTCGCCCAGGAAAAGCTGGCGGCTGAACGTGCCGGTGGTGCGCTCGGCGGCGATCAGCTCGGCGCCCTCAGGGGCGGGCGTGCGGCGCTCGGCACGGACGGTCAGGACGTTCCGCTCGACGTCGAGGCCGATGCTCCCGGGGTCGACGCCGGGGAGGTCGAAGTGGACGACGAAGGTGTCGTCCGCGCGGTAGGCGTCCATCTGCAGGGACGCGGGCCGCGCCGCCGTACCGAACAGCTGCTGGGTGAGCCTGTCGAACTCGCGGAAGGGGTCGGTACGCATGAGCATCACGGGTCATCTCCCTTCGGATCGCTGTCTGCTGACTGCGATGCCCTTCGCACTCCGGTATAGCCCTACGAAGAAAAATTGACAAGCCCCGACTCAAGTCAGTGCGGGGCTTGCCCGGATTTCCGCGTCACCCCAGGTCAGGCCGTACGCAGTGCCGCCAGGAACGCGTCGACCAGCGGCCGGTCCCGGTCCTGGGTGAGCAGGCCACGGGCCTCGGCGGGCGGCAGCCAGGCCACCCGGTCGACCTCGTCGTTCGGGACGAACGTGCCGCCGCACGCCTCGGCCGCCCAGTAGCGGACCTCCTTGGGACGGCCGTTCACCTCGTAGTACGTGGCCGGCAGCTCGGGACCCGGGCGGCAGTCCATGCCGGTCTCCTCCGCGACCTCGCGCACCGCCCCCGCGAGGGCCTCCTCGCCCCGCTTGAGCTTGCCCTTCGGGTGCGACCAGTCGTCGTACTTCGGCCTGTGCACCAGGGCGATCTCCACGCCGCCCGGCGCGGACGCGCGGCGCCACAGGACACAGCCCGCCGCCCGGATCACCGTTCCGTCGCTCATCCGGCCCGCCAGGCCCGGCTGAAGGCGTAGCGGGCCGCCTCGACCTCGTGGCGCTGGTCGGCGTGGAGGATGCCGAGGGCGTAGGCGGTGGCCGGGGCGATACGCGGGGTGCGGGCGGCAGCGGCGGCGGCAGCGGCGGCCTCGGCCGCGTCCCGGTGCCGCTCCAGCGCCCGCCCCGCCTCCACCAGCCGCAGGTCGGTGACGCCGCCGTCGGCGACCTCCTGCGCGTACCTGCTGTGCCGCAGCAGCAGCCGGGCCTGGTGCCAGGGGGCGTCGTGGCGGTCGTCGGCGATCAGCGCCGCCGCGTTGTACGGATGTCCGGCGCGGGTCAGCGGCAGTGCGGCGACGGCCTCGGCCAGCCGGCGGTGCGCCTGGTCGGCCAGCGGCGGCAGCGCCTCGCCGGCGGGCCGGTCGGCGGCGTTCTTGTCCAGCGGGGCCTCGGAGGCGAGCACCGCCACGGCGTCCGCGACGGCGTGGAAGCGCGAGGAGCCGAGCGCCTGCAGGGCGGCGGAGTGGGCGCGGGTGCGGGCCAGGGTCAGCTGCCGGTCCAGCAGCGCGCCGGCCCGGGCGGCCCCGGCCGCGGTGGTGGCGGCCGGGTCCTTGGGGTCGCGGGTCCGCTCCTCGCGTGCCCGGCCTTCTCTGCTACCGGTGTCTCCGGCCCCCGCCGTGCGGGACGGCGTCCGCTGGGGCGCGACACCGCCCTCGGACGCTCTGGAGGTCCCGCTCGGTTCGGCGGGGCCGGCCACGCGGTGCAGCGCGGCCAGCAGGCGTTCGAGCCGGTCGGCGTAGGAGTGCTCGCGGGCCAGGGTGCCCGACAGCCAGCCCAGTTCGGCGCGCAGCTGGTCGGCCCAGGCCTCGTCGGTCAGCGGCCGGAAGGTGAGCAGCGCGCCGCTGATCCGGCGTGCGGCGGCGCGCAGTTCCCGCGCCGCGTCCCCGGCGCCGCGCACGTCCGAGCCGCCCTCGCGGTGCAGCCGCAGGCCGCGCAGGAACGCCGTCGACTGTTCGTGGAGGTAGCCCGAGAGCACCTCGCCGGCGGTCACGCGGTCACGCGGCAGGCCGGTCACCGCGCCGAGCAGGCCGGCCGGTGCGGGCGCCGTGCTCCGGTTCGCTCCGTGCGTCATGCCGTCCTCCTCACGGTGGCCGCGGCGGCCGGGCACGCGGCGGCAGCCGGTCCGGCCGCCGCCGCGCGGGCACGGCTCCGTGCGCGGGGCGGGGAGCCGGTCGGGGAGGGATCAAGTCGCAAGGCCACGCCGGCGCCTCCGGGCGTCGATGAGCATTTCTTGTACGTTCCGCAGCGGCCTGCCGTCCGCGTCGGTCGCGTGCCGGGTCCAGTTGCCGTCCGGGCCGAGGTGCCAGGACGAGGTGGCGTCCGACATGCCGGTCTCCAGCAGGCGGACGAGGGAGGCGCGGTGCGCCGGGTCGGTGACCCGGACCAGCGCCTCGATCCGCCGGTCGAGGTTGCGGTGCATCATGTCCGCGCTGCCCAGCCATACTTCCGGCTCCCCTCCGTTGCCGAAGGCGAACACCCGCGAGTGTTCCAGGAAGCGGCCCAGGACGCTGCGGACCCGGATGTTCTCGCTCAGCCCCGGCACGCCCGGCCGCAGTGCGCAGATTCCGCGTACCCAGATGTCCACCGCCACACCGGCCTGCGAGGCGCGGTACAGGGCGTCGACGACGGCCTCGTCCACCATGGAGTTGACCTTGATGCGGACGTACGCCTGGTGGCCGGCGCGCTGGTGCGCGATCTCCTTGGTGATGCGCTGGACCAGGCCGTCGCGCAGCGACTTCGGGGCGACCAGCAGCCGCCGGTAGGTCTCCCGGCGGGAGTAGCCGGAGAGCCGGTTGAACAGGTCGGAGAGGTCGGCGCCCACCTGCTGGTCGGCGGTCAGCAGACCGAGGTCCTCGTAGAGCCGGGCCGTCTTGGGGTGGTAATTGCCGGTCCCCACATGGGAGTAGCGGCGCAGCATCTCGCCTTCCTGGCGGACGACGAGGGAGAGCTTGCAGTGCGTCTTGAGGCCCACCAGGCCGTAGACGACGTGGCAGCCGGCCTCCTCCAGCTTCCGCGCCCACTTGATGTTGGCCTGCTCGTCGAAGCGGGCCTTGATCTCGACCAGGACGAGGACCTGCTTGCCGGACTCGGCGGCGTCTATCAGGGCGTCGACGATCGGGGAGTCGCCGGAGGTTCGGTACAGCGTCTGCTTGATCGCGAGGACGTGCGGGTCGGCGGCGGCCTGCTCCAGGAAGGCCTGCACGGAGGTGGAGAAGCTGTCGTACGGGTGGTGGAGCAGGACGTCGCGGGCGCGCAGCGCGGCGAAGATGTCGGGCGCCGAGGCGGACTCGACCTCGGCGAGGTCGCGGTGGGTGCCGGCGACGAACTTGGGGAACTTCAGCTCCGGCCGGTCCAGCGCGGCGATGCCGAAGAGGCCGGTCAGGTCCAGCGGTCCGGGCAGCGGGTAGACCTCGGCCTCGGAGATCTTCAGTTCCTGGACGAGCAGGTCCAGGACGGCCGGGTCGATGGACTCCTCGACCTCCAGCCGGACCGGCGGGCCGAAGCGGCGCCGCATCAGCTCCTTCTCCAGGGCTTTGAGGAGGTTCTCCGCGTCGTCCTCCTCGACCTCCAGGTCCTCGTTGCGGGTGACCCGGAACATGTGGTGCGCGCGCACCTCCATGCCGGGGAACAGCTCCTCCAGGTGTGCCGCGATGACGTCCTCTATGGGGACGTAGCGCTGGGGCGAGGCCTCCAGGAAGCGGGAGAGCAGCGGCGGGACCTTGACCCGGGCGAAGTGGTCGTGGCCGCTGACGGGGTTGCGGACGACCACCGCGAGGTTCAGGGAGAGGCCCGAGATGTACGGGAAGGGGTGGGCCGGGTCCACGGCGAGCGGGGTGAGCACCGGGAAGATCTGGTGGCGGAAGAGGGTGAACAGGCGGGCCTGTTCCTTCTCGGTCAGCTCCGGCCAGCGGATCAGGTGGATGCCCTCGCCGGCCAGCTCCGGTGCGACGTCCTGCTGGTAGCAGGCGGCGTGCCGGGCCATGAGCTCGCGGGAGCGGGTCCAGATCAGGTCCAGCACCTCGCGGGGCTGGAGACCGGAGGCGGAGCGGGTGGCGACACCGGTGGCGATCCTGCGCTTGAGGCCCGCGACCCGGACCATGAAGAACTCGTCCAGGTTGGAGGCGAAGATCGCCAGGAACTTGGCGCGCTCCAGCAGCGGCGTGGCCGGGTCCTCGGCCAGCTCCAGTACGCGTTCGTTGAAGGCGAGCCAGCTGCGCTCGCGGTCCAGGAAACGGCCGGCGGGCAGCTCCACGCCGCCGTCACCCAGCGCGCCGTCGACGTCGTACGCGTCCAGGTCGGCGTCGAGATCCGGTTCCAGCTCGGGCAGGGAGGCGGCCACCGTGTTCGGCCGGTGCGCGGCGATCGAACCGACCGAGGGCTGAGCCTGTGCGGACGGCGTCTGGGGCGTTGCCTGGGCGCTGGTCTGCTGGTCCATGACCTCATTCTTCCGCGCTCCCGGCCGGGAAAGCGCGTCGGGAGGCGGCGGGGCGACTCGGAGCCGGCGGTCACCGGCCGGCTGCGCGGAGGGCTGCATTCAGTGATGCTCGCAAGCGAGTTTGAATCGCCGGTAACGCAGACATGGCGGACAGGCAAGCGGGGTGCTACCCACAGGGGATATTCCGGTGCGGGCGGCAGCGGCGCGGCGGCGGGCCGGGCACCGCCGCCACGCCATGACACACCGTCAACACCGGTACGGGGCAGCCCCGCTGCCGTCAGAGCTCGGTGCGGTACATCAGGTCCGTCTCGTGCGTGACGAAGCCGAGGCGCTCGTAGACGGTGACGGCGGGGACGTTGTCCGCGTCGACGTAGAGCATCGCCGTCGGCACGCCCTCGGCGGCCAGGTGGCGCAGTCCGATCGTGGTGAGCGCCTTGCCGAGCCCGCCGCCCTGCGCCTCGGGCCGCACGCCCACGACGTAGACCTCGCCCAGGCCCTCCTCGGCGTGCTTCTTCGTCCAGTGGAACCCGACCAGTTCCCCGGCCTTCTCGGCCAGGAAGAAGCCCTGCGGGTCGAACCACGGCTCGGCCTTGCGGTCGTCCAGGTCACGCTGGGTGAGCGAGCCCTGCTCGGGGTGGTGGGCGAAGGCGGCGGCGTTCGCGGCGAGCCAGGCGGCGTCGTCGGCGCCGGGCCGGAAGGCACGGACAGTGACGCCTTCGGGCAGCACCGGCTCGGGAAGCTCCAGGCCGGTCAGCGGCCGGCGCATCTGCCGCAGCTCGCGGAAGAGGGTCAGGCCCAGGGTCTGCGCGAGGTGGCGGGCCGCGGGGTGGCCGCCGTGCGCCCACAGCCGCAGCCGCCGGCCGGACTCCTCCAGCAGCGCGCTGCCGAGCTTGCGGCCCAGGCCCTGGCCGCGGGAGCCGGGGTGCACCACCAGTTCGGCGGCCGGCGCCTCGACCGGGTCGGTACCCTCCAGCTGCCCGTATCCGGCGATGCGGTCGCCCTCGGCCCGCACCAGGATGTGCTTCACGCCCTCCCGGTGCCCGCCGCGCAGCTGCAGCCGCCCCTGCTCGGAGACGGCCGGCTGGCCGTCCGTCCGTGCCGCCGTCTCGATCAGCTCCAGTACGGCACCGGCCACGTCCGGCGTGAGCGCGTCCAGTACCTGCATGCCCCGGCCGGGCCGGCCCGTTTCCTGTGCAGCGTCAGTCATGCCCCGAAGGGTACGGCGCGACGCCCGGCGGGTGACGGCCGCCACCGTCCGTGCCCGGCACTGTACGGGTTCGTGCCCGGCACCGTACGGGTCCGCGGGCGGCACCGTACGCGTCCGCCGGCGGCCCGCCGTCCCCGTACCGCAACCGTGCCTTTACCTGCCACCCCTGTTGCGCTACGCGCGTTGACCGTAGGCTTCCGGTCGCTCGGCCACTCCTCATCCCGCAGTCCACAGCTGTCCACAAGGGGGACGACCCATGTCAGTTACTCCGCACCGGCGCCGTTTCCGGCGGCGTCTGGCGGCCGCCGTGACGGTACTGGCCGCGGCGGCCGGCGTCACGGCGGCGGCCCTGCCCGCCGGCGCCGGCGCCCACGGCGGCCCCGGCCACTCCTCCCGTACCGTCGACGTGCAGCTGCTCTCCTTCAACGACTTCCACGGCAACCTGGAGCCGCCGCAGGGCTCGTCCGGCACCGTGGAGGAGGAGCAGGCGGACGGCAGCAAGAAGAAGATCGACGCGGGCGGCGTGGAGTACCTGGCGAACTCCCTGCGTACGGCGCGCAGGGGGCATCCGTACTCCGTCACCGCCGCGGCCGGTGACCTGGTCGGCGCGAGCCCGCTGCTCTCCGGCCTCTTCCACGACGAGCCGACCGTGGAGGCGATGAACAAGCTCGACCTGGACGTGACGAGCGTCGGCAACCACGAGTTCGACGAGGGGCGCGCGGAGCTGGCCCGGCTGCAGAACGGCGGCTGCCACCCGAAGGACGGCTGTTACGAGAAGGGCCGGACGTTCGGGGGCGCCGACTATCCGTACCTCGCCGCGAACGTCACCGACGAGAAGACCGGCAAGCCGGTCCTGAAGCCGTACACCGTCTGGAAGCACAAGGGCGTGAAGATCGGCTTCATCGGCGTCACGCTGGAGGGCACCCCGGACATCGTCAGCGCCGAGGGCGTCAAGGGCCTGAAGTTCCACGACGAGGCCGAGACCATCGACAAGTACGCCAAGGTGCTGCGGAAGCAGGGCGTGAAGTCGGTCGTCGCGCTGATACACGAGGGCGGCGCGCCCGCGTCCGCCGCGTACAACTACGACTGCGACAGCCCAGGCCCCGGCGACGGCATCTCCGGGCCGATCACCGAGATCGCCAAGAAGGTCACGCCCGAGGTCGACGCGCTGGTCACCGGGCACACGCACCAGGCGTACGCGTGCACGATCCCGGACCCGGCCGGGCAGCCGCGGACGGTCACCTCGGCGTCCTCCTTCGGCAAGCTCTACACCGACACCACGCTGACGTACGACCGGAGGACCAAGGACATCGTGCGCACGGCCGTGAAGTCGGCCAACCACGTCGTGCACCGCACCCAGCCCAAGGCGGCCGACCTGACCGCGCTGATCAAGCGCTGGGACAAGCTGGCGGCGCCGGTCGCGAACAAGCCGGTCGGCTACATCTCCGCGGACATCCCGGGCCGCGGCGCGAGCACCCCGGAGTCGCCGCTCGGTGACCTCATCGCCGACGCGCAGCTGGAGGCGACGGCGGACAGCGGCAAGGGCGGCGCCCAGCTGGCCCTGATGAACCCCGGCGGCGTCCGCTCCGACCTGGCGTTCAAGGCGTCCGGGAGCGAGGGCGACGGGGTGGTGACGTACGGCGAGGCCTTCACGGTGCAGCCGTTCACCAACATGACGAACGTGGTCTCGCTGACCGGAAAGCAGCTGCTCACCGCGCTCCAGCAGCAGGTCAGCGGTGCCAACGAGGCCTCCCCGAAGATCCTCCAGGTGTCGAAGGGCCTCACCTACACCCTGGACATGACCAAGTCCGGTGCCGACCGGGTCGTCACGGACTCGGTGCGGCTGAACGGCGCGCCCGTCGACCCGGCGAAGAGCTACCGCGTCGCCGTGAACGAGTTCCTGGCGGGCGGCGGCGACGGATTCACCGCGTTCAAGGACGGAACGGACAAGTACGTCGGCCCCTCCGACCTGGAGGCGCTCACCGCGTACCTCGGCGCGCACTCCTCGGCGTCCGGCCCGCTGGACCCGCCGAAGGCGGACCGGATCACCGTGGTGAAGTAACCGCTCATATCCGCACTTACCGACAGTAAGACTTGCGTTCGACGGCCGTACGCATGGTGGGATGTGCCGATGCGACCCCCCACACGCATAGCCGCATCACACGGACCGCAGGACGCGCGGGAGCCGCAGCAGCCCCGCGCGTCCCAGGGCCCGGACATACAGGGTGACACCCGGGAAATGACGCCGGTCAACCCGTACGCGGAGCTCGCCGGGCTGGCCGATCCCGAGCCGGAGCCGGGCCCCGCGCGGACGTACCTCAACGCGCGCGACGACAGTGACGACCCCCTGGGGCTCGGGCTGCGCCCGGACGACGGGGACGACGAGGCCTGGTCGCCGCCGAACCACCGCAAGGCCCGGCGCGGCATCGGCCGGTTCGCCGCCGTGCCGCTCACCGTGAAGATCGTCGCCACGGTCCTGGTCGCCGCCTCCTTCGCGGGCCTCGCCGACCGGTTCGCCGTGCTGTACGCGCAGAACAAGGCCGCCGAGAAGCTCAAGGACTCGCTGCACCTGGCGGCCGACCCCGAGGTCGACATCGAGGGCTTCCCCTTCCTCACCCAGGTCGCCGACAAGCGCCTGGACCGGGTGCGGGTGGCCATCCCCGACCTCGCAGCCGACCGCGTCTCGCTCGCGAAGTTCGAGGCCACGGCGGAGGACGTCACCCTCGACGGCGACCTGCCCACCTCCCTCAAGGGCGGCACGGTCGGCCGGATGCACGGCGACGTACTGCTCTCCTTCGAGGACATGAACCGCGAACTGGGTGCCTCGCAGGTGAAGTTCAGCGAGCTCGGGCCCGACGCGGTACGCGCCGAGGGGCGGCTGCCGATCGCCGGGCACGAGCTGCGGATGCACGCCCAGGCCCGCATCCGGCAGGCCGGCGACCGCGGCATCTCCACCGAGATCAGCGGCATGCGGCTGGACATCGGGGACATCGCGGTCTACCGGCCCGGCACCGGCAAGGGCGAGGGCCTCCAGCTGACCCGCAGGACGGCCCGGGAGCTCAGCCGGCAGGCCGCCAAGATCAAGTCGATGCTCGCCGTCCCGGCGATCGCCGACCGCATCGGCATCCCGCAGGACACCATCGACGCCGCGCTGCACAACGAGGAGAAGCTGCACGACCTGGTCGGCACGCCGCGCTTCATCGGCAAGCTGATGAAGGTCAACCTCGTCGACGTGGTGGCCGACCACCCCTGGCTGCTGAAGAAGGTCGGCATCGACCCGAAGATCCTCGGCGGCCTGGCGGGGCTCACCAAGCCGGAGATCGCGGACCGCTTCGACCTGTCCTTCCGGCTCCCGGCCACCCCCGGTGACGTGCGGCTGCGCACCGTCTCCGTGGAGCGGGACGGCATCCGCGCCCGCCTGACGGGCACTCAACTCCCCTTCGGTGACGCGGCGAAGAAAGGGTCCTGACGCGATACGCACGGGACACAAGGGGCGGGTGTAAAGAACCACGGACGCGGTAATTCCGTCGTATCAGGTGAACGAACGGTGCACCCGGGATGTCCGGGTGCCGACGTCAGGAGGAACCGTGCGCCACCGTTCCACCCCCACCGCAGCGCGCTGCGCCGTGGTGGCCGCCCTGCTCACGGCCCCGCTCGCCTTCGCCGCCCCGGCGAGCGCGGCCCCCGCCGACAGCGCACCGGCCGCCGCCGCGAAGGGACCGGCCGGCACAGCGCCGCAGGCCGACTTCAACCACGACGGCTACGCCGACATCGTTGCCGGGGCCCCCGAGGCCACGGTCGGCGGCAAGGCCAAGGCCGGGTACGTCACCGTCGTCTACGGCTCGGCCTCCGGTGCCGCCACCGGCAAGCACCAGGTCATCAGCCGCGCCACCGCCGGCGTGCCCGGCGACCCCGGCGAGAACAACCGCTTCGGGGACCGCACCGTCGCCCGCGACCTGGACGGTGACGGCACCAGCGACCTCGCCGTCAACGGCGGCGGTCAGGTCCTCGTCCTGTGGGGCTCCACCGACGGCAAGGGCGGCACCGCCACCCTTGAAGGCACCGACGGCGACAACCTCACCGCCGGGGACTTCAACGGCGACGGCCACGCGGACCTGGTCTCCGACACCGACGGCGACGGGACCGAGTCCTCCGGCCTGCACGTGATGTACGGGCCGTTCAGCAGAGCCGGGGCACCGGCCCGTACCGCCGACATCCTGACCGACCACCTCTTCCGGTCCGAGGACCTGGTGGCCGGTGACCTCGACGGGGACGGCCGGGACGACCTGGTCAGCATGCACGCGTTCGAGGAGAGGTCGGAGTCCAGCGAGCTGTGGAAGGGCGGCGCCGACGGCCTCGCCACCACCTCGACGGAGCTGCCGGACGCCGCCTCCGCCACGGTCGGCGACGTCGACAAGGACGGCTTCGGCGACCTGATATACCGCCCGGTGCCGGGTGGCGTCGTCGAGGACCTCCCGTACGACAAGGGCACCGTCAAGGTCGCGTACGGCTCGGCGGACGGCCCGGGCACGCGCTCGACGACGATCACCCAGGACACGGCGGGCGTCCCCGGCGCCGGTGAGGAGGGCGACCAGTTCGGCTACTCGCTCAGCGCGGGTGACGTGAACGGCGACGGCTACGCGGACGTCGCGGTCGGCGTCCCGTACGAGGACCTGGCCGCGTCCTCCGGCGCCGGCCTGACGGACGCGGGCAGCATGGTCCTGCTCAAGGGCGGCAAGGGCGGTCTGACCGGCACCGGCGCGCAGGCGCTCAACCAGACCACCGCCGGGGTCCCGGGCGTCGCCGAGTCCGGTGACCGCTTCGGCGAGGCGGTCTCGCTGCTGGACACGGACAAGGACGGCAAGGCCGACCTCGCGGCCGGCGCGCCCGGCGAGGACGGCACGAGCCTGAAGGACACCGGCGCGGTGTGGGCCCTCCGGGGCGCGACCGGCGGGCTGACGACGACCGGTGCCGTCTCGTACGGGCCCGGCGCGCTCGGCGCCCCCGAAGCCGGAGCCGGCCTGGGCTCGGGCTTCGCCCGGTAGGGCTCACTCCGCCGCGGGCGGTTCCTCCGGGGGCGGCACCGCCGCCCCCGGCAGGGTCAGCTCCGCCAGCGTGCCGCCGCCCTCCGCGGGACGGAGCCGGACGCCGCCGCCCGCCTGCTGTGCCGTGCGGGCCACGATCGACAGGCCGAGACCGCTGCCGGGCAGGCTGCGTGCCGAGGGCGAACGCCAGAACCGCTCGAAGACGTGCGGGAGTTCGTCCGCCGGGATGCCGGGTCCGTGGTCCCGTACGGTCAGCAGGCCGCCCCGCAGCCGGACCTCGACCGTGCCTCCGGACGGGCTGAACTTCACGGCGTTGTCGAGGAGGTTGACCACCGCGCGCTCCAGCGCGGCCGGCTCGGCCCGTACGTACCAGGGGTCGAGGGCGGCGTCGAGGGTGAGCGACGGGCCGCGCAGCCGGGCCCGCTCCAGCGCCGCCGCCGCGATGTCGTGCAGCGCGACGACCGGCGGCGCGCTGTGGCCGCCGGCCCCGTGGTCGGGGGTCCTGGACAGTTCCTGGAGGTCACCGATGAGCGCGGCCAGCTCACCCATCTGGGCCTTCACCGAGTCCAGCAGCGCGAGCTTGTCGTCGGCCGGAATGGCCCGGCCGGTGCGCTCGCTGCGCTCCAGCAGGTCGATGTTGGTGCGCAGCGAGGTCAGCGGGGTCCGCAGTTCGTGGCCCGCGTCCGCGATCAGCTGCTGCTGGAGGTCGCGGGAGGCGGCGAGCGCGGCGGTCATGGAGTTGAAGGACCGGGAGAGCCGGGCGATCTCGTCCTCGCCGTCGATGGGGATGCGGACGGCCAGGTCTTCCGTACGGGCGACGTGTTCGACGGCGGCGGTGAGCCGGTCCACCGGTTTCAGGCCCGCCCTGGCCACCCACAGGCCCGTCGTCGCGGCCCCCAGCACGCCGACCCCGGAGACGATCAGCAGGATCAGCGCGAGCTGGTTGAGCGGCCGGGTGACCTGGTCCATGGGGGTCGCGACGGACACCGCCACCTGATTGCCGAAGGCGTCGGTGGCGGACCCGCGGGACACCTCGGTCGAGACCCGCATCTCCGCTCCGTCGGCGGCCCGCGTGGTGTGCAGCGCGCCACGGGTGCGGCCCTGCGCGACCTCGACGTCCGCGTGCGTGGCGGGGATCTGCGACCGCTCCGGCGAGGTGCACACCCGGCCGTCCACCGACACCAGCTGGACGGTGTACGGGCCGGCGGGCGGGAAGCTCACGCCCTGCGCGGTGCCGTTGCACTCGGCGCTCAGCGCCCGCACGTACGCGTCGTTCACGCTGACGCTCTTCAGGGTCGTGTCCAGCTGTTCCGTGAGCCGGTCGCGGGTGATCAGCCAGCAGGCGGCGGCCGAGGCGGCGACCGCGAGGGCGACGGCGAGCGCGGTGAGCATCGCCAGCCGGGACCGCAGCGGCAGCCGGCGGTAGCGCTGGGCCGCTCTTTCCCGCAGGTTCACTCGGCACCGCCGGAGCGCAGGACGTATCCGACGCCGCGCACCGTGTGCACCAGCCGGGGCTCGCCGCCGGCCTCGGTCTTGCGCCGCAGGTACATCACGTACACGTCCAGGGAGTTGGAGGAGGGCTCGAAGTCGAAGCCCCAGACGGCCTTGAGGATCTGCTCACGGGTGAGGACCTGGCGCGGATGGGCCAGGAACATCTCCAGCAGGGTGAATTCGGTGCGGGTCAGCTCGACCGGGCGGCCGCCGCGGGTGACTTCGCGGGTCGCGAGGTTCATCGTCAGGTCGGCGAAGGTGAGCGTGTCGCCCTCGTCGGGGGCCGCACCGGCCGCCGCCGCGTACGAACTGCGGCGCAGCAGGGCGCGGATGCGGGCCAGCAGTTCGTCCAGTTCGAAGGGCTTGACCAGGTAGTCGTCGGCGCCCGCGTCGAGCCCGGTGACCCGGTCGCCGACCGTGTCGCGCGCGGTGAGCATCAGGATCGGCACGGTCAGGCCGCTCGCGCGCAGCCTGCGGGCCGCGGTCAGGCCGTCCATGCGGGGCATCAGCACGTCCAGCACGATCAGTTCGGGCCGGTAGGCGGCCACCTTCTCGACCGCGTCCAGGCCGTCGACGGCCTCTTCGGTGGCGTACCCCTCGAAGGCGAGCGAGCGCCGCAGTGCTTCGCGGACGGCGGGCTCGTCGTCGACGATCAGGATGCGGGCTGACTCTGCTGCGCTGGGGTCGGGCGTCATGGCTGCGGTGCTCCCGGGCTGGCGGTTCGTCGGCGGCAGCCCCTGGGTGGTGCGGTGCGCGCTACGTTCCGGCGGTGGACGCGGCTTCCCGCGGTGGGGGCTTCTGTCGTGATGACCGTACGTCAGGCATTGCCGCTGCCGCCGGACCGCAGGTCGTCCAGGTCCGCCTTGACGGTGTTGATCGGGATGGCGAAGCCGAGGCCGACGCTGCCGGCGCTGCTGCTGGTGGCGTCGCTCGGCGAGTACATCGCGGAGTTGATGCCGATGATCCGGCCGGACATGTCGATCAGGGCGCCGCCGGAGTTGCCGGGGTTGAGCGAGGCGTCGGTCTGGATGGCCTTGTAGGAGGTGGTCGAGGAGCCGGTCTCGCCGTTGTACTGGTTGCCGCCGAACTCGAACGGCCACGGCATGTCGCCCTGGCTCTGCTGCTGCCGCTGTTGCTGCTGCTGGTCCTCCTTGGGCACGGTCACCTCCCGGCCCAGCGCGGAGACGATGCCACTGGTCACCGAGCCGGTGAGCCCCTCGGGCGAGCCGATCGCGACGACCTGGTCGCCGACCGCCAGCTTGCTGGAGTCGCCCAGGGTGGCGTGCGTGAGGTCCTTGGCGCCCTTGACCTTGATCAGGGCGAGGTCCTTGTCCGGGTCGGTACCGACGACCTCGGCGGTCTTCGAAGAGCCGTCGCTGAAGGAGACCGAGACGGTACCGGCGCCGGAGACGACGTGGTTGTTGGTGATGATCTCGCCGTCGCCGGTGATGACGACGCCGGAGCCGGTGGACTCGCCCTGGGCCGTACGGGCCTTGATCTCGACTATCGCGGGGCTGACCGCCTTGGCCACCGAGGACACCCCGTTGCTCGACGTGGCGCCCGCGTTGACCACGGCGGTGCTCTGGCCGCTGCTGCCGCCCTGCGTGGCGCTCCCGATGAGCGCGGCGCTGCCGCCGCCGATCAGACCGGAGGCCAGCGCGACCGCGGCGATCAGCGCGACGGGGCGGCGCATCCGGCGGCGCGGGGCGTCCGCGGGACCGTCGTCGGCGGGCGGGGCCGGCGGGGCGTACGGGGGCGGCGGCGGGTAGGCCGCCTGCGCGGAGCCGTACGTGCCGAAGGCCGCGTACGGGGTGGTCTGCCGGGTGTCGTACTGCGGGGTCTCTTCGCCGCTTCGGCGGTAGCTCTCGGTCATGTCTATGACTCTGCGAGCCGTGTATGAGAACCGGCTGAGAGCACCCTGAGAGGTCCGGCAGAAGTGGGTATGCCCGGTATAAAGACGCCCCTCGGGCGGCTCAGCCCCCGCAGCCGCAGGACCGGCGGACCACCAGCCGGGACGGGTACTGCCGCAGCCGCTCGCGGCGTGAGCCGGCCAGCCGCAGCGCGTCGTCCAGCACCAGGTCCACCGCCGTACGGGCCATCGCCTCGCGGTCCGAGCCGATCGTGGTCAGCGGCGGGTCGGTCAGCGCGGCTTCCTTGACGTCGTCGAAGCCCGCGACCGCCAGCTCGCCCGGCACGTCGATGCGCAGCTCGCGGGCCGCGCGCAGCACCGCTATGGCCTGGTCGTCGGTGGCGCACATGATCGCCGGCGGCCGGTCCGGGCCTTCGAGGAGCTTCAGTGCGAGGGGGTAGGCCTCGTAGCGGTTGTACGGGGCGTGGAAGTAGCGGCCCTCGGTGGCGAGGCCGGCCTCCTGCATGGCCCGCTGCCAGCCCTTGACGTGGTCGGTGACCGGGTCGCCGGACTTCGGGGTCTCCTCCAGGCCGCCGAAGAACGCGACGTAGGGGTGGCCGTGCTCCAGGAGGTGGCGGGTGGCGAGCTGGGCACCGCCGATGTCGTCCGCCATCACGGCGACATCGTCGATGGCGTCCGGGCGGCGGTGCAGCAGCACCACGCGGGCGTCCCAGGTGTCGATCTCGGCGGCGGCGTGCTCGCTGGGGCCCTGGCTGATCAGGATGAGCCCCGCGACCCGCATCCCGAGGAAGGCGCGGAGGTAGTGGACCTCCCGCTCGTCCTCGTAGTTGGCGTTGCCGACCAGGACCATCTTGCCGCGCTCGGAGGCGGCCCGCTCCACGGCGTGTGCCATCTCGGCGAAGAACGGCTGCCGGGTGTCGGGGACGATGAGCCCTATGAGGTCGGTGCGCCGGGAGGCCATGGCCTGCGCGACGCGGTCCGGCCGGTAGCCCAGCTCCTTGATCGCGGCGAGCACCCGCTCGCGCGTGGCCGGGGCGACCGGCCTCGGTCCGTTGTTGATGACGTAACTCACCACGGCGGTGGACGTCCCCGCCAGCCTCGCCACATCATCCCGCGTCACCTTGGCCACGCGCGGCAGTCTACGCGGGTGGTGCTACCGCTCGGCAGGGCGTGCGCCCCCGGCCGCCGCGCTCCGGTCGGCGGCGTGCTCGCGGCTCTCGGCCACGGCCCGCGCGGCGGCGCGCTCCACCTGCTTGGCGGCCTTCTCCTTGGCCTCCTCGGCGGCCCGCTCGACCTTCTCCGGTACGACGAAGCGGTAGCCGACGTTGCGCACGGTGCCGATGAGCGACTCGTGCTCCGGGCCGAGCTTGGCGCGCAGCCGTCGTACGTGCACGTCGACCGTGCGGGTACCGCCGAAGTAGTCGTAGCCCCAGACCTCCTGGAGCAGCTGGGCGCGGGTGAACACCCGGCCCGGGTGCTGCGCGAGGTACTTCAGGAGCTCGAACTCCTTGAAGGTCAGGTCCAGGACCCGGCCCTTGAGCTTGGCGCTGTACGTCGCCTCGTCCACCGACAGGTCGCCATTGCGGATCTCCATGGGGCTGTCGTCCGTGGTGATCTGCTGGCGGCCCATGGCGAGCCGCAGCCGCGCCTCGACCTCGGCGGGGCCCGCGGTGTCGAGGAGTACGTCGTCGATGCCCCAGTCGGCGGTGACGGCGGCGAGGCCGCCCTCGGTCACGACCAGGACGAGCGGGCAGCCGGGGCCGGTGGAGCGCAGCAGCTGGCACAGCGACCGCACCTGCGGCAGGTCACGGCGCCCGTCGATGAGGATGACGTCGGCGCCGGGGGTGTCGACGAGGGCGGGGCCTTCGGCCGGGGCGACGCGCACGCTGTGCAGCAGGAGGCCGAGCGCGGGCAGCACTTCGGTGGAGGGCTGGAGGGCATTGGTGAGGAGGAGCAGCGAGCTCATCGGGCCCCACCGCCCGCCGGGGTCGTCCGTCGTCGCCTGTCCGTTCGGTGTTCCTGCACGCTTCGCTCGCCCATCGGTTCCTCCTCGGTCCCTGCCTGCGAGGACTTTTGCGGCACTGCTTCGTACGGTCGCGGGCCCCGCGCCGTTGCGAGGTTCGCGTGCCTCCGGAACGTGAGCACTCCGGTACGCTCCGCGCCCTGGAGCACACCCGCGCTCATCCGCGCACCGCGCGTCTGAAAGCACAAAAGGATCCGGGGGCTACGCTGCCCGGATCCTTCATGCCCGCCAGAATAGCCCACATGCCTTCCCACCCGACGGCCGACTTTGCGCGATCTTGTGTTCCTTCGATCACTTCGAGTGGCCGGCGCGTAGCCCTGTTGACGGACGACGGCGTGTGCATCGAGGCCGAGTACTCCCCTCGCGCCGACGCGCCGTCCGCCGCGCCCGACGGCCTCGTCGTGGTCCTCGCGCACGGCTTCACCGGCTCCCTGGACCGCCCCGCGCTGCGCCGTGCCGCCGCCGCGTTCGCCCAGTACACCCCCGTGATCACCTTCTCGTTCCGGGGCCACGGCCGTTCGGGTGGGCGGTCGACGGTGGGCGACCGGGAGGTGCTGGACCTGGCGGCCGCGGTGCGCTGGGCGCGCGCCCTGGGCCACACCCGGGTGGCCACGGTCGGCTTCTCGATGGGCGGCTCGGTGGTCGTCCGGCACGCCGCCCTGTACCACCCGGAGCACGAGGGGCGCACAGGTGCGCACACCGACATGGTGGTGGCGGTGAGCGCTCCTGCCCGCTGGTATTACCGCGGTACCGCGGCGATGCGGCAGCTGCACTGGGTGGTGGAGCGGCCGCTGGGCCGCCTGGTGGGGCGGCTGGGGCTGCGCACCCGTATCCACTCCGAGGCGTGGGACCCGGTGCCGCTCTCCCCCACCGAAGCGGCTGCCGGGATCGCCCCCACGCCGCTGCTGATCGTGCACGGCGACCGCGATCCGTACTTCCCGCTGGACCATCCCCGGGCCCTCGCTGCCGCCGCCGCGCCCGGCTCCGCCGACCTGTGGATCGAGCGTGGCTACGGCCACGCGGAGAACGCGGCGGCCCCGGAACTGCTGGACCGGATCGCGGGGTGGCTCAGGCAGCGGGCTTCCGCAGCACCTCGACAAGGCTGGTGAAGCTCTCCGCACCGTGCCCCTCGGCCACCCCCCGGCCGAACAGCGCCGCCAGGGCCGCGGGCACCGTGGTGTCCAGCCCCGCGTCCCGCGCCGCGTGCAGCGCGTGCTCGGCGCTGGCCGCGCACATCGCGAGGGTGCCCTCGTCGCCCGGGTACCGCCCGGCCTCGACGTCCTTCGCGATGCCCGGCAGGAAGTACGCCGCGGTTTCGGCCGCCTGCACCGCGTACGGCAGGTACTCGGCCGCCGTGACGCCGTGCGCGCCCACCAGCGCCTGCGCCTGGAGGTGGGCGGTCATCGTCGTCCAGAAGACCGTCATCAGGGCCTGGTAGTAGACCTGCGAGAGGCCCGGGTCGGCGCCCCGGTGATCAGCTTCGGTGAGCACCTCCAACGTGGCGCGGTGCGCCTCGAAGACGTCCTCCGGGCCGCTGTAGAAGGTCGCGGACCCCGGCTGCCCGATCAGCCGCGCCGGGACCTGCACGCCGCCGGTGAGGTACCGGGCGCCGTGCCGGGCCGCCCACTCCGCACCCGCGCGGGCCTGCTCCGGGGTGTCGGAGCTGAGGTTGACCACGACCCGCCCGTCCAGCGCGGCGGCGGCCGGCTCCAGTACGGCGTACATCGCGGCGTAGTCGGTCAGGCTCAGCACCACCAGCTCGTTGGCCGCGAGCGCGTCCGCGACCGTGGCGGCCCGCACCGCCCCCTCCGCCACCAGGCCGTCCGCCTTGCCCGGGGTCCGGTTCCACACCGTCACCGGGTGTCCGGCCGCCAGCAGCGCCCGGACCATCGCCTGCCCCATCGGCCCGAGGCCGATCAGCGTCACACCCTGCCTGCTCATGTCCCACCCCTTCGTACGCCCGGAACGAGCGCCTAAAGCGATCGTTCTATTCAGAACGCGAGCACGATAACATCCTCTGGAACGAACGCTCTACTGTGTGCGTCGGTACGATCGGCACCATGCAGAAGACCAAGGGCGGCACGACCGGGGCCGGTGCGCACGGCGGCGAAGCCGCCCCCGGCACGCGCGAGCGCATCCTCGAAACCACCGCGCGGCTGCTCCAGCGCCAGGGCTACGAGGCCAGCGGCATCAAACAGATCGCCCGCGAGGCGAACGCCACCCTCGGTTCCGTGTACCACTTCTTCCCCGGCGGCAAGCAGGCGCTGGCCGCCGAGGCGATCCGGCACAGCGACCGCGAGATGACCGAGCTGCTGCGGGAGTCGATGGCGAGCGCCGAGGACCCCGCCACCGCCGTCGTGAACTGCACCCGCATGCTCGGCGAAGCGCTGCGCGCCTCCGGCTGGACCGACGGCTGCCCGGTCACCACCACGGCCCTGGAGGCCGTCGGCCGCGCCCCCGAACTGGAGCGCGCGTGCGCCGAGGCGCTGCAGAACTGGCAGGACGTGCTGCACGACACGTTCCGCGCCGGCGGCATCCCCGAACCCGACGCGGGCGAGCTGGCCCTCACGGTCATCAACACCCTGGAGGGCGCGGAGATGGCCGCCCAGCTCCAGCGCAGCGAAAAGCCGCTCCAGGTGGCGGGTCGCCATCTGGAGCGGCTGATCAGGCTGTACGTCTGAGCCGGGACCCGGTCCGGGCTCGCACCCGGACCCGGCTCTCAGTCCGTCTCCGCCACCGCCTGCGCGAACTGGGCCGCGTACAGCCGCGCGTACGCCCCGTCCGCCGCCAGCAGGGCGTCGTGCGTGCCCTGTTCGACGATCGAGCCGGACTCCATGACCAGGATCAGGTCGGCGTCGCGGATCGTGGAGAGCCGGTGCGCGATCACGAAGCTCGTCCGGCCCGACCGCAGCTGCGCCATGGCCTGCTGGATGAGCAGTTCGGTACGGGTGTCCACCGAGCTGGTCGCCTCGTCCAGGACCATGATCGCGGGCTCCGCGAGGAACGCCCGGGCGATGGTGATCAGCTGCTTCTCACCGACCGAGACGTTGCCGCCCTCCTCGTCGATGACGGTGTCGTAGCCGTCGGGGAGGGTGCGCACGAAGCGGTCGACGTGGGTGGCCTTCGCCGCCTCCACGATCTTGTCCATCGAGGTGCCCTCGGGCGCGCCGTACGCGATGTTCTCGGCGATGGTGCCGCCGAAGAGCCAGGTGTCCTGGAGCACCATGCCGATGTTGGCGCGCAGCTCCTCGCGGGCCATCGCGGCGATGTCCACGCCGTCCAGCGTGATCCGGCCGCCGCTCACCTCGTAGAACCGCATCAGGAGGTTGACCAGCGTGGTCTTGCCGGCGCCCGTGGGCCCGACGATGGCGACGGTCTGGCCGGGGCTGACGGCCAGCGACAGGTCCTCGATGAGGGGCTTCTCCGGGTCGTACCGGAACGAGACGCGCTCGAAGGCGACCTCGCCCGTCACGTGGGCGGGGCGCGGGGCCTCCTGCGCGTCCGGCTCCTGCTCGTCGGCGTCCAGCAGCTCGAAGACCCGCTCGGCCGACGCGACGCCGGACTGCACCATGTTGGCCATCGAGGCGACCTGGGTGAGCGGCTGGCTGAACTGCCGTGAGTACTGGATGAACGCCTGCACGTCACCGATGGAGAGCGCCCCGGAGGCGACGCGCAGGCCGCCGACCACGGCCACCAGGACGTAGTTGAGGTTGCCGATGAACATCATCGCGGGCTGGATGACGCCCGAGATGAACTGCGCCTTGAAGCCCGCCTCGTACAGCGCCTCGTTCTCCTTGCGGAAGAGCTCGGCGGACTCCTGCTGACGGCCGAAGACCTTCACCAGGGAGTGCCCGGTGTACATCTCCTCGATGTGCGCGTTGAGCTTGCCGGTGGTCCTCCACTGCTGGACGAACTGCGGCTGCGCACGCTTGCCGATCCGCGTGGCGACCACCACCGACACCGGCACGGTGACCAGCGCGACCAGCGCCAGCAGCGGCGAGATCCAGAACATCATCGCCAGCACGCCCACGATCGTCAGCAGCGAGGCGACGATCTGGCTGAACGTCTGCTGGAAGGTCTGCTGGACGTTGTCGATGTCGTTGGTCGCGCGGGAGAGCACTTCACCGCGCGGCTGCCTGTCGAAGTAGCTCAGCGGCAGCCGGGCCAGCTTCTCCTCCACCTGCTCGCGCAGCCGGAAGACCATCCGCTGGACCACCTTGGTGACGATGCGCGCCTGCACGAAGCCGAACAGCGAGGAGGCCACGTAGATCAGCAGCACCCAGAGCAGGACGGTACCGACCGCGGCGAAGTCGATCCCCTGCCCGGGGACCACCGGCATCGTGCCGAGCATGTCGGCGAGCCCGTTCTCGCCCTTCCGGCGCAGGGCCTCGACGGCCTGCTCCTTGCTGAGCCCCGCGGGCAACTGGCGCCCGACGATGCCGGCCATGATCAGGTCGGTGGCGTGGCCGAGCACCTTCGGCCCGGCGACCGTCAGCGCGACGCTGACCGTACCGAGGAGCAGCGCGACGGTGACGACGGCGCGCTCGGGGCGCAGCCGGCGGAGCAGCCGCTTGCCCGAGCCCTTGAAGTCCATGGACTTCTCGGTGGGCTGGCCGCCCATGAAGCGGGCCGGGCCTGCGCCGGGTCTGGGCCCCGCCTGCTGTGCCGGCTTCTGCGCGGCGCCCTTGTCCAGGCCGCTGCCCTTGTCCTGGGCACTGCCCTTGTCCAGGCCGCTGCCCTTGTCCGGGGTACTCACGCCGCCTCCTGCTCGGTGAGCTGGGAGAGCACGATCTCCCGGTACGTCTCGTTGTCCGCCATCAGCTCGGCGTGGGTACCGGTGCCGACGACGCGGCCCTCGTCCAGGACCACGATCCGGTCTGCGTTGCGGATGGTGGACACCCGCTGCGCGACGATCACCACGGTCGCCCGGCCGGTCTCGCGGGCCAGCGCGGCCCGCAGGGCGGCGTCGGTGGCGTAGTCCAGCGCGGAGAAGGAGTCGTCGAAGAGGTAGATCTCGGGCTTGCGGACCAGCGCGCGGGCGATGGCCAGGCGCTGCCGCTGCCCGCCGGAGACATTGCTGCCGCCCTGCGCGATCGAGGCCTCCAGGCCGCCCTCCATCCGCTCGACGAAGTCGCGGGCCTGCGCGGTCTCCAGCGCGTGCCACAGCTCCTCGTCGGTGGCGTCGGGCCTGCCGTAGCGCAGGTTGCTCGCGACGGTCCCGGAGAAGAGGTACGGCTTCTGCGGTACCAGGCCGATGGCGTCGGAGAGGGTGCGCGGGTCCAGGTCCCGTACGTCCTCGCCGTCCACCAGCACCGTGCCGCCGGTCGCGTCGAACAGCCGGGGCACCAGGCCGAGGAGGGTGGACTTGCCGCTGCCGGTGGAGCCGATGACGGCGGTGGTCTCGCCGGGCCGGGCGACGAGGGAGACGTCCTTGAGGACCGGCTCCTCGGCGCCGGGGAAGCGGAACTCTACGTTCCGGAGCTCCAGTTCGCCGTGCCGGCGCAGCTCGGTGACGCCGGCGGCGGGCGGGGTCACGCTGGTGTCGGTGGCCAGCACCTCCTGGATGCGCTCGGCACAGACCTCGGCGCGCGGCAGCATCATGACCATGAACGTCGCCATCATGATCGACATCAGGATGTACATCAGGTAGCTGAGGAAGGCCGTCAGCGCGCCGATCTCCATGCCGCCGCTGTCGATGCGGTGTCCGCCGAACCAGACGACGGCCACGCTGGAGGCGTTCCCGATCAGCATGACCAGCGGGAACATCGTCGACATCAGCCGGCCGGCGCGCAGCGAGACGTCGTAGAGGTCGGTGTTGGCCTTCTCGAAGCGGGTCCGTTCGTGCTGGTCCCGGACGAAGGCGCGGATGACCCGGATACCGGTGATCTGCTCGCGCAGCACGCGGTTGACGGTGTCGATGCGCTCCTGCACGCCCCGGAAGAGCGGCCGCATCCCCCGTACGATCAGCGCCACCAGCACGCCCAGTACGGGCACGATGACCAGCAGCAGGGCGGAGAGCTGCACGTCCTGGTCGAGCGCCATGACGACGCCGCCGATCATCATGATGGGCGCCGAGACCATCATCGTGAACGTCATCAGCACCAGCATCTGGACCTGCTGGACGTCGTTGGTGGTGCGCGTGATGAGCGAGGGCGCGCCGAAGGAGCCGAGCTCCCGCGCGGAGAAGGACTGCACCCGGTCGAAGACGGCGGCCCGGATGTCCCGGCCCAGGGCCATGGCCGTACGGGCACCGAAGTAGACGGCGCCGATCGCGCAGACGATCTGCAGCAGCGTCACGGCGACCATGAAGCCGCCGGCGCGAAGGATGTAACCGGTGTCGCCCTTGACGACACCGTTGTCGATGATCTCGGCGTTGAGGGTCGGGAGATACAGCGTGGCCAGCGTCTGGACGAGCTGGAGTACCACGATCAGGGATATCGAACGTCTGTGGGGGCGCAAATGCGCCATGGCGAGTCGGACCAGCACCCGCCGAGCCTATGCGAACGTTTGCGCGCAGCAACCGATATTTCTGTCTTACGGGACCTGGTTCCCCAGGTATTGCCCATCCTTGCCCGGGCCCGGCCCGTCGGCGGCGTAGGCCATCATGGAGACGGCAACGAAGGAGAAGGGGCCGTCGTGACAACAACAGGCACCGTGCGCTACTGGGCGGCGGCGAAGGCCGCGGCCGGCACGGCCGAGGAGCCGTACGCCGCGAGCACGCTCGCCGAGGCGCTGGAGGCGGCGCGCGCGGCACACGCGGCGAACCCGGAGTTCGCCCGCGTCCTCATGCGCTGCTCGTTCCTCGTGGACGGCACCGCGGTCGGCGCCCGCGACCACGCCGCGGTCCCACTGTCCCAGGGCGGCACCGTCGAGGTCCTCCCGCCGTTCGCGGGAGGATGAGCCCCGAGATGAGCGACCAGCAGTACGGCCCTTACTACGGGCAGCACGATCCCTACGGGCAGCAGTACGGCCGGCACGGCCGGCACGGCCGGCAGTGCGAACCGCACGAGCCGCAGGGCCCGTATGCCGTTCCGGCGCAGGACCCGTACGCCGCTCCCCAAGAGGGCGGGTACGACAACGGGGCGTACGACAACGGCGCTCACGGCGGCGAGGCGTACGGCAACGCACCGTACGGCGGTCATGGGTACGGCCACGGTGACGGCTACGGCGGCCATCCGCAGGCCCCCTACGCCCAGCCGCAGGCACAGCCGCAGACCCAGACCTGGGACGGCGCGACCTGGGAGACCGACGCGCGGCAGCCCGCGCACGCCTCCGCCGCCGCGGAGACCACCCACCTCCCCGCCCAGCAGGCAGCTGCCCACGAGCCCGCACCGCGGCACGCCGCCGCGCCCGCCGACGACCTCTCGCACCTCGCGCCCAACCAGCGCGCCCGCGCCCTGGGCCACTCGCCGATCATCCCGCCCGGCTTCCAGTCCGCCGCGCTCACCGCGGGGCTCGCCGTGCTGCTGGCGCTGGCGGCGCCGCTGCCGCAGCTGTTCCCGGCCCTGGTGGTCGCGGTCCTGCAGGCGGTCACGGCGGCGGGCTGGTTCCGGCTGAACGGCATGTGGCCGGCCCGCCAGGGCATCGCGCTGGCGTTCCTCGGCGGCCTGGTCACCGATGTCGCGCTGCTGGCCACCGACCGGGACGACGCGCCCGTGGTGGGCATCGGCACGCTCGGCGTGTGGTGCCTGCTCGTCCTCGTCCTGCAGCTGCGCAACCGCAGCAGCGCCGACGAGCGGATGTACGCACTGACCGCGGGCCTCACCTCGTCCGCGCTGGCGGTACTGGCCGCCGGCCACCTCGCGGCTGCGCCGCACGCCACGGTGACCGGCGCGGTGGCGGTCGCGGTCGCCGTGCTCGCCCGCGCGCTGCCGCTGCCCGGGCCCGTCTCGGTGGTGCTGGCGCTGCTGGCCGCCACCGGCGCGGGGATCGCGGCCGGGCAGTTCGGCGGCCAGGGCACGGCCGGTGCCTTCCTCGGCTTCGCGGCCGGCGGCTGCGCGCTGATCGGCCTGCGGGTCGCCAGCTACGACTACCCCTCGCGGTTCGTGCACCTGACGGCCGGGGTGGCGCTGCCGCTGGCGCTCGCGGCGCCCGCCGTCTACGTCCTGGGCCGCGCCCTCGGCTGAGCTTCCCGCGCGTACGGGGCAACCTCAGGTGGCCGGTCACGCTCCTTACGGAGGGAGCGTGACCGGCCGGTTCCTGCCACCGCGCCGGTGGCCCGGTTAGGCTCGGCGTCACACCGAAGCATGGGGGGAAGGGGTTCGATGCGTGCTCTGAGAAGGCTCTTGGTGCTGTTGGTCGTCGTCGGGGTGCTGTTCGTGGCCGCCGACCGGCTGGCGGTCGACTTCGCCGAGGACAAGGCGGCCGAGAAGATCCGCGGCAGCCTGGGGCTGAGCGGGACGCCGCAGGTCTCGGTCAAGGGCTTCCCCTTCCTGACGCAGGTGGCGAGCGGCACCCTCACCCAGGTCGACGCCTCGCTCGGCGGCATCGAGGCCACCGCGGAGGGCCACCGGCTGCGGGTCACCGAGCTGTCGGCACAGTTCCACGACGTAAAGCTGAGCAGCGACTACACCTCCATCGAGGGCGCGGCGTCCGCGACCGGCGAGGCCCGGATCAGCTATGCCGACCTGACCAAGGCGGCGGGTGAGGGCGTCCGCATCTCGTACGGCGGCGCCGGCGGCGGCAAGAGCCAGGTCAAGATCTCGCCGGACGTCCCCGTGCTCAGCTCGCTCGACGTGGTCGGCACCGTCTCCACGGTGGGCGGCGACACGATACGACTGCGCGCCGACGAGCTTCCGGCGCTGTGCACCGCGGTCCCCGGCTGCGAGGACAAGGTGCGGGCCCGTACGGACCACGACTGGAAGCTGGACGAGCTGCCGGCCGGGCTGAAGCTCGACCGCGTGACGACCACCCGGGACGGCATAGTGCTCTCCGCGACGGGCACCGACGTCGAACTGCCGGGCTGATCAGCGGTTAGCTGCACGGATCTCACGGACCGCTGCAAGGGTTTCCGGGGCACGTCGGCGACCGGCCGTCCACTTCCTGAGACGCTGCTGTCCGCAGCGCGGCCTGCCGAGGCCGCCCGACCCGCCGCCGGACCGCCTCCGAACGGGTGTGCCCACGCCCCGCTTCCACATCGCGGACATCCACGTCTCAGCATCCGACACACCGGTGACACGCCCCGCCGTCCCTCTTTACGATCGGTGGCATGCAGAGCCTGATGAGCCGTTCCCGTACGCGGGGACAGGCGGATCTCACGAAGCGGCGGGCAGTCGACCTGTGCCGCGTCGCCGCCATGCTCTGTCGCTCCGTCTGACGGGTTTCTGCCACCCGTTCCCCCGGCCGCGAGGCCCACACCCTCGCAGCATCCCCTCGTATCCCCGCGCAGCGCCGCGCGCCTCTGATGCCGCCGCGCGTGACCGGCGTACCCCTGCGCATCCGCAACTGCCCCGGAGGAGAAACCATGAGCCGTAGCGACGTCCTCGTCGACGCCGACTGGGTCGAGGCCCACATCGACGACCCCAAGGTGGTCATCGTCGAGGTGGACGAGGACACCTCGGCCTACGACAAGAACCACATCAAGAACGCGGTCCGTATCGACTGGCAGCAGGACCTGCAGGACCCGGTGCGTCGTGACTTCGTCGACCAGGAGGGCTTCGAGAAGCTCCTGTCGGAGAAGGGCATCGCCAACGACGACACCGTCGTCCTCTACGGCGGCAACAACAACTGGTTCGCGTCCTACGCCTACTGGTACTTCAAGCTCTACGGCCACCAGGACGTCAAGCTCCTCGACGGCGGCCGCAAGAAGTGGGAGCTGGACTCCCGCGACCTGGTCGACGGCTCGCAGGTGCCGAACCGCGCGAAGACCGAGTACAAGGCCAAGCCGCAGGACACCTCCATCCGCGCCTTCCGCGACGATGTCGTGAACGCGATCGGCAACAAGAACCTGGTGGACGTCCGCTCCCCCGACGAGTTCAGCGGCAAGCTGCTCGCCCCGGCGCACCTCCCGCAGGAGCAGTCGCAGCGCCCCGGCCACGTGCCGAGCGCCCGCAACATCCCGTGGTCGAAGAACGCCAACGACGACGGCACCTTCAAGTCCGACGAGGAGCTCAAGGCCCTCTACGAGGACGAGCAGGTCGACCTGGCCAAGGACACCATCGCCTACTGCCGCATCGGTGAGCGCTCCGCGCTGACCTGGTTCGTGCTGCACGAGCTGCTGGGCCAGGAGAACGTCAAGAACTACGACGGCTCCTGGACCGAGTACGGCTCGCTGGTGGGCGTGCCGATCGAGCTCGGCGCCAACAAGTAAGCCCCGACCCTTCCCTCTACCCCTCAAGGAATTCCCATGTGTGGAGCACAGGCCGGCGGCCCCGACGCGTCGACCATCAAGCCCGGTGAGACCACGATCCAGGGCAGCGTGACCAAGGACGGCGAGCCCGTCACCGGTTACGTCCGCCTGCTGGACAGCACCGGCGAGTTCACCGCCGAGGTCCCCACCTCGGCCACCGGACAGTTCCGCTTCTACGCGGCCGAGGGCACCTGGACGCTGCGCGCGCTCGTCCCCGGCGGCACCGCCGACCGCACCGTGGTCGCCCAGAAGGGCGGGCTGGCAGAGGTCGCCATCGCCGTCTGACGCGGACCGTCGCCCGGACGGTCCGCGGACGGCCGGAGGGCCGCACCCCAGGGGTTTGGACGCCTTGGCCGGTGGTGCGGCCCTCCGCGCGTGCCCGCCCTCCGTACGGCCCGCCGTACGGAGGGCGCAGCGCTGTTCAGACCCGCCGGCCGGATCTACCGTGGAGGTATGTCCGTCCAGCGCCGTCATCGCAGGTACTACGCCATGATGGCCACCTGCATCGCGCTCTTCGTCCTGGCGTGGGGCGTCGTGCGGCTGTGGTCCGTGCCCGCCGCGGTGGCGATGTGCGTCGTCGCGATGGTCATCCCGCCCTTCGCGGCGATCGTCGCCAACCGCAGAGAGCCGGGCGAACGCTGGTGGGACGAGTCCGGCGACCCGGAGTCCGACCGCTGGTGGCGCGAGCTGGACGACAAGGACCGCCGCCGGTGAGCGCCGGTACCGCCCCTGAGGCGAATCTCCCCCTCGGGGCGGGCCTCCCCCCTGGGGCGGACCTCACAGCGCCGCCGCTTCCCGCGGCGACTAGACTCACCTACGGTCCGTAAACCCTCACTCCGTCCGAGGAGCGCGCTCGTGCTTGAGGCATTCTTCACCGCCCTGCTTGTCCTGGTCGCCGTCGGCGTCGTCGCCTTCGCCGGTCTGACCTGGAAGAAGCTCTACCAGGGTCAGCGCTGAAGGCGCACGGACCGAGACCTTCCCCTCTCTCTATAGATCGCCTGAGCTCTCATGATCGAGATCCCGTCCGACCTGAACCCGGCCCTCGTACCGCTGGCCTTCCTCCTGGGCAACTGGGAGGGCGCGGGCGTCGCCGACTTCCCCGGCACCGAGAAGTGCAACTTCGGGCAGGAGGTCACCTTCACCCACGACGGGCGTGACTTCCTGGAGTACACCTCGCACAGCTGGGTGCTCGACGGGGAGGGCAAGAAGGTCCGCCCGCTGGAGACCGAGAGCGGCTACTGGCGCGTCGACAAGGACCGCAAGGTCGAGATCGTCATGATCCGCGACCAGGGCGTCGTCGAGGTCTGGTACGGCGAGCTGGCCGACCAGAAGCCGCAGATCGACCTGGCGACGGACGCCGTGGCCCGCACCGAGGCCTCGGGCCCGTACAGCGGCGGCAAGCGGCTGTACGGCTACGTCAACGGCGACCTGATGTGGGTCGGCGAGAAGGCCACGCCGGACGTGCCGCTGCGCCCGTACATGTCGGCCCACCTCAAGAAGGTCGCGGACGCCGGCCTCAAGGAGTGGGCGGAGAGCCTCCCCGAGGACATGCCCGACGGAGTTTCCTTCTTCAACGCGGACGGCACGCCCTACAAGCCGTAACCGCACGCCAACGGGCGTACCTACACTGGGGGGCGTGGTGACCACCGACTGGCAGAGCGACCTCCGCAAGCGCGGATACCGTCTGACGCCCCAGCGGCAGCTCGTGCTGGAGGCGGTCGACCGGCTGGAGCACGCCACGCCCGACGAGATCCTCACCGAGGTACGCAAGACGGCGGGCGGCGTCAACATCTCCACGGTCTACCGCACCCTGGAGCTGCTGGAGGAACTGGGCCTGGTCAGCCATGCCCACCTCGGACACGGCGCGCCCACCTACCACCTCGCCGACCGGCACCACCACATCCACCTGGTGTGCCGGGACTGCACGGACGTGATCGAGGCCGACCTGTCGGTGGCGGCGCCCTTCCGGGAGACGCTGCAGGACATGTTCGGCTTCGACACGGACCTGAAGCACTTCGCGATCTTCGGCCGGTGCCGGAAGTGCACCGCCAAGGCCTCCGAGGCCGACGCGGCGCCGGCGGCGGACTCCGGCTGAGCCGCACCAGGCTCACCCACCGGGACGGACCGGCCATCCGGTACTACCGGGACGTAGGCTTGGCACCATGAAGAGCCCCTTGCTGTCGCTCCCCGGTGCCGTCCCCGCCGAGGCCCCCGACGAAGGCGTCGCCGCGCACTACGGCGACCTCTTCCGTGAGCAACGCGCCCTCGCCGACGGCGCGGGCTTCGTGGATCTCTCGCACCGCGGCGTGGTCACCGTCTCCGGTCCCGAACGGCTGAGCTGGCTGCACCTGCTGCTCACCCAGCACGTCAGCGAGCTCGCGCCGGGCCACGCCACCGAGGCGCTGATCCTCTCCGCCAACGGTCACATCGAGCACGCGCTCTACCTCGTCGACGACGGGGAGACGACGTGGCTGCACACCGAGCCCGGCACCCAGGAAGCGCTGATCGCATACCTGGAGAGCATGAAGTTCTTCTACCGGGTCGAGGTCGCCGACCGGACGGACGACCTCGCCGTCGTGCACCTGCCGGCCGGGTCCATCACCGAGACGCCGCAGGACGCCGCCGCCGTCCGCGAGACGCCGCACGGCCGCGACCTCTTCCTGCCGCGCGCCTCCCTGGAGGACTTCGCCGCCGCGCACGGCCCCGCGATCGGTGTACTGGCCCTGGAGGCGCTGCGCGTCGAGGCGCACCGGCCGCGGCTCGGCCTGGAGACCGACCACCGCACCATCCCGCACGAGCTGGGCTGGATCGGCACGGCCGTGCACCTCCAGAAGGGCTGCTACCGCGGCCAGGAGACCGTCGCCCGCGTCCACAACCTGGGGAAGCCGCCGCGCCGGCTGGTCTTCCTGCACCTGGACGGCAGCGAGGTGAAGCTGCCGGGCCACGGCGCGCCGGTCCGGCTCGCCGCCGACGGCCCCGAGGGGCGCCAGGTCGGCTTCGTCACGACGTCGGCCCGCCACCACGAGCTGGGCCCGATCGCCCTGGCGCTGGTCAAGCGGAACGTGAAGGCGGACGCCGAGCTGCTGGCCGACACCACGGCGGCGGCCCAGGAGGTCGTGGTCGAGCCGTAGCGTCCTCCCGCGCGCTACACCTCCACGAGCACCGTGAACGGGCCGTCGTTCGTCAGCGAGACCTTCATGTCCGCGCCGAACCGGCCCGTCTCCACGTGCGCGCCGAGCGCCCGCAGCTGCGCGACGACCTCGTCGACCAGCGGCTCGGCAACGGGCCCGGGAGCCGCGGCGTTCCACGTGGGCCGACGCCCCTTCCGGGCGTCCCCGTAGAGCGTGAACTGGCTGATCACCAGCAGCCCGGCGCCCGTGTCCGAGCACGACTTCTCGCCGTCGAGGATGCGTACCGACCACAGCTTGCGGGCCAGCTGCGCGGCCTTCTCCGGGGTGTCGTCGTGCGTCACGCCGACCAGGACGCACAGCCCCTCCCCGACGATCTCGCCGACCGTCTCACCGGCCACGTCGACGCGTGCGCCGTTCACCCTCTGCACCACTGCTCGCATACCGCCATGATGCCGGGCGCCACCCGAGGCCACCCCAGGGGGGCGACGCGCCGGACCACCCGGACGGCCCAACCGCGTCGTCCGGCATACCCCCACACGGACCGTTCGCGGGCCGATGACCCTGCGCGCGCACCACTCGCAGTGGCACGATGCGTGCACGCGGTGCACGGGGGCCACGTGGCTCCGGACCGCACCGCACGAGGGGACGGACAGACGCATGAGCACCGCCGGCACCGGGCAGACATCCTCCGGTTCCGTACCATTTGCCCGTACATCCGCCCAAGGGGCAGCGGCGGCCTCCGCGCGCGGGCCCCTGCCCCCGCCGACGACGTCCACGCCCCGGCCCGAGCCGACGCCCCCGTCCGGGCGCCCGGCCCGGCCCGGTGACCGCACCGAGGATGGCCCCATGCTCCCCGCAGGCCCGGCACAGCCCCGCCCCCCGCTGCAACGCGACCGCTTCCGTCCGGCCCCCCGGCCCGACCTCTCGGGCCGCGGCCTGCCCGAGATCCGCAAGCTGCGCCGGGACGCGCAGCAGGAGGAGGCCGACCTCAGCTACGTACGGCGGCTGCTCCAGGGCCGCATCGACATCCTGCGCGCCGAGGCCGCCCGGCGCGCCGCGCCGCAGACCACGGTCCTGGACCGGCTGCCGGAGATCCTGACCGACGAGCCGTCGCGGCACCGCTCCTCGGCCCGGCACGTGACGGTCGGAACCCCGCACAGCGAGGAGTACCGCCGGCTGGCCGAGGACATGCTCGGCGAGGTCGAGCTGTCCGACCTGTCGGCGCGTACGGACACCGAGCTGCGGGAGGCGATGGGCCGGCTGGTCCAGTACGAGCAGCAGGTCTCGCTGCGCCGCCAGTCCCTGCAGCGCACGGCCGACGATTGCAGCGCCGAGATCGCCCGCAGGTACCGTGAAGGGGAAGCACAAGTAGACGACCTGCTCTCCTGACCCGGCGGCCACCGGACCCGAAGGAGGCGGTCCGTGATCCCGTCCCCGGAAGGCCCGCGATGACCTCCTCCTCCGCCGCCGAGCCCACGCCCGAGTCCACCGGTCCGATATCCGGCGCGGACGCAGCGATATCCGGTACGGAGACCGGGACCTCTGCGGATGCGCAGGCTGGGGCGCCCTCGGGTGCCGGGACTGGGGCGCTCTCGGGTGCCGGAGCTGGGGCGCCCTCGGGTGCCGGAGCTGGGGCGCCCGTCGCGCCCGTGCTCGCCGAGGTCGTCCGTTCCGGCTTCGTCGAGGGCGTGCACCGCGGTTCGCTGGTCGTACTGGCCGCGGACGGCAGCGTGGACCTGGCGCTCGGTGACGTGGCCGGGCCGGTCTTCCCGCGCTCCACGAACAAGCCGATGCAGGCCGCCGCGATCCTCCGCGCGGGCCTGGACCTCTCCGGCGAGCGCCTGGCCCTGGCCGCCGCCAGCCACTCCGGAGAATCCTTTCACCTCGACCTCGTGCAGAAGATGCTCGCCGAGCACGACCTCACCCCCGAGCAGCTGCAGACCCCGCCCGACCTGCCGCTCGACCCCACCGAGGCGGAGAACTACCTGGCCGCCGGCAAGGTCCGCGACCCGCTGACCATGAACTGCTCCGGCAAGCACACCGCGATGCTCGCCGTCTGCGCAGCGAACGGCTGGCCGCTGGCGAACTACCTCGACCCCGCCCACCCGCTCCAGCAGCTGGTCCTGGCGGCCGTGCAGGAGGCGAGCGGCGAGGAGGTGGCCCACGTCGGCACCGACGGCTGCGGCGCGCCCCTGATGTCGCTCTCACTGACCGGCCTGGCCCGCGCGTACCGGCACTTCGTGCTGGCGGCGCCCGGCACCCCCGAGCGCCGGATCGCGGACGCGATGCGCGCCCACCCGGAGTACGTCGCCGGCACCCGCCGACCCGACACCTGGCTGATGCGGGAGATCCCCGGCGTGCTGTCCAAGATGGGTGCCGAGGCCGTACAGGCACTGGCCCTGCCCGACGGCCGCGCGCTCGCCTTCAAGGTCGACGACGGCGCGACCCGCACGCTCGGCCCGATCCTGGCCCGCACGCTGCGCCTGATGGGCATCGACGCCCCGGTACTCGACCGGATAGCCGACGTCCCGCTGCTGGGCGGCGCCGAGCGCGTGGGCGAAATCCGAGCGGCGGCCTTCTGACCACCCGGCACCGCCACCGCTTCTCTCGGCCCCGCTAAATCATGCGACAGCCCGTCAGGAGTGTGGCTAGCGTACGGGTATGAGCCTTGAGGTGCGCACGGTCGGCGAGGAGGAGTTCACCGACTGGATGGAGGCGATGGCCACCGGTTTCACCCGGCCGCCGGGGATCACCAAGGAAGAGCTCGACTTCCGCCGCTCGGGCACCGACTTCGCCCGTACGCAGGGCGGTTTCGACGGTGAGCGCTGCATCGCGACCTTCCGCAGCTTCGCGCAGGAGCTGACGGTCGTGGGCGGCGCCCGGGTGCCGGCCGACGCCGTGTCCCAGGTGACCGTCTCGCCCACGCACCGCCGCCGCGGCCTGCTCAGCCGGATGATGGCGCAGGACCTGACGGCGGCGAGGGAACGGGGCGAGGTGGTGGCCACGCTGATCGCCGCGGAGTACCCGATCTACGGACGGTACGGCTTCGGGCCCGCGACATCGTTCACGGAGTGGACCATCGACGTGGCCCGCGCCCGGCTCGGCTCCCGGTACTCCGGCCCCGAGTGCGGCGGCCGGGTGGATTTCGTGAGCCCCGCGGAGGTCCGCACCCTCGGCCCGGCCCTCCACGACCGCTTCCGGGCCCGGCAGCACGGCGCCGTCTCACGCGGCGAGCGCTGGTGGCAGCAGGCGACCGGCGAGGTCCAGTGGCCGGCCATGGCGTGGCAGGAGCCCTTCCACGCCGTGTACCGGTCGGCGGACGGCGAGGTCGAGGGCCTGGTCACGTACACCACCGACGACCGGTGGGAACGGAAGCAGCCCGAGCAGACCGCCCACGTCAGCCAGCTGATCGCGGTCACTCCGGAGGCGGAGCGCGCCCTGTGGCACTTCCTGTGCTCCATCGACTGGGTGTGGCACGTGAAGACCGGGCAGCGCGCCCCGGACGACACCCTGCCGCTGCTGCTCGGCGACCCGCGCGCCGCGAGCATCGCCGAGCACGCCGACTACCTCTGGATCCGGCCGCTGGACGTGCCGAAGCTGCTGGAGGCGCGGACGTACGGGGTGCCGGGTTCGCTGGTCCTGGAGGTGCGGGACGCGGCCGGGTACGCCGCCGGCCGGTACCACCTCGACGCGGGACCCGAGGGCGCCACCTGTACGCGTACGCAACGCTCCGCCGACCTCACCCTGGACGTACGCGAACTGGCCTCGCTGTACCTGGGCGACGAGTCGGCCACCCGGCTCGCGGCGCTCGGCCGGGTCCAGGAGGACCGAGCGGGGGCACTGGCCACGGCGGACGCCCTGCTGCGGGCGGCGCGACGGCCATGGTGCCCGGACATGTTCTGAGCCGTATGGCCGCCCGAGGCCGTGGCCTGCATAAAGTGGCAAGTGCAGGCGCACACCACGAGAGCAGGAGGCCGACAGCATGAGCGAGACGACCCCAGGCGCACAGGGGCCCGAGTCGATCGAGCACGCGCACGACCCCGAGGTGCTGCAGCTGGCGGCCAAGGTCTTCGACCTGGCCCGGCAGGGCGACACCGACACGGTCGCCGCGTACGTCGACGCGGGAGTGCCCGCCAACCTCACCAACGAGAAGGGCGATTCGCTGATCATGCTGGCCGCGTACCACGGCCACGCCGCGACCGTCGAAGCCCTGCTGCGGCGCGGCGCGGACGCCGACCGGCCCAACGACCGCGGTCAGACCCCGATCGCGGGCGCCGTGTTCAAGGGCGAGGACGCGGTCGTACGGCTGCTCCTGAGCAACGGCGCCGACCCGAAGGCAGGCACGCCGTCGGCGGTGGACACGGCCCGCATGTTCGAGAAGAAGGAACTGCTCCAGCTGTTCGGGGAGGAGTGATCCGGGGGAAGGCAGGGGGCGAAGCCGGCCCCTTTCCCTTCCTCTTCCTCTTTCCTCCGGTCACTCCCGTCCGTTCCCATCCACTCCCGTCCGTCCCCATCCATTCCCGTCCTACTCGTCCGTCCCCACCCGCTCCCGTCCACTCCCGTCCGCTCACACTTGACCTGAACTTTTGTTGAGGTTTTAGCGTCGTCTCTGCATTCGCCACCGCTTCAGAGAGGCATGTCATGTCTGCAGAGACGCTCAACCTCGCCGTCATCGTCGGAAGCACCCGGGAGGGACGGTTCGCGCCCGTCGTCGCGGACTGGTTCACCAAGCACGCGGCGGCGCGCGCCGACCTCGGCGTGGACGTACTGGACCTGGCCGAGATCCAGCCGTACGCGCTGCGCGGCGGCCCCGAAGCGGAGGCGTTCGCCAAGCGTGTCGACGCGGCGGACGCCTTCGTCGTGATCACCCCGGAGTACAACCACTCGTTCCCGGCGCCGCTGAAGCACGCCATCGACCTGCTGCACGCGGAGTGGCAGGCCAAGCCGGTCGGGTTCGTCTCGTACGGCGGGATCTCCGGCGGCCTGCGCGCCGTCGAACAACTGCGGCTGGTCTTCGCGGAACTGCACGCGACGACGGTCCGGGAGACCGTCAGCCTCCCGATGGCCGGCCAGCTCTTCGACGCCGAGGGCCGGCTCCGCGCCCCCGAGGGCCCGGACCGCGCGGCCGACACCCTCCTGAACCAACTGATCTGGTGGGCCCACGCCCTCCGCGACGCCCGCCGCACCCGGCCGTACGGGGGCTGAGGGGACCGGCGGGGACGGCGGCAGGCGGCCCGGGCGGGGAGACGAGTGGTGACTGGCGACTGGCGACTGGCGACTGGCGACTAACGGCCGTCGGCCGGGATCACCCGGTCCACCAGGGCGGCGATCAGCCCGTCCGTCTCCTCGCCCGGCACCACGCCCGGCAGCGTGAGCTGCTCCAGCATCAGCCCGGTCATCGCGAGATACATCAGCATCACCGCCGTACGGTCACCCGGCAGCCCGCCCTCCTCGTGGAAGCGGATGTCCTCCTCCAGCACTCCCCGGATGGTGGCGGTCAGCTCCGTGCGCAGCTCGGGCCGCCGGGTGGCCTCCAGTCGCAGCTCCAGCATCGCGAGGTAACCGGTGCGGTTCTCGGTCACCCTGCGGTTGATCCACCCCATCAGCTCGGTCACCAGCTCCCGCCCGTGCGGCGCCTTCATGACCTCGATGACCTCGTCGGGGTCCGGCGCGATGCGCTGGTGGATCTGGCCGGTCACCTGCGCGAGCAACTCGTCCCTACTCGCGAAGTAGTTGGACGCGGTGCCCTTCGGGACGGCAGCCTCCGCGTCCACGGCGCGGAACGTCAGCCCGCGCGCACCGTCCCGCGCCAGCACCTCGATCGCCGCGTCCACCAGCGCCGTACGCCGCTCCGGATTGCGCACCACGGAAAGCCTCCTCCTCAACCCCTTGCAACCACTACACCCAACGTACTACAACTGAAGTACTCGCAAACACTACGCACGAAGTGGTTATGAGTGGCCATGGCGGCATCGAGCCACCACGCCGCCATGCCGCCATGCCGCCATGCCGCCACCGGGGAGAGGAACAGCGACACATGCGATTCGAAAAACTCGGCACGGCCGTACTCACCGACGACACCGCCGCCAGCAGCCGCTTCTACATCGAGCACTTCGGCTTCACGCGCGTCGCCGACCTGGGCTGGTACGTCAGCCTGCACCACCCCGAACACCCCGCGTACGTCCTCGACTTCGTCCAGCGCGGCCACGAGAGCATGCCGGAGAACTTCCGGACGCAGGACACCGCCGGCCTCTGCCTCGCCTTCCTCGTCAAGGACGCCGCCGCCGAGGAAGCCGCACTGCGCGCCAAGGGCGTACGGATCACCGAGCCGCTACACGACGAGCCCTGGGGCCAACGCCGCTTCCACATCGAAAGCCCGGAAGGCATCCTGATCGAGGTACTCCAAACCACCACCCCGGACCCCGACTGGCTGGCCGCGAACGGGGGCTGACCCGTACGCCTGCCGGACCCGGGGACACGCGTCGGCCGAGCGCCGGGGCGCGGCCGATACCTCTGCAGCACCCGGGAGGCGCACGTCAGCCGAGCGCCGGGGCGCGGCCCGTACCTCTGCAGCACCCGGGGGGCACACGTGGCCGAGCGCCGGGGCCCATACCTCTGCAGCACCCTCCGGGGCCCCTCCCCCCTCCCCCTCCCACCCCACCCCCTCGTGCACAGCCGCTCACTCGTGCACAGCCACCCCTCGTGCACAGCTGCTCAGTCGTGCACAGCCGCTCAGTCGTGCGCAGCTGTTCAGTCGAACGTTCTTGCCGCGCAGGTCCTCTCCTCCCGCTACGGTCTCCGGGTGACCGAACTCGACACTTTGCACGCCACCCGTGAGGCCTACGACGCCATCGCCCCCACCTACGCGCAGCTGTTCCACGACCCCCTGCGCGACCGCCCGTTGGAGCGCGCCCACCTGAGCGCCTTCGCGGAGCTGGTACGGACGAACGGCGACGGCAAGGTCGCGGACCTCGGCTGCGGACCGGGCGACCTCACAGCTCACCTTCATGGGCTGGGCCTGGATGTCTTCGGCGTCGACGCCTCCCCTGTAATGATCGAGCTCGCTCGCGACGCCCACCCCGGGCTGCGGTTCGAGGTCGGCTCGATGGCCGCGCTGGACATCGAGGACGGCGCGCTCAGCGGGGTGCTCTCGCGGTGGTCCGTCATCCACACCCCACCGCAGGACCTGCCCGCCATCCTGGCCGAGATCGCCCGAGTCCTGGCCCCTGGCGGGCACCTACTGATCGACTTCCCCGCCACCGACGGCCCCCACCACGAGACGCAGGCCTACGACCACGCGGTGGCGACGGCCTACCGCTGGTCCCCCGATCGCCTCGCCGAGCTCCTCCGCGAGCACGGATTGGCAGAGTCGGCCCGCCTGGTGATCGAGCCGAAGCCCACTGACCAGCGGCAGTTCCAGGAAGTCCAGCTCCTCGCACACAAGGCGTAGACCGAGGAGCCACTCAGCCGACCCCGTGACCGCACCGGCTCGGATCGCCGGTCAGCCCGGATCACCGGTCGGCCCGGATCACCGGTAGGCCCGGACAGCGCCTGAGCCCTGGCTCAGGGCTTCGGGCCGTCTCCGGGGATCGCCGGCGGGCGGCCCCACAGGCGCTCCATCTCGCGCCGGTCGCGCTTGGTGGGGCGGCCCGCGCCGCGGTCGCGGACCGGAACCTGCACGGCCACCTCGCGCGGGGGCGGCGGCGGGCTGTTGTCTATGTAGCACTCGGCCGCGACCGGCGCCCCCACTCTCTTCTTCACCAGCCGCTTCACGACCACGATCCGCTCCCGCCCCGCGTGCCGCAGCCGGACCTCGTCACCGGTCCGCACGCCGTACGCCGCCTTCACGCGGTCGCCGTTGACCCGCACGTGGCCACCCCGGCATGCCGTGGCCGCCATCGATCTCGTCTTCATGAGCCGCACGGACCAGATCCAGCTGTCGATCCGCACGCTCCCCTCGTCCTCACTCATGTCTCCGACTTTACGGCGGCACGGCGAACGGCGAGCGGGCCTGTGGAAAACCTCGGAGTGGCGTACACCCACGACTCAGCAGGCTGTGGACAACCGACAACCCCATGGTCAGCAGCGGCAGCCGGTACAACCAGTACCGGTACCAGCCGGTACAACCAGTACCGGTACCAGCCGGTGCCGGTACCAGCCAGTCCCGGTACCGGCACCGATGCCTGTGCCGCTCATCCCGGCTCATCCGGTCGTACACGGCTGCGGTCGCACCCGGCAGCCGGTCGCACCCGGCAGCCGGTCGCACGCGGCAGCCGGTCACCCGCGGCAGCCGGTTACACGCGGTCGTACGCGGCAGCCGGCATGAGCGTCACCGGTTGACGAAGGACAGGCTCGTCGCGTCGTAGCGGGTGCCGGCGACCGCGTCGGCCGGGGCGACCGCGTCGATGGCCGCCAGTTCCTCGGCGGACAGCCCGATGGCGACCGCGGCGACGTTCTCCAGCAGGTACTTCTCACGGCGGGTGCCCGGAATCGGCACCACGTCGGCGCCCCGGTGCTGCACCCAAGCGAGCGCCAGCTGCCCGGCCGTGACGTCCTTCTCCGCGGCCAGCTCGTTCAGCTTCTCGACGATGGCGAGGTTGCGCTCCAGGTTGCCGTCGGCGAAGCGCGGCTGCGTACGGCGCATGTCGCCCTCGGCCAGCCCCGCCACGGACGTGTACCGGCCGGTGAGGAAGCCGCGGCCGAGCGGCGAGAACGGCACGAGGCCGATGCCCAGCTCCCGGCAGACCGGCGCGATCTCCTGCTCCAGGTCACGCGTCCACAGCGACCACTCGCTCTGCAGCGCGGCGATCGGGTGCACCGCGTGCGCCCGCCGGATCGTCTCGGCGCTCGCCTCGGACAGGCCGAGGTGCCGTACCTTGCCGGCCGCGACCAGCTCCGCCATCGCCCCGACCGTCTCCTCGATCGGCACCTCGGGGTCGACGCGGTGCTGGTAGTACAGGTCGATGTGGTCGACGCCGAGCCGGCGCAGCGAGGCGTCGCAGGCCTGGCGTACGTACGCGGCGTCGCCCCGGATCACGGTCGGGTCGCCCAGCTTGTTGGTGAAGCCGAACTTGGTGGCGATCACCGCCCGGTCGCGGCGGTCGGCGACGGCCCGCCCGACCAGCTCCTCGTTGTGCCCGAATCCGTAGAAGTCGGAGGTGTCCAGGAGGGTGACTCCGAGGTCGAGCGCACGGTGGATGGTCGCGATCGACTGCGCGTCGTCCGAAGCGCCGTATCCGTGGCTCATCCCCATGCAGCCGAGCCCCTGCGCGGAGACGGTCAGATCGCCGAGCTGGCGAGTAGGAATGCCGGTCATGCCATTACCTCCTGAAGTGCCCCGTCCCCCGTAGGCGAGGACTGTGTCGGGCTGACGTCAGGGACGGTAGGAGTTGGAGCGCACTCGAAGTCAAACACCCTGCCCGCCCGTCCCGGAGCCCGGCCCCTCCGTCGGCAACGGGCGCCGTCACTCCGGCTTACGGGCCACGAAGAGGGAGCGCGTGGAGTGGGCGACGAACGGACCTTCGTCCTGGATCTTCTCGTGCAGCTCGCGCAGCCGGTCACGGAACGCCTCGACGGTGAAGCCGGGCACCATCCAGATCACCTTGCGCAGGAAGTACACCACCGCACCGATGTCGAAGAACTCGATGCGCAGCCGCTCGAAGCGCAGGTCAGCGATCTCCAGCCCGGCCGCCTCGGCCGCCGCACGCTCGTCGTCGGGGTGCCGGCTCCGCCGGACCTCCGCGGGCTGCGGCCCGAGGAAGTACTCCACCAACTCGAACACGCTCTCGTGCCCTACGTGCTGCGCGAAGTACGTCCCGCCGGGCCGCAGTACACGCGCGATCTCCGTCCACCACACGGTCGCCGGATGACGGCTGGTCACCAGGTCGAAAGCGGCGTCGGCGAACGGCAGCGGCGGCTCGTCCGGATCGGCGACGACCACCGCGCCGAGCGGGTGCAGCAGCTGGGTCGCCTTCGCGACGTTCGGCGGCCAGGACTCGGTGGCCACCATCACCGGCGGCAGCTTCGGCGCCCCGGCGAGCACCTCGCCCCCGCCGGTCTGGATGTCCAGCGCGGCCGACGCCCCTGCCAGCCGCTCCCCCATCAGCCGCTGGTACCCCCATGAGGGCCGCGCCTCGGTCGCCCGCCCGTCCAGCCACGAGAAGTCCCAGCCCGCCACGGACACGGCCCCGGCCTCGTCCACCAGCTCATCGAAATCACGCACCATACCGGCATCCTCATCCCGCTCCCGGACATCGGCAAACGTTTTCCACGCGCCGTAAGCCGTGCGCCCCAACTGACAGCTGACAGCTGCCGGCTGCCGGCTGCCAGGAACAGTCGATCCGGTTCTTCAAGGCGTACCTAGGCGTGCCAAGTCGCCCCCAGGCGCACCCAGGCGCACCCAAGCGCACCAAGTACCCTTCCCCCGTGACGACGCACGAGCCCGTCGACGTGAGTGTCGACGCGATGATCGAGGACCTCAGGACACTCGTCGAGGTCGAGTCCCCGTCGCGCGATCTCGACGCCCTGGCGGCATCGGCCGAAGCCGTCGCCGCCGTCATCGAGAGCCGCCTCGGCGGGCAGGCCGTCCTCGTGGAGAGCGAAGCCGGGCCGCACGTCCACTGGTCGGCCGGCGGCGATCCGAAGGTACTGATCCTCGGCCACCACGACACCGTGTTCCCGCTCGGCACGCTCGCACGCCGCCCGTTCCAGGTCGAGGGCGGGCATGCCACCGGCCCCGGGGTCTTCGACATGCTCGGCGGTCTGGTGCAGGCCGTTCACGGTCTGGCGACGCTCGATGACCGGTCGGGTGTCGAGATCCTGGTGACCTGCGACGAGGAGGTCGGCTCACGCGCCTCCAGGGCTCTCATCGAGGAACGGGCCCTCGCTTGCGGCGCGGTACTCGTGTTCGAGGGCGCCGCTGACGGCGGAGGCCTGAAGACCGGCCGTAAGGGGTGCGGCACGTTCGAGCTCTCCATCAGGGGCCGGGCCTCGCACGCGGGCCTCGAACCGGCGGCCGGGGTCAACGCGCTGGTCGAAGCCGCACACCAGGTACTGGACATCGCAGCGCTCAGCCGCCCCGACCTCGGCACGACCGTCACTCCGACCGTCGCGTCCGCCGGCACCCTGGACAACGTCGTACCGGCAGAGGCGACCGTCATCGTCGATGTCCGGGTCGAGTCGGCCGACGAGAAGGACCGTGTCGAAGCCGCGTTCGCGGCACTGGCTCCACACCTCGATGAGGCGGAGATCGCGGTCCAGGGAGCCGTCGGCCGGCCGCCGATGCCCGAGTCGGCGTCCGCCGAGCTCTTCGAGGTGGCGAAGCGGCTGGTTCCCGGCCTCGAAGGCAAGGCGGTCGGCGGCGGCAGCGACGGCAACTTCACCGCGGCGCTGGGGGTACCGACTCTCGACGGCCTCGGCGCGGTCGGCGGCGGCGCCCATGCCGATCACGAGTACCTGGTGATCGGAGCCATGGCCGAACGCGCGCACCTCGCCGCCGGCCTGGTGCGGGCGATCCAGCGCGCGTAGGCGCAGGAGAGACGCGGGTCCCGCACTCCTACAGGTCGCCGACACGGCACGCAACGGTGCCTCGAAGCCAGGCAGTTGCACACAATTCACTGGCAGGGGCCGCCTCTCACGCACCACCATGGACCGCATGAGTGGTGACCGACCCGCACGGTGGAGCCAGGCGACCGTCTACCCCGACATGTGGGCCGACCCGGACGACGACCTCCGCAACAGCGAAGGCGTCAGTCCGGACGGCGAGCTCGCGACGTTGCAGGACTTCCTGACGAACTACCGCCTGACGTTGCGGATGAAGTGCGAGGGCCTGAACGCGGAGCAGCTGGCCCGTCGTTCGGTTCCGCCGTCGACGTTGTCGCTGCTGGGCCTCGTGCGGCATCTCGCCGAGGTGGAACGCGACTGGCGCAACTGGATCAGCGACGGCGATCCGCTGCCGAAACTGTACGGCGAGCGCGATGCCGACTTCGACGGAGCCGTCGCCGACCAGGCCGAGGTCGACGCGGCGTACGCCGCGCTGGAGCGCGAGCAGGCCGCGACCGACGCCGCGCTGGCCGAGCACCCGGACCTGGGCGAGCGCCTGGGGAAGGACGGGTTCGCCGTACGGGAGCTGTTGGTGCACCGGATCGAGGAGTACGCACGGCACTGCGGCCAGGCCGACCTGCTGCGCGAGTGCATCGACGGGAGGGTGGGCCAGTAGGCCCCGGGCCGTTACGAGAGCGAGGACCAGCGAGCCACGACCCGGGCCCATCGAGCCACGACCCGCGCCCATCGAGCCACGGCCCGGGCCCATCGAGCCAAGACACAGCGCCCCATCGGGCGAGGCACTGCGACGGGGAAGCTTGACCCTGACCCTACGTCAGGGTCAGAGCCTGGCCACATGACGAACGACAGCAACAACACCACTCCCTCGACCCGGTTCACTCCGCCGGTCGGCGGGTTCCAGGAGATCGACGGCCGCGGCATCTTCGTGCATCGGTCGGGCAGCGGCGGACCGGCCGTGGTGTTCCTGCCGGGCGCCGGCGCGGTCGGTCTCGACTATTTCGGCGTCCAGCAAGGGGTTTCGCAGTTCACCACCGCCGTCGTGTACGACCGCGGCGGTACGGGCTACAGCGATCCCCTCCCGCTGCCGCGCACCGCTGCCGAGGTCGCCACGGAACTGCGCGAGCTGCTGCACGCCCAGAAGATCCCCGCCCCGTACGTCCTGGTGCCGCACTCCCTCGGCGGCTTCTACGCGCACCGGTTCGCGCAGCTGTACCCCCAGGACGTCGCCGGGCTGGTCTGGTTGGACGCCTTCCACCGTGACTGGGACGCCGCCATGCCTCCCGCGGCGAGCCTGGCCGCGGTCGAGCGGATGGCACCTGACCGGAAGCAGCTGGAACAGATGCGTCCGGCCCTGCACGAGATGTTCGCCGAACTGCTCACGGACTACCCGGAGCACATGCGGCAGGCGCTGACCGAGGCCAAGGTGAGTGACGAATGGACCGACGTCGGCATCGCCGAGCGCACCGAGCTGGCCGGACTGGCCACCGAGCTGCGGGCCGGGCCGAACGTTCCCGACGTCCCGGTCGTCGCGCTCACCGTGGTGGGCACCGACCCCGGCCAGGAAGCACGCACGCCGGAGCGGACGTGGCAAGAGATGCAGGACGGCAGGAGGCGACTGGACGCGGCCTTGGTGAGCGCGGTCTCGTACGGAGAACAACGCATCATCTCCGGCACCAGCCACCACCGGCTCTGCTTCGACCGGCCCGATGCCGTGGTCCAGGCGGTCCGCGGCGTCGTCGACCGGGCGGCTCGTCCTTAGACTCGACACGTTCCCCGCTGCACGAGGGCTTCAGGAAGACGGAGGACGGAGGACGGGGGACGGAGGACCGGGGGGGGACGGAGGACGGGGGACGGAGGACGATGCTCACGATCGGCCAGCTCGCGGCGACCGCCGGCGTGACCGTGCGCACCGTCCGCCACTACCACCACGTCGGCCTGTTGCCCGAGCCCGAACGCGATGCCTCCGGCTACCGCCGCTACAGCGCGCAAGCGGCGGTGGACCTCATCCGGATCAGGACCCTCGCGGATGCCGGGGTACCGCTGGCCCGTATCGACGCGCTGCTGCACGCACAGCCGGCCGAGTTCGCCGCGGCCATAGCCGACATCGACGCCGAACTGCAGCGCAAGATCGACCAGCTCACCGAGTACCGCCGCCGGATCACCGAACTGGCCGGCGGCGAGCGGCTCGTCCTGCCCCCCGAGGTGGTCGCCATCCTGGACCGGATGCGCAATCTCGGCGTCAGCGAACGGAGGGTGCGGCTGGAGCGGGACTCGTGGATCCTGATGCAGGCACTGGATCCGCTCGCCGTGCCGCAGCGGATACGCGACAAGAACGCAAGCCTCGACGACCCCGAAACGATGCGCCTGTACCTCGCCTGCGATCAATCAGTCGACTGGGACCCGGACGATCCACGCCTGGACCGGCTCATCGACGACCTGGACGCATGGGAGAGCGCACACGAACGCAACGGCGGCCGCCCAGAGTTCCTGAAGCTGGTCTCCTCGCAAATCGCCGACGCCTCACCCGCATGGCAACGCATCCTCGAAGCGCTGGCCCACCGAGCCGGGCAACGCCGCCCCGCCGCCCACGACAGCCGCTGAACACGACTGCCGGCTGCCGACCGCCGATCCCGGGCAACGCACGCTGCGGTGCCGCCGCTTACGTCCTTGACCTCAATCAAAGTTGAGGTTTTAACGTGTCGCTGACGTGATCAGCGGCTGACGACAGGCACGACGGCACGACTGGCACGACAGGTGCTACAGGCACGGCAGAAAGAAATGACGATGATCCTGGTGACCGGCGCGACCGGAAACATTGGGCGCACTCTGCTGGAGGAGTTGCACCTGGCCGGCGCTGCATCTGTGCGAGGTCTGACCCGTGATGCAACACGGGCTTCGTTCCCCGGAAGCATCGAAGCCGTCGAGGGCGATCTCGCTCATGCAGATTCCCTGAAGGCCGCGTTGGAGGGAGCGCGCTCGCTGTTCTTGTTGTCGGGCATGGGGGCGGACGCAGAGATCCTGGCGGCCGCCCGGCAGGCAGGCGTGGCGCACGTGGTACTCGTATCGTCGATCACGGTGCAGACTCATCCGCACCTGCCGGCGGCCTCCGAGAACGCGGCAGTCGAGCGGTTACTCAAGGACAGCGGCATGGCCTGGACCGTTCTGCGGCCGACGCAGTTCGCCTCGAACGCCATGTGGTGGGCGCAGACGATTCGCGAGCAGGGCGTGGTCCGAGCGCCGTATGCGGACATCGGGCTGCCCACCATCCACCCAGCGGACATCGCGGCGGTGGCCCGCGCGGCGCTGACCGAGCCGGGCCACCAGGGACAGACGTACGCCCTGACCGGGCCGACCTGCATCACGGCCCGGCAGCAGGTCGCAGCCCTTGCCGCGGCGTCGGGGCGGGAGATCGCCTTCCTCGAGATCAGCCGGGAGGAAGCCCACGGCCCGATGGCTTCCTTCATGGGAGACGAGACCGCGGATGCGGTCCTCGACTTGCTGGGCGGGGACGTCAATGACGAATTGCAGAAGGTACGCGATACCGTTCCCCGGGTCACCGGTTCCCCGGCCAGATCGTTCCAGCAATGGGCGACGGAGCACAGTGCCGCCTTCCACTGAGACCGCATCGGCACCCCTGCGAACCCGCCACCCGCGCTCGGCGCCACCGGGAGAACCGGACGTAGACAGCAGACCGCTCTGAGATGTGGTTCCGGCGTTCGCCGGAGCGAGCCGGTGCTCAGCTCAGGCGGGCTCGCAGCAGGCAGAATTCGTTGTCCTCGGGGTCGACCAGGACGTGCCACTGCTCCTCGCCGGTCTGGCCGATGTCGGCCGGGCGTGCCCCCAGCTTCAGGAGTCGTTCGAGTTCGGCGGCCTGATCGCGGTCGGTGGCGTTGACGTCGAAGTGCATGCGCAGCTTGCCCGTCTTGGGCTCGGTGGTGGGGCTGAAGACCAGCGTCGGCTGCAATCCGCCGAACCCTTCCCGAGGGCCGATCTCCACCGCGCCGTTGTCGGTGTCGTCGAGCACGATGAAGTCCAGTACCTCGCACCAGAACGCCGCCAGCCGCTGCGCATCCCGGCAAGGAATGATGAGTTCGGAAATCCGACAGGCCATGGCCGGCACCCTACGGCGCACCAACCTCCCGCAGCCAGTGATTAAACGGCTCAAGCTCAAGCCAGTGATTAAACGGCTCAGGGCCCGATGGAGTGGGGTGGGCATGAAGTGCCGCACGACTCCGAGCGTCCTCAGGCCGGGGCGGCCACCTCACCCCCTGTGGCACCTGACGCATCCCCCTCCACCTCTCCCGCCCCGTACCGGCATGACGCGGAACACTTTTGCTAGCGGGTGCTTGCAATAGTTAGCGTCAGGAGGCAGCATCGGAGGCATGGCATCACTCAACGTCGGCAATCTCGGGGAGTTCCTGCGGGAGCAGCGGCGCAATGCGCAGCTGAGCCTCCGGCAGCTCGCCGATGCCGCCGGGGTGTCCAACCCGTACCTCAGCCAGATCGAACGCGGTCTGCGCAAGCCGAGTGCGGAGATCCTGCAGCAGCTGGCGAAGGCGCTGCGGATCTCGGCCGAGACCCTGTACGTACAAGCGGGGATCCTCGACGAACGGCGGGACCCGGACGGACTGGAAGTGCACAGCGCGATCCTGACCGACCCGGCCCTGAACGAGAAGCAGAAGCAGGTACTGCTGCAGATCTACGAGTCGTTCCGCAAGGAGAACGGCCACAGCTCGGACATCGCACGCGCCGAGGGTCTGGACCTCGACCGGACCGCGCCGGAAGGCGAGCAGGACAGCGGCGACGAGCGGCAGCGCGGCGGTACGGGCAAGAACAAGAAGGGCACCCGTGGGGCCGACGGCGACCCGCACGCCACCTGAGCAATCCGATTCCAGGAGGAAGAACGGCATGGCCATCACCGACGACATCGTCAAGAAGGTGACCGACCCCACCCCCCTGTACGCCCTGGCCGGCACCGCGGATCTCGCGAGCGAGAAGCTCAAGGAGGTGCCGGCGCTGGTGGAGCGGCTCCGCACCGAGGCGCCCAAGCGCTTCGAGGAGGTGCGCACCACCGACGCCAAGGCCGTGCAGGACCGCGTGTCCAAGCAGGCCAAGGAGGCCCAGGACAAGTTCTACGAGCTGCTCGGCTCCCTGGACACCGACCTCAAGAAGATCCGTGAGCAGGCGCAGGACATCGCGCTGCAGAGCGTGGGCCGGGCGGCGGAGTACGCCGTCAAGGCCGGCGACACCTACAAGGAGCTGGCCGAGCGCGGCCACCGCGCCGTGCAGACCTGGCGCGGGGAGGTCGCCGAGGAGGTCGAGGAGCTGGCGGTCGCGATCGAGCCGGAGACGGAGCCGAAGGCCAAGGAGGAGCCGAAGGCCGCCGGTACCAGGAGCGAGCCGGGCAAGGCCGGGGAGACCAAGTCGGCCACCGGTAAGACCGCGGCCGAGACGAAGCCGGCGTCGACTTCCTCCTCGGCTTCGACCTCCGCTTCGTCCTCGGCCTCGACGTCGAATTCGGCCTCGAATTCGACGTCGGCGAAGAAGACGACTCCGCCGGCCGCTCGCAAGACGACGACGGCGAAGAAGACCACGCCGCCGTCGAAGTGAGCCACGGGGACATGGGAGCGGGCCGGGCACGTACGACGTGCCCGGCCCGTTCTACCGGTACGGTGACGAGGACAGTCCGACAGTCAACGGGTGGTGGAACGGCGTGCTGATCCAGGGGTTCAACAATCTGCTGTGGCTGATCTCGCTCGCCATGCTGGTGTTCAGCGGGTTCGCGTTCGTCGACTCGGCCATCCGCCGCGAGGACGCCTACCGCGCCGCCGACAAGCAGTCCAAGCCGTTCTGGCTGATCATTCTGGGCCTGGCGACGCTGGTGAACCTGCTGTTCGGGGTCATGGCGTTCCTGCCGATCATCGGGCTGATCGCGACGATCGTGTACATGGTCGACGTCCGCCCCGCGCTCAAGCGGGTGTCCGGCGGCAAGGGCCCGCGCCGCGGCGGCTCCAGCTCCGACGGCCCGTACGGTCCGTGGAACGGCGGTCGCTGACCACCGGCCGACCGGCACTGACCACCGGCCGCCGGCGCTGACCACCGGCCGCTGAGCGCCCGCAGCTGATCTCCCAGGAGGGCCGCACGGCACCCCGTGCCACCAGAAACGCCTCGTCGGCCACTCCTGCGCGTCAGCCCCCTCCCAGGTGTCAGCCCCAGGTGTTTCCCCGGTCCAGCAGCAGCACCGCGAGGTCGTCGGTCAGTTCGCCGCCGTTGAGGTCGCGCACTTCCTTGACCGCGGCGTCGAGCAGCGCCTCGCCGCGGAGGCCCGCGGCCATCCGTGCGGCCACCAGTTCGACCATGCCGTCCTGGCCGAGGCGCTGGTTGCCGTCGCCGACGCGGCCCTCGATCATGCCGTCCGTGTACATCAGCAGGCTCCAGGCGCCGCCCAGGGTCACCTGGTGGCGGGGCCAGCGCGCGCGGGGCAGCAGGCCGAGCGCGGGGCCGCCGCTCTCGAACGGGAGCAGCCGCGGCGGGCGGCCGGCCCGGGCCAGCAGCGGCGCCGGGTGGCCGGCCATGCAGACCCCGGCGTTCCGCCCGTCCGGGGCGATGTCGACGGTGCACAGCGTCGCGAAGATCTCGTCGTTGTCCCGCTCGTTCTCCAGGACCCGCTGGAGGGTGGAGAGCAGCTCGTCACCGCAGAGGCCCGCGAACGTCAGCGCGCGCCAGGCGATACGGAGTTCGACGCCGAGGGCCGCCTCGTCGGGGCCGTGGCCGCAGACGTCGCCGATCATGGCGTGAACTGTTCCGTCCGGCGTACGCACCGTGTCGTAGAAGTCGCCGCCGAGCAGGGCGCGGCTGCGCCCCGGCCGGTAGCGGGCCGCGAAGCGCAGGTCGGAGCCGTCCAGCAGCGGCGTGGGCAGCAGCCCGCGCTCCAGCCTGGCGTTCTCCTGGGCCCGCAGCCGGGACTCGGTGAGCTGGCGCTGCGCGAGGTCGGCGCGCTTGCGTTCCACGGCGTACCGCACGACCCGGCTGAGCACCGTGCCGTCCAGCTGCTCGCGGGACAGGTAGTCCTGCGCTCCTACGCGTACCGCCTCGGCGCCGCGCTCCGCGTCCGCCTCGGCGGTGAGCGCGAGCACGGCGTGGCGCGGGGCGAGCCGCAGGACCGCGCGCAGCGGCTCCAGCTCGTCCGGCGCCTCGGCCGCGCCGGTGTCCGGGCGGCTCTCGCGGTCCTCGGACTCACGCGCCTCCCGGCCCGGCATGGCCGCGAGGTCGAGCAGGACGCAGTGCACGTCGTCGGTGAGCAGCCGCTGGGCCTCGGTGAGGTTGCGGGCGGTGCGGACCCTGACCTTGTGGCCCTGGCCGTCGGACATCTCGGGGACGGAGCTGGTGGGGTCCTCGCCGATCACCAGCAGGGTCAGCTGTCCGTGGTTGCCGGTACCTGCCGCGGCCGGGTGGAGCGCGTCGTCCGGGTCCGACAGCGGCCCGACGGGGTCCGTCAGCGGGGCGGTGGGGTCCGTGTCCGCCGGGCCCGTACCGCTCTGCGGGCGCGCGGCGCCCTGCGCCGGGCGCGCGGGCTCGGGCGCGGCGTCCCCCTGCGCCGGGCGCGCGGACGCGGGTGCGCCGGTCGCCGGGCCTGCCGCCGGGGGCAGCACGGCTGTGCGCTCACGCGGACCGGGTACGGACATGTTCTCTGTTCCTTCCCTCCCCCCGAGGGTGCGGCGGCGGTGACCGACCGGCGCACCACCGTGCCCGGTTCCGCGCCGCTCTCGGTCGTCAGAGCGGTGCGCCACCGGGCACCGGAAAGCGACCTTAGCGCCAGTACGGGCCCGTACGGAATGGCGGACCGTATGACGTCAGCTTCATATACCGGGGTGAGGAAGCGTTTTGACCTCCCCCGGGAGAAATGCGGAATGACGAACATCACCCCGGGCACACGCTCGGCGACCGGACGGTGACGGTGTCGGCCCCGGCCGGATGCCGGAAACACCGTAAGGGCACGGCGCGCACACAGCGCGATACGGGGCGTCGAGTCAGGCCTTCGCGTCCGGCCGTACGACGCCCAGGATCCGCATGGAACCGGCCCCCGCGACCGTCACCTGACGGCCGGGGCGCGGGGCGTGCACGATCGTGCCGTCGCCGAGGTACATCCCCACGTGGCTCGCGTCCTCGTGATAGATGATCAGGTCGCCGGGGCGCATGTCCTCGATGTCGATGCGGGGCAGTTGCCGCCACTGTTCCTGCGACGTACGCGGGATGGCGCGGCCGGCCGCTTCCCACGCGCGCATCGTGAGTCCTGAGCAGTCGAAGGTGTCCGGTCCTTCGGCGCCCCACACGTAATTCTTGCCGATCTGTGCGGTGGCATAGGAAATGGCCTTTTTCCCCTGGGCTGACGCGACTCCGCCGATCTCATCGAGAATTCCGGAGTCCAGCCATTTCGCCTGGGCCTGGTGCGCCCGGTCCTCTTCCAGTTGCTTCAGCCGTTCCTTTTCCTCGGCCTTCAGCTGTGACTCGATCCGTTCGGCGGCGTCGATCTTCTTCTCGATGTCCTTCTTCGCCGCGGCCTTCTTCTTGCGTTCCTTCTCCAGCCTGTCCCAGCGGTCGGTGGCGTCCTGGGCGTAACCCTGCAGATCACTCTCGGTGCGCGCCAGCTGTCCCAGTACGGTCCGGACCGCGTGCTGTCCCTTGCGGGCGAGCGTGGCGTGGTCGAGGAACCCTTCCGGGTCCTTGTTCAGCATCAGTTTCGCCTCGGCGGGCAGGCCGCCGCCGCGGTACTGGGCGCTGGCCAGCGAGCCGGCCTGCCGCTTCAGCTCCTTGCGCTTCTCCTGCGTGCTGACGATGTCCTTCGCCAGCTGCACGATCTCCTTCTGCTGGCGCTCGACCTGCTCCTTGGCGGCGTTGTACGCGTCGGTGGCCCGTTCGGCGCGGCGGTAGAGGTCCTCGATCTTCCTGTGCACCTCTTCCAGGTCCCGCTTGCCCTCGGGCTCCGGTGCCGCGTACGCCGCCGGTACCGGGCCCACCAGGGCGCCCGTCGCGCACAGCACCACGGCGGCGCAGGCCACCGCCGCGCCGCGTCCCACGTTCCGCCGTTCCACCGGGCTCCTCACGGGCCACCTCCGGTCACTCGCCGTACGCGTCGTCCGGGCGCGAGCGCTCCGCCTGCGGCGGGGCTCGGAGCCTGTGCCACACCCCACAAGCTCTCAGCCGCGGATGCTGCCATACCGGCCGGTAATACAGAAGAGCACCGCACCACTTCTTCCGGGAGATCACCGTCCGGTCCGGTGTGGACCGGGCAATACCGGCCGCACCCATCCGACGGCCGAGGTTCACCCCTCGTTCACTCTCTTCCATCGACGGCTTCACCTGATCTGCCTAATTTCGGCCTTACCGAGTGCGCGTCTCGCCCGGAGGCCGGCGCGGCACCGGCATAGCTGGACACCTCTCATCTGATTCATTTCACGGCCCAGCACGCCACTGACCACGGCGGGCCCCAGGAAGGAACTCTCGACAGTGAAGCTTCAGCGCAAGAACCGGGTTCGCGCCCTCGCGGTTGGCGCTCTCGCCGTCTCCGGAGCCCTGGCCCTCTCGGCGTGCGGCTCGGACGACACCACGGGCGGCCCCGGAGCCCCCGCGGCGTCGGCGAACATCAAGTGCGACGGCAAGGGCAAGCTGCTCGCCTCCGGCTCCTCGGCACAGAAGAACGCCATGGACGTCTGGGTGCAGAACTACTCCGGTGCCTGCAAGGACACCGAGATCAACTACCAGCCCACGGGCTCCGGTGCCGGTATCACCACCTTCCTGCAGGGCCAGACCGCCTTCGCGGGCTCCGACTCGGCGCTCAAGCCGGAAGAGGTCGAGAAGTCCAAGAAGATCTGCAAGGGCGGCGAGGCGATCAACCTGCCGATGGTCGGCGGCCCGATCGCGGTCGGCTACAACGTCCCGGGCGTCGACGACCTCGTGCTGGACGCCGAGACCCTCGGCAAGATCTTCGACTCGAAGATCACCAACTGGAACGACCCGGCGATCAAGAAGCTCAACCCGGGCGCCAAGCTGCCGGACCTGAAGATCCAGGCGTTCCACCGCTCGGACGACTCCGGCACCACCGACAACTTCACCAAGTACCTCAAGGGCGCCGCGCCCAAGGCGTGGCCGCACGAGCCCGCGAAGACCTGGGAGGGCAAGGGCGGCCAGGCGGCCTCCGGCTCCTCCGGCGTCTCTTCGCAGGTCAAGCAGACCAGCGGCGCGATCTCCTACTTCGAGCTGTCCTACGCGACGGCCAGCAAGATCGACACGGTCAAGCTGAACACCGGCGCCCAGAAGCCGGTCGAGGCCAACGTGGACAACGCCTCCAAGGCCATCGCCGAGGCCAAGCAGGTCGGCGAGGGCAACGACCTCGCCCTGGACCTGAACTACACGACCAAGGCCGAGGGCGCTTACCCGATCACCCTGGTGACGTACGAGATCGCCTGCGACAAGGGCAACAAGGCCGAGACCCTGCCCGCCACCAAGTCCTTCCTGACCTACCTCGCCAGCGAGGACGGCCAGAAGACCCTCAAGGAGCAGGGCTACGCCCCGCTGCCCACCGAGATCGCCGGCAAGGTCCGCAAGGCCGTCGCGTCGCTCTCCTGACCCACCGGGCGGCGGCCGGCGCACCACGCGCAGGCCGCCGCCCGTCCGGTGCACCGCCGCCTGGAGCCCGCCGGCTCCGCAGACCGGAGAACCCCATGGATACCTCAGCGATACCCCAGAACCCACCCCCCGCAGCGCCCGCCGCACCCTCCGAGGTCAGCGGCAAGTCCGTACGCCCCGGTGACCGCGTCTTCCTCGGTCTCTCGCGCGGCTCCGGCATCGCGCTGCTGGTGATCATGGCCGCCATCGCGGCCTTCCTCACCTACCGCTCGGTCCTCGCCATCCAGGGCGACAAGGCCAACTTCTTCACCACCTTCGAGTGGGACCCCAGCGGCGCCGAGCCCAAGTTCGGCATCGCCGTCCTCGCCTTCGGCACCGTCGTCAGCTCGATCATCGCGATGGTCATCGCGGTCCCCGTAGCGGTCGGCATCGCGCTGTTCATCTCGCACTACGCGCCGCGCAAGCTGGCCTCGCCGCTCGGCTACGTCATCGACCTGCTCGCCGCGGTGCCCAGCATCATCTACGGCCTGTGGGGCGCCCTCTTCCTCGTACCGAACCTGGGCGGTCTCTACAGCTGGCTGGACGACTACCTCGGCTGGACCGGGATCTTCAGCTACTCGCAGGGCGCCGCGCGCTCGCTGTTCACCGTCGGCATCCTGCTGGCGATCATGATCCTGCCGATCGTCACCAGCGTCAGCCGCGAGGTCTTCCTCCAGGTCCCCAAGATGCACGAGGAGGCCGCGCTCGCCCTCGGCGCCACGCGCTGGGAGGTCATCCGCATGTCGGTGCTGCCCTTCGGCCGCTCCGGCATCATCAGCGCCTCGATGCTGGGCCTGGGCCGCGCGCTCGGCGAGACGATGGCCGTCGCCACGGTCCTCTCCCCCAGCTTCCTGATCGGGCTCAGCCTGCTGGACCCGGGCGGCGGCACGTTCGCCCAGAACATCGCCAGCAAGTTCAGTGAGGCGGACACCTTCGGCCAGGACGCGCTGATCGCCTCCGGCCTCGTCCTCTTCGTCATCACCCTGCTGGTCAACGGCGCGGCCCGCCTGATCATCGCCCGCCGCAAGGAGTACTCGGGGGCCAACGCATGAGCAACGTCATCACCGAGAAGCGGCCGGTCGCGGACAGCGCGCCGCTGCCCCCCGTCTCCCTCAAGCAGGCCCGCCTGCCCCGCTGGTCCCCGCCGGTCTTCGCAGCAGCTGCGCTCGCCGCGGGCGCCGGTATCGGTCTCGTCGCCGGCCTGGACAGCAAGATCCAGTGGGGCCTGATCGCCGCGCTGCTCTTCATCATCGGTACGTTCGGTATCGCCGCGAAGGTCGAGGGCGCCCGGCAGGCCAAGGACCGGCTGGCCACCAGCCTGGTCTGGATCGCCTTCCTGCTCGCCGTCCTCCCGCTGGCCTCCCTGATCTGGGAGACCGTCGTCCGCGGCAGCAAGGTCCTGGACGTCTACTTCCTGACCCACTCCATGGGCACCCTGCCGGACGCCATGGTCGGCGGCGGCATCAACCACGCGATCACCGGCACCCTGCAGCAGGTGGGCCTGGCGACCCTGATCGCCGCGCCGATCGGCCTGCTGACCGCGATCTACCTCGTCGAGTACGGGCGCGGCAGGCTCGCCAAGGCCGTCACCTTCTTCGTCGACGTCATGACGGGCGTCCCCTCGATCGTCGCCGGCCTCTTCGTCCTCTCGGTGTGGATCCTGATCCTCGGCTTCGGCCCCTCCGGCTTCGCCGGCGCCATGGCCCTGGCCATCCTGATGATGCCGGTCGTGGTCCGCTCCACGGAGGAGATGCTCAAGCTCGTACCGAACGAGCTGCGCGAGGCCTCCCTCGCCCTCGGCGTACCGAAGTGGCGCACCATCCTCAAGGTCGTCCTGCCCACCTCCATCGGCGGCATCACCACCGGCGTCATGCTGGCCATCGCCCGCATCACCGGTGAGACCGCCCCGGTGCTGCTCCTGGTGTGGGGCGCCAAGACGATCAACAACAACCCCTTCGAAGGCGCCCAGCAGTCCCTGCCGCTGTACGTGTACCAGCAGTGGCAGCAGGGCTCCGAGGCGAGCTACGACCGCGCCTGGGCCGCGGCCCTCGTCCTCATCGCCTTCGTCATGATCCTCAACCTGGTGGCCCGCGGCATCGCCCGCTGGAAGGCCCCCAAGACCGGCCGCTAAGGCACCCGATGATGCGGCTCCGCCGAATCGGGGCCACCAGAAAGAAGCAGTGATTCCCATGGCCAAGCGAATCGACGTCAGCGGCCTCTCCGCCTTCTACGGCAGCCACAAGGCCATCGACGACATCTCCATGACCGTCGAGCCCCGCTCGGTGACGGCCTTCATCGGCCCCTCCGGCTGCGGCAAGTCCACCTTCCTGCGGACCCTGAACCGCATGCACGAGGTCACCCCCGGCGGCCGCGTCGAGGGCAAGGTGCTGCTGGACGACGAGAACCTGTACGGCTCGGGCGTCGACCCGGTCGCCGTCCGCCGCACCGTCGGCATGGTCTTCCAGCGCCCCAACCCCTTCCCCACCATGTCGATCTTCGACAACGTGGCGGCGGGCCTGCGCCTGAACGGCTCGGTGAAGAAGAAGTCCGAGCTGAACGACGTCGTCGAGAAGTCCCTCAAGGGCGCCAACCTCTGGAACGAGGTCAAGGACCGGCTGAACAAGCCCGGCTCCGGCCTCTCCGGCGGCCAGCAGCAGCGCCTCTGCATCGCCCGCGCCATCGCGGTCGAGCCGCAGGTCCTGCTGATGGACGAGCCCTGCTCCGCGCTCGACCCGATCTCCACCCTCGCCATCGAGGACCTGATCGGGGAGCTCAAGGAGCGCTTCACGATCGTCATCGTCACGCACAACATGCAGCAGGCCGCGCGCGTCTCGGACCGTACGGCGTTCTTCAACCTCGCGGCCGTCGGCCAGCCCGGCAAGCTGATCGAGATCGACGAGACCGAGCGGATCTTCTCCAACCCGTCGGTCCAGGACACGGAGGACTACATCTCCGGCCGCTTCGGCTGATCCGTCGCCGCCGCCGGCGGCGAGGTGACCGGCACACCGAGTGTCCTGTGGTGCTGCATGGCGGTGCCACCACAGGACGAGGGCCCGCCCCCCGGGAACGGGGGCGGGCCCTCATCGTGTCGTCGAGCGTTCTTCCGCTCAGCCGCGTCGCCTCAGCCGAACGCCAGGTTCACCACCCAGTACGACGCGGCGGCCACCGCCGCGGCGGCCGGCATCGTGATGAACCAGCCCAGGATGATGTTCTTCGCGACGCCCCAGCGCACCGCGCTGACCCGCTTGGTGGCGCCCACACCCATGATCGCGGAGGTGATCACATGGGTGGTCGAGATCGGCGCGTGGAACATGAACGCGGTGGTGAACATGATCGACGCACCGGTCGCCTCCGCCGCGAAGCCCTGCGGCGGGTCCAGCTCGATGATCTTGCGGCCGAGCGTCCGCATGATGCGCCAGCCGCCCGCGTACGTACCGAGCGACAGCATCGCCGCACAGGCGATCTTCACCCAGATCGGGATCGGGTCGCCCGGGCCCTCGACACCGCCGATGACCAGCGCCATCACCACGATGCCCATCGTCTTCTGGGCGTCCTGCAGACCGTGGCCGAGCGCCATGCCCGCCGCCGAGACCGTCTGCGCGATACGGAAACCGCGCTTGGCCTTGTGCGGGTTGGTGCCCTTGAACATCCACAGGATGGCGACCATGACGAAGTAGCCGGCGATCAGACCGACCAGCGGCGACAGGAACATCGGCAGGACGATCTTCTCCCAGACGCCCGACCAGTAGACGACGGAGGAGCCGGCGAGCGCCGCGCCCACCATGCCGCCGAAGAGGGCGTGGGAGGAGGACGAGGGCAGACCGAAGTACCACGTGATCATGTTCCACGCGATGGCGCCCACCAGCGCCGAGAAGAGGATCATCATCCCCTGTTTGCCGGTGGGCGTCTCGATCAGGCCCTCACTGACGGTCTTGGCGACCCCGCTGCCCAGGAAGGCGCCGGCGAGGTTCATCACCGCCGCCATCGCGAGTGCGGCCCGCGGCGTCAGCGCACGCGTCGAGACCGAGGTCGCGATCGCGTTGGCGGAGTCGTGAAAGCCGTTGGTGTACGTGAATCCGAGCGCGACCGCGATGGTCACGACGAGTGCGAAGGTGTCCATGGCCGGGGCTCAGGACTCCTTCACCGCGATGGTTTCGACGGTGTTCGCCACATGCTCGAACGCGTCGGCCGCCTCTTCGAGGATGTCCACGATCTGCTTGAGCTTGAGCACCTCGATGGCGTCGTACTTGCCGTTGAAGAGGTGCGCGAGCAGCTTGCGGTGGATCTGGTCGGCCTGGTTCTCCAGACGGTTGACCTCGATCCAGTACTCGGTGAGGTTCGACATCGTCCGCAGGTTCGGCATGGCCTCGGCGGTCAGTTCCGCCGCCCGCGCCAGGACCTCGATCTGCTGGTCGACTCCCTTGGGGAGCTCCTCGACGTTGTAGAGGACGACCAGGTCGACGGCCTCCTCCATGAAGTCCATGATGTCGTCGAGCGACGAGGCGAGGTTGTAGATGTCCTCGCGGTCGAACGGCGTGATGAACGAGGAGTTCAACTGGTGGAAGACCGCGTGGGTGGCGTCATCCCCCGCGTGCTCCGCCGCTCGCATCCTCTCGGCGATCTCTGCCCGCGCGGAGGCGTCCGCCCCGAGCAGTTCCATCAGGAGTTTGGAGCCCGTGACGATGTTGTCCGCGGAGGCGGCGAACATGTCGTAGAAGCTCGTCTCCCTGGGGGTCAGACGAAAGCGCACGTGAAATCCTCGGGGTGCATCGGATTCGGTCGAGTTGATGCTAGGCGCATCATCCAGCCACTGCTAACCGGCATTACCTCAGTGTCGCCCATCGGGCAGCATGCTCTGCACGGGGTACCTGCCCCGCAAGGTGCGCGGGGTACCTCTCCCGTGCGCGAAATTCTGTACCATATACCCGCCAGGGGTATATGAACCGGCTACGTACCAGGGGAGAAGCCCATGTCGACCACGGACGCCGAGCCCGATGGCACCACCGCAGCCGCCGGGGGCTGCCACGGCGCGGAGCCGCAGGGCGTACCCCAGGGCGACCCTCATGCCGTGACACGTCACGATCTGGGCATTCATGGGTACGCACAGCAGAAGGACGCCCACATCAAACGGCTGCGCCGCATCGAGGGGCAGATCAGGGGCCTCCAGCGGATGCTGGAGGAGGACGTCTACTGCATCGACATACTCACCCAGGTCTCGGCCAGCACGAAGGGCCTGCAATCCTTCGGCCTGCAGCTTCTCGAGGAGCACCTGCGGCACTGCGTCGCCGACGCGGCAGTGAAGGGCCCCGACGCCATCGACGAGAAGGTCAAGGAAGCCACCAAGGCGATCGAGCGCATGCTGCGGACGTGACGTACACCGCCGGCAGGAATGTGGGGCAGGGTCCGGGCCCCGATTGCGGGTCTTGGTCGTGCGGGTGAGTGATCCGGCGTGACGTATCCCACGCCGGGACCGCGGCCGAAAACAACCGTTCCTACGGCAGATCGGCGGCTGCGGGGCCCTGCCCCGCCTCCACCGCGGCTCTTCTGTCGCCACGGTCCGCATCCACGTCCAGAACCTCGTCGATCCGGTCCGGGCTCAGACGGTCCTCGGGGGACGTCGCCGCCGCGATCATCAACTCACCAGCCAGGTCGATCTCGACGAGGGCCACGTGGTCCTGAGTCGTCTGACTGCGGTGCGGCGCCACGTACAACACCTCCTCCTTCGAGGCCCATGCCACTCTTCTGGCGGTTACCACCAAGGGTAGGGACGGGTGCACGCCCCGCGCATGGCACGGATGGACCATTTACGCCAGCCGGCAAGCCCTGTGGGCACGTGCCGCCGCGCGGCCGTACGGAAGTTCCGCGCGCCGTCCCGGCGCGGGTCAGCCGGCGCCGGGCGCCGCGATCCGGCCCGTGTAGATGTCCTCCCGGTGCGGCAGCCGCACCGGCGCCCCGGTCCCGAAGCCGGTGTACCCGACCGTGGACGTCACCTCGGTGCCGCGCGGCGAGCCGTTGGCGAAGGTGAACCGGTACCGCACCTTCCGCAGCCGCCCCGCCTCGTCGAGGTACGCGTCGAAGGGCACCACATCGGTGGTGAAGCCCTCATCGGCAGCGGCCAGCGAAGGTGCCGTGCCCTCCGAGGCCGCGTCGGCCGCCACCCCGATGTCGGCCGTGCCCCGGTAGTGCCGCACCCGCTCGCCGCGCAGCCGCTCCTCGCCCGCGTACGTCGCCCGGCGGGTGCCGCGCAGCAGCTCGGCCGCCGCCAGCGGGTCGGTCGCGCCGCCGGTCACGAGATTGCCGTCGGACAGCGCGGTGGTGTCCACCCGCACCCACTTGTCGGCGGGCACCCCGGCGCCGCGGTTCTTCATGTAGAGCGCGCCGGGCGCGAAGATCTCGGTGATCGGCTTGCGCACCCGGCCGTCCGGCCCGGCCGGCTCCGGCAGTACCAGCCGCAGCCGGCCCGTGCCGTGGCGGTAGTCGTAGCGGCCGGCGCCGCTGATGGCGACGCGGGTGCCGCCGCTGGTGGTCTCCAGCGTCGTACGGACCCGTGAGGTGCCGTCGCGTACCAGGGAGTCGGCGGCCTGCCGGAGGAGCACCGAGGGAGCCGGGCCCGCGGGAGCGTCGTCCGCGGCGGCGCCGTCCGTCGTACACCCCGATGCCAGCAGGCCCGCGCTCAGCGCCAGGCCCGCCGCCGTGGCGACGGAGACGGCTCCGCCGGTCCGTCTGTCCTGCACCACCATCGCGCACGAGCCCCCTGCCGCTGTCGCGCCGCCGTCCCGCCGCCGCACGGCGCGGCCGGCATCGGGCAACCATTTCGTTCAACGACCGTTCATGTGGCCCGTCACGCCCGCCTGATACAACCGGCAGTAGCGTGGGGGTGTGTCGTACCTGACCCAGGACCCGCAGCAGACCGCCGAAGCCGCCCGTGCCGGGGACGGCACGACAGCGGACCACCGCACCACGACCGTCGAGCGCGGTGCCTTCTGTCTCGCCCGGTGCAGCTGCGGCTGGTCGGGCCCGGCCCGCCGCGCCCGCTCCCAGGCCCGCACGGACGCCGAACGGCACGTCGGCGACGACCGCCGGCACCCCGACGACGACCGCTGAGCCGGCGACCGCAGCCCGGCCGACCGCAGCCCTGAGACGCCGGGGCCGGCGCCCCGCGCACCACGGAAGCAACCCCCTTCACTCCTCACACCCCCTCCCCTGCGGAACCTGCTGCCCCACTTCCGCATCTGGCTAGGGGAAAGGCATCGGGAAGGCGCCTCCGGGCGCTGTTCGGCAAGGGGGCGGCCGTGAAGCGGCGCACAATTCTGCAGGCGGGCGGCGGGCTCGCCGCGACCACGGCGGCCTGGCTCGCGGCGGGCGGCACGGGGGCGGGACTCACGCCCACGAAGGCGGCGGCCGCCAAGTCACCGTGGGACGCGCTCCGCAAGGGCCTGGACGGGCAGCTGATACGGCCGGGCGACGCCGCGTACGCCACCGCCCGCCGCCTCTACAACACCCGCTTCGACACGCTGAAGCCGGCGGCCGTGGCGTACGTGAAGCACCCCGGGGACATAGCGGAGTGCCTGGCCTTCGCCCGCCGGAACGGCACGCCCGTCGCCATCCGCAACGGCGGCCACTCCTACGCCGGCTGGTCCAGCGGCGACAACCGCCTGATAGTCGATGTCTCCGCGCTGTCCAAGGTCTCCGCGCCGTCCGGCGGCACCACCCGCATCGGGGCCGGCGCCAAGCTCATCGACGTCTACGAGGGCCTGGGCAAGCACGGCGTGACCATCCCCGGCGGCTCCTGCCCGACCGTCGGCGTGTCCGGCCTGACCCTCGGCGGCGGCCACGGCGTCACCTCCCGCGCGTACGGCCTGACCTGCGACAGCCTCGTCGGTGCGACGCTCGTCACGGCCGCGGGGAAGACCCTGCACTGCGACGCGAAGGAACACGCCGACCTCTTCTGGGCGCTACGCGGCGCGGGCAACGGCAACTTCGGCGTGGTCACCGAGCTGCGCTTCCGTACGCACCAGGCGCCGGACGCGGTGATGGCGTACCTGACCTGGCCGTGGTCCAAGGCGGCTGCCGTACTGCGCTCCTGGCAGGAGTGGGGCCCGGCGCAGGCCGACGAGATCTGGTCCAGCTGCCACCTGGACGCCCGACCCGGCTCCACCCCCACCGTCTCCGTCGCCGCGTTCTCGCTCGGCTCGTACCGCGATCTCCAGAACGCCGTCGACAAGCTCGCCGACCGCGCGGGCGGCCCCGGCCCGGCGTCCTCGGTCTCGCTCAAGCCCAAGGCCTACCTGGACGCGATGGAGGCGTACGCGGGCTGCGCCACGAAGACCACCGCCCAGTGCCACCAGCCGGGCAGCGTCCCCGGGCGGAACCCGGCCGGCAAGCTGGGCCGGGAGACCTACGCGGCCCGCTCGGACTTCTTCGACCGCTCGCTGAGCGCGGCGGGCATCCGTACGGTCATCGACCGGATCGAGCGCGCGGGCCGCAACGGCGTCAACGGCAACGTCGCCTTCACCGCCCTGGGCGGCGCGATCAACCGCGTGCAGCCGACGGCCACCGCCTTCGTGCACCGCCGCTCCCGCTTCCTCGCGCAGTACCTCGCCTCCTGGGCCCCCGGCGGCCAGGGCAAGGCCCAGAACGCCTGGCTGAGCGGCATGCACACGGCGATGCGCCGCCACGCCTCCGGCGCCGCGTACCAGAACTACGCGGACCCGGCCCTGAAGGACTGGAAGAAGGCGTACTACGGGGCGGCCGCCGGCCGGCTGGACCGGGTGAAGCAGACGTACGACCCGCAGCACCTGTTCCGGACGTTCCCGCAGGCGCTGTAGAGGCGCGGCGCGCCCCAGCGGCGGCGGGAACGCGTCGGCCCCGCCCGGAGTGTCCGGGCGGGGCCGACGTGCAGGTGATCTGGGCTGGGCGGCGGGCTCTCAGGCCGCGAGGTCCTTGTCGCGGTTCACGCGGCCGTCGCGCGGCGCTCCGGGCTGATCCGGAAACCCGTCGGGGCCCCCGGCCCCGACGGCACCGGCCGCCCCCGCGGGCCCGAACGCGTCCGTCACAGCCGCGCCGTCCCCCTCGCCCGCTCCGCCTGCGTGCGCCGTCCCCGCGCGGGGCGCCTGGACGAGCGCCCCGATGCGGGAGGCCGCGATCGCCTTCATCAGCGGCACCAGCAGCGCCTGGGCGAGCGGCGCGAACAGCAGCGCGACCGCCGTACCCAGCGCGAAGCCACCGATGACGTCCGTCGGGTAGTGCACCCCCATGTAGACCCGGCAGAGGCCTTCGAGCAGCGCGAGGCCGATTCCGATCAGCCCGTACTTGCGGTGCGCGAGGAAGATGCCGACGCCGACGGCCATCGTGAGCGTGGCGTGGTCGCTCACGAACGAGAAGTCGTTCTTGCCCTGCACCAGGACGTCGAGGCCCGTGTGGTCCTTGAAGGGACGCGGCCGTGCCACGAACTCCCGGATGGGGATGTTGGCCAGCAGCGCGATGCCGGCCGCCAGCGGTGCCCAGACCAGGCCCGCCACCGCGGCGGGCGCGTCGGACTTCTTACGGGCGCCCCACCAGGCGACCAGGCAGAGGACCGCCAGCCCGGCGATGATGCCGTACTCGCCGACGTACTCCATCACCTGGTCGAACCAGTGCGGAGCGTCCTTGGCGATGCCGTTGACCTCGAAGAGCAGGCCAACGTCGGGGTTCGACCCGTCCAGTGCGAGTCCAGCCATGTGCCGCGGCCCCTAACCTTTCGCGCGCGCGAGCGCCATCCGAGTGCTGCCAACCCCCGTGGTCGTCGAGCATTGCCGTGCCGGCCGCGTCTTCTGTCAGCCGTGCTCCGCAGTGCCGCTCACACCCACTCCAAGGAAACGTCATGCGCCCGCACGACGTTCCACTTTCCACCGGATGATCACCAGGACGTTATCGAAGCTTGACTCATCGCCGCAGCTCAGGCCCCATGTTCACGCAGCGTTCCGACGGGGGAGCGCTTTTGCGCCATCTTCGGTGACGCGGGTCGCGCCGATGTAGTCAGGCGTGTCGATCTTGTCGAATCTGATCACGGCGCCCGTGTACGGAGCGTTGATCATGTAGCCACCGCCCACATAGATGCCCACGTGGTGGATCGACCGCGGGTCGTTCAGATTGTGGGCGAAGAACACCAGGTCACCCGGGAGCAGTTCGTTCCGCTTCGGGTGCGGCCCCGCGTTCCACTGGTCGTTGGCCACGCGGGGCAACTCGATCCCGACCGATCTGTACGCGGCCTTGGTCAGGCCCGAGCAGTCGAACCGCCCGCCCTGCTCCGGCGTTCCGTTCCCGCCCCAGAGGTACGGCGTACCGAGCTTCTTCTGCGCGTAGTAGATGGCCCCGGCGGCCTGCCGCGAGGGCTCCACCTTCTGGACCGGCGCCTCGAAGCTCTTCGCGAGGGTGGTGATGACCTTGACGTAATTCTGCGTCTCCCGGTACGGCGGCACCCCGTCGTACTGGATGACCCGGTAGGCGCCCGCGTTGTACGCCGCGAGCATGTTGTGCGTGTCGTCCCCCGGGACCTTCTCCACGTACTTGGCCAGTTCGCAGTCGTACGAGGCCGCCGACGCGATCGCGTCCACCGGGTCCCAGACGTCCTTGTCGCCGTCACCGTCGCCGTCCACGCCGTGCGTGGCCCAGGTGCCGGGGATGAACTGCGCGAGCCCCTGCGCCGCCGCCGGGCTCTGCGCCTTGGGGTTCCAGCCGCTCTCCTGGTACAGCTGCGCGGCGAGCAGCGCCGGATTGATGGCGGGACACAGCGTGCCCCACTTCTGCACGTGCGGCTGGTACGCCGCCGGCACCGCGCCCTTCGCCAGCCCGACGGCCCGTCCCGCGGCACCGCCGATCCCGCCGGCCGCGGCGTACGTTCCGATGATCAGCAGCGCGAGAAAGCAGGCACCGAGGCCCGCGCCGATCCCCGTTCCCACCCAGACCTTGCGCACCGCACCCCTCACCCCCACATCGACCCCCGTCAGGCTACCGACGAACCGGTCCCGTGTCCGCCCCGCCCGACCTGGGCCTCAGCCGACAGGCGCCGTCCGGCGGCCACTTGGCGGCATCCCGTGGTCACCGGGACGCCGAGCGCTCTCCGTGATCACCTTCCGCCCCAATATTGCTCAGAGTGACGGCGCATGGTACACACGGTGAGAATACTGGGCCCTGTGGGCGACGCGTGCACCCCTGCTACCGCCGCCCACACGGGATCCGCCAAAGTTTGACGCCAAGTCGACATCGCCACGGGCAAATGTCAGCGAAGATAGAGACTGGCCGCGCCGTCTGGTGCGGGAGACAACTACCCATTAGGGGCGGTGAGTTCAAAAATGTTCATTGCGGCCGAAAAGGGCGACATCACCACCATTATCGGCGGAATCGCCCCGGACTGGGGCCCGTTCGGCACTCTCGGCAACGAAGCGCGGGTAATGATCGAAGTAGTGATGGCGGTGGCCATCCTGCTCTGTCTCGGCATCGCGATCTGGGGCGCGGCGAAGCAGCGCATCGGCGCCACGGCCCTGCGCGACACCTTCAGCGCCGAGCAGGGCAAGGGCCTGATCGTCGCCGGTCTGACCGGCGTCTTCATCATCGGGTCACTGGGCACCCTCTTCACCATCGTCTACGGCATGGCGGTCTAACCGGCCGAGACGTCACCTCCCGCCCGCCGGGCAGCGCGGCCCCCGCGGCACGCCTGCCCGCCGCGCCCCCGAACCGCACATCCGTCGTACGCCCGTCCGTACGCCCCACCCGTCCGTCCGCGCGCCCGCCGCGCGCTCTACCGCGCCACGCCCAGGCTCACGTCCCATGGTCGTCGTCTGTGCGCGACCGCCACACCTGGCCCATATCCCTGCCCGAGGCCACATGCTGATGCCCAGTCCGTCAACTCGTCCACAGCCGACTCCGAACCAGCCGCGTAGTTGTCCACAGGCACTGCGGGCGGGTTCGCCGTTCCGTCACAGTGGGGTGTACTCGTATCAGGACGACCTGTCCGCCTCGCGCGCGGCTACGGTCGTGCACGGGTTGCGGCAAGGCGACGGCGAGAACGGCAGCGATGCCGGTTGAGGGGGCACAGGCACCATGAGTCTCGGTGACGACGGAGCGTACGGCGGCGGGGAGTACAGCGGCCAGGGCCCCGGCCAGACCCGTACCAGACTTCCCGGCGGCGAGGGCGACGTGTACGGCGCCGGCCGCCGGTCACGCGGCGGCATGTCCAGCCGCAACCTGGTGACGATCGTCGGCGTCGTCGTCCTGCTCATCGCGGCCATCGCCTTCGCCAACCGCGGCGGCGACGGCTCCGGTTCCGGCTCCGCCGACGGCAGTTCCGGCGCCCCGGCCGCCCAGCCCACCGCCCCCACGGGCCAACGCCCCGTCTCCGGCAAGAACACCCGCAACCCCGCCATCCCCTCCGGCTTCCCCAAGTCCGAACAGGGGGCGCAGTCGGCGGCGGCGAATTATGCGGTGGCGCTCGCCAGTGACGGGATGTACCGGGCCGACGAGCGCGACGCGATCATCGAGGCGGTGTATTCACCGGCCACCGCGGCCGCCCGCAAGGAAGCCATGGGAAAGGTCTACGACGACCCGGAGTTCCTGGCCGGCGTCGGCCTCGAGAAGGACGGCAGCGCGCCGGACGGCATGACGTTCGTGTCCCGGGCGAACCCGGTGGGCACGAAGGTCGAGAAGTTCGGGGAGAAGTCGGCCACGGTCGCGGTCTGGTACTCCTCCCTCTTCGGCCTCGCCGGTGAGGGCTCGGAGAACCCGGTCACGGAGAGCTGGTACACGACCACCATGAAGCTCCAGTGGACCGGTGGTGACTGGAAGGTCACCGAGGTCTCGCAGAAGAAGGGGCCGGCGCCGGTCGGCCGCGACCAGGCCGCGGCGACGGCCGAGGAGATGTCCAAGGCCGTGGAAGGGTTCGGAGGGTTCACGTATGCCCGGTAAGTCTCCCCGCACCGGTATGTCCGGCCGCCGTGGTCTCTCGCTCGCGGCAGTGTTCGCCGGCGTCCAGACCTGGGCAGTGCTCCTCGCCTCGCGTGCCTTCGCCGAACCGTCGCCGAAGCCGAGCGACGGAGCCTGTGACCTCCTCACCGACAAGGCCAAGGAGCTCTGCGAGGAGCGCAGCTCGGGAGGGAGCAGCGGCACGCCCTCGCCCTCCGTGGACAGCAACCCCCTCGACCCCCTCCAGTCGCTTGCCAAGGGGTGTGCCGACGCCGCCGCGTGGATCGTCACGAAGCTGTCCGACGCCGTGAAGGCGACCTCGCAGGTCGACTTCACGAACGCCGCGTTCCTGCGGCAGTACGCCGTCGTCTTCGCCGCCTCCACGATCCTCACCCTCGTGCTCTGGCTGCTCGCCGTCGCCAAGCGCGCCGTCCGCGGCGTCCGCCTCACCGAGGCGATCAGTGAGGCGGTCGGCTTCCTGTGGCTCACCGTCCTCGCCTCCGCCTTCACCCCCCTGATCCTCTACACCGTCGTCTCCGCCACCGACGGCGTCACCGAGATCATCGCCAAGGGGACGGGCGCCCAGACGGACATCTTCTTCGGGTCGTTCTCCGAAGCCCTCAAGAAGGGCACGGACATCGGCGGCGGCCCGATCATGCTGATCGTCGTCGCGCTCGTCTCCGTCCTCGCGGCCGGCATCCTCTGGCTGGAGCTGGTCATCCGCGCCGCCCTGCTCTACGTCGGCGCCCTGCTCGGCACCGTCGTCTACGCCGGCCTCGTCGACAAGAACATGTGGGGCCACGTCCGCCGCTGGGCCGGCATCATGATCGCCGTGATCATGGTGAAGCCGGTCATCGTGATCGTGCTGGGCATCGCCGGCGCCCTCTCCTCCGAGAAGGGACCGGACTCCTTCTCCGCCGTCGTCTCCGGCCTCGCCATCATCCTGCTCGCCATCTTCGCGAGCGCCATGATCTACCGCTTCGTCCCCGGCTTCGGCGACGAGATCATGGCGGCCCGGACCAACAAGAAGGCGGCGACCGACGGCAGCCAGGCCGCGGCGCTCATCTCCTCCCCCGCCGCCCTCGTCTCACAGGGCATCAAGACCCACAGCTCACGCAGCGGCGGCGGCAACACCGGCGACAACGGCAGCAGCGGCGGCCAGTCCCGCCCGGCCGACGCCGTAGCCGGCGGCGTCGCCGCGCACAGCTCCCGCGGCGGCTCCGGCCCGGCCGGCCCACCCGCGCCCCGTACGAGCCCCGGCCCGCGCCCCGGCGCGGCTTCGGGCGGTTCCGCCCGCACCGGCAACACAGCAGGAGGTGATGGGCGTTGAGCACCCAGTCCCACCCGGTCACGCCCCGACGCACATATCTCATCGGCCGCGCCCGCCCCAACGCCGTCATCGGCAAGAACCGCGAGACGGGCGAGATCGCCCTGATCATCGCGGGCGCGTTCCTCGGCATGATGTGCGGCCTGCTGGTGCCCGTCCTGCCACTGCGCATCGTGACGCTCACCGGCTTCCCGATGCTGGCCCTGGCCGCCGTGTACGTCCCGTACCGCGGCCGGACGTTCTACAAGTGGTTCGAGATCAACCGCAGCTACAAGCGGATGCGGCGGCGCGGCACGACGTACCGCTCCGGCGCGCCCGAAGCCGGCATCAGCCTGGACGGCCGTGAGGTCGAGATCGGCCCGCCGCCCGGCATCGGCCGTATCAACTGGCTCTCCGCGCCCTTCGGTCCGGACGAGATCGCCGTCCTGCTGCACGCCGACCGCCGTACGGTCACCGCGGCCATAGAGATCGAGGGTCCGGGCGTCGGCCTGCGCGACAGCGAGGACCAGGAGGCGCTCGTCGACCGCTTCGGGACGCTGCTCAAGCACGTCGCGAACGGCGACGGTTTCGTGACGCGCCTGCAGATGCTGGCCCGTACGCTCCCCGCCGACCCGGACGCGCACGCCAAGGACGTCGCCCAGCGCGGCGACCAGGCCGCCCCCCAGTGGCTGCAGGACTCCTACGACCAGCTGCAGTCGATGGTCTCCACCTCCTCCGAGCAGCACCGCGCCTACCTCGTCGCCTGCATGCACTACAACCGTGAGCTGGCCACCGAGGCCGAGACCATGGCCCGCGCGGCGCGCATGCACAACGGCGGACCGCTGCGGAAGCGCCTGGACAAGGACGCGGGTCTGGCCGTGGTCATGGCCCGCGAGCTGACCGACATCTGCGCCCGGCTCGCCGAGGCCGACATCCGCGTACGCCAGCCCCTCGGCCAGGCCCGCCTCGCCTCCCTCGTGCACTCCATGTACGACCCGGACCACCCCATCGACCACATCCAGGCGATGAGCAAGCGCAACGCCTGGCCGGCCGAGCTGGACGCGATGGAGCCCACCTACCTCCAGGCCAAGACGCGCGAGTCGATGACCCGCGCCCCGTGGTGCCACGCCACCGCGTGGGTCAAGGAGTGGCCGCTGACCCCGGTCGGCGTCAACTTCCTGGCCCCGCTGCTCGTCCACACCCCCGACGTCATCCGCACGGTCGCCGTCACCATGGACCTGGAGCCGACCGAGGTGGCGATCGAGCGCATGCTGACCGAGAAGACCAACGACGACGCGGAAGCCAGCCGCGCCGCCAAGATGAACCGCGTGGTGGACCCGCGCGACGTCGCCCACCACGGCCGCGTCGACCAGCGCGGCGAGGACCTGGCGTCCGGCGCGGCAGGGGTGAACCTCGTCGGTTACATCACCGTCTCGTCCCGCTCCCCCGAGGCGCTGGCCCGTGACAAGCGGACCATCCGCGCCTCGGCCGGCAAGTCCTACCTCAAGCTGGAGTGGTGCGACCGCGAGCACCACAGGGCCTTCGTCAACACGCTTCCGTTCGCGACCGGGATCCGCCGCTAAGCCGCTGGGAGGCGCGTACGTCATGGCCATGCTCGATCCGCTCGCCGCGATCACCGAGGCCTTCACCAGCTTCCTGTTCGGGAAGGTGGAGACGACCAGGCTGCCCGTACGGACCTCCACGGGGCAGGCCCAGGCCGTCTATCTGCCCACCGCCGCGCCAGGACTCGGCGACTCCGGCGTGATCATCGGCCGCGAGGTGTACAGCGGCAAGGGGTACATCTACGACCCCTTCCAGCTGTACGGCCAGCAGCTGCCGGCCCCGCACTGGCTCGTCCTCGGCGAGTCCGGCAACGGCAAGTCCGCACTGGAGAAGACGTACGTCCTGCGCCAGCTCCGCTTCCGCGACCGCCAGGTCGTGGTGCTCGACGCGCAGGGCGAGGACGGCGTCGGCGAGTGGAACCTCATCGCCGAACAGCTCGGTATAACCCCGATCCGGCTCGACCCCACGGCGGCGCTGAACGGCGGCATCCGCCTCAATCCCCTCGACCCGTCGATCACCACGACCGGCCAGCTGGCGCTGCTCCGCACGATCATCGAGGTGGCCATGGGCCACGGCCTCGACGAGCGCTCCGGCTTCGCGCTGAAGGTCGCGCACGCGGCAGTACTCAACGAGGTCGGCTCCGCCAAGGGCAACGGGACGCGCACCGACCGACAGCCGATCCTCACCGACATCGTCGAGCAACTGCGGCATCCGAAGCCGGAGTCGGCCGAGGCGATGAACGTCGACCTGGACGACGTACGGGCCTGGGGCCTGGACGTGGCCCTCGTGCTGGACCGCCTCGTCGACGGTGACCTCCGCGGCATGTTCGACGGCCCGACGACCGCGGGCATCGACCTCGACGCGCCGCTGATCGTCTTCGACCTCTCGCACATCGACCGCAACTCGATCGCGATGCCGATCCTGATGGCGATCGTCGGAGTCTGGCTGGAGCACACCTGGATCCGTCCCGACCGGAAGAAACGGATCTTCCTGGTCGAGGAGGCCTGGCACATCATCAACTCCCCGTTCGTCGCCCAGCTCTTCCAGCGCCTGCTGAAGTTCGGCCGACGCCTGGGCCTCTCCTTCGTCGCCGTGGTCCACCACCTCAGCGACGTGGTGGACGGCGCGGCGGCGCGGGAGGCGGCGGCCATCCTCAAGATGGCGTCGACCAGGACGATCTATGCCCAGAAGGCCGACGAGGCACGGGCCACGGGGCGGGTGCTGGGGCTCCCACGCTGGGCGGTGGAGATCATCCCCACCCTCACCCCCGGCATCGCGGTCTGGGACGTCAACGGCAACGTCCAGGTCGTCAAACACCTGATCACCGAGGCCGAGCGCCCGCTGGTCTACACGGACCGCGCCATGACCGAGTCCTCCGTCGCCGACGCCTCGGCGCAGCCCACGGAGGAGGCCCGCGCCCTGGAGCGCGCGGCGGACGCCGAGGCCGAAGCACGCGCCGAAGCCATGGCCATGGCCCGCCAGCTCAGCAACGAGTCGAGCGAGACGGTGGCCTGAGAACTTCGACGGCCCCGGACGATTCAATGGCCTCGGACGATTCAATGGTTCCGGGCGATGCAATGGCCTCGGGCGATTTAATGGTTCCGGGCGATGCAATGGCCTCGGGCGATTCAACGGTTCCGGGCGATGCAAAGGCTTCGGACGAGCAGCACGGCAGCACGAAGGACGGGTCGGTGGCGTGAGCGACGGGTACGACCGGTACGGCCGGCAGGGGCAGGCGTACGGAGAGCACGGCCCCGGCGGCGGAGCGGGCCACGACGGCGGGACCGGGCCCCGGCGCCGGGAGCGAGGCATCCCCGACTCGCTGCTCGTCGGCGTGCTGGCCTTCCTCCTCGGCCTGACCGTCCTCGTATGGCTCGCCACAGGCCTCTCCGGTCTCTTCGCCCACGGCGGCTGGCCCGAGCAGCTGTCCTTCGCCCGTACCCCCCTCGCCATGCGCGAACTGGTCACCCAGCCGCACGACCTGGCCGCGGCCTGGCCCGCCACCCCGCGCGGCCAGCTCTCCGGCTACGGCCTCTTCTGGGGCGTCTTCATCAGCGAGCTGATGGTCCTGATCGTCCTCACCGTCTTCGCCCTCGGCACGATCACCCGCTTCCGCGCGGTACGTGCCCAGCGGCGCGCGGAACGCAGGGCGGTCCGGAACGACCCCGAAGCCACCCCGGGGCAGAGCGCCTCCCCCGTACCGGGACAGCCCTCCGGCGGCGCCGTACAGATGACCAAGGCCCCGGCGCCGGACGCCTCGGCCGGGGCTCCGGCGGCGCCCCCTGCTCCGGCCCCGGCCCCAGCGCCGGCCGCCACGCCAGAAGGGCCCGAGGGGCCCGAGGCCGCCGTGAACGGCGTGCCGACGCCCGCAGAGGCCGCCGCCGCACCAGCAGTCGCACCGGCCTCCCAGCCGCCCGCAGACGCCCGTACGAGCGCCCCGGCCGAAGCAGTCCCCGCCCAGGGCTCAACCAGCCCGGTGGTGCCCGCCCCGGCCGTCACCGCGGCCGCCGCGGACGGTACCGCAGGAGCGATCGGCGCCATCGGTACGGCCGATACGGCCGCTACTGCCGGTAAAACCGTCACGCCCGGTACGTCCGGTACGGCTGGTACGCCCACCGCGCCCCCTCCGACCGGCATCGTCGGCAGCCCCGCCGGGCCGGCCGGCACCGTGCTTCCCCGCGTCCAGTACCACCGCTCCGCTCGTGCCGCCGCCCGCGACGCCGCGCTCGGCGTGATCAACGCTGCCGAGGGCCCGCTCCTCGTGGCGACGACCGACCCGGCCCTCTGGGCCGAGACCAAGGACGCACGCGCGAAGCTCGGCCCGCTGCACACCTACGACCCGCTGCACGTCCTCGACACCCCCGCCCGCCTCCGCTGGTCCCCGACCGCGGGCTGTGCGGACGTCGCCGTCGCCGGCAGCCGTGCCACTGCGCTCCTCGCCCCCGTCCGCCCGATGAGCACGCTCGATTCGGCCCTGGCCGACGCCGCGGAAACGCTGCTGCGCTGCTGGCTGCACGCGGCCGCCGTGGACGGCCGGCCGTTCCGGCAGATCCACCGCTGGGCCCAGGGCAGCGGCGCCGCGCACGAGCCCGTACGCATTCTCCGTACGAACTCCAAGGCCGCGTCCGGCCGGGCCGGCGAGCTGGAGTCCGTACTGACCGCGCACCCCGAACGCCGCGACATGGCACAGCAGCTGGTCGCCCGCGCGCTCGCCGCCCTCTCTTCGGTGCACATCCGCGACGCTTGCAATCCAGGGCGATCCGATGCGCTCGCGCTCGAATCATTTGTCGCCGAAGGGGGAACGCTTTATGTTGCGGGCGAGTCGATCGAGGATCCGCGTACCGCACCGGGTGCGATGCCCTTGCTCACCGCACTCGTCTCCAGCGTGGTCGAGCGCGGCCGCCGCATGGCCGAACGGTCATCTGACGGTCGCCTCGACCCACCACTCACCCTGGTACTCGACGACATCGCGGCCCTCGCGCCCCTGCCGGCCCTCCCCGCGCTCATCGAATCGGGCGCCGCACAGGGCCTGCTGACGCTCGCCACGCTCCGCTCCCCCGAGCAGGCCCGCGCCCGCTGGCCGCACTTCTCACCGCCGGCCTGACCTCCCGGAGGCCGACCGGCTCTCGGGGAACGCTTCCCGTCGGCCCACGGGACCGCCTCCGTCGGCTCACGGAGTCCGCTTCTTTGCGTACTCCCATATCCTCCCCGTGTCGTCCTCCTCGTCCTCGCCCGTACGCACGAACCCGTGCGCCTCGTACAGCCGTTGCGCGCGGACGTTGCGCTCGTGCACCGACAGGAAGACGCTCTCCGCGCCTGCCGGGCCCTCGGTGGCACGCTCGACCGCAGCCCGCAGCAACGCGCCTGCCAGCCCCGTCCGCCGGTGCTCAGGACGTACGTAGAAGCCCACCACCTTGGCCTTCGGCTGCTCCGGAGTCTCCAGGAGTACGGTTGCCATCCCGGCCCAGCCACCGTCGGAAGCCACCCCGACGTACGTCACGACGCGGCTTCCGAGCTCGCTCGCCCGAGCGTTCTCCTGCCACTGCTCGTCGGGGTATGCGGACGCCTGCGCGTAGGTCGTGAGGAAGGCGATGGAGGCCGCCGGGTCCGAAAGGGCCGAGAGCCGCAGCTCCTTGAGGCTGCGCCATTCGCCGGCCGACACCGGCCTGATCTCATAATCCATCATCGAAGCCTAGAACGCAGGAAAGCCCCGCACCATACGGTGCGGGGCTTTCCCACAAAAATTGTTCGGCGGCGTCCTACTCTCCCACAGGGTCCCCCCTGCAGTACCATCGGCGCTGAAAGGCTTAGCTTCCGGGTTCGAAATGTAACCGGGCGTTTCCCTAACGCTATGACCACCGAAACACTATGAAGATAACAACTCCAGCCGACAAGGCGAGTTCGTTACTTCAGAACAAACACAGTGGACGCGAGCAACTGAGGACAAGCCCTCGGCCTATTAGTACCAGTCAACTCCACCCGTTACCGGGCTTCCATATCTGGCCTATCAACCCAGTCGTCTACTGGGAGCCTTACCCTCTCAAGGAGGTGGGAGCACTCATCTCGAAGCAGGCTTCCCGCTTAGATGCTTTCAGCGGTTATCCCTCCCGAACGTAGCCAACCAGCCATGCCCTTGGCAGGACAACTGGCACACCAGAGGTTCGTCCGTCCCGGTCCTCTCGTACTAGGGACAGCCCTTCTCAATACTCCTACGCGCACAGCGGATAGGGACCGAACTGTCTCACGACGTTCTAAACCCAGCTCGCGTACCGCTTTAATGGGCGAACAGCCCAACCCTTGGGACCGACTCCAGCCCCAGGATGCGACGAGCCGACATCGAGGTGCCAAACCATCCCGTCGATATGGACTCTTGGGGAAGATCAGCCTGTTATCCCCGGGGTACCTTTTATCCGTTGAGCGACGGCGCTTCCACAAGCCACCGCCGGATCACTAGTCCCGACTTTCGTCCCTGCTCGACCCGTCAGTCTCACAGTCAAGCTCCCTTGTGCACTTACACTCAACACCTGATTGCCAACCAGGCTGAGGGAACCTTTGGGCGCCTCCGTTACCCTTTGGGAGGCAACCGCCCCAGTTAAACTACCCACCAGACACTGTCCCTGATCCGGATCACGGACCCAGGTTAGACATCCAGCACGACCAGAGTGGTATTTCAACAATGACTCCACCATGACTGGCGTCACGGCTTCACAGTCTCCCACCTATCCTACACAAGCCGAACCGAACACCAATATCAAGCTATAGTAAAGGTCCCGGGGTCTTTCCGTCCTGCTGCGCGAAACGAGCATCTTTACTCGTAGTGCAATTTCACCGGGCCTATGGTTGAGACAGTCGAGAAGTCGTTACGCCATTCGTGCAGGTCGGAACTTACCCGACAAGGAATTTCGCTACCTTAGGATGGTTATAGTTACCACCGCCGTTTACTGGCGCTTAAGTTCTCAGCTTCGCCTGGTCGAAACCAAGCTAACCGGTCCCCTTAACGTTCCAGCACCGGGCAGGCGTCAGTCCGTATACATCGCCTTACGGCTTCGCACGGACCTGTGTTTTTAGTAAACAGTCGCTTCTCGCTGGTCTCTGCGGCCACCACCAGCTCAGAGGGAAAACCTCATCACCAGCAATGGCCCCCCTTCTCCCGAAGTTACGGGGGCATTTTGCCGAGTTCCTTAACCATAGTTCACCCGAACGCCTCGGTATTCTCTACCTGACCACCTGAGTCGGTTTAGGGTACGGGCCGCCATGAAACTCGCTAGAGGCTTTTCTCGACAGCATAGGATCATCCACTTCACCACAATCGGCTCGGCATCAGGTCTCACCCTTCAACGTGCGACGGATTTGCCTACCGCACGGGCTACACCCTTACCCCGGGACAACCACCGCCCGGGCTGGACTACCTTCCTGCGTCACCCCATCACTCACCTACTACAAGTCTGGTTCGTCGGCTCCACCACTCCCCTACGCTCCGAAGAGCTCAGGGCGGCTTCACGGACTTAGCATCGCCTGATTCGATGTTTGGCGCTTCAAAGCGGGTACCGGAATATCAACCGGTTGTCCATCGACTACGCCTGTCGGCCTCGCCTTAGGTCCCGACTTACCCTGGGCAGATCAGCTTGACCCAGGAACCCTTAGTCAATCGGCGCACACGTTTCTCACGTGTGAATCGCTACTCATGCCTGCATTCTCACTCGTGAACCGTCCACAACTCGTTTCCACGGCTGCTTCACCCGGCACACGACGCTCCCCTACCCATCACGATCCCCGTTGGGGGTCATATCGCAATGACACGACTTCGGCGGTGTGCTTGAGCCCCGCTACATTGTCGGCGCGGAATCACTTGACCAGTGAGCTATTACGCACTCTTTCAAGGGTGGCTGCTTCTAAGCCAACCTCCTGGTTGTCTCTGCGACTCCACATCCTTTCCCACTTAGCACACGCTTAGGGGCCTTAGTCGATGCTCTGGGCTGTTTCCCTCTCGACCATGGAGCTTATCCCCCACAGTCTCACTGCCGCGCTCTCACTTACCGGCATTCGGAGTTTGGCTAAGGTCAGTAACCCGGTAGGGCCCATCGCCTATCCAGTGCTCTACCTCCGGCAAGAAACACACGACGCTGCACCTAAATGCATTTCGGGGAGAACCAGCTATCACGGAGTTTGATTGGCCTTTCACCCCTAACCACAGGTCATCCCCCAGGTTTTCAACCCTGGTGGGTTCGGTCCTCCACGAAGTCTTACCTCCGCTTCAACCTGCCCATGGCTAGATCACTCCGCTTCGGGTCTTGAGCATGCTACTGAAGTCGCCCTCTTCGGACTCGCTTTCGCTACGGCTTCCCCACACGGGTTAACCTCGCAACATACCGCAAACTCGCAGGCTCATTCTTCAAAAGGCACGCAGTCACGACATACAGCAAGCTGTATGCGACGCTCCCACGGCTTGTAGGCACACGGTTTCAGGTACTATTTCACTCCGCTCCCGCGGTACTTTTCACCATTCCCTCACGGTACTATCCGCTATCGGTCACCAGGGAATATTTAGGCTTAACGGGTGGTCCCGCCAGATTCACACGGGATTTCTCGGGCCCCGTGCTACTTGGGTGTCTCTCCAACGAGCCGCTGATGTTTCGGCTACGGGGGTCTTACCCTCTACGCCGGACCTTTCGCATGTCCTTCGCCTACATCAACGGTTTCTGACTCGTCCCACAGCCGGCAGACTGCAGACAAGAGATCCCACAACCCCGCACTGGCAACCCCTGCCGGGTATCACACCAATACGGTTTGGCCTCATCCGGTTTCGCTCGCCACTACTCCCGGAATCACGGTTGTTTTCTCTTCCTGCGGGTACTGAGATGTTTCACTTCCCCGCGTTCCCTCCACACTGCCTATGTGTTCAGCAGCGGGTGACAGCCCATGACGACTGCCGGGTTTCCCCATTCGGAAACCCCCGGATCAAAGCCTGGTTGACGACTCCCCGGGGACTATCGCGGCCTCCCACGTCCTTCATCGGTTCCTGGTGCCAAGGCATCCACCGTGCGCCCTTAAAAACTTGGCCACAGATGCTCGCGTCCACTGTGCAGTTCTCAAGCAACGACCAGCCACCCATCACCCAGACCAAAGCCTGGTGCACTGGGGCCGGCGTCTGTGAAGGACAGCCTTACGGCCGTGCCCTCAGACACCCAACAGCGTGCCCGACACATCCAGCCGACGACTGCGTTCCACGCTCCGAAGAGCAGTACTGACGGTCACCAGACCGAGTGTGCCGAGTAGTCAACGTTCCACCCATGAGCAACCAGCATCAGACGTTCGCTGATGTTCTGGCCTCTGAACCAGCCCCGAAGGACCGGCTTAGAAGTGCTCCTTAGAAAGGAGGTGATCCAGCCGCACCTTCCGGTACGGCTACCTTGTTACGACTTCGTCCCAATCGCCAGTCCCACCTTCGACGATTCCCTCCCACAAGGGGTTGGGCCACCGGCTTCGGGTGTTACCGACTTTCGTGACGTGACGGGCGGTGTGTACAAGGCCCGGGAACGTATTCACCGCAGCAATGCTGATCTGCGATTACTAGCGACTCCGACTTCATGGGGTCGAGTTGCAGACCCCAATCCGAACTGAGACCGGCTTTTTGAGATTCGCTCCACCTCGCGGTATCGCAGCTCATTGTACCGGCCATTGTAGCACGTGTGCAGCCCAAGACATAAGGGGCATGATGACTTGACGTCGTCCCCACCTTCCTCCGAGTTGACCCCGGCAGTCTCCTGTGAGTCCCCATCACCCCGAAGGGCATGCTGGCAACACAGAACAAGGGTTGCGCTCGTTGCGGGACTTAACCCAACATCTCACGACACGAGCTGACGACAGCCATGCACCACCTGTACACCGACCACAAGGGGGCGCCTGTCTCCAGACGTTTCCGGTGTATGTCAAGCCTTGGTAAGGTTCTTCGCGTTGCGTCGAATTAAGCCACATGCTCCGCCGCTTGTGCGGGCCCCCGTCAATTCCTTTGAGTTTTAGCCTTGCGGCCGTACTCCCCAGGCGGGGAACTTAATGCGTTAGCTGCGGCACGGACGACGTGGAATGTCGCCCACACCTAGTTCCCAACGTTTACGGCGTGGACTACCAGGGTATCTAATCCTGTTCGCTCCCCACGCTTTCGCTCCTCAGCGTCAGTATCGGCCCAGAGATCCGCCTTCGCCACCGGTGTTCCTCCTGATATCTGCGCATTTCACCGCTACACCAGGAATTCCGATCTCCCCTACCGAACTCTAGCCTGCCCGTATCGAATGCAGACCCGGGGTTAAGCCCCGGGCTTTCACATCCGACGCGACAAGCCGCCTACGAGCTCTTTACGCCCAATAATTCCGGACAACGCTTGCGCCCTACGTATTACCGCGGCTGCTGGCACGTAGTTAGCCGGCGCTTCTTCTGCAGGTACCGTCACTTGCGCTTCTTCCCTGCTGAAAGAGGTTTACAACCCGAAGGCCGTCATCCCTCACGCGGCGTCGCTGCATCAGGCTTGCGCCCATTGTGCAATATTCCCCACTGCTGCCTCCCGTAGGAGTCTGGGCCGTGTCTCAGTCCCAGTGTGGCCGGTCGCCCTCTCAGGCCGGCTACCCGTCGTCGCCTTGGTAGGCCATTACCCCACCAACAAGCTGATAGGCCGCGGGCTCATCCTGCACCGCCGGAGCTTTCCACACGGAGACCATGCGATCCCGTGTCGTATCCGGTATTAGACCCCGTTTCCAGGGCTTGTCCCAGAGTGCAGGGCAGATTGCCCACGTGTTACTCACCCGTTCGCCACTAATCCACCACCGAAGCGGCTTCATCGTTCGACTTGCATGTGTTAAGCACGCCGCCAGCGTTCGTCCTGAGCCAGGATCAAACTCTCCGTGAATGCTTCCCCGTGATCGGGGCGAACACCACGAGAGCGGAACAGATCGGAGGAATAGTCCGATCCGTTCACAGCGTCCTCGCTGTGTTGCCTCCCAAGCTTGGGAGGGCTTTCAAAGGAACCTCGTCCCAGCAGAGTTGCTGGAGACGGGGTATCAACATATCTGGCGTTGACTTTTGGCACGCTGTTGAGTTCTCAAGGAACGGACGCTTCCTTTGTACTCACCCTCTCGGGCTTTCCTCCGGGCGCTTCCCTTCGGTCTTGCGTTTCCGACTCTATCAGATCCTTGCGGCTCCGATTTTCGCCGGTGCGTTTCGGCCTTTCGGCTTCTTCGCGGTTCCAACCTTACCAGATCCGCTTGGCGTTTCCGGCCCCCTGTTGGAGCGGGGTTCGCTTTCCGGTCGGCCCTTTCGGGCTTTCCCTTTCGGCGAGTCCGACTCTATCAGACGCTTTCCGGCTCGTTTCCGGTCCGAATTCGCTTCCGAATCCCCGTCGGCGGGGTTTTTCGCGCCTTCCGGCGTGTCCACTACTTTAGCGGTTTTCCCTGCCGGTTCATAATCGAGCCGGTCGGTCGAATTTCGGCATGCCGAAATTGTTCCCGAAGGAAGGTCGTGCAGTAGTGGGTTGCCGCCGGTGCGGCGTGAGTGGCTGCCGGGAGCCGATGACTCCGTGGCAACTCGGAGGACACTACACGAGGGCTCGGGTTCGTTCAAACCCGTGCCTGGGCGCCCTCCGCGGCGTACCGTAGGCGCCATGCATACGCGTGCGCTCGTACAGCAGTGGTGGCCCGCCTGACGGCGGCCGACCACAGCGCATGCATGAACACGGCCGCCGCCCCCGGCGGCCGTTCGCGTATCTCCCTCCCGCAGCCGGCCGGTCGGATCGGTGCGGCGGTCTCCACGAAACCGAGCGAGTGAGCAGGTAAGGGGACCGAGAGATGACGCGGATCTTCAGTGGTGTGCAGCCGACCGGGCATCTGACGCTGGGCAATTACCTCGGGGCGATGCGGCGCTGGGCCGAGGAGGACCAGTACCGGGCGGACGCGCTGTTCTGCGTGGTCGACCTGCACGCGCTGACCGTCGAGCACGATCCGGCGCGGGTGCGGCGGCTCAGCCGGCAGGCCGCGACGCTGCTGCTGGCCGCCGGGCTGGATCCCGAGCGGTGCACGGTGTTCGTGCAGAGCCAGGTGGATGAGCACGTGCGGCTGTCGTACCTGATGGAGTGCACGGCCACGGACGGCGAGATGCGGCGCATGATCCAGTACAAGGAGAAGGCGGCACGGGAGCGCGAGCGCGGCGGGAGCGTACGGCTGTCGCTGCTGACGTATCCGGCGCTGATGGCCGCGGACATCCTGGCGTACGGGACGGACGAGGTGCCTGTGGGTGAGGACCAGGCGCAGCATGTGGAGCTCACCCGGGATCTGGCGGTGCGGTTCAACCAGCGGTACGGGCAGACGTTCGTGGTGCCGAAGGCCACGCTTCCGGCGGTGGGGGCGCGGGTGATGGACCTGCAGGAGCCGACGGCGAAGATGGGGAAGTCGCGGGTCCGTACGGCGGGGATCGTCTATCTGCTGGACGAGCCGGACGTGGTGCGCAAGAAGGTGATGCGGGCCGTCACGGACGCGGGCAGCGACGTCGTGTACGACCGGGCCGAGCGTCCGGGGGTCGCGAACCTGCTCGACGTGCTGGCGGCATGTACGGGCGGTGATCCGCGGGTGCTGGCCGATGAGTACGACTCGTACGGGGCCTTGAAGAAGGACACGGCCGAGGCCGTGGTGGAGACGGTGCGTCCGGTGCGGGAACGGCATGCGGAGCTGGCCGCGGATCCCTCGTATGTGGACGGGGTGCTGACGGCGGGTGCCGAGCGGGCCCGGGCGATGGCCCGGCCGCGGGTGGACGCGGCGTACCGGGCGGTCGGGCTGGTGGCATGAGAACCCTCCGGCCGCGGTGGCCCGCCGGCCACAGCGAACGGACGGGACGAGCGTGACGGTGCAGGAGGGCGAGAGGGCGTAGAGGGCCTAGAGGGCTGGGAGAACGCTCGTCGCGGCGGTTGCCTGGAGGGCAGCCGCCGCGGGGCGGGCGTCAGCCGTTGCCGGAGGCCAGGGCGCGGCTGCGGTCGCGGGCGGCTTCGAGCGCGGCGATGAGGGCGGCGCGTACGCCGTGGTTCTCCAGCTCGCGGATGGCGTTGATGGTGGTGCCGGCCGGCGAGGTGACGTTCTCGCGCAGCTTGACCGGGTGCTCGCCGCTGTCGCGGAGCATCACGGCGGCGCCGATGGCGGCCTGGACGATCAGGTCGTGCGCCTTGTCGCGGGGCAGGCCGAGCAGGATGCCGGCGTCGGTCATGGCCTCGACGAGGAAGTAGAAGTAGGCCGGGCCGGAGCCGGAGAGGGCGGTGGCGGCGTCCTGCTGGGACTCGGGGACGCGGAGCGTCTTGCCGACGCCGCCGAAGATCTCTTCGGCGTGTGCGAGGTGCTCGTCGGTGGCGTGGGTGCCGGCGGAGATGACGGACATGGCCTCGTCGACGAGGGCGGGGGTGTTCGTCATGACCCGTACGACCGGGGTCTCCGGGGCGAGCCGCTCCTCGAAGAACGAGGTGGGGATGCCGGCGGCGCCGCTGATGACGAGGCGGTCGGCGGGGACGTGCGGGGCCAGCTCGTCCAGGAGCGCGCCCATGTCCTGCGGCTTGACGGTGAGGATGAGCGTGTCGGCGGCCTTGGCGGCGTCGGCGTTGCTGACGGCCTCGACGCCGTAGCGCTCGCGGAGCTGGGCCGCGCGCTCGGGCCGGCGGGCGGTGACCAGCAGGTCGGACGGCGACCAGCCACCGCGGATCATGCCGCTGAGCAGGGCTTCGCCGATCTTTCCTGTGCCTAGGACGGCGACCTTGTGGGACATGCGGTTCACCTCGCCGGTGGGACTTCGTGGTGCGCGCCGGGCGCGCGGTACCGCGTCATCCTCGCATTCGGCCGCGCGCGGACGCCGGGGCGTTTCACGTTGTGGGCGAGGGCGGCCGTCCGGCGGGAGCTGCGGTGATGCGGAAGAGCTGGTCGTCCGAGGCCGTGCAGCGGGTGACGACGGCTTCCGAGCCTTCGGCGGTGGCCGGGGCGGCGATGGTGACGCAGCCCTGGCCGGCCTCCACGCGGAAGCGGAAGAGAGCGGGGTCGTCTTCGGGGGCATGGCTGTCTTCGCGGGCGGGGTCGTCTTCGCGGGTCCGGTCGTCTTCGCGGGTGGGTGCGGGGTCGATATGCAGGCGGGTGGCGTTGCCGCAGTCGTTCTGGGGTTCCAGGAGGCCGGCGGCGGCTGCGTCGGTCCGTAGCGTGAGGCAGCCGGTGCCCTGGTCGGGGCGCCACCACTCGATGCGGTACGTGCCGCCACCCGCCGGGACGAGCCGGGTGCGCTGCGGTGCCACGTCGGAGCAGGGCCGTTGGACGGCCACCACGGAGTCGTACCGGCGGTCCGGGACGTATCCGTCGGTCAGGCAGAGGTGCGGTGCGCTGAGCGGCTGGATGCGTACCGGCCCCTTGGGCGGTACGGAGCCGGCCTCCGAGGAGCGGTCGCCGGTCCCGCCGAAGGACGTCCAGGCCCAGACGGCGAGCGCGGCCAGTACGAGGACGGCCGCCGCGGCCGTCAGGAGGGCGGGCCGGTGGGGGCCGGCGGGAGCCGGCGCGGCCGCCTCTGCCGTTGATTTCAGTTCCGGTGACGGTTCCGGTTCCGGTTCCGGTTCCGCTCCGGCTTCTGCGCCTGGCGTCGGCTCCGTCGCGGAGTTCGTCGCGGACTTCGTGGCGGACTTCGTCGCGGACTTCGTGGCGAGCAGGCTGCGGGCTCTGGTCCACTCCGCGGTCCGGTCGCCTTCTCCGCACGCCCGGACGAAGGCAGCCAGCAGTTCGGGGCGCGGCAGGGACCGGCCGCTCAGCGCGTTGGCCAGGGTGCTGCGGGCGAGGGTGTCGCCTTGTGCGGCGGCCTTCTCCTCCAGCTGGCGGTAGGTGAGGCCGGACCGTTCCTTCAGGTGCCGCATCGCCTCGATGAACTCGGCGACATCCTGCGCCGCGTACGGCGCTGAGCCGTCCCGGTTTTCCATAGGTGTCATCTTGCCCAGGACATGCCATTCGGCCAATGGGCACTTCCAGTCGCTTCTGTTCGCTCCCGGTCGCTTCCGTGTCGCTCGGCTCTGTCCCGACCGGAATCCGGACAAGGCGCTGAGCTGCGGGGACAGCGGGGCGCTGTCCGGGACAGCGGGGCGCTGTCCGGGACAGCGGTACGCCGTTGACGCCGGACCGGCCGCCTCAACAGGCTCATCACGTCCCGGCCGCCCCGCCGTCCGCCGTTGTCACGGGGATCGGCGGTCGCGGGGCCCGGTACGCCCATCACCCGCGCCCCTCGCCCCCGGCGGTGGCGCAGAGCCTGTGAGGAGTATCGATGCGTATCCGTAAGGCACTGGCCGTCACGGCACTGGGAGCGGCGCTCACCTCCGGGGCCGTGCTGTTGCCCGCCACCTCGGCGGGTGCCGCGTCCTCCGCCGTGACCTGCGGCAACGCCAATTGGCCGCACCCCGACAAGGACAGTGGCACGGGCACGATCACGGCCGGCTCTGCCGCGGTGCACACCGGCCCCTACGGGGACTGCACCGTCACCGCGTACCTCGACAAGGGCATGAAGGTGACCTACGACTGCTACTCCGTCAACTCCGCCGGCAACAAGTGGACGTACGTGCGCCACCCCCAGGGCGCGAGCATCGGATGGGTCTACGGCAAGTACCTCGACGACGGCGGTGCCACGAAGCGCTGCTGACCGGTGGTCGCCGGTACCTGGTACCCCGGTTCTCAGTACCCGGCTCCCGGCTCCCGGCTCACCGGGGAGTGGGCCGGGGGCTAGCGCGTGCGGCGGCGGAGGGTGGCTGCGCCCAGGGAGAGGACGAGCAGGGCGCAGCCGGTGACGATCCCGGCGTCACGGAGGAACGCGGCCGTGATGTCGGGGTGGCGGAGGACTTCGTTCATGGCGTCGACCGCGTAGGACATCGGGAGGGCGTCGGAGAGGGCGGAGAGCACCGGCTGCATTTCGTCCCGCGGGGTGAAGAGGCCGCAGAGCAGGAGTTGCGGCATCAGGACCGCCGGCATGAATTGGACGGCCTGGAACTCGGAGGCGGCAAAGGCCGAGACGAAGAGGCCGAGGGCCGTGCCGAGCAGGGCGTCCAGGACGGCCACCAGGAGCAGGAGCCAGGGGGATCCGGTGACGTCCAGGTCCAGCACCCATAGGGACAGGGCGGTGGCGAGGGCCGACTGCACGACGGCGAGCAGGCCGAACGCGAGGGCGTAGCCGGCGATCAGGTCCGTCTTGCCCAGCGGCATGGCGAGGAGGCGTTCGAGGGTTCCCGAGGTGCGTTCGCGGAGGGTGGCGATGGAGGTCACCAGGAACATCGTGATCATCGGGAAGACGCCGAGGAGGGAGGCGCCGATGGTGTCGAAGGTGTCGAAGGCGCGGCTGTCGGCGTCGAAGACGTAGCGGAGCAGGGTGATCATCGCGCACGGGACGAGGAGGAGGAGCGCGATGGTGCGGGGGTCGTGGGCGAGCTGACGTAGGACGCGGGTGGTGGTCGCCGCGGTGCGCTGGGCCGCGGGGGAGGGGGGTGCCGTCGGGGCGCGGGCGCGCGGGCCCGGCCTCCCGCCGTCGGGGTGCCGCTGTGCCCACTCGTGCCGCCCCAGCGGCACGAGTGGGCACAGCGGTGGGGTGGGCGGGAACAGCTCCGTCGCTGCCCGCAGCAGCGGGGTGGGTGGGAGGGGCTTCATCGCCGCCCACAGCGACAGCAGCGGGCCCCTCGACCAGTGCCAGGAAGGCGGATTCCACCGTTGGGGTCGTGGGGTCGGTGGTCAGGGCGGTGGGGGTGGTGTCGGCGAGGATGCGGCCGTCGCGCATGAGGAGGAGGCGGTCGCAGCGTTCGGCCTCGTCCATGACGTGGGACGAGACGAGCAGTGTGACGCCGCGGTCGGCGGCGAGGGTGTGGAAGAGGTGCCACAGGTCCCGGCGGAGCACGGGGTCGAGGCCGACGGTCGGCTCGTCCAGGACCAGGAGTTCGGGGTCGCCGAGGAGCGCGACCGCGAGGGATACCCGGCTGCGTCGGCCGCCGGAGAGGTTCCCGGCGAGCACGTCGGCGTGCGGGGTGAGGGCGACGTCGTCGAGGGCGCGGTCGACCGCCTCCTGGCGGGCGGCGCGGGCCGCCCGTCCGGGGTTCAGTACCTCGGCGAAGTACGTGAGGTTCTGGCGGACGGTGAGGTCGTCGTACACGGCCGGCGCCTGCGTGACGTAGCCGGTCCGGGGACGCAGCGAGGCGTCTCCGGCGGGCCGGCCGAGGACGTCGAGCGCGCCGGTGACGTGCGCCTGGGTGCCGGCGATCGCGCGCATGAGGGTGGTCTTGCCGCAGCCGGAGGGGCCGAGGAGGCCGGTGACCTGCCCGCGGGGGACGTCGAAGTCGAGGGTGGCCAGGACCGTACGGCCGCCGCGTACCACCGAGAGGCCGCGTGCGCGTACGGCAGGGGCGGGGTCGTTGCCGGGTACATCGGACGCATTGAGCCCGCCCGGACCGCTCGGCGCACGTAGGGGGTCCTGTGCCGTCCGGGCATCCGGTGGCTCGTAGGGCGCGTCCGGCTCGTGCGTGCCGCCGGGCCCGTATTTCATCATGTGTTGAATACTGCGCCGAGCGGAATGAGGGCGTCAAGAACCGGGGGCGAGGGAACCTGCCGTGGGGAGATGACGTTCAGCAGAGGTGCACGAGTGTTGTGTCCCGGCCCCTGCGGCCGGACTCCGAACTGCCCGGCGTGCGGTGGTTCGGGGCGTGCTCCCGGCGGCCGCCGGAGCGTTCGGAGATGATCGTTCCGCTCTGATAACTCCGCGTTAACTTGACGGTTACACGCGGACTTGCCGTACGGGGGCTGTCTTTGGACACAATGGAATTGACTGTCCACGGGCGCCGGAGGAGGCGACGATGGGGAAGCCGGGTACCGCGATACGCCCTGCCCTGGCGATCTTCATTGCCGCGCTGCTGGCCCTGTTGACGACGGCGGGGTTCGCCTTCGCCGAGCCCGCCGAGGGCGCCGGTACCAGCATCGCCGCATCCAAGGGCGGCGCCTCGGCACCGGCCGCCGAGACCTCCGCCAAGGCCACCGTCGAAGGCGGAGCCAAGGGCGAGATCGGGCCCGAGACCTGTCATCTCCGACGGGCCGCCCGCACTTCTTCCGGGCCGCCCACGCCGCCCGATCCGCGTGCGTACTGCGTGTGCTGCCGCACCGCACCCGTGGACGATCACGAACCGACCGTTCCGCTGACGCGTTCGCACGCCAAATCACTGCAGAGAATCGGTCAACTTCCCCTCACTCTCTGTGTGTTTCGCTGCTGAGGGATGTCACACGGGCTTTCCCCCTGCCCGCGCACCGCACCACGGGCGTACCTACGCCACTGAAAGCTGACCGGAACCGACCGCTGACCGGAACCGACCGCCAGAAAAACCGCCCTACAGACGGCTGACGGCGCCCGGCCGTGCGGCCCGGCACATCCGGCCGGTCCGACGTGCCCTCGCCCGCTCCGTACGGATCCAGCCATCCATCCGCAACAGCTCCTGCCGCAGCACGCACTGCCGGCGGGTACCAGCTGGAGGCATCCTCATGCGCAATTTCGTCGAACGGATCTTCAACTCCCGTCTCGGTCCCCCGGGCACCGACGCGCCGCCGGGCGCCGCCGCCCCCCGGCGCGGCACCTTCCGCGCCGACTTCACCGCCTCGCTCGTGGTCTTCCTCGTCGCCGTGCCGCTCTGCGTCGGCGTGGCCGTGGCCTCGGGTGTCCCCGCTGAACTCGGCCTGGTCACCGGCATCGTCGGCGGTCTGCTCACCGGCCTCCTGCCCGGCTCCAGCCTCCAGGTCAGCGGCCCGGCAGCGGGCCTGACCGTGCTGGTCTACGAAGCCGTGAAGCAGTACGGCGTCGGCGCGCTCGGCATCATCGTCCTCGTCGCCGGCCTGCTCCAGCTGGTCATGGGCGCGCTCAAGCTCGGCCGGTGGTTCCGCGCCATCTCGGTCGCGGTGGTGCAGGGCATGCTCGCCGGTATCGGACTGGTGCTGATCGCGGGCCAGTTGTACGCCCTCGCGGACGCGAAGGCGCCCGGCAGCGGCCTCGCCAACCTGGGCGGACTGCCCGACCTCTTCATCGACACGGTGGGCTCGAACTCCGCGCTCGCCGCGGTGGGGATCGGCGTCGGCACGATCGCGATCCTCGCTCTGTGGCCGCGCTGGAAGAAGGGCGCGAAGGTACTGCCCGCGCCGCTCGCCGCGGTGGCCCTCGCCACGCTCGCGGTCTTCGTCTTCGACCTGCCGGTCGCGCGGGTCGAGGTACAGGGCCTGCTGGGTGCCATCCAGCCGCCGGGCGCCGACGACTTCGCGCGCGTCGCGGAGTTCGGCGTCATCGGCACGGTGCTCGCCTTCACCCTCATCGCCTCCGCCGAGTCGCTGTTCAGCGCGGCGGCCGTGGACCGGCTGCACGACGGGCCGAAGACGGACTACGACAAGGAGCTGATGGCCCAGGGCGCGGGCAACACCGTGTGCGGTGTGCTCGGTGCGCTGCCGATGACCGCGGTCATCGTGCGCAGCTCCGCCAACGTGTCGGCCGGCGCGAAGACCAAGCTCTCGCGCGTCCTGCACGGCGTGTGGCTGCTGGTCTTCGCCGCGGCCTTCCCGGCCGCGCTGGGCGTCATCCCGGTGGCCGCGCTGGCGGGTGTCCTGGTCCACGCGGGCTGGAAGCTGATGCCGCTCAAGGACATCCGTCCGCTGTGGCGCGATCACCGTGGTGAGGCCGTCGTGCTCGCGACGACCGCCATCGCCATCGTGGTCACCAACATGTTCGAGGGCGTGCTGATCGGTCTGCTCATGGCGGTCGCGAAGACCGCCTGGGAGACCTCGCACGTGCACCTGGAGGTGTCCGGTGACGGCATCGACGGCGGTACCGGGAGCCACGCGGTCCGCGAGCCCCAGAGCCGCGTCGTGGCCAAGTCGGTCCACGGCAGTGGCACCGCCACGGCCGCCGTGCTCGACGAGGCCGAGCCCGCGACCGCCCCGACGGCGGCACCGGTCCGCGTGCGCGCGGTCGGCAACGCCACCTTCCTGCGGCTGCCGCGCCTCCTCGACCAGCTGGAGGAGCTGCCCACCGACCGGGAGATCCAGCTGGACCTCTCGGGGCTCCGGCACCTCGACCACGCGTGCGAGGCGGCCCTCCTCACCTGGGCCGAGCAGCGCCGCCGCCAGCTCGCCGAGCCGGCCGGTGTGAGCATCGACCACATGCCGGTGCGCGGCGCCGCCTCCTGACCCGGCACCGCTGAAGCCGCCGGCACAGCGGTCCCGCACTGCTGAAGCAGGGCGAACGTCCTGGGACATCCCCCTGGTGGCGGAACGCGTTTCCGTCGCCGGGGGGATACAGGTTTTCGTGCGACCTCGTAAGGTCAGCGCGATCTCTCCCGTCCCTCACACCCCAGGACTTCCCGTGAAACGCCGGCCCCTGCGCGCCTGTGGCGCGACCGCCGCCCTGTCCGTTGCGCTCCTGCTGTCGTCCTGCACCTCCGAGGTCACGGCCGGCACCGCGGCCGTGGACGGCCGGGACACGCTCGACGACCCGCTCTTCCCCGCCCTCGGCAACGGCGGCTACGACGTCCGCCACTACGCCCTCGGCCTGGACTACGACGTCCCGCACGGCACGCTCGACGCCACGGCGCGGCTGACCGCCCGGGCGGGGCAGCGGCTGGCGTCCTTCTCCCTGGACCTGCACGGTCTGAAGGTGACGCGCGTTCAGGTGGACGGCGAGCGCGCCGAGTTCTCCCGCCGGGGCGACAAGCTGCGGGTACGGCCCGCGCAGGAGCTCCCGAAGGGCCGTACGTTCCGCACGACGATCAGTTACGAGGGGCGCCCGTCGGCCTTCGAGGACCCGGACGGGTCGACGGAAGGGTGGGTACGGACGGCGGACGGGGCGTTCGTCGTGGGCGAGCCGGCCGGGTCGCAGACGTGGTTCCCCGGCAACCACCACCCGAGCGACAAGGCCTCGTACGACATCACCGTCACCGTCCCCGAGGGGTACACCGCCGTCTCCAACGGGGAGTTGACGAGCCGGAAGCGGACGGCGGACGGGCGGACGGCCTTCCGCTGGCACAGCGCCGAGCCGATGGCGTCCTACCTCGCCACCGCCACCGTCGGGAAGTTCCAGGTGCGGACCGGCCGTACCCGGCAGGGCGTGCCGCTGTACGTGGCCGTCGACCCCAGGGAGGCGCGGCGCAGTGCCGCGCCGCTCGGCCGCCTGTCGGAGATCGTGACCTGGGAGGCCGGGCTCTTCGGCAGATATCCCTTCTCCTCCGCCGGGGCGATCGTGGACCACCCGCCCAAGAGCGTGGACTACGCGCTGGAGACCCAGACCAAGCCGATCTACTCCGGTGCGCCCGACGAGCTGACCGTGGTGCACGAGATGGCGCACCAGTGGTTCGGCGACTCGGTGACGCCCGGGACCTGGCAGGACATCTGGCTCAACGAGGGCTTCGCGACGTACGCGGAGTGGCTGTGGGCCGAGCGGCACGGCGGCAGGTCGCCGCAGCAGCAGTTCGACACGCACTACCGGCTGCCGGCCGACGACCCGCTGTGGGCCTTCCCGCCCGGCCGGCCCGGCGCGGCGGAGAACGTGATGGCCACTCCGGTGTACGAGCGCGGCGCGATGGTCCTCCAGCAGCTGCGGAACGCGGTGGGCGACCGCACGTTCTTCCGCGTGCTGAAGGAGTGGCCCGCCGAGTACCGGCACCGCACGGCCGGTACGGCGGACTTCATCGCCTTCTGCGAGCGGCGTGCGCACAAGGACCTGTCGGGGCTGTTCGACGCCTGGCTGTACGGGGACGGGAAGCCGGACCGGACGTACTGACGGCCGCCGCCGTCCGTCGCCGCCCGCCGCCGCTCAGCCGACCCAGGGCAGGAGCCGCGCAGCGCCCGGCGGGCCAGGGGCCGACGTAGGTCTCGCGGCGGGCGCGGGCCGGGCCCAGCTGGTCAGCGGCGCTTCTTTCCCTTGCCGCCGCCCTTCGCGCCCGGCTTGCGCGCCGCGGGGTTGCCCGTGCGGGCGGTGCGCCGGCGGGCGTGGCGTTCACGGGCCGCCTCGTACTCCGCGCGGTGCAGCTTCTCGCCGGGCGCCTCGACGAGGGCGCGGCAGAAGTAGGCCAGCAGCGAGCCGATGAAACCGATCATCATCAGGCTCTGCGCGGACTTCTCGGCCTTCTCCGCCGCGCGGTCGGCGGCCGGTTCGCGGCGCCGGACGAACCCCTCCCACGTGCGGCGGAAGGCGAGGGCGCTGCACACCGCGAAGCAGACCACGATCAGGACGTTCACCAGCGAACCGACCTCGGCGACGGCCAGGCCCTCGAAGGCGAAGCGCAGTACGAAGGCGCCGAGCGCCGCGAGCACGAGCGCGCCGAGGGCCACGCCCGCGCGGCGCAGCGCGTAGCCGCCGTCGTGGTGGACCCAGGTCGTGCCGAAGAACCGGATGGCGACCGGCTCGGGACCGGCCGGCTCACCGGCCGGGCGCTTGTGCTCCTCGCTCATGCCGTCGATTATCCCCGGCAGCTCCCGCGCGGTGCCGTCCGGCCGGGGCAGGGACGGGCTCCCGGCTCCCGCAGGGCCCGACGCCTCTCAGCTCCCGCAGGGTCCGGCGACGAAACCGTCGCTGCCGGTGCGTACGTACGTGTCGGAGACGTACTGGCCGCTGCCGATGCAGTCCCAGATGTCGCTGGTGCCGTACGGGCCCCTGACCCGCTGGCCGTGGCGCTGGCAGCGGATCGGGACCGAGGAGCCGGCCGGGAGGGTGCGGACGACCGCTGCGGTGGTGCTCGGGCCGCTGCGGACGTTGAGGCGGTAGCCCGGCGCGACCGGGTAGGTGCGGTACGCCGAGACCGTGCCGGCCTCTTCGGCCGCGCTGTCGACGGTGTTCTCCTGTGTGCTCATCGCGCACTCCCCCGTGGAATGTCGTGTGGCTGTCGTGTGAATGCCGCGTCCGGCGGGCGGGGCCGTTTTCCGGCCGCTCGCGCCGAACCGCTCGAACCTCGAACGGGGGTCAGGCTAGCAAGCGGTGTCCGGGCCGCAGCCGGTATCCACTAGGCTCCGAGCGTCGCATCTGCGGCCGATTGCGCGGCCGAATACACGGGGGTGGGGAGATGCCGCCGCTGCGGAGTTCCGGCGCCGGACCGGAAGCGGAACATCCGGAATACGCGGGGAACTACCGGCTGGAAAAGCTGCTCGGTTCGGGCGGTATGGGCGTGGTGCACCTGGCGCGTTCGGCGTCCGGGCTGCGGCTCGCGGTGAAGGTGGTGCACGCGGAATTCGCGCAGGACCCGGAGTTCCGCGGCCGGTTCCGCCAGGAGGTGGCGGCCGCGCGGCGGGTCAGCGGCGCGTTCACGGCGCCGGTCGTGGACGCCGATCCCGACGGTGAGCGGCCGTGGATGGCAACGCTCTACATTCCCGGGCCCACGCTTTCCGCCCATGTGAAACGGAACGGTCCGCTGCCCCTGGACGAGGTACGGAAACTGGGCGCCGGACTCGCGGAGGCGCTGCGGGACATCCACCGCGCCGGCGTGGTGCACCGCGATCTGAAGCCGAGCAATGTGCTGCTGGCATCGGACGGCCCGAAAGTCATTGATTTCGGTATCTCCCGACCATCCGACAGCGAAATGCGGACGGAAACCGGCAAATTGATCGGGACGCCGCCTTTCATGGCGCCCGAACAGTTCCAGCGGCCGCGCGAAGTGGGACCGGCGGCGGACGTGTTCGCGCTGGGTTCGGTGCTGGTGCACGCCGCGACCGGCAGCGGCCCCTTCGATTCGGAGAGCCCGTACCTCGTCGCGTACCAGGTGGTCCACGACGAGGCGGATCTCGCGGGCGTGCCGGAGGAGCTGGCGCCGCTGCTGCGCAGCTGTCTGGCGAAGGACCCGGCGGAGCGGCCGACGCCGAGCCAGCTGATGGCCCGGCTCCGCGTCGACCTGCCGACGGAGCTGAACCTGGAGCCGCTGTACGAGCCGCCGGCGGCCGCGGCCGTCACGGCCGCCTCCGGCTCCTTCCACGGCACGGGCTCCCTCTACGGCCCGGACTCGCTCCTGGAGGCCGACTCGACGCTCGACGCGCCGGAACCGGCGGCCGCCCCGGCCCCGCCCGAGCCGCACATACCGGCCCAGCGCGAGCCCGCCGAGGCCGTCGCCACCCACGTACGGGCCAGGCCGCCGGTGGCGCCGCCCGCATCTCCCGAGTCCCCGGCCGGGCCGGCCGACGGCACGCCCGCGCCGCGCCGGCCGCGCCGCTGGGCGGTCTGGGCGGCGGTCGCCGCGGTCGTCGTCGGTGCGGGCGGCTTCCTGGGCGTACGGACGCTGCTCCCGGAGGACGGCCCGGAGGTCAGGACCGGCAGCGGCTCGGACCCGGCGCAGACCTTCCACCCCTGGCGGACGGCCCTGCTGGAGCAGTCGGCAGGCCGCTCCGCCGAGATGCCGTTCTGCTCCTACGTGCCGCGCACCGCACCCTCCGGCGGGACGCCCGCGCCGGCGCTCTTCTGTGCCCAGCGGGACGTGCGGGCCGCACGGCTGGAACCGGAGCACGGTGCCGTGCCGTGGCGGCTGCCCGCGGGCCCCGCCGCCGACAGCGACCTGCCGCCGGCCGCGCCCGTGTACTCCGGCGGGCTGCTGTACGTCCTGTCGGCGGACGGCCGGCGGCTCGACGCCTTCGACCCCTCGGCGGACGGCAAGGGCGCCCGGCGCTGGAGCAAGGACGTCTCCGCGTACCACGGGCAGGTCGCCGTGGTGGGCGACGCCGTACTGCTCACGGCGGCCGACGGCACGGTCACCGCGCTGGACAGCCGGACGCACGAGAAGCGGTGGAGCCGGGCGTTCCCCGGGCACGCGCTGCCCCGCTTCCGTACGTACGGTGCCGGCGGCTCCACCGCGTACACGGCCACCGCGCAGGACGGCGGCCGCACCCTCGTCACCGCGGTCGGGCTCGCGCACGGCACCGTCCGGTGGGAGAAGACGCTGCCCGGGACGCTGACCCCGGCGGGCCCCGGCAGCGGCGGCGCGCTGTTCCTGACCGCGGCCGCGCCGGACTCCCGTACGGAGGCGGTGGTGCGGTACGACCCGGACCGCGGCGCGGTCCGCAGGTACCGGCTGCCGGCCCCGCTGGACGACGCGCTCGCCACGGTGCGGGGCGGGACGGTCTACCTGCTCGCCTACGGGGGCACGCTGCAGGCCGTCGGCGCGCGGGAGTGGACGGTGGAGACGTCGGTCAGCCGCGGCTCGCAGCCGGTGGTGGCCGGCGACCGGCTGTACTTCAGCGCGCCCGACGGGCGGCTGCTGGCGGTGGACACCCGGCGCGGGGCGATGCTCGGGCAGACGAAGCCGCGGCTGGCCACGGGGCGCGGCGGCTACCTGGAGACCGTGCCGTCACCGGTGGTGGACCCGGCCGCGCGGCGGGTCTTCGCCTCGGCCCCGGACGGCACGGTGTTCGGTGTGGACGCGGCGGACCCCGGCCGCTGGTAGCCGGTACGCGGACGCCCCCGGCGCACGGAGGTCCGTGCGCCGGGGGCGGGAGCCGCGTGGGGTCAGCCGAGCTTGCTGACGTCCCGGACCGCTCCGCGGTCGGCGCTGGTGGCCATGGCTGCGTACGCCCGCAGGGCCGCGGAGACCTTGCGCTCGCGGTTCTTCGGCGCGTACACGCCGCCCAGGGCGTCGCGGCGGGCGGTCAGGGTGGCCTCGTCCACGGCCAGCTCGATCGTCCGCTCCGGGATGTTGATCCTGACCAGGTCGCCGTCCTCGACCAGCGCGATGGTGCCGCCGGCGGCCGCCTCCGGGGAGGCGTGGCCGATGGACAGCCCGGACGTACCGCCGGAGAAGCGGCCGTCGGTGACCAGCGCACAGGTCTTGCCCAGGCCGCGGCCCTTGAGGAAGGAGGTCGGGTACAGCATCTCCTGCATGCCCGGGCCGCCCTTGGGGCCCTCGTACCGGATGACGACCACGTCGCCGTCCTTGACCTCCTTGTTCAGGATGCGCTCGACGGCCTCCTCCTGGGACTCGCAGACCACGGCGGGGCCCTCGAAGACCAGGATCGACTCGTCGACGCCCGCGGTCTTCACGACGCAGCCGTCCTCGGCGAGGTTGCCGCGCAGCACCGCCAGGCCGCCGTCCTTGGAGTAGGCGTGCTCCAGGGAGCGGATGCAGCCGTTCTCCGCGTCGGTGTCGAGCGAGTCCCAGCGCTCGGACTGGGAGAACGCCGTCGCCGAGCGCTTGCAGCCGGGTGCCGCGTGGAACAGCTCGACCGCCTCCGGGGAGGGGGAGCCGCCGCGGATGTCCCACTCCTTGATCCAGTCGGCCAGGGAGGCGGAGTGCACGGAGGACACGTCCTCGTTGAGCAGCCCGCCGCGGAACAGCTCGCCCAGGAGGGCCGGGATGCCGCCCGCGCGGTGCACGTCCTCCATGTAGTACGTGCCCTGCGGCGCGACGTTCGGCGCGACCTTGGACAGGCAGGGCACCCGGCGGGAGACCGCGTCGATGTCGGTCAGCCCGAAGTCCTGGCCCGCCTCCTGGGCCGCGGCCAGCAGGTGCAGGATCGTGTTGGTGGAGCCGCCCATGGCGATGTCCAGCGCCATGGCGTTCTCGAAGGCCGCGCGGGAGCCGACGTTGCGCGGCAGGACGGTCGCGTCGTCCTGCTCGTAGTAGCGCTTGGTGATCTCCACGACGGTCCGCCCGGCGCGCTCGTACAGCGCCTTGCGCGCGGTGTGCGTGGCGAGCACGGAGCCGTTGCCCGGCAGGGCCAGGCCCATGGCCTCGGTCAGGCAGTTCATCGAGTTGGCGGTGAACATGCCGGAGCAGGAGCCGCAGGTCGGGCAGGCGTTGTTCTCGATCCGGAGGATGTCCTCGTCGGAGACGTTCTCGTTGACCGCGTCGGAGATCGCGTCGACCAGGTCGAGCTTGCGGACCGTGCCGTTGACCAGCGTGGCCCGGCCGGCCTCCATCGGGCCGCCGGAGACGAAGACGGTCGGGATGTTCAGCCGCATCGCGGCCATCAGCATGCCCGGGGTGATCTTGTCGCAGTTGGAGATGCAGATCAGCGCGTCCGCGCAGTGCGCCTCGACCATGTACTCGACCGAGTCGGCGATCAGGTCGCGGGAGGGCAGCGAGTAGAGCATGCCGCCGTGGCCCATCGCGATGCCGTCGTCCACGGCGATGGTGTTGAACTCCCGGGCGATGCCGCCCGCCTCCTGGATCGCCTCGGAGACGATCCGGCCGATCGGCGCGAGGTGGGTGTGGCCCGGCACGAACTCGGTGAAGCTGTTGGCCACCGCGATGATCGGCTTACGGCCGATGTCCGCGCCCGCTACGCCCGAAGCCTGCATAAGGGCACGGGCGCCCGCCATGTTGCGGCCGTGGGTAACGGTGCGGGACCTCAGCTCAGGCACGATGGTCACTCCCTAGGGGTTCGTCGGACTCGCCGCCACGCCGGCGCCTGGCGGGGCCCTGCGCCGGGCCTCCGGCCTGCGGCGCAGTCACGTCACGGCAGTCACATATCAGCTGATCCGAGACTACGCCTCCGATCCAAGATCTGGACAGCCTCTCCGGAATGTGAGACATCCGCTCGCCATGCGGACGCGGTGCGCCACGCCCCGGAGCGTCGCGGGTCAGGCCTCCGTGAGGTACCGCTGGAGCGTCGGCGCGACCGTCCGGACGATGTCCTCGGTGTCCGCCGTGGCCAGCGGCTCGACCTGGATGACGTACCGCAGCATCGCGATGCCGACGAGCTGCGCGGCGGCCAGCTCGGCCCGGAAGCGCGGCTCCGGCACGGCCAGTTCCGCCGCGACCCGCTCCAGCATCCGCCGCAGCACGAAGCCGCGCAGCACCTTCGCCGCGGTGTCGTGGGTCATCGCGGACCGGATCACGGCGAGCAGCGGGGCACGGGTCGCCGGGTTCTCCCAGATGCCGAGGAAGTACCGCGCGAACCGCTCGCCGATGCCGTCCGCGCCCCGTGCCAGCAGGTCGGGGAGGTGCAGCGCGGGCTCGAAGCTGACCTCGATCGCCGCGCCGAAGACCTGCTCCTTCGTGCCGAAGTAGTGGTGGACCAGCGCGGGGTCCACCTGCGCCGCCTTGGCGATGCCGCGGATGGAGGTCTTGTCGTAGCCGCGTTCGGCGAATTCCGTACGGGCAGCGGCGAGAATCCGCTCCCGCGCGCCGGGGCCCGCCGCGCTCTCCGTACGGGAGGGGCGGCCGCGCCGCCGCGGCGCTGCCCCGGAACCTTCCGTCCCGGGCACGCTCACGGGCCGTACACCCGGTTCGGCGAGGCGAGGTGGAGCCGGGTGAAGGCGAGGGCCTCGGCGAGGTCGGCCTCGCGTTCGGCGGCCGAGAGGGCGCGGCGGGTGTTCACCTCGATGACGATGTGCCCGTCGTAGCCGGTGGCGGCCAGCCGCTCCAGCAGCTCGGCGCAGGGCTGCTTGCCGCGCCCCGGGACCAGGTGCTCGTCCTTGTTGGAGCCGTTGCCGTCGGCGAGGTGGATGTGGGCGAGCCGGTCGCCCATCCGGTCCACCATGTGCAGCGCGTCGCTGCGGGCGGTCGAGGTGTGCGAGAGGTCGACCGTGAAGTGCCGGTAGTCGTCCTTGGTGGGGTCCCAGTCCGGCGCGTACGCCAGCATCTCGCGGTCGCGGTACCGCCAGGGGTACATGTTCTCGACGGCGAACCTCACGTCCGTCTCGCCCTCCATGCGCCAGATGCCGCGCACGAAGTCCCGGGCGTAGTTGCGCTGCCACCGGAACGGCGGGTGCACGACGACCGTGGAGGCGCCGAGCTTCTCCGCCGCGTTACGCGCCCGCTGGAGCTTGGTCCACGGGTCGGTGGACCACACCCGCTGGGTGATCAGCAGACACGGCGCGTGGACCGCCAGCACCGGCACGCCGTGGTAGTCGGACAGCCGGCGCAGCGCCTCGATGTCCTGACTGACCGGATCGGTCCAGACCATGACCTCGATGCCGTCGTACCCCAGGCGTGCGGCGATCTCGAAGGCCGTCGCGGTCGACTCCGGATACACCGACGCCGTGGACAGGGCGACCTTCGCATCCGGGATGCGCACCACTGGCTCCGTCACGAGGGACAGGGTACGGGCCGTTGCGGTACCGGGGGCAGGCGGTCCGGTATGTCGGACGCCACCTTGCCGCGCCCATGACGCATTTCTTACGGCCCGGGACGCCCGTCCTACGGCCCGGGACCGCCCGCAGGCGCCCCTGGCGGCTCAGCCCGGCTCGCCGTTCGGCAGATGGTCCAGCCGCCGCAGGATGACGCCCTCGCGCAGCGCCCACGGGCAGATCTCCAGCTCGTCCACCTTGAAGAGGTCCATCGCGGCCTCCGCGACCAGCGCCCCGGCCAGCAGCTGGCGGGCCCGGCCCTCGGAGACGCCGGGCAGGCCCGCGCGCTTCTCGACGGACATCGTGGCGAGCTGCGGCACCCACTCCTCCAGCGTCTTCCGGCTCAGCCCGCGCTGCACGTACAGGCCCTCCGCCGAGCCCGGCGCCCCGGCGATCCTGGCCAGCTGCTTGAAGGTCTTGGACGTGGCCACGACGTGGTCCGGCGCACCGAAGCGTGTGAAGTCGCTCACCACGCGGGCGATCTCGGCCCGGACCCGGCGCCGCAGCGCCCGCACGTCCTCCGGATCCGGCGGGTCGCCGGGCAGGTCGCTGTTGGTGAGCCGGCCCGCCCCGAGGGGCAGCGAGACCGCCGCGTCCGGGTCCTCGTCCAGGCCGTACGCGATCTCCAGGGAACCGCCGCCGATGTCCAGGAGCAGCAGCCGCCCGGCCGACCAGCCGAACCAGCGGCGGGCCGCGAGGAACGTGAGCCGCGCCTCGTCCTCGCCGGAGAGCACCCGCAGCGTGACGCCGGTCTCCTCGGCGACGCGCGCGAGCACCTCCTCGCCGTTGGGTGCGTCACGTACCGCCGAGGTCGCGAACGGCAGCAGGTCCTCGACGCCCTTGTCCTCCGCGACCTGCGTCGCCTCGCGGACCGTGGCGACGAGCCGGTCGACGCCCGTGCCGCCGACGTTCCCGTCCTCGTCGAGGAGTTCGGCCAGCCGCAGCTCCGCCTTGTGGGACCAGGCGGGCAGCGGGCGCGCACCGGGGTGCGCGTCCACCACCAGCAGATGCACCGTATTGGAACCCACGTCGAGAACACCGAGTCGCATACCCAGAAAGCTACTGCGGGCCTGTGGCGCCTTTAGGCTGGGGATGTGGCGAAGACGAAAAAGGCGAAGCAGGAAAAAGCCCTCAAGAAGCTTCAAAAGCAGCAGGCGCGCGGGGCGGCGTCCGACGAGGTGACCGACGAGGTCGGCCTCGACTTCGCCCGTGCCTGGGTCACCTTTCCCGACCCGGCCGACGACGAGCAGGTCTTCAGGTGCGACCTGACCTGGCTCACCTCGCGCTGGAACTGCGTCTTCGGCGGCGGCTGCCAGGGCATCGAGGCGGGCCGCGCCGACGACGGCTGCTGCACCCTCGGCGCGCACTTCTCCGACGAGGAGGACGAGGAGCGGGTCGCCCAGCACGTGGCGCGGCTCACGCCGGACATCTGGCAGTTCCACGACGTGGGCACCACGACCGGCTGGGTCGAGGAGGACGAGGACGACGGCGAGCGCCAGACCCGGCGCTGGAAGGGCTCCTGCATCTTCCAGAACCGCCCCGGCTTCCCCGGCGGCGCCGGCTGCTCGCTGCACATCCTGGCCCTCCAGGAGGGCCGCGAGCCGCTGGAGACCAAGCCGGACGTCTGCTGGCAGCTCCCGGTCCGCCGCACGTACGACTGGATCGACCGGCCCGACGACACCCGCGTCCTCCAGATCACCATCGGCGAGTACGACCGCCGCGGCTGGGGCCCCGGCGGCCACGACCTGAACTGGTGGTGCACCTCGGCGACGTCCGCGCACAGCGCGTCGAAGGCGGTGTACCAGTCGTACGCGCCCGAGCTCATCGAGCTGATGGGCAAGGAAGGCTACGACCGCCTCGCGGAACTCTGCGAGGAACGCCTGGCGACGGAGACTCCGATGGCCCCCCACCCGGCGGACCCGGTCCTGCTGCCGATGCCGGTCGTGCCGAAACGCTGACCTCCGGCACCCCCAGCCCGTCCGGGGGCGCCTCCCGGCGGTAGCTGGGGGAGCTCGAGGACCGGGGGTCCGGGGCGGAGTCCCCGAAGCTCAGCCCGCCGGGCTGCCCGAGTCCGACGGTGACGGCGTCGAGCTGGGCGGCGGCTCGCTCGGCGGCGGATCCGAAGGCGTGGGCGTCGGGGACGGCGGCGGGTCGCTCGGCGACGGGTCGGAAGGCGTCGGAGCGGGCGTCGAGGACGGCGGCGGATCCGTGGGCGTCGGCCGCGGTCCTCCGGGGTCCGGCCGCGTCGCGCCCCGCCCCTCGATCGTGACCACCGCGCCGGCCGGGTCCACGGCGATCCGGGCGCGCCAGTAGCCGGACGGCTCCCGGTCGTGGTCGACGTACACCTTGACGGTCGTGGTCTCCCCCGGCTCCAGCACCCCGGCCGTCGTACTGAACTGCAGCCACGGCGCCCCGGAGTGCGCCGCCCACCGCACCGCCGTCCCGCCGGAGGCGGACAGCGTGATGAGGGTGAGGTCGCCGCTCGGCTGCGCCGCGACGGTCAGCCGTCCCGGCCCCGTGCGGGACCGCGAGGGACTCGGCGCGGCTTCCCGCAGCCGCTCGCCGTGCGCGCCGATGACCTTCACCGAGACGTCCGGCGAGTGCGTGCTGAGGCCGTACCGGGGGTCGGGCGTGGTCTGCGCGCTGCCCGCCTTCTCGTACGGGCGGGCGCCCAGCCGGTCGCTCTCGGCGTCGCCCGCGGTGACGGCGGAGCCGTCGGTCTCCCCGGTCAGCGGGGCGCCGCGGTACGCCGCCCAGAGCGCGAGCACGGGCGCCGCCAGCACGGTGGCCACCACGGTCGTGGTGAGCGCGCGGCTGCGCAGCCGGGCGTTGCGGGCCGCCCGGTCCTTGGGCCCGAGGGGGAACCCGCTGCGGTCGTAACGGGGTGCAGAACCGTTTACGCCGACCGCCCGTTTCGTGCGCCCCTGCGCCCCCTTCTCCAGCGGCTCCACCGCCCGCCCGGTCCGCGACCGCAGGGCGGCGCGCATCGCCACGCGGGCCGCCGCCCGGGGCGCCGTGACCATCGGGAGCGGCCCCTGCGCCACCGGCTCGGTGCCGGGCCAGGGACCGCCCGCCGTCGCGCGCTCGGCCGTACGGCGGCACTCCTCGCACACGTCGACGTGGCGTACGAGCTCCCGGCGCAGCGCCGTGCCCAGCAGCGTCCGGGCGTCCCCGGCCAGCCGGGCCACGTCGGCGCAGCGGCCGAACTCGGCCACGGCGAGCGCCGCGCGGGTGCGCTCCACCTCACAGGCGGCGGTGGAGAGCAGGGCGCGGGCCGCGACCGGCTCCACCCCCAGCACGGCGGCCAGCTCACGGTGGCCCAGTCCGTGCCGCACGGACAGCTCCAGGGCCTCGCGCTGCTCGGGCGTGGTACCCGCCGCCTCGGGCCAGGCCAGAGCGGCCAGTTCGCGCCGCTGGTCGGTCCCGTCCCCGGCCACCGGCTCGGGGCGCGCGTCCGGGTCGGCGAGCCGGCGCAGACAGGCCCAGCGGGCCAGCGCGTACAGCCAGGGGCGGTACAGCGCCTGGTCGGACGGGCGTCGCGCGTGCTGCCGCTCGGCGAGCGCGAGCACCTCGCCGAGCACCTCGGTCGCCGCGCCGTGTTCGCACAGGACGGAGAGGCAGTACGTGAACAGGCCGTCCACGTACGGCTCGTAGCGCTCGACGGAGAGGTCGTGGCGGTCGCGGCGGTCGGACCGGGCGGCACGGCCGGCCCGGCCCTGCCCCCGGTGCCGCTCCGCCCGGGCGGCGGGGGGCGGTTCGACGGTGGTGTGCGTGGGGTGTCCGGGCCTGCTGCTCATCACCCGGCGACGGTAGACAGGTGACGGTGTCCGGTCAGAGCCGCTTGGCGGCTTTTCATTCTTTCGGGTGACGTACTCCCGCAAAGGGGTACAGACGTCCGATCCGTCCCCTCCCCCACACACGCCTCAGCCGCCCCTGTCGCCCGGAACGCGACGTCCGTCCCACCGCCCGGCCGGCCGCTCGGACCGCTGCCCGGCCGCGTTGTCAGTCCCCACGGCTACGGTGGCTTCCATGGCAACCCGCAAATCCCCGGCCAAGGACCGCCCGTCGTACCGCTGCACCGAGTGCGGCTGGACCACAGCGAAGTGGCTCGGCCGCTGCCCCGAGTGCCAGGCGTGGGGCACGGTCGAGGAGGCCGGCGGCAGCCCGGCCGTCCGGACGACGGCGCCGGGCCGGGTCACGACGGCCGCGCTGCCGATCGGCCAGGTCGACGGCCGGCAGGCCACCGCGCGCTCGACCGGCGTGGCCGAGCTGGACCGTGTGCTGGGCGGCGGCCTCGTCCCCGGCGCCGTGGTGCTGCTCGCCGGCGAGCCCGGCGTCGGCAAGTCCACCCTGCTGCTGGACGTCGCCGCCAAGGCCGCGAGCGACGACCACCGCACGCTGTACGTCACGGGCGAGGAGTCCGCGAGCCAGGTGCGGCTGCGCGCCGACCGCATCGGCGCCCTCGACGACCACCTCTACCTCGCCGCCGAGACCGACCTCTCCGCCGTCCTCGGCCATCTGGACTCCGTGAAGCCGTCGCTGCTGATCCTGGACTCCGTCCAGACCGTCGCCTCGCCCGAGATCGACGGCGCGCCCGGCGGCATGGCCCAGGTCCGCGAGGTCGCCGGGGCGCTCATCCGCGCGTCGAAGGAGCGCGGCATGTCCACGCTCCTGGTCGGCCACGTCACCAAGGACGGCAACATCGCGGGTCCCCGGCTGCTGGAGCACCTCGTCGACGTGGTGCTCAGCTTCGAGGGCGACCGGCACGCCCGCCTCCGCCTCGTACGGGGCGTCAAGAACCGGTACGGCGCGACCGACGAGGTCGGCTGCTTCGAGCTGCACGACGAGGGGATCACCGGCCTGGCCGACCCCTCGGGCCTCTTCCTGACCCGCCGCGACGAGCCGGTGCCGGGCACCTGCCTGACCGTCACCCTGGAGGGCCGCCGCCCGCTGGTCGCCGAGGTCCAGGCGCTCACGGTCGACTCGCAGATCCCGTCCCCGCGGCGGACGACCTCCGGCCTGGAGACCTCCCGGGTCTCCATGATGCTGGCCGTCCTGGAGCAGCGCGGCCGGATCTCCGCGCTCGGCAAGCGGGACATCTACAGCGCGACGGTCGGCGGCGTGAAGCTCTCCGAGCCGGCCGCCGACCTGGCCGTGGCGCTCGCGCTGGCGAGCGCGGCGTCCGACACGCCCCTGCCGAAGAATCTCGTCGCGATCGGCGAGGTCGGCCTCGCGGGCGAGGTGCGCCGGGTCACGGGCGTGCAGCGCCGGCTCGCCGAGGCGGCGCGCCTGGGCTTCACCCACGCCCTGGTGCCGGCCGACCCTGGCAAGATCCCGGCGGGCATGCGGGTCCGGGAGGTCGCGGACGTCGGCGAGGCGCTGCGGGTGCTGCCCCGCCGGCCGCGCCGTGAGTCCCCGCCGAAGGAGGCCCTGCCGGAGGAGGCCGGAGCGTCCCCGCTGAGCGGTCACTGAGCGGTCGGCGAGCCGCGGAGGCCGCCTCCGGTGCGCCGGGCGGGTGCCGCCCCGCGCCGCCCGGGCGGGACTCCCCTAGGTAAACGGCGCGTCGCCGGTAGACTTTGCCCTGGTCTCGCCCGTCAACGCAGTCCTGCCGCAGATCGCGTCCGCGACGTACGTACGCGGCCAAGGCAACTCCGGGCGGGCTGCGGCACCGACAGACCTTGCGACGGAGGAGTGCAGTGGCAGCCAACGACCGGGCGTCGTCCCCCGGAAGGTCCGGCGGTAGCTCCGGCGGTGACAGTCTGATGCGCGCCTCGCTGAGCGCGGTCGCACCGGGCACGGCACTGCGCGACGGACTGGAGCGCATCCTCCGCGGCAACACCGGCGGCCTCATCGTCCTCGGCTTCGACAAGACCGTCGAGTCGATGTGCACCGGCGGCTTCGTCCTCGACGTGGAGTTCAGCGCGACCCGCCTGCGTGAGCTGTGCAAGCTCGACGGCGCGCTGGTGCTCGACAAGGACATCACCAAGATCCTGCGGGCCGGTGTCCAGCTCGTCCCCGACGCCTCCATCGCCACCGAGGAGACCGGCACCCGGCACCGTACGGCGCAGCGGGTGTCCATCCAGGCCGGTTTCCCGGTCGTCTCGGTCAGCCAGTCCATGCGGCTGATCGCGCTCTACGTGGACGGCGAGCGCCGGGTGCTGGAGGAGTCCGCCGCGATCCTCTCCCGCGCCAACCAGGCGCTCGCGACCCTGGAGCGGTACAAGCTCCGCCTCGACGAGGTCGCCGGCACGCTCTCCGCGCTGGAGATCGAGGACCTGGTGACGGTCCGGGACGTGACCGCCGTGGCCCAGCGCCTGGAGATGGTCCGCCGGATCGCCACCGAGATCGCCGAGTACGTCGTCGAGCTGGGTACGGACGGGCGGCTGCTCTCCCTCCAGCTGGACGAGCTGATCGCGGGCGTCGAGCCGGAGCGCGAGCTGGTCGTCCGCGACTACGTCCCCGAGCCGACGGCCAAGCGGTCCCGTACGGTCTTCGAGGCGCTCGCCGAGCTGGACGCGCTCTCCCACACCGAGCTGCTCGAACTCCCCATCGTGGCGCGTGCCCTCGGGTACAGCGGTTCGCCCGAGACCCTGGACTCCGCGGTCTCCCCGCGCGGCTTCCGCCTCCTCGCGAAGGTCCCGCGGCTGCCCGGCGCCGTCATCGACCGCCTCGTCGACCACTTCGGCGGCCTCCAGAAGCTGCTGGCCGCCAGCGTCGACGACCTCCAGACGGTGGACGGCGTCGGCGAGGCCCGCGCCCGCTCCGTCCGCGAGGGCCTCAGCCGCCTCGCGGAGTCCTCCATCCTGGAGCGCTACGTCTGAGCCGTACGCGCCGGCTGTACGGCTGAGCCGTGCGCACCCGGCGGTACGTCCGGGCCGTACGCGCCGGTGCGGCCCGCGGAGCCGCACGGCAGGGCGTCAGTCCTTCGCGAGGACGAAGGACTTGCTGTCCGGCTTGAGGCCGGAGACGGTGAGTTCGGCGAGGTAGGTGCCGGCCTTGGCGGACTTGGCGGCGGGGGTGGCGCACTGCGGGGCCGTGGGCTTGCGGTCCCACTCGACGGTCCGGGTGACGGCCGACCCGGCGGGGACCTTCACGAGCGCGGCGCCGGTGTCCGGCGGGCAGTCGTCCGAGGCGTAGACGTGGTCGTCGCTGTCGGTGTGGCTGATCGTCAGGACCGCGGACCTGCGGCCGAGGTCGACCTTGCAGTCCTGTTCCGAGGTGTTCTTGACGGTCAGTTCGAACCGCGGGCGGTCGTCGGGGCCGTAGGTGTTCTTGACGCTGCGCAGCGTCAACTCGGTGCTGGAACCCTGGCAGTCGGCGAGCGAGGAGCCGCTCGGTACGAGGACGCCGCCGCCGCTGCCGGCGCCCGCGCCGGATCCCGTGCCGCCGCCCTCGCCGATGGGCGTGCCGCCGCCGGTGCCGGAGCCCGGTCCGGTCGCGCCGCCGCTGCCCGCACCGCCGGAGCCCGCGTCGGCGCCGCCGGACCCGCCGCCGTCGCCCGCTTCGTCGCGGCCGCCCGGCTTCTGGCTGATCCCGGAGTCGGTGGCGTTGGGGCCCGGGGTGATGGACGTCGCGGGACCGCCGGCCGAACCCTTGTCGTGCGAGCTGCCGTCACCGCTGGTCCCGCCCATGCTGACGGTCCACACCACGAGCAGCACGAGGAGCGCGAGGATCGCGAGCGCGACCGCCCTCCGGCGCCAGTAGATGGAGGAGGGAAGCGGCCCGATCGGATTGCGCAGAGATCCCACGCGGAAACTGTACGAGAGATCAGCCCGGATGCCAGCCAGTACCCGCCGACGGGGCCCCGACTTTTCCCATCATCTGCCTGGTTCTTCCTGGTCAGGAACGAGAAATAGCCCGGACGAGGGGCCCCTGGCGTCAACGGGGTACCTCTCGGGGGGACTTCAGGCGGTCCATTCCTCCTTGTGGCCGAAGCCCCGGGCGTTGTCGATCAGCCGGAGCCACGTGGGCCGGAGCTCCCAGAAGGCGGTGTGGTCCATGGCGCTGCGCAGCTTGGGGCTGAGCGCCACGTACGGGAAACGGTCGGCGTACGTACGCCAGGCCCGCCGGCGCTCCGCACCGTCCAGGCGGCGGCACCTGCCGCGCCCCTGGATCCCCGTCAGGCCCGTCCACTCCTGGTCGTCGCGCTGGGCGGTGAAGGCGACCGGGGCCGCCGGGTGCGCGGCGGTCAGGGCCCGGCCGTGGCGGGTGGACCCGGACGTGACGAAGAGGAGGACGGGGGCCGGACCGTCGGTCGCGGCGTACAGGACGGCGCAGGCCTGGGGGCCTTCGTCGTCGGTGTAGGCGAGCGTCATGGTCGTGTGGTCGGCCAGGGCCCGCAGGATCTCGGGCGGGCAGGGACGGTCCGGGGGCGTGCTGTGGGTCATGGGAGCATCCTCGCTCGCCGGCCGGGCGGCGGAAGCGGCGCCCCGCGGCCCGGCCGGCCCTGACCGGGGCCGGCGCGCCCCGCAGCCCGCACGGCCCCGGCCGCCACGTCCGGCCGCCACGTCCGGCCGCCGTCGCGCACGCCCCGTTGCAGCAGTGCGATTACCACGTGCAGGTGCACAACGGGCGGCACGCACCGGGGACGTTTCACCCTTCTGGGACGCCGTGTCAGGATCGACGGTGCCATGACTTCCACTCCTGCCCCCGCCCAGCCCGCCGGCGACGCCGCCGTGGAGCCCGGCATCGGACGCACCGCCGGGACCCCCGCGCCGCGCCCCGCCGAGTCCGCCGCCGCCTCCGCCCCTGCCGCCGCATCCGCCACCGGCACCGCAACGGATGCCGCCGACGCCGTCGGCAGCGCCGGCCGGCGGCTGCACGAGCCGGTCAACGACTGGTTCGACGAGCACGCCCGCGATCTGCCGTGGCGCCGCCCCGAGGCAGGTGCCTGGGGCGTGATGGTCAGCGAGTTCATGCTGCAGCAGACGCCCGTCAACCGGGTCCTGCCGGTGTACGAACAGTGGCTGGCCCGCTGGCCGCGCCCCGCCGACCTGGCCGCCGAACCGTCCGGTGAGGCCGTACGCGCCTGGGGCCGGCTCGGCTATCCACGGCGCGCGCTGCGGCTGCACGCCGCCGCCTCCGCGATAAAGGAGCGGCACGGCGGCGACGTACCGCGCGAGCACGCCCAGCTGCTGGCGCTGCCCGGCGTCGGCGAGTACACCGCCGCCGCGGTGGCCTCCTTCGCCTACGGGCAGCGGCACGCGGTCCTGGACACCAACGTCCGCCGCGTCTTCGCCCGTGCGGTCACCGGCCGCCAGTACCCGCCGAACGCCACCACGGCCGCCGAGCGCAAGCTCGCCCGCGCGCTGCTGCCCGAGGACGAGGCGACGGCGGCGAAGTGGGCGGCGGCCACGATGGAGCTGGGTGCGCTGGTGTGCACGGCGCGCAGCCCGGAGTGCGTACGCTGCCCGGTCGCCGCGCAGTGCGCCTGGCGGCTGGCCGGTTCGCCCGAGCACGAGGGCCCGCCGCGGCGCGTCCAGACGTACGCGGGGACCGACCGCCAGGTGCGCGGCAAGCTGCTGGCCGTGCTGCGCGAGGCCGTCGCGCCGGTGCCGCAGGCGAAGCTGGACGCGGTGTGGCACGAGCCGGTCCAGCGGGGCCGCGCGCTGGACGGGCTGGTCGCCGACGGCCTGGTGGAGCCGCTTCCGGACGGCCTGTACCGGCTCCCGCTGACCTGATACGGGCCGGCCCGGCCCCCGGCCGGGCCACGGGGCCCGGCCGGGGCGACGGTCAGCGGGGCGTGATGGCGATGCCTTCCGGCTGGTGCCCGGCGGGCAGCGTGGTCGGACTGCCCGGGGCTGCCGGGTTGACGACGGTCACCGTGTCGGAGGCCTCGTTGGTGACCCACACCCGGCGTCCGTCCGGGGTGATGGCCACGCCCTGCGGGTTCACGCCGACGGGCACCCGGGCCCGGATCCGGCCGCTGGAGACATCGACGATCACCAGCTGGTTCCCGCCGGAGTCGGCGACGTACAGGGTGCCGCCGCTCGGGCTGACGGCGTTGCCGACCGGCGCCTGGCCGGCCGGCAGGACGTCGATCACCTGGTTGGAGGACGTGCTGATCACCGAGACGGTCCCCGAACCCGTGTTGGAGACGAAGACCCGGTCACCCCGGGGGGTGGCACTGATCCCGCTGGGGAAGTCCCCGACGCGGATGACGTCGGTGACGCCGAGGCCGGGGCTGATGACCGACACGGTGTTGGAGCCGCTGTTGGTGACGTACGCCTCGCCGCCGGGGATGGTGGCGATGCTGTGCGGCAAGCGCCCCACGGGCACCTTGCCGATCACCTGGCGGCCCGGGACGCTGATCACGGTGACGGTGTTCGAACCGAAGTCCGCGGTCAGCACGCGGCTGCCACTCCTGTTGGGCATGGCGGCGAAGGGCTGGTCCCCGACCCTGATGACGGCGAACACCTGCCGGGTCTCGGTGTTCACGAAGGCCACGGTGTCGCTCTTGCTGTTGGCCACGTAAACGGTGTTGCCGTTCGGCGCCGCGCCCACCCCTGTCGGGCCGCCGCCCACCGGCGCGGCGCCCAGCGGCCGTTCCAGCCGGGCGTCGTACGCGGAGAGCGAGTTCGAGCCGGTGTTGGCGGCGAACGCCAGGATGCGTACCGGGTACCGCGGGCCCGCCGCGCTCCGTACCTCACCCGCACCCTGCGCGTCCTGAGCGCCCCCGGCGTTCTTCACTCCGCAGGTGGCTGTCGGCAGGGCCGCGAGCACGAGGAGGACCGCGCACCACCGTCTCCTCACGCGGCGTCGTCGGGGGGCCGGCTGCACGGACCTCTCGGTCGCTGCACCGGTCGGTGGGCTGTGGGCGGCGGCGAGGCGGCGCATGACAAAGTGCATCCTTCCGGGCAAAACGGAAATGTCTCTGCTATACGACCACAGGAAAGGGGCGTCGGCATATGCCGATACCGCCGAATGCCGCGCTCGGTGGAACCCCCCTGCCGGAGGGCCCGTCCTCCCCCCGTGGAATGACTTCGCGGCCCTTCCCGTCCCCCGCGAGGAGGAGCGCCGGACCGTTGTTACACAACCGACGGATTTCCGTGCATCCGCTGTGGGGCAGCCGCGCACCACGCCGCAACACCCCCTCCGTAGCGTCCTCTCCCGTGCTGGAGAAAAGGACCGCGCCGACATGCGTACGGCGCCCGGTCCGCGACCACCGGCACGGACAACGTGGGGAACGCAGGCAGAGGATCGGAGGCGTCGGTATGGCGACCAGCGGCGGCAAGGTACTGGACTTCGAAGAGTACGTGCGTACGCGGCAGGACGCCCTGCTGCGGAGCGCCCGGCGTCTGGTGCCCGACCCGGTCGACGCCCAGGACCTCCTGCAGACGGCCCTCGTACGGACGTACGGGCGCTGGGACGGCATCGCCGACAAGTCCCTCGCCGACGCCTACCTGCGCCGCGTCATGATCAACACGCGGACCGAGTGGTGGCGGGCGCGCAAGCTGGAGGAGGTGCCCACCGAGCAGCTCCCGGACGCGAGCGTGGACGACGGCACCGAGCAGCGCGCCGACCGCGCCCTGCTGATGGACATCCTCTCGGTGCTGGCTCCCAAGCAGCGCAGCGTCGTCGTCCTGCGACACTGGGAGCAGATGAGTACGGAGGAGACCGCGGCGGCGCTGGGCATGTCCACGGGGACGGTCAAGAGCACGCTGCACCGGGCGCTGGCCCGGCTGCGCCAGGAGCTGATGAACCGCGAGGCCGACGCGCGCGTACTGGAGCGTGACGACCAGGAGCGGGAGCGGTGCGCGGCCTGACCGGCCGCTGGACCGCCGGTCCGCGGGCCGGCGACGGGTGACAGGCACATGGTGAGCAGGAGCGGTGTGACCAGGGGCGAAGGAGCCGACGGCGGACCGGCCGAGGAGCGGCCGGCCGCTCCCTCGCGCCTGCCCGCGACCTTGTGGCGCACGGTCGGCACGGCCCTCGCGGGGATCGCCGCGGTCGCGCTGCTGCTGGCCGGGTGCGAAGCGTCCGGCGACGGTGTGCGGTCCGAGGGCTCGGCGGCCGACACGCCCGTACCGTCCCGGGACCGCAGCGTGACACCGACGCCCTCCCCCTCGTCCTCCGTCGGCTACAAGAAGGTCGACGCGCGGGCGCTGCTGCGCGCCGACCCCAAGGTCGGCGCCGAGGTGAAGAAGACCCTGGCCAAGCCGTGCACGGCCGACGAGTACCCGATCGACGTCACCTACGCCCCGCTGACCGGCGGCAAGGCCCCCGACGTCATCGTCAACGTGATGACCTGCGCGGACTCCGTCGGCATCGGGTCGTACGTGTACCGCAAGGACGCCAAGGGCTACGAGAACGTCTTCAGCGACGAGCAGCCGCCGGTCTACGCGGGGGTCAGCAAGGGTGAACTCCAGGTCACCAGGCAGACCTACGACTCCGACGACGCCGTCTGCTGTCCCACGGGCGAGGATGTGCTGACGTACCGCTGGTCGAAGGACCACTTCCGCGAGTACGTCCACACCTACACCGACTACAGCAAGACCGGCCCCGACGCCGAAGCGACACCATCGGAGGATTGAGAACTCGCATGGCCGAGACCCATGTGCTCTTCGTCGAGGACGACGACGTCATCCGCGAGGCCACCCAGCTCGCCCTGGAACGGGACGGCTTCGTGGTGACGGCCATGCCGGACGGGCTCTCGGGCCTGGAGGCGTTCCGCGCCGACCGGCCCGACATCGCCCTGCTGGACGTGATGGTGCCCGGCCTGGACGGGGTCAGCCTGTGCCGGCGCATCCGGGACGAGTCGACGGTCCCGGTGATCATGCTGTCCGCGCGCGCCGACTCCATCGACGTGGTGCTCGGCCTGGAGGCGGGCGCCGACGACTACGTCACCAAGCCGTTCGACGGTGCGGTGCTGGTCGCCCGGATACGGGCGGTGCTGCGCCGCTTCGGACACGCCAGCGGCCCGGACGGCCGCGGCGGTGCGGGCAAGGACACGGCGTCGGCCGCCGACGACGGGCTGCTGCGCTTCGGTGACCTGGAGGTGGACACCGAAGGCATGGAGGTGCGGCGCGACGGCCGGCCGGTCGCGCTGACGCCGACCGAGATGCGGCTGCTGCTGGAGTTCTCCGACGCGCCGGGCACGGTGCTCTCCCGCGACCGGCTGCTGGAGCGGGTGTGGGACTACGGCTGGGGCGGTGACACCCGGGTCGTCGACGTGCACGTGCAACGGCTGCGCGGCAAGATCGGCCAGGACCGGATCGAGACGGTCCGCGGCTTCGGCTACAAGCTGAGAGGCTGACCACGGGTGGTCGGACTCGCCCTGCGTACGGGACTGCGCTGGAAGCTCAGTGCGGCGATCGCGCTCGTCGGAGCACTGGTCGCGATCGCGCTGAGCCTCGTCGTGCACAACGCCGCCCGGGTGTCCATGCTCGACAACAGCCGCGACGTGCAGATCGAGCGGCTGAACTTCACCCAGCGGATCTACGAGACCACCGCCCGCCTCCAGTTCGGCGCCCGGCTGGACGACCCGAAGCTGCCCAAGGCGCTGCGCGCCGAGGTCGCCGAGGGCCGGCGCGCCACCTATCTGGAGGACAACGGGGAGGCCGCCCCTGAGGTGTGGGCCGCGGCGCCGCTGGACGACGGCCGGGTGCTCTCGATCCACAACGACTTCCCCGACCGCTTCACCGTCCTGGACGACCTCGACCAGGCGCTGTTCATCGGGTCCATCTCGGTGGTCGCGGCCGGCTGCGCGCTGGGCGTGCTGGTCGGCGGCCGGCTCTCCAAGCGGCTGCGGAAGGCGGCGGAGGCGGCCCGCAAGCTCGCCGAGGGCGACACCTCCGTCCACGTACGGGACGAGATCGGCGGGCGGGTACGGGACGAGACCGACGAACTGGCACGCGCCATGGACGCCATGTCGGACGCGCTCCAGTCCCGGATCGAGGCCGAGCGGCGGGTGACGGCGGACATCGCGCACGAGCTGCGCACGCCCGTCACGGGGCTGCTCACCGCGGCCGAGCTGCTGCCCCCGGGCCGCCCGACGGAGCTCGTACGGGACCGGGCGCAGGCCATGCGGACGCTGGTCGAGGACGTACTGGAGGTGGCCCGGCTGGACGGCTACGCCGAGCGGGCCGAGCTCCAGGACGTCGAGCTCGGGGAGTTCGTCCGGCGGCGGGTGCGGGCGCTGGGCCCGGACATCCGCATCGAGGTGCTGCGGGACGCGGAGGTCAGCACCGATCCGCGCCGGCTGGAGCGCATCCTCGGCAACCTCATCGCCAACGCCTCCCGGCACGGCAGGCCGCCGGTGGAGGTCACGGTCGAGGGCCGGGTGATCCGCGTCCGCGACCACGGGCCCGGCTTCCCCGAGTCGCTGCTCCGCGAGGGCCCGAGCCGCTTCCGTACCGGCAGCAGCGACCGGTCGGGCCGCGGCCACGGCCTGGGCCTGACCATCGCGGCGGGCCAGGCCCGGGTGCTCGGCGCCCGGCTGACCTTCCGCAACGCGGAGGCCGCCGTGGACGGCACCAGCGGCGCCGTCGCCGTCCTCTGGCTCCCCGAGAACGCCCCGACCGCCACCGGCAGCTTCCCGGTGATCCGGCTCCCGGGCCCGGAGGACTGACCGCGCCCGCGGCCGGATCACCCGGTCGTCAGCGCCGTTCCCGCTTCGTGATCCGGATGCGGATGCCGATGCGGAACAGCAGCAGCACGCCCACCGTCACGGCGACGGTGACGGGGAACCGCATGTTCAGCTCGGGCTTGTACAGCTGCACGAACTCATGCAGGTACGGCTCCAGGTAGGCCCACGCCCTGTCGAGCCATTCCTGGACCTGCGAGCCCGTCACCTCGGCGGCGCGCTGCCCCTCTGCCGCGCCCGCGTCGCCGTGTCCGATCCGCCAGGTCACCGCCCCCATGGTGACCAGCGCGAGCATCCCTGCCACCGCGGCCTTCGCCACCCCTCGGCGTGGCGTCCGGGCCGGCTCCTTCGTGCCCTTCATGATCTTTCGCCCCCCTTGCGGGCACCGGCCGGCGCCCGCATCCAGCAGCCCTCATGGACTGCTGACACCAGTCCACTCCGGAAAGCAAGGGCGGAAACCGCCGCGGCACGCCTTGTCCCCGGACCGGTGCAATCGTCACCCGGCCCGGACGAACGGCACGCTCCGGTGACACCACGGCGCCGGCACCGTGGACCGGTGCCGGGGCCGTGCTCGGGTCATGTCGTGCGAGGTCAGACCCCCTGGGTGGCCTCCGCCCGGGGCGCATCCTGCGGCTCGCCGCCCGGCTCCGGCTGCGCCGGGCCGCCGCGCAGCGGCACCTCCTTGAGGAACCAGGCCGCCAGGAAGCCGATGACGCTGACGGCCGCGCCCCACAGGAAGACCAGGTGGGTACCGTCGGCGACCGCGTGCAGGTACGCGTCCTTCAGCGGGCCCGGGAGCTGCGCCAGGCCGCCGGAGTCGAGCTGCGTGCCGCCCTCCATGGCCTTGCCGGCGGCCGCACCGCCCCGCTCGGCCATGGTGTTCTGCACCTGGTGGGTGAAGAGCGCACCGAAGATCGCCACGCCGAAGGAGCCGCCGATGGTCCGGAAGAGCGTGGCGGACGAGGAGCCGACGCCCATGTCCTTCATCTCGACGCTGTTCTGCGCGATCAGCATGGTCGTCTGCATCAGGAAGCCCATGCCGGCGCCGAGGACGGCCATGAAGGCGCCCGAGGTGAAGCGGCTGGTGCCGGTGTCCATCAGGGACAGCAGGAAGAGCCCCGCGGTGATCAGCGCGCCGCCGCCCACGACGAAGATCTTGTACCGGCCGCTGCTCGTGGTGACCCGGCCCGCGATCAGCGAGACGGCCATCATCGCCAGCAGCATCGGCAGGAGCAGCAGGCCGGAGTTGGTGGCCGAGGCGCCCTGGACGGTCTGCTGGAAGAGCGGCAGGAAGGTCATCGACCCGAACATCACGAAGCCGACCAGGAAGCCGATCACGGTGACGAGCGAGAAGTTGCCGTTGCGGAAGATGTGCAGCGGCAGGACGGGCTCGCTGACCTTGCTCTCGACGAGCACGAACGCGAGGAGCGACACCACGCCGAGGGCGCCGAGGCCCACGATCTGCGCCGACAGCCAGTCGTACTCCGTACCGCCCCAGGTGGTGATCAGGACGAGCGCGGTGATGCCGACGGTGAGGAGCGCGGCGCCCACGTAGTCGATGCGCGCCTGGGAGCGCTTCCTGGGCAGGTGCAGCACGGCCGTGATCATGGCCAGGGCTATCGCGCCGAGCGGCAGGTTGATGTAGAAGCTCCAGCGCCAGCCGAGGTGGTCGGTGATGGTGCCGCCGACGAGCGGGCCGCCGATCATGGCGACGGCCATGACGCCGGCCATCATGCCCTGGTACTTGCCGCGCTCCCGGGGCGGGATCAGATCACCGATGATCGCCATCACGCCGACCATCAGACCGCCGGCGCCCAGGCCCTGGACCGCGCGGAAGGCGATGAGCTGGCCCATGTCCTGGGCCATGCCGGAGGTCGCCGAGCCGATCAGGAAGATCACGATCGAGGTGAGGAAGACGCCCTTGCGGCCGTACATGTCGCCGAGCTTGCCCCAGATGGGCGTGGAAGCGGCGGTGGCGAGGGTGTAGGCGGTGACCACCCAGGAGAGGTGGTCGAGGCCGCCGAGCTCGCCGACGATCGTCGGCATCGCGGTGCCCACGATCATGTTGTCGAGCATCGCGAGCAGCATCGCGATCATCAGTGCGAAGAGCACCACGCGGACACTGGCGGGCTGCTTGCCCCCGGTGTCCGCCGGCGCGGCGGCCTGGGTTGCGGCCATCACTCCCCCGTTCCTCACTTACTTGCCGCCCGGCAAGTTGGCTTACGGCGAGGACAGTAAGGGCATAACTAGCCGGGCGTCAAGTAAGTTAATGATTGCCCCGGCCTGACCAGGGATAGCCTGCGAGAACCCGCACCGACGACGTAGGAGAGCACCATGGGCACAGCACACGCGCGCAGGGGCAACACCCGCCAGCGCATTCAGGACGTGGCCCTGGACCTCTTCGCGCAGCAGGGGTACGAGAAGACCTCGCTGCGGGAGATCGCCGAGCGGCTGGAGGTCACCAAGGCCGCCCTGTACTACCACTTCAAGACCAAGGAAGACATCGTCATCAGCCTCTTCGAGGACCTGGCCAGGCCCTGCGACGAGCTGATCGCGTGGGCCGGGGACCGGCCGCGCACGCTGGAGACGAAGCAGGAGGTCCTCCGCCGTTACAGCGAGGCGCTGCGCGACGCCGCCCCGCTCTTCCGCTTCATGCAGGAGAACCAGGCCACCGTCCGCGACCTCAGCATCGGTGAGTCGTTCAAGGCGCGGATGCTGACGATGATCGGGCTCCTCAAGGAGCCCGATGCAGAACTCAAGGACCAGGCGCGCTGCGTCACCGCACTGGTCTCGATGCACGCCGGAATGTTCGCCATGGGAAACGTCGAAGGCGACCCCGAGGAGAAGCGCGCGGCCATCCTCGAAGTCGCCCTCGAATTGGTCACCGCGGCGAATACCGCCGCGGCACCACAGGATTAAGTTCTCGTCGGCCGGCCGGCTCAGACGTCCACGTGCTCGCCGCGGAGGAAGTCCACCGGCTCGATACCGGTGCCGTAGTCAGCGCCGGTACGGACCTCGAAGTGCAGGTGCGGTCCGGTGGAATTACCGGTGCTGCCGGAAAGGCCGATCCGGTCACCGGCGGAGACCTTCTGGCCGACCTGGACCTGGATCTTCGAAAGGTGCGCGTACTGCGTGTACGTGTGGGCACCGTGCTTGATCACAATGGCATTGCCGTACGCGGGACCGTCACCGCCGCCGTTCGGGCCCGCCTTCACGACGGTGCCTTCGTGCGCGGCCTTCACCTGGGTACCCGTGGGCACCACGAAGTCCTGGCCACTGTGCTTGTGCGACCAGTGACTGCCGGCCAGACCGAACTTCTCGCCGAGGCCGTACTTGTCCACCGGCTTCTCCCAGCCGTTGGTCTTCTGCAGCTGCCGCTCGGCACGCTCGTGCCGGTCAGCGGCCGCCTTGGCGCGGTCGGCCTTGGCCTTCTTCTCCGCGTCGATCGACTTCTTCTGCGCGTCGGCCTGCGCGCTCACCGTGCTCGCCACGTCCGTGGAGAGGCCCTGGAGCGATACCGCGCCGCCGTCCATCGCCGAAGCAGCACCGGCACCCAGCGCGAGGGAGGCGCCCATGCCGGCCACCAGAACGGTGGCGCGGGTACGCAGGGCGGGCTTCTTCGAATACCGGGTGAAGGAGAACTTCGACATGCGGGAATTACCTCCGAAAGAAAGACTCCCGGCCGGGACCAACCGGGATCGCCATTCCTTGGTAACCGCCGCTCGCAGGCCTGCCAAGAAGCCTTTCTACTACCTGACCCCGTAACAAAGGCAACGGGAATCAGCCCCTTGCCGTACCCGCCGCGCCCGCTTCAAAACATCCCGCCCGGACAATCCCCGGAACCGCCTTCCCGCCCCGGATTCCGCCCCCACCTGCCATTCCCTTGATCCTCGACTTCTCTGCCGCAGGTCCCCTCCACCCCCCTGCCAAAAGTCCCACGGCACCAGGGAAAGGCGGCCCGCGGCCCCACCCGGCGCCTTTCCTATGCCTTTTAGTAGGCGCGAAATCCGCTGTGCGGCATGTCACCGAACCCCCCGATCCGCCCGCTTTGCCCAAGGTCCTTGGTATGTCCGTTCCGGGACCAAGGACCTGTGACCCCGGTAACCTCGTCGGCGCGTACGGCCGGCAGCGACAGGGGGAGGGCCCGGCATGGATCCGGCAACGGTGGGGGCCCGGCTGGCGTCGTCCGTCGTGGCACCGCTCGTGAAGAAGCTCTTCGTGAAGGAGGGGCCGGGCGCGGGGCTGGCGGAGAGGCCGGTACGGGTGTCCGCGCTCGTCTCGTTCACGGGCGAGAAGCGCACGCTCACCGAGGGCGAGCTGCGCAAGATCGCCGGGGAGCTGGTGGCGCGCGCCGTGCGGGCCGCCGGTCCCGGGGAACGGCCCGTCGCCGCCGCCGAGGAGGCCGCCGTCGCCGACGCGCTCACCCGGACCCTGCACGCCCTCGGCGGGCTGGCCATGGACGACGTACAGGCCGTCCGGCTGGGCGCCCCGGCGCTCGCCCGCCGGCTGCGCCAGGAGGCCGGCCAGGAGGCGCTGAGCGCGCTCTCCCGGGATGCCGAGCAGCTGTACGACACCCTGCTCGGCATCGCCTGCCTGCACATCGTGCACTTCTTCACCCAGCGGTCGACGTTTGTCGCCCGCACCCTCGTCGAGCAGAGCCGGGACCTGGACCGGCTCATCGCCCTGACCGACGAGCTCATCGCGCGCAACCCGTCACCCCGGACCGCGGACACCGCCTTCGAGCGGGACTACCTCGCCCACCTCGGCAGGAAGCACGGCCGTCTGACGATCTACGGCATCGACCTGGCGCACTCGCCGGACCGCTGGCCACTGGACACGGCGTACCTGAGCCTGCACGCCACGTACGCGCAGGACGGCGCGGCACCGGACGCCGAGGCCGCGTACGACGGCCTGCGCGGCACCCCGGCCCCGCCCGCCTCACCGGTACCCGCCGACCACGCGCTCGCCGGGCACGACCGGGTCCTGCTGCGCGGCGTCGCCGGCTCGGGCAAGAGCACGCTGGTGCAGTGGCTCGCGGTCTCCTGCACCCCGGCGGGCGGCACGGCCGCCCTCCCGCACCTCCACGGACGCATCCCCTTCGTCCTCCCCCTGCGGACGCTCCAGCGGTCCGGCGCCGACCTCCCCACCCCCGACCGCTTCCTCGCGGCCGTCGGCTGCCCCGTGTCCGGCGCGCAGCCGGACGGCTGGGCGCACCGGGTCCTGGCGGGCGGGCGCGGGCTGGTCCTCGTGGACGGGCTGGACGAGATCCCGGAGCGGGAGCGCGAGCGGGCCCGGCGCTGGCTGCGCGACCTCCTCGACGCGTTCCCGCACAACCTGTGGATGGTGACCTCGCGCCCCTCCGCCGTCCGCGAGGACTGGCTGGCGGCCGAGGGCTTCACCGAACTGACGCTCGCCCCGATGAGCCGCGACGACGTGGCCGCGTTCATCGGACGGTGGCACGCCGCCGCCCGCGCGGGAACCCCGGCGGACGAGGACCGGCTCACGGCGTACGAACGGTCGCTGCTGCACGCCGTACACACCAAGCAGGACCTGGGACGGCTGGCGACCAACCCCCTGATGTGCGGGCTGATCTGCGCGCTCCACCGCGACCGGCGCGGCTACCTGCCGCACGGGCGCAAGGAGCTGTACGACGCGGCGCTGACGATGCTGCTGTCGCGCCGCGACCGGGAGCGCGACATGAACGGCCCGGACGGCATCGAGCTGAGCGACGAGCCGCAGATCCAGCTGCTCCAGCGGCTCGCGTACTGGCTCATCAGGAACGGCCGTACGGAGCTGGACCGCGCGCACGCCGAGCGCATCGTCGCGGACGCGCTGCCGGCCGTACCGGCGGCGGCCGCCCAGGGGGACGCCGACGCGGTCTTCCGGCACCTGCTGCTCCGCAGCGGCCTGCTGCGCGAACCGGCGCCCGGCGCCGTCGACTTCGTGCACCGCACCTTCCAGGACTACCTGGGTGCGCGGGCCGCCGTCGAGGAGTGGGACATCGGCCTGCTGACCGCCCACGCGCACGACTCCCAGTGGGAGGATGTGATCCGGATGGCGGTGGCGCACGGACGGCCGCGCGAACGAGCGGAGATCCTGCGCGAGTTGCTGGCCCGCGCCGACGCCGCCACCGGTGAGGCCGAGCGCGCGGTGCGTACCCGCATCCTGCTCCTCGCGCTGGCCTGCCTGGAACACGCCACCGAGCTGGACCCGGCGGTCCGCAGGGCCGTGGAGGACCGCACGGCGGAGCTCCTGCCGCCCCGCTCCGCGGAGGAGGCCAGGGAACTGGCGGCGGCGGGGCCGCTGGTGCTGGAACTCCTGCCGGGCCCCGAGGGGTTGACCGAGGACGAGGCCGTCGCCGTCACGGTCGCGGCCTCGAACGTGGAGTCGGACCGGGCCGTGCCGGTACTGGCCCGGTTCCGGGACCATCCGGCGCTGCGGGTCCGCTCACAGCTGGTATGGGCCTGGCACCGCTTCGACGCGGGACGGTACGCGGAGGAGGTGGTGCGGCACCTCGATGCGGACGGGCTGATGTACTCGGTCCACACCGACGACCACCTGCGGCTGCTCCGGGAGATGGGCGGTCGCGAGCGGATCGACGCGCGGAGCAAGGTCTCCCAGGAGGGGCTTGCGTCGCACGCCCGGGAGGTCGGCGCGCAGTTCCTTCGCATCGAGGCCAACGACGTCCACGCCCTCGGGTTCCTCCGGGACACGCCACGGCTCACGCGGCTGACCCTCTACGACACCCCGCGCCTCGGCGACCTCTCACCGCTCGCCGGATTGCCCTTGGAGTGGCTCGCCCTCTTTCACCTCACCGGGCTCCGGGACCTGCGCCCCCTCGCTTCACTGCCCGGGCTCACCAACCTGACGGTCCACCTGCCGGACATCCCCTGGAGCCCCGACGACCTGCCGAAGGACGCTCCGCTCCAGCGTCTGCGGCTGGGCGGCACCGCCTCCCGCGGCTGGTCGGGCCCCCTCGCCGTGCGAGCCTGGCCGGAGCTGCGGGAGCTCCTGCTCGACTCCCAGGCCTGTCCGCGGGACGCCGCGGGCTGGGCGGAGATCGCCGCGCTGGAGTCGCTGACGCACCTCAGCGTGGACGCCGACTGCCTGGCCGCCTGCCCGGCCGGGCTCACGCTCCCCGGCCTGGTCAGCCTCAGGCTGTTCGACCCCGCGGGCACGTTCCCCGGCCGGGCGGCCGTCGCACACCACTTTCCCGGTCTGCGAAGGCTCGACGTGGTCGGACCGTCGAATGCCGTTCCGCTCCCCTCCTGACTCCGCCGCGCTCCCCTACCCTGGGAGCCCCAACAGCGTTTGAAACTCCCACCAGTTACCGGGGGACACCGCCGCATGGATCCCACGACCGCCGCCGCCCGCCTCACCCCCGGCCTCGTCGGGCCGCTCGTCAGAACGCTGTTCATGAGTGAAGAGGAGAGCGCGGCGGCGGGCGTGGCGGACGACCGTCCGGTGCCGGTGGCGCGGCTCGTCGCCTTCCGCGGGGAGAAACCGGCGCTCACCGAGGAGGACCTCGAACGGCTGGCGGAACGGCTCGTGGCCCCGGCCGCGTCCGACGAGGCGGCGATACCGCCCGTGTCCGGCGCACTGGCCCGTACGTTCGGTGCGCTCGCCACCAGCGAGCTGGACGACTGGCAGGCCGTACGCCTGCGGCCCGCCGACTTCGCGCAGCGGATGCGCGCCGCCGTGCCGGACGTGGAGCGCGGTCTGACCGCCGACGGCCGCGCGCTGTTCCGGGCCGTGCTGGACGCCGTGGCCGTGCACATCCTGCACTTCTTCACACGGCGGTCGGAGTTCGTGGCGCGCACCCTCGTGGAGCAGACCCGGCGGCTGGCGGAGCTGGCGGCGGGAAAGGACGGCGCCGGTGACGGGGACGGCGCCGCGGGCGAGCCCGCCGTCGGGACCGCCCCGCCCCGGGGCTCCTCGGCCGATGCCGCCTTCGAGGAGCGGTACGCGCGGGACGTCGCCGTACTCCACAACCACCTCACGATCTTCGGCATCGACCTCGCGCACTCCCCGGACAGCTGGCCACTGGACGCCGCCTACCTGGGGCTGCAGTGCGAGCGCGGCCAGCCGGAGCTGTCCGGGCCGCCGGCCGGCGAGCGGCAGGATCCCGGCCCGCAGGCCCCGCCCGTCCCCGCCGAGCAGGCGCTGGCCGGGCTGGACAAGGTCCTCGTCCGGGGTGTCGCGGGGTCCGGCAAGACGACCCTGCTCCAGTGGCTCGCGGTCGCCACGGCGCGTGACGAACTGCCGCCCGCGCTGGCCGGACAGCTGCCGGGCCGGGTGCCGTTCCTGCTGCCCGTACGGCGCTTCGCCTCGCACTCCGGCATTCCGTCGCCCGACGGCTTCCTGGCCGCCATGGGGTACGCGGGCGCCGACGCGCAGCCGGCCGGCTGGGCGGAGCGCGTGCTGCGCGCCGGCCGCGGGCTGCTGCTCGTCGACGGTGTGGACGAGGCGCCGGAGGACGACCGTGAGCGGCTGCGGGTGCGGCTACGGGAGTGGACGGCCCGGTACCCGGGCAACGTGTGGGTCGTGACCTCACGGCCGTCCGCCGTGCCGGAGGACTGGCTGGCCTCCGACGGGTTCACCGAGCTGCGGCTGGCGCCGATGAGCCGGGAGGACGTCGCGGCGTTCATCCAGCGCTGGCACCGTGCCGCGGCGCAGCAGTCCCCCGCGGACCTGGACCGGCTCGGGCACTACGAGCGCACGCTGCTGAACGCCGTACGCATCACCCGGGACCTGGGGCGGCTGGCGACCAATCCGCTGATGTGCGGGCTGCTGTGCGCGCTCCACCGGGACCGGCGCGGCTACCTGCCCAGCGGACGCAAGGAGCTGTACGACGCGGGCCTGTCGATGCTGCTGGAGCGGCGGGACCGGGAGCGGGCGATGGTACCCACCGACGCCATCGACCTGCCGCGGCAGCCGAAGATACAGCTGCTCCAGAAGCTGGCCCACTGGATGCTGGTCAACGGGCGGTCCGAGATGGGCCGGGACGTCGCCGTCGACACGCTCGCCCGGCATCTGCCCGCCATCCCCGACGCGGCGCGGCAGGGCGACGCCGAGGACGTCTACCGGCATCTGCTGAACCGCACCGGGCTGCTGCGCGAGACGACGCCCGGCACGGTGGACTTCGTGCACCGCACGTTCCAGGACTACCTGGCCGCGCGGGCCACCGTGCAGCAGCACGACTTCGGCCTGCTGCTGGACCACGCGCACCACACGGAGTGGGAGGACGTCATCCGGATGGCCGTCGCCCTCGCCCGGCCCGACGAGTGCGCCCAGCTGCTGAACGGGCTGCTGGCGCCGCACGCGGGCGTACGCGCCGCGGAGGCCCGGCACCGCAAGCTGCTGGCCGCCGCCTGCCTGGAGCACGCCACCGAGCTGGACCCGGAGGTCCGCCGGCGCGTGCAGCGCTTCACGCGCGACATGATGCGGCCGACCACACCGGCCGGGGCCCGCGCGCTGGGCTGGATCGGGCCGATCGTCCTGGAGATGCTGCCGGACCCGGCCACGGCCACCAACGCCGAGGCGTACCTCCTCGCGCTCACCGCCACCTCCATCGGCGACGACATGGCCATCGACTACCTCACGGGACTGCGGGAGCGGTCCCACCTGGACATACGGGCGCAGCTGGCGAGCGCCTGGCGGAAGTACGACACCGAGCGGTACGCGCGGGAGATCATCGCCCACCTCGACGACGCCGAGCTGTACTTCCCGGTGTCCGACCTGGAGGAACTGCACGCCCTGCGCCGGCTGGGCGGCCGGCCGCACCTCCAGATCGCCGGGCGGTTCACGCCCGACCAGCTCATCGAGGGCATCGTCGCCGAGCGGCTGACCCGGCTGTGGCTCACCTCCGACCTGGGCGTCCCGCTGGACTGGCTGACCGTCTTCCCCCGCCTGGACACGCTCCTGGTCGGCAGCCGCCTCCCCCGCCCGGCCGGCGTCCCGGAGCACATCGAGGTCGTGGAGCTGTAGCCGGCCACCACCCGCGGGAAAAACGCCGCTGCCCCGGAACCACCTGGTGGTTCCGGGGCAGCGGACTCGGACTCGTGGTTACGCGTCCTTGTTCAGGTTCGGGCCCGAGCCGCCGGTGGCGGACTCGATCGGCGGGGCGTCGGGCAGCGCCGACTTCTCCTCGCCGCGGAAGGTGAACTTGGCGTTCTCCCCCTCGCCCTCGATGTCGACGACCACGATGTGGCCGGGACGCAGGTCGTTGAAGAGGATCTTCTCCGACAGGGCGTCCTCGATCTCGCGCTGGATCGTCCGGCGCAGCGGGCGGGCGCCCAGCACCGGGTCGTAGCCGCGCTTGGCGAGCAGCTTCTTGGCCTCGGTGCTGAGCTCGATGCCCATGTCCCGGTCCTTGAGGCGCTCGTCCACCTTGGCGATCATCAGGTCGACGATCTGGATGATGTCTTCCTCGGTGAGCTGGTGGAAGACGACCGTGTCGTCGACACGGTTGAGGAACTCGGGCCGGAAGTGCTGCTTCAGCTCTTCGTTGACCTTGTTCTTCATCCGCTCGTAGCCGGTCTTCACGTCACCCTGGGCGGCGAAGCCCAGGTTGAAGCCCTTGGAGATGTCCCGGGTGCCGAGGTTCGTCGTCATGATGATGACGGTGTTCTTGAAGTCCACGACCCGGCCCTGGGAGTCGGTCAGGCGACCGTCCTCCAGGATCTGCAGCAGGGAGTTGAAGATGTCCGGGTGGGCCTTCTCGACCTCGTCGAAGAGGACCACGGAGAACGGCTTGCGGCGGACCTTCTCGGTCAGCTGGCCGCCCTCTTCGTAGCCGACGTAGCCGGGAGGCGAACCGAAGAGCCGGGAGACCGTGTGCTTCTCGCTGAACTCCGACATGTCGAGGGAGATCAGCGCGTCCTCGTCGCCGAAGAGGAACTCCGCGAGCGTCTTGGACAGCTCGGTCTTACCGACACCGGACGGGCCCGCGAAGATGAACGAACCGCCGGGGCGCTTCGGGTCCTTCAGGCCGGCACGCGTACGCCGGATGGCCTGCGAGAGCGCCTTGATGGCGTCCTTCTGGCCGATGACGCGCTTGTGCAGCTCGTCCTCCATGCGGAGGAGACGGGAAGACTCCTCCTCGGTGAGCTTGAAGACCGGGATGCCGGTGGCGGTCGCCAGGACCTCGGCGATCAGCTCGCCGTCGACCTCGGCGACGACGTCCATGTCGCCGGCCTTCCACTCCTTCTCCCGCTTCGCCTTCGCGGCCAGGAGCTGCTTCTCCTTGTCGCGCAGGCCCGCGGCCATCTCGAAGTCCTGCGAGTCGATCGCGGACTCCTTCTCCCGGCGCACGTCGGCGATCTTCTCGTCGAACTCGCGGAGGTCCGGCGGCGCGGTCATCCGGCGGATGCGCATCCGGGAACCGGCCTCGTCGATCAGGTCGATCGCCTTGTCCGGCAGGAAGCGGTCGGAGATGTACCGGTCGGCCAGCTGAGCGGCCTGGACCAGCGCCTCGTCCGTGATGGAGACCCGGTGGTGGGCCTCGTAGCGGTCGCGCAGGCCCTTGAGGATCTCGATGGTGTGCGGCAGCGACGGCTCCGCGACCTGGATCGGCTGGAAACGGCGCTCCAGGGCCGCGTCCTTCTCCAGGTGCTTGCGGTACTCGTCGAGCGTGGTCGCACCGATGGTCTGCAGCTCACCGCGGGCCAGCATCGGCTTCAGGATGCTGGCGGCGTCGATCGCGCCCTCGGCGGCGCCCGCACCCACCAGGGTGTGGAGCTCGTCGATGAACAGGATGATGTCGCCGCGGGTGCGGATCTCCTTGAGCACCTTCTTCAGGCGCTCCTCGAAGTCACCGCGGTAGCGGGAGCCGGCGACCAGGGCGCCCAGGTCCAGGGTGTAGAGGTGCTTGTCCTTGAGGGTCTCGGGCACCTCGCCCTTGACGATGGCCTGCGCCAGGCCCTCGACGACCGCCGTCTTGCCGACGCCGGGCTCGCCGATGAGGACCGGGTTGTTCTTCGTACGCCGGGACAGCACCTGCATGACCCGCTCGATCTCCTTCTCGCGCCCGATGACCGGGTCGAGCTTGGTTTCACGAGCGGCCTGCGTGAGGTTGCGGCCGAACTGGTCCAGGACGAGGGAGGTCGAGGGCGTGCCCTCGGCGGGACCGCCGGCGGCGGCCGTCTCCTTGCCCTGGTAGCCGGAGAGCAGCTGGATGACCTGCTGCCGCACCCGGTTCAGATCGGCGCCCAGCTTCACGAGGACCTGGGCGGCGACGCCCTCGCCCTCGCGGATCAGGCCGAGCAGGATGTGCTCGGTGCCGATGTAGTTGTGGCCGAGCTGAAGGGCCTCGCGGAGCGACAGCTCCAGGACCTTCTTGGCACGGGGAGTGAAGGGAATGTGGCCGGAAGGGGCCTGCTGGCCCTGGCCAATGATCTCCTCCACCTGCTGGCGGACCGCCTCGAGCGAAATCCCGAGGCTCTCCAGGGCCTTAGCGGCGACACCCTCACCCTCATGGATCAGGCCCAGGAGAATGTGCTCGGTGCCGATGTAGTTGTGGTTGAGCATCCGGGCTTCTTCCTGAGCCAGGACGACAACCCGCCGCGCGCGGTCGGTGAACCTCTCGAACATCGTTAATCGCTCCTCAGAGCGGTCAGGCAGTTAGGGGTCGGTCCCCTCCCTGTCCTTCCGCATGCTAGTCCCGCAGGGCGGGACAGCTCATTCCAACTGCCGACACCCGTCCTTGGCCTCCTGCCCCGAACAGCCGACATCTGCTCCAACCCGATGGTGCGAGACGATGTTCCCGCAGGCCAGGCATATACGCCCCATGCCAGTACGCCCATGGCGAACGCGGCCTTGCCCGACACGCCCGCGCCCACGGCGCCGCCGTCGCGAACATCCCGCTCATCGCTGCGTTTCATCGTCCCTCCCCTCGCGGAAAGTCTTACCCGCTGCCTCTGACAGTCCATCCGCGTGGCCCGCCATGCTCCGCTACGGGCGAACACCCTTGCGCCGTTTTACGCGCCCGCACGCCCGTCCTATACCCACAGGGCCAGCACGGTACGTATCCGCCCTTCAACCCAGCGTAACTTCTGAGCAATTAGGGAGTTGCACCGGTCATGGCCCTCGCGCTCCCGCGCCCCCGCGCCCCGCTTCCCGCCGCCGGCTCCGCCGCGCGGCGGTGGTACGAGCGGACCCTGGGCTGGCCGGCCGCAGGCGGCCCGCCGCTCCGGCTGCGTACGGGAATCCGCTTCGACGTCCTGGAGATGCCCGCCGACGCCGGCTTCGCCACGCTGCGCCGTGCGGGCCGCACGGGCCCCGTCGCGCTCGGCAGGAGCGAGCGGCACGGAAACGGCTCCCTGGCGCCCGGAGAACCGGTTCTGCGCGTCCTCGTGGCCGCAGGTGCGGCGGAGGAGCTGCCAGAGGTGCTGGAGTGGCTGGAGTGGAGCTCGGTGGCCCTTGAGCTGACCGCTCTCGGCTCCGGTGACCTGATGCCCGCGCCACCGCCTGCGGCACCCTGGACGCCGGCCGGGCCGGCGGCGCCGTTCCGGGCAGCGGGGCCTGGGCTGCCTGCGGGGGCCGGGATGCGGGGAGCCGCGTGGGTACGGCCTCCGGAGCCGGGCTGCGATGTCGAGGCGACACTGCCCTCCACGGGGAGCGGGGCAGGCCTCGGGGGCGGTGGTGGGGTTCCCCGTACGTCACGTATGGGGCGCGCCCCCCGACCTCGTACGGCTCGTGAGCGTGGCGGCGACGGAATGCCACCGGGCCCGGTTGCTGCGCGTAGGAAAAGGTCGAACGGATCGCTTCCGCGGTGATCAGCCGTTGGCCTTCTCGTACGCCTCACGGACCGTCGCGGGGACGCGGCCGCGGTCGTTGACCTCGTAACCGTTCTCCTTGGCCCACTTACGGATCTCAGCGGTGTCCTTGTTGCCGGAGGAGGCGGCACGCGCCTTGCCACGGCCGCTCGCGGCACGACCGGTACGACGGCCGGCCTTCACGAACGTCTCAAGGGCGTCGCGCAGCTTCTCCGCGTTGCCGGTGCTGAGGTCGATCTCATAGGACTTACCGTCGAGCGCGAACGTCACCGTCTCGTCCGCCTCGCCACCGTCGAGGTCGTCGACAAGAAGAACCTGAACCTTCTGTGCCACCGGTTTCCCTTTCATCGAATGTGGATTACGACGGAAAGCAAACCGCTTTTCCGGGAAAAACACAAACCCCCGGGTCGGGTTCAGATGCGGCGGCCTCGGGGAACACCGGGTTCGACAGCTATGAGATAGGGGCGCGATTCGGACATAGAACGCTGATCACAGGTGCAGAAGCATGCGGCTGTTGCCTAGGGTGTTGGGCTTCACTCGTTCGAGACCGAGGAACTCCGCGACGCCCTCGTCATAGGAACGCAGCAGCTCGCTGTAGACATCACCGTCGACCGGAGTCTCGCCGATCTCCACGAAGCCGTGCTTGGCGAAGAAGTCCACTTCGAAGGTCAGACAGAAAATACGGCGCACTCCCAGCCAGCTTGCTGTACGGAGCAGCTTGTCCAGCACCTGGTGCCCTACGCCGGCGCCCTTGAGCTGGGGGGCGACGGCGAGGGTACGGACCTCCGCGAGGTCTTCCCACATGACGTGCAGCGCACCGCAGCCCACCACCTCGGCGTCCTCGTCGCGCTCGGCCACCCAGAACTCCTGGATGTCCTCGTAAAGCGTGACGGTGGCTTTGTCGAGCAGGATCCCGTCACGCGAGTAGGAGTCGATGAGGCGGCGTACGGCGGGCACATCAGCGGTCCGGGCCCGGCGGACGGTGACGCCATTCGATAGTGGTGGCATGCAAGGACGCTATCGTTCCGACTCCGGGGGTCCCGCGTCGGGTTCCGGGACTTCCTCGGGGGCTCCCGCCTGTACGACGCGCATCGCATCGCGGAGGGCCTGGCGCTGTTCCTGCGACATCATCCCGAAGAAGGCGACGAGGGCGGCCGCCGGGTTGTCGCTGACCGACCAGGCTTCGTTCATCAGTGCGGCCGAGTAGGCGGCGCGAGTGGAGACCGCCTCATATCTATAGGCGCGGCCTTCCGCTTCTCGCCGTACCCAGCCCTTCTGGTGAAGGTTGTCCAATACGGTCATCACGGTGGTGTACGCGATGGACCGTTCCTTCTGCAGATCTTCCAGGACTTCCCGAACGGTTACCGGCCGGTTCCACTGCCAGACCCGCGTCATGACGGCATCTTCCAGTTCACCCAAACGTCTCGGCACACGAGAACAATAGTGGGAGATGTCCAGAATGCCGCGTGTTGACGGGGGTGCGCGACCGATTCATCGCAGAAAAAGACGTACGGCCCGGGATGTGCAATCCCGGGCCGTACGTTCACATTCGCGAGGCCCGAAGGCCGGAGCGGACCGCAGCGGTCCGCGTGGCTCAGGCGCCGTGCGCCTTCGGCTCCTGGCGTGCGGCCTCGGCGTTCTGGAGCACCGCGTCCACGGCCGCGTCCTCCTTGGCCTTGTTCGCACCGCCCTGGCTCTTCACGATCGTCACGATGACCCCGGTGAAGGCGATGGCCATCACGACGGGGGGAAGCAGAGCGGACACGTAATCCATGACGAAGGCCTCCTTGTGCGACGAGGCTTCCAGAGTACGCGCCGCGCTCAGGCGGTCCGGGCCGCGGGGGGCTGCGTGGGCCTGCGGCGTGGCGGGAAGACCTCGCCGGGTGTGGGCACCGGCCGGTCACGGCGGTCCGGGCGCGGGCTTTCGGGGGCGGGCTCCGGCGCCGGCTGCGGGCCGGCCGGGCGTTCCGGTTCGCCGGCCGACCGGCCGCCGGGGAGCGCCCGCAGCCGGCTCCGCGCGGAGCGCTCGGCGGCCTGCTCGCAGCAGCGCAGCAGGGCCGTACGGCGGGCCCGCTCGGCCGGTCCGGCGTCCACCGCACGCAGCACGCGGAGCGCCGCGAGGTCGTCCGGGCCGGGCGCGTAGCCGGCCTCCAGGGCCTCCTGGAGGCGCCCCAGGTAGCCGTACGCGGAGCCCGGGAGCGCGTCCCGGTACCGGGCGAGGTCGGCGAGCAGGAAGGCGCGCAGCCGACTGCCTTCGCGCGCCGCCTCGTCCAGCGCCTCCGAGAGCCGGAGACACTCCTGCACCTCTTCCGTACGCCTCGTGTCACGGGTCGCGGGTGCCGGCCCCGCGTGCGCGTGCGCGGAGACGGAGAGCGGCTGGAGGGCGGTGGCGAGGGCGCGGCGGAGCACGCGCAGTTCGTCCGCGCTGAACGCCATGCCGCCGCGGTATCCGTATGGCGTGGGCATGGCCCGACTTTAATTACTAAACGGACAAAAACCCCGGTATTTCGCATTCCCGGGTGCGGCGTACGGGGCGCCCCGGAACGCCCCTTCCGGAGCGCCCCGGGAGCGCCCGCGCCTCACTGCCGCCCGACGTTCCGCTCGTACACGAGGCGCAGCCCGATGAGGGTGAGCCAGGGCTCGTGCATGTCGATCGTGGAGGACTCGCCGAGCACCATCGGGGCCAGCCCGCCGGTGGCGATCACCGTCACGTCCTCGGGGTCCTCCGCCAGCTCCCGCGCCATCCGCTGCACGACGCCGTCGACCTGGCCGGCGAAGCCGTAGAGGATGCCGGACTGCATGGCCTCGACCGTGTTCTTGCCGATGATGCTGCGCGGCCGGGCCAGTTCGATCTTGCGCAGCTGCGCGCCCTTGACGCCCAGCGCGTCCACCGAGATCTCGATGCCCGGCGCGATGACGCCGCCGACGTACTCGCCGCGCGCGCTCACCGCGTCGAAGGTCGTGGCCGTACCGAAGTCCACGACCACCGCGGGACCGCCGTACAGCTCCACCGCCGCGAGGGAGTTGATGATGCGGTCGGCGCCGACCTCCTTGGGGTTGTCCATGAGGATCGGCACGCCGGTCTTCACGCCGGGCTCGACGAGCACGGCCGGCACGTCGCCGTAGTAGCGGCGGGTGACCTCGCGCAGCTCGTGCAGGACCGAGGGAACGGTGGAGCAGATGGAGATGCCCTCGATGCCGTCGCCCAGCTCCTCACCGAGCAACGGGTGCATGCCCATCAGGCCGTTGAGCAGCACGGCCAGTTCGTCGGCGGTACGGCGGGCGTCGGTGGAGATCCGCCAGTGCTCGACGATCTCCTCGCCGTCGAAGAGGCCCAGCACGGTGTGGGTATTGCCGACGTCGATGGTCAGCAGCATCAGCTCTGGCCTCCCTCGGTGTCCTCGCGCAGGTCGAGGCCGATGTCGAGGATCGGCGAGGAGTGGGTGAGGCCGCCGACGGCGAGGTAGTCCACGCCGGTCTCCCCGTAGACGCGCGCGTTCTCCAGGGTGAGGCGGCCGGAGGACTCCAGGAACGCGCGGCCCGCGACCAGCTCCACCGCCTCCCGGGTCTGCTCCGGCGTGAAGTTGTCCAGCAGGATCAGGTCGGCGCCCTCGGCGAGGATCGGCGGGATCTGGTCCAGCCGGTCGACCTCCACCTCGATCGGCACGCCGGGGAACTCGGTCCGTACGGCCTTGAACGCCTCGGCCACGCCGCCCGCGGCCACCACGTGGTTGTCCTTGATGAGCGCCGCGTCCGAGAGGGACATGCGGTGGTTGACGCCGCCACCGCAGCGCACGGCGAACTTCTCCAGCGCACGGAGGCCCGGTGTCGTCTTCCGGGTGTCGCGCACCTTCGCCTTCGTGCCCTCCAGGGCGTCCGCCCAGGCACGGGTGGCGGTGGCGATGCCGGAGAGCCGGCACAGGAGGTTCAGCGCGCTGCGCTCACCGGTCAGCAGGTCGCGGGTACGGGCGGTGACGGACAGCAGCTTCTGCCCGGCCGCGACCCGGTCGCCGTCCTCGACGTGCCGCTCGACCGCGAACTCGTCGGTGCAGACCACCGAGAGGATGGCCTCGGCGACACGAAGGCCCGCGACCGTACCGTCCTCACGGGCGGTGAAGTCGGCGGTGGCCACGGCGTCCTCGGGGACGGTGGCGACGGTGGTGACGTCCACGCCCTGGTCGAGGTCCTCCTCGATGGCCAGGTGCGCGATGTCCTCGACCTGTACCGGGTCCAGCCCGGCGTTCACCAGGAGCGCCGCCAGGTCCGGGTCCAGGCCGCACTCCATCGGGTCCAGCTCGAAGCCGTCACCGGAGCCGCAGCCGCAGCCGTCGCCGCAGCCTCCGGTGTCCGCGCTCTGGCCCGGACGGCCGATCTGAAGGAGGGGGAGGTCGTCGGACGTGCTCACGGGTTCGGCTCCGTTTCGAGGTGGACGGCGGGGAATTCGGCGGAGTCCGTGACACGGAACCCCACCGTGTGAGGCGGGCGGAACGTGACCACGGAGTGGCGCCGCCAGACCTCGTCGTTCCGTTCGGGGTGGTCCTCCCGCCAGTGGCAGCCCCGGGTCTCCTCTCGCGCCCGGGCACCGGCGACCAGGGCACGCGCGACCAGCAGGAGGTTCGTCGCCTCCCATGCTTCCACGCCGGGCTCGGCGGACTTGCCCTCCCCGGAGGATTCGGCCGAGGCCCTGGAAGTCAGCCGGACAAGGCCCTTGTAGGACTCCGCGATGCTCTCCGCCGACCGCAGCACTCCGACGCCCGCGGTCATGAGGCGCTGGACCTCGAAGCGTGCCTCGGGCGCGAGCAGCGGTACGGGCGGCCCGCCGGCCAGTCGGGGCTCCCCGGGCCGCGGCAGGGGGCGCGTCCCGATGTCCGCCGCGATCCGCTCGGCGAAGACCAGGCCCTCCAGGAGGGAGTTGGAGGCGAGGCGGTTCGCTCCGTGCACGCCGGTGCAGGCGACCTCGCCGCACGCGTACAGGCCCGGCACGGTCGTCCGGCCCCGCAGGTCGGTACGGACGCCGCCGGAGGCGTAGTGCGCGGCGGGCGCCACCGGGACCGGCTCGGTGACCGGGTCGATGCCGTGGCTGCGGCAGGCGGCCAGGATGGTCGGGAAGCGCTGCTCCCACATGCGCGCCCCGAAGTGCCGCGCGTCCAGGTACATGTGCTCGGTGCCCTGCTCCTGGGCGCGGCGCAGGATGCCCTTGGCGACGATGTCGCGCGGCGCCAGTTCGGCCAGTTCGTGCTGCCCCACCATGAAGCGCACGCCGTCGCGGTCCACGAGGTGCGCGCCCTCGCCCCGCACCGCCTCGGAGATGAGCGGCTGCTGCCCCTCGGCCTCCGGGCCGAGGTAGAGCACGGTCGGGTGGAACTGCACGAATTCCAGGTCGGACACCTCGGCGCCGGCCCGCAGGGCCAGCGCGACCCCGTCCCCCGTGGAGACGGGCGGGTTGGTGGTGGCCGAGAAGACCTGGCCCATACCGCCGGTGGCGAGCACCACGGCGGGCGCGTGCACGGCTCCCACGCCGTCGTGCTGGCCCTCGCCCATGACGTGCAGGGTGACACCCGCCGTACGGCCCTCGGCGTCCGTCAGCAGGTCCAGGACGAGCGCGTTCTCGATCGTTCGGAGCCCTTGGGCGCGGACGGCTTCGACCAGCGCGCGGGAGATCTCCGCGCCCGTGGCGTCGCCGCCCGCGTGCGCGATCCGGCGCCGGTGGTGGCCGCCCTCGCGGGTCAGCGCGATCTCCTCGCCGTCCTCGCCCGCGTCGAAGCGCGCACCGGTGGCGATCAGCCGCCGTACCGCGTCGGGGCCCTCGGTGACGAGCGTGCGCACCGCGGCCTCGTCGCACAGCCCGGCGCCCGCGACGAGCGTGTCGTCCAGGTGCTGCTCGGGGGTGTCGCCCTCGCCGAGGGCCGCGGCTATGCCGCCCTGCGCCCAGCGCGTGGAGCCGTCGTCCAGCCGGGCCTTGGTGACCACGACCGTACGGTGGCCGGCCGCCGCGCAGCGCAGCGCGGCGGTCAGTCCGGCGACGCCGGAGCCGACCACGACGACGTCCGCGTCGATGGCCCAGCCGGGCGCGGGCGCGTCGAGTCGTATGCCGGGCCCGGTCACCCCGGTCATCGGGGCGCTCCTGCGGTCATCGTGGTTCTCCTGCTGACGGGGGTCCGCTCTGCGGTACGGCGGGCCCGAAAGTGAGGCGGATGTTGTCTATGAGACGGGTGCTGCCCACCCGTGCGGCGACGGCGAGCACCGCCTCGCCTTCGTACCCGCCCTTGTGCGGGCCTTCGTCCGGCGCCCGGTCCGTGTCCGGGATCACCGTGAAGGTCTCCGGGTCGACCAGCTCCAGATAGTCCAGCTCCAGCGGCGGGTCGAGGCGTGCCGCGTCCTCCAGGACGGCGCGGGCCGCCGCACGGGCCACTGCCGGGCCCTGCGGGGTGCCGGCGGACGCCGCGTACGCGAGGGCGTGCGCATCGGCCGCGGCCCGGTCCTCGCCCATCGCGGCCAGGTTCACGGCGCGCGCCTCGGAGTGCGTGCCGGACCCGGCCCTGGCCCGCAGGGCTTCCTCGGCGGCCAGCCGGTCGCGGGCCGCGAACAGCGCCCTGGAGAGGGCCAGCGCGGTCCTGCGCTCGTCGGGCGAGAGGTAGCGGTTGCGGCTGGAGAGCGCCAGGCCGTCGGCCTCCCGTACGGTCTCCACGCCGACGATCCGGACGGGGAAGTTCAGGTCGCGCGCCATGCGCGTCACGATGGCCAGCTGCTGGGCGTCCTTCTGGCCGAAGAACGCCACGTCCGGCGCCGTGAGGTGGAGCAGCTTCGCGACGACGGTGGCCATGCCGTCGAAGTGGCCGGGGCGCGAGGCACCCTCCAGGACGTCGCCCATGGGGCCCGCGCTGATCCGCACCTGCGGCTCGCCGCCCGGGTAGACCTCCTCGGCCGACGGCGCGAAGACCACGTCGGCACCGGCCTCGCCGGCCACCACGATGTCGGCGTCCAGCGTGCGCGGATAGCGGTCCAGGTCCTCGCCGGCCCCGAACTGCAGCGGGTTCACGAAGACGGTGACCACGACCTGGCCCTCGGGGCCCGCGTGCGCACGTGCCGTACGGATCAGCGTCGCGTGGCCCTCGTGCAGCGCGCCCATGGTCATCACGACGGCGCGGCGCCCGCTGCGCGGCAGGGCGCGCAGTTCGGCGGCGGTGCTCACCAGGTGCGGGCGGGCCGCCCCGGAAGCGGGCGCCGCGGGGACGCGGGCCCTCGTACCTGCGAGGTGGTGTGCCGTGGTGTTCATCGGGTGCCTCCCTCCGTGCGGTCCGCGACATCGGAGAGCACGCCGAGCAGGTCCTCGGCGAGCTCCGGCTTGAGCAGTCCGTGGGCGAGCGCACGGTCCGCCGTCGTACGGGCCATGGCCAGGTACCCGGCGACCGCCTGCGGGGAGTGCTTGCGCAACTCGGTGACGTGCGCGGCGACCGTACCGGCGTCGCCGCGGGCGACCGGGCCGGTCAGCGCGGCGTCCCCGGAGCGCAGCGCGTTGTCCAGGGCGGCGCCGAGCAGCGGGCCGAGCATCCGGTCCGGGGCCGCGACCCCGGCCGTGCGCAGCAGGTCCAGCGACTGGGCGACCAGGGTGACGAGGTGGTTCGCGCCGATGGCCAGGGCCGCGTGGTACAGCGGCCGGGCGGCCTCCTCGATCCACTCGGGCTCGCCGCCCATCTCGATGACCAGCGCCTCGGCGGCCATCCGCAGCTCCTCGGGTGCGGTGACCCCGAAGGAGCAGCCGGCCAGCCGCTGCACGTCGACGGACGTACCCGTGAAGGTCATGGCGGGGTGCAGCGCCAGCGGCAGCGCGCCGGCCCGGGTGGCCTCGTCCAGCACGCCGGCGCCGAACCGCCCCGAGGTGTGCACGAGCAGCTGTCCCGGCCGTACGGCACCGGTCTCGGCGAGGCCGGCGACCAGGCCGGGGAGCGCGTCGTCGGGGACGGTCAGCAGCACCAGCTCGGCGCGCGCGAGGACCTCCTCCGGCGGCACGAGGGGCACGTCGGGGAGGAGCGCGGCCGCGCGCCGCCTGGAGGCGTCGGAGACGCCGGAGGCGGCGACCGGGCGGTGCCCGGCGAGCTGCAGTGACGCGGCGAGCGCGGGCCCTACGCGGCCGGCCCCGACGACGCCGACGGTGAGCCGGGCGGGGCGGTCCTGGGCATCTGTGGGCAGGTTCTCATTCACGCGGCGATGGCCTTCCGTTCCAGTCCGCGGGGGGTACCGGACGTTTCCTGGTCATGCTACGCGGTGTTCCCGGCGCGTCAGAGGGACGGCTGGCAGGTGAGACGGGCGTCTCGTGGCGGCCCCGAAACCGCCTCGCCGCCCACGGGCCGGTACGGCATGATCGGGCCGCGTACAAGGCGGTGCGCGAGCGGGGGGCGAGGGAGGCGGGCAGCAGATGACCGACCAGGAGGAGCGGACGCGCCGGCTCGCGGCGTGGCGCGGCTGCGAACGGACGCTGACGAGCCGCGCGGGCGACGCGACCGTGGCCGAGCGGCTGGCCCGGCTGGCCGCCGAAGCGCCCGGAGCGTACGACCTGGATTCCCCCGTGGACTTCTACGCCGACGAGGAGAGCGTCGTCGGCACCCTGGAGCGCCGCACGGCGGAGCTGCTGGGTACGGAGGCCGCGGTGTTCTTCCCCACGGGCACCATGGCGCAGCAGGTCGCGCTGCGCTGCTGGGCGGGGCGTACGGGGAACGCCACGGTGGCCGGGCATCCGATGTCGCACCTGGAGGTGCACGAGCGGGACGCGTACGCCGTGGTCAGCGGGTTGCGCATGATCCATCCGACGCGGGAGCCGCGGCTGCCGGCCGCCGAGGAGGTACGCGGCCTGGACGAGCCCTTCGGGACGCTCGCGCTGGAACTTCCGCTGCGGGACGCGGGCTTCGTACTGCCGTCGTGGGACGAGCTGGTGGCCGTGGTGGACGCGGCCCGGGAGCGGGACGCGGTGGTGCACTTCGACGGCGCCCGGCTGTGGGAGTCGGCGCCGCACTTCGGGCGCCCGCTCCCGGAGATCGCCGGGCTGGCCGACAGCGTGTACGTGTCGTTCTACAAGTCGCTCGGCGGGATATCGGGGGCTGCGCTGGCCGGCAGCGAGGACCTGGCCGCCGAGGCGCGGGCCTGGCGGCACCGGTACGGCGGGCTGCCGTTCCAGCAGTGGCCGGCCGCGCTGGCCGCGCTGGCGGGGCTGGACCAGGAACTGCCGCGGCTCCCGGAGTACGTCGCGCACGCCGGTGTGATCGCCCGGGCGCTGGGCGAGGGCCTGGCCGAGCAGGGAGTGCCGTGGTTCCGGGTGCACCCCGACCCGCCGCACACCCACGACTTCCAGGTGTGGCTGCCCTACGCCCCTGAAGTGCTGGAGGAGGCGAGCCTGCGGCTGGCCGAGGAGACCCGTACGGCGCTCTTCCGCCGCTGGTGGGGCGGTGGCGTGCCGGGCGTCGCGACGACCGAGGTCGCCGTGGGGTCAGCCGCACTGGGCTGGTCTGCCGCCGATGTGCGGAGCGTTCTCGCGGACTTCCTGGCGCGGGTGCGGACGGTGGCCGGCGGGGGCTGAGGCGTGCGCACGCCGCCCGAGGAGGCCCCGTACGGCGCGCAGGAGCCGGGCCGACAGACGGTCGGCGGGCGGGGTGACGACGGCCTTGAAACGCCGCAGGTCCCGTACGGCCCGCAGTTCCCGTACGTCGCCGGTGCCGGGCAGCGGCGGCGCGGCCTCGCCACGCTGCGCGGCGCGGTAGACGTCGATCATGTGCTGCTGCATCGCGTTCATGTCCTCAACCGTGGGCGGCATCCGCAGCCGGGGGCACGTGGATTGACGGGAGCCGTCAAACGTCGGCGGGCACGCTCCGCAGGTCACGCATGATGGCCGTACCGGGCCCGCGGCGGCGCGCACGTTCAGGGGAGGACGCATGGGCATTCAGATCGACATCACCGGCCTGCCGGAGGAGCGCATCGTCTTCGCCCCCTCGCCGCTCGCGGAGCTCGGCACCGCCCTGCACGCGCTGACGGAGCCGGGCCACCACCCGGGGCTGCACGGCTGGACGACGGCGACCTGCGCCGCGCTCAAGCCGGACCTGGCGGACCGGCTGCACGAGGCGGATTTCCTGTGGGGGCCGACGTTCTCCGACATCTCGATGCCGTTCGCGGCACTCGCCGACACCCAGGGGCTGCCCGGCGCGACGCTCGCCGACGACCTGGACCTGCTCGACCGGCTGGACGACGAGCTGTACGTCAACGCGGCGCTGGAGATCTCCTGTGCCAGCCTCTACTGCCGGGGCGGTCCGTCCCCGCTGGTCGACGCGGCGGCGCGGGAACAGGCGCTGGAGCGTGCGGCGGCGCGCGGGCCCCGGCAGGCGGAGTTCGCGCGCCGGCTGCTGGCCGACCCGCCGGCCGTACGCGCCTGGATACGCCGCCTCTTCGAGGACTGCGACGAGGCGTTCTTCGCCGATGTCTGGCAGCGGGTCCGCGTCGAACTGGCGGCCGACGCCCGGCACAAGACCGAGGTGCTGCGCCACAAGGGCCTGGCCGACGCGCTCACGGAGGTGTCCGCGGCACTCTCGGTGGACGAGGACCAGCGCCGCATCATGGTGGACAAGCTCAGCAACGGGCGGGCCACCGCCCTGAACAGTGCGGTCGGCGCCGGTCTGACGTTCGTGCCGTCGTCCTTCGGCTGGCCGCACCTGATGGTGCTGCACGCGCCGGGCTGGCGGCCGGTCATCCACTACCCGGTGGCGACGCCCGAGCTGTCCCGCACGGCCTCCGTGGAGCTGCTCCAGCAGCGCCTGGAAGCGCTGGCCCACCCGATGCGCATCCGGATCTGCCGCAACCTCGCCAGGACCGCGTACAGCACCGGCGAACTGGCCGCCGAGCACGGCATCTCCGCGCCCGAGGTCTCCCGGCACCTGGCCGTCCTGAAGAAGGCGGGCCTGATCCGGACCCGCCGCCGCGGCCGGTACGTGCTGCACCAGCTGGACCTCCAGGTCGTCGCCCGGCTGGGCAGCGACTTCCTGGAGGGCGTGCTGCGCTGACCGGCCCTCAGGGGGCGCGGCCGGGCGCCTGCCGCGTGCCTTCTAAGAGGCGTTCCGCTTGCGGACCCGCTCCCGCAGGTCCGCGCGCCAATTCCCGACGACCTTCTCGGCATCGAAGGGTGAGAGGCCCAGCGGCGGCCCCGGAGGGGGGTTCTTCAGCGCTTCCCGGATCTTGTCGTTGATGTCCGCGACGATGCGCCGCACCTCGCGCTCGGAGCGGGCCCCGCGCGCCGCGGCCAGCGCGTCCTCGGCCTCTTTGCGCAGCGTGAGCGTGGGCGGGAGGCAGGACAGGCTCTCCCGCTCCATCTTGTCCCGCACCCACCACATCTCGTCGTACGGCTTGTCCAGGCCCTTCAGGGGCTGCCCCGCGCCGGGCAGATCGTCGAACTCGCCGCGTTCGGCGGCTTCCCTGATCTGCCGGTCGACCCAGGTCTCGAAGCTGACGCCCGGCGGCTTGCGGTCGGTCACGGTGCGCTCCCTGGAAGCTAGGGGACGGCGGTCCTTCTATGATGCGCCGCCGCCGGCCCGTACCAGGCCCGTTTCGTACGCCAGCACGACCGCCTGCACACGGTCCCGCAGTTCGAGCTTGGTGAGGATGCGGCCCACGTGCGTCTTGACCGTCGCCTCGGAGAGGACGAGACGGGCGGCGATCTCACCGTTCGACAGGCCCTGCGCCACGAGGAGCAGCACCTCGCGCTCCCGTTCGGTGAGCCGCCCCAGCTCCGGCCGGCCTTCCTGCGGCGTGGCCGACGGCAGCATCGGGGTGAAGCGGTCCAGCAGGCGGCGGGTGGTGGACGGCGCCACCACCGCATCGCCGCTGTGCACCGCGCGGATCGCCGCCAGCAGCTCGTCGGGGGGCACGTCCTTGAGCATGAACCCGCTGGCCCCGGCCTTGAGCGCGGAGAAGGCGTACTCGTCCAGGTCGAACGTGGTCAGGATGAGCACCTTCGGCGCGTCCTCCACCGTGCCGTCCCCGCAGATCCGCCGGGTGGCCTCCACGCCGTCCAGGTTGGGCATCCGCACGTCCATCAGGATCACGTCGACCCGGGTGGCCCGCAGCGCCTCCAGGGCGGCCACCCCGTCGCCCGCCTCCGCGACGACCTCCATGTCCGGCTGGGCGGCCAGCACCATCCGGAAGCCGGTGCGCAGCAGCACCTGGTCGTCGACGAGCATCACGCGGATGGTCATGGCAGGGGTCCGTCCCTTCGGGGCATCGGTCAACAAGGTGGCGCGCCGGGCCGGCGCGTCCGAGGGCGGCGCGTCCGTCACCGCACCGGGGTGAGCGGCAGCACGGCACTGATACGGAAGCCGCCGCCCGGCCGCGGCCCCGCGTCCAGGCTGCCGCCGACCATACCGACGCGCTCCCGCATGCCGATGAGGCCGTGGCCCAGCCCGTCGGCGCCGCCTTCGTCGTACAGCTCGTGCCGGGCGCCCCGGCCGTCGTCCTCGACGAGCAGCTCCAGGCTCTCCTCCCCGTAGACGAGGCGGACCGTCGCGGCCACGCCCGGCCCGCCGTGCTTACGGGTGTTGGTCAGCGCCTCCTGGACGATGCGGTACGCGGTCAGCTCCACGCCGCTGGGCAGCGGCCGTTCGGCACCACGGACCGTGAACTCCACGGGCAGGCCGGCGCCGCGCACCTGCTCCACGAGTTCGGCGAGCTGCTCGACGCCGGGCTGGGGGACGTACTCGCCGGCCTCGGCCCCCTCGCCGGTCCGCAGCACGCCCAGCAGCCGGCGCATCTCGGCGAGCGCCTGCCGGCCCGTGCCGGAGATGGTCGCCAGGGCCTGCTGGGCCTGGTCGGGCGCGGACTTGAGGACGTAAGCGGCGCCGTCGGCCTGCACCACCATCACCGACACGTTGTGCGCGACGACGTCGTGCAGCTCGCGGGCGATGCGGGCGCGCTCGGCCGCCACCGCGATCCGGGACTGGGTCTCGCGCTCCTTCTCCAGGCGGGTGGCGCGCTCCTCCAGCTGCTCCCAGTAGGCGCGGCGGGTGCGCAGCGAGTCGCCCATCACCCAGGCCAGCACGAACGGGACGGACAGGAAGATCACGACGATCGCGTCCTGCCAGGCCGTGGTGTAGGGGCTGGGCTCGTGCCACCGGAGCCGGGACAGGAACGGCGCGAGGATGCCGCCGATCAGCGCGTACCGGGAAGCCCAGCGGACGTTGCCGTACGCGACGGTGTAGATGATCACCATCATCGCGAAGTCGGCGGGGTTGGTCTCCACGTCGAAGACCAGCTGCGCGAGGCCGGCGGCGGTCGCCAGCACGAGCATCTGCACCGGCGCCCTGCGGCGCAGCGCGACCGTCGTGCACAGCGCCAGGACGACCAGCAGCCCCACGAAGCTCTGGACGAGGCCTTGGAGGGAGTCCGACATCAGCCACAGCCCCGAGAACCCGAGGAGCAGCACCGCCCAGAAGGTGTCCACACCTGTCGGGTGCCTGCGGAAGAAGTCGTAGAGACGCTGCACGTCACCCAGCGTAGGCAGCGCGTATAGGTGTACGGGTCAACCGGAGGAGCGATCCTGTGCGCGCCTCCTACTCCCCAAGGTGGATACCGGAGCGCACCCCGGTCGCCCGTACCGTGGGGCGGTGATGAACGAGTGGTGCGGCTGGCGGGACGCGACGGAACGGGCGCTGTACGGACCCGGCGGCTTCTACACACGCGCGGACGGCCCCGGGCCCGCCGGGCACTTCCGCACCTCGGTGCACGCCTCGCGGCAGTACGCCGGGGCGGTGGCCGCGCTGCTGGAGCGGGTGGACGCCGCGCTGAGCCGTCCCGAGCGCCTGGACGTCCTGGACATCGGCGCGGGGCGCGGCGAGCTGCTGAGCGGCGTGCTGGCGGCCCTGGACGACGGCGGGCGGGCGGACGGGACCCTGCCCGGACGGCTGCGCGCGTACGCCGTCGAGAGGGCGCCCCGCCCGGACGGGCTGGACCCCCGGATCACCTGGCTCGACGAGCTGCCCGCTCCGGGGACGCTCACCGGGCTGGTCTTCGCCAACGAGTGGCTGGACAACGTCCCGGTGGACGTCGCCGAGGCGGACCCGGAGGGCGTGCTGCGCCACGTCCTCGTACGCCCGTCGGACGGCGCCGAACGCCTCGGCGAACCGGTGACGGGCGAGGACGCGGCGTGGCTGGAGACGTGGTGGCCCCTGGACGGAGGCGCGTCCGGCTCCGCACCTCAAGGCCTCCCTGCGTCCGGGCTGCGGGCGGAGATCGGGCGGCCGCGGGACGCGGCCTGGACCCGTGCGGTGCGGACACTGCGCCAGGGGTTCGCCGTGACCGCGGACTACGCGCACGTACGGGAGACCCGCCCGCCGTACGGCACGCTCACCGGTTTCCGGGACGGCCGCGAGGTGGCCCCCGTACCGGACGGCGGCTGCGACATCACCGCACACGTCGCCCTGGACGCCTGCGCGGCGGCCGGCGGCACCGGGGCCCTGCTGCTCACCCAGCGGGCCGCGCTGCGCGCCCTGGGCGTCGACGGGAGCCGCCCGCCGCTGGCCCTCGCGACCACCGACCCGGCCGCCTACCTGCGGGCCCTCAGCGGCGCCGGCGAGGCCGCCGAGCTGACCGACCCGGGCGGCCTGGGGGCCTTCCACTGGCTGGTCCAGCCGGTCGGCCTGCCTGCCGGAGCTGTCAGACTGTCCCCATGACGGAGACGATGGTCGGCATTGGCGGTGCGGCGGAGAGCACGGACATGGTGCTCAACATCGGGCCCCAGCACCCCTCCACCCATGGAGTGCTGCGGCTGCGCCTGGTACTGGACGGCGAGCGCATCAGCCATGCCGAACCGGTGATCGGTTACATGCACCGGGGCGCGGAGAAGCTCTTCGAAGCGCGCGACTACCGCCAGATCATCGTGCTCGCCAACCGCCACGACTGGCTGTCGGCCTTCTCCAACGAGCTCGGCGTCGTGATGGCCGTCGAGCGGATGCTCGGCATGGAGGTCCCCGAGCGCGCCGTCTGGACCCGCACGCTGCTCGCCGAGCTGAACCGCGTGCTCAACCATCTGATGTTCCTCGGCTCCTACCCCCTGGAGCTGGGCGGCATCACGCCGATGTTCCACGCCTTCCGCGAGCGCGAAGAGCTGCAGAACGCCATGGAGGAGATCTCCGGCGGCCGGATGCACTACATGTTCAACCGCGTCGGCGGCCTCAAGGAGGACCTGCCGGCCGGCTGGCTCGGCCGCGCCCGGGACGCGGTGGCCGCGGTCCGCTCCCGGATGGACGTCTTCGACCGGCTGGTGCTGGGCAACGAGATCTTCCGCGGCCGGACCCGCGGGGTCGGCGTGCTCACCCCTGAGGCGGTGCACTCGTACGGCGTCTCCGGGCCCATCGGCCGCGCCTCGGGCGTCGACTTCGACCTGCGCCGCGACGAGCCGTACCTGGCCTACGGGGAGCTGCGGGACACGCTCGAGGTCGTCACCCGCTCCGAGGGCGACTGCCTGGCGCGTTTCGAGTGCCTGCTGGAGCAGACGCACAACTCGCTGGACCTGGCCGATGCCTGCCTGGACCGGATGGCCGAGCTGCCCCCGGGCCCGATCAACCAGCGGCTCCCGAAGGTGCTCAAGGCCCCCGAGGGCGCGACGTACGCCTGGACCGAGAACCCGCTCGGCATCAACGGCTACTACCTCGTCTCCAAGGGCGAGAAGACCCCGTACCGCCTCAAGCTGCGCTCGGCCTCGTTCAACAACATCCAGGCCCTGACGGAGCTGCTGCCCGGCACCCTGGTCGCCGACATGGTGGCGATCCTGGGATCGCTGTTCTTCGTGGTGGGCGACATCGACAAGTGACGCGCGGGAGGCGTCCTGCCGTACGCGGGGTGTCCTCCAGGTGTACGCCAACAGGGCCATCCACAGGCTGTGGATAAGTTTTCGGCAGTCGACGCGGAACGCCCGCACCGGTCGGTGACCGGTGCGGGCGTTCTGTCGCTCGCGGGCTCCTACTGCGCGGCCGCGCTGCGCAGCTCGGCGACGTCGAACTGCTCCGTCTCGTCGTGCGCGGTCAGGTCGATGACCTCACCGGAGGCGGACTCGGAGGCCTGGTCCTGGGCTTCCTGCCCGGCTTCCGCCTGGGCCTCCTGCCCGGCCTTTGCCGCTGCGGGCTCCGGCCGGGGCTCCGGCTCCGCAGTGGGCTCCCCGGCGGTCTCCGGCGCGACGGGCTCCGCGGCGGCCGGGGCCGGCTCCTGAGCGGCCGTGGCGGCCTCCTCGCGCGGCTGCGCGGTCCGCGGGGCCCCCGCGGCGCGGGCCGACTGCTCGGCGACCGCCTCGTCGCCCACCACGTCCGCCAGGTCCTCCTCCAGCGGGGCCGCGGGGGCCTCCTTGGGCACGGCGACCGCGCCGGACGCGGAGACCGTGTCCGTACCGGCGGTGACACCGGCCCGGGAGGCCGTGCCCGTACCGAAGAAGTCGAAGCCGCCGGTCGTCCGCGGCGCCGGCCGGTGCTGGGGGCTGAGCGGCGCGACGGCGGCGGCCGGCACCGGACGCAGCGCGGGGCCGCCCACAGCCGCCCCGCGGACCCGTGCGGCGGCACGGGCCTGCTCGGCGGCGCGCTGCCGCTCCGCACGCTCCCGCTCCGCGCGGCGGGCCGCGTCCTGGCGGGCGGCCTCCTGCCGTACGGCGCTCTCGTTCAGCCGCAGCAGCGCCTCGTCGGCCCTGCGGAAGTCGGCCGCGCTCGGGGCCGGGGTACGGGGCGCGGAGGCGGCGGCCCGGCCGCCGGAGCCCGGCTCGCCGGGCGTGATGCCGGCCGCCGCCGTGCCGTCCGCGACGGGGGCGACCGCGGCGGGGACCACGGCCGACAGGCCCGGCACCGGCACCGCGTCGCCCGCGGTCAGCTCGCGGGCCGGGGCCGTGGCCTCGATCGCGAGCCGGCGGCGGCCCTCCAGGGCGCTGGCCCGCTCGGTCTCGGCCGTGGCGTACCGGCGGAGCAGCGCGGCGTGTTCGTTGCGCAGCCGGGCCAGCTCGGCGCGCTTGGCGCGCAGCTTGGTCTCCAGAGCGGTCCGGATCTCGCGGGACTCCTCGACGTCCGTCTCCAGCTCGGCGATGCGCTCCTCGGTCCTCCACTCGTCGCGCACCCGGGCGCGGGTGAGGTCGGCGACCCGCTTGCCGGCCGTACGGTCCCAGCGGCGGGCCAGCACGGCGCCGCCGACCGCGGCCAGCGCCGCGACGGCGGCCAGACCGCGGAGCACCAGCGCATCGCCGACCAGCCAGGCACCGGCGGCGCAGGCAATTGACGCACCGGCGACCGCCGCGGGGGGAAGGAGCCTGTGCAGGGGTGGGGAATGGCGGTGGCGTCCTCGTGGCATGGCCTGAAATTTACCGTGCGTACGAGGCTGGTGGGGCCCCACCCGGCAATCCGTTTCCCGCTGGTTACTTCTTGAGCAGCTCCTTCTCCTTCAGATAGTCCGCCGCGACATCAGCGGGCTTGCGCCGGTCGGCATCGACCTGACGGTTCAGCTCGATCAAGTCCTTGGTCGTGAGCACCTTCGTGAGCTTCCCGAGCGCACTTGCGATCGCACTGTCGCCGGCGCTCTCGGCATTCACCACCGGCAGCACATTCTCGGCGTTCTGGAGGTGCTTGTCGTCCTTGAGGAGCACCAGCCCGAAGTCGTTCAGCGTGGCGTCCGTCGTGGTCGTCAGCACCAGCTGGTCCGTGCCGTCCTTGACGGCCTGCTTGGCCGGCACCGTGCCCACGCCCTTGGGGTCGATGCCCGTGACGTCTATGCCGTACGTCCTCTTCAGGCCCGGCAGGCAGTACGGCCGGGTCTCGCACTCCTCGCCCGCCGCGAGCTTCACCTTCTCCCCGGAAGCGCCGAGATCGGAGAGCGTCTTCAGCTTGTGCTTCGCGGCGAATTCCTTGGTGACCGCGAAGGCGTTCTGGTCCGTCGCCTCGCCGTGCGGGAGAACCTTCAGTCCGCGCGGCGCGGCGAGCTTCTTCAGCGCCGCCACGGTCTCGTCCGGGTCGTTGGACGCGACGGACTTCGCCTTGGCGCCGTTCTCCTTGGCGTTGAGGAAATCGGCGAGCGTGGAGGCGTATTCCGGAACGACATCGATCTCACCCTTCTCCAGGGCAGGTTCGTAGAGCTCGCGATTCTTCAGCGTCTGCACGGACGCCTTGTACCCGGCATTGGAAATGATCTTGGAATAGAGCTCGGCGAGCACCTGCGACTCGGTGAATCCCGCCGAACCGACGACGATCGTTCCCTTGCCGCCGTCGCTCTTGCCGCCCTTTTCCTCCAGGCTCTGGCCGCCGCACGCGGAGAGCCCCGCGGCCAGCGTCAGCACCGTCCCCGCGACGAAGGCCGTCCGTGCGGTACGCGACATGCTGTTCATGCGAACTCCCCATCCAGTCTTCGAGGTCAGCCAGTGCACCACACCGGCCCCGTCACCGCGCCCGAACGCCGCGCGCGGCGGACCCGCCCGCCGCGGGCGCATCGCCCCCGCGGATGCCGACGCGCGCCCGCCGACGCCGCCCCCGCGAGGGATCGCACAGCCGCTCCGCCACCACCAGCACCGCCTCCACGAGCAGCGCCAGCCCGGCGACCAGCACCGCGCCCGCCACCACCTGCGGGGTGTCGTAATTGCCGAAGCCCGCCGTGATGATCCGGCCGAGACCACCGCCGCCGGCCAGCGCGGCCAGCGTCACCGTCGCCACCACCTGCACCGACGCCGACCGCAGCCCCGTCATGATCAACGGGTACGCGAGCGGCAGCTCGACCCGGAACAGCAGTTGCGAGCCGGACATGCCCATCCCCCGGGCCGCCTCCACCACATCGCGGTCGGCCTCCCGCATCCCGACGTACGCATTGGTCAGCAGCGGCGGCACCGCGAACAGCACCAGCGCCACGATCGTCGGCCAGTCCCCCGCCTTGCCCAGCGGACTGAGCGTCAGCAGCACCAGCACCGCGAAGGTCGGCACCGCGCGGCCGATGTTGGCGAGGTTGACCGCCAGCGCGCCGCCCTTGCCGAGGTGTCCCAGATACACCGCCACCGGCAGCGCCAGCAGACAGGAGATGACCAGGCACACCACGCTGAGCTGCAGATGCTGGCCGAGGCGGTGCCAGACGCCGTCCTCCCCGGCCCAGTTGGCCGCGGAGCCGAGCCAGTCCCACGCACCTGTGATCGCGTCCACCGCTCAGGCCACCGCCTTCCGCTCACGCCCGTACCGCCGCGTCCGTCCGGTCCCCTTGCCGCCCGCACCCGGCCGTCCGGCGCCCGCCCGGCCGGCCCGGGTCCACGGCGTCAGCGCCCGCTGCAGGCCCACCAGCAGCAGATCCGCGACCAGGGCCAGCAGCACGCACAGCACCGAGGCGGTCAGCACCTCCGCCTTGAAGAAGCCCTGCATCCCGCTGTCGATGAGGTTGCCCAGGCCGCCGAAGCCGACGACCGCGCCGATCGTCGTCATCGCCACCGTGGAGACCGTGGCGATCCGCAGCCCGGCCATCAGCGCGGGCAGCGCCAAGGGCAGTTCGACCTGGAAGAGCAGGCGCAGCGGGCCGTACCCCATCCCGCGGGCCGCCTCGCGCACCTCCTCCGGGACCGCCTGCAGCCCCGCGAGTATGTTGCGCACCAGGATGGTCAGCGAATAGAGCACCAGGCCCGTCACGACGACCGCGGCCGAGACCCCGAACACCGGGGTCAGCAGCGCGAACATGGCCAGCGACGGGATCGTGTACAGCAGCGTCGTGAGGCCGAGCACCGGCCCGGCCGCGCCGCGCCGCTGCCGGGCGAGCAGCGCCAGCGGGAAGGCGATCAGCAGTCCGACGGCCACCGAGGCGGCCGTGATCCAGACGTGCTGGACGGTGGCGTCCACCAGCTCCTGGCCACGGCTGCGGATGTACTCACCGCAGATCCAGTCGTTGGCCTGCAGACAGTTCCGCGGGCCCGCCGCCTGGCTCAGGGCCGTGCTCGGATACGTACTCATGGGCGTGCTCACGCCACGTCACCTCCCCCGTCCGCTCACTCACAAATCCGGTGACTGTCTGCGACCCTATCCCCCGCCACCGACAATCGGCCCGGACCGCCATTCACTCGCAACATCCCGTTCATCCCGCCCCGGGCGGACCGACGACAATGGGGAAGCATGATCCGTTTCGAGCACGTCACCAAGCGTTACGCGGACGGCACCACCGCCGTCGACGACCTCTCCTTCGAGGTCGCGGAGGGCGAGCTCGTCACGCTCGTCGGCCCGTCCGGCTGCGGCAAGACCACGACGATGAAGATGGTCAACCGGCTCATCGAGCCCACCGAGGGGCGCATCTTCCTGGACGGCGCCGACATCGCCACCGTCGACCCGGTCGAGCTGCGGCGGCGCATCGGCTACGTCATCCAGCAGATCGGCCTCTTCCCGCACAGGACCGTGCTGGACAACACCGCCACGGTCCCGCACCTGCTCGGCCGGCCCCGCAAGGAGGCCCGCGCCCGGGCCGCCGAACTCCTCGACCTGGTCGGCCTGGACCCGTCCGTCCACGGCTCGCGCTACCCCGAACAGCTCTCCGGCGGCCAGCGCCAGCGCGTCGGCGTGGCCCGCGCGCTCGCCGCCGATCCGCCCGTACTGCTCATGGACGAACCGTTCGGCGCGGTGGATCCGGTCGTCCGCGAGCACCTGCAGACGGAGTTCCTGCGCCTGCAGTCCTCGCTGCACAAGACGGTCCTCTTCGTGACGCACGACATCGAGGAGGCGGTACGGCTCGGGGACCGCATCGCCGTCTACGGGTCCGGACGCATCGAACAGTTCGACACCCCGGCGACGGTGCTGGGCGCGCCGGCGACACCGTACGTAGCGGAGTTCGTGGGCGCCGACCGGGGCCTGAAGCGGCTGTCCGTCACGCCGATCGAGACCGGGGACCTGGAACAGCCGCCGGTGATCCACCTGGACGACCCGGTGGGCAGCGCGCTGGCGGGCATGACGGCGGACGGCGCCCGCTGGGCGGTCGTCCTGGACAACGAGGACCGGCTGCACGGCTGGGTCGCCGCCGAAACCCTGGCGCAGGCGCCGGACGACGGCACGGTACGCGGGCACGCGCGGCGCATGGAGGCCTGGCTGCCGGTCGGGGCGCCGCTGAAGCAGGCGTTCAGCACGATGCTGCAGCACGACGCGGGCTGGATCGCGGTCCTGGACGGCGACCGCTTCCTCGGCGTCCTCACGCCGGGCCGGCTCCACGAGGCGCTGCGCCGCTCGACCACGGCGGACGCGGCCAACATCCCCCGCGCGGACGTGGACCTGCAGACGATCCTGGACGCGTGAGGGCCGGGGCCGGGCGCCGGCGCACCGGCCCCGTCCGGCCACGCCTCGCGCGGCCCGTCCGGCCGCCCCTTCAGGCCGCCGCCACGCCCGCCTCGTCGTCATCGTCCGGGAGCTTGCAGACGCGCTCCAGGAAGACCGCGGCCGCGACCACGGCCGCGCCGGCGAGCACCGACAGGCCGGCGTACACCGTCTGATCCGTACGTCCCTGGGCCGCCGAGCCCGAGGTCAGCAGGAAGACCGCGACGCCGCCGTACAAGCCGCTCACGAGCGCGGCGACCAGCGCGCTCGCCTGGCCGAAGAGCACGGCCCTGGCCGCCATCATCGGCTCGACACCCTTGGCGCCCGGTACCCGCTCGCGCTGGGCCTTCAGGCGGCTGCGCAGCGACAGGGCCGTCGCCGCGAGCACGGCGGCGATCAGCGCCAGCACGACCGGAGCGGCCAGCGGCACGCTGGGCAGGCTGCCCAGCGCGTCCCACAGCCGGGCGCCGGCCCAGGCCGGCACGCCCGCCACCACGAACAGCCCGACCAGCACTTTGATCCGTAGCTGCTTCACCGAGCTCTTCGCCCCTCACACCGTCCTGGCCGCACGCGCCGCGCGGGCGCGGCGGCCTTCATGTCCACCGGACCATCATCCCTCCGGCGGCCCTCACGGGCCGCACGGACAACGATCACTCGGGCAGTCGGAGTTCCAGGTCCGCACGGGCGGCGACGCCGTCCCGGCCCAGGTCCTCCAGCAGCTCCGCCACCGGACCGTGTCCGGGCACCTTGGCCTCGGGGTCGATGTCGTGCCACGGCACGAGGACGAAGGCGCGCTCGTGGGCGCGCGGGTGCGGCAGGGTCAGCACCGGGTCCTGGGAGACGACGTCCTGGTAGGCGACGATGTCCACGTCGATCGTGCGCGGGCCCCAGCGCTCGTCACGGACCCGCTCGAACGCCTCCTCGATCGCATGGCCGCGCTCCAGGAGCGAGTCCGGCGGCAGCGTCGTCTTGATGATCACCACGGCGTTGAAGTACGTCGGCTGGGAGCCCGGCTCGACGCCCCACGGCTCGGTCTCGTACACCGGCGAGACGGCCTTCACGCGCACGCCCGGGGTGTCCTCCAGGGCGTCGACGGCCCCCTGGAGCGTCTCCAGGCGGTTGCCGAGGTTGCTCCCGAGGGAGATCACGGCGCGTTTGGGGTTGGTGAGCGTCACGTCCGCCGCGTCGACCTGCTCCACCACGGAAGCGGGCACCGGCTGTACGGTCGGGTCACTGCTGGTCATACTCGGCTCCGGGTGATGGTGATGGTCACGTCGTCAAAGGGGACCGTGATCGGGGCGTCGGGCTTGTGGACGACGACCTCGACCTCCTCCACCCCCTGGTGCTTCAGGCACTGGGCGGCGATCCGCTCCGCGAGCGTCTCGATGAGGTCGACCGGCTCGCCCTCGACGATCGCCACGACCTCCTCCGCCACGATTCCGTAGTGCACGGTCTTCGCGAGGTCGTCGGTCGCCGCCGCGGGACGGGTGTCCAGACCGAGCACCAGGTCCACGACGAACGCCTGGCCCGCCTCGCGTTCCTGGGCGAACACCCCGTGGTGTCCCCGGGCCTTCAGCCCGCGCAGCGCGACACGGTCCACGCGAATCACTCCCACTGGTACCACTGATCGTCGGATTACCGGACACGCTCCGGACACCGTCCGGAACCGCCCGGTCATCGAATTTACCTGCGAACACTGACAGTGCTCGCTCACGGGTGCCATGAACAAGCGCCCCGCACAGCCGGGTCCCCGTCCGCGCGGCCACTTACCCCGGGGTCCTTCGGCCCACCCCTACCCGGGTACGACTTGGCTCGAACGAGTGCTCCCCCGGTCACCCCGCTGACCCCGGCCGCTGACCTGCGGGCCACGGTGTACGCGCACGTCAACGCGGTGCACGGACTGCTCCGTGGCCGGCCTCACAGACCGCCCGGCAGACCGCCCACGCCGTCGTCATCGTCGTCGGGGCCGTCCTCGTCGTCCTCGTCGTCCCGGTCCGCCAGCACCGGCGACCCGTGGTGCGACCACACCCGCCAGCCGTCCTCCGTGCGCCGGAAGACGTTGGTCGCCACCACCAGCTGGCCGATCAGCGGGCCCACCGAGCCGTCCTCCTCGGCGGGGCCACCGCTGAGGATGTTCTCCGTGCAGGTCACGAGCGCGGTGTCGGCCACCACGTCGATCTCCACATCGGTGAGGAAGAACTGGATGTACTCGGTGTTCGCCATGATCAGCGCATAGGAGCGCAGCACTTCGCTGCGGCCGCGCAGCACCGGCCAGCCAGGATGCACGACACTGACCTGGCCGTCCAGCCACAGCTCGGACATCGCTTCGTGATCACCGCGCTCGATGGCCTCGTAGAACGCGGTGTTGGCCTGTTCCACCAGCTCGATGTCCGTACGTGGGCTCAATCCGCTCACACCGCTCCCGTCGTGATCCTCGTGCGTGCTACCGGCCGTGCGCAGGCATGTGCACGCCGTCCTGCCTGCGCGGCGGGCACCGGGCGTCCCGTGCGCCGCCTGGCTGCCCTGTGCCCTGCCGGGCCCCCTTCTACGCCGGGCCCGGGTCCCCGGAACGAGCGGCCTCCACGGCCCGGGCCACCCGTACCGCGTCGGCGCTCGCCCGCACTTCGTGCACGCGCACCGCCCAGGCCCCCTCGCGCGCCGACAGGGCGGTGACCGCCGCCGTCGCCGCGTCCCGCTCCCGGGCCGGCGGCACCGAGGCCGAGGCGCCGGAACCGGCCAGCACCCGCCCCAGGAACCGTTTCCGCGAGGCGGCCACCAGCAGCGGGCGGCCCAGCTCGTGCAGCCGGTCCAGGCCCGCGATCAGCGCGAGGTCGTGCTCGGCCGCCTTCGCGAAGCCCAGCCCGGGATCGATCACGATGCGCTCCGGGTCGATACCGCCGGACACCGCCCGGTCCATGCCGGCGCGCAGCTCGGTCACGACCTCCCCGACGACGTCGCCGTAGACCGCCCGGTCGTTCATGTCCACGGACTGGCCGCGCCAGTGCATCACCACGAACGGCGCGTTCGCCGCGGCCACCACCGGGATCATCGCCGGGTCGGCGGCGCCCGCGCTGACGTCGTTGACCAGGTGCGCGCCGGCTTCCAGCGACCGCTCGGCGACGGACGCCCGCATCGTGTCGACGGAGACCACCACGCCGGCCGCGGCCAGCTCCCGTACGACCGGGATCACCCGGCGCAGCTCCTCGGCCTCGTCCACCCGCGCGGCGCCGGGCCGGGTCGACTCGCCGCCCACGTCCACCAGGTCGGCCCCCTGGGCCACCAGGTCCAGCCCGTGCTTGACCGCGAGCTCGGTGTCGAACCAGTCGCCACCGTCGGAGAACGAGTCAGGGGTCACGTTGACCACGCCCATGACCGCGCACCGGTCCCATTCGGGCAGACCGGCCACCCGGCCACGCAAGCTACTCATACTTCCAGCCTAGGCGCTGTGGCCGGTCTCCTCGCCCCGCGCACCCCTCGTACCTGGGCGAACGCGGACGTATAGGCACATCTGTACGCCTGTGTCCGCTCCCGTGCGCGCTCCGAGCGGCCGTTCCCGGACGTCACCGTGCCCGCCCCGGTCTCAGGCGGCCCGCTCGACCGACGCGCCGCGCAGCGCCGTGTGCTGATGCACGCACGGACGCGCCACGGGCTCGGCACGCCGCCGGCGCAGCAGGGGCAGCCCCAGCTGGACGAACCCCTCGGCCTGCATCGCCGCGAAGCCGATCCGCGGCAGGTCGCGGGTGTTGCGGAAGACCACGAAGCGCGGCTCCCAGCGGGGCTGGAACTTGGCGTTGAACTTGTACAGCGATTCGATCTGGAACCACCGCGAGAGGAACACCAGCAGTCCGCGCCACGTCCGCAGCACCGGCCCCGCACCCAGCTTCTCGCCACGGGCCAGCGCCGAGCGGAACATCGCGAAGTTCAGCGACACCCGCTCCACGTCCAGCTTCGGCGCCGCCTGCAGGGCCGCGACGATCAGCAGCTCGTTCATGCCGGGGTCCGCGCTGCGGTCGCGCCGCATCAGATCCAGCGACATGCCGTCCGCTCCCCACGGCACGAAGTGCAGTACGGCCTTCAGGTCCCCGTACGGGCCCGGCGCCTCGCCCTCCTCGGGCGCGCGGTGCGCCGTGGCGATCACCGCGTCGCCGTCCCTGGGGTCGCCGATCCGGCCCAGCGCCATCGAGAAACCGCGCTCGGTGTCGGTCCCCCGCCAGTCCTCGGCGGCCCGCTGGACCGCCTGGAGCTCCTCCGGGGACAGCTCGGCCACCCGGCGCACCTTGGTCTCGTACCCGTTGCGCTCGATGCGCTTGACCATCTGCCGTACGTTGCGCATCGCGCGCCCGGAGAGCGTGAAGTCCGCCACGTCCACGATGGCCTCGTCGCCCAGCTCCAGCGCGTCCAGCCCGGTCTCCCGGGTCCACACCTCGCCGCCGGTCTCCGAACAGCCCATCACCGCGGGCGTCCAGGAGTGCGCCCTGGCCTCCTCCATGAAGCGCTCGATCGCACCGGGCCACGCCTCGACGTCGCCGATGGGGTCACCGCTGGCCAGCATCACCCCGGAGACCACGCGGTAGCAGACCGCCGCCTTGCCGCTGGGCGAGAAGACCGCCCCCTTGTCGCGGCGGAGCGCGAAGTGCCCGAGCGAGTCCCGGCGGCCGTGCTTGGCCAGCAGCGCCCGCAGCCGGTCCTCGTCCTCCTCGGTGAGCCGCGCGACGGGCCGCTCGGGCCGGAACGCGAGGTACGCGGTGGTGATCAGCGTCAGCAGGCCGAGCGCGCCCAGGGAGTAGCCGACGGTGTAGTCGACGTGGTGGGTGAACGCCACCGGGCCCTCGAAGCCGAACAGCCCGACCACGACGTGCTCCAGCTCCGCCCGCACCGACGGGTCGCCGACGGTGCGGTGCGGATGGGAGTTGACGATCACCATGCCCAGCGCGACGCTCACGCCGCCGAGCACGACGAAGTTCAGCAGCGCCTTCCAGCGGCTGCGCGGGTCCGGCAGCGCGGCGAACTCACGCCGGTGCCGTACGAGGTAGGCCAGCAGCGCCAGGGAGAGCACCGCGCCGAAGACGGAGTGGCGGTACGCGAACTGCGCCACGGCCCCCACCGGGAGCAGCGCGACGGCCGCGACCCACACCCGCCGCTTGCGCCGCTTCAGACCGTGCGCCAGCAGCAGGAGCACCAGGCCCACCACGATCGAAGCGGCCGCGGCCAGCGGGCTCACCGCCCCCGGCAGCACCTCCGCCAGTGCGTGCATGCGGCTGTGCCGGAAGCGCGGGAACACCCCGGACGCCACGTCGAGCAGACCGATCAGCGTGCAGGCCGTACCGACGGCCGTGGGCACCGACTCCGGGCGCGGCCCCCGCACCCAACGTGCGCGACGCCACGCAACCACTCCGGACTTTTCGCCCTCTAGCCTGTCAGACATCACTTTCCCGTCGCCCGCTCCTCAGGTCGCCTGGTCTTCAGAACGCGGAGCAGTTACCTGGACAATTCGCGCCCAGTAGGACGGCGCTTCAGGGCCCCGGGTTCCATCAAGCGGTCCGGCCGTCCGGCCGCCCGTCAGGAAGTGGACATGGATCTCACCAGTAAGACCGTTCTGCTGCTCACCGTGCTGGCCGCGGTGGCGCTCTTCGCCTCCACCGTGCTGCTCTGGCCGCGCCTCGCAGGCCGTACCTGGCGCGCCGTGACCGGCCGGATCGGCCTGCTGCTGGCGACCCAGCTGACCCTTTTCGCCTCGGTCGGCCTCGTGGTCAACAACGCCTTCGGCTTCTACGCGTCCTGGGCCGACCTGTTCGGCCAGGAGACCGAGGCCGGTGTCGTGGTCGACCACCCGACCGGCCGGAACGGCACGGACCTCGGACGGCAGGGCGTCCAGCGCACCGGCCTGCCGCACGACAACCGGCGCGCCGACGTCGCCGGCCGCCTGGACAAGGTCCTCGTACGGGGCGAAGAAACGGGCATCACGAGCCCGGCGTACGTGTACCTGCCGCCGGAGTACTTCCATCCCCGGTACGCGAAGAGACGTTTCCCCACAGCCGTCGTCCTCACCGGCTACCCCGGCACCGCCGAAGCCCTCTACGCCAAACTGCACTACCCGCAAACGGAACGCCGCCTGGTCGCCCAGGGAAAGATGCAGCCGACGATCCTGGTCATGATGCGCCCCACGGTCGCCCCGCCCCGCGACACGGAGTGCATGGACATACCGAACGGCCCGCAGACCGAGACCTTCTTCACCAGGGAACTCCGCGCAGACATAGCAGCCCACTACCGGACCGGCACACAGGCCCGTAACTGGGGCATCATCGGCGACTCCACCGGCGGCTACTGCGCACTCAAGATGACCATGCGCCACCCGGAGGCCTTCTCGGCGGGCGCCGCGCTCTCCGGCTACTACAAGGCCCCGCTGGACCCCACCACCGGCGACCTCTTCGCCGGCGACCCCCAGCTGCAGCGCGAGAACGACCTCCTGTGGCGCCAGCGCCACCTACCGCCCCCGCCGGTGAACCTCCTGGTCACCACCAGCAAGCAGGGCGAGACCAACTACACCGACACGATGCGCTTCATACGGGGCACCAAGGCCCCCACCCGGATCTCCTCGATAGTCCTGGACAGCGGCGGCCACAACTTCAACACCTGGCGCCGAGAAATCCCCCCGGCCCTGACCTGGCTGAGCACCCGCCTGAGCGCATGACGATCAGCTCAGCCCCCACCACGTCTTTCCACCCACCACCGACGGGAGGGGACGGGCCGGAGCGGTAGGGGGTCCGGACGTGAAGCGAAGCAGTCCGGACCCCCTGCCGCGGAGGCCCGTCCCCGTAACGCCAAGCCCCGCGCAGCGGCACAGCCCGCCGCAGGCGCAACGGCGCCGCCCCCGGCAACGTACGAAACCCCCCGCGGAGCGACCCCGCGGAGCGACCCCGCGGAGCGAACCCTCAGCGAGCCAGGATCAGACTCATCGCTTCAGCGCGCGTAGCCGCGTCCCGCAACTGTCCGCGCACAGCCGACGTAGTCGTCTTTGCGCCCGGCTTACGCACTCCCCGCATAGTCATGCACATGTGCTCGCACTCGACCACGACGATCACCCCGCGCGGCTCCAGGATCTCCATCAGCGAGTCGGCGATCTGCGTGGTCAGCCGCTCCTGGACCTGCGGACGGCGGGCATAGACATCGACCAGCCGGGCCAGCTTCGAGAGCCCCGTGATCTTCCCGTCGGACGACGGGATGTAGCCGACGTGCGCGACGCCGACGAACGGCACCAGGTGGTGCTCACAGCAGGACATCACCTCGATGTCCTTGACCAGCACCATCTCGTCGTGACCGAGGTCGAAGGTCGTCGTCAGGACGTCCTCCGGCTTCTGCCACAGGCCCGCGAATATTTCCCGGTACGCCCGCGCCACCCGCGCCGGCGTCTCCAGCAGGCCTTCACGGTCCGGGTCCTCGCCGACCGCGATCAGAAGTTCACGCACGGCGTCCGCGGCACGCTTCTCGTCGTACTCGCCGATCGTGCCGTCGCCGTCCAGCGTCACCGGGTCGGTCATCTGGTGCCTCGTTCCTTCTCCATTCCGCTACGAACGCGGAATGCCGCGCCCCCCAGGCTAGAACCTGGGGGGCGCGGCATTCATTCCGGGGCCGGTGTGACACCCGGCGGGCCGGTCACCGTGGCGGTCGGCAGACCGGTCACCGTGGCGGTCGGCGAGCCGGCCACCGTGGTGACCGGCCAACCGGTCAGGCCTCGCCGCTGCCGGAGCTGCCGCCGCTGCCGGAGTCCTCCGGCAGCTCGGCCTTCTCCGTGGAGACGGTCGGCGTCACGGCCGTCGAGCCGTTGGCCGCGGCCAGCTCCTTGGGTGCGAGCACCGGCGGGCGGGTGGACGGCGTACGCCGCGAGGAGCCGGTCCACGCGGGGCGGGACGGGCGCTTCACGATGTGCTTGAAGATCTCCGCGATCTCCTCCTTGCCCAGGGTCTCCTTCTCCAGGAGGGCCAGGACGAGGTTGTCCAGGACGTCGCGGTTCTCGACCAGGATCTCCCACGCCTCGTTGTGCGCGGTCTCGATCAGCTTCTTGACCTCCTCGTCCACCAGCGCTGCGACCTCTTCGGAGTAGTCACGCTGGTGGGACATCTCGCGGCCCAGGAAGGGCTCGGAGTTGTCGGAGCCGAACTTGATCGCGCCGAGCCGCTCGGTCATGCCGTACTGCGTGACCATCGCGCGGGCCGTGGCGGTCGCCTTCTCGATGTCGTTCGCCGCACCCGTCGTCGGGTCGTGGAAGACCAGCTCCTCCGCCGCGCGGCCGCCCAGCATGTACGCCAGCTGGTCGAGCATCTCGTTGCGCGTGGTGGAGTACTTGTCCTCGTCCGGGAGCACCATCGTGTAGCCGAGCGCGCGGCCGCGGGACAGGATCGTGATCTTGTGGACCGGGTCGGAGTTCGGTGAGGCCGCCGCGACCAGGGCGTGTCCGCCCTCGTGGTACGCGGTGATCTTCTTCTCCTTGTCCGACATGATCCGGGTCCGCTTCTGCGGTCCGGCCACGACCCGGTCGATCGCCTCGTCCAGGAAGTGGTTGTCGATCAGCTTCTTGTCGCTGCGAGCCGTCAGCAGGGCGGCCTCGTTCAGCACGTTCGACAGGTCCGCACCCGTGAAGCCCGGCGTACGGCGCGCGACCGCGCCCAGATCGACGTCCGGGGCGACCGGCTTGCCCTTCTGGTGGACCTTGAGGATCTCCAGACGGCCCTGCATGTCGGGGCGGTCGACGGCGATCTGCCGGTCGAAGCGGCCCGGACGCAGCAGCGCCGGGTCCAGGATGTCGGGCCGGTTCGTGGCGGCGATCAGGATGACGCCGCCCTTCACGTCGAAGCCGTCCATCTCGACGAGCAGCTGGTTCAGCGTCTGCTCGCGCTCGTCGTGGCCACCACCGAGACCCGCACCACGGTGCCGGCCGACGGCGTCGATCTCGTCGACGAAGACGATCGCCGGAGCGTTCGCCTTGGCCTGCTCGAAGAGGTCACGGACACGCGAGGCGCCGACACCCACGAACATCTCGACGAAGTCGGAGCCGGAGATCGAGTAGAAGGGCACGCCCGCCTCGCCCGCGACGGCGCGCGCGAGGAGCGTCTTGCCCGTACCGGGCGGGCCGTACAGCAGCACGCCCTTGGGAATCTTGGCACCGACGGCCTGGAACTTCGCCGGCTCCTGCAGGAACTCCTTGATCTCGTGGAGTTCCTCGACGGCCTCGTCCGACCCCGCGACGTCCGAGAACGTCGTCTTGGGGGTGTCCTTGGTGATGAGCTTCGCCTTGGACTTGCCGAAGTTCATGACCCGGGAGCCGCCGCCCTGCATCTGATTCATCAGGAACAGGAAGACGACGACGATCAGGACGAACGGCAGCAGCGAGAGCAGCATGCCCACGAAGGGGCTCTGCTTCTGCGGCGAGACGGTGTACCCGTCCTTGATGTCGCCCGTCTGGTACTTGGCCTGCAGGGTCTTGGCGAGCTCGACGCCCTGGTCGCCGATGTAGCTCGACTGGATCTTGTCGGAACCCTCGACCTTGCCGTCGGAGAGCTCGACCTTGATCTTCATTTCGTCGCCGGTGGTCAGCTCGGCGGACTTGACCTTGTTGTCAGTGATCGCCTTGACGACCTGACCGGTGTCCACCGTCTTGTAGCCGCCGGACGAACTGACGACCTGCATCAACACGACCACGGCGAGGACGGCCAGCACGATCCACATGACCGGCCCACGGAAGTATCGCTTCACGTCCATCCATACGGAGCCTTGAGGCCCCGTCCCTCCTGCCACAGTGAGGCACTCCAGCCCTCGGGGAGGTCTGGTCGTGCGTACGGTGTATTACTGGCCCGAAAAAGACTGACCTTCGGACGGTACCCCAGCATTGTCACCCGACGCCGCTGCCCGTGATGAACAATGCGGCTTGGATTCCGCCCTCCCTGCTCCAACGGCGGGAGACCGCGAAGGGTTCCCGCCGTCCGGCGTGAGGGGCTGACCGGGGGTTCTCCGGGCCCTTCCGTCGCTTCCGACGGGCTGTCAGCCGCCGTAGACGTGCGGCGCGAGCGTCCCCACGAACGGCAGGTTGCGGTACTTCTCGGCGAAGTCCAGGCCGTACCCCACGACGAATTCGTTGGGGATGTCGAAGCCGATCCACTTCACGTCGATGTCGACCTTCGCGGCCTCCGGCTTGCGCAGCAGCGTGCAGACCTCCAGCGAGGCCGGCTCGCGCGAGCCCAGGTTCGACAGCAGCCAGGACAGCGTGAGGCCGGAGTCGATGATGTCCTCGACGATCAGGACGTGCTTGCCCTTGATGTCGGTGTCCAGGTCCTTGAGGATGCGCACCACGCCGGAGGACTGGGTGCCCGCGCCGTACGACGACACGGCCATCCAGTCCATCGTGACGGGGGTGGACAGCGCACGCGCCAGGTCCGCCATCACCATCACGGCGCCCTTCAGGACGCCGACGATGAGCAGCTCCTTGCCCGCGTACTCCGCGTCGACCTTCGCGGCCAGCTCGGCGAGCTTCGCGTCGATCTCTTCTTTGGTGATGAGCACCGACTGAAGGTCGGAACCCATGTCCTTGTCGTCCACCCGTGCCACTCTCGCTCGGTTCGGTGTCATGAGACTCGTCCGGCCGGGCGGTCCCGCGCGGCTCAGCCCTGCCGGATGACCAGTTTGCCACCCTGCCGTCGCACACCCACCAGCCCGGGGAGGTCGATCGCTCCCTGGCCGCGCCAGGCGGTGATCAGCCGGTCGACCTCCTCGATGTGCCGGGCGAAGAGCGAACCCGCAGGTGACCCCGCGCGCAGCAGGGCCCGGCGGAGCACTCGGCGGCGGACCGCCGCGGGGAGGGCGTACAGCGCGGCGACGTCCAGGGCACCGGTGGCGTCGGCCACACCGCGCTCGGCCTCGGCGGCCCAGGAATCCAGCGCGTCGGCATCGTCACGGGAGAGCTGGGCCGTACGGGCGAGCGCCTCGACGACCCCCTTGCCGAGCGCCTTCTCCAGGGCGGGCAGGCCCTCGTGGCGGAGCCGGGAGCGGGTGTACGAGGGATCGGTGTTGTGCGGGTCGTCCCACACGGGCAGCGACTGGATCAGACAGGCCTTGCGGGCGGTCTGCCGGTCGATCTCCAGGAACGGGCGGCGGTAACGGCCCTCGGTACCGGATACGGCGGCCATGCCGGACAGTGAGCGGGTCCCGGAGCCGCGGGCGAGGCCGAGGAGCACCGTCTCGGCCTGGTCGTCGCGGGTGTGGCCGAGGAGGACGGCGTCCGCGCCGTGCCGCCGGGCGGCGGCGTCCAGGGCGGCGTACCGGGCCTCGCGGGCGGCCGCTTCGGGGCCGCCGTCCCTGCCGACCTCGACGGCGACGGCCTCGGCGGGCTCCAGCCGGAGCGCCTGCATACGGAGGACGACCTCTGCGGCCCGGGTGTCGGAGCCGTGCTGGAGACCGTGGTCGACCGTGACGCCTCCCGCGCGGACACCGAGCCGCGGGGCTTCGAAGGCGAGCGCGGAGGCGAGCGCCATGGAGTCGGCGCCGCCGGAACAGGCGGCGAGCACCAGGGGCGGCGGGGCGTCGGGGCCGGACCGCCGGGCGTGTGACGTCAGGACGTCGTGGAGTACGCGGCGGACCGCCAGGCGTATTGCGGCGACCGCTGGATGGGGACCCATGTCCGTTTCCAATCGTTCAGCTGGGGGGAGCCTCGGGCCGGCCGGCGTGTGCCGGCCGGCCCACCGGGACCATCTCGGGAGCGAGCGCCGGGGGATCGCCGGGCGACCCCGGAGCGGTCACTCAGAGTGTCTCGATGGTGACAGAGATGAGCAGTTACCCGAGCATTGCACGCCTCTCCCCGGGCCACGGTCCCTCAGAAGGGTGATTGATGGGGCGTTCTTCTGCCCTACGGAGCGTCCACGGTCCCCCGCCTTCCTACGGCGCACCGTCCGCCTTGCGGTGCACCCGCGCGACCCAGTCCGCCGGTTTGGCGATCTCCTGCTTGGTCGGGAGGGTGTTCGGCGAGGTCCACACGCGGTTGAAGCCGTCCATGCCGACCTCGTCGACGACGGCCCGCACGAAGCGCTCGCCGTCCCGGTACTGGCGCAGCTTGGCGTCCAGGCCCAGCAGCTTGCGCAGCGCCTGGTCCAGGCGTCCGGCGCCGCTCGCCCGGCGCTGCTGGAACTTCTCCCGGATCTCCGTCACCGACGGCACGACCTGCGGGCCCACGCCGTCCATGACGTAGTCGGCGTGCCCCTCCAGCAGGGACATCACGGCGGTCAGCCGACCCAGGATCTCGCGCTGCGCCTTGGTCTGCACGAGGTCGACGAGGCTGCGGCCGCCGTCCTCGCCCGCCTCGCCCTCGGGCTTGGCGCCGGTGAGCGACTGGGCGGCCTCGCGCAGCCGCTCCAGGAGCGTGCCCGGGTCGATCTCCGTCTCGGCGAGGAACGCCTGCACCTCGCCCTCGATGTGGTCGCGCAGCCACGGCACCGCCGTGAACTGCGTGCGGTGCGTCTCCTCGTGCAGGCAGACCCACAGCCGGAAGTCGTGCGGCTCCACCTCCAGCTCGCGCTCGACGTGGACGATGTTCGGCGCGACGAGCAGCAGCCGCCCGCCCCGGGCGCCCGCCGGGAGGTCCCGGGTGGGCGGCGCGAACGTTTCGTACTGGCCGAGCACGCGGGAGGCCAGGAACGACAGCAGCATGCCCAGCTCCACGCCGGTCACCTTGCCGCCGACCGCGCCTATCACCGCGCCGCCGGGGAGCGAGGAGCGGCGCTCCTGCATCTTCTCCAGCAGCGGCTTGAGCACGGCGCGGAAGCCGGCGACATTGGCGCGGATCCAGCCGGGCCGGTCCACGACCAGGACGGGCGTGTCGTGGGCCGCCTCGCCCTCGCTCCCCGGCGGGATCATGCGGGTGAACGCGCGCACGTGCTCCTCGGCGGCCTTGGCGTGCCGGCGCAGCTCGGCGACGACCGCGCGGGCCTCGTCGCGGCTCACCTCAGGGCCTGGCCGTACGAAGCGGGAAGCGGTCGTCACCGCGAGATTCCAGTCGACCATCTCGGCACCACCGATGCTCGTCATGACTTCACGGTACGGGTGTGCCCGGCCGGGGGGTAGCCGATTCGCGGCGCTCGGCCGTACCCGGCCGCCCGTGACGGGGACACCGGAGTCACCGGCAGCCGCAGTTGGCCACCGCCGAGGCGAGCCGGTCGAGGGACTGCTGGGCCGCGGTGCCGTCACTCGTGCCGTTGGTCATGAACGCGAAGGTCAGCAGGCGGCCGTCGGCGTCGACGACGGTGCCCGCGAGGGTGTTCACGCCGGTGAGGGTGCCGGTTTTGGCGCGTACCGCACCGGCGCCCGCCGCCTCGTCGGCGTACCGGGCCTCCAGGGTGCCGGTGAAGCCGGCCACGGGAAGGCCGGTGAGCACCGGGCGCAGCTCCGGATGGTCCGGCGCCGCGGCGAGCAGCAGTACGTGGGAGAGGAGGCGGGCGGAGACCCGGTCGCCCCGGTCCAGGCCGCTGCCGTCCTGGAAGGCGGTCTTCTCCACCGGGATGCGGAGCTGCTCCAGAGTGCGCTGCACGGCGCGCCCGCCGCCCTTGAAGGTCGTGGGCTGTCCGGTGGCCACGGCCGTCTGGCGGGCCAGCTGCTCGGCGATGTCGTTGTCGCTGTGCGTGAGCATGCGCTCGACGATGGCGGAGAGCGGCAGGGAGGGCGCGGCGGCCAGCCGGGTGGCCGAGCGGCGCGCTTCGGTCTCCCCGGTCTCCCCGGTGACCTTGATGCCCTGGGAGCGCAGCGCGTCGGCGAAGGCGCGGGCGGCCTCCTCCGACGGCTCGGCGGCGCGGGGCGCGGGGCCGTGGCCGCTGTCGTCCAGGCGCCCCTCGTCGGCGGTGAGGGCCGTGACGGGGGCGAGGTTCTCGTTGGGGCCGATCGGGTGCTGGGCCGCCCCCTCGTACAGCGAGTCGTCGTAGCGGAGGGTGATCTTCTTCGTGCCGTGCTTCTTGAGGGCGCGGGCGGTGTCGGCGGCGAGGTCGCCGAGCGCGGCGGGGCGCTGCGCGACGGGGGTCCCGCGCTTGCGGGTGCGTGCGGTGAGGGTGGGGTCGCCGCCGCCGACCAGGACGACCTTGGGGGTGCCGTCCTTCGTACGGCCGTCCTGTACGGCCTTCGTGGTGAAGCGGTGGTCGGGCCCGAGTGCGGTGAGGGCGGCCACGGCCGTGCCGAGCTTGATCGTGGAGGCGGGGGTCGCGGGCCGGCCCGGGCGGCTGGCGAAGATTTCGCGGCCGGTGGCGACGTCCACGACCGAGGCGGTCCGTACGGGACCCAGCGCGGGAGCCTTCAGCAAGGGCGCCAGGGCGTCCGCGAGGCCGCTGCCGGTGGGCGGGGGCGCGCCGTCCCCGCCGCCCTTCACAGGGGCACCCAGGGCCGCCAGGACCGGTGCCGCACCGGGAGCCGCGGAGCCGCCCCCGTGACTCTCGCCACCCCTGCCGTCCCAGCGGGCCGCGCGGGCCCGTTCGGCCGTACGCTGACCGGAGTCCCACGGCCCGGCCGTCGCCACCGCACCGGCCGCGACCGCGAGACCGGCGACGGCGGAACCCGCCGTCACCTGCCACGTCCGTTTGCGCTGTACCGGGGTCCGCCGCCACCACTGGCGGGCGAAGAACCATTCGTCGGCCACGAACTGTGCGGCGCCCCGGCCCGCGCCGGCTGTCGCCCGTATGCAGGTACGGCCCCAGCCCACCCACCTGACCTGCCACGACCTGGTCTCCGGCACCTTTGACCCAGCCCCTTTCGCCACCACACACCTGCGTGGGGGACACTTAATCACCAGACGTATGTGTTGATCATGGAGGAGCCACCCGTGGAGTTCGACGTCACCATCGAGATCCCGAAGGGTTCGCGGAACAAGTACGAGGTGGACCACGAGACCGGTCGGATCCGCCTGGACCGTCGACTCTTCACCTCGACCAGCTACCCGGCCGACTACGGCTTCGTCGAGAACACCCTCGGCGAGGACGGCGACCCGCTGGACGCGCTGGTCATCCTGGACGAGCCGACCTTCCCGGGTTGCCTCATCAAGTGCCGCGCCATCGGCATGTTCCGTATGACCGACGAGGCCGGCGGCGACGACAAGCTGCTGTGCGTGCCGGCCTCGGACCCCCGCGTGGAGCACCTGCGCGACATCCACCACGTGTCGGAGTTCGACCGCCTGGAGATCCAGCACTTCTTCGAGGTCTACAAGGACCTGGAGCCGGGCAAGTCGGTCGAGGGCGCCAACTGGGTCGGCCGCAGCGAGGCCGAGGCCGAGATCGAGGCCTCGTTCAAGCGCCTGGAGGCCCAGGGCGGCAAGCACTGAGCCTGGCGGCTCGGTTCTTCCGACCACACGCCGGCGCCGGTCGCCGGTGATACCGAGGGGCGGGCACCTGCGGGTGTCCGCCCCTCGGCGTACAAGACGTCCTCGAGCGCCGGACGGGCCGGATTCGGCCGGTCCCGGCGCCTCAGAAGCCGCGGGTGCGCTTGGCCGCCCGGCGGTTGGCCGCGTCCTCACCGCTCGGTGCCTTGATGAAGAGGCGGGCCACCTCGGCGCCGAGGTTCACCCCGACCGCGATGGCCAGGGCCAGCGAGATCGCCTTGATGAGCGAGGAGACGCCGGAGTCCAGATGGCCCTGGGCGAAGTTGAGCAGGGCGAAGTACGTCGCGCTACCGGGCAGCAGCGGCCCGATGGCCGCCGTGACGTACGGGAGCGCCGAGGCGTAGCGGTACCGGGACAGCAGCTGGCCGAAGAGGCCGACCAGGCCGGCCGCGATCACGGTGGCGACCACCGCGTGGACCTTGGCGTGCACGAGGACGCCGTACACCACCCAGGCCACGCCGCCGTTGAAGGTCGCGAACAGCACGGTGTGACGTTCCTGCTGAAGCAGCACACAGAAGGCCAGCGCCAGCAGCAGCGCGGCGATGATCTGTGGCACCGGCTCGTCGTACGTGCCCAGCGCCTCTTCCGGATTCAGCGTACGGGCGCTGATCTGGACACCGATGTACAGCACGCCGAGCACACCGATGACGATGCCGACGATGAGGTAGCCGACCTCCAGCAGCCGTGCGGCCGCGGTGATGTAGTAACCCGTCAGGCCGTCCTGCACGCCGGACACCAGCGCCCGCCCCGGGATCAGCGCGAAGAGGCCACCGGTGATGACCGCCGACGCCTGCACCCCGGTGTGCGCCATGCTCAGCGCCACGCCCATCGCGGCGGGCGGCATCGCGGCGGCCACGAACTGGTAGAACTCCGGCAGCCCGCGCGCCGAGGCCAGCCACGCCAGCCGGTCGCCGAGCATCGACCCTATGGCGGCCGCGAGGAAGACCGTCAGCCCACCGCCGACCAGCATGCTCGCCGCGCCGGACAGCAGACCGGACGCCACGGTGAGCGCCCAGCTGGGGTACGGGTGGCGGTTACGCCGGATCTCGGCGAGGCCGCGGTACGCCTCCTCCAGCGTGATGCCGTCGGAGGTGATGTCGTCGACCAGCCGGAACACCGCGGACAGCCGGGTGTAGTCCACGCCGCGCCGGCGCACCGTACGGCTCGCCGTCACCGGGTCGTCCACCAGCGACGGCTGGTGCGAGATCGACAGCAGCGTGAAGGTGACCGTGGGCTCGACGCGCTCCAGACCGTACGCGTGCGCGACACCGAACATGGCCGCCTCGACGTCCTCGGCCCCCTCGCCGCCCGCGAGCAGGATCTCGCCGATACGGAGCGTGAGGTCGAGCACGCGCGGCACGGCGGGCCCGGACTCGTCGGCGCGCTCGATCCGCTCCGGCGCCGGGCGTTCGGTGACCGGCATCCGCAGCATCGTGCGCATCCGGTCCTGCCACGGAACGTTCTTGGTCAGGCTGATGACAGGTATGCCGTGCGGCGGCGTGAAGGCCGGCCAGCCGGCGGGCGTGGTGGGCAGCTGGTGCGTGCCCGTGGTGGATCCGTTGCCGCCACCGCCCGTGCTGCTGCCCGGGGGCGCGAACGCGGAGCCCTCCGGCTCGGCGGGCGCCTCGGCCCGCATGCCTTCAGGAAGGGCGAACTCCGACGTGGGGTGCTCGTCCTCGGGCAGTGGGGGGTAGGGCATGCCGAGCGGCGGGGTGAACGCGCTCCGTGCCTCGTCCGATGGGGGTTTGCGGTCCTCGTGGGACTCCGCGTCCGACGCCACTGCTCCTCGCTCCTCGTGCGCCTCTGCCGTCCGTCGTCACGTGCCACCATGCCTGATCGCCGCCCCTGGCGCTCGGAGCGGGGGTACACAGGGTGGTAAATAGGGGGTGTGGGGGGTGAAAACCCGCCCTGGACGCCGTGAAGGCGCCCCTGGGCCGCTCCGCGGCATGCGGAACGGGAGGGACGCCGGAGGGCGGTGCGGTACGGGGTGAAGGGCTGCGCAGTCCGTCAGCGCTTGGCGTGGCGGCCGCGGCGGCCGTCACCCGGCGGCTGCTGCTGATCCTGCGGGTGCGGCTGCTGCGCCCCCTGCTGAGGCTGCTGCGGCTGAGAATAATACTGCTCCGGCCGGTCCCCTTGCTGGGCGGGACCGCCGTACGGAGCGTCGGCCGACTGCCCGCCGTACGGGGGCTGCTGGGGGTGCTGCGGCTGCTGCCCGTAGGGCGCCTGCGGAGCCTGCGGGGGCTCCTGCCGGCCGTACTGCGGCTGCTGCGCCTGCTGCTGCCCGTAGGGCGCCTGCTCCGGCCGCCCGTACGGGGCCTGACCGTGGCCCTGGCCGTACGGGGCCTGGGAACGGTCCTGGCCGTAGGGCGTCTGCGCCTGGCCCTGTCCCTGGCCGTACGGGGCCTGGCCGTGACCCTGGCCGTAGGGCGGCTCCTGCCGGCCGTACGGCTGCTGCTGGTGGCCGTACGGGGGACGCTCCTGGCCGCCGTACGGGGACGCCTCGTGACCGCCCTGGCCGCCGCCGTACGGAGCGCGCTGCTGTCCGCCCTCGGCGCCGTACGGAACACGCCCCTCGCCGCCGTGCGGGACGCGCGGCATCGGCTGGGTGGCGTCCGCCGGGCCGCCCGCGGCCGGGCCCTCGCCGGACGGCGTGTCCTCGCCCGCCGCGGTCTCCTTCTTGGCCTTGCCGCGGCTGCGCAGGTACTCGATGACGATCGGGACGACGGAGATCAGCACGATGAGGACGAGGATCGCCTCGATGTTCTTGTGCACGAACTCCACGCCGCCCAGCGCGGCGCCCAGCAGCGTCACGCCCGCGCCCCACAGGGTGCCGCCGATGACGTTGTAGGTGATGAACGAGCGGTAGTTCATCCGGCTCACGCCCGCGATGATCGGCGTGAACGTGCGCACGATCGGCACGAAACGGGCCAGGATCAGCGACTTCGGACCGTGCTTCTCGAAGAACTCGTGGGCCTTCTCGACGTTCTCCTGCTTGAACAGCTTGGAGTCGGGCCGCTTGAACAGCGACGGTCCGACCTTCCGGCCGAAGAGATAGCCCGCCTGGTCACCGAGGATCGCGGCCAGCACGATCAGCACGCACACCAGCCACAGCGGCCGGTCCAGCTTGCCCGCCGTGACCAGCAGGCCGGTCGTGAACAGCAGGGAGTCGCCGGGCAGGAAGAAGCCGATCAGCAGGCCGGACTCCGCGAAGACGATGACCAGCACGCCGATCAGGCCGAACGTGCCGATCAGATAGTCCGGGTCGAGCCACTGGGGGCCGAGCGCGAGAGTGTTCACGGTGTGCAGGGCTCCTGGGTCGAGGGCGCCGGATCGGGCAGTACGCGGAATGCGGGGTACAGGCGCATTGTGCGGCCCAAAGCTATCAACGCCTCATGACGCCCCTTGGTTCCAGCTGTCAGGTAAACCCGTCCGGGAGCCGGAACCGGACGGTCCGCCGCCCCGCTCCGGCCCCTGCTCTCAGGAGTGACGGACCGCGTTCGCCAGCATCGCGTCCCGCATGTAGACCGCGAGGCCCGGCTTGATCGCCTCGTACGTGGCGGTGAACCGCTCATCCGAGACGTACATCTCACCGAGACAGCTGTGCAGCTCGTGCGAGCACTCGTAGTGCTGTCGGCAGATGAACCGGCGGTGCTCCTCGGCCACGTCCATCGCCGCCTCGGAGTCGGCGGGCACGCCCTCTCCCAGCAGTTCGCCCATCCGACGGTGGATCGCCTCGAACTCGGCCGTCAGGCGCTTCCAGTCCTCCTTGGTGTACGTGGCGGCGCGGCGCTGCGACTCCTTGTACGCCTCCGTGCCGCCCCAGCGCCGCTCGGCCTCCTCGGCGTGGTCGTCCGGGTCGAAGTCCCCGAAGACCTCGAACTTCTCCTCGGGGGTGAGGTTGATGCCCATCCTGCGTGCCTCCATCGCGGTCTCCACGGCGGCGGCCATCTTCCGCAGCTTCTCGATCCGGGCGGTCAGCAGTTCGTGCTGGCGCCGCAGGTGGTCCTGCGGGTCCGCGTCCGGGTCGTCCAGAAGGGCCGCCACCTGGTCGAGCGGGAAGCCGAGCTCCCGGTAGAACAGGATGCGCTGCAGCCGGTCGAGGTCGGCGTCGTCGTAGCGCCGGTGGCCCGCACGGCTGCGCGCGCTCGGCGAGAGAAGCCCGATCCCGTCGTAGTGGTGCAGCGTGCGCACCGTGACGCCGGCGATCCCGGCGACCTGTCCCACGGAGTACGTCATCCCCGCTCCCTTCTCGGTACGCCTTCACGGTGGCTCCTCACGTCGCGTGAGGTGCAAGTCCGGATGCCGGAAGCAGAGTGGCGGGCGGATACATCCAATGGCATCCTGCGCCCCATGCTGGGGATAACGGATCTTTCGACGTACCTCGCGGGCCTTGCGCTGATCATCCTGCTGCCGGGCCCGAACTCGCTGTACGTCGTCTCGGTCGCGGCGCGGCGCGGCCCGAAGGTGGCCTACCGTGCGGCGGCCGGCGTGCTGTGCGGCGACACGGTGCTGATGACGCTCTCGGCCGGTGGCGTGGCGTCACTGCTGCAGGCCAGCCCGCTGGCCTTCGGGATCGTGAAGTTCGTGGGCGCGGGCTACCTGACCTGGCTGGCCATCGGGATGCTGCGCGGCGCGGTGGCCCTCTGGCGCGGCCGGGAGGCCCGTAAGGCCGCGGGGGAGGACGCGCCCGCGCGGCCCAAGGAGGAGACCGAGCGGCCGTACCGCCGTGCCCTCGTGGTCAGCCTGCTCAACCCGAAGGCGATCCTGTTCTTCATCTCCTTCTTCGTGCAGTTCGTCGACCCGCACTACGCGCATCAGACGCTGTCCTTCCTGGCGCTCGGCGCGTGGGCCCAGCTGTTCAGCTTCACCTACCTGTCGGTCCTGATCTTCAGCGGTACGTTCCTGGCGGCCACCTTCCGCAAGCGGCGGCGCCTCACCGCGGGCCTGACGGCAGGCGCCGGAGCGGCCTTCCTGGGCTTCGCGGCGAAGCTGTCGATGGCCGGTACGAGCTGACCCGTACGGCCGACGGCTAGGAGGAGGACGGGCCGCCCCCGCGGAAGGGCGGCTTGTCCGCGTACGGGTTCTCCGTGCCCTCCGGGAGGACGCCGACGAACGGCTCCCCCTCGCCCGCGAAGACGTACGCGCCCCCTTCGATGCGGGCGATCAGGGAGCGGGCCCACTGCGCCCCGGTGTCCGAGGCGTGCACCCACATGTTCATGATCTCGCCGATGTGGCCGAGCTGCTCCGGGCCGTCCTCGGGGACGTAGTGCCCCGTGACCTCCGCGCGCCAGGCCTCCAGGTCCCGCACCCGCTCCCGGAGCAGGGCCACCGCCTCCTCACGCGGCAGGTCGACCATGAAGCCGATGCCGGCGCTCAGCACATCCAGCTTCTGGTCGTGCCGGGAGAGCGCGGCCCGCAGCAGCGTGAAGTACTCCGCCTCGCCGGCGTCCGTCAGCTCGTACTCGGTACGCGGCGGGCCGCCGGCCGTGCTCGGCGCCGTCTCGTGGGCGTACAGCAGCCCTTGCTTCGCCATCTGCTTCAGCGCGTGGTAGATCGAGCCGGGCTTGGCATGGGACCACTCATGGGCGCCCCAGTACTCCAGGTCGTTCCGCACCTGGTAGCCATGGGTCCGGCCGTGCTGCCGCACGGCTCCCAGTACCAGCAGCCGGATCGCCGACATCGCTCCGCGCTCTCCTCGTCCCCGGACGTGACCTCTCCGGTGAGCACGCTACTGCCCGGCGGCGGCCGCCCCCTGCTGCCCCTCCTTCTCGCGCAGCGCCCGCTCCTCGTCCACCAGGCCGAAGGCGGTCCTGCCGTCCAGGGACTCCCGGATGATGTCGGCGTGGCCCGCGTGCCGGGCGGTCTCCTCAATGAGGTGCAGCACCAGCCAGCGCATGGACTGCCGGGCCTCCGGCGGGAACCAGGGCGCCTCGGGCAGCGGGAAGGTGTCGTCCAGGCTCGGCACGGAGCGGATGAACTCCTCGGTCTCCTGTGCCACCCGCTCGTAGAAGGCGAGCATGCCGGCGACCGTCTCGTCCTCCGCCAGCCGGAAGCCGAGGTGCCAGTTGCTCTGGTCCCGCTCGATGGTGGACGGCCGCTGCTGGGCCAGGTCCAGCCAGTTCAGCTCGGTCTCCGCGACGTGCTTGAGCAGCCCGGAGAGGGACAGCTCGCTGGCGCTGGGGCGGCTCGCGGCCGCCTCGTCGGTCAGCCCGAGCAGCGCGCGGCGGAGCCCGCCGCGCTGGGCCTCCAGGAACCGCAGGAGCGCGGTGCGCTCGTCACCGTGGGGCTCGGCAGGTACGTGCGTCGGCATGGCAGCCGCCTTTCGTCGCTACGGGTCGCCGGGGAGGAATCCTCCGGCACCACTGAAGCTACGACCCCTTGCGGTCAGGTTCGGTCCGCAAGGGACAGCCGGCCGGATCCACCGGATGTCAGAAGGGGAACAGCGTCCGCTCGTGCTGGATCGACACCCACTTCTGCGTCGTGAACGCCTCCACCGTCGAGTCGCCGTTCAGCCGTCCGACACCGGACGCCTTCTCGCCGCCGAAGGCCACCAGGGGCTCGTCGTGGACCGTGCTGTCATTGATGTGGATCATGCCGGTCTCGATCTCCCGCGCCACCCGCGCGCCGCGCTCCACGTTGCCCGTGTGCACCGCGCCGCTCAGGCCGTACGGGGAGTCGTTGGCCAGCCGTACCGCCTCGTCCTCGCCGTCGAAGGAGCCGAGCAGCACCACCGGCCCGAAGATCTCCTGGGAGTGGAGCGGGGAGTCGGCGGGCAGGCCGGTCAGTACCGTCGGCTCGACCAGATTGCCCTGCGTACGGCCGCGCACGAGGGGCGTGGCGCCCTCGGCGACCGCGCGCTCCACCAGCGCGGTCAGCGCCTCGGCCTGGAAGCTGTTGATGAGCGGCCCGATGTGGGTGTCCGGGTCACGCGGGTCACCGGTCCGCAGCTTCTTCACCTTGGCCACGAACTTCTCGGTGAACTCCTGCTCGACCTTGCGGTCCACCAGGACGCGGTTGGCCGCCATACAGACCTGGCCCTGGTACACGAAGCGGCTGAAGACCGCGGCGTCCACGGCGTAGTCGATGTCCGCGTCGTCCAGGACGATCAGCGCGCTGTTGCCGCTCAGTTCGAGGACGGCACGCTTGAAGTGGCCGGCGGTGACCGCGGCGACATGGCGCCCGACCTTGTCCGAGCCCGTGAAGGAGATGACGCGCGGCACCGGGTGCTCGATCAGCGCGTCACCGATCTCGGCGATGTCGGTGATCAGGACGTTCAGCAGACCGGCCGGCAGGCCGGCGTCCTCGAAGATCTTGGCGATCAGGCCGCCGCCGACGACGGGGGTGTTCTGGTTGGGCTTGACGACGACGGCGTTGCCCAGCGCCAGCGCGGGCGCGACCGACTTCAGGGTCACCAGGAACGGGAAGTTGTAGGGGCTGATCACGCCGATGACCCCGACGGGGAGGCGGTAGACGCGGTTCTCCTTGCCGTCCACCGGGGACGGGACGATGCGGCCCTCGGGGCGGAGCGCGAGCTGCACCGCCTCCCGGAGGAACTCCTGCGCCGTGCGTACCTCGTAGGCGGCCTTGATGCGCGTACCGCCGAGCTCGACGACGATCGCCTCGATGATCTCTTCCTCGCGCTCCTGGATGATGCGCAGCGCGTTCTCGAATATCAGCCGGCGGCTGTACGGATTGGTCCGCGCCCACTCGCGCTGTGCGCGTTCGGCCGCCCGGTAGGCCTCGTCGACCTGGTCCACGCCCGCGACGGTGACCGAAGCGAGTTTCTCCTGGTCGTACGGGTTGAAATCGATGATGTCCCACGAGCCGCTGCCGACCCGCCACTCACCGTCGATGTACTGGAAGGCCAGGTCGGAGAAGAAGGACATGGTCGTTCCTACTCTGTGCGGCGCCTGTGGGGTGGCTGATCCGGCGTCATTCTACTGGCCGGTCACGTCAGTTGGAGCAGACCACGGAGAAGATCCCGGGTACGGGACGGATCGAGGCTTTCCTCCTGGAGGCTGGACATCACCCGCTCGTACTGCCCGACCTCCTCCGCCTTGTCCAGATACAGCGCGCTGGTGAGCTGCTCCAGATAGACCACGTCGGAGAGGTCGGACTCGGGGAAGCGCAGCATCGTGAACGCACCGCTCTCGCCCGCGTGCCCGCCGAAGTTGAACGGCACGACCTGCAGCCGGACGTTCGGGCGCTCGGAGATGTCGATCAGGTGCTGGAGCTGGCCGCGCATGACGGTGCGGTCGCCGTACGGGCGGCGCAGCGCCGCCTCGTCCAGTACGCAGTCGAACTGCGGGGCCCGCTCGGCTATGAGGAGCTTCTGGCGCTCCTGGCGCAGCGCGACGCGGCGGTCGATCTCGGACGCGGCGGCCTCCGGCATGCCGCGGCTGACGACGGCGTGCGCGTACCCCTCCGTCTGCAGGAGCCCGTGCACGAACTGCACCTCGTACGTGCGGATGAGGGAAGCGGCTCCTTCCAGCCCCACATATGTCTGGAACCAGCCGGGAAGCACATCGCCGTAACTGTGCCACCACCCCGCCACGTTGGCCTCACGGGCCAGTCCGAGGAGGGAGTCACGCTCGGCCTCGTCGGCCACGCCGTAAAGGGTGAGCAGGTCCGCCACATCCCGCGCCTTGAAGCTCACCCGCCCCAGCTCCATACGGCTGATCTTCGATTCCGAAGCGCGGATCGAGTAGCCGGCCGCCTCACGTGTTATCCCGCGGGACTCTCGCAGCCTCCGCAGCTGCGACCCCAGCAGGATGCGCCGCACCACAGATCCGCTCGACTCACTTGCGGTCACAACTCAGACCCTCCCGTGACCCACCCCGTCCAACAGTGAGCGGCAGTCTGCCACGTCTGGGCTCCGTTGCGTGCTCAACCGGTTACGGATATGAGCCCCTTCTCGCACTGCCGGTAAAGAGCTGGACAAGAGGGCGTAGGAAGAATTACGCCTCAATACCTACGGCCGTACACAAAGTGGACGTCTGCACGTGCATCTGCCCTTGCATCTGCCGTACGCATTCGGAACCATGGAGCTCGCACACATGCACGCTCGTGAAAGACCCGCGAGATCTGGGCACACCCGTCTGGATCGTGACGTCCGCGAACGCCAGGAGTGCCTCGCATGGGGACCAAGGTTTCGACCATGCTCGCGCCGTTATGGCAGGGGCTTCCGCCAGTCGACCCCGCAGCCATATCGGGCTCCGTCACCTGGACCCTGCGGCCGCAGTACGAATCGGTACGTGGCGCCCGCCAGTTCACCCGCGAGACGCTGCAGCACTGGAACATGGACGAGCTGTTCGACAGCGTCGCGCTCGTCGTTTCCGAGCTGGTCACCAACGCCCTGCGGCACGCGACACCGCCGGAGCGGGGCGACCGCACGGACGGCACCGCGTACGGGGCCGCCGACGAGACTCCCCCGAAGCTGCACCTGATCCGCTGGGCGGGCCGGCTGGTCTGCGCGGTACGGGACTGCAGCGACGCCTCACCGGTCGAGGGTGAAGCCGACTTCTCCGCCGAATCCGGACGCGGGCTCTACCTCGTGGACTCCTTCAGCGACAGCTGGGGCTGGCACCGCCTGGAGGACGCCGCGCACGGCAAGGTCGTCTGGGCCCTCTTCCACCTCCCCCAGATCCCGGCCCAGGCGACGGCCCCGGCTTCCCAGGCGAGCTGACCCTCGCATACATGCAGCGCGTGCACGTGCATGTGCCGCATGTATGCGGAGAGGCCCCGACTTCCGGGTAGCTCACCCCCGCACCCGGAGAGCTCACTCCCGTATCAGGTGGTCGAACTCCCCGTCCTTGATGCCGAGCAGCATCGCCTCGATCTCGGCGGGCGTGTAGACGAGCGCCGGACCGCCGGGGAAGCGGGAATTGCGCACCGCCACGTCACCGCCGGGCAGCTTCGCGAACTCCACGCACGTGCCGTTGGAGTTGCTGTGCCGGCTCTTCTGCCACACCACTCCGTCGAGATCCGATGCGGCCATGCCGTTGTACGCGTGGGGCACTGGTCTCTCCCGGTGAGGAATGGCGTCAACTGCCCGGGATCATAACTCTGTTCATATGCCAATGCTCGCGCAGATGCACGTGCACGACAGCCCGTGGCCGGTCCGTCACAGCTCGCCCGACAGGTCCGCGTCAGCCGGGCGCCTTCCCCGCCGCCCCCTCTCCCATGCCCGGCGGAGTACGGTCAGCGGGATGCGTACGGCAGCAGCGCCATCTCCCGGGCATTCTTGATCGCTGCGGCGATCTGCCGCTGCTGCTGCGCAGAAACCCTGGTGATGCGGCGGCTGCGGATCTTCCCGCGGTCGGAGATGAACTTCCGCAGCAGATCGGTGTCCTTGTAGTCGATGTACGTGATCCCGGCCGCGTCGAGCGGATTGGGGCGCGGCGCGCTCTTCTTGCGCGGGTCGGGGCGACGGGGCATGGCAGACATTTCCTTACGCAGTCGTACGGTCAAAAGACGACCGAGAATTGATGTAGTTGCACGACACACTCGTATCGCGGTTGGCGGACGCGGCCTACGGCACCGGGTCGAGGAGTTCGTCGAACGCGGTGGACAGCCGCCGCCAGTGGTCGCGGCCCCGCGCGTACTCCTCATCGGTGAGCAGGCAGGAGTCCAGCAGCGCCGTCAGGCCCTCCCGGTCCAGGCCGGGAGAGGTGAACACCAGGTGCTGCGCCCGGTCACCGTGCTCCGGGTCCCAGTCCAGCGCGGCCGCGGCCCGGCGCATCGGCGGCACCATCTCCCAGGCGGCGTCCGGCAGCGCGGCCAGCCACGGCCCGGTGTTCTCCACGCAGAGCGCGCCGCCCGCCGCGTCCCAGGACAGCAGCGTGTCCGGCCGGTCGGCCAGCCAGAAGCGGCCCCGGCTGCGCGCGGCGGCACAGCACAGGTCCTCCAGCGCGGCGTGCAGCCGGCCCGGGTGGAACGGCCGCGTACGGTGCCACACCAGCGTCGAGACGTCCTCCTCCTCGGCCTTCTGCGGCAGCAGCGCACAGGCCGGATGCTGACGCGCGGCGGCGGCCGCCACGTCGAAGCCCGCCGTCGCGGCTGCCGCCAGCTCCGGCGACTCCACCGGGATGCGCTGCGCCGTGGGGTGCAGCTGCCTCAGCAGCGCGAGGTCGGACTCGTCGCCCGGCTCCTCGCCGGGCGCGACGACGAGCACCGGCGGGTACTCCAGCTGGCGCGCCCAGGTGTCCGCGACGGTCCGCTGGTCGGAGGCGGCGGCCGCGAGGCCCGCCTCGGCGAGGTCGTCGCCGCAGCCGAGGTACGGCAGCAGCAGCGCCGGGTCGACGGCCGTCATGACGCCGGTCAGCGCGAGCGACTCGCCGCCGCAGGCGTCGATGACCTCGGCCATCGCCTTGGGCTCCACGGAGTCCCACAGCTCCACGACGGCCAGCCGGCAGGTCCGGCCGTCCGCCAGCCGCTCCAGCTCGGGCACCAGGTCCTCGCGCAGCGCGCAGCACGCGCAGTCGTTGACCAGCGGCGCCTCACCGCTGTCCAGCAGGCCCGTGGCGTCCCGCACGGTGCGCTGCACGCGGCCGTCGGCGGCGGTGGCGAGGTCGTGGTGGAGCGCGACGCTGCCGGGGACGCTGCGCAGCAGCTGCTCGACGGCGGCCCGGCGGGCTTCCGCGTGCAGCCCGCCGACGATCACCACGGAGAGCCGGTCGCCGTCCATCAGCGGTCCCCGCGCTCACCGTCGGCCGCGCGCCGGCCGCCGGGCGTCCGCTTGCCGTACCGGCGCTCGAAGCGCTCGACGCGGCCCGCGGTGTCCAGTACGCGCGCCGTCCCCGTGTAGAAGGGGTGGCTCGCCGACGAGATCTCCACGTCGATCACCGGGTAGGTGTTGCCGTCCTCCCACTCGACCGTCTTGTCGCTGGTGGCGGTCGACCGGGTGAGGAAGGCGAAGTCGGCGGCCCGGTCGCGGAAGACGACGGGGCCGTACGCAGGGTGGATTCCAGGCTTCATGACGCTGCTCAGCGCTCCTCTCGGAAGTCGACGTGCCGGCCGGCGACCGGGTCGTACTTCTTCAGCACCAGCCGGTCGGGGTTGTTACGGCGGTTCTTGCGGGTGACGTACGTGTAGCCCGTGCCGGCGGTGGACCGGAGCTTGATCACGGGACGTAGTTCGTTGCGGGCCATACGAGCTACTATACAGAAACGACAGTCATTTTCATTAAGCGCTCAGCAGGAGGTAGCTCACTTGTCCGCCCACTGCCAGCTGACCGGCCGCGCGCCGGCCTTCGGCAACACGATCTCCCACTCGCACCGGCGTACGTCCCGCCGCTTCGACCCGAACATCCAGCGCAAGCGCTACTGGCTGCCCAGCGAGAACCGCTACGTACGCCTGCGGCTGAGTGCCAGGGCCATCAAGACCGTCGACACCATCGGCATCGAAGCCGCCGTCGCACGGATCCGGGCCCGAGGGGAGCGCGTCTGACATGGCGAAGAAGAGCAAGATCGCGAAGAACGAGAAGCGGCGCGTCGTCGTCGCCCGCTACGCGGCCCGCCGGGCCGCCCTGAAGGCGATCATCCGCGACCCGAAGACACCGGACGAGGAGCGCCTGAGCGCCCAGCGCGAACTGGCCCGCCAGCCGCGCGACGCCAGCGCCACCCGCGTCCGCAACCGCGACAGCGTCGACGGCCGCCCGCGCGGCTACTTCCGCGCCTTCGGCCTGTCCCGCGTCAACCTGCGCGGACAGGCGCACGCCGGCCATCTGCCGGGCGTGACGAAGTCCAGCTGGTAGGCGAACGCCGCAACCGGGGCCGGGGCCGTCGTTCAGGCGGTTCTCGGCCCCGGTTTCCCTTTCGTACCCCTGTACGGGGCATACTGAGCGGAACAACCGATTCCGTACCGCGCGTACGGGCGCGCGGCTGCGCACCCCACGGGAACGCACCCCTACGAGAGCGAGCCCTCATGTTCCGCAATGCCCTCGAGCCCTGGCACCTGGTGCTGATCCTCGCGGTCCTCGTCCTGCTCTTCGGCTCCAAGAAGCTTCCCGACATGGCCCGCGGCCTCGGCAAGTCGATGCGCATCCTGAAGTCCGAGACGAAGGCCATGAAGGCCGAGGCCGTGGCCGAGAGCCCCGAACGGCCCCGGGCGACTGCCGACGCCGGCCGGGAGTAACAGCCTGAACACCTCTGCCCCCGGCGTGGCTTGCGCACCGGGCGGCTGTCAGTGGCGTGCGGTCCAATGGGGCCATGCATTCGACCTTGAAGGTGTCGCACGGCCAGGTGCTGGCCTGGCGGCTGCGGCAGCAGAGCCTCGTCCCTCGCGGTGACGCGACCGTCGCGGAGCTGGCGGGGCGGCTGGCCGGGGTGCAGGCGCAGGTCGCCTCGTCGGCCGAGCTGGCCGTCGCCACCCGCCGACGCGATCCCGTGGCCGGCTCCGTGGACGCCGCGCTGGCAGACCGCTCGGTGGTCAGGACCTGGGCCATGCGCGGGACCCTGCACCTGCTGCCCGCTCCGGTGCTCGGCGCGTACCTCTCGCTGCTCGGCGCCGCCCGTACATGGGAGAAGCCGTCCTGGCAGAAGGCGTTCGGGGTGAGCCCGCGGCAGCTGGCGGCGCTGGGCGAGGCGGTCGACGAGGAGCTGGCCGGGCGGCAGCTGACCCGCGAGGAGCTGGTGGCGGCCGTCTGCGCCCGCAAGGGTTTGGCCGGGCTCGGCGAGCAGCTGTCCTCGGGCTGGAGCGCGGTGCTCAAGCCGCTGGCGTGGACCGGGCGGCTCTGCCAGGGCCTCCCCCGCGGGCGGCACGTCACGTTCACGGCGCCGCACTCCTGGCTGCCGGACTGGTCCGGAGTGCCGGACCCCGAGGAGGCGGCCGGCACGGTGCTCTCCGCGTATCTGGGGGCGCACGGCCCGGCGACGCCCGCGGCCTTCGACGCGTGGCTGCTGCGCGGCGCGACCCGCAAGGCCGTCCTGCGCGGCTGGTTCGCGGCGCTCGGTGACGCGCTCACCCCGGTCGAGGTGGACGGCGTGCCCGGCGCGTACATACGCAGCGAGGACGCCGACGTGCTGGCGGCCGTGCGGCCCTCCGGCGAGGTGCGGCTGCTGGCCGGCTTCGACCAGTACGTCCTCGGGCCCGGCACGGCCGATGACCGGCTCGTCCCGGCGCAGCACCGTAAGGAGGTCAGCCGTACGGCCGGGTGGATCTCCCCCGTCGTCGTGCACGGCGGCCGGGTCGCGGGCGTCTGGGCCTTCACCGACACGGCCGTGGAGGTCAGCCTCTTCAAGGACCACGCGGCGGAGCACGGCCCCGTGCCGGACGAGGGCCTGGCGGCCGAGGCCGCCCACCTGGCCCGCTGCACGGGGGCCGACCGTCCGGTGTCCGTCCGGGTGATCTGACGGCGAGGGGGCCAGGGCGGCCGTCTCCGAGGCCGGAATGTCGTACCCCGGTGCGAAACTCAGGTCATGCGGTGGGTGGTGGGCGAGTCGGCGAACGGGGGTGTCCGGCTGTGTGCGGTGGACGAGGCGGGGCGGGTCGCCGGGGAGGTGGCCGAAGAGCCGGATCTCGTCACGGCGGTGCGGGCGCGGCCCGAGGTGGAGCGCTGGGTGTGGCGGTCCACGGCGGAGTCGTACCGCAAGCTGCTGGCGGCCGGGGTCCGCGTCGAGCGCTGTTACGACGTCGAGGCCGCCGAGTCGCTGCTCATCGGGTACGAGGAGGGCCAGTCGGGCCAGCCGAGGTCGCTCGCCGCGGCCTGGGCCCGGCTGCACGGCCTGCCGGTGCCCGAGGACCCGCCCGTGCGGAGCGCGGAGACGCAGCCCTCGCTCTTCGATCCGGGCCCGGTGCCGCTGCCGCCGGGGACGGACGAGTTCACGGCGCTGCTGGAGGTCTATGCCGGTCAGCTGGCGCGTACGGAGAAGACCGAGCGGCCGGAGCGGATGCGGCTGCTGCTCGCCTCGGAGTCGGCCGGGATGCTGGTCGCCGCCGAGCTGCACCGGGCCGGCGTGCCCTGGCGCGCGGACGTGCACCGCGCACTGCTGGACGAGCTGCTCGGCGAGCGCTATCCGGGCGGTCTGGAGCCGCAGCGGCTGGCCGAGCTGGCGGACGAGGTGTCCCGCGCCTTCGGGGCGGACGCGCGGGTCCGCCCCGATCTGCCCGCCGACATCATCCGGGCCTTCGGCCAGGCCGGGATCAAGCTGACCTCCACCCGCAAGTGGGAGCTGCTCGGCATCGACCACCCGGCCGTCGCCCCGCTCCTGGAGTACAAGCGGCTCTACCGCCTGCACACCGCGCACGGCTGGTCCTGGCTGCAGCAGTGGGTGCACGAGGGCCGCTTCCGCCCCGAGTACCTCCCGGGCGGCACGGTCTCCGGGCGCTGGACGACCAACGGCGGCGGTGCGCTGCAGGTCCCCAAGGTGATCCGGCGGGCCGTGATCGCCGACCCCGGCTGGCGGCTGGTGGTCGCGGACGCCGACCAGATGGAGCCGCGGGTGCTGGCCGCCGTCTCCCGGGACCCCGGGCTGATGGAGGTGGCGGGCAGCGGCCGGGACATGTACGCCGACCTGGCGGCCCGCGCCTTCGGCGGGGACCGCGCGCAGGCCAAGCTGGCGCTGCTCGGCGCGATCTACGGCCAGACCTCGGGCGACGCGCTCAAGCACATGGCGGACCTGCGGCGCCGCTACCCGGCAGCGGTGGCGTACGTGGACGACGCGGCGCGGGCGGGCGAGGAGGGCCGCCTGGTGCGCACCTGGCTCGGCCGTACGAGCACGCCCGCCTCGGTGGCCGCGCCCGACGAGGCGGGCCTGCCGCAGGAGGAGGCCCCGGCTTCGTACGGCAGCACGGCGGGCGCCCGGGCCCGCGGCCGCTTCACCCGCAACTTCGTCGTGCAGGGCAGTGCCGCCGACTGGGCGCTGCTGGTGCTGGCCGCGCTCCGCCGGTCGCTGCACGAGTCCGGCATGCGGGCCGAGCTGGTCTTCTTCCAGCACGACGAGGTGATCGTGCACTGCCCCGAGGAGGAGGCGCCCGCGGTGGCGGCGGCCATCGCCACGGCCGCCGACCTGGCGGGCCGCATCGCCTTCGGCCGCACCCCGGTCCGTTTCCCGTTCACCACGGCGGTGGTGGAGTGCTACGCGGACGCGAAATGACGTACGGCACCGCGTCGTGCGGCGCGGTGCCCGGGGACCGGTCGCGGCGGGCACGGGGCCGCGCCCGGGCCAGGGGAAGGCGGCCCGGCAGGCTCTAAACTCCGAGGAGGCCCCGGTGCGGCCGGCCGGGCCGTGCGGACGTGTGAGGACGTGGCCGATCGCCATCCGGGAGAGGACGAGCGTTGACCGGTACCGAAGGGACTGCCGACGGCACTGCCGAGGGGACTCCTGACGCCGTGCCCCCGGCCGACGACGCCGCGCCCGCCGCCGGCGACGCCGCGTCCCCGGCCAAGCTCGGCCCCAAGGACCGCCGGAAGCGGATCGCGGACCGGGTGCTGGCCGAGGGCCAGGTCAGCATCGAGGACCTGGTCAAGGAGCTGGGCGTCAGCCAGATGACCGTCCACCGCGACCTGGACACGCTGGAGCACCAGGGCTGGCTGCGGAAGGTGCGCGGCGGCGCCACCGCGGCGCCCAACGCCCTGTTCGAGTCGAACGCGCGCTGGCGCGGCAGCGAGCACGTCGCCGCGAAGGAGGCGATCTGCGCGGCCGCGCTGGCCATCGCGGAGCCCGGCCAGGCGGTGATCATCGATGACTCCAGTACGGCGCTGCCGCTGGCCCGCTCGCTGTCCGGGCGCGGCGCGTACACCGTGATCACCAACTCGCTGCAGGTGATCAACGAGCTGGCCGACGAGCCCGACATCCGGGTGATCGCGCTGGGCGGCGAGTACCACGCCGCGTTCAACGCCTTCCTCGGCATGTCCACCGCCGACATCGCGCGCAGCTTCCGCGCCGATGTCGCCTTCCTGTCCACCTCCGCCGTCGACAACGGCCACTGCTACCACCAGGCCCAGGAGAACGTCCTGGTCAAGCGGGCCCTGATGGCGGCGGCCCGGCGCAAGGTGCTGCTGGTGGACCACTCCAAGTTCAGCCGCCAGGCGCTGTACGAGCTGGCCCCGCTGGCCGACTTCGACCTCGTCATCTCCGACCAGGATCTTCCGCAGGCGGAGCAGGAGGCGCTTCAATCTCTGGGTGTGCGCTACGAACTGGTGGCGACCGGCGGCTGAAGCGGAGGCGGCGGACGTGCGTGAACTGCGGAGCGGACCGGCGTGGACGGCGGGACGGAGCGGCACATGACCGGCCTGGAACGGATCAACCCGCCGCAGCTGTCCCCGCCGACCGGCTTCAGTCACGCCGTACGGGCCGCTCCGGGCACCCTCGTCCTGCTCGCCGGGCAGACCGCGCTGGACGGCGCGGGCCGGATCGTCGGCACGGACGTCGTCGAGCAGTTCGCACAGGCGCTGACGAATCTGCTGGCCGCCGCGGAAGCGGCCGGGGCCGGCCCGGCCGACCTGGGCAAGCTGACGGTGTACGCGGTGGACGTGGCCGACTACCGCCGCAACGCCGCCGCCATCGGCCGGGTCTGGAAGCAGCTGGTCGGCACGGACTACCCCGCGATGGCGGTGATCGGCACCACCCGGCTGTGGGACGAGGCGGCGCTCGTGGAGATCGAGGGCATCGCGGTCGTCCCCTGACCGCGCCGCCCGCCGGCTCTCACCCTCCGTACCAGCCCACCAGCGTCTTCTCGTCCGTGTCCGTGAGCGTGATCCGGAAGACCTCGGCGAGCACCCGCGGCAGCTCGGCGCCGGACACCTCGCGCACGTCGCGGACGTGGTCGGTGCCGGTCAGCGTCAGCTCCGTACCGACCAGGGTGCGCCGCAGGCCGTGGTCGGGGCGCTGCACCACGAGGCGCTGCACGAACGGCGAGCGCGGGTGGGTGGCTATGTAGTGGTTGAAGACGGCGAAGTCGACGGCGTGCCGCGGCTCCTCCCCGAAGGAGTACAGGTCGAACCAGCCGTCGGCGTGCAGCGACCGTACGACCCACGTGCCGTCCGCTTCCCGGCCGATGCCGAAGGTCCAGCCGCCCTGCCGCTCCTGGTACCCCGCGCGCAGCGGCAGCGGCGCGAGGAGCGCCTCGCCGCCGAAGCCGACGTCGGTGATCCACTCCTCGCCTTCCAGCCGCACCTTCAGCAGTGCGTGGGTGGTCGGGCGGATCCTGTCCTCGCCCATCCGGATACGGGCGCCGAGCCCGGAGACGGCGAAGCCGAGCCGTTCCAGGGCGGCGGCGAAGAGCAGGTTGTGTTCGTAGCAGTAGCCGCCGCGGCCGCTGCCGACGAGCTTGTCCTGGAGGCTCGGCACGTCCAGCGGCACCGGCCGGCCCAGCAGGACGTCGATGTTCTCGAAGCCGATGGCCGTGACGTGGGCGGCCTGGACGGCGCGCAGCGTCTGCAGGGTGGGCGTGCGGTCCCCCGCGTACCCGATGCGCTCCAGGTAGGCGTCCAGGTCCAGCTGTTCACCGGACCAGGCCGACTCGGGCATGGTGTCTCCTCCGGACGACGACGGGGCCCGGTCCGCGCGCGAACCGGGCCCCGGATGGCACAGGCGATTCTGCCTGGCCGTCGTGTCACTTCCGGTGGCGGGCCACCTCGGCGGCGTCCTTCTTGAACGCCCAGTTCATCTTGGGCTCCATCGCGAACCGGAACATCCGCTGCACCGGTGGGGTGCACAGCACCGTGATGATGGTGCCGGCGATCAGCGTCAGCGCGATCGCGCCGAGCGGGGTGTGCACCCAGTGGAAGTCGTCGTACCAGCCCCAGAAGCGCGACCCCTTGGCCAGGAAGCCGTGCAGGAGGTAGCCGTACAGGGTGCCGGCGCCGAGCGCGGTGAACCACATCTTCCGGCCCGGTACCCAGGCGAAGAAGCACGCCACCAGGACCAGCGAGCAGCCGAACATCGCCAGCGTCATGACGGCGCCGGACCACCACGGCGCGGCGAGCTCCTGGGCGCTGTCGCGGTGGTAGAACCACGCGGCGTTCATCCGGGGCGCGGCCCAGTACGCGAAGACCAGCGCGGCCGCGAAGACCGGCACGGCCAGGATGCGCGCCCGCTTGTTGCGCACGAGCAGGAAGTGCTCGGGCTTGAGGCACAGGCCGATGACGAAGAACGGCAGGAACTGCAGGACCCGCTGGAGGTCCAGGTCGTCACCGATGTCCGGCGAGACGGACGCCAGCACGGCGATGGCGAGCGCCAGCGGGACGGGCCAGCGCACGATCTTCCAGATCGGCGTGGTGAGCCGCCAGATGAACAGCGCGACCAGGAACCAGGTCAGGTACCAGGGGTCCAGCAGGCTGATGGGATACCCCGGGTCGTCGTCCGCCACCCGCTTGAACAGCGTGTACGCCGTCTCGAAGAGGATGTACGGCACGGCGACGCCGGTGATCAGCCGCTGCAGCCGGTCCTTGCGCATGTCGAAACTGCGCGAGAAGTAGCCGGAGATGATGATGAAGGCCGGCATGTGGAACGCGTACACCGTGATGTAGAGCGCCGCCGCCGAACGGCTGCCGTCCCGCAGCGGCTCCCACGAGTGGCCCATCGCCACCAGCACGATCGCCAGGTACTTCGCGTTGTCGAAGAAGGCGTCGCGCTGCTTGCCGTTCTTCGCCGGTGCGTCCGGCTTCCGTCCGGTCTGCCGCGCTCCACCCGTGACCGGGGCGTCCTTGACCGCGGTGTCCGCGGAGTCCGGCGCGGTCCGGGTGGGCGGAAGAGGGGTGCGCCGCTCACTGTGCGGCTGCGCGAGATTGTTCACGTCCCCTCCCCCAGGCAACCCAGGGAGAGAATTCTCCGTCTTACCGGAATTGCGGGGAGCGAGGCAGCTGAGAACATCAGAGGCACCCTAGCCCGGCACGCCGAATCCCGTAAATCGTCTCCTCACTTGCTTCACATGCCATGTACGTCACACGGCGCGCGACGGAAGCGGAAGCTCCAGGTCAGAGGATTACGCCGTCGATACCGTACGACGAGAAGGCCCGTTTGGCCTGACTGACCGACACGCCCCAGGTGTGCACTTCCATCCGCTCGGCGTGCGGGCCCCACAGGCTCTGCACAGCGGACACATAGGCCGAACTCAGGTCCTTGTACGGCGGATTGATCCAGTCGGCGAACCGGGCGTACTCCGGCAGCTTCGCACGGCTGGGCGTGCCGAGCACCGCCGTACGGACGTCCGGCTGCCGCGAGTGCACCTCACGTACGGCGTCACCCCCGAAGCTCTGGACGACCAGCCCGTCCATCACGTGCTCCGCGTCGAGCCAACCGGAATCCCGCAGCTGGGCGAGGACCTGCTTCACGATGCCCGGGTACTGCTCCGGGTTCTTGATCTCCAGCAGGAGGTGCTGGCCGTTGCGGTCCACCCGGTTCAGGTAGGAGGCGAGGGTGGGCACGCGCTCGCCCGCGAACTCCTCGTCGAACCAGCTGCCGGCGTCCAGCCTGGCGATCTCGGCGGCGGTGAAGTCCCCCACCCGCCACGGCGATCGCTTCGGGTAGACCTCCTCGGCGTCGGTGGTCCGCTTCAGCGTGGTGTCGTGGATGACGACCAGCTTGCCGTCCTTGGTGCGCTGCACGTCGTTCTCGACCCACTCCACGTCGCGCCGGTCGGCTTCGTCGACCGCGGCGAGGGTGTTCTCGGGGGCGTACTTGGCGGCTCCCCGGTGCGCGATCACGGAGGCGCCGTAGAGCGGCAGCCCCTTCTGGGCGGAGACCAGGCGGACCGGGGCCGGCGGGGCGGCGGCACCACCGCCCCCGGCACCCGCGTCGGCGGCGAGCACCGCCGCGAAGAGAAGGACGAAACCGGCTGCGGCGCTGCGGACGGCGCTTCGGAGCATGGGGCCTCCTGGACGCTGGCGGCGGGCCTCGCGTGCCAGGCGGAGCGGACCGCCCCTCCCAGGTACCGGAGCCCATGACAACTCCCACCACAATTGCACCAGTTTATCCGTTTTCCCATTTCTGTGCGCCAGGCGGGCTAAGCGGGCCGCACAATCAGGACACGGAGGGACAACGGCCAGGCACGAACACTCCGAGTGAGGCATTAACCAACGATTGGCCTCTTCTGCCCCACCACGTCACACGAGGGACCGCAACTCGGGCAGCACATCGGCATCCGTACCGTCCAGCGCCGCCAGCGACAGCCGCCACTGCTCACCGGACTCGGCACCGCGCCCCAGGGTGCGCAGCACATGCCCGTACTCGTACCGCGCCTTCCCCGCCGTGTACGCGTCGCCGCGCACCTCGGCCAGGTCCAGCAGCGCCCGGCACTCGTCCGCCGCCCGCTCGTCCCGCGCCAGCCTGCGGAGCGCGCGGATCAGCCCGAGCCGGCTCTCGGAGACCGTGTGCCAGTCGGTGGCCTCCTCCAGGGAGCGCAGCGCCGCCTCGAAGTGGGCGACCGCGGCTTCCGGTTCGCCGAGCGAGAGGTAGGCGCAGCCGATGTTGCAGCGCGCCGTCTGCTGCAACCGTGCGCTGTCCAGCCGTACGCCCGCCTCCAGGCTCCGACGGTGGTACTCGATGGCCTTGCGCGCGTCCGCCAGCTCGTAGAGGTTCCCCAGGTGGCTGAGGCAGACCGCCACCGCGTGGTCGTCACCCAGCCGGTGCGCGTACGCCAGCGCCTCCTCCTGGGCCGCCGCGGACTCCTCGGGGCGCCCCAGCACGTACAGGAGCAGCCCGCGGTTGCTGAGCACCCGCTGCAGCCACTCGTCGTCGCCCAGCAGCCGCGACCGCGCGATCGCCTCGTCGATCAGCACGAGCGCCTTCTCGTAGCGCCCCGACATGTAGTACGCACCGGCCAGGTCGCTCATCGCGACCACCTCGGCCCCGGCGTCACCCGACTCCCGGGCCCCGGCCCGCGCCAGATCGCTCAGCTCGGCCAGTTCCTGCGTCCGCCCGCGGCGTTGCAGGTACGGCTCCAGCATCCGTGCCAGCGTCACGGCCGCGTCCCTGCCGTGGTCCGTACGGATGTGCCGCGCCACCAGGTCGCGCATCACCGCCAGTTCCCGGTCGCCCCAGCCGAACGCCTCCTCGGCGTCCGCGAACGGCGCGGCGCACTCGGCCGGTTCGCCCGCCAGCCGCAGCGTCCGGAGACGCGACGCCGGCACGAACACCCGTACGGACTGGGCGGCGCGGGCGGCGAACCACTCCACGCCGCGCCGCGCCGTGGCCGCCCGTTCCGCCCCGTCCTCGTGCCGCGCCGCCAGTTCGCGCGCGAAGTCCCGTACGAGGTCGTGCGGCGCGTACCGGCCGAAGGCCACCTCCTCCAGCAGCGCCACGTCCACCAGCCGGTCCAGCGCGGCACAGGCCCGCCGGTCGTCGGCCGCCATCAGCCGGGCCGCCAGCCCCGTCTCGTACGCCGGCAGGTCCAGCACGCCCATCCGGCGCAGCGCCAGCGCCGCGTCCCGGTCGACGGGCCGGTCCGAGGCCACCAGTGCGTCGTACGCGACCGCCAGCGAGCGGCGCACGCTGAGGTCGTCGTACTCCAGGTGGTCCAGCCGCCCGTCCTGCCCGTCCAGCAGCTCCACCAGCGCCTCGACGGTCAGCGCGCGACGGGCCGCCAGCCGCGCCGCGACCACCCGCAGCGCCAGCGGCAGCTGTCCGCACAGCTCCGCCAGCCGCCGGACGGCCGGGCTGCCGGCCGGCACCCGGCCCTGCCCCGACACCCGGCTGATCAGGTCCACGCTGTCCCGCTCGGCGAGCCGGGCCAGCGGCAGGTGCACCGCGCCGTCCAGCGCGGCCAGCGGCGACCGGCTGGTGACCAGTACCGCACAACCGGGGGCCGCCGGGAGCAGCGGGCGCACCTGGGCCGCGCCGGCGGCGTCGTCGAGGACGAGGAGGACGCGGGCCCCGTCGAGCGTCGAGCGGAACAGCGCCGACGCGGCGTGCACCTCGTCCGGCACCCGCCCGCGCGGCACACCGAGGTCGCGCAGCAGCACCTCCAGTGCCTGAAGGGCGCTCATGGGCGCGCCTCCGGGGTTGGCGCCGTGCAGATTGAGGAAGAGCTGCCCGTCCGGATAGCGGTCGCGCAGCCCGTGGGCGACGTGCACGGCGAGCGCGCTCTTGCCGACACCGGCCATGCCGCTCAGCACTGCGGTGGCCGCCCGGTCCCCGCGGGGCGCCAACGCCTCGTACAGCACGGCGATCTGGTCGTCGCGCCCGATGAAGGGGGACGTTCGCGGCGGGAGTTGCGCAGGGCGGGGTGCGGGCTCCGTCAAGGGGGCGGAGTCCGGCACAGCGCCAAGAGGTGCGGCTCCCGCTGCCTCCGTGGCGGAGCGCTCGTCGGCACACTCGGGCGGGGGCCCATCGGCTCCTCCTGGGACAGCCCACGCAGCTGCCCTGGGGACAGCCCCCGCAGTTGCCCTCCGGGCGGGGACGTCCACCCCGGTCTCCGGGTCCTCCCGCAGCACCTCCTGGTACGCCTCCTGCGCCGCAGCGCCCGGTTCGACGCCCAGTTCGTCCACCAGCCTCCGGCGCAGCGCGTGGAAGACGGCGAGCGCCTCCGCCTGCCGCCCCGTACGGCGCAGCACGAGCATCAGCTGCCGGTGGAAGCCCTCCCGCAGCGGATGCTCGGCGACCAGCCGGGACAGTTCGGGCGCCAGGCCGCCGTGCCGCCCGAGCCGCAGCTCGGCGTCGTACCGCCACTCCAGCAACTGGAGTCTTTCCTCCTCCAGTTGCCGCACGAAGGGCTGCGCGTCCAGCGCCTCGGAGACCTCCTCGGGCAAGCCGTCCAGCGGCCGGCCGCGCCACAGTGCGGACGCGTCGGCGGCCTCCTGGAGCACCGCGGCCCAGTCGCCGCGTGCGTACGCCTCCCGGGCACGGCGGACGGCCGCGGTGAATTCGGTGCTGTCCAGTTCGCCCGCGCGGACCCGCAGGAGATAGCCGGGGGCCACCGAGCGGAGCCGTCCGTCACCGTCCGCGCCGAGCGCCCTGCGCAGCCGTGTCACGTGGTTGTAGAGCGAGGCGTTGGCCGACGCGGGGGCACGCTCGCCCCACAGCGCTTCCTTGAGCACCTCGACCGGTACGACGCGGTTCGCCCGTAACAGGAGGGCGGCCAGCAGCGCCTGGCCCTTCGCGCTGTTCAGCGGTCGGGCCGCGCCCGCCGCATCGTGCACCGTCAGCGGGCCCAGCAGGCCGAACCGCATGTTGCCCCTCCGTACGGGCCGACCCGTCGGCCCCGTCGTCACATCGGATCCGGCCCGTCGGTGCGCCGGCGCGCACACCGTCGTCGGGGGAGCGCAACCGCCGAGCCGGATCCGGAGCCGGACCGCCGCCACCCGACGCCCTGCTGGAGGTTTTGGCGGCGGCCGAAGAGTGACAGGCTCTGGGGGATCGGTCACTCTCGACAGGGAGCCTCGCTTGGACAGCGACCACAGCGGAAACGGCGACGACGACGGCTGCAGTGCCCTCATGGACGCTGCCGTACGGCAGCGGGCCGTCGCCCTCGTCCAGCGCATCCTGGACCGCGCGTACCAGGGTGAGGCCGAGCTCTACGCCCATCTGGACTGGCTGGAGCAGGCCCTGCGGTGCCGTTACGTCAGCGACTTGATCTTCTGGCCCGACGTGCCGCCCACCGCCGAGGAGGTCGTGCGCCAGGCACTGTCCTTCGGACCGGCCATCCCCCGGCCGCGCGGCTGCCCGCCGGACCGTACGAACGCCAGGCACTGAGGGCGCGCGACAGGCGCCGCGTACCGCCCGCGCGCCGGCTTCGCCTCAGGGCCGCCTCACAGCGGGTGCGTGGAGGTCACCGGACGCGGCGCGACGGGCACCCGGCCCATCCGCCCCACCGGTGCCATCGGCGCCCGCGCCGCGGCCCGGACCGGCGCCGCGGGCCGGGGCATCGCCCCCGCCCGGACCGGCGCGACGGGCCGCGCAGGCGCCGCAGCTCCGGCCGGTACCGCAGATCGGGGCGGTGCCACAGACCGGGGCGGTGCCGCAGCCCTGGCCGGTACGGCGGGTCCGACCGGTACCGCGGGCCTGGCCGGGGCCGTCACCACGGCCGGCAGCCGCGAGCCGGGCGCCGCCGCGGGCCGGCCGGGGCCACCGGACCGGCCGGGACCGCCGGTGCGCCCCGGACCACCGGGCCCCTGGCCGGTGCCGCGTACCGTGACGTCCTGCGGCCACCGGGCAGCCGGCCGCCGGACGGTGCCCGCCCGCCACTCGGCCAGCAGCCGGTCGTAGATCGGGGTCGGCTCCGTCCCGGGGCGGGGCACGGCTCCCGGACGCTGTCTGTCGAGAAAGAACTCCACGCCAGGGTTCAACTCGAAGCCATGGCCCCAGGTTGCGGGCGGCGCCCGGACCGGGGTCCGAATACGCCTGCCTCAGGGACGGTGTGAAGATACGTTCCCGCACTGCCGAACAGGCCCGCACCGCACGAGAGGCGGGACGGTGCCGGAGGGTGAAGGACCGGCACCGCCCCGCGAAGGCCCACGCATCACGGCCGGTGACACGCTCCGCCACACCCAGTGCAACGCTGCCGCGTGCCGGGAGGTAATGATTCCGGGCCCGCCGCCACCCGGCCGTGCGCCACGAATGGCCGCAGCCCCGTCCCCCTCGCCGCTCCGGACGAAACGGCAGGTCAGGCAATATGACCGGGAGCGACGTCCCCGCACGGCGGGTAGCCGATGAATTGCGCCCGGCGACCGCTCTTTGCACCGTGACGATATCTCGGCGTCCCTCCGACGCACCGCTCGGCAGTGCCGCCCCCAGGTACCGCCGTGCCCCTCGGCTACCGCCACGACCGGTCATCCGAAAGGACCACCATGCGCATGCTCCGGAAGCCTGGACTCGTCGTCACCTCCGCCGTCTGCGGCGCCCTCGTCCTCGGCGCGGCCGGTCCGGCCGCCGCGGCTGCCACCGAAAGAACCGCCGCCCCTCCCGACGTGGCCGCCCCGGTCCCTGACACCGACGCCCCGGCGAGCGACAAGGCCTCGGGCGGCCTGCTGGGCGCCGTCTCCGACGTGCTCCACGTGGTCGGTGACGCGCTGACGAAGGACGACAAGAAGTCCGATGCGGAGACCAAGGCCGAGGCCCAGGCCATCGCCGACGAACTGGCCAGGCTCCAGGGCCGCGACCTGATGTCCACCCCGGAGTCCCTGGAATCCCCGGAGTCCCTGGAGTACCCGGCGGACCAGTCCGGCCTGACCGGCACGGACGCCCCCACCGACATCTACGCCGAGGCCGCCCCGTACGCACCGACCGACCACGCCGACGCGGACAACAGGAACCCGGAGCTCCCCGGCAACCGGGCACCGGCCCCCGAGACGTCGCAGGAACAGGCCGTCGGCACCCTGCACGCGAAGCTCCTGCGCCTGGTGGCGGCCCTTGATTCGAAGGACCGGGAGGACCTGATGACCGCCACCGAGGAGACCGTCTTCGCCACCACCAACCTGGCCAAGACCATCCTCAGCAGCGCCCAGGACCCCTGGACCCGGCCCTCCGGCACCTCCGGCATGCCGCAGCAGTCGCCGTACGCCCAGCCGCCCGCCTTCCAGGAGCCGGGCGCCGAGACCCCGGACGTGGACTACTGAGCGACCCGCTCCCTCGGGGCCCGCGCTAACCCCTTCGGCCCACATCCGCCATAACCCGCGGCAGGGACCGCCGGTTGTACGGGGACGTGGACATGAAGGACGACGACGAGTACGCGGACCCGCAGCCCCCGCGCGTGCCCCGGCCCGGCCGCTGGGTGCGGGAGGAGCCGACGCCGATCTACGACCGGCTGCTGGCCGAGTGGCACGCGCGCGGCCCGTTCCCGCCCCGCCGCGAACTCCCCGACGACGCCGAGCCGCCGGGCGGCGGTCCCGTCCCGCCGCCCGGGGCACCGCAGGTGCCCGACCCGCCGCGCCGGCCGCCCCGCCAGCGCCCGTACGAACTCTGACCGTACGGACCCGGCCGTCCGTACCGCCCGTCCCGGCCGCGGCGGCCGGGGCCGTCGCCGTGCCGGTACCGTGCCGGCGTGCCGCTCCCGTCGGCCCACCCGAACGGCGAAAGGCCCGGGCCGGCCCTCCGGAGAGGTTGCGGCCCGGGCCTCCGACGGCATTCCTAGTGGTTGCCGACGCCGTTCTCGGAGAGCACCGGGACGTTCTCGAGGAGGTGCGACAGCGACTGGTCTCCCTTGTCCTGCGAGGCGTTCTCGGTGCACTGCATGTTCTGCTGGTCCGAGAGGATCGGGATGTCGTCGACGAGAGCGATGGGGATCTTGTAGAAGGCGATGCAGGGCTTGTTGAAGGAGCCCTGGATCAGGCCGATCTGCGGGCTCATGTTGCCGTGCGTGGTGGTGTTGCCGAAGGCCTCGGCCGCGCCGTTGCCGGTGGCGCTGGCGGGTCCGTGGTCGTCTCCGAGAGCAAGCGCCTGCGGGGCAGTCGCGGCCGACACCCCGACGACGGACGCCGCGACCGCGGCGGAGGCCATGAACTTCTTGATCACGATTCACCCTTCTTGTTACTGAATGCCCGCATCCGGAGCGCTCTGCCCAACTCGCCTCAGTGGATTTGGTTGTGCAATTTCACCCATATGGTTCTTGGTCCGGCTCCCGAATTCACTGTTGCGACACAGCCGCCCCGGAGGAATAACGGCACGGACGTTCGCCCATACGTTCAAGAAATCTCGCACGCCATTCCGCGAAATCGATGCGCCGACTCGCATCCGCCGTTCGACGGTAAATTCGGCGGTGCGCCGGACAACGGGCCCCAGCACGGTATGTTGAACGAGCGGCCGACCGGCGAGGACGATTCCGTTCCCCTTCATCCGGAACCGTCCTCGCGGTCGCGGGCCCGGACGGGCCGTACGCCGTCCCGCTGCGCGGCGGCCGATCCTTGCGCCGGATCGGCCGCCCGGCGGTGCGGGCCAGGACTACCCCAGCGACACCAGCGGCGCGTTGTCCACGAGTCCGGTGGCCCCGTCCACCAGCCTGTCGGTGTCGCCGTGCTTCACCGCTCCGGTCGTCTCCGCCAAGCTGTCCAGCACCGGATCGATCTCTTCGCCCCTCGTCCTGGCGAGGGCGTCGTACACCCCGCCGTTCAGGCTCATGCGCGGTGAGGTCGTAGGGGAGGCATCGGCGAACGCAGGGGTCGCACCCCCCAGCGCCACCACGGAGCCGGCGAGGATCGCCGCGGCCTTCGCGAGCTTCATCTTCAGCGTCCTTTCCACAACACGGTCTTGCCACAACGGCGCCCTGTGCGTCGTGCAGGTACTGCGGAGTGCCGTACATTCCGCTGCCGACGCTCTGGGTAACGACCCGGCCTCCATACGGAAACTACGCCCCTGCCGCTTTTTCCGATGACACTCGAACGACGCGAATCATGACCGATTTCCAGGCCTTATCCACTGCCCCGCACCGGAGCAATGCCGACCGCCCATAAGGAAAATCTGAATTTCTACCCGGTGGCCTGCACCGGTTCCGTACCGTGCTGCCCGGCGCCGCATCGGGCACCGGGCAGCGGGCCTCAGCGCCGCGCCGTACGTGCCCGGCGGTACAGGATCGCCCCGCCCACCACCAGCGCGGCACCGGTACCGGCCGCCACACCGATCCGCTGGGTACCGGTGCGGGCCAGCTGCGTCGCCACGGACTCCGGTTCGGTGGCGCGCGATGCCCCGTCCGCCTCCTGGTGCGTCAGGCGCGTGCCCGCCCCCTCGTCGGCCCGCGGCTTCTCCCGCCCGCCCGGCCGCGGCTTCTCCGGCTTGCCCGGCCGCACCTTCTCCGGCCCGTCCGGCCGCGGCGACTCGGGGGTCACATGCTGCGGTACGGAGTCGTCGGCGTGCTCCTGCTCGCTCGACGAGGAGTCGCAGCGGTTGCCGAAGGCGGGATTCAACAGGCCGACGACGTCGACGGAGTTGCCGCAGGCGTTGACCGGGACGTCGACGGGTGCCTGGGCGTTGTTGCCCGAGCCGACGCCCGGTGAGTTCTGCGCCGAGCCGGTCGCGCTCGCGCCCCCACCGCTGTCCTCGCCGCCCTCCGCCGTACGCTGCCCGTGCTGCGCCTCGTGCGCCTGCCCGTCGTCGTCTCCCCCGGCACTGGCACAGCCGTTGCCGAAGCTCGGGTTGAGCGCCCCGACGGCGTCCACGCTGTTCCCGCAGACGTTCGCGGGCAGCTCCACCGGCGCTTGGACGGTGTTCCCGGAGAGCACGCCCGGGGAGTTCCCGCTTCCGCTGCTCGCCCCCGCGTCCGCGAACGCGCTCCCTCCGGCCACCCCGAGCACACCCGTGGTGGCCGCGGCGGCGAGGAGACCCTTTGCCAGGACCTGTCGCATTGGTCTTCCTGTCTTCGCTTGCCGTCGCGTAAGGGCTGCTGCCCGTACGCCCGTAACTACAAGGCGGCCCCGGGGCGCATGGCATGCGTCCCGAGGCCGTCCAGGTCGAACTCGCACCTGCGTGCGTCGCGGACGTCAGTCGTTGACGCAGGTGTTGCCGAAGGAGGGGTTCAGCAGGCCGATGATGTCGATGGTGTTGCCGCAGAGGTTCACCGGAATGTGAATCGGAACCTGGGCGACATTGCCGGACAGCACGCCCGGAGAGTTGTTGGCGGCACCGCTGGCACCCGCGTCGGCGAACGCCGGCGCGGCGGCGCCCGCAGCCATCAGCGTTCCAGCGGCGACCGCGGCGACCTTCGTGTACTTCACTTTCAGCCCTTTCTGCAGCGAAGTTCGTAACGGTCACGACCTTCGTGCCGCACGAGCGCTATCCCGATCGCCCGTAACAACGCTGCCGTGTCTGGTAACGAGCACCCTGGAGAATCGAAACCCCACCGCCCGAACTTTCCGCAGAACCCCCTCTAATGACCCAACGAGTCGGCCGGACATCATGCTTGTAGGACTTTCCGTTCGTCGCCTCTTCGGGGCAGAATTCGGCGGCCGGCGGTTTGCCGCGGAATCTGCCCGAGAACATGAAACGGCCCGGGCCGCCAGCGGAGAGAACTGGCGGCCCGGGCCTTCGCGAACGGTCAGGATCAGCCGTTGCCGGTACCGTTCGCCGACAGGATCGGCACGTTCTCGAGGACGTCCGCCAGCGACTGGTCCTGCTTGTCCTGCGAGGAGTTCTCCGCGCACTGCATGTTCTGCTGGTCGGAGAGGATCGGGATGTCGTCCACGAGAGCGATCGGGATCTTGTAGAAGTTCAGCAGGCACATGTCGTTCAGCGTGCCCTGAGTCAGGCCGTCCTGGGGGCTCATGTGGCCGTGCGTCGTCTGGTTGCCGTAGGCCGACGAGGAACCGTTACCGGTCATCGAGGTGGGGCCCTCGTCGTCACCGATCGCCAGCGCCTGGGGAGCGGAGGCCGCCGCCATTCCGATGATGGATGCCGCCACGGCTCCCGTGGCGAGGATCTTCTTGAACACGATTCACCCTTCTCAGTGCAGATTGCCCGTAGTCGGAGCGAACTGGTCAACGCAATCCGGTGGGTTTGGTTCTGTACTGTCACCCGAATGAACGCGCAACGGCGCGGCAGCCTGACGCCGGAAAGGCATTCAGACTGCCGCGCCGTATGGAAAACGGACCGCAGCCGTATCGCCGTAAGCCGGCTCATCGGCCGGCGCACGGCTCAGCTGTCATCGGTTGAGGCACGGGTTACCGAAGGTCGGGTTGAGCACCCCGACCACGCTGACGGTGTTGCCGCAGGCGTTCACCGGCACGTGGACGGGAACCTGGACGAGATTTCCGGAACCGACCCCCGGGGAGTTCTCGGCCGCGCCGAACGCGCCCGAACCGGAGGTGGCGGACGCCATACCGGAAGCACCGAGTACCGCGGCTCCGGCCACGGCGGTGAGCAGGGCGGTCTTGGCAACGCGCGACATAGCAGTACCTCTTCACTGAACAGCGGACAGTAACGTCGGCTTCGATTTCCGTCGCCCAGTTGGGCTAACAAACCGATCAACGCATCAACAGCCGGACGGGTGCGGTTCCGATCGGGTGAATCACTGGTCAGGTGTACGGATCGCAACACGCCGAAGGCCACTTCGGCGATCGATACGCACTCCGGCGTTCCGAACCGGCCAGAATTCGGAACGCAGCCGGTCGGCCCCGTCACATTCAGCGCATTGAGCCGATCGAAGGTTTATCGGCGGCTGCCCGTAGCCGATGGACCGAAACTGCGTTCAGCACGGTGCGGCGCCCTTCCGGAGCCGCGGTAACCATCCCTGGAGGGATTCCCCATGAAGAATGCCCACAAGGCCGCTCTGGTCCTGGCCGCCGCCGGCCTCGCCACGGGTGCCGCTTCGGGTGCCGCGCTGGCCGACAGCGGCGCCTCCGCCGCGGCCGTCGGTTCGCCGGGCGTGCTGTCCGGCAACGCTTTGCAGATCCCGGTCCACGTGCCGGTGAATGTCTGCGGCAACAGCATCAATGTCATCGGTCTGCTGAACCCCGCCTTCGGCAACAACTGCATCAACGACTGACGTTCCGCAGGCAGCAGGCATACGGGAAGGGCCCCGCGCGAGCGGGGCCCTTCCGCTTTTCTGCCCGTTTTCCCTCGTGACTACCGGCCCCCCCATGACTACCGGCCAGTCCTCGCTCAGAGGAGGCTGATGCCGATGTCGATGAGGTCGTAGTCGTAGTAGTGGTGGTGGTGATGGTCGTGGCCCCAGCACCCACCCCACCAGCAGGGGCTGGCTGCCGAAGCCGAAGCGGACGTCGGCGCGGCAGCCTCCTGGGACTGCGCCGAGGCGACACCGGAGAGCGGGACGACGGCTGCCGCGGTGAGCGCGGCGGTGGCGGCGAAGCGTCCGATGAACTTGCGCATGGTTCTCTCCTTCTGCGCAGAAATGGGACATAAGAATGATGACAGCCGCACCCGTTCGGCGCTCGCCCAGACATACGAATAACTCCACTGGCGCAATTTCCCGGCCCGTCCCGTGCGACTCCGGCAGTGCGGAGTTATGCTGCCCCGACAATTGCAAACGTTTGATCATTCAATCACCCGGCCGAACCGCCGCCACCCGGTCGGCGGACCGCACCGGAAAAAGAAAGAACCCCGGCTGTTCCGGGGTGATTCCTCCGGGGGATATCGGGGGATACGGGCGTGCCGCGCCGGCGAGGGGTCGCCGCCGGGTACGTGAGTCGGCTCCGGCGGCGACCGTGCGCGAGAAGGCGTGGCTCCCCGTCCCCGTCTTCTGGCGCTGTTTTCGCCCGTCACCGGCCGCCGGGGGCGCGGGATGACCCCGGCGGGACAAGTCCGGGAGGGCGGGGCCGGAAGACCGCGACGTCGCCGCAGACTCGGCGGATCTCCGGCCGTCTGTGGGCCCGGATGAAACGATCTCGGGGGCTCGGAGATCCAAGTACCTGTACGCGAGTTCCGTTACGCCGTACCTGTACGCGAGTTCCTTGCATCTCCGAGCCTAGGGTCTCCGCGCGCGCCCGCACAGCACCATTCACGACACCCTCGACGGGCTCCACGAGCCGGTGCGGCGCCCCTCAGCGCTCGCGGCCCTCGTCCCGGCCGGACCGGCCGGCGTCCCGGTCGGCGTCCCGGTCGGAGACCTCGACCCCGATCTTCTCCTTGCGGACCTCGCCCCGGACGGTCTCCTCGCCCGTACGCTCCTCGGTCGTCATGCGCACCTGCTCCACCGGCACGGTCTCGGTCTCCATCACCGGCCGCTCCTCGTGCAGGGTCACCTCGTGCTCGGCCTCGGAGATGTCCGGCCCGGTCATCGCCGCGTCACGGTTGGCGTCGGTGATCGGTTCCCGCTCGATCCGGACCTCCTCGCGGGTCACCGGAACGGTCCGCTGGACCTCCTCGGTGACCACGTACTTGCGCAGCCGCGCCCGCCCCACTTCGCGGCGCTCGGTCCCGACGTGCAGCTGCTCCTCGGAGCGCGTCATCGCGTCGCCGCCGGCCTCCTCCACGGTGCCGGGCTCCTGCGTGGCCGTTTCCGGGCCCGCGCCCGTTTCCGTGCCCGCGCCCGTCGCCGCGGTCGTGGCGGAGCGCCCGCCGCCGAGCCCGTAGTACTCGAACAGCCGGTCCTCGTCGGCCCGGGACAGATGACCGCCGGCGTCCACGTCGACGTTCGGGGCGTCCTTGATCCGGCTCTTGGGGTACGGGACCTCCAGGTGGTCCTCCACGACGGTGGCTTCCTGGGTCGGCACGAAGGTCTCCTTCGTGCCGAACAGACCGGTCCTGACGGTGACCCAGTCGGGCCGGCCTGTGATGTCGTCGAAGAAGACGTGCCTGGCGTCCCCTACCTTGTTCCCTTCGGCGTCGTACACCGGGTGGTTCAGCACCACCGCGATCTGTTCCTGAGTGAGCACTTCGTCCTCCTTGCCAGGGTCCGACCGCAGACGCGTAGCCAGCCCCCTCGCCAGGAAACAGAACTGGACGGCCGGAAACACCTCATCCGGGGACCGCTCCGCCGCCACCCGCCGCGCCCGCACACGCCTGCGGGCAGCACGTGGCCGCCCGCCGAGCGCCCGACCCGGCCACCGGCCCAGCTCGGACGCCCTGCGCCCGCCGGCCGGGGTTCATCCGGACCTCGCCCCGTCTACGCGGCCGGGCGGAGCGGTAGCCCTCGGTCCGGTACGCCGCGCAGCAGAAGCGCGCACACCCCGGACGCCAGATGACGCCGGACCGCACCCCCAAGAAGAACGTACCGAACCGGCCTCCCGGTCCACGGCACCGCGCGGTACCTCCGCCCGGCCGACCGGTCGCCCTGCTGCCGGCCCTTCTCCTGCATCACACCCGAAGCGACGTGCACCGAGCGCCGGCACGCCACTCATTGAGGTCGCCCAGCGGTACGGGGTGTCCCGGCAGTCGGTCCGCACGTGGCAGGCGGAGAGCGCCGCGGGTGGTGAGGTGTGCGGGAGACGTCCCGACGGTCCCGGGGACTCCGAGACCCGGTAGGGCCAGGGCAAGTGCCCCGGCCCTACCGGCAGTAGAACCACTCCTCGGCGGTACAGGCCCCTTCACGGCACATTGCCGTGGGGCGTCGGTACGCCGCTGGTCACTCCCTGAGCGCGGCGGCCGCCGCGTAGTCGAGGATCGACTTCGCCCAGCCCTGGAGGTCCTGATCGGCCTCGGCCGCGGCCTGGGCCCAGCGTCGGCGCCGGTCCTGCGAGACGTTCACCTGGATGCGCATGCTGAGGGCCTTCCGCTCCGCCGACTCCTCGACGGGCCGGCGGGCCGCCTTGACGCGGCTGCGCAGGAAATTCCGTGACCAGCTGAGCCGCTCGGCCCGGTCCAGCCAGTACTCCTGCTCGGTCTCCGGAAGGCTCGCCAGCTCGGCGTGGTGCTGGAAGCTCAGCGCGGCGCGCCTGCGCGGCGGGGCGAACCGCCGGGCGACCCAGGCGTAGTTGCGCAGCGTCTGGTAGTCGAGCCGGGTCTCCTCCACCGCGCGCTGGTAGCGGCCCGGGTAGGCGGTCCGGCCGTAGATGAGCCAGTCGCCGAGCCACCAGGCCGAGGAGTCGGCGGCGACGTAGAGCTGGTTGCCGATGCGCTGCCAGTCGTCCAGAGATATACCGGCCGGCAATTCGAGAGTGGTGCGGTGTGCGGTGGTCCTCCGCACTGAAGCCGCCGTTTTCCGGCCGGCTCCGCGCAGCGCGGAGCGGTCTTCGCTCGCACGGCCGCGGACTTTCAGTTCCCCCATGTGGTGCCCCTGTTGCAGTGGTCAGTTGACAACGGTGCATGCACCCTAATCAGCCACGTGGGAGGCCTGTCCATGGCTCTTCTTCGAGTTCTTTCATCCGTTCACCGGCACTCGTCACCGCTGCTCCGCTCGGTAACAGCGGGGTGGCTTTCCGTCGTGGCCGGAGGGCGGAAACCCGCCGCGCGGGAATGCCCGGCCGCGGTCACGGCCTCAGCCGTGATTTTCCACTTCCCCGGAGTCGTGCACCAGCAGCGCGATCTGGACCCGATTGTTGAGACCGAGTTTGGTCAGGATGCTCGACACGTATGTCTTGACCGTGGAGACGCCGAGGAAGAGCGTCCCGCTGATTTCCGCATTGGACTTCCCCTGGCCGATGCCGAGGGCGACCGCCCGTTCACGGTCGCTGAGCACCGCCAGCCGCTCCTCGGCCGCCCGGCGGCGCCCCGTGTGGTCCTGTGCGGACACGACTCGGTCGATGAGGCGCTGTGTGACGGCCGGTGAAAGCACCGGCTGCCCCTCGGCCACCCGCCGGATGGCCGAGACGATCTCCGGCGGCGGGGTGTCCTTCAGCGCGAACCCGGCCGCACCCGCGCGCAGCGCGCGCAGTACGTACGCGTCGGCGTCGAACGTGGTCAGGACGAGCACCTCGGGCGCGTCGCTCATGGCACGCAGCTCCTCGGTGGCGGCCAGACCGTCCATGACCGGCATACGGATGTCCATGAGGACCACGTCGGGGCGGTGCTGCCGGGCCAGCCGGACCGCCTCGGCGCCGTCCCCTGCCTCGGCGACGACGCGCAGGTCCGGTGCTCCGCCCAGCATCACGGCGAGGCCCGCGCGGACCAGCGGGTCGTCATCGGCGATCAACACGTCGACCGGGGAGGATGCGGCAGTGGGCATGGGGTCAGCGTAGCTGGTGACCACTGCCGCACCCCCGAGGATCGGCCGCGGCTGAGCAGCTGGGGTAACCCCCTTGCGCGGTGGGGTACTTCGGTCGGCGCGGGCAAGTACTTTGGTCTGGCCGACGGGCCCGATTTCCGGGACTTCGGTCGGTGCGGGGCACACCAGTGACCGATACGCCCGGCCGCCGGACGCGCTTAGCGTGCGGACATGACAAAGATATGGCAATTCCTAGGAGTTTTTCTGATCGCCGCCGGAATCAGCGGTACGATTGACCAGCTGGCCACGCAGCCCCTCCTGAGCCCGGTGCTCAATTTCGTCAACCGCTACGTCATCCCGCACATCGAGCCGCTTCAGGGTTACGAGATCATCTGTAATCTCTCGTTGTCGGTGCTCGGCACGATCGTGGTGATCGTCGCCGACCGGCCGTCGGCTTCCGCGCGTTGACCCGCGACCGAGGACTGCTGTCCGGCCAGCCGCCGTGCGTAGGCGAGCACGAGGCCGCCCAGGCGGAACCGGTCGGGAGCCGCTTCACGGAGGAGTCCCGCGTCGACCAGCGTGTGCAGGGCGCGGCGGCAGTCCGAGGGCTCCGTACCGCTCAGCGTGGCCGCCAGCCGGAGCGTGACCATCCGCTCGTGCTGCCGGCCGAGCGCCGTGAACACCAGGGCGGCTTCGGGCGGGAGCGCCTCGTAGGACGAGCCGATGACGGCGCTCAGCGAGGATTCCCGGTCACCGGGGAGCTCCAGGAAGTCGACCAGGTCGCCGTCGTCGAAGCCGGCGAGGGCCGCCTCGGCCGAGGGCGCGACCTTGAGCCGGGTCGCCGCGATGCGGATGGCGAGCGGCAGGCCGTCGCACGCGGCGACGAGCCTGCGCACCGCCGGGCGGTGCCGTGCGACGAACGGCTCGCCCATGAGCCGGCCGAACAGCCGGACGGCGTCGTCCTCGGGCAGCCCGTCCAGCACGATCCGGCGTGCCCCCTCCCTGGCGATCAGGCCGGGCAACCCGTTCCGGCTGGTGACCAGCACCAGGCTGGACGAGGTGCCGGGGAGCAGGGCCCGGACCTGCTCGGCACAGGCCGCGTTGTCCAGAACGATCAGCAGCCGACGGCCGGCGACCAGGCCCCGGTACGCCGCCCACACGTCCACGCCGGCGGACGGCGCCGTCTGTCCCAGTACGGCCACCAGGTGCCGGAGTGCGGCGTCGGGGGCCTTGTGCCCCGGCACCTGGGGATGGGCCGCAAGGTCGACGTGCAGCTGGCCGTCGGGGAACCGTGGTGCCGCCGCATGCGCGAACCGGGTCGCCAGAGCCGTCTTCCCCACGCCGGCACCGCCGGTGAGGAGAAGCAGCGCGGGTCTGCCGGTCTCCTCGACCGCCAGCCGGTCCAGCAGCGCCAGCTCTTCCGTGCGGCCGGTGAAGTGCGGTACCGCGCGGATGAGTTGGGAGGGCAGTGCCACCGGTCCGGCGCCGGGCGGGGAGGGGGCGGACGGCTCGCGGGACGGCCGCGCGCGCGACCGGTCGCCGCGCAGCACCTGTTCGTACAGCCGCCGCACGTGGTCGCTCGGTTCGATGCCCTGCTCCTCGGCCAGACGGGACCGCAGACTGTGGTACTCCCTGATGGCGTCGGCGTGCCAGCCGAGTTCGGCATAGCAGCGCATCAGGAGGTACCGCAGCCGCTCGCGCAACGGGTGCAGGCGGACGAGTCCGGCCAGTTCGCCGACCATGTCGACGGGCTGACCGAGTGCCAGCAGCATCTCCATGCAGTCCTCCAGCGCCAGCACGCGCAGCTCCGCCAGCCGGGTGCGCTCCGCCTGGACGAAGGGGCCGACGGCGCCGCCGTACGGCATTCCGTGCCACAGCGCCAGCCCCGCCCGGAGCTCCGCGACGGCGCTCTCCACGGCGTTCTTGGCGCGCAGCTGTCGCGCGGTCGCGAGGGCGGTGGTGAACCGCTGGACGTCCGTGCCCTCCGGCTCGATGCGCAGCCGGTAGCCGAGGCGGTCCGAGATCAGCACCTGCGGACGTCCGCCGCTGGAGCGGTCAGGTTCCAGCGAGTTCCGCAGCCGGGCTATGTAGGTGTAGACGCTGTTCACCGCGGTGGCCGGGGCGCTGCTGCCCCATATCGCGTCCACCAGTTCATCACGGCCGACCCTGCGGTTCGCATGGGCGGCGAGTACTGCGAATAACGTCCGCTGTCTCGGCGAACCGAGCTCTATCGGTTTTCCTTCCCATTTCGCAAGAACGGGACCGAGAAGTGTCACGGTCAGAGAGGCACGCATCATTTAACCCCCTACTCGCCTCCGCCGCGATCATAACTGACCGGCCAACTCGTTTCGGTTGCTCCGTTTCTGGCTCGTACGGACGGAATGAAGCCGTGTTCCGCGGGTGTCCGTACCGCCTCCGCTTGCCGTCCTGGGCCGGCCTTCCGTCCCGCCGGCGAGACGGCTGCGCGCCGTCCGGAACGCGCCACCGGCTACCCGCCCGTCCGTCTCAACTGGCCGTTTAGACGTTGTGTAGGTCTCTTCACGAGGGATGTGGAAGCTTTCGGAGTCGTACGACGCAACGCAGCACTACAGCGAAAGGCGGTGGGGGCAGTGCTCCATGGAGTTCTGCGCAGTTCGGTGAGTGAGGCCGTACCCAGGGGGCGGCCGGAACCCGACCCGACAGCCGTGCTCGACCAGGCGATGCGAAGAAGAACGGCCCTGTGCCTCCCCCGCGGGATGACCATCGACACGTGGCGCAGCCTGGGGCGGCAGATCCACGAGATTTCCAGCTCCTCCGCATGGTGGCTCGGCGACTGGCTCCTCTACGGTCAGTCCGAGTTCCCCAACCGCTACAAGCACGCGATGGCACAGACCTCGCTCGACTACCAGACCCTGCGGAACTACGCATGGGTGGCCCGGCGGTTCGCGCCCGACGAGCGGTACGGCGACGTCAGCTTCCAGCACCATGCCGAGGTCGCCGGCCTGCAGCCGGAGGAACGGGGCCGCTGGCTGCGGCTGGCACAGGAGCACGGCTGGTCACGGAACGAACTGCGGAGGCAGGTCCGCGCGCAGCGCGGCAGCGCAGGCGGTGAGCATCCCGCCCTGCTGAAGATCAAACCGGACGGGGACCAGCGGGAACTGTGGCAGGCCGCCGCCCTGCACACCGGCAAGGACCTGCTGACGTGGATCACCGCGGTGCTCGACGACGCCGCGAAGTGGGCGCCCGTAACCAGCCGTTGAGTCGGCGGGCAACCGGCGGCCGGGGAGGGGAGGGATCCCTTCATACCGTCGCAATGAGGGATAAACGGGGTGCAACATAACGGTATGACTGGAGAAGGAGTGCCCCCTCTGGCGCTGGTGGCCGATACCGGCCAGGCCCTCGTACGCCCGCCCCGCCACCGCGTCGAGCGACGGGCCATCTGGTGGTGGACGATCCGCGTGGTGCTGTCCATGGCCGTCGTGGTCGGCGCACTGGTCCTGACGTACTGGCTGTGGGAGGAATCCCGGCCCTGGACCGGGCCGGTGCTCGTCTGTACGGCGGCCGTCCACGTGGTGACCGGGGCGGTCATGCCCAGGTGGCGCTACCACGTCCACCGCTGGGAGTGCACCGACCAGGCCGTCTACGAGCTCAAGGGGTGGCTGGTGCGGGAGTGGCGGATCGTCCCCGTCTCCCGCATCCAGAGCGTCGATGTGGCCCGCGGCCCCGTACAGCAGTGGCTCGGCCTGGCCACGCTCCGGGTGGTCACCGCCTCACAGGAGGGCCACATCAAGATCGTCGGTCTGGACGCCGACGTCGTGGCGCGGGAAGCGGCGGAGCTCACCGCTCTCACCCAGGCCACTCCGGGGGACGCGACGTGACGGCCGTGGAGGTCCCGGAGCGCGACGCCCACACGCAGGAGCCGCCGGACGGTGACGTGCCCTGGGAGCGACTCAATGCTCGGCTGATCTGGGTCAACCTGGCGCGGCTCCTGCTGTCCCTCCTGCCGACCGCCCTGTCGCTGCTCTTCCTGGGCACCGGTCGGCGCCTGGCGGACCTGTGGCCCGCGCTGGTCGCGACCGGCATCGGCGTGTTCATCAGCGTCTCCGACGTCGTCCGCTGGCTGCGCACGCGCTACCGCGTCACCGAGGAACTCGTCGAGATCAAGACAGGACGGATCCTGCGCGTCTACCGCCAGGTCCCCCGGGAGCGAATCCGCGCGGTCGACCTCAAGGCGAAGCTGCGGCACCGGCTCGCCGGACTGCGGGTGGTCTTCATCAGCTCCGGCAGGACCCGGCCCGCCCTGAAGCTGGACGCCGTCTCCAAGGACATGGCCGAGGCCCTGCGCCGGGAGCTGGTGCCCGGCACGGCGGCGGACGAGGCGGACGCGGCCGCGCGGGAGACCCCCATAGCGCGGGTGCGCTGGTTCTGGATCTTCTACAACGTCATCAACATCTGGGGGATGCTCGTCGGCGGGCTGCTGCTGTGGAGCCTGGACTCGATGCTGGCGCTGGTCGGCGCCGACCTCATCGGCGCGCTCGACCGCGTCATCGACGGGCTCTCCCCGAACAGCTACGTCCGGTACGCGCTGTGGGCCGGCGTGGTCTTCGTCCTCGGCCTCGCGGCGCTGGCAAGCGGATTCATCAAGGACAACTGGGACTTCGAGCTCGTCCGGAAGACCAAGGAGGACGGCACCGCACTGGTCACCCGGCAGGGCCTGCTGTCCACCCGGGAGGTCGACCGCGACGACCGGCGCCTGCGCGGCATCCACCTCAGCGAGCCGCTGTTCTGGCGCTGGATACGGCTCACCGAGACGGCCGTCATCTCCACCGGGCTCGCGAGCTGGTCGCTCACCAGCGAGCCCGCCAGCAGCATCCTGCCGCGCGGACCGGCCGACGAGGCCCGGCGGGTGGCGGCGCTCGTCCTGCCGGGTCCGGTGCCTCCCCTGGAGGCTCCGCTGCGCCGTCATCCGCGTGCCGCGCTGTTCCGGCGGCTGCTGTGGGCCGTGACGTTCTGCGTCGTGCTCGCCGGACTGCTGGCCTGGCTGGGCGCCACGCGGGCGGTGCCCGGCGGGCTGTGGGTGGTCCCGCTGTGGGCGCTCCCGCTGACGGCCGTGCCGGCGGTGGTCGCCTACCGGGCGCTGGGACACACCTACGCCGGCCGCTACCTGGTCATGCGGCACGGCCTGTCACGGCGGCAGACCGCGGTGCTGCACCGGGACGCCGTACTGGGCCTGAAGGTCCGCCAGACGCTGGTGCAGCGATGGCTGGGCCTGGTGAGTGTGGGCACGCCCACCGCGGCGGGACTGCGCTTCTACCAGGCTCCCGACATGCGGGTGGAGCAGTTCCTGACACTCACCGGTGAGGCCGTTCCCGAACTGCTCGCCGAGTTTCTGGTCACCGCGCCGACCGGCCCCACGCAGCACCCGGGAATTAATGCCCGGCAACAACTCCCGGACCGCCGGTCCGATGCGAAATGATGTGGGCAGCGCTCTCCCCCGGACATCTTTCGACGTATGCCGCGCGCCAGCCCCTCGCGCCTTTCCCGGCAGCCACTGAGTCGTCGGCATCGATATTTTGGAGTACCTGGAGATGTGGAAGACCAAACTGGCCGACAATTTCTCCGTGAGCGCGCTCGGCCTCGGTTGCAGTTCGATGTCCTACGGTTATGGATCCGGCCCGCGGGATGACAAGGAATCCACCCGTGTCATCCACCGGGCCCTGGATCTCGGCATCGACCTCTTCGACACGGCCGATGTCTACGGGCCCTTCACCAACGAGGAACTGCTCGGCCGCGCGCTCGAACACCGCGACGACGAGGCCGTCGTCGCCACCAAGTGCGGAATGATCGCCCGGCCCGACGGCAAGTTCGTCCGCAACGGCCGGCCGGAGCATCTGCGCCGGGCCTGCGAGGCCTCGCTGCGCCGGCTGCGGACCGACACGATCGGCCTCTACCAACTGCACCGCGTGGACCCCGCCGTCCCGCTCGCGGAGACCTGGGGCGCCCTCGGCGAACTGGTCACCGAAGGCAAGGTCCGGGCGCTCGGCATCTCGCACGCCACCTGCGAGGAACTGGACGAGGTGCACGCCGTCTTCCCGCTCACCACGGTCCAGTACGAGCTGTCGGTCTGGGCGCCGCAGAACAAGCGGGACATCCTGCCGTGGTGCCGGCGCAACGGCGTCGGCTTCCTCGCCTTCGCGCCCATCGGGCGTGGTTTCCTCTCGGGCACGCTCACGCACGAGCACCTGCACACCGGCGACTCCCGGGTCCGGGACCCGCGGTTCCGGGCCGAGGCCATGCGCGCCAACGAGGCCATCCTCGAAACCCTGCGCGCGGTCGCCGACCGCCACGGCGACGCCACACCGTCCCAGGTGGCCATCGCCTGGGCGCTCGCGCAGGGCCCGGACGTGGTCCCGATACCGGGGACCCGGCACCTGCACTGGCTGGAGGAGAACGTGGCGGCGGCCGGACTGCGGCTCACGGAAGCGGACCTGCACCAGCTCGACAACCTGCCGACAGCGGTGGGCGAGATGCACTGGGACAGCTTCCGGAACCGCCGTTCGGACGGTACGGAAGCGCACGGCAGCACGGCGGGCGGCGCCTGACCGCATCCCCCGCCCGTCACCCTCCAGAACGATTGGACGACCACCGTGCTCTTTCCGCACACCACGTCCCGCCGCCTCGCTTTCCGCCCCGCCTCCTCCCGGGACCATGCGGAAGTCATCCGCACCATGCTGCGGACCGGCATCGACAACGTCAGCCCCACCGGCCGACCGGGAAATCGCGACCTGTCCACATGCGACGCCGCTTTCCTCATCACCCGGCGGCGCGACGGCGGCCTGCTGGGATTCAGCATGCTGCACGGGCTCGACCCGGCCGGGCACGTCAAATCCGGTGTTTATCTGGACCCCGAACGCGCCCGGCTGGGCGTGGGTTCCGAGGCGATATACCTGACGATCAATTACGCCTTCGCGATGTTCCGTATCGATAGGGTGATCGCCCAGACGACCGAGGCCACTTTCGGGTCTGTCGGCCTGGATTCCGGTAACGACACCGCCACCGCGGTCCTCCGCGACCATCTCTATTTCCGCGGCCGCCACTGGGACCTGCACACCTTCCAGCTCAGCCGCGCGGAGTGGGAACAGCACGTCGACGGGGACCTCGGCGACGTCCTCGGGCCCGGGCTGCACTGGCGCCGGGACCCGAACCGGCCGTACGCCGCCTCCTGACGGCCCCTCCGGCCGTATCCGTCACCCATCCCGGCGCCCGGCGCCGAAGGGGCCGACCGCGCCCGCCACCATCCGCAACAGGACTTAAGGAGAACCAGTGCCAGGTCAGGGAACGGGACCGCTGATCACCGTCCTCGGTGCCTCGGGCCTGCTGGGCACGGCCGTCAGCAGGGAACTCGCGCGCAGGCCCGTTCGCCTCCGGCTCGTCGGCCGCCGCCCGGTGGCCGTCCCGCCGCGACCCGCCGCGGTCGTCGAGGAGCGCCGGACCGACCTCACCGAGCCCGGCGCCGTGGCCGACGCGGTCGCCGGTTCCGACGTGGTGATCCACCTCGTCGCGCACATCTCCGGCTCGGGCACCTGGCGCGTGGCCGACGGTGACACGCTGGCCGAGCGGGTCAACCTCGGCCTGGTGCACGACGTGATCGAGGCGGTCCGCGCCCGGCGCCCGGCCCGGCCACCGGCCCTGCTGTTCTCCGGCTCGCTCTCCCAGTCCGCCAGGGTGCCGGCGGGCCTGGCCGCCCGCGGCGTCCGGGCCGACGACCTGCTGACCGCCTACGACCGGCACAAGCTGGCCGCCGAACAGGCCATCGCCGACGCCACGGCCGAGGGACTGGTCAGGGGCAGCACCCTGCGCCTGTCGACCCTCTACAGCCTCGGCACGGACCCCACCGGACTCGACCGCGGCGTGGTCGCCTCCATGATGCGGCGCGCCGTCGAAGGGCAGCCGCTCACCGTCTGGCACGGCGGTACGGCCAAGCGCGACCTCCTCGGCATCGACGACGCGGCCCGCGCCTTCACGGCGGCGCTCGACGCGCTCGACGGGGTCGTCGGCCGGGCCTGGGAGATCGGCACGGGCGAACAGACCAGCGTGGCGGAGCTGTTCACGGCGATTGCGGAGGCGGTGTCCCGCCGCACGGGCCGCCCGCCCGTGCCCGTGGTGGACACCGCGCCCGCCGCGTACGCCATGCCCACGGACCAGATCGACTTCGTCCTCCGGTCGCCGCAGTTCCGCACCGTGACCGGCTGGTCCCCCCGCGTACCGCTGCACGAGGGGCTGGACCGGCTCGCAGCCGCCGTGGCGCGGCAGCACCGCGGCGCCCCCGCCTGACCGCCACGGAAGGACCACGATGCGAATACTGTTCACCACCACCCCGGACAAGAGCCTTTTCCAGCAGATGGTGCCGCTGGCGTGGGCGCTGCGCACCGCGGGCCACGAAGTCCGCGTGGCCGCACCCCCGAAGTTCGCCGAGGTGATCACCCAGGCCGGGCTCACCGCCGTGCCCGTGGGCAGCGACCGCCCCGTCTGGCGGCTGCCCCAGCTGAATCCGGGGCGGATGGAGGCGGAGCGCAAGGGCCTGCCCGCCCCGTACAGCGCCGCGGAACAGGCCCCGGAGGACCTCGACTGGCAGACGGTGCGGGAGGGTTACGCACACGTCGTCCGCCACTGGCACCGGACCGACAACTTCCCGATGACCGCCGACCTGGTGGAATTCGCCCGGCACTGGCAGCCCGACCTGGTCATCTGGGAACCGCTCGCGTACGCGGGCGCGATCGCCGCCAAGGCGTGCGGCGCCGCACACGCCCGCCTGCTGTGGAGCATCGACGTCCTGGGGCTGACCCGCAGCCGCTTCCTGCGCCTGAAGGCGGAGCAGCCGCCGCACGAGGAGAGCGATCCGCTCGCCGACTGGCTCGGTTCCTACGCCCGTAAGTACGGCGGTGAGTACACCGAGGACCTGGCCACCGGTCACTTCAGCATCGACCAGTTCCCGCCCTCGATGCGGATGACGGCCGACGTGCCGTACGTGTCCATGCAGTACATCCCCTACGGCGGCCCGGCGACGATCCCCAAGTGGCTGTGGCGGCGGCCGGAGAAGCCCCGGGTCGCGCTCACCCTGGGTATCGCCGCCACCAACCGCTTCGCCGGTTACATCGCCGACGTCGCCGACATCCTCGACTCCCTGGCGGACCTCGACATCGAGGTCGTCGCCACGCTCGCCGAGGCCGAGCAGCGCAAGCTGCGGCGGGTCCCCGAGAACGTCCGGGTCGAGTCGTACGTCCCGCTGCACGCCCTCCTGCCCACCTGCAGCGCGGTGATCAATCACGCCGGCCCCGGCACCTTCCTGACCGCGGCCCGCAGCCCCCTTCCGCAGGTCGCCGTGCCCTGGGACTTCGACGAACCGGAACTGGCCCGGCGCGCCGCCGCCCAGGGCTCCGTCCTGGCCGTCCGTGCCGACCGGGCCACGGGTGCGGTGGTGCGCGAGAGCCTGCTGCGGGTGCTCCACGAACCGGCCTTCCGGACAGCGGCCACGGACCTGCGGGACGCCTTCCGCGCGTTGCCGACGCCGAACGCGCTGGTGCCCCGCCTCGAGGAGCTCACCGCCCGCTTCCGCGCCCCCGCCCGCCGGCCCGAGTCAGCCTGAGGAAGACAGCCATGCGCGTCCTGTTCACCACCAACCCGCACAAGAGCATCTTCCAGTACATGGTGCCGCTGGCCTGGGCACTGCGCACCGCCGGCCACGAGGTCCGCTTCGCCAGCCAGCCCTCCTTCGCCGCCACCATCACCCAGGCCGGCCTCACCGCCGTACCCGTCGGCCGTGACCACGCCAAGCTGTGGGCGGCGCGCGCCGCCAACGACGGGTCCGAGGCGGGGCGGGCCGGTCTGGAGGAGCCCTACGACGCGTTCACCGACCCGGAGAAGGACAACTGGGAATACCTCTCCACGGGCCTCGCGAAGGCCGTCGCCGACCGTCACCGCCAGACGGCATTCCCGATGATCAGCGATCTGGTGGAGTTCGCCCGGCACTGGCAGCCCGACCTGGTCATCTGGGACCCGCTGACCTACGCCGGGCCCATCGCCGCCCAGGCCGTCGGCGCCGCCCACGCCCGGCTGCTCTTCGGCGTCGACGTCCACGGCGGGGTCCGCAGGCAGTTCCTGCGTCTGAAGGCCGAGCAGCCGGCAGGGCAACGGCCGGACCCGCTGGCCGAATGGCTGGGCGGCTACGCCCGCAAATACGGCGGCGAGTACACCGAATCCATGGCCACCGGCCACTTCACCATCGACCAGTTCCCCCGCAGCCTCCAGACCGAAGCCGACGGCCTGCACTACCTGCGCATGCAATACATCCCCTACGGCGGCCCCGCCACCGTCCCCAACTGGCTCCGCAAACCCCCCACCCGACCCCGCGTCGCCCTCACCATGGGCCTCAGCGCCACCGACGTCTACAACGGCTACACCATCAACACCCAAGAAACCCTCGACGCCCTCGCCGACCTCGACATCGAACTCATCGCCACCATCGCCGACACCGAAAAAAACAAACTCGCCCGCATACCCGACAACACCCGCCTCGTCCCCTACATCCCCCTCCACCACCTCGCCCCCACCTGCACCGCCTTCATCCACCACGCCGGCGCCGCCACCCTCGCCACCGTCGCCCGCCACCCCATCCCCCACCTCTCACTCCACTACCACTGGGACCAACCCCTCCTCGCCCGCAAACTCACCGCCCACGGCGCCGGACTCGACCTCCACACCAGCCAAGCCACCGGCCCCGCCATCCGCCACGCCCTCCAACGCCTCCTCACCGAACCCCACTTCACCCACCGCGCCACCGCCCTCCAAAACGAAACCCTCTCCGCACCCACCCCCAACCAACTCATCCCCCACCTCGAAACACTCACCCACCATCACCGCACCACCACCTGACACACCCCGGGAAGGCCGCACCCATGCGAGTCCTGTTCACCGCCTATCCAGAACGCACCCACTTCCTCCTCATGGCCCCGCTGGCGTGGGCGCTGCGCACCGCCGGCCATGAAGTCCGCTTCGCCGGCCAGCCGAAGTTCACCGAGGTGATCACCCAGGCCGGGCTGACCGCCGTGCCCGTGGGCCGCGACCGGGACCTGTGGCAGATCCTCGCCAGGGACCCGGACTGGCTCGGCCAGGGTGACAAGGGCGGGATGCCCCTCCCGTACGACGTGGCCGACCGGGAGCCGGACGGGATCACCTGGGAGTACCTCCACGAGGGATACGCGACCCAGGTGGAGCGCTGGCACAAGGCGAGCAACGTGCCGATGATCGGCGATCTGGTGGAGTTCGCCCGGCACTGGCAGCCCGACCTGGTCATCTGGGAGCCGCTGACCTACGCCGGGCCGATCGCCGCCCAGGCCGTCGGCGCCGCCCACGCCCGGCTGCTCTTCGGCATCGACATGTACGGCGTGGCCCGGGAGCACTTCCTGCGTCTGAAGGCCGAACGCCCGGAGGGCGAACGCACCGACCCGATGGCCGACTGGCTCGGCGGCTACGCCCGCAAGTACGGCGGGGAGTTCTCCGAGGAGCTGGTCACCGGGCAGGCCACCGTCGACCTGGTCCCGGAGTGCCTCCAGCGCCGGGCGGCCGGACTGGAGTACCTGCCGCTCCGCTACGTGCCCTACGGCGGCCCCGCCGTCGTCCCCGCCTGGCTGCGCCGTGCACCGGACAAGCCACGGGTGGCGCTCACCCTGGGCCTGAGCACCACCGGTCACGGCGGGGAGTACGCCGTCGCCGTGCAGGACGTCCTCGACGCGCTCGGCGACCTGGACATCGAGCTGGTCGCCACCATCGCGGAGGCCGAGCAGCCCAAGCTGACCCGGATACCGTCCAACACCCGGGTGACGTCCTTTCTGCCGCTGGACGCCCTGACCGCCACCTGCGACGCGGTGATCCACCACGCCGGCTTCGGCACCCTCGCCACCACGGCGCTGCGCGGCCTGCCGCAGCTCACCCTCCCCTGGGACAACGACGGTCCGGCGCTGGCCGACGGCGTCGTACGAGCCGGCGCGGGGCTGGTGCTGAACCCGAAGGAGACCACCGGGGCGGACGTACGGGAGGCCCTGCTGAAGCTGCTGTCCGACCCCGGGCTGCGGCAGGGCGCCGCCGGGCTGCGCGACCGCATGCTCGCCATGCCCTCCCCGAACGACCTGGTGGGCACGTTGGAACGGTTCGCCGCCGAGCGGCGGGACGGGGCCGCCGCGGGCGCCTCCATGAGCGGAGGCTGAGCCGTGCGCGTCCTCTTCGTCGCCAACCCCGAGAAGGCCCACGTGCTGCCCATGCTGCCGCTGGCCTGGGCGCTGCGCACGGCCGGCCACGAGGTACGGGTCGCCAGCACCCCCTGGTTCACCGACGTGATCACGCAGGCCGGCCTCACCGCCGTACCGGTCGGCCGCGACTACGACCTGTGGGAGCTGCTGCGCCGCAGCATGCACACGGTCACCGACTGGTCCTACCGACCGGACTACGGCCTGCCCGCGCCGTACGACGCGGCGCACGCCCCGGACGAGGCCGACTGGGCCCACCTGACGGAGGGCTACGAGCGGATCGTACGGCTGTGGCACCGGCCGGCCAGCTTTCCGATGATCGCCGACCTCGTCCGCTTCGCCCGCGCGTGGTGCCCGGACCTGGTCCTGTGGGAGCCGCTGGCGATGGCCGCGCCGATCGCCGCCGAGGCGTGCGGCGCCGCGCACGGACGGCTGCTGTGGAGCATCGACGCCTTCGGCCGCACCCGGGAGCGCTTCCTGGAACTGCGTGACCAGCAGCCGGCCAGCAGGCGCACGGACCCCCTCGGTGAGTGGCTGGACGGCTACGCCCGGATGTACGGCGGCGCATTCTCCGAGTCCATGGTCACCGGCCAGTTCACCGTCGACCAGCTCCCGGCGTCCCTGCGGCTGGAGAGCGGCCTGCCGACCCTGCCACTGCGGTTCATCCCCTACGGCGGACCGGCGGTGCTGCCGAAGTGGCTGTGGACCCCGCCCGAACGGCCCCGGGTGGCCCTGACCATGGGCGTCAGCTCGACGGATCACGGTGCCGGTTACGCATTCGACATCCAGGACGTACTCGACTCGCTCGCCGATCTCGACATCGAGGTGGTCGCCACCGTCGCCGAGGAGGAACAGCGCGAACTGGCCAGGGTGCCGGACAACGCCCGGCTGGTGCCCTACGTGCCGCTGCACGCCCTGGCGCCGACCTGCGATCTCGCCATCCACCACGCGGGCTTCGGAACCTTCCTGACCATGGCCCGGCACCCGGTGCCGCAACTCCTGCTGCCCTGGGACTTCGACGGGCCGACGCTCGGCCGCCAGGCCGCCGCGCAGGGCGGCTCCCTGGTGATCGACGCCGACCGGGCCGGCGCACAGGCCGTACGCGAGGCCGTACTGCGGCTGCTCGGCGAGCCCGGCTTCCAGGAGCGGGCGGCAGCGCTGCGGGACGAGATCCATGCGTTGCCGACGCCGAACGCGCTGGTGCCCCGCCTCGAGGAGCTCACCGCCCGCTTCCGCGCCCCCGCCCGCCGGCCCGAGTCAGCCTGAGGAAGACAGCCATGCGCGTCCTGTTCACCACCAACCCGCACAAGAGCATCTTCCAGTACATGGTGCCGCTGGCCTGGGCACTGCGCACCGCCGGCCACGAGGTCCGCTTCGCCGGCCGGCCCTCCTTCGCCGCCACCATCACCCAGGCCGGCCTCACCGCCGTACCCGTCGGCCGCCGGAGCGATCCGTTCCGGCTGCTGGACTTCGTCGCCCCGGAGGACATCGTCGCCTCCCGCATCGGCCTCCCCACGCCCTGGGACGTCACGGAGGACCCGGCAAAAGCGACCTGGGACCATCTGCTGGAGGGATACGGCCTGGTCGTGAGTTCGCTGCGGGAAGAGAACTTCCCGATGATCAGCGATCTGGTGGAGTTCGCCCGGCACTGGCAGCCCGACCTGGTCATCTGGGACCCGCTGACCTACGCCGGGCCCATCGCCGCCCAGGCCGTCGGCGCCGCCCACGCCCGGATCCTCTTCGGAGCCGATGTTTTCGGCATCCCCCGTGCGCACTTCCTGCGTCTGAAGGCCGAGCAGCCGGCAGGGCAACGGCCGGACCCGCTGGCCGAATGGCTGGGCGGCTACGCCCGCAAATACGGCGGCGAGTACACCGAATCCATGGCCACCGGCCACTTCACCATCGACCAGTTCCCCCGCAGCCTCCAGACCGAAGCCGACGGCCTGCACTACCTGCGCATGCAATACATCCCCTACGGCGGCCCCGCCACCGTCCCCAACTGGCTCCGCAAACCCCCCACCCGACCCCGCGTCGCCCTCACCATGGGCCTCAGCGCCACCGACGTCTACAACGGCTACACCATCAACACCCAAGAAACCCTCGACGCCCTCGCCGACCTCGACATCGAACTCATCGCCACCATCGCCGACACCGAAAAAAACAAACTCGCCCGCATACCCGACAACACCCGCCTCGTCCCCTACATCCCCCTCCACCACCTCGCCCCCACCTGCACCGCCTTCATCCACCACGCCGGCGCCGCCACCCTCGCCACCGTCGCCCGCCACCCCATCCCCCACCTCTCACTCCACTACCACTGGGACCAACCCCTCCTCGCCCGCAAACTCACCGCCCACGGCGCCGGACTCGACCTCCACACCAGCCAAGCCACCGGCCCCGCCATCCGCCACGCCCTCCAACGCCTCCTCACCGAACCCCACTTCACCCACCGCGCCACCGCCCTCCAAAACGAAACCCTCTCCGCACCCACCCCCAACCAACTCATCCCCCACCTCGAAACACTCACCCACCACCACCGCACCACCACCACCTGACACACCCCGGGAAGGCCGCACCCATGCGAGTCCTGTTCACCGTCATTCCGGAAAAGACGATCTTCTTGAGCATGGTGCCGCTGGCCTGGGCGCTGCGCACCGCCGGGCACGAGGTCCGCTTCGCCACCCAGCCCTCGTTCGCGCCCACGGTCACCCAGGCCGGGCTGACCGCCGTGCCCGTGGGCCGGAACAGTGACGTGTTCCGGGTGGCGCGGATGGCCCCGGAGGAGCTCGAAGCGGCGCGGGCCGGTCTGCACGCTCCCTGGGACGCCGCCGAGGACCCCTCGAAGGCCGAGTGGGAGGCCATGGCCAACGGCTACTACGACGCCGTCGAGCGCGGGCACAAGCCGGAGAACTTCCCGCTGATCAACGGACTGGTGGAGTTCGCCCGGCACTGGCAGCCCGACCTGGTCGTCTGGGACCCGCTGACCTACGCCGGGCCGATCGCCGCCCAGGCCGTCGGCGCCGCCCACGCCCGGATCCTCTTCGGTGCCGACGTCTTCGGCGTGGCCCGCGAGCACTTCCTGCGTCTGAAGGCCGGACGCCCGGAGGGCGAACGCACCGACCCGATGGCCGACTGGCTCGGCGGCTACGCCCGCAAGTACGGCGGGGAGTTCTCCGAGGAGATGGTCACCGGGCACTTCACCATCGACCAGTTCCCCCGCAGCCTCCAGATCGAAGCCGGCGGCCTGGACTACCTGCGGATGCAGTTCGTGGCGTACAACGGGCCCGCCAGTGTGCCCAAGTGGCTGTGGGCCGAGCCCGAGAAGCCCCGGATCGCGCTCACGATGGGCCTCACCGCGACCGACCTCTTCGACGGTTACGCCATCAGCACCCAGGGTGTCCTCGACGCGCTCGGCGACCTGGACATCGAACTGGTCGCCACCCTCGCGGACGACGAGAAGGCCCGGCTGGGCAAGGTCCCCGACAACGTCCGGATCCTCCCGTTCGTGCCGCTGCACGCGCTGGCGCCCACCTGCTCGGCGGTCGTCCACCACGCCGGGCCCGGCACGCTCGGCACCGTCGCCCGGCACGGCGTGCCGCAGCTGTCGATCCCGTACAGCTTCGACGAGCCGCTGCTCGCGCGGAAGCTCACCGAACACGGCGCGGGACTGGAGCTGCCGCACACCGGGGCGACCGGCCCGGCCGTCCGGGACCAGGTGCTGCGACTGCTCGACGAGCCCGGCTTCCGCACCCGAGCGGTGGACCTGCGCGACGAGCTGCTGGCCCTGCCGAGCCCCAACGCCCTCGTACCCCGGCTGGTGGAGCTCGCCGCCCGCCACCGCACCCGCTGAGCCGCCCGGCCCTCCACCGCCGGCGTACGGCCTGACCCGCCGGCCCCGGCCTCGCCCGACGAGAGACGAATCATGCGCATCCTGTTCACGTGCTACCCCGAGCGCACGCACTTCCTGCTCATGGCCCCGTTCGCCTGGGCCCTGCGCACCGCCGGCCACGACGTGCGGGTGGCCTGCCAGCCGAAGCTGACGGACGCCGTCACACAGGCCGGGCTGACCGCGGTGCCCGTCGGCAGCGACCGCGACCTGTGGCAGGTCGTCGGCCGGCTCAAGGGCGCCGGTGCCCGGCTGGCGCCCGGCCTGGCCGAGCCGTACGACACGGTGGAGCGCGCGCCGGAGGACATCACCCTGGACTGGCTGCGCGAGGCGTACCGGGTCCGGATCGACGCCGCCCACAAGATGACCAACGCGCCGCTGGCCGGGGCGCTCGCCGAGTACGCCCGGCACTGGCGTCCCGATCTCGTCGTCTGGGAGCCGCTCACGTTCGCGGGCGCGGTGGCCGCCAAGGCCGTCGGCGCCGCACATGCCCGGATGCTCATCGGCGCGGACGTCTACGGGATCGCCCGGGAGCACTTCCTGCGGCTCACCGCGCAGCGGCCGCCGGAGGACCGCGCCGACCCGCTCGGCGAATGGCTGGGCGGCTATGCCCGCGCCTATGGCGGGGAGTTCACGGAGGACATGGTCACCGGCCAGTTCAGCATCGACCTGCTGCCGCCGTCGCTGCAGGTCCACGCGGCCGGGCTGGACTACCGGTCGGTGCGCTTCACGCCGTACGGCGGACCGGCCGCCGTGCCGCGCTGGCTGTGGGAGCCGCCGCGGCGTCCGCGGGTCGCGCTGACACTGGGCCTCACGGTCAGCGACCACGGGCTGCGCTACCCCGTCGACATCCAGGACATCCTCGACGCCGTCGGCGATCTGGACATCGAGCTGGTGGCGACGGTCAGCGACGCCGCCCGGCAACGGCTGCGGCGGGTGCCGGCGAACGCCCGGCTGGTGCCGTACGTACCGATGCAGGCGCTGCTGCCGACCTGCTCAGCGGTCATCCACCACGCCGGGGTGGGCACGCTCACCACCGCGGCGTTCTACGGCGTACCCCAGCTCGCGCTGCCCTGGGACGTCGACCAGCCGCTGCTGTCCGACCGGCTGGCCGCCCAGGGCGCCGGGCTCACCACCCACTCGACCCGCGCCACCGGGCAGCTCGTCCGTACGTCCTTGCTGCGGCTCCTGGAGGACGGGACCTTCCGCCGGCGTGCGCAGGCGCTGCGCGACGAGCTGCACGCCGTGCCGCACGCCAACGGTCTCGCCCAGGAGCTGGCGGAAAGGGCCACCGCTGCGGTCGGCTGACCGCAGCGGGGCCAAAGGCACGCCGAGGGTCAGCGGCCGAGGGGACGCCAGTACTGCCGCTTGTCCTTGTCGCGCACGACGACGTCGAGCTTCGTCAGCTCCTCGCGGAGCGCGTTGCGCTCCTCGGCCGTACCCGGCTTCTTCAGCAGCTCGCCGCGCGCCTTCAGCAGCGCGTTCGCCTGCGACGGCAGCTTGGACGTCTCCGGCACCCACAGCTGGAACTCCTTCTGGTACGGGTCCTGGTCGGCCCAGTCGTAGCCGTGCGCGGTGAAGGCGTCGGCGAGCCGGCGGCGGTCCTGGTCGCAGTTCTCCCGGGCCAGTTCCTCGGTGCGGTGGCCGAGCAGGACGAGCTGCTTGCCGTCCCGGAACGCCATGGCGACGGCACCGCGCGCGTACTCCTGCGACTCGCCGCTGCGCGTGAGGACCACACGGCTGTCGGACACGCTGACCGACAGTTCGCTGAACTTGATGAGCACACCGCCGACCAGGCCGACAAGGCCGCCCACGGTGATCAGCCCGATGGTGAGACCGGGCTCGGGAATCGAGTCGAGGAGCCTGGCAGGGCCCTGCATGGGCGCCCACGGCAGGGACACCAGCCAGCCGACGAGCAGCTTGACCAACCAGCCGGCCGCGGCTCCGAGCAGCCCGAACACCACGCAGACGAGTATCTGGCCCCAGAGGGGTTCGGTGACCTCCGTGGCGTTGTCCGCCTTGGGATTCAGCTCTTTCGACACAGTCAGCACACTCCAACTCGTTGATCGGTCGCGCCACTGCCGGGCGCTCTTCGGTATCAGAGATCTCGTCTGCGCGGGAGGGCGGGAAGGCCCGGATCTACGGCCAGGGCAGCCGTGCCGTGATCTCCCAGCCCCCGCACCCGGCCGGGCCGTACGCCAGCTGCCCGCCGGCAAGGGACACCCGCTCGGCCAGCCCCGCCAGTCCCTGGCCCGGCGCGGCGTGCGCGTGGGGCGTCCGGGGGCCGGGGGCGGCGTTGGCCACCTCGACCTGGAGCCCGTCCCCCGGCTTCCCCGACACATGGACGTCCGCCTCGGCTCCGGAGGCGTGTTTCCGTACGTTGGTGAGGGCTTCCTGGACGACGCGGTACGCCGTGCGGCCGATCAGTTCCGGGACGTCCTCCGGAACCTCCTCGACCAGCCGTACCCGCATCCCCGCCGCACACGACTCCGCGACGAGCCGGTGCACGTCGGCCAGCGTGGGCTGGGGCAGCTCCCCGGCCGGTGCCCGCAGTACCGTCAGCACCTCGCGCAGGTCCTGGAGCGCCTTGTGGGCGCTCTCCCGGATCACGCCCGCCGCCCGTGCGACGTCCTCGCTCGGGGCGTCCGGCCGGTACTCCAGTGCCCCGGCGTGCAGGCTCAGCAGCGACAGCCGGTGGCCGAGCACGTCGTGCATCTCCCTGGCCACCTCTTCGCGTGCCCGCATCTGGGCCTGCTCGGCCCGGAGCCCCGCCTCGGCCGCCACGCGTTCCAGCAGCTGGCGGCGGTGGTGGATGGACAGTCCCCAGCCGACGGCGCCGGCCTGTACGAGAGTGCCGAAGAGGAAGAAGTGGAAGGCCGGCAGGGCGGCGTCGGGGCGCAGGAAGCCGTCGGACACCACCGGCAGCACGCTCGCCGCGAAGACGATCCCGGTGGTCCGCGGATTGCGGTGCACCGCGACGGTGAAAAGAGCGACGAGCATGGCGCCCGCCACCATTTCGAACGGCACCGACAGGGCGATGAGGACGAAGGCGACCTCGACCGGCTTGCGCCGGCGCAGCCACAGCAGTGCGCAGCCGAATGCCCCGGCGAGCTGCTCGGCGTACCACCAGTTCAGTCCGATGTCGGGGTCCGCCTGCCCTCTGCTCTTCGCAGTGGCCACACCGTAGGCCACCGCAAGGAGGAACAGGGCGGTGTCCACGGCCCAGTCCCGTGGACTCCGCCGAATGAACGCGGATGGGTTCACGGAGTCAGGCACGGCCGTGACTTTACCGGCATGATCTCTTTCCCGGAGCGGTCCGGACGAGGGACGATACCTTGGTCGGACTGCTTGGAACTTTCGTCTCCGGCAGCGCCGTTGGACAGCGTCACGCCCGGCCCGTCCCGCCGGCGGGACGCGACCCGCCCGTGCGGCGGGCCGCTTCCGTCACCGGCCGCCCGCCGTGTGCCGGGCCCGGATTCCGCCGGGCCGCGCCCGCCCGGGCCTTCACGCAAGAGAATTCCCTGCGGCAATACCGCTGTCCGCCTTGTTCCCTGTCACGCCACCGAAGTAGCCGATCAAGGCCGGCTGCCTTTTCTCCGAAAGAGAGCCGAGTTGACGACAGCGTCAGGTACAAATGCGGACGTGCAGAACGGTGTCCGTCCGATGACCGGTGCGGAATACCTGGATTCCCTGCGGGACGGGCGTGCGGTCTACATCCACGGGGAGCGGGTCCGGGACGTCACCGCGCACCCCGCCTTCCGCAACAGCGCCAGGTCCCTCGCGCAGCTCTACGACGTGCTGCACGAGCCGGACTCCCGCGGTGTGCTGAGCGTCCCGACGGACACCGGGAACGGCGGGTTCACCCACCCCTTCTTCAAGACCGCCAGGAGCGCCGGGGACCTGGTCGCGGCGCGCGACGCCATCGTCGCCTGGCAGCGGCTGGTGTACGGCTGGATGGGCCGCACCCCCGACTACAAGGCCGCGTTCTTCGGCACCCTGGAGGCCAACGCCGACTTCTACGGTCCGTTCCGCGACAATGCGCTGGCCTGGTACCGGCGGGCGCAGGAACGGGTGTTGTACTTCAACCACGCGATCGTCCACCCGCCGGTGGACCGCGACCGGCCGGCCGACCGGACCGCTGACGTCTGCGTCCACGTCGAGGAGGAGACCGACGCCGGCCTGGTGGTGTCCGGCGCCAAGGTCGTGGCCACCTCCTCCGCGCTCACCAACGCCAATCTGATCGCGCACATGGGGCTGCCGCTGCGGGACAAGCGTTTCGGCGCGATGTTCACGGTGCCGATGGACTCCCCCGGCCTCAAGCTGTTCTGCCGTACCTCCTACGAGATGCACGCGGCCGTGCTGGGCAGTCCCTTCGACTACCCCCTGTCGAGCCGGCTGGACGAGAACGACTCGATCATGGTGCTCGACCGGGTGCTGGTGCCGTGGGAGAACGTGTTCATGTACGACGCCGCCTCGGCCAACGCGTTCGCCACCCGGTCGGGATTCCTGGAGCGCTTCACCTTTCACGGGTGCACGCGTCTCGCGGTGAAACTCGACTTCATCGCGGGCTGTCTGCTGAAGGCCGTCGAGGTGACCGGCACCTCCGGATTCCGAGGCGTACAGGCGCAGATCGGAGAGGTCCTCAACTGGCGTGACATGTTCTGGGGGATGTCCGACGCGATGGCGAAGTCGCCCACCGACTGGCACAACGGCGCGGTGCAGCCGAACCTCAACTACGGGCTGGCGTACCGCACATTCATGGGCATCGGCTATCCGCGCATCCGGGAAATCATCCAGCAGACCATCGGCAGCGGACTGATCTACCTCAATTCGCATGCGAGCGACTGGAAGAACCCCGAGGTCCGCCCTTATCTGGACCGCTATCTGCGCGGTTCGCGCGGCGTCGAGGCCATCGACCGCGTCAAGCTCCTCAAGCTGCTGTGGGACTGCGTCGGCACCGAATTCGCCGGCCGGCACGAGCTGTACGAGCGGAACTACGGCGGCGACCACGAGGGCATCCGCGTCCAGACCCTGCTGAGCTACCAGGCGCGGGGCCAGGCCGACGCCCTGAAGGGCTTCGCGGACCAGTGCATGTCCGAGTACGACCTGGACGGCTGGACGCGCCCCGACCTGTTCGGGCCCGGCGACCTGCCGCGCCCGGCCACCGGGGCCTGACCGGGCCGGGACCGGCCCGCACCGCACCGCACCGGCAGAGGCATCCGCCTCCCGGGAATCCACGATCAGCACGCAGTTCTCATGGCAGGGGGAGTCGGTGGCCGCGCAGCCGCTCAAGGGCATTCTCGCGACGGTGGGGGACACCCCTTTGGTCGAACTGGAGCGGCTCTCCGCCGACCTCGGCCTCCGGGTCCTCGCGAAGATCGAAAAGTTCAATCCCGGTGGCAGCATCAAGGACCGGTCGGCGCTGAGCATGCTGCGCGAGGCGGTGCGCACCGGTGAGGTGGTGCCCGGCCGGACCACGGTGATCGAGTCCAGCTCGGGCAACCTCGCCATCGGCATCGCGCACATCTGCCGGTACCTCGGAGTGCGGTTCGTCTGTGTCGTCGACGCCCGGACCACCGAGCAGAACCTGGCGATCCTGCGGGCCTACGGGGCCGAGGTCGAGGTCGTCACCGAGCCCGACCCGGTGTCGGGGGACTACCTGCCCCGGCGGCTGCGCCGGGTCGCCGAGCTGGCGGCGGCCGTCCCGGACTCCTACGTACCGGGCCAGTACGACAACCCCTTCAACCCGCGGGCGCACCTGAGAACCATGCGCGAGATCGACGAGGCGCTGGACGGCGCGGTGGACTACCTCTTCTGCGCGGCCGGCACCACCGGGACCCTGGGTGGCTGCGCCGCGTACGTACGGGAGCACGCCCTGCCGACCACGGTCGTGGCGGTCGACGCGGTGGGCAGCCGGCTGTTCGGCTCCCCGGTGACGTGTCCGCGGCTCATCCCCGGGCACGGCGCGGCCGTCGTGCCCGCGCTGCTGGACCCGGCGGCCGCCGACCGGGTGGTGCACGTCGGGGACCTGGAATCGGTGGTCGGTTGCCGGCGGCTCGTGGACCGTGAGGCGGTGCTCGCCGGGGGTTCCTCCGGTGCCCTGGTCGCCGCGCTGGAGAAGCTGGCGCCGGAGCTCCCCGCCGGGTCCTGCTGCGTCCTGATCCTGCCGGACGGCGGGGACCGCTACCTCGACACCATCTACTCCGACGCATGGGTGGGCCGGCACTTCGGTGACGTGGCTCATCTGTGGTCGGGCCCGGCCGCGCCGGACACCGCGCGCACGCCGCCGGCCACCACGGTGACCGGCCCCGCGACCACCGCTACGACGGCAATGCCCACACAAAGGAGAGCCCCTCTTGTTGATCATCGGACATGGTGAGGTGCAGGACATCCTCCGCGACGGGGAGCAGCAGGTCCTCTCGCTGGTGGACGAGACCTACCGCCACCACGAGGAGGGCCGCACCGCGCTGCCGCACTCGGTGTTCCTGCGCTTCCCGGACAGCGCCCGCGACCGCATCATCGGCCTCCCGGCCTACGTGGGCGGCGCCGACGCGGTGGCCGGCCTGAAGTGGATCGCCAGCTTCCCCGGCAACGTCGCCGAGGGGAAGGAGCGGGCCAGCGCCGCCATGCTGCTCAACTCGATGGCCGACGGACGCCCCGAGGCGCTGATCGAGGCGTCGCTGATCTCGTCCCGGCGCACCGCCGCCTCCGCGGCGCTGGCCGCCGCCCGGCTGGTGACGGCCCCCGAGCCCCAGGGCATCACCCTGATCGGCTGCGGTCCCATCAACCGGGAAGTGCTGCGCTTCACCAAGGCCCGGCTGCCCTCGCTGCGTACGGCCACGGTGTTCGACCTGGACCGGGAGCGTGCCGCGGACTTCGCCGCCCGCGCCGCCGAGCTGGTACCGGACGTCGAGTGCGCGGTGGCGGAGCGGGCGGAGGACGCCCTCGGCGCCCATCCGCTGGTCTCTCTCGCCACGTCCGCCGTCCGGCCGCACCTGGACCTGTCCGCCTGCCGTCCGGACGCCACGGTGCTGCACGTCTCCCTGCGGGACCTGTCGGCCGAGGCGGTCCTCGGCGCGCAGAACGTGGTCGACGACGCGGACCACGTCTGCCGGGAGAACACCTCGCTGCACCTGGCCGAACAGGCGACCGGGGGGCGGGACTTCATCGACACGTCCATCGGGGCGCTGCTGCGGGACGGTTCCGCTTTCCGCAGGGACCCGGCACGGCCGGTGGTGTTCTCCCCGTTCGGTCTCGGCATCCTGGACCTGGCCCTGGCGCGGTGGGTGCGGGACGAGGCGGTGCGCCGCGGCATGGGCACCCGCATCGAGGGTTTCCTGCCGTAACCGGCACTCCCCCGCTCACCACAGCGGCCGGTGTCCCACCCTCAGGGGGTGGGACGCCGGCCGCGGCGCGTTTCAGACCTCCACCAGCTGGGCGCGTTCCCGGATCTCCTCGATCAGTGCCGCTTGGCGCAGGGAGCCCTCCTGCTGTTCCGTGACGTCGCGGTCCCCGACGACGGCGCCCACGAACGTGTCGATCACGTTCGCGAACTGGTGGTCGGGCGCCAGGACCAGTTCCTCGCGGTGGTCCTGCCGCTCCACCCGCATCACCGGCTGGTACGTCTCCGGCGGTGTGAAGGCGCGGTCGAGGATGATCCGGCCGGTGCTGCCGGAGACGCTGTAGGTGTTGCGGTAGGAGTGCTCCATGCCGAACGTCAGCTGGGCCGGCACCCCCTGGGGCGTGCACAGCAGGACGCTGCCGGACATCACCACTCCGTGCCGCCGGTCGTGCCGGAACACCGCACCGGCCACCCGGAGTTCATGGCCGAGGAAGAACTGGGCGGCCCGTACCGGATAGCCGCCGAAGTCGAGGAAGGCGCCGCCGCCCACGTCGCGCTGGTAGCGGATGTCACCGGCGGGCTTGGGCGGGATGGTGAACGCGCTGGAGAAGCCGCGCAGTTCACCGATGGCCTCCTCGGCCAGCGCCTTGCGCACCGCGGTGTGCTGGGAGTGGTAGAGGAACATGTAGTTCTCCAGCAGCACCAGGTCCCGCGAGCGCGCCTCGTCGACCAGCCGGCGGGTTTCCTCGTACCCGGCCGTCAGCGGCTTCTCGACCAGCACGTGCTTGCCCGCCGCCAGGGCCCTGGAGACCCATTCGGCGTGCAGCAGGCCCGGCAGCGGAATGTAGACGGCGTCGACGTCGTCGCGGTCGAGCAGCGCTCCGTACCCTTCGAGCGGCACGCCGCCGAACCGTTCGGTGAACCCGGCCGCGGACCGCTGGTGCCGGCTGGCGATCGCCGTGACGCGCACGGCGGGGTTGCTCTCCATGGCCGGGAGCGTCCGCCGCCAGGCGATATCCGCACACCCCATGATCCCGATGCGCAGTCTGTCGCTCGTGCTCTTAAACATGTGGAAGAACTCCGCTCAGCATGGGACGAGAAGAAAAGTGGCCGGTCACCTGGGGCGCTCCGGGCGCGTCAGCCCTGGTCGGGGCGCTTCCGCAGCGCCTCGTAGTGGACGAGGCACTCCTCGTACAGCGGGAGCAGCCCCTGGGACACCGCTTCGGCCAGCGTGGGGGCCGTGGCGTCCTTCTCTGACATGATCGGCGGTTCGGTGTTCCCCCAGGGAATGCCGATGTCGGGATCGAGGGGGTTGACCTCGATCATCGTGCCGGGGATGTACGCCTCCGAGCACAGGTAGTTCATGCACGCGTCGTCGGTGAGGGCCAGGAAGGCGTGGCCGATGCCGTCGGCCAGGTACACCGCGGTACCGGACTCCTCGTCCTGCGGTGTCGTGTCGTACTTCCCGAAGGTGGGTGACCCCACCCTCAGGTCCACCGCGACGTCCAGGACGGCCCCCCGCACGCAGGTGACCAGCTTGGCCTGGCCCGGTGGCAGGGAGGTGCTGTGGATGCCCCGCATCGTGTTCCGCCGGCTGACGGAGTAGTTCGCCTGCCGGACGGCGAAGGGGTAGCCGATGATCTCCGTGAGGATGTCGGCCCGGAAGGCCTCGAAGAAGGAGCCCCGCTGGTCCGGGAATTTGTTGGGGACTATGCGGTAAGCCCCCTCGATCGACATTTCGGTCACTCGTGCCGCATCAAACATGGCTCACCAGTCTCAGAGAATCGCACGCGTACAGATCACCCGGCAGGTCTCCGCTCAGCACAGGCTGAGCAGGCACGTGAGCAGGGACCGGGCCTCGATGTTGAGGTAGTGACCGTGCCGGAGCAGGTCGGTGAGCTGCCGTGCCGTCATCCAGCACAGCTGGGGCGGCACGTCGAGCGGGAAGTCCTCGTTCACCTCGATCACCTGGTAGCGCGTCAGCGCGTGGTGGAACCGCCCGCCCTCCTCCGAGAGCACGTGGTCGTAGCGCGTCGTGCCGCCGCCGGGCAGCAGCGCGTCGCGCAGGCAGGACTCCTGGATGTCCGCGAGTCCCTGCCCCGGGTGCAGATGCACGGTCGGCGCCATCTCGACCTGGTCCAGCAGGCCGTACTCGGGCCGGGCCCGCACCAGCAGCCGGAGCACCCCGCCGACGGACCGGACGAGGAAGACCGCCCGGCCCTCCCCGCGCGGGTGGAGCAGGGGCTGCGTCCAGCGGGTGACCTCACGGGTGCCGGCCGCGACCCGCACCGCGATGATGCGGAAGTTCTCCGCCGCGTCGTCGGTGATCTCCCACTCGTCGCGCCGCCAGCCGGTCACGTCCGCCAGCGGTACGAGACGCGCCGACCAGTCGCAGCGGGTCTTCGCCTCGGTGAACCAGCTCAGGATTCTGCCCGCGGTGCCCGGGGTGTCCAGGTCCTCCGCCGCCTGGTACTGGTACGAGCGCACCAGCGCGTCGTGGAACGCGTCCCGGCCGGCCGACTCGGCCTCGTCGGGGAGCATGAACGGCATGCACGACAGCACCGTGCGGGCGTCCATGTTGACGAGGTTGTCCACCATGGTCAGCTCACGGATCTGGTCCATGGTGAGCCAGCAGAAGTCCTCGTACAGCGGTACGTCACCGGTCGCGAGCACGACCATGTTGCGGTTCCGCTTGCGCCAGAACCAGGCGCCCTGCTCCGACTGGAGGACGTCCACGAGGACCTGCCCGCGCTGCGGCCCGGTGAAGTACTCCAGGTACCGGGTGCCGGCGCCCCGGTGCACCTTCATGTAGTTGCTGCGCGTCGCCTGCACCGTCGGTGAGAGCTGGATCGTGTTGGCGTTGCCCGGCTCCATCTTGGCCTGCATGAGGCAGTGCAGAACACCGTCGAACTCCTTGACGACGATGCCGAGGATGCCGATCTCGGGCTGGTTGATGACCGGTTGCGACCAGATCTCCGCTCCGCCCTCGCGGACCTGGAGCCCTTCGACCGTGAAGAACCGCCCGCTCTCGTGGCCGAGGTTGCCGGTTCGCGGCTCGAAGTTCCAGGAGTCCAGCGCGTCGAAGGGGATGCGCTCCACCGAGAACCCGCCGGCCTGGCGGCGCTCGGCCCACCAGGCGTGGAACTCGGTGGTCGACATGACGCTCACGCGGTCAGAGCCTTCCCATGACGTCGGTCACCGCGTCGATGACCCGTTCCTGCTCGGCGTCGGACAGGGACGGGTACATGGGCAGGGAGAAGATCTCGTCGGCCACCCGGGTGGTGACCGGCAGCGCGTCCTTGCCGTAACCGAGGTAGCCGAATCCCGACTGGGTGTGCACCGGCCAGGGGTAGCTGATGTTCAGCGCGATGCCGTGGGCCTTGAGGGCCTCGATGATCTGGTCTCGGCGCGGGTGGCGCACCACGTACACGTAGTAGACGTGCTCGTTGCCGGAAGCGGTCACGGGCGTGACGAGGTCGGTGCCCTTGAAGGCCTCCGCGTACCGCTGGGCGATCTCCCTGCGACGGGCCACGTAGCCGTCCAGCCGGGGGAGCTTGCGGCGCAGGATCTCGGCCTGCACCTCGTCCAGGCGGCTGTTGTAGCCGGGGGTCTCGACGACGTAGTAGCGGTCCTCCATGCCGTAGAAGCGGAGCCGCCGCAGGCGCGCGTCGACGTCCGGATCGTCGGTGACCGTGGCGCCGCCGTCGCCGTAGGCCCCGAGGACCTTGGTCGGGTAGAAGGAGAACGCCGCGGCATTCCCCATCGAGCCGGCTATCCGCCCGTGGTGGCGGGCGCCGTGCGCCTGCGCACAGTCCTCCAGGACGAGCAGGCCGTGCCGTTCGGCGAGCTCCTTCAGCGGTGCCATGTCGACGCACTGGCCGTAAAGGTGCACCGGGAGCAGGCAGCGGGTGCGCGGGGTGACGGCCGCGGCCACCTGGTCCACGTCCATCAGGTACGTGTCGGAGTGGATGTCGACGAACACCGGGGTGGCGCCCACGGCGTTGATGGCCACGACGGTCGGCGCCGCCGTGTTCGACACGGTGATCACCTCGTCGCCGGGGCCGATCCCCAGGGCACGGAGACCGAGCACGATGGCGTTGGTTCCGTTGTCGACGCCGACGCAGTGGCCGACGCCGTGGTGGTCGGCGAACTCCCGCTCGAAGCTGCGGACGCTGTTGCCCAGCACCAGCTGCCCCGAGCGGAACACCGTGTCCACGGCATCGAGAATGTCAGCGCGTTCCTTCTCGTACTCGGGCAAGTAACCCCACACGTGCTGGGTCATCGCGGCACGTCACCTCCAACAGAGTTGCCGTCAGGTTCGAAGATTTGGCCGTGGGGAGCAGCAGACCGTTGTCCGGCCGTTTCAGGCGATCTGCTGGAGAAGAGCCGCACCGTGCGTGTCCCAGTCGTCACGGTGGACGGCGAAGATGTGGACGTCCCACAGCCTGCCGTGGAAATACGTGTGGTCGGGCAGGACCGCCTCGGCGCGGACCAGTGGAGCGTGTGCCGCACCGAGCCCGATGGCCCCGGCGTCCGGGGACGTCCGGTGAATGTACACCTTGCGGACGGGCCACATCGCGAAAGCGAAGTTGGCTGTCAGCGCATGGACGTCACCGCTGAGTTCGGCGGCCGAATCCCCGGCGAGATGCACCTCGATCCGGACATGGCCGGCCGGGGTGGTACCGGAAACGGTACTGAGCCCGACCACCTCGTCGGTGTCCTTCCGATGGACCAGGAAACATGCCGAGAGGCCTTCCCCGAACGTCTTGACAAAGCTGTCCAGCACCGGCAGTCCGGCCACTCCCAGACGGAAAAGGACCGCGTATGCCGCAGCGGCGTCCTCGGCACCGGCCGGACGCAGCACGACCCGCTCGGTCTCGGTGTGCGGAAAAAACATTGGCCACCTGTCTCTTTTACCGTGGTCGCCCGGGACCGATTACCCGCTGCGAACCCCTTGGATTTCTATACCGCGGGGAATGCGGCCGACAATGCGGCGGACGCCGCATCCGGTCGGTCAAGCCACGGGAATCACCGGACCATAGGCCGGTACAAGACCAGCGACCAATCCTTGACCAGCGGTTACTCCGGGCAGAAGCGGGTTGACCGGCGTACGGTCCCGAGCGGCCGGCCGACTCCGCCGCTGTCTCGCCGGCGGGACGGCAGGCGGTGAAACAGAGAGCTCGTCATTGACCCCGTGACGCTCACCGGACTACGTTCAGGCCCGACAAGTGACAGTACTTTCATTCCGCCCGGGACAGGCCCCGCCGCCGGGGAGAGAATCCTCCGGATAAGCGGCTAAGGAGCGTAGGCGAAAACTATGTCGGACAACGCAACTGCCACGGAAACAACGCCTTCTTTCATCGATGAATTCACCGAGCTCATCCGCCGGACGGCGGCTACGATCTGCGCCGAGCAGCCGGACGTCCCGGCTCCGGAAGAGCTTCGCGACCTGGATTCCTTCTCCATGGTCCAGGTCCTGCTCGACCTGGAGAACGAGCTGGACATGAAGGTCCTGGAGGAGCTCGAGGGATTCGAGGGCCGGACCTTCCGGGAAATCGCCGAGCACATTGCGGACGTCGCCCGCCGGGGCGGCACGTACGCCGAGTTCGAGGCGACCGTGCGCCGCATCGTCGACGACGGAACCGACTGACCGGACACCGTCCGCCCCGCCCCGACTCCGCCCCTGGGAATGACGCATGGACGACAACAGCAGTGACCGCGCCTACCGCGTGGTCCGCAACGACGAGGAACAGTACTCGGTCTGGTGGGCCGACCGGCCCCTGCCGGACGGCTGGTACGCCGAGGGCACGGAAGGCAGCCGCGAGGAGTGCCTGAGCCGGATCAACACGGTGTGGACCGACATGCGCCCGCTGAGCCTGCGCCGACGGATGGACGAGTCCGCCGTCGGCTGAACCGCCGGCGCCCTCTCCCTTCCCCTGGCGGCTTCGTCGAAGGAGCATCTGTGAACGACCGGACCCTGTCGGCTCTTTCGCCCACGGACAGGCCGCCCGGGGAACACGCCACACCGGACGCGGCGGACCCGCTGCTGCCCGAGCTGATCGCGGCGCGGGCCGCGGCCACGCCGGACGCCATCGCGGTGGACACCGTCCCCGCCGGCCCGGCCGCCCTCACCTACGGCGCGCTGGACCGGCGGGCCGACCGGCTGGCGCACCGGCTGTCCGCGCTCGGCATCGGCCCGCAGAGTCTGGTCGGGGTATGCCTGCACCGCGGGCCTCAGCTGGTCATCGCCCTGCTGGCGGTGTGGAAGGCGGGCGCCGCGTACGTACCGATGGACCCGGACCACCCGGCCGAGCGGCTGTCCTGGACGCTCGCCGACACCGGCGCGCCGCTCGTGGTGACCGACAGCGCCGCCGCGCCGGCGCTCCCGCCCCTCGGCGGGACGCGACTGCTGGTGCTCGACGGGACGGCGGACCGGGACGACGGGCCCGCGGCGGCTTCCGCGGGCCCCCCGGTGCTTCCCGGTGGCCCGGCGGAAGCCGCCCGCCGCCCGGCCTACGTGCTCCACACGTCCGGCTCGACCGGGCGCCCGAAGGGAGTGGTGGTGCCGCACGGCGGCATCGCGAACCGCGTGCGCTGGCTGGTGTCCCGCCACGGGCTGGGCCCCGCCGACCGGATGCTGCAGAAGACCACCATCGGCTTCGACGCGGCCGGCCTGGAGCTGTTCGCGCCGCTGGCCGCCGGCGGCACGGTCGTGTGCGCGCCGCACGGTGCCGAGCGCGACCCGGCGGCCATGCTCGGTGCGGTGGCCGCCGGCCGGGTCACGGTGCTCCAGGCGGTGCCCTCGGTACTGCGTGCGCTGGTGAACGCGCCGGACTGGGACGGCTGCGACGCCCTGCGGCTGGTCTTCAGCGCCGGCGAGCCGCTGCACGCGGAGCTGTGCCACCGGCTGCTCGCGCACGCGCCGCAGGTGACGATCTGGAACACCTACGGCCCCACCGAGTGCTCGGTGGACATCACCGAGCACCGTTTCGACCCTGCCCAGACCCACGGCCCGGTGCCCATCGGGCGGCCCATCGGGGGCCTGCGCGCGCTGGTCCTGGACCCGCAGGGCCACCCCGTCCCGACGGGCGGCACCGGGGAGCTGTACGCCGGCGGGGCCGGCGTCGCCACCGGTTACCTCGGCCGTCCCGGCCTGACCGCGGAGCGCTTCGTCCCGGACCCCTTCGGGCCGCCCGGGTCCCGGCTGTACCGCACCGGTGACCGCGTGCGCCGGTCGGCGACGGGCGAACTGGAGTACCTGGGCCGTCTGGACCAGCAGATCAAGGTGAACGGCGTACGGATCGAGCCCGGCGAGGTCGAGGCCGCGCTCGTCGCCCACCCGGGGGTGGACGCGGCCGTCGTCGACGCGGTGCCCGGCCGCGACGGCGGGCAGCGGCTCGTGGCCTGGGTGCAGCCGCAGGGCACCGCGCCGTCCGCGGGGGAGCTGCGGGACTTCCTCCGCCGTACCCTGCCGGGACAGCTGGTTCCCGCCGTCTTCGTACCCGTCGCCGTGTTCCCCCGTACCGCCAGCGGCAAGACGGACCGTTCAGCGCTGCCCGCTCCCGGCCCGGGCGGCGGCGCTCCGGGCCACGTGCCGCCGCGCACCTCCGCCGAGCGGGCCGTCGCCCGGGCGTGGGCGCGGGCGCTGGACCTCCCCGCCGAAAGCATCGGCGCGCACGACGACTTCTTCGGGAGCGGCGGCTCCTCGCTGCACCTCGGGCAGCTCGCCGGCCGGCTCTCCGCCGTCGCCGGCCGCACGGTCACGCTGCGCGCCCTGTACTCCGCGACCACGGTCGCGGAGCAGGCCGCGCTCCTGGGGGACGCGGAAGCGCAGTACGAGGACCCGGCGGACGCCGAGCCCGGCGCGGCCCCCGTGGTCCCCGTCTCCCGCGCCCACCCGCTCCCCCTGTCGAGCGGACAGCGGGGGCTGTGGCTGCTGGAGCGTATGCGCCCCGGCAGCCCCGAGTGGGCCGATCTGGTGTGGCTGCGCCTGCCGGACGACTGGAGCGAGCGGACCGTCAGGACCGCCCTCCTTCAGCTGACGGAGCGTCACGAGATCCTGCGCACCCGCTACGAACTGCAAGGCACGGAGCCCGTCCAGGTGGTCGACCCGCCCGGCCGTACCGTGGAGCTGCGCGTCACCGAGGCCGCCGGCCCCGACGCCGTCCGCGCACTCGCCGCGCAGGAACTGGGGCGCGGCTTCGACCTGGCGCGCGGCCCCGTGTGGCGGGCGCTGCTGCTGCGCACCCCCGACGGCGGCCAGGCACTGCTGCTGGGCATCCACCACATCGCCTGCGACGGCTGGTCCTCGGTGCTCCTGGAGCGTGACCTGCGGGCCCTGGGCGAAGCCGCGCACACCGGGGGCCGGGCCGGCCTGCCGGACGTCACGGTGCAGTACGCCGACCACGCGGCCTGGCAGCGCCGCCGCCTCGCCGCGGACGGCGGCGCCGCGGCCGCCCGCTCCCTCGCGTACTGGAAGGACGCACTGCGCGACGCCACGCCGCTGGAGCTGCCGGCGGACCGGCCGCGCCCCGCCGAGCGCGATGGGCGCGGCGCCCTGCGGACCTTCGTCGTCCCCGCCGCCCTGGCCGAGCGGGTCGCCGCGCTGGGCCGGGAGGCGGGCGCCACCCTCCACCAGACGCTGCTGACCGCCTTCGTCGTGCTGCTGGCCCGGTTCAGCGGCCGCGCGGACGTCACCCTCGGCATGCCCGTCGCCGGCCGGCACCGCCCCGAGGTGGCGCAGACCGCCGGCTATTTCCTCAACACCCTGGTCCTGAACTGCCGGGTGGCCGACGGGGCCACCGTGCGCGACGCGCTCACGGCGGTACGCGGGTCCGTGCTGGACGCCCTCGCCCACCAGGATCTGCCGTTCGAGGAACTGGTCCGTGAGCTGCGGCCCGCGCGCGACCCGTCCCGCACCCCGCTGTACCAGGTGATGTTCGACTTCCACGAGGAGGGACGCACCGGCACCGCCCTCTCCACGGCCGACCTCGAAGCGTTCCGCGCGGCCTGGCAGTCCGCCCGCACCGACCTCACGTTCGTGGTGCAACGGCAGGCCGACGGCAGCCTGCTGGGCATGGCCGAGTACGCGACGGCGCTGTTCGACCCGGCCACCATCGACCGGCTGGCCGCCTGTTGGGTGCGGCTCCTGGAGTCCTTCACCGCCGGCCCCGGCACGCCGCTGGCGGACGCGGAGCTGCTCCCCCTGCCGAACGCGCCCGCCTGCTCGCCCTCGGCGCCGCCGACCCGGCGGCCCTGGAGCGGCCCGACGGCTGCGTGTACACGGCGTTCGCCGGGTCGGCACGCCGCACCCCGCGAGCGACCGCCGTCGTCTGCGGCGGCGAGCGGTGGACCTACGCCCGGCTGGCGGAGCGCGCCGACCAGTTCGCGCAGCGGCTGCTCGCCCTGGGGGCAGGTCCGGAGACCGCGGTCGCCGTGCTGCTGCCGCGCACCCCCGATCTCCTCGCCTGCCTGCTCGGCTGCTGGCAGGCCGGGGCCGCGTACGTCCCCCTGGACCGGACCGCGCCCGACGAGCGGCTGGCCCACATCCTCACCGACTCGGGCGCCCGCGTCCTGGTCACGGACGAGGCGGGCCGCGCCCGCCTGGCCGCCCGGCACCAGGGCGCCTGGCTCACCGTCGACGGTGCCGGGTGGCCGGCCGCCGTCGCGCCCCGCAAGGGCCCCGGCGGCCACCGGGACCCGGCGCGGCTCGCGTACCTCCTCTACACCTCCGGCTCCACCGGCCGCCCCAAGGGCGTGGCCGTCGAGCACCGGTCACTGGTGCGGCTGCTCCGCGCCTCCGCGGAGCACCTGGAGTTCGGCCCGGACAGCGCCTGGCTCGCGCTCGCCCCGGCCACCTTCGACATCTCCTTCACCGAACTGGTGATGCCGCTGCTCGTCGGCGGGCGGGTGGTGCTGGCCCGCGACCAGGAGGCCGAGGACTACCCGGCGCTGCCGGCGCTGATCGACCGGGCCGGCGTCACCCACCTCCAGGCGGTGGCCACCCAGTGGCGGCTGCTCCTGGACAGCGGGCTGGGCGAGCGGCCGCTGGTCGGGCAGACCGGCGGCGAGCCCTGCCCGCCGGACCTCGCTCGTGAGCTGGCCCGCCGCCTGAAGCGGTTCGTGAACGAGTACGGCCCGACCGAGACCACCATCGCCGCGACCCGCTGGAACGTCCCGGCGACCGCGACGGCGGTGCCCATCGGCCGGCCCTACCCGTACGTCAGCGCGTACGTGCTGGACCCGCTGCTGCGCCCGGTGCCCCCGGGCACGACAGGGGAGCTGTGCATCGGCGGGAAGGGACTGTCCCGTGGCTACGCGGGCCGCCCCGACCTCACGGCGGACCGGTTCGTGCCCGACCCGTACGGCCCGCCGGGCGCCCGGCTGTACCGCACCGGCGACCTGGCGCGGATGCTGCCCGACGGCACCCTTTCCTTCGCCGGACGCGCCGACGGCCAGGTCAGGATCCGCGGCCGGCGGGTGGAGACCGGTGAGGTGCGTGCGGTGCTGGCCGAACACCCCGCGGTGGCCGAGGCCGTGGTGATCGCACACGGCACCGGGGACGCGGCCCGGCTCATCGCCTACTGCGTCCCCGCCGGCGGCGGGCTGCCGCACCACGGCGAGCTGCTGGACCACTGTGCCCGGCGGCTGCCCGACTACATGCTGCCGACCCTCGTCGTCCCCCTCGACACCCTGCCGCTGACCTCGCACCACAAGCCCGACCTGGCCGCACTGCCCGCCCCCGACCTGTCCACCGTGGCCGACGACGAGCCGTACACCGCGCCCGAGGGCCCGCTCCAGGAGGCCGTCGCGGAGATCTGGCGCTCGGTGCTGACCGGACCCGACGGGCGTGCCCCGCGTATCGGCGCCCGCCACGGTTTCTTCCGGCTGGGCGGGGACTCGCTCCGCGCCGCCCGGGTAATCGCCCGCATCCAGGAGGAGTACGGCGTGGCACTGCCGCTGCGCACCCTCTTCGACCGGCCCACCGTCGCCGCGCTCGCCGCGTCCGTCGAGGACGCCGTACGTGCCGAGATCGCGTCATTGAGCGACGCCGCAGTGGCCGCCGCACACAGGGAGTACCACCCATGACCGAACCCGCCCAGCACCCTGCGGACCCCGCGTCGGCCGACGCCCTGCGCGCGGAGCTGCTGCGCCGCCGGCTGTCCGGTTCCGCCCCCCGGGCCCGCCGGGACATCCCCCGCGTGCCCCGCGGCGAGCCGCTCGCGCTCTCCGCCGGTCAGCGTCAGCTCTGGTTCCTGCACCAGCTCGACCCGGCCGCCCCGGAGTACCTGCTGCCGATGGCGTACCGGCTGCGCGGACCGCTGGACCAGGAGGCGCTGCGCCACGCCTTCGACCTGCTCGCGGAGCGCCACGAGATCCTGCGCACCCGCTACGTCCTGGTGGACGGCGAGCCCCGGCAGCTCATCGACGCCCCGGGCCCCGTGGACTTCACGGTGACCGACCGCGGCGGGCTCGCCGAGGACGGCCGGGCCACGGCGGCGCGGCAGGACGCCGAGGAGTTCTCGCTCCAGCCCTTCGACCTCGCCGCGCAGGCGCCGCTGCGGGCCCGTCTGGTCCGCTTCGCCGACGACGACCACCTGCTGGTCGTGGTGGTCCACCACGTCGCCTGCGACGCCCCCACCCGTACCCTGCTGCTCACGGAGCTGTCCGAGCTGTACCGCGCGCGGCGCGAAGGCCGGGCCCCCGCCCTGGCACCGGAGCCGGTGCAGTACGCCGACTACGCCGCCTGGCTCAACGCGCACGAGGACGGGCCGGAGGTGCGCCGCGCGCTCGACTGGTGGCAGCAGCAGCTGGCCGGGCTGTCCTCGCTGGACCTGCCCACCGACCGGCCGCGCCCCGCCGTGCGGTCCTGGGAGGGGGCGCTGGAGCACTTCACCGTGCCGGCCTCGGTCGGCGAGCCGCTGCGCCGGATGGCCGCCGACCACGGCGCCTCGCCGTTCATGGTGCTGCTCACCGCGTTCCAGGCGTTGCTGTCCCGCTACACCGGAACGCGCGACGTCGCGGTCGGTACCGCGGTGTCGGCGCGTACCCGCCCCGAACTCGCCACCATGGCGGGCTACGCCTTCAACAGCCTGGTCATGCGCGCCCGCTGGGAGGGCGACGAGCCGTTCCGCCGGCTCCTGGAGCGGAACCGGGAAACGGTGCTGGCCGCCTTCGACCACCGCTCCGCACCCTTCGACCGGCTGGCCGACGCGCTGGAGCCGGAGCGCGACCTGTCCGCCACCCCGGTGTTCCAGGTGATGTTCGACCTGACGCAGGCCGACGCCGCCGAACCCCTCGCCCTGGCGGGCGTGACCGTGGAAGCGGCCGAGGTGCCCGGCCGCACCGCCCGCTTCGACCTCACCGTCCACCTCCGGGAGCGGCCGGACGGCTCCCTCGACGGCTCACTCGAGTACGCCACCGCGCTCTTCGACCCCGCCACGGCCCGGCGGATCACCGGCCACTACACCCGTCTGCTGAGCGCGGCCGCCGCCTCCCCCACCACCCCGGTGTCCGAACTGGACATCTTCGACGCGCACGAGCGGGCCCTGCTGCTGGACGGCCCCGACACGCCGGTGGGCACCCGCACCCCGCTCGACATCGCGGCCCTGCGCCCCGTGCACGAGACCATCACCCGCCAGGCGACCGCCACCCCGGAGGCGACCGCCGTGGTGCACGGCGGGCGGCACACCTCCTACGGTGAGCTCGACGCGCTCGCCCACCGCATGGGGCACCGGCTGCGCGCGCTCGGAGCCGGACCCGAGACCACCGTGGGCGTACTGCTGGACCGCAGCCCGGAGATGGTGGCCGCCCTGCTGGGCATCTGGCGGACCGGTGCCGCCTACGTGCCGCTCGACCCCGGCTATCCCGACGAGCGGCTGGCGTTCATGCTCTCCGACACCGCCGGCCGGATCGTCGTCACCGAGCGCCGCCACGCCGCACGCCTGGCCGGCACGGACGCCCGGCTCGTCGTGCTCGACGAGGAGGCCGAGCGCCGGACGCTCGACGCCTGCCCGGCCACGCCCCTCGCCCCGCCCGCCGGCGGCTACGACATCGACCACCTCGCGTACGTCATCTACACCTCCGGGTCCACCGGCCGCCCCAAGGGCGTGCTCATCACCCACCGCGGGCTGGCCAACTACCTCGGCTGGACCGTCCAGGCGTACGCGAGCGCCGGGCCGGGCGGGGCCCCGCTGTTCTCCTCGGTCGCCTTCGACCTCGGTGTGCCCGACCTCTTCACCCCGCTGCTGACCGGCCGGCCGGTGCACCTGATCGACCAGGACTTCGACCTCTCGGAGCTGGGGCGGCTGCTGACCGAGGGCGCGCCGTACGCGTTCGTGAAGCTCACGCCCGGCCACCTCGACCTGCTCACGCAGCAGCTGTCGGAGGAGGAGCGGGCGGGCCTCGCCGGGCTGGTGATCGCCGCCGGTGACGCCTTCACCGGGCGGCTCGCCAACCGCTGGCTGGGGCCGGCGGCGAACGGCACGCGGCTGGCCGCCGAGTACGGGCCCACCGAGATCACCGTGGGCAACTCCGCGTACTTCCTGGACGGCCCCCAGGACGCCGAGCTGGTCTCCATCGGCCGTGCCATCCCGCACACCACCATGCGCGTCCTGGACCAGGACCTGCGGCCGGTGCCGCTGGGCAGCATCGGCGAGGTCTGCATCGGCGGCGTCGGCCTCGCCCGCGGTTACGCGGGCCGCCCCGACCTGACGGCGGAACGGTTCCTGCCCGACCCGTACGGCCCGCCCGGCGCCCGGCTGTACCGCACCGGTGACCTCGCGCGCGTCCTGCCGGACGGCAACCTCGACTTCGTCTCCCGCGCCGACCACCAGGTCAAGCTGCGCGGCTACCGCATCGAGCCGGGTGAGATCGAGACCGCGCTGACCGCGGACGCCGCCGTGGCCGAGGCCGTCGCCCTCGTCCGCGAGGACGCGCCGGGCGACAAGCGCCTGGTGGCCTACCTCGTGCCCGGCCCCGGCGCGGACGCCGCCGCGCTCGCCCCGGCCCGGCTGCGCGATCTGCTGGGGGCGCGGCTGCCCGAGTACATGGTCCCGTCGGCGTTCGTCACGCTCGACGCCCTGCCGCTGACCGCCAACGGCAAGCTCGACCGTACGGCCCTGCCCGCCCCTGAGCGCGCCGCGACCGCCGTCGGGGAGCACGTCGCGCCGCGCGGCGACGACGAGCACGCCATGGCCGCCGTATGGTCCGAGGTGCTGGGCCTGGAACGGATCGGCGTACACGACAACTTCTTCGACCTCGGCGGTGACTCGCTGCGCGCGGTCGCGCTGGCGGGCGCGCTGCGCGAGGCCGGCCGGCCGGTGGCCGTGCGCGACATCTTCGAGCACCGCACCGTGGCGCGGCTCTGCGAGGCGCTGCGGGACGGCCTGGTGGCGGAAGAGGGCGTCCGGCCGGTCGCCCCGTTCGCCCTCGTACCGGACCAGGACCGTGCGGCGCTGCCCGCCGACGCCGTCGACGCCTACCCTCTGTCCCGTACCCAGGCCGGGATGTTCGTCGAGATGTTCGGGGACAGCGGCGAGAACCGCTACCACAACGTCACCTCCTTCCGGATCCGCGACGACCGGCCCTTCGACCCGGCCGCCTTCCAGGCCGCCGCCGACCTGATCGTGGCGCGGCACGAAGTGATGCGGACGTCGTTCGCGCTCACCGGCCACTCGCAGCCGCTGCAGATCGTGCACGCCCACGCGACCATGCCCTGCGTCCACGACGACCTCCGGCAGCTGCCGCCGGATGAGCGGTGGCCGGCGCTGGTGGACTTCGCCCGGCGCGACCGCCGGCGCCTCTTCGACGTCACCCGGGCGCCGTTGATGCGGATGGCCACGCATGTGCTGGACGACGAGAGCTGGTGGCTGTCGATCACCGAGGGCCACCCGGTCATCGAAGGGTGGAGCTACCACAATCAGCTGATGGAGATGGTCCGCGCCTACCAGCGCATACGTGACGGGCACGCCCCGGACCCGGCCCCGCCGGCGCCCGCCGTCCGCTACGCCGACTTCATCGCGGCCGAGCTGCGCTCGCTCGCCGACGAGGACGACCGGGCGTACTGGCACGGCCTCCTCGACCGGTACGAGAAGTTCGAGATCCCGTCCGGCTGGTCCGGCGGCCGGGCCGCGGCCGCCGAGCGGTACCGCATCGACCTGCCGCTGCACGACGTGGAGCCCGGCCTGCGGGCGCTGGCGTCGGAGACCGGCGTGCCGTACAAGAGCGTGCTGCACGCGGCCCACAGCAAGGTGCTGAGCCTGCTCACCCGGCAGCGGTCCTTCCGCGGGGGCATGGTGGCCGACGCCCGGCCCGAGGTGCACGGCGCCGACCGGGTCTCCGGCATGTACCTCAACTCCGTGCCGTTCCCCTACGAACGCTCCGCCCGGACCTGGGGGGAGCTGGCCCGGCAGGTCTTCGACGCCGAGGTCGCGCTCTGGCCGCACCGGCGGTACCCGATGCCCGCGATGCGCCGCCCCGGTGGTGATCCGCACCTGATCGACGTGCTCTTCCACTACCTGGACTTCCACCAGGTGGACACGGATCTCATCGACCCGGCGGCCACCCGCGACGACAGCCCCAACGAGTTCCCCGTCGTCGTGGGCACCCCGCTGCGCGGCCACCTCACGCTCGCCTCGGACACCCGTACCCTGCGCCGGGACCGCGCCGACCGGCTCGCCCGGCTCTACCTCGCCGTGCTCGCCGACATGGCCGCGACCGGCCCGGACGGCGACGCGCGCCGCGGCTACCCGGAGGAGGGCGAGCTCGGCCGGAGCCTGCCCGCGTGCCCGGCGGACGACCCGGCCCTGACCGGGGCGGACGCCACCGGCGCCGGCCAGGACACCCTCACCGCCTTCGAGGCGCAGGCCGCCCGCACCCCGGACGCGGTCGCCGTGGTCTCCGCGGACGCCCGGCTGACCTACTCCGAGCTCGACGCCCGGGCCGGCCGGCTGGCCCGCCGGCTGCGTGGCCTCGGCACCGGCCCGGAGGACCGCGTCGGGGTGCTCCTGGACCGCGGGCCCGGTCTCGTCGTCGCGCTGCTCGCCGTCTGGAAGGCGGGGGCGGCCTACGTACCGTGCGACCCGTGCCTCCCGGACGCCCGGCTGCGTACGCTGTTCACGGACGCCGGCTGCCGACTGGTCGTCACGGAGGAGGCCCACGCGGCCCGTACGGCACCCCGTACGGCCGTCCTCGTGTCCGGGCCCGACGACGCCGACGGGCCCGACGACGCCGACGGGGCCGACGACGCCGACGGGGCCGACGCCCTGGACACCGCCCCCCGCCGGCCCGCAGGCGGACGGCCGCGCACCGGACCGGCTCGCCTACGTCCTGCACACCTCCGGCTCCACCGGCGCCCCCAAGGGCGTGGCCGTCGACCACCGGGCCCTCGCCCACTACCTGCGCTGGGCGGCCGGTGCCTACGCCACGGGCTCCGAGGGCGGCGCCCCGTTCTTCACCTCCGTCGGCGCCGACATCGGCGTCCCCGCCCTGTTCGTCCCGCTGCTGACCGGCCGGACGGTGTACCTGCTGCCGCAGCGGTTCGAGCCGACGGAGTTCCCGAAGCTGCTGGCCTCCTGGGCTCCGTACGCCTTCGTCACCATGACGCCCGGCCATCTCGCCCTGCTGGACGCGCAGCTGAGCGACCCCGAGCTGGCCGGCCTGGCGGATCTGCTGGTCTGCGCGGGCGATGCCTACCCGGCCGCGCAGGCGGAGCGGATCGCGGCCCGCGTCGAGGCGGCCGGCGGCCGGCTGCGCCTGGCCGCGGAGTACGGGCCGACCGAGGCCACCGTGGCCGCGGCGGCCCACCGTGTCACCGGGCCCGTGGGGCGGCCGCTGGTGCCCCTGGGCCGCGCGCTGCCCGGGACGACACTGCGGCTGCTGGACGAGAACCTGGCGCCGGTGCCCGACGGCATCACCGGGGAGGTGTTCATCGGCGGGCCGGGCCTCGCCCGCGGCTACGCGGGACGCCCCGGGCTGACGGCCGAGCGCTTCGTGCCCGACCCGTACGGCGCGCCGGGCGCCCGGCTGTACCGCACCGGTGACCTCGCCCGGGTCCTGCCGGACGGCTGCCTGGAGTTCGCCGGGCGGTCCGACCGGCAGCTCAAGGCCGGTGGCCACCGCATCGAACCGGCGGAGGCCGAGGCGGTGCTCACCGCCGATCCGCGGGTGCGGGAGGCGCTCGTGGCCGCGCTCCCCGGCCCCTCGGGGGACCAGCGGCTCACCGCCTGGGTGGTGCCCGCCGACGGTGCCGCGCCGCACCCGGCTGAGCTGCGTGCCCGACTGCGCGAGTGGCTGCCGGCTCCGCTCGTCCCCGCCTCCTTCCGGATCGTGGACGCCCTGCCGCTGACGGACAACGGCAAGTACGACCGCGCCGCCGCCCCGGCGGCCGGCGCGCACCGGGAGATGACGGCCGCCCGCGCCGCGTACGTGGCGCCCCGCACCGAGACCGAGCGACGGCTCGCGGACGTGTGGCAGCGCGTGCTCGGCGTGGACCGGGTCGGCGTCCACGACCACTTCCGCGACCTGGGCGGCGACTCGCTCCTCGTGCTGAGCGTGCTCGCCGCCGCCCGGGAGGCCGGACTCGGCCTCGGCCCGGGCACCGCTCTGCGCCACCCGACCATCGCCGAGCTGGCCTCCGCCCTCGGCGCCACCACGGAAGACGGCTGATGCCCATGGACCCGCGTCCCGTACGCCACCTGATCTCCCTCGACGACCTGACCGACGCGGACCTGCGCCACCTCACCGAGCGCGGCGCGCAGTTCGCCGCCGGCACCGCCGGTGCCGGGCGGCCGCTGGACGGTCTCGTCACCGGCGTCTACTTCGCCAAGACCTCCACCCGTACCCGTACCGCCTTCTCGGCGGGCACCCTGCGGCTGGGCGGCTCCCTCCTCACGTACGGCCCCGGCGACCTCCAGCTCAACACCGGGGAGACGAGCGAGGACACCGGGCGGGTGCTGTCCCGGATGCTCGACGTGCTCGTGGCACGCACCGCCGGGGACCCCGCCGAGATGCGGGCCTGGGCGGCGCAGCGGCGGATGGCCGTCATCAACGCCATGAGCGCCGAGGAGCACCCCACCCAGGCGCTCACGGACCTGACCACGTTGCTGCGCCACTTCGGTCGCGTCGACGGACTGCGTGTGCTGTACCTGGGCGAGGGGAACAACACGGCGACGGCGCTCGCGCTGGCGCTCACCCGGTTCCCGGGCGTGGAGTTCGAACTGCGTACCCCGCCCGGCTACGGACTCCCTGCCCGGATCGCCGAGAAGGCCGCGCGGCAGGCCGCCGACCACGGCGCGGTCCTGCGCGAGCGTCACACCATGGAGGCGCTGCCCGGCGACTTCGACGTCATCTACACGGCACGCTGGCAGACGACCGGCACGTCGAAGGCCGACCCGGACTGGCGCACGGTGTTCGCCCCGTTCCAGGTCCGGGCGGAGCTGTGGGAGGACAGCCCGAAGGCGGTGTTCCTGCACGACCTGCCCGCCCACCGGGGCGAGGAGGTCACCGCGGAGGTGCTGGACGGACCGGCGAGCCTCGCGTTCGACCAGGCCGAGAACAAGATGCACAGTGCGATGGCGGTGCTGGAATGGTGCCGCGCGGCGCCCGGTGCCGCGGGCGGCGTCTGACCCGCCCCGCTCCTGAGCGCCGCCAGGAGCGGACGGCTCACGGGCCTCGCCGCCGGCGCGTTCCGCCGGCGGCGAGGCCCGTGAGCCGCAGGCACGGTCAGTCCAGGACGCTGCCGCCGTCCTGCCGGTCGACGCGGGAGCGGCGGTGGTCCGCAACCGCGTAGACGCGATGCAGCCAGCGGTCAGTGCCGTCGTAGCGCGGGGTGAAGGACGTCCGGCCGTGGACGGTGAGGCGGTTGTCGACCACGGCCAGGTCGCCGGCGGCGAGGTCGAGGGCGTGGGTGGTGCGCTCGAAGGCGGCGCGCAGCTCCTCCATGGCCCGCCGGGCGCCGTTGTCCAGCGGGTGGGTGCTGGCGAAGTCGACCAGTACGTCGGGGTCTTCGGGGACGCCCCGCAGGACCGCGTGGGCCGGCGGCGGTGCGCTTCCGGAGCCACCGAACGACGGCGGGGCCTCGGTGAGGAAGCGCTCCTCGGACAGCGTCCGGCGCGCTTCCCTCGACAGCAGCGGCAGGGCCCGGCGGACCGACGCGGTGCACAGCCGGGCGTCGCCCGTCGGGTCCGCGCGCACGCAGAGGAGACCGACGTGGTCCGGCCGGTTGCGGTGGAAGGCGTTCTCGGTGTGCATGTGCAGCCGTACCGAGCCCGCGTTGCTCTGCTGACGCTCCTGGCCGGGTACCGGCACCACGTCCTGGACCAGGGCGCCGGACTTCTCGCTCCGGTAGGCGATCACCTCGCCGAGCTGGAGCATGACCATGGTGACGGCACCCGCCGCCGTGGTCGCGGTCCGCTGGACGGACCCGGGCCGGACAGGCGTGGCGGGCAGCTCCCCGGGGACGGGGAGGTTACGTATCAGCAGGGCGCCCTCGGGCCCCGCGTCGTGCCGGAACTCCCGCACGCTCGCGAGCAGTTGCCGGGGCAGCCGGACCGAGGCGGCGCGGGCCGCCGCGAGCCATCCGGCACTGTCCACCACTCCGGAAGCGGCCCCGGCGAGTTCCCCGGCGAGCATCGCGACTTCTTCGCGCTGGGTGTCGGTGAGTATCACCGCCGTTTCGGTCAGGGCAGGGAAAGAGAGTGTCTCTGTCATGATCACATGCCTTCTCACGGAAGCCGTACGAGCGGACCGCCAGTGGCCTACGACAGCCTTTCAAGGGGTTTCCGACTCTCCCGAATTTCCTCCGGGACACCTCTTGCCGATCGCCCGGGCGCACTGGGACGCAGCGAGGATAAAACGGCGCCGGCGCGGCGGAACAGGGGCGATTTCCGAACCTTTCCGCGGCCCCGGCGAAGCCGCCGCCACGCCTTCGCCGACGGCGTTTTCCTGTCCCGCCAGCGAGACAGTGAACAATGCCCGCACTTCCACCCCGGCCGGTTTGTGGGGCAGACTCGGCGGCACCGGTTCCGGAGAGCGCCCGAGGCGCCCGAGCCGAAGTTCTCCCATTCCCGCCACCCGCCGTCGGTCGGCCTTCCAGGAGCATGTATGTCGAGCAACGTCCCATGCCATATCTGTGCCGCTCCGGTACAGGAATTCTTCGACTTCGGACGCCAGCCCCTGTCGGACGCCTTCCTCCCCGCGGACGCCGACCTCGGCCAGGAGTTCTTCTTCCGGCTCGCCGTCGGTGTCTGTGAGTCCTGCACGATGGTGCAGCTGATGGAGGAGGTCCCGCGGAACCGCATGTTCCACGAGGCCTACCCGTACCACTCCTCCGGCTCGGCCTACATGCGGGAGCACTTCGAGAACCTGGCGAAGCAGCTGCTGTCCACCGAGCTCACTGCGGACGACCCGTTCATCGTCGAGCTGGGCTGCAACGACGGCGTGATGCTGAACGTGATCGCCGGTCACGGCGTCCGGCACCTCGGGGTCGAGCCGTCCGGCGGCGTGGCGGACGTCGCCGCGGCCAAGGGCGTCCGGGTCCGCAAGTCCTTCTTCGAGGAGTCCGTCGCGAAGGAGATCCTGGCCGCGGACGGCCAGGCCGACGTCGTCTACGCCGCCAACACCCTGTGCCACATCCCGTACATGGACTCGATCCTGGCGGGCGTGCGTACGCTGCTGAAGCCCACCGGCGTCTTCGTCTTCGAGGACCCGTACCTGGGGGACATCGTCGAGCGCACCTCGTTCGACCAGATCTACGACGAGCACTTCTTCTTCTTCACCGCCCGGTCGGTGCAGGAGATGGCCCGGCGGAACGGGCTGGAGCTGGTGGACGTCGAGCGGCTCTCCGTGCACGGCGGCGAGGTGCGCTACCACCTCGCGCCCGCCGGCCGGCGCAGCCCGTCCGAGGCCGTGGCCGCGCTCGTCGCCGAGGAGGAGCGGCGCGACCTCGCCGGCCTCGGCACGCTGCGGGAGTTCGGCGACAAGGTCATGAAGATCCGCGAGGACCTGACGGCGCTGCTGGAGAAGCTGCGCGCCGAGGGCAGGACGGTGGTCGGCTACGGCGCGACGGCCAAGAGCGCCACGGTGACGAACCTCTGCGGCATCGGCCCGGACCTCGTGCCGTTCATCTGCGACACCACCCCCGCCAAGCAGGGCCGGCTCAGCCCGGGCACCCACATCCCCGTGAAGGAGCCGAGTGCGTTCTCCGGCGACTACCCGGACTACGCGCTGCTCTTCGCCTGGAACCACGCCGAGGAAATCATGGCGAAGGAACAGGGATTCCGGGAGGCCGGCGGCAAGTGGATTCTCTACGTGCCCGACGTGCACGTCGTATGACTTCCGTTCCTGGCGACCTCGTTATTGAAGAATGGGAAGAGCGATGAAGGGAATTCTTCTCGCCGGCGGCAGCGGCACCCGCATGTATCCCTCGACGCTGGCGACGTCCAAGCAACTGCTTTCGGTCTACGACAAGCCCATGATCTATCACCCGCTTTCGGTGCTGATGCTGGCCGGAATCCGGGACATCCTGGTGATCTCGACACCGACGAGCATTCCCTCGCTGCAGTCCCTGCTCGGCGACGGCTCGCGCCTGGGCCTCACCATCACCTATGCCGAGCAGCAGGAACCACGCGGAATCGCGGAAGCACTCATCATCGGCGCGGACCACATCGGCAACGATCCTGTCGCGCTGATACTTGGCGACAACGTCTTCCACGGCGCAGGATTCCCGCGACTGCTGCGCGAGGCCCGGAACGACCTGAACGGCTGCACGCTCTTCGGCTATCCGGTCTCCGATCCCGAACGCTACGGAATCGGCGAGACCGACGCCGAGGGCAACCTGGTGTCCTTGGAGGAGAAGCCGCTCCGGCCCCGATCCAACGACGCGGTCACCGGGCTGTACTTCTACGACCCGGACGCGGTGGAGATCGCCCGGGACCTCACTCCCTCGGCCCGTGGCGAGCTGGAGATCACCGACGTCAACCTGGCCTATCTGAAGCAGGGCCGGGCCCGGCTCATCCGGCTCGGCCGCGGCTTCACCTGGCTGGACGCGGGCACCCACGACTCGCTCCTGGCCGCCAGCCAGTACGTCCACGTGATCGAGACCCGGCAGGGCGTCAGGGTGGCGTGCGTGGAGGAGATCGCGCTGCGCATGGGGTACATCGACGCGGAGCACTGCCACCGGCTCGGGGCGCGGATGCGGAACTCCTCCTACGGCCAGTACCTCATGCAGCTCGCCCAGTTGGCCGCCTGATCCACCGCCCGGCACCGGGTCGTTCCACTACAGGGAGTGCGAGTGAGCTATCAAGAGCTGGCTCCTGAGCGGCTGTTGTCGCTGGGGACCGGTGCGCCGGAGGTCGCCGAGCGTGCCTGGCACGTGCGCTGGGACGCGACGCCGGCCCCGGAGTCGCTGGTCACCGCGGTGCTGCCACCCGTGCTGGACTTCCACACCTCGGGCAGCACGGGACCGAGCCGCCACTGGCAGCGCAGCCGCGCGGCCGCCTGGGAGGAGGCCGGCATGCTCGCCGGCTTCGTACGCCAGGACCAGCCGGGAGCGGTGGTCGCCTTCGCCCCTCCGGTCCATGTCTACGGCGCACTGGCCACACTGCTGCTGCCGGCCAGGCTGGGCGTACCGGTGTGGTACCGGCCCGGGTACATCGGCGCGCTCCCGGACACCGGGCAGCGCCGCGTCGTGATCGTGGCCACGCCGTGGATCTTCTCGCTGCTGCGCCGGAACATGGCATGGGTCCGCTCCTTCGAGCGTGTCACCGTGCTGTACAGCAGCGCGATGCTGCCGGCCGACGCCGGTCTCTTCCTCCAGGAGGCCGGCCCCGGGCGCGCGTCCCTCGTGGAACTCCTCGGCTCGACGGAGACCGGCGGCATCGCCACGCGCCGCTGGTCCTCCGGCGAGCCGCCCGCCTGGACCCTCTTCCCTGACGTGACCTACGCCCCCGAACGGGCCGGCACCGGTCAGGACGGCGCCGGCCCGGCGGACGGTCCGGCCGTGCCACTGGTGATCCGCAGCCCGCGCCTGGCCTCCCGGCCCGGCGAGCCCGCCCCGCCGGAGTGGCACACGGGCGACCTCGTGGAGCCGTTGGACGAGCGGTCCTTCCGGCTGCTCGGCCGGGTCGGCCGCCTGGTGAAGGTGAACGGGCAGCGGATCAACCTCGACGAGGCGGAGCACGCGCTGCGCGCCCGGCTCGACTGCGCGGACCTGGCTCTCGTACCGGTGCACGACCCCATGATCGGCGAGCACGTCGACCTGTACGTCGTGCCCCGGCCCGGAGCGGGGACGGCGGACGCCGACCCGTCCGCGGCTCGCGCCGTCCTCGGCGCCCGCCCCCGGAAAGTGCACGTGGTGCCCGGCCTCAACCGTTCCGCGATGGGCAAGTTGCAGCAACCACCGACCGAACCCACCGACTCAGAGGTAGCAACGTGACACAGACTCCCACGACCACCGGCCGCGCCGGCACGGACCTGCCCAGCCTGGAGGTCCTCGTCGAGTCCGCCGCCTGGACCGCGAAGCTCGGTCCGCTCAGCGACGCGGACGTGGCCCGGATGCGGGAGAGCGGCGCCACCGTCGACCGGTACCTGGCCGACGGCAAGCCCGTCTACGGGCTGACGCAGGGCTTCGGCCCGCTGGTGACCTACTCCGCCACCTCCGAGATGGAGCAGGGCAGCTCGCTCATCTCCCACCTGGGCACCGCGCAGGGCCGGCCCCTCGCCCCGGAGGCGTCACGGCTGGTCTTCTGGCTGCGGCTGAACAGCATGCGCAAGGGCTTCTCCGCCGTGTCGCCCGACTTCTGGCAGCGCCTGGCGGACCTGTGGAACGCCGGCTTCACCCCGGCGATCCCGCGGGACGGCACGGTCAGCGCCAGCGGCGACCTGCAGCCGCTGGCCCACGTGGCGCTGGCGTGCGCCGGCCACGGCGAGGCATGGGTACGCGACGAGCGCGGCGAGTGGGTCCTGCGCCCGGCCACCCAGGCCCTCGCGGAGCTGGGCGCCGAACCGCTGGTGTGGCCGGTCCGTGAGGCGCTCGCCTTCGTCAACGGCACCGGCGTCGGCCTCGCCGTCGCCCTCCTCAACCAGCGCTCGGCCCTGCGCCTCGTGCGGGCCGTCGCGGTGCTCACCGCGCGCCTGACGGTGCTGCTCGGCGGCAACGCGGAGCACTACGACGAAGGCGTCGGCCAGGCGCGCGGCCAGGTGGGACAGCTGCGGGTGGCCCGCTGGATACGCCGGGAACTCCCCGCCGACCACCAGCGGGACGAGCGCCGGCCGCTCCAGGAGCCGTACAGCCTGCGCTGCGCGCCACAGGTGCTCGGCGCCGCGCTGGACCAGCTCACCATGGCCGGGGAGATCCTGCTGCGGGAGGCGAACGGCTGCACCGACAATCCGCTCACCTACGAGGGCCGGGTGCTGCACGCCGGGAACTTCCATGCCATGCCGGTCGGTCTCGCCTCGGAGCAGACCGGTCTGGCCATGCACACGGCCGCGTACCTGGCCGAGCGTCAGCTCGCCCTGGTGGTCAGCCCGACCACCAACGGCGACCTGCCCATCATGCTCACCCCCCGGGCCGGCCGCGGCTGCGGCCTGGCCGGCGTGCAGATCAGCGCCACCTCCTTCATCTCGCGGATCCGGCAGCTGGTCACCCCGGCCTCGCTGACGACCCTGCCGACGAACGGCTGGAACCAGGACCACGTCCCGATGGCGCTCAACGGCGCGAACGGCGTCGCCGAAGCCCTGGAACTGGGCTGGCACGCCGTCGGTTCGCTCGCCCTGGGCGCGGCGCAGCTGGCCGTGATGACCGGGCATACGCCGGAGACCGCCGGGCTGTGGGGCGAACTGGCCGCCGTGTCCCCCGCGCTGGAGGCCGACCGTCCGATGGCCGCCGAGGTGCGCGCGGCCGCGGACCTCTTCCGTGACCACGCGGACGCCCTGCTGGCCGCCGGCGACTGACCACCACCGCGGGCGCCTCCCCCGGCGCCCGCGGTGGTACGGACCGCACCGCCCCGGACGCACCGTCCCCGATCCGGAACCGCCCACGAGACTGGAGACCACCCGATGACCCGTTGGGGGATCACCCTCCCGCTGCCCGGCGTGCCCCTGCCGGCACACCGCGCGCTCCTCGAGCGGCTCCCCGATCTGGGCTACACCGACGTGTGGACGGCCGAGACCTCGGGCACCGACGCGTTCTCGCCGCTGGTGCTGGCCTCGCAGTGGGCGCCCGACCTGCGGCTGGGCACGGCCGTCGCCCCGGTGTTCACCCGGGGCCCGGCCCTGCTCGCCATGACCGCCGCGACCGTCGCCGACTGCGCGCCCGGCCGGTTCGCCCTCGGCATCGGCGCCTCCTCCCCCGGCGTCGTGCGGGACTGGAACGGCCTGGAGCACACCCGGCCCTACGCCCGTACCCGCGACACCCTCCGGTTCCTGCGTGCCGCCTTCACCGGCAAGGTGGTGAACGAGCGGTACCCGACGTTCTCGGTACGCGGGTTCCGCCTGGAACGGCCGCCCGCCACGCCGCCGCCGGTCCTGCTGGCGGCGCTGCGCCCCCGCATGCTGCGGCTGGCCGCGTCCGAGGCGGACGGGGCGATCACCAACTGGCTGGCCGCCACCGACGTACCGAAGGTCAGGGCCGAACTCGGTCCCGGGCCCGAGCTGATCGCCCCGGTCTTCGTGTGCCTCACCGAGGACGCCAGGGAGGCCCGCCGGCTCGGCCGGATGATGATCAGCAGCTATCTCACCGTGCCCGCCTACCGGGCGTTCCAGGACTGGCTGGGCCGGACGGAGCCGCTCGCCGCGATGCACCGGGCCTGGGACGCGGGCGAGCGCTGGCGCGCGGTGATGGCCGTTCCGGACGAGACGGTCGACGAACTGATCGTGCACGGCAGCCCCGAGGAGTGCCGCGCGCGTATCCGGGCGTACGCGGCCGCCGGCCTCGACACGCCCGTGATCGCGCTGCTGCCGAGCAGCGGTGGCGATCCCGTCGGGCAGGTCGAGGCACTCGCCCCCGGCCGGGACTGATGCCATGATCACGCGGATACTGCCGGACTTCGTCACCGCGGCGGAGTCCTACGGCGACGAGCCGGCGGCCGGGCTGTTCCCCGAGGAACAGCGGCACGCGGCCACCATGTGTCCGGTCCGCCGCCGTGAGTTCGCCACCGTACGGCACTGTGCCCGCCGCGCGGGCCTGCGGCTCGGCGTGCCCCTCGCTCCCCTGCTGCCGGGGCCGAGGGGCGCTCCGCGGTGGCCGGACGGCGTGGTCGGCAGCCTGACCCACTGCGCGGGCTATCGAGCCGCCGCCCTGGCCCGCGCGGCGGACGTACGGGCGCTCGGCATCGACGCCGAGCCGCACCGGCCGCTGCCGGACGGCATGCTGGACCGCATCGCCCTGCCGGAGGAGCAGGCACATCTGCACGCGCTGCGCCGGCCGGCGGGCGACGTGTGCTGGGACCGCCTGCTGTTCTGCGCCAAAGAAGCCGTCTACAAGGTCTGGTCGCCGCTGACGCGCGCATGGCTGGGCTTCGACGAAGCCTCGATCGTCTTCGCCCCGGCCGGCGACGCGCCGACGGGCACGTTCCGCGCGCGCCTCCTCCGGGCCGCGCCGGCCGGGTCCGCGGACCGGCTGCCGCCGGTGCTGCACGGAAACTGGCTGGCCGCGCCCGGTCTGCTGCTCGCCGCCATCGTGCTGCCCCGTGACTCCGTAGACACCCCCTGAGCCCAAGTCCACCGGTCGCTGCCGGTGATCACAGCAAGGTGCGCTTCCTCATGACGACCCGGATACTCGTGACCGGCGGAGCCGGTTTCATCGGCTCCCACTACGTCCGCACGCTGCTCGGCCCGCAGGGGCCCGGTGACGTGTCCGTGACCGTGCTCGACAAGCTGACCTACGCGGGCAACCCCGCCAACCTCGACGAGGTCCGCGGGCATCCGCGGTTCGCGTTCGTCCACGGCGACATCGCCGAACCCGCGGTCGTGCGTCCGCTCATGGCCGAGCACGACCAGGTGGTGCACTTCGCCGCGGAGTCGCACGTGGACCGGTCGATCGACGGCGGCGACGAGTTCGTCCGTACCAACGTCCTCGGTACCCACACCCTTGTCGACGCCGCACACCGAACGGGTATCGAAACGTTCGTGCAGATCTCCACCGACGAGGTCTACGGCTCGATCGACGAGGGCTCCTGGCCCGAGACCCACCCCCTGCGGCCCAGCTCGCCGTACTCCTCGGCCAAGGCCGCCGGTGACCTGGTGGCGCTGTCGTACCACCACACCCACGGCCTCGACGTACGGGTCACCCGCTGCTCGAACAACTACGGACACCACCACTTCCCCGAGAAGGCCATCCCGCTGTTCGTCACCAACCTGCTCGACGGCAAGCGGGTCCCGCTGTACGGGGACGGCGGCAACGTCCGGGACTGGCTGCACATCGACGACCACGTCCAGGGCATCGAACTCGTCCGGACGCGGGGCCGCGCCGGGGAGGTCTACAACATCGGCGGCGGCACCGAACTGTCCAACCGGGAGCTCACCGAGCTGATCCTCAAGGAATGCGGCGCCGACTGGGACAGCAGCGTCCAGTACGTGGCCGACCGCAAGGGCCACGACCGCCGCTACTCCGTCGACTGCACCAAGATCCGCGAAGAGCTGGGTTACGCGCCCCGCGTGCCGTTCGAGCAGGGCCTCGCCGCGACGGTTCAGTGGTACCGCGACCACCGCGCCTGGTGGGAGCCCCTGAAGGCGCGGGCGGCGCTGTGACGGCACAGGACGCGGGCACGTGGCTGGTGACCGGGGCGCAGGGCATGCTCGCCCGGGACCTGCTCACCCACCTGGCCGCCACCGGCCGCACCGCCGTGGCCGCCGGCCGCGGCGACCTGGACATCACCGACCCGGAGTCGGTACACGCGGCCTTCGCCGCCCACCGCCCCGCCGTGGTGGTCAACTGCGCCGCCTGGACCGCGGTGGACGCAGCCGAGGAACGGGAGGCCGACGCCCTCGCGGTCAACGGCACCGGGCCCCGCCTGCTGGCCGGGGCGTGCCGGGCATCGGGGAGCGTCCTGCTCCAGGTGTCCACGGACTACGTCTTCGACGGGCGCGCCCGCGCTCCGTACCCGGAGGACGCCCCGGCCGCGCCGCGCAGTGCGTACGGCCGGACCAAGCTGGCGGGCGAGCGGGCTGTCCTGGAGCTGCTTCCGGACACCGGCTACGTGGTGCGTACCGCCTGGCTGTACGGGGCGGGCGGGCGCAACTTCGTACGGACCATGATCGAGCTGGCACGGGAGCGGGCGGCCGTCGACGTGGTCGAGGACCAGTGGGGCCAGCCGACCTGGACGGAGGATCTGGCCCGGCAGCTGGTCGGGCTGGGACAGCGGGCGCTGGACGGTACCGCACCGCCCGGGGTGTACCACGGCAGCAGCGGCGGCCGGACCACGTGGTTCGGGTTCTGCCAGGAGATCTTCCGCCTGCTCGGTGCCGACCCCGCGCGGGTACGGCCCACCACCGGCGACCGCTATCCGCGTCCGGCGCCCCGGCCCGCCTACAGCGTGCTCGGCCACCACCGCTGGCACGCGGCCGGCATGGCACCGATCCGGCACTGGAGTGCGGCGCTGGCCGAGGCGTTCCCCTCGGTGCTGGAGAGCACCGGGGGAACGGCGCGCCGCCCGGCCGGACGGCCGGGGCCCAGGGACACGGAATCCGACACCACGCGCGAGAAAGCCGAGATCACATGCGACCCCTGCCGATAGAAGGCGCCTGGCTGCACGAACCCGAGGTCTTCACGGACGAGCGGGGCAGCTTCCACGAGTGGTTCAGGAGCGGCGACTTCCGCGCGGCCACCGGTCAGGACCTCCCCCTCGCCCAGGCCAATCTCTCCGTGTCCCGCCGCGGCGCCCTGCGCGGCATCCACTTCGCGGCCGTGCCCCCGGGGCAGGCGAAGTACATCACCTGCGTACGCGGCGCGGTCCTGGACGTCGTCGTCGACGTCCGGACGGGCTCGCCGACCTTCCGGCAGTGGGCGATGGCCCGCCTGGACGACACCGACAACCGTGCCGTCCATCTCTCCGCGGGCCTGGGGCACGCCTTCCTCGCCCTCACCGACGACGCCACCGTGGTCTACCTGTGCTCCGAGGGCTATACGCCCGGCCGCGAGTACGGCATCCATCCGCTGGACCCGGACCTCGCGATCGACTGGCCCGCCGACATCGAACCCGTGCTCTCTCCCAAGGACGCTCAGGCCCCCTCCTTCTCCGAGCTGCACCGCCAGGGACTGCTGCCCTCCCACGAGGCGTGCACCGCCTTGCGCAACCGGCCACGCCACGGCTGACCGCCGACGCCCGTCCCGCCAGCGCCCCCGTCCCCTACCCGGCACCCCTTTCCCACCATGAATCCTTTCTCCCCCGGAGTCCGGCCCGCCCATATCGCCATGTTCAGCGTGGCGGCCCACGGGCACGTCAACCCGAGCCTGGAGGTGATCCGCGCACTGGTCTCCCGCGGTCACCGTGTCACCTACGCCGTCCCCAGCTCCTTCGCCGGCACCGTCGCCGCCACCGGTGCCGAGCCCAGGGCCTACACGACCACGCTGCCCGCCGCCGGGACGCCGGGCGCCTGGGACGGCGAACTCATCGACCACCTACGGCTGTTCCTGGCCGACGCCGGCCGGGCGCTGCCGCAACTGGTCACCGCGTATCAGGACGACCGCCCGGACCTGATCCTGTACGACCCGATGGCCTACGCGGCCCGCGCCCTGGCCGACCGCTGGAAGATCCGCGCCGTCCAGCTCTCGCCGCACGCCGTCGCCTGGGAAGGGTACGAGGCGGACCTGGCGGCCGCGCCCCCGGGCCGGGGAGAGGCGGGCGAGCCAGGCGTGGGCCGGCCGGCCCACGCCTGGCTCGCCAACAACGGCACCGCCATCGGCCCCGGCCGCATCGCCCGCCGCCCCGACCGCTGCATCGCGCTGATCTCCAAGGTCCTCCAGCCGCATGCCGACCGGGTCGACGGCTCCGTCTACTCGTTCACCGGCCCGTGCTGGGCCGAGCACGGCCACCAGCACGGATGGACCCGCCCGGCCGGCGCCGGGAAAGTCCTGCTGATCTCGCTCGGCACGGTCTTCACCGAAGCCCCCGACTTCTACCGGGCCTGCGTCGCGGCCTTCGGCAATCTGCCGGGCTGGCACGTCGTCCTGCAGATCGGCCGGGGCACCGACCCGGCCGACCTCGGCGAGATTCCTGCCCACATCGAAGTACGCGACTGGGTTCCCCAGCAGGCGGTCCTCCGGCAGGCCGACGCCTTCGTCACGCACGCGGGCGCGCGCAGCGCACACGAGGCCCTCGCCTGCGGCGTCCCGATGGTGACCGTCCCCCAGGCCGCCGACCAGTTCGGCAATGCCGCGATGCTCGCGGAACTGGGCGTCGCCCGTTGCGTACCGAAGGAACGCGCCACTCCGCAGGCGCTGCGGGAGGCCGTCCTCGGCCTCCTCGACGACCCGGACGTCCCCGCCCGCTTCGCCCGCATCCAGCACGCCATGGCCGACGAGGGCGGCACCTCCGAGGCCACCGCCCTCATCGAAGCCGAACTCCCCCGCCACCCGGCGACAGCGCGCTGACGCGCCCCTGCAGCACGATTGCTCGTCGCTCACGCTCAGCCTCGGCGACCGCTTCCGGAGTGACCAGGTGGACGGCTGCCTCGACCTCCGCTCCGCGGGCCGAGAGGACGGCGCCGGTCCGCGTCACGAGGAAGCACGAACGAGGGTGGGCCCCACGTCGCCGACAGGCCCCTGAAAACAAGAGAAAACCCAGGTCACATGAGATGTGACCTGGGCTTCCAGCCGAGCCGCCTAAGGGAATCGAACCCTTGACCTACGCATTACGAGTGCGTCGCTCTGGCCGACTGAGCTAAGGCGGCGTGGTGCGCGGCCCAGTCTACACATGGCGGAGGGGTGATTCGTAATCGGCTTCGGCGACGGCCTCCGAGGTCAGGAGCAGCGCTTGTGCTTGGCCGGCGGGGTGCCCTCCAGGAGGTAGGTGTTCACGGCGGTGTCGATGCAGTCGCTGCCGCGGCCGTACGCGGTGTGGCCGTCGCCCTCGTACGTCAGGAGGCGGCCGGAGGCGAGCTGGGAGGCCAGGCCGCGGGCCCAGGGGTACGGGGTCGCCGGGTCGCGGGTGGTGCCGACGACCAGGATCGGGGCGGCACCCTTCGCTTCGATGCGGTGCGGTTCACCGGTGGCCTCGGCGGGCCAGTACGCGCAGTTCAGCGGGGCCCACGCGAAGTTCTCGCCGAAGACCGGGGAGGCCTTGCGGAAGGCGGGGAGCGCGGACTCGACCTGGGCGGGCGAGGAGAAGGCGGGCGGGAGGTCGAGGCAGTTCACCGCGGGGTTGGCGAACATCTGGTTGGCGTAGCTGCCGTCCGGGTCACGCTCGTAGTAGGAGTCGGAGAGGGCGAGCAGGCCGCTGCCGTCGCCCTTCTTCGCCTTGGCGAGGTACTCGCGCAGCAGGGGCCACGCCGCCTGGTCGTACATGGCGGCGATCACGCCGCTGGTCGCCAGGGACTCGGTGAGCTTGCGGGACTCCCCCGTGGCGACCGGGCGCGCGTCCAGGCGGCGGAAGAAGGCGGAGAGCTGCTTGCCGGCGTCGGCCGTGCTCCTGGTGCCCAGCGGGCAGTCGCGCTTCTTGATGCAGTCGGCGGCGAAGGCGGTGAAGGCGGTGTTGAAACCGGCGGTCTGGTCCTCGTTGAGCTGCCGGGCGCTGAGCGAGGGGTCCATCGCGCCGTCCAGGACGAGCCGGCCGACGCGGGAGGGGTACAGGCCCGCGTACGTCGCGCCGAGGAAGGTGCCGTACGAGGCGCCCACGTAGGTGAGCTTCCGGTCGCCCAGGACGGCCCGGAAGATGTCCATGTCCCGGGCCGCCTCGATGGTCGAGACGTGGCCGAGCACCTTGCCGGAGCGGGCCTTGCAGCCGTCGGCGAAGTTCTTGAAGGCGGTGGTGAGCTTCTTCTGCTCCGCCTTGTCGTCCGGCGTCTGGTCGACCTGTGTGTACGCGTCCATCTGCGTGCCCGACAGGCAGCGGACCGGCTCGCTGCGGGCCACCCCGCGCGGGTCCATGGCGACCATGTCGTACCGGGCCTTCACGGCGGCCGGCTCCGGCGCGTACTGCTGGGCGTAGTTGACCGCGGAGGCGCCGGGGCCGCCCGGGTCGACCATCAGGGCGCCGATCCGCTTGCCGGGCCCGGTGGCCTTCTTGCGGGTGACGGCGAGCTTCAGATCGGTGGCGCGGCTGGGCTTCGCGTAGTCGAGCGGCGCCTTGAGGGTGGCGCACTCGAAGCCCTTGGGACCGCAGGAGTGCCAGCTCAGCTTCTGGTCGTAGTACGGGCGCAGGGCCGCCGGTACGGCCGTGGGCAGCGGGTCGAGGGTCTTGCTCGCCTTGTCGCTCTCCGGGCGCGCGTCGGGACCCTGCCGGGCCGGTGAGGCGACGGCGCCACCGTCCGAGCCGGCGGACGAACTGCAGGAGACGAGCAGCGCGGCGGCCGCGAGCACGGCGCCGGAGGTGCGGAGCAGACGGCTGGTGTCCATGGGTACGGTCCCTCGGTCGGCGGCGGCGGTGGCGGCACTCGGCTCGGTGACGATTGGTGACCAATGGTGACAGTTGGCGACAGCTCTGGGGAGCGTATCCGTCCCGGTGGGGTCGTGCCCGGCCTATTGCCCTCGTACGAGTGAGTTCGGCCGAGCGGCACTGCCGTATGCCGGCCTGCCGTCGCGGACGGGCCCGTCGGGCGGCCGGCGGCCGGCCCGGCAGGTCGCGGCGCGGGGCCGCTCAGCCCGCCCTGAGCGCCGCGGTCATCGCCTCGACGGCCAGGAGCGGGGCGACGTTGCGGTCCAGGGCCTGGCGGCAGGCGAGGACCGCTTCTATCCGGCGCAGGGTGCGCTCGGGCGTGGAGCCGGCGGCGATGCGCTGCACGCTGTCCCGTACGTCCTCGTTGGCCAGCTCCACGGCCGTGCCGAGCTGAAGGGCCAGGACGTCGCGGTAGAAACCGGTCAGGTCGGTGAGGGCGAGGTCCAGGCTGTCGCGCTGGGTACGCGTGGAGCGGCGCTTCTGCTTGTCCTGCAGCTCCTTCATCACGCCCGCCGTGCCGCGCGGCAGCCGTCCGCCGGTGCCCGCCGCGGCGCCCAGCGCGGCCCGCAGCTCCTCGGTCTCCTTGGCGTCGACCTCCTCGGCGACCTGCTTGGCGTCCTCCCCCGCCGCGTCGATCAGCTCCTGCGCGGCCTTGAGACAGCCGCCGATGTCGTCGATGCGCAGCGGCAGCTTGAGGACCGCGGCGCGGCGGGCGCGGGCCCGCTCGTCCGTCGCCAGCCGACGGGCCCGGCCGATGTGCCCCTGGGTGGCGCGCGCCGCGGCCGTGGCGGCGGCCGGCTCGATGCCGTCACGGCGCATCAGCATGTCGGCGACCGCGGACGTGGCGGGCGTGGACAGCGTCAGCAGGCGGCAGCGGGACCGGATGGTGGGGAGCACGTCCTCGATGGAGGGGGCGCAGAGCAGCCAGACCGTACGCGGCGCGGGCTCCTCGACGGCCTTGAGGAGGACGTTTCCCGCGCCTTCGGTGAGGCGGTCGGCGTCCTCCAGGACGATCACCTGCCAGCGGCCGCCGGCCGGTGACATCGAGGCCCGGCGGACCAGGTCACGGGTTTCCTTCACGCCGATGGACAGCAGGTCCGTACGGACCACCTCGACGTCGGCGTGCGTGCCGACCAGCGCCGTGTGGCAGCCGTCGCAGAAGCCGCAGCCGGGGGCGCCGCCCAGGGCGCGGTCAGGGCTCACGCACTGCAGGGCTGCGGCGAAGGCACGCGCCGCGGTGGCCCGGCCGGAGCCGGGCGGGCCGGTGAAGAGCCAGGCGTGCGTCATCCTGGACGCGCTCATGGAGGCCGGCGCGGACTCGGGCACCGCGGCGCCCGGCTCCTCGGCCGTGACGAGGGCGTCCGCGTCGCGTGCCGCGGCGGCGAGCTGCTCCGTCACCCGCTCCTGGCCCACCAGGTCGTCCCACACCGCCATTGCCGCTCCGCCGTCCTGTTCCGTGTCCTGCCGTGCCGTCGCCGTGCCGTACCGCTGCCGGGTGCGTCCGGGGGCACACCTTGGCCGTCCTGCCGCCGCGCGGGGACGGCCCGTCGCATCCCATTGTGGTGGACGGCACCGACAGTCCGGTCCACCTGTGGAAAACCCCGGGCGCGAGCGGCCCGCCGGCCCGGAAAGCCGTCGGCCCCCGGTACGCGCGCGCGTACCGGGGGCCGACGGCCGGGAAGCGGGGATCAGCGGCGGCCCCAGCGGCCGCGGGGCTCCTCCTCTTCCTCCGTGTCGCGCGGGCCGAGCAGCTCGTCGGCGAGGGTCGGGAGATCGTCCAGCGGGGTCTCCTCGGCCCACTCCGGGCGGCGCCGGCCGGCCGGGCGCACCTGCTGCTCGTACTGAGGATGCGGCTGCTGCGGCGCGTACGACTCGTACGGGGACTGGCCACCGGACCGGCCGTGGGACGGCAGGCCCGTCACCGGGTCGATCTGGGGCAGCTCGGCCGTGCGCTCGGTGCTCGACTCGTCCGCCGGCCGCCGCCTACCGCCCTCCTCCGGGCGGAACATCCACGACGGCACCCGGTCCTCCGGACCTTCGGGCCGTACGGGCGGCAGGACGGCGGTCTCGTCGGCGGCGCCGCTCCGGTCCGCGTCCCCGGGCCGCACGGACGGCAGCACGGCCGTCTCGTCGGCGGCGCCGGAGCCCGCGGCGGAGGCCTGCCGGCCGCCCTCGGCCCCGTCGTCGTCCGCGTCCGCGGCCACCTCGGGCTGCGGCAGCACGGCGGTCTCCTCGGAGTCGGAGCCGGCGCGGGTGTCCCGGCCCTCGGCGCCCGTACGGGAGCGGGGCGCGTCGCCGGAGCCGGGCGCCTCCTCCTTGCACATGTCCACCCGCGGCATCCCGCCGGGCACGGTCTCCGCCGCGTCCGGCCCGCTCTCGGAGGCCGGACGCCGCGTGTCCTCCTGCGGCTCCTTGTACATGTTGACCATCGGCGTCTCGGTGGTCGGCGCGTCGGAGTCGTGCACGCCCTCCGTCGCCGAGGCCGCGGCGAGCCGCGCCTGCTCGGCACGGAGCAGCGCCTCCTCCGCCTTGCGCTGCTTCTCCAGGCGACGCTCCTCGGCCTCCCTGCGGAGCCGCTTCTCCTCCTCGTGCTGCCGGCGCAGCCGCTCCTGCTCGGCCTGGCGCGCTGCCTCCTCGGCCTCCCGGCGCTTGCGCTCCTCCTCGGCCTGGCGGCGGGCCTCCTCGGCACGCTGCCGGGCCTCCTCCGCCTGCTTGGCGGCCTCGCGCGCCTTGGCGGCCTCGATCTCGCGGCGCTTGCGCTCCTCCTCCTCGGCGCGCAGCCGGGCCAGCTGCTCCTGGCGCTCGCGCTCCTGCCGCTCCTCCTCGGCCTTGCGGGCGGCCTCCTCCTCGGCCTTCCTGCGGGCCTCCTCCTCGGCGGCCTTACGGGCCTCGGCCTGCGCCTTGACCTCGGCCTCGGAGAGCGGCAGCACCTGGTCCAGGCGGTGCCGTACGACCGTGGTGACGGCCTCGGGCTCCTGCCCGGCATCCACGACCAGGTAGCGGGCCGGGTCGGCGGCGGCGAGGGCGAGGAAGCCGTTGCGCACCCGCTCGTGGAACTCGGCGGGCTCGGACTCCAGCCGGTCCGGCGCCTCCGTGAAGCGCTCGCGCGCCGTCTCCGGGGAGACGTCCAGCAGGACCGTGAGGTGCGGGACCAGGCCGTCGGTGGCCCAGCGGGAGATACGGGCGATCTCGGTCGGGGCGAGGTTGCGGCCCGCGCCCTGGTACGCCACCGAGGAGTCGATGTACCGGTCGGTGATGACGACGGCGCCGCGCTCCAGGGCCGGCCGGATCACGCTGTCCACGTGCTCGGCGCGGTCGGCGGCGAACATCAGGGCCTCGGCCCGGTCCGACAGCCCGGACGTGGAGACGTCCAGGATGATCGAGCGCAGCCGCTTGCCGATGGCGGTGGCGCCCGGCTCGCGGGTCACCACGACCTCGTGGCCCTTGGCCCTTATCCAGTCGGCGAGCGCCTCGACCTGCGTGGACTTGCCGGCCCCGTCGCCGCCCTCCAGGGCGATGAAGAAGCCGGTCGGCGCCGGGGCCTGCTCCGGGTCGCCGCCGCGCAGCGCCTCGCGCAGGTCGCGGCGGAGCGGTACGCCCTGGCGGTCGTCGGTCTTGCCCAGCACCCACGCGGCCACCGGCAGCAGCAGCGCGCCGACGAGCATGAGCGTGAAGGCCGCACCGCCGTGCGCGAAGACGAACGAGCCGTTCCCGAGGTGGTGCGGGCCGATACCGGCGGCCAGCAGCGGGCCGATGATCGCGGCGGGCGCGACCGCGAGCCGTACGACGGCGTGCAGGTGCTCGGTCGTACGGGAGGTGCGGGACTCCTCGGTCTCCTGGTCCAGGAGGGTGTGCCCGGTGTTGGCCGCGACGCCCGCGCTCACGCCGGCGAGCAGCGCCAGCAGCAGGACCGTGGTCGTGTCGGGGACCAGGCCCATGGCCAGCAGCGCGAGGCCCGTGACGGCGACGGAGAGGGCGAGCAGCCGGCGGCGGGAGAAGCCGGGCAGGACCTTGCGGGCGCTGCGGATGCCGAGCACCGGGCCGCCGCTCAGGGCCAGGACGAAGAGGGCGAAGCCGACCGGGCCGCCACCGAGGTCGCGCACGTGCAGCACGCTCACCGCGACGGCCGCGGCGATCGCGGCGGCGACGGCGGCGCAGGCCAGGACGAGGAGCGGGACCGCGCCCGTGCGCCCCTTGTCGACGGTGGTGCCGCTCTTGGGACGGCGCAGGCCCTCCAGGGGGAGCGCGGACGCGGCGTACGGGCGCCGGGGAACGCGAGGAAGTACAGGATCGACACGGACGCGGCGAACAGGCCGGCCGCGACGTACGAGCCGAGCGCGGCCTGGTGGGTGTGGAACCACTCGATGCCCGCGCCCAGGGCGTTCCCGATGAGCGTGACGACCAGGAGGCCGGCGGCGGCGATGGGCAGCGCCACGAAGCCCGTGCGCAGGAAGAGGCGGCGGAGCGCGTCGTGGTTGTCCCGCTGCGGTCTCACGGCGTCGCCCTCGGCGGGCGGCGCGGGCAGCAGCGCGGGGGCCGCGCTCTCCCGGCACACCGTCCAGAAGCGCTCGGCGACACCGGCCACGAAGGCGGTGATCAGCACGCAGGCCAGGGCGTTGCCCGGCAGCCAGTCGATCCACAGGGGGGCGATGATGAGCAGCACGGCACGTACGCCGTCCGCCGCGATCATCGTCCAGCGGCGGTCCAGGGGCCCTTCAGGAGCGGTCAGCGCGGAGAGCGGGCCGAGCAGCACGGCACCGAAGAGCAGCGTCGACAGCAACCGGGCGCCGAAGACGGCCGCGACCGCGAAGGCCGCTCCCCGGTAACCGCCACCGAAGGCCGCGGCGCCTCCGTGGGGGGTGAAGACCGCCGCCTGGAGTGCGAGCAGGACCAGCACCAGCATGCCGAGGGCATCACCGATGCCGCCGACGAACTGGGCGCTCCACAGCCGTTTGAGGGGAGGGAAGCGCAGCAGGGCTCGCACGGCGCGCTCGCGGGAGTCCGCGGCGAGTGCGCCTGATGTGGGGGTCACGACCGTTGGCTGCTCGGTACGCGTCATTCCGCCAGCCTAGCGGGACCCGGTGACACACCGGGTCCCTGCCCGAACATAGGAGCGGACCTGGCGGTCCTGTCTCCGGGGACGTCCTCCGGGCGCCGTCCTCAGTCCGCGGACGGGCTGGATTTCGCCGCCGTCTTCTTCGCGGCCGTGGTCGTCTTCTTCGCCGCGGTCTTCTTGGCGGTCGTCTTCTTGGCCGCCGTCTTCTTGGCGGTGGTCTTCTTGGCGGTGGTCTTCTTCGCCGCCGTCTTCTTCGCCGGGGCCTTCTTGGCGGTCTTCTTCTTGGCCGGGCCCTTGGCGCGCTTCTCGGCGAGCAGCTCGTAACCGCGCTCGGGAGTGATCGTCTCGACGTCGTCGTCCCGCCGCAGCGTCGCGTTGGTCTCCCCGTCGGTGACGTACGGGCCGAAGCGGCCGTCCTTGACCACGACCGGCTTCTCGCTGACCGGGTCCGTGCCCAGCTCCTTCAGCGGCGGCTTGGCGGCGGCCCGGCCGCGCTGCTTGGGCTTGGAGTAGATCTCCAGCGCCTCGTCGACCGTGATGGTGAAGAGCTGCTCCTCGCTCTCCAGGGAGCGCGAGTCCGTGCCCTTCTTCAGGTACGGGCCGTAGCGGCCGTTCTGCGCGGTGATGTCGACGCCCTCGGCGTCCTGGCCGACCACCCGCGGCAGCGACATCAGCTTGAGCGCGTCCGCGAGCGTCACGGTGTCCAGGGACATCGACTTGAAGAGCGAGGCCGTACGCGGCTTGACCGCGTTCTTGCCGGTCTTCGGGGTGCCCTCGGGCAGGATCTCGGTGACGTACGGACCGTACCGGCCGTCCTTGGCCACGATCTGGTGGCCGGTCTCCGGGTCCGTGCCCAGCTCGAAGTCGCCGCTGGGCTTGGCCAGCAGCTCCTCGGCGTACTCCACCGTCAGCTCGTCGGGCGCCAGGTCGTCCGGCACGTCGGCGCGCTGGTGGTTGTCGGTGTCCTTCTCGCCGCGCTCCACGTACGGGCCGTAGCGGCCCACCCGGAGCACGATGCCGTCGCCGACCGGGAAGGAGGACACCTCCCGGGCGTCGATCGCGCCCAGGTCCGTGACCAGTTCCTTGAGGCCGCCGAGGTGGTCGCCGTCGCCGTTGCCCGCCTCGGAGGCGGCGCCCTCGGCCTCGCCCTCGCCGAAGTAGAAGCGGCGCAGCCACGGCACGGACTGGGCCTCGCCGCGCGCGATGCGGTCGAGGTCGTCCTCCATCTTGGCGGTGAAGTCGTAGTCGACGAGCCGCCCGAAGTGCTTCTCCAGGAGGTTGACCACGGCGAAGGACAGGAAGGACGGCACCAGGGCCGTGCCCTTCTTGAAGACGTAGCCGCGGTCCAGGATCGTGCCGATGATCGACGCGTACGTCGACGGGCGGCCGATCTCCCGCTCCTCCAGCTCCTTGACCAGCGTGGCCTCGGTGTAGCGGGCCGGCGGCTTGGTGGCGTGGCCGTCCACGGACATCTCACGGGCGGTCAGCGGGTCGCCCTCGGCGACCTGCGGCAGCCGGCGCTCGCGGTCGTCCAGCTCGGCGTTCGGGTCGTCCGCGCCCTCGACGTACGCCTTGAGGAAGCCGTGGAAGGTGATGGTCTTGCCGGACGCGCTGAACTCGGCGTCCCGGCCGTCGCTCGCCGTGCCGCCGAGCTTGACGGTGACGCTGTTACCGGTGGCGTCCTTCATCTGGGACGCGACGGTGCGCTTCCAGATCAGCTCGTACAGCTTGAACTGGTCGCCGGTCAGGCCGGTCTCGGCGGGCGTGCGGAAGCGGTCGCCGGAGGGGCGGATCGCCTCGTGCGCCTCCTGGGCGTTCTTCACCTTGCCCGCGTACGAGCGCGGCTTGTCCGGGAGGTAGTCGGCGCCGTAGAGCTGCGTGACCTGCGAGCGGGCCGCCGCGACGGCGGTGTCGGAGAGCGTCGTGGAGTCCGTACGCATGTAGGTGATGAAGCCGTTCTCGTACAGCTTCTGTGCCACCTGCATGGTCGACTTCGCACCGAAGCCCAGCTTGCGGCTGGCCTCCTGCTGCAGCGTCGTCGTACGGAACGGCGCGTACGGGGAGCGGCGGTACGGCTTGGACTCGACCGAGCGGACGGCGAACCGCGTGTCCTCCAGGGCCGCGGCCAGCGCGCGGGCGTTCGCCTCGTCCAGGTGCAGGACCTGGTCGGTCTTGAGCCGGCCGTCGGGACCGAAGTCGCGGCCCTGGGCGACGCGGCGGCCGTCGACAGTCGTCAGGCGGGCGCCGAAGGTGCCCGGGTCGGTCGCGTCGCCCTCGCGGCCCGTGGCGAAGGTGCCGGTCAGGTCCCAGTACTCGGCGGAGCGGAAGGCGATGCGCTCGCGCTCCCGCTCGACGACGAGACGGGTGGCGACGGACTGCACGCGGCCGGCCGACAGCCGCGGCATGACCTTCTTCCACAGGACCGGCGAGACCTCGTAGCCGTAGAGGCGGTCGAGGATGCGGCGGGTCTCCTGGGCGTCGACGAGCTTCTTGTTCAGCTCCCGCGGGTTCGCCACGGCGTCCCGGATGGCGTCCTTGGTGATCTCGTGGAAGACCATGCGGTGGACGGGGACCTTGGGCTTGAGGATCTCCTGCAGGTGCCAGGCGATGGCCTCGCCCTCGCGGTCCTCATCGGTGGCGAGGAAGAGTTCGTCGGACTCTGCCAGCAGCTCCTTGAGCTTCTTGACCTGGTCCTTCTTGTCGCTGTTCACGACGTAGATCGGCTGGAAGTCGGCGTCGACGTTCACGCCGAGGCGGGCCCAGGACTCGCCCTTGTACTTCGCCGGGACCTCGGCGGCGCCGTTCGGAAGGTCACGGATGTGCCCGACGCTCGCTTCGACGACGTATCCAGGGCCGAGGTAGCCCTTGATCGTCTTCGCCTTGGCAGGCGACTCGACGATGACGAGTCGGCGGCCGCCGCCTTGTGCGGTGTCGCTGGTCGGGGACAACTTCGCTCTTCTCTCCGGTCGGCGCTGGGGGGTACCTCGGGACGGGACTCCCGAGGGCGACTCTGCGGTGACGCTGCGGAGTGTGACGGTACATCCCGCCCCCGTGTCAAACGGAAAAAGCCCACAACGCCACTCGAACGGTAACCCGAGTCCAGCCCTTCGTGCCGCCCGGACCACACACCGCCGGTCCCGGCACGCTGCGTGATCACGTGCCGCACGGGAGCCGCGGAAGGGGCCGTCACGGGGCCCTCGGGGACCGCCGCCAAGACGGAAGGGCGCACTCCGGATACTGCTCCGCCTGAGGCGCCCGAGCAGGAACGGAAGGCAGACGGCGGATATTCCGTTTACCGGTCGGGGACGGGGCGGGGAACGGGTGCCGGGCGGTACCGGCCGGGGGTCCGGACCCGGCGCCGGGACGGCTGGCAGGATGGGTGGCCGGACACACACATATACGTCTTCCGGGGGGCACCGGCCATGGCGAAGGAGCGCGGGAACCACGCCGGCCCGGTACCGGGCGCGTCGCCGGAGGCCGCACCGGGCGCGCCGGGCGCCCCGGAGGACCGGAAGCGGGTGCGGCGGGTCACACTGCTCGGCGCCGTGGCGGTGACCGGACTCACGGCGGCGGCCTGCGCCTACCTGTGGCACACCGACCCGCACCAGCCCGGTCAGCTGCTGCCGCGCTGCCCCTTCAACGCCATGACCGGCCTGCTCTGCCCGGGGTGCGGCGGCACCCGCATGGCGTACGACCTCCTTCACGGCGACCTGTCCGCGGCCTTCCACGACAACGCGGCGCTGCTCGTCCTCGGGGTGCCGCTCGCCGCGTACGTGGGCGGCCGGCTGCTCTACGAAGGGCTGCGGGGGCGCCGCTACCGTCCCCGGCCGACCCCGCGCACGCTCGCCGCGGTCCTGGCCACCGCCCTCGTCTGGGGCGTCGTACGGAACGTGACGGGCTGACCGCCGCCCTCGGCCGCCCGGACCGTACGCCCGGAGCCGTGGGGCCCCCGGACCGTCAGGCGGCGGAGAGCAGCCAGCCGCCGACCGTCAGGAACAGCGTGCCGAAGAGCACGGTCATGGTCACCGCGAGCGGGCGGCTCACGCCGTGGGCGACCGGCGCGCGGAGGCTGACGCGAGCCGCCAGCCAGAGCAGCAGTCCGCCGCCGAAGAGCGCGAAGGCGGCACCGGAGAACAGCGCGGGTCCACTTTCCATGCGGGCACCCTGGCACCCCCGCACGACCCCCGGGCGAACGGCGGGTGAACACGCGCGACGCGTCCTCCGTACGGGTGCCACACGGCCCCGTGGGGCGCCCGTGTGCGGGCCGGCCCGCACAGGCGTGAAGGGAGGCGGCCGGCCCGTCAGGGGCGGCCGCCCCCGTCAGCCCCCGTCGGTCTCCCGGTCCTCCGCCGGTCCGCCGACCGGTTCCAGGAAGCCCTGCTCGACCAGCATCCGGATCGCCTCCGGCGTACGGTCCCGCAACGTCACGGAGTCCTCGCCGACCAGCTGCGCGATGGCGTCCAGGATGCGCCCGGCCGGCAGCGTGCCGTCGCAGACCCCGGCGAAGCCCGCGCCGACCGTGTCGACCTTCGTGGCCCGCCGCATACCCCTGTTCTGACGGAGCACCACGTGCTCCGGGTCCTCCGCGCCCGGCAGCCCGACCTGCTCCTGCACGACCTCGGGGGCGAGCTTGAACCGCCCGGCCAGCAGGGCCGCGTCGTCCGTGGCCCGGAGATAGTCCTGGCGCGCGAAGTGGCCGAGCACGGCGGGGCCGAGCGGCTGCTCGACCGGGTGCGGCCACTCCTCGATCGTGATCGAGGGGTCGTCGGTGCCGGTCTTGCGCAGCGTGATCCAGCCGAAGCCGACCGCCCTGGTCTTGCGCGCCTCGAACTCGTCCAGCCACGCCTCGTACCGGGCGGCGTACTCCTCGGGGCCCGCCCGGTGGTCACCGGCGTCCCGCAGCCACAGCTCGGCGTACTGGGTGACGTCCTGCACCTCGCGCTGCACGATCCAGGCGTCGCAGCCGCGCGGCACCCAGGAGCGCAGCCGGTCCTTCCAGTCCTCGCCCTCGACGTGCTGCCAGTTGGCCAGCAGCTGGCAGTACCCGCCGTCGTTCAGATGACCGGCGGCCTGCTGCACCAGCGTGCGGCACAGGTCGTCACCGCCCATGCCGCCGTCGCGGTACGTCAGGCGCGCGCCCGGGGAGATGACGAACGGCGGGTTCGAGACGATCAGGTCGTACGTCTCCTCCCCCACCGGCTCGAACAGCGAGCCCTCCCTGAGGTCGGCGGGCCGGGCACCGGAGAGCGCGAGGGTGAGGGCCGCGATGCGCAGCGCCCGCGGATTCAGGTCCGTCGCGGTGACGCGGGTGGCGTACTCGGCGGCGTGCAGCGCCTGGACGCCGGAGCCCGTACCGAGGTCGAGGACGGAGTCGAAGTGCGGACCGGCGGCCGGGGCGCCGGCCTGGGGGCGCAGCGTGAGCCCGGCGAGGGTGGTGGACGCGCCGCCCACGCCGAGCACCAGCTCGGAGCGGTCCACGCCGGCCGGGCCGCGGCCGATGCCGCCCGCTCCGCCGACCGCGCAGCCGAGGTCCGAGACGATCCACCAGTCCTGGCCCTCGGGGCCGCCGTACGGGCGTACGTCCACGGTCGCGCGGACCTCCTCGCCCCTCCGGACCAGCCAGCCGTCGGCGAGGCAGTCGTCCAGGGGCAGCGCGGCGGCCGCACGGGAGGCCGCCACCGGCTGCTGGAGCAGGAAGAGCCGCACCAGCGCCGCCAGCGGGCCCTCGCCTCTGGTGGCGCGCAGGGCCGGCACGGTCTCGCTGCGGGCCAGCGCGGCGTAGGCGGTGGCGCCGAGCAGCTCCAGCAGGCCGTCGGCGGTGAAGCCGGCGGCCAGCAACGCCTCCCGCAGCCGGGCGGTGCGGGCGGCGGACTCGGGGTCTCGGTCGTCTGCGACGGGGAGGTGCGTACTCACGCCCCCATTGTCAGGGCAACCACCGACAGCGAACCACCGGCACGACGGCAGCGGCCCGCCCGGTCCCGTACGGACGTACCGTCACGGGCCGGCCGGGCCGTGCAACCCACAGGTGCAGCGCTACGAGCTCTTCTGCGGCGAGGTCGACGCCTTCTGCGTCTGGCAGCCCTTCTGACCGGCCATCGCCTTGCCGACGTCGCCGGACTCCAGCTTCTTGAAGGCCGCCTCGCTCTTCTTGTTGAGCTTGTTGATGCCGTCCGACAGCGAGCGCAGCCCGTCGGCGAACTTCTGCTTGTCCTTGGTGTCCAGGCCGTCGACCTGCTTCTTGAGGTCCGCGTAGCCCGAGGAGAGCCCCTTCAGCTCCTTGACGGCGTTCTTCTGGTCCGCGCCGCCGCCGTCGACCGGCGGGGCGCCCGCCTTGTCCAGCGACCTGGCCAGTGAGCCGTAGGCGTCCGAGATCTTCTGGAACGCCTGGGAGTCGGTCTGCTGGACCTTCTTGGAGTCGGTGGTGCCGTCGTCCGCGGTCTGCATCGACGCGTTGGCGTCCTGAATCTGCTTGAACTGAGCCTGCGCCGGGTCGCAGAAACGCTTGGCCCAGTCATTGAGCTTCTTGTCGCTGTCGTCGCTGCAGCCGGTCAGCGCGAGCACCAGTGCCGCACCGCCGGACAGTGCAGCCACAAGCTTCTTGTTCACCGGATTGGTCCCTTCCATGGCTCTCGGCCCCGGAACATACACGCCCAAAGGTCTTCGGCCATGAGACGAGCATCCCGTACGACCCGCATTGAAGCCATTTGCACCAAGGGACGGTGACCGATACCTCTCACTTCCCGCACGTGTACGGGCGGGTGCCCGTGGCGCGTAAAACGCCTCGTTCACCCGCCCGTTGAGGGGCTGTGGCGCCGCCCGCTAGGAGACGACCGCCGGGTCGGCCGTCTGGGCGACCTTGCCGGAGTTGTCTTCGTCACCCACGGCGATGCCGCGGCGCTTCGAGAGGTACACCGCGCCCACGATGATGAGCAGCGCGACGCCCGCGGCCGTGACCCGAACGCCCATGTTCGCGTCGTTGCCGTAGCTGAACTTGACCACGGCCGGCGCGATGAGCAGCGCCACCAGGTTCATCACCTTCAGCAGCGGGTTGATGGCCGGGCCCGCGGTGTCCTTGAACGGGTCGCCCACGGTGTCACCGATGACGGTGGCCGCGTGCGCCTCGCTGCCCTTGCCGCCGTGGTGGCCGTCCTCGACCAGCTTCTTGGCGTTGTCCCAGGCGCCGCCGGAGTTCGCGAGGAACACCGCCATCAGGGTGCCGGTGCCGATCGCGCCCGCCAGGAAGGAGCCGAGCGCGCCGACGCCGAGCGAGAAGCCGACCGCGATGGGCGTGAGCACCGCCAGCAGGCCGGGGGTGGCCAGCTCGCGGAGCGCGTCCTTGGTGCAGATGTCGACGACCCGCCCGTACTCGGGCTTCTCGGTGTAGTCCATGATCCCGGGCTTCTCCCGGAACTGCCGGCGTACCTCGAAGACCACCGAACCCGCCGAGCGGGACACGGCATTGATGGCCAGTCCGGAGAAGAGGAAGACCACCGCGGCGCCCAGGACCAGGCCGACCAGGTTGTTCGGCTGCGAGATGTCCAGGCTCAGCCCCATGCCCGTGGCGGCGTCCCCCACCTCGCCCACGGCCTTGGCGATCGCGTCGCGGTACGACCCGAACAGCGCGGCCGCCGCGAGCACCGCCGTGGCGATCGCGATGCCCTTGGTGATGGCCTTGGTGGTGTTGCCCACCGCGTCCAGGTCGGTGAGCACCTGCGCGCCGTCGCCCTCGACGTCACCGGACATCTCGGCGATGCCCTGCGCGTTGTCGGAGACCGGCCCGAAGGTGTCCATGGCGACGATGACGCCGACCGTGGTCAGCAGGCCCGTACCGGCCAGCGCGACCGCGAACAGCGCCAGCATGATGGACGCGCCGCCCAGCAGGAACGCGCCGTACACGGCCAGGCCGATCAGCACGGCCGAGTAGACCGCCGACTCCAGACCGATGGAGATGCCCGACAGCACGACGGTCGCGGGGCCGGTCAGCGAGGTCTTGCCGATGTCCCGTACGGGGCGCCGGTTGGTCTCGGTGAAGTAGCCGGTCAGCTGCTGGATGAGCGCGGCGAGCACGATGCCGATGGCGACCGCGACCAGGGCCAGGACGCGCGGGTCGCCCGCCCGGCCGGTGATGGACTCGTCGGTGACGCCGGCCAGGCCCGCGTAGGTGGACGGCAGGTACGTGAAGGCCGCGATCGCCACCAGCACCAGCGAGATGGCGGCGGAGATGAAGAAGCCGCGGTTGATGGCGGTCATCCCGCTGCGGTCGGAGCGCCGGGGCGCGACGACGAAGATGCCGATCATCGCCGTGATCACACCGATGGCCGGGACGAGCAGCGGGAAGGCGAGGCCCGAGTCACCGAAGGCGGCCATGCCGAGGATCAGCGCGGCGACCAGGGTGACCGCGTACGACTCGAACAGGTCGGCCGCCATGCCGGCGCAGTCGCCGACGTTGTCGCCCACGTTGTCCGCGATGGTCGCGGCGTTGCGCGGGTCGTCCTCGGGGATCCCCTGCTCGACCTTGCCGACGAGGTCGGCGCCGACGTCGGCGGCCTTGGTGAAGATGCCGCCGCCGACTCGCATGAACATGGCGATCAGCGCGGCACCGAGGCCGAAGCCCTCCAGCACCTTCGGAGCGTCGACCGCGTACACGAGGACGACACAGGAGGCGCCCAGCAGGCCGAGGCCCACCGTGAACATGCCGACGACCCCGCCCGTACGGAAAGCGATCTTCATCGCCTTGTGCGAAACGGCCGTCAGATCACGGGGAGCCGTATCGCCTTCGGCCGGAGTGGCTTCCCGGGCGGCCGCGGCGACGCGCACATTGCTGCGCACCGCGAGCCACATGCCGATATAGCCGGTCGCCGCGGAGAATCCCGCACCGATCAAGAAGAACGCGCTGCGTCCGATGCGCTGCGTCCAGTTGTCCGCGGGCAGCAGCATGAGCAGGAAGAACACCACGACGGCGAAAACGCCGAGGGTGCGCAACTGGCGTGCGAGATAGGCATTGGCGCCCTCCTGCACGGCAGCGGCGATCTTCTTCATACTGTCGGTGCCCTCGCCGGCCGCGAGCACTTGCCGTACCAGCACGGCCGCGACGGCGAGCGCCGCCAGGGCCACGAGGGCGATCACCAGCACGATGCCGCGGTTGCCGCTCGTCAGCGATGGCTCGGCCAGGTATGTGGGGGTGTCGAGCATCTGAGGGGTGTAAGGCCCCGCCATTCGTCCTCCTTGACGTTTGGCACATGGGCGCGCGAAAGCACGCTCAGGCGTCCTGAGCAAAGATGTGGACGGATTGTAGGGAGCCGCACTAGATCAAAACAGTACGCGTCAAAGGGAATTCGCCTGCAGCCGCGAAGATCAATAGGTGATCGCTCCGAGAATTAGCCCGTAAGACGGAATGCAGCAAATTCGCTGACCGCGCCCGGATGATCTCGCTGTCGTATTGAACGCCGCTGCTCAGAGGCGGATGCGAGATCCTTTTCCAGCACGTTGAACGGGGCACGCAGCGGAGTTGCGCCCTCCGCTCCGGCGCCCCGCGCCGGCGGAACGCCTCGCGTGTGCGTACGCGTACGAACATGTAGGCGTAGGCGTAGGCCCACCGGTACAGCTGCGCTCACCGTCCTGCGGGGCTGGACGGCATGCGGAGCCGTACGGCACGAGTAGGCGGCCCTGGGGGCCACTTGGGGGCGTCCGGCGGCTTGGAGCGCCGCTGTCGGCGGTCGCGCGGGGCGCCGCTGTGATGGCCGCGGGGCGCGGCTGTAAGGCGGTCGCGCGGGAGCGGTGTACGGGCAGCCCTCGCCGGCTGCTTCCGTTGGTGTGCGACGGCAGCCGTCATGGCTGCTTCTGGCGGGCCGCGGTGGCTTCTTCTGGCGGGCCGCGCCGGCATGTTCTGGTGGGCCGCGTCGGCTTTCGCTACAGCTGCCCTTGCCGGAGGCCGCCGAGGCGCCGAGGCGCCGAGACCACCAAGACCGCCGAGACGCCGACGGCGGCCGCCACGCCCTCTTCTGTCGGCGCTACGGCGGAAGCCGCTACGGCAGGACCGGGTCCGGGAGCGTCGGCCAGCTCATGCGGATGACGCCGCCGGTCTCGCTGGAGGACACCTCGACGTCGTCGACCAGACCGCTGATCACCGCGAGGCCCATCTCGTCCTCGGCCTCGTCGCCGTTCCCGGACTCCGCGCCGTCCGGATCGCTGTCCGTACGCTGCACGCCCGGCACGGAACCGGCGGCCGAGCCCGGCACGTCGTCGCCCACCTCGATGGAGAACTTCTTCTCGTCCTCGATCAGCCTGACCTTGATCGGCGTGGCGACCTCGTTGCTGCGGTGCAGACCCACGGCGCGGCTGCACGCCTCACCGACGGCGAGGCGCACCTCGTCGAGCACCGCCTCGTCCACTCCGGCCCGTCGCGCCATGGCGGCCGCGACCAGGCGCGCGGTCCGGACATGCTCGGGAAGGGCACTGAAAAGAAGTTCGACGGTGGCCATTGCCATCCCCTCGGTAAGCGGGCGTGCTGCGCAGGGGGCCGGGCGCATCGCCCGGTACCCCCCACCACTGCTTCCTGCCCCCGCACACACGGCACGGGGCACCGGACAGCTGTCAGTCGGTGGCCGATACGGCCTCGTCGACCGAGGTGTGAATCGGGAACACCTTCGTCAGTCCGGTAATACGGAAGATCTTGAGAATGCGCTCCTGGTTGCAGACCAGGCGCAGCGAGCCCTCGTGGGCACGCACCCGCTTCAGGCCACCCACAAGAACGCCGAGCCCGGTGGAGTCGAGGAAGTCGACGCGCTCCATGTCCACCACGAGGTGGTAGCTGCCGTCGTTCACGAGCTCGACCAGCTGCTCCCGCAGCTTGGGCGCGGTGTATACATCAATCTCGCCACCGACCCTGACGACCGTACGGTCGCCAAGGGTTTCGGTCGACAGGGACAGGTCCACGGATCCTCCAGCACCTTGCTATCGAGCGGTCGCCCCCCATGGATCGGCAGCCGCGATGGCATTCAATCACTTACCAGCAGGCGCGCACGACGCCTTATGAGCATTGTCCGTCACACCGGTGACACACTCGGTGCCGATGGCCTCCAATCAACCTCCGCCGGATGCGGGTGCACGCCCCTCCCCGGGCATGGTCCTCGACCGTCTCGCCAGGGGAGAGATCCGCGCTACGCGCATCACTCATACGGAGCACTTGCCCCCGCGGATCGGCAGCCATGCCGACTGGCCCGCATCTATCCGTACGGAAGTGATCGACGCCATCCGTACCGCCGGCATCGAACGCCCCTGGAGCCACCAAGCCCGGGTGGCGGAACACGCGTTGCAGGGCGAGTCCGTCATCGTCGCCACCGGCACCGCCTCCGGGAAATCACTGGCCTATCTCACCCCCGTGCTGTCCGGGCTGCTGGACGGCTCCGAGGCGCCGAACGGCCGGGGAGCCACCGCGCTGTACCTCGCCCCGACCAAGGCGCTCGCCGCCGACCAGCGGCGCGCCGTACGCGATCTGGCCGCCCCGCTGGGCACGGCGATCCGCCCGGCCGTGTACGACGGCGACACGCCGGTCGAAGAACGCGAATGGGTGCGCCAGTACGGCAATTACGTCCTCACCAACCCCGACATGCTGCACCGCGGCATCCTCCCGGCCCACCCCCGCTGGTCCTCCTTCCTGCGCGCGCTGCGCTACGTGGTCATCGACGAGTGCCACACCTACCGCGGCGTCTTCGGGTCGCACGTCGCCCAGGTCATACGCCGGCTGCGGCGCGTCTGCGCCCGCTACGGCTCCGAACCGGTCTTCCTGCTGGCCTCCGCCACCTCGGCCGAACCGGCCGAGTCCGCAGCCCGGCTCATCGGCGCGCCGGTCGTGCAGATCACCGAGGACACCTCGCCGCGCGGCGAGGTCGTCTTCGCCCTGTGGGAGCCGCCGCTGACCGAGCTGCACGGCGAGCAGGGCGCGCCCGTCCGCCGTACCGCCACCGCCGAGACCGCCGACCTGCTCACCGACCTCGCCGTGCAGGGCGTCCGCAGCGTCGCCTTCGTACGCTCCCGGCGCGGCGCCGAGCTGATCGCCCTCATCGCCCAGGAACGGCTGGCCGAGGTCGCGTCCTCAGCGACCGATCCCGAAGGCCGTTCCCTCCCCAGCCGGGTCGCGGCGTACCGGGGCGGTTATCTCCCCGAAGAGCGCCGGGCCCTGGAGCGCGCCCTGCACAGCGGCGAGCTCCTGGGGCTCGCCGCCACCACCGCACTCGAACTGGGCATCGACGTCTCCGGACTGGACGCCGTCCTCATCGCCGGCTACCCCGGCACCCGCGCGTCCCTGTGGCAGCAGGCGGGCCGCGCCGGCCGGGCCGGCCAGGGCGCGCTCGCCGTGCTCGTCGCCCGCGACGACCCCCTGGACACCTACCTCGTCCACCATCCCGAAGCCCTCTTCGACCGGCCGGTCGAATCGACCGTCCTCGACCCCGACAACCCGTACGTCCTCTGGCCCCATCTCTGCGCGGCCGCGGCGGAGATCCCGCTCGGCCCCGAGGACGTGGCCCTCTTCGGCCCGGAGGCCCCGGACGTCCTCGCGGGCCTGGAACGCCGCCGGCTGCTGCGCCGCCGCGGCAGGTCCTGGTACTGGACCCGTCGCGAACGCGCCGCCGACCTCACCGACATCCGCGGCCAGGGCGGCTCGCCCGTCCAGGTCGTGGAGGCCGGCACCGGCCGGCTGCTCGGCACGGTCGACGAGGCCGCCGCGCACTCCAGCGTCCACGAGGGCGCGGTCCACCTCCACCAGGGCCGCACGTACGTGGTGAAGCACCTGGACCTGGAGGACAGCGTCGCCCTCGTCGAGGAGGCCACGCCGCCCTGGTCCACGGCCGCCCGCGACACCACCGCCATCTCCATCCTGGAGACCGACATCGAGGTGCCGTGGGGTGACGCGCGCCTGTGCTTCGGCTCCGTCGAAGTCACCAACCAGGTCGTCTCCTTCCTGCGCCGCAAACTGATCACGGGTGAGGTGCTCGGCGAGACCAAGCTCGACCTCCCGCCGCGTACGCTGCGCACCCGCGCCGTGTGGTGGACCATGACCGAGGACCAGCTCGACGCGGCCCGGGTCGGTCCGGAACAGCTGGGCGGCGCCCTGCACGCCGCCGAACACGCTTCCATCGGCATCCTTCCGCTCTTCGCCACCTGCGACCGCTGGGACATCGGCGGCGTCTCCGTCCCGCTGCACCCGGACACGCTCCTCCCGACGGTCTTCGTCTACGACGGTCACCCCGGCGGCGCGGGCTTCGCGGAACGCGCCTTCCACACCGCCGCCGACTGGCTCGCCGCCACCCGCAAGGCGATCGCCGCCTGCGAGTGCGACGCCGGCTGCCCGTCCTGCATCCAGTCCCCCAAGTGCGGCAACGGCAACGAACCCCTCCACAAACGAGGCGCCATCCGGCTGTTGACGGAACTCCTCCGCGGAGCGGAGGCGGCGGGGGCAGCAGGGACGGGGACAGCGGGGACCGACTCGTGACCGCGGCCACCGGGGCGAAGAGGGCGTCCCGGTCCGCCGGGGCGGAGGGCGCGTCCCGGTCCCCCGGGGCGGAGGAGGCATCCCGGTCCCCCGGGGCGGAGGAGGCATCCCGGTCCCCCGGGGCGGAGGAGGCATCCCGGTCCCCCGGGACGGAGGGGCGCCCTGGGCCGCCGGGCCGGGGGAGCACCCTGGACCAGCCGGATCATCGAGCCTGCCGGGGCGGGGTGCCCTCCGGGCCGCCGGGCGGCGGTACGCCCCGGGCCGCCGGGCGGAGGTATGCCCCGGGCCACCGGATCATCGAGCCTGCCGGGGTGACCGCGGCCGCCGGGGTCACCTGGCCGTTCGGGGCACCGGCGTCGCCGGTATCACCGGTATCACCGGGTTCAGGGGCGCATCCGCGGGACCCGCGCGGGAACGGATGCGTGGCGTGAACGGGCCCGCTCGGGCCTCCGCCGAGACATCGGCGACGTCCGCCCGCACCGAACACCGCACCAGCCGCGCGCGCTGCGCCGCCGCGACCCGGCGCGCCGCGCCACATGCCTCGGCCTCGCCGTACACGCTCCGGCCGGCGGCGGCGAGAGCGGCCAGATCAGCCGCCGCACCCGCCCTGTGACGGGCGATCGCCGCCTGCCCGAGGGCGATCACCACGGCGAACACCGCACACAGCGCCATGGCGCTCACCGCAGTCCAGACCGTCGCCGTCCCTTCATCCCGTTCATCCCCTTTCCGGCTTCGTAGCCCACTCCCCTTTCTTCGTCCCCGACGCTCATCGCCCCACCGTCTCCTCAGCAAGAGCGACCGCCTCCCCTCTGAGCGTCATGCTCAGCGGCCCCAGCGTGGGAGCCGCCGCCTCGACCCGTACGCGAACCAGGTCGCCCTCCCTCGCGACCACCACCCGTGCCCCGCCCGGGGCGATCGCGCGGGCAGCCGCCAAGGTGCTTCCCTCGGCCTCCGAACGGGCCGCCGCCCGGGCCCCGGCGCGGGCGGCGTCCACGCACTGGATCTGCGCGCAGGCCGCCATCAGTCCCCACATCAACATCGCCGCGAACAGCACCAGCGTCGGAATCACCACCGCCGCCTCGGCCGTCACCATGCCCCGGTCCGACCTCGTCCTGGCCATCGCCCTCGCGTGTACGGCCGCATCAGACCTGCGCACGGAGTGCCTTGCCGATCAACGAGCTCAAGGCGGAACTCACCGATCCGCTCGTCACGACCTCGTGGAGCACCGCGGCGAACGCGCAGGCCGCCAGTGTTCCCATGGCGTACTCGGCCGTCGTCATCCCCCGGTCCAGCCGCTGCCGCAGCGCCATGCGCCGGTGCCGGCCCCACTCGCCCCTGAGCGATGCGGCCCGGCGCCTCCCCGCCAGCTGCCTCGACGCCTTCCCGAAGTCGAGGCAGGAGGCGGCCCAGGAGGCCCACCCCGCGGGACCGCCCGCCACCATCACAGTCCTCTGACCGGTCCCACCGGCCCCCGAAGCTGTAGCCCGCGCCTTCCTCACCCCGCGCGCCACGCTGCCGGCCGCGACCGCCCATCCGGGCACGGCCGTACGCGGCGCCGTCGGCACGGCCTCTGCCGGCTCCACCGCTCCCGTTACCTCCGTTACCTCCGCTTCCTCTGCTTCCTCCGTTGCCTTCACTGCCTCCGTTGCCTTCACTGCCTCCCGTGTCGTCGTCCTGCCGGACGGCTTCTGCGCTGCAGTCGTCATGAGATCCCCCTGTGATGCCGCTGGTTGTGTTGATTGCTGGTCGTGCTGGTTGCGCTGGTCGTGCTGGTTGCGCTGGTTGCGCTGGTTGCGCTGTGACTTGTGCTTCGTGGATCCGGTCGGCCCGGCCCGTGGTCACGCCTGCGGCAGCAGCCCTTGGGCCAGGCCGACGAGGACCGGGGCGACCCCGATCGTCAGGAAGGCCGGCAGGAAGCAGACCGCCAGCGGCAGGGTCACCAGGACACCCGCCTTACGCGCCGCATCGGTTGCCGCGCGGCCCCACTCGGACCGAAGGTCCGCCGCGGCCCGGGCGACCGACTCGACGGCCGGTGCACCGGATATTCCGGCGCGCGCCAGGCAGCGCCCCAGCTCCCGCGCTCCGGGCAGCTCGGCGAACCGCCCCCAGCTCTCCGCCGCTTCGCTCCCGAGGCGGAGTTCTGCCGCGGTGTGCCGCAGGCGCTCGCCCACGGGTCCGCCCAGGGACTCCCCCACCGCGGCCGCCGCCTCACCGGGGCTCGCGCCCGCCGCGAGACAGCCGGCCAGCAGGTCGGCGGCCGCGGCCAGTTGCTCCCGTACGGCCGTCTCCGCCGCGCGGGCGGCAGAGCGGGCGCGGACCTGGCGCCGTCGGCCCCGCGTGACGTACGCGCCCACGACGCCCAGTGCGGCTCCGGCGACCCCGCCGATCAGCACGGAGCCGATGCCGGCCGCGGCCGCGACCACTGCCCACTCCCGCACGGCTTCGTTCCGCCGCCCCGCGTGCCGCTGCTCGGCGTTCCGCCGACCGCTGCGGACTCGGTGCGCCGGTTCACCGGCTGCCTTGATCGGGCCTGAGAAGATGCGGTTCGCGCGCCGCCGGACGGTCGTCGTGGCGACGGACTGCCGGACGGCCAAGGCCGTACAGACCAAGGTGGTCGCGAGCGAGAAAACGATCCCCAGGCTGTGGACAACTTCAGCGGTGGCCATCGGTTCGCCGCCCCTCCGCCGCGCGGACGATGCGGACCGTCCAGAGCACCCCGGCCCACTCCAGCAGCCCGCCGACCGCCAGACAGGCCCAGCCGACCGGCGTGTGCAGGAGCACGCGGAGCGGGTCCGCGCCCAGCGCACTGCCCATGAGCAGGCCGAACGCGGGGAGGAGGGCGAGCATCAGCGCCGTCGTCCGCGCGCCCGCCAACTGAGCGGCGAGGTCGGCCTGTTGGTCGCGCTGTGCCCGCAGTCCCGTCGTGACACGTTCGATGCCGGCGGCGAGCCCTGCACCACCCTCCACCGCGACCTGCCAGCACGCGGCCACACCGGTCAGTCCCTCGGCGCCCGGCAACCGCGCCGCTGCACGCAACGCGCCCGGCACATCGCCGCCGAATCGCGCCGCCGCCGGCACCGCGGCCCCCGCGTCCCCCAGCCCGCCCGGCCCTTCCGCCGGCCCGGTCTCCGTACCGGCCAGCAGCAGGGCCTGGCCCGGCTGACGGCCCGTGCGCAGTTCGGCGGCGACCGCGGCGCAGAGCGCGATCACATGGTCCCGACGCCGGTCGCGTTCCCGCTGTGCGGCGCGGGCGCACAGCCGGCGGTGGGCTACCGGAACGGCCAGCACCCCGAGAGCCACCGGCAGCAGTGACTGGCCCAGAAGGCCGAGTACGGCTCCTAGAGGCAGGCACCACAGGGCATGGCCCAGCCGGGTCAGTCGTGCCGTCCACACCTGGCTCCTTCTGACCGCCCGTTCGCCGTACGCCCGGAGTCGGCCGTCCTCCGGCCCTCGTCGGACACCCCGTCGTCGTACGGCATGACAGGGTCCGGTCGGCTCACCGCCTGCCAGCAACAGCCGCGCGCGGCGTACGGAGTTGTTCCGGCCGCCGACCGTCCGGAGGCCCGCCCCCGCGCACAGCAGCGCCGCGCACACCGGTGTCATCGCGTCCATCGCGAGCTGCGTACTCATGGCGTCACCCCGTTCGTCGCATCCCCGGCGCTGTGCGGTGACCTCGCCGAGTCGCGATCCCGGTCGCAGAGGCCGGCCAGGCGGGGCCAACCGTCGGCCCGCCGGAAGCCGGTCGGCTGCCAGACCACGGCGGGCGTCGTGGTGACCAGGCCGGAAGGGGCACGGCCGAGGACGTGGATCTCGGCGATGCGGCGGTGGCCCGTACGGTCACGTACGAGGTGCAGCACCACCGAGAGCGCGGCGGCCAGCTGGCTGTGCAGCGCCGCCCGGTCCAGCCCGGCGGTCGAGCCGAGCGCTTCCAGACGGGCCGGCACATCGGCGGCCGCGTTGGCGTGGACGGTGCCGCACCCGCCTTCGTGGCCGGTGTTGAGCGCGGCCAGCAGGTCGGTGACCTCCGGGCCGCGGACCTCGCCCACCACCAGCCGGTCCGGCCGCATCCGCAGCGCCTGGCGCACCAGGTCCCGCAGCGTGACCAGGCCGATGCCTTCCTGATTGGCCGGGCGGGTCTCCAGCCGTACGACATGCGGATGGTCGGGCCGCAGCTCGGCCGAGTCCTCGGCCAGGACGATCCGCTCGTCCTCACCCACCAGCCCCAGCAGGGCACTGAGCAGCGTGGTCTTGCCGCTGCCGGTGCCGCCGCTGATCAGGAAGGACAGCCGGGCGGCCAGGATCGAGCGGAGCAGCCGGTCGCCGCCCGGTGGCACCGTGCCCGCCGCGATCAGCTCGTCCAGCGTGAAGGCCTTCGGGCGCAGCACCCGTAGGGACAGGCAGGTCGAGCCGACGGCCACCGGCGGGAGCACGGCGTGCAGTCGGGTGCCGTCGGGCAGCCGCGCGTCCACCCACGGATGAGCGTCGTCCAGTCGCCGGCCGGCCACCGCCGCCAGGCGCTGGGCGAGTCTGCGGACGGCCGCGGCATCGGGGAAGCGCACGTCCGCGCGGCGCAGTCCGCCGCCGCGGTCGACCCAGACCTCGTCGGGCGCGGTGACCAGTACGTCCGTCACGTCAGGCGCGGCGAGCAGCGGCTCCAAGGGGCCGCTGCCGACCATTTCGGAGCGCAGCGCCGCCACGACGCCCAGCACCTCGGCGTCGCCGAGCAGTCGGCCTTCCTCGCGCAACGCCACGGCCACCCGGGCGGGGGTCGGCTCGGCGCCTGCCCTGGCGAGTCGCAGGCGGACGGCCTCCAGGAGCGCCCCGGTCGCCCCCGTCGCCCGGGCCGCCCTGCCTTGCCCGGTCTCCGCAGGCGGCCGGGCCTTCCTGCCTTGCCCGGTCTCCACAGCGCGCCGGGCGTTCCTGCCTTGTCCCGTCTCCGCAGCCCGTCGGACCGGCACGCCCCGCCCGGTGCCCGCAGTCCACCGGGGCGTCTCCTGCACGCTGCCGGTGCCGTTCATGACCGGCCCTCCTGAACGCTCTCGCAGGGCCTGGCGACAACCGCTCCGGGCGCACCGTGGTCCTCGGGCTGGCCCCCCGCGGCCCCGGTACCACCGCAGCCCGGTCGCGGAGCCTGAGCGCCGGGTCGGTCCAGCACCCGCGTCCAGAACTCCGTACAGAAGCGGCTCAGTGGCCCGCGGGGGTCCGCCCCCGGTGGGAGGCCGCGGGCGAACGAGTCGGCGAGGTGCGGATCCCAGGGCAGAGTGCCGACCGGAGGCAAGGCCAGCAGCCGCGCCGGCTCGGTGTCCGGCAGGCCGGGGCCCGGGGTCTCGCGGGCCACCACACGCAGATCGCGCAGGAGCGACCGGGCCGGGGCCGCGACACGCTGGGCGGCCACCGTCGCGCGGAGGTCGGCAGGCACCAGCAGCAGTCCCACATCGATCTGGGTGAGCGCTTCCGCCACGGCTCCGTCGAAGCGGCGCGGCAGGTCGACCACCACGACGCCACCGCGCCTGCGGGCCGCCGACATCACCGCCCGCATGGCCTGCGGCGGGATCGTCACCGAGTCGCCGCGGTCCCAGCTCAGCACGCGCAGTGCGTGCAGCCGCGGCAGGGATTCGGCCAGGGCGCCGCCGCCGACCCGGCCGCGGGACTCGGCGAAGGCGGGCCAGCGAAGGCCCTTCTCCCGCTCGCCGCCGAGCAGTACGTCGAGGCCGCCGCCCAGCGGATCGGTGTCGATCAGTATCGTCCGGTGGCCCTGCCGTGCCGCCGTCACGGCCAGGGCGCAGGCGAGGGTGCTCGCGCCGGAGCCGCCCCGCCCGCCGAGGACGCCCACCGTGAGAGCCGGACCGCCGTCGCCCTCCACCGCGTCCGCGATGCGGTCCACGAGCCAGCTCTCACCGTCCGGCAGCCCGAGGACCTTCTCGGCACCGATCTCGACCGCCTGCTGCCATACGCGGGTGTCGTCTCGATGCTGTCCGACGAGGACGACACCGGACCGGCGCGCGAGGCCCCGAAGCCGGTGCACACAGTCCTCCCCGACGATCACCAGCGGGGCCGAATCCCAGCCGGCCGCTCGGGCACCCCCGCCGTGCGCCACGACCGGCACCGTGCCCGCCGCCGCGCAGAGCCTCAGAAGATCGTCGAGGAGGTTTTCGTCCTCCGTGATGATCAGCGGTCCCGGCTCTTGTCCGTCCCGCTCCGCCCCATCCGAATCGTTGCTTCCGGCCACGTTCCGTCCCCCTGTCGCTACACAACTCGCACATCCGCGAACTTCGCGGACTTTCACGGTGCAGCGATCCGGAAAATCCCGTGGATCTTGGTCGAAAACTGTGGACAACTACTGGGGCTGTGAATATCCCCGTCACCTATACCAGCGACTATGGAAAACTTCCTGAGAGCAGTCTTCTGATTACGGTAAGTTACGAACGGCGACCGCGGCGACGCCCGGCGCTTGATCGCCAAAGGAAGATCGAAAAGTCACCCCCATGCCCCGAAAACGGGCCTGGACATGCGACGACCCCCGCCGGGGGGGAGAGCGGGGGTCGTCCCCACGGCCGACTCGGGGGGGGAGGAGTCGGGCCGGGTTAGCACGGTCGCGAACGATCCGTGACTTCCATGGTGTACCCGAGAGCCTTCTCAGGCAAACCCACGCGCCACACCTTACGCCGAATGGTGCCCCCCTATGCTCGCCTTGTGGAAAACCGAAGCTCGCTTCCTTCAGCGCCCCACTCGGCCCCTCGGACGGCCGCGTTCTTCGACCTGGACAAGACAGTCATTGCTAAGTCGAGCACGCTGACCTTCAGCAAGTCGTTCTACCAAGGCGGCCTGATCAATCGGAGGGCCGCACTGCGGACCGCGTACGCCCAGTTCGTCTTCCTCGCGGGCGGCGCGGACCACGACCAGATGGAGCGGATGCGGGAGTACCTCTCCGCGCTCTGCCGTGGGTGGGACGTGGCCCAGGTACGGGCAATCGTCGCCGAGACCCTCCACGACCTCATCGATCCGCTCATCTACGACGAGGCGGCCTCCCTCATCGAGGAGCACCACACCGCCGGCCGTGATGTCGTCATCGTCTCCACCTCCGGCGCCGAGGTGGTCGAGCCGATCGGCGAGCTGCTGGGAGCCGACCGGGTCGTGGCCACACGCATGGTCGTCGGCACGGACGGCCGCTTCACGGGCGAGATCGAGTACTACGCCTACGGCCCCACCAAGGCCGAGGCGATCCGGGAGCTGGCCGCGTCCGAGGGGTACGACCTCGCGCGCTGCTACGCGTACAGCGACTCGGCGACCGACGTCCCGATGCTGGAGGCCGTCGGCCACCCGCACGCGGTCAACCCCGACCGGGCGCTGCGCCGGGAGGCCGCCGCCCGCGACTGGCCGGTCCTCGCCTTCGACCGTCCGGTGCGCCTGAAGCAGCGGATTCCGTCGCTCTCCATGCCGCCCAGGCCGGCGCTGGTCGCCGTCGCGGTGGGCGCGGCGGCGGCCACGGCGGGCCTGGTCTGGTACGCCAGCCGGCGCCGCGGCGCTCCGGCGCGCGCCCTCTCGGCCTGAGCCGGCCGCACCTCCCCGCAGCCCGGGCACCGAACGCCCGAGAAGTGCGCCCGAATCACCCGCTTTTGCAGGCAAAAGTAAAGATGTGCAGCGAGGGGTTCCGCTTGGCGGTCCGCAGGAGTACAAAGGAATTAACGGCCCGCGAGACCAAGGATCTCCGAGAGGAAAACCTGTAACGCAGCAAGGCCCCACGGACCGAGCACAGACGTCAGGAACCCACGCGACGCCGACCCGTCGATTACGGGCCAGCCGCATCAGGTGACGGACAAAGACTCCGACCTGTCGGCAACTATCGAGCACGCTTGGTAACCCGACGGATGTGCAGCGCGGCGGTACCGAGCAGGACCAGGTACCGCCGCAACCCTTGTGTGGAGCTTTTCAGCCCTCTCCGGCCCGTCAGGCGGCGCCTCGCTGCAGCGCTTCGCACACCGCCGTGCTCTCGCGCGCACCCAGCTCGACCGCGCGCCCGCAGTGCGCGATCCAGGCCGCCATGCCTTCCGGAGTGCCCGAGACGTAGTTCTCCAGGGCCGCGACGTACGCCGCCCGGCCCAGCTCCGCGTAGCCGACCTCCGAGGGGCAGATCGACTTCGGGTCGAGGCCGCTGCCGACCAGGACGATACGTTCCGCCGTGCGGGCCACCAGGCCGTTGCCGGACCCGAAGGGCCGCAGCGCGAGCAGCTCTCCGTGGACCACGGCGGCGGTGACCAGTGCCGGAGCCTTGGTTCCCGACAGCAGCAGACGCGCCAGCCCGTCCAGCCGCCCGGCCACCTCGTCGGCGTCCGGGAGATCCAGTTCGATCAGCGGCTCGTCCACGGTCTCGCCCGCCAGCCGGGGCCGGCCCACGCTCTCGTCGGGGGCGTCGCCACCCGCCGCCACGAGGTGCAGCCGTGCCAGCACCCGAAGCGGCGACTGCCGCCACACACTGAGGAGCTGTCCCGCCTCGGCCGACAGCCGCAGCGCCGCACCTACGGTGCGCGCCTCCCCGTCACCACTGAAGTCCGTACGCCTGCGCACCTCTTCCAGCGCCCAGTCGGCACCGGACAGCGCCGCCGAACCGCGCGCGCTGCGCAGGGCCGCCTCCGCGGTGACCTCATTGCTGCGGCGCCGCATGATGCGGTGCCCGTAGACCCGGTCGATGCTCTTGCGTACGGAGTCCACGCTGTCGGCCACTCCGGGGAGCTCGGCGAGGGTCGCGAGCGGGTCGGCTGTCGTACTCATGGGGACGACCCTACGCACCACAAGGGCGGGCCCCTCGTTGGAGTGGTCTTCTTCACGTAAACCTCTTACGCAAGGCGATTACACAATTACGCTTTGTGAACATGAAGATCGCTTTCGTAGGCAAGGGCGGCAGTGGCAAGACCACGCTGTCCTCCCTGTTCATCCGCCACCTCGTCGCCGCCGGCGTCCCCGTGATCGCGGTGGACGCCGACATCAACCAGCACCTGGGGGCCGCTCTCGGCCTCGATGAGAGCCAGGCGGCCGCGCTCCCCGCGATGGGCGCCCATCTGCCGCTCATCAAGGACTACTTGCGCGGCACCAACCCGCGCATCGAGTCCGCCGACACGATGATCAAAACGACGCCGCCGGGTGCGGGCTCCCGGCTGCTGCGGGTCGTCGAGGACAACCCGGTCTACGCCGCCTGCGCCCGGGAGGTACGCCTCGACGACCGCACGGTCCGGCTGATGGCCACCGGGCCGTTCACCGAGTCCGACCTCGGGGTGGCCTGCTACCACTCCAAGGTCGGCGCGGTGGAGCTGTGCCTGAACCACCTCGTGGACGGCCGGGAGGAGTACGTGGTCGTCGACATGACGGCGGGCTCGGACTCGTTCGCCTCAGGGATGTTCACCCGCTTCGACATGACCTTCCTGGTCGCGGAGCCGACCCGTAAGGGGGTCGCCGTGTACCGCCAGTACAAGGAGTACGCGCGGGACTTCGGCGTCGAGCTGAAGGTGGTCGGCAACAAGGTGCAGGGCCCGGACGACCTCGCCTTCCTGCGCGACCAGGTGGGCGACGACCTGCTGGTGACGGTCGGCCAGTCCGACTGGGTGCGGGCCATGGAGAAGGGCCGGCCGGCACCCTACGCGCAGCTGGAGGACGTCAACCAGCAGGCGTTGCGTACGCTGCACGCCGCCGCCGACGCCGCGTACGAAGGGCGCGACTGGGAGCGCTACACACGGCAGATGGTGCACTTCCACGTGAAGAACGCCGAGAGCTGGGGCAATGGGAAGACGGGAGCCGATCTGACGGCTCAGGTCGACCCCGGGTTCGTCCTTTCCGAAGCGCCGGCCGCGGCCGCGCCACAGCCCGCCTGACGGCCGTACGGCGGCCCGCCCCGGCCAGCGGCCCACCGGGGCGTCCGCCGCCGCAGGAACCGCTCCTGACGCCTTCACGGCCGGGACCGCGGCCGTCGCGACACCGGACCGCGCGGCAACGCACACGCCGGAAGCCGGTGCCTGCGTTCACCTGATAGGCGGAACAACCAGCTCATTTGCCTGTCACGACTACTTCGGGCTCCGGCGCGTCATTACGATCCCTTTACCGAAGCCGAAGAGTCACCGGACCGTCACCCACCGCGACGCACCCCGGCCGGCTCAGCCCCGCAGTACACCGCCGCCCCACGGCCGCGCCTCGAAGCGCGGCCGCGTCGCCCCGGAGGAGACGGGAATGCCGCAGCCTCACGCATCCGAGCCGGCCACGCCGAGGTCCCAGGACCCGAGCACCGAGCAGCAGGACCCCACCCGACAGCCGTCCACCGGAAGGCTGTCCCGGCCCTTCCACCGATCCCCTGGAGGAGACTGGCACCGCGACCTGGGCGCCTCCTTCGTCATCTTCCTGATCGCCATCCCCCTTTCCCTCGGCATCGCGCTGGCCATCGGCGCGCCCCCGCAGGCCGGGCTCATCGCTGCGGCCGTCGGCGGCCTGGTGACCGGCCTGCTCGGCGGAGCCCCGCTCCAGGTCAGCGGTGCCGCCACCGGTCTCCTGATCGTCACCGCCGACCTCGTGCAGCGGTACGGCTGGCGGACCACCTGCGCCATCACCGTCCTGGCCGGCCTCGCGCAGCTCCTCCTGGGCGCGCTCCGGGTGGCCCGTGCGGCGCTCGCGATCAGCCCCGCCATCGTGCACGGCATGCTCGCCGGCATCGGCGTGACCATCGCACTCGGCCAGTTGCACGTGATGCTCGGCGGCGGCGCGCACAGCTCCTCGCTCACCAACATCGCGGAGCTGCCCGGCCAGTTGGCGAGTCTGCACGGCGCTTCCGTAGTGATCGCCGCGCTCACCGTCGTCATCCTGGCCGGCTGGCCCAGGCTGCCCGGACGCGTGGGCCACGCGCTGCGCAAGGTACCCGCGCCGCTGCCCGCGGTGGCCGTGGCGACCGCCCTGAGCGCGGGCTTCACGGTGCCGCGGGTCGAGCTGCCCTCATGGAGCGCGCCGACGCTGCCCTCCCTCCCCGACACACCGGTGCTCGGCCTGGTCGCGGCCGTCCTGACGGTCACCCTGGTGGCGAGCATGGAGTCGCTGCTGTCGGCCGTCGCGGTCGACAAGCTGGCCACCGAACAGCCGGGCCCCGGTCCGGCGCCCACCCACCTGGACCGCGAACTGGTCGGCCAGGGCGCGTCGAACGTCGTCTCCGGGCTGCTGGGCGGCCTGCCGATCGCCGGCGGCGCGATGCGCGGCTCGGCGAACGTGAAGGCAGGCGCGACAGGGCGCGCGTCGACGGTGCTGCACGGTGTGTGGGTCGTCCTGTGCTCCGGACTGCTCGCCGGTGCGCTGGAACTCATCCCGCTGGCCGCGCTCGCCGCACTGGTGATGCTCGTCGGCGTACGGATGGTGAGCTTCGCGCACATCCGGCACGTGCAGCGGCACCGCGAATTCCCCGTCTACGCCGTCACGCTGGGCGGAGTGGTGGTCTTCGGGGTGCTGCAGGGGGTCGGCCTCGGTATCGCCGTCGCCGTCTTCCTGGCGCTGCGCCGGCTCACCCATACCCGGATCTCCCTCATCGAGGACGGCCCGCGGTACCGGGTGCGTGTCACCGGCCAGTTGACGTTCCTGGCCGTGCCGCGGCTGACCCGCGGGCTGGCCCAGGTACCCGCGACGGCCCATGCGGTCATCGAGCTGCACGGGTCGTTCATGGACCACGCCGCCTACGAAGCGCTGCGGTCCTGGTCGAGCGCCCACCGGGCGCGCGGCGGCGAGGTCACTCTGGGCGGGCGCGGCGGCCGGCCGATCGGCGAGCCGGCCGGCACGCACGTCTGCCGCCCCTGGACGCCGTGGCGCAACCACCACTGCACGCGGCCCGCGCGGCCCTCCGTCACGGGTGACGCCCAGCTTCTGGGCGGCGGCCAGTTGCTGGGCGGGGTCAGCGCCTTCCAGCGGCACACCGCCCCACTGGTCCGCGAAGAGCTGTCACGGCTCGCCCGGGAGGGGCAGCGGCCCACGAACCTCTTCCTGACCTGCGCCGATTCCCGCCTCGTCACGAGCATGATCACGTCGAGCGGTCCGGGTGACCTCTTCACGGTGCGCAACATCGGCAATCTGATGCCGCCGCCGGGTACGGAGGCGGCGTGTGACTCCGTGGGGGCCGCCATCGAGTACGCCGTCGAGGTGCTGAAGGTCGGCTCGATCACCGTGTGCGGGCACTCGGGCTGCGGCGCGATGCAAGCGCTCCTGGGGACGCACCGCCATGAGCCCGGCGCGCAGACCCCGCTGGCGCGCTGGCTGCGCCACGGCCGCCCGAGCCTCGACCGGATGGAGCGTCCGGAAGGCGCGGCCGTCCGCCTGTCGGACCGTCCGGTCGCCGACGACCTGGAGCGGCTGGCACTCGTCAACGTCATGCAGCAGCTCGATCACCTGATGACGCATCAGTGCGTGGCCCGCCGGGTCGCCGACGGCTCGCTGTCGCTGCACGGCATGTACTTCCACGTGGGCGAGGCGCAGGCGTACGTACTGGAGCACGGTTCGGACCGCTTCTCGGCCGTACGGCCCGAGGCCACACCGGTCACGGCGTAGGCCACCGCGCGTCACGGCGTTCTCCGAGCGCGAAACGGCTGGAGGGAACGCCGTGACCTGCGGCGCTTCTGTTCCGGGCGGCAGCGCGCCGGATTCACCCGCCGCCCACAGAATCATGGAAAGGTCTACACCAATTTTTATCAACAGCCCTTGTCAGGGCGCCCCATGGGCTGATGAGCTATGGCCTGGGACACACCGGACGCCCTGAGACTGGGAGATGCCGTGAGCAACGAGAGCCTGGCCAACCTGATGAAGGAGGAGCGGCGGTTCGCTCCGCCCGCAGACCTGGCCGCGAACGCCAACGTCAAGGCGGCGGCGTACGAGCAGGCCGCGGCGGACCGGCTGGGCTTCTGGGCCGCGCAGGCGAAGCGTCTGACCTGGGCCACCGAGCCCACCCAGACGCTGGACTGGACGAACGCACCGTTCGCGAAGTGGTTCGCCGACGGCAAGCTCAACGTCGCGTACAACTGCGTCGACCGGCACGTGGAGAACGGCCTGGGCGACCGGGTCGCCATCCACTTCGAGGGCGAGCCCGGCGACACCCGCGCCATCACCTACGCCGAGCTGCAGCGCGAGGTCTCCAAGGCCGCCAACGCGCTGACCGCGCTGGGTGTCGCGGCCGGTGACCGGGTCGCGATCTACATGCCGATGATCCCGGAGACGGTCATCGCGATGCTGGCCTGCGCCCGGCTGGGCGCGCCGCACTCGGTGGTCTTCGGCGGCTTCTCGGCCGACGCGCTGGCCACCCGCATCAAGGACGCGGACGCCCGCGTCGTGATCACCTCCGACGGCGGTTACCGCCGCGGCAAGCCCTCCGCGCTCAAGCCCGCCGTCGACGAGGCGCTGACCAAGCCCGGCACGGAGAACGTCCGCAACGTCCTCGTGGTCCGCCGCACCGGCCAGGACACCGCCTGGATGGAGGGCCGGGACGTCTGGTGGCACGAGCTCGTCGAGCAGCAGAGCGACCAGCACACCCCGCAGGCCTTCGACGCCGAGCACCCGCTGTTCATCCTGTACACCTCGGGCACGACGGGTAAGCCCAAGGGCATCCTGCACACCACGGGCGGGTACCTCACCCAGGTCTCGTACACCCACCACGCCGTCTTCGATCTCAAGCCGGAGACCGACGTCTACTGGTGCACCGCCGACGTCGGCTGGGTGACCGGCCACTCGTACATCACCTACGGCCCGCTCTCCAACGGCGCGACCGAGGTGCTCTACGAGGGCACGCCCGACACCCCGCACCAGGGCCGCTGGTGGGAGATCGTCCAGAAGTACGGCGTGACGATCCTCTACACGGCGCCGACCGCGATCCGCGCCTGCATGAAGTGGGGCGACGACATCCCCGCCAAGTTCGACCTGTCGAGCCTGCGCGTGCTGGGTTCGGTCGGCGAGCCGATCAACCCCGAGGCCTGGGTCTGGTACCGCAAGCACATCGGCGGCGACCGGACGCCGGTCGTGGACACCTGGTGGCAGACCGAGACCGGCGGCATCATGCTCAGCCCGCTGCCCGGCGTCACGGCGACGAAGCCCGGCTCCGCACAGGTGCCGCTGCCCGGCATCGCGGCGACCGTGGTCGACGACGACGCCAACGAGGTGCCCGACGGCGCCGGCGGCTACCTCGTCCTGACCGAGCCGTGGCCGTCCATGCTGCGCACCATCTGGGGCGACGACCAGCGCTACCTGGACACGTACTGGTCCCGCTTCGAGGGCAAGTACTTCGCGGGCGACGGCGCCAAGAAGGACGACGACGGCGACATCTGGCTGCTGGGCCGGGTGGACGACGTCATGCTGGTCTCCGGCCACAACATCTCCACCACCGAGGTCGAGTCCGCGCTGGTCTCGCACCCGAAGGTGGCCGAGGCGGCCGTCGTGGGCGCCACCGACCCGCAGACCACGCAGGCCATCTGTGCCTTCGTCATCCTGCGCGGCGGCGTGGAGCAGGACGAGGCGCTGGTGAACGAGCTCCGGGCACACGTCGCCCAGAGCCTGGGCCCGATCGCCAAGCCCAAGCGCATCCTGCCGGTCGCGGAGCTGCCCAAGACCCGCTCCGGCAAGATCATGCGCCGGCTCCTCCGTGACGTGGCGGAGAACCGTGACCTGGGTGACGTCACCACCCTGACCGACTCCTCGGTCATGGAGCTGATCCAGTCCCAGCTGCCGAGCGCGCCGAGCGAGGACTGACCGGTACGCAGCACAGAGGGGCGCCCGCCGAGCACCGGCGGGCGCCCCTCTGCCGTGCGCGGGCCCGTACGGGCCGGGCCGGGCGGTGCGGCCGATCACCGGAGGACCGGCGGCCCCTCGCGCCCGCAATGCGCGTCATGTCCGTAAGGTAACGATCACCGGATCGTTTGTGCGCCACCCAGGTAGAGTGAAGAACGCGTCAAGAAAGACGCGAAACATATGGGGCGCGCCGGGAAGTCTGGTCGGCAACTGCACAGCCATGTCCAGCTGCCGTCGCCCGGAGGTCACCGCGTGAACTCGCCCGCTCCCCGCCGCTCCGTCCTCTTCGGACGGATGTCCCTGCCTGAGCGGAACCACCTCGCGGACCTCCTCCGTACGGAGACCGTGGGCGGTGTCCTGCTGCTGGTGGCCGCAGTGGTGGCGCTCCTCTGGGCCAACACCCCGCTCGGCGACAGCTACGAGGCGGTACGCGGCTTCCACCTCGGCCCGGCCTCCCTCGGCCTGGACCTCTCCGTCCAGCACTGGGCGGCCGACGGTCTGCTGGCGATCTTCTTCTTCGTTGCCGGTATCGAGCTGAAGCGCGAACTGGTCGCGGGCGAGCTGCGCGACCCCAAGGCGGCCGCGCTGCCGGTCGTCGCGGCGCTGTGCGGCATGGTCATGCCCGCGGTCGTCTACACCGTCGTCAACACCACGGGCGGCGGCTCACCGGCCGGCTGGGCGGTCCCCACCGCGACGGACATCGCCTTCGCGCTGGCCGTGCTGGCGGTCATCGGTACGTCCCTGCCCTCGGCGCTCCGCGCGTTTCTGCTGACCCTGGCCGTCGTCGACGACCTGTTCGCGATTCTGATCATCGCGGTCTTCTTCACCTCGTCGATCAACTTCTGGGCGCTCGGCGGCGCGGTACTCGGGCTGGTGGTCTTCTACGTACTGCTGCGCAAGGGAGTACGCGGCTGGTACGTGTACGTACCGCTCGCCCTGGTCATCTGGGGCCTGATGTACAACAGCGGCGTCCACGCGACCATCGCGGGCGTGGCCATGGGCCTGATGCTCCGCTGCCACCGGCGTGAGGGCGAGTCGCACTCCCCCGGCGAGCACATCGAGCATCTCGTGCGCCCCCTGTCGGCCGGTCTCGCCGTACCGCTGTTCGCCCTCTTCTCGGCCGGGGTGTCCGTGACCGGCGGCGCGTTGCACGACGTCTTCACCAGGCCCGAGACGCTCGGCGTGGTACTCGGCCTGGTCATCGGCAAGACGGTGGGGATCTTCGGCGGTACGTGGCTGACCACCCGGCTGACCAAGGCCTCGCTCAATCCCGACCTGAAGTGGCCGGACGTGTTCGCGGTGTCGGCGCTGGCCGGCATCGGCTTCACGGTCTCGCTGCTCATCGGCGAGCTGGCGTTCTCCTCGGACCCGGCGCTCACCGAAGAGGTCAAGGCCGCCGTGCTCACCGGCTCCCTGACGGCCGCCGTACTCGCCACCGTGCTGCTGAAGATCCGGAACGCCAAGTACCGGCGGCTGTACGAGGAGGAGAACCGCGACGACGACCGGGACGGCATCCCGGACATCTACGAAGAGGGCACGCCCGCCTACCACCTCAGGATGGCCGCGCTCCTCGAAGAGAAGGCGGCCGAACACCGACGACGGGCCGAGGTGGCCGCCGCCTCCGACTCCGGGCAGGATGGTCCGGCATGATCTGAGAGGTAATCACCGGGAGACAGAGAACGGGAGCAGTCGATGAGCACAGCAGACGACGGCGCGGCCCGCGGCACGGACCGCAGCCTCGGAGAGCTGGTGGCCCACGCCACCACCGAAGTGTCCGCACTGGTCCACGACGAGATCGCGCTGGCCAAGGCCGAGCTGCGGAACGACGTGAAGCGGGCCGGCGTCGGCGGACTCGCGGGCGGGGCGGCGGCGATCGTGCTGCTGTTCTCGCTGCCGATGCTCAGCTTCGCGCTGGCCTACGGCATCCAGGCGTGGAGCGGCTGGCACCTCTCGGTCTGCTTCCTGCTCTCCTTCGCGGCCAACGTGCTCGTTGCCGGGCTGCTGGGCCTGATCGCCCTGGTGTTCTTCAAGAAGGCCAAGGCGGGCAAGGGCCCCCAGAAGACCGTCGCGTCGGCCAAGCAGACCGCGGCCGTCCTGGGGAACGTCAAGCCGCACCCGCGGCCGGCCGTGGAGGAGCACCCGGCGGTCGAGAGTGTGACACGCTCGGCCGTATGACGGCTTCCGAAACCTCGCCGGCTCCCTCGCCCGCGTCGGTCGTACGGCTCGACGTCCCCGGCGGGCACGAAGTGACGCACCGGGACGTCGCGGCCAACGGTGCGCGCTTCCACATCGCCGAGATGGGCGACGGGCCGCTGGTCCTGCTGTTGCACGGCTTCCCGCAGTTCTGGTGGACCTGGCGGTACCAGCTGCCCGCGCTCGCCGAGGCGGGCTTCCGGGCGGTGGCGATGGACCTGCGGGGCGTGGGCGGCAGCGACCGCACGCCCCGCGGCTACGACCCGGCCAACCTCGCGCTGGACATCACCGGCGTGGTGCGTTCGCTCGGCGAGCCGGACGCCGCGCTCGTCGGGCACGACCTGGGCGGCTACCTGGCCTGGACGGCCGCGGTGATGCGGCCCAAGCTCGTACGGCGGCTCGCGGTGGCCTCGATGCCGCACCCGCGGCGCTGGCGCTCGGCCATGCTCTCCGACGCCAAACAGACCCGCCGGTCCTCGCACATCTGGAGTTTCCAGCGGCCCTGGCTGCCCGAGCGGGCCCTGGTGGCGGACGACGCGGCGCTGGTCGGCCGGCTGATCCGGGACTGGTCCGGGCCGCGGCTGCCCGAGGACGAGGCGGTCGACGCGTACCGGCGGGCGATGACCATCCCGTCCACGGCGCACTGCTCGATCGAGCCGTACCGCTGGATGGTGCGGTCGATGGCGCGGCCGGACGGGATCCAGTTCAACCGCCGGATGAAATGGCCGGTACGGGTACCGACGCTGCACCTGCACGGTTCGCTCGACCCGGTGATGCGTACCCGCAGCGCGGCCGGCTCCGGGGAGTACGTCGAGGCGCCGTACCGCTGGCGGCTCTTCGACGGCCTGGGGCACTTCCCCCACGAGGAGGATCCGGTCGCCTTCACCACCGAGCTCATCAACTGGCTGAAGGATCCCGAGCCGGACCGGTGACCTCGCGGCGTGCGCGACGGGGCGCCCTCGTCAGCGGTGTTCCGGTGACGGATGTGACGCTCCGCCGAACGGATACGAACGTCCGTCTGACGAACAGCCACTTGCCTCCCGCATAGGCCAATTGACCGACACCGGTGCGGTTACGGACCGCAGGGCACGGGCAGAGTCGAGGGTATGGGCTGGACGCACGACTACCGTGACGTGGCACGCAACCGCCGCAGCGACGCCGCTGCGCTGGGCACCAAGGAGAGGAGCGCCCCGGACCTCCGGGCGGGCGGACCTCATGCGCTCGCCGATCCACTCGGCATTCCGCGCATCCTGCGCCGCCGTGCGCGCTGGATGACCGCGCGGCTCCGCCACCCGCGGAGCTGACCCGGACCTTCCCGGCCACGCCGCTGTGCGCCCGCAGGACGGGCTCACAGGACGGCAGGCGCTCCGGGGCAGGACCCGGGAGCCGGGAAGCGGCAGCGGCCGCCCCGGGCCCCTTCTCACATCGCGCAGCCCTGGCTGTCGACCGGTCGCTGGGCAGTACGGCCCCGCTCGACATCGGAGCGGACCTCGTCGGCCGTCAGGGCGTACCCCGTGCTGTCGTCGTCCAGGGACTTGGCGAAGACCACGCCGTAGACCTCGCCGTCCGGGGTGAGCAGCGGGCCGCCGGAGTTGCCCTGCCGGACCGTGGCGTAGAGGGAGTACACATCGCGGGCGACCGTGTCGCGGTGGTAGATGTCCGGGCCGTTGGCCTGGATGCGGCCGCGGACGCGGGCCGAGCGGACGTCGTAGCCGCCGTTCTCCGGGAAGCCGGCGACGATGGCGCTGTTGTCACGCTGCGCGTCCCGGTCGGTGAAGCGCAGCGCGGGCGCCTGCAGCTCGGGGACGTCCAGCACGGCGATGTCGCGCTGCCAGTCGTAGAGCACGACCTTCGCGTCGTACCGCTGCCCCTCGCCGCCGATCTGCACGGTCGGCTCGGTCACGCCGCCCACGACGTGCGCGTTGGTCATGACGCGGTGCGGGGCGAAGACGAAGCCGCTGCCTTCGAGGACCTTCGCGCAACTGCTCGCCGTGCCGACGACCTTCACGATGCTCTGCTTGGCCCGTGCGGCGACGGGGCTGCCGGCCAGCGCCGGGTCGGGCGGCCGGACCTCCTGGATCGGCTCGTTCGAGAACGGCGTGAAGACCTGCGGGAAGCCGTTCTGCGCGAGGACGGAGGAGAAGTCGGCGAACCAGGTGCCGGCCTGCGCCGGGATCACCCGGGAGACGCCGAGCAGCACCTTGGAGTTGCGTACCTCCTTGCCCAGCGTGGGCAGCGACGTGCCCGCGAGGGCCGAGCCGATGAGCCAGGCCACCAGCAGCATCGCCACGACGTTCACCAGCGCGCCGCCCGTGGCGTCCAGGGCGCGCGCCGGTGACCAGGTGATGTATCTCCGGAGCTTGTTGCCCAGGTGGGTGGTGAGCGCCTGCCCCACGGAAGCGCACACGATCACGATCGCGACCGCCGCGATGGCGGCGAAGGAGCCCGGTGTGGCGTCCTCGGTCACTTCGTTCCAGATCACGGGCAGCAGGTAGACCGCGATCAGGCCGCCGCCGAGGAACCCGATCACGGACAGGATGCCGACGACGAAACCTTGGCGATAACCGACGACCGCGAACCACACGGCGGCGACCAACAGCAGGATGTCCAGGACGTTCACGCCCGCCACCGTCTCACGAGCGCCAGTCGAGCGGGACCTGCTTGTCCCGGTCCCAGGGCACTTCCCACCCCGCGTAATGCAGGATGCGGTCGATGAGCCCGGCGGTGAAACCCCAGACCAGAGCCCCTTCGACCGTGAAGGCCGGGCCGACGTGGCCACTCGGGTGGCGGGACGTCACGCGGTGCGCGGGGTCCGTGAGATCGGCCACGGGAACCGTGAACACCCGGGCCGTCTCCGCCTGGTCGACCACGCCGACCGGGCTGGGCTCGCGCCACCAGCCGAGCACCGGCGTCACCACGAAGCCGCTCACCGGGATGTAGAGCCGGGGCAGCACTCCGAAGAGCTGCACGCCCGACGGGTCCAGGCCGGTCTCCTCCCAAGCCTCGCGCAGCGCCGCCCGCAGTGGGCCGTCACCGTCCGGGTCACCGTCCTCCGGGTCCAGCGAGCCGCCGGGGAAGGACGGCTGGCCCGCATGCGAGCGCAGCGTCCCGGCGCGCTCCATGAGGAGCAGCTCGGGGCCGCGGGCGCCCTCCCCGAAGAGGATCAGCACGGCGGACTGCCGGCCGCCCGTCGCGGGCGGCAGGAAGCGGCTCAGCTGGTGCGGCTGGACCGTCGCCGCCGCGTCGGCCACCGGGCGCAGCCATGCCGGCAGGCCCTCGGTCGTGATGCGCACGTCCCCGGCGGCCGCCCCCGCGCCGGCCGTCTGCTGTCCGTACGCTCCCTGTCCGTCCGTCCGCCGTCCGTAGGCGTCCTGGTCGTACGCCCCACGTGCCGTCTCCTGTGCTCTCGTCATACGCGCCCCCTCAGGCCTTCGCTGCGATGGTCACCGACGTCCCGGCCCCAGGGCCGTCCTCCGTCATCCGCCCGTCATCCGGCCCCCAGAGGCGGCGCGGGCTCACCGGGGAAGTCGGCCGGGGGCCGCAGCCGCTGTCCCGGCTTGCCGCCCATCTCGTACTTGAGCAGCTTCTTCGCCTTCTCGGGGTCGGTCTCGCCCTCGCCGTACGACGGGCACAGCGGCGCGACGGGGCAGGCTCCGCAGGCGGGCTTGCGGGAGTGGCACACGCGGCGGCCGTGGAAGATCAGGCGGTGCGAGAGCATCGTCCACTCGCTCTTGGGGAAGATCTCGGCGATCTCCGCCTCGACCTTCTCCGGATCCTGCTGGGTGGTCCAGCCGAAGCGGCGGACCAGCCGCCCGAAGTGCGTGTCGACCGTGAGCCCGGGGACGCCGAAGGCGTTGCCCAGCACCACATTGGCGGTCTTGCGGCCCACGCCGGGCAGGGTGACCAGGTCCTCCAGGCGGCCGGGGACCTCACCGCCGAACCGGTCGCGCAGCGCGGCCGACAGGCCGAGCAGCGACCTCGCCTTGGCCCGGAAGAAGCCGGTCGGGCGGATCAGCTCCTCCAGCGCCTCGGGGTCGGCGGCGGCCATGTCCTCGGGCGTCGGATACGCGGCGAAGAGGGCCGGGGTGGTCTGGTTGACCCGGAGGTCGGTGGTCTGGGCCGACAGGACCGTGGCGACCAGCAGCTCGAAGGAGTTACGGAAGTCCAGCTCGGGGTGGGCGTACGGATACACCTCGGCGAGCTCGCGGTTCATCCGGCGGGCGCGACGGACCAGCGCGACACGGGACTCGGGCTTCTTGGCGGGCGCTGCCTTCTCGGCGGGTGCCTTGGCGGAAGCGGCCTTCTTGGCCGGGGTCTTGGCCGGTGTCTTGGCCGCGGTCTTGGCCGGGGCCCCGGCGGGGGCGGTCTTCTCGGCGGCGGATTCCTTGGCGGCGGACTTCTTCACCGTGGTCTTCTTCTCCGCGGTCTTCGCCGCAGTCTTCTTCGCCGGGGTTTTCTTCGCGGCAGCTTTTTCCGCCGCGGTTTTCCCGGCCGGGGACAGGCCGGTGGACACCTTCTCAACGGCCGTCCCGGCGGCGGTCGCCTTCTTCGCCGACGCGGTCGCCCGCTTCCCCGCCGACGCCGTCTTTCGGGCCGCTGACGTGGGCTTCTTCGCCGTCGCCGTGCCCTCCTCCGCGGCCGTCACGGACTGCCTCGCGGTGGCCGGTTTCCTTCGGGCCCGGGCCGCGTCCGGCGCCGGGCCGGCGGCGTCCGGTCCGGAAGCCTTCGACACGTCCGTCACCCCGGCCTTCTCCGCCGCAGGAGCCCTTTTGGCGGTAGCGGACCCCACCAGCTCCGAGTCCGCTTTCGAGGGCTTCGCGGCATTCGCGCTCGCCTGTTCGCCCACAGCAGAATCGCGGCCTGCGCTCACTCGTCCGGCCCCCTTGTCCTGTGCTCTCACCGGCGTATTGGACACTCGGCCAGACTAAGGCCACCCACCGACATCCGGCCCGATCGCCAGGAATCGCGCCCCCAATCGGCCCCCTGCCTTATGGCGGCGGACACCTGTCCGGCATCCTTGTGATTGATCGCACTGTTTTGCATTCCGGCATGATGGGGACCTACGTCACCCGGAGCATGTCGACAAGGAGAGAACTCGTGGACGACGTTCTGCGGCGCGCACCGCTCTTCGCGGCGCTCGATGACGAGCAGGCTGCCGAGCTGCGTGCCTCGATGACCGAGGTCACGCTTGCCCGTGGTGACGCCCTGTTCCACGAAGGGGACCCGGGCGACCGCCTGTACGTGGTCACCGACGGCAAGGTGAAGCTGCACCGCACCTCCCCCGACGGCCGCGAGAACATGCTCGCCGTCCTCGGTCCCGGTGAGCTCATCGGTGAGCTGTCCCTCTTCGACCCGGGCCCGCGCACGGCCACGGGCACCGCGCTCACCGAGGTGAAGCTGCTGGGTCTGGGCCACGGCGACCTCCAGCCCTGGCTGAACGCCCGCCCGGAGGTGGCCACGGCACTGCTGCGCGCCGTCGCCCGCCGGCTGCGCAAGACCAACGACCAGATGTCCGACCTGGTCTTCTCCGACGTCCCCGGCCGTGTGGCGCGCGCCCTCCTGGACCTCTCGCGCCGCTTCGGCGTGCAGTCCGAGGAAGGCATCCACGTCGTCCACGACCTGACGCAGGAGGAGCTGGCCCAGCTGGTCGGCGCCTCCCGGGAGACCGTCAACAAGGCGCTCGCGGACTTCGCCGGCCGTGGCTGGCTGCGTCTGGAGGCCCGCGCGGTGATCCTCCTGGACGTCGAGCGCCTCGCGAAGCGTTCCCGCTGACGCACCGCCCCGTACGCGCAGACGCGTGACGCGGCACCTACGAAAGGGCCCCGCTCCGGCGGGGCCTTTCGTATGCGCGGCCCCCGGTCGTACGCGTGACCCCGGGCCATGCGGTTCCGGGCCGGGACCCGTCCTTCAGACCAGGCCGTGCTCCCCCAGGTACTCCAGCTGCGCCCGTACGGACAGCTCGGCCGCGGGCCACAGGGAGCGGTCGACGTCGGCGTACACGTGGGCGACGACGTCGGCGGCCGTACGGTGCCCCGCCTCGACCGCGGTCTCCACCTGGGCGAGCCGCTTGGCCCGGTGCGCCAGGTAGTACTCCACGGCGCCCTGCGCGTCGTTCAGCACCGGCCCGTGTCCCGGCAGGACCGTGGTCACGCCGTCGTCGACCGTCAGGGAGCGCAGCAGCCGCAGCGAGTCCAGGTAGTCGCCGAGACGGCCGTCCGGATGCGCCACCACGGTCGTCCCCCGCCCCAGGACCGTGTCACCGGTCAGCACCGCCGCGTCGGCCGGGAGGTGGAACGAGAGCGAGTCGGCGGTGTGCCCCGGCGTGGGCACGACGCGCAGCTCCAGGCCGCCGGTCGTGATCACGTCCCCCGCGGCGAGGCCCTCGTCCCCGAGGCGCAGCGCGGGGTCCAGGGCCCGTACGGGCGTACGCGTCAGCTCGGCGAAGCGGGCGGCGCCTTCGGCGTGGTCGGGGTGCCCGTGAGTGAGCAGGGTGAGCTCGACGCGCCGGCCGGCCCTCTCGACGGTGTCGACGACCGTCTTCAGGTGCCCCTCGTCCAGCGGCCCCGGGTCGATGACCACGGCGCGGTCGGAGTCCGGCTCGGCGACGATCCAGGTGTTGGTGCCGTCCAGGGTCATCGCGGACGGGTTCGGGGCCAGTACGCAGTGCGCGCGGGCGGTCGCGGCGCCCGAGATGACGCCGCCGCGCGGCTGGCCGGGGAGTGCGGCTGCGTCGGTCATGCGGCGGGCCCTTCGGGGGAGCCGGACGCGGCGCCACCGTGGCCGGCCGCCGCGCCCGAGGGGATGTGTTTGGTGAACTCTTCGTGGCCGGGCCAGCTCAGCACGATCTCGCCCGCGACGAGCTCCGCACGCGCCAGTACGGGCGTGAGGTCCTGCCGGGCGGACGCGGCGAGCGCTTCGGAGGCGCTGCCGTACGGCTCCAGGGTGCGCAGCGTGGCGATGGTCGGCGGCATCATCAGCAGCTCGCCGCGGTCGTAGCCGGCCGCCGCCTCGGCGGGCCGGGTCCACACCGTGCGGTCGGCCTCGGTGGACGCGTTACGGGTGCGCTGGCCTTCGGGCAGCGCGGCCACGAAGAACCAGGTGTCGTAGCGCCGCGGCTCGAACTCGGGGGTGATCCAGCGCGCCCAGGCCCCCAGGAGGTCACTGCGCAGCACCAGGCCCCGGCGGTCCAGGAAGTCGGCGAACGACAGCTCACGGGCCACCAGAGCGGCGCGGTCGGCCTCCCAGTCGTCCCCGGTGGTGTCGGCCACGACGGTGTCTGCCGACGGCCCCGCGAGCAGTACACCGGCCTCCTCGAAAGTCTCGCGGACCGCCGCGCACACCACCGCCTGTGCCACGGACTCCTCGACGTCCAGCCGGGCGGCCCACTCGGTTCGCGCGGGCCCGGCCCAGGCGACCGGCCGCTCGTCCCGGAGATCGACGGAGCCGCCCGGATACGCGTACGCGCCGCCCGCGAAGGCCATCGAGGCGCGCCGGCGCAGCATGTGGACGGCCGGGCCGTGGCCGGAGTCGCGCAGGAGCATGACGGTCGCCGCTCTTCGGGGCGTGACCGGCGTCAGCTCCCCACTGGCGAGGGCCCGGATCCGGTCCGGCCATTCGGGCGGGTACCACTGGCCATTGGTCGTCGTCGACATGGCCGGATGCTATGCGTTCGTGCGCGGATGTTCGAGGGGGCGCCGACCGCCGGACGATCTCCACAGAGGCCGATCTCCCGGGCGCACGAGGGGGGCGGTGGGCGAGGGGCCCCGTAGGCGAGAGGGGTGGCGAGCGCGCGGGCCTGAAGACGCGAGGGGCGGCACGGTCCGCAGCGCGCGCCGCGTTCCGTACCGCCCCTCGAAGCCGTGCTCGGGCCGGCCGCTCAGTCCGCGATCTCGACCTGGATCTCGACCTCGACCGGCGCGTCGACCGGCAGGACCGCCACGCCCACGGCGGAGCGGGCGTGCACGCCCTTGTCGCCGAGGATCTCGCCGAGCAGCTCGCTCGCGCCGTTGACGACGCCGGGCTGGCCGGTGAAGTCCGGCGCGGACGCCACGAAGCCGACGACCTTCACGACCCGGACGATCTTGTCCAGGTCGCCGGTCACGGACTTCACGGCGGCCAGCGCGTTGAGCGCGCAGACGCCGGCCAGCTCCTTGGCCTGCTCGGCACCGACCTCGGCGCCGACCTTGCCGGTGGCGGGCAGGGCACCGTCCACCATCGGCAGCTGGCCGGAGGTGAACACGTAGTTCCCGGAGCGCACGGCCGGCTGGTAGGCGGCCAGCGGCGGCACGACGTCGGGGAGCTTCAGGCCGAGCGACTCGATCTTGTCCTCGACCTGGCTCATGCCTGCTTCTCCCGCTTCAGGTAGGCCACCAGCTGCTCGGGGTTGTTCGGGCCCGGCACGACCTGGACGAGCTCCCAGCCGTCCTCGCCCCAGGTGTCCAGAATCTGCTTCGTCGCGTGCACCAGCAGGGGCACGGTCGCGTATTCCCACTTCGTCATGGGGCGAGCGTAATGCCTGTACACGGCGCCCGAGGACGCGCGTCCGCGGCGCCCCTGTATGCGCGTTCCCGGCCCCCGGAGGCGCGCCGCCGACCGAGGCATACACGACAGGCCCGGCGTCTCGTGCGTAGCCGGCGGGTGGACTGGTTAGGCTCCATGGCGTGAGCAGGCTCCATGTCGTCAGCGGCAAGGGCGGTACCGGCAAGACCACGGTCGCCGCCGCCCTCGCCCTCGCCCTGGCCACGGAGGGACGGCGCACCCTCCTGGTCGAGGTCGAGGGCCGGCAGGGCATTGCCCAAGTGTTCGAGACCGAGGCGCTGCCCTATGAGGAGCGCAAGATCGCCGTAGCTCCTGATTCAGCAGGGGCATCGCGCAGCGATTCCTCCCGGGGCGGTGGCGGGAGACGGGCGGGCGAGGTGCACGCGCTGGCCATCGATGCCGAGCGCGCGCTGCTGGACTACCTCCAGATGTTCTACAAACTCGGCGGTGCCGGGCGCGCCCTCAAGAAGCTCGGCGCCATCGACTTCGCCACGACCATCGCGCCGGGTCTGCGGGACGTCCTGCTGACCGGCAAGGCGTGCGAGGCCGTCCGCAGGAAGGACAAGCACGGGCGCTTCGTGTACGACGCGGTCGTCATGGACGCGCCGCCCACGGGCCGCATCACGCGCTTCCTGAACGTCAACGACGAGGTGGCCGGGCTGGCCAAGATAGGGCCGATCCACAATCAGGCGCAGGCCGTGATGCGGGTGCTGAAGTCGCCGGAGACGGCCGTCCACCTGGTGACGCTGCTGGAGGAGATGCCGGTCCAGGAGACCGTGGACGGCGTCGCCGAACTGCGCGCCGCCGGCCTCCCGGTGGGCGGCGTGGTCATCAACATGGTCCGGCCGCCCGTGCTCGACCCCGACGAGGTGGACCTGGCAGCGAACGGCGCCCGCGCGGGCATCGCCGCGGCGCTGTCCAGCGCGGGCCTGGGCGGGGCGCGCCGTGGCGACGACAAGGAGGGGCGGCGCGCAGCGCCTCCTGCCGGGGCGGTGGCGGGAGACGGGCGGGTGGAACGGCTCATCGATCCGCTGCTGGAGCAGGCCCGCGAGCACGCCGAGCGGGTCGCGCTGGAGCGAGCGGAACACACCGAGATCACCGGGCTCGGGCTGCCCACGTACGAACTGGAGCAGCTCCCCGAGGGCGTCGACCTCGCGGGGCTCTACCGGCTGGCCCGGGACCTGCGGACACAGGGACCGATATGACATCGGAGTACACGACCTTGGACGCTTCGGCTCCGCATCTGGACGTGGACACGCTGCTCGACGACCCGCAGACCCGCATCATCGTCTGCTGTGGCGCGGGCGGCGTCGGGAAGACCACCACGGCGGCCGCGCTGGGCGTCCGCGCGGCGGAGCGCGGCCGGAGGGCCGTCGTCCTCACCATCGACCCGGCCCGCCGGCTCGCGCAGTCGATGGGCATCTCCGAGCTGGACAACATCCCGCGGCAGGTCAAGGACGTACGCGGCCCCGAAGGCCGCGGCGAGCTGTACGCGATGATGCTGGACATGAAGCGCACGTTCGACGAGATCGTCGAGGCGCACGCGGACAAGGAGCGGGCCAGGGCCATCCTGGAGAACCCCTTCTACCAGTCCCTGTCGGCCGGATTCGCCGGCACGCAGGAGTACATGGCCATGGAGAAGCTGGGCCAGCTGCGCTCCCGCGACGAGTGGGACCTGATCATCGTCGACACCCCGCCGAGCCGGTCCGCGCTGGACTTCCTGGACGCGCCCAAGCGGCTGGGGTCCTTCCTGGACGGCAAGTTCATCCGCGTCCTGATGGCGCCCGCGAAGGTCGGCGGCCGGGCCGGGATGAAGTTCCTCAACGTCGGCATGTCGATGATGACCGGCACGCTGAGCAAGCTGATGGGCGGCCAGCTGCTCAAGGACGTCCAGACGTTCGTGGCCGCCATGGACACCATGTTCGGCGGCTTCCGCACCCGCGCGGACGCCACGTACCGGCTGCTGCAGGCACCCGGTACGGCCTTCCTCGTGGTGGCCGCGCCGGAGCGGGACGCGCTGCGCGAGGCGGCGTACTTCGTGGAGCGGCTGGCCGCCGAACAGATGCCGCTGGCCGGCCTCGTGCTGAACCGCGTACACGGCAGCGGGGCCGACCAGTTGAGCGCCGAGCGGGCGCTGGCGGCGGCCGAGGCGCTGACCGACCTGGCCGGAGCAGAAGATTCCGCTTCGGTGGACGGGGAAGACGCCGAAAATCTTGACGAGGGCGGAATTGTGGATCTCGGAGGCGGGAAGGCTGGATCACGTACCGCCGACGCTCCCTCCCCCGCTGCGCCGGCGCTGCAAGAGCACGATCCCTCCGTAACTCCCGAATCGAAGCAGTCCCCCGAGGCCCGGTCGGCGCGACTCGCCGCCGGCCTGCTGACCCTGCACGCCGAACGCATGCAGGTTCTGGCGCGCGAGCGGCGCACCCGCGACCGCTTCACCGCGCTGCACCCGGAGGTACCGGTGGCCGAGATCGCCGCGCTGCCCGGTGACGTCCATGACGTCGCGGGGCTGCGGGAGATCGGCGACCGCCTCGCGTCCGGGCACGCCGACGAGGCGTACGACGACGCGAGCTAGCCAGCGGTCCTGCCCTTTCGGGCACGTGCCCTGCTCGGCGTGCGCCTGCTCGGGCACGGCCGGCGGCCCGTAAGGGCACCGGGCTGAGCCCCGCGGCACCCGTCGGCACGCCCGCGACACGTACCACTCGCATGGTGGCGTCGGCACGTACCGCTCGCGCGACGGCAAGAGAGCCCAGGCGGTAAGACGGCCGGTGCAAGCCGACGTAAGGCCCGGCATGCCGGAGGGAGAGGGGTGGGGAGGCCCCGCATCGGCGAGTGCGGAAAGCCGACCTGGCTTCCGCGTCCCGGTACGGCATCGGCTCAGGCATGGTGACGTGACGCGAGGCGGCACAACCCGCGCCGTCCTCCGTGCGAGGGTGCACGACGGCGGCCGAAGCCACCATCACGTGCCGCACTTCCACCGCGCTCGTGAACGCGGTGACCGCGCGCCGACTCAAGCGCCGGCGGCCATGCCGCAGTCGGCGCTCACCAGGCCCGGCCGGTCCTGCGCCGGGTGCTCATTTCCCGGCCTGACGGCCGGGCGCCACGGGCCGGCTCAGCCGACCGCGGCGAAGTTGTCGTACTCCTCTTCTTCGCAGTCCACGAGAATTCCCGCGCTGCGTTCGTATTCCGTACGAGCCGTCTCCAGCAGCCGACGCCACGAGGTGACGGTCGGGCGGCGGCGCAGCAACGCCCTCCGCTCGCGCTCCGTCATCCCGCCCCACACGCCGAATTCGACGCGGTTGTCCAGGGCGTCGGCGAGGCATTCGGTCCGCACGGGGCATCCGGTGCAGACCGCCTTTGCGCGGTTCTGCGCTGCTCCTTGAACGAACAGCTCGTCCGGATCGGTCGTGCGGCAGGCTGCCTGTGCACTCCAGTCGGTTACCCAGCTCATGCTGGCGCCGTCCTCTCCCGAATCGAGGCTCCCCCACGGCGGCAAGCGGCATATTCACCGTTGCCAGTTGAGGACGTTACGGAAGGCAGGCAGGGCGCAACACCCCCTTCGGGCCCAATCTTGAATGGTCCGAACGGACTATGCGTATGCGGCAGATCACCCAACGGAGTGAGCGCAGGGCATACGTCGCTTTTCTGGCAGGGCAGGACAGTTCAGGGTGTTTCCCACAGGTCACGGGCGAGCGCAGGTGACGCAAGCGGGCGATCGGGGCACCGGTCCCGCGGCAGAAGAGGGAGATGTGCTGGTGCGGAACCACGCTGCTGTGACAGGCGTGAACAGAGTAAGCGAACAGATGCGCCCCTGTCCGGTGATTGAGAACGTAGGGTGCCCTCATGGGTAAGAAGCGCGACGGTGGCGGCCTCACCGCGACCCAGCAGGCCGCGAAGTTCCTCGGCGTCAGCGTCCTGGCCGGAGCTGTGCTGGCGGGACTGGCCCTCCCTGCCGCCGGCGCGCTGGGCCTCGCCGCCAAGGGGACGGTCGAGGGATTCGACGAGATCCCGGCCAACATGAAGACGCCGCCGCTCAGCCAGCAGACGAAGATCCTGGATGCGAACGGCGGCGAGATCGCCAAGGTCTACTTCCGTAACCGCAAGGTGGTGGAGCTGAAGGACATCTCCCCGTACATGCAGAAGGCGATCGTCGCGATCGAGGACTCGCGCTTCTACCAGCACGGCGCGGTCGACATGAAGGGCATCCTGCGCGCGGTCAACAAGAACGCGCAGTCCGGCGGGGTCTCGCAGGGTGCCTCGACGCTGACGCAGCAGTACGTGAAGAACGTCTTCGTCGAGGAGGCGGGCAACGACCGGGACAAGGTCGCGGAGGCCACCCAGCAGACCATCGGCCGCAAGGTGCGCGAGCTGAAGTACGCGATACAGGTCGAGAAGGAGCTGGGCAAGAAGAAGATCCTGCAGAACTACCTGAACATCACCTTCTTCGGGCAGCAGGCGTACGGCGTCGAGGCCGCGGCCCAGCGGTACTTCAGCAAGTCCGCCAAGGACCTGGACCTCCCCGAGGCCGCGCTGCTGGCCGGCATCGTCCAGTCGCCGAGCCGGTACGACCCGGTCAACGACCCGGAGGAGGCCACCAAGCGGCGCAACACCGTGCTGCAGCGGATGGCCGACGTCCACGACATCACCCGGGCGCAGGCCGACGCCGCCGCCAAGAAGCCGATCGAGCTGCACCTCAGCACCCCGCGCAACGGCTGCATCACCGCCGTCGACGGTGCCGGGTTCTTCTGCGACTACGTCCGCGAGGCCTTCCTGAACGACCCGGTCTTCGGCAAGACGCCCAAGGCCCGGCTGGCCCGCTGGCAGCGCGGCGGCATGACGATCCGTACGACGCTGGACCCGCAGGCCCAGAAGGCGGTGCAGAAGTCGGTCAGCGATCACGTGTACGACTCGGACCCGGTCGCCACCGCGGCGGCGCTGGTCGAGCCGGGCACGGGCAAGATTCGCGGCATGGGCCAGTCCCGGCCGTACGGCTTCAAGGGCAACCAGACCCAGATGAACCTGTCCGTGGACGGTGACATGGGCGGCGGCGCCGGATACCAGCCCGGTTCGACCTTCAAGCCGGTGATCGCGGCGGCCGCGATCGAGCAGGGCGTCAGCCCGGACAAGGTCTACCCGTCCCCGTACCGCATGCAGTACCCGAGCCCGGTCTCCACCTGTAAGGGCATGTGGAACGGCAGCGCCCCGGTGGAGAACGAGAACAGCAGCGAGAAGGGCCCGTACGGCATGAAGGAGGCGACCGCCAAGTCGGTCAACACCTACTTCGTGTCGCTGATCAGCGACATCGGCATCTGCCCGGTCACGAAGATGGCCGACCGGATGGGCATCAAGCGCGCCGACGGCAAGGAGATCGACCAGGTCCCGTCTATCACTCTGGGCACGCAGGAGATGTCGCCGCTGACCATGGCCGCGGGGTACGCCGCGTTCGCCAACCGCGGCGAGTACTGCACGCCGGTCGCCATCGAGTCGATCACCGGCCCGGACGGCAAGGCGATGAAGGTCCCGCAGACCAGCTGCCGCCGGGCCATGTCGGAGAAGACGGCCGACACCATAAACACCCTTCTCCAGGGCGTCGTCGAGGACGGCACCGGCAAGGAGGCCGGGCTCAGCAGCCGGCCGAGCGCGGGCAAGACCGGTACGACGGACGGCCGTTACGCCGCCTGGTTCGTGGGCTACACCCCGAACATGGCGGGTGCGGTCTGGGTCGGCGACCCCGAGCACAAGCGGCGGATGGTCGACATCACCATCGGCGGCCGCCCGTACGACAAGGTCTTCGGTGGCCAGGTGCCGGGGCCGATCTGGCGGGACGCGATGGCCGGGGCGCTGGCCGGGAAGCCCGCGCCGGGCTTCCACACGGTGCCCATCCGCGACCCCAAGAGCAAGAAGAAGAACCGTGCCAAGCCACCGGCCCACACGGACGACAAGCCCGGCGGGGGCGGCATCGACCTCCCCGACCTGCCGGACCTGCCCGACGTCATAGGGGGCGGCGACAACGGCGGCTGGAGCTGGCCGGGCGGGGGAAACGGCCGCGGGCACAACGGGTGAGCGCGGCGCGCTGGACCGCGTGACGCACGACGTAAGGGGCGCCTCCCCGCAGGGAGGCGCCCCTTCGCGCATCAGTACGCGCGGGGTCAGCCCGCCAGCAGCTTCTTCACCGCGGCGGCCACCCGGCCGCCCTCGGCACGGCCCGCGACCTTAGGGTTCACGATCTTCATGACCGCGCCCATGGCCTTCGGGCCCTCGGCGCCGCTGCCCTTGGCCTCGGCCACCGCCTCGGCGACGATGTTCTCCAGCTCCTCGTCCGTGAGCTGCTTGGGGAGGTAGTCGGCGAGCACCTCGCCCTCGGCCTTCTCCCGCGCGGCCTGCTCCGTCCGGCCGCCCTTGTCGAACGCCTCGGCGGCCTCCCGGCGCTTCTTCGCCTCACGCGCGATGATCTTCTCGACCTCGCCGTCCGACAGCTCGCGGGCCTCGGTCCCCGCGACCTCCTCCTTCTGGATCGCGGTGAGCGTGAGGCGGAGGGTGGAGGAGCGCAGCTCGTCGCGCGCCTTGATCGCTGCGGTGAGGTCGTCCTGCAGCTTCGTCTTGAGCGTGGTCATGACCTAAGTTTGCCAGGACCCGAGGTGTACCGCGCGGAGTTATCGGGCCGGAACGCCTTCCCGGGACCCCGGCGGCCCCAACAGCCTCTGCAGTCGTAAGACCGGCAGTCGTACGACCGGCAGCCGTCGGCGACCGTACGGCCGGCCGTCACCGGCGTCCGACACCCGGGTCCGTCCCCGCCGTCCGGCACCCGCGTCCGTACGACAACAAGATCATCCCGCCCCGTGCTGTCCCCGTCTCCGCTCTCTGCCACGATGGGTGTCATGCGCGCGCGATACGGAGTACCCCTGTCCCTTACGGCGGTCGGCGCGGCCGGCCTCGCCTACGCCGCCGGCATCGAGGCCCGCTCCTTCCGGCTCCGCCGGGTGACGATCCCCGTACTCCCCCGCGGCATGCGGCCGTTGCGGGTGCTGCAGGTGTCGGACATCCACATGGTCAGCGGGCAGAACAAGAAGCGGCGCTGGCTGCAGTCCCTGGCGGGCCTCCGCCCCGACTTCGTCGTCAACACCGGCGACAATCTCTCCGACCCCGAAGGAGTGCCGGAGGTACTGGACGCACTGGGCCCGCTGATGGAGTTCCCCGGCACGTACGTGTTCGGTTCGAACGACTACTACGGTCCGAAGCTGCGCAATCCCGCCCGCTATCTGATCGAGAAGGTTCAGGGGCGACACGGCCTGAACGGCAATCCGCCGGTCGTCGGCGCCGTCCACAACCCCTGGGAAGAGCTGCGCGACGCCTTCGACGAGGCGGGCTGGGTCGGCCTGTCCAACAACCGCGGCCGCCTGAAGCTCGACGGCATCGAGATCGCACTGACCGGCCTGGACGACCCGCACATCAAGCGCGACCGGTACGCCGAGGTGGCCGGCGGGCCCGAGGACGGCGCCGATCTCTCCCTCGCCGTCGTACACGCCCCGTACCTGCGCTCCCTGGACGCCTTCACCGCCGACGGCTACCCGCTGATCCTCGCCGGGCACACCCACGGCGGCCAGCTGTGCATCCCCTTCTACGGCGCCCTGGTCACCAACTGCGACCTGGACACGGGCCGGGTCAAGGGCCTCTCCACCCACACCGCCGGCGAGCACACCTCGTACCTGCACGTCTCCGCGGGCTGCGGCACCAACCGCTACACCCCCGTCCGCTTCGCCTGCCCGCCCGAGGCGACCCTGCTGACGCTGACGGAACAGGCCTGACACACCGGGCCCCGTCGGCCCGCCGTACGCCGAACCGCCGTACGGCCCCCGGAGCACAGCGCGGCCGGCATCGCCGTACCGCTGCCACCGGCCCGCCGGCCGCTCCCACTCCGGGGGCCGCACCGTCCCCAGTCCCCCCACGACCCGTCTAGCGTGGAGAGATGATCGACCCGACCCGGTCCGACCCCACCCGTTCCTCGCACTACGCGACCGGCCCGGCCGGCGCCTCGGCACTCACCCCGTCCTCAGCGGTCGCGCCGCACGTCCGACGCCCGCTCGCCGCCGTCCTCCGCGTCCTGCTCGCCGCGGCCGCGGCCACCGGCATCGCCCTGGAGATCAGTCGCGCCACCGACCTGCCGCGCCTGTTCAGCGACTTCTCGGTCCAGGTCGGCACCGTGTTCGCGCTCGGCACCCTGTGGTCCGCCTACCGCGCCGGCAGCGGCCGCCGCCCCGTCTCCGCCCGGATCACCGGCGCGCTCCTGCTCTACGTGGTCTTCGCCGCCCTGCTCCATCACACGCACCTCGTGCCCGGCCCCGGCGGCCCCGGCGGCTCCGCCACGACCGGCACGGCCGCCGCCCTGCTCCTGCACACCGCCGTCCCCCTCGGCGCCGTACTGGACTGGCTCTTCCTGAGCGCCCCGCGCCAGTACCGGCTGCGCCACACCTGGCAGTGGCTCGCCTACCCCTTCCTCTATCTCCTCTTCGCCGTCCTCCGCGGCGCACTGATCACTCCGGGCGCCGCCGGCCGCTACCCCTGGCCCTTCCTGGACGCCACGGCACACGGCTATCTCTCCGCCCTGACAGCCGCCCTCCTGTGCCTTCTCACCCTCTACGCGCTCGCCACCGTCCTCCTCGCGATCGACCAGCTCAGGCCCGCTCCTCCGCGCCCCGGGTATCGGATTTCGCGTACGGGGATCGGTCCGCTAAAGTAGAGCTCGTTGCTTCGGGGTGTAGCGCAGCTTGGCAGCGCGCTTCGTTCGGGACGAAGAGGTCGTGGGTTCAAATCCCGCCACCCCGACTGAAGAAACACAGGTCAAGGGCCTGGTTCTCACTGAGAACCAGGCCCTTGCTGTTGTTGCGTGTCGATCTGCGTGCTGCGTGACTGACGTTCCGCGTCTGCCTCGGGGAGCAGGGAGACGCGGCTGTGGCGGCGCGCTGGGCGAGCTGCTCGCCGAAGGTCTGATCGACAAGCGGCATGGTGTGATCAACCTCATCCGCGAGCCGCGGCCAAGGGTGGAGCGGATCACCGCCCGGCCTCCGACAGCAGAGGAGGCCGAGGAGCTCGGCTTCCAGAAGGGCGTCTCAGTGTTCTCAGCGTTCGTTCTCCGGAAGCTCTCCATCGATACCGGCGGCCAGGTGGTGGGGGCTTCGACGTGCTCCTGCCCGGCGACGCCACCGAACTGGTCTTCACGACGCCCCTGTACCGGTGGTGACGATGCCGGACATCGTCACGGTCATGACGGCCGTCCACCCGCCGGCCGCTCCATTCCTCGCTGACGCCTACAAGTCGCTGACGGAGCAAGGGCTGCCCGAGGGCTCGGACTGGCAGTGGGTGATCCAGGAGGACGGGAAGACCGACGAGGTCCGCCCGTATGTCCCCGATGATCCGCGGATCAGCTTCGGCCAGGGCCGACACGGTGGCGCGACGATGGCCCGTCCCCGCCCGAGGGCGTGTGCGAGCGCGGAGCCGTGCTCGCGCACTGGGAGGCGCACAACTTCCGCCCCCAGGTGCATCCGACCACCCTGTGCGTCCGCCACGGCCTCCTCCTGGCCCTCGGCGGCTGGATGGCCCTGCCGGCGTCTGAGGACACGGGCCTGCTGCTGGCGCTGTCCGCGGTGAGCCGCGGTTGGTTCACCGCGGAGACAGGCCTGCTCTACCGGAAGTGGCTTGGTCAGGTCACCAGCCAGGTGGCGCATTCCGACGAGGGGGAACGTAAGGCGCGCTTCGCGGTCGTACAGACTCGGGCGCGCGCTCTGGCCGCGATGGAGAACTGGCGCCACGGAGCGGGCTGATCCCGGCTCCACCAGCCGTGTCGATGACCTCCTCGCCGGACCTACCTGCGTCGGCAAAGCAGCGGCGCTTCAGCCGGATGCGAAGAGTCCGGAGCCGGCAGCGCCGCGCCCCCGGCCGTAGGGGTACGGCCGGGGGCTGTGTCGCTCACTGCAAGCAGGCGTGTCCGGTGAATACCGGACTGTGAGGCGAGGTCTACGCTTCACTTCCTGGCTGTGGCGCCTCGGAGTCCCGACCGCGCCAGGAATTGGTTACCCGCATTCCGACAAGTAGCGGTTGAAAGCGTGGTTCTTCGCCTTGCGTGCGATGTTCTTGGAGTACGCGTCGGCGTTCAGCACCCCCACTGCGAGCCGGGTGTCGTTTTCCACGTTCTTCGTATTCGCACATGCCGCCACCACGAACCAATCGCCGTGGGAGTCGTCATCCGAGATGCCGTACTTGGCATCCTTACCGGTGACAGGCTTTGACAGGTCGTACGAGACCATTGAGGCGTCCTGCGGCAGTTTCCCTTCCACCTGAGCCACGGATTGGCCGACGAGCGAGTCCACCGGCACGTGCGGCTTGTTTTCCGCACCGCATCCCGCCAGAACCATCGCTACTGCCGCGACACCCGCCACCGCGCCGACGCGGGGAAGTGCGGACGTGAAATGACTACGACGGAGGCTCATATGACCTTGCAGCTTACCTTCGCGGGCGCAGGATCGAAAGCGTACTTCCACCCACTCGTGCCGGCCTTGTAGTCAAGGGGCGTGGTGATGTGCTTTTCAATCTTGTACTTGTACCGGGTGCCGATCGGGTAGGCGACGAGCGAGTGCCCCTTGCTCACCTTTGCGCTGCACGTCACCGACACGGACTGCGTCTTCGCCTTGCTGATGTTCAGACTCGCCGCGACACCGTCACGGCTCAGGCCGAACCCCGCGTCGATCGTGCGCGTCGCCGACGCCGTCTTATTGATCATGCAGGTCATACCCTTGGTCTGCGCCGTGCAGCGGGCTATTTCATTCTTGGTATTCGTGTAGTTCTTCTTCGATGTCTTACTGATGACCTTGCTGTAGTTCCCGACAGCTGCCCGAGTGGAGATTTCACCGTTCCGCTTCTGCATGGCGGAGCCGGGTGAAGATTCGCCAGTACTGGCGTGAGCTGCGGTAGTCGCGAAAGCGGTGGGCAGAAGAGCCAGCGCGACTCCGACTGCTCGCATGGTCGATCTACGAGACATAGCATCCCCCTGTGTAGAGCTGGCGGCCGTGGTCAGCAGCCGTCGTCGGCAAGATCATACTGATGCGCGATGCGGAAGTCTCATTTGCTCTTCGGTACTCAATGTGCAAGCGCTTTCAGTCTCGGCGGCCGGGTGTCCGGCTGCGGCGAGTGAAAGAAATTCGGGCACATTCCAGTGCAGATGCGGGGTCAGGTGATTCGGTTCCACTCGAGGTGATGATCGTCGTCACAAGGAACAACCCGAAGGGGCTTATTCATCATGGATGCCGCTTCCGCTGCCGGCCTCACAGCAGTACGTCGGCGTCCACCCGGGAGAAGATCAGCTCGCTCTCGTCGGTGACCGGGCCGCGCCGGCGGACCGGGGCCTGAGCGCCGCGGCGCAGAGCGGCGGGGTAGCTGCCCGCCGCATAGTCGTTGGCCAGCCGGTACATGGGGAAGCCGCGCTTCGTGAACGTCTCCAGCAGCTCTTCGGCGGAGTGCCCCAACTCCGCCATCCGCTGCGGGGTGACCTCGATGGCCGGCTCGGCGTCGGGACGGAGCTGGTCCAGGACGGGCGCCAGGCCGCGCACGGCGGCCCCTTCGGCGCCTTCGGCGCCTTCGACGTCGATCTTGATGACGCGGGCCTTGGCGATCTCGTCCGCCGTCAGCACGTCGGGCAGGGGGTGGGCCCGCGCCTCGAACGTGGACTCCGCTTCGCCCGCCGCTCTCACCCACGAGGCGAGAGGCGAGAGGCGAGCAGGCGAGCAGGCGAGCAGGCGAGCAGGCTGTAGTAGCCGATGTTGGCCCCGACGTCCACGAATGCGTCGCCCGGCTCGAGTCGTCGCGTGAGCCATGTCGTCAGGTGCGGCTCCCACCCCCCGAAGAGGTGGATGTAGCGCTGGATGAGGTCTTGCGTATCCGTGGTGAAGGTGGATCCGAAGCGCGCACGGGCCTGGCGGACCACGGGATGGTCGCGTAGCTCGGCGTTCAGGTAGGTGTCCAGTACGGCGGACTTACCGATGGCGCCCGGCGCGTACCGGACGTACCAGCGCGCCAGGTCCCGCTTGATCCGGTGAAGAGCAGCAGTCACATGGACTCCTGAGTCGGGTGGATGTCTCCGGACAGACCGGGGCGCGTTTGCCGGAATCGATGCGAGCCCAATAGGCGCCTGTTCGATGAACCCGCCTCTGAAGACATGTACCGATGTATTCGGGCCGAAGGGTGTCATGCGGGGGTGAGTCGTTCGGTCGGTTCTGGCATGGTGCCCCCGTATGGGCGGAGGTGGGGCCGCGACAGCACATTGTTCCGGCATTCCGGGTGTTCCCGGTGTTCCCGGTGTCGGTCCGGCGACCTCCGCAGTTTCAGGTACGGGAAGCGGACAAGGAGAACGTCATGGCTGTGACGAACCTGACCGTGCTCGAGGGTGACCAGCAGGCGCCCCACGGCTGGACCAAGGACCCGGTCGACCTGAATGACGGCGCAGGCGGCAAGTACCTGTACTTCGCCTTCGAGGAGGACGGCACCCACGCACCCCTCACCGACATCCGCTTCGTCACAGACAAGGGGGATGTGCCTCCGGGGTACGAAATGATCGATGCCGACCTGAACGAAGGGGCCGGCGGAGCGTACATCTGGACCTGTTTCCGGAGGGGCGACCGCAAGGACGCGATCCAGGAACTCAAGGTGATCGCTTCGTACGGTCGGGGCGGGCACAACCTGCCGCACGGCTATTCGCTCATCGACTTCGACCTCAACAAGGGCGCCGGCGGGAAGTACATATATCTCGCGTTCAAGAGGTGAGACAGCCACGCAGTCATGGGGCCTCAGTCTTCGGCCGTCAAGGGCTGGATCATCTTGCGGAGCTGCTGTTCGCCGAGGGGGCCGATGGCTCGGGCCGCGGTGCGGCCGTGGCGGTCGACGACGATGGTCGACGGCAGGAACTGAGGGTTCAGGCTACCCTTGGGGAATCGGAGCATGAGTTTTCCCGACGGGTCGAACAGGCTGGGGTACGGCAACTCGTGCCGCTCTTCGAAGCTGATGGCCTGTGCGGTGCTGCTGTCGCGGGTGTTGATGCCGACGAACTGCACGCCCTTGCTCCGGTTCTCCTCGGCGACCTCGGCGAAGCCGGGTGCCTCGGCGATGCAGGGACCGCACCAGGAGCCCCAGATGTTGAGGACGACGACCTTTCCCTTGTAGTCGGCGATGTTCAGGGGATCGCCGTGCGTCGTCCTGCCGTCGATGGCGGGTGCCGGTTTCCGCGCGGCGACGGGCACCGTGTCGAAGCCGTCGTCACCCTTGACGAAGCCCGCCTGCGAGCTCCCGCCGGAGTCGTTGTCCCCGCAGCCGCTGAGACAGCCGCTGAGCATCAACGCCGCGGCGCAGGCGGCGCGTAGGGCCGGGCGGCCGCGGGCCGGCAGGTGGGCGAGTGGGCGGCGGCGGAAGGACATCCGGGGAGTCTTGCACGGCGTGTGGCTGCCTCTCCGGGGCGGTGCCGGTGCCGCCGGTGGTGGGGTCACGGCAGGGGCATGGCGTTGATGCGTGGGGCCAGTTCGCGGGCGAGGGTGGTGGTCAGGGCGCGGAAGACGGCTACTTCGGGGTCGGGGTCGTCGGCGCGGGCCGCCAGGTGGCTGGACTCCGGGGGTGCGTCCAGGACCGGTACGAAGACCGCGCCGGGCCAGTTGTAGTAGCGGGCGAAGGAGCGGAGGCCGGAGCCGGCGCCGAGGCCGGTGAGGACGCCGGTGAGGACCTCCTGCGGGAAGAGCGCCATGCTCTGTCCGCGGCGGGCGGCCTCGTTGTGGAAGTAGAGGTAGTCCTTGAAGATCGTCGGCGTATGGTCCGGCACCCGGAAGATGGGCAGGTCGGCCAGGTCGGCGACGCGTACGCCCTCGGTGCGGGCGTCGGCGAGCTGGGCGGACTCGGGGACGACCACGATGCGCTGCTCGGTGAGGAGTACGTCACCGGCCAGCCGGTCGTCGTCGGGCATCGGTCTGATGAAGGCCAGGTCCACCCGGTCCTCCACGAGCGCCGTGACGTGCTCGGTGAAGTCGAGCTGGACCACCTCGACCGGGACCTCCGGGCGGGCCCTGCGGTAGGCGTTCACCGCGGCCGGGGTGATCTCCGCCGAGCCGTGGGCCATGATGCCGACCCGCAGCGGGCGCCTGGACCGCTCCCGTTCCCGCTCCCGGCGCACCGCCTCGTGCACGTCCTCGACCGCCGCGTCCGCCGCGGCCAGCAGGGTCCGGGCGTGCTCGGCGAGACGTACGCCGGCGGCGGTCGGTCGTACCGGGTTCCGGTGCAGCAGCGGGGTGCCGAGCTCGCTCTCCAGCCGGCGGATGTGCTGGGTGACGGCCGGCGGGGAGAGGAAGAGGCGGGCCGCCGCCCGGCCGAAGTGCTGTTCCTCGACCACGGCCAGGAATGACGGGAGCAGCCGGAGGTCCATGGTTCCTCAGCGTACGACGCGGTCCCTATCTGCGCGTATGTCCGTTCACGAATCGTGAATGCGGGCGGCCGACCAGGGATCGTGGCCCGTACAACGGCATGGTGACCGACACCGCTGAACTGCTCCCGACCCGCCCTGCCCGCGCCGCTGCGCCCGCCCCTCGCCGGTACGGGCTGCGGGCGGCGCTGATGATGACGGCCTCCGGCTGGAGCGCCAACCAGTTCGCCGCGCTGCTCGGTGCCTACCGCGCCGCCGGGCTCTCGGACGCCGCGGTGAACGCGCTGCTCGCGGTGTACGCGGTGGGGCTGATACCCGGACTGCTCACCGCCGCCCCGCTCGCCGACCGGTACGGGCGGCGCCCGGTGGCGCTCGGCGCCCTCGCCCTCAATCTGGCCGCCACGCTGCTGCTGATGCTGGGTGCGGGCTCGGCGTTCTGGCTGGCGCCCGGGCGGCTGCTCACCGGCGTCAGTGCCGGGGCGCTGCTGGCGGCCGGGGGCGCGTGGGTGAAGGAGCTCTCCTCGCCGCCGTACGCGCCGGCGGGTACGGAGACGGTGGCCGCCCGGCGCTCCGGCGTCTTCGTCTCGCTCGGCTTCGCCTCGGGCGGGCTGTCCGCCTCGTTGATCGCCCAGTGGGCGCCCTGGCCGATGGTGCTCGCGTACCTGCCGCATCTCGTGCTGGCCGTACTCGCCGGCTGCCTCGCCCGGCGGAGCCCGGAGACCCGGCCGGAGGGACGCCCGGAGGGCCGTACCGCCACGGGCCGTGGCTCCGCGCGGGCGGCCGACGGGCGCGGCGGCGGCACCGGTTTCCTGCGGGCCGTCCTGCCCATGGCCCCCTGGGTCTTCGCCGCGCCGATGGTGGGCTTCGCCACCCTTCCCGGGCTGGTGGACGGCGGTCTCACCGGCTGGCAGGTGGTGTACGCCGGGGTGGCGACCGCGGTCGTGCCCGGCTCGGGGGTGGCGGTACAGCCACTGGCCCGGCGGCTGAGCGGGCGCAGCCGGCTGTTCACCGGGGCCGCCGGGCTGCTGGTCATGGCCGCGGGGTTCGTCCTGGCCGTACCGGCAGCCGGGTACGGGCAGCCGGTGCTCGGGCTGGTCGCCGGGGCGGTGCTGGGCGCCGGGTACGGGCTCGCCCTGACCTACGGACTGGCCACCGTCGCCGTACTCGCCGCCCCGGCCGCGCTGGCCCGCCTCACGTCCTACTTCTGGAGCCTGGCCTACCTCGGGATGTTCGCTCCACTGCTGCTCGGCGCCCTCGCCGCCGCCTTCCCGATGCCCTGGCTGCTGGCCGCGACCGCGGGGCTCGCGGTGCTGAGCTGTGTGCTGCTCGTACTCCTCGGCCGGACCCGCAGCGGCCGCCTCCGGCCCCGCAGCCTCCGCCTCCGGCCTTGAGTCGGCCGGCCCGGTAGCCGGCCCGCCCCGCATCACCGCTCACCCTCGCACCGGCGTCCCCAGCCAGTTCAGTGGCTGTCCGCGAGTTCCCCGCTCAGCGTCCTGTGGAGGCGGGCGCTGGGCTCGTTCAGCCCGATGATCTCCACGGTCTTGCCGCGCTGGGTGTACTTGGTCTCCACGGCGTCCAGCGCGGCGACGGAGGAGGCGTCCCACACGTGGGCCGCGGTCAGGTCGATGACGACCTTGCCCGGGTCGCCGGCGTAGTCGAACTGCGTGACCAGGTCGTTGGTGGAGGCGAAGAAGAGCTCGCCGGTGACCGAGTAGACGACCTGGGTGTTGTCGGGGTCGGTGACCGCGGTGACGTTCACCAGGTGGGCGACGCGGCGGGCGAAGATCACCATTGCGGTGACGGTGCCGACGACGACGCCGATGGAGAGGTTGTCGGTGGCGACCACGACGGCGACCGTGAGGACCATGACGACGGTCTCGCCGGCCGGCAGCCGCTTGAGGGTCGCGGGCTTGATCGAGTGCCAGTCGAAGGTGCCGACCGAGACCAGCACCATCACCGCGACCAGTGCGGCCATGGGGATCTCGGAGACGACCGGGCCCAGGACGATGCACAGGATGAGGAGAAAGAAGCCGGCGAGGAAGGTGGAGAGCCGGGTGCGGGCGCCGTTCTTCACGTTGATCATCGTCTGGCCGATCATCGCGCAGCCGCCCATGCCGCCGAAGAAGCCGGTGACGATGTTGGCGATGCCCTGGCCGATGGACTCGCGGGTCTTGTCGGAGCGAGTGTCGGTGATCTCGTCCACCAGCTTGGCCGTCATGAGCGACTCCATCAGCCCGACCAGCGCCATCGCCAGCGCGTAGGGGGCGATGACGGTGAGGGTGTGGAGGCTGAACGGTACGTCCGGCAGGCCCGGTACGGGCAGGGCGGACGGCAGCTTGCCCTTGTCGCCGACGGTGGGCACGGCGATGCCGGCCGCGATCGTGATCACGGTGAGGACGACGATGGAGACGAGCGGCGCGGGCACCGCCTTGGTGATCCTCGGGAAGAACACCATGAGCAGCAGGCCGGCCGCCACCAGCGGGTAGACCGCCCACGGCACGTCGCGCAGATTGGGGATCTGGGCGGTGAAGAGCAGGATGCCCAGGGCGTTGACGAAGCCGACCATCACCGGCCGCGGCACGAACCGCATCAGCTTGGCGACGCCCAGGGCGCCGAGGACGATCTGGAAGACACCGGCGAGGATCACGGTCGCGATCAGGTACCCGAGGCCGTGCTCACGGGCGACCGGGGCCACCACCAGGGCGACCGCGCCGGTGGACGCGGAGATCATCGCGGGCCGGCCGCCGACGAAGGCGATCACCATGGCCATGGTGCAGGCGGCGAACAGCCCCACCTCGGGGTCGACCCCGGCGATCACCGAGAACGAGATCGCCTCGGGGATCAGCGCCAGGCCGACGACCAGACCGGCCAGCACCTCCGTACGGAAGACCTTCGGGGACAGCCACGGCGGGCGGGCACCGCGCAGCCGCGCGGCCGGGGAGAATACGGAAGAGGACAAGGGAGGAAGGCGCCTGTCGTGTTCGGGCACACTCGGTGGTGCGCGGAGGTGCAGCAGGGGCGCACTCCCGCACCTATGAGGACGGGCAGCGCGAAACGACCCCCGGACTCAAAACTCTACCCTGACGTAAGGGTAGAGATGGGCGCCGGCCCGTGTGACTCCGGTGACAGGCAGACAGAGGACAGGGAAGGCGACCACCACGTGAGCAGCGAGCACATGCAGATCGGCGAGGTCGCCGCGCGTACGGAGCTGTCGCTGCGCACCATCCGGCACTACGAGGAGACCGGGCTGGTCATTCCGTCCGCCCGCTCGCAGGGCGGCTTCCGCCTCTACACCGAGGCCGACGTCGCGCGGCTGATGGTCATCCGCCGGATGAAACCGCTGGGGTTCAGCCTGGACGAGATGCGCGCGCTGCTGGAGGCCACCGACCGCCTCGACTCCGGGGAGCCGCTCCCCGCCGACGAGCACGCCGAACTCCTGGCCCGGCTGCGGCACTTCGAGGAGGCCGCGCAGCAGCGGGTCGCGGACCTGCGCACCCAGCTCGCGCGGGCCGAGGAGTTCGCCGGCACCCTGCGCGAACGCCTCACGCGGGCCCCGGCGCGGTAGCCGGGGCCCGGGGGCCTTCGTACCTCAGGCGGTCCTCAGCCCTCGCCCTCCAGCTCGCCCTCCGTCTCCAGGAAGATCTCGCGGAGCGCTTCGATCGCGGCCGGATCGGGCTCGGCCCACATGCCGCGCGACTCCGCCTCCAGGAGGCGCTCGGCGATCCCGTGCAGCGCCCAGGGGTTGGCCTCCTGGAGGAACGCGCGGTTCTCCGGGTCCAGCACGTAGGCCTGGGTGAGCTTGTCGTACATCCAGTCGGCGACCACGCCGGTGGTGGCGTCGTACCCGAAGAGGTAGTCGACCGTCGCGGCGAGCTCGAAGGCGCCCTTGTAGCCGTGGCGGCGCATCGCCTCGATCCACTTGGGGTTCACGACCCGCGCCCTGAAGACGCGCGAGGTCTCCTCCACGAGGGTGCGCGTACGCACCGTCTCAGGGCGGGTGGAGTCGCCGATGTACGCCTCGGGGGCCGTGCCCCGCAGCGCCCGTACGGTGGCGACCATGCCGCCGTGGTACTGGAAGTAGTCGTCGGAGTCCGCGATGTCGTGCTCGCGGGTGTCGGTGTTCTTCGCGGCGACGGCGATGCGCTTGTACGCCGTCTCCATCTCCTCGCGGGCCGAACGGCCGTCCAGACCACGGCCGTACGCGTAGCCGCCCCACACCGTGTAGACCTCCGCGAGGTCGGCGTCGGTGCGCCAGTCGCGCGAGTCGATCAGCTGGAGCAGGCCCGCGCCGTACGTCCCCGGGCGGGAGCCGAAGATACGGGTGGTGGCGCGGCGTTCGTCACCGTGCTCGGCGAGGTCGGCCTGGGCGTGTGCGCGTACGAAGTTCTGCTCGGCGGGCTCGTCGAGGCCCGCGACCAGGCGTACCGCGTCGTCCAGCAGGCCGATGGTGTGCGGGAAGGCGTCCCGGAAGAAGCCGGAGATGCGCAGCGTGACGTCGATGCGGGGCCGGTTCAGCTCGTCGAGCGGGACGGGCTCCAGGCCGGTGACGCGGCGGGAGGCGTCGTCCCACACGGGGCGGACGCCGAGCAGCGCGAGGGCCTCGGCGACGTCGTCACCGGCGGTGCGCATCGCGCTCGTACCCCACAGGGACAGGCCGACGGAGGTGGGCCAGTCGCCGTTATCGGTGCGGTAGCGCTCCAGGAGGGAGTCGGCCAGGGCCTGGCCGGTCTCCCAGGCGAGGCGCGAGGGCACGGCCTTGGGGTCGACCGAGTAGAAGTTGCGGCCGGTCGGCAGGACGTTGACCAGCCCTCGGAGAGGCGAGCCGGACGGGCCCGCCGGTACGAAGCCGCCCTTCAGGGCGTGCACGACGTGGTCGAGCTCGGCCGTCGTGCCGGCCAGGCGCGGGACGACCTCGCGGGCGGCGAAGTCGAGGATGTCGGCGACCTGCTGACCGTGGTCCGCCGCGACGTCCGCCACCGCTGCCGGGTCCCAGCCTGCGTCCTCCATCGCCTGGACCAGCGCGCGGGCCTGCTCCTCGGCGGCGTCCGCGGTCGTACGGGTCGCCGCCGACTCGTCCAGGCCGAGCGCCTCGCGCAGGCCGGGCAGGGCGGAGGTACCGCCCCAGATCTGGCGGGCGCGGAGAATCGCGAGGACCAGGTCGACGCGCGGGGCGCCGGTCGGCGCGCCGCCGAGCACGTGCAGGCCGTCACGGATCTGCGCGTCCTTGACCTCGCACAGCCAGCCGTCGACGTGCAGCAGGAAGTCGTCGAAGCCGTCGTCGTCCGGGCGGTCCTCCATGCCCAGGTCGTGGTCGAGCTTGGCGGCCTGGATCAGCGTCCAGATCTGCGCGCGGATGGCGGGCAGCTTGGCCGGGTCCATGGCGGAGATCTGCGCGTACTCGTCGAGCAGCTGCTCCAGGCGCGCGATGTCGCCGTAGGAGTCGGCGCGGGCCATCGGCGGGACGAGGTGGTCGACGAGGGTGGCGTGGACGCGGCGCTTGGCCTGGGTGCCCTCGCCCGGGTCGTTGACCAGGAACGGGTAGATGAGCGGCAGGTCGCCGAGGGCGGCGTCGGGGCCGCAGGCGGCGGAGAGGCCCGCGTTCTTGCCGGGCAGCCACTCCAGGTTGCCGTGCTTGCCCAGGTGGATCATGGCGTCCGCGCCGAAACCGCCGTCGTCCTGGGTGGCCGCGATCCAGCGGTACGCGGCCAGATAGTGGTGCGAGGGCGGCAGATCGGGGTCGTGGTAGATCGCGATCGGGTTCTCGCCGAAGCCGCGCGGCGGCTGGATGAGGATCAGCAGGTTGCCGCGGCGCAGGGCGGCCAGCACGATGTCGCCCTCGGGGTCGCCGCCCTGGCTCACGCGGCTGCGGTCGAGGAACATCTCGCCGGGCGCCGGGCCCCAGTGCTCCTCGACGGCCTTGCGCAGCTCGGCGGGGAGCGTCGCGTACCAGCGCTTGTAGTCGGCGGCCGGGATGCGGACGGGGTTACGGGCGAGCTGCTCCTCGGTGAGCCAGTCCTGGTCGTGGCCGCCGGCCTCGATGAGCGCGCGGATCAGCTCGTCGCCGTCGCCCGAGACCAGGCCCGGGATCTCCTCCTCGGGCCCGAAGTCGTACCCCTCCTCCCGGAGGCGGCGCAGCAGCTCGACGGCGGAGGCCGGGGTGTCCAGGCCGACCGCGTTGCCGATGCGCGAGTGCTTGGTCGGGTACGCGGACAGCACGAGCGCCACACGCTTGTCGGCGGGCGCGATGTGGCGCAGCCGGGCGTGGCGTACGGCGGTGCCGGCGACCCGCGCCGCCCGCTCGGGGTCGGCGACGTACGCCGGGAGGCCGTCCTCGTCGATCTCCTTGAAGGAGAACGGGACGGTGATCAGACGGCCGTCGAACTCGGGCACGGCGATCTGGCTGGCCGCGTCCAGCGGCGAGACGCCCTCGTCGTTCTCCTCCCAGTCGGCGCGCGAACCGGTCAGGCAGAGCGCCTGCAGAACCGGTACGTCGAGGCCGGTGAGGGCGCCCGCGTCCCAGGACTCGTCGTCGCCGCCGGCCGAGGCCGTGGCGGGCTTGGTGCCGCCCGCCGCGAGCACCGTGGTGACGATCACGTCGGCGGCGCGCAGCTCGTCGATCAGCTCCGGCTCGGGGGCGCGCAGCGAGGCGACGTACAGCGGCATCGGGCGGCCGCCCGCCTCTTCGACGGCGCCGCACAGCGCGTCCACGAAGGCGGTGTTGCCGCTCATGTGGTGGGCGCGGTAGTAGAGCACCGCCACTGTGGGGGCGTCCGCGGCGACGTCCTCACGGGCCGTGCGCTCCAGCGGCCCCCAGGAGGGCGCGGCGGCGGGCGGCTCGAAGCCGTGGCCGGTGAGCAGCACGGTGTCGGAGAGGAAGCGGGCCAGCTGCTCCAGGTTGGCCGGGCCGCCGTGCGCGAGGTAGGCGTGCGCCTCGGCGGCGATGCCGACCGGGACGGTCGAGGCGGCCATCAGCTGGGCGTCGGGGGCCTGTTCGCCGGTGAGCACGACGACCGGGCGGCCGTCGGCGAGCAGCTGGTCCAGGCCCTCCTGCCAGGCGCGGATGCCGCCGAGGAGGCGTACGACGACCAGGTCGCAGCCGTCCAGCAGGGCGGGCAGCTCGTCGAGGTCGAGCCGGGCGGGGTTGGCGAAGCGGTACCCGACCGGGCCGCCGGCCGCGCGTGCGCTGAGCAGGTCGGTGTCGGAGGTCGACAGGAGCAGGATCTGACGGGGAGCGGCCTCCCCGGACTGCGGATCTCCGGACTGCGAGTTCCCGGTCTGCGGGACGGTCTCGCCGGACTGGGGGGCGTTCTCCCCGGACGTGGGCAGCATGCGGCGTCGGGCCTTCCTCGGGGTCCGCGCCCCGGGCGGTGTCGGAATGGATCTCCCCTGCTCAGGCGGGCCGAGAGCAAAGGAAAGGGAGTTCCTGGCTCACCCGGCCGCCGGGGCCGGGCTCACAGTGGCGGGACCGCGCCGGATTCGCACCGGGCTTCCTCCCCTTGTCGCCGTCGCCGGCGATGGTGACGGACCGGATGGTCCGCCGTGAGCATAGTAAGGGCCACCTCCCTGGCGTGGGGCGGACGGCCGGGACGGGGTCGGTATGCTCGCCGCCATGCCCACGGCGACCAACCCACCATCCCGGGACGAACCCCCCATACGGGTTCGCGGTGACGCCTGCCCGGGCACGCTGCGGCTGCACGCCGCGGACGACGGCGCGCTGGCCCGCGTGCGCATCCCCGGAGGCGTGCTGACCGCCGGTCAGGCGGACGCGCTCGCGGTGGCGGCGGAGCGCCTCGGTGACGGCGCACTGCACCTCACCTCGCGCGGGAACGTGCAGGTGCGAGGCCTGGACGGCGACTGTGGCGGGGATCTCGCCGCGCTGCTCGACGCGGCCGGACTGCTCCCTTCGTACCGCCATGAACGGGTCCGCAACATCGTGGCCACGCCGCTCTCCGGGCTGGACGGATCGGGCCGTACGGACGTCCAGCCGTGGCTTCGGGAGCTGGACCGGCTGCTCTGCGCGAGCGAGGCCGCGACCGGGCTGTCCGGGCGCTTCCTGTTCGCCCTGGACGACGGCCGCGGTGACGTTTCCGCGCTCGGCCCGGATGTGACATTGGTCGCCCTGGCCGGCGGGGACGCACTGCTCTTCGTCTGGCAGGCCCCGGCGGCACTGCGGGTGACCGGCGCGTACGCGGCCCGGGCCGCGCTGACGGCCGCCGAGACCTTCCTGGAAGCGGCGGCGGCGAGCGGCACGAAGGCGTGGCGGGTGAGCGATCTGCCTGGAGGCGGTGACGCCTTCGGGAGCGATGGCTTCGGGAGCGGTGGCTTCGGGAGCGCGGGGTCGCTGCTCCGGGAGACGGCTCGGCGCCTGGAGGCGGCCGGCGTCCCCGTGACGCATCCGGTCGCGGCGGGCCTCCCCTCGGGGCCCGCGCCCGCCCCGGGGACGGTGCACGGCCCCGGTGGCACGGCGGCCCTCTCCGTGGTCGCCCCGCTGGGGCGGCTCACGGTGGCGCAGTGGCGGCACCTGGTGGCCGCGGCCCGCGAGGACGGCAGCGGCGAACTGCGGCTCACCCCCTGGCGCGGCGCGGTCCTGCCCGGCTTCGGCCGCGCCCGCGCCGCTGACCGGCTCGCCGGGCTGGCGGCCGCCGGGCTGATCACCGACCCGGCGTCGCCCTGGTACGGCGTCGGTGCGTGCATCGGCCGCCCCGGGTGCGCCAAGTCACTGGCCGACGTACGGGCGGACGCCGCCACCGCGCTGGGTGCGGGTGGCGGCCGGGCCGTCCACTGGTCCGGTTGCGAGCGCCGCTGCGGCCACCCTCAGGGTGAGTGGGTGGACGTCGTCGCCACCGGAGACGGGTACCAGGTATCGCTGCGCGGTGAGGGGCTGCGTACTGTCGTGGACGGCGCCCCTCACATGAACGAGTCTTCACACGTCAACGGGTCACCGGGTCGCGTGGCGGAGCCGGAGGACGTGGCGGGGGCCGACGACCTTGCCGTCGCCGTGGCGGCAGCGCGCACGACCACAGCGACCACAGCGACGAGATGAGCGAGAGCACAGTGTTCGACTACGAGAAGGACGGGGCGGAGATCTACCGCCAGTCCTTTGCCACCATTCGCGCGGAGGCGGACCTCGCGGGGCTGCCCGCCGACGTCTCCCAGGTCGCGGTGCGGATGATCCACGCCTGCGGCATGACCGACCTCGTGCGCGACCTCGCCTTCAGCCCGGAGGTCATCGGCCGGGCCCGGGCCGCGCTGCGGGCCGGCGCGCCCGTCCTGTGCGATGCGCAGATGGTCGCCAGCGGCGTGACCCGCAAGCGGCTGCCCGCCGACAACGACGTGGTGTGCACCCTGTCGGACCCGGCCGTACCGGAGCTGGCCGCCAAGCTGGACACCACGCGCAGCGCCGCCGCGCTGGAACTGTGGCGCGACCGGGGCCTGCTGGAGGGCTCGGTGGTGGCTGTGGGCAACGCGCCGACCGCCCTGTTCCGCCTGCTGGAGATGGTCGCGGAGGGCGCGCCGCGCCCGGCGGCCGTCCTCGGCATACCGGTGGGCTTCATCGGCGCCGCCGAGTCGAAGGACGCCCTGGCGGCGAACGCGCTGGGCCTGGACTACCTGGTGGTGCGGGGCGGCGCGGCGGCGGCAGCGCGATGGCCGCGGCCGCCGTCAACGCGATTGCGAGCACCGCGGAATGAGCACCCCGACGGAAGGCGCCGCCATGAGCACCGGGGCCGCCGGGCACATCGAGAACAGCGGGGGCACCGAGGCCGCTGAGAGGGCCGTGGGCGCCGGGAAGCTGTACGGGGTCGGGCTGGGTCCCGGCGACCCGTCCCTGCTGACCCTGCGGGCCGTGGAGGTCATCTCGGAGGCGGACGTGGTGGCGTACCACAGCGCCCGGCACGGCCGGTCCCGCGCCCGGGCGATCGCCGAGCGGTACCTGCGGCCCGACCACATCGAGGAGCTGCTGCGCTACCCGGTCACGGTCGAGACGACGGATCACCCCGGCGGCTACCGGGGCGCCCTGAACGACTTCTACGAGGAGGCCGCGGCCCGGCTGGCGGCGCACCTCGAAGCGGGCCGCACGGTCGCCGTACTCGCCGAGGGCGACCCGCTGTTCTACGGCTCGTACCAGCACATGCACAAGCGGCTCGCGCACCGCTACCCGACCGAGGTCGTCCCCGGGATCACCTCGGTGAGCGCCTCGGCGGCCCGGCTCGGCACGCCGCTCGTCGAGGCCGAGGAGACCCTGACGATCGTGCCCGGCACGCTGCCCGAGGACGAGCTGACGGCCCGGCTGGCCGCCGCCGACTCGGCGGTCGTGATGAAGCTCGGCCGTACGTTCCCGACCGTGCGCCGCGCCCTGGAGCGCGCGGGCCGGCTGGCGGACGCGCGGTACGTGGAGCGGGCCTACATGGACGGCGAGCGCACCGCGGCGCTGGCGGACGTGGACCCGGAGTCGGTGCCGTACTTCTCGGTGGCCGTGCTGCCGTCGCGCGTGGACACGGGGCCCGCGGTCCCGGCCCCTGAGGGCGGCGAGGTGACGGTCGTCGGTACCGGACCGGCCGGCGCCCCCTGGCTGACGCCCGAGTCGCGCGGCGCCCTGGACAACGCCACCGACCTGGTCGGCTACACGACCTACCTGGACCGGGTACCGGTACGGGCGGGCCAGCTGCGGCACGGTTCGGACAACAAGGTCGAGTCCGAGCGTGCCGAGTTCGCCCTGGACCTGGCGCGGCGGGGGCGGCGGGTGGCCGTCGTCTCGGGCGGTGACCCCGGGGTGTTCGCCATGGCGACCGCCGTCCTGGAGGTGGCCGCACAACCGGAGTACGCGGACGTGCCCGTACGGGTGCTGCCCGGGGTGACCGCCGCGAACGCCGCGGCCGCCCGCGCGGGCGCCCCGCTCGGCCACGACTACGCGACGATCTCGCTGTCGGACCGGCTCAAGCCCTGGGAGGTCATCGCCGAACGGCTGGGCGCCGCGGCCTCGGCCGACCTGGTGCTGGCGCTCTACAACCCCGGCTCGCGCAGCCGGACCTGGCAGGTCGGCAAGGCCCGCGAACTGCTCCTGGAGCACCGGGCGCCGGACACCCCGGTGGTACTCGGCCGCGACATCGGCGGCCCCGAGGAGAGCGTCCGCATCGTACGGCTGGCCGACCTGGACCCGGCCGAGGTCGACATGCGCACGCTCCTGATCGTCGGCTCCTCGCAGACGCAGGCCGTACGGCGCGGGAACGGCGAGCAGCTCGTCTGGACGCCGCGGCGGTACCCGGAGGGCTGACGGCGCTGCCGCCGCGCTCCGGGGCCGGGGCCGCGCGCCTCACGCCTCCGTACGGAAGGCCCCGCCCAGGTGCTCCGCCAGCCAGTGGGCGGCCTGTCCGGGGTCGTCCACCACGGGGACGCCGGCCGGGGCCGCCGGGCGGCGGACGACGACCACCGGGACACCGGCCTCACGGGCGGCGGTGAGCTTGGGCGCGGTGGCCGCTCCCCCGCTGTCCTTGGTGACCACGACGTCGATCCGGTGCTCGCGGAGCAGCGCCCGCTCGCCCTCCAGGGTGAACGGGCCGCGGTCGAGCAGCACCTCCATGCGGGGCGGGCACGGCCCTTCGGGCGCGTCGACGGACCGCATGAGGAACCACAGGTCCGTGAGGTCCGCGAAGGCGCCCAGCCCCATCCGGCCGGTGGTGAGGAAGACCCGCCGGCCCAGCTCCGGGAGGAGTGCGGCGGCTTCCTGGAGTGATCCGGCCGGGTGCCAGTCGTCGCCGTCCCCGGGGACCCAGCCGGGCCGGCGCAGCGCCAAGAGGGGAACATGGGCCATGCCCGCGGCCGTCGCCGCGTTGAAACTGATCGTTCCGGCGAAAGGATGGGTGGCGTCGATGAGCACGTCCACCTGGTGCGCGCGCAGCCACTGGGCCAGCCCCTGCGCACCCCCGAAGCCGCCGATGCGTACTTCGCCCGGCGGCAGCACGGGGCGGGCGACGCGGCCCGCGAGGGAGGTCGTCACGCGTACGCCGCCGGCGAGCGGGCCGTCGGCCAGCACCGCGGCGAGACGGCGGGCCTCTGTCGTACCGCCGAGGATCAGTACGTGCGTCGCGGTGTGCATCGGGTCCTTCCATGAGTGAGGCGAGTGGCGGGCGCAGCGCCCAACTCAAGCACACCGGTCTGCGGCCCGGCTGGACGACCGGTGCCTGCGCCACGGCGGCGGCCACCGCCGCCTACACCGCGCTGCTGACCGGCGACTTCCCCGACCCGGTGACGATCACGCTGCCCAAGGGCCAGACCCCGGCCTTCGCGCTGGCGGTCGAGGAGCTCACCGAGGACCGGCCCGGGGAGGCGCCCGGAGGGCCTTCCGGCGGGCCGTCCGGGCGGCGTGCCACGGCGGGCGTGGTCAAGGACGCGGGGGACGACCCCGACGTCACCCACGGCGCACTCGTCCGCGTCACCGCACGCGCCCTGCCGCCCGGCTCCGGTGTCGTCTTCAAGGCCGGGCCCGGCGTGGGAACGGTGACCCGTCCCGGGCTCCCCCTGGACGTCGGAGAGCCCGCCGTCAATCCGGTGCCGCGCCAGATGATGCGCGACCACCTGGCGCAGGTCGCCGCGCGTCACGGGAGCGGCGCTGCGGACGTCGAGCTCACCGTGTCGGTGGACCACGGCGAGGAGATCGCCCGCTCCACCTGGAACCCGCGGCTCGGCATCCTGGGCGGCCTGTCGATCCTCGGGACGACCGGCATCGTCGTGCCGTACTCGTGCTCGGCGTGGATCGACTCGATCCGGCGCGGCGTGGACGTGGCCAGGGCGGCCGGGCGTACGCACGTGGCCGGCTGCACCGGCTCGACGTCCGAGAAGACGGTGGTGGCCGAGTACGGCCTGCCCGAGGACGCCCTGCTGGACATGGGCGACTTCGCGGGCGCGGTACTGAAGTACGTCCGACGGCACCCGGTCGACCGGCTGACGGTGTGCGGCGGCTTCGCCAAACTCTCCAAGCTGGCCGCCGGCCATCTGGACCTGCACTCGGCGCGCTCCCAGGTCGACAAGGGCTTCCTCGCCGAACTGGCCCGCCGCGGCGGCGCGGACGAGGCGCTGGCCACGGAGGTGGCCGCCGCCAACACCGGGCTCGCCGCGCTGCACCTGTGTACGGCGGCCGGGGTCCCGCTGGGCGACCTGGTGGCGGCCACCGCCCGGGACCAGGCCCTCGAAGTGCTGCGCGGCGCCCCCGTGGTGGTCGACGTCCTCTGCATCGACCGCGCGGGCAACGTGGTGGGGCGCAGCACTCCCCGCTGAGGCTCGGCACACGTGGCGGCTCGGCACACGTAACGGCTCAGCACACGTGGCGGTCGCGCTCCGGCGAGTACAGGTGGCTGTCCCGGAACTGCTCGGCGCCGAGCGTGCGGCCGACGATGATGACGGCCGTACGGACGATCCCCGCGGCCTTCACCTGGCCGGCGATGTCCTCCAGGGTGCCGCGCAGCACGACCTCGTCGGGCCGGCTGGCCATCGCGACCACCGCGGCCGGACAGTCCGCCCCGTAGTGCGGCAGCAGCTCCTCGACGACGCGGTCGGCGTACCGGGCGGCCAGGTGCAGCACCAGAAGGGCGCCGCTGCGCCCGAGAGTGGCGAGGTCCTCGCCCTCGGGCATCGCGGTCGCCTGCTGCGCGATACGGGTGAGGATCACCGTCTGGCCGACCGTGGGCACGGTCAGCTCCCGCTTGAGCGCCGCGGCGGCCGCCGCGAACGCCGGGACGCCGGGCACCACCTCGTACGGCACCCCCGCCGCGTCCAGCCGTCGCATCTGCTCGGCGACGGCGGAGAAGACCGACGGGTCGCCGGAGTGCAGCCGGGCCACGTCGTGCCCGGCCTCGTGCGCACGGAGCACCTCGGCGGTGATCTCGTCGAGGTTCAGCTGCGCGGTGTCCACCAGGCGTGCGTCCGGCGGGCACTCGGCGAGCAGTTCGCGCGGCACGAGGCTGCCCGCGTACAGGCAGACCTGGCAGGCGGCGAGCGTACGGGCACCGCGCACCGTGATCAGGTCGGCCGCACCGGGGCCCGCGCCGATGAAGTACACGGTCATCTGTCGTCTCCTGGAAGTGCTTCGTAGTCGTCGGTGCCGTCAGGTCCTTCGGGGCCTTCGGTGCCTTGGGCACCCGCGGCTCCTCCGGACCCACGGCCGGGCCCGGCCGCCGTCCGGGGAGCGCCACCGGCCCCCGCCGGTTCGGCCCAGGTCCCTGCCGCAGGGACGCCGGCGTCCCGGGCCGGCCCCGGAGCCTTGCGTACGGCCCACTGCGTGACCGGCATGGCCTGCCGCCAGCCGGTGAAGCCGCCCACCGGCACGGCGTGCGCGACGGCCAGCCGTACCAGCTCGCCGCCGTGCCGCCGGTACCAGTCGGCGAGCAGCGCCTCGGACTCCAGCGTCACGGTGTTGGCGACCAGCCGGCCGCCCGGCGGCAGCGCCGCCCAGCAGGCCGCGAGCAGCCCGGGACTGGTCAGCCCGCCACCGATGAAGACCGCGTCCGGGCTCGGCAGCTCGGCCAGCGCCTCGGGAGCGGAACCGGTGACGACCCGCAGGGCCGGTACGCCGAGCCGGTCGGCGTTGCGCCCGATGCGCTCGGCCCGTACGGGGTCGCGCTCGACGCAGACGGCGCGGCACGAGCGGTGCGTCCGCATCCACTCGATGGCGATCGAACCGGAGCCGCCGCCGATGTCCCACAGCAGCTCACCCGGCTCCGGCGCGAGCGCGCCCAGAGTGGCGGCACGAACATGACGCTTCGTCAGCTGTCCGTCGCTCTCGTACGCGTCGTCGGGCAGTCCCGGTACGGCGCCCAGCCGCAGTGCGTCCGGGGCGCGGCGGCACTCCAGGGCGATGACGTTCAGCGCGTCCCCGGGCGGGTGCTGCCAGTCCTCAGCGGTACCGGCGACGACGCGCTCCCGCTCGCCGCCGAGCTGTTCGAGCACCCGCATCCGGGTCGGCCCGAAGCCCTGCTCACCCAGCAGCCGGGCGACCTCGGCCGGGGTGCCGGGGCCGGCGCTGAGGACGAGCACCCGCCGGCCGTCGTGCAGGGCGGCGGTCAGCTGCGCGGCCGGCCGGCCGACGAGCGTGACGACCTCGGTCTCCTCCACCGGCCAGCCCAGCCGGGCGCAGGCGTAGGAGACGGAGGAGGGGTGCGGCAGGATGCGCAGCGCGTCGGTCCCGACGGCTCCGTCGCCGAGCACTTCGGTGAGCGTCCGCCCGATGCCGTAGAACATGGGGTCGCCGCTGGCCAGCACCGCGACCTTGCGGCCGGCGTGCGCCGCGAGCAGCCCGGGCACGGCGGGCCGCAGCGGGGTCGGCCAGGGCACCCGCCGCCCCGCGCATTCCGCCGGCAGCAGGTCCAGCTGGCGCGGCCCGCCGATGAGCACGTCCGCGTCCCGCAGGACGTCCCGTGACGCGTCGGGGATGCCGGCCCACCCGTCGGCTCCGATCCCGACGACGGTCACGACCGGTGGCGTGGGGGGTGGGGACGTGGCGGGGGTCACAGCCGGCTACCTCGGAGTTCGAGCGGATTCGGAGCCGCACTCTACTGGCCGCGCACGGCGGGCCGGTGGCCGCCTCCGGCCGGATCGCGGACGGTACGGCTGACATGCCCGTGACGAGAGTTTTCCACAGGCGAACAGGCAGCCCGGCGGGATGTCCCACGCCGGGCGCAGAATGGGTCGCATGACTGACGAGACCACTGCCACCACCGAGTCCATGCCGGACTGGGAGAAGCGCTTCCGGGCCCCCCGCGTCGGGCTGCCCGAGTGGGCCGAGGACGCCCCCGAGCGCTCCCTGTTCGTGTCGAACGCCACCGGCACCTTCGAGCTGTACGCGTGGGACCGGACCAGCGGTGCGCAGCGCCAGGTCACGGACCGGCCGAACGGCACGACGGACGGGACGCTCACTCCCGACGGCGAGTGGATCTGGTGGTTCTCGGACACCGACGGCGACGAGTTCGGCATCTGGATGCGCCAGCCGTTCGGCGGCGGCGAGGACGAGCCCGCCGCGCCCGGCCTCGCCCCCTCCTACCCCGGCGGGCTCGCCCTCGGCCGGGACGGCACGGCCGTCATCGGCCGCTCCACCGACGAGGAAGGCTCGACGATCCACGTCGTCCGGCCCGGCCAGGACCCGGTGGAGATCTACCGCCACCGCGAGTCGGCCGGCGTCGGCGCCCTCTCCCACGACGGCTCCCTGATCGCCATCGAACACACCGAGCACGGTGACGCGATGCACTCCGCGATCCGCGTCGTGCGCCCCGACGGCTCCACCGTCGCCGAGCTGGACGACACCAAGGGCGGCACCGAGGAGCTGGGCCTGTCGGTGATGGGCTTCGCGCCGGTCGACGGCGACGCCCGGCTGCTCGTCGGCCACCAGCGCCGCGGCCGCTGGGAGCCGATGATCTGGAACCCGCTGACCGGCGAGGAGACCCCGCTCGCCCTCGAACTGCCCGGCGACGTCGGCGCCGACTGGTACCCGGACGGATCGGCCCTGCTGGTGGAGCACGAGTTCCAGGCCCGCGGCGAGCTGTGGCGGTACGCGCCGGAGGACGGCGAACTGACCCGCGTCGAGACCCCGACGGGCACGGTCTCGGGCGCCACGCCCCGCCCCGACGGCACGGTGGAGTTCCTCTGGTCCTCCGCGGCCCAGCCCCCGGAGGTCCGCTCCACGAGCGGCGCGGTCGTCCTCGACCCGCCCGGGATGAAGGCCCCGGGCTCCGTCCCGGTGACGGACGCCTGGGTCGAGGGTCCCGGCGGCCGCATCCACGCCCTGGTCCAGAAGCCCGCCGGCGAGGGCCCCTTCCCGACCGTCTTCGACATCCACGGCGGCCCGACCTGGCACGACAGCGACGCCTTCGCCTCGGCGCCGGCCGCCTGGGTGGACCACGGCTTCGCGGTCGTACGGGTCAACTACCGCGGCTCGACGGGGTACGGCCGGGAGTGGACGGACGCGCTCAAGCACCGCGTCGGCCTGATCGAACTGGAGGACATCGCCGCGGTCCGCGACTGGGCGGTGGAGTCCGGCCTCGCGGACCCGGCCAAGCTCGTCCTCTCCGGCGGCTCCTGGGGCGGGTACCTCACCCTCCTCGGCCTCGGCACCCAGCCCGACTCCTGGGCCCTCGGCCTGGCCGCCGTCCCCGTCGCCGACTACGTCACGGCGTACCACGACGAGATGGAGGCCCTGAAGGCGATGGACCGCACGCTCCTCGGCGGCACGCCCGAGGAGGTGCCGGAGCGCTTCGAGGCGTCCTCCCCGCTGACGTACGTGGACGCGGTGCGCGCCCCCGTGTACATCTCCGCCGGGGTGAACGACCCGCGCTGCCCCATCCGCCAGGTGGAGAACTACGTCGACCGCCTCAAGGACCGCGGCCACCCGCACGAGGTCTACCGCTACGACGCGGGCCACGGCTCCCTCGTGGTGGAGGAGCGCATCAAGCAGCTCCGCCTGGAACTGGACTTCGCCCGCCGCCACCTGGAGGCCATCTGACCAGCACCTGAGAAACCACGAGCACGCTGCACCGCGGCCTGAGACGCCACGGCCGCGGTGCGGGCGGCCGGAGCTGCGGAACGGTGATCAGGGCTGAGGCGCGAGACCGCCGCCTCCAGCCCACGGTCCGAGCTGAGCTTCAGTGGAGGGGTGGGAGGGGTGGGGGCGGGGGGGGAGGCCCCCGGGAGGCCCCCGGGAAGGCGAGGACGCTTCCCTCAGGACCGCGAGGTGACGCCCGGCTCAGCCGCCCCCGTCGTCTCCCCTCCGACCTGAGTGTCCGATCCCACCTGAGTGCCCGATCCCACCTGAGTGCCCGATCCCACCTGAGTGCCCGATCCCACCTGAGTGCCCGGGCGCGTTGCCGGGCCGCCCGGTTCATCCGTCGGGATGCCCGGTTCATCCGTCGGGATGCCCAGGGCCGCGTCGCGGGCGGCTTCGGATTCGCGGCGGAAGAGGCGGAACCACATGAAGAGCACGAAGCCCGCGAAGACGAACCACTCGCCGGTGTAGCCGAGGTTCTGGAACGCCTTGAGGTCCAGCCCGCTGCCCTCGGCCGCGGTCGGCGGTACGGCCTTCAGCGGGGCCTGGGCGTCGGAGACGGTGACCCACGCGTCGTACACGTCGTACGGCACGATGTTGACCAGCGACGCCGCGCTGATCATGCCGAGCTGGCCCTTCGGCAGGCCGCCGCCCGTCTGCGCGCCCTGCGTGCCCTGGTTCTCCGAGGCCTGCAGCGCGCCGGTGACGGTCACCTCACCGCGCGGCGGCGCCGGCACCTTCGCCGCGTCGGCCTTCGCGTCCGCGTCGCCCGGCAGCCAGCCGCGTACGACCGGCAGCGCCTTGCCGCCGTCCGTACGCAGCATGGTCAGCACGTAGAAGCCGGTCCGTTCGCCGAGCTTCCGGTCCGGGACGAGCAGCTGATGACCGGTGTCGTAGTGCCCGGTCGCGGTGGCGCGCCGGCCCGAGGTGTTCTTGTCGACGGGCAGTAGCTCGGTCACCGGGCGGGCGGCCGCGGCCTCGGCGTCGGCCGCCCGGTGTTCCTGCTGCTGGTGCGTGTCGACTCGGTCCTCGAAGCGGCTCAGCTGCCAGCTGCCCATGAAGACGCACACGGGGATCGCCAGCAGGACGAAGACGTTGATTCCCCACCATCGCGGGGTGAGCAGGAACCGGTACACACCATCAAAGGTACGGGCACGTGCCTCGTACCCGGACGGCGGGCCCGTATCCGCCGGGCCTCGCGGCTCGTGCACCGCACCGCCCGCGTTCGCCTGCTGCCGCCCCGGCAGGGCGCCGGCTACTGCCCCGGCAGGGCGCCGGTCCGGTAGATCGTGCCGGCACACGCGTCGTTGATCGTGGTGGATGCCGCGGACGGCTCGCCGGCCTCCGGGGTGTGGCTGACCGCCACGCTGGCCGCCTGCGTACCGCCGTCTCCGGGGCCCTCGCTGCCGCTGCCCGCCTGGTCGCCGCCGCCCTCGGCGGAGGAGGTGTTGCTCGGCTCACCGGAGCCCGTCCCCTCCGACGTGCCGGGCGTCGGGGTACCGGGGGTCGCGCAGCCCGAAGGGCCGCCGCCCTCCGCCGGGATCCAGGCGAACTTCACCTCGTACGCCTCGCCGGGCTTGAGCACGATCCGGCCGGGCACCGCGGCCGGGTCGGGCAGGCCGGAGGCGGCGTCGCCCGTGGTGTGGTCGACGACCTGGACGCGCGTCGGGTCGGCGCTGCCCTGGGCTGCCGCGGTCACGCTGCCGCCGCCGTCGACGGAGCAGGTCGTGGCGGAGACGTTGACGATCCGGAGGGCGCCGTAGACGCGGCCCTCGGCGTCGGGCGCGGCGGAGCTGGCGCTGCCGTTGCCGAGCTGTGCGCGCAGGCAGGCCGGGGAGGTGACGTCCATCGTCGCGGCCGGGTCGGCGGCGGGGCCGCCGGACTGCTCGGATGCGCCGTCCTCCGCCTTGTCCTTGTCCTTGCCGGTCTTCTCGCCGTCCTTGTCGTCCTTCTTGCCGTCCTTGCCGGCCGGGCGGTCGCTGGGGTGCCGGGCGGTGCCGCCGTGCGTGCCGCCGGTCGTGACGTGCGCCCGGGAACTGCTGGCGGCGTTGGCCTGGCGGCCGGAGGTGTCGTCCCCGCCGTTCGCGACGTGCAGCATGGCGGGCATCGCCGTACCGCCGAAGAGCAGTACGGCCGCGGCGCCGACCACGGCGTGCCGGCGGCGCCTGCGCCGGGCGGGCACCGCGCGGCGCAGGTGGTCGAGGGAGTCGGGGGACGGCTCCAGGTCCCGGACGGCGGACTGCAGGAGGTTACGCAGCTCCTCCTCGCCCGGCCCGCCGAGACCGCCACCGGGCCCACCGGGCTCACCGGTCCCACTGAACCCACCGGGCTCACCGAACCCACCGGGCTCATTCGGGGAACCGGACCCGGCGGGAACGGACCCACTCGCGGAACCGATCCCGGCGGAACCGGCCCCGCCATCTGCGGAACCGTCACCCCCCGCCCCCGGGCCGTCGTCCCGCTCGGAGCCCTCCATGGCACCGTTGTCATTCGGCGCGCCCGTGTCCTGGGGTGTGTGCTGCTGCGGCTGCCCGTCCTCCGGGCGCGCCGTTCCGTGCGGGCCCGTCGAGCCGTCGGAGCCGGGCTCGTACGGGCCGTACTGCTTGCTGGTCATGCCGGAGCCTCCATGGCGACGCGCAGCGCCGCGATACCCCGTGAGCCGTACGCCTTCACCGAGCCGAGCGATATGCCCAGCGTCTCGGCGACCTGTGCCTCGGTCATGTCAGCGAAGTAACGCAGCACGAGGACCTCGCGCTGGCGCCGCTGCAGACCACGCATCGCCTTGATCAATTGGTCCCGCTCCAGCTGTTCGTACGCGCCCTCCTCGGCGCTCGCCATGTCGGGCATCGGCTTGGACAGCAGCTTCAGCCCGAGGATGCGGCGGCGCAGAGCGGAGCGGGAGAGGTTGACGACCGTCTGCCGCAGATAGGCGAGGGTCTTCTCCGGGTCGCGTACGCGTCCGCGCGCCGAGTGCACGCGGATGAACGCCTCTTGGACGACGTCCTCACAGGACGCGGTGTCGTCCAGGAGCAGCGCGGCGAGACCGAGCAGGGAGCGGTAGTGCGCTCTGTAGGTCTCGGTGAGGTGGTCGACTGTGGTGCCCGCTGCCATCGCCTCGTCAGCGTTCCCGTGCGGGGACGGCGCCTGCGAGGGGCGCGCGGCGGGCCAGGGCGCGATCACCGGCATGCCACCGGGGATGCGAGTACGCGACGGCCGCGCCACAGCTGTGCCGCCTGTGCCCCCTGGGCCGATCGCGATGCCGAGTACCTCTGCCACGCCTGTTGGACACGCTTCCCCCCGTCAGGGTTGTACGCGCAAGGCACCGTTTTTGGCGATGCGTTGAATGCCCTCATGCGTACCAGCTCTTCCTTGATGCCCCATATTGCCCGTGCCCATAAGGGCGGTATTACGCACTTACCGCGGCCCTCGTGAGGCCTTCGCCGTACGCCGTGAGGGCGCGTCGCCGAACCGTGCCGTGCCGAACGCCCAGGAAGGGCGGCGACAAAGACGCTCCCCGCGCGGCTGCGGTTGCAGCACGACGGGGAGCGAATAGTCGAACAGGACATCGACCCAGACCAAGCGACCAGGGCCGACGGACCGCTCACAGGACTTTCACAAGTAGTCCTCGAATTATTACCCACCCGGCGCGGACTTGGGGAGTGGGTTCCTTAAGTCTTCAAGCACCGCCGGCCGGTACACCGCCAACCGGTACGCGGCCGAACACCGCCGGCGGACGAGACGTGGAACTCCGGCCGACCGCTCAGCCGCCCGCCAGCTCCGCCGCGACCACCTCGGCGATCTGGGCGGTGTTCAGCGCCGCGCCCTTGCGGAGGTTGTCGCCGCACACGAAGAGCTCCAGCGCGAGCGGGTCGTCCAGGGACCTGCGTACCCGGCCGACCCAGGTCGGGTCCGTGCCGACCACGTCGGCCGGTGTGGGGAACTCGCCCTCCTCCGGGTCGTCGCACAGCACGACACCGGGCGCGGCGGCCAGGATCTCGTGCGCCCCGGCCACCGTGACCTCACGCTCGAAGCGCGCGTGCACGGTCAGCGAGTGCGTGGTGATCACCGGTACGCGGACGCAGGTCGCGGTCACCCGCAGCTCGGGCAGGCCGAGGATCTTGCGGGACTCGTCGCGGACCTTCAGCTCCTCGGAGGACCAGCCGTCCTCCCGCAGGGAACCGGCCCACGGCACGACGTTCAGCGCGACCGGCGCGGGGAACGGCCCGAGGTCGTCACCGACGGCCCGCCGCACGTCCCCGGGCGTCGTGCCCAGCTCCGTACCGGACGTCGCGGAGAGCTGGCTGCGCAGGACGTCGACGCCGGCCTTGCCCGCTCCGGAAACCGCTTGGTACGAGGAGACGATCAGCTCGCTCAGCCCGTACTCGGCGTGCAGCGCGCCCAGCGCGACGATCATCGAGAGGGTCGTGCAGTTCGGGTTGGCGATGATGCCGCGCGGCCGTGCGCGGGCGGCGCGCGCGTTGACCTCCGGCACGACCAGCGGGACGTCGGGGTCCATCCGGAAGGCGGCGGAGTTGTCGACGACCACCGCGCCCTTGGCGGCGGCGACCGGCACCCACGTCGCCGAGACCTCGTCCGGCACGTCGAAGAGCGCGATGTCGATGTCGTCGAAGACCTCTTCGGCGAGCGCGAGGACCTCGGTCTCCGCGCCCCGTACGGTCAGCTTGCGCCCTGCCGAGCGGGGCGAGGCGATCAGCCGTACCTCACCCCAGATGTCGGCACGCTCGGAGAGGATGCCGAGCAGTACGCCGCCGACGGCGCCGGTCGCGCCGACCACGGCGAGGTTCGGCTTACGGGCCGCACGGTCGTCCGCGCGGCCCGCGCGGGCCGCCGCCGTCGGGATACCGTCCGCCGGCGGCGCCCCATGGGCCGGTGCCGGCAGCCCGTCGGCCGCCGGCATCAGCCCATCAGACGGTGTCATCGGCCGGTGCCGCCATAGACCACGGCTTCGTCGGAATCGGTGTCGAGACCGAACGCGCTGTGGACGGCCTGCACGGCCTCGTTGACGTCGTCGGCGCGGGTGACGACCGAGATGCGGATCTCGGAGGTCGAGATGAGCTCGATGTTCACACCCGCGTTGGACAGCGCCTCGAAGAAGCCGGCGGTGACGCCGGGGTTGGTCTTCATGCCGGCGCCGACCAGCGAGATCTTCGCGATCTGGTCGTCGTAGCGGAGCGAGTCGAAGCCGACCGACGGCTTGGTCTTCTCCAGCGCCGCGATGGCCTTGCGGCCCTCGGTCTTCGGCAGCGTGAAGGAGATGTCGGTCAGGCCCGTCGACGCGGCCGAGACGTTCTGCACGACCATGTCGATGTTGATCTCGGCGTCCGCGATGGCCCGGAAGATCGTCGCGGCCTCGCCCGGCTTGTCCGGTACGCCGACGACCGTGACCTTCGCCTCGGAGGTGTCGTGCGCGACGCCCGAGATGATCGCCTGCTCCATCGGCTGGTCCCCTTGCGGTTCGTTGCTGACCCACGTACCCCGAAGCCCCGAGAACGAGGACCGGACGTGGATCGGGATGTTGTAACGGCGTGCGTACTCGACGCAACGGTGCAGCAGCACCTTGGAACCGGAGCTGGCCAGCTCCAGCATGTCCTCGAACGAGATCCAGTCGATCTTGCGGGCCTTCTTCACGACCCGCGGGTCGGCGGTGAAGACGCCGTCGACGTCGGTGTAGATCTCGCAGACGTCCGCATCCAGGGCTGCGGCCAGCGCGACGGCGGTCGTGTCCGAGCCGCCGCGGCCCAGCGTGGTGATGTCCTTCTTGTCCTGGGACACACCCTGGAAGCCGGCGACGATCGCGATGTTGCCCTCGTCGACGGACGTCTTGATCCGGCCCGGCGTCACGTCGATGATCCGTGCCTTGTTGTGCACGGAGTCCGTTATGACGCCGGCCTGGCTGCCCGTGAAGGACTGCGCCTCGTGACCGAGGTTTTTGATCGCCATCGCCAGCAGGGCCATGGAGATCCGCTCTCCGGCGGTCAGCAGCATGTCGAACTCGCGGCCCGAAGGCATCGGGGAGACTTCCCCCGCGAGATCGATCAGCTCGTCCGTCGTGTCGCCCATCGCGGAGACCACTACGACAACCTGGTTGCCGTTCTTCTTGGCCTCGACGATTCGCTTGGCAACGCGCTTGATGCCCTCGGCATCCGCAACGGATGAGCCGCCGTACTTCTGCACGACAAGGCCCACGTGTGCTCGCTCCTCGCAACTGTCTGTCGGATCCCCGTGGCCTGCGGATGCCGCAGGTCTGCGGGCGTTTCCGGACCCCTGGGTTCAGGGGCCATGCGGTCGGCTCAGTCTATCGAGCAGGCGGAATCCGCCTCGCCAATACCACATCGTGAGACACATTGCTCGCTACCTGATCGAAACGGTCAGCGTGACGGTCGTGTCCGACCGCAGCGCCCACCGCCCTGACCCGGTACGAGCCGTCCCGTGTCCTTCTTCCGAGTATCTCCCGAAACGGCCGGCGTGGCGCCCCGTCGCGCCCGCTCGGCTGGCCACCTGCCCGCTCCGGGCAAGAGCACACGGAAACCACCCGGAAACGTAAGCCAGCTCACAGGGCGTGCGGCGTTACGCACCGACGCCCGAGGGCACGCCGGGCCGCACGTGCCCGCACTGACGACCGGACTCCGGCGCCTGGCGCTCAGGCCTCGGCGCCTGGCGCTCAGCCCTGACGCAGGCCGAGCGGCCCGGCGATCTCCGCCGCCATGACCTTCCCGGCCTCTTCCTCCAGGTCACCCCCGCCGTCGACGCCCGTGTCGGTGTCCAGGCCGTCCAGCTCGTCCAGCGGCTGGTCCAGGCGGACGTGCGCGACCAGCGACTGCAGGGCGCGCAGCGCGGCACTCGCGGTGGGCCCCCAGTTGGACAGGTACGAGAACTGCCACCACCACAGCGCCTCGGTGATCCGCCCGGCACGGTAGTGCGCGAGGCCGTGCCGCAGGTCGGTGATGATGTCGGCGAGGTCGTCGGAGATCCGGCAGGCCACCGGCGCGCTGCGCGGTACGTACGGGTCGAACAGCTCGTTGTAGACGTCCACCGGGTCCAGCAGCGCAGCGAACCGCTCCCGCAGCTCGTCCACGTCCGGCTCGGGGCCGATGTCCGGCTCGTACCGCTCCTCCGGGACGATGTCCTCGTGGGCGCCCAGCCGGCCGCCGGTCAGCAGCAGCTGCGAGATCTCCAGCAGCAGGAAGGGCACGGCGCTGCCCGGCTCGTCTCCGCGGGCCACTTCCGTGACCGCCACGATGAAGCTGTCGATCGAGTCGGCGACCTGTACGGCGAAGTCGTCCGGGTTCTGCGAGGCGTTGTGCAGCGTGGGATCAGACATCGAGAAGTCTCCGTCCTTCGAAGGCCCGCCCGAGCGTGACCTCGTCGGCATACTCCAGATCGCCCCCGACCGGCAGGCCGCTGGCCAGGCGCGTCACCTTCAGACCCATGGGCTTGATCATGCGCGCGAGGTACGTGGCGGTGGCCTCGCCTTCCAGGTTCGGGTCGGTGGCCAGGATCAGCTCGCCGACGGTGCCGTCGGCGAGCCGGGCCAGCAGCTCCCTGATCCGCAGGTCGTCCGGGCCCACGCCCTCGATGGGGCTGATCGCCCCGCCCAGTACGTGGTACCGGCCGCGGAATTCCCGCGTCCGCTCGATCGCGACGACGTCCTTGGGCTCCTCGACGACGCAGATGACCGAGGGGTCCCGGCGCGGGTCACGGCAGACCTGGCACTGCTCGTCCTGCGCGACATTGCCGCACACGGCACAGAACCGGACCTTGGCCTTGACCTCCATCAGCGCGTTCGCCAGCCGGCGGACGTCGGTCGGCTCGGCCTGGAGGACGTGGAAGGCGATCCGCTGCGCGCTCTTGGGACCGACGCCGGGCAGCCGCCCCAGCTCGTCGATCAGGTCCTGGACCACGCCTTCGTACACGGAACGCTCTCTCCCTTGTCCGCCCTGCTCCGTACGCTAGTTGCCCTCCCGCCCGAAGGGGAGGTCTCGGTCCCCCGGAGAGGGGACCTGCCGGAACTCTTGGCCTGCCGGCCTTCCGGTCTTCTTCCGTTCTTCCCCGGCGGAGCCTTCGCCCCCGGCGGAGTCTTCGCCCCCGGCGGAGCCTTCGATTCCGGCTCTCGGGAAGCGGGCCGGCTCCCCGCTGGGGGAATCGGCCCGGCTGTCCGTCGGAAGGGGAGGCCTCAGAAGGGCAGGCCGGGGATGCCGCTGCCGCCGCCGAGGCCCTGCGCGAGCGGTCCCAGCTTGTCCTGCTGGAGCTTCGCGGCCGCGGCGTTGGCGTCCTGGACGGCGGCGATCACGAGGTCGGCGAGGGTCTCGGCCGTCTCCTCGGGCGACGCCGCCTCCGGGTCCACCGCCTTGGGGTCGATCTCCAGGCCCTTGAGCTCGCCGGCGCCGGTCACCGTCGCCTTGACGAGACCACCGCCCGCCGACCCCGACACGGGCGTCTGCGCCAGCTCCTGCTGGGCCGCCGCGAGGTCCTGCTGCATCTTCTGGGCCTGCTGGAGCAGCTGCTGCATATCGGGCTGACCACCGGGGATCACTGCGGACTCCTGCCGTACGACTACAAATGGGTGCGGTAGCCCGAGCCTACGTGCTCCGGCAGCGTGACGCCCTACGTCGCGGGGAGGAGCACGGGTGTACGTCTCCGCCGCGCCCCCGGGACGCTGCGGCGATTACGGAAAGCGACACATCGGGGCACAACCGTTACGTTCCGTACGGCGGGCCGGGCGCCTGTGCAGCGGCCGGTCAGTGCCTCATCCGCCTCGTCCTCGTCCTCATCCGCCTCGTCCTCGTCCTCATCCGCCTCGTCCTCATCCGTCTCGTCCTCAGCGCCTCATTCGTTGTTGTACTCCTCTATGACCGTCGCGCCCAGCTCGCGGACGATGAGGTCATAGCCGCTGAGGGCGGAGTCGACGAGGTCGGCGTCGTCCTCGGCCGGCATGTCGTCCTCGATGGACACCGGCGGAGGCTCCGGCTCGCGGTACGCGGGCTCCGCGGCAGGGCTGCTCTGCGCCTGCTGCGCCCCGGCCGAGGCGGCCACGGCCTGCCGCGCCCGCTGCGCGCCCTGGCCGCCGCCCTGGTCGGGCGTGCCCTGCGCGGGCGGCGCAGGAGCCGCTGCGGGCTGTGGCGGCGCGGCCGGGGCGCCGCCACCGGCGTATCCACCGCCGCCGCTGCCTCCGCCGAAGCCCCCGCCGGGGCCTCCGGTGCCGCTGCCGCCGAAGCCACCACCACCGCGCGGGGCCGGACCGCCGCTCGGCGGGTTGGCACCGCCCGACGGGTCGATGATCGCCTCGACCCGCCACTGCACGCCGAACCGCTCGGCCAGCGCCTCCCGCAGTACGTCCTCACTGCCGCCGTTCGCGAAGCTGTCGCGCGCACCGGCGTTGGGGAAGCCGACCTGGAGGGTCGTGCCGTCGAACCCGGCCACCTGGGCGTTCTGGCTGAGCAGGATCCAGGTGAAGCGCCGCTTGCCCTTCACCGCCTCCAGGATGTCCGGCCACATCGCCCGTACCTGCTGCGTCCCCTGGGCATTGCTCTGCCCGCCGCCACCCGGCGCGCCCCCGCCCTGCTGGGCCGCGGGCTGCTGCGGCGCCGCCTGCTGCGGGGCGGACGCCTGCCGGCCGTACGACGGCTGGTCGCCGGGCTGCCGGCCGGGCGCGCCGCCCTGGCCTGCCTGGCTCCCGGGCGCGGCCGCGGTCGGCCAGCTGCCGGGCCGGCGACCACCGGCAGCGCCGTTCTCGCCTCCGTCCCCGGCAGGCCCGGCGGCACCACCGGAGCCGCCCGCTCCAGCAGCTCCACCCGGTCCGCCCGCACCGCCCGGTCCGCTCGCGCCACCGGGCCAGGCACCCGGCCGCCGCGCCCCGGCACCGGCCTCCTCACCGGTCCCGGTGGCCCGCGCGCCGTCACCCGGCGTACGGCCCGGCTGCTGCGTACCCGTAGGCCATGCGCCCGCCGGAGCGCCGCCACCGCCCTGCTGGGCGGGCCCCGCCGCCGCGTCGGAGGCATCACCGGGCCCGGCTCCGGCACCGGCACCCGCGCCGGGCATCCCGCCGGCCGCCGGCCGGCCGGCCCCGGCGTCCGCGCCGACTCCAGCGCCCGGGGGGCCACCGGCCGGGCCACCTGCCCCACCACCGGCCGGGCCGGCCCCCTGGCCGCCGCCCGCACCGCTCATCGCGCCGCGCACCGCTGCCCGCGCCGCCGCGGGCCCGCTCGGCCCCGCCGGCACGCCCGGCGCCGCATGGGCGTCGGGCCCGGGCACGTACCCCGCAGCGGGCTCGCCGCCGGACTGCACGACCGGCATTCCGGCCGCTCCGGGAGCGCCATCCGGCATGCCGCCGCCGAGCGCCGCCACCCCGACGCCGCGCTCCAGGCGGTCCAGCCGCGCCTGCACCGAACGCTCGTCGTCGTACGCGGCGGGCAGCAGCACCCGCGCACAGATCAGCTCCAGCTGGAGCCGCGGCGAGGTCGCCCCGCGCATCTCCGTCAGCCCGGAATTGACCAGATCGGCCGCGCGGCTGAGCTCCGCCGCGCCGAAGACGGACGCCTGGGCCTCCATCCGCTCCACGACATCGGCCGGGGCGTCGATCAGCCCCTTCTCCGCCGCGTCCGGCACCGCCGCCAGGATCACCAGGTCGCGCAGCCGCTCCAGCAGGTCGGCAACGAACCGCCGCGGATCGTTCCCGCCCTCGATCACCCGGTCGACGACCTCGAAGGCCGCCGCCCCGTCGCCCGAGGCGAACGCCTCCACGATCGAGTCGAGCAGCGACCCGTCCGTATAGCCGAGCAGAGCCGTGGCCATGGCGTATGTCACACCGTCGGCACCGGCCCCCGCCAGCAGCTGGTCCATCACCGACATCGAGTCACGCACCGACCCGGCACCGGCCCGCACGACCAGCGGGAGCACACCCTCCTCGACCGGGATGTCCTCCCGGCCGCACACCTCGCCCAGGTAGTCCCGCAGCGTCCCCGGCGGCACCAGCCGGAACGGGTAGTGGTGCGTACGCGACCGGATCGTCCCGATGACCTTCTCGGGCTCGGTGGTCGCGAAGATGAACTTCAGATGCTCCGGCGGCTCCTCGACCACCTTCAGCAGGGCGTTGAAGCCCGCCGAGGTGACCATGTGGGCCTCGTCGATGATGTAGATCTTGTACCGGCTGCTCGCGGGCCCGAAGAAGGCCTTCTCGCGCAGCTCACGCGCGTCGTCCACACCACCGTGCGACGCGGCGTCGATCTCGATGACATCGATCGACCCCCGCCCGTTACGGGCGAGATCGACACAGCTCTGGCACTCCCCGCACGGCGTCGGAGTGGGACCTTGCTCACAGTTGAGGCAGCGCGCCAGGATCCGCGCGCTGGTCGTCTTGCCGCAGCCGCGCGGTCCGCTGAAGAGATACGCGTGGTTGACGCGGTTGTTCCGCAGGGCCTGCTGCAGCGGGTCGGTCACGTGCTCTTGCCCGATGACCTCGGCGAAGGTCTCGGGGCGGTAGCGGCGGTACAGCGCAAGGGATGACACGCATACGACGATATCGGCCCGCACCGACAACGGGCCCCGCCGACGGAACCCGGCGGGCAGGGACCAGCCGCCCCGGAAACGCGAACGCCCCCCACGCACCCGCCAGAGCCGACCTACCCTTGCTGCCTTCCGGCCCTGGGGGAGTTCAGTCAGATAGCGCCACGTGAGGGGCTGCGCCCACAGTACCTGATCCGGCACCCCGGAAACGACCCTCACCCCCCACCCGGACCCCCGGCCGATCACCACCCGGGGATCGAGTTCGCGAGCACTCCCCCACGTCATGTAATGTCTTCCGCGGAGGATTCGCCTAGAGGCCTAGGGCGCACGCTTGGAAAGCGTGTTGGGGGCAACCCCTCACGAGTTCGAATCTCGTATCCTCCGCCAGTGCCTCACCGGGCACGCATCGAAGGGCCCCACCGTTCGCGGTGGGGCCCTTCGACGTTCATGGCGACGTTCCCGGCCCGCCGCGATGTTCCCGGCCCGCCGGTCCGCTCCCGAAGTGGCGTTTGGCGCGTTGCTCCCGGGGCACGCAGCCAGGGCGTTTCGGTGATGCTGCAGAACCACCGAAATGTAGGCGCCGGGTGGTTGAGCCGACAGCTACCCGGTGCCGCCGCAGCGGACCGCGCACGGCAGCACGGCCCTCGGCCCGGTGCCGTCCGTGCACCGGGCACGTGTCCGCACCGTCTCCCCGGACCGCCGTCCCACGAGAGAGCCGACACCGCACCAGGGGCACCGGGCAGGGCGCTGTACTCCGGTGTGGACGCTGCGGCCCGAAGAAGATGCGGTCGTTCGTGCGCGTCGTTCCGGGGTCAGCGGGCGCGCCGGCAGCGGGCAGGCCGCCGAACCCGCTGGTGAGCGGCGCCGGGCCCGAAGAGAGGTACCGGCACACGGGCACGCCGCAGGGAACGGGCGACGCCGCCCGTCCCGGAAGCCGCTACCGGAAGGCAGTCTGCGTCTTCGGAGCGGCGTGGGCTTGCGCGCTTCCGGGCGGGTATGGGGCACACACCCCGGGCGAACCGGGGCCCGGTCGGTCGTTCAGAGGGGGAACTCAGGATGACAACACCGCCTGGAGATTGTGTCGTACTCGACATTCCGCAGGGTCTGCGGCTGGATCTGCTGGGACTCGTCGTCGAGGTCGGCCGAGTCCGGATCGTCGCTGACCGGTCAGGTCTGCTCGGCAACCTCATCGCCTCCCTGACCTGTGGCGGTGCGGGCGCCGCACAGAGCCTCGAGGCGATGGCCCACATGCTCCGGTCCCTGCCGGACGGGCCGGCCGGCGAGGCGGGCGCCCGACGCAGTACACCCGAGGAGCAGCCCGCCAGGCCCGAGGAGCAGCCGGGCTGACCGCTTCCCGGAAAGCAGCACGGGGGCAGAAATGTTCGACGCGGCGGCCGGGATTTCGAGCCTGCCGCCGAGAATTCCGGCAATATTTCCGGGCTCCGGCGGAACCCCCGTGCTACGGTTGCCGGCAGTTGCAGTTGTGGTTCCCAAATACTTCAAGTGCCCTCGCCGTCCCAGTACGGCGGGAGCACTTTTGTATTTCTCCGGCATGTTTCCGGGCGGGGCATCATCGCGGCGACGCGGAGCCCGCGCAGTGTGGGCTCCGGGCACTGCACCCGAAGGAGATATGACATGGCCACCGGTACCGTGAAGTGGTTCAACGCGGAGAAGGGCTTCGGCTTCATCCAGCAGGACGGCGGCGGCGCCGACGTCTTCGCCCACTACTCGAACATCGCCACCCAGGGCTTCCGCGAGCTGCAGGAAGGCCAGCAGGTGACCTTCGACGTCACGCAGGGCCAGAAGGGCCTGCAGGCGGAGAACATCCTCCCCGCCTGACGCCGACGCGCACGGCGAAGCCGGGACCGCACCGAGGTGCGGGTCCCGGCTTCCGCGCTTTCCTGGCACCATTGCGTGCATGCGCTGCGGTGACGACCGCCGCAGCAACAGCGCGCTGAAGACGGCGAAAAGCAGCTCCACTCGCATGCCCGGCGATGTCCGCCTTTTTCGAAGCAGTGGCTTTATTCACGCACGCTTCCGCCTTCTGTCGCCAGTCCTCCGAACATCCTCCGGCCTCCCGGAATTCGCGTCGGTCGGCGTGCCGTTCGGCCGTACGTCGCGTAGCGCGTCGCCGAGGAGTGTGATGCCTTCGGTGAGGGCGGACGTGGTGGCGGCGGCGTATCCCATCACCAGCCCGGGGCGGTACGCGCGTTGCCGGTGCCAGGACAGGGGGTGGACCTTGACGCCACGGGCGAGCGCGGCGGCGGCGAGGTCGGTGTCCCTGAAGTCCGGGCCGCCGTCGAAGGTGACCATCAGGTGCAGGCCCGCCGCCGCGCCGTGTACGACCGCGCCCGGCAGCCGTGACCTGATCGCCTCGATCATCGCGTCCCGGCGGCGGCGGTGGCGTCTGCGCAGCAGCCGCAGGTGCCGTTCCAGTTCGCCCGACTCCATCAGCCGGGCCAGTACCAGTTGCGGCAGTGCGGCGTTGCCGAGGTCGGCGAACCGCTTGGCGTCCACCAGCGCGTCCCGGTACCGCGTCGGCGCGAGCATCCAGCCGACCCGCAGTGCGGGTGCCAGCAGTTTGGACACGCTCCCGGCGTAGCAGACGTGTTCCGGGAGCATCGCCCGCAGCGCGGGTGCCGGAGGCCGGTCGTAACGGTGCTCGGCGTCGTAGTCGTCCTCGATGATCAGCCCGCCTTCGGTGGCCCAGCTCATGAGTTCCCGGCGCCGCTCGCCGCCGAGCACCACTCCGGTCGGGAACTGGTGCGCCGGGGTCAGCAGTACCGCCCGGGCGCCGGTGGCGCGGAGCGCGTCGACGCGGATGCCGTCGGCGTCGACCGGGACGGGCGGCGTCGCCAGCCGGCCGTCCCGCAGGTGCTGGCGGGCCCCGAGCGAGCCGGGGTCCTCCACCGCCACCTCGTGGCTGCCGTCGTCGCGGAGCACCTGCCGGAGCAGGCCGAACGCCTGGGCGGTGCCCGCGACGACGAGGACGTCGCCGGGGTCGGCACGGATGCCGCGGTTGCGGGCCAGCCAGTCCGCGACGGCCCGGCGCAGGGCCGGGGTGCCGCGCGGATCGCCGTATCCGAAGGCCGCGGCGGAGAGACCGCTCAGCACGGACCGCTCGGCGCGCAGCCACGCCGCGCGGGGGAACGCGGTCAGGTCCGGCAGGCCGGGCGTGAGGTCGACGCGCGCCGGAGCCCCGCGCAGCGCGTCGAAGACGTCCGCACCGGGGGCGTCGGTGAACAAGCCGGCGGGGTACGAACTGCCGGTGGCCGTACTGCCGGTGGCCGTACTGCCGGCAGTCGGGTCACCCGTCGACGAGCTGCCCGAAGCCCGGTCAGCAGGGAAGGGAGCCGCGGACGAGGGCGCCGCGGATGAGGGCGTCGTGGCGGGCTGGACGCCCACCGGGGCCGCCACCACGACCGTGCCGCCGCGCCCCCGTCCCTCGACGTGCCCGTCCTCGCTCAGCCGTCGGTACGCCTCCGTGACCACGCCCCGGGAGACCCGCAGGTCGGCGGCGAGTACGCGGGTGGCGGGGAGTCTGCAGCCCACCGGCAGCCGGCCGTCGGCCACGGCCTGCCGCAGCCGCCCGGCCAGCCACTCCGACAGCCCGCCGGGCGGCGCCTCGCCGATGTCGAGCTGCAGGAAGTCGGCGCCCGGACGCCCGGGTTCGCGGGCTGCGCCATCGCCCGTTACGGACCGGTCAGGTACTCCCCCATTGGACCTGTGCATCGGTCCATTGTCCGACGAGGGTGAGGACGTCAACGGATCACGGATCACAGATCACAGATCACGGATGACTGATGACGGATGCCACGGAGAAGGAGGCGGACCGTGACCACGGTCGAGGAACGCGCTTACGTCCACGGGTACTCGGAGCGCGAGGCCCGGCGGCTGACCGACCAGGCGGAGGTGCTGGCGGCCCTGCTGCACCACGGGACGGCGTATCCGGCGGGCAGCCGGGTGCTGGAGGCCGGCTGCGGTACCGGCGCGCAGACCGTGCACCTGGTCACCCACAGTCCGGGGGCCCGCATCGTCGCCGTCGACCGGTCCGCTGACTCCCTCGCCCAGGCCCGGGCCCGCCTCGCGGCCCGGGCACCGACGGCGGCGGTGCAGTGGCGGCGCGCCGACCTGCACCGCCTTCCGTTCGCCGACGGCGCCTTCGACCACGTCTTCGTCTGCTTCGTGCTGGAGCACCTGGCCGACCCGGCGCGCGTGCTGGCCGGGCTGCGCCGCGTGCTGCGTCCCGGCGGCACGCTCACCGTGATCGAGGGGGACCACGGCTCCGCGGTCCTCCACCCCGACAGCCCGCGTGCCCGCGCGGCGATCGACCAGCAGGCACGGCTCCAGGCCATAGCCGGCGGCAACGCGCTGATCGGCCGTCAGCTGGCCGCACTGCTGGCGGCGTCCGGGTACGAGGGCATCGACGTCGAGCCTCGTACGGTCTACGCGGACCACACGCGTCCCGCCCTCGTGGAGGGGTTCACCCGCAACACCTTCATCGCGCTGTTCGACGCCGCACGTGACCAGGCGGTGGCCACCGGGCTCAGCACGGCCGAGGAATGGGACCGGGCCATGGCCGACCTGCGCCGGGTCGCGGACGACGGCGGCAGCCTGCTCTACACGTTCTTCAAGGCCACCGCCTTCGCCCCCGCCGCCTCGGGTGATTGCAGGAGTGCCGCCGTCACCGGGTGCTGAGGGGCGGTGAGGAGCTGTTCCGTGGGGCCTTGTTCCGCGAGGCGGCCGGTGTCCAGGACGGCGGTGTGGGTGGCGAGGGCTGCGGTGTCGCGGTCGTGGGTGATCAGGATCAGGGCCAGGTCGGGGCGGGTGCGGAGGAGGTCGGTGAGGAGGGTGAGGAGGGCCCGGCGGGTGAGGGTGTCCAGGCCTGAGGTGATCTCGTCGCAGATCAGTACGCGGGGGTGGGCGAGGAGGGCGCGGGCCAGGGCCGCGCGCTGGAGTTCGCCACCGGAGAGCTGCTGGGGGTGGCGGCGTACGAGTGCGGCGGGGAGGCCGAGCGTCGCGAGGGTGTGCTCCGCCTCGGTGCGGGCCGCCGCGGTGGGTAGGCCGCGCAGCCGGACGGCGGTACGGGCCACCTGGTCCAGGACGGGCCGGTGTTCGTCGAAGGCGGCGCGGGCGTCCTGGAAGACGTACTGGACGGCGGCCAGTTGCTCACGGGTGCGGGCCCGGAGGCTGCGCGGGAGGGCCGTGCCGTCGAGCAGTATCTCGCCGTCGTAGGCCCGGTGGAGGCCGGCCACGCAGCGGCCGAGGGTCGTCTTGCCGCTGCCCGACCGGCCGACCACGGCCAGGCACTCGCCGGCGCTGAGGGTGAGGCCGGGGAGGTGGAGGACGGGGGTGCGGTGGTGGCGGGCGGTCAGGGAGCGGATGCGGAGGAGGGGGGGCGTCGGGGGGCAGGGGGCCCTCGGCGGCTTGCCGGGCTGCGGAATCATCGTCGGGGGTACTGACAGCCGCGGGTGTGCTCTCCGGGGGCGGTGCTTCGGACGTGAAAAGGTCGCGGATCCAGGGGTGCTGGGGTGCGAGGCGGAGCTGGTCCGCCGGGCCGGATTCCAGGACGCGGCCGGCGCGCATGACGTGGATGTCGTCGGCGAGGGCGCGGACGACGTCCAGGTCGTGGCTGAGGAGGAGAACGGCGATGCCCTGGCGGGCCAGCGCGGCGAGCTGTTCGACGATGCGGCGCTTGGTGAGCGCGTCCTGGCCGGTGGTCGGTTCGTCGGCGACCACCACCCGGGCCCCGGTCAGGAGGGCCTGGGCGAGGACGAAACGCTGCTGCTGACCGCCGGAGAGCTGGTGCGGGTACCGGCGCAGCAGGGTCTCGGCGTCACCGAGCTGGGCATCGGCGCAGGCGCGCAGGATGCGTTCGGTGACGGCCGTGCGGCGGTCCCTGCGGGGCAGGTCGCGTACCTGTGCGCGGGCGATGTCGCGGAGGAGGGCGTCGACGCGGCGGGCGGGGTTGAGGGCCGCGGCGGGGTGCTGGGGGACGTAGCCGACGAGGCCGTCCGGTACGCGTACCTCGCCGGTCACCCGGGCTCCCTGCGGATACTCGCCCAGCAGCGCCAGCCCGGTGGTCGTCTTGCCGCTGCCGGAGGCGCCGACGAGTGCGGTGATCCGGCCGGGGTGGAGGCGGAGGCTGACGCCGTCGACGAGGGGGCGGCCGGTGCCGTCCGCACCGGTTCCGTTCCCCGGGTCGTCGATCACCACCCGCAGGTCCACGATCTCCGCGACCGGTGCGTCCGCGGCGTACAGCGAGGTGGGCGTGGCGCCGTTCACGAGCGGTTCTCCTTCCGTGCCGGCCACCGTCTGCGGCGGGCCGCCGTGCCACGCGCCCGTCCGGTCAGTGCCGCGTCGAAGAGCAGGTTGCCGCCCATGGTCAGGGCGACGATCAGGAGGGCGGGCAGGACGACGGCCCAGGGCTGGACGAAGAGGCCCGTGCGGTTGCGGTCGACCATGACCGCCCAGTCGGCGGCGTCCGGGGCCACGCCGACGCCGAGGAAGGCGGCGGTGGCGACGAGGTACAGGACGCCGGTCAGCCGGGTACCGGCGTCGGCGGCGAGGGTGCGCAGGGCCGAGCGGCCGACGTAGCCCACGGCCATCCGCCACCACGTCTCGCCCTGCATCCGCAGCGCCTCGACGGCGGGGCGGGCCGCCGCCTCGGCCGCGGTGGCGCGGATGATGCGTGCCGCGTCCGGGATGTTGACCAGGGCGACGAGCAGCGCGAGCCCCACGGCACCCGGTGCGAAGACGGCCGCGACGAGGAGGATGAGCAGCAGGGACGGGATCGCGAGGAGCACGTCCAGGGGGCGCATCAGGAGGTCTTCGAGCCAGCCGCGGTGGGTCAGCGCGCTGATCAGGCCGAGCGGCAGGGCCACCGCGTACGCCAGGGCCGTCGCGGAGAGCGCGGTGAGGACGACGGTGCGGCCGCCGAGCAGTACCTGCCGCCAGACGTCCCGGCCGACGAAGTCGGTGCCGGCCCAGTGCCCGCCGCCGAGGGTGAAGGAGGCGGCGCGGGGGCCCGGTTCACCCGCGACCAGCGGACCGAGGAGGGCGATCAGCAGGGGGACGGCGACAAGGAGGAGGCCGAGGAGGAACCGCCCCGGGCGGGGCACGCGCGCGAGGCGCCGGGCGGGAGCCGGTGTACGTACGGAGGAACTCACGCGGCCACCCCCGCGCGCGGGGCGAAGCGGCGGGCCACCAGGTCGGCGGCGAGGTTCAGGACGACGGCGGTGAGACCGAAGACCACCGCCAGGCCCTGGATGACGGGGACGTCGCGCTCCGCGACGGCGTTCATCAGGACCGTGCCCAGGCCGGGTATCACGAAGAGGGCCTCCACGACGATGACGCCGCACAGCAGCCAGTCGATGGTGCGCGCGAGCTGCTGGGCGGCGGGCGCGACGGCGTTGGGAAGGGCGTGCAGGTACCGGATGCGGGCGCCTGCGATGCCGTACCGGCGGGCCTGTGCGGCGTACGGGGACGCCAGCGCGTCGATCATGCCGGCGCGCACCAGCCGGGCCAGCGAGCAGACCGGCCGGGCGAGCAGCACCAGGACCGGCAGGACCAGCGCCTCGGGGTGCGCGAGCAGGTCGCTGCCGTAGCCGACGGCGGTCGGCGGCAGCCAGCCCAGGCGCAGCGCGAAGACCGTGACGAGGAGGACGCCGAAGGCGAACTCCGGTACCGCGTAGACGCCCAGCGTCACCGAGCTGACGAGGCGGTCGGCGAACCGGCCCTCGTGGCGCGCGGCGAGGACGCCGAGGCCGACGGAGACCGGTACGAGCAGGGCGACGGTGAGGGCGGCGAGCAGCACGGTCGGACCGACGCCGTTCGCGAGGTACGTGACGACGGGGCGCCCTGAGGTGAGGGAGGTGCCGAGGTCGCCGTGGAGGAGGCCGCCCGCCCAGGCGGCGAGGCGTTCGTGGGCCGGCCGGTCCAGGTGCAGGGCCTCGCGGATCGCCGCGATGCGCGCCGGGTCGGGCTGGTCGCCGGCGAGGGCGACGGCGGCGTCGCCCGGCAGCGCCTCGGTGAGGGCGAAGACCAGCAGGACGACGGCCACGGTCTGGCCGGCGCCGAGCAGCAGCCTGCGGACCACCCAGGACCGCAGGCCGGTGCCGCGCGCGCCCTTGAGGGCGCGCGCGGCTTCGGGGGCTCCGACGGCGGTCACGCCAGCCACACCTTGTCGAAGCGGGCCCAGTGCAGGGTGTTGGCGGGGGCCTGGTGCGTGACGCCGCGGACGTTCCTGGCCGTGCCGAGGATCCAGTCGGCGAAGCCCCAGACCAGGAAGCCGCCCTCGGCGTACAGGCGGCGCTGCATCCGCTCGTAGACGGCGGCCCGCTCCTTCTTGTCCTTGGTCGACTGGGCCTGCTGGTAGAGGGCGTCGAAGTCCTTGTGGTGCCACTGGGTGGCGTTGGTGGTGGAGTCGGTGAGGAGGCGCTGGGAGATGTGGGACTCGATGGGCATGGCGCCGGAGCGGTAGCTGGCGAGCGTCCCGGAGTCCAGGGTGTCGGCCCAGTAGGTGTCCTTGCTGCCCGTCCGCACCTTCACGTGCACCCCGGCCTTGGCCGCCTGGTCGCGGAAGATGGACGCGGCTTCGGTGAAGCCGGCGGCGACGTCGGAGGTGTCCAGGGTGACCTTCAGGCCGTCGGCACCCGCCTTCTTCAGCAGGTGGCGGGCCTTGTCCAGGTCCTGGGTGCGCTGCGGCAGGCCGTCGGCGTAGTACTCGTAGCCCTTGCCGAACAGGTCGTTGCCGATCTCGCCGGCGCCGGACAGGGCGCCCTCGACCAGCTCCTTGCGGTCGGCGATGAGGAAGAACGCCTCGCGGACCCGCTCGTCGTCGAACGGCGCCCGGTCGGTCTTCATGGCGAACGCCTGCATGGCGCTGTTGCGCAGCCGGACGATCTCTATCTGCCCCTTGCCCTCATGGGCGCGGGCGGTGGTCGGGGTCAGTTCGTGTGCGTACTCGACCTGGCCGCCGAGGAGGGAGTTGACGCGGGCCGACTCTTCGTTGGCGACCACGAACTCCAGGCGGTCCAGGTACGGCGCGCCGTCCCAGTGGTCGTCGTACCGCTCGACGACGGTGGAGCGGCCGGGCTTGAAGGAGACGAAGCGGAACGGGCCGCTGCCCACCGGCTTCTTGTCGAACTCACGCGCGCCCTCGGGGACGATGTACGCGCCGAACGCCGCCATCACGTTGGGGAATTCGGCGGTGGGGCGCTTCAGGACGAACTCGACCGTGCGGTCGTCGACGGCCCGGCTGGCCTTGAGGTCGATGGGTTCCAGGGACGCCTTGGCGCGGAAACCCTCCTTGGGGTCGGCGATGCGGCGGTAGCTGTAGAGGACGTCGGCGGCGGTCACCGGCTTCCCGTCGTGGAAGGTGGCCTTGCGCAGCTTCACCCGCCAGCGGCTCAGGCCGTCGTCGGGCTCCCAGGAGGCGGCCAGCCGGGGCTGCGCCGAGAGGTCGTTCCCGTAGTCGGCGAGCTTGTCGAAGAGGGCCTTGGCTCTGGCGGCGTCGGCGAAGAGGTTGGTGCGGTGCGGGTCGAGGGTCTCGCTCGCGCCGCCGCCGGCGAACGCGGCCCGCAGCGTGCCGCCGCGCCGGGGCCTGCCGCCGCCCGCGGCGGCACCGGAGCCGCCGGGGCCGCCGCAGCCGGCCAGCGCGAGCGCGCCGAGCCCGGCCACGCCGCCGGCGGCTGCGAGGAATCCCCGGCGGCGCAGGCCGGGGAAGCGGGAGTCGTCGAGGGGAGCAGGGGGCATGGCGGTGTCCTTCGGGTACGGGGTACGCGGTACGAACGGGTTCGGTCAGGCGGTGTGCGTCAGCCGGGCGACGACGTGCAGCCGGTCGGCGTCCAGGCACCTCCCGGGGTCGTCGCCCTCCTGCCAGGCGGGCTCCGTGCGCGGTCCCGGTCCGTCGTGCAGGTCCAGTACCTCGAAGCCGTGCGCGGCGAGGACGTGGCGCAGCTCCTGGGGGAAGAGCAGCCGCCACGCGGAGCGCTGCTCGTGCGGCGGGGTGCCGTCGTCTGCGGTCCACACGCGGGTACGGCGCAGCAGCTGCGCGGCGCGGTCGACGGTGAGGGTGGTGGTCGCGGTCCAGGTGGTGCCCTGCCAGGTGAAGCCGCTGGTGGTCGGCGCGTCGAGGAGTTCGGTACGGCCGAGGAAGAACGCGCCGTTGCGCATCTCCGCGACGAGCAGTCCGCCCGGTGTGAGGCTCCGCCGGCAGGACGCGAGGAAGCCGTCGAGGTCGTCGTTGGTGTGGCAGTACAGCAGGGCGCTGTCCAGGCAGACGACGGCGTCGAAGGACCGCTCGGGGAAGCGGAAGCGGCGCAGGTCGGCCCGTACGTACGAGGGCCCGGGGTGGTGCGTGCGCGCGTACGCCAGCATCGCTTCGGAGAGGTCGGCGCCGACGACGGAACGGCCCACGCGGTACAGGTACGCGGCGTCCCGCCCGGTGCCGCAGCCGATGTCCAGGACGCGCGGCCCGGCGCCGTGGCGGAGCAGGCAGTCCTCGGCCCAGCGGCCGGCCAGCCGTTCGTCGTCGGGGAACCGGGCCTCGTACAGCTCGGGGTTGTCGGTCAGGAGGTTGCGGGCCGACGGGTCGTCGACCGGTCGGGTGCCGCTGTGCACGGCGGTTCCTCTCATGAGCGTCACGCCGCCACCCCCACGGCTCCGGCGGGCGTACGGTCCGGCAGTCCGCGCAGCCGGTGCAGCCAGGCCACCCCCGCGGCGGACAGCAGCCCGAACGCCAGGCAGCACGCCCACGGCAGCCAGGCGGCGCCGGTGTGCCCGCCGGTGTCCATGGCCCAGCCGACGACGGTGTTGCCGACGGCGGCGGCGATGCCCGAGACGACGTAGAAGAGGCCGAAATAGGTACCGGTCAGCTCGGCGCGGCCGAAGTCGGGGATCAGTTCCATCACGAACGGCTGGGCGATCATGACGCCGAGGTAGAGCAGCAGCGCCCCGGCCAGTACGGGCAGTGCGCGCAGCACGGCGACGCCTACGCTCCCCGGCGGCCCGGTCAGGCCCGCGACGGCCATCGGCGGGACGAACGCCAGACCCATCAGGCCGAGTCCGGCGGCGACCCAGCGGGCCCGGCTGCCACGCGCCTTCAGGGCGCGGGTCAGGCGCAGCTGGAGGGTGAGGTTGGCGACGGTGCCGACGAGGAAGACGAGGCCGGCCGCGCCGTCGAAGCCGGTGGCCCGGCGGGCGCCGTCGGGCAGCAGCAGGTACAGCTGGTTCTCCATGGTGAACATCCCGACCATGGCCAGCGCGAAGGCCAGGAAGACACGGTTGCCGACGACCTCGCGCCAGTCACCGAGGACGGAGTTCTTCGTGGGCACGACGGAGCGGGCGGGCAGCACGGCGGCCTGGGCCGCGGTCAGTACGGCGAAGATCGCGGCGGCGGTGAGCGCGGAGGCCCGGAAGTCGACCAGCAGCAGGGCGCTGCCGAGCAGCGGGCCGACCAGCGCGCCGGTGGTCGCGAAGACGTTGAACAGCGCGAACGCCTCGGCCTTCCGCTCCCCCGCCTCCTGCGCGAGGTAGGCCCGTACGGCCGGGTTGAACAGCGCACCCGCCAGTCCGCTGAGGACGGAGGCGGCGAGCAGGACGGCCAGTCCGTCGCCGAGCGCGAAGAGCGCGAAGCCGACGGTGCGCAGGGCGCAGCCCGCGATGATGACGCCGCGGGCGCCGAGCCGGTCGGCGGCCGAGCCGCCGATGAGGAACAGGCCCTGCTGGCTGAGGTTGCGGACGCCGAGGACGATGCCGACGACCGCCGCCGACATCCCCAGGTCCTCGCCCAGGTGCACGGCGAGGTACGGGATGAGCAGGTAGAAGCCGGTGTTGACGCCGAGCTGGTTGACCAGCAGGAGGCGGATGGCGAGCGGGAAGCCGCGCATCTCGTGCCAGATCTTCGTCACCGGGGCACCTCCGCGGCGGGACCGGCCGGGTCGGGTGCCGGGTGCGGCAGGTCGGCGCCGGGTACCGGGCGTACGCCCAGGCCCGGTCCGCGGCCGGCCCGTACGGTGCCGTCGGTGCCGCCGATGCCGGTCCAGGGGTCGTGGGCGAGCAGCAGGTGGCCGTCGAGGTCGGCCCAGCGGGCGCGGTCGGCGAGGTGGACGGCGGGGGCGAGCCCGAGCGAGCTGGCGGTCAGGCAGCCCAGCATCAGGTCGGTGCCGCTGCCCGCGAGCAGTCCGGCGATGCGCAGGGCGGCGTGCACGCCGCCGCACTTGGCGAGCTTGACGTTGATGCCGTGCACCCGCCCGGCCAGCCGCCGGGCGTCCTCGAAGCCGACCGCGTCCTCATCGGCGACGACCGGCAGCGGGGAGCGCTCGGCGAGCCGGGCCAGCGCCTCCGGGTCGCCGGGCGCGAGCGGCTGCTCGACGGCCTCGACACCCAGCTCGGCGTACCGGGGCAGCAGCGCGGTGGCTTGTGCGGTGGTCCAGGCGCCGTTGGGGTCGAGCAGCAGCCGGGCGTACGGCGCGGCTTCGCGCACCGCGCGCACGCGCTCCAGGTCGTCCTCGGGGTCGGGCGAACCGGCCTTGACCTTGATGACGGAGAAGCCGTGCCGGGCCAGCCGGCCGGCCTCCTCCCCGGCGGCGCGGCGGGAGCCGATGCCGATGGTGCGCGCGGTCGCGGCCCGCGGCGCTTCGTGGGTGCCGAGGAGCCGGTGCACGGGGGTGTCGGCGCGCTTGCCGACGAGGTCCAGCAGGGCCGACTCGACGGCGGCGGTCACGGCGGGCGGGGTGCCCGGGGCCGGCAGCTCCCCGGCGCGGAGCGCGTCGAGCGCCGCTTCTGGGCCGTCGAAGCGGGCGAGCTCCAGCGCGGTCTCGCTGAGCAGCCGGCCGATGGTGTCGGCGTCCAGGCCGTAGTAGACGCTGGCCACGGCCTCGCCGTAGCCGCGCTGTCCTTGGTGTTCGACGGCGAGCCAGACGGCGTCGCGGGCCGCCATCGTCGAGCGGGAGATGCGCAGCGGCTCGGTGAGCCGGAGCCGTACGGTGCGCTGGCTGAGCTTCACGGGGTCCCTTCCCAGGGGGTGGTGCGGGTGGGGGTCGGGGCGGGGGACGGGGCGGCGAGCGGGTCGGTGACCGTCCGGCAGCGCGTCCATCCGGTGGCCTCGGCGGCCCGCGGGTGCGGGATCTCGACGGGGCGGGTGGCGGCGGTGGCCAGGTCGAGTCCGTGCGCGGTGGCGAAGTCGTCGTCGTAGACGGTGCCGAGATAGCGCTGCGGCCCGTCGGGGAAGACGGTGGCGACGACCGCGCCCGGGTGGACGCGCGCCGCCCAGGCGGCGACCAGGGCGACCGCGCCGGTGCTCCAGCCGCCGCTGACGAAGTTGCCGGCGGCCAGCCGGCGGCAGGCGTCGGCGGACTCGGCCGGGCCGACCCAGTGCACTTCGTCGAACGCGTCGTAGGCGACGTTGCGCGGGTGGATGCTGCTGCCGAGGCCGCGCATCAGGCGGGGCCTGGCGGGCTGTCCGAAGATCGTGGAGCCGGTGGCGTCCACGCCGATCAGCCGCAGGTCCGGCCAGTGCCGGCGCAGCGGGCCGACGATGCCCGCGCTGTGGCCGCCGGTGCCGACGCTGCACACCAGGACGTCGAGATGGTCCAGGTCGGCGGCGATCTCGGCGGCCAGCGAGGCGTACCCGGCGACGTTGTCGGGGTTGTTGTACTGGTCGGGCCAGTACGCGTCGGGCAGTTCGGCCCGCAGGGCACGCAGCCGGTCCAGCCGCGCGGCCTGCCAGCCGCCCTCGGCCGCCGGGCGGTCCACCAGCTCCAGCCGGACGCCGTACGTACGCAGCAACTGCCGCATCGACGGCTCCAGTTCGGTGTCCCCGACCAGGACGACGGGGTGACCGAGGGCCTGTCCCGCGAAGGCCAGGCCGATGCCGAGGGTGCCGGAGGTGGACTCCACGACCGGGGCGCCGGGCCGGAGTTCGCCGCGCTCCTTGGCGCCCAGCAGCATCGACACGGCGGCGCGCGCCTTCATGCCGCCCGCGGCGAGCCCTTCGAGCTTGGCCCAGAAGCCGGGGTGCGGGCAGGGCAGGCCGGTGGTGATCCGGGCGAGCGGGGAGCGGCCGAGCAGGCCGAGCAGGTGCGGGTTGGCGGTGGTGGGCAGGACGGCCGTGGTCATGCGGCGGCTCCGGAGGCGGCGGCGCGGCGGTCGGCGGCGGCCGTCGTGCCGGCGTACCGGTGGACGGTCCCCGGCCCGCCGTCCAGCCAGAAGAACGGGTACGGCTCGGCGCACACCGCACTCACCCCGGCCCCGAGGAACCGCGGCAGTACGGCACTTCCGGTCTGCGCGAACATCACGAGCGGTGTGCCGTGCGCGGCGGCGTGCGCGCGCAGCGCCTCGAAACTGCCGTTGCCCAGCGTCATGCCGGACGCGAGCACCGCGTCGCAGCGGTCCAGCTCGGCGAGCGCGTCGGTGACGACCGGCTCGCCCCACTCCGTCGTCCCGCCCTTGAGGTCGCACGGCACGTACGCCAGGCCGCGCTCGCGCAGCGCCTCCAGCAGCGAGTTGACGACGCCGACGACCAGGACGCGCGCGCCGGGCGGCGCGTCGATCAGCTCGACGACGGCCCGCGCCCGGGCCCGGGACTTCTCCAGCGAGCTGCCGGCGGGCAGCGGGAAGGGCCGGGCGCCGCTCGCGGACTCGTGCGGCAGGACGTGCATCAGGTACGCGTCCAGCGCCGCCACCCGTACGGGCAGCAGCTCGTGGCCCAGCAGCGTGGCCACGTCGGCGCCGACGCAGGCCTCGACGGCCGCGTCGGTCAGCGCGCCGGGCTCCACCGCGCAGGAGCCGACCGCCGCGCCCAGCCGGAGGCTGAGCACCTCGTTGCGGTAGCCGCCGCTGCGCCCGGCGTGGCGTACGGCCTGCCGGGTGCTGAAGGCCACGGAGATCCGCAGGCCTGCGGGGTCGGGCCCGTACGCACCGGCCAGGACACCGGCCACCAGGTCGTCGTAGGAGGCGGCGGTACAGGGACCGTCGGCCGCGGGGCTCATCGGGCCGCCACCCGCGGGCGCAGCCCGGAGAGCAGCTCCTCGACGCGGGCACGGGCGCCCGGCCCGTCCGGGTCCCCGGCCATGACGTGGCCCAGGTACTCGTTGTTGCTGCCCGCCGCCTTCACGGCCTTCCCCGGCTCGGCGAGCTGGAGTTCCAGCACGCCGTCCGCCTCCCGTACGGCGTCGCCGCCGTCGACACCGTCCAGCACGCCCGCTTCCTCCGGTACGAGGAAGCCGATCGCGGCGCTGCGCAGTCCGGTGTCCCGTACGGTCAGGTCGGGCCGGTCACCGAGCGCGACGTCCACGCAGGCCGCGGCCACGTCGATGCCGGAGACATGGCGGATCAGTTCGGTGATGCGGTTGCCGGCCGGGCGCGGGTTGACCTCGACGACGCGCGGGCCGCCGGGCGTCAGCTTGATCTCGGTGTGCCCGACGACGCCGTCCAGACCGAGGGCCTTGAGCGCCTGCACGGCCGTGTCGGCCGCCGCCTCCGCGTCGGCGGCGGAGAGCGCAGCGGGGAACATGTGCCCGGTCTCGATGAAGGCCGGCGCGCCGCCCACGCTCTTGTCCGTGACCCCGACGACGTGCGTGCTGCCGCCGTGCGTCACGGTCTCCACGCTGACTTCGGGACCGGTCAGCAGCTCTTCGAGCAGGACGACGGGTGCCCGGCGCTGGCCGCGCGCGTTGACGGGGAAGTCCTCGACCGCGCGGTAGGCGCGCTGCAGCTCCGCCTCGTCCGCAACCTGGCGTACGAGCATCCCGGCGCACAGGTCCACGGGCTTGAGCACCAGCGGGTAGCCGATGTCCGCCGCGGCGGCGGCCGCTTCGGTCCGGTCGGCGCAGACCGCGAACCGCGGCTGGGGCAGTCCGGCCTCCGCGAGCACGCGGCGGGTGGCGTCCTTGCGGCAGGCGTTCTCGACCGCTTCCGGGGCCGGACCCGGCAGGCCGAGATGGCCGGCGATCCGGGCGACGGTCGGCAGGTAGTAGTCGCAGGACGTGATCACGCCGTCGAAGCCCAGCGCGGCGTGCAGCCGCTCGGCGTACGGCAGCAGCGTGTCCAGGTCGTTGGTGTCGGCGGTCAGCACGTTGCGGGCGCCGAGCAGCGGGTGGGCGGTGCCCTCGGGCGCGCTGCGCAGGTAGTGGTGCAGGTCGCGGGTGAGGAAGGTGAACTCGTGCCCGCCCTCGCGGATCGCGCGCGGCAACAGCCTGCTCATCGCTCCGACCCAGCTCTCGACCATCAGCAGATGAGCCACGATTCCCCTTTTCCAGCGGTGAGTTGCGGTCGTCGGCCGTGCCGGACCCCCGTGCTCGGAAGAGCCGTCCGGCTTGACCGCCCCACACTGTAAACGATAATCGTTTTCAAGTCACCCGATTGCGCGGTGTCCCCGCCACTGCCCTGAATGCGAGATCTGTGACCACCGTCGTCCGCCGATCCGGCCTGCTGTGCGCCCTCGCGGCCACCGCCGCCGCGGTCCTGCCCGCCGCCCCCGCGCATGCCGCCCCGCCCCGGCCGCCCGGCCTGCACTTCGGCGCCTGCCCCGACTCCGTACCGGACCCGCCGGCCCCCGACCGCGTCGAGTGCGGCGAGCTGAGCGTGCCGCTGGACCACGACCACCCCGAGGGCCGGCACATACGCATCGCCGTCTCGCGCGTACCGGCCTCAGGCCCGGCCGCCGAGCGGCGTGGCGTCCTGCTGGTGAACCCGGGCGGCCCGGGCGGCTCCGGCCTCCCGTACGCCGTCACCAAGCGCGCCAAGCTCCCCGAGAGCGTGCGCCGTTCGTACGACGTGATCGGATTCGACCCGCGCGGCACGGGGCGCAGCGCGCCCGCCGACTGCGGCCCGATGGGCGGTCTCTTCGACGCGCCCGGCCAGGACCCGGTGCCGACGGACCCGGCCGCCGAGCGCGGCTACCTCGACTCCCTCCGGCGCACCGCCGGCGACTGCGCCACCGGGGTCGGCGACGCCCTCCCGCACCTCTCGACCACCGAGACCGCCCGCGACATGGACGCGATCCGCGCGGCCCTCGGCAAGCGGAAGATCGGCTACCTGGGCGTGTCCTACGGGACGTACCTCGGCGCCGCCTATGCCGCCCGATTCCCGCACCGGGTCGGCCGGATGGTGCTCGACAGCGTCGTCGGACCCGAGGACTGGTACGACTTCGACCTCCGGCAGAGCCGGGCCCTGCTGCGGCAGCGCGACACCTTCTTCGGCTGGGCCGCCGGACACGGCAAGCGCTTCGGACTGGGCGGCAGCGCCACCGAGGTACGCGCCGCCTACCAGCGCGCCCGCGACGGCCTCGCCGCCCGCCCCGTGGCCGGCTTCGGCGCCGCGGAGTTCGACCGGGCCGTGTACCGGGCGCTCGGCCGTACCGAACGCTGGGCGGGCCTCGCCGACGGCATCCGCGGCTACCTGCGGGACGGGGACGTCGAGGCGCTCCGCCCGGCCGAACCCTTCGACGGCGCCGACTCACGCACCTACGAGGCCGCCAACCGCACCGTCAAGTGCGCCGACGGCCCCGGGCCCACGCCCGCGCGCGTGCTCACCGACCTGCGCCGGATGCGGCGGCTGGACCCGCAGCCGGTACTCACCGGAATGGAGGCACCGGTGTGCGCGTACTGGCACCACCGGCCCACCCACCGCACCGCGCTCGGCAGCCCCGCGGCACCGCCCGTCCTCCTGGTCGCCTCCGAGCACGACCCCGTCACGCCGATCGCGGGCGCCCGCGCGATGCAGCGGCGGCTGCCCGGCTCCCGGCTGGTCACCCTGCACGACGACTACTCCCATGGGGTGTTCGCCAGCCGGGGCAACGCCTGCGTGGACGGCGCGGCTGCCGCGTACCTGGTGGCCGGGACCGTACCGTCGGCCGACGTGCACTGCACCGGCCCCGGCCTCCCGACGCCCTGACCCCCGGAAAGCACGGAAACTCATGACTGTCACCGACAACCGGCGCGCCGCGGCGCCCGGCGCCTCCCCGTACACCATCCGGGCCGCCACCCCCGCCGATGTCGCGGGCGCCCGCCGCGTCATGCTCGACACGCTCTACCGGGAATTCGACTACGGCTACGTGCCCCAGTGGCACCACGACATCGTCGACATCCACGCGACCTACCTCGACGACCCGCGCCACCTGCTGCTCGTCGCCGTGCACGAGGGCGAGGTGGTCGGCACCACCGGCATCCGGTCGGCGGGCCCCGCCCATCCGCCGCACCCCCGCTGGCTCGCCGACCGCTACCCGTCCGGCTCCACCGCCCAGCTCGTCCGCGTCTACGTCGACCCGGCCCACCGGCGGCACGGACTGGCCCGCACCATGGTCCGGCAGGCCTGCGCCTTCGTGGCCGACACCCCCGGATACGCCCGTATCTACCTGCACACCAACGTCAAGGTCGAGGGCAGCGGCGCCTTCTGGCGCAGCCTGGCGGACGAGGTCTTCGACGCCCGCGCGACGGGCGAGCACGGGCCGGGTGTCGAGACGGTCCACTTCGAGATCCCGATGCCGGCCCGGACGCCGGTGACCGCCGAAGGCTGACGCCCTCCCGCTTCCCCTCCCGTGTCGCCCGCCGGCTCCGGTCCGGGGCGGTCGGGAGGGGGCGAAACCGGCGTCCGTTGGACAGACAAGTGGTGCAGTGTGCACTGGAGTTGACCAATCCCGGTCGGTTGCCGCCGCTTCTCCGGGGAATGCCGACCGGCCGGTACCGTGGGCCAGGGCCGGAGCGGTGGAGTCAGGTGTACCTGCACCGGCCGGTCACCGATGCCCGTACCCCGCCCCGCGGGGCAGGCCGGCGGCCTCCGGAGGCGAGGCCCCGGAGGTCCACTTCGGAGGCGGGGCTCATGCGGGAGTCGGAGTACTCGGAGTACAGCGGGCCGGACACGCTCACCGGGCGGCACGCGGCGCTGACAGAGGTCGACGCACTGCTGCGCCGCACACGACTGGTGACCGTGACAGGCCCGGGCGGCGTGGGGAAGAGCGCACTCGCCGGGGCGCTGGCACGGCGCTCGGCGCTCGTCCCGGAGGCGGTCGTGGGCCGTACCGACCTGACGGCGCTCGACGGTCCCGAACTGCTGCCGCACTGGCTGGCCCGCGCGCTGCGACGCGACGGCCACCCCGGGAAGCCGCAGCTCGCGGCGCTGGCCGAGTCGCTGGGCGACGGCCTGGCGCTGCTGGTCGTGGACACCTGCGAACGCCTGGCCGGACCGTGCACCGAGATCTTCGCCGAACTGGTCGACGCCTGCCCCGGCCTGCACGTACTGGCCACCAGCCGCATCCCGCTGGAGACTCCCGGACGGTACCCGCTGCCCCCCGTCCCGCCGGAAGTCGCGGCCGGGCTGTTCACCGCGTACGCCCGGCAGCTGGGCGCCCGGGGGGAGACGGCGCCCGGCACGGTCCGGCGCATCTGCGCGCTGCTGGACGGCCTGCCGCTCGCCGTACTGATCGCGGCGGGCCGCCTGGCCCACTCCCCGGCCGACGACGTCCTCTCCTGCTTCGCCCGGGCCGAGAACATCCTCGACCTGCCCGCCACCGTCCCCGGTCTGCCCGGCCGCCACCGGACGCTGCGCGACTCGCTCAGCTGGAGCCGCCGGCTCTGCACCGCCGACGAGCGGCTGCTCTGGGCACGGTGCAGCGTCTTCCCCGGCGGCTTCGAGCTCGCGCACGTACTGGAGGTGTGCGGCGACGGCCTGCTGCCGGCCGGCCCGCTCGCCGGGGCCCTCACCGGACTGTCGCGGCAGTCGCTGATCGAGCCGGTGCCGGAAACCGGGGGCACCGCCTTCCGGATGCCGCGCGCCACCCGGGCGTACGGGCGGCAGCAGCTGGGCCGGTCGGGCGAGGAACGCGAGTTCGTGAACCGCTTCCTGACATGGTCGCTGCGCCATTCCTGAGCCGGCCGCGCGGCCCGCGGAGCTTCCGGAGTGTCCAGTTCCTGATCACCGGTGCACTTCTGCGACGTGCTTCTTTCCGAGAGAATTCGCGATATGCACACCCTGTGCATCGTCCGGTCACTAGGCTGTTCGACTTCAGCGCAGCCAGCGGGCAGGCCTTGTCATGCCGAAGCTTCCTCCGGCCGGACGCGCCCACACCGGCGTACCGGCCGCACCACCGCCCGGCACACGCCTGAGGCTGCTTCGAGGAACGTTTCCGCTGTTGCTGGCCGCCCTGTGCGCCACGCTGGGACGGACGCTGGACCTCGAACTGTTCCTCCTCCCCCTGATGCCCGCCGTCGCCGCACTGCCCGCGATCGGCCGGCCGAGCATGCGCGCCGTGCCGGCCGCCGGGGCCGCCGCGCTCGCGGGCGTCGGGGTGCTGGGCTGGGGAGCCCGACCGGTGAACGTGGTCGCGGCGCTGGCCGGCGTGCTGGCGGTGACCGCGCTGGTCCGTACCGCCGCCCGCCGCAGCCGCCGCCAGGAGACCAAGATCGCCCGGCTCGGCCGGCTCGCCCAGGTGACCCAGGCGGCGGTGCTGCCCCGGCCGCCCGAGTCGGTGGGCGGGGTCCGGCTGGACGCGCGGTATCTGGCGGCCACCCCCGGCGCCACGGTCGGCGGGGACATCTGCGGCGCCGAGCGCACCCCCTTCGGCGTACGGCTGCTCATCGGCGACGTGTCGGGCAAAGGGCTGGACGTGGTCGCGACGGCAGCCGAGACCCTGCACATCTGGCGGGAGCTCGCGCACCACGAGGCCAGCCTGGCGGGCATCGCGCTGCGCATGGACACCTCCGTCACCCGCATCCACCACCACGACGGCTTCGTCACCGCGCTGCTGATCAACGTGTACGACGACGGCCGGGTCGAGCTGCTCAGCTGCGGCCATCCGCCGCCCCTCCTGGTACGCGGCGGCCGCGCTTCCTGGCTCTCCGGGCTGGACGCGACGGCCCCGCTGGGGCTGATGCGGATGGTGGAGGACCGGTGCCCCACCGCGGTCGTCCACCCGGCGCCCGGCGACTGGCTGCTGCTGTGCACGGACGGGGTGGCCGAATGCCGCAACCCGGACGGCGAGTTCTATCCGCTCGCCGAACGCCTCACGTCCCTCTGCGGCCGCGAGCCGACCGTCGTCCTGGACGCCCTCGAAGCCGACCTGGCGCGCTACCGGGACACCGGCTCCCGCGACGACGCGATGATGCTCCTCATCCGGCCACCGAACCGGCAGCCCTCCGCGTGAGTCACGGGCACCGGCCTCCCGGCGCGCATCAGCCGGTCTCCGGCGGCGGTGCGGGGCGGGCGCCCCGGCCGGGCACGGTCAGCCGGTCTCCGGCGGCGGGGGCGGAGTGGGCGCCCCGGCCGGCGGGGCGATCTTCGGGTAACCGGCCGTGGCGACCGGAGCCGCCTCGGCGGGCACCGCGGCACGGGGCAGCACGGCGTCCCGGCGGGCGCCCGGGTCCCAGCCGGTCTCCACCACCCGCCTCTGCACCAGCACGGCACCGGCCAGCACCACCGCACCGACGGCCAGCATCAGCACGACGGCACCGGCACCGCCCACCTCGGCCGCGTTGCCGATCAACGCGCCGAACCAGCCGAAGTCGGCGTCGCCGAAGGTGGTGTTCTCCTCGCCGAACGCGCCGAGCACCTTCAGGAGCAGCGCGGGCAGGAAAGTGATCAGGACACCGTTGACGAAGGCACCGAGGGCCGCGCCGCGCCGGCCGCCCGTCGCGTTCCCGTACACGCCGGCCGCGCCACCGGTGAAGAAGTGCGGCACCAGCCCCGGCAGGACCAGCGCCAGGCCGAACCACGGGTGGAAGAGCGCGGAGAGCAGCCCGAGGCTGACCAGACCGCCGAGGAAGCTGCAGAGGAAGCCGATGAGGACGGCGTTCTGGGCGTACGGGAAGACGATCGGCGCGTCCAGGGAGGGCACCGCACCGGGCACGACCTTCTTGGCGATGCCCTGGAACGCCGGGACCAGCTCGCCGAGGATCGTCCGCACGCCGAACAGGATGACCGCGACCGCGATGCCGAACTGCAGGCCCTGCATGACGGACTGCATGAGGTAGTTGCCGAGGCCGGTGGCCACCGCCCCGCCGTCGGTCGCGAAGGCCTTGAACGCGGTGACCCGGCCCGCCTTGGCCAGGAAGAGGACCGCCAGGATCACGTAGATCAGGACCATGGACAGCGCCGTGGCCACCATCGAGTCACGCAGGAAGCGCAGCCCCTCGGGCAGCTTCATGTCCTCCGTGCTGCGGCTGCGCCTGCCGACCAGCTGCCCGGTCGCGCCCGCCGCGATGTACCCGGCGGTGCCGAAGTGGCCGACGGCGATGGTGTTGTCACCGGTGACGCGCTTGGTCCACGGGTGCGCGAAGGCCGGCATGGCGACCAGCAGGATGCCGAGCAGCACGCCGCCGACCAGCACCACCACCACGGAGGACTGCTTCGCGGTGGCCAGCACCACCGTCAGCAGGGTGGCCATGAACAGCATGTGGTGGCCGGTCAGGAAGACGTACCGGAGCGGGGTGAAACGGGCCAGCAGCAGACTGACCCCGAAGCCGACGATCATCAGCCAGGCCACCCGGGCGCCGAACTGCGCCTGTGCGATGCCGACGATCGCCTCGTTGGTCGGGATCACGCCGTGCGCGCCGGTCGCGCCCTGGATCATCTCGCCCAGCGGAGCGAGGGCCGCGACGACCAGGTCGGCGCCGGCCCCGATCAGCAGGAAGCCCAGCGTGGCCTTGATGGCGCCGCCGACGATCTGCCCGGCGGACTTCTTCAGGGCGATCAGGCCGGTGGCCGTGATCAGGCCGACCAGATACGCCGGCTGGCTGAGGACCTCGTTGACGAGGAACTCGGCGATCGACACGAGCCAGTGCATGAAAGAAGCACCCTTCGTTACTGGACGTCGTAGGTGTCGCGGAGGATGCGGTCGACCTCACCCGTACTGGTGAAGTTCTCGACGACCTTCACGGGGACGCCGACATCGCCGAGCGTCCTGGCGATCTCGCCCGAGGTGAGGATGGCGACGGCCTCGCCCGCCTTGCCCTTCGCGGAGATGGTGTCGGTCGCCTCGACGCTGACGTACTTCGACCAGCCCCAGCGGTCGAGCACCTGCTCCAGGGTGTTCTTCAGGAAGAGGCTGGTGCCCAGGCCGTTGCCGCAGACGGTGAGGATCTTGTGCACGGAGGTGCTGCCGCCGGCCGACTGCCGCTCCGGCGACTGGCCGGTCTCCGCCGACCGTCCGGGTCCCTGCGACCGTCCGGGCTCCTGCGACCGTCCGGGCCCCGGCGACCGTCCGGGCTCCGCCTCGTACTCCGGCGTCTCCGCTGACGGCGAGGGCCGCTCGGGGGTTTCCGGTCCTGCCAGTACCGCGCGCAGCGCCTCCGGTGTCCGCGCCGCGCGCAGCGCCCGCTCGGTCTCCGGGTCACCCAGCAACCTCGCCAGCGCGGCCATCGCCTCGGTGTGCGCCCCGGAGTCCCGCGCCGCGAGCCCGACGACCAGGCTCACCGGATCGTTCGACTCGTGACCGAACTCCACCGGCTCGGCCAGCCGCACCCACGACATACCGGTCTCCAGTACCGCAGGCGAGGGGCGGGCGTGCGCGAAGGCGAAACCGGGAGCGATGACGATGTACGGCCCGTTCTCCTCGACGTTCTCGATCATTTCCGTGGTGTACTCGCCGGTGGCGGCACCCGTCGCGACCATCAGGTCACCGGCCGCCCGCACCGCCTCCCGCCAGTCCGCCACCGTCACGTCCAGCCGCACGGCATCGGCAGGGATCAGTTCGCTCAGTGTCGGCATGGACGGGATCGTCGCACGAAAACGCTTGCCCGGATATGCGGTGCACGGCGCCGGAAGGGATCATCGGAACATGAACGTGAGGATGCGGGTCGCGCAGCAGGAGGAAGCCGACGAACTGCTCGGTCGCAGTCCGCTCGCCGCTCTGGTGGGCATGCTGCTGGACCAGCAGGTCCCGATGGAGTGGGCGTTCACCGGCCCGTACACCATCGCCCGGCGGATGGACGGCGACGACCTGGACGCGCACGCGATCGCGGCCCAGGACCCGGAGGCTTTCGAGGAGCTGCTGGCCCGCAAGCCGGCCGTGCACCGCTACCCGCGGTCCATGGCCAAACGGGTGCAGCAGCTGTGCCAGTACCTCGTCGAGCACTACGACGGCGACGCGGAAGCGGTCTGGCGGGACGCCGGGAGCGGCGCCGAGCTGCTGAAACGCCTCAACGAGCTGCCCGGCTTCGGCAAGCAGAAGGCCCAGATCTTCCTGGCCCTCCTCGGCAAGCAGTTCGGCGTGCGCCCCGAGGGCTGGCGCGAGGCAGCCGGCCCGTACGGCGAGGAGGACGCCCGCCGCTCGGTGGCCGACATCACGGGCCCCGCATCCCTCGCCGAGGTCCGCGCCTACAAGCAGGAGATGAAGCGGGCGGCCAAGAAGGCGGCCGGCAAGTAGCCGGCCGCCCGGGGGCCGGCGGGCCTGGGGCCGGCCGCGGTTCAGGCTTCGGGGGTGGCCGCCGCCCGGGCCGCCCAGCGCTGCTCGACCCCGGACAGCCGCCAGTAGGCGATCGCCGCCGCCCAGACGACGACGAAGATGCCGACGATGAGATAACCGACGTTGTCCAGGTTCAGCCCGGAGATCCAGTCGGTGACCGCGTCCGTGAGCCCGAGCTTGTCGTGCAGCACGCTCACCAGCTCGATGGTGCCGATGAAGAAGGCCACCACGATCGACAGCCCGGTGATGGTGAGGTTGTAGTAGACCTTGCGCACCGGGTTGGCGAACGCCCACTGGTAGGCGAAGTTCATGAACGTGCCGTCGAGCGTGTCGAACAGGCTCATGCCGGCCGCGAACAGCAGTGGCAGGCACAGGATCGCGTACCAGGGCAGACCTGTTGCGGCCCCGCTGCCGGCCATCACCATCAGCGTGACCTCGGTCGCGGTGTCGAAGCCGAGGCCGAAGAGGAAGCCGAGCGGGTACATCTGCCCCGGGCGGGAGATCGACTTGGTGAAGCGGCCCAGTACGCGGTTCATGAAGCCGCGCGAGTCCAGCTGCCGCTCCAGCTCGGCCTCGTCGTACGTCCCGGCCCGCATGGACCGGAACACCCGCCAGATGCCGGCCAGCGCGACGAGGTTCAGGGCCGCGATGAGGTACAGGAACCCGCCGGAGACGGTGGTGCCGACCGTGCCGAGCACCTGGTGCGTGCGGGAACCGTCGTCCAGCAGCGTCCCCGCGATCGCCGCGCCGCCCGCCACCAGGGCGGCCATCACGACGACCACGCTGGAGTGCCCCAGCGCGAACCAGAAGCCCACCGACACCGGCCGCTTCCCGTCGGCCATGAGCTTGCGGGTGGTGTTGTCGATCGCGGCGATGTGATCGGCGTCGAAGGCGTGCCGCATGCCGAGGGTGTACGCGGTGACGCCGAGGCCGACGCCGTAGACCTGGGTGCCGATCGTGTAGTGGTTCGGCACCACCAGCAGGAGCAGCACGCCGAAGGCGATGACGTGCAAGCCGGCTATGACGGCCAGCAGACCGGCCGTGCGGACCGTGTCCCGCCGCTGCCAGCGGAACTGCCGCAGCTCGGGGGGCGTGGGGGTTGTGGGGGTATGAGTGGGCACGGTCATGCGGCCGTCACGCTCCAGCACCTCGTGGAATCCGTTCGTGAGATGCCGTGGCCGGTCTCCTGGCTTACGGGGTACCTCCGTGCTCGTCGAGACGCTTCTCGCCGAGAGCCGGAGGAGGGCGCGTCCGGCCCGGCCTTCCCGTCCGCGCCCGGCGGACAGTGGCCCCCACGCGCACAGGTCACCCGGCGCGCGGGAAGGGTCGGAAACTCCCCGATCACAGTGGCGAGGGCCGCTCCGGAATCGGACCCGAAGGTCTTCACCGGTCTTCCCGAACACCACGGCCGGGTCACTCTAACCCCGCTGTTCTCCGGGGGCCCCCTTCCCCCCCACCCCCCACCCCCGCCCTCCCCGCGCTGCGTGCCCGGCTCAGCCCCCCGCGTCCTGTCGCTCGGCGGTGTCCTCGCTCACCGGGGCCCGGTCCGCCGGCCCCTCCGCTGCCCAGCTCCCGAGCAGCCGCAGCGACTCCGCCGAGGCCGAACCGGGCTCCGCGTTGTAGACGATCAGCTGCTGGTCCGGGTCGGCGGGCAGCCGCAGCGTCTCGTACGACAGCGTCAGCGGGCCGACCACCGGGTGGTGCAGCCGCTTCACACCGAACCCCTTGTCCTGCACGTCGTGCGCGGCCCAGAGCTGCCGGAACTCCTCGCTCTTGACCGACAGCTCCCCGATCAGCGAGGCGAGCTGAGGATCGTCGGGGTGACAGCCCGCGTCCATCCGCAGAAAGGCGACGATGTCGGCGGCCTTGCTGTCCCAGTCGACGAAGAGGTCCCGGGACTCGGGGTCCAGGAAGACCTGCCGGGCGATGTTGCGCCGCTCCGGCGGCATCGCGGCGTAGTCCCCGAGCAGCGCGCACGCCATGCGGTTCCACCCGATGACGTCCAGGCGGCGGCCCGCGACGTACGCCGGTATGCCCTCCATCGCGTCCAGCAGCTGCTGCAGCGCGGGCCGCACCCGCTGCGGGCGCCCGGCGCCGCGCGAGCGCTTGGCCTTCGGCTTGACCAGGTGGTTGAGGTGCGCCCGCTCCGCGCTGTTGAGCCGGAGCGCGCCGGATATGGCGTCGAGGACGGCGGTGGAGACGTTCTCCCCGTGGCCCTGCTCCAGGCGTACGTAGTACGCCACGCTCACTCCAGCCAGCTGCGCCAGCTCCTCCCTCCGCAGCCCCGGCACCCGGCGCCGCCCGCCGTGCCGCGGCAGTCCCACGTCCTCGGGCTGCAGGCGTGCGCGGCGGGTGCGCAGAAACTCGCTCAATTCGGTGCGCTGGTCCATATGGCCAGTATCCGCGTCCGGCCGACAACCCGTGGTGGCCTGTGGACAACTCTGCGAAACCGCAGGTCGCGAAGGTGACACTGCCATTGGTACCAACGGCGTTCGTACGTAAACGGGGGGTCTGGCTCCGCTTCTGCTCCTCACGCAGGCTCGATGTCATGACACACACCTCTGTCACCGCGTATGCAGCACCCGCGCCCAAGGCACCCCTGGAGCGCACCACCATTCCGCGCCGTGAGCTCGGCGCGCACGACATCCTCATCGAGATCAAGTACGCGGGGATCTGCCACTCCGACATCCACCAGGTCGACTCGGACTGGGGTCCGGGCACCTTCCCGATGGTCCCGGGCCACGAGATCGCCGGCGTGGTCGCCGCGGTCGGCCCGGAGGTCACCCGCCACCAGGTGGGCGACCGGGTCGGCGTCGGCTGCATGGTCGACTCCTGCCGGGAGTGCGACAACTGCAAGGCCGGATTCGAGCAGCACTGCACCGGCGCGCTCGGCCCCGTGATGACGTACAACGCCACGGGCCGCGACGGCGAGCCCACCTACGGCGGCTACTCCACCCACGTGGTGGTCACCGAGGACTTCGCCGTCCGCATCCCCGACGGCCTCGCGCTGGACGTGGCCGCGCCCCTGCTGTGCGCCGGCATCACCGTGTACTCGCCGCTCGCCCGCTGGGGCGCGGCCCCCGGCAAGAAGGTCGCGGTCGTCGGGCTCGGCGGCCTCGGCCACATGGCCGTGCAGATCGCCCGCGCCAAGGGCGCCGAGGTGACCGTCCTCAGCCAGTCGCTGCGCAAGAAGGAGGACGGCCTGAAGCTGGGCGCCTCCGACTACCGCGCCACCTCCGACGCGGCCACCTTCGAGGAGCTGGCCAACAGCTTCGACCTGATCATCAACACCGTCTCGGCGGACCTGGACCTGGGCGCCTACCTGGGCCTGCTCCGCACGAACGGCACGCTGGTCCAGGTCGGCGCGCCCGAGCAGCCGCTCCGCGTACCGCCCTTCTCGCTGATCCAGAACAACCGGGCGATGGCCGGCTCGTCCATCGGCGGTATCCCCGAGACCCAGGAGATGCTGGACTTCTGCGCGGCGCACGGCATCGGCGCGCAGATCGAGGTGATCTCCGCCGAGGAGATCAACGACGCCTACCGGCGGGTGCAGGCGAGCGACGTCCGCTACCGCTTCGTGATCGACGTCTCGACGATGTGACCCGCCGGGGCCTGGTGACCGGCGACTGGTAACCGGTGACCGGCGATCGGTGACCGATCGGTGACCGGGTGCTCGCGTCCGGCCCGCCGTGTCCGCCGTGTCCGCCGCGACCGCCGCGTACGTACGGAGCCGGGTGGCTGCTCGACAGCTGCCCGGCTTCGTCGCATTTGGGGGTGGATAGGAGGCGTTAGCCGGACGTTAGCGGACCAATAGCGCCACCGGACAGAGTGGATGTCGTACCGGGCGGACCGGCCCGGTACGCAGCACCACAGCCACCCATCAGGTACCGCAGACACCGAACACGGGGGAATCACCATGCCGAAGAAGACCGTCAAGGCCGCCGTCGCCTCGCTCCTCGCCGTCGGCGCCCTGGCAGCGGCCGCCGGCCCGGCCCTGGCGCAGACCGCCCGCCCGGCGCCCGCCGCCAGGATCGCGCCCTGCACCGCGTCGGCGCTGAAGCTGGAGGCCGGCACGGTCAGCCGTCCGATCAACCACGTCCTGATCACGGCCACCAACACCTCGAAGAAGACCTGCGACTTCTCCGCCGAGACCTACCCGCTCCTGCGGCTCCACAAGGACCAGCAGGCGGTCACGCCGGTCGTCGAGGACTCCCAGCCGCAGGCCGTGGTCACCCTCGCCCCTGGCGAGAAGGCCTACGCGGGTCTCACGCTCTCCGCCGCCGACTCGCCGGAGAAGGGCTTCAAGACCGGCAGGATCGAGGTTGCCGTGGCCAAGGACACCGCCCTCGAGCCCGTCACCGTCAAGGGTGGCCCGGTGTTCATCCAGCCCGCCGTCGCCCAGGTGACGTACTGGCAGGACAACCCGGCCGACGCCCTGGTCTGGTGACGCCCTCCCGGCCGGGGAACCTCCCCCGATCCCCGGCCGGACCCCGTAACACCGCGCCCCGGCGGCCCGGTTCGCGGCGGGTCCCGCTCCGCCGCACTCGGGTGACACCGGGGCTTTGGTCCCCTGGCGCCGGTTAAGACTGGTTCGTACCCGTGCGACATGGCTGCGCCCGAGGCCGGGTGACCGGTAGGCTTTCCGTGTGATCTTCAAGCGCATCGGAAATGGGCGGCCGTACCCCGATCACGGCCGGGAGAGCACCCGCCAGTGGGCGGATGTGGCCCCGCGCCCGGTACGCCTTGACCAGTTGGTCACCACCAAGCAGCAGCTCGACCTGGAGACGCTGCTCGCGGAGGACTCGACCTTCTACGGCGACCTGTTCGCGCACGTCGTGAAGTGGCAGGGCGATCTGTACCTGGAGGACGGGCTGCACCGCGCGGTACGGGCGGCGCTCCAGCAGCGCCAGGTGCTGCACGCCCGCGTCCTCGAACTGGACTGACGGCCCGTTCTCAGCACCGCCCCGACGGGCCTGTCCGCGATCCGGACGGACGGCCTCGGCAATCGGCGCCGACCTCGGCCCTGAGCCTTACGGTGCGTGGCATCGGCGCCCGGTATTAGCCCTTTCGGGTCAGCTCTCGCGCCACGAACAGATCATTTAATAGGCAGAGCGCCATGGCCGCACTACGCTGCGGCCATGAGCATGCTGACGCCCCCCGGCATGGGCGGTAAGAAGTACCGCATCACGGGCGACAGGTATCCGAGGATGCGCCGTCCCCGTCGTGATCGCAGGATCGTTATGGCGGTCGTGGCCTCGACCTGCGTGCTGGGCGTCGGCGCCTGGGGTGCCGTGCAGCTCATCGACGTCTTCACCGGCAACAGCGCCAGCGCGCAGGCCGCCCAGGAGAAGCCGAAGTGCCCGCCCGGCCAGGACGGCGGCAAGCCGCGGAGCACCGCGAAGCCGCTGCCCGAGCCCAAGGCCGTCAAGGTCAACGTGCTCAACGCGACGACCCGCAGCGGGCTCGCCAAGAGCACCGCCGACGCGCTCAAGAAGCGCAGCTTCACGATCGGCGACGTGGGCAACGCGCCCGCCGCCTACGACAAGAAGGTCAAGGGCACCGGCGTACTGCTCGGCGCCCCGGCCGCCACGGACAGCTCCTTCAAGGTGCTGGGCACGCAGGTGGCCGGGGTCGAGCGGAAGACCGACACCCGTAAGGGCGGCGAGATCGACCTGATCATCGGCGACAAGTTCAAGGCCCTGGCGAAGGAGAAGGACGCCAAGGCCGCGCTCGCCGCACTGACCGCCCCGCCGAAGGAGAAGCCGGGGACGCCCAAGTGCTGAGCGCGGGCGGCTCGGCCGCCTGCCCCTTCGGGGCCGGCGGGCTCAGCGGGCTCAGCGGGACGACTGCCCCGCCGGGATCAGCAGGTCGACCGCCCCGTCGGGACCGGCCCGTTCGTACGACCAACCCGTTCGTACAACCAGCGCGTTCATAGGTCAGCGCGTCGTACGCTCAGCGCGTCGTACGCTCAGCCGGCCGTTCCGTACATGCGGTCGCCCGCGTCGCCCAGGCCCGGGACGATGTAGCGGTCCTCGTTCAGCCGCTCGTCGACCGCGGCCGTGACCAGCGTCACCGGCGTACCGGCCAGCTCCCGCTCCATGACCTCGACGCCCTCGGGCGCGGCCAGCAGGCACAGCGCGGTCACGTCGTCGGCACCGCGCTGGATCAGCTCCTTGATCGCCGCGACCAGCGTGCCGCCGGTGGCGAGCATCGGGTCCACGACGTAGATCTGCCGGCCGGAGAGGTCCTCCGGCATACGGGTGGCGTACGTCTGCGCCTCGTACGTCTCCTCGTTGCGGACCATGCCCATGAAGCCGACCTCGGCCGTCGGCAGCAGCCGCACCATGCCGTCCAGCATGCCGAGCCCGGCCCGCAGGATCGGCACCACCATCGGGCGGGGATGGGAGAGCCGGACGCCGGTGGTCGCCGTCACCGGGGTCTCGATGTCGACCTGTTCGGTGCGCACATCGCGGGTCGCCTCGTACGCGAGCAGGGTGACCAGCTCGTCGGCGAGACGCCGGAAAGTGGGGGAATCGGTGCGCTTGTCGCGCAGAGTGGTGAGTTTGTGCGCCACCAGCGGGTGGTCGACGACGTGGATCCGCATGACATCGACACTAACCGAGGCCAGGCCCCCGGGCGCCCGCCGGTGGCCGCTCGGCACCGGACGCACCGTGCTCCGGGAGCTCGTACGGACCCGGACGGATCACCGTACGAAGATCGGCCGGCCACGGCCGGCCCCTCGGCCAACGTCAAACGATTCGCATCAACCCACCACTTCGGGGGAAAGTGGGCACAGACGCCCGGATCGCCGGCCGGCCTCCGGGCGAGGACCTCGGCCCGAGGCGGTGTCGCTCATGCCCGACCAGAAGAACCGTCAGGACGTACGGCAGAACCGTCAGCCCCGTCAGCCCCGCCAGGACGCACGGCCCGAAGGCACCACGGCCCCGTCCAGCCCTCCCGGGGGCTCCTCCCGCCCCCCACGCCCGGCCGCACGCAGGCCCGGAGCCGCGCGCGGCGCGGCGAGAGGCGAGGGCGGCGGCACCAGACCCGACCGTCCCGCGGGGCGGGCCACGGGCGGCGGCCGGGAGACCGGACCGCCGGGCGGGGCGGGGGACCCGGAGGCCCCTGAGAACCCGGCGGACACCACGGAACCCCGCCTCGACGACACGGCGCAGAAGGTGGCCATGGACGCGCGGACGGCCGGCGGGGAGGCCGAACCGGACGCGGCGCGCCGCCGCCGGCGTGCGCAGTTCCTCCGCGAGCTGAACGAGGCCAAGGAGCTGCGCGACCGCGTACAGCCGCGCCGCGCCCGTGCCGCCCGGATGCGGCAGGCGATGCGCATGCGCACGTTCCGCTGGTAGCGCAATCGCGCGGGCGGCGCCTTACGGATCACGGCCGCGCCCTTCCGCACGCTTCACCTCAGCGTGCGCCACCGCCCGTTCCGCGGCCTTCGGCTCACCGTCCGGCGCGCTCATCCGCCCGCCGTCCGGCCCGGTCACCGGCCTGTCTGCGCGGCGCGCCGTGCCCCGCACATGCTCCGTACGTGCCGCATACGGGCCACTTAGGGACTGCATTCGGGCCACGCGCACACCGGCGTCCCGGGCCGCGCAGACACCGCGCCCGCGGCCCCGTACCGATCGGCCCCTGACCCCCGCGCCCGCCCCGTACACGGCCCGTAGGAGGCAGATCCGGTCCCGCGGCGGCACCCGTACGGCCCCCGTACGGACCGGATCTCGCAGAACCAGGCCACGACGCAGCGTCGAAGACCCCGCGCGAACGCGTTGTTTCTGCCACGATTCCGATGGGGCGGGGACCCCGGGCGCATGCGCGTCCGCCCTCGCCCGGCCCGGATACGCCTCTGACCAGTGGGAGAGTCACGGTGTACTTCGCCGCACTGCTCGCGCGCACCGAAGACGGGTGGGAAGCGAGCGATACAGAGCTCGACGATGTGGAGACGCTTGCCGACCTGGCCGACCTGGCCCGGCAAGCGGCGGTCGACGACGACACGGTGGTGGCGTTCATCGAGCAGGAGGGCGCGTGGTTCGGCGTCGTCCGGGTGGACGGCGAGGAAGACCCGCGCGTCTTCGTGTCGAACGCCGCCGCCGCGTCCCGCAGCTCGTACGGCGCCATGCTGACCGACGAGCTGACCGGCAGCGACGAGGAAGCCCCGGAGGACCTCGACGATCTGACCAACCTGGACGGTACGGAAGACGGTGAGCCCGAGGGCGCCGAGGACGACACGGAGGCCGCCGCCGACGACCCGGTACCCGCCGGGCCGCTCGGCGACGTCGACCTCCTCGACGACCTCGGCGTCACCGGCAAGGACCTGCTCACCTTCGACAGCAACGGTGACGCGCTGGGCGAGATCGCCGACGCGCTGGGCTGCACGGACGTGCTCGAGGCGGTGCGGTGACGACCGGGGAGCGGCGCACCACGGGCCGCTCCCCCGTCCACCCACCGCGGGGCCGTCGCGGGCCTGTGCCCGCCTGCCCTGAGCCCGCCGGCCCTGTGTCCCTCCGCCCCGGGCCGGCCTCCGCCTACCCCCGGTGCGGGTGCCGGCACCGGCACCGACTCCGGCATGGTCACCGACACTGTTGTCATGACCGACGCACAGCCCGCCCCGGCCCCGGTGGCCCCCGCACCCGATCCGTTGCGCGACCCGTGGGCCGCGCCCATGCGGCAGGCCCTGGGCGAGGCCGCGCTCGCCCCCGGGACCGGAGACGTCCCGGTGGGCGCCGTCGTGCTGTCCGCTGACGGCCGGGTGATCGGTACCGGCCACAACGCACGCGAGGCCACCGGCGACCCGACGGCCCATGCCGAGGTACTCGCCATCCGGGCAGCGGCCCGCACGCTCCAGGAGGAGGCGCGCGCGGCCGGTACCGGCGAGGGGCGCCGCGGTACCGACTGGCGGCTGACCGGCTGCACCCTCGTGGTCACGCTCGAGCCGTGCACGATGTGCGCGGGCGCGATCGTGCTGTCCCGGGTCGACCGGGTGGTCTACGGCGCCCGCGACGAGAAGGCGGGCGCGGCCGGCTCCCTCTGGGACGTGGTACGTGACCGGCGCCTCAACCACCGCCCCGAAGTGATCACCGACGTCCTGGCCGACGACTGCGCGGCGCTCCTCACCGACTTCTTCCGGCACCGCTGAGGGCGCCGCTGAGGACGCCACTGATAGCGCCACTGAGGGCGCCGCTGAGAGCGTGACCACGCCCCCGTGGAGCGCGATTCTCCGGGGCTGCACCCCCGCCACCCCGAACCGATTTCGGCGCACGGCCCCTCATGGGCTAGGCTCTGCCTCGGTAGCGTGTCCGAGCGGCCGAAGGAGCGCGCCTCGAAAGCGCGTGAGGGGGCAACTCCTCCGTGGGTTCAAATCCCACCGCTACCGCTCGCACGAAGGGCCCGACTCTCGGAGTCGGGCCCTTCGCCGTTTCCGGGCCCCATGGCCCGCACCGCTGCCGGGAGGAGCGCGGTGCGAACCCCGCAGCGGGGCCCGGTCCCCACCCCGCGGACTCCTGCCAGATCCGCCGGGCTTCACCGTCCAGCCTGCGGCCGCGCCCCCGCTCAACGGGCCGCCGAACGGCCCCGATCGGGAGGACTTTCGTCCCTGACGCCACCCGCAGGATCCCGCGGGGCCGCCCCTGAGGGAGCGGAGGTGGCCTGGACACGGCTGCTGCCGTGGGGCCGGTGTGGTTAAACTCGCCCGACCGCACCGGGCGGGAACCGCCGGTGAAAGCCGTAGGGGAGACGGGACGAATGGTGGAAACGAAGAAGATCGCGCTGTATGTGGTCGTCGTCTTCGTCCTGTACACGATCGTCACGTCCCCCACCCGGGCCGCCGATCTCGTCCAGATAGGGTTCGAGGGCATCTCGGACGCCGCCCAGGGCGTCGGCCAGTTCATGACCTCACTGATCCAGTAGCCGGCCTACGGACGCAGGCCGCAGCCCCCCCCCCCCGCAGCCCGCACCCCACAGCCAGTCGGCAGTCAGCCGGCAGTCAGCTGGCAGTCAGCCGGCAGGAACGACCCAGCGGCCCTCGGGGCCCCGTCCGGCGCTCCGCAGCGCCCGCGGTACTCCGCCGCCCCCGGAGCTCCCCCTCTGCCCGCACACGCCCCGCACGCCCGCGCGCCGCAGCATGGCCCGCACGCCCGTACGACGCACCCACGGAGGTCCGCCCATGATCCGCCACCTGGTCCTGTTCAAGCTCAACGAAGGTGTCGAGCGCGACGAGCCGCGGGTCGCGGCCGGCGTGAAGGCCTTCCAGGAGCTCGGTGACCTCATCCCCGACCTGGAGTTCTGGGAGTGCGGCTGGAACGTCACCGACCGCCCGATCGCGTACGACTTCGCGATCAACTCGGCCGTCGCCGACAAGGACGCCCTCACGCGCTATCTGGAGCACCCCGCCCACCAGGCGGGTGTCCGCCAGTGGGCGGAGTTCGCCACCTGGGTGATCGCCGACTACGAAATCTGACCCCCGGCCCGAAGCGTCCCGGAGACGCCCGGAGCCGCCCGCAGCGGCCCGGAGACACCCGGACCGCGACACCGCAGGGCCGGAGCCCCGGTGGCGTCTCCCGCGCCCCGCTCCGGCCCGACAGCGCCCCTCGTCCTTACAGGCGGGGGGTTTCTTCATGCCCGGCCTCCCACCGAGGGCCCCGGCAGGAGGCCGGTGGGCGCCCCGTACCGCCCCGCCCGCCGTCAACGCACCACCCGACCGTCCCCCGCTCACCGACCGCACGCCCCGCCAACTGCCGCCCAACACGGCGATATGCGGTGCTTGCACACAGTGCACATGTCTTGTGATGCTATGACCGCTTTTGCCGGATGAGTCCGTTACCGCAAAGCCCAGAGCCCAGTCCGACACAAGCCCAGTCCTGCCAAGGGGAGGCGTGAACCGTGACGGCCCGTACTGCGCCGAAGGCGCCATCCCGCCAGAGCAGGAGTGCGGACACCCGGGCGCTCACGCAAGTCCTCTTCGCCGAGCTGGCCGGGCTGGAGCCGGGCACCCCCGAGCACGCCCGGGTGCGGGACGCACTGATCGAGGCCAACCTCCCCCTGGTCCGTTACGCGGCCGCGCGCTTCCGCAGCCGTAACGAACCCATGGAGGACGTGGTCCAGGTCGGCACCATCGGGCTCATCAACGCGATCGACCGGTTCGACCCGGACCGCGGCGTACAGTTCCCCACCTTCGCCATGCCGACCGTCGTCGGCGAGATCAAGCGGTACTTCCGGGACAACGTCCGCACGGTCCACGTACCGCGCCGCCTGCACGAGCTGTGGGTACAGGTGAACGGCGCCACCGAGGACCTGACCGTGCTGCACGGCCGGTCCCCCACCACCGCCGAGATCGCCGAGCGCCTGAAGATCGGCGAGGAGGAGGTCCTGGCATGCCTGGAGGCGGGCCGCTCGTACCACGCGACGTCCCTCGAAGCCGCCCAGGAGGGCGACGGGCTCCCCGGCCTCCTCGACCGCCTCGGATACGAGGACCCGGAGCTGGCCGGCGTGGAACACCGCGACCTCGTACGCCACCTCCTGGTCCAGCTTCCGGAACGCGAGCAGCGCATCCTCCTGCTGCGCTACTACAGCAACCTCACCCAGTCGCAGATCAGTGCGGAACTGGGCGTGTCCCAGATGCACGTCTCCCGGCTGCTCTCCCGGAGCTTCGCCCGGTTGAGATCCGCAAACAGGATCGACGCCTAACCAGGACGAGGTACGGTCACCCCGGCAGCACCACTCCTTCCTGCAGGGATATGTCGACATGGCGCTACAGCGTGTTGCCGACATGTGACATTCTGCAGGAACCGCGTTTGCCGTGGCGCCGCCTCCGGTATTCAGGTGGAGGCTGAACTCTTCGCTCCGCATGGGGCAGAGGAGGCGCAGCGGCGACCCGACCGCGACCTCAAGGGGGTGGCATGTCCGTAGAACTGGGCAGCTCGAAGGTGCTCCCCGCACCAGCACCGGAAGTGCATGACGACGACGCCCTCAACACCCGTACGCTTTCCCGCTCCCTCTTCCTGCGGCTTGCCACACTCGACAAGGACAGCGTGGAGCGTACGTACGTCCGCGACACGCTCATCGAGCTGAACCTCCCGCTGGTGCGCTACGCGGCTGCCCGCTTCCGCAGCCGTAACGAACCCATGGAGGACATCGTCCAGGTCGGCACCATCGGCCTGATCAAGGCGATCGACCGGTTCGACTGCGAACGGGGCGTGGAGTTCCCGACGTTCGCCATGCCCACCGTCGTCGGCGAGATCAAGCGCTTCTTCCGTGACACGTCCTGGTCGGTACGGGTCCCGCGCCGCCTCCAGGAGCTGCGCCTGGCCCTCACGAAGGCCAGCGACGAGCTGTCCCAGAAGCTCGACCGCTCCCCCACCGTCGCCGAACTGGCCGCCTGCCTCGGCGTATCGGAGGAGGACGTCGTCGACGGCCTCGCGGTGGGCAACGCCTACACCGCCTCCTCGCTCGACTCGCCGTCCCCCGAGGACGACGGCACCGAGGGCTCCCTCGCGGACCGCCTCGGCTACGAGGACAGCGCCCTGGAGGGCGTCGAGTACCGCGAGTCCCTCAAGCCCCTCCTGGCCAAACTCCCGCCGCGGGAACGCCAGATCATCATGCTCCGCTTCTTCGCGAACATGACGCAGTCCCAGATCGGCGAAGAGGTCGGCATCTCCCAGATGCACGTCTCCCGCCTCCTCACCCGCACCCTCGCCCAACTCCGCGACGGCCTGACCACGGACTGAAGACGCGACGCCCCCCGGGCACCAGGGACCCGTCCCGGCCCGGGGCACAGACATGCCCGCACACCCTCCCAGGAACGGCCGCACCCCATCCCACCCGACGCCCCGTCAGCCACACTGGCCCGATGCGACGGACGACATGGGGCGCGTCGGCGGGCATGTTGCTGTTACCGGGAGCCCTGGTGGCCACCGGCGGCGGCCACGATGACGCCCAGGGCTACGTCACAACGGGCCCGGCGGACGGCCACGACTCCCCGACGAAGCCGTACCCCCACCGGCGACGTCCCGCTGCCCCCCTTGGACACCCCTCGGACGGCACCACCGCCCGCGTGAGTTCGCTGCGGAGGTCATCGAGCGCGGGGAGTTCGAGTACGCGTGGGGGCAAGCGGCTCGGCCGGACCGAATGACGGTCGAGTAGGGGCGGTTGACGAGCGCTCCGCTGGTGCGCTCGTATCCGCTGTGCGTGTGGCAGCAGCGGGGTGTCAGCCGTACCAGGTGATGTTGCAGATGTAGATGCACTCGTGGCGGGGTACGGCGAGGAAGCTGATGAAACCGCGGCCACCCAGGATGTCGAACTCCCGCAAGCCGCCCTCGCGGTCGATCGGCCTGCCTACCTTGACCGCGTCGCGCCCCAGCGCGGCTAGTTCAGTCGCCAGGCGCTCCACCTCCGCTGTCGCAGCGAGCGGCAGTCCTCCGGCGACGTAGTCCTTGCTCGGGTTGTAGTCCCACGTCCAGTCGCCGTGGGTCATAGCCCGGCCTCTTTCTCCGCCGCCTCGCGGATCCGGTGGATCTCGGCGATGGCCTCTGTGGGGTCCTGATCCCCCGCATCGACGATCCGCTCCAGATCACGGAGACGGGCGGCACGTTCGGGGTACCGCTCGATCGCGATGAAGACGGCCCAGGAGTGGACGAAGGCGCGGAGAGGGGCGAGGCTCTGCGCCTGCTGAGCGTTCGTCGTCGCCTCGAAGAGGTGCTGGGTGAGGGCAGGCACCCTGCTCGGCGCGATGCGGGACACGGCGGCCCGCAGAGCGTCGGGCGTGAGGTCAGGCATCGGGATCAGCGGCCCGTGCGGGCCGTCGGGCTGCGCGCTCACGGTGTCCTCCAGTGCGGCGGGTGCGTCCATACGTTAGCGGTCGGGCCGGCGGCCCGGGCCTGGAGCGGAACACCGACGAGCCGAGGCGCGCACGGCTTGCCCCTCGGACGGTGCGCCGGCACGGTGGCGTCCCGGCTCAGATGGCGGTTACTCACGGGCGGCGGGCCTGCCCTCCTCGCACCAGTTCTTGGCTACGAAGGAGCCCATGCCGGGCGTTGTGACGATGAGGGCCTCGGCGCGCAGAGCTGCGGTGACCTAGCGGACGGTTACCCGGGCGATGCCGAACTCTCGCTCCAGTTGGACCTAGGAGATGCGGTAGTGATGCGGGTACTGACCGCTGGTGATCCGCTGTCGTAGCGCTTCGGTGATCTGTACCCACTCGGGGCGGGTCGGGTCGAACTGGGGTGGGGGTGGTCACACGTTCGTCGGCTCGCCCGTGAGGTCTTCCGGGAGGGGCTGCGAGACGAAGGAGCCCGCACCGTGCCGTGTGTGGATCAGCCCCTCGGCTCGTAGGCCTCGGTGCACCTTCCGCGAGGTGGTGGTGGCGATGCCGAACTCCGCCGACAGGTCGAGTACGGATGGCACGCGTGTGCCGGGGGCGTAAGCGCCGTCCGCGATGCGTCGGCGGATCACATCGGCGACCTGCCGCCAGCGGGGGCGGTCCGGTGCGAAGTCCATCACGGGCTGGACGGTACTTCTTCAAGGTGCACGGAAGCGTTTCTTCAGAGCGACCTTCACCCGTCGTGGGGACTCTTGGCCAGCTTCTCCTTCGCGTCCTTCGTCACGAAGGAGCCCATGCCGACCTGTGTCTGGATCAGCCCCTCCGCACGCAGTCCGCGGTGGACCTTCTGGCCGGTGGACGTGGCGATGCCGAATTCCCCCAGCATCTCGGCCACTGACGGCACTCGCGTACCGGGTGGGTAGGTGCCGTCCTCTATGCGCGCGCGGATGATCCTTGCCACTTGGCGCCATCGCGGCTCGTCCGGTGCAAACTCCATCACCGGACCAAGGTAAGCAGTCGCGCCATACCACGCGATACGTAGCTACGGTGCCTAGGCAACCTAGGGGTAGCAGACTGCACTAGAGCTGAGCACTCAAAGCCCCGGCGGTCGCGGCAACGACCCCGGGGCGTGGTCAACGCCACCCCTGAAGAGGAGCGCCGACATGCGTCACCGTATCGTCCGGGCCGTCGCGTGGCTGGGAGAACTGTTCTCCCGGCCCGTTACGGCGGCCAGCCACTCCCGTACGGCTTCCCGTAGCGGAGGAACGACCAGCACCCCTCCCCGACCGTCGCCCCCACCTCGCCCGCTCGATGAGGTCATCGACGGGGACGAGTCCCGGCTCGTGCGGCCGTATCTCGTGGCCTGTGAGTGGCACGCTCGGGAGCGGGCCTCGCGCCTCTTCGCAGTCGATGGCGGCTTCTCGGTGTACGCGTCATGAGCGCGCCGGAGCGATTGCGGCTGTTGCCGTGGGCCGGGGCCGACGGGCAGCCCTGTTATCTGGCGGGCGCGGCGGATCGCAGTGGGTACGTGGCGCGGCTGGCCGATGAGATGGAGGCCGTGCAGCTCAGGGTCGGGATGCGGCTGACGGAGCGGGCCGAGGAGTTGCTCGGGGAGCCTGGTTCCGCCGTCCGGCCCGAGGTGCGCCCCGGCGAGGTGCGAGCGCTTGCGTACGCGCTCAGGGAGGCGCTGCGGGATGCGTTGCGGATCGCGGAGAGCCGGGGTGGGCGCGGAGCCCCGTGACCACACCAGCGTTCCGAGGGGATTGAAGAAGGGCTTCTCCCGGAGCAGGTGCCGGTGGCCGGCAGGCGTCCGGGAGAAGCCCTGAGTCGTACGGGAGCGGAGAGGGGACGGGGCGAGGGGGCCGTGCCCCCTCGAGAGGAGGGCCTCAGCCCAGGGCCAGCCACGCCGCGGCTGCGACGATCACGATGGCGACGACCACGCCGATGATGATGCCCGCGCGGGGACCCGAGGAGGACTGCTGGGCGGCCGCGGCGGCGCGGCGGGACTGGGGGGCGCCCTCGTCGACGAAGGCGCGGAACATCTGGGTGCTGCCGGCCGGGTCGTAGTTGCCGTTGCCGTCGGGCGTCTGCGGGTTGTTCGCCATAGGGCGAGACCCTAGCGAACCGGCGGGTAGGGGGTCACCCCCTACCGTTCAGGAGGCACTGGTGTCCTCGGGGCGGCGGACGGCGAGGGGCAGCCGGTCGGAGCGCCGCAGAGCCCCCGCGGGGGCGCGAGGGGGCGCGTATGCCCTTGCGAAGGTGCCCGCACACCCGTCTGACCTGCGCTTTTGCCCGCCATAGCCGCATCCTTGACTCGTGCACGGTACATCTTTTTGGTTTCCTTTACCCCGTGAACCCCAGATTCGTTTGCCTGTGGCAACCAAATGATCCTATGGTTGCCTCAAGCAACAAAAGATGTGTGGAGGTGCCCATGGCAGCGCAGGGTCAGTACCAGGAGCTGGCCAGGCAACTCACCGCCATCGGCGCTGTGAAACGCGAACTCGGGCGCATCCTGCCTCACGACTGCCCGCCCGCCTCGGTAGGCGTGCTCACGATCCTCGACCGGTACGGCGAGATGCGGATGAGCAAGCTGGCCGAGCTGTTGATGATCGACATGTCGGTGACCAGCCGGCACGTCGCCCACATCGCGGAGCGCGGCTGGATCGAGCGGGAGCCCGACCCCCTGGACAAGCGCTCCAGGCTGCTGCGACTGACACCCCGTGGACGGGAGCTCCTCGCCGAGCTGGCCGTCCGCTACACAGACTCCCTCGCCCGGTACCTCGACGACTGGTCCGACGACGACGTCGGCCGGCTGAACGAGCTGCTCGCGAAGTTGCACGAGAGCTTCGGCGACTGCCGCACCCGGGCGGGACACGACCACACCACCCGTACATCAGCAGGATGAGAAGGAATTACATGGCTACAACCACACCAGCCGGTGTGCGGGGCGGCCACGCCAAGCACGGAGGCGGCGCGGACGCCTCCGCCGGAGCCGCCATGACGCACCGTCAGATCATGGAGGCGCTGTCCGGGCTGCTGCTCGGTATGTTCGTCGCCATTCTTTCTTCGACGATCGTGTCGAACGCGCTGCCGCAGATCATCCACGATCTGAACGGCGGGCAGAGTGCCTACACGTGGGTCGTGACGGCCTCGCTGCTGGCCATGACGGCGACCACCCCGCTGTGGGGCAAGCTGTCCGACCTGTTCAGCAAGAAGCTGCTGGTGCAGCTCTCGCTGATCATCTACGTCGGCGGCTCGGTCGTCGCCGGTCTCTCGCAGAACAGCGGCATGCTGATCGCCTGCCGTGTCGTGCAGGGCATAGGCGTGGGCGGTCTGTCCGCCCTGGCCCAGATCGTGATGGCCGCGATGATCTCCCCGCGTGAGCGGGGACGGTACAGCGGTTACCTGGGGGCTGTTTTCGCCGTCGCCACTGTGGGTGGGCCGCTGCTCGGTGGTGTCATCACCGACACCTCGTGGCTCGGGTGGCGCTGGTGCTTCTACGTCGGCGTGCCCTTCGCGGTGATCGCGCTGATCGTGCTGCAGAAGACCCTGAAGCTCCCCGTCATCAAGCGCGAGGGCGTCAAGGTCGACTGGGCGGGTGCCTTCTTCATCAGCGCGGCGGTCTGCCTGCTGCTGGTGTGGGTGACCCTGGCCGGTGACAAGTACGACTGGATGTCCTGGCAGACCGGTGCCATGGTCGGCGGTGCCGTCGTACTCGCGCTGATCTTCATCCTGGTCGAGACGAAGGCGGCCGAGCCGATCATCCCGCTGCGGCTGTTCCGCAACAAAACGATCACCCTGGCCTCGCTGGCCTCGCTGTTCGTCGGTATCGCGATGTTCTCCGGCACCGTGTTCTTCAGCCAGTACTTCCAGCTGGCGCGCGGCAAGTCGCCGACGATGTCCGGCGTGATGACCATCCCGATGATCGCGGGTCTGTTCATCTCCTCCACCGTGTCGGGCCAGGTCATCACCAAGACCGGCAAGTGGAAGGCGTGGCTGGTCTCCGGTGGCGTGCTCGTGACCGCGGGTCTCGGCCTGCTGGGCACGATCCGGTACGACACCGAGTACTGGCACGTCGCGATCTTCATGGCCCTGATGGGTCTCGGCATCGGCATGATGATGCAGAACCTGGTCCTCTGCACGCAGAACCAGGTGGCCCCGCAGGACCTCGGCTCCGCCTCGTCCGTCGTCACCTTCTTCCGCTCCCTCGGCGGTGCGGTCGGTGTCTCGGCGCTCGGCGCGGTGCTGGCAACCCGAGTCACGCACTACGTCAAGGACGGCCTGGCCGACCTCGGGCCGGCCGGCGCCAAGGCGGCGGCCCAGGGCGGTACCGGTGGCGGGGGCATCCCGGACCTGGACGCCCTCCCGGCGCCCCTCCGGACGGTCATGGAGAGTGCCTACGGGCACGCTGTCGCCGACATCTTCCTGATCGCCGCCCCCTGCGCGCTGCTCGCCTTCCTTCTGACGCTTTTCATCAAGGAGGTCGCCTTGAAGACCAAGGGTGGACTGGCACAGTCCTCCGACGACGGCTCGGACGCCTCGGCGCCCGAGAGCACGACGGCCGCCGCCACGCCGGCCGCCGCCGCGGCCCCGGCCGCCGCTTCGGCCGCCTCGACCGAGGAGCTGGAGCCGGCCCTGGTCGGCGCCCCGTCCGTCGCCCCGGACGAGCACGCCCCGTCCTGGGCCCAGGCCCAGCCGGCCGCGGCCGCCCAGGCCCAGCCGCTGGCTGCGTACGCCTCCGCCGGTGGCACCGGCACCCCGGAGGGCCCGGCCATCACCGGCTTCGTCCGGAACGCCGACGGCCAGCCGGTGGCGCGCTCCGCCGTCACGCTGATCTCGCTCAGCGGTCGTCAGCTGGGCCGCTCGGTGGCCCAGGCCAACGGCTCGTACGTGCTGAACGCCCCCGGCGCCGGCTCGTACGTCCTGATCGCGGCCGCCGACGGCCACCAGCCGCAGGCGTCCACGGTCGTCGTCGGCGACCAGCCGCTCGGCTACGACATCCTGCTCAGCGGCACCAGCGGCCTGCGCGGCCAGGTCCGCAGCGTGGTCACCGGCGAGCCGGTGGACGGCGCGATGGTCGTGGTCACGGACATCCGCGGTGAGGTGCTGGCGACCGGCAAGACCGGCGGCGAGGGCACCTTCGCCTTCGACGAGCTGGCCGCCGGTACGTACACCGTCGCGGTGAACGCCACCGACTTCCGGCCGACCGCACAGCCGGTCGAGGTCAGCGGCCAGGGCATCACCCGCGTCGAGATCGCACTGCAGTCCGGCGCCCGCGTCCAGGGCGTCGTACGGGCCGGTGCGGACCGCCGTCCGCTGCCGGACGCGCGGGTCACGCTGGTCGACGCGGCCGGCAACGTGATCGCCACCTCCACGACCGGTGAGGACGGCGCGTACGCCTTCACCGACCTGGACACCGGCGACTACACGGTGATCGCCAGCGGGTACCCGCCGGTGGCCAATGCGCTGTCGGTGGACGCGAGCGGGATCGACGGCTACGACGTCGAGCTCGCCCACCCGGGCGACTGACACCGCTACGGCGGTAGAGCCAACGGGGGCCGGGGCATCTCGCCCTGAGAGCACAGCCCCGGCCGGGGGCGCGCGTTGAGCGGAGACGCGCCCCGGGCCGGACCACGGGCCCCGGCGGCGGCGGGCATTCAAAGGCAGGGGACGGCCTGCCCGCCGCCGGCCGGGGCCCACATGTACCAAGCACGACATCGGGAGTGGGTATGAGTTCGACAGGCGCGGGCGTTCGGGCACAGGTCCGGACACGCGACGGCTGGGCGGTCAAGCACGCGGTGCTGACGGTCACGGACATGACGGGCACGCAGGTCCTGCGCGCCACGGCCGACGAGGAAGGCGTCGTGCGGGACGCGACGCCGCTCCAGCCCGGCCCGTACACGGTGATCGTGACGGCCGTGGGCTACGCGCCGGTCGCCTCGACCTCCATCGTGACGGCGAGCGGCCGGATGGACGTCGGCAACGTGACGATGGCCCGCCAGGGCGGGGCCGAACTGCCGCCGCCCGGACCGTGGACGATCGACCCGATGCACTCCTCCGTGGCCGCGGCCGCGCAGCACCTGGGGATCTCCAGCGTGCGCGGGCGGTTCACCGAGTTCGCGGGCCGCATCGACATCGCGGAGGACGTCGAGAAGTCGCGCGTCGAGGCGGTCATCAAGGCTTCGTCGATCGACACCGGCAACGGCATGCGCGACAGTCACCTGCGCAACTCCGACTTCCTCGACGTGGAGACCTACCCGGAGCTGACCTACCGGTCCACGGGTCTCGAGGCGGCCGGCCCGGACCGCTGGACCGTGCACGGCGACCTCTCGCTGCACGGCGTCTCGCGGCCGGTGGACCTGAACCTCTCGTACCTGGGTACGGGGCCGGACCCGTGGGGCGGCACGCGGGCGGCGTTCAGCGCCACCGCCGAGCTGCACCGCGAGGACTTCAAGATGAACTACAACCAGGTCGTCGCGGCGGGCATCGCCGCCATCGGCACCACCCTGCGGGTGGAGCTGGACATCCAGGCGGTGCAGGGGGACTCGCTGCCGATGGCGGGCTGAGCGCCCGCGCGCACCGCTCCGGCCGGTCGATCACTCCCGACGGCCGGCCGGGTACGAACAGGGGAAAACGGGCGGCGGCCGCTCCTTCGCGAGCGACCGCCGCCCTTTCGTGTGCGGGCCCTTCCTGTACGAGCCTGTACGAGCCCTTCCTGTGCGGGCCCTTCCTGTACGGGGTCCTTCGTATGCGGCCGGGGCCGCCTGAGAGACGGCCCCGTCAGGGCGTGCGGCCCCGGTCGCGCATCGCCTCGATTCCGGCGATCTGCACGTCCAGCGCGAAGGCGAAGTCGCGCTCGCGCATCTCGCGTACGCCGACGCCCTGCTGCAGCTCCAGCGACCTGGCGGACATCTCCATGGTCTCGGCGAACTCGGGGCGGTGCTGGACCGCCCCGATGACCTCCTGGAACTGCTCGTCCAGCGTCTTGCCGGTCTCCTGGCTGCGCTGCTCGTGCAGCCCCTCGATCGTGCTGAAGCCGTAGACGAACTGGAAGATCGCGCCCAGCGCGCCGGAGGTCTGCTCCGGGCTCAGCCCGCTGCCCTGCATGACCCGCAGCGTCGCGTTGGAGAACGCGATCGCGTGCGGGCCCACGTTCAGGTACTCCCCCAGCAGCCGCGGCGCCCAGCGGTGGGTGACCAGCACCTTGCGGTACTCGGCGGCGAGGTGGCGCAGATGGTCCCGCCAGTCCCGCTCCGGGTCGCTCTCGTCCGGCAGCTCGATCTCGCCGGCCACCGCGTCGATGGCCAGCTCCAGCAGGTCGTCCTTGGTGTCGACGTACCAGTAGACCGACATCGCCGTGACGCCGAGCGCGGCGGCCAGCCGGCGCATCGAGAACTTCGCGAGCCCCTCCGCGTCCAGCAGCCGGACCGTGGTCTGAACGATCTTGTCCAGGTCCAGTCCGGCCGGCTGGTCCGCCTTCCGCTTCAGCGGAGGACGTTCGGTCAGCCAGACACTCTTACGCGGCTTGCCGGCGCGTTTGCCCGTCGCTGCCATGGCCCGCCCTCCCTCTTCGCTGAACTGGTCATGCGCGGTCCTGCCGCCTCGATGCTATTCCGCTTCGGCACGGGGGCGCCCCGCGCGTCCGCCGGTCTCCGGCGCGGCACCCGGAGCCGGTACCGCGGCCTCTCCGGCCACCGGGGCGGCAGTGGCGTCCGGCGTCATGGGCTGCTGCGCGGCGGCCCGTTCGGCGCGCTCGGCACGGCCGAGCAGGACGCCGGCGACCACACCGCCCGCGAACACGGCCACGGCGCCGACCAGTTGGCTGGTCTGGATGCCGGATGCGAAGGCGTCGCGGACGACGGCGCGGTCGGCATCCGTACGGGCTGCCGCAAGGGCGGCGGGCAGCGAGCCCGCACCGGCCGCGACCGCCGGGAGCAGCGCGGTGAAGCGGGAGTTGAGGACCGCGCCGAGCACGGCGACGCCCAGCCCCTGGCCGCACTCCATGAGCGTGCCGTTGACGCCGGCGCCGACGCCCGCCTTGGCGGGCGGGATCGCGGACATGATGGCGTTGGCCATGGCGGGCATCGAGAGCGCGACGCCGATGCCCATGACGATCAGTCCGGCGAGCATGCCGGAGTAGGAGTGGGCGCCCAGCAGCGAGACGGCCGCGAGACCGCCCGCGAGCAGCGTCATGCCGACGGCTATGGTGCGCGGCGTCCCCATCCTGACCATCAGCTTCCCGGCGATGCCGGAGAAGTTCAGGACGACGGCGGTCAGGGCGAGCGGCGCGGTACGCAGCCCGGCCTCCAGCGGCTCGTACCCGAGTACCAGCTGGAGGTGCTGGGTGAGCAGGAAGATCGAGCCGCCCATGCCGAACGCGACGAGGATGCCGCCCGCGACGGCGCCGACGAACTTGCGGTCGCGGAAGAAGTGCATGTCCAGCATGGGGTGCGGGGTGTGCAGTTCCCAGCGGGCGAAGGCGGCGAGCGCGAGGACGCCGATGACGGCGGAGCCCAGTACGCGGGCGGAGAGCCAGCCGTGGTCGGGCCCGGAGATGATCGCGAAGACCACGCAGACCATGCCGATCATGGACAGCAGGGCGCCGGGCAGGTCGGGGCGGTCACCGGAGGGGTTCTTGGACTCCGGTACCAGCTTCAGCACGGCGATCAGGCCGAGCACCGCGACCGGGAGGTTGATCAGGAAGATTGAGCCCCACCAGAAGTGGTTCAGCAGCGAGCCGCCGAGGAGCGGCCCGGCGGCGAAGCCGAGGGAGTTGACCGCGCCCCAGATGCCGATCGCCTTGGGCCGCTCCTCGTCGTCGAAGATCTGGACGACGACGGCGAGGGTGGTGGTCAGCAGCAGCGCGCCGCCGATGCCCATGCCGGCCCGGGCGGCGATCAGCTGGCCCGCGGACTGCGCGAAGCCCGCGCAGACCGAGCCGAGGCCGAAGAGCACCAGGCCTGCGGCGAGCATCTTCTTGCGGCCGTAGCGGTCGGCGGCGTTGCCCGCCGTGAGCAGCAGGCCGGACTGGACCAGCGAATAGGCGTTGATCATCCACTGGATGTCGGCGGTGGTCGCGCCCAGTTCCTTGTTGAGGGAGGGGACGGCGACGTTGAGGACGGTGTTGTCGAGGACGACGGTGAGCTGGGCGAGGCAGATGACGCCGAGGATGATCCAGCGCGCGGGATGGCGCGGCGGGCTCTCGGCGGTGGCGGCAGCGGAGGCCACGGAGGACATGCAGGCTCCCTGTACGGATGTGAGCGGGTGGCTTACACCGTACAGGGACCTCTTATACGCCGTACATTTCCTGTCCGGGCGGCCGGGTCCGGAGCACCGGCCGCCCCTCAGCCGTTACTTCTTCGGGCTGGTCAGGTCGTACAGCGTGGTACTGCCGACGGTGACCTTCTCGTAGTTCTTCTCGACCCACGAGGTGATCTTCGAGGAGGTGCCGGAGTTGCCGCCCGGGCCGCCCATGCCACCGCCCAGGAAGTAGTGAATCTTCCCTTCCTTCACGTACTGCTCGAACTGCGCGAGCGTCGGGGACGGGTCGCTGCCGTTGAACCCGCCGACGGCCATGACCGGCTTCTCGGTCGCCAGCTGGTAGCTCGCCGCGTTCTGCGAGCCGACGGAAGCGGCGACCCAGGTGTACTCGTCGGCGTCGGCCAGCAGCCTCGCCTCCACCTCCGCGCTGACCTGGGCGCCGTTGAGCAGGCCGCCCATGCCGCCACCGCCTTGCATGCGGCCGCGCTCGGCGCCGCCCGCGCCGCCGGGGCCGGGCCGCTGGTTCGCGCCACCGGGGAACGGCTTCATGCCACCGGGCTGCTGCCCACCAGGTTGCCGGCCGCCGGGCCCGGCCTTGGCGTTGCCCTGTCCGCCCGGCATCCCCGGAGGCCCGCCCTTGCCACCGCCGGGGCGGCCGCCGCCCGGGCCGCCCATGCCGCCCGAGACCGACGGGCCGGCCGTGATGATCGAGCCGGTGTGCGGGGTCGTCACCGTGTTCAGCGTGTACGCGACCGGCCCGGCCAGCGACGTCACGAGGCCCAGCCCCGCGGCGCCCACCGCCAGCCGCCGGCCGGCGCCGGACGTCCCGCGGCCGAAGACCGCCAGCGCCACCGCCGCGAACAGCCCGCCGATCAGGACGGTCCAGCGCAGCCACGGCAGCCAGGCCGGCGACCGGTCGAGCAGGACGTACGACCAGACCGCCGTGACCGCGGCCGTCAGCGCGAGCACCGACGTGGCGGCCCCGGCAGGCCGGGCGTGCCGCCGCTGCCACAGCACCGCGGCGCCCATGCCCACCAGCGCCGCGATGTACGGAGCCAGGGCGATGTTGTAGTACTGGTGGAAGATCCCGGACATGAAGCTGAAGGTCGCGAAGGTCATCAGCAGGGCGCCGCCCCAGACCCAGAACGCGTTCCGCTGCTGCGCGGCCAGGTCGTCCGTCGCGCGACGGGCCTTCCCCAGCACGACCAGCCCGGCGATCAGCAGCAGGAACGCCGCGGGCAGCAGCCAGGAGATCTGGCCGCCCATGTCGGAGGAGAAGAGCCGGCCGATGCCGGTCGCACCCCAGCCGCCACCGCCACCGGGGCCGCCGCCACCGCCGACGCTGCCGGTCTCGTTGCCGTTGATCCGGCCCAGGCCGTTGTAGCCGAAGGTCAGCTCCAGGAAGCTGTTGTTCTGCGAGCCGCCGATGTACGGGCGGGAGGACGCCGGCCACAGCTCGACGATCGCCACCCACCAGCCGGCGGAGACGACCAGCGCGAGCCCGGCCAGCAGTGTCTGGCCGATCCGCCTGCGGACGGTCGTGGGCGCGCAGGGCAGGTACACCAGCGCCAGCGGCGGCAGGATCAGCCAGGCCTGGAGCGTCTTGACGAGGAAGGCGAAGCCGAAGCAGAGCCCGGCCAGCACCAGCCACTTGGTGCGCGCGTCCTCCAGGGCGCGCAGCACGCAGGCGATCGCGCAGACCATCAGCAGGCACAGCAGCGCGTCGGGGTTGTTGAAGCGGAACATCAGCGCGGCGACCGGGGTGACCGCCAGCGCGCCGCCCGCGAGGAGCCCGGCGCCCGCGCCGAAGCGGCGGCGTACGGCCGCGTACAGCACGCCGACCGTCGCGACGCCCATCAGCGCCTCGGGCACCAGGATCTGCCAGGCGCCGAGGCCGAAGAGCTTCACCGACAGGGCCATCGGCCACAGCGCGGCCGGCGGCTTGTCCACGGTGATGGCGTTCGCGGCGTCCGAGGAGCCGAAGAAGAACGCCTTCCAGCTCTCGCTGCCGGCCTGGACGGCCGCCGAGTAGAAGGAGTTGGCGTACCCGGAGGCGCCCAGGTCCCACAGGTGGAGCACGGCGGCGACCGCCAGCAGGAGCAGCAGCCCGGGCCGGGCCCAGCGCGGGTCGCCACGTCTGGCCTGGTCGGTACGCGGCTCGTGCGGCGCGTCCGTCCGCGGAGCCTCGTACAGGGATGAGGCGGTCATCGGGAGCTCCCGGATTCGGTGCCGGCGTCGTGCGCGGGCGTGGTGGTGCCCGGGAAGACCCAGGCGCGGAAGAGGAGGAAGCGGAGGACGGTCGCCGCGAGGTTCGCGGCGATCAGCACGGCCAGCTCGGTGCCGTGCGAGGGGGTGCCGGACGCGGCGTTCAGGGCCGCCAGTGAGCCGCTGGTCAGCGCGAGGCCGATGGCGAAGACGACCAGGCCCTGCGCCTGGTGGCGGACCGCGCGGTCGCGGCCCCGCACGCCGAAGGTGAGCCGCCGGTTGGCGGCGGTGTTGCCGAACGCGGAGACCAGCAGGGCCAGCGCGTTGGCGGCCTGCGGCCCGACGCCGAGCCGGAAGAGCGAGTACAGCAGGAGGTACGCGACGGTGCTGAGCGCGCCGACGACGCAGAAGCCGACCAGCTGGCGGGCGAGCCCGCCCGGTACGCCGGTCAGCTGCCGGTCGCGCGGGTCGTCGCCGAAGGGCCGGGCCAGCCGGTCCAGCGGCAGCGCTCCGGTGGCCAGCGCGCGCCCCACCCGCCACACGCCCTTGAGGTCGTCGGTCGCGGTCTTCACGATGTGCACGGTGCTGTCCGGGTCGTCCACCCAGTCCACCGGCACCTCGTGGATGCGCAGCCCGGCCCGCTCGGCGAGGACCAGCATCTCCGTGTCGAAGAACCAGCCGGTGTCCTCGACCATCGGCAGCAGCCGCTGCGCCACGTCGCCGCGGATCGCCTTGAACCCGCACTGTGCGTCGCTGAACCGGGCGGCCAGCGAGCCGCGCAGGATCAGGTTGTAGCTGCGTGAGATGAACTCCCGCTTGGGCCCGCGCACCACCCGCGAACTGCGGGCCAGCCGGGAGCCGATGGCGAGGTCGGAGTGGCCGGAGATCAGCGGCGCCACCAGCGGCAGCAGCGCGTTCAGGTCGGTGGACAGGTCCACGTCCATGTACGCGAGCACCGGCGCGCTGGACATCGACCAGACGGTACGCAGCGCCCGGCCGCGCCCCTTCTGTTCCAGCCGTACCGCCGTGACCTCGGAGATCTCGTCGTCGAGCCGGGCCGAGACCTCCGGCGTCGCGTCGGTGCTCGCGTTGTCCGCGATGGTGATCCGGAAGCCGTACGGGAACGTGCGGGTCAGGTAGTCGTGGAGCCGCCGTACGCACGGTTCGAGGTCGCGCTCCTCGTTGTAGACCGGGATCACGACGTCCAGGACGGTCGTGGTCCGGCCGGGGCGCAGGTGCTCGCGCGGCGGCAGGGAGCCCAGCGGGACGGGGGCCGGTACGGGTCCTGGGGCGGGGGCCTGGGAGTGGCCCGGGGCCGGAGTGAAGCCCGGGGCCGGCTGTGTCGTCGTCATGGGAACGACGTTCGTCGGCCCCGCTGTCACCACCGTGTGGTGAGCCTGTGCCCTGCCTGTGAGTCCTCGGCGGGGCCCGTGTCCTGGGCCACGGCAGGCTCCGCACCAGGTGTTTCGGCAGGCAGCCGGACCGTGAAGACGGTCCGGCCCGGGGCGCTGTCCACGCCCACGTCGCCGCCGTGCGCGGCCACCACGGCACGCACGATCGCCAGGCCCAGGCCCGTGCTCCCGGCGGCCCGCGACCGCGAGGCGTCGCCCCGCGCGAACCGCTCGAAGACGTGCGGCAGCGTCGCCGCCGGGATGCCGGGCCCGTCGTCCGCGATCTCCAGCAGGACGGACGGGCCGTGCCGGGCCACCCTCGCGGTGACCGTCGTGCCCTCCGGCGTGTGCGTACGGGCGTTGGCGAGGAGGTTCACCAGCACCTGTTGCAGGCGGGCCGCGTCGGCCCGTACCAGTGCCGGGGAGTCGGGGAGTTCGAGCCGCCAGCGGTGTCCCGGGCCGGCCGCGCGTGCGTCGCTGACCGCGTCCACGACCAGCGGTGACAGGTCCGTGCTCGCGTACGACAGCGGGCGTCCCGCGTCCAGCCGCGCGAGCAGCAGCAGGTCCTCCACCAGCCCGGTCATCCGGGTCGCCTCGGACTCGATGCGGCCCAGCGCGTGCCGGGTGTCGGGGCCCGGCTGCTCGCGGCCGCGCCGGGTCAGCTCGGCGTAGCCGCGGATCGAGGCGAGCGGCGTACGCAGCTCGTGGCTGGCGTCGGCGACGAACTGGCGTACCCGTGTCTCGCTCTCCTGCCGTGCGGCCAGTGCCGAACCGACGTGCCCCAGCATGCGGTTGAGCGCCGCGCCGACCTGGCCGACCTCGGTACGCGGATCGGCCTCGGCGGCCGGCACCCGCTCGTGCAGCGCCACCTCGCCCTGGTGCAGGGGGAGTTCGGAGACCCGGGTGGCGGTGGCGGCGACTCGGCGCAGCGGGCGCAGCGCGAGGCCGACCATCGAGGCGCCCGCGATGCCCGCCGCGACCAGCCCGGCGGCCGTCACACACACCTCGACCAGGATGAGCGTGGTGACCGTGTCCTCGACCTGGGTCATCGGGAGGCCGATGACCACCTGGCCGTCCTTGGTGGACTCGACGCGGTAGTCGCCCAGGCCGGGCAGGGTAGCGGTGTGCGGCCGGCCGTCCCGGGGGACGTCCTCCAGCGCCTGGAGCTGCGCGCCGTTCAGCTTGTCGAGATGCTCGGCGGGCACGCGGCTCTTGGAGTCGTTGTTCTTCGCGCCGTCCTCGATCCCGCCGTCGGGTGTGACCCGGCCGCCGACGGTGCCGATCGGCTGGCCCGGCAGGGCGACGAAGTCCAGGCTGTGCTGCTGCATCGGGTCGTGCCTCGCGACCGGGCCCTGGGTGCGCCAGGCGGACTCCTGCAGCTGGTCGTCCAGCTGTCCCCGCAGGTAGGAGTGGAGCACGATGGTGGTGACCGTGCCGATGACGGTCGCGACCACGGCGATCAGCGCGACCGCTGCCACCACCAGCCGGGTACGCAGGGACCACGGGCGCCGGCCGGAACTGCCGCCGGAGGTACGGGACATGAGGGGTCCGCCTACTCGCCCGGCTTGATGAGGTACCCCGCGCCGCGCCGGGTGTGGATCATCGGGCTGCGGCCCGCGTCGATCTTCCGGCGGAGGTAGGAGATGTAGAGCTCGACGACGTTGGCCTGGCCGCCGAAGTCGTAGCTCCACACCCGGTCCAGGATCTGGGTCTTGCTGAGCACCCGGCGCGGATTGCGCATCAGGTACCGCAGCAGCTCGAACTCGGTCGCCGTGAGGTGGATGTCCACCCCGCCGCGCGAGACCTCGTGACTGTCCTCGTCCAGTACCAGGTCGCCCACCGTGAGCACCGACTCCGACCGGAGGGCCGCGGCACCGGCCCGGCGCAGCAGTCCGCGCAGCCGGGCGACCACCTCCTCCAGGCTGAACGGCTTGGTGACGTAGTCGTCGCCGCCCGCGGTCAGCCCGGCGATGCGGTCCTCCACGGCGTCCTTGGCCGTGAGGAAGAGAACCGGCACGTCGGGCAGGTCGCGGCGGAGCCGGCCCAGTACGGTCAGGCCGTCCATGTCGGGCAGCATGACGTCCAGGAGCACCGCGTCCGGCCGCCACTCGCGCGCGGCCCGCAGCGCGCTCGCGCCGTCCCCGGCGGAACGGATGTCCCATCCCTCGTACCGCAGCGCCATCGAGAGCAGGTCGGTGAGCGACGCCTCGTCGTCGACGACGAGCACGCGCACCGGGCTCCCGTCGGGGCGCAGCAGTTCCGGTTGCTTCTTCACGGAGGGCGGCGATCCGGCAGTGGCAGTCATACCGGCAAGCCTGGCCGCGGCCTCTGAGAGCCCCCTTTCCGGAGTCTGTGAAATTCCTGAGAAACGCAGGTGGACAGGGCAGGGCAGGGCCCGACCGGCTGGGCCGCCCCCCGCGCGGTCCAGCCGGTCTCACGGGGAAAAGCATGGCAGGCACCACTGACAATCGGCCCCGCGCGACGGGGGCGAGCGCCGGGCACCCTCAGAGACCCAGCAGCCGGGCCGCGTTGCCGTGACAGACCCCGCGCAGCCAGTCGTCCCCCAGCTCCACCCGCGTCAGTGCCTCCAGCGCATGCGCGTAGCCGTAGGGGATGTCGGGGAAGTCGCTGCCGAAGAGGATCCGGTCGCCGAGGTCCGCGAGCCGTCCGCGCTCCTCCCGCGGGAACGGCGCGGCCCGCTCGGCTGCCCCTCCGGCGCCTTCAGAACAACCCCTCCTGCCGTCCCTCGTCCGCGGCGCTCCCCGCCCGGACCACGTCCGCCGTCGTCACCTTCCCGGCCGCAGCCCGCAGCACCCGTCCGGACAGCAGCCGGGCGTCCACGACCACCACCGGCACCGCTTCCCCGCCCTGCCCCTCCTGCCCCAGATACAGGTCGGCGCCCGCCGCCGCCACGACCTGGCCCACGATCTCCTCCCCCGCCCGCAGCGCACGGACCTCCCCCGCGGCCCCCGGCTCCGCCGGAATGCGGTCCAGCCCGAACACCTCGGAGTGGTCCACGTACGCGTACGGCGCGGCCCGCAACGCCTCCGGCCAGCCCGGCAGCGACCGGGCCTCCTCGTGCAGCGCGGCCAGCGCGGCGGCCCGCTCGGCGGCCGGCGGCAGCGCCCGCCGAGCCGCCCGCTTCTCCGCCTTCCCGAACCGGTCCCGCACCGCCAGCGCGCTCCCCAGCAGCGCCTCCGCCCGGCGCGCCGCCATCAGCGGCCCGCGCCCCAGCCAGGAGTACCCGACCGCGCCCTGCTCCAGCAGCCGCGCCGCGCCCCGTTCGGCAGCGGTGATCCCCACCTTCAGCAGGCCGGGCCCGAAGTACGCCAGGTAGACGCCGTACGGGCGCGGGTCGTCCGCCATCGTGTCGGCGGCCACCGACCGGGAACGGTCCAGCCGCGCGCAGTCGGCGCACTGGTCGCGCGCGCCCGCCCCGTCGAGCACCGCCGCGTGCGGACAGAGGATCCACCGCCCGGCCCGCCGCACACCCAGACAGCGCCGCTCGCCCTCGACGGCGAACGCCAGCGGCTTCCCGGCGGGCAGCGCGCTCCGCCGCTCCTCGCCCCGCTCCGGGTGGTACCAGCCGAGCCCGAAGACACCGCCCGACCACCGCGGTCCCGTGCACCGCCACATCGTCCCCGCCCCCTTCACGCCATGGCCGCGGCCTTCTCCGCGCCTTCGGGGCCCGCGCCGGGTCCCCGGAACGTGCTGCGGTACCGGCTCGGCGAGACACCCAGCGCCGCCTGGAGATGCTGCCGCAGCGACGCGGCCGTACCGAACCCGGCGTCGGCCGCCACCCGGTCCACCGACAGGTCCGTGTCCTCCAGGAGCTGCCGCGCCCGCTCGATGCGCTGCTGCGTGAGCCACTGCAGCGGCGAGAGCCCGGACTCCTCCCGGAAGCGCCGGGTGAAGGTCCGTACGCTCATCGCCTCGCGCGCCGCCAGCTCGCGCAGGGTGAGCGGGCGGTGCAGGTTCTCCAGCGCCCAGGCCCGCGCCGCGCCCGTCGTGGCGAACTGCCGGCTGGGCACCGGCCGCTGGATGTACTGGGCCTGCCCGCCCTCCCGGTGCGGCGGGACGACCGTGCTTCGCGCCACCGCGTTGGCCACGCCCGAGCCGAAGTCGCTCCGCACCATGTGCAGGCACAGGTCCACCCCCGACGCCACACCCGCCGAGGTCAGCACGTGGCCGTCCTCGGTGTAGAGCACCTCCGGGTCCAGGCGCACGGCCGGGAACAGCCGCCGGAAGTCCTCCGTCGACCGCCAGTGGGTGGTGGCCCGCCGTCCGTCCAGCAGGCCCGCCGCCGCCAGCACGAAGGCGCCCGTGCAGATCGAGGCGACCCGGGTGCCGGGCCGGATGCGGTCCAGCGCCGCGGCGAGCGGCGTGTCGAGCCGCCCCTCCTCCGGCGTGTAGTCCTCGTGCGCGGCCGGCACGACCACCGTCCGCGCCTCGGCCAGCGCCTCCGGGCCGTGCGCCACGTTGATCGTGAAGTCCGCGTCCGTCCGCACCTCACCGGGTTCGACGGCGCAGGTCACCACCTCGTAGAGCCGTTCCCCCGCATCCGATGCGGCCTGCCCGAAGACACGGTGGACGATGCCCAGCTCGATCGGCAGCATGCCGTGCCGCACCAGTACGGCGACCCGGTGCCGCCCGTCGTCCGCGAAGACACCCATGGCCCGATCCTTGCACACCCTGGCCATCAGGCCACTCGATACGGCGGAACCGGTCTCGGAAGATCGTGTTCATGAAGGTTCTCTGGCTCTTCGCCCACCCCGAACCCCGCTCCCTCAACGGCTCTTTGAAAGACGAGGGCGTCCGCGCACTGAAGGCCGATGGCCACGAGGTACGCGTCTCCGACCTGTACGCGATGAAGTGGAACCCGGTCGTCGACGCCGACGACTACGGCCACGACCGCACCGAGCGCCTCGACGTCGCCCGCAGCTCCCACGAGGCGTACGAGACCGGCCGCCTGGCCCCCGACATCGCCGCCGAGCAGGAGAAACTCCTCTGGGCCGACGCGATGATCGTCCAGTTCCCGCTGTGGTGGTACGGGATGCCCGCCATCCTCAAGGGCTGGTTCGACCGGGTCTTCGTGAAGGGCTTCGGCTACGGAGTCCAGGGCGAGGACGGCCGGACCCTGCGCTACGGGGAGGGCCGGCTGGCCGGCAAGCGCGCCATGGTCGTCCTCACCGCCGGCGCCTTCGAGCCCTCCCTCGGCCCCCGCGGCATCAACGGCAGCCTGGAATCCGTGCTCTTCCCCCTCCAGCACGGCACCCTCTGGTACAGCGGCATGTCCGTACTGCCCCCGCTCCTCGTCCCCGCGGCCAACCGCGTCTCCGACGACCAGTACGCCACCGCCGCCGACCGGCTCCGCGACCGCCTCCGCACCCTCGCCACCACCCCACCGCTCCCCTACCGCACCCAGAACGGCGGCGACTACGACGAGGACCTGGTGCTACGCCCCGGCCTGGCCCCGGACCGCACGGACCTCACCATCCACCAGCACCCCTGACGTCGGCGCCGCCCGAACGCACCGAAGGCCCCGTCGATCTCTCGACGGGGCCTTCGTCATGCTGTGCGCTCGGCAGGATTCGAACCTGCAACCTTCTGATCCGTAGTCAGATGCTCTATCCGTTAAGCTACGAGCGCTCGGCTCCCCGGCGGTCTTGACCACCGGTCGGCGTTGCGGGACCACTTTACATGACCTGCGCGGGAGCTCGCTCCGGGCGCCCGCCGCACGACTTTCGTGATCACGCCACGAGAAAACCCCCGTCCGGGGTATCCGGCGGGGGCTTCGTCATGCTGTGCGCTCGGCAGGATTCGAACCTGCAACCTTCTGATCCGTAGTCAGATGCTCTATCCGTTAAGCTACGAGCGCTTGACTTCCCGGCGGTCTTGACCACCGGTCGGCGTTGCGGGAACAACATTACATGAGCTGGGCCGCAGCGCGAAATCCATTAGCCGAACCCCGCCTGACCTGCGAAAACGACGAAGCCCCGACCTGCAGGTCGGGGCTTCGTCCCTTACGGCGGAGGCGGAGGGATTTGAACCCTCGATGGGCTTTAAGACCCAAACCGCATTAGCAGTGCGGCGCCATAGACCGGACTAGGCGACGCCTCCACGCAACGCCACCCGCGCGAACGCGATGTGGTGTGTGCAGATGATGGCACAGCTCAGCGTGCTGTCACCAATCGGGTCCTACGGTACTAGGCGCGTGGGCCGCTGGGCAAAGCGCTTCCGGCGCGGGCGAGGGCCCGGAGAACCAGGCAGTACGCAGCGGAGTCGTGCGGTTGCGCAACGTACGGCGGAGTGGAGCGTTAAGAGGGACGAGGGGCCCGTCCCTTGCCGCCCCCGTCCCACGACCACCCCACGCCCTGGAGAGTCCGATGGCGCTGCGCCGTATCGCCGTTCTCGTCCTGTCCGCCGCCACCTGCGCCCTCGCGCCGGGCCTCGCCGCGCCCGCGGCCGGCGCCGTCACCCCTTCGGAGCAGGTCCGGCAGGCGCCGATCCCGCTGTCGAAGGGCGGCGACCACCTGAGGGTGACCGTCACCGGGTCCGGCGACGCCGGGCTGGACGGCACCCACGAACTGAAGTGCCACCCCACCGGCGGCGACCACCCCAAGGCGGAGGACGCCTGCCGCGCGCTGGACAAGGTGACGCGCTGGGGCAAGGACCCCTTCGCGCCCGTCCCGTCCGGCACCGCCTGCACGATGCAGTACGGCGGCCCCGTCACCGCGCACGTCACCGGCCGCTGGGCCGGCCGTCCGGTGGACGCCACCTTCAAGCGGGACAACGGCTGTGAGATCGGCCGCTGGGACAAGCTCGTCCCCCTGCTCCCCTCCGCCGCTTCGTGAAGAGCTCCGGCGAGCAGGCCGGAAGGCGACGTCAGAGGCGGGAAGCGGAGCCGGGAGCGCCGGAAGAGCGGCGTCCGCTTCCCGCGGAAACCGGCCGGGTTTCGTGACCAAGTAGGGCGCCAGATCAGGACGCGGGGCACATGTCGGGCGTGCGCCGAGTCGCACAGGGCCGTGGCATTACCTCCTCGTCATCCGCCTCCGCGTCCCCTGCCGGTGCCCGTAGACTCCCTTCCAGTGACACGCCACGGTGGGTTTCAGTCACACACCACCGGTGGGTGTCGGCAAGATGCGGTCGTCAGGGAGGAAGCGTCGTCGTGAGCAGCAGGCCATCCCGAGGCGCTGCTCGCCTCGCAGCCATACTCGACGCCTTGCCCGACGCGTTGCTGCTGGTCAACTGCAACGGCACGGTCGTCAACGCCAACACCATCGCCTTGGAGACCTTCGAGGCGCCGGGTACGGCCCTCGTGGGCCGCGGTCTGCTGGACCTGCTCCCGACGTTCGACTCCAAGCGCATCCCCGGCTCCATGCGGCGCCCCGACGACGCCGCGCACCAGGGCGGGCGGCAGAAGCCGACGCGGATGGTCGCGCGGCGCACGGACGGCACGGAGATGCTGGTCGAGGTGACCAGCGCCAACCTGGAGGACGGCCGTACCCCGTACGAGTCGGCCTTCGAGGCGGCGTACGCGGACCACCGCACCGGCTACACCGGCGACGAGCTGCTGATGCTCGTCGTCCGCGACCTCTCCGGGCAGCTGGACATCGAGAGCGAACTGGCCCGCCAGCAGCGCCAGACGGAGATGATCCTGCGCGCCGCCGCCGAGGGCGTCGTCGGCGTGGACGCCGAGGGCAAGGTCGTCCTCGTGAACCCGTCCGCCGCGCAGATCCTCGGCTACCGCGCCAGCGAACTGGGCGGCAAGGAGCTGCACCCGCTCATCCACCACTCGCGCCCCGACGGCACCCCGCTGCCCTGGGCGGAGACCCCGCTCGCCGACACGCTCAAGTCCGGCCGCAAGCACCGGGTGCGCGCCCAGGTGCTGTGGGCCAAGGACGGCCGCGCGGTCTCCGTCGACCTGACGACCGCGCCCGTACGGGACGGCGACCAGCTCGTCGGCGCCGTCATGACCTTCACCGACCGGCGCCCCATGGACGCCATGGCGGCCCGCCAGAGCCAGCTGCTCGCCGTACTGGACCGGTCGCTGCGCGGCCCGCTGGAGGAGCTCCGTACCGAGCTGGGCACCCTGGCGTCGGACCCCGCGGGCCAGCTCTGGCCGGAGGCCAACCAGGTCCTGCACCACCTCACGGCCGGGTACAGCCGGATGACGACGCTGGTGGACAACGTCCTGAGCTACCAGCAGCTCGACGCGGGCACGGAGAAGCTCCAGCGGACCGAGGTCTCGCTGGACGCGGTGGTCGCCGCCGGCGTGGAGGGCGCGGTCGAGCTGATCGGACCCGGCCGCGCGCAGTTCGCGGTGCACGCGCCGCCGATCGAGGCCGAGGTGGACCCGGCCCGGCTGGCACAGGCGCTGTCGCACCTGATCGCCGATGTCGCGGGCGTGGACTCGACGGGCAACACGCCCGCGGGCGCCGCACCGGTCGGCGACTCCACGATCGTGGTCGCCGCGGCCCAGCGCGGCTCGGTCGTACGCATCGAGGTGCGCGGCCCGTACAGCGGCGGCGACCCCGTGCACGGCCCGATCGTGCGCGGCATCGTCCGGCTGCACGGCGGTGTGCTGCAGACGCACGAGGTGCCGGGCGGCGCGGGCGGCAGCGCGTACGTGCTGGAGGTGCCGGTCAAGGCGGACGGCTCGCCGGTGCCGGCCGGGCAGCAGGCGGGCGGCACCGACGGGACGGCCGAGATGCCTGCCTCCGGCGGCGCCGGGACCGAGACGCCGGCCGGCGGCACGGACGGCGGCACGGCCGGGGGCGGCCGCCGACGGGCCCGTGGCGGCGCGAGCGGCGCCGACGCGACGGCCGCCGGCACGGCGCCGGGCCAGGCGGGCGACCGGACTTCCGGGGGCGCGGGCCAGGGCCGGCGTGCCCTGCCGGGCGCGCCGGGCGGCGCGGACGGTGCGCCGGGCGCCGGTACGGACGGCCGCGGTACGGGCGACAGCACCGGCGGCACCCCGGTGGACCCGCGGGGCAGGACCGGCGTACCGGGCACCGAGGCCGTACCGCCGGGCGGGCGGCGGCGGGGCCGCCCCGAGCCGGAGTCCGCCGGCGGCGGGCTGCCCGCACTGCCGGCCGCGCCCGGTACCGGCGGCGAACAGCCGGGCCAGGGGCAGCAGCCGGGCGGCCGCCGGGCGCGCCGGGCGCTCTCCGACACCGCCGGACACGCGCTCCCCGGCCAGCTGCCGCCGCACGCCCCGGGCCAGGGCCAGGGCGCGCCGCGTCAGGCGACGCAGGGCGGGCCCGAGCAGCAGCACGCACAGTCGTCCGCGAGCGCGCTGACCCCGGCCGCCGGGCCGGGCCGCCCCGCTCCGGGGCAGCCGAACGGCGGTCCGGGCCAGGAGCGGCCCGGCGGTCAGGGTCCCGCCGGGCTCAGCCCCGCACACGCCGGCGGCGCTCCGGCCGCACCCGCCGGGCAGCAGGGCCCGCGTACGCCCTTCGCCCTGCCGCCCGCCGCCGCCGACCAGCACCCCGCCCAGGGCCCGCAGGCCCCGGCCCAGCCGCAGCCCGGCGGGCAGCCGCTGCCCGCACTGCCCGCTCCGGGCACGCAGGCGGCGGGCGCCCAGGCCCCGGGTGCGCAGCCGTCGGATGCACGTGCGGCCGGGCAGGCGCCCGGTACGCAGGCCCCCGGCGCGCTCCTTCCCGACCAGGCAGCACCGGGCGGGCCCGCCGGTCCTGACGGCCCGGTACCCGCTGGGACCGGCAGGCGCCGTGCGCGCCGGGCCCCCGAGGAGACCCCCGAGGCCGCTGGGGCGCCCGGCGGCTCCGCCGTACCCAGTGGCGCGCTGCCCGCGGCGCGCGGTGCCGCGGCCGGGCAGACCGGTCCGGCCGGCGGTGGCGAGTGGGACGCGCCGACCGGCCGCCGCCGGGCGCGCCGGGCCGCCGCCGAGGAGCGGGCCGCGGCCGCGATGGCCGACTCCGAGTCCACCGGTACGTTCGTGGTGGGCGCCGGGGGCCAGGTCACGCACCCCGAGGACGATCCCGCGGCGGCCGCGACCGCCGCACCCACGGGCCGCCGCCGCGGCCGCCCCGCCGAGGCCGCCACCCCGCCCGCCCAGGAAGCCCGCACGCCGGAGGCCCAGGGCCTTGAGGCGCAGGGGCCGGGACACCAGGGGCAGGGGACTCCGGCACCGGGGACACAGGCGCCGGGGACACAGGCCCCCGGTACGCACGCCGCACAGGCGCAGGGCCCGCAGACGCACGCCGTGCAGGCGGCCGAGGACGGCCGTCAGGGCGAGGCCGCGCAGGGCACCGGCCAGGGCCGCCCCCAGGGTGGCGGCGCGCACGTGCCGTCCGTACCGGGGCCGCGCCGGTCGGCGCCCGGTGAGCAGGTGCCCGGCCGGCCGGACGCGGCGGGCCGCCCCCTGCCCGCACCGGAGGAGGAAGCGGGACCGGCGGCCGGGCAGTCGCACGGCCGGGCGTTCAGCGTGCGCACGCTCGGACAGGGCGTTCCCTTCGCCCAGCAGATCGCCGACCAGCACCAGCCGAACGGCCATCCCGGACAGCAGGCGCAGCCGGGGCAGCCGGGGCAGTCCGGTCAGCAGGGACAGCCCGGACAGCAGGGCCAGCAGGGCCGCCACGGCCAGCCCGGCGCTGGCGGTCCGTCCGCCACGGGCGGCCGGGCGGTGACGGGTGGCGCTCCCGGTGACCCGAACGCCACCAGCGGCGCCAACGGCACCCTCGGCGGTGCGGGCGGTGCCGGTTCCGGCCGCCGCCGCAAGCTCGCCGCGCCGCCGCAGGACGACGAGCGCGGTACGGGCTCCGGTACGGGCTCGGGCACGGGTACGGCTACGGGTACGGGCTCGGAGATGGTCCCCGCCGCCCGCGCTCCGCAGGGCGCGCAGCCGCAGCCGCCGCTGATGGAGTCCACCGAGGGCCGCGCGTTCGCGATCTCCGCACCGGACGAGGGCCAGGAGGGCCCGGAGCCGCTGGACGGCCCGAACGGCGCCATAGAGGTCGTCGACCACCAGCCGCCACCCATGGACGACGAGCTGCCGCCCGAGCCGCTGGACAACCCGCGCCGGCTGCTGGTGTGGCCGGCGCCGGACCCCTCGACCCAGCAGGCGCTGAGCGACCGCGGCTACCGCCCGGTGATCGTCAACTCCCGCGAGGAGGTGGACGCGCAGATCGCGGCGTACCCGGCCGCGCTCTTCGTCGACCCGCTGACCGGGCCGATCACCCGCAAGGCGCTGCAGTCGCTGCGGCAGGCGGCGGGCGCCGCCGAGGTCCCCGTCCTGGTGACGGCAGGCCTGGGCCAGGCGACCCGGGAGGCGGCGTACGGCGCCGACCCGGCCGTACTGCTCAAGGCGCTCGCGCCGCGCGACAGCGAGCAGCATCCGCCGCGGGTGCTGCTGATCGAGGAGAACGACGCCGTCGCGGGCGCCCTCACCGCCTCGCTGGAGCGGCGCGGCATGCAGGTCGCGCGGGCCGGGGCGGACGCGGACGCGGTCAGCCTGGCCACCCAGGTCCGGCCCAACCTCGTGGTGATGGACCTGATGCAGGTCCGCCGCCGGCGGGCCGGGATCGTGGACTGGCTCCGCGCGAACGGGCTGCTGACCCGCACCCCGCTGGTCGTCTACACCGCCGCCAGCATGGACCCGGCGCAGCTTCCGCGGCTGGCGTCGGGCGAGACGGTGCTGTTCCTCGCCGAGCGGTCCACCAGCCCGGACGTACAGGGCCGGATCGTCGACCTGCTCGCCAAGATCGGCACGAACTGACCGGATCGGCGCGAACTGACCGGATCGCCATGAACTGACCGGAGCCGGCGCGCCTCCCGGTGGCCGGGCCGGCCACCGGCCACCGGCCGACTCACGGCTTGCCGATCGCCCTCACGGCTCGCCGACAGCCCTCACGGCTTACCGACAGCCCTCACGGCTTGCCGATGATCTGCCGTACCGTCGTGCGGACCGACTCGCGCAGCCGGGCCCTCGCCTCGTCCGTGTCGCCGACCAGGATGCGCCGCATCTGCGGCATGGCCGTGTACCAGGCCGCCACGCCGAGCAGGATGAACGCCAGGTCGCGGGGCGGCAGGGCGGTGCCGATGGCGCCGCGCCGCTGGGCGTCGGCGAAGACCTCGGCCTTGCGGTCCCAGTGCGCGGTGCGCTCCTCCTCGCGCGGGATGGCGCCGGTGCCGTACTCCAGCCCCTCCCACATCAGCAGCCGCAGCAGCTGCGGGTGGGTGTCGTGGTACTCCAGGAGCCGGTCGACCCAGGCGTCCGGATCGTCCGCGTCGACCGGCATGTTGCGGGCGTGGTCGACCAGCCGCTTCTCCAGGACCTGCGCGAACAGCTCGCTCTTGTTGCCGAAGTAGGCGTAGATCAGCTGCTTGTTGGCCCTGGCCTCGCGGGCGATCCGGTCGATGCGGGCACCCGCGATGCCGTACGCGGCGAACTCGGCGGCCGCCGCTTCGAAGATGCGGGCCCTGGTGGCCGCGGGGTCCCTCGTCCCTGTCATGGAATCAGCGTAACCAACTGTTTGGTTGACACGGTGCGTGCCCGTGCCGAGACTGACAAGGACTTACAACCAACCAGTTGGTTGCTATCGGGGAGGAAGCCACCGCCGCATGTCCACCACACCGTCCGCCACCGCCCCCGTAACGCCCTCCGCCGCCGCGGGGCGCGGAACGCCGGCCACCGCACCCCGCGGCCGCACCGGGCCGCCACCCGGCCTGCTGCTCGCCGTCATCTCCCTGTGCACCGCGGTGACGGTCGCCAACATCTACCTCGCCGCACCGCTCCTCGGCCTGATCGCCCGCGGCTTCGGCGTCCCCGCGGCCGGCGTCAGCTGGATCACCGCGCTCTCCCAACTGGGCTACGCCATCGGCCTGCTGTCCTTCGCGCCGCTCGGTGACACCGCGAACCGGCGCCGGCTGATCGCCGTGCTCTCCGTCGTCACCGCCGCCGCGATGACCGTCGCGGGGCTCGCCCCGGGGCTGCCCGCGCTGGGCGCCGCGCTGCTGGTCGCCGGCGCCACGACCGTCATCCCGCAGCTCCTGGTGCCGCTGGTCGCCGAGCGGGCCCCGGCGGCGCGCCGCGGTCTGCACGTCGCGGCCGTGGTCGCGGGGCTGTTCACCGGCATCGTCGCGGCCCGGGTGGCGGGCGGCCTGGCCGGCCAGGCGTACGGCTGGCGCGCCGTCCTCGTCGGCTCGGCCGTACTCACCGTGCTGATCGGCTCGGTGACCGCCGCGCTGCTGCCGCCCGAGCGGCGCGAGGTCTCCGGTGCGCTGCTGACCCGGATCGGCCGGGGCGTCGCCCAGGTACCCGGCATGCTGCTCTCCTCCGCCGACCTGCGGCGGGCCTGCCTGCGCCAGGGCGGACTGTTCGGCGTGTGGAGCGCGCTGTGGACGGCGGTCGTCCTGCTGCTGACGGGCGCGCCGTACCACTTCTCGACCGCGACCGCCGGGCTCTTCGGCCTCTTCGGGCTGGTCTCGGCGATGGTGTCGCCGCTGGCCGGCGGGCTGATCGACCGCTTCGGCAGCGACCGGGTGGTGTCCGCCGCCTACGTACTCGCACTGCTCTCCGTGCCGTTCTTCCGGCTCGGCGGGCACCAGCTGTGGGCCCTGTGCGTGGCGGCCGTACTGGTCCACGCCGGCCTGGTCTGCGGCCAGGTCGCCAACCAGACCCGGGCCCTGACGTCCACCGGCTCGCCCGCCACGGCCAACACCGCCTACATGGTCGCGGCCTTCTTCGCCGGCGCCCTCGCCTCCGCGCTGACCGGCCCGGTCTACGCCCACTGGGGCTGGCCCGGCGTCTGTGCCCTGGCCCTCGTCTGGCTGGCCGCGGGCCGCTTCGTACCGCACGGCCGCACCCGCGGCTGAACACCTTCCCGCGGCGGGCACCTTCCCGCGGCGGGCACCTTCCGGCGGTGGCCGGGCCGCGGTACGCCCGGTAAGCCTGCGTTACGGGCCGCGGTACGCCCGGAAAGCCTGCGTTACGGGCCGCGGTACGTCCGGGGCGGGCCTCCCGGACGTACCGCTCCGCCGCTCAGCCCAGCTCTGTGACGTCCAGCCCGCCGTCCGCGTACTGCTTCCGCAGCACCTTCTTGTCGAACTTGCCCACGCTCGTCTTCGGGACGGCCGGGATGACCGCCCAGCGTTCGGGGAGCTGCCAGCGGGCGATGCGGCCCGCGAGGAAGTCCTTCAGCTCCTCGTAGCCGGCCGTGGCGCCCTCCTTCAGGACGACCGTGGCCAGGGGGCGCTCGCCCCATTTCTCGTCCGGTACCGCGACCACGGCCGCCTCGGCGACGTCCGGGTGGGCCATCAGATGGTTCTCCAGCTCGACCGAGGAGATCCACTCACCGCCCGACTTGATGACGTCCTTGGCGCGGTCGGTGAGGGTGAGGTAGCCGTCGGGCGTGATCGTGCCGACGTCCCCGGTGCGCAGCCAGCCGTCCGGGCTGAACTTGTCCTCGGGGCGGAACGCCTCGCCGTCCGCGCCCCCGTAGTACGCGCCCGCGATCCACGGTCCGCGTACCTCCAGTTCACCGGCCGACTCGCCGTCCCAGGGCAGGTACTCGCCACCGGGTCCGGCCAGCCGCGCTTCCACGGTGGCCGGGAAGCGGCCCTGCGTACAGCGGTAGCGCCACTCCTCCTCGCCGGTCACGCCGGCCGGCGGGTGCGCGACGCTGCCCAGCGGTGAGGTCTCGGTCATGCCCCAGGCGTGCACGACGCGGATGCCGTGCCGGTCCTCGAAGGCCTTCATGAGAGAGGGCGGACAGGCCGAGCCGCCGATGATCACCGTGGCCAGGCACCGTACGTCGCGCTGGGTGGCGTCCAGTTCGGCGAGCAGCCCCTGCCAGATGGTGGGCACCGCGGCGCCGATGGTGGGCCGTACGGTCTCGATCATCTCGGCGAGCGGGGCCGGCTGGAGGAAGCGGTCGGGCATCAGCAGCGAGGAGCCCGCCATGAAGGCGGCGTGCGGCAGCCCCCAGGCGTTCACGTGGAACATCGGGACGACCGGGAGCGCGATGTCGCGGCCGGTCATGGCGAACGCCTCGGCGTTGTTGACGTGCATCGAGTGCAGGTAGAGCGAACGGTGGCTGTAGACCACGCCCTTGGGGTCGCCGGTGGTGCCGGAGGTGTAGCAGAGCGCGGCGGCCTGCCGCTCGTCGGTCTCGGGCCAGTCGTACGTCTCGGGGCGCCCGGCCAGCAGCTCCTCGTAGTCGTGCACCCGCGCGGCGGTGCCCGCCAGGACGGAGCGGTCGCCGGGGCCCGCGACGACGATGTGTTCGAGGGTGGGCAGCTGCGGGAGCAACGGGGCGAGCAGCGGCAGCAGCGAGCCGTTCACGAGCACGACCCGGTCGGCCGCGTGGTTGACGATCCAGACCAGCTGCTCGGCGGGCAGCCGGAGGTTCAGGGTGTGCAGGACCGCGCCCATGGCGGGGATCGCGAGGTACGCCTCCAGGTGGACGGAGTTGTTCCACATGAGGGTCGCGACACGCTCGTCGCCGCGTACGCCCAGTGCGTCGTGGAGGGCGTGGGCGAGCCGCGCGGCCCGCGCGCCGGTCTCGCGGAAGGTCTGGCGGTGCGGCTCGCCCTCCCCGGTCCAGGTGATCACCTCGGACCTGCCGTGCACGGTGGCCCCGTGCGTGAGGATGCGGGTCACTGTCAGCGGTACGTCCTGCATCGTGCTCAGCACCGGGGCCTCCCGAAGACCGGTTACGGGCGAGTAGATTTCCGCTGATTCTGCTGCCGTACCGGTCGGTATGTCACTACCGCGCGGGAAAAACAGGCGTGTCTCCCATCACGGTGCTGTACCGCTGACGTGCGGAATCGCCCCGGGGGAACGCCCGGACCCGCCCGGAGCCGCCGGGCCCTCGGGCCGCCCGCGCCAGATCCTCAGGCCGCCCGCGCCAGATCCTCAGGCCGCCCGCGCCAGGTCCGGGTCCTCGCGGAGCTTGGCCAGCGCGCGGGAGACGGCGCTCTTGACCGTGCCCACGGAGACGTCCATCACCTCGGCGGTCTGCGCCTCGCTCAGGTCCTCGTAGTAGCGCAGCACGACCACGGCCCGCTGCCGGTCCGGCAGCCTGAGCACCGCCCGCCACATCGCGTCCCGCAGCACCTGCCGCTCCGCTGGGTCGGAGGCCGGCACGGGGCCCGGCTCGGGCAGCTCGTCGCAGGCGTACTCCTCGATCTTCCGCTTGCGCCACTGCGAGGTGCGGGTGTTCACCAGCGCCCGCCGCACGTAACCGTCCAGCGCCCGGTGGTCCTCGATGCGCTCCCAGGCCACGAAGGTCTTGGCCAGCGCGGTCTGGAGGAGGTCCTCCGCGTCGTTGGGGTTGGCGCTGAGCGAGCGGGCCGCACGCAGCAGCGCCGGGCCCCTGTCCCGTACGTACGCCGCGAACGACGGGAACGACGGGAGGGAGGGGCGCGACGAGAGCGACGGGAGCGGCGACGGCGGCGGGACCACCGCGGCGGTCGAAGCGCCCTTGCACACTGGCGTGGTCATGTCTTCCACGCTAGGAGCGCGGGCCCGGCCGGGGATCGGTCCAAGGTGCCGAAGCGGCCTCCGCCTCAGGTTGTACGGGTGGGGCTGACCCCACCTCCTCAGGGCGGAGCGCGCTCCCGCCCCCGTCAGGGTCCGCGCGCCGGAGCCCTCCTGGCCGGAGCACCCCGGCGGAGCGGCCGGTCACTGGATCACCGCGACCGGGGCGTCCACCCAGTTCCGGTCGATCCGCAGCTTGCGGCCGCCGTGCGACTCCAGCACATGGCCCGCGTACTGGTGGATCCGGCGGTTCGGGTGCCAGGCCTTCTCCGGCAGCCACTTCTCACCGTACGCCGAGGGCGGGACGCGCCAGCGCGCGAACCACATCACCGACGGCAGGTCGGTGTAGCCCTTCGCGCGCGCTTCCGCCAGGTGCCGCACACCGGAGTTCGCGCTGCTGTAGAAGCCCGCGATGTAGCCGAAGCGGCGTACCTCGCGGCTCCAGGAGCGGACGAAACGCAGCGTGACGTCCTTGCAGGACCGGTTCTTCAGGTCGTACGCCTCGATGTCCAGGTAGAGCGGGCTGCGCGGCATGATCCCGTACGCCCGGGCCCGCTTCACCGCCACCCTGGCCTCGGTCATGCCCTGCTGGTACGGATCGGGGCCGATGGCGTACCGCCGCTTGTGCTTGTTCTTCACGCACGGCGCCTGTCCGCCGAGGTAGACGGGCAGCACCCGCCAGCCGGCCCACTTCGCGCCCTGGAACCACTGCGGGCTGAGATTGTGCTGTTCGGGGCAGGCCCGGCCGTGGCCCGCGAAGTAGACGCCGATGGCCCGGTAGCGGGTGCCGCTCCAGGCCCGCAGCGAACTGACCGCGGGAGCCTCGCAGGTGTCGATCCCGAACCCCTTGTAGAGGTACGGGCCGGTCGCCGGGGCCTTGGCGGCGGCCTCGGTCGGAGCCGCCCGGCGCGGGGACACGGCGGCACCGTCGGCGGCCGCGGGGGCGGCCTCGGCCTCGGCCCGGCCGGCCCCGGGAGCCGCCGTCGTCCGGTCGTCACCGGCCGGGGCCGGAGCCAGCCAGGACGGGAGCAGCACCGCCAAGGCCACGGCCAGCCCGACGGCCGGCACCAGCGCCAGGAAGGCGATACTTTTTGCCGATTTTGTCCATCTCATACCGTGAGTGAAAAGGCCCCGCGGCAGCACCCGCTGCCGGACACGCCAGGGGCGTCGCCCGTTCAGCCGGATGCCGGTTCTGCGGGTCGGCCGTCCGCAGGGCCCCGTCCGCTTCGAACGGCAGCGGACCGGCCCCTTCAGGCGCGGGTGGCCGGGGCCTGCCGGGGGAGACCGGCCCCTTCAGGCGCGGTCCGCGCCCAGGACCAGGCCCGGGGTGGGGACGCCCGTACCGGCTGTGACCAGCACTGGGACGCGCCCGGCACCTGGTTCACGGACGTACCGCGGATCTACCGGACACCCTCCGCGATGCCGTTCATACCGTGCAGGTACGCCTCGCCCAGCTGCCCGCCGCGCGTGTTGAGCGGCAGTGCATCCGCCGCGACGAAGTCCGCCGCCTCCCCCGGCGCGCAGAACCCGAACTCCTCCAGCCGCATCAGCACGAACGGCGTGAAGTGGTCGTACAGGATCCCCACCTCCACCTCATGCGGCGCCGGCCCGCTGCCCCGCCACAACTGCCGTGCCACCACGCCCACTTCCGGCAGCCCGGTCAGGTCGTCCCGGTAGTAGCTCGTCATCTGCTCCTGCGCGCGGCCCGCGCCCTGCGCCGCCGCGGCGCTCACCGCGGGCGGACACCGCAGGTCACGGGCGCGCTCGGCGGAGGTCACCACGATCGCCTGCCCGCCGTCGGTCTCCTGGCAGCAGTCCAGCAGCCGCAGCGGCCCGGCGATCCAGCGCGATGCGGCGTGCTCGGCGACCGTGAACGGGTTGCCGTGGAAGTACGCCGCGGGGCGGGTGGCCGCGTACTGTCGTCCGGTGACGGCCACGTGCCCGAACGCCTCCGGCGTCAGCCCGTACGCGCGCAGGTACCGCTGCGCCGCCATGGCCACCCAGGAGGCGGGCGTGAGCAGCCCGAACGGCAGGTTCCAGCCGAGCGCCGCGCCCTCCGCCGACGGCTCGCGCCGCTGGACGCCCGCGCCGAAGCGGCGGCCGGAGCGCTCGTTGAACGCGCGGTAGCAGACCACCACCTCAGCGACGCCGGTCGCCACCGCCCTCCACCAGATCCGGCCGAGCCCACCCACAATTCAGCGGAACCAGCCTCCATCCGCGCGGAGTCGCCCCCAAGTACCGCCCCTTACCCCTGCGCACACACCAATGAGCGGTTCCTGACTGCTCGTCAGACACCGCTCACTGTCAAGGCACGAGAACGGGCGGCCGGCTCTCCCCAGGACCGGCCGCCCGTCGTCCTCAGGCCACCCGCCAGGGCACCCGAGGGGTCATCAGAGGACTCACCGGAGGACTCACCAGAGGTTGGTGAAACTCACCGTGGCATTGTCCTGATCGATGTGGGTGAAGCCCGGCCCGTTCACGCTCGCGGTGTTGTTCTGGTTGGACGCCCCGTCTCCATTGGCGACCTGCTGGGTCGTGGTGGAGTTGCCGTTGTTGTCGTTCCCTACGCCGGTGCCTTCCTGGCTCGCCGACACCGCCCCCGATCCACTCGACGCGAACGAGCCGTTGTCCGCGTACGAGACCCCGGCGAACAGGGCCGCTGCGAGCGGCAGAGCGGCTACGGCGGCGATGGTGCGAGCGGTACGGATGCTTGCCATGACTTTCCTCCTGCGGAACCACTTGGACGGGTATCCCCTGGGTGGTTGGCCGACCCCCCCGGGCCTCTTGCGTTACGACGTCGCGCCCCAGAACTGCCCAAGCGACGCACCCCGAACCGGCACCCCCCGCCGATTCCCCCGCAAGCGTGACCCTCCCCCGTCAAACGTCCCCATTGCCCCACACCAGGTGGTGCACTCGCCCCCGATCACCACCAAAGCCCCACCACCCACCGCCCCCGCACAAGAGGCACCCGCTCAACGCAGGCCCCCCTCCTCACCTGCGACATCCATCTCGCCAGCCGCGGAGGCTGTGGGAGGTCACCCCCAGTGGCATTGCCGCCATGACAGCTTTCAAGGTGCCCGGCGCGTGCCCCTGGAGAAGGAGAAAGATCACCGAGAACCCTCTGGTCCTGGCTGCGGCCGTCGCTGAACGCGTGGTAGAGCCCGTACCGCTTGAAGCTGTCGCCACCGCTAATCACAGCTTCGTGAGAAACGACATCGGTCCATTCGGCGAAGTTGATCGCCCGCTGACCGTCTGACGTCAGGTGAACGTGCGCCGCGAGCAGGCCCGGCGCCGGCACGACGGATCCCTCCACGTCGTCCGCTGCTACCTCACTCACCACAAGACAGAAGCCCCCGACCGAATTGCCGGTCAGGGGCCGTCTAGGTGCGGAGGCTGTGGGATTTGAACCCACGGTGGCGTTGCCGCCACGACAGTTTTCAAGAGAAGGCTGCTTACCGGGCTTCTATGGTCACTGACCAGATACTTCGCACGTCCGGACTTGACCATGCCGCGGTCTGGGCCACACATGGTCCACAGTCGCCCGTGACGCAGCCGACTCGCGAACGCGCCCATTCGGCTGCCTCCGACTCAGAACCGGCAGACTTACAGCGAGCCGTACCAGCCGTGATCCGGGCGTTTTCCTCAACGTGGCCTGCTCGGGGGGCACCTGGGGGAATTGGTCCTCTCCTGGCCCTCTCCGCCTGCGGATCGTGTACCGACGGAAGCCCCCACCCAATCCGAGCACCCCTCGCGCTTCCGCTGAATGTCACACGTTGTCGTCGAGATCGTCCCGCGCCATTTCCGTGGCTTCCTGACCCGCGTGTTCGAGATCGATTGTTGTAGTTGCGGTATCCAGTTGCTGTACAGGCTCAAAGTCCTTACGGGCACGGGCCAAGCCATCGCGGGCGTTGAGGATGTCGGGGTGGTCGGGACCGAGCACACGCTCGCGATCCGCCAAGACCCGCTCGCGCAACTCAAGAGCCTCCCCCGCCCGGCCAGCCTCAAAGTAGGAGACGGCGAGGTTATTGCAGGCCCTGAGCGTGTCGGGGTGGTCGGGACCGAGCACACGCTCGCGATCCGCCAAGACCCGCTCGCGCAACTCAAGAGCCTCCCCCGCCCGGCCAGCCTCAAAGTAGGAGATGGCGAGGTTATTGCAGGCCCTGAGCGTGTCGGGGTGGTCGGGACCGAGCACACGCTCGCGATCCGCCAAGACCCGCTCGCGCAACTCAAGAGCCTCCCCCGCCCGGCCAGCCTCAAAGTAGGAGATGGCGAGATTGCTACGGACGCTGATGGTGTCGGGGTGGCCAGGACCGAGCAGGCGCTCGCTGTCGACCAAGACCCGCTCGCCCAGCTCAACGGCCTCCCGCGTGCGGCCAACATCACTGTAAAAAAGGGCAAGGTTATGGCGGGCGTTCAGGGTGTCGGGATGGTCCAAACCGAGCAGGCGCTCGCGATCCGCCAAGACCCCCTCGCACAGCTCAAGGGCCTCCCCTGCGCGGCCGGCCTCGCTGTAACCAAGGGCCAGGTTACTGCGGGCGTTCAGGGTGTCGGGATGGTCCGAACCGAGCAGGCGCTCGCTGTCAACCAGTAGCCGCTCGTACAGCTCAAGGGCCTCCGGCGTGCGGCCGGCCTCGCCGTAGGAGACGGCGAGGTTGTTACGGGCGCTGAGAGTGTCAGGGTGGTCGGGACCGAGCACACGCTCGCGATCCGCCAAGACCCCCTCGCGCAACTCAAGAGCCTCCGCCGCGCGACCAGCATCACCGTAGGAGACGGCGAGGTTGCTGCGGGCGATGAGAGTGTCGGGGTGATCGGGACCAAGCACACGCTCGCGATCCGCCAAGACCCGCTCGCCCAGCTCAACGGCCTCCCGCGTGCGGCCAACGTCACCGTAGGCAAGGGCGAGGTTGTTACGGGCGATGAGAGTGTCGGGGTGGTCGGGACCAAGCACACGCTCGCGATCCGCCAAGACCCCCTCGCACAGTGCAAGAGCCTCCTGGAAGCGGCCGGCATCACTGTAGGAGACGGCGAGGTTGCTGCGGGCGGTGAGAGTGTCCGGGTGATCGGGACCCTGAGCCTCTTGGCTCTGGCGCAGAGCCCTTTCGTCGTACTCGACTGCCTGCTCGTAAAGGCCCACTGCTGTCAGGCTGCTGCTGACCTGGTAGACACACTGGTGTGTGGTGGGTTCCCACAGGCAGAGGGAAGCATGGTGGCCAAGCACCATGGCGTTGGCGCGTAGGGCTGCGGCTAGATCTTGGTCGTAGTGATCGAGATCGGGCCAGAGCGCGAGGATCGCGTCAGCCGCAGTCCGGGCCATCACGCGCAATCCCTGGGGCTGGATCGCCTCGCGTATGGCCCGAGCGGTCAGGGCATGGACACGGATCGGTGCCTGGGCGGTGTCCTGTGCGATGAGAGCGTAGGTGCGCAGGCACTGCAAAGCGGCCTCGATGTCGTTATCGCTGACTGAGGGCTGGTGTCTACGCAGCCAGCGACGCCGACCGGGGCGTGACCTGAGCAGGTAATCCCTCACGGGCGGTGTGGTCCACAGGTCGGCGGGGTGGCCGAGTGGATCCAGGAGGGAGATGAGCTCCAGAAGCGGGCGAGCGAGGCGGGTGGTATCGGCGGCCTGCACGGCGTCGAGGGAGACCAGCAGAGCCGTGGTGACGGGGCGTCCGTAACCCTCGGTGTCGGCGTTCGCCGGCAGGAGATCGCTCAGCTTGTTGCCGGTATCGCGGAAGCGGTCCAGGTACTCGTCGATGCCGCACCGTTTATTGATCATGTAGGCCGCGGCGTGGCCAAGGGCCAGAGGTAAGCGACCGAGTTCCTCAGCCAGCGGGTCAACCTTTTCGGCGTCGTAGAGGTGAGGGTGCCCTGCATCGGTGAGGCGCCGACGGAGGTAGGCGCGGGCTTCCTCGAGGCTGTAAAGATCCAGGCGGATCAGTTTGCGGCCCTGGCCACTGAGCAGGGCATCGCTGCGCCGAGTAGTGGCAAGGACCCAGCCGTTTCGATGGTTGCCGTCGGGCCACCACGGATCGACGGCTTTCGGATCGGTGATGTCGTCCAGCACGATCAGCCAGCGCCGCTCGGTGGTGGGCAGCCAGGCCAGGAACGCCTCGGCCGCAGCGGCGATGTCGCCTGTGGCCTCTCCCGCAAGGCCGAGTCGACTGGCGGCATCAGCATAGGCGGTGATGATCTGGTCGGACTCGGTGGCATTCGCCCAAACCAGCAGATCCAAACCACTGTCCGTCGACCGCTCCTGATCACGCAGCTCTCGGGCCAGGGCGGCGGCGAGCTGGCTCTTGCCGACTCCGCCGTCACCGGCCAGAACCTGCGAGAGCACCACGCTGCCACTCTCGCGGCGGGCCTGAGTGATGGACTCACGGACCAAGGTGCGCGGCTGAAAAGCTGCGGCCAGCCGCGGGACGGTCCCCACCCATATCGGCCACTCGACTTCATGCTCTTTCGCTGGCGCCATTTGGATCACGTCGCCGGTGACCTGAGTGATGTTCCCCCGCGTGCGGGCGCTCTGTCTCATGCGGCGTTGTGCCAAGCCCTCATGCACTACTGCAGTCCCCCTTCAGGCGCGGTTACCGCCGACCTGGTCAATGTCGCCCCCACCACGCGCCTTTTGCCGGATGCTCTCCCGCAAGGCACGACGACGAGTCGTCGGCACTGCACCTCGGTCGCCCGCCGTCTGCTTGATGTTTCCCCGCCCACGGGCCGTCTGCGACACGGTGCGCATTGGGGGGCTACTCGCCGGGCCGGTGCCAGCCTGGGAAGCCCACCAACTCAGAGCCGCCAGAACACCAGCCGCGAATACGCCCGCGACGGGGCCGATGACATCCCAGGGATCATTGCCGCCATCGGACAGCATCGCCCAAGGCACCGCTACAACGAGGAACGCCGCGATCGAAGCGGCCACCGCCACAGCCCACCGCGCTACTGCCTGCATCCCATCCCCCGACGACCATCCTCGCCAACAGTCCCGGACACCATGCTGGCACACAGCACCCCGCCTGCACGCACACATGCAAGACACCGCACGCGAAGACAGCAGATACTTGACCACGCAGCCGGCAGAGCCGTTCGCCTGGGGCCTCCCTCCGGCGGCATCCTCATAGCCGAAGGCTGATAGGTCCACGCGGGGCCAAGAGCTTTGAGGACCGCTCCACCACCGATTTCCGAAAAGAGCCAGCTTCGATGACCTGACTGCCGACAGGCGAGCGCCCTCAGGTCAGGTGCGAGCGCTTCGCCTTGGGCCATTTTTGTGGTTCTGTAAGTACACTCGGGCCCGCAGGATCCGCACATTCAACTGCTTCGCGGCCAGAAACGTGACCAACCGGAGACGCAATGGATAGTGCAATTCATCACCGCTGGTTGCGGGCCGTCGAGCGGGACATGCAGCAGGAGTACTTGAGACTGCACGAAGCTGCCCGATCGGACCCTCAGCGCGCTGGACACGGGGGCGAGGGAACCTGGAAGCGCATGCTCACAGAGTGGCTTCCCCCGCAGTACGAGGTAGCAACAAGGAAGTACATCCTCCCGGAAAAGCCGGATGGGGATGTTTTCGAGACCGACTTGGTGGTCTTCCGTCCCAACTACCCTCATGCATTGAGGGCTCGGGAAGAAGTCCTGGCGAGCGGTGTCGCGGCCGCCTTCAGCGTAAAGCTGACGCTTAACCGCGAGGGCATCAGAGACGGATTCGAACGCGCTGCGAAGATTCAGCAGGGAAACAAGCCCAGAACCGGATCTCCGAGACAGGAGATCACTGGGCCTTTCCCCGTAGGGCTTCTCGCACATTCACATTCATGGAGAGGAGGTGCGCCGACGCAACAAATGAAGGTATACACCACCTGCATAGAGATGGGCGAGAAATATGCCACCCACCCGCGCGACATCATGGACCTTCTATGCGTCGCCGACCTGGGGGTGTGGTGCACTTCCCGAATGCCCTTTTGCCCTCCTGAAATGATTCACCATTTGGCCCCGGACGAAGCAGAGCGACATGAACATGGCGCAGCCATGAGCTGCATCATGCGGATGGGGATGGACAATTCCCCGACGGTGGCTGTACTGATTGCCAATCTATACGCGCGCCTCGCCTTGACAGATCCAACGATGCAACCCCTCGCAGAGGGTTTCAACGCTTTTGGTGAATCCAGCGGCGGAGGCACTCCTCGCTTCTGGGACCTGGATGCGACTTTCACCGAAAAGGTGAAATCGAGCCTGATCACCGGCGTCAGGGAGGACCAGGACGACAACTGGAGAAAATTTTACTGAGATAACCTCTACGACAGCGAGATGAGGGCCAGTTGGTGGGATCGGGGGGACACTCGTGGCCCTGATCCACATCCTGACCAGCGCGCCTACGTTTGCTTTCTGAGCGGGCCGACTCGACGTCAGTGACGCACTGAGCCGGGGCCGCTTGCCAGTCGCGACCTGGCCCCGGAGGTGTCTCCGCGGCTCACGCGGTTTCGAGCAAGTGGCGACCGTCGTGGGCACGTACATGAGGGGCCGTGGCGGCGTTCAAAGCGTCGAGAACGCGCACCGCATAGACCTCGGCCATCCTCGCCTCGACCTCAGTAGGAGTCAGCGACGAACAAGGCCCCACCTAACCGGGCGGGGCCTTCACCTCACGCATGACAAGAGCGGCCCGCGTCTCGCCAAAGGGTGGGCCGCTCTCGTCTGCCAGAACTCCCCAGAGAACTGGAGACCTCCAGCATGACCCACCCCACCGACATCGGGCGAGCCTCCGGCAGGAGCCCGCGTGGCGAAGGGGGCGCCGGCAAGTGAGCGCCCCGCCCCCGCCCCGCTACGACAACGTCCGCGCCCTACCCAGCGTCCCGGAGCCGCGGACCGACCGGACGCCGCCGCAGAACCTGGAAGCCGAGCAGTCCGTCCTGGGCGCCATGCTGCTCTCGGCCGAGGCCATCGCCGAGGTGGTCGAGACGCTCGACTCCGGCGACTACTACCGGCCCGCCCACGAGACGATCCACCGCGCGGTCTGCGAGCTGCACGACCAGGGCCAGCCCGCCGACCCCATCACCGTCGCCGACCACCTGGCCAAACGCGGCGATCTCGGCCGTGTCGGTGGCGCCTCCTACCTGCACACCCTCATCCAAGCAGTGCCGACCACGGCCCATGCCGAGCACTACGCCGAGATCGTGCGGGAGAAGGCCGAACGGCGCCGCCTGATCGAAGCCGGCATGCGCCTGGTCCAGGCCGCCTCCTCCGCGGACACCGACACCGACCAGCTCCGCGCGGCCGTGGCCCAGCAGGTCACCGAACTGACAGCCCGGCCCAACGACACCGCCAGCACGGACGTGACGCCGTCCGGACCGCCCAACCCTTCTACGACCGGCAGCCGGGCCAGCACCGCCCCCACCGGCCCGGCCCCACCCCGCACCCGGACGTCTTCTGCGGCTGGGTCGGCGAGACGGTCCGCGCGCTGGACCCCACCACCGAGGCCGACCCCGTCGCAGTCCTCGTGAACCTGCTCTCCGCGGCGGGCGCCATCATCGGCCGCCGCCCACACCTGATGATCGGCAACGACCGGCACCCCACCCTGCTCTGGGCCCTGACCATCGGCCCCACCTCCTCCGGGCGCAAGGGCTCGGCGACCTCCACCGCGAGGCGGGTGCTGGCCGAGGCGCTGCCGGACTTCTTCGGCCCCGAACACACCCCGCGCGGGCTGAACTCCGGGGAAGGGCTGATCGAGTACGTGAGGGACGACGACAGCGAGGAGGCGTCACCCGCCAGCTTCGACAAACGGCTGTGGGTGGTGGAGTCGGAATACGCCGTCACCATGAGCCGCGGCCGCCGCGAAGGCAGCTCGCTGCCCGGCGTGCTGCGGCAGGCCTGGGACGGGGACTCGCTCGGCTCGATGATCCGGGACTCGCTCAAGGCGACGGACCCGCACATCGCGATCCTGGGCCACATCACCCCAGAGGAGTTCCGGGCCAAGATGCAGGACTCGGAGATGGCCGGCGGCACCTACAACCGCTTCCTGCCGATCTTCTGCCACCGCAACCTCATCCTGCCCGGCTCCCGCGGCGCCAGCCCCGAGCTGGTGGCCAACCTCGCCGCCGGCTGGCGCACCGTCCTGGACGACGCCGCCCGCGTGGAACAGGTGAAGTTCAGCCCAGCCGCCTGGGAGCTGTACTGCGACCAGGTCTACCCGGCCCTCAGCGACGACTCCGCGGGCGGCGTCATCGCCCAGTTCACCGCGCGGGCCGCCCCGTACGTCCAGCGAGTGGCCATGGTCTACGCCCTGTGCGACCACACCGACACCATCTCCGAAGCCCACATGCGCGCCGCCTGGCAGCTCCTCAACTACGCCCGCGCCTCCGCCGTCCACCTCCTCGGCGACACCACCGGCGACCCGAAGGTCAACAAGCTCGCCGAGGCCGTCCGCGCCGCCGGGCCCGACGGGCTGACGGCCGACCAGATCCGCCGCCTGTTCAAGAACAGCACGCGTGCGGAGCGGGACCGGCTCGCCGCGGAGCTGCTCGACCTGCCCGGCTACGCCCGCCGCCAGAAGGCCACCGGCGGCCGCCCGACCACCGTCCTGACCTACGTGGGCTGAGGGCGGTAAGGGCGAAAAGGGCGATAAGCCTGCTGACCTGCGGAAACGGCGGGGCGATAAGGGGTGCGATAAGCGGGGCGGTAAGTCAGCCGCTCCGCAGGGCCGGGACTTATCGCACCCCTTTCCGCACCCCTTATCGCCCCCATGAAAGCCCAGGTCAGGTGGCTTATCGCCCTTACCGCCCTTATCGCCCCGCCAGCAGCCAAGAACCAATACCGTCACCGCACCGCAGAGGAGACACCAAGGTGTCAGCCCGGAAGACGCTCAAGCTCCACGAAGTCCTCGAAGAGATCGACATGAGCCGTGCCGCCTTCTACCGACTGCGCGCCCGCGGCCAGGCTCCCAAGATGTACAAGCTCCCGAACGGTCAACTGCGCTGCCGCCGAAGCGACCTGGACGCCTGGTGGGAGAGCTGCGAGCAGCCCACCGCCGCCTGACCCTCCCGCCGTTCCACCAGGGGCCCGCCGACACGGTTCGGCGGGCCCCTCTCAGTACGGAGCCCCATGCCCCTGACCTTTGAATTCACCATCTACACCATCCGCGAGAGGGCGGACCGTCCCAAGCCCTTTCAGCTCCGCTGGAAAGTCGGCCCGCGCCCCCACTCCAAGGCATTCAAGACCAAGACGCTCGCCGATGGCAGGCGGGCACAGTTGATGGCCGCAGCTCAGCGCGGTGAGATGTTCGACGTGGAGACCGGGCTGCCGCAGTCCGAACTCCGAGCCCTGGTGCCACAGACGACCTGGTTCGACCACGCCAGGGACTACGCCAGGATGAAGTGGAAGCGCTCCTCAGCGAAGAGTCGTGCCGCACGTGCCGACGCACTCGCTACCGTCACGCCTTCCCTGGTGCTGGACATGAAGGGGGCGCCCAAGCCCGACGTCCTACGCCGCGCGTTGTCCTGCTGGGCCTTCAACTTCTCGGATCAGCAAGGGGAGCCGCCGGCCTCTATCGCGTCAGCCCTGGAGTGGATCGCCAGGAAGTCTCTTCCGATGGCTCGCCTGGAGGAGTCCGACATCGTGCGGGCCGCGTTGGAGGCATTGAGTATGAGGCTGGATGGGAAGACCGCTGCGGCGAACACGATCACGCGGAAGCGAATGGTCTTCAACAACGCTCTGCGCTACGCGGTCGAGCGGAAGCTGTTGCCGACCAACCCGCTGCAGTTCGTGGACTGGAAGCCGCCGGAGACGGACGACGAGATCGACTGGCGGTACGTGCCCAATCCCCGGCAGGCGAAGGCTCTTATCGGCGCGGTGGGCGAGCTGGGCCCCCGTGGTGAGCATCTTCAGGCGTTCTTCGGCTGCGGGTACTACGCGGCCACCCGGCCGGCGGAAGCCATGAACCTGCGGAAGTCCGACTGCACGTTGCCCGCGACCGGCTGGGGCTCTCTGCTGCTCTCCGGCAGCTCGCCCCGCGCGGGGTCCTCCTGGACGGACGACGGCAAGTCGTACGACGAGCGCGGCCTGAAGCGGCGCGCTCGGACGGCAACGCGGGACGTGCCCATCCCGCCCGAGTTGGTGAAGCTCCTGCGGGACCACCTGGCGCGCTACGGCACGGCCCCGGACGGCCGACTGTTCCGGGCTGCGCGGGGCGGGGTGCTCCTCACCAAGGAGTACGCGGAGGTCTGGAAGGAGGCTCGGAAGGCCGCCCTCTCGGAGCAGCAGGTGAAGACGCCGCTCGCGGACGTGCCGTACTCACTCCGGCACGCCGGCGTCTCGCTGTGGCTGGCGTCCGGTGTGGACCCCACCGAGGTCGCCCGGCGCGCCGGACACAGCGTGGCGGTGCTCTACCGCTTCTACGCCAAGGTGCTGGACGGGCAGCGTGACCAGGCCAATGAGCGGATCGAGCAGGCACTTCGCGAGGCCGAGTGAGCCGGATTCTGGTCCACGCCTGGTCCACACGGGCTGATCCAGAGCGGTATATGGCGGCTCTGGGTGAGACAGGGTGAACGCAAAGAGGGGTGCCCGCATCGGCTGGGCACCCCTTCTGACCAGCTACTTTGCTGACCTGGGCGGAGGCTGTGGGATTTGAACCCACGGTGGCGTTGCCGCCACGACAGTTTTCAAGACTGTTCCCTTAGGCCGCTCGGGCAAGCCTCCCCGCGGCACCGGTCGGCGGGTGACCGACGGTGGCGCGGGGATCAGGGTAGCGCGTCAGTTGTTTTCGTGCGTTGTCAGAGCGCGTCAGTCGGCCTGCGGGCGTCCGCCCGGACCACCGAACCCGTGCCCGTTCGTCACGTCCGCCGGCCTCTCACCCGTTCGTCGTGTGCGCCGCACCAGGCCCGTCCGTGGCGTGCGCTGCCCCAGGCCGCCCGTCGCGTCCGCTGCCCCAGGCTCGTCCGTGGCGTGCGCTGTCCCAGGCCGCCCGCCGCGTGCGTCGCACCAGGCCCGTCCGTGGCGTCCGCCGACCCAGACCGCCCGCCGCGTCCGCCGCTTCGGGCCCGTCCACATGGCGTCCGCCGACCCAGGCCCCCCGTCGCGTGCGCCGCACCGCCCCAGGCCCGTCCGTCGCGTGCGGCGGGTGGGGGTCAGTTGTCGCCTACGCGTTGGCCGAGGGTTACTTCGGCGGTGTGTTCCTTGCCGTCGCGTTCGTACGTGAGGGTCACCTTGTCGCCGGGGTTGTGCTGCCAGATTTCGCTGATCAGGGTCGGGCCGCTGTCGATGGCCGTGTCGTCGAGCTTGGTGATCTTGTCGCCCGGCTTGAGGCCGGCCTTGTCGGCCGGGCCGTTCTTGGTGACGGCGTCCGTGCCGCCGTTGCCGCGCTCGGCGATCGTCGCGCCGTCGCTGTTCTCCCGCATCCCGACCTGCACGCCGATCTGCGGGTACACCGGCTTGCCGGTACGGATCAGGTCGTTCGCGACCCGCTTGGCCTGGTCGATCGGGATGGCGAAGCCGAGGCCGATCGAGCCCGCCTGGCTCTCGCCGCCGCCGAACGGATCGCTGCTGCCGCTGCCCGCCGACTGGATCGCCGAGTTGATGCCGATCACGTTGCCGGAGGCGTCCATGAGGGGGCCGCCGGAGTTGCCGGGGTTGATCGACGCGTCCGTCTGCAGCGCGGACATGTACGAGGCGTTCGAACCGCCGCCGTCGCTGGACGCCACCGGGCGGTCCTTGGCGCTGATGATGCCGGTGGTCACCGTGCCGGACAGGCCGTACGGGGCACCGATGGCGATGGTCGCGTCGCCGACCGCGACGTTCGCGGACTTGCCCAGTGGGAGCGGGGTGAGCTTGGCGTCGGAGGGGTTCCTGAGCTTTATGACGGCGACGTCGTAGCCCTCGGCGCGGCCCACGACCTCGGCGTCGTACTTCTTGCCGTCGGAGAACGTCACCGAGAGCTTGCCGCCCTCCGCCGCGCTCGCCACGACGTGGTTGTTCGTGAGGATGTGGCCCTGCTTGTCGTACACGAAGCCGGTGCCCGTGCCGCCCTCGCCGCCCGCGCCCTGCGCGTCTATGGTCACGACGCTGGGCAGCGCGCGCTGGGCGATACCGGAGACCGAGGTCGGCTTGCGGTTGAGTGCCTGGGGGTCGCCGGAGGCGGAGACGGTCGTGGACGACGTGTCGTTCTGGCCGGCGGCCCAGTAGCCGATGCCGCCGCCTACGCCGCCCGCGACCAGCGCTGCGACCAGTACGGCGGCGATCAGGCCGCCGCGGCGGCGCGGCCTGTCGACGGGCGGGCCCACGGGGGCGCCCCAGCCGCCGCCACCACCGCCGTACGGGGGCTGTGGGGGTGCGCCCCAGCCACCTGCGCCTGCGCCTGCGCCTGCGCCGACGCCGGTGCCGGTGCCGGTGGGGTAGGGGGCGCCACCCTGAGGGGCGCCTCCGTGGGGGGCGCCTCCGTGGGGGGCGCCGCCATGCGGGGGCGCGTCGTGCGGAGATCCGCCGGGCGGGATGCCGCCGCCGGGCGGGACGGCGGCGAAGGCTGCGGTGTGCTGCGGGTCCTGCGACCAGCCGGGGCCGGGGGCAGGGCCGGAGGCGGGAGCCGGGTCGGCGCCCGCCCCCGCGGGAGCACCCTGCGGCGCGGGGGCGGCGGAAGCCTCGTGCGGCTGCGCCCCTGCGGCTTCTTTGGCACGAGCCTCGTGCGGCTGCGCCCCGGGCGCCTCGTCGGCGGGCGCGTTCTGGTGGGGGGGTGGGCCCGGGGCCCACCGACGGGGCGAAATCCGGGCGGGGTGGTGCGTGCTCGGGGGTGTGCGGAGTCTGCGCGCCGGACGCGGGCGCGGCCGACCCCTTGGCCCCGGCGGGCGCCTGCGGCTCCGCCTCCGGCGGGACGGCGGCGCCCTCGTTCTCGGTGCTCACAGCTCTCTCCTCAGCTTCCTGACCGTGCCGGCCCGATGACGGGGCCGGCATGTTCGAGCGGTGCGTGGCGTATCGGCTTGACGGTGACATGTCGGCGTGACGTTATACAGGAGTGTCCGGTTCAAGCCTTTCCCACAGGCCGTCAGGGCACCGTAAGCCGAGGCTGTGACCTTGCCATCATCCTTTATCCCGGACATTTGCGGCGCATCCCCTGGTAATGCTTCAGGTGACGCCGCTGACCAGCACCGGCGACCATCAAGAGCACCAACAAGGGCAACAAGGGCAACGAGGCCAACCTGAGCAACGCGCGCGACCAGAACGGCACGAGCGCGACCAGAACGGCCACCATGAAACCGTACGGAACCGGTACGGGTTCCGGCACCGACCGGACGGCCCGCCATCCCACGATGGCACGATGACCCGGTGACCACTGCGCGCCCGGCATCAGGTGTCCGTCCCGGACCACCCGCCATTTCCGTCGTAGCACACCGTGGGGCGTCCGAGGACGCTCCGGAGCACACCCTGGCCGCGTACCGGAAGGCCATCGAGGACGGCGCGGACGCGCTGGAGTGCGACGTCCGGCTGACCGCCGACGGCCACCTGGTGTGCGTGCACGACCGCCGGATCAACCGCACCTCCAACGGGCGCGGCGCCGTCTCCACCCTGGAGCTGTCCGATCTGGCCGCGCTGGACTTCGGTTCCTGGAAGGACGACGCGGCCGGCGAGGCACCTGACGGCCGCCATCCGGAGCTGGGCAGCGTCCACGAGGCGGCGGGCGACACCGAACGTACGTCCGTACTCACCCTGGAACGGCTGCTGGAACTGGTCGACGACGCGGACCGCCGCGTGGAACTGGCCATCGAGACCAAGCACCCGACCCGCTGGGCGGGCCAGGTCGAGGCGCGGCTCGTCGAGCTGCTGGAGCGGTTCGGGCACACCAAGCCGGCGCCCGGCACGCCGCCCGCCGTCCGCGTCATGAGCTTCTCGGCCCGCTCGCTGCAGCGCGTGCGGGCCGCCGCGCCGGCCGTGCCCGCCGTGTACCTCATGCAGTTCATGACCCCGCGGCACCGCGAGGGGCGCCTGCCGCGAGGCGTACGGATCGCGGGACCGAGCATCCGTATGCTCCGCGCGCACCCGGACTACGTGGCCAAGGCGCACCGCGCGGGGCACGAGGTGCACGTGTGGACCGTGAACGAGGAAGCGGATGTGGCGCTCTGCCGCGAGCTGGGCGTGGACGCAATCATCACGAACCGCCCCAAGCAGGTGAGGAATCAGCTGAACCCGGCTTAAGGGGTGAGGGTCGCAAAGACGGCCGCGGAGTGCCCAGGTCGCCACTTCGGACACCTTCTCCTCACGGGGAGTGCACCGGCGCATTCAGCCCGTATCTGATCGATACGAGTGCGTCACCGCATGCGGATTGGCCGGTTTCCGGTCCATCGCAATGGGGCATTCATCCCGTGGCGTGGGGCAAAGGAGGTCTCGGGGGTGGCGTTGGTGGTGGCACAGGAGGTGCCGACGTCGTCGACCATGGCCGTACCCCATGGTCCTGCGGGCGTGGGTTCGGCCAGGCGGCGTATGCGCGATGAGCTGCTGACAAGCGGAGTTCAGGACACGGTCGTCGATGATGCCGTACTCATTCTTTCCGAATTGCTCAGCAATTCCTGCAGACATGCGAGTCCCCTACGCGCGGAAGGGTCCCCGGACGGCGAAGCCGATTCGGTGCGGGCCGCTTGGCGCATCGACGCGCGGGGTCAGCTGACCGTTTCGGTCACCGACGGCGGGGGCCCGACCCGACCACTTCCAGCCACTCCCTCGGTGACCGCGCGCGGCGGCCGGGGACTGGCCATCATCCGCTCGCTCGCCAAGGACTGGGGCGTACGGGACGGGCACGGCGAGGTCACGGTCTGGGCGACGCTGTCGCTGCACGACGCGTTCGCCACGCGCATGGACCTGGCGGCCGGCCTACCGGCCGAGCTGAGAAGCGCCCTGGCGGAACTGGACGAACCGGCTTAGGGCGGAGCGGGCCCCTTCACGGTTCACGGCAAGGGCTGTTCGCCGTACGGCCTTGGTCGATGCGCCTGCCGTGCCCGTGGTGCACGCTGCATCCGTGATGCACGCTGCATCCGTGGCGCAGCGTGCATCCGTGGTGTCCGGTGCATTCGTGGTGCTCGGTGCACCCGTGGTGCCCGATGCACACCCGTGGTGCCCGATGCACCCGTCGCGCCTGTCGTACCCGTCGTCCCGTCGTCCCGTACGGCTCCGACCGCACAGCCCTGCCCGTACACGGACGCCCGTACAGAGACGCCCGTACACGGACGCCCGCACAGGGACACCCGCACAGGAGTACCCGTACAGGGACACCCGTACAGGAGCACCCGTACAGGGACGCCATGTCGCTTCCCCGGACGGCGACCGGCACAGGGCCGGCGGCCGGAGGCGGGGCGTTGGCGTGGCACATGCCCTAGGCTCGCGCCGATACGCGTCGGAACGACTCGGAACGACCAGGAGAACCCCTCGCCATGGGCAAGAAGCGCCGTCCCCAGACCAAGGCCGTCACCCCGCAGATCACGGACGGCGAGGTGCCCGTCGTCGGCGCCCGCGAGCCCTGCCCCTGCGGGTCGGGCCGCCGTTACAAGGCCTGCCACGGGCGGGCCGCGGCGCACGCCGTGACCGAACTGGTGCAGCGCCCCTTCGAGGGCCTGCCGGGCGAGTGCGACTGGGTGGCGCTGCGCGAGCTGGTGCCCGCCGCCACCGCCGAGCTGTCCCTGAAGGGCGGGCTGCCCGAGGGCGTGCCCTCGGTGACGCTGGCGACCGTACTGCCGATGGCCTGGCCCGCGCTGCGCCGCGACGACGGTTCGGTCCTGCTCGGCCTGCAGAACGACACCGCCTCCGGTGACCTCAGCCGCGACCTCGCCGACACCCTCCAGCGGGCGCTGGCCGCCGACCCGGGCACCCCGGTCGCGGCGGGCCGGGCCGCCGCCGACGGCCCGCGTCTGCAGGACCTGCTGGATCCGGCCGCGCCCTTCGAGCCCACCGTGCACTCCGGCTTCGAGTTCTGGATCGAGGACGCCGAGAACGCCACCGGCGAGGTCGCCGCCTCCTTGGAGCGGGCCAACGCCGCCGCCATCCCCACCGCCCGCCTGGCCGGCCTCACCGGCGCGTACTGGTGCGACGCGGGCGAGAAGAACCACCTGCGCTGGGTGATGGACCACCCCGAGGAGAAGCTGCTGGACGCGCTCGCCCGGCTGCACGCCGCGGACGCCTCCTCGCTGGGCGAGGGCACGCGGCTGGTCGGTTCGTTCCGGGCGCACGGTCTGGTCGTACCGGTCTGGGACCTGCCGACGGACCTGACGGCCGAAGAGATCACCAAGCCGGCCACGGAGTTCGGCGAGCGGCTCGCGGAGGCGCTCGCCTCGGACGCGCCGCTCACGCCGGCCGAGCGCCGGGCGCGCGGCGGGCTCACCAACCGTCAGGTGACGCTGAGCTGACAGTGACCGCGCCGGAAACGTTTGCGGTGACTCCCGTCACATCCGCCGTACCCACCGGTAAATAAGCGTCCGGAATTCCGCGATCGAATTTGCGAACGGCCGATCTCTTGTTACCGTTCTAGGAGCCCGGTCGCTGGTGCATCCCCCGTCGCCAGCGACCGGGCGCTTCCATGTCCGGACGCGGTCCGGGCTCGGTCCGAGCCCAGCTGTCTTCGGATGCGCTCAGCGGCCGGTACCCGCCCCGGGCGGCGCGGAGTTGCTCCCCGCCCGCAGCAGCAGCCGGTCACCCCGTACGTCCGCGATCTCCGCGACCGCCGCGTACGGCGCGCTCCCCCGTACCGTCGCGCCGGACGGCGTCGCACAGCTCCCCGGCTCGTTCGCCGCCGGCAACGTGCAATGCGTCTGTACGGTCCGGCCGTCGGGGCGCATGAGGGTCAGCACCGCGCGCAGGGGCTCTCCCGAGGTGTTGCGGTAGTACATGACGGCCTTGGTGCGGCCGTCGGCAGCGCCGTCGACGGAACCGTTCGTGGTCAGCACGCAGGTCTGTGCCTTGATGCCGTGGCGCGAAGTGACTTCGGGGCCGCAGCGAGCGGTACGGCCGTCTTCGCGTCCCGCGCCCGCGTCGAGGCCGAGGCCGGTGAGCAGGTCGCCGCGCTCGCTGCCGGGCCGGCCGTCGTCCCGCGCGGGACCGCTCGCGGGGCCGCTCCCCGCGGAGCCCGGGCGGCCGGGCAGCGGGGCGTCCTGGGCGGAGCCACGCGGCGTGCCCGGCGGCCGCTCGCCGTCCTGGGCGGCGGTGGCCTGCCCGACGACGTTCCCACGGGGCTGCGCCGAAGCGGACGGCTTGGCCGCGGGTGCCGGGTCCCCGGGCCCGGACGGGCCGGCGATGGCGGCGGCCAGAGGCAGCGTGAGAGCGAGCGCGATGGTGCTCGCGAGCGCGATCATGCGGACGTTCGACTCGCGAACCATGGGACCCACCTGCGGTTGAGAGTCCGCGGCCGCCCCGGTGACCAGGGGCCGCTCACAGGCTCTGACTTAGGCCTTCGGGGTGCCCGGTGGGCCTCCGCCACGAATGCGGAGAGCCGCCGGGCACCCCGAACGGCTTGACGGTGGGCCGAACATATCGGGGACGGGGCGCCCTGTCGGGGGCCGCGCACCCGTTTCCCATGGATGGACGCTTGACTCACACCCGTACGAGTGAATCTCCCGCGCGCCGTATCGCCGATGGGGCCCACCGGAAGGGGGACAGAAGCAGGGAGAGAAACAGGGAGAGAAGCAGGGACAGGGGAGACAGGGGGCAGGGGGACAGAAGGGCGGAGGACAGGAGAGCGGGGCTCACGTCGCGCCTGCGTAGGGTCGGTCAGTACGCGAGTCGGCTGCCGCCGCCCGGGGCGCCGGCGCTCGCCTCCACCAGCGCGTCCACCACCGTGGCGACGTCCGGGAGCCAGGGCGCGCCGGAGCGCTTCGTGGAGGCGCGCGCGGCCGGCGGGCGCTCCCAGCGCACCTTGCCCGCGCCGGTCTGCGACGGCGGTAGGACGACATAGCCGCCCTCCCCGTGGAACCGCAGCGAGCTCGGCACCAGGTCCTGCGCGTACAGCAACTCCCCCAGCTCGGGCAGGGAGTACGGCGCGACCAGCAGCGTCCAGCGGGTGGGGGTGGCCACCACCGGGCCGACCGCCACACCCGTGCGGTCCAGCTCGGCGAGCGCCCGGGCACCGGCCACGGCCGGCAGGCTCACCGCGCACGGCGCCTTGCCGCCGGTGGCCAGCACGACCGGGGCGTCCGGGCGGTTCGTCCACCACCAGCGCACCATCCGGGCGTCGGTCGTGGCGGCCAGCAGGCCGGGGTCGAAGGGGTGCGCACCGGGCACCGCACAGTCCGGGTCGGGGCAGCCGCAGGGTCGCGTCTGCTGCGCCCCCCGGGCGGCAGGCTGCGCCCCCCGGGCGGGCCTGCCGCCCGAGCGGAGGCCGACGCCGGGGAGTACGGGCCAGTGCCACTCGGTGGCGCACTGGAGCGCCGCGCCGAGCAGTGCCGACCGTCCGCCGCGCCGGAGCTGGAACTTGCGTCGCCTTCCGAGGATCTCGCGCATGAGCGCTCGTTCCTTTCCGTAAACGCCGAGGGTCATGTCCATCGCACTACATGCCGGTTCATGCCGCTGTGGTTCATGCCGCTGTGCGGTGCGCCGCCGCACCGGGCGCGGATCACACCACGTAGATCATTCGTCACTGCGCGTATAAGGCAGCGCATCACGCCGTACGCCGAGCGTGGAACATGGCGGGGGGTGGCGCGCGCATGGCGCTTGCTGTCCTGTGGTGCAATCCCGCCACGTGGGGGTGCGGCCCGGTCGTCACCGCGTAAGACGCCCGCGCCCTTCGGAGAGTTCCGGCACGGCCCCAACTGGCCCCGCACCTATCCGAGTACGTACCCCCATGGTGGAGATGACGCGCTGTTGATCGCCGTCAGTCGACCGCAAATTGACCTTCAAGGGGCTATTTTTCGGCCAATCTCTTCGCCACACTGACACCATAATCCTCACCAGGGCAGTGCTGGACACGCAACATCGCTGCGTGTACATGTGTATCCCATTGATAGCGGAGCAGCATGACATGGGGGTTTGCGATGCTATTGAGCGAAATCAACTGGCGGGCAAATAAGACAAATGCCCGTACACCACCACCGCGAACCTCCCAGGCCGACGGCCTCACCTCGGACGATGCCCGGATCTACGTAAGCCGCAGGCCATGACGGCCCCCCACGCCCCGAAAGTGGCCGGAATCGAACCCACGCTTCCCGGACCGGCGCACACTGCGGCCCCCACCACCCCGGGAGCTCCCTCCACCGCCCACCCGGCCGCCGCCCTCGACCGGCTGACCGCCTGGCTCTCCGACCTCACCACCCTCCATGACCTCACCGAGCGGCTGGCTCGTACGAGCTCCCTCGACGCCGCGCTGGACGAGGTGCTCCGGGCCGGCGCGCTCCTCGTCGGCGCCCGCCGCGGCCTGGTCACCCTCGAACCACCCGACGGCCTCGGCCCCGACACCACCACCGGCCTGGGCCTCGGCCCCGCGGACCTCGGCCACCTGGAAACCGTGCCGCGCCGCCTGACGCCGGTGGGACGCATCCTCGACGGAGCGCCGCCGCAGGTCGCCGACGCCGCCCCTCACGCCGCGACCGGACCGTCCACGGCATCCACGGCAGCTGCGGCATCTGCAGCGTCCACGGCATCTGCGGCATCCGCGGCACCTCATGAGCTCCCCCTTGAGCTCTCGCAGCCCGACATCGCCGCTGAGCCCGGCCTCGACCCCCGGCTGCGCACGGTCGCCGCCCGCCTCGGCTACGCCGCTAGTTACGCCGTACCGCTGATCGCTGTACCGCCGGCCGCCGAACCGCTGACGACAGGGCTGCCGGCCATGGAGTCGGCTGTCGCCGAGCCGGTGGCCTCCGAGGCGCCGGACACCGGCGGTACTTCGAGGGGCGGGCCTGATGGGGTGACAGGCGGAGGGACGAGGCCGGGGCCGGGGTCGGAACCAGGAGCAGGTACCGGTCCGGGTACAGGGAGTACTCCGAGTGCTCCAGGTACTCCGAGTACTCCGAGTACAGGGAGTACCGAAGCAGGCGAGGAGACCGGTGAAGGAGGACACGGAGGAGGGCGCGAAGGAGCAGCCGCCACGCGCCCCGTCCGCCCCCTCGGTGTCGCCGTCTGGCTCTACGACGAGCCCGCCGAGCCCACCGCACGCGGGCGCCGCCTCCTCGGCATGTACCGCGCCTACGCCACCGCGCACCTCTCCCGCCTGATCGAGCTGGACCGCCGGCGCCGTTCGGAGCAGACGTTGCGCGCGGAACTGCTGCCCGCCCGGCTGCCCCAGGTGCCCGGCGTCCGGCTCGCCGTACGGCACGCGGCGGGGCCGTACGGCGGCGGCGACTGGTACGACGCGCTGCCGCTCCCCGACGGCGCGCTGAGCCTGTCCGTCGGCTCCGTCACCGGCTCCGGGCCGAGCGCGGTGGCCGCCATGGGCCGGCTGCGGGCGGCGCTGCGCGCGTACGCCGTCATGGAGGGCGAGGACCCGGTCGCGGTCCTCTCCGATCTCGAACTGCTGCTGCGGCTGACCGAGCCGGCGCGCAGCGCGACCGCGCTCTTCGCATTCGCAGAGCCACCGGTGGCGGACCCGCTGGGCGAGCCGCGCGCCCACAAGCTCCTGCTGGCCGGCGCCGGCCACTGTCCGCCGCTGCTCGTCGGCGAGCACCGTACGGAGTTCGTGGAGACCTCGCTGTCCGCGCCGCTCGGCATGCTGTCGTGCTGGGAAGCGCCGAGCGTGGATCTCGAACCGCTGCCTGGAGAAACCCTTCTTCTCTACAGCGACGGGTTGCTGCACCGCACCGGCGAACCGGTGGACCGTGCCTTCGCCCGGCTGCACACCGCGGCGTCCGGCCTGCCCCGCTCCGTACGGGAGGACCCGGAAGCCCTTGTCGATCACCTCGTCAGCGCGATGCTGCCCCAGGGCGGCCTGGCGGACGAGAGCTCGCCCGAGGACGTCGTCCTGCTGGCGGCCCGCTTCGAGCCCTGACAGGCTCAGCGGCACACGAGAGGCCTGCCGAACGTCATGCCGAAGGTCCGCCGAACGTCATGCCGAACGTCCGCCGAAGGTCATGCCGAACGTCACCCGGCCAAGGAGGGAGTGCCTGAGAAGTCACAGCTTCCTCCCCCTGGACCGCTTTCCATCCGCACATACGATGGAAAGCGTCCAATTACGACGAGGAGGCACCGTGGCCGACGAGCTCACTCCGGAGACCCCGGACGAGGACGAGCAGCCGATCAAGCAGCGCAAGAACGGCCTTTACCCGGGCGTTTCCGACGAGCTCGCCGACAACATGAAGTCCGGCTGGGCCGACACGGAACTGCGCGACCTCCAGCCCATCGAGCAGGCTTCGAACGCCGCCGAGCGGCGCGCCGCGCTGTCCCGCCGGTTCCCCGGCGAGCGCCTGGTGATCCCCGCGGGCAATCTCAAGACCCGCTCCAACGACACCGAGTACTCCTTCCGCGCCGCGACCGAGTACGTCTACCTCACCGGCGACCAGACCGACGACAGCGTCCTGGTCCTGGAGCCCAACGGGGACGCGCACGACGCGACGCTGTACCGCCTGCCCCGCTCCGACCGCGAGAACGGCGAGTTCTGGCTCGACGGCATGGGCGAGCTGTGGGTCGGCCGCCGGCACAGCCTCACCGAGGCCGCGGTGCTGTACGGCATGCCCTGCAAGGACGTGCGTGAGCTGGCCGACGCGCTGAAGGAGGCCACCGGGCCGGTCCGCGTCGTCCGCGGCCACGACGCCGGCATCGAGGCGGCGCTGACCGACAAGGTCACCGCCGAGCGCGACGAAGAACTGCGCGTGTACCTCTCCGAGGCGCGTCTGGTGAAGGACGCCTTCGAGGTCGGTGAGCTGCAGAAGGCCGTCGACTCGACGGTGCGCGGCTTCGAGGACGTGGTGAAGGTCCTGGACAAGGCCGAGGCGACGTCCGAGCGCTACATCGAGGGAACGTTCTTCCTCCGGGCCCGCGTCGAGGGCAACGACGTCGGCTACGGCTCGATCTGCGCCGCCGGGCCGCACGCCTGCACCCTGCACTGGGTACGCAACAACGGCGAGGTCCGCTCCGGCGACCTGCTGCTGCTCGACGCGGGCGTGGAGACGAACTCCCTCTACACGGCCGACGTCACCCGCACCCTGCCGATCAACGGCCGCTACTCCGACCTCCAGCGCAAGATCTACGACGCGGTGTACGCGGCGCAGGAGGCGGGCATCGCGGCCGTGAAGCCGGGCGCCGGCTTCCGTGACTTCCACGATGCCGCGCAGCGCGTCCTCACCGAGCACCTCGTGGAGTGGGGCCTGGTCGAGGGCCCGGTCGAGCGCGTACTGGAGCTGGGCCTGCAGCGCCGCTGGACCCTGCACGGCACGGGTCACATGCTCGGCCTGGACGTCCACGACTGCGCGGCCGCCCGTACGGAGTCGTACGTCAACGGCACGCTCGAACCCGGCATGGTCCTCACCGTCGAGCCCGGCCTGTACTTCCAGGCCGACGACCTGACCGTCCCCGAGGAGTACCGCGGCATCGGCGTCCGCATCGAGGACGACATCCTCGTCACGGCCGACGGCAACCGGAACCTCTCGGCGGCCCTGCCGCGCCGCTCGGACGAGGTCGAGGAGTGGATGGCCCGCCTGAAGGGCTGAAGGACCGAACGGCTGGAGGACTGGAGGACTGAAGGACTGAAGGACTGGAGGACTCAACGGCTGAAGGGCTGAAGGGCCGAGAGCCGACGAGAGTCCGTGTGACCTCCGGGTGCTGCCGGAACGGGTGGGTGTTCTGCTGTTCTGCGGAACACCCACCCGTTCTGCTCAGTCCGTACGGGCGGCGGACGAGACCGTACGGACGTACGCACCCGCCTTGGCCGCCGTGTACGTGGCGATCGCGGCGGACTCCACGAGACACGCATCGATCGGCTGCCGCACGACCAGGATGCGGTAGTAGAAGGGCGCGCCCAGGGCGGCCACCACCGCCTCGGCGTCCGTGTCGGCGGGCAGCTCACCGCGGTCGACGGACCGCCGCACCATGGCGCCGGCGACGGCGAGGCGGTCGGTGAAGAAGTCCCGCAGCACCTCCTCCGCGCGCGGATCGCGGGCGGCCGCCGAGACCACCGCCTCGATCATGGCCTGGTTACGCCCGTCCTCGAAGAACCCCTTGATGCTGCGGGCGAGGGCGCGCAGGTCGCCGCAGAGCGAGCCGGTGTCGGGCAGCGGGATGCCCGCGCTGCGTTCCGTGAGCAGGGCGCAGACGAGGCCCTCGACGGTGCGCCAGCGGCGGTAGATCGTCGCCTGGTGCACGCCTGACCGCTGCGCGACCCGCTCCATCGACAGCGCGGCGAACCCGGTCTCGCCCAGCTCGTCGAAGACGGCGTCGAGCACGGCGGTACGGGTGCGTGCGGTACGGCCCCCGGGGCGGGTTCTGCCTGGGGGGCGCTGCGTTGTGCTCATGAAGGCACTCCGGATTGCCAGCGATCGATCACACGAAGTATTGTCCAGATCGCTAACGCGAGTCACTTCGCGTTAGCGCGTGCGCCCTGCGGCGCACCCACCGGGGGACGCCGAGCACGGGGGACTCGGCATGGGGGTGCGCCCGGGGCGCTGTTCTCTACATGGCCCGGAACTGTGCCAGTCGCTCTGCCGACTCCAGCGTCCACGGGTGCTGCGGACCGAGCGACTGCTTCTGTCCTTCGACCACCGCCTCGGCCTGCTCCACCGCCTCCGCCTGCTCGCCGAGTGCAGCGAGGACCCGGGCCAGGAGCGTATGAGCCGACAGAGTGATCTGGTAGGTGGGCTCGAAGGCACTGTCGTAAGCGGTGAAGATTTCGCGGGCGAGAGGAAGCGCTTCGGCCGGCCTCCCCGCGAAGAACTTCACAAGGGCGTAAGCCTGCTTGGCGAACAGTGAGACCTGGTGACGTGCCCCGAGGGCGCGATCGCAGTCGACGATGAGGGCCGCTCCGGCTGCGAGGTCTTCTTCCAGCCGGGTGTCCTCGTGCACTTCGATCAGGTCCGTCCGTGCCCGCAGCGTCAGGGGGTGCGTCGCGCCCAGAACTTCCGTTCGCCCCTCCACGGCTCGTCGGACCAGCACCTCCGCTTCCGCCAGCTGGCCCTGCAGCCAGAGCACCCGGGCCAGCCCCAAGCAGCTTTCCCACGTGTCCAGAGAGAGCTGTCGGCGCTCACAGTCAGCCAATGCCGCGCGATGCACCGTCTCGGCCTCTTCGAAGCGGCCGACCCGGTTAAGTGCACGCCCCATCCGCTGGCGGAGCCGCAGAATGACCGGGTTGTCCGCTCCCAGTCGCCGCTTTCCCAGCTTCACCGCCTGCTCCGCCACCGCCAGCGCAGGTGCGTAGTCGCCGGCCCGGTGCAGGGCGACCACCAGACGCAGCAGTGCCTCCGCGGCCCCTTCGACCGCCGCGTGCCCCACATCCGGCCGGTCGACCGCCCTCCGCAGCAACCTGACCGCGTGAGGGGCGAGCAGGCTCGTACGGGCATCCACGTCACCGCGCTGCGGCACTTCCGGGAGTACGGACAGCAGCTGCTGAACCGCCACGGTGACCAGCTCGTCGCACAGCTCCGCCGGGATGCTCCGCCAGACGCTGTCCAGCACCACGGAATGGGTACGAAGAGACCGGACGCCTCCTGCGATCACTTCTGTCAGGGACTGGTCGAGCAGTCCGCGCAGGGCGATGCGGCCCGCCTGGGACGTGGCGTACTGGAACAGGGTGTACGCGACGGCCGTCTTGCCGCAGCCGCCGAGGCCGTGCAGGACGTACACCTGGCCGCCCGCGTCGGAGGCGACCGCTGCCCGGAGCCGGTCCATCAGTTCCGTGCGGTCGCGCAGCACGGTGGGGGCGCGGCCCACGGAAGGCCAGCGGACGGAGTCCAGGCCGGACCACGCGCCGCCGGTGCCACCGGTGCCGCCCGGACCGCCCGGACCGCCCTCGGAACCGTGGTAGTGGTGCTCGATGATGTGCTGGTCGCCGGATGCCTGGTAGACCCGGCCATGGCCCATCGCCCGGGCGTCGTTGCCGCCGTGACCGGTTCCGGCACTGCCGCCGTGACCGGTTCCGGCACCGCCGCCGTGACCGGTTCCGGCACCGCCGCCGTTCATCCCGCTCCCCCTCCCGCCGTGTACCGCACGAGAGCGCGAGAAGAAGTTCCCGCCTTGTACGGCACGGGAGTTCAGCGTAGATCACAGCAGCGTGCCTGGTCAGGGAATTGGGACCAGGTCACGAGCGGCGGTGGAGAAACGTCACGGCATCTGGAGCAGCGCGCCCTCGCGCCATTTGAGGACCTTGTCGAAGCTGACCACCGCGCCCCGGCGCCCCGTGCGGTTGCGGTAGCGGACCTGGTCGGTGAGCGCCTCGATCAAGAAGAGCCCCCGTCCGTGCTCGGCCTGAGCGGGGGCGGGGGCGTGTCGGCGGAGCGGAGCGGGTTCCGTCCGGGGGGAGCTGGGCGAACGGTCGTGGGGCCCGGTTCCAGGTCCGGACCCAGGGCCGGTTCCAGGAACGGAACCGGAACCGGGACCGGTGGATCGGACCGGCCCGTCCGACCGGCTCGGCCCGTCCGGCCGACCCGACCCGTCGGAACGACCCGGCCCGTCCGACCGGTGTGCCCCGTCCGACCGGTCCAAGCGTTCCGAGCGGTCATGGAACCCGGGTCCGGAGTCGGTGACCTCGATGCGGCACGTGTCGCCGTCGATGAACGCCGTGACGCGGTACTCCTCCGCCACGCCGTCGCCGTGCTCGACGGCGTTGGCGCAGGCTTCGGAGAGGGCGAGCGAAAGGTCGTAACAGACGTCCGGGTCGACGCCCGCGGTCTCCATCGTCCCCAGCAGCAGACGGCGCGCGAGCGGCACGCTCGCTGCCTCCCGCCGAAGATGGAGGGACCACCAGATGCTCATCGCTCCAGCCTCCTGGCCGCGGCTCGACATATCGATACGTATTGCCGCGCTCCATGGTCGGTAAGCGTGGGTTTGACGTGACTCCGCCCATTCGGCGGACGCGGCCATTGAGCGTACCGGTGTAAAAGGCCCGTGGGCGCGCCCCTGCGTGCGCCCCTCCAATTGCGGTAGCGGCACTCCGGCCGATCTTCCGCGGGTTCACCGGCCCTCCGGGGCGGGGCCGGGGCGACGGCCCTGGTCATGAGGTGGGGACGCGTCGCGTCGAGTGACCATTTGAAACCGCTTACTGTCCGTCTACGATCGTTTGCATCTTTCTACTGATTGTGCGGGTGGGACAGTCGCGCACACGCGTACGAGAGGGGCAGCGGATCGTCCAGACGCATTCGTGTGGCTGCCTTCGCAGACGTCCTCCAGACGGGGCTTCGGATTGTCCGGAAGCGGCCATGGCCTCTGGACGGGCCCGCACCGTCCCTTTCTCTCCTCTTCTCCCGTACCCGGTCTTCTCCTGTACCCGGCCTTCCCCCATACCCGGCCTTCCCCCATATCCGGCTCGCGTCCCCGGTCACCGCACGGACAGCGCACGGAATCGCACGGAATCGCACGGACATCGTCCTGCGCTGCTCCGTCTCCGCCGAGGGCCCCGCGAGCAGCGGCACGGCCCGCTGCCACCCGGCGTCTCCCCCGTCGGCGCCCCTCGCTCGGTCCGGCCTGTCCGGGAGCGTCCGCCCTGCCGTATGCGTCCGGTACGCGCAGTGGGATGATGGCGCCCGCCATGACTTCCCCCGAGGGGCGCGCCGCGGCCGATCTGCGGTTGCTGAGGGCCGCGGTGTTCACCGCGGCCTGCGTCGCGCTGGCCGCCGCGGGGCACATGATCGGTTCCTGCGCCACCGTTCCGCTGTGGACGCTGGGCGCCGGCTGCGTCGGCGTACTGGCCGTCGCCGTACCCCTCGCCGGCCGCGAACGCTCGCTGCCGGGCATCGCCGCAGCGCTCGCCTTCGGGCAGCTCGTGCTGCACGCGCTCTTCATGGTGGGCCAGCGCGGCCTCGCGGTACAGCTGCCGGCCGGCGGCGTGAACGGGCTGAGCGACCGTGCGGCGATCGGTCTCGCCCGCCAGATGACCTGCGGGTTCGAGGCGGGGCGGCTCACCGGTACGCAGGCACGGCAGATGCTCGCCGCGGCCGGCATCGGTCCCGTGGGGAGCGCGACGGGCGGAGCCGCCGCGACGGCGGGCGCCCACGCCGCGCAGGACTCCGTGGCGCCCGCCTCCATGGCGCACGCCTCCATGGCGCACGGCGCGGCCGGGCAGGGCATGGCGGCGCACGACATGGCCGCGCACGGTGCGGTCGGTACGGGTGGCGGCTCGGGGTTGTCCGCCGCCGCCCAGCACCTCGGGCTCGGTTCCCTGACGGGGCTGCTGCCGTCGCTGCCGATGCTGCTCGGGCACCTGCTCGCGGCGCTGGCGGCCGGCTGGCTGCTGCGCCGGGGCGAGGCCGCGCTGTGGCGGCTGGTACGGCTCTCCGCGCCCGCCGCGCGGGAGGCCACGGCGACCGCGTCGATGGGCGCACTGCGTACCGCGCTGCGCCTCGTGCACGCGCTGTGCGCCGGACTGCTGGGCAGCGTGGACCCTACTCCGCGCGCCCCCGTTTCGTACGAGCATGACAAAGCCGGGCCCGAAGAGCTCGCGCTCCAGCACAGTGTCGTCAGGCGGGGACCGCCCCACTTCGCCCTCGCGGCCTGACGTCACACGCAGCTCACGCACGCCCGCAGGACGGGACCCCGGACACGGTCCGGGCGGGCTGACGTGCCGTCGCCGCACGCGCGCCACCATCAGCCTCCCTTCCCTCCTGACTGAGGAGTGTCCATGTCGGACAACACGCTGTCGCGCAACACCCGGTCGCACAGCACCCTGACCAAAGCCCCGGCCACCGCCCCGGCCACCGCCCTGTCTGCCGGCCCCGCCGAGCGCGGGCCGTCCGCCGCCCCCTCCCGCCGCCGTACCGCCCTGCGCCGTCTCCCCCTCGTCGGCGGTGCCGCCGCTGGTGTCGTGCTGCTGCTCGCGGGGCCCGCGTTCGCGCACGTCACCGTGCAGCCGGGGCAGGCCGCCAAGGGCGGCTACACGACCGTGGACTTCAAGGTCCCGAACGAGCGGGACGACGCCTCGACCGTGAAGCTGGAGGTCGACCTGCCCACCGACCACCCGCTGGCGTCCGCGATGCCGCAGCCGGTGCCCGGCTGGGACGTCAAGGTCACCAAGTCCAAGCTGGACAAGCCGATCGAGTCGCACGGCGAGAAGCTCACGGAAGCGGTCACCAAGATCACCTGGACCGGCGGCAAGATCGAGCCCGGCCAGTTCCAGCAGTTCCCGGTCTCGATCGGCGCCCTCCCCGAGGACGCCGACCAGCTCGTCTTCAAGGCGCTCCAGACGTACGACAACAAGGAGGTCGTGCGCTGGATCGAGCCCGCCAAGGAGGGCGCGCCGGAGCCCGAGAACCCCGCGCCGGTCCTGAAGCTCGTCGACGCGGCCGACGCGGAGCAGGGCGGCGGTACGGACACCGCGGGCGCCCAGGCCGGCCAGCAGGACGGCAAGGCCGGCGCGGACGACGGCAGGAGCACCACGACCGCGGCCGACGGCGGCACCGACAACACCGCCCGCATCCTGGGTGTGGTCGGCATCGTGGTCGGTGTCGTCGGCATCGGCTTCGGCGTCTTCGCCGGTCGCCGCCGGACCACCTGAACCGACCGCTGCACCTGTCGGGAGCGGTCGGCCGCGAGCCGGCCGCTTCCGCACGCCACCGTTCCGGCCCGCCCGGCCGGTGGTGCGCCCGGTCGACACACACAACGGACATACGGGATATCACTCAGTAATGCGCAGAACACCCAAGCTCGCGGCTGCCGCCCTCGTGGCCGCCGCGGCCCTCACCCTCACCGCCTGCGGCAGCGACAGCGGCGGGGGCGACGGCGCCCCCGCGGCCAGCGTCTCCGGCACCCAGTCCAAGCCGGTCGTCACGCTCGACCAGCCGATGGAGAAGCCGGACCTCGTCCTCACGGACAGCGACGGCAAGAAGTACGACCTGATCGAGGAGACCAAGGGGCGGCCGACGCTGATCTACTTCGGCTACACCCACTGCCCCGACGCCTGCCCGGCCGTCATGGGCAACATCGACGTGGCCCGCAAGCAGCTGCCGAAGGCGGAGCAGAAGAAGCTGCGGATCGTCTTCGTGACGACCGACCCGGAGCGGGACACCCCGAAGCGGCTGAAGTCCTGGCTGAACGGTTTCGGCGCCGACATCGTCGGCCTGACCGGGGACTTCGACACCATCCAGGGCGCCGCCTCGGCCGTGAACGTCGGCGTCTCGAAGCCGGTCAAGAAGAAGAACGGCGACATCATCGTCGACCACGGGCTGCAGGTCCTGATGGCCTCCCCGAAGGACGACAAGATCCACTGGCTCGGCATGAAGGACGCGGGGGCCGAGGACTACGCCCACGCCCTTCCCAAGATCATCAAGGGGCAGAACCCGTGAACCGCCGCACCGCTCCCGTGAACCGCCGCACCGCTCCCGTGAACCGCCGCACCGCTCCCGTGAAGCGCCGCACCGCATTCGCCGCGGCGCTCGCCGCCACCGCCGCCCTGACCCTCGCCGGATGCGGCGGCGACAGCGCGCCCCAGCTGAAGGTGTCCGGCGCGTACATGCCGCAGCCCGTCATGAAGGACATGGCCGGCGGCTTCCTCGTCATCAAGAACACCGGTGACACCGCCGACAAGCTGACCTCCGTCACCAGCGACCTCTCCGACGACGTGACGATCCACCGGACCGTCGGCGCCAAGATGGAGGAGGTCAAGTCCCTGGACATCCCCGCGCACGGCGAGCTGAAGCTCTCCCGCGGCGGCAACCACCTGATGTTCATGGCGCTGAAGAAGAAGCCCGAGAACGGCGACCAGGTCTCCGTCGAGCTGCACTTCGGCAAGGCGGCGCCGATCAGGACCGAGATGCCGGTCAAGGCCACCAACTACAACCCGCAGCACGCCGGGCACCAGTAGGGGGAGAACCGCCATGACGCTCACCGTTCCCCGCGCCGCGGACGGGGCCCGCCGCCGGCCCGGCCGGAGTGCCGTACCGCACCGCGGCCGGACCGCCGCAGCCCTGCGCCTGCTGGTCCTCGCCGCCGCGCTGCTCGGCGCGCTGCTGGGCGGCGCCGCTCCGGCGTCCGCGCACGCCGCGCTGACCGGCAGCTCCCCGGCGCAGGGAGCGGTGCTGCAGAAGGCGCCCGCGCAGGTCTCGCTCTCCTTCTCCGAAGGCGTCTCGATGGGCGACGACTCCATCCGGGTGCTGGACCCCAAGGGCAAGCGCATCGACCGCGGCAAGCTGCTCGACCTGTGCAGCGGCAGCACCGTGAAGTACGGCACGGGGCTGCCCCCCGGCCTCCCCGACGGCACGTACACCGTGGCCTGGCAGGCCGTCTCGGCCGACAGCCACCCGGTCTCCGGTGCCTTCACCTTCTCCGTCGGAGCGCCCTCCAAGTCCGCCGCCGTGGTGCCCCAGCAGGAGGCCGGCGGCGGGCTGGTCGGCGCGCTGTACGGCATCGCGCGGTACGTGGCGTACGCGGCGTTCGCGCTGCTCGTGGGCGGCGCGTGCTTCGTACTGGCCTGCCGCCCGTCGGCGGCGCGGCACCGTCCCGTCCAGCGGCTGGTGGTGTGGAGCTGGGCGACGCTCACCGCCGCCACGATCGTGCTGCTCCTGCTGCGCTCCCCGTACACCGGGTCCGGCGACCTCGCAGACGTGTTCGATCTGGCCGGGCTCAAGGCGGTGCTGGGTACCAAGTCCGGCGCCGCGCTGGTCTCACGGGTGCTGCTGCTCGCCGCGGCCGCGCTCTTCATGGCTGTCCTCTTCGGGGCGTACGCCCGTGCCGAGGAGGAGGGCGACGCCAAGCGCCGCAAGGACCTCGCCTTCGGGCTCGGCGTCGGCGGCACGGTCGTCGCGGCGGGGCTCGCCGCGACCTGGGCGATGGCCGAGCACGCCTCGACGGGGCTGCAGACCGCGGTCGCGATGCCCGTGGACGTCGTGCACCTGCTGGCCGTGGCCGCCTGGCTCGGCGGCCTGACCGCCCTGCTGGTCTCCCTGTACCGCGGCCCGGCCGTCGAACGCGCGGCCGTCCACCGCTTCTCCCGCCTCGCCTTCGCCTCCGTACTCGCCCTGGTCGCCACCGGCGTCTACCAGTCCTGGCGCCAGGTCGGCAGCCTGCCGGCCCTCACGGGCACCTCGTACGGGCAGCTGCTGCTCCTCAAGGTCGGGCTGGTCGTGGTGCTCGTCGGGGTCGCGTGGGTGTCGCGGCGGTGGACGGAACGGCTGGCCGAAGCCCCGCAGGGCGCGGCGGACGCGGCGGGGAGCATTCCCGGGCAGCAGACGGCGCCCGAACCGGAGCCGGTGGCCGCCGGTGCCGACACGAAGGCGGCCGACACCAAGGACACGGAGGCGAAGACGGCCGACACGAGGGGACCGGACTCCACCGCGCCGGGCACCGGTACGCAGCCCGTGGACGCCTCCGTGGCCCCCTCCCCCGAGCGCGCCGCGCAGCTCGCCCGGCAGCGGGCCGCCGTCGCCGACGCGCGGCGCAAGCGCGTCCGGGACGCCGACCCCGTGCGGTACGGGCTGCGCCGGTCCGTCCTCGCCGAGGCCGGCGTCGCCGTCGTCCTGCTGGCCGTGACCACCGTCCTCACCACCACCGAACCGGCCCGTACGGAGCAGGCCGTACGGGACTCGGGCCAGTTCGCCGAGGCGGCGCGGCCGGTCTCCGTGACCATCCCGTTCGACACGCTGGGCCCGAAGGGCAAGGGCACAGCGCGGCTCGACGTGGACCCGGCGCGCAGCGGCCAGGCCAACGTCCTGCACCTGCGGATCTCCGACCCGGACGGTGCCGCGCGGGACGTCCCGGAGGTACGGGTGTCCTTCACCTCGAAGGCCAAGGACCTCGGCCCGCTCCCGGCCGTGCTCAAGAAGACCGGTACCGGACACTGGACTGCGCGGGGCGTGCAGCTGCCGGCGGCCGGCACCTGGCAGCTCTCCCTCGTAGTCCGCACCTCCGACATCGATCAGGTGACCGAGACCAGGAACGTGAAGATCAGCTGATGACCGAGAACTCCACCAAGACGGCCCGGACCGAAGGGACCACCGGCGCCCCCGCGGCGTCCGGGGAGGACGCCGCGCCCGCCGTCGCGCTCTCCCGCCGCCGCCTCCTCGGTACGGTCGGCGCCGCCGGGGCCGCCGGTCTCGTCGTCGGCGGCGCGGGCGGCGCGTTCGGCACCGTGGCGGCCCAGGACGACGCGCCGAAGCTCGGCACGGTCGGCGCCACCGAGGTCGCGTTCCGCGCCGACCGCCGTACGCCGCAGGCCGGCATCACCACCCCGATGCAGGCCCGCTGCCATCTGGTCGCGTTCGACCTAGCCCCGGGTGCGGGGCGCAAGGCAGCGGCCGCCCTGATGCGCCGCTGGTCGACGCTGGCCGAGAAGCTGATGGCCGGCGAGGCGCCCGCCGACGACAGCGGCGTGGCGCTGGACGCGGGCCCCGCCTCCCTCAGCGTCACCTTCGGTTTCGGCCACAGTTTCTTCGGCCGTACGGAGCTGACCGCGCGCCGTCCGATGCAGCTCGACCCGCTGCCGCACTTCTCGGCGGACGCCCTGGACCCGAAGCGCAGCAACGGCGACCTGTGGATCCAGATCGGCGCGGACGACGCGCTGGTCGCCTTCCATGCGCTGCGCGCGCTGCAGAAGGAGGCCGGGGACACCGCGCGGCTGCGCTGGCAGATGAACGGCTTCAACCGCAGTCCCGGAGCCACGGCGCACCCGATGACCACCCGCAACCTCATGGGCCAGGTCGACGGCACGAACAATCCGAAGCCGTCCGACGAGGACTTCGAGGAGCGTGTCTTCGTGGGGCGCGACGCGGAGCAGCAGTGGATGCGCGGCGGCTCCTACGTGGTGCTGCGCCGCATCCGGATGCTGCTGGACAAGTGGGAGAAGAAGTCGCGCACGGAGCAGGAGCGGGTGATCGGCCGCCGCAAGGCCGACGGCGCACCGCTGACCGGCGGCGACGAGCACACCCCGATGGACCTGGCCAAGAACGGTGCGGACGGCTTCCCCGTGATCCCGGCGGACGCGCACGCCCGTATCGCGGCGCCCGAGTCCAACCAGGGCGCCGCGATGCTGCGCCGTCCGTTCTCGTACCACGACGGCTTCCGCGACGACGGCGCCCCGGACGCGGGGCTGCTCTTCATGGCCTGGCAGGCCGATCCGTTGCGCGCCTTCACCCAGATCCAGCGGAAGCTGGACCGCGGAGACGCGCTCTCGCCGTTCATCCGGCACGAGGCGAGCGGGCTGTACGCGGTGCCGGCCGTGGAGCCGTCGGGGTACGTCGGCCAGCCGCTGCTGGAGGGCTGAGCGGCCGCCTGCGGGACCGTGCGGCCGCTCGGCGTGGTGCGGGGCCCCGGCGGTGGCGGGCGGAGCGTCGGTGGCGCCTGACGGCCTCCGGCGGGCGAGTACGGTAAGGGGCCCGGGACAGAAGCGAGCCCCGGAGAAGGAGTGAACGGATGTCGGCCAGCCGCTACACGTATCTCGGGCCCGCGGGCACCTTCACCGAGGCAGCCCTGCGCACCCTGCCCGAGGCGGCGACGCGCGAGCTGGTGCCGATGGTGTCCGTGCCCGCCGCGCTGGACGCGGTCCGCGCGGGCGAGGCGGCCGGCGCGCTGGTGCCGATCGAGAACTCCGTGGAGGGCGGCATCACCACCACCCTCGACGAGCTGGCCGCCGGCGGGCACCTGATGATCTACCGCGAGGTGCTGCTGCCGATCGCGTTCGCGCTGCTGGCCCGGCCCGGCACCGAGCTGTCCGACGTGAAGACCGTGACCGGCCACCCCGCGGCCCAGGCGCAGGTGCGCAAGTGGCTCGGCGAGCAGCTGCCGGAGTCGGTGTGGGAGTCGGCGGCGTCCAACGCGGACGGCGCGCGGCTGGTGCAGGAGGGCCGGTACGACGCGGCGTTCGCGGGCGAGTTCGCGGCCGCCACGTACGGCCTGACCCCGCTGGCGACCGACATCCACGACGCGCAGAACGCGGCGACCCGGTTCGTCCTGGTGGGCAAGCCGGCGCGGCCGGCGGCCCGGACGGGCGCCGACAAGACCTCGGTCGTGCTGTGGCTGCGCGAGAACCACCCCGGTGCGCTGCTGGAGCTGCTGCAGGAGTTCGCCGGGCGCGGGGTCAGCATGATGCGGATCGAGTCGCGGCCGACCGGTGAGGGCATCGGCCAGTACTGCTTCTCCGTGGACTGCGAGGGGCACATCACCGACCGCCGGGTGGGCGAGGTGCTGATGGGGCTGAAGCGGATCTGCCGGGACGTCCGCTTCCTCGGCTCGTACCCGCGTGCGGACGAGGTCGTGCCGGAGGTCCGTCCCGAGACCGCCGACGACGCCTTCATGGAGGCGTCGGACTGGCTGAACCGCTGTCTGGACGGGCGGGCCTGAGCGGGCCGCGCCACGGCGTCCGCACGTTGTCCCCAGGTTGCCCACAGGCTTGTCCACAGAGTTATCCACAGGGCAGGTTCTCGACCTGGGGACAAGTCGATTCCCGTGCGTCACACAGTCGACAAATCGCCCTACTGACCCCACACCCGTCCACAGGTGCGCACAGCCACCCAGCGAGGGCCGCGTCAGCATAATTCCTGGGAACAATCCTTTAGGGCGAGGAAATCCCACACGAAAGAGTACCGGAAGAGGGTTTCGGCAAGGATTTCTTCGCCCGGGATTCAGGTAACGGATGCCGCTTTCCGACTTCCACAGAAGCAGCACACAGCCTGTGGATAACTTTTCCGAAGGGGCCCGAAGCTGTGGACAAGTGACTGTGCACAGCCCGCCAACTCCCCGCTCACGCAGGCCCGGACGCACCAGCGCAATACGCACCCGACACGTCGCGGCAACCCCTCGGCCGCCCCGGCGCCACTCCCCCGGCAGCCGCCACGGAGACGCACGGCCGGCCCTCACCGGGAATTCTTTCCCGCAATTCACCGCCTTCTCAGAAGACCACAGAAATAACTCTAAACCGGACAAATTGCCCTCGCGGCGAATATCGCGTCGAACGCCCCGGCCGGGCCCCGGTAGCCTGGTGGGGTGATTGACCTTCGCCTGCTCCGTGAGGACCCCGACCGTGTGCGCGCGTCCCAGCGCGCCCGTGGAGAGGACGTCGCGCTCGTCGACGCACTGCTCTCCGCCGACGAGCGGCGCAGGTCCTCCAGCGTCCGCTTCGACGAGCTGCGTGCCGAGCAGAAGTCGCTCGGCAAGCTCATCCCCAAGGCCACCGGGGACGAGAAGGCCGAGCTGCTGAAGAAGGCCGGCGAGCTGTCCGCCGCCGTCAAGGCCGCCGACGCCGAGCAGGACCAGGCCAAGGAGGAGACCCAGTCCCTCCTGCTGAAGCTGGGCAACCTCGTCCACCCCGACGTCCCCGTCGGCGGCGAGGAGGACTTCACGGTCCTGGAGACGCACGGCACGATCCGCGACTTCGGTGCCGAGGGCTTCGAGCCCAAGGACCACCTGGAGCTCGGTGAGGCCCTCGGCGCGATCGACGTCGAGCGCGGCGCCAAGGTGTCGGGCTCGCGCTTCTACTACCTCACCGGCGTCGGCGCGCTGCTGGAGCTCGCGCTGGTCAACGCCGCGATCGCGCAGGCCACCGAGGCCGGCTTCACCCCGATGCTGACCCCTGCGCTGGTCCGCCCGCGCGCCATGGAGGGCACCGGCTTCCTCGGCCAGGCCGCGGAGAACGTGTACCACCTGGAGAAGGACGACTACTACCTCGTCGGCACCTCCGAGGTCCCGCTCGCCGCGTACCACATGGACGAGATCGTCGACGCGGACAAGCTGCCGCTGCGGTACGCCGGTTTCTCGCCGTGCTTCCGCCGCGAGGCCGGTACGTACGGCAAGGACACCCGCGGCATCTTCCGGGTGCACCAGTTCGACAAGGTCGAGATGTTCTCGTACGTCGCGCCCGAGGACGCGGAGAACGAGCACAAGCGCCTCCTGGACTGGGAGAAGCAGTGGCTGAACGGCCTGGAGCTGCCCTTCCAGGTGATCGACGTCGCCACGGGCGACCTGGGCGCCTCCGCCTCGCGCAAGTTCGACTGCGAGGCGTGGATCCCGACCCAGGGCAAGTACCGCGAGCTGACCTCCGCGTCGAACTGCGACGAGTTCCAGGCGCGCCGCCTCTCGGTCCGGATGCGCGACGGCAAGAAGGTGCAGCCGCTGGCGACGCTGAACGGCACGCTGTGCGCCGTCCCGCGCACCATCGTGGCGATCCTGGAGAACCACCAGCTCGCGGACGGCTCCGTGCGCGTCCCCGAGATGCTGCGTCCGTACCTGGGCGGCCGGGAAGTCCTGGAGCCCGTCGCCAAGTGACCCTGCCCGCCGCCTCCGCCTTCCCGTACAAGCTCGTCGCGACGGACCTCGACGGCACGCTGCTGCGTCCCGACGACACCGTCTCGGCGCGCACCCGTGAGGCGCTCGCCGCGGTCACCGCGGCGGGTGCCGCGCACATCGTGGTCACCGGCCGCGCGGTGCCCTGGACCCGGCACATACTCGACGACCTCGGCTACGACGGCCTCGCGGTGTGCGGGCAGGGTGCGCAGGTCTACCACGCGGGCGAGCACCGGCTGCTGACCTCCGTGACGCTGGACCGGCAGCTGGCCGGGCTGGCGATCGCCAAGATCGAGGCGGAGGTCGGCCCGCTGTACCTGGCCGCGAGCCGGGACGGGCTGGAGGGCGCCGTCGTGGTCGCCCCGGGCTACCGCGTCCAGGAGGGTCCGCTGCCGAACGTCCTGGTCGACGACCTCGCCGACCTGTGGGCCGAACCGATCAACAAGGTCTACATCCAGCACCCGGAGCTCTCGGACGACGCGCTCGCCGCTGCCGCCCGGGAAGTGGCCGGTGACCTGGTCGGCGTGACCATGGCCGGGCCGGGCATCGTCGAGCTGCTGCCGCTCGGGCTGAGCAAGGCCACCGGCCTGTCGCTCGCGGCCCGCAGACTGGGCGTGAAGGCCGCCGACACCATCGCCTTCGGTGACATGCCGAACGACATCCCGATGTTCGGCTGGGCCGCACACGGTGTCGCCATGGCCAACGCGCACGACGAGCTGAAGGCCGTCGCCGACGAGATCACCACCTCCCACGCGGACGACGGCATCGCGGCGGTCCTGGAGCGCTTCCTCACAGTCTGACCGGTGGGCGGCCCGGCCCGCAGTTGTCCACAGCCCCTGTGGACAACTGTCGCGCCCGCTCATTTGTAGGATGACTGGGCAACCGGGTGAATGCGCGTGAGACAGGAGCGGAGATGGCGTTGCAGGCCGCCGGGCGGCAGTCGCTGGTGGACACCGTCGTCGACGCGCTACGGGCGCAGCTGAGCGCCGGCGAATGGCGGGTCGGCGACCGTATCCCCACCGAGCACGCGCTCGCCGAGCAGCTCCAGGTGGGGCGGAACACCGTCCGCGAAGCCGTACGGGTGCTCGTGCACGCCGGGATGCTCCGCTCCCGCCAGGGCGAAGGAACGTTCGTGGTCTCCGCCGCCGACCCCGCCGCGATCATGCGCGGCGTGCAGCGGTCGGGCGTGCGTGACGTCCTGGAGGTACGGATCGCGCTGGAGACGGAGGCCGCCCGCCTGGCGGCCCTGCGGCACGAGCCGGCGGACCTGGAGCGGATGCGGGCCGCGCTGGACGCACAGCGCGCCCTGGAGGACGCCGAGGGCCGTCCCGCGGCGGACCGCCTGGAGCTGTACGCGGATCACGACATCGCGTTCCACCAGGCCGTCGTGGGCGCCGCGCACAACGCCGCGCTGAGCGCCACGTACGAGTGGTTCAGCAGCTCCGTGCGCGAGGCGCTGATGTCGGGGCTGGCCGACCGGGAGATGCCGCAGCTGCTGCACGGCGACCACCACGCCGTCCTGGAGGCGATCGCCTCGGGCGACCCGGACGCCGCCGAGACGGCCGCCCGCACCCTGCTGGACCGCCCGAAACGCGCGCTGGAGGCGCTGCTCGCCGAACGGTGAGCCGTACCGCGCCGCATCCTCCTCTGCTGCCGTACGGCCGGCCCGTCGGCCGCCGGCCGGCCGCGCCGGACACCGGAACCACCCCACGACAGGAGAGCCACCCCACCATGCCAGGGACCGGACCCGATGCCCCGCCGACCGCCGGTACGCCGCCTCTGGACGGCACACCGCTGATCGACGCCGAGGAGGACCTGACGCCGGCGCCGCAGCTCGCCGCGGCCCGCCGCCGGCTGCGGACGCACCCCGCGCTGCTGCTCCTCGGCATCGTCCTCGCGTCCCTCAACATGCGGGCCGCGCTCGCCGGGGTGTCACCGCTGCTCGGCGAGATCGGTGACCACTTCGGGCTGAACGCCACCGCGAGCAGCCTGGTCACCGTGATCCCGCTGGTCTTCATGGGCCTCGGCTCCTACGTGGCGCCGAAGCTGGCCGGGCGCTGGGGCACCGAGACCGTCCTGTTCAGCGCGCTGGTGCTGCTGTGCGCCGGCATCGTCGTCCGCGTCGCGCCGCCCCTTGTGGCGCTGTTCGCGGGCTGCGCGCTGGTCGGCGCGTCGATAGCCCTGCTCAACGTCCTGATGCCCGGCCTGATCAAGCGGGACTTCCCCGACAAGGCAGCGCCCATGACCGCGCTGTACTCGACGGCGATGATCCTCGGCGCGACCGTCTCGGCCGCCACCTCCGTGCCCCTGGAGAACGCGCTCGGCGGCTGGCAGGGCTCGCTGGTCTCCTGGGGGCTGCTCGCCGCGGTCGCCGCGCTCGTCTGGATCCCGCAGGTGGTCACCGCGCGGCGCGGCGCGCGGCACGGACAGGCCGCGGCCACCCCGCAGCACGCCGCCGAGACCGGCCCCAAGCTCGGCCGTTCGCCGCTGGCCTGGCAGGTCACGCTCTTCATGGGGTCGCAGTCGCTGATCGCCTACGTGGCCATCGCCTGGCTGCCCACGGTCCTCACCGACCACGGCATGGACAAGGCGCAGGCCGGGCTGGTTTTCGCGTTCAGCACGCTGGTACAGATGGCCGGCTCGTTCGTGGTGCCCGTACTGGCGGGACGGATGCGACGGCAGCGCCTGCCGGCCGCGTGCGTCGCGCTCCTGATGGCGCTCGCCTGCGGGGGCTTGCTCGTCGCCCCGGTGGCCGGGGCGTGGGTGTGGGCCGCGCTGCTCGGCGTCGGCCAGGGCGGTGCGCTGGGCCTGGCGCTGACCATGATGGTGCTGCGGGCCGGCGATCCGCACACCGCGGCGCGGCTGTCCGGCATGGCGCAGACCTGGGGCTATCTGCTGGCTGCCGTGGGCCCGTTGGCACTGGGCGCGGTGCACCAGGCGACGGACGGCTGGACACTGCCGATCGTGCTGCTGCTCGTGGTCTGTGCGGCGCTGGTGCTGCTGGGGCTCGGGGCCGGACGGGACCGCCGGATCGGCACCTGACCGCTACGGAGCGACGCGGCGGCCTCTCCGTGCGGGCCGCCGCGCTCCTGCAGGAGAGCGCGCAGTGTCGCTTCGTGGACGGCGCGGGCCAGCCGGGCGCCCCAGAGGGAGCGCGGCCCGGCGAACTCCTCCACGGGCTCGCCCGGCCGCGGTACACGTGCGGCGACGCACACCGCGTCCGTAGGCGTCCCTGAAGCGTCCAGACCGTGGTCGAGGAGTGCCTGCACCTTCGCCTCGGTCGCCGTCATCACGGAGTTGACCAGGGCGGCATCGCTGAGCGCCACGGGCAGCGCGACGAGGAGGTTGATGGTGCCGGGGCGGTACGGGGCGCCCGCCGCGTCCTGCGCCGCGGCCCAGCCGTGCACGCCCGTTCCGGCCGTGACGAGGGCCTGTGCGCCCCCGTCGTACGCCGACGCGCGGGTGGACAGGATGTCCGCCGCCGTCATCATGCCGACGCCGGGGCCCGTCGCTCCGGCCGCCGCGGCGATCTCCGCGAGGTGCGCCTCCGGATCGCGGCGCGTGTAGCCGTGCGCCACCTGGGCGTTGAGCACCCAGGACCGGGGGCCGAGACCGCCGCCGAGAACCGCGCTGGAGACCATCCGGTGGCCCGGTCCCGGCCGCCACAGCAACGCGGGGAGGTCCTGGCCGTCGGCGGTGTCGCGGTGCCGGACGGTGCGCACCGTGAACGTCGGTATCAGCGTGGTCACCCACGTACCCTACGGTCTGCCCTACCTTGCCCTCATGAGCGATGTGCACGATACGCAGCACTCCGGTGGCCGGCGCCGCGCACGCATCACCCGGCGGGGCCGGCTCCTCCTGGCGGCGGGCGCCGTCCTCGTGGTCGGCGTCGTCCTCCTGCTGGTCCTGCTCCCCGGGGACGAGCGGGCGGCACGTACCGAGAAGCTGACCCTGCCCGAGGGGTGGCGGGCCTCGCAGGCGTACGCCGCCGTCGACAAGGCGCTCCGCGTCGCCCCGGGCACCACGGAGAAGGCCGCAAAGAGGGCCGCGGCGGCCCGGAACCCGGCGAAGCGGCTGCGGCTGCCCGCCGAGGCCAAGGGCAATCCCGAGGGGTACCTGTACCCGGCGACGTACCCGGTCGACGAGAACACCACCCCCAGGAGCCTGCTGTCCTTCATGGTGAACACCGCGCGCCAGAAGTACGCGGCGGACGGTCTGCCGCCCACGGCCCGGCCCGGAGGCCTGAGTGCCTACGAGACGGTCGTGGCGGCCTCCGTCGTGCAGGCCGAGGCGGACACCCCGCAGGACATGGGCAAGGTCGCCAGGGTCATCCGCAACCGGCTCGACAAGGGGATGCCGCTCCAGATGGACTCCACCCTGAACTACGGGCTGGGCCGGTCCACCCTCAACACCAGCCACGCGGACACCCGTACGGACAGCCCGTACAACACCTACCGGCACAAGGGCCTGCCGCCGACGCCGATCGGGAATCCGGGGCAGGACGCGACGCGGGCCGCGGTCTCGCCTCCGAAGGGCGACTGGCTGTACTTCGTCACCGTCCGGCCCGGCGACACCCGCTTCACCGCCGACTACGAGGAACACCGCGACAACGTGCGGGAGTTCAACGAGGACCGGAAGGGCAGCGGGTAGGCACCGCTGTCCCTCCGGGGGCCGCGGTGGTCACTCCTCCCCTGCCAGCGTCAGCGACTTGAGGCGGCGGGCCGCGTACCAGGTCGCCGCACCGGTCACCACGACGAGCAGCACGACGGCGGGGGCCAGGCCCACCTCAGAGGTGACCGCGCCCTCGGCACCCGCCTTCTGGGCCAGCGCGAGTGCCCACTGCTGAACGCTGAGGGTGCGCGCCCCGGGGACGAGGCTGCCGAAGACCGCCTCCCAGACCAGCGCGTAGACCAGGCCGATGACGACGGCGTGCCGGGTGATCGTGCCGAGGAACAGGAAGAGGGCGCTGTAGGCGACGGAGGCGACCGCGGCGGCGAGCGCGTAGGCGACCGCGATCTGCTGGCTGTTGCCGTTCAGCACGAAGCCCGCGATCAGTACGGGGACGGCGGAGAAGACGACCGTCACGCCGATCGCGACGAGCAGCTTGGTGACGATGACCGTCGACCGCCGTACGGGCTTGGCCAGCAGGTACACCACCGACCCGTCGTCGATCTCCGGTCCGATCGCGCCGGTGCCGGCGATCACGCCGATCAGCGGGACCATCGTGGCCAGCGCGAAGGTGCCCAGGACGGTGTCGGCGGTGGTGTCGTCGGCGCCCGTCAGCGCCCGTACGGCGACGGCGATGACGAGCAGCATGACGGGCAGCGCGAAGAGGATCGCGGCGCGGCGGCGGCCGAGCAGCGCCCGGTAGGTCAGCCGGGCCACAGTGGGGTGGTAGAGCGATGACATCGCGTCAGGCTCCTTTCAGGTCGTATGCGACCGCTTCGGTACGGCTTCAGGCCGCTACGAGATAGGAGAAGACCGATTCCAGCGACTCGTCCGAGGGCGAGACGGCGAGGAGACGGATGCCGTGGTCACGGGCGACGCGCGGCAACAGGGCGGTGAAGCGGCCGAAGTCGACGGCCTGGATGCGCAGCGCGCCCTCTTCGAGGTCGACCTCGATGCCGGACGTCGAGGGGTCGGCGATCAGCGCGGCGGCCAGCGCCCGGTCGTCGTCGGACCGTACGAGGTAGCGGTGCGGCCGGTCCGTCATCAGGCGGCGGATGCGGCGGAAGTCGCCGGAGGCGGCGTGCCGCCCGGCCACGATGACCTCGATGTGGGACGCGAGCTGCTCGACCTCTTCGAGGATGTGCGAGGAGAAGAGCACGGTGCGGCCCTCCTCGCCCATCTGCCGCAGCAGCTCCATGAGCTGCATGCGCTGGCGCGGGTCCATGCCGTTGAACGGCTCGTCGAGCAGCAGCACGGAAGGGTCGTGCACCAGCGCGGACGCCATCTTCACGCGCTGCCGCATGCCCTTGCTGTACGTGGAGACGCGGCGGTCCTGCGCGTACTCCATGCCGACCGTGGCCAGCGCGCGGGCCGCCTCCTTGCGGCCGAGGCCGTGCAGTTCGGCGTTGGCGAGCACGAACTCGCGCCCGGTGAGGAAGTCGTACATCGCCTCGCGCTCCGGCACGATGCCGATCTCCCGGTAGACGGCCTCGTTGCGCCAGACCGGGCGGCCGTCGAGGGTGACGCTGCCGTGGGAGGGCGCCAGGAAGCCGCCCATCATGTTGAGCAGGGTGGACTTGCCGGCGCCGTTGGGGCCGAGCAGCCCGGTCACCCCCGGCCCGATGGTCATCGTGATGTCGTTCACGGCCACCACGTTCCCGAACCAGCGGGAGACGTTGCGCATGTCGATCGTGGTCACAGTCCGGCCTTCCGGTAGCGGCGCATCAGGAGGGCGAGCGAGCCGGCGATGAGGCCCAGCACGACGAGGAGATGGACGAAACCCGCGCCCGTGGACGGGCCGATGCCGTCGGGGGCCGAGGTGGTCGCACCCAGGAAGACGCTCTGCACGCCGTCGATCAGCGTGATCGGGGAGAAGAGCCCCAGCCACCCGATGACGTCGGTGTTCCCCTGGAGGAAGGCGATGCCCTGGACGGCGCTGACCGCGGCGTACGGGATGGTCAGTACGGCGATGACGGCGGCGACGCCGAACCCGCGGCGCGGCGTGAGCGCGGCGATGACCAGGCCGATCGCGGCGAACAGCAGCGAGAGCAGGGCCACCGAGACCAGGCCCTGCGCGAACCCCTTGGTCTGGTCGGCGAAGTCGAGCTTCGCCAGCAGCGCGCCCACGTACAGGATCAGCAGCGGCAGCGCCGTGAGGAGGAACAGCGCGCAGCTCATCGCCGCGTACTTCGCCGCCACGTAGTCGGCGCGTTCGATCGGCCGCGAGAAGTACAGCGGCACGGTCCTGAAGCGCAGGTCGCGGGAGACGGACTGGGGCGCCTGAGCGGCCAGGAAGAGGCCGATGACCGCCTGGAGGTAGATCGCGTAGCGGGTGTAGTCCAGCGGGAGGTCGCGCGCCTTGGTGAAGACGGCGACCGCCACGATGATCGCGGCCGGTACGCACATCACCGCCAGCAGGATCATCGGCAGCACCTTCGTGCGCGCCGACCGGCCCAGCCCGTAGGCGCCGCGCAGGCTCTGCACGAAGAGCGAGCGGCGGGCGTACGCGCGGCCCAGCCGGGCGCCGTCGTAGTGGCGGTAGCCGATGTCGTGGATCGAGGCGGCGGGGCCCTGGCCGCCCGTGGGCGCTGTGGTGGACTCAGGCATCGGGGGCTCCTGCGGGGGCTGCTTCGGTGGCTGCGGGACGCGCGGCGGCGTCCGTACGGGCCGGGGCGACGTCGCGGCCGTCCGCGCTGTCGCGGAAGACCTCCGCGATGCGGTGCCGGCGCTGTTCCATGCGGACCAGGCCGAGGCCGAGCCCGGCGACGGTGTCCCGGACCAGGTCGTACGTCTCCTCGCCGGCGGCCTCGATGTACAGCAGGCGGCCGGTCGCGGCCGGGTGACCGTCTCCGGGGCCGGGCGCCGGACCGGTCACCGCGCCCGCGGCGGTCAGCGCCTCGCGCAGCGCGCGCAGCCCGTCCGGGTGCGTGTCGGTGTCGGTGACCTCGACGGCGAGCGAGGTGGTGGCCTGGGTGAACTCGTCCGTGGCCGAGGAGCGCAGCAGCTTCCCGCCGTCGATGACGACGACGTGGTCGCAGGTGCGCTCCAGCTCTCCGAGGAGGTGCGAGGTGACCAGTACGGAGATCCCGAAGTCGCGGTGGACGCGGCGGATGAGGCCGAGCATCTCGTCGCGCCCCGCCGGGTCCAGGCCGTTGGTCGGCTCGTCCAGGAAGACCAGCTGGGGGTCGTGGACGAGCGCCTGGGCGAGCTTCACGCGCTGCTTCATGCCGGTCGAGTAGCCGCCGATGGGGCGGTAGCGCTCTTCATAGAGGCCGACGTGGCGCAGGGTGTCGGCGGTGCGCTCCCGGGCGGCGGTCGGCGGCAGCCCGGACATCCGCGCCATGTGGACGACGAACTCGGTCGCCGAGACGTCCGGCGGCAGGCAGTCGTGCTCGGGCATGTAGCCGACGCGCTCGCGGATGGCACCGCCTTCGGTGGCCACGTCCAGGCCGAGGACCGCGGCGGTGCCTTCGCTGGCGGGCGACAGACCCAGCAGGATCTTGATCAGGGTGGACTTTCCGGCGCCGTTGGCACCCACCAGGCCGGTCACGCCGGGGGCGATGTCAACGGAGAGCCGGTCCAGGGCGGTCACCCGCGGGAACCGCTTGCTGAGGCTTTCGGTCGCGATCACAGTCACACGTCGACGGTAGTGTCGCGCGCCGCAGCGAGCGTCAGCCCTGACGGCTGGATGTCCGTCCGACTCCAGGCGTACCGCCCCGTAGGGGGTCGTGCGCGGAGCTGAGGCGTACCCGGCCGGAGGGCCGGACCGTGGTGATCGTCCGTGGCCGGTGACGCGTCGGCGGTGGTGGCCGCCCGCGGGCGGCCGGGAAGTTTTCCACAGGTGGTGACGGACCCTTGACGTCGCCGCCGACCATTGTCACATTCATCAGTGTCAAGTTACGCGCACGTACCGCGACGGAACGGTTGGCGATGACCACAGCAGCGACCGCGAGCACAGCAGCGACCAGGCACAGGGCCGCAGCCTCGGTGACGGGCGCCGAGCTCCAGGGGTTCAGGGAGGTCCAGCGGCTGGCGTACGCGTGCGCCGAGGCGGTGGCCGCGCAGCTGAAGCCGGGGGTGACCGAGCGGGAGGCGGCCCGGATGCAGCGCCGCCGGCTGCGCGAGCGGGGCGTCACGGACTGGTTCCACCTGCCCTTCGCCTGGTTCGGTGACCGCACGGCCTTCGCGAACTTCCGCGTGCCGTTGCAGTTCTTCCCGACGAACCGGGTGCTGGAGCCGGGGATGCCGTTCATCCTCGACATGGCTCCGGTGTACAAGGGCTTCACCGCCGACATCGGGTACTCCGGCTGCCTCGGCCTCAGCCCGCTGCACGACCGGCTGCTGGCCGACCTGGAGGCGCACCGCGAGCTGATCCTCCGCGAGGTGCGCGAGCGCCGGCCGCTGCGGGAGATCTACGAGGACGTCGAGCGGCTCATGGTCCGCCAGGGGTACGCCAACCGGCACCGGGCCTATCCGTTCGGCGTGATCGCCCACAAGGTCGACCGCGTGCGTGAACGGCGCTGGTCACCCACGCTGTTCGGCTTCGGCACCCAGTCGCTCAAGGGGCTGGCGTCCGACGCGCTGCACGGCCACCGCGAGGGCTGGTCCCCGTTGTGGAGCCCGCACCGCTTCTCCGACCACCCGCCGCGGCCCGGGCTGTGGGCGGTCGAACCACACCTCGGCTTCCGGGGCACCGGCGCGAAGTTCGAGGAGATCCTGGTCGTCACCGACTCCAAGGACCCCGAGGAGAGCGCCTTCTGGCTGGACGACGATCTGCCGCACGTGCGGCGTTGGCAGGAGGAGAAGGCGGCGTGAGCAGGGCAGTTGACGAGAGCGGGGAGGCGGGCGTGAGCACGGCACTGGAGGGCGCGCGGGAGCGCCGGATCGCGACGGGCGGCGTGGAGTTGTGCGTCGCGGAGCTGGGCGATCCGGCTCGGCCCACGGTGATGCTGGTGCACGGCTATCCGGACAGCAAGGAGGTCTGGTCGCGGGTCGCGCCGCTGCTGGCGGAGCGCTTCCATGTGGTGCTGTACGACGTCCGGGGCTGCGGGCGGTCCACGGCGCCGCAGCCGCTGCGCGGCGGGTACACCCTGGAGAAGCTGACCGACGACTTCCTGGCGGTGGCCGACGCCGTCAGCCCGGACCGGCCCGTCCATCTGGTGGGGCACGACTGGGGTTCGGTGCAGTCCTGGGAGTTCGTGACGGTGCGGCGCACCCAGGGCCGGATCGCCTCCTTCACCTCGATGTCCGGCCCGTCCCTGGACCACTTCGGGCACTGGATCAAGAAGCGGATGGCCCGGCCCACCCCGCGCCGCGCCGCCCAGCTGCTCAGCCAGGGCGCCAAGTCCTGGTACGTCTACCTGCTGCACACCCCCGCGCTGCCCGAGCTGGCGTGGAAGGGCCCGCTGGGGAAGCGCTGGCCGAAGATCCTGGAGCGCGTCGAGAAGGTCCCGGCCGGGGACTACCCCACCGCCTCGCTGCCCACCGACGCCGCGCACGGCGCCTGGCTGTACCGGGACAACGTCCGGGCCCGCATGCGCCGGCCGCGCACGGACGCGTACGCGCACTGCCCGGTTCAGCTGATCACCCCGACCGGCGACGCCTTCCTGTCGGAGCGGCTGTACGACGAGCTGGAGCAGTGGGTGCCGCAGCTCACCCGCCGCACGCTGCCCGCCAAGCACTGGATACCGCGCACCCGCCCGGATCAGCTGGCCGCCTGGATCGAGGAGTTCGTCACGGCCAAGGAGGAGGGCGATCCGGCCAAGGAGGTCGTCGCGAGCGGGCGGTACGCGGACCGGTTCGGCGGCCGGCTGGTACTGGTGACCGGCGCGGCGAGCGGCATCGGCCGGGCCACGGCGTTCGCGTTCGCCGAGGCCGGTGCGCGGGTGGTCGCGGTGGACCGGGACGCCGAGGGCGCGGCCCGTACGGCCGACATGGCCCGGCTGATCGGGGCCGGTGCCGCCTGGGCGGAGGTGGTGGACGTCAGCGACGAGGCGGCGATGGAGAAGCTCGCCGACAAGGTCGCCGCCGAGTACGGCACCGTCGACGTCCTGGTGAACAACGCGGGCATCGGCCTGTCCGGCTCCTTCCTGGAGACCACCTCCGAGGACTGGAAGAAGGTCCTGGACGTGAACCTCTGGGGCGTCATCCACGGCTGCCGGCTCTTCGGCCGGCAGATGGCCGACCGCGGCCAGGGCGGCCACATCGTCAACACCGCCTCGGTCGCCGCCTACCTGCCCTCCAGGGCGCTGCCGGCGTACAGCACCTCCAAGGCGGCGGTACTGATGCTCAGCGAGTGCCTGCGCGCGGAGTTCGCCGGCCGGGGCATCGGCGTCAGCGCCATCTGCCCGGGCCTGGTCAACACCAGCATCACCACCACCTCGCACGTCGCCGGAGTCTCGCCGGAAGAGGAGCAGCGCCGCCAGTCCAAGGCCGCGCGGCTCTACAGCATGCGCAACTACCCGCCGGAGAAGGTCGCGGACGCCATCCTGCGCGCGGTGGTGCGCAACCAGGCGGTCGTGCCCGTCACTCCGGAGGCCCACGGCTCCCGCGCCCTCTCCCGTTTCGCGCCGCGGGCCCTGCGCGCGATAGCCCGGCTCGAACCGCCTCTGTAAGACAGCGAGGCCTCCGGCACGGCGGTCCTGCGGGGCCGATGCGGGGGTGGCGCGAGGAGGCCGGAGCGTTACCGCGCCTCCGCGCACGGTCGTACCATCCCTCGCAGAAAGGGGCACTGCGCAGGGCCGCCCTGTACCTCGCGTACTCCCCGGCCGCCCGGACCGCCGCGGGCACGGCGCGGCGGCGCGGGCCATCTCGTGAGGAGCAGCGCATTGACCGAGCAGCACCACCCCGCGGCCGAGTACCGCATCGAGGAGCTGGCGCACCGGAGCGGCACCACGGTCCGTACGATCCGCGCGTACCAGGACCGCGGGCTGCTGCCCAAGCCGGAGCGCCGGGGCCGGGCGAACGTCTACGGTGCCGCGCACCTCGCCCGGCTGCGCCAGATCTCGGACCTGCTGGACCGCGGGTACACCCTGGCCAGCATCAAGGACCTGCTGGAGGCGTGGGACGCGGGGCGGGGGCTGAGCGGGGTGCTGGGGCTGGTCGCCGAGATCGACGGCCCCTGGACGGACGAGGAGACCGGCCGGATCACCCGCCAGGAGCTGGCGGCGACCTTCGGCGGCAGCTCCGACGACGCGGCGGTGGCCGACGCGGTGGAGCTGGGGGTGCTGGAGCCGGTGCCGGGCAGCCCGGAGGAGTTCCTGGTGCCCAGCCCGCAGGAGCTCGCGGTCGCGGCCGAGCTGCACTCCGCCGGGGTGCCGCTGCCGGCCATCTCAGGTCATCTGCGGGAGCTGCGGGTGCAGGTGGAACACATAGCCTCCCGCTTCCTGGACTTCACCACCGAGCATGTCTTCCAGCAGTACTTCGACCATCCGCCGAGCGACGCCGAGGCGGAGGAGGCGGCCGGTCTCGTCCGCCGGCTGCGGCCGCTGGCCCAGCAGACCGTCGACGCCGAACTTGCGCGCGCCATGCGGCTGTTGGCGAGCCGGTACCTCCGGCACCAGCTGCACCGCGAGACTCCCGAGCGGGGGACCGCCGTCGAGCACGTACCGCTGCCGGCCGACACCGTGCGGTCCGTCCGGGAGCTCGTCGGCCCGGCGGGGGTCGCCGCCTTCGTCGCCGCGGCCGCCGACCGTGAGGTGAGCGCCCGCCGGATGGACTCGCTGGTCGCGCACGCCGCGCCGGCGGTGCCCGGCCCCGACGACGACCGCCGCACGGGACCCGCCGGGTGACATCATCCCCTCATGGACCGTCCGCAACTGCCCAGCACCGAAGCCGTCATCGACGCCGTTCGCGAGGTGGCCCGTGCGTACGGCCGCGACATCGAGGTGACCCACGACATCGGAGCCGACCGCTCCGGCCGCCGGCTCTCCGCCGGTGCGTTCACCGTCACCGACCCGGACGGTTCGCTGCCGCACGAGGCGTACATCGAACTGTCCGGCGGCGCCCCGCGCATCTCGATCGAGGTGTACTCGGAAGGTGACGCCCACATCACCGTCGAGGACGTCTCCTTCCAGGACCTTCCCCGCGATGTCGTACCGGCCTTTCTGCGCTCCGTGCTGGGCGACCTCGCCCACGTCAAGGGCCGGTTCTTCCCACCCGGCTGGCGACTGGTGGTGCCGCTTCCCGGCGACGAGACGTACAAGGAGCTGATCACCGGGCCCGGCCTGACGCCGTGGCTCAACTCCCGGGTGAGGTGACCGCCGCGCCGCGCGGTGAATGTTTCACGTGAAACAGGACATCGATCCCCTCTCCCGCATCCGGGCACATCGGTTTCACGTGAAACCAAAGCGCCCCGCTCCTTGTCCCTCTTTCACAGCCCCGGCGCACCCCACACCGGGAACCAGCGGCTCAGGTCCCGCTCCACGGTCAGGTCGTCGGTGAGCAGGGACCGCACCTGGAGTTCGAGCGGGTTGTCGCGCTTCTCGACGCCGCCGGGCAGCGGCGCGAAGGGGTAGAACGTGCCGCGCTTGTAGAGGTACACCAGGGCGAGCGAACGGTCGCGCTCGTCGCGGAAGCCGACCAGCGAGCAGAGCAGCTGCGGGCCGAAGCCGCTTTCCTGGAGCGAGGTGTTGACCGCGTGCAGATCGTTGACCAGGCCCGCGGTGTCCTCGGCGGCGTGCCGGGCGAGGAGCCAGGTGTAGCCGTACTGGTCCTGGGTGTACTCCACCGACGGTCCGAGCAGGGCCCGCACATCGGCCTGGATACGGGCGAACGCACCGCCCTCGACGCTCGCGAAGCAGACCGATCCCCGGCCGGTCGGTGTGAATCCCGTCGCCGCCTGCAGGGTGATCGCGGCGGACGGCAGCGCGAAGAGCTGGTCGAGGTCGGGGCGTACCGGCTTGCTGCGGCCGAGGATCACGTCCAGGAATCCCATCGAGTGGCTCCTAGGGGCTGAAGGGCCGGCGGGCCGGGGCCGGGGCGGTGCCGACCCGGGTCACGGGCGGCCCAGCTGGGCGGCGAGGCGGCCGAGCTGGTCCAGGCGCTGTTCCAGCGTCGGGTGCGAGGACAGCAGCTGGACGGCGTTCCGCTGGGAGAAGGCCGGGGCGAAGTAGAAGGCGTTGAAGGGCTCGGCCCGGCGCAGGTCCCGGGTGGGAATCCGGGCCATCTGCCCGGTGACCTTGGTGAGCGCTGCGGCCAGCGCGGACGGCCGGCCGGTGAGGATTGCGGCGGCCCGGTCGGCGGACAGTTCCCGGTAGCGGGACAGCAGCCGGGTGAGCAGGAAGCTGATGACGTAGACCACCGCGCTGACGGCCGTGACGATCAGGATGGCGACGGCCGCGTTGTTGTCCCGGTTGCTGCGTCCCACGCCGCTCCAGAGCGCCGCCCGGGTGATGATCCCGGCCAGCACGCCCAGGAACGAGGCGATGGTCATCACTGCCACGTCGCGGTGCGCGACGTGCGACAGCTCGTGCGCGAGCACCCCTTCCAGCTCCTCGGGCTCCAGTCGGCGCAGCAGCCCGGTGGTGGCACAGATCAGGGAGTTCCGCTGGTTGCGCCCGGTGGCGAAGGCGTTCGGGATGTCGCTGTCGGCGATGCAGACCTTGGGCTTGGGCATGTCGGCGAGCGCGCACAGCCGGTCGACCGCGCCGTGCAGCTCGGGTGCCTGCTCGGGGGTGACCTCCCGGGCGCCCATGCCGAACGCCGCGATCCGGTCGCTGAACCAGAACTGTCCGATGAACAGGGCTCCCGTGATCACCAGCACGATCAGCCAGGCGCCTTTGAGGAGTACCACCAGCACGCCGACGACCACGACGTACAGCAGCCCGATGAAGAACATCGTCACGACCATGCGCGAGGTCAGTCCGCGGTCCGGGGCGAATCGGGTCTGTGCCATGGAGCCCTCCAGCCGGACGGTCCAGCCGACCGCCCGCACGACGACGCCTCTGTCCCGATTCTCCCTCTTGATTGCCGTTTGGTTCCTCCTGGCGGGGTAAAGGGACCCCGATCGCGTCAGGGCCCCGCCCGTCACCGCCGGGAAGGCGGCCGGTCGCCGGTGCTTACCGGTCCGCCAGCTGTGCCGGTGCCTCCACCGCGATCCGCTCGAACACCGACAGGTCCGCCTCGAAGACCGTGCCGTCGATCGGCCAGTGCAGGACGATCTCGTCGATGCCCAGTTCGCCATGGCGGCCGGCGAAGTCCACGAAGGCGTCGACGGAGTCCAGCGGCCGGTCCGGCGTGAAGCCGGACAGCAGGATCTTGGAGAGCTTCCCGGTGTCCCGCCCTGCCGCCTCGCAGGCCGCGCCCAGCCGCTCGATCTGCCCGGCGATCGCGGCACGCGACTGCTCGGCGGTGCCGGCCGCGGACACCTTGGGATCACCGGTGGTGACCCACGCCTCCCCGTACCGCGCCGCCAGCCGCAGCCCACGCGGCCCGGTGGCCGCCACCGCGAACGGCAGCCGCGGCCGCTGCACGCACCCGGGGATGTTGCGTACCTCGTGCGCGCTGTAGTGCTCACCGTCGCACGTGACGGTGTCCTCGGTGAGCAGCCGGTCCAGCAGCGCGACGAACTCGGCGAAGTGATCGGCACGTTCGCGCGGCGTCCACGGCTCCTCGCCGCCGCCGAGCAGCGCGTGCGCGTCGAAGCCGTTGCCGCCCGCGCCGATGCCCAGCGTGATCCGCCCCTCACTGATGTCGTCCAGCGAGATCAGCTCCTTGGCGAGGGTGACCGGGTGCCGGAAGTTGGGTGAGGTGACGAGGGTGCCCAGGCGGATGCGGGAGGTCGCGGCGGCGGCCGCGGTCAGGGTGGGCACGGCGCCGAACCAGGGGCCGTCCCGGAAGGGGACCCGCCAGGACAGGTGGTCGTAGGTGTACGCGGCGTGGAAACTCAGCTCCTCGGCGCGCTGCCACACCTCCCGGCCGCCCTCGGACCAGCGGCGTACGGGCAGGATCACGGTGCTCAGTCGCATGTCCCCGAGCCTACGGCTGGACGCGCCGAGGGGCGGTGTCAAGCTCATGCGCGCGACCCAGCGCACGCCTGTGCGCGCATATGCGGGAAGATGGCCTCGTGACTGATGGCCCTGTGACAGACGATCCCTCCGCCGAGCCGCCGTTGTCATCCGCGCGGACGCCGGCATCCGAGGCGCCGCCGCCATCCGCTCCGCACCGGCCGCCCGAGCCGCGTACCGCCCCGGTGCCGCCGCTTCCCGACCGCCGCACCCGACTGATCGCCACCGACCTCGACGGCACCCTGCTGCGTGACGACAAGAGCGTCTCGGAGCGCACGATCGCCGCGCTCGCCGCCGCCGAGGAGGCCGGCATCGAGGTCTTCTTCGTCACCGGCCGGCCGGCCCGCTGGATGGACGTGGTCAGCGACCATGTGCACGGGCACGGCCTGGCGATCTGCGCCAACGGTGCCGCCGTCGTCGACCTGCACCGCGGCCGCCGCTTCGTCGAGGTACGCGCGCTGCAGCGGAACGCGGCGGTCGCCGTCGTGGAAGCACTGCGCGCCGCCGCACCGGGCACGTCGTTCGCCGTCGAACGCACCGGCGGCATCCACTACGAGCCGCAGTATCCGCCGTTCCACCTCGACCCGGTCGCGCTGATCGCCCCGGTGGAGAAACTGCTCGGCGAGGAGTTCGAGAAGGCGGGCGAGCCCGTCCTGAAGGTTCTCGCGCACCACTCCGAGCTCGATCCGGACGAGTTCCTCGCGCTGGCCCGGGAAGCCGCCGGGCACCTCGCGTCGTTCACCCGCTCCAGCCCCACCGCGCTCCTGGAGATCAGCGGCGCGGGCGTCAGCAAGGCCGGTACGCTCGCCCGCTGCTGCGCCGAACGCGGTATCGCTCCGGACGAGGTGGTGGCCTTCGGTGACATGCCGAACGACCTGGAGATGCTGGCCTGGGCCGGTACGTCGTACGCCATGGCCAACGCGCATCCGGACGTGCTGGCCGCGACCACCCACCGCACGGCGGGCAACAACGAGGACGGGGTCGCCGTCGTCATCGAACGTTTGATCGAGCAGCTGCTGGAGGACCGTACCGCCGGCTGACCGCACCAGGGCAGCGTCCCGGACGGCGCCTCGTACGGCGGACCGGACGGCGCCTCGTACGGCGTCCCGGACCGCGCCCTCGTACGACGTCTCACACGCGTACGCCGCGCTTCCGCAGCCAGCGGAGAGGCTCGACGGCCGTGTCCACACCGGGGCCGCGCCGCACCTCGAAGTGCAGGTGCGGTCCCGTGGAGTTGCCGGTGTTCCCGGACAGCGCGATGGGCTGCCCGGCGCGCACCCGCTGCCCCGGCCGCACCAGCACCGCCGACAGGTGCGCGTACTGCGTGTACGTGTGCGCTCCGTGCCGCACCACCACGTTGATCCCGAAGGCGCCGCCGCACTCCACCGCCGTCACCCGGCCGTGCCCCGCTGACCGTACCCGCGTCCCGACGGGCACCGCGAAGTCCTGCCCCGTGTGGCGGTGCGACCAGTGCGCGCCGACCCCGCCGAACGAGGCCGACAGCGCGTAGTCCGCCACCGGCCGGGTCCAGCCCCGCGCGGACGGCGTACCGGCCGCGAGGGCCCCGGCGGCCGAGGACACCTCGACCAGCGGCCCGCCGCAGCTGCCGGACCCCGCCGCACCGACCACCAGCCGCCACAGCCGGCCGCGCGCCCGCTCCAGGCTGCGCCCGATCCGCTCCCGCTCCCCGGCCAGCCGCTGCTGCCGGGCGGCGAGCGCCTGCGTACGGCCGGCCGCCGCCGCGCTCCCCGCCGCCAGCTCCCGGCTCAGGCGCAGTGCCGTACGCGCCCGGACCACCAGGTCATGCTGTCGGCGCTCGGCCAGCCGATGGGCGCGCAGCACGCCCTCCGGCGCGGCCGCGGTCAGCGTGCGCACGGTGACGGACAGCCCGCTGCCGGTGCGGTACTGCTGGGCCGCGATCCGGCCGGCGGTACGGCGCAGTGCCGCCGCCGTACGCCGTTCCCGGCGCAGCCGGTCGGTCAGCCGCTCGGCCCGGGCCCGCTCGGCCCTCGCGGCCCGCACGCCGACCTCGTAGGACCGCCCGGCCCGGCCCGCCGCCACCCCGAGCCGCAGCACTTCCAGGCGCGCGCGGTCCAGCCGGCCGGGCCGTCCGCGTGCGGCGGCGCGGCCCGGCCTGCCGCTCTCGTAACGCGCACCGCTCCCGTGCCGCATCTCGGCCCCGCGCCGCGCCGCCCTCTCGTGCCGCGCGGCGCCCTCGTGGCGCGCCGCGGCTCCCGGCCGCGCCGCGCCTTCGTACGCGGTGGCAGCGGCGGCCGTGCCGACGGGCGCGCCTCCTGCGGGCAGCCCGCCGGGCAGCAGGCCGCCCAGCATGATCGTGAAGGCACACACGACGGCACCGCGCCGACGGGCCCGGAGCCGGGCGGCAGGTGCCCGATGCGGCGCACGGACCTCCGGACCGCACGACAGACCTGGATGCATGGGCAGATAGTTGCGCGATCAGGACGCCGGGCGACGGACCGCGGTTCCGGCTCCGCCCCGTAAGCCTCCGAACGGAGCACAGTCGTCCGGCCACCTGGAGGAGCACCGCACCGGCAACGCCCCCTAGAGAGGCGCCTCCCACGTCACCAACGTGCCCGCCCCGTCCTCGCCGAGCCCCGGTCCGTACGTACTGGACCCGCCCAGCGCCTCGGCCCGCCGGGCGAGGTTCTTCAGGCCGCTGCGCCGGCCGCCCTCAGGGATGCCCACACCGTCGTCCGCGACCGTCAGCCGTACCGCGTCCCGCCCGTCCGGCAGCGTGGCCGTGGCGTCCACGACGACCTCGATCCGGGAGGCCTGGGCGTGCCGGAAGGCGTTGGACAGCGCCTCCCGCAGCGCGGCGACCAGATTCTTGCCGGTCGACTCGCCGACCCTGGCGTCCACGGGGCCGACGAAGTTCACGGACGGCTGGAAGCCCAGCGGCACCGCCGCCGTACCGATCTCGCGCAGCACCCGTGTGCGCAGCCCCGACGGTGCCTCCGCGGGCCCCTGCTGGAGGGCGAAGATCGCGGTACGGATCTCCTGGATCGTCACGTCCAGTTCGTCGACGGCCTTGCCCACGCCCTGCCGTACCTCGGGAACCACGGCCTTGCGGGCGGCGCCCTCCAGCATCATCCCGGTGGCGAACAACCGCTGGATGACCAGGTCGTGCAGGTCTCGCGCGATCCGGTCGCGGTCCTGGTACACGGCCAGCCGCTCGCGGTCGCGCCGCGCGTCCGCCAGGACCAGCGCCAGCGCGGCCTGCGCGGCGAACTGGGTGGCCAGCGTGCGTTCGGCCGGGGTGAACCGGCGTGCGCCGCGGGCCCTCGGGGTGGCGAGGGTGCCCAGGACACGGCCGCCGCTCTTCAGGGGCAGCAGCATGCTGGGCCCGAAATACGGCGCGACCTCGGTGATCATGCGCGGGTCGGTCGCCGAGTCCTCGACGAACACCGGCTCCCCGGCGAGGAGGGTGGCGGTCACCGGGCTGTCCGGCGGGATCTGCGTCCCCATGATGCGCGCCGGGTCGTCCGCCGCCACGGCCACGATCTCCAGCCCGCCGTCCTCCACCGGGAGCAGCACGATCCCGGCGGCGGAGTCCGCCAGCCGCCGGGCCTGCTCGGCGACGACCGCCAGCGACTCGTCCACGTCGCTGCCGGCGAGCAGCGCGGTGGTGACGGCGGCCGCGCCGTCGATCCAGCGCTCGCGCTGCCGGGCCGCCGCGTACATACGGGCGTTGCCGATGGCGAGGCCCGCCTCCGTCGCGAGGACCCGCACCATGTGCAGATCGCCCTCGCTGAACTCACCGCCGCCGCGCTTCTCCGTCAGGTAGAGATTGCCGAAGATCTCCCCCTGGACGCGGATCGGCACCCCGAGGAACGTGCGCATCGGCGGGTGCCCGGGCGGGAAGCCGGCCGCGCGCGGGTCCTGCGTGAGGTCGGCGAGGCGCAGCGGCCGGGGATCGTTGATGAGCGCGCCGAGCAGGCCTTTGCGGCCGTCGGGCAGCGCGCCGATGCGCCGGTGGTCCTCGGCGGTCACGCCGTACGTCACGAAGTCCGACAGGCCGTCGCGGGCCTGGTCGACGATGCCGATGGCCGCGTACCGGGCGTCGGCGAGCTCGGCCGCGGTCTCCACGATGCGGTCCAGCGTGACGTGCAGGTCCAGCCCGGCGCCGACGGTCCGCATGGCCTCCAGCAGACGCGGCAGCCGGGCGGTGACCTCGGGGGCGACGCCCTGGAGGCTGCGGGTGGCCTCCGTGGCGGCGTCCATGGTGTCGGCGCCGGATCCGTGCGCGGAACCCTCCGACGTGGGCCCTTCCGCCGGCCCGGGCCCGTCCGCTGATCCTGACGTGGCTGACATGCCCCGAGCCTAATAAGTAACCCTTGTACGGGAAAGTCGTATTTGTTCGCTTGGTAGGTCGTCGTACGGCGCTACGGGCGGAGCGCCGCATGGCGCATGGCACTACGGGCCGAGCGCCACATGGCACTACGGGCGGAGCGCCGTTCGGCACTACGGGCGGAGCGCCGTACCGGCCGCGGTGTGGCGCGCGTCCGCCGCCCTTTCCCGCTCCCGCATCCTGCGGAACGGACCGTCGACCGTGGCCAGTTCCTCGTACGGCCCGCGCTGCACCACGCGCCCGCCGTCCAGGACGAGGATCTGGTCGACCGCCTCCAGGCCCGCGAGCCGGTGCGTGATCAGTACCGTCGTCCGGCCGCTGGTCGCGTCCAGCAGGTCCGCGGTCAGCGCGTCGGCGGTCATCAGGTCCAGGTGCTCGGCGGGCTCGTCCAGCACCAGCACCGGGAAGTCGGCGAGCAGCGCACGGGCCAGCGCCAGGCGCTGCCGCTGTCCGCCGGACAGCCGCGCGCCGTGCTCGCCGACCAGCGTGTCCAGCCCGTCCGGCAGTCCGCGCACCCAGTCCGCGAGCCGGGCCCGCTCCAGCGCGTCCCACAGGTCGGCCTCCTCGGCCCCTGTACGGGCCAGCCGGAGGTTCTCCCGCACCGAGCTGTCGAAGAGGTGGGCGTCCTGCGCGCACAGCCCGACCAGCCGCCGTACCGCGTCACCGTCCGCCCGCTGCGCGTCCACCCCGCCCAGCGTGTACGTACCCCCCTCGCGGTCCAGGAAGCGCAGCAGCACCTGGGCGAGGGTGGTCTTGCCCGAGCCCGACGGGCCGACGACCGCGATCCGGCGGCCGGGCGCGAGCGTGAATCCCACACCGTCGAGCGCCGGCCGGTACTGCCCGGGGTGGCGGGCCGTCAGCCCCTTCACCACCACCGGGAACGGCGACTCGGGGGCCGCCACCGGCTCGGCCGGCTCACATACCGGCACAGGCGCGTCCAGCACCTCGAAGACCCGCTCGGCGGCCCGGTGGGTGCGCTGCCGGTACTGCACCGCGAGCGGCAGCCCGGCCACCGCTTCGAACGCGGCCAGCGGCGTCAGCACGACCACCGCCAGGCTCACCCCGCTCAGCCGGCCGTCGTGCACGGCCTGTACGCCGACCACCGCGGCGGCCGCGACGGTCAGCCCGGTCAGCAGCGCGGTCAGCCCGGCGCCCGCGCCGGCCGCCGCGGCGGACCGGGAGGCCACCGAAGTGAGGTCGCGGTCCGCACGCCGGGTACCGGACAGCCGCTCCCGCAGGGCGCCCGCGACGGTCAGTTCGGCCGTACCGGTGAGCAGGTCGACGACGCGCGCGGACAGTGCGCCGCGCGCCGGGGCCAGCCGTCGTTCGGCACGCCGGGCCAGCGCGCCGGACACCAGCGGCACGGCGACGCCTGCCAGCAGCAGTCCGGCGGCGAGCACCGCACCGGCCTCCGGCAGCAGCCAGGCGGTGAAGCCGGCCGAGCCCGCGCCGACCACGACGGCCGCGCCGGCGGGCAGCAGCCAGCGCAGGAAGTAGTCCTGACCGGCGTCCACGTCCGCCACCAGGCGGGACAGCAGATCGCCGCGGCTGCGGTCGCGCAGTCCGGCGGGCGCGAGCTTCTCCAGCCGCCGGTAGACCGCCACCCGTACGTCCGCCAGCATCCGGAACACCGCGTCGTGCGCGACCAGCCGCTCGGCGTACCGGAAGACGGCGCGGCCGATGCCGAACGCGCGGGTCGCGGTGACCGCAACCATCAGGTAGAGCACCGGGGGATGCTGTGAGGCCCTGGAGATCAGCCAGCCGGAGGTGGCCATCAGGCCTACTGCGCTGCCCAGTGCGAGACTGCCGAGCAGCAGGGCCAGGGCGAAGCGGGCGCGGTGTGCTTGGGCCAGCCGGCGGAGGCGGGACAGGGTGGGGGTACCTGTGCGGCCCGGCTCGGCGTCGTGGTCGGCGTCGGGACCGGGGCTCCGGGGGTGGTCGTCGGACTGCTTCGCTGCACACCCGACGACCGCCCCCTCCGTCCCGGTCCCTTCCGTCGTCGGGGCGGGTGCAGGTCCACGAAGGTGTACGACCCTGTCCGCGGCTGCGAGCAGCGCCGGGCGGTGGGCTACGAGGATGACCGTGCGGCCCTTGGCCAGACGGTGTACCGCGGCCACGACGGAGGCCTCCGTCTCGCCGTCGAGGTTCGCGGTGGGCTCGTCCAGAAGGAGTACCGGGCGGTCGGCGAGGAACGCGCGGGCAAGCGCGAGCCGTTGGCGCTGGCCCGCGGAGAGACCCGCGCCGGACTCGCCCAGGCGGGTGTCCGGGCCGTCGGGGAGCGCGTCGACGAAGTCGAGGGCACCGGCGTCGCGCAGCGCGGTCCGTACCGCCGCGTCGTCCGCGTCCGGGCGGGCCAGCCGTACGTTCTCGGCGACCGTGCCGGCGAACAGGTAGGGGTGTTGCGGCACCCAGGCGACGCGGCGGCGCCAGCTGTCGGGGGAGAGCGTGGTGAGGTCCACGCCGTCGACCAGGATCCGGCCCGCTGCCGGTGCGGTGAAGCCGAGCAGGACGTTCAGCAGGGTGGTCTTGCCGGCGCCGGACGGGCCGGTGAGCGCCACCGTCTCTCCCGCCGCCACCTCGAACGAAGTCTGGGGCAGGGACGGTTCGGAGCGCCCTGGGTGGCGTACGACCAGGCCGTCGACGGATATGCCGGTGCCGGCGGGCGCCTGGCGGGTTCCGGCGTGGCCGGGCTCCGGCTCGGTCTCCAGGACGTCGAAGATCTCCTCGGCGGCGGCCAGTCCCTCGGCCGCCGCGTGGTACTGCGCGCCCACCTGCCGCAGCGGCAGGTAGGCCTCCGGCGCCAGGATCAGCACCATCAGCCCGGTGGAGAGGTCGAGGTCGCCATGGACGAGACGCATGCCGACGCCGACCGCGACCAGCGCGACCGAGATCGTGGAGAGGAGTTCCAGGGCGAAGGAGGACAGGAAGGCGATGCGCAGGGTGCGCAGCGTGGCCTGGCGGTATTCGCCGGTGATGGTGCGGATGGCCGCTGCCTGGGCCTTGGCCCGGCCGAAGACCTTCAGCGTGGGCAGCCCTGCGACGACGTCGAGGAAGTGCCCGGACAACCGGGTCAGCAGCTTCCACTGCCGGTCCATCCGCGACTGGGTCGCCCAGCCGATGAGGATCATGAACAGCGGGATGAGCGGGAGCGTGATGACGATGGTCGCCGCGGAGATCCAGTCGCCGGTGACGATCCGTACGAGTACCGCGACGGGGACGACGACCGCGAGGCCGAGCTGCGGCAGGTAGCGCGCGAAGTAGTCGTCGAGCGCGTCGATGCCGCGGGTGGCGAGGGTGGTGAGCTCGCCGGTGCGCTGAGTGCCCAGCCAGGAGGGGCCGAGCCCGGTGGCCTTCTCCAGGAGTCGCGTGCGCAGTTCGGACTTGACCGCGGCGCTCGCCCGGTGCGCGGCCAGCTCGGTCAGCCAGGAGACGAGCCCCCGGCCGACCGAGATCAGCGCGAGCAGCAGGACCGGTGTCGTCAGGTCGCCGAGGCCGAGGTCGCGCTGGAACGCCCCGACGACGACCTCGGCGATGAGCATCGCCTGGCCGATGACCAGGCCCGCTCCGGCAAGGCCGAGCACCACCACCGCGACGAGGAAGAAGCGGGTGGCGCGGGCGTACCGGAGCAGGCGCGGGTCGATCGGTTTCACGTGAAACATCCGTCCTGACGTAGGTAGCGGAAGGGGGTCAGTGCGCGTCGGCGATGTGCTGCGTGCCGATGCGCTTGCGGAACACCCAGTACGTCCATGCCTGGTAGAGCATCACGAGCGGAGCCGCGATGGCCGCGCACCAGGTAATGATCTTCAGGGTGTACGGACTGGACGAGGCGTTGCTGACCGTAAGGTTCCAGCTCTCGTTCAGCGTGGACGGCATGACGTTCGGGAAGAGCGTCAGGAACAGCATCACGATCAGGGCCGCGATGGTGGCGCCGGAGAAGGTGAAGGACCAGCCCTCCCGGCCGAACATGTTGGCCACCAGCGCCGCGACCAGCGCGACCGCCACCACGACCAGCGCGACCACGCTCTTGCCGTCGCCCTTGTCGATCTGCGTCCAGACCATGAAGGCGAGCGCCAGCCCCATGGCGATCATGCCGAGGAACGAGGCCGTGACGCGTGCCCGCTCCCGAATGGAGCCCACGGTCTTCAGCGAGGCGAAGACCGCGCCGTGGAAGGTGAACAGCGCCAGCATGGCCAGGCCGCCGAGGATCGCGTACGGGTTCAGCAGGTCGAGCAGGGACCCGACGTAGTTCTTGTCGGCGTCGATCTTCACGCCCCCGACGATGTTGCCGAAGATCACGCCCCACAGCACCGGCGGGAGCAGCGAGGTCCAGAAGATCGCGTTCTCCCAGTTGCGCTGCCAGCGCTCCTCGTCCCGCTTGTGCCGGTACTCGAAGGCCACGCCGCGCACGATGAGGCAGAGCAGGATCAGCAGCATCGGCAGGTAGAAGCCCGAGAAGAGCGTGGCGTACCACTCGGGGAAGGCCGCGAAGGTCGCGCCTGCCGCGGAGATCAGCCAGACCTCGTTGCCGTCCCAGACCGGGCCGATGGTGTTGATGAGGACCCGCCGCTCACGCCGGTCACGGGCGAGCAGCTTGGTGAGGACGCCGATCCCGAAGTCGAATCCTTCGAGGAAGAAGTACCCGACCCACAGAAAGGCGATGAGGACGAACCAGACGTCGTGAAGGTGCACAGCTGCCCCCTAGTACGAGAAGGCCATCGGCCGGTCGGCGTCGCTGTCGTTACCGCCGATCTTCGTGGGCGGGTTGAGGTCGGACTCCGACAGCTCCTGCGGTCCGGCCTTGACGTACTTGACGAGCAGCTTGACCTCGACCACGGCGAGGATCGCGTAGAGCGTCGTGAAGACGGCCATCGAGGTGATCACCTCGCCCTGGGAGACGCCGGGGGAGACCGCGTCGGAGGTGCGCATCACGCCGTAGACCACCCAGGGCTGACGGCCCATCTCGGTGAAGATCCAGCCCCAGGAGCTGGCGATCAGCGGGAAGCCGATGGTGACCACCGCGAGTCGCCAGGCCCACTTGGAGAGCCCGTCCCCGAGCGCCTTGTCCTTGGTCAGTGCGAGATGCGGTACCTCGTCGTCCTCCGTCCGCAGCCGTTGCGAGAGCCAGAACTTCTTGCGGGTGAGCCAGAGGCCGGCCACGCCGAGGGCGAAGGAGGCCATACCGAAGCCGATCATCCAGCGGAAGCCCCAGTAGGCGACCGGGATGTTGGGCCGGTAGTCCCCAGGCCCGTACTTCTCCTGCTCGGACTTGTTCACGTCGTTGATGCCGGGCACGAACGAGGAGAAGTCGTCGTGGGCGAGGAACGAGAGCAGGCCGGGTATCTCCACCTCGACGGTGTTGTGGCCCTTGGACACGTCCCCGTAGGCGAAGACCGAGAAGGGCGCGGGTGACTGCCCGTCCCACAGTGCCTCGGCCGAGGCCATCTTCATCGGCTGCTGCTGGAACATGACCTTGCCCAGCAGGTCGCCGCTGACGGCGGTGAGCAGACCGGAGACGACCAGCGTCACCAGGCCGAGGCGGAGCGAGGTCCGCATGACCTTGACGTGCTTCTTGCGCAGCAGGTGGTACGCGGCGATACCGACGATGAAGGCGCCGCCCGCGAGGAAGGCCGCCGTGAGCGTGTGGAAGACGACGACCAGGGTGGTGTCCTGCGTCAGCACCTGCCAGAAGTCGGTCAGCTCGGCGCGCCCGGAGGCCTTGTCGAGCTTGTAGCCGACCGGGTGCTGCATCCAGGAGTTGGCCGCGAGGATGAAGTACGCCGACAGGATCGTGCCGATCGAGACCATCCACATGCAGAAGCAGTGGATCTTCTTGGGCAGCTTGTCCCAGCCGAAGATCCAGAGGCCGATGAAGGTGGACTCGAAGAAGAACGCGATGAGGGCTTCGAACGCGAGCGGGGCGCCGAAGACATCACCGACGAAGCGCGAGTAGTCGGACCAGTTCATGCCGAACTGGAACTCCTGGACGATGCCGGTGACGACACCCATCGCGATGTTGATCAGGAAGAGCTTGCCCCAGAACTTGGTCGCCTTGAGGTAGCGCTCCTTGCCCGTACGGACCCACGCCGTCTCCAGTCCTGCCACCAGGGCGGCGAGAGAGATCGTCAAGGGCACGAAGAGGAAGTGATAGACGGTCGTGATGCCGAATTGCCATCGCGCCAGGGTCTCTGGCGCCAACGCCAGTTCCACGTCGATGTCTCCTTACGGTCGCCGTTCTCGCCACGCCATGCCCGTTTTGCCCCACTGAAAGCGGGGCATAAGGGAGGCGCTTGTGAACGCGTTCACATTCACAAGCAATTATCTCCCATGACTTTCAGCCGAACTGCCCGGGGGGTACGTGACCGTGGTCACGCGGTATTCCGTCGTGGGGAAAATCCTGATACGGCCTGCCGAAGGGGCACCGGAGGCCGGGTTAGTGAACGTGTACACGCCGAAATTCGTCGGGACCCCTTCCCCTGTTCTTCAACATATTGTTGAATTCAGCGCCATGCAGATACGCATCTCTTGGCCCGCGGGGCAGCTGACCGCCACCCTGGCGGACACGCCGACCGCCGCCGCCCTGGAAGGCGCGCTCCCGCTCACCTCCACCGCCCGCACCTGGGGCGAGGAGGTCTACTTCTCGACGCCCGTCTCGCCCGCCCGCGAAGCCGGCGCGCAGCAGGTCGTCGACCCCGGCACGGTGGCGTTCTGGACCGACGGCGACGCGCTCGCGCTGCCGTACGGCCCGACACCGGTCTCCCGCGGCGACGAATGCCGCCTGGCCTCCCCCTGCAACGTGCTCGGCAGCGTCGACGGCGACCCGCGCCGGCTGGCCACCGTCCGCGACGGCGACCCGATCCGGGTCGAGCTCGCCTGACCTGCGCCGCCGTGCGGGCAGCCCGGCCCGGCGTACGGAGAAGCGGGTGGCCGCGGCCCTCGAAGGACCACGGCCACCCGCTGTACGCGCCTGCTGCCCGGCGCTCAGATCTCCTTGCGGAAGGCCTCCGCCGCCTTCAGAAAGATGTCGTTGGCCTCGGTCTCGCCGATCGACACCCGCACGCCCTCACCGGGGAACGGCCGCACCACGGCGCCCGCCTGCTCACAGGCGCGCGCGAAGTCCACCGTGCGCTCCCCCAGCCGCAGCCACACGAAGTTCGCCTGCGACTCGGGCACGGTCCAGCCCTGCGCGGTCAGCGTCTCGGCGACCCGGCTCCGCTCGGCGACCAGCGCGTCCACCCGCTCCAGCAGCGCGTCCTCGCTCCGCAGCGAGGCCACCGCCGCGTCCTGCGCGAGCTGGCTCACGCCGAACGGCACCGCCGTCTTGCGCAGCGCCGCCGCGACCGGCTCGTGCGCGATCGCGAATCCGACCCGCAGCCCGGCGAGCCCGTACGCCTTGGAGAACGTCCGCAGCACGCACACGTTCGGACGGTCCCGGTACAGCTCGATGCCGTCCGGCACCTCGGTGTCGCGGATGAACTCGCGGTACGCCTCGTCCAGCACGACCAGCACGTCCGAGGGGACCGCGTCGAGGAAACGCTCCAGCTCCGCGCGGCGCACGACGGTGCCGGTGGGGTTGTTCGGGTTGCACACGAAGATCAGCCGGGTCCGCTCGGTGACCGCGGCGAGCATCTCGTCCAGGTCGTGCACCTCGTTCTCGTCCAGCGGGACCTGCACGGAGGTGGCGCCGGAGACCTGGGTGATGATCGGGTACGCCTCGAAGGAGCGCCAGGCGTAGATCACCTCGTCGCCAGGCCCGGCCGTCGACTGGACCAGCTGCTGGGCCACGCCCACCGAGCCGGTGCCGGTCGCCAGGTGCTCGGCCGGCACGCCGAACCGCTCCGACAGCTCCGCCATCAGGCCGGTGCAGGCCATGTCCGGGTACCGGTTGAAGGCGCCGGCCGCGGCCACCGCGCTCTCCAGGACACCCGGCAGCGGCGGGTAGGGGTTCTCGTTGGAGGACAGCTTGTACGCCACCGGGCCGTCCGCAGCGGCCGGCTTCCCGGGCTTGTAGGTGGGAACGCCGTCCAGCGCCGCACGCAGCTTCGGGGTCTTCTCGCTCACCGCAGGTCCTCCTCGACCGTCCCGCTCGTCACCAATACTGCACACCTTATGAGGATTGGGCCGTGCGGCGTAGGGGCTTCCGCCCTCCGCGGCTACGTGGGCATGCGCACGTCATATACCGGAGCCATGCCCAGCTCAGGGCGCAGGGCCTTTGCGGAGCGCCTCCCGCTCTGTCACGCGCCGGTGGCTCACGCCGTGGCGCGCATCACCCGTGAAGGTGACTTGAGACCTCTTCGATACCTGGCGCAATCTGCAGGTCAATGCTGTCGATCAGCGAATAGAATCATGCCCTGACACCCAACCTCCTTCTATTCCAAGGGGATTGACGGGTTTCCGGCATGCAGAAACGTGCCTTTCGACTGGGCATAAGGGAGCCCCGCGATGGCCCCTTCCGAGCCCTACTATCGGCTCGCCATGACAGCAGCAGGGAAGCACCAGGTGAGCCGGTCGACCGGACGCCGGTTGGGGCGGGCAGGCATCCGGGACGTGGCCGCCGCAGCCGGTGTCTCCATCACGACTGTCTCCGACGCGCTCAACGGCAAGGGCCGGCTTCCGGACGCCACCCGTCGCCACGTCCGCGAGGTGGCCGACCGGTTGGGCTACCGCCCCTCCGCCGCCGCCCGCACGCTCCGTACCGGCAAGTCAGGGCTGATCGGCCTGACCGTCACCACGTACGGGGATGAACCTTTCACCTTCACCGAGTTCGCGTACTTCGCCGAGATGGCCCGCGCCGCCACCTCAGCCGCGCTGGCCCGTGGCTACGCCCTGGTCATCCTGCCCGCGACCTCCCGTCACGACGTCTGGTCCAACGTCGCCCTGGACGGCACGGTCGTGATCGACCCCGCCGACGGCGACCCGGTCGTCACCGAGCTCGTCCGGCACGGCATCCCCGTCGTCTCCGACGGCCGCCCAGGAGGCTCCCTGCCCGTCACCGGCTGGGTCGACAACGACCACGAAGCGGCCGTCCTGGGGCTCCTGGACCACCTCGCGGACGCCGGCGCCCGCCGTATCGGCCTCCTCACCGGCACCACCACCGACACGTACACCCGCCTGTCCACCACCGCGTATCTCCAGTGGTGCGAGCGGGTCGGCCAGGACCCGGTGTACGAGTCCTACCCCGCGCACGACCCGTGTGCGGGCGCCGTCGCCGCCGACCGGCTGCTGGCCCGCCCGGACCGCCCGGACGCGGTCTACGGTCTCTTCGACCCGAACGGCACCGATCTGCTCGCCGCGGCGCGCCGCTACGGCCTCCGGGTCCCCGACGACCTCCTGCTGGTGTGCTGCAGCGAATCCACGGTCTACGCCACGACCGAGCCGCCCATCACGACCCTCTCGCTCAAGCCCCGGCGCATCGGCACCGCCGTCGTCCAGCTGCTCATCGACGCCATCGAAGGGCTCGACAGCGGACGCCCCGTCGAGCAGGTGATACCGACCGACCTGATCGTGCGCACCTCGTCCCAACGGAGGTCTCCCCGTACGACGGTCAGCCCACCGCGTGGCCCGTCCGGCGACTGAGCGTTCTGCCGGGCGGCCACGGCCGCCAGGGGAAAAACAGGGCGAAGCCGGGAGAAAACAGCTGTGAACGCCGGGCTCAGAACGATTGACCACCCCCTGGTGCGTCACAACCCGCGAGCGGCGTTCCTATGATGGGCGCACGACACCACGGACCGCCGACGACCAGGCAAGGTCCGCGAGGTGCACGGCGGCGCAACGGTGGAGGGGTCGATGACTCAGGGGGCCGGTCTGGGACCCATGGCGCGGACCATGGCGGCACAACCTCCTGCGGCCGTTCCTCCCGGAACACCCGGAGCCGTGCCGAACGCCCATGCGCAGGACGCGTACGCCCCTCACGACGCGTACGCCCCGCAGGAGGGGAACACCCCGCAGGAGGGGTACCTGCCGCAGGACGGGTACGCGCCCCAGGGCGGGTACGTCCCGCAGCCCCGCCAGGCCCCCCAGGACGGTCAGGCCCCTCCCCAGGAGCGGCTCGACCCGGAGGTCCGCGTACGGACCAGGGCACGGCCGTACGCCCGCCTCACCTACGGCACCGGCGCGCAGGCCGCACTGCCGCCGGACCAGCTGCCGGCCGACTACACGCCCACCGAGCGCGACCTCCCCGTCGTCGGCCCGGACGGTACTCCCGTCACGTACACCGACACCCTCATCGACCAGCCCGCCGTCGACCTCCAGCAGGTCGGCGAGGGGGAAGCGGGCGGCCCGCTGTACGTCGTCGGTGACGTGCACGGCTACTACGACGAGCTGCGCGCGGCCCTGTTCGCCGAGGGGCTGGTCGACGCCGAGGGGCACTGGGCGGCCGGCAACGCCCGGCTGTGGTTCCTCGGTGACTTCACCGACCGCGGTCCGGACGGCATCGGCGTCATCGACCTGGTCATGCAGCTGTCCGCCGAGGCCGCGGCGGCCGGCGGCTACTGCAAGGCCCTGATGGGCAACCACGAGCTGCTGCTGCTCGGCGCCAAACGGTTCGGCGACACCCCCGTGCAGTCCGGCGCGGGCACCGCCTCCTTCCAGGCCGCCTGGCTGCTCAACGGCGGCCAGAAGACCGACATGGACCGCCTCCAGGACCACCACCTGCAGTGGATGGCCCGGCTGGACGCCGTCACGCAGGAGGACAGCCACCTCCTGGTGCACTCCGACACCACCGCCTACCTCGACTACGGCGACTCCATCGAGGCGGTCAACGACGCCGTGCACGACGTCCTGACCCGCAACGACGCCAACGAGGTCTGGGACCTCTTCCGCAAGCTCACCAAGCGGTTCGCCTTCCGCGACGAGTCCGGGCCGCAGGCCGTGCGCGAGCTGCTCGCCACGTACGGCGGCGAGCGCATCGTCCACGGCCACAGCCCCATCCCGTACCTCCTCGGCGAGGTCGGCACCGAGGACGGCGAGGGCGAGGGCATCGCCGTCGAGGAGCCGCATGTGTACGCCGACGGGCTCGCGGTCGCCATGGACGGCGGCGTCACGATGGCCGGAAAGCTGCTCGTCGTCCAACTCCCGCTGACTGTCTGACCCGTAACGGGGCATGGGTACCGCAGGCCGGCAACCGGCCGGGCGGGGCCGGAGCGTGCCGTCGACGGGCGGGCCAGGGGGCGCCCAGGGGACGGCTTGTCACGTGCGGAGCAATTTCCGAAATCCTCTGTCACGCCGTACTGGACGCGCTCTACCATCGGTCTATCCGTAGCAGGCTCTCCTCCGTTTCCCGCCAACTGCCCGGTTCGCACCGGCCCGTACGGCCCTACGGAGCATCGGGGGATGCACATGAACAGCGCTCCGCACCTGCTGAACGAGGACCGCGAGGAATTCCGGCGGGCCCTCGACGAGGCTCTGCGCACCGCGGCCGACCGCCCGGATCTCGCCGCGACGGGCATGCGCCTCAACACCGAGCAGCTGCGCACCATGGCGCTCAGCGCCACGACCGCCATCGCCGCGTGCGCGACGGCCGAGTACCAGCACTACGTCTCACTGCGCGCGGAGCTGCGTTCGCCCGCGTCCGCGCGCCCGGCCGCGTCCGGTGGTGAGCCAGGCGAGGGCGGGACCGACGGCGCGGGCGGTGCCGGCGTCAACATCGCCACGATGGGCGAGGTCGCCGAGGCCACCGGCGCCGGACTGGCCGCGATGGTCACGGTCCTCGCTCCCGTACTGGCGGGCATCGCCGCGGTCCTCTTCCTTCTCATCGGCTACGTCCTCCATACCGTCAGCCCCGACGAGTCCCTGGCCCAGCCGCTGATCAGCGTCGGCTGGGCGTTCACCGGCCTGACCGCGGCGACGATCCTCATCGCGATGGGCGGCCTGGTGATCACCGCCCTCCGGAACGGCGCCACGTCCCTGCGCGCCTCCCACCCCAGCGAGCTGGCCCAGGAGGTCGAACGGGCCAAGGCCCGCTGGCTCCAGGCCCTTCAGGAGCGCGGCCTCCGCCCGTTCCTCCTGGAGGCCCTGACAGCGCCCGATCCCCCGCCGGACCCGGATCCCACCTCCGCCGGGCAGCCCACGGAGCTCTCGGGCCCGACGGCCCCTCACCCCTCACCGGGATCGCGCGAGGGATCGGTGCCCGGCACCCCGCCGGCGAAGCCCGCTCCCGGCGACGACAGCCACGACAGGGGCGCCGAAGGCGAGGACAACGACGGCGGCAGCGGCAGAGGCGACAGAAAGCCGCCCGCGGCCCCCGAAGCCGCAGGCCGCTTCGTGACCCACCGCACTCCCGGTCCCGGTCGCATGCCGGCCCTCGGCTACACCCATCCCCGCTTCTCCGGCCCGGAGGACGACCACCGGACCGCCACCCGCCCCCGCTTCACCAGCCCGGACTTCACCAGCCCGGACTACGGGGGGCCTGACCACCAGCCGGACTGAGCGCGCGACGGCAGCGCTCCGCCCGCGCACCGCACGCCGAAGGGGCCCCGGCAAGCTGCCGGGGCCCCTTCGGCGCGTACGCAGGGTCGGTGCGGTCACTCCGCGATCGGCAAGTACACCCGGTTGCCCGCTGCGGCGAACTCCTTCGACTTCTCCGCCATACCGGCCTCGGCGTCCGCCTCGCTCAGTCCGCCCAGGTCACCGCCGTGTTCACGGCGGATGTCCTGGGAGATCTTCATCGAGCAGAACTTCGGACCGCACATGGAGCAGAAGTGTGCGGTCTTGGCCGGCTCGGCGGGGAGCGTCTCGTCGTGGAAGGAGCGGGCCGTGTCCGGGTCGAGGGCCAGGTTGAACTGGTCCTCCCAGCGGAACTCGAAGCGCGCGTCGGAGAGGGCGTCGTCCCACTCCTGCGCGCCCGGGTGGCCCTTGGCCAGGTCGGCCGCGTGTGCCGCGATCTTGTACGTGATGACGCCGGTCTTCACGTCGTCGCGGTCGGGCAGGCCCAGGTGCTCCTTCGGCGTGACGTAACAGAGCATCGCCGTGCCCCACCAGGCGATCATCGCGGCGCCGATACCGGAGGTGATGTGGTCGTAGGCGGGCGCGATGTCGGTGGTCAGCGGGCCGAGCGTGTAGAACGGCGCCTCCTCGCAGATCTCCTGCTGGAGGTCGATGTTCTCCTTGATCTTGTGCATCGGGACGTGGCCCGGGCCCTCGATCATGGTCTGTACGCCGTGCGCCTTGGCGATCGTGTTCAGCTCGCCGAGCGTCTTCAGCTCCGCGAACTGTGCCTCGTCGTTGGCGTCCGCGATGGAGCCGGGGCGCAGGCCGTCGCCGAGCGAGAACGTCACGTCGTAGGACGCGAGGATGTCGCAGAGCTCCTCGAAGTTCTCGTAGAGGAACGACTCCTTGTGGTGCGCGAGGCACCAGGCCGCCATGATCGAGCCGCCGCGGGAGACGATGCCGGTCTTCCGGCGGGCGGTGAGCGGGACGTACCGCAGGAGCACGCCGGCGTGGACCGTCATGTAGTCGACGCCCTGCTCGGCCTGCTCGATGACGGTGTCCTTGTAGATCTCCCAGGTGAGCTCCTCGGCCTTGCCGTCGACCTTCTCCAGGGCCTGGTAGAGGGGGACGGTGCCGATGGGAACGGGGGAGTTGCGCAGCACCCACTCGCGGGTGGTGTGGATGTTGCGGCCGGTGGAGAGGTCCATGACCGTGTCGGCGCCCCAGCGGGTCGCCCAGGTCATCTTCTCCACCTCCTCCTCGATGGAGGAGGTCACCGCGGAGTTGCCGATGTTGGCGTTGACCTTCACCAGGAAGTTCTTGCCGATGATCATCGGCTCGATCTCCGGGTGGTTGACGTTGGCCGGCAACACCGCACGGCCCGCCGCGATTTCGTCCCGTACGAACTCGGGGGTGCAGTTCTCGCGGAGCGCGACGTACTCCATCTCCGCGGTGATCTCGCCGCGCTGCGCGTACGCGAGCTGCGTGACGGCGCCGTCCCGGCCGCGGCGCGGCTGCCGGGGCCGGCCCGGGAAGACCGCGTCGAGGTTCTTCAGGCCGCCGCGTGGCGAGGTGTGCTTGAGGCCGTCGTCCTCCGGACGCATCGGCCGGCCCGCGTACTCCTCGGTGTCACCGCGAGCGATGATCCAGTTCTCCCGCAGCGGCGCGAGGCCACGGCGGACGTCGGTTTCGATGTTGGGGTCGGTGTACGGCCCTGACGTGTCGTAGAGCGTCACGTGCTCGCCGTTGGTGAGGTGCACCCTCCGGACCGGAACCCGCAGGTCGGGGCGCGATCCGGAAATGTAGCCCTTGTGCCAGCCGATCTGCTGCGTTCCCGCGGCGTCGTCGGCGGCACCGTTTTCGGGCGTGCGTGCATCCTGCAGAGTCATGAAGACCCACTCCCTACGCCGGCATTACCCGGTAACAGGTTCGGCGGTCGACGCAGCGGTTTCCGTCTGCCGAAGTTTCACGTGAAACTTCGCTGGGACGGAGATCAGCGCCCTCTCAGCCCGGTGCTCCGAGCTCCCGCGATTGCAAAGGTGCCACCACGTTAGCGGCCGACGCCGCGTGGTGAACAGGGGGCCCGGAGAGTTGTTGGATGATCGGGCGGTGACCCCCAACGAGCCCGAGCCCCAGTCGCACAATCATTCGCCCTTGTCCGCACACCCGCACGGACACGGCCACAGTCATGGGCACGGCCACGGTCCCGCGGCCCCGGTGTCCCAGCATCTGCGCAAGGTCATCGCCGCTGTGCTGATCCCGTTCGCCCTGGCAGTGGGCGTGGGACTGATCGCCTTGTGGCCAGGCGGCGCGCCCGCGCACAAGCCGTCGGGGGTGGGTTTCGACCAGGAGACCCAGACCGCGCGTGTCGTCCGGCTGACGAAGGTGAACTGCGCGGACGTCAACGCGCAGCAGCAGCAACAGATGCAGCAGCAACAGCAGCCGACCGGTCCGGGCGGCGGCGCGCAGCAGGCGCAGAGCTGCGAGCAGGCGACCATCGAGGTCACCAGCGGCAAGGACACGGGACACCGCTTCAAGACCGTGGTGACACCGGACGCCTCGCGCCGCTACGCCGAGGGCCAGGACGTCGTGGTGGCGTACGCCCCCAAGGCGCCCCGGGACCTCCAGTACTCGGTCACGGACGTGGACCGCTCGTTCCCGATGTGGGTACTGGCCGCGGTGTTCGCGCTGGCGGTGGTGGTCGTCGGCCGGCTGCGCGGTGTGCTGGCGCTGGTCGCGCTGGCCGCGAGCTTCGCGGTGCTCACGGTGTTCATCCTGCCCGCCATCCTGCAAGGGTCGAATCCGTTGCTGGTGGCGGTGGTCGGAGGCAGCGCGATCATGCTCATCGCGCTGTACCTGTGTCACGGCCTGACCGCGCGGACGTCGGTGGCGGTGCTCGGCACGCTCGCGTCACTGCTGCTGATCGGCCTGCTGGGCTCGGTCTTCATCGGCTGGGGACAGCTGACGGGCAACACGGACGACCAGACGGGGCTGGTGCACAGCCTCTACCCGGGCATCGAGATCCGCGGGCTGCTGCTGGCGGGGATCATCATCGGGTCACTGGGCGTGCTGGACGACGTGACGGTGACCCAGACGGCGGCCGTGTGGGAGTTGCGGGACGCCGATCCGACGGCGAGCCGGCGCCGGATCTACGGCGCGGCGATGCGGATCGGACGGGACCACATCGCATCGGTGGTGAACACGCTGGTGCTGGCGTACGCGGGCGCCGCTTTGCCGCTGCTGCTGCTGTTCTCCATCGCGCGCAGCAGTGTCGGTACGGTCGCCACCAGCGAGGTGGTGGCCGAGGAGATCGTCCGGACGCTGGTGGGCAGCATCGGGCTCGTCGCCTCCGTACCGCTGACCACGCTGCTGGCGGTACTGGTCGTCTCGGCGGACCGCGCCAGGACGGGCGGCCGGGTCACGGAGCCTGGCCGCGCGGCCGGTCCGGGGCCCGGGCAGCCGGGCAGCCGGCGGGGCGGCCGGGGCCGTCGCCGCAAGCGCTGACCGGGCCGGACCGGCGCTCAGCCCGCCCGTTGCGCGTTCGCGAAGATCCGGTCCAGCTCCGCGTCGAGCGTGCCGCAGATCTGCTCCTGACCGAGCGGGACCAGCCGGTCCGTACGGTCCAGGAAGGCGACCAGCGGTGCCGCCCCGACGCGGAAGAGCGCCTGCTCGGAGCCCACCTGGAGACTGACGTAGACGTCACTGAGATGAGCGCCCGAGACCGGCTCCACATGGATGTCCCCCTCGCCGGCCGGCCGGCTCAGGCCGTCCAGCAGGAGCTCCCGGCTGAACGCCCAGGTGACCGGGGTGTCACCGGGGAGATCGAACGTGAACCGCACGGCGTAGGGATCGGCGCTGTCGAAATCCAGCTCCACCGGGATCCGGAAGGCGAGCTCCTCGGAGACGATGAAGCTCATCATCACTTCTGCCTGAACTGTCTGGCTCATCAACCACTGCCCCGCACTACTTGATCGAAGTGGCCGGTAATGATCCGCCGACCGCTATTGACGCCATCGTCGACGAGTTGCCGACAGATCACAAGGAGTAATTTTTCAGATACTGATAGAGAAGGCCAGCGTCATAAGGGTCGACTCTGCCATCCTCTGTACCTTTTCGGTTACGGACGGCAGTCGATCGGCCTCACCTGCGGGGAGGGAAATCGCCACCGTCGCCGCTGCCGAACCGACGTGAATGGGAATTGCCGCACACACCGTGCCGACGGCATATTCCTCCCGTTCGACAGCGAGTTGGGTCTTACGCACCGTATCCAAACGGTGCAGCAGATGGTCTTCACTCCGCACCGAATGCGGAGTGAGCGACTGGACTTGATGCCGCGCCAGGTGGTCTTTCCGTGCCTCCTCGTCGAGTTGCGCCAGCAGGCACTGGCCGATCGCGTGCGCGTGAGCAGTCGTACGGAAGTCCGCCCACTCCTCCACCGGTGGCCGGTCGGGATCGTCGCTCACCGCCACGACCTCCACCTCACCGGCCCGGTACACCGCGAAGTAGACCGCGGCGTCCACTTCCCGGCCCACCTCCGACAACACCTCGGCGAGGTGCGCGTGCCGCCGGCGGCGGGCCCCGGCCCTGCTGATGAGTTCGGCGGACTCACCCAGGACGAACACCCCGTTCTCCCGCTGGAGATAGCCCTCGTGAGTCAGCGTGCGCAGCAGGTGGTACGTGGTGGGGAGGGGGTAACCGGTCTCTCTGGCAAGCTGCTTGGCCGGCGCGCCGCGCGGATGCGCCGCCACCGCTTCGAGCAGGCGCAGCGCCCGCTGAACGGAACCGATCAGCGTCGGGGGAGTCGTGGACGTGTCGTTCGCCGTGGCCAAGACCAACCCCCAGGACAGGTCGCCGGGGCCGGAACCCCGGGCTCGGGCCCCGCGCCCGTGCCGCGTGCGCTTTCCGGAAGCCCGCCCGTCCCGCCAGGCCCGGCCGGGCATTCCGTAACGCCGGCATCCGGAAGATGCCCTGCGTCCGCACTCTAACGTGAGCGCCCGGGCAGCAGGTCGATTAGCTTGCGAATTACCTCAGGCGGCGCATTTCTCGTCTTACCCGGAAGCCTGAACGGCGCGAGCGCCCCGGACATCAGTTCGCAGGGGACAAACAAAAGGCGTCCCGTCCCCCGGAGAGGGAACGGGACGCCCGGCGTTTCCGTGCGGCCTCGGCGCTCACCGCCTGCCGCGGCGGTGACTCACCAGTCGCCGCGCGACGAGGACGACGAACCGGTGAACCTGCGTACCAGGTAGACGACTCCGGCGATCAGCGCCACGGCCAGCAGGACCTTGAAGAGCAGCCCGATGACGAATCCCACCACGCTGCCGATCAGCCCGCCGAAGACGACCACCAGGATGACGGGCACCGCGACCCACTTCACCCACCACGGAAGTCCCGCGAATATTTCCTTCACGGCCATTGCTCTGCCCCGCTTTCTGCGTCGACGCCCGGTCCGCCCGGCACCTGTCCGATCTCGCCCCTGCACCATCGATGCTAGGACGGCGCCCGGACACATGGGGGCTCCGCGGCCCCGGCCGTCCCCTGAACCGACCCCTACGGGATACGGAAGGCGCTCCTCACCTCCGAGGGGGAGGCCGGGGCCCCGTCAGCCCTCCGGCGGCGAGAAGATCACCATGACCCGCAGGTCCTCGGTGATGTGGTGGAACTTGTGCGGCACCCCGGCCGGTACGTACACCACGCTGCCCCGCGCGACCTGGGTCGTCTCCACCCCCACCGTGATCGACGCGCGCCCGCTCACCACCAGGTACACCTCGTCCTGGCCGTGCGGCGCCTGCGGATCGCTGCTGCCGGCGTCCAGCGCGTACAGCCCGGCGGACATGTTCCGCTCCCGCAGGAACTGCAGGTACGCGCCGTCGTTCGCGGCCCGTTCCGCCTCCAGTTCCTCCAGCCTGAACGCCTTCATCATCCGCGCACCCCTCACTGTCTCCGTCGTGTCTGCGACGATCCCACCATGAAGAATTTTCTGGTCAAGACGATCGCCAACGCCGCGGCACTCGCGGTGGCCATCTGGCTGCTCAGCGACATCACGCTGACCGGGTCCAGCACCGGCAACAAGGTGTGGACGCTGATCCTGGTGGCGCTGATCTTCGGCGTGGTCAACGTCGTCGTGAAGCCCGTGGTGAAGCTGCTCTCGTTCCCGCTGTTCATCCTCACGCTGGGCCTGATCACACTGGTGATCAACGCCTTGATGCTGCTGCTGACGTCGTGGCTCGCCGGGGTGCTCGACCTCGCCTTCCACGTCGACGGCTTCTGGACCGCGGTACTGGGCGGCCTGATCGTCTCGATCGTCTCCTGGGCGCTGCACGTGATCCTGCCGGACGAGGACTGATCCAGGCCCTGGCCCCGACCGCCCCGTCCCTCCGTACCCCTGGACTTCCCTTGCCCTCCTCCCCGCCCCTCCGCGTCTGCTTCGTCTGCACCGGCAACATATGCCGCTCCCCGATGGCCGAGGCCGTCTTCCGGGCCCGTCTCGAAGAGGCGGGCCTGGAGGACCAGGTCGTGGTCGACAGCGCCGGCACCGGCGGCTGGCACGAAGGTGACGACGCCGATCCGCGCACCCTGGCCGTCCTGCGGGAGGCCGGGTACGACCTGACGCACAGCGCCCGGCAGTTCCGCCCTGAGTGGTTCGAGCGACTGGACCTGATCATCGCGCTGGACTCCGGGCACCTTCGTGACCTGCGCGCGCTGGCCCCGTCGGAGGCAGCCGCGGCCAAGGTCCGACTGCTGCGCGCCTGCACCCTCCCGGAGGCCGTGACGCACGCCACGCCTGTCCTGGATCTGGACGTTCCCGACCCGTACTACGGCGGCATGTCAGGCTTCGAGGACTGCCTGGCCATGGTGGAGGACGCCACCGAGGACCTGCTCACGGTGGTCGGCGCCGAGCTGGCCGGGCGGGAAGAGCACCACGAGAAGGCGGAGAGCGCATGACAGGCGACAGCACCCGGGCCGTACGGGCCGGTCTCCCCGAGGCCGAGGCGTACGCCCCGGCCCTTCCCGGACCGGTCTTCGCGGCCCACTACCACCTGCCGGGCGACGCGGCCGGGCCGTACACCTACGGCCGCGAGTCCAACCCGACCTGGACCCTCCTCGAAGAGGCCGTCACCGAGCTGGAATCACCCGGCGAACCGGCGCACACCTCGGTCTTCGCCTCCGGCATGGCCGCGATCTCCGCCGTCCTCTTCTCCCAGGTCCGCACCGGCGACGTCGTCGTCCTGCCGAACGACTGCTACCAGCTGATGCCCGCCGTACGGGAGCGCCTGGAGAGTTACGGCGTCGAGGTCCGTACGGCCCCCACCGCCGGTGACGCCCAGCTCGACGTCCTGGAGGGCGCCAAGCTGCTGTGGATCGAGACGCCCTCCAACCCGGGCCTGGACGTCTGCGACATCCGCCGGCTCGCGGAGGCGGCGCACGCCCAGGGCACGCTCGTCGCCGTCGACAACACCCTCGCCACGCCGCTCGGCCAGCGTCCGCTGGAGCTCGGTGCCGACTTCTCCGTCGCCAGCGGCACGAAGGCGCTGACCGGCCACGGCGACATCCTGCTGGGTTACGTCACCACCCGCGACCGGGCACTCACCGACTCCGTACGGCAGTGGCGCAGGACGGTCGGCGCGATCCCCGGGCCGATGGAGGCCTGGCTCGCGCACCGGTCGCTGGCCACGCTCGCGCTGCGCGTGGAGCGGCAGGCGGCGGGCGCGCTGGCACTCGCCGAGGCGCTGCGCGACCGCCCCGAGATCACCGGGCTGCGTCATCCGGGGCTGCCGACCGACCCCTCGCACAAGGGCGCCGTGGCCCAGATGCGGCCGGGGCGCTTCGGCTGCGTCGTCTCCTTCGTGCTGCCGGACAAGGCACACGCGGAGCGCTTTCTGGCCGAACTGACGCTGGTGGACGACGCGACGAGTTTCGGCGGGGTACGGTCCACCGCCGAACGGCGCGGCCGCTGGGGCGGGGACGCCGTGCCGGACGGCTTCGTCCGCTTCTCCGTCGGCGCCGAGGACCCCGCGGACCTGGTCGCCGACGTACTGCGGGCGCTGGACCGGGCGGCCCGGGACTGACCCTGGTGACACAGGACTGACCCGGACGGCACACGGGTACTCGCGACGGGCCCGGCAGCGCGCCGGGCAGCCGCGCCGAACGGATCCTGCCGTACGCACAGCAGACGGTCCGAGCCTCCCCCTCTTGGCTCGGACCGCCCCCGGTTCAATGTGCAACGAACCGCTCAATCAAGGCTAGTTGACTCAGCGTCAGTGTCCAATCACGCTAGCGACACAGCCTCATCGACAAATTTATAGTTGGCTCGCGATCAGGCTTCCCAGGTGAAGGGGGTATGGATGGATCTGGCGCTGCTGCGCACCTTCGTCACCGTGCACCGGGCCGGTTCCTTCACCCGTGCCGCCGCCCTCCTCGGACTCTCCCAGCCCGCGGTGACCAGTCAGATAAGGACACTGGAGCGCCAGCTCGGCCGCCCGCTGTTCCTGCGCAGGCCGCGCGGGGTCACCCCCACCACCGTCGGCGACGAACTCGCCCACAAGATCGCCCCGCACCTCGACGCGCTCACCGAGATCACCGAAGCCGGTCTCGACGAGGAGTCCGTCACCCGCACCCTTCACTTAGCCGGGCCACCGGAATTCGCCGCCGAACGCGCCCTCCCCGCCCTCGCTCCCCTCATCGACCGCGGCCTCGCCGTCCGCACCTCCTTCGGCTCCGCCGAGGAACTGCTCACCGGACTCGCCGCCGGCCACCACGATCTCGCCGTCACCACCGCTCGCCCACGCGGCGGCCTGCTCACCGCGACGACTCTGTGCGACGAGGAACACGTCCTGGTCGCCGCGCCCCGCTGGGCGACACGGCTCGGCGGGCCCGCCACCCTCCAGGACCGCGGCCCCAAGGCGCTCGAACCCGTCCCCGTGGTCGAGGTCCACGAGAGCCTGCCGCTGGTCACCCGCTACTGGTCCGCCGTCTTCGACGCCCGGCCGACAGCCCCCGCCGCCGTGATAGCAGCCGACCTGCGCGCGGTGCTGGCCTGCGCGGCGGCCGGCGCCGGGCTCGCCGTCGTACCCCGCTACCTCGCGGCTCCGGCACTGGACCGCGGCGAGGTCGTGTCGCTGCTCGACCCGCCCGTGCCACCGCTGCGCACGTACTTCCTGGTCGTCCGTACCGGGACGCTCGCCCTGCCGCACATCGCCCGCGCGCACGAGTGGCTGCTGCGGGCCGCGACGGCGTGGTGAGCGGTGCGGAGCGACATCTTCCGAGGCTGCCCCCTGGTGCCCTGACACAAGGTCGGCACGGCGCCCGCACGCTCGGGGCCGGATGTCAGGCGTCCCGCAAGACGCGGGTTTCACCAGCCGTCGAAAGCGGCATCTGTCCCCTATGACCGTACGGCCAGTCGTCAAACGCACCGCCCGCGCGATCCTGCTCGACGGTGACGACCTCATCCTGATCAAGCGCACCAAGCCGGGACGGGCCCCGTACTGGATCACACCGGGCGGCGGTGTGGAACCCGAGGACGCCACTGTCATCGACGCCCTCCACCGGGAGGTGGACGAGGAGCTGGGCGCCAAGGTCAAGGACGTCGTCCCGGTCTTCGTCGACACGGTCGAGCACGTTACGGACGGCGGCGTGGACGGCGTGAAGGTCCAGCACTTCTTCGTCTGCCGGCTCGACTCCATGGACCTGTCCCGGCGGCACGGTCCCGAGGTGGAGGAGCCGTGCGGGGAGTACGAGATCGTGCGAGTGCCGTTCACGCGCGTCGGCATCGCGTCCGTCGAAGTCGTGCCGCTCTCACTGCGGCACTACCTCGACGGCAACATCGAGGGCGTCCGGGCGCTGCACGCACCTGACCTGGGCTGACGGTCCGGCCGTTTCACGTGAAACATGTCCCGTTTCACGTGAAACATGCGACCGCGTGCGAAACCGTCGCATTCACCATGCCGGACACGTTTTCATCGGTTCCTGTGTTTCACGTGAAACAACGGAATCGTGAAACAACGGAATTCCACCGGTCGGATCAGCCGAACCAGCCCCGGAACTCCCCTGAACCGGACGAGGCCCGCTGCTGCACGAGCGCGAGGACCCGTTCTGCCTCCTCCTGGAAGGACGAGGACTGAGCGGAACGGGTGTGCGCGGGCTCGGGAGCGGCCGGGCCCTGCGGGGGAGCCGGAGTCTCCCGCCGCCGGTAAGGAGCCCGGTCCGCCGCTTCGGCCGCCGCCCCGAAGAAGTCTCCGCCCTTGCGCTTGACGTCGTCCGTACCCCAGGCGCGCTCGCCACGCTCCTGCCGGGGCACCTTCTGCAGGTGCGGGATGTGCTTGGCGCAGTGGATGTACGCCTCCGTCACCTCGACCACCACCCACAGCTGGGCCCGCCGCCCGGGCACCGGATCGACCGGCAGATCGGGGTGGCGTACCCGCATCTCCTCGTCGGGGACGACCCACGCCCGCCCGTTGACGTGCAGGCCGATCCGGTCGCGCAGGAAGTCGACGAAGAGGATGCCCAGCTGCGGATTCTCGGAGATGTTGCCGAGCGAGGCCATGACGCCGTTGCCGCGGTACTCGGGGTAGACCAGCGTGCGCTCGTCGAGCACCCGCACGAATCCGGGCGGCCCGGCCCGGAAGGTCGAGTCGCACTCGCCGTGCCGGTCGGCGGTGGCCAGGAAGAACATCTCCTGGCGGCCGACGAACTCGCACATGCGGGCGTTGAGGTGGTCCAGCACCTGGTCGCGGTAGAAGCGGTCGGCACGGTCGACCGTCCCCATCTGCTGTTGCACGACGTGCTCACCGTCGCTGCCGGGCCGCTCGGCCGGCTCGGCCGGCTCGTACGCCGCCCAGCTGGGCGTCGGCCGCGCGGCGCGCTGCTGCTCGTACGCGTACCCGCCCGGGCCGGGCCGCTCATAGGCGTGCGGCCCCTGACCTGCCTGACCGTGGCCTGTCTGCTCGCCGGAGGCGTACCGCGCGATGTCCTGGGGTGGGCCCTGGACCGGATGGTGGGCCGGGTCGTGACCCGCGTGCCTGCCCCGGTGAACGCTCGGGTGCCCGTCCGCAGGCCGTCCCGCGTGCCCATCGGCGTACGGACCGGTGGCCCCGTCGAAGTACCGGTCGGCGAGCCCGTCGAGGTACCGGTCGGCCGAGCTGTCCGGGCGCTGGTCCGCGTACCCGCCCGCACGCCGGTCCGCGTATCCGTCCGCGTAGCCGCCCGGCTGCCGGCCCGTGCGGTCCTCCGGGTACGGGCCCGTGTGCTCGGCCTGGTGTCTCCAGCGGCTGCTGTCTTCGGTGCTCAAGAACTACTCCCCCGCCGCGACGAGCTCTTCGACGGCGTCGTGCCGGATGCGGTTCGAGGGGACGCCGACGCCGACCAGCGCGTCCACACCGCTGCGGATCATTCCGGGCGGTCCCGACACGTACGCGTCGTACTCGCCCCACGGCCCGTACTCCCGCACCGCGTCCGGCAGCCGCCCGCTGATGCTGTTGAGCGCGCCGCCGGACGGTCCGCTGGAGACCACCGGGCGCACGGACAGCCACGGGTGCGCCTGCTCCAGCCGCAGCATGGTCTCGATGTCGTAGAGGTCGTGATCGCTGCGGGCGCCGTAGAAGACCTCCACCGGACGCCGGCGGCCGTGCTCGGCGACGTCCTCGACCATGGCCTTGATGGGGGCGATGCCGGTGCCGCCGCCCAGACACAGCAGGCCGTTGTCGGTGGTGTGGTCGACGGTCATCGAGCCGCCCGGGGGACCGAGCCGGATTACGTCGCCCGGCCGCGCCCGGTGCACCAGCGCGCCGGAGACCCAGCCCGCCGGCACCGCCTTGACGTGGAAGGAGAGCAGACCGTCCGAGCGCGGCGCCGCGGCGAAGGAGTAGTGCCGCCACACCCGCGGCCACCATGGCGTCTCCACGCTGGTGTACTGCCCCGCGAGGAACGGGTACGGCTGATCGGGCCGCACGGTCACGATCGCGACGTCGGAGGTGCGCAGCTCGTGCGCGACCACCTCGGCGTCCCACCAGGCGGGTGCGACGGCCTCGTCCTCGGCCGCGGCGTCGATCATGATCTGCGAGATTTTGGTGTACGCACGGATCCAGGCGGCCTCGGCCTGGTCGTCCCAGCTGAGCGTGGCGTACCGGGCGAGCGCGCCGAGCAGGCACTCGCCGACGGCCGGGTAGTGCTCGGGCTGCGTGCCGTACTTGCGGTGGCCGCGCCCGAGGTGTGCCAGGAAGTCGGTGAGCGACGCGTCGTCGTCGACCCGCTGGGCGGCGGTCAGCAGGGCCTTGAAGAGCCGGTCACGCTGCTCGTCCATCGAGACCGGGAAGAGCTGGCGCAGATCCGGGTGACGGACGAAGAGCAGCGCGTAGAAGTACGAGGTGACCTGCTCGGCCACCGGCTCGATCTCCGCCATCGTGCGCCGGATGAGCAGCGCGTCGGCAGACGCCTCGGGCCCCGCGGGCCGTTGCGTGCGGAGCGACGCCTCCAGTGCGGACTCGGGCGCGGGCGGCGCCGCGACCGCGCGGCGGGGCGGGAGCGTGGCGGTGCGGCCGGATGCGGTGCGGTCGGCCGGCGGCGGCGCCGGAGACTCCACGGCCGCCGGGCCGGGAGACTGCGCGGACGTGTCCGCCGACTCCTCGTCCCCGCCCGGGTCATGCCCTTCCGGGGCCTCCGTGTGCCTCTCCGGTGACTTGGCGGGAGAGGGGGTGAACCAACTCCATGCGCCACTGTCACCGTCGGCGCCGTTACCGGCCGACGCGGTGGTCGGAGCGTCCATGGTCTGCCTCGCCTCGAACGGTCGGGGAACGTCTTCGCATTCTTGATCGGCAACCGCTAGCCGGGCAATACCCAAGAAAGCGGGGCAGCACCGACTGATGTCACATCCAACGCAGTTCCCGTCTCCGCACGCCTCCGCAGCATGTCAGCCCGCGCCCGCACGTCCGCGCGTACAGCCCGAAGTCCGGGTGGCGGCAAGCGCGTTACCGGTAGGCTGGCGGGCTCCGGGCGGGCGTCGGGACCTCCCACGACGCACCCGCCCGCTGAACCGGACTCGACCATACCGGCACCGGTCGAATCCACAAGTCCCGCTTCGCGGCGCCATACCGACACCCCGGTGAAGCCCTGGTGAGCTTACGGTGAAGCGGGCGGTGCTCCCACCCTCCGCTGTGCCCTACACCGCGTCACCGAGCGTCAGCGCGTACGCCTCCCGGAGGTCCCGGCCCCCGTACGCGAAGGTCGCGAGCTCACTGACGTGGTGGTCCGCGTTCACCGCCACGGACGCCGGAACGGCCGCGAACAGTTCCGTGTCGGAGCGGGAATCCCCGTATGCCACGCAGTCGGCCCGAGTCAGTCCGAACGACGCGCAGAGCTCGTCGGCGATCCGCACCTTCGCCCCGGCGGACAGGATCCCGGCCGGGTCCACCCGTTCCCGGAACGGCACCGCGGGCCAGCGCGAGCCGTACGCGGCATCGGCGCCCCAGCCCAGCAGCCGTTCCACGAAGAACGACGGCGACAGGGAGATCACCGCGCAGCGCTCCCCGCGCGCACGGATGTCGGCCCATACCTCACGGATGCCGGCCAGCCAGGGCGCGGCCTCGAAAGCGGCCGCGATATCGGCGTCGGTCAGCTCGGTCCACAGGTCGCAGGCCAGCTGGGCGAAGCGCGGCGGAGTCAGCTCGCCGGCCGCGAACGCGCGCTCCAGCTCGCCGGTCTCCCGCTCCAGCCCGAGCTGCCGGGCGATCTCCACGGCGGCGGCCGACCGGTAGAGCAGTGTCCCGTCCAGGTCGAAGAGATGCAGCTTGGCCATGGGGCGAGGGTAGGGGGCCGTGCCGTGAGTGGCCGGGCCGGGGGCAGGCCGTACTCGCCCGCGCGTACGGCCGCGGCCGGTTACTCCCGCCGTAGGTCGCGCCGCCGGGCACCCGGCGGAACGGTGGTGCCGTGCAGCAGCTCGGCCGGCCCGCACGCCGGACCACCCTCGTCGTCCACGTGATCGTCTCCGTCGGCCGGCTCGCCTCACGCTCGGCCTCCTGGCACTCGGCATCGCGGCGGCGACCGCCGGATCCGGGGTACCGCCGTCCCGGTGCGGAAGCCCTGGGGGCCGACGGCGTGCGGCCGCCGCCTGCGCGGAGAGCGCGGGCGGCGGCCGGAGAAGGCGGGCCGGGCGGCCGTGGGGGTGATCACCACAGGCGGGTTCGCCCCTGGAATGATCACCACAGGGGAATGATCACTCCAGGCCGGCGGCCTCGCGTGCGGCGGTGGCGATCCGGTGGTCCTGCTCGGGCGCGCCGCCGCCGAAACCGATCGCACCGATCAGCCGGCCGTCGCGGTGCAGCGGTACGCCGCCCGCGATGAACAGCAGCGGACGGTCGAGCGCGGTCGGCAGCGAGTGGAAGAGGCCGTCGGGGCGGACCAGGTCGACCAGGTCGGCGGTCGGCGCGTCCAGCTGCAGCGCGGTGTACGCCTTGCGGGTGCTGGTCTCACCGGAGATCAGCACGGCCTCGTCGTCCCGCCGGAAGCCGAGCAGGTGGCCGCCCGCGTCCAGGACGGTGACGCTGCCGCGTACGCCTTCGCCGTCGGCGGCCCGCCGCGCGGCCTCGACGAGGGCGTCGACGTCACCGGTGGTGAGCGGGCGCACGGTGGCGATGGTCTCGGTGGTGCTCATGGGGTGGTGCTCCTTTGGGGGGGGTGTTCTTCGGGGTCCGGAATCCCCGCAGGGATCTCCGAAGGGTGTTTCTGAGGTACTTCTGGGGACTGCTGCAGTCGGGATGAGTCGGTGCGGCTCCGGTTCCGGAGCGGGGCCGACGGCGTGGGCGGAGGTGCGGCCCCGCGGTCCACGCGGCGCCCCGGCTCACACCTGGGCAGGCTCCGCGGCGCTCTTCTCCGCCGTCGCGCTCGCGACGACCCGGCCGGTACCGCCGTCGGTCCCCAGGCCGAGCGGACGCCCGGCCTTCCGGTCGCGGCGCTCCAGCGCGGCCGACCAGAAGGCCAGGACCAGCGCGGATGCGGCGAGCAGCGCGCCGACCCAGTTCGGGGCCGTGACGCCGAGGCCAGCCGACATGACCATCCCGCCGAGCCAGGCGGCGATGGCGTTGCCGAGGTTGAAGGCGCCGATGTTGACGGCGGAGGCCAGCGTGGGCGCGTCCGCGGTCTGGTCCAGCACCCGCTTCTGCAGCGGCGGCACGGTCGCGAATCCGAAAGCGCCGATCAGCGGGATGGCGACGGCCGCGGCGACCTTGTCGTACGCGGTGAACGTGAAGGTGCCCAGCACGACGGCCAGCGCCGTGAGCGCCACGTACAGCATCGGCATCAGCGCGCGGTCGGCGAACTTACCGCCGATCAGGTTGCCGGCCACCATGCCGACGCCGAAGAGGACGAGCAGCCAGGTGACGGAGGAGTCCGCGTAACCGGCGGCCTCGGTCATCATCGGCGCGATGTAGGTGATCGCGGCGAAGACGCCGCCGAAGCCCAGCACGGTCATGGCCATGGCCAGCAGGACCTGCGGGTTGCGGAAGGCGGCCAGCTCCCGCCGGAGGTCGGTACCGGAGCCCCCGTCGCGTACGGGTTCGCGGCGGTCGGCCGGTACGAGGGCCGCAATGCCGAGCAGGCCGAGTACGCCGAGCGCGGCGACGATGAAGAAGGTCGCGCGCCATCCGATGCTCTGGCCGATGAAGGTGCCGGCGGGGACGCCTACGACGTTGGCGACGGTCAGTCCGGTGAACATCATCGCGATCGCGCCGGCCTTCTTGTGCGGTGCGACCAGGCCCGCGGCCACGATCGAGCCGATACCGAAGAACGCGCCGTGCGCGAGCGAGGCGATCACCCGGCCGGCGAGCATCACGCCGAAGACGGGGGCGACGGCCGAGACGAGATTGCCCGCGATGAACAGCCCCATCAGCAGCATCAGCATCCGCTTGCGCGAGACACGGGCGCCGAGGACGGCCAGGAGCGGGGCACCGACCACGACACCGAGCGCATAGCCGGTGGTCAGGAAGCCGGCGGTGGGGATGGAAACGCCGAAGTCAGCGGCGACCTGCGGCAGCAGTCCCATGATCACGAACTCGGTGGTGCCGATTCCGAAGGCGCCGATGGCCAGCGCCAGCAGTGCGAGAGGCATGACTGGGCCCTTCAAAACGTTGCAGAGGGAGATTGGGTGCGTTCACAATAATTGCATACGCGGGTTACTTGCAAGCGCTGGCTATTTCGCGGGTGGCCTACCCTGAGGAGTACGACCCAAAGGAGGGTTCTCATGACGCAGTGCCAGCAGACGGTCCGCGCACCCGGCCTCGCCCAGGGGTGGTGCGCGCTCTCCGCCCTGCACGGCCGGATCGAGTCGCACATCGAGCGCGCCCTGCAGGACGGGCACGACCTGAGCGTGCGCGAGTACTCCGTCCTGAACGTGCTCAGCGAGCAGCACGACGGAGTGGGTGGCCATCTGCGTATGCACCAGGTCGCCGACGCCGTCGTCCTCAGCCAGAGCGCGACGACGCGCCTGGTCACCCGGCTCGAGGAGCGCGGGCTGCTGTCCCGCTACCTGTGCCCCGACGACCGCCGCGGCATCTACACGAACGTCACCGAGCAGGGCCACCGGCTGCTGGAGGAGGCCCGCCCGACGCACGACGCCGCGCTGGCCGAGGCGCTGAGCGAGGCCGCCCGCCGCCCGGAGCTGGCGCCGCTGGTGGCCGCGGTGGAGGGCATGGCCACGGGAGCCGTACCGGCCGAGGCCTGATCCCGGGCGGTGCGCACCGCGCGACCCGGCGCGGTGCATGCACGGCACCCGACAGCCCGGCCGGGGCCGGTACAGGCCACGCGATCAAGAGTGGTACGCGCTACGTGCCGAACCCCTGGGACACGGGCCGCACACGGCATATGGTCGCGCGCATGAGCGATTTCAAGATCCGTCGGGCGACCGAGGCGGACCTCCCCGCCATCGTGGCGATGCTGGCCGACGACGCGCTGGGCGCCACCCGCGAGTCCCCCGGCGACCTGACTCCGTACCGTACGGCGTACGAGCGGCTGGCCGCTGACCCGAACCAGCACCTGGTCGTCGCCGAACGCGCCGGCCGCGTCGTGGGCACGCTCCAGCTCACCGTCATCCCGGGTCTCTCCCGGCGCGGAGCCACGCGGTCGGTCGTAGAGAGTGTGCGCGTCCACTCCGAGGAGCGGGGGAGCGGCCTGGGCACCCAGCTGATGGACTGGGCCGTGGAGGAGTCCCGCGCACTCGGCGTCCAGCTGGTCCAGCTGACCTCCGACGCGACCCGCGTGGACGCCCACAGGTTCTACGAGCGGATCGGCTTCGAGGCCTCCCACCTGGGCTTCAAGCGCCAGCTGTGACCTCGGCCGGCCCGTCGGCCGGGTCCGCCCCGGAATCGGCGGCGTCATCCGAACGCGCCGTGGCGTCACCCGAACGCGCCTTGGACCGGGTCCGGTGCGCCTTCTGCCGGCAGGCCCCGCCGCAGTAGCGGGCGGGCCGGCCGGTATGCGCCGTACGCACAGGTACGCCGCACTCTTCGCACGCAGTTTCGTTACCAACCGCCACTTCGAACGGCAGTTTCGTTACGTCCCTCCCGGCCCGGAGCCCGTCGCACATCAGCGCCGTCATACGGCCCGACGCACCGTCCGCCCCCTCCGGACCAGCGGCAGAATCGATTCCGCTTGCCGATTCACCCGAATCCGCGCGGGCTTCACCCGAACGGCGCACTTCCATGGCCATGCAGCCGGTCAACAGCACCCGGACATCGGCCAGTACCACGTCCTGACGCACCGCGCCGGCCTGCTGCGCCCTGTGCAGCAGCACTTCCAAGGCCGACCAGAATTCCCGCTCCAGTCCCGGCGCCACGGGGTGCGCACGGACCACCGCCGTACCTTCCAGCGCGGCACACATCGCCTTGTTCTGCGCGGCCACCCTGACCACCGAGGAAATGAAGCGGAAAAAGACCTCGCCCGGGTCCGGCACATCGGCCAAGTCCCGTGCCGTGTCGGTGAAAAGCCGCAGCCGGTCCGCGACCGTTGCCCTGAACAGCGCGTCCTTGGAAGGGAAATGACGGTAAACGGTGCCCGCCCCCACCCCCGCGCGCCGAGCGATCTCTCCAAGCGGAACGCTCAACCCGCGTTCCTCGAAGGCAGAACGGGCCGCTTGGAGCACCAGCGCCCGATTGCGCCGCGCGTCGGCACGCAATGCCGAGGTCTCCTTCTCCGGCATTCTCCGGCCTCCTCGAAAACGGCTGCACCACTGTCTCGGAAACCGCGCAGATAAACGGGCCGGACATTCCGATTCTACGGTCGCCACAAGCATGACCGACGACCTCGGCCACGGCGCGCCGCCGCAGAGGAGGCGGAATACGCCCGGCTCGGGTGATCACATAACCGGGTTGTTTCTTCCGTTTCCGAAGTGGCGTTCCGGGCTGCCCCCGAGCGCCCGACGAGGCCTGCCGGTCCCCGCGTCGGCCTGCGTCGACCCCGCGGACCTGCACCCGGCCGCCCAGCGGCACTGCCGAGGCGTCGCCGCTCCCTCTCAACTGGCCGATAACCTAGGGCATTTGAGGGTCGAGCGTTCCGCTTTCAGGTGAATTCACGCCGAACGTCTGCGCCGGAGCCAGGAGCCGCAACCGGCGAGCCGCGAGCCGCGCCGACCTGTCCCCGCACCCTTACGCTTCACCGCCGCGGCCCCTGAACATGACTGCCTCGGCCCCTGAACATGACTGTGGGGCTGTGTTCCACGTGAAACACAGCCCCACTCAGCTCATCTACCGCCCCACAGGGCCGATGGCCACCCGAATGGCCCAACCGGGCCGTAGACCGGCAGGAAACCGCCGCGGACGCCCGTGAAGGGTGATCAGCCCCCGATCACCGCGTCCCAGGCAGCTCCGGCCGCCTTCGCTGCGGCACCGGCGTCCGTCTCGACGCCCAGCGTGCGGAGCGCCTCGGCCAGCGCGGACAGCGCGGCGAGTACCACTCCCCGGTCCGCTGCCCGGCCGTAGTGGTTGAGGCGGATCATCTCCGCGGCCAACGCCCCGGCAGCGGCCTGCAGCGGCACCCCACCGTCCGCGGCCAGGGCGGCGGCCACGATCTCCCGGGCGTCCAGGCTCTCCGGCGCACGGAGCGTCGTCGCGGCCGGTGCGGCGTCCTCGTCCCGCAGGACGTACGGGTCCAGACCGCCCAGGGCTCGTACGCCCGCACGCGTCGCGGCTGCCGCCGCACGGTGACGCGTGATGACCGCGGCCGGCCCCTCGGCGTTCACGCGGTCCACGGCCTGCTCCAGCGCCAGCATCTCCAGCTGCGCCGGAGCGTGCGGCAGGGCCGTGCGGCCACCGTCGATCCAGCGGTCCTTCCAGTCCAGCAGCGAGAGGTAGGAACGGCGCGGGGCCTGCTCATTGGCGGCGATCCGCTCCCAGGCGCGGGCGCTGACCGATGCCACCGAGACCCCGGCAGGTCCCGCCAGCGCCTTCTGCCCACCGATCACACACAGATCGACGCCCCACTCGTCGGTACGCAGCGGCTCAGCGCCCACCGACGCGACCGCGTCCAGCATCAGCAGCGCGCCGTGCTCCCGCACGACAGCGCCGATCTCGGCGACGGGGTTGGTGTTGCCGGTGGCGGCCTCGGCGTGCACCAGGCTCACGAAGTCGATGGCGGGGTTCTCCCGCAGCGCCTCCGCGACCTGCTGCGGCGAGACCGCGCCGGTGAACGGCGCGCTGATCGTGACGACATCAGCGCCGCAGGACCGCAGCCAGCCGCCGAAGGTCTCGCCGTACGGTCCGGTGATGATGTTCAGCGCGGTGCTGCCGGGCCGTGCGGCCGAGCGGATGCACGCCTCCAGCGGCAGCAGCGCCTCACCCTGCATCGTCACGACGTCCGCTTCGGTACCCATCAGCGCGGCGACCTTGTCCTCGATCCGCGCGAAGTGCGCCGCGGTGAGCGGCGGCAGGTCGAGCAGCGCCGGGGCGTCGGAGTTCGCGGTCGCGGTCGCATCGTTCACGGCAGTCACAGTGGCCTTCCAGCGGTAGCGGGCCCGCACGACGGCGGATCCCGGCACTCCTGATATCTGGCTCGACTGTACGTCCGCCCCGCGGTCCCGCCTCCGGCGCCCGCTGCCCGGGTGCACGGCCTCGCCGACGCCTCCCCCGGCGTCCGTTCACCCCTCCGTGCGCCAGCCGCCCGCGTCGACACCGCCCGGCACGGGTGCCGACGGCTCGTACGGCGCGCGGGTGAACACGAACGTCCCCAGGTCCAGGTGGCTCACCGAACCGTCCCCGGCCCGCACCGCGCGCAGCGTCTCCCCCGCGTAGTACCCGTCCAGGCCCGTCCAGCTACCGTCCGGCTCCGGCCGGAACCGTGAGCTGCGGCCCCCTCCGGACACCGGGCTCAGCTCCAGCTCCCGATCCGCCCGCAGCCGCAGGACGAAAGGGCTCGCGCCCCAGTACCAGGGGCCGGTCAGTGCCAGCAGTTCCTCGTCCAGGGGCCCGGCCAGCGGCCGCCACGGAGCGGGGACGCTCAGCTCCCGCTCGGCCACGATCCGTACGAGATCGGCGGCGATGCCGCTCACGGCGGGGCCCGACGTGCAGTTGGCCAGCGCGAGACCACCGACTCCGTCGTCCGTACGAGTATCCGTACCGACCCACAGGGACGCCAGGAAGCCCGGCATGGAGCCGGTGTGTCCGGCCAGCACCCGGCCGTCGTCCGTCCGCAGCAGTTGCAGACCCAGGCCGTAGCCCATGCTCCCGTCGCCCTCCGCCGGCACAGCGGGCGTCCGCATCTCGGCGACGGTCGCCGCGCTCAGTACCCGGTCGTCGCCCTCGGCCAGGAACGCCGCCCACCGGCACAGGTCCGACGCCGTGGACCACAGCTGGCCCGCCGGGGCCATCAGGCCGGTGTCCTCGGCCGGTTCGGGCAGCAGCACGTCCGCCCACGGATGCACGGCCCAGCCCGCCGCATGCGGCGCCACCGGGTCCGGCGTCGTACGCGTCATCTCCAGCGGTTCCAGCACCTCGCGGCGCAGCACCTCGGCCCAGTGCTCTCCGTCGCGCAGCCGCTCGACGAGCGCGCCCAGCAGCGCGTACCCGGGGTTGGAGTAGTGGTACCGCCGGCCCGCGGGATGGCGGCGCGGCCGCTCACCGAAGATGTCGGCGGGACCCGGCCGCAGCCTGCCCGGCGTCCGCTCCCACCACGGGCCGCGTGCCTCGGCCGCCAGCCCCGCACTGTGGGCGAGCAGCTGCGCGACCGTTGCGTCCGGGACCGGAGTGTCCTTGAGGTGCTCACCGACCGGGTCGGCCAGCTCGAGCAGTCCTTCGTCGCGCAGCCGCATGACGAGCACCGCCACGAACGTCTTGGTGAGCGAGCCGATGCGGTACTGCATGTCGGCGTGCGGCATCGCGCCGTCCACCGTGCCCCGCAGGCCCAGCCACGCCGGCCGCCCGTCCCGGACGACCGCGCCCACCATCGACGGGGCCCGGCCCTCCGTCTGCCCCACGGCGAGCCGCCGCCACAGCTCCCGCCGAGTCGCCGGCAGCAGCTCCGTACTCCCGCGGTCCTCGTCCGTGGACACCACCACGCCATCCCGCTCCGTCATACCCTCATGCTCGCAGAGCACCACGGAACTTCCGTACCGCGCCCGGGGATTCGGCGAGGTCTGCCTCGCGGCCCGATCAGGTCTGGGCCATGTCCACGAAGCGCGAGTAGTGTCCCTGGAAGGCGACGGTGATGGTGGCGGTGGGGCCGTTACGGTGCTTGCCGACGATGATGTCCGCCTCGCCCGCTCTGGGGGACTCCTTCTCGTAGGCGTCCTCGCGGTGCAGCAGGATGACCATGTCGGCGTCCTGCTCGATGGAGCCCGACTCTCGGAGGTCGGAAACCTGCGGCTTCTTGTCCGTACGCTGCTCGGGGCCACGGTTCAGCTGGGAGAGCGCGATGACGGGCAGCTCCAGCTCCTTGGCCAGCAGCTTGAGGTTACGGGACATGTCCGAGACCTCCTGCTGACGGCTCTCGACGCGCTTGGAGCCGCCGGACTGCATCAGCTGCAGATAGTCGATGACCACCAGCTTCAGGTCCTGCCGCTGCTTGAGGCGGCGGCACTTGGCCCGGATCTCCATCATCGAGAGGTTCGGCGAGTCGTCGATGTAGAGCGGCGCGGCCGAGACGTCGGGCATCCGGCGGGCCAGCCGGGTCCAGTCCTCGTCCGTCATCGCGCCGGAGCGCATGTGATGCAGCGCCACCCGGGCCTCGGCGGACAGCAGACGCATGGCGATCTCGTTGCGCCCCATCTCGAGCGAGAAGATGACGCTCGGCATGTTGTGCTTGATCGAGCAGGCCCGGGCGAAGTCCAGCGCGAGCGTGGACTTACCCATCGCCGGACGGGCCGCGACGACGATCATCTGGCCGGGGTGCAGGCCGTTCGTCAGGGAGTCCAGGTCGGAGAAGCCGGTGGGGACGCCGGTCATCTGCCCCTGTCGGGAGCCGATCGCCTCGATCTCGTCGAGCGCACCCTCCATGATGTCGCCGAGCGGGAGGTAGTCCTCGCTGGTGCGCTGCTCGGTGACGGCGTAGATCTCCGCCTGCGCGCTGTTGACGATCTCGTCGACGTCGCCGTCGGCCGCGTATCCCATCTGCGTGATCTTCGTACCGGCCTCGACCAGCCGGCGCAGCACGGCACGCTCATGGACGATCTCGGCGTAGTACTCCGCGTTGGCCGCGGTCGGTACGGACTGCACGAGGGTGTGCAGGTACGAAGCGCCGCCCACCCGGGCGATCTCACCGCGCTTGGTCAGCTCGGCGGCGACGGTGATCGGGTCGGCGGGCTCACCCTTGGCGTACAGGTCGAGGATGGCCTGGTAGACCAGCTCGTGCGCCGGGCGGTAGAAGTCGTGGCCCTTGAGGACCTCCACCACGTCCGCGATGGCGTCCTTGGAGAGCAGCATGCCGCCCAGTACGGACTGCTCGGCGTCCAGGTCCTGCGGCGGGACCCGCTCGAATCCGCCGCCGGACCACGCACCACCGCTGTCCTCGCGGTCGAACCGGTCCTCACGGCCGCGTCCCTTGCCGTCGTTCCGGCGGGAGCGGGCGGGCAGCCGGTCGCCGGGGCCGGAGTCGGACCAGGGGTCCTCCATGGGCTCGGGCATGCTCACCACGCCACCTCCTCCCGTCCGCCACGCGGACCTTGCTGTGCCCTTCTTTCTTACGGCACGGCTCCGACAAACGAGTCACCCGACTCCGCTTACGGCGCGACGAGTTCGGATGAATCCAAGGACCGGCACGGGGAGGGGGCGCCGCACAACGGTAGGCCTGTGGGCACCGTCCGCCAATCTGGTTATCCACAGGCCATGTGGATGATCGCCCCCAACCTGTGGAGAACTCCCCGGATCCTGTGCACGGCGCGGGGGAAAGCGGTGTGGACAAACACACAATCACCTCTCCCTGACGCTTCTGACCTGCGGCTTTTTCATCCATAGCCTGTGGGGGAGAAAAACTTCGGCAACCTGTTCAAGATCGCGACAATCACCGCGGAGACGACCACTCCGCACAGCGGAAAGTAAGGAGCACAACCTATTTGTGTCTCTTACCTGTGGAAGATTAGATTGGGTGCATGACACAGGCTCCCGCGAAGCCCAGGCGCACCGCCCGCCGGCACGACCGCGAGATCATCGCACTCGCCCTCCCCGCGTTCGGCGCGCTCGTCGCGGAACCTCTCTTCGTCATGGTCGACAGTGCCGTCATCGGGCACCTCGGCACCCCGCAACTGGCCGGACTCGGTGTCGCCGCCGCTCTCCTCACGACCGCCGTCTCGGTCTTCGTCTTCCTCGCCTACGCCACCACCGCGGCCGTCGCCCGCCGGGTCGGCGCCGGCGATCTGTCCGCCGCCATCCGCCAGGGCATGGACGGCATCTGGCTCGCCCTCCTGCTGGGCGCCGCCGTGATCGCCGTCGTGCTGCCGACCGCGCCTTGGCTCGTCGATGTCTTCGGCGCGTCCGGCACCGCGGCTCCGTACGCCACCACCTACCTGCGGATCAGCGCCCTCGGCATTCCGGCGATGCTCGTCGTGCTCGCCGCCACCGGCGTCCTCCGTGGCCTGCAGGACACCAGAACCCCGCTGTACGTCGCCATCGGCGGTTTCTCGCTCAACGCCGTTCTCAACATCGGACTCGTCTACGGCGCCGGTCTGGGCATCGCCGGCTCCGCCTGGGGCACCGTCATCGCCCAGTGCGGCATGGCGGCCGTCTACCTCTCCGTCGTCGTACGCGGAGCACGACGGCACGGCGCCTCACTCCGCCCCGACACCGCCGGTATCCGCGCCTCCGCACAGGCCGGCGTGCCCCTGCTGGTCCGTACGCTCTCGCTGCGCGCCGTCCTGATGATCGCGACGGCGGTCGCCGCACGGCTCGGCGACGCCGACGTGGCCGCCCACCAGATCATCCTGACCCTGTGGTCGCTGCTGGCCTTCGCGCTGGACGCGATCGCCATCGCAGGCCAGGCCATCATCGGGCGCTATCTGGGCGCGGGCGACGTGGCCGGAGCCAAGGCCGCCTGTCGGCGCATGGTCGAGTGGGGCATCGCCTCCGGAGTGGTGCTCGGCGTCCTGGTCGCACTGGCCCGGCCACTGTTCATCCCGCTGTTCACCGCCGATCCGGCCGTGCAGGACGTCCTGCTGCCTGCCCTGCTGGTGGTCGCGGTGAGCCAGCCGGTCTCCGGCATCGTCTTCGTTCTCGACGGCGTGCTGATGGGGGCGGGGGACGGGCCGTACCTGGCCGGAGCGATGCTCGTCACGCTGGCGGTCTTCGCTCCGGTGGCCCTCGCCGTCCCGGCGCTGGGAGGCGGGCTGACCGCGCTGTGGTGGTCGATGGCGCTGATGATGACCGTCCGCATGGTGACCCTGTGGATCCGCACCCGATCGGGCCGCTGGATCGTGACGGGCGCCGCTCGCTGAGCGACCGGACGCGTCCGGCCTCCGTGGCCCGGCGGCCCACCGAACAGCCGTAGGGGCCGCATCCTCGGAAGGATGCGGCCCCTACGGTGTGACTCGCTCACCGTGCCGCGGTCAGCGGGCTGCTGCCCGCGGCCGGTGATCAGGCCGTGCGATCGGGCTGCACTCAGGCAGCGACGACCTCGACGCCGAGGTTGGCGACAACCTCGGGGTGCAGACGCACGGAGACCTGGTGCGCGCCCAGGGTCTTGATCGGCGAACCGACCTCCACGCGGCGCTTGTCCACGTCCGGGCCACCGGCAGCCTTGATCGCCGAGGCGATGTCGGCCTGGGTGACGGAGCCGAACAGGCGGCCGGCGTCGCCGGCACGGACGGCCAGCTTCACCTTGACGCCCTCGAGCTGACCCTTGACCTCGTTGGCCTGCTCGACCGACGCGATCTCGCGGATCTTACGACCGCGGCGGATCTGCTCGACGTCCTTCTCGCCGCCCTTGGTCCAGCGGATCGCGAAACCGCGCGGGACCAGGTAGTTACGGGCGTAACCGTCCCGGACGTCAACGACGTCGCCGGCGGTGCCGAGGCCGGAGACCTCGTGGGTGAGGATGATCTTCATGTTTCGGTCACCCTTCCCTTATCGCGCGGTGGAGGTGTAGGGCAGCAGCGCCATCTCACGGCTGTTCTTCACGGCCGTGGCGACGTCACGCTGGTGCTGGGTGCAGTTGCCGGTGACCCGGCGGGCACGGATCTTGCCGCGGTCGGAGATGAACTTCCGCAGCAGGTTCGTGTCCTTGTAGTCGACGTAGGAGATCTTCTCCTTGCAGAACACGCAAACCTTCTTCTTCGGCTTGCGAGCAGGCGGCTTCGCCATTGTCTCTCTCCAGTGAGTTTCAAGAAGTTTGTGCTGGCGCCCTCAGGCCGCCGGGCTCACGTTTCACGTGAAACGGCGTTTCACGTGAAACAGCCCCGCATGTACGTGCCGGACGTACGTGCCTAGAAGGGCGGCTCGTCCGAGTAGCCGCCGCCGGAGCCGCCGCCCCAGCCGCCACCGCCGCCACCCTGCTGGCCACCGCCCGCAGGAGCACCGGTCGCCCAGGGGTCGTCGGCGGGAGCCCCGCCGCCCTGCTGGCCGCCGCCGGGGCCGCCGCCCCAGCCGCCGCCACCGCCCTGGCCGCCGCCCTGCGGGCCGCCGCCGAAGCCGCCGCCCTGAGCACCCCGGCCGCTGGTCTTGGTGACCTTGGCCGTGGCATTGCGCAGGCTCGCGCCGACCTCGTCGACGTCGAGCTCGTAGACCGTGCGCTTCACGCCCTCGCGGTCCTCGTACGACCGCTGCTTGAGGCGGCCCTGCACGATCACGCGGGTGCCCCGCGTGAGGGACTCGGCGACGTTCTCCGCCGCCTGACGCCAGACCGAGCAGGTCAGGAACAGGCTCTCGCCGTCCTTCCACTCATTGGTCTGACGGTCGAAGGTGCGGGGAGTGGACGCGACGCGGAACTTCGCGACCGCCGCACCGGACGGGGTGAAGCGCAGCTCGGGGTCGTCGACAAGATTGCCGACGACCGTGATGACGGTCTCGCCTGCCATTAGGGGAACCTCTCGGCGGGTGTGCTGCTGGCTGCTGTGTTGCTACTCGGACCCGATGTCCGCTGAACGCTTACGCGGTCAGTGGGTCTCGGGACGGAGGACCTTGGTCCGGAGGACCGACTCGTTCAGGTTCATCTGACGGTCGAGCTCCTTGACGACGGCCGGCTCGGCCTGGAGGTCGATGACCGAGTAGATGCCCTCGGGCTTCTTGTTGATCTCGTACGAGAGACGACGACGGCCCCAGGTGTCGACCTTCTCGACCTTGCCGTTGCCCTCACGGACGACGGAAAGGAAGTTCTCGATCAGGGGGGAGACAGCGCGCTCCTCCAGATCGGGGTCGAGGATGACCATCACCTCGTAGTGACGCATGTGGAACCCACCTCCTTTGGACTCAGCGGCCACGGTCGTTCCGTGGCAGGAGGGTCGTGATGCGTTCCGCGCCCGGCCCGTACAGCGAATGCGGACAGACATGGGCGCAGACCGTACAGAGTACCCGCCGCAGGGCTTCCGGTTGAAATCAGGCCACGGATCCCCTCAATCTGGAACACAACGGGTGTGAGCGGCGTTACAGTGCGCCGCCCTGTCTACGGAGGTGCCGCATGGCACATGCAGTACAGCCCCAGAAGTCCCAGCAGCACGGCCTGCTCTCCGCGCTGAAGAGCGACGGCAAGGCACACCCCGTCGAGAACACCCTCGCCGTGGTGACCCTGGTGCTCGGCCTCATCGCCGTGATCTCCGCCGCCTTCACCCATCTGCACCTGCTCAGCTCCTGGGCAGGTCTGGTCGGCATCGTGACGGGGGCCTGGGGACAGTTCATCTCCGCGACCACCGGGGAGCGCTTCGTACTGATCATCGGTCTGGGCGCTGCGGCGCTCGGGTTCTTCCTCGGCATGGCACACGGCGGCCTCTTCGGGGGCGTACTGGGCTGACCGCACCGATGACGTACGGGCTCCTGCGCCCGTAGGCCCAGACGGGGTGCTCCCTTGGCGCAGTAGGCTTCGGCGCGAGAGCCGGAGCCCCGACCACGGGGACAAACCTGCCGAGGAGCGCCCCGCATGAGCCTGACCCTGAGGACCATCAGTCGAGAGCAGCATCTGGCATACATCCAGAGCCTGCCCGCGGCGAGTCACATGCAGGTCCCGGCCTGGGCCGACGTGAAGTCCGAGTGGCGCTCGGAGAACCTGGGCTGGTTCGACTCCGCCGGGCAGCTCGTCGGTGCCGGGCTGGTCCTCTACCGCCAGCTGCCCAAGATCAAGCGGTACCTCGCGTACCTGCCCGAGGGTCCCGTCATCAACTGGTACTCCCCGAACCTGGAGGACTGGCTGCGGCCGATGCTCGCGCATCTGAAGCAGCAGGGCGCCTTCTCCGTGAAGATGGGCCCGCCGGTCGTCATCCGCCGCTGGGACGCCGCCGCGATCAAGGCCGGCATCCAGGACCCCGACGTCAAGCGTCTGCGGGACGTGGAGGCCACCCACATCGAGCCGCGCGCCTTCGAGGTCGCCGACCGCCTGCGCCGGATGGGCTGGCAGCAGGGCGAGGACGGTGGCGCGGGCTTCGGTGACGTGCAGCCCCGCTACGTCTTCCAGGTGCCGCTGGAGAACCGCTCGCTGGAGGACGTCCACAAGGGCTTCAACCAGCTGTGGCGCCGCAACATCAAAAAGGCCGACAAGGCCGGCGTCGAGGTCGTCCAGGGCGGTTACGAGGACCTCGCCGAGTGGCAGCGGCTGTACGAGATCACCGCGGTGCGTGACCAGTTCCGCCCGCGGCCGCTGAGCTACTTCCAGCGCATGTGGACGGCCCTCAACAGCGAGGACCCCAACCGCATGCGGCTGTACTTCGCCCGCCACAACGGCGTGAACCTTTCCGCGGCGACGATGCTGGTCGTCGGTGGCCACGTCTGGTACTCCTATGGCGCGTCCGACAACATCGGCCGCGAGGTCCGCCCGTCCAACGCGATGCAGTGGCGGATGCTGCGGGACGCCTACGCGCTCGGCGCGACCGTCTACGACCTCCGCGGCATCAGCGACTCGCTGGACGAGTCGGATCATCTCTTCGGCCTGATCCAGTTCAAGGTCGGCACCGGCGGGCAGGCGGCGGAGTACCTGGGCGAGTGGGACTTCCCGCTGAACAAGCTCCTGCACAAGGCGCTGGACATCTACATGTCGCGGCGCTGACCGCTCGCCTGCGACGTTCCTGAAGATCCACGCACACAGCCACGAGAAAGGTTCACGGGCCGGCCATGGCGCTCACCCTCTATGTCGACACCGCGCGCTGGCGGGCGCACCAGCAGCAGGTGCTGCAGCAGTTCCCGGGCCTGGTCCCGGTCTGCAAAGGCAACGGCTACGGCTTCGGCCACGAGCGCCTCGCCGACGAGGCGACCCGCCTCGGCGCCGATCTGCTGGCGGTCGGCACCACCTACGAAGCGGCCCGCATCAAGGACTTCTTCAGCGGTGATCTGCTCGTCCTGACGCCGTTCCGGCACGGCGAGGAGCCGGTGCCGCTGCCGGACCGGGCGATCCGTTCGGTCTCGTCGGTCCAGGGTCTCGGCGGACTGGCCGGGGCACGGGTCGTGGTCGAGGTCATGAGCAGCATGAAGCGGCACGGCGTCACGCCGGAGGAGCTGCCGATGCTGGCCTCGGCGATCGAGAACGTACGGCTGGAGGGCTTCGCCATCCACCTGCCGCTGGACCGCACCGACGGCACCGACGCCGTCGACGAGGTCATCGGCTGGATGGACCGGCTGCGCACCGCGCGGCTGCCGCTGCACACCATGTTCGTCAGCCACCTCAAGGCCGAGGAGCTGCACCGGCTGCAGGCCCAGTTCCCGCAGACCCGCTTCCGGGCGCGGATCGGCACCCGCCTCTGGCTCGGCGACCACGACGCCACGGAGTACCGCGGCTCGGTCCTGGACGTCACCCGTGTGGCCAAGGGGGACCGCTTCGGCTACCGGCAGCAGAAGGCGGCGTCCGACGGCTACCTCGTCGTGGTGGCCGGCGGTACCTCGCACGGTGTCGGCCTGGAGTCGCCCAAGGCGCTGCACGGCGTGATGCCACGCGCCAAGGGCGTCGCGCGGGCGGGCCTGGCGACGGTGAACCGGAACCTTTCGCCGTACGTCTGGGGCGGTAAGCAGCGCTGGTTCGCGGAGCCGCCGCACATGCAGGTCTCGATCCTGTTCGTGCCGAGCGACGCGCCCGAGCCGAAGGTCGGCGAGGAACTGGTGGCCCACCTTCGGCACACGACCACCCAGTTCGACCGCATCGTGGACCGCTGACCGGCGGTTTCCCGGCGGCTCCGGCACCACGGGCCCGGACGGACGGCTCCGCTGCCGTGCGTCCGGGCCCGCCGCGTTCCTCCGGCTGTCTCGCCGACCGGGCTGCGGTTCCCGGTGGTCAGTCCCGGGCCGGGCCCCACTCGACCCGTGCCACGCCCTCGTACGGGGCGGTGTGCGGTGCGGCAGCGTGCTGCCGGCCCAGGACGAACACGTCCGGTGCCTGGTCCAGGACACCGCCCGAGGGGTCGTCGGCGCCGTCCCGGCGTACCCCGTCCCGGTCGGGCAGCAGCACGTCCCTGACCACCAGGGCGCACAGGTACAACGTGCCCAGCAGATGGAGCGCTATGGCCAGCTGGTAGCCCTCCGGCGGCAGTCCCTGGTGCTTGTCCCCGCTGCCGCTGTAGGCGAGGTAGAGCCAGATGCCGAGGAAGTACATGACCTCGCAGGCCTGCCAGACCAGGAAGTCCCGCCAGCGCGGGCGGGCCAGTGCGGCCAGCGGGATCAGCCAGAGCACGTACTGCGGTGAGTAGACCTTGTTGGTCAGGACGAAGAGCGCCACGACCAGGAACGCCAGCTGGGCCAGGCGCGGGCGGCGCGGCGCGTACAGGGCGAGCAGCGCGATGGCGCCACACCCGACGATCATCAGCAGCGTCGCGTAGGTGTTGGCGTACTCCAGCGGGTTGCCGGTGCGCTGGGAGATGAGCAGCCAGACGGAGCCGAAGTCGATCGGGCGCGCCTGGCTGAAGGTGTAGAACTTCTGCCAGCCGTCCCAGGCCGGCAGCATGACCGGCAGGTTCACCGCCAGCCAGGAGAAGACCGCGCCCCCCGTCGCCGCGCCGAACGCGCGCCACTTGCCGGCCCGCCAGCACAGGACGAACAGCGGGCCCAGCAGCAGGACCGGGTAGAGCTTGGCGGCGGTCGCCAGCCCGATGAAGACACCGGCGGCGAGCGGGCGGCTGCGCGCCCACAGCAGCATCGCCACCGCGGTCAGCGCGACCGCGAGCAGGTCCCAGTTGATGGTGGCGGTCAGCGCGAAGGCCGGCGCCAAGGCGAGGAGCAGTCCGTCCCAGGGGCGGTTGCGGTGGGTGCGGGCCACGCAGACCGCTATGACGGCGGCGCAGATCATGAGCATCCCTGCATTGGCCAGCCAGTAGATCTGCTCGCGGTGCTGCATCGTGCCGCCGTGCGGCGTCATCCAGGAGGCGACCTCCATGAACACCCCGGTCAGCACCGGGTATTCGAGGTACTGCATGTCGCCGGGGAGCCGGTCGAAGTAGGGGACCAGGTTCTCCGCGAAGCCGCGCCCGACGTAGAGATGCGGGATGTCGGAATAGCAGGCGTGGGTGTACTGGCTGGTGGCACCGAAGAACCACGCCCCGTTGTAGCAGGGCAGCTTCTGCACCATCCCCAGGGCGAACATCCCCAGGGCCACGAGAGCGATGACGCGTACCGGCGTCCACCAGCTCGCGCCGAGCTGTACGCGGCGGCCGAGCGGTCCGCCGATCAGCTCGCTGCCGGCCGCCGCCACCTCGTCCCGTTCCGTCGGCCGTACGGGCTCGTCCTGTCGCACGCTCGTCATGGGGTCATCCTGCCGCACGTCTCTGTGCTGGGAACGGCGAAGCCCCCGCCCGGGCATGCCGGGTCGGGGGCTCGTCGTTCTGCGGCCGCCGTTTCACGTGAAACCGGTCTGGCGTTTCACGTGAAACAGCGTGCGGTCATTCCTTGATGCCGTTGGGGCCTCCGAAGAAACCACCGTCGTCATCGCCGCCTGGTGTCTCGGTCACCGGTGGCGAAGGCTCGTCGCCCGGGTCTCCGGGTCCACCGGAAGGCCCGCCGTTGTCCTGACCGCCGTTGTCCTTGCAGGCGAGGTCCCAGGGCGAACAGGTCTCCGTGGGTGTGGCGCTGGGGGAGGACTCGTCGCTCGGGGTCTCGGACGGCGTCTCCGACGGCTCGTCCGACGGCTCGTCCGACGGCGTCGGCGTCGGAGTCGGGCTGGCGCTCTCGCCGTAGACGACCTTGCCGATCGGCTGAGGCTGCGGGAAGGGCAGCATCTCCTCGCCCTTCATGGCTTCCATCATGTAGTCGCGCCAGATCTCCGACGGGAACGAAGCTCCGTGGATCTTCTCCTCGCCGCCGACGCCGTACATCTTCAGGAACTTCTGGACCTTGGCCTGGTCGTTGACGCGCCACATGCCGATCGTGGTGGCCAGCTGCTTGGTGTAGCCCGCGAACCACGCCGACTTGTTGTCGTCGGTGGTACCGGTCTTGCCGGCCACCTCACGGCCGTCCGGCAGCTGCGCCGCCGTACCGGTGCCCTTCTTGACGACGGTCTTGAGCACGTCCGTGACGTTGTTGGCCACGTTCGGGTCGAAGGCCTGCTTGGTCTTCGCCACTTCCTTGTGGTTGAACTCCTCCACGCCGTCCTTGGTCACCGACTCCACGGAGTACGGGTCGGTCTGCTGACCGCTGGCGGCGAAGGTGGCGTAGGCACCGGCCAGCCGGATCGCGCTGGGCGCCGAGGTGCCCAGCGAGAACGTCGGCGTGGTCCGCGCCATGCTGTTGTCGTCCCGAAGACCGGCGGCGATCGCCTCCTGCTTCACCACGTCCGGTCCGACGTCCATGCCCAGCTGGATGTAGGGCGTGTTCACCGAGTACTGCATGGCGGTCCGCAGGCTGACCCGGCCCTTGTCCTCATTTCCGTCGTTGGCCTGGTGCCACTCGTTGCCGTCCTTGTCGTGCCAGACGGTCCGGTCGTAGTTGAGCAGCCGCAGCTTGTTGTCGCCGTTGTACATGCTGTTCGGCGACACGGGGGTACGGATGGCCGGGTTGCTCGGGTTGCGCACGCCCTTGTCCATCGCCGCGGCCAGGACGAACGGCTTGAACGTGGAGCCGACCTGGACGCCGGTGTAGTCGGCGTTGTTCGTGTAGTGCTCCGTGGCGTCCTTGCCGCCGTAGATGGCGACGATCTTGCCGGACTTCGGTTCGACCGATGCGCCGCCGAACTGCACGTACTTGTCGACCGCGCGCTGCTCGGGCTTCAGCGCCTGCTTGGAGACCTTCTCGACCGCCTTGGTCAGCTGCCCCATCTTCTTGCGGTCGAAGGTGGTGTGGATCGAGTAGCCGCCCTTTTTCAGCTCGGCTTCCGAGATGTCGGTGTTGGCGGTGATGTAGTTGTTGGCGAGGTCGACGAGGTAGCCCTTCTGGCCTCGCAGGTCCATCGCCTTCTTCGGCGGCCGCGGGCGCGGGAAGCCTTCCTTCGCGATCTTGGCCCGCTCGGTCTTGGACAGCCGCCCCACCTCGACTTCCCGGTCCAGCGTCCACGCCCAGCGTGCCTCGGCGCGCTTGAGGTTCGCGCCCTCGGCCTCCGTCGTGACGTACGGGTCGTACAGGTTCGGACCGTTGAGCAGCGAGGAGAGGAAGGCTCCCTCGCTCCTGGTGAGGTCTTCGCTGTCCTTGTTGTAGTAGGCGCGCGAAGCGGCCTGGATGCCGTAGGCACCACGCCCGTAGTACGCCGTGTTGAGGTACCCGGCCAGGATCTTGGGCTTGGGCTCCGAGGCGCCCACCTTTATCGAGATGAACAGCTCAGTGATCTTGCGCTTGAGCGTCTGTTCCTGGTTCAGGTAGGTGTTCTTCACGTACTGCTGGGTGATCGTCGAGCCACTCTGGGTCTCACCGCCCATGGCCATCTTGACCACCGCGCGGGCGATACCCATCGGGTCGACACCGGAGTCCGTCTCGAACGAGGCGTTCTCCGCGGAGATCACCGCGTCCTGCATGGACTGCGGGATCTGGCTGATCGGCACGATCTGGCGGTTGAGCTCACCGCCGCCGGCGACGACCATCTGCTTGCCGTCGGCCCAGTAGTAGACGTTCTTCTGCACTCCCGCGAGCTTCTGCGGGTTCGGTACGTCGACGTACGCCAGCGCGATGCCCGACAGACCGAGGACGAACGCGATGAAGCCCAGGCAGCTGCCCAGGACGAGACGCCAGGACGGTACCCAGCGGCGCGCTCCGTACTTGCCCGCGCGCGGGTAATCGATGAACCGCTTCTTGGGCGGCCGGCCGTCACCTCCGGCACCGCCACCGGAGCGGCGACCGCCACCGCGGCCGCGGCCTGCTCCACCGGCCGCCGCGCCGGCCGCTGCTTCGGGCGCCCGCCGGCGCCCGCCGCGTTGCGCAGCCCGGCGCGCCGCCGCCCGCCCCTGATACGGAGGCTCCTGCCCAGGTGCGCCGGACGGGGAGGCGGCGGAGGCTGACTGCCTCGCCGAACCGCGCGACGGCGCGGCACGACGGCCACTGGATTGCTGCTGTGCGGCGCGTCGGGCCGCGGCACGTCCGCCACCTTGCGGCTGCGGCGGTTTGCGACGGTGCTCGCTCATGGAACGGTTACTCCTCGGGCAGGCGCGCTATCTCATCGCCTGAAGGCGGCAGTTCACTTCAGGTCCCCCCGACAACACGGCCCGTATTGGTCGCACGGGCCGCACTACACCGGGGACGGAGACGTCACTTCTCGCCACTTGGTTCCCGGCAGTCTGCATGCCGCACAGACTACGCACGGCCAAAACCTGCCCAGGCTCGGAATTCACTCCAAATCAGTCAGGTTGGCTACGGCGAATCGTCGATGTGATCCCGTTCACCGTCCCTCCCCTTGTCCCGCCAGATGTGCCGTTCTATCGTCTGGATGTATCGAGTCGATACATCAGCTCGGCATAAAGAACGCACACAGCTGGGGAGGCGGAGGATGAGCAGACGGTCCGGCATCCTCGAATTCGCCGTGCTCGGCTTGTTGCGCGAGTCCCCCATGCACGGGTACGAGCTGCGGAAACGGCTCAACACCTCGCTGGGCGTCTTCCGGGCGTTCAGTTACGGCACCCTCTACCCCTGCCTCAAGTCCCTGGTCGCGCACGGCTGGCTGACCGAGGAGTCCGGGGAAGGAGCGGCTCAGGGCGCCCCCGCAGCATCACTCGCAGGACGCCGAGCCAAGATCGTCTACCGGTTGACGGCGGAGGGGAAGGAGCACTTCGAGGAGCTGCTCTCCCACTCGGGTCCGGACGCCTGGGAGGACGAGCACTTCGGTGTCCGGTTCGCCTTCTTCGGACAGACCTCGCGTGACGTGCGGATGCGTGTACTGGAGGGCCGGCGCAGCCGCCTGGAGGAGCGCCTCGAAAGGATGCGTGCCTCGCTGGCCCGCCGTGAGCGGCTCGACCAGTACACCCTTGAGCTGCAGCGACACGGTCTGGAATCCGTGGAGCGCGAAGTGCGCTGGCTGAACGAGCTGATCGAGAGCGAGCGGGCCGGGCGCGATCAGCGTGCCCAGGATCCCGCGGCCCCGGACCGGAACGAGTCAGGAGAGACGGGTGGCCTGCCCCGGAACCGGGGTGGATCCCGGCCGGATCCGTCCGATGACACCGCCACATGAGGCTCCGCAGCCGCGGAGCCGCGTCGAGAACAAACAGGGAGCAACCGGAATGGGTTCGGTTCGCGTAGCCGTCGTCGGCGTGGGCAACTGCGCCGCATCGTTGGTGCAGGGCGTCGAGTACTACAAGGACGCCGACCCGGACAGCCGCGTGCCCGGTCTGATGCACGTGCAGTTCGGTGACTACCACGTGCGTGACATCGAGTTCGTGGCTGCCTTCGACGTCGACGCCAAGAAGGTCGGCCTCGACCTCGCCGACGCCATCGGCGCCAGCGAGAACAACACCATCAAGATCTGTGACGTGCCGCGCACCGGCGTGACCGTCCAGCGCGGCCACACCCTCGACGGTCTCGGCAAGTACTACCGCCAGACCATCGAGGAGTCCGACGAGGCCCCCGTCGACGTCGTCCAGGTCCTCAAGGACCAGCAGGTCGACGTCCTGGTGTGCTACCTCCCCGTCGGCTCCGAGGACGCGGCGAAGTACTACGCCCAGTGCGCCATCGACGCCAAGGTCGCCTTCGTCAACGCCCTCCCGGTCTTCATCGCCGGCACCAAGGAGTGGGCGGACAAGTTCACCGAGGCGGGCGTCCCGATCGTCGGTGACGACATCAAGTCCCAGGTGGGCGCCACCATCACGCACCGCGTGATGGCCAAGCTCTTCGAGGACCGGGGCGTCATCCTGGACCGCACGATGCAGCTGAACGTCGGCGGCAACATGGACTTCAAGAACATGCTCGAGCGCGAGCGCCTGGAGTCCAAGAAGATCTCCAAGACGCAGGCCGTCACCTCCCAGATCACCGACCGCGAGCTGGGCGAGGACAACGTCCACATCGGTCCGTCGGACTTCGTCGCCTGGCTGGACGACCGCAAGTGGGCCTACGTCCGCCTGGAGGGCCGTGCCTTCGGTGACGTCCCGCTGAACCTGGAGTACAAGCTCGAGGTCTGGGACTCCCCGAACTCCGCCGGCGTCATCATCGACGCGCTGCGCGCCGCGAAGATCGCCAAGGACCGCGGCATCGGCGGCCCGGTCCTCTCCGCCTCCTCGTACTTCATGAAGTCCCCGCCGGTCCAGTACTTCGACAACGAGGCCCGGGACAACGTCGAGAAGTTCATCAAGGGCGAGGTCGAGCGCTGACACAGCGACCGGCGGACGCCCACGCGACCGCACCGACCTGACACCCGCGGGCCTCTGGAAGTCTCCCCAGGGGCCCGCGGCCTGTGTGAGGCTATGGCCCATGGCCGCCGCGCGTGATCTCCGCGTACTCCTCCGCCGCCGAGACTTCCGCCGGCTGCTGGCCGTCCGGCTGCTCTCCCAGGCCGCCGACGGTGTGTACCAGGTCGCCCTCGCCTCGTACGTCGTCTTCTCACCCGAGAAGCAGGCATCTCCCGCCGCCATCGCCTCCGCGATGGCGGTGTTGCTGCTCCCCTACTCCGTGCTCGGCCCGTTCGCCGGCGTCTTCCTGGACCGCTGGCGCCGCCGCCAGGTCCTGCTCCACGGCAATCTGCTGCGCACGGTACTGGCGGCCGCGACCGCACTGCTCCTCCTCGCCGGCGTACCGGACTGGCTCTTCTACGCCTCGGCACTGAGCGTCACCGCGGTCAACCGCTTCGTTCTGGCCGGACTGTCGGCCGCGCTGCCGCGAGTCGTCGACAACGCCGAGGCGCTCGTGGTGGCCAATTCCCTGTCCCCCACGGCCGGCACGCTCGCGGCCACCGCGGGCGGCGGCCTCGCCTTCGCCGTACGGCTGGTCGGCGTGGAATCCGACGCGGTGTCCGTCCTGCTCGGCGCCGCCCTCTACCTCTGCGCCGCAGGCGTCGCACTGCGCATCCCGCCGGGGCTCCTCGGCCCGGACCCCCGGCGGGTGTCACCACGGCTCACCGCCGCGCTGCTGCACACCGCCCGCGAGCTCAGCGCCGGGCTGGCTCACCTCCGCAAGCGCCGGTCCGCCGCCCGTGCCCTGACGGCGATGGCGCTGATGCGCTTCTGCTACGGCGCACTGACGATCACGGTGCTGATGCTGTGCCGCGCCTATTGGCCGATACACGGGCCGGACGGCATGGCATCACTGGGCCTCGCGGTCGCCGCTTCCGGCGTCGGGTTCTTCGCGGCGGCGGTAGTGACGCCCACGGCTGTGACCCGGCTGACCGCCACCGGCTGGATCGCGGTGTGTGCGGGGGCTGCCGCCGTGCTGGTCCCCGCGCTCAGCCTCTCCTTCACCCTGACGCCCGTGCTCGTCGCCGCCTTCGCCCTCGGCCTCGCCACACAGGGCGCGAAGATCGCCACGGACACCGAGGTGCAGCATGCCGTGGACGACGCGTTCCGCGGTCGGGTCTTCGCCCTGTACGACGTCCTCTTCCACACCGCTTTCGTCGGCGCGGCCGGGGTGGCGGCCCTGGTGCTGCCGCCCGACGGGCGCTCGCCCGCACTGATCGTCGGTGTGGCCGTGCTGCATCTGGCCGTCGCCCTCGCCATGGCGCGCGCACGTGTTTCACGTGAAACCTCGCGCCGGCCGACTCAGTAGCGAGGCGACGCTTCTGATGTTTCACGTGAAACACCGCCCGACCGATGAACGGTCCGGGCGGTGCGGGCGGTGTTTCACGTGAAACGAGCGATCAGCTCTGCTCGGCCCACCATTTCTTGAGCGCCTCGACCGCCGCCTCACGGCCCATCGGGCCGTTCTCCAGCCGGAGCTCCAGCAGGTACTTGTAGGCCTTCCCGACCTCCGGCCCGGGTGCGATGCCCAGCACCTGCATGATGTCGTTGCCGTCCAGGTCCGGCCGGATCGCGTCCAGCTCCTCCTGCTCCTGCAGCCGCGCGATGCGCTCCTCGAGCCCGTCGTACGCCCGCGAGAGGGCATTGGCCTTGCGCTTGTTGCGCGTGGTGCAGTCCGAGCGGGTCAGCTTGTGCAGCCGTGTCAGCAGCGGGCCGGCGTCCCGTACGTACCGGCGGACCGCCGAGTCCGTCCACTCGCCCGTGCCGTAGCCGTGGAACCGCAGGTGCAGCTCCACCAGACGCGAGACGTCCTTGACCATCTCGTTGGAGTACTTCAGCGCGGTCATCCGCTTCTTGGTCATCTTCGCGCCCACCACCTCGTGGTGGTGGAAGGAGACCCGGCCGTCCTTCTCGAACCGGCGCGTCCTCGGCTTGCCGATGTCATGGAGCAGCGCCGCCAGCCGCAGTACCAGGTCCGGGCCGTCCTCCTCCAGGTCGATGGCCTGCTCCAGGACGGTCAGCGAGTGCTCGTAGACGTCCTTGTGGCGGTGATGCTCGTCACTCTCCAGCCGCAGCGCCGGCAGCTCCGGCAGCACCCGGTCGGCGATGCCGCTCTCGACCAGAAGCTTCAGACCCTTGCGGGGGTGCGCCCCCAGGAGCAGCTTGTTGAGCTCGTCACGCACCCGCTCGGCGGAGATGATGTCGATCCGGTCCGCCATCTTCTTCATCGCGGCCACGACCTCGGGCGCCACGGTGAAGTCCAGCTGCGCGGCGAAGCGCGCCGCCCGCATCATCCGCAGCGGATCGTCGGAGAAGGATTCCTGCGGGGTGCCCGGCGTACGCAGCACCCGCGCCGCGAGGTCCTCCAGACCGTTGTGCGGGTCGATGAACTCCTTCTCCGGGAGCGCCACCGCCATGGCGTTCACCGTGAAGTCCCGGCGCACCAGATCGTCCTCGATGGAGTCGCCGTAGGACACCTCGGGCTTGCGCGAGGTGCGGTCGTACGCCTCCGAGCGGTACGTCGTGATCTCGATGTCGAAGGAGCTCTTCTTGCAGCCGACGGTGCCGAAGGCGATGCCGACCTCCCAGAGCGCGTCCGCCCACGGCCGCACGATCTTCAGTACGTCCTCGGGGCGGGCGTCCGTGGTGAAGTCCAGGTCGTTGCCGAGCCGGCCGAGCAGGGCATCCCGTACCGAACCACCGACCAGGGCAAGTGTGAACCCGGCCTCCTGAAAACGGCGGGCCAGATCGTCCGCGACGGGGGAGACGCGCAGCAGCTCACTGACGGCGCGGCGCTGCACCTGGTTCAGCGCCTGCGTCGACTCTGCGCTGCGCTCGTTCTGCGGGGCGTGGGTGTCATTGTTGGCGTTCGGCACAACAGGACAGGGTACGTGCCCGCGCCGCGCGAGGCGGACGCGTATAAAGCGGACACGTATAAAGGGGACAAGCACGCGGAGACCGGCGCCGCACGATCAGGTGGAGCAGTCCGCAGCACTTCGCCACAGCGGTCATCGTTACCATGCGTGGACGCACATAGCGACGACCACTGACGACGACGAGGGACGGGCGAGCGCGTGGCCGATGCGGCAGGGTTTCCGGTGACCGAACGGCCGCGTGGCCGATGGCTGCGACGCGTCGCTGCGCTCGTCGCCGGTGCACCGCTGCTGGCCGGCCTGATGCAGGTTCCCGCCGCGCAGGAAGCACACGCCGCTCCCGCCGGCTCCCGCACCGTCGACGTCGACATCGACTCGCTCACCCCGCCGGCGTCCGGGAAGTCCGACGCCGCGGTCACCGTCACCGGCAGCATCACCAACGAGGGCCGCGCGACGATCACCGACGGGCACATCGGGCTGCGCCGCGGCCCCGTACTGAACAACCGCAGCTCCATCGACGACGTCGCCCGGCGCACCGGCTACTCCGCCGGCCTGGACGGCCAGGAGGTCGGCGGGAAGACCGAGAAGGTCGAGAAGCTGGAGCCGGGCGTCTCGCGGCCCTTCTCCCTCCGCGTCCCGGTCAAGAAGCTGCGCCTGAGCAAGGACGGCGTCTACCAGCTCGGCGTCTCCTTCTCCGGCCGGACCAGGAGCGCCGCGTACGAGCACGTGCTCGGCATCGAGCGCACCTTCCTGCCCTGGCAGGAGGCGGAGGCCTCGAAGAAGACCGGGCTCGCGTACATGTGGCCGCTGATCTCCAAGACGCACCTCACCGCGGAGACCGAGGGCGACGAGCAGCAGACGCCGATCTTCCGCGACGACAAGCTGGCGGCCGAGATCGCCCCCGGCGGGCGGCTGCAGCAGCTCGTCGCCCTCGGCAAGGACCTGCCGGTCACCTTCGTCGTCGATCCCGATCTGCTCGCCTCTGTCGACGCCATGACCGGCCGCTACAAGGTCGAGGGGCCGAACGGCACCACCACCCCGGGCCGGAACCAGGAGGTCGCCAAGCAGTGGCTGAGCGACCTGGAGCAGGCCGTCCAGGCCCACGAGGTCGTCGCGCTGCCGTTCGCCGACCCCGACCTCGCCTCGCTGGCCCACAAGGGCAAGGCCGTACCCAGCGCGCTGAGCCACCTCGGCCCGGCCACCGACCTGGCGTCGAAGACCGTGGAGACCGTCCTGCCGGGCGTGAAGGCGCGTACCGACTTCGCCTGGCCCGTGGACGGCGCGGTGGACTCCTCCGTCGTGGACGTGGCCACGTCCGCCGGTGCCCACAACGTGATCGCCCGCAGCGACAGCATGCGGGAGAGCGGCCTGTCCTACACCCCCACCTCCGCCCGGCCCATCGGTGGCGGCAACACCGCTGTGGTCGCGGACGCCGGACTGTCCACCGCCTTCACCGGTGACCTGTCCAAGGCCGCCTCCGCGAACCTGGCGGTACAGAACTTCCTCGCCCAGTCCCTGATGATCAATCTCCAGGATCCCTCGCGTCAGCGCAGCATCGTCGTGGCGCCGCAGCGGATGCCCACCGCGAGCCAGGCACAGGCCATGGCGAAGGCGGTACGGGCCCTGGACGACAGCGGCTGGGCCGAGGCGCAGGATCTCAGCGACGCGGCCAAGGCCAAGCCCGACCCCAACGCCAGCCGCCGGGTCCCCGGCTCGGCCTCCTACCCGGCCTCGCTGCGCAAGCACGAGCTGCCGGCGGCCGCCTTCCGCCAGGCGGAGGAGACCCGTACCGCGCTGGACGACTTCAAGGTCATCCTGGCCGAGCCGTGGCGGGTCGAGACCCCCTTCGGCAACGCGATCATGCGGATGATGTCGACGGAGTGGCGCGGCGACGCCAAGGGCGCCCAGGCGTTCCGCAAGTCCGTCCGCAGCTATCTGGACGGTCTGACGACGAAGGTGCACCTGATCCAGAAGTCGGACGCCACGCTCTCCGGGCGCAGCGCCACGATTCCGGTCACGGTGCAGAACAACCTCGTCAGGGGCGTCGAGGACATGACGCTGCGGCTCACCTCGTCCCAGCCCAACCGCCTGGACGTGGGTGAACCGCAGACGATCGACGTCGAGGGCGGCCACAGCCAGTCCTTCAAGTTCGACACCACCGCGAACGCCAACGGACCGGTCCAGGTCACCGCGCAGCTCTACACCGCCGACGGCAAGCGGTACGGCCGGGCGATGACCTTCGAGGTGAACGTCACCGAGATCACCGCTACGGTCATGCTCGTCATCGCGGGCGGCGTGCTGCTGCTCGTGCTCGCCGGCGTACGGATCTACCTCCAGCGCAAGCGTGCGGCGGCCCGTGAGGACGACGGCGGCACGGACGGCGGAACCGGTACGGACGACGGCGGCGTCGGCTCGGACGACGGTGACGGTGCTCCGGACCCGGACAGCTCGGGCCAGGAGGGCGCCGGCGCGGACGGCCGGCCCGCGGGCGGTGGCGGATCCGGGCAGCCGGGTGACCCGGCGCCGGACACCGGTTCGGAAAGCACGGACGCGTCCGGCTCGGGTGAGAAAGTGGACCGTTGATACATGGCGGGGCCGGATGGCCGGCGACGGATGAGGTGGGGCAGCTATGAATGCGCCGTACGACGGTGACCGCGGCCGGGCTGCGGGCGACGACGCCGCAGACCGGGCCCCACGACCGCCGCAGACACCGGACCCCTACGTGCAGGACGCCTACTCCCGGGCGCCCTTCCCGTCACAGGACCTCACGAACCAGGATCCGGTGGCCGACGCGCTGAACGACAGGGCGGCCCACCCGCCGCAGGCGGGCCCGCACCCGCCGCAGTACCAGCAGCCGCCGGCCCCCCGGCACACTCCTGATCCGCAGGCGTGGCCGGCGCCGGCTCCCGGGCCGCACGGTGCCCCCGGGTACCAGCCGCACTACGGCGACGCCACGGCGACCAGCCAGTTCGTCGGCGTGGACGACCTGATCACCCAGGCCGCCGACCGGCCGCCGGAGCCGGACGCCTTCGCCCACCTCTACCGCGACCAGCGGGCGCCGGAGCCACAGCGGCCACCGGCCCAGAACAGCGGTCCCGGCCCGTACCAGGGTCCGTACCAGCCGGCCGGCGGACAGTACCCGTATCCGCCTGGTAACGGGCAGTACGAGCCCGGGAACGGAGAGTTCGAACCGGCGGGCGGGCCGCAGCCCGTCCCCCCGGCCGGGTCTCCGTCGGCGCCTGCACCGGAGGCACCGGAGCCCGAGGGGAACGGCGGCGGCAAAGCGAGCAGGCTGCTGAAGTCCAGCGCCGTGATGGCCGCCGGCACCATGGTCTCCCGGCTCACCGGTTTCGTCCGCAATGCGCTGATCGCCTCCGCGCTGGGCGCTGCCGTCCTCGGTGACTCCTGGCAGGTCGCGTACACGCTGCCCACGATGATCTTCATTCTGACCATCGGCGGCGGCCTGAACTCGGTGTTCGTGCCGCAGCTGGTGCGGGCGATGAAGGAGGACGAGGACGGCGGCGAGGCGTACGCCAACCGCCTGCTGACCCTGGTGATGGTGATCCTCGGTGCCCTCACCGTCGTGGCCGTGTTCGCGGCGCCATGGCTGGTACGGGCGATGTCCGGGTTCGCACCCGACTCGGCCAGCTTCGAGGTCGCCGTCGCCTTCACCCGGTACTGCGTGCCCACGATCTTCTTCATGGGCGTCCACGTGGTCATGGGCCAGGTGCTCAACGCCCGCGGGCGCTTCGGCGCGATGATGTGGACCCCGGTCCTCAACAATGTCGTCATGATCAGCACCTTCGCGCTGTTCATCTGGGTCTACGGCAGTGCCAGCTCCTCGCACATCGGCGTGACGACCATCCCCGACGCCGGCATCCGGCTGCTGGGCATCGGCACGCTGCTCGGCCTGGTCGTCCAGGCGCTGGCGATGATCCCGTACCTGCGCGACGCCGGCTTCAAGCTGCGGCTGCGGTTCGACTGGCGCGGCCACGGCCTGGGCAAGGCCGCCAAGCTCGCCAAGTGGACCGTGCTGTTCGTGCTGGCCAACCAGGCCGGCGTCCTCGTCGTCTCCAAGCTCTCCACGCTGGCGGGCGAGAAGGCCGCCGGCCAGGGGCACCCCGGCACCGGCTACATGGCGTACTCCAACGCCCAGCTGATCTGGAACATGCCGCACGCGATCATCACCGTCTCCGTGATGGCCGCCATGCTGCCGCGCCTGTCGCGCTCCGCGCACGACGGGGACGTCGGTGCCGTCCGTGACGACATCTCCCAGGGACTGCGCACCTCCGCCGTGGCCATCGTGCCGATCTCGTTCGGCTTCCTCGCCCTCGGCATCCCGATGTGCACCCTGATCTTCGCCGGATCCGGTTCCGACGCCGGCGTCTCCATGGGCTACATGCTCATGGCCTTCGGTCTCGGCCTGATCCCCTTCTCCGTGCAGTACGTCGTCCTGCGTGCCTTCTACGCGTACGAGGACACTCGCACCCCCTTCTACAACACGCTGATCGTCGCCGCGGTCAACGCCGCCGCCTCGGCGCTGTGCTACCTCGTCCTGCCCACCCGCTGGGCCGTGGTGGGCATGGCCGCCTCCTACGGCCTGGCGTACATCATCGGCATCGGCGTGGCGTGGCGACGGCTGCGCAAGCGGCTGGGCGGCGACTTGGACGGTGCGCACGTGGTGCGTACGTACGCCAGGCTGGCCGGCGCGAGCGTTCCCGCCACCCTGTTCTCCGGCGCCGCGGTGTACGGGATCATCCAGGGGCTGGGTACCGGCGTCCTGGGGTCGCTCGTCGCGCTGGTCGGCGGCAGTGCCGTCCTTCTGGTGGTCTTCTACGCCGCCGCGAAGAAGATGCGCATCGAGGAACTGAACGCCCTGGTCGGCATGGTGCGCGGCAAGCTGGGGCGCTGAGAGAGCACAACCTTCGTCCGCCACTGTGTGTCGTGCATAGTGGCGGTCTGTGGGCACAATTGACTTGGCTCTTTTGAGCATGCAACGGATGGGGAGGCAGGAACGACGGTGGCGGAACGGAGCACGGCTGCCGTCGACGTGGCCGACACGAGCGGTGGAGAGCCGCTCGCCGCCAAGGCGGACGAGGCCACGACCGACGGCATGAAGGCCGAGAAGGTGGCCGACGCGGCGCAGGACACCGCGGACAGCGACGCGAAGGGTGCCACAGCAGCCGAGGCGGAGCCGCCCGAACTGCACAGCGGTCACAAGCTCGCCAGGCGTTACCGTCTGGAGGAGTGCGTCACCCGACTGGACGGCTTCAGCAGCTGGCGTGCCGTCGACGAGAAACTGCGTCGCGCCGTCGGGGTGCACATCCTGCCCGCCGACCACCCGCGCGCCCGCCCCGTGCTCTCCGCCGCACGGTCCGCCGCGCTGCTCGGCGATCCGCGCTTCGTCCAGGTCCTCGACGCCGTCGAGGAGAACGACCTGGTCTACGTCGTCCACGAATGGCTCCCGGACGCCACTGAACTGACGACCGTCCTCGCCTCCGGCCCGCTCGAACCGCACGACACCTACCAGCTCGTGACCCAGGTCTCCCAGGCGATGGCCGCCGCCCACCGCGAGGGCCTGGCGCACCTCCGGCTGACCCCCGGTTCCGTCCTGCGCACCTCCTCCGGTCAGTACCGCATCCGGGGCCTGGCCATCATGGCCGCGCTGCGCGGTCTGACGAGTGAGCATCCGCAGCGCGCCGACACCGAGGCGATCGGCGCCCTGCTGTACGCAGCGCTCACCCAGCGCTGGCCGTACGAGAACGACGCGTACGGCCTGTCCGGGCTGCCCAAGGGCGTCGGCCTGATCGCGCCCGACCAGGTGCGGGCCGGTGTGCACCGCGGCCTGTCCGAGCTGGCCATGCGCGCCCTGGTCAACGACGGCGCCACCGCCTCCCGCCAGGAGCAGCCCTGCACCACGCCGGAGGAGCTGGCCAAGGCCGTCGGCGCGATGCCGCGCATCCGGCCGCCGGAGCCCTCCTTCACCACCCCGCCGCCCTACCAGCGCACCGCCTACCAGCAGGGCTCGTACGGTCAGCAGTCCGGCACCGGGCGCGCCGGGGCACCCGCCACCCGTCCGGTTCCCACCCCGCCGGCACCGCTGCAGAGCCGCACCGGCAGGGCGGCGAAGTGGTGCGTCTCCGCACTGCTGATCGCCGCCCTGGGCCTGGGCAGCTGGCAGCTGGCCGACACGCTCCTGAAGGACCGGAACCAGGACGACTCGGGGAGCTCCCAGACCACCGGAGAGCACGCCGAGTCGGCGTCGGGCAAGCCGGTGAGGGTGTACAAGGTCATGGACTTCGACCCGCCGCCGGGCGGAGACGGTACGGAGAACCCCCAGGAGGCCACCAAGGCCGCCGACGGCAACGAAGAGACGTACTGGCCGACCCGCAACTACTACGGCCGCTCCGATCTCGGCGGGCTCAAGCCCGGCGTGGGGCTGGTTCTCGACCTCAAAAAGGTCCAGCAGGTCGGCACCGTCAAGGTCGATCTCGTCGGGGACACCTCGCTCGAATTCCGTGCCGCGCCCGAGGACAGCAGCGGTGCGCCCACGAGTCTGGCCGGATTCAAGAAGGTCGCCGACGGGACGGGGGAGTCCGTCACGCTCCACGCCAAGGAGCCGATCAAGACACGTTACGTATTGGTCTGGCTCACCGACCTCCCGTTGAAGGACGATGGCAACTACCGGGGCCAGATCAAGGAGATCAAGGTCCTCAGCTAGGGGTGGGCAGCAGGGGGGCGCCAAGATGTCGACGCGGACGACGGCCGGCACGCACAGGGGCTCCCCGGGCCTCCTCGGGCGCCCATGGCCGACCACCGTGGCCGTCGTCCTGGAGCCTGGTACCGCCGAGCACCCGTATGTAAGCTCCCGTCTACAGCTTGACGCCAGGGGTTCGGTTATGCGTGATGGCGCAGTGATGCCCGCCGTCGTTGAAGAGGTCGGCTCAGCCGGTGACACGACCGGCCCGGCCGAAGCCCGTGCACGGGCCGCGCCGGGCCGCCTCCGCCCCATGACACCGTCCGCGCGGTCACGGAACCCCGGCCCGCGCCGGGCCGGCTCCTGCGGGGCGGGCCATGGCAGATGAGCTCCGTCCCTCCGACCAAGCGCTTCTCGCGCGTCATGTCGAGGGCGACCCCGATGCCTTCGGGGAGATCGTCAGGCGCCACCGTGACCGGCTGTGGGCGGTGGCGCTGCGTACCCTCGGCGACCGCGAGGAAGCGGCCGACGCCGTGCAGGACGCCCTGGTGTCCGCATACCGCGCCGCCCACACGTTCCGCGGTCAGTCGGCCGTGACCACCTGGCTGCACCGCATCACGGTCAACGCCTGCCTGGACCGGGCCCGCAAGGCGGCCTCCCGGCGCACGTCACCGGTCGCGGAGACCGAGCGGCTGGAACAGCTCATCGAACCGCACGAGTCCGCCGCAGTGCCGGCCGAGCGGCAGGATCTACACCGCGAACTGCTCGGCGCTCTCCGCACGCTCCCCGCCGAGCAGCGCGCGGCCCTCGTCCTGGTGGACATGCAGGGCTACCCCGTCGCCGAGGCCGCCGAAGTACTTGGCGTCCCCACCGGCACGGTGAAGAGCCGGTGTGCACGCGGCCGGGCCCGGCTTCTCCCGATGCTCACCCATCTGCGCGCCGAAGACGGGGATAAGGGCACCTCAGGCGGGGGAAGGAACCGGGCGCAGGGGACATCCGTCCCACAGACGGCAGGACCGAACGACTCAGGGGCCGTGAAGGGCGGAGGTGGGCGAGCGTGACAGCCACGACCGACACGGGCGGGCATCCGGAGGTCGCGGAGATCTCTGCGCTCGCGGACGGGTTGCTCTCGCCCGACCGCGCAGCGAATCTCCGCGCACACCTCGACGGCTGTCCGCTGTGTGAGGACGTCCACAGCTCGCTGGAGGAGATCCGCTCACTGCTCGGCACGCTGCCGGGGCCCGGCCGGATGCCCGACGACGTCGTCGGCCGCATCGACGCCGCCCTGGCTGCCGAAGCGCTGCTCGATGCCACTGCCCCCGCCGACCACCCCGCTTTGGTGCCGACCGCACCCGGCGACGGGACACGCATCGTCGCCCAGAAGTCGGCCGGCCCGGACGACGGCGCTGTTTCACGTGAAACAGCGGAGAAGAAACGCGGCAGTGTTTCACGTGAAACCGTGTCGTCCCGCTCGGGTGGCAGCTCCGCCGACCGCCCCGTGGGCTATCCCCGCTCTGCGACGGGTCCCGGGCGAAACTCTTCCGTCACCCGCATGACGCGCGCGCACCGGTGGCCCAAGGTGCTGCTCGGCACAGCGGCCGCGGCGGCCGTGCTCGGCATCGGCGGCATCCTTCTGCAGAATGGTTCCGCGAACCCCGGGCAGGAGCAGGACCCGGGTGTGAACGCCACCGAGACGAACCGCGGGAACGCAGCTCTCAGCTCCGCGACCCTGGGCAGCCACGTCCGCGATCTGCTCGACCAGCCGCCGCGCAGCAAGGCCCCTGACGTGGGCACTCAGAGCTCACCGCAGACTCCGCTGAGCGGCGCCGACGACACGCTCCCCTCCTGCGTACGCGCAGGCCTCCCCCGGCCAGGGAAGCCGCTGGCCGCGACGCGTGACACCTACCGCGGCGAGGAGGCGTACCTCGTCGTGCTGCATCACCCGTCCGACACCTCCCGTGTCTCCGCCTACGTCATCTCCGCCGCCTGCGTCTCGGCGACGCCTCCCGCAGCGGGCGAGGTGCTGCTCAGCGGGACCTACCCCCGCGACTGAAGCCTGGAACCGGCAGCGGGCACCAGGCCGGGACGGGAGCGCCGGGACACTGCGGGAATGCTCGCCCCGTAGGATCCGTTGGGTGGGATGAGAGTTTCTCCAGCCCACCCAACGCAGTCGGCAGAGACAAGGAAGACACCCGTGAGCGACGTCCGTAACGTGATCATCATCGGCTCCGGGCCTGCGGGCTACACCGCCGCGCTCTACACCGCCCGTGCCTCGCTGAAGCCGCTGGTGTTCGAGGGCGCCGTCACCGCCGGTGGCGCACTGATGAACACCACCGATGTGGAGAACTTCCCCGGCTTCCGTGACGGCATCATGGGCCCGGACCTGATGGACAACATGCGGGCCCAGGCCGAACGCTTCGGCGCCGAGCTGGTTCCCGACGATGTCACCGCCGTGGATCTCTCCGAGCCGATCAAGACCGTCACCGACTCCGCCGGCACCGTCCACCGTGCCCACGCCGTCATCGTCACCACCGGCTCGCAGCACCGCAAGCTGGGTCTGCCCCGCGAGGACGAGCTGTCCGGCCGCGGTGTGTCCTGGTGCGCCACCTGCGACGGCTTCTTCTTCAAGGACCAGGACATCGCCGTCATCGGTGGCGGCGACACGGCCATGGAGGAGGCGACCTTCCTCTCCCGGTTCGCCAAGTCCGTCACCATCGTCCACCGCCGCGACACCCTGCGCGCCTCCAAGGCGATGCAGGAGCGCGCCTTCGCCGACCCGAAGATCAAGTTCGTGTGGGACAGCGAGGTCGCCGAGATCCACGGTGACAACAAGCTCTCCGGCCTGACCCTGCGCAACCTCAAGACCGGCGAGAACTCCCAGCTCCCGGTCACCGGCCTGTTCATCGCCATCGGCCACGACCCGCGCACCGAGCTGTTCAAGGGCCAGCTGAAGCTGGACGACGAGGGTTACCTGAAGGTCGACGCGCCCAGCACCCACACCAACATCCAGGGTGTCTTCGCCGCAGGCGACGTCGTGGACCACACCTACCGTCAGGCGATCACCGCCGCCGGCACCGGCTGCTCCGCCGCTCTGGACGCCGAGCGCTTCCTGGCCTCGCTCTCCGACAGCGAGCCGGCCGAGCCCGAGCAGACCCCGGCCGAGCCGGAGCAGACCCCCACCGCCTGAGACCGAACGTCAGCTGTTCACACCCACCCAGTAAGGAGAACGCCATGGCCGGTGCCACGGTGACCGTGACGGACGACAACTTCGAAGAGGTCGTCCTCAAGAGCGACAAGCCGGTGCTCGTCGACTTCTGGGCTACCTGGTGCGGCCCGTGCCGCCAGGTCGCCCCCTCCCTGGAGGCCATCGCCGCGGAGCACGACGAGATCGTCATCGCCAAGCTCAACACCGACGAGAACCCCGCGACCACCGCCAAGTACGGCGTCATGTCGATCCCGACCATGAACGTCTACCAGGGCGGCGAGGTCGTGAAGACCATCGTCGGTGCCAAGCCCAAGGCCGCCATCGAGCGGGACCTGGCGGACTACCTCGCCTGATCCCCGCACCATGTTTCACGTGAAACGGGCCCGCCCTTCGGGGGCGGGCCCGTTTCGCTGTCCGGCTACAGAGGCCGGAGCACCGGTTCCTTCTGGACCGCGCCCAGCAGCCGGTCCAGCGCGAGCTCCACGTCTTCCTTCCACGACAGGGTCGTACGTAGTTCCAGGCGCAGCCGCGGGTAACGCGGGTGCGGGCGCACGGTCTTGAAGCCCACCGCGAGCAGATGGTCGGCGGGCAGGACACACGCCGGCTCCGTCCATTTCGCGTCGCCGAACGCCTCGATCGCCTTGAAGCCTCGCCGCAGCAGATCCTTCGCCACCGTCTGGACCATGACCCTGCCGAGTCCCTGGCCTTGATAGCCGGGGATGAGCCAGGCGGTCATCAACTGCACGGCGTCGGGGGAGACGGGGCTCGTCGGAAAGGCCGTGGAGCGCGGCACATACGCCGGAGGCGCATAGAGCACGAAGCCGACCGGTACCTCGTCCACATAGACGACACGGCCGCAGGAGCCCCACTCCAGCAGTACCGCCGAGATCCAGGCTTCCTTCTCCAGCTCGGGCCGGCCGCTCTTTACCGCGGCCTCACCGCTGACGGGGTCGAGCTCCCAGAAGACGCACGAGCGGCAGCGCTTGGGGACGTCCGGAAGGTTGTCCAGCGTGAGCGGTACGAGCCGACGCCCCATGAAGCCAGGTCCTCACTTCCCTCGCCGACCGCACCCCCGGGCCCGGGCAACGGAACGCGCTCACTGAGCAGACCGCCGACGAAACCGCCGACTGCGCCCAGACCGAACCCCGCTGCCATCAATCCGGTGCGGCTCACCGATCGCATGGCCTCTCCTCGACGTGAGGTGACTCCGAGTGGATGCGTGCCATACCCGAACGCATCGTAACCGGGACAACATGAACCGGGTACCACGAAAGGCAAAGGGCGGGCCGTATTCCGGTCATCGAACCGGCACACGGCCCGCCCCGGAGCGGACGGCGGCGTCACTCACGCCTCGTCGCTCTCCTCCTCCAGCTTGTCCAGCACGCGTCCCTCTCCGGGCGCCAGTGTGCCGAGGATGCGCTCAAGATCGTCCATCGAGGCGAACTCCACGACGATCTTGCCCTTCTTCTGACCGAGGTCGACCTTCACCCGCGTCTCGAAGCGGTCCGAGAGGCGCGAGGCCAGATCGGTCAGCGCGGGCGAGACACGGTTCCCGGCCCGCGGCCCCTTCGCCCGCGACGCGCTCTTGGGCTGGGAGCCCATCAGGGTCACGATCTCCTCGACCGCCCGGACCGAGAGCCCCTCGGCCACGATGCGGTGCGCCAGCCGGTCCTGCTCCTCGGAATCGTCCACGGACAGCAGCGCCCGCGCATGACCGGCCGAGAGCACGCCCGCCGCGACCCGCCGCTGCACCGAGGGCGACAGCTTCAGCAGCCGCAGCGTGTTGGAGACCTGCGGGCGCGACCGCCCGATCCGGTCCGCCAGCTCGTCGTGCGTGCAGTTGAAGTCCTTCAGCAGCTGGTCGTAGGCCGCTGCCTCCTCCAGGGGGTTCAGCTGAGCACGGTGGAGGTTCTCCAGCAGCGCGTCCAGGAGGAGCTTCTCGTCGTCCGTCGCCCGGACGATGGCCGGGATTTTCTCCAGCCCGGCTTCACGGCAGGCCCGCCAGCGACGCTCACCCATGATGAGCTCGTACCGCTCCGGGCCGACCCGCCGTACGACGACCGGCTGGAGCAGGCCCACCTCCTGGATGGAGGTGATCAGCTCAGCCAGGGCGTCCTCGTCGAACACCTCGCGCGGCTGTCGCGGATTGGGCGTGATCGAGTCGAGCGGAAGTTCGGCGAAGTGAGCTCCGGCGACCTCGCTCTCCTGGGTCTCCGCGGCCGGCTCGGCCGCTTCCCCCGTTTCACGTGAAACGGGAGCCTCCGGGATGGCCGCGACCTTGGCCGCGGCCACGCCTCGCTCCGGCGTCATGACCGGCACCGCCGACGGTGACGTGGTCCCCCGGCCCACCAGCGGGCCGGCATCGTCCGAACCCTGTGGTGCCGCGGGGATCAGCGCACCGAGCCCGCGGCCCAGTCCTCTACGTCGTTCGCTCACTGATTCCCCTCCGACATGCTGTGCTGTGATTCATAGGTCACGCTGAGCCCCTGACCGGCTGCCCCCGGAGCCCCCCGCAGCGCGATCTCCCGCGCCGCTTCGAGGTAGGACAGTGAGCCGGTGGAGCCCGGATCATAGGTGAGCACCGTCTGCCCGTAGCTCGGCGCCTCGGAAATACGCACCGAGCGGGGAATGCTGGTTCTCAGTACCTCGCTGCCGAAGTGGCTGCGCACCTCGTCGGCGACCTGGGAGGCGAGCCGGGTCCGCCCGTCGTACATGGTCAGGAGGATCGTCGACACATGCAGCTTCGGGTTCAGGTGGCCTCGGACCAGGTCGACGTTCCGCAGCAGCTGCCCCAGGCCTTCCAGCGCGTAGTACTCGCACTGGATGGGGATCAGTACCTCGGCGCCTGCCACCAGAGCGTTGACCGTCAGCAGGCCGAGCGAGGGCGGGCAGTCGATGAGGATGTAGTCCAGTGGCTGTTCGTAGGCCTTGATGGCCCGGTCCAGCCGGCTCTCCCGCGCCACGAGCGAGACCAGTTCGATCTCCGCGCCGGCCAGGTCGATCGTGGCGGGCGCACAGAACAGCCCCTCCACGTCCGGCACCGGCTGGACCACGTCGGACAGTGGCTTGCTCTCCACCAGGACGTCGTAGATGGAGGGGACCTCGGCGTGGTGATCGATTCCCAGGGCCGTGGAGGCATTGCCCTGGGGGTCCAGGTCGACCACCAGCACTCGTGCGCCGTGCAAGGCGAGTGAGGCAGCCAGGTTCACCGTGGTCGTGGTCTTGCCGACCCCGCCCTTCTGGTTGGCCACCACCATGACCCGAGTCTGCTCGGGGCGGGGTAGGCCCTCTCCCGCACGGCCCAGCGCCTGGACTGCCAACTGAGCAGCACGACCGATCGGGGTGTCGTCCATGGGGGACGGCGTTTCACGTGAAACGTCTTCCCCGAGCGACTCGCTACGGGGACCGGGGACCGGATCGGTCATCGGTCCCGCGATGTTGGCGTCGGACCGCAAGGATTCACTCTCCTCGACTTCAGGCTCGCAATGCTCAGAGCCTGCCATGGTTTCGGTGCCGTGAACCAGGTAGGCCCTGTCTCCTGTGGATGAATCCTCCTCTGTGGATACATCCGTGACCCGACCGGGTCGGTGGCCACGCGGTGCGGCAGCCGCACGACCTCGGCTGATGATTCCATGCAGCAGGGAGCGACGTTTCACGTGAAACACGATGCCAGCGCCGTGTCCCATTCCCCCGCGACACTCCGGCTTATGTCGTTTTGGTGGTTTGTATGGAGCACGGACCTGGTCGGTTCGAGCGACACCACCGGCCGGACACGACAGGAGCGCCCTCCGTCGGCGGACGGAAAGCGCTCCTGTCTGCGTCTGGTTCTGTACTGCTCGGGGTCGGTGCGCCGCTCAGCGCCTCCGTCCCCGGGACGCCCGGTTGGCACGGTTCGCCTTGGCGCGCTTGGCCGCGAAGCGGACCCCACCCGGGCTCTCGCCGACCTCCACGCGGACGACCGTGGACATCGGATCCACCACGCCCTCGCCGACGTGCACCACCGACGTCTCCACCACACCGAGCTTACTGAGTGCCGCCCGGGCACCCTTCAGCTCCTCCTCCGCGGTGTCGCCCTTGAGCGCCAGCATCTCCCCGTACGGCCGCAGCAGCGGCACGCCCCAGCCGGCCAGCCGGTCCAGCGGCGCCACCGCACGCGCGGTCACGACATGCACCTGGGGGATCTTGCCCATCACTTCCTCGGCCCGGCCCCGCATCACGGTCACATGGTCCAGCCCCAGCAGCTCCACGACCTCCTCCAGGAAGTTCGTGCGCCGCAGCAGCGGCTCCAGCAGCGTGATCTTCAGGTCCGGGCGTACCAGTGCCAGGGGGATGCCCGGGAGTCCCGCGCCCGAGCCCACGTCACACACCGAGACGCCCTCGGGGACCACCTCGGAGAGCACGGCGCAATTCAGCAGGTGCCGCTCCCACAGCCGCGGCACCTCACGCGGACCGATCAGTCCGCGCCGTACCCCGGCGTCGGCGAGCAGCTCGCCGTACCGTACGGCCTCCGGGAAGCGCTCGCCGAACATCTCCCGCGCCGCTTCAGGCGCCGCAGGAAGCTCCGCCGCTGACTCCGTCACGGTTACCGCCCTTCCTCTGAACTGCTGATACTGCCGGTGCCCGGTCGGGTTCCGGTCCACGCAGAAGGCTGACAAGACATGGCCCCGCCTGCGAACAGACGGGGCCAGAAGACATGCGCGAGCGCCGGAGGGTCAGGCCGGGAGCACGACGACCCGGCGCTGGGGCTCCTCGCCCTCGGACTCGCTGCGCAGCCCGGCCGCCGCGACGGCGTCGTGCACCACCTTGCGCTCGAACGGCGTCATCGCCTTCAGCTTCACCGGCTCGCCCGAGGTCTTCGCCTCCTGGGCCGCCTTGGCGCCCAGCTCCGCGAGCTCCTCGCGCTTGCGTGCGCGGTAGCCGGCGATGTCCAGCATCAGGCGGCTGCGGTCGCCGGTCTCCCGGTGCACCGCCAGCCGGGTCAGCTCCTGGAGCGCCTCCAGCACCTCGCCGTCCCGGCCCACCAGCTTCTGCAGGTCACGGCTGGTGGAGTCGCTGATGATCGACACTGCGGCACGGTCGGCCTCGACGTCCATGTCGATGTCGCCGTCGAGGTCCGCGATGTCCAGCAGGCCCTCGAGGTAGTCGGCCGCGATCTCGCCCTCCTGCTCCAGCCGGGACAGGGTGTCGGTGCCCTCGGCGGCAGGGGTCGTGTCCGTCACGAAGAACTCCTTCTACTTCTTGGACGGGTGCTTGGGCCGCTGCTGGCCCTTGCGCTGTCCGGACTTGGCGTTACGGGAGGAACCGGCGGCCGTGCTGCCCTTGGCCTTGCCGCCCTGCGACTTCTGCGCGGCGTTCTTCTTCGCCGCGTCCGCATTCTGGCCCGAGTCCTTCTGCAGCGACTGCTTGGTCCCGCCGCCCTTGGCCGTGGAGCCGGAGTTCTGCGCGCCGGCCCGGGTGCGGGCCTGCGTGCCACCGCCGGCCGGGGCCGCGGTCTGCCGCTGGGACTTGCTCTGGCGCTTGGGCTGCTGGCGGTTCTGGCGCGCCTCCTCGACGGCCTGCTTCGCCTCGACCTCCGCCGGGTCCTCCTTCAGCTTGCCCTTGGCGCGCAGCCGCTCCTGGCGCTCCGTGTAGGCCCGGCTGCCCGGAGTGGGGTTACGGCGGATGATGAACATCTGCTGGCCCATGGTCCACACGTTGGTGGTCAGCCAGTACACGAGGACACCGACGGGGAAGTTGATACCGAAGACGGCGAACATGACCGGGAAGACGTACATCAGCATCTTCTGCTGCTGCATGAACGGGGTCTTCACCGTGAGGTCGACGTTCTTCGTCATCAGCTGGCGCTGGGTGTAGAACTGCGACGCCGACATCAGAACGATCATGATGACCGTGACGACCCGGACATCGGTCAGGGAAGCGCCGAGCGCCTCGACCTTGGACGCCGAGTCCATGAACTTCACGGACAGCGGGGCGCCGAAGATGTGGGCCTTCTGGGCGCTCGCCAGCAGCGACTCGTCGATGACACCGACGGTCTTGTTCTGCGCGATGTGGTTCAGGACCTGGTACAGCGAGATGAAGAACGGCGACTGGGCCAGGATCGGGAGACAGCTCGAGAGCGGGTTGGTGCCCGTCTCCTTGTAGAGCTTCATCATCTCTTCGGACTGGCGCTGCTTGTCGCTCTTGTAGCGCTCCTGGATCGCCTTCATCTTCGGCTGGAGCGCCTGCATGTTCCGCGTCGACTTGATCTGCTTCACGAAGAGCGGGATCAGGCAGATACGGATCAGGACCACGAGCGACACGATGGACAGACCCCATGCCGCGCCGCTGTTCCGGTCGAAGACCAGGCTGTACAGCGAATGGAACTGGACGATGATCCAGGAGACAGCGGTATAGAGAGGACCGAGGATCGTGTCCACGAATCAAGCTCCTTGGGCGTTGGGCTGAGTCTCGGGCTGTGCGGCAGGCTCATGGACGGTGGGCCCGCCCCCCAGGCGGCTCCTCAGCCGCTGGTGCCAGACCGGATGCTTCCGGGGCGGTACATGGTCGACACCACCGAGCGACCACGGATTGCAACGCAGGATGCGCCAGGCGGTCAGCGCTGTCCCTTTCACCGCGCCGTGCCTGTCGATGGCCGTGTAGCCATAGTGGGAGCACGACGGGTAGTACTTGCAGACCGGGCCCAGCAGGGGGCTGATGGTCCACTGGTACAACTTGATCAACAGCAGCAGCGGGTACTTCACGGAGCGCCCCCTCCTGGGTCCCGCCCGGGGGTTCTCAGCAGGCGCTGCAGCGCGGCATCAAGATCGCGGGCGAGCGCGTCGTACTCCGCATCACCCGCGCCGGGCAGCGCTCGTACAACCACCAGGCTACCGGCGGGCAGCCGGTCCAGGCGGTCGCGTACGAGGTGGCGGAGCCGGCGCTGGACCTTGTTGCGGACCACGGCGTTGCCGATGGCCTTGCTCACGACGAAACCCGCACGCGCCGGGGGAACCATTTCCCCCGCTGCGTGCGGGTCCGTTGCACCGCTGCGTAGATGGACGACGAGGAGCGGGCGCCCGGCCCTGCGTCCCCGGCGTACCGCGGTCGCGAAGTCCTCGCGCCGCCTCAGCCGATGCTCGGTAGGCAGCACGACATGGACCTAGGCCGGGCTGTCAGGCCGACAGGCGGGCGCGACCCTTGCCGCGGCGGGACGCGAGGATCGCGCGGCCGGCACGCGTACGCATGCGCAGGCGGAAGCCGTGGGTCTTGGCGCGGCGACGGTTGTTCGGCTGGAAGGTGCGCTTGCTCACTCGGGGGCTCCAGGGAAGATTGTTGCCTCTTGCGAGACAGGTGTGGGGCGTCGACTGGCTGTCACCGTGCGCCCACGAGTAGCTCGCATACGCCCGAGTGCACCGCTACACGATCGCTGGGCGCGATCTTTGCCCATCGGAGGCAGGCGGCAGCAGCCATCGACAACTCGACCTGGTTACGGTACGCGCGGCCGCATCATCCGGTCAAACCGGCTCCATGACAGGACACGCTGTACACAGGCTGTGGACAACAACTTGAACACGCGTGGGTCAGCTGACTACCGTGGCTGAACTCCCATTCCTTCCCGCCCGTCCTGAGAATCACACATTCGTGGGACCTGTGAGAGAGCGTGCTCTGTGGCTGACGTCCCTGCAGATCTTGCCGCAGTGTGGCCGCGGGTACTCGACCACCTGCTCCGGGCGGAGAGCGACAGCCTCAAGCCCAAGGACCAGGACTGGCTCAAGCGGACCCAGCCGCTCGCCCTGGTCGCCGACACCGCGCTGCTCGCCGTACCCAACGAATTCGCGAAGGGCGTACTGGAGGGACGGCTCGCGCCCCTCATCGGCGAGGCACTGAGCCACGAGTGCGGCCGCCCGATCCGTATCGCGATCACCGTCGACGACACCTCCGAGGCGCCCCAGCCCCCCGCGCCACCGCAGCCCCTCCCCTCGCAGCAGCCGCAGCTCTCGCACGACGCGTACGACAGTTACGACAGCCGCCAGAGCTACGGTCGGCAGAACGGGCACCAGGGCGGCCACGAAAACGGTCCACAGGGCGTACCCCAGGGTGGACACGGCAGCGGCCGGCACGGCGGCCACCAGAACGACGAGCTGCCCACCGTGCGCCCCGCCTACCCCGAGTATCAGCAGCAGCACCAGCAGCCACGGCCCGCGCCCGGCGCCTGGCCGCAGCACTCCGAGGACCACCGCTCCGGCCTGTCCGACGACTCCGTGCGGCACGACGACTACGGATGGCAGCAGCAGCGGCTCGGCGGCTTTCCGGAGCGCGACCCCTATGCGACGCCGCCCTCCCACCGCCAGCAGCACGGCCAACCGGCACCCGGCGACTATCGGTCGCAGAACGACGACTACCGGTCACAGACCGACGACTACCGTCCGCAAGGGGGCGACGACTACCACCGGCAGGGCGGCGACCGCCCGCACTCGGACGCGCCGCGCCCGCCGTACGACCAGTCGCCGCAGCACCGTGACGCCGACGGCCACCAGCCGGGCGGCCCCGGCCGGCACGCGGCGCCCGGCGGCCCGGGCAGCAGCCTCCCCGCGCCCAGCGGCGCCCCCGGCCCGCTCGCGGCGCAGCCCGCGCCGGCGACGGGCCCCGGTGAGCCCACGGCGCGGCTGAACCCGAAGTACCTCTTCGACACCTTCGTCATCGGGGCTTCCAACCGCTTCGCGCACGCCGCGGCGGTCGCCGTCGCCGAGGCCCCGGCCAAGGCGTACAACCCGCTCTTCATCTACGGCGAGTCCGGGCTCGGCAAGACGCACCTGCTGCACGCGATCGGCCATTACGCCCGCAGCCTGTACCCCGGTACCAGGGTCAGATATGTGAGCTCGGAGGAGTTCACCAACGAGTTCATCAACTCCATCCGCGACGGCAAGGCGGACGCGTTCCGCAAGCGCTACCGGGACATGGACATCCTGCTGGTCGACGACATCCAGTTCCTCGCGAGCAAGGAGTCGACGCAGGAGGAGTTCTTCCACACCTTCAACACGCTGCACAACGCGAACAAGCAGATCGTGCTCTCCAGTGACCGGCCGCCCAAGCAGCTGGTCACCCTGGAGGACCGGCTGCGCAACCGCTTCGAGTGGGGCCTGATCACGGACGTCCAGCCGCCCGAGCTGGAGACCCGTATCGCGATCCTCCGTAAGAAGGCGGTGCAGGAGCAGCTGAACGCGCCGCCGGAGGTACTGGAGTTCATCGCCTCCCGGATCTCGCGGAACATCCGTGAGCTGGAGGGCGCGCTGATCCGCGTCACGGCCTTCGCCTCGCTCAACCGGCAGCCGGTGGACCTCGGCCTCACCGAGATCGTGCTGAAGGATCTGATCCCCGGCGGCGAGGACGCGGCCCCCGAGATCACCGCTACCGCGATCATGGCGGCCACCGCCGACTACTTCGGGCTGACGGTGGACGATCTGTGCGGCTCCTCACGCAGCCGGGTGCTCGTGACGGCGCGGCAGATCGCGATGTACCTCTGCCGCGAGCTGACGGACCTGTCGCTGCCGAAGATCGGCGGCCATTTCGGCGGCCGCGACCACACCACCGTCATGCACGCCGACCGGAAGATCAGGGCGCTGATGGCGGAGCGCCGCTCCATCTACAACCAGGTGACCGAGCTGACGAACCGCATCAAGAACGGCTGACACGCGCGGCGACGGCCGCAGGCGCGCCCAGGGCGCTCCGGGACGAACTCCCGGAGCGCCCTTCGCCATTGAGAGGCCCTCTGTGTGCCCTCAGTGCGCACGGAGCCGCTCGGTCCGTGCGCCGAAGGGTCGTCAGGAGGCCGCAGAGCGCGGTCCGGAGCCCTCGGAACGCGTCCCCACGCTGTGGAACGGGCGCGTCGGCGGCCTCCGAACTCCCCGCCGCTGTTCGATTTCTGACGAGGACACGGCTTCCCTCCACAGATTGGGCGAGAATCTTTCTTCCACACCCTGGGGACCGGTGAGTTATCCCGACCGCGTCCACAAGCAGCTCGTCCGACAGTAGATCAGCCCAGGTCAGCGGGGTGTGGAATTGCGGACAACTCTTATCCACAGGGTGTGGATGAAGCGGTCGTCCACAGTGTGCACATCCGACTGTCCACCGGCCGCCCACAGGGAAAGCGGCGTTGTACACACCTCGTCCACACCGCTGTCCACTGTTCGGCAAGGCAACACCACCGCTCACTGGCTCGAGTGAAAGCGGTCACACCAAAGTGCCGGGTTGGGCTGTGGGGAACCTGGGTAAAACTGGGGACGGCACTGGGGAGAAACCGGCCTGCCCTGTGCATCAGGTGTGCACAACGCGCGGCGGTCCACAGCGACGCCCGGTTGTCCACGGCTGCACCCACAGCCGACGGTGGACAAAAAACCGGCTCTGACCTGCGCGAAAGCAGTTGTCCACGGTTTCCACAGCCCCTACTACTACGACCACGGATATCTAGCGGGGAACTCGTTTCGAAACGGGTGCTGTGCACAACTTGGGGACCGGGCGTCTCCGAGCTCTCCTCCCGACTTGACCCCGAGCCGCACCGGCTGTCGGTGGCGTGCGTCAGACTGGTCTCCGGCAACCCAGCCGACGACGAAGGCCAGCAGGGCGAGAGCCAGCAACAGCAGGAGGCGGTTTCCGGTGAAGATCCGGGTGGAGCGCGATGTACTCGCGGAGGCAGTGGCCTGGGCGGCCAAGAGCCTCCCGGCCCGTCCGCCGGTGCCCGTCCTCGCGGGCCTGCTGCTGAAGGCGGAGGACGGCTCCCTGAGCCTCTCCGGCTTCGACTACGAGGTCTCGGCGCGGGTCTCGGTGGAGGCGGAGACCGAGGAGGAGGGCACGGTCCTCGTTTCCGGCCGGCTGCTCGCCGACATCTGCCGCGCCCTGCCGAACCGCCCGGTGGAGATCTCCACAGACGGTGTACGAGTGACCGTGGTCTGCGGCTCCTCGCGCTTCACCCTCCACACACTGCCTGTGGAGGAGTACCCGGCGCTGCCCCAGATGCCCACCGCCACCGGCACCGTGCCCGGTGAGGTCTTCGCCTCCGCGGCCGCCCAGGTCGCCATCGCCGCCGGTCGCGACGACACCCTTCCGGTGCTCACCGGTGTCCGCATCGAGATCGAGGGCGACACCGTCACGCTCGCCTCGACCGACCGCTACCGCTTCGCGGTCCGCGAGTTCCTGTGGAAGCCGGAGAGCCCGGACGCCTCCGCGGTCGCGCTGGTCCCCGCCAAGACGCTGCTGGACACCGCCAAGTCGCTGAGCAGCGGTGACACGGTCACCCTGGCGCTCTCCGGCTCCGGTGCCGGTGAGGGCCTGATCGGCTTCGAGGGGGCCGGCCGCCGGACGACCACCCGTCTCCTCGAGGGTGACCTGCCGAAGTACCGCACGCTCTTCCCGACCGAGTTCAACTCCGTCGCGGTGATCGAGACCGCCCCGTTCGTCGAGGCCGTCAAGCGTGTGGCGCTGGTCGCGGAGCGGAACACCCCGGTGCGGCTCAGCTTCGAGCAGGGCGTGTTGATCCTGGAGGCCGGCTCCAGCGACGATGCACAGGCTGTGGAGCGCGTCGACGCGCAGCTGGAGGGCGACGACATCTCGATCGCCTTCAACCCCGGCTTCCTGCTGGAGGGCCTGTCCGCGATCGACTCGCCGGTGGCCCAGCTGTCGTTCACGACCTCGACCAAGCCCGCGCTGCTGAGCGGCAAGCCCGCCGCGGACGCCGAGGCGGACGACGCCTACAAGTACCTGATCATGCCGGTGCGCCTGTCGGGCTGAGCCCGCGGGCCCTCCGGCCGGGAGCGCGAGGGTCGCCCCTCGCAAGGCCGCGCATGCCGGTGCGCCTGTCGGCCGGTCCCGCGTCCGGTGCTCCTGGCCACGCCGCGCGGCCGTACGGACCCGTTCCGTACGGCCGCCCGGATGACGCGGCTGACCTGCGGCTTATGAGCGGCTGAGCCCACAGCTGTGCACGGACCTTCGGGCGTAGGCTCGACGTAGGTCAGGTACAAGGGCAACGACTATGTGCAAAGAGGGTCTCTGATGGAGCTCGGTCTCGTCGGTCTCGGCAAGATGGGCGGCAACATGCGCGAGCGCATCCGCCGCGCCGGCCACACGGTCATCGGTTACGACCGCAATCCCGACCTCGCGGATGTGTCCAGCCTCAAGGAGATGGTGGACCGTCTGCAGGGTCCGCGGGTCGTGTGGGTCATGGTGCCGGCCGGCGCCGCCACCCAGGCGACGATCGATGAGCTGGGTGAGCTGCTGTCCGAGGGCGACATCGTCGTGGACGGCGGCAACAGCCGCTGGACGGACGACGAGAAGCACGCCGAGGAGCTGCGCGCCAAGGGCATCGGCTTCGTGGACTGCGGCGTCTCCGGTGGTGTGTGGGGCCTGGAGAACGGCTACGCGCTGATGTACGGCGGCGACGCCGAGGACGTGGCGAAGGTCCAGCCGATCTTCGACGCGCTCAAGCCGGAGGGCGACTTCGGTTCCGTGCACGCCGGCAAGGTCGGCGCGGGCCACTTCGCGAAGATGGTCCACAACGGCATCGAGTACGCGATGATGCAGGCCTACGCCGAGGGCTGGGAGCTGCTGGAGAAGGTCGACTCCGTCACGGACGTGCGCGAGGTCTTCCGCTCCTGGCAGGAGGGCACGGTCATCCGCTCCTGGCTGCTGGACCTGGCGGTCAACGCGCTGGACGACGACGAGCACCTGGAGAAGCTGCGCGGTTACGCGGCCGACTCCGGTGAGGGCCGCTGGACGGTCGAGGCCGCCATCGACAACGCGGTGCCGCTGCCGGCGATCACCGCGTCGCTGTTCGCACGGTTCGCCTCGCGTCAGGACGACTCGCCGCAGATGAAGATGATCGCCGCGCTGCGGAACCAGTTCGGCGGCCACGCGGTCGAGAACTCGAAGTAAGCAGGCCGGGCTTCCGGGGCTCGCGCCCTGGAAGCCCGCGCAGCAGTACCACGCCGGGGGAGGTCGGCGCCTTTCATGCATGTCGCGCATCTGTCGCTCGCCGACTTCCGCTCGTACGCCCGGGTCGAGGTCCCGCTCGACCCGGGCGTCACGGCCTTCGTCGGGCCCAACGGCCAGGGGAAGACCAATCTCGTCGAGGCGGTCGGCTATCTCGCCAGCCTCGGCAGCCACCGCGTCTCCTCCGACGCCCCGCTGGTCCGCATGGGCGCGGAGCGGGCGATCGTACGGGCGCAGGTCGTGCAGGGTGACCGGCAGCAGCTGATCGAGCTGGAGCTGAACCCGGGCAAGGCCAACCGGGCGAGGATCAACAGGTCCTCGCAGGTCAGGCCACGTGACGTACTGGGCATCGTGCGCACGGTCCTGTTCGCGCCGGAGGACCTGGCCCTCGTCAAGGGCGACCCCGGCGAGCGGCGGCGCTTCCTCGACGAGCTGATAACGGCGCGTTCGCCGCGCATGGCCGGTGTGCGCTCGGACTACGACCGGGTGCTGAAGCAGCGGAACACCCTGCTCAAGAGCGCGGCCCTGGCGCGCCGGCACGGCGGCCGGAAGATGGACCTGTCCACGCTGGACGTCTGGGACCAGCACCTGGCCCGCGCGGGTGCCGAGCTGCTGGCGCAGCGGCTGGACCTGATCGCGACGCTGCAGCCGCTGGCGGACAAGGCGTACGAGCAGCTGGCGCCGGGCGGCGGGCCGGTCGCGCTGGAGTACCGCGGCTCGGTGGGCGAGCGGCTGGCCGAGGCGTCGAACCGCGAGGAGCTGTACGGGCTGCTCATGGAGGCGCTGGGCGAGGCCCGCAAGAACGAGATCGAGCGGGGCGTGACCCTGGTCGGTCCGCACCGCGACGACCTGATCCTCAAGCTGGGGCGGCTGCCCGCGAAGGGGTACGCGAGCCACGGCGAGTCCTGGTCGTACGCGCTGGCGCTCCGGCTGGCCTCGTACGACCTGCTGAGGGCCGAGGGCAATGAGCCGGTCCTCGTACTGGACGACGTCTTCGCCGAGCTGGACGCGCGACGGCGCGAGCGGCTGGCGGAGCTGGTGGCGCCGGGCGAGCAGGTGCTGGTGACGGCGGCGGTGGACGACGATGTGCCGGGCGTGCTGGCGGGGGCGCGGTACGCGGTCTCCGAGGGCACGGCGGAGAAGGTGTCGTAAGTGAGTGAGCAGCCCGGTCCACAGGACGCCCCGGGACCTGAGCAGCCCAAGCCGCCGGAGCTGTCCGGCATCGACCTGGCGCGGCAGGCACTGGTGGCCGCGAAGGAGCAGGCCCGGGCGCGAGGCGCGGCCGCGCAACAGAAGAAGCAGGCCAGGCGTGGTGGCGGCCTGCGGTCCGGCGCGCGGGCAGACGGTCGTGACCCGCTGCCGCTGGGTGCCGCGATCAATCGCCTGATCACCGAGCGCGGCTGGGAGACGCCGGCCGCGGTCGGCGGGGTGATGGGGCGCTGGCCCCAGCTGGTGGGCCCCGAGGTGGCGCAGCACTGCGAGCCGCAGAAGTACGACGAGGACGCGCGGGTGCTGACGGTGCAGTGCGACTCGACGGTCTGGGCGACACAGCTGCGGCTGCTGGCGCCGACGTTGGTGGCCCGGCTGAACGAGGACCTGGGGCACGGGTCTGTGAAGGTCATCAAGGTGCTGGGGCCGGGTGGGCCGCCCCGTCGGTACGGAGCGCTGCGGGCGCCGGGGAGCAAGGGTCCGGGAGACACGTACGGATGATCCGCGCCGGCGGATCGAGAGCCCGCCGTTTCACGTGAAACCAAAGCCTGCTGTTTCACGTGAAACCGGAACTGGTACGGCGTTCCTGTCCCGTTTCACGTGAAACCAGGACCCTGAAGGGTACCTGTACGGGCGAGATGTCGGGCATGTGCTGGTGTGACGGATGAGACTCCGCTCACCGTAGTCGGAGGTTGACAGCCCGAAGCGCTGAGTGCCGGTGTGAGCGTCCTGGGGGGCCGTCTCGCATATGGGGAGTCGGCGGATGTCGGTTCAGGGCGGCACGTGAGGACTCAGGCGCCCGCAAACCCCCATGAGTGTCGGCGCTACCGGTAGACTGGTGGCAATCCCGCCCACTCGCGGAACATGTCGAACGACGCAGCCGCTCCTGACCGGCACGGGGCCTTCCCGCCGGCGGCAGGAGAAGGCTCGTGCCTGTGCCAGAAAGGGCGCTTCGTGGCCGACTCCGGCGACCTCAACGAGAACATCACGGCTTCTACCGAAGAGGGGGTTTCTTCTGCCGGCGCCAGTGGCGGCTCCTCGGAAGAGAAGTCGTACGACGCCAGTGCGATCACTGTCCTTGAGGGCTTGGACGCGGTTCGCAAGCGACCGGGTATGTACATCGGCTCCACCGGCGAGCGCGGTCTGCACCACCTCGTGTACGAGGTCGTCGACAACTCCGTCGACGAGGCGCTGGCGGGCCACGCGGACACCATCGACGTGACGATCCTGTCCGACGGCGGGGTGCGCGTGGTGGACAACGGCCGCGGCATCCCCGTGGGCATCATCCCGTCGGAAGGGAAGCCGGCCGTCGAGGTCGTGCTCACCGTGCTGCACGCGGGCGGCAAGTTCGGCGGCGGCGGCTACGCGGTCTCCGGTGGTCTGCACGGCGTGGGCGTCTCCGTGGTGAACGCCCTGTCGCAGCGGGTCTCCGTCGAGGTCAAGACCGACGGCTACCGCTGGACGCAGGACTACAAGCAGGGCGTGCCGACCGCCCCGCTGGCGCGCAACGAGGCCACCGACGAGACCGGGACGTCCGTGACGTTCTGGGCCGACGGCGAGATCTTCGAAACGACCGAGTACAGCTTCGAGACGCTGTCCCGGCGCTTCCAGGAGATGGCCTTCCTCAACAAGGGCCTCACCATCCAGCTCACCGACGAGCGCGAGGCGCACGTCGACGAGGACGGCAAGGCGCTCTCCGTCAAGTACCACTACGAAGGCGGCATCGTCGACTTCGTGAAGTACCTGAACTCCCGCAAGGGCGAGACGGTCCACCCCACGGTCATCGACGTCGAGGCCGAGGACAAGGAGCGGATGCTCTCGGTGGAGATCGCGATGCAGTGGAACACCCAGTACACCGAGGGTGTCTACAGCTTCGCGAACACCATCCACACCCATGAGGGCGGTACGCACGAAGAGGGCTTCCGCGCCGCGCTGACCGGTCTGATCAACCGGTACGCGCGCGACCGCAAGCTGCTGCGCGAGAAGGACGACAACCTCACCGGTGAGGACATCCGCGAGGGCCTGACGGCGATCATCTCCGTCAAGCTCGGCGAGCCCCAGTTCGAGGGCCAGACCAAGACCAAGCTGGGCAACACCGAGGCGAAGACCTTCGTGCAGAAGGTCGTGCACGAGCACCTCACCGACTGGCTGGACCGGAACCCCAACGAGGCCGCGGACATCATCCGCAAGGGCATCCAGGCCGCCACGGCCCGGGTCGCAGCCCGCAAGGCGCGCGACCTGACCCGCCGCAAGGGCCTGCTGGAGACGGCCTCGCTGCCGGGCAAGCTGAGCGACTGCCAGTCCAACGACCCGACCAAGTGCGAGATCTTCATCGTCGAGGGTGACTCCGCGGGCGGCTCGGCCAAGTCCGGTCGCAACCCCGAGTACCAGGCGATCCTCCCGATCCGCGGCAAGATCCTGAACGTCGAGAAGGCCAGGGTCGACAAGATCCTGCAGAACCAGGAAGTCCAGGCGCTGATCTCGGCCTTCGGCACCGGGGTGCACGAGGACTTCGACATCGAGAAGCTCCGCTATCACAAGATCATCCTGATGGCGGACGCCGACGTCGACGGCCAGCACATCAACACCCTGCTGCTCACCTTCCTGTTCCGCTTCATGCGGCCACTGGTGGAGGCCGGGCACGTCTACCTCTCCCGCCCGCCGCTGTACAAGATCAAGTGGGGCCGGGACGACTTCGAGTACGCCTACTCCGACCGCGAGCGCGACGCCCTGATCGAGATGGGCAAGCGGGCCGGCAAGCGCATCAAGGACGACTCGGTCCAGCGCTTCAAGGGTCTGGGTGAGATGAACGCCGAAGAGCTGCGCGTGACGACCATGGACACCGACCACCGGGTGCTCGGCCAGGTGTCGCTGGACGACGCGGCCCGTGCTGACGACCTGTTCTCCGTGCTGATGGGTGAGGACGTCGAAGCACGTCGCTCGTTCATCCAGCGCAACGCCAAGGACGTCCGCTTCCTCGACATCTGAGCCCGTCGGCCCGAACAGCAGCCGCAGCTCGAAAGGACTTTGAACAGCAATGGCCGACGAGAACCCCCCTATGACCCCGGACGGCGTGACCGCCGAGGGCGCGCCCGCCGCCATCGAAGGCGTGGGCATGCGCGTCGAGCCCGTCGGGCTCGAGACGGAGATGCAGCGCTCCTACCTCGACTACGCGATGTCCGTCATCGTCTCGCGTGCCCTGCCCGACGTCCGGGACGGCCTCAAGCCGGTGCACCGCCGCGTCCTGTACGCGATGTACGACGGCGGGTACCGCCCCGAGAAGGGCTTCTACAAGTGCGCCCGTGTCGTCGGTGACGTCATGGGTAACTACCACCCGCACGGCGACTCCTCGATCTACGACGCGCTGGTCCGTCTCGCGCAGCCGTGGTCGATGCGGATGCCGCTGGTGGACTCCAACGGCAACTTCGGTTCTCCGGGCAACGACCCGGCCGCGGCCATGCGGTACACCGAGTGCAAGATGGCGCCGCTGTCCATGGAGATGGTCCGGGACATCGACGAGGAGACCGTCGACTTCCAGGACAACTACGACGGCCGTAGCCAGGAGCCGACGGTCCTGCCGTCGCGCTTCCCGAACCTGCTGATCAACGGCTCGGCCGGTATCGCGGTCGGCATGGCGACCAACATCCCGCCGCACAACCTCCGCGAGGTCGCGGCCGGCGCCCAGTGGCACCTGGAGCACCCGGAGGCCTCCAGCGAGGAGCTGCTGGAAGCGCTCATCGAGCGGATCAAGGGCCCGGACTTCCCGACCGGCGCGCTGGTCGTGGGCCGCAAGGGCATCGAGGAGGCGTACCGCACCGGCCGCGGCTCCATCACGATGCGCGCGGTGGTCGAGGTCGAGGAGATCCAGAACCGCCAGTGCCTGGTGGTCACGGAGCTGCCGTACCAGGTCAACCCCGACAACCTCGCGCAGAAGATCGCCGACCTGGTGAAGGACGGCAAGATCGGCGGCATCGCCGACGTCCGCGACGAGACCTCCTCGCGGACCGGCCAGCGCCTGGTCATCGTGCTCAAGCGGGACGCCGTCGCCAAGGTCGTCCTGAACAACCTCTACAAGCACACCGACCTCCAGACGAACTTCGGCGCCAACATGCTGGCGCTGGTCGACGGCGTGCCGCGCACGCTGTCCCTGGACGCGTTCATCCGCCACTGGGTGACGCACCAGATCGAGGTCATCGTCCGCCGGACGAAGTTCCGGCTGCGCAAGGCCGAGGAGCGGGCGCACATCCTGCGCGGTCTGCTCAAGGCCCTGGACGCCATCGACGAGGTCATCGCGCTGATCCGGCGCAGTGAGACGGTCGAGGTGGCCCGCGAGGGCCTGATGGGCCTGCTGGACATCGACGAGATCCAGGCGAACGCGATCCTGGAGATGCAGCTGCGGCGCCTGGCGGCCCTGGAGCGGCAGAAGATCACGGCCGAGCACGACGAACTGCAGGCCAAGATCCGCGAGTACAACGCGATCCTGGCCTCCCCGGAGAAGCAGCGGCAGATCGTCAGCGAGGAGCTGACCGCGCTCGTCGACAAGTACGGCGACGACCGGCGCTCGAAGCTGGTGCCCTTCGAGGGCGACATGTCCATCGAGGACCTGATCGCCGAGGAGGACATCGTCGTCACGATCACCCGTGGCGGCTATGTCAAGCGCACCAAGACCGACGACTACCGCTCGCAGAAGCGCGGCGGCAAGGGCGTACGCGGCACGAAGCTCAAGGAAGACGACATCGTCGACCACTTCTTCGTGACCACCACCCACCACTGGCTGCTGTTCTTCACGAACAAGGGCCGGGTCTACCGCGCCAAGGCGTACGAGCTGCCCGACGCGGGCCGCGACGCGCGCGGCCAGCACGTCGCGAACCTCCTCGCCTTCCAGCCGGACGAGCAGATCGCGCAGGTCATGGCGATCCGTGACTACGAGGCGGCGCCGTACCTGGTCCTCGCGACCAAGGCCGGTCTGGTGAAGAAGACGCCGCTGAAGGACTACGACTCGCCGCGCTCCGGCGGCGTCATCGCGATCAACCTCCGCGAGCAGGAGGACGGTTCGGACGACGAGCTGATCGGCGCCCAGATGGTCTCCAGCGAGGACGACCTGCTGCTGATCTCCAAGAAGGCGCAGTCGATCCGCTTCACCGCGACGGACGAGGCGCTGCGCCCGATGGGCCGCGCCACCTCCGGCGTCAAGGGGATGAGCTTCCGCGAAGGCGACGAGCTGCTCTCGATGAACGTGGTCCGGGCGAACACCTATGTGTTCACCGCCACCGACGGTGGGTACGCCAAGCGCACGAACGTGGACGAGTACCGCGTCCAGGGCCGCGGCGGCCTCGGTATCAAGGCTGCCAAGATCGTGGAAGATCGAGGAGAGCTGGTCGGCGCGCTGGTGGTCGAGGCGAGCGACGAGATCCTCGCCATCACCCTCGGCGGAGGGGTGATCCGCACGCGGGTCGACGAGGTCAGGGAGACGGGCCGTGACACCATGGGCGTCCAACTGATCAACCTGGGCAAGCGCGATGCCGTCGTCGGTATCGCCCGGAACGCCGAGGCCGGTCGCGAGGCCGAAGAGGTCGACGGTCCGGTGGACGGCGAGCCGGCCGATGACGAGGCGCAGGTCCAGGCCCCGGCGGCCGAGGGCGAGGAGCCCGCGGCGGAGTAGCGCGAGGAGTAGGTCGTGAGTGGAGCCACGGGTGCGCAGGCGGACGGATCGGACGACGGGCGGAAGCTTTCTTCCGGGCCCGCGACCGTGACGGACAGCGCCCGTGGCTCCGATACTGACGGCGGCCCCCGCGAGGAGGCCTCCGTCGAGGGGGGAACCGTGACCGACACCAGGCAGCCGCAACCTGAGGCACAGCCGCAGCCCGAGCCCCGCCCGCAGGGCAGCGAGGGCCAGCCCTACCGTCCGCCGTCCGCGTACGCGACCGGGGGCAAGCAGGGCATGCGGGTGCCCCGTCCGGGCCCGGGGGGCCGTACGACTCCGCGTACGCGCAAGGCCCGGCTGCGCGTGGCCCGTGCCGATCCGTGGTCGGTGATGAAGGTCAGCTTCCTGCTGTCCATCGCGCTGGGGCTGTGCACGCTGGTGGCGGTGTCGGTGCTGTGGATGGTGATGGACGCGATGGGCGTCTTCACCACGGTCGGCGGCACGATCAGCGAGGCCACCAGTTCCGACGGCGGCTCGGGCTTCGACCTGGAGACGTTCCTGTCGCTGCCGCGGGTGCTGCTGTTCACCGGTGTCATCGCGGCGATCGACGTGGTGCTGGCGACCGCGCTGGCCACGCTCGGGGCCTTCATCTACAACCTCTCGGCGGGTTTCGTCGGCGGTGTGGAGCTGACCCTGGCCGAGGACGAATGACCTGGTGCGGGCGGCCGCCGAGGGGCTTTCCGGCCCGGCCGGCCCATCGATTTGGGTCATGGCTCTGAAGTGCGCTAATCTTTCGGTGCAGCCAGCGAGGCGGCAACAAGCCAGGGGCTATAGCTCAGACGGTTAGAGCGCTTCCCTGATAAGGAAGAGGCCACAGGTTCAAGTCCTGTTAGCCCCACCGGCAAGGATCGGCCCGGACGGAGAATTCTCCGCCCGGGCCGATCCGTTTGTGCTTCTCACGAGTTGGGGCCGGGCTAGGTCACCGATTGATATCGACCGGTGTGTATCATCGGCCCCCGAAGGTCCCCTACGTCAACGAAAGACGAGGTCGCGCGGTGAAGAAGCTTCTCCTGGTCGCACTGGCCGCCATCGGCGGGCTCCTCGTGTACCGCCAGATCCAGGCGGATCGCGCCGAGCAGGATCTGTGGACGGAGGCGACCGACTCCGTGCCCGCAGGTTCGGGTGTGTGAGCCCCAGTTCCGTACGTACGTGACCCCGGTCACCGCACTCGGCGGTGGCCGGGGTTTCGTCTGTCCGGCGTCGTTGCGGGACTGTGACGCCCCACCGCTTGAGTTTGCTGTAGCACACCACTAGGTTGCGATGGCAAACGTGGCATGGGTGGCAGAGGGGGAAGGGGCACATGGCACGACGACGGACTGCGGCCGCACTGACAGGAGGGCTGCTCCTCACGCTCCTGGGCGCGCCGCAGGCGTCCGCCGCACCGTCCTTCAGCAGCGAAGGCATGGTCATGGTGCTGGACTCCTCCGGATCGATGGCGGAGCCGGACGGCGCAGGACACACCCGGATCGCCGCCGCACGCAAGGCGGTCGGCACCCTCGCGGATTCCCTGCCGGACGGCTTCCCCACCGGACTCCGTGTCTACGGCGCGGACAGGAACCGCGGCTGCGACGACACCCGACTCGTCCAGCCGGTACGCCCGCTGGACCGGGCCGGCCTCAAGAAGGCCGTGGCGGACGTCGAACCCAAGGGCGACACCCCGATCGGGCTCTCGCTCAAGAAGGCCGCCGCCGACCTCCCGCAGGGCACCGGCGGCCGCCGCACCATCGTGCTCATCTCCGACGGCGAGGACACCTGCCAGTCACCGCCGCCCTGCGAGGTCGCCGAACAGCTCGGCAAGTCCGGCCTCGACCTGCGGATCGACACGATCGGCTTCCAGGTGCGCGGCAAGGCCCGGCAGGAGCTGGAGTGCGTCGCGGAGGCGGGCAACGGCCGTTACTACGACGCTCCGGACGCCAAGTCCCTGGCCCGCCAGATGCAGCGCGCGGGCAAGCTCTCCGCGGACAGTTACCGCTTCCGTGGGAAGCAGGTGCGCGGGACCGCCGCACGCTCCGGCGCCCCCACCATCACGCCGGGCCAGTACCGGGACAGCATCGGACCCGGCGAGAAGCGCTTCTACGCGGTGCGGCTGGACGACAGGTCCACCGCGGACTTCTCCGCCACCGCCGTCCCGCACCCCGGCGCGGCCGTCGACACCACCACCGTGCTGCGCACCCAGCTCGCGTACGGCACCGACAGCTCCTGCGGGGCCAGCACCGAGGTGTTCGGCCAGAACGAAGGCGCCACACCGCTGACTTCGGGCGTCAGCCGGATCCCGTCGGAGGACGGCGGCGGCAGCTGTGACAGGGCCGGGCGCTACTGGCTCGTCGTCGAGCGCGAGGCGGCCGACGGCTCCGACGCCGCACGCTGGCCCCTGGAACTGACCTACCGCACCGAGCAGCCGCTCAGGAAGGGCGTCACGCCCGCCCGGTCCGCACCCGAGTACGGCGCGGGCGGCAAGGACGCCGTACTGCCCTCCGGCACCCCGAAGGACGTCACCGGCGGCACCGGCTTCAACGACGCCGAGAAGATCACCGAAGGCGTCTGGCGCGACAAGATCCTGCCCTCGCAGACCCTCTGGTACAAGGTCCCCGTCGGCTGGGGCCAGCAGCTCCGCTACGACGTGGAGTTCGCGAACGAGCCCACAGCGAAGGGCCACAGCGCACGGACCTCGTACGGCGCGACCCAGGTCTACACCCCGGCCCGGCAGCCCGTCGGCGGCGGAACCGGCGAGTTCACCCCGCAGACGCCCTACGACGGGCGGCAGACCGCGCTGCGCATGGGTACCGTCCCGGTCAGCTGGGCCAACCGCTACGAGAACGACCCCAACGTCGTCCCCGTGCACCGCGACGGCGACTTCTACCTCGCCGTCACCCTCGGTGCCAAGGCTGCGGAGATCGCGGACAATCCGCAGATCGGTGTGGTCCTGCGGGTGGCCGTACTGGGCAAGGCGAAGAGCGGCCCCGAGGCGCACGCCGCGGAGGCGAAGGATTCCGCCGACGCGGCGGACAGCGGCACGGCAGGCGATGGAGGATGGGCGGCGCGCCCGGTGATCGCGGCCGTCGGCATCGGTCTGGGAGTGCTGCTCCTGGCCGGCCTCGCGGTGGCGTACTTCACGGGTCGCGGCAAGCAGCGCAACGCCGGTACGGGTTCGGGACGACGAGGAGCAGGCACGTGGTGAGGCGGCGCACGATCAGGAGGGCACTGGCCGGCCCGTTGGCGCTCGGCGTACTGGGGCTGCTGCCGGGGACGGCCTCGGCGGACACGCTGCCCACGTACAGGACCGCGCCGGACGCAGAGCCCGTGAAAGGGACGGCCGACACCTCCCACGCCCCCGAGATCCGCCCCGGCACGTACACCGACTCCCTCAAGCGCGGCGAACAGAAGCGCTACGCCCTCACCCTGGACGACGAGACCAGCGCATACGTGTCGGCGGTTGCCGCGCCCGCGCCCGGCACCAAGGTCGAGGACTACACCGACGGGCTGACCGTCTCCGTCCAGGACGCCGACGGCACGACCTGCGGCACGGACGGCAGCGCGCGCTTCCGCGGCGGCGAGACGGTCTACCCGCTCGCCGACTACGCCACCCGCCGCATCGGCAGCGACCTGTCCGACTGCCAGCAGGCCGGCCCGTACTACGTGGTGGTGGAGCGCTCCGGCAACGCCACTTCGGGCCCCGACAGCTGGCCGGTCGAGCTGCGCTACATGACCGAGCCCCGCCTCAAGGGCGCGGCGCCCGGCGAACCAGGGGAGGGCAGCTGGAGCAGTGCCACGCCCGCCGCGCCCACAGGAGGCGCGGAGCGGCCCGTCTCGGGGGGCACCGGGTTCAACGACGCCGCCTCGGTGGGCAAGGGCCGGTGGCAGGACCGCATCCGGCCCGGCGAGACCCGTTTCTACCGGGTGCCGGTCGACTGGGGACAGCAGCTGGACGTGAGCGCCGAACTGTCCGGCGCCCCGGGGAAGAAGCCCGGTGTGGGCGCCTCGTCCTTCGTGCCCAGCGCGCTCGGCCTGACCGCGTACAACCCGGCGCGCGGCCTCGTCAGCGAGGAGAGCTTCCAGCCGTACGAGGGCGACCGGACGGCGGCGCGGCTGTTCACCGCGCCGGTGCACTACGGCAACCGCTTCAGCGACGACGATTCCGTCAGCCCGATGCGCTTCGCGGGCTGGTACTACCTGGAGGTGTCGCTGAACCCGGACGCCGCGAAGTTCTTCAAGGAGAGCGCGGACCTCACCCTGCGGGTGGACCTCAAGGGAGCGGCGGGACCGGGACCCGCGTACGCGAAGCCGGCCGCCGACTTCTCCGTCACGCCCGAGGACCGGGAGCTGGCCGAGACGGGCCGGGCGGCGTCCGAGGCGGAGCGCGACGGCCACCTGCGGACGGTCGGCTTCACCGGAATCGGGGCGGGTGCGGTGCTGCTCGCCGGGCTGGGCGTGTGGACGGTGACCGCGCGGCGCAAGGCCGCGGCGGGCGCCACGGCGGTCACGGGCCCGGCTCCGGCGGCACCGGCCGGCCCGGGAGCCCCGGTCCCCGGACAGCAGCCGTACGGGGGCCAGAACGGGCCTCAGAACGCCGGACAGGGGTTCGGGCGGCCCCCGCAGGGCTGATGAGCTCCGCGCGCCGCACAGGCCCGCCTGCGGCCCCGCACGGCCCGCGGACGGCGCGCGGGGACGGCGTACGCGGCCGTCAGCCGGCGGACAGCGCCCAGATCCCCACCGCGATGCACAGCAGGGCGACGACCAGCACCGGCACGGCGACCTTCGCCGGCGGCCCGGGGCGTACCGGCTTCGCGCCGTGCGCGTCCGGGCCGGCGGGCGCCGGGGCCTGACCGGGGACGCGCGGCTGGTCCACGGTGTACGGCCGGGTCAGCGGCACGTTCTGGCCCGGCGCGGCGGGAGCCTCGTACGTCCGCACGGGCGGGCCGGGCGGCTGCGTACCGGGCGCCGCGTGGGCAGGCCCCGGGGCCACGGGGAAGCCGGGCCCGGAGGACGCCGCGTCGGGGCCCGTCACCGGGAAGCCGGAGCCGGTCGAGACCTCGCCGGGGCCGGGCGCCGGGAGGGGCGTCGGCGTGGACGGCGTGGGAGGGCCCTGCGGGACGGGCGGCGCCAGCGGGAAGCTGCCGGTCTCCGACATCGAGGGTCCGCCACGGGCGCCGCTCCGAGTGCCGCTGTCCGGCCCGTCGGGCCCGTACCCGGAGGGCAGCGGCCCGATGTGGTCGAAGACCTCGACGATCTCGTCCTCGATCGTCTCCTCGGGCAGCAGCTCGACGGCCGACAGGATCGCCTTGCGGGCCCCGTTCGCCGTCCTGAAACGGGCCTCGGGATCCGGCTGGAGCAGACCGGCCAGTACCTGCCACAGCGGCTCGGGGACGCCCTCGGGCGCGCCCGGCACCCCGTGCTGCACGAAGCGCTCGACCAGCGCCTGGGCGTCCGGCTTGTTGCCGGTCAGCAGGTACAGCGCGAGCAGGCCGACAGCGAAGAGGTCGGCGGGGAAGTCCGGCTCGGCGCCCAGCAGTTGCTCGGGCGCGAAGTAACCGGGCGTCCCGACCACGTAGTTGGCCTCGGTGAGCCGCGGCTCACCCTTGCGCATCGAGATGCCGAAGTCGGAGACGCGCACGTGCGGACGCCCGGTACCGGTGGCCTCCAGCAGGATGTTGGCCGGCTTGATGTCCCGGTGGACCACACCCTCGGCGTGCACCGCGGCCAGCCCCGAGAGCACCTGGTCCAGCAGCAGGCACGTGTAGCGCGCCGGCAGCGGGCCGTAGTCGCCCACGAGGTGCGCCAGCGAACCGCCGTTGACCAGATCCATCGTGAACAGGACCTTGTCGTCGTCGGCAGCCCAGCTGGCCGGCGCGAGCACGTGCGGATGGTCGATGCGCAGCGCCTGCTCCCGTACGAAGCGCAGCAGCGTGTGCGCATCGCTCTGCTGCAGCACCTTGGCCGCCACGTAGCGTCGGCGCCGCTGGTCCCAGGCGCGCCACACGGCGCCCACCCCGCCCCGCCCGATCGGGTCGATCAGTTCGTACCTGCCGGCGAAGACCTCACCCATGACGCCGCGTCCGCTCCCTCACCGCACGTGTGTCTAGTTCTGGTGCGCTTCGTAATGGGCCACCGCGTCCGCGGTCCGGCCCGCTCCGTAGACCCGCAGGAACTCTGCCAGTTCGGGGTGTGTGGCGGCGAGGGAGTCAGCGGCTTCGATGATGTCGCCCGCCGCGGCGACCGACCGCAGCAGCGACTGGATCTCCCGCACGACGCGGCGCACGGTGGTGGCGCCCGTGGTGGCGGTCTGGGTGGTGTTGTTCAGCACCGAGCCGCCCGCGGTCTTCTTGATCTCGTCCATCCGGTCGGTGGCCTCGGCGGCGCTGACGCTGCCGTCGGCGACCTGACTGGCCAGCTCCTGGAGGGCCTGGACACGCTGGACCACGGCGGGATTGCCGATCTTCGCGCGCTGGCCGCTCATCAGCTGCGACAGCATGGGGGCCGAAAGGCCGAGCACCGCGGCGAGGCGGGCCTGATTGAGGCCGAGATCGTCGATGAGACGGCGGAAGAGTGCCCCCAGAGGCTCTCCGTACCAGCTGCGCTGCAGCTCCCGAGCGCGCGCGGTGGCTTCCTGCTGTGCTGCGTCCATGGCGTCTCCCCTTCGCTTCGCTGCCGCGAATCTCGCGAAGCATCCTACGGAGAGCGACCGCCCGGAGCGATACCCGGTCGGGAAAGCGGGCGGGTACCGGGTACTCTGGTGCGCGAAGGGGCCTTAGCTCAGTTGGTAGAGCGCTGTCTTTGCATGGCAGATGTCAGGGGTTCGACTCCCCTAGGCTCCACAGAAAACACCCTCCGAACTGCGGAAACGCGTTCGGAGGGCTTTTCTTTGCGGGACGGGACCGCGGCCGGCCGTCCTACGGGCGGCCGCCACGCTCGTCCGCCTCGGACTCCGCCTGCTTCGCCTGGACCTCGGGGTCCAGGACCGCGCCGGGGCTGCCGTCCACGGCGCTCAGCGGCGTGCGCTCGCCGACCTCGGTCGCGGCGGGCGGCTCGACCAGCCAGTCCGGGTTGGCCTGCTTGTCCCACCACTTCCACGCGGCGTACGCACCGCCGGCGAGGATGCCGACCAGCGCGAACCGCTTGAAGGCCTTGCCGGTCCGGGCCCGGCGGCGGCGCTTCCTGGCGAGCTTCTCGATCTCTGCGGCGGTGACCTGACCGCGCAGTGCGGCCAGCGCGGCGCCACCGCGCAGCATGGCCTCCTCGCGGGCGGGCTCCGCCGCCGCACGGGCACTGCGCACGGCCTTCTCCACGCGCGGCGCGGTGTAGTCGGTGGCCTGCCGGGCGGCCTTACGGGTGCGGGCCGCGGCCTTGGTCGCGGCGGCGTCCACCTTCGGGGGCAGTGCGCCGCGGGCGCTCTCCAGACGGGGCTGCAGCCGCGCGTCGTACTGGTGACGGGCCTGGTGCGCGGCCTCGGCCACCTTGGGAGCCAGCTTGCTGCGCGCCTCGTGCGTGAGGTGCACGGCGGTGTCCTTGGCCGTGCCGGCATACGGAGCCACCACTTCCGCGGCGTGCCGCACGCTGTCCTTGGCGGTGCCGGTCGCGGCGCGCACGCTGTCCTTGCGGGTCACGAGATCCTCCTCATCGGTGGCGTGTCCGGGCTCGGGGGCGTTCGCCCACGTCTGCTGTATCGCCTGTCCGCCCGCTTGCAGATCATGCCTGTGCGGTGGACGAACGGCATGTGCTGGCGGGCATCCGGGTCAATGCGGACTTCGGGCGCTTGTGATGACAATGCCACGGTTCGGCGTGGCGCGCGCCGCTTCGGCGGCTTCCGGCCGCGGTATCGCGATTCGGCGGTTTCTCGCCCCCTGTCTGAGTTTCCTGCCGATCCGGCCGGTAGTGGCCGAAGACCGCCGCCCGGACCGGAATGTACGGGTCCCCGCTGCGGGGAGGGGGAAACCCCAGGGAGGTGGGAAATCAGTGCGAACCTCGGTCGCTAGGTGGCGCGCGGGGGACGGGCGCGGGCGTTCGTGCGAGGATCGGGAACCGTCAGTGAAGACTTATGGAAGGTAGATCGTGGCTGAGCAGCTCTACGCCACCCTGAAGACCAACCAGGGCGACATCGAGATTCGGCTTCTGCCGAACCACGCCCCGAAGACGGTCAAGAACTTCGTCGAACTCGCCAAGGGCGAGCGCGAGTGGACGCACCCGGCGACCGGGAAGAAGTCCACGGACAAGCTGTACGACGGCACCGTCTTCCACCGGGTCATCGAAGGCTTCATGATCCAGGGCGGCGACCCGCTGGGCAACGGCACCGGTGGCCCCGGCTACGAGTTCGCCGACGAGTTCCACCCGGACCTGTCGTTCAACAAGCCGTACCTGCTGGCCATGGCCAACGCCGGCCCGGGCACCAACGGCTCGCAGTTCTTCGTCACGGTGTCCCCCACCACGTGGCTGACCGGCAAGCACACCATCTTCGGTGAGGTCACCAACGAGGCCAGCAAGAAGGTCGTGGACACCATCGCGACCACCCAGACGAACCCGCGCACCGACCGCCCGGTGAACGACGTCGTCATCGAGCAGGTCGTCATCGAGACCCGCTGAAGCCTCGGCGACGAGGTGCCGGCACTGTCCGGTCACCCCTGCCCGCGGCCGGCCGCGGGCGGCGTGGAACCATGACGCCCCGCCCGGTCGTAGACCAGGCGGGGCGCGCAGCTTGTCAGTGCCGCGGGCCAGTGAGGACGAGGGGTAGCGATGGAGCAGGCGGCAGGCAATCCGCAGGAACCGCAGGACGCCCGGGGCGGGAACGGTTCGCCGGAGGGCGGAGACGGTACGCCCGGCTGCTATCGCCACCCCGACCGGGCCACCGGCATCAGCTGCACCCGCTGTGAACGGCCGATCTGCCCGGAGTGCATGGTCAGCGCCTCGGTCGGCTTCCAGTGCCCGGAGTGCGTACGCGACGGCAGCGGCACGGGCCACGCGCCGGGCGCGAACCGGCCCCGTACGGTCGCCGGCGGTGCGCTGACCGCCGACCCGCGGCTGCTCACCAAGGTCCTCATCGGCGTCAACGCCGCGGTCCTCGTGGCCGCCCTGGTCTACCAGGACCCGTTCGTCAACGCACTGGACCTGGTCGGCCGGGCCTTCGACCCCGGCGCCCTGCGCGTGGTCGGGGTCGCGGACGGCCAGTGGTACCGCCTGCTCACCGCGATGTTCCTGCACGAGCAGCTCATGCACTTCGCGTTCAACATGCTCTCGCTGTGGTGGCTGGGGCCTCCACTGGAGGCGGCGCTCGGCCGGGTCAGGTTCCTCGCGGTGTACTTCCTCGCCGGGCTGGGCGGCAGCGCCCTGTCGTACCTGCTCGCCGCGCAGAACCAGCCGTCGCTGGGCGCGTCCGGCGCGGTCTTCGGGCTGCTGGGCGCCACGGCCGTGCTGCTCCGCCGGCTGAACCACGACATGAAGCCGGTGCTGATCCTGCTCGGCATCAACCTCGTCTTCACGTTCCTGTGGCCGAACATCGCCTGGCAGGCACACGTGGGCGGTCTGGTGGTGGGCGGAGCGCTGACGTACGCGATGGTGCACGCGCCGCGCGGCCGCCGGAACCTCGTCCAGGCCGGTGCCTGCGTACTGGCGCTGCTGGTGATCGTCGCGGTGGTGTGGTTCCGCACCGTCCAGCTCACGGGCTGAACCGTCCAGCTCCGGGCTGGACCGTCCAGCTCACCGGCTGAGACGCTCCCGTCCCGCAGTGCACCACTGCGCCATCAGATGCGTCATGCCCCTGAGGACCTTTTCCGCCACACAGGGGCACCCGCTGACGCGCGGGGGGAGTCCGATTACGCACAGGGCGCCCCGTGGAGAGTGACCGGCCGTTCACTTGTCCACAGCTCGTGTCGGCCCCTGTGCGCACCGTGCAGAATCCCGGCAAGGGGGCCCACTGCAGGGACGTTTTCCCAGTACAGCACGGTGGTACCGGGCCTCCGGCAGCCGTGCCACCGGTGTGACCGGCGTCAACCCCACAGGGGTTATCCACAGATCTTCTGAAGTTTTCCCCGGCTGTGGATAACCGTGTGGATGGCCTTGGGTACAGCTTGCGCACAGCGTGGGAATCAGGCCACGCCGATACGGGACCGGAGCTCAGCCCGGGGAGCTGACCGGAGGCAGGACCGGCGTACGGGCCGGGGCTACTTCCACTGGGTGGAGACGCCGAAGCCCACCGCGATGAAGCCGAAGCCGGCGACGATGTTCCAGTTGCCCATCGACTTGATCGGCAGATCGCCCTCGGTCACGTAGAAGCACACGATCCAGGCCAGGCCGATCATGAACATCGCCAGCATCAGCGGAGCCACCCAGCCCCGCCCTGAGTTCAGCTTGATCGAACTGGTCTGCTTCGCCGGCGGCGGCGTGAAGTCGTCCTTCTTGCGGATCCGTGACTTCGGCACGAGGAACTCTCCTGTCGATGCGCTGCGTAACCGCGCGGATGTAGTACAACGGCTGGCGCCGGTCGGGGGGCGTCGGGGATCGGGTGCTCCCCCCGGGCGTCCGTTAGCGTAGTGCTTCCGCGGCGTCGTAAGGAGTAAGGGTACGTTGAGCAATTCCGCTGACTCCTCCGGCCGCCGTTCGCGTCCGCGGCTGCGCCCCGTACGCCTGTTGACGCTCGCCGTCTTCGCGCTGGCCGGTCTGCTCTTCTGGATCAGCTTCGACACGGCACGCGGCACGAACCTGCGCTCGGACGACTCCATGCTGCGGCTGTCGGACCTCATCCAGGACCACAGCCAGAAGAACAAGATCCAGGACGAGCGCAACGCCTCCCTCCGCTCCGACGTCGACCGTCTCGCCGACGAGGACAGCGGCAGCACCGACGCCGACAAGGCCCGGCTCCAGGCGCTGGAGAAGAACGCCGGTACGAAGAAGGTGTCAGGGCAGGGCCTGACCGTCACCCTCACCGACGCGCCGCCCAACGCCACCGCCAAGATCCCCGGCGTGCCCGAGCCGCAGCCCAACGACCTGGTCATCCACCAGCAGGACCTGCAGGCCGTGGTCAACGCCCTGTGGCAGGGCGGCGCCAAGGGCATCAAGGTCATGGACCAGCGGCTGATCTCCACCAGCGCGGTCCGCTGCGTCGGCAACACCCTGATCCTCCAGGGCCGCGTCTACTCCCCGCCCTACACCGTCACCGCCGTGGGCGACCGCCAGGCGCTGTCCGACGCGCTCAACGCCTCCCCGGCGATCCAGAACTACCTCCAGTACGTCGACGCGTACGGACTCGGCTGGAAAGTCGAGCCGCGTGGGGCGATGACTCTGCCGGGCTACTCCGGCACAGTGGATCTCCACTACGCACAGCCTGTGCAGCCGTAGCGCGCGGCAGCGCGCCGGAGCGCCGAGGGCGGGGCGCGGAGCTCCGTGGGGGCGGTGGCCGGGTGACGGGCGGGAGGGACCGGCATGACCGTGCGGTGGATCGTCAGGACCTTCAGCGAACTGTGCCTCACCGTCGGCAGTCTGATCGTCCTCTTCGTGCTCTACCTGCTCTTCTGGACGGGCGTGCGCGCCGACAGCGCCATGGACGGCGAACTCGGCGCGCTGCAGGAACGCTGGTCCACGGGCCCGGCCGCGACCGCTTCGCCCCACCCCGGCGGGCAGTCGCCGGACGCCGGCCGGTCAGCGGGCACGTCGGGGGACAGCGGCCAGGCGCAGGGCGAAGGCCCGCCGCCGCAGCCCGCCTATCAGGACGGCCGGCCTTTCGCCGTCATGTACATCCCGCGCTTCGGCCGCGACTGGGCCAAGCCCGTCCTGGAGGGCACCGCCACCGACACCCTGAAGAAGGGCCTCGGCCACTACGCCCGCACCGCCCGGCTCGGCGCCACCGGCAACTTCGCCGTCGCCGGCCACCGTCGCACCTACGGCGACCCGTTCAAGGACTTCCCGCGGCTGCGGCCCGGCGACCCGGTCGTGATCAGCGACGGCACGACCTGGTTCACGTACCGCATCGACAAGCGGCCCTACCGCACCCTCCCCGGCGACATCGGGGTCATCGATCCCGTACCGCGCAAATCCGGCTACGACGGCCCCGGCCGTTACCTCACCCTTACGACCTGCGAGCCGGAGTGGGGGCACAGCCACCGGCTCATCGCCTGGGCGCACCTGGACGCCACCGCGCCCGTGGCCGAGGGACGTCCGCCGGCATTGCGCAGCTGAGCCCCACCGCCAGGACTCGCCCCGTACTCTGGTAGGGCAAATGACCATTGGCATCGGCAAGTAGGGACGGCATGTACGGCTGGATCTGGCGGCATCTGCCGGGCAACGTATGGGTGAAGGCACTGATCTCGCTCGTGCTCGTGCTGGCGATCGTCTTCCTGCTCTTCCAGTACGTCTTTCCGTGGGCGGAGCCGCTGCTCCCCTTCAACGACGTCACGGTGGACCAGGGAATGGAGGCCGTCCGATGAGCGCGAAGATCCTCGTCGTCGACAACTACGACAGCTTCGTCTTCAACCTCGTCCAGTACCTCTACCAGCTCGGTGCCGAGTGCGAGGTGCGGCGCAACGACGAGGTGGAGCCGGGGCACGCCCAGGACGGCTTCGACGGCGTCCTGCTCTCGCCGGGCCCGGGCGCGCCCGAGCAGGCCGGCGTCTGCATCGACATGGTGCGGCACTGCGCGGACACCGGCGTACCGGTCTTCGGTGTCTGCCTGGGCATGCAGTCCATGGCGGTGGCGTACGGCGGCGTCGTCGGCCGCGCGCCCGAGCTGCTGCACGGCAAGACGTCCCTGGTGACGCACGAGCACAAGGGCGTGTTCCAGGGACTGCCCACGCCGTTCACGGCCACCCGGTACCACTCCCTGTCGGTCGAACGGGACACCCTGCCGGCCGAGCTGGAGGTCACCGCCTGGACGGAGACCGGCCTGGTGATGGGTGTCCGGCACCGCGAACTACCCGTCGAGGGCGTGCAGTTCCACCCGGAGTCGGTGCTCACCGAGTGGGGCCACGGAATGCTCGCCAACTGGCTGGTCGAGTGCGGTGACGAGGGAGCTGTGGAGCGTTCGACGGGGCTCGCCCCGGTGGTCGGCAAGGCCGGCGCGTGACCGCGCTCCGCCCCGAGCGCGAAGGCACGTCGTCGTACGGTCCTCATGATCCGTACGACGACTCTGCCGCGTTCGAGGCGGCCGTCGGGCAGCTCGGCGATCCCCTCACGGATCCGCTGCCCGGCCAGGACGACGGCCGGGGCCCGGGGCCGGGGGCAGGGCCGGGGCCGGTTCGGAGCCGGGCGGCCGGCACCGCGTACGACCAGGCAGCCCGCCCGTACGATCAGCCTGCCGACCACCAGCAGTCCCTCGGCTACCCCCAGTCTGCCGACCACCAGCAGTCCGCCGAGTACTCACAGTCCGCCGGCTACCGGCAAGCTGTCGGCCACCAGCAGGCTGCGGCCTACGAGCCGACCGCCGTCTTCGACCGGATCCCGGCGCTCGACCAGGTGCCGGCACCTGATGCGGCCTCGGCCTTTGACCCGGCTTCGGCCTACGACCAGTCGTCGGCCTACGACCAGTCGTCGGCCTACGACCGGACGTCGGCCTACGGCCGGGAGGATACGTACGGCGGGGCGCACCTCTCGGGCTCCTCCGGCGCCGGCGCGTACGGCGATGCGGCCACGTACGGCGAGGCGGCCCTCGCAGCGGCCGACACCGTCATCGCACCGGCCGTTCCGTCCCTGCCTGCCGACGACGAAACGATGACGCTGCGGCAGGCGGACCCGAAGGCCGTGAAACGGCCCGAGGACGCTGTTTCACGTGAAACAGCGTCTCCGGCGACCGGTGGCCGTGCCGCGCGCCGCAGAGCGGCGCAGGAGGCCGCCAAGCGGGGCGGCAAGCGCGCCCGCCGGGCCGCTCCGGCCGCCGAGCCGTCCACCCCCGAGCCCGCGCCGACCTCGCGGGTCGCCGCACGCCGGGCCGCGCGAGCCCGCAAGGAAAGCGTCGGTGTCGTCGTCAGCCGGATCACGGGCGAGGCGTTCATCACCCTCGGCGTGCTGATGCTGCTGTTCGTCGCGTACCAGCTGTGGTGGACCAACGTCCTGGCGCACAACCAGGCGGGTGGCGCCGCCAACAACCTGCAGCAGCAGTGGGACAAGGACGGCGAGGAGGACAAGCGGGCGGCGGGCGCGTTCTCGCCCGGCCAGGGCTTCGCGATCATGTATATCCCGAAGCTGGACGTGAAGGTCCCGATCGCCGAGGGCATCGACAAGCACGGGGTTCTGGACCGCGGCATGGTCGGCCACTACGGCGAGGGCAAGCTGAAGACGGCGATGCCCTGGGACAAGAGCGGCAACTTCGCCGTCGCGGGCCACCGCAACACCCACGGTGAGCCGTTCCGCTACATCAACCGGCTGGTGAAGGGCGACAAGATCGTCGTCGAGACCCGCAGCCGCTTCTACACGTACGAGATGGAGAGCATCCTTCCGCAGACCTCGCCCTCCAACATCGACGTGATCGGCCCGGTGCCGCCCGGCTCCGGCTTCACAAAGCCCGGCCGGTACATCACGCTGACCACCTGCACCCCGGAGTTCACCAGTACCTACCGGATGATCGTGTGGGGCAAGATGGTCGAGGAGCGGCCGCGGAGCAAGGGCAAGCCGGATGCGCTCGTCAGCTGAGCACCATCAGGGGGTACCACGCGGTGACTGCCACCGGACACGACGCGGACGTCGACGGCGTCGAGGGCGTCGAGGGAACTGAGGACACCGAGGCGTCCGGGACATCCGCCACGAAGGCGTCGAAAACCGCGTCGAAGCCCGCGCCGCGGAAGGTGCGGCGCGGGATAGCCGCCGTCGTCAGCGTCATCGGGGAACTGCTGATCACCGCCGGGGTGATCCTGGGCCTCTTCGTCGCCTACTCGCTGTGGTGGACCAACGTCCTCGCCGACCGTGAGGCGCACCACCAGGGCGACCAGGTACGGCAGCACTGGGCCGACGCCAAGGACCAGGAGCAGAAGGAGCTGGACACCAAGGACGGCATCGGCTTCCTGCACGTCCCCGCGATGAAGAACGGTGAGGTGCTGGTCAAGAAGGGCACCAGCAGCAAGATCCTCAACAATGGCGTGGCCGGTTACTACACCGACCCGGTCAAGTCCGCGCTGCCGCAGGACAAGACGGGCAACTTCACGCTCGCCGCGCACCGCGACGGGCACGGCGCCAAGTTCCACAACATCGACAAGCTCAAGGACGGCGACCCGATCGTCTTCGAGTCGCAGCACCGCTGGTACGTCTACAAGGTCTTCGCGACCCTGCCGGAGACCAGCAAGTACAACGTCGACGTGCTGAACAAGGTCCCCAAGGAGTCCGGCAGGACCAAGCCGGGCCGCTACATCACCCTCACGACCTGCACGCCGGTCTACACCTCGAACTACCGCTACATCGTGTGGGGCGAGCTGGTCCGCACCGAGAAGGTCGACGCCGACCGCACCCCGCCGAAGGAAATCCGCTAGGCGCCGTCGCGCCGTACGCGGGAAAGTCCGGCCGTACGAGGGAGAACCCGGCCGTATGCGAGAGGGCCCGGGGCGTCTCGTGCCCCGGGCCCTCTGCCGTTCCTCTTGTCGCCGCTGCCGGCCTCAGTTCTTGTTGCGGCCCCAGCCGTCCATGCCGCCGAACCAGCCGCCGCCGTCGTCCCCGCCGTCGTTCCCGTTGCCGGGCATCGTCGTGACGTTCACGGAGGTGCCCTTGGCGACCTCCGTGCCGGCGATCGGGTCGGAGACCACGACGGTGGCGTCGTCGTCCTGCGGGCCGGTGATGTTGCCGACCGCGAGACCCATGTCGGTGAGGGTCTTCTTGGCGTCCTTGAGCTTCTGGTTGGCCAGGTCCGGGACCTGGAGCTTCTCCGCCGCCTTGGCGACGGTCAGGGTGATCGTGGAGCCGTTCTCGGCCTGGCTGCCGCCGGCCGGGTCCTGCGACAGCACGGTGTCGGCCGGCTGGTCGGACTCCTGGTCGGTACGCGCCACCTTGAAGCCCAGGTCGGTCAGCTGCTTCTCCGCCTGGTCGAAGGGCTTGTTGGTGACGTCGGGCACCGAGGTCTTCGGCTTGGCGGCCGCGACGGTCAGGGTGATCGTCTTGTCCTTGGCCGCCTCGGTCTGGCTGTCCGGGTTCTGCCTGATGACCTTGCCCGGCGTCTGGTCGGACTGCTCCGTCGTCTGCTGGATGTCCGTGAAGCCCTTGTTCTCCAGGATCGACTTGGCCTTGTCGAAGGTGTAGCCCAGCACGTCCGGCACGCTGATCTTGGCCGGGCCGGTGCACATCGTGACCGTGACCGTGTCGTCCTTCCCGATGTCCGTCCCGGCCGCCGGGTGCTGCTTGGTGACCTGGCCCCTCTTGGCGTTGTCGCAGGTCTTGCTGCCGCCCTTGACGACCTTGAAGTCGCCGTTGCGGCCGGCCTGCTGCGCCTCGTCGAGGGTCTTGCCGACCAGGCTGGGAGCCGGGAAGGTGCCCTCGGTCTTGCCGCCGCTGAACATCGCCTTGCCGATGAAGATCGCACCGATGAGTACCAGGATCGCCGCCAGGATCAGCAGGATCGTGGAGGTGCGGTTCTTCTTCTGGCCGCCGCGGCGCCGGTCGGGGCGCTCGTCGTAGCCGTAACCGCCGTCGTCGGGGTTGGTCGGCGGCAGCATGGAGGTGGCGCCCGCCGGGTCCTGGGGCCGCAGCGTCGCGGTGGGCTGGTCCTGGTCGTAGCCGACGGCACCGAGCGCCGCGGTGGCCGCGACCGGCTGCCCGTCCAGCGCCGCCTCGATGTCGGCGCGCATCTCGTCCGCCGACTGGTAGCGGTAGTCCGGGTCCTTGACCAGGGCCTTCAGGACGATCGCGTCCATCTCCGGAGTGATCTCCGGATCGAATGCGCTCGGCGGCTGCGGCTCCTCCCGCACGTGCTGGTACGCGACCGCGACCGGCGAGTCACCGACGAACGGCGGCCGCACGGTCAGCAGCTCGTACAGCAGGCAGCCGGTGGAGTACAGGTCGGAGCGGGCGTCGACGGTCTCGCCCTTGGCCTGCTCAGGGGAGAGGTACTGGGCCGTGCCGATCACCGCGGCGGTCTGCGTCATCGTCATGCCGGCGTCACCCATCGCACGGGCGATGCCGAAGTCCATGACCTTCACCTGGCCGGTGCGGGTCAGCATGACGTTCGCGGGCTTGATGTCGCGGTGGACGATGCCGGCCCGGTGGGAGTACTCCAGCGCCTGGAGCACACCGATGGTCATCTCCAGGGAGCGCTCGGGCAGCAGCTTGCGGCCGGAGTGCAGCAGCTCACGCAGCGTGGAGCCGTCGACGTACTCCATCACGATGTACGGGATCGAGACGCCGTCGACGTAGTCCTCGCCGGTGTCGTAGACCGCGACGATGGACGGATGGTTCAGCGAGGCGGCCGACTGGGCCTCACGGCGGAACCGGGCTTGGAACGACGGATCGCGGGCGAGATCCACCCGCAGCGTCTTCACGGCGACGGTGCGCCCCAGGCGGGTGTCATGGGCGAGGTAGACCTCGGCCATGCCACCGCGGCCGAGCACCGAGCCCAGCTCGTACCGGCCGCCGAGGCGACGCGGCTCTTCCATAGCTACTCCAGCCCTCTCCGTCGATCCCGACCGCACCTGTGTGTGGTCCGGCGGTGTGCTGTTCGGGCATACCGTACCCGGCCCGCATCATGCGGCCCGGCCGCGGCCGCCACCTGATATGCGACCGGTACGGTCGTGACCGAGGTCACTTGTTGCCGTTGACTACCGCCTCCATGACCGCCTTGGCGATGGGCGCGGCAAGCTTGCCACCTGCGATGTCGCCGCGCAGTGTGTCGGAACCCTCGATGACCACGGCGACGGCCACCGGGGTGCCCTTGTCGGTCTTGGCGTAGGAGATGAACCAGGCGTACGGGTTGTCCTTGTTGTTCTCGCCGTGCTGCGCCGTACCCGTCTTGCCGCCGACCGTGACGCCCGGGATCTGGGCGTTGGTGCCGGTACCGGTCTTGACGACCGTCTCCATCATGTCCTGCAGCTTCTGCGCGTTCTCCGGCTTCAGCGGCTCGCTGAGCTTCTCCGGCTGCTCCTGCTGGATGACGTTGAGGTTCGGCGCGACCAGCTTGTCGACCATGTACGGCTTCATCAGCGTGCCGCCGTTGGCGACCGCCGAGGCGACCATGGCCATCTGCAGCGGCGTGGCGCGGTTGGAGGCCTGCCCGATGCCGGCCATGGCGTTCTGCGGCCGGTTGTCCTCGGGGTAGACGCTGGCTTCGGCGCGGACCGGCGTGAAGTGTTCCTTGTTGAAGCCGAACTTGTCGGCTTCCTCGATCATCTTCTTGTTGCCGAGGTCGGCGCTGATCTTGCCGAAGACGGTGTTGCAGGACCAGCGCAGCGCCTCACGCAGGCTGGCGTTCTCGCACGGGATGTTGCCCTCGTTGGGCAGCGGGATGCGGGTGTCGGGCAGCGTCCAGGGCAGCGGCGAGTCCGTCTTCGCGTCGATGTCCGTGTACAGGCCGTTCTCCAGCGCCGCGGCCGCGGTGACGACCTTGAAGGTCGAGCCGGGCGGGTAGGTCTGGCGCAGCGCCCGGTTCAGCATCGGGTCGTCGGCGTTGTTCTTCTTCAGCAGCCCGTTGTACGCCTTGGCGTCGTCGTCGCTCATCCCGGCGAAGCTCGACGGGTCGTAGGACGGCGCGGAGGCCAGGGCGAGGATCGCGCCGGTCTCCGGGTTGATGGCCGCGACCGCGCCCTTCTTGCCCTTCAGACCGTCGTACGCGGCCTTCTGCGCCTTGGCGTCGAGGGTGGTGACGACGTCGCCGCCCTGCTGCTTCTCACCGGTGAACATGTCCACCGTACGGCTGAAGAAGAGCTTGTCGTCGGTGCCCGTGAGGATCGGGTCGTACAGCTTCTCCAGCTGGTTGGCGTCGAACGCCTGCGACGCGTACCCGGTGACCGGCGCCCACATGGGGCCGTCCTTGTACGTGCGCTTGTACTTGAAGTCGCCGCTGTCGGTCGTGGTCGAGCCCGTCACGGCCTTGTCGCCGACGATGATGTTGCCGCGCGGGATGCTGTACCGCTCGATGGCGACCCGGCGGTTGTGCTTGTCGTTCTTCAGTTCGTCGGCCTGGACGAACTGCACCCAGTTGACGCGGACGAGCAGAGCGAGGACGAGCAGGCCGCAGAAGATCGCGACCCGGCGCAAGGGCTTGTTCACGGTCGGACCACCTGGGTCATCTCGGCGTCGGTGGAGGGGGCGGGCGCCGGGGCCGGCCGGCGCGCGGTGTCACTGATGCGCAGGAGGATCGCGACCAGTGCCCAGTTGGCGATGACGGACGAACCACCCTGGGCCAGGAACGGCATCGTCATACCGGTCAGCGGGATCAGCCCGGTGACACCGCCGGCGACGACGAAGACCTGCAGCGCGAACGCGCCGGCCAGGCCGACGGCCAGCAGCTTTCCGAAGGGGTCGCGGGCGGCCAGCGCCGTACGGATACCGCGCTCGATCAGCAGGCCGTACAGCAGCAGGATCGCCATTACACCGGCCAGGCCCAGCTCCTCACCGACGGTGGCCAGGATGTAGTCGCTCTTCGGCGCGATACCGCCGATGAGGCGGGAGTAGCCCTGCCCGAGGCCCGACCCGAGAATGCCGCCGGAGCCGAACGAGTACATCGCCTGAGCGGTCTCGGTGACACCGCCGTTCAGCAGTTCCAGCGGGTTGAGCCAGTTGTGCACACGGGTCTGGACGTGCGACTCGAAGGTGGCCACCGCGACCGCGCCGGCGCCGCTGAGCAGCAGACCGAAGACGATCCAGCTGGTTCGCTCCGTCGCGACGTACAGCATGATGACGAAGAGGCCGAAGAACAGCAGCGACGTACCGAGGTCGGTCTCGAACACCAGGATCATCAGGCTCAGCGCCCAGATGACCAGGATCGGGCCGAGGTCGCGGCCGCGCGGCAGGTACAGGCCCATGAAGCGGCGGCTGGCCAGGGCCAGCGCGTCGCGCTTCACCATCAGATAGCCCGCGAAGAAGATCGCGATGATGATCTTTGCGAATTCACCCGGCTGCAGCGAACCCACACCCGGAATCGTGATCCAGATGCGGGCACCGAAGCGGGCCGGGAAGAACACCGGCAGGATCAGCAGGACCAGCGCCACGACCATCGAGATGTAGGTGTAGCGCTGCAGGACACGGTGGTCCTTGAGGAAGATCAGCACGCCCAGGAACAGCGCCACGCCCAGCGTGGACCACATCAGCTGCCCCGGCGCCATCGCCCCGCCCAGCTGCGGCGTGGTGATCTGCGGCTCCTGGTCCAGGCGCCAGATGAACACCAGACCCAGGCCGTTGAGCAGCGTCGCGATCGGCAGCATCAGCGGGTCCGCGTACGGCGCCCACTTCCGCACGACCAGGTGCGCGACGCCCGCCAGCAGGCCGAGCCCCAGCGCGTAGCCGAGCACGCCGGCGGGGACCGTGTCCTCCTTGGCGAGCCCGACGTTGATGTAGGCGAACACCGGGATGATCACGGCGAAGACGAGCAGCGCCAGTTCGGTGTTCCGGCGGCTCGGGGCTCCGATCGTCCCGATGGTGGTGGTGTTGCTGGTACTGCTCATGAGATCAACGGCCCCCTACGCCCTCACTGCTGGGTGCTGCAATTCTTTTCCAGCCGCTGCTGCTCCGCGGAGGGGGAGTTGCTGGTGGACGGCGTGGGAGTGGGGCTCGCGCTGCCCGCGTCGGTGCCCGGCTTCGTCGTGCCCGGCTTGGTGGTCGCGTCCGGCTTGGTACCGGCGGTCCCGCCTGCCTGGCGCTCGCTCTTCTTCCGGGCCGCCTCGCGCTCCGCGGCCTCCCGCTGCTGCAGGGACTTGCACGCACCGGCCTGCTTGCCGAGCTCGCCGACCTTGGCCAGAGCCTGCGTCCGGCTGTCGACCGCGATCGTCTCCTCGACCTGATTGCGCTGGTAGGCGGGCAGGTACTTGAGTTCGATCTCGGGGTGATCCTGATCGATCTTGTTCATGGAGAACCACGCCAGGTCCTGGCTGATGCCCTGGTACAGGGCCACATGCCCGTCCTTGGCACCCACGAAGTACTGCGACTGCGTCCAGCGGTACCCCGCGTACAGGCCACCGCCCACCACGGCCAGGCACAGCGCGACGATCAGCGTCGGCTTGATCCACCGGCCCCGGCGCCGCGGCTGCGCGTAGTCCTCGTCGACGAACGCGCCGTACGCGCCCTGCGGCGGAACGGTCTCCGCGCCGCCGCTCCCGGGCGGACCGAACCCGCCGGCCGGCTGCGGGGGCACGTCACCGCGCCCGCCACGGCCCAGCTCGGCCGCACGGCCCGCGGGGGTCTGCATGGCACCGTCACCGAACTGGTGCTGGTTCTCCGCCACCGCGCCCACGATCACCGGGGTGTCGTTCAGCTGCCCGGCGAGCGTGTCGGTGTCGTCGACGTTCAGCACGTCGGCCACGATGCAGGTGATGTTGTCCGGGCCGCCGCCGCGCAGCGCGAGCTGGATCAGCTCCTGCACCGTCTCGTGCGGGCCCTGATAGCTGGCGAGGGTGTCCTCCAGCGTCTGGTGGCTCACCACCCCCGACAGCCCGTCGGAGCAGATCAGATACCGGTCCCCGGCGCGCACCTCTCTGATGGAGAGGTCCGGCTCCACATGGTCACCGCTGCCCAGCGCCCGCATCAGCAGCGACCGCTGCGGGTGCGTCGTGGCCTCTTCCTCGGTGATCCGGCCCTCGTCGACCAGCCGCTGCACCCACGTGTGGTCCTGCGTGATCTGCGTGAGCACGCCGTCGCGCAGCAGGTACGCGCGCGAGTCGCCGACGTGCACGAGGCCGAGCCGCTGACCCGTCCACAGCAGGGCGGTCAGGGTCGTGCCCATGCCCTCCAGCTGGGGGTCCTCCTCGACCATGACGCGCAACTGGTCGTTGGCGCGCTGCACGGCCGTGCCGAGCGAGGTGAGGATGTCCGAACCGGGCACGTCGTCGTCCAGCTGGACCAGCGTGGAGATGACCTCGGAGGAGGCGACCTCACCGGCAGCCTGGCCGCCCATGCCGTCGGCGATGGCGAGCAGGCGCGGGCCGGCGTACCCGGAGTCCTCGTTGCCCTCCCGGATCATGCCCTTGTGGGATCCCGCGGCAAAGCGCAGTGACAGACTCATGCGCACCTCGCCCGTCGGCTCGGGGTACAGCCGGTCTCGCGCCACACTGCCCACCCTCCGGTCGGGAGCGCGCACGGGCCGGCCGAGAGGACCGCCGCGGCTCGCTCGCTCCGCTCGCTCATTGTCGTACTACTTCCGCAGCTCGATGACGGTCTTGCCGATGCGGATCGGCGCTCCCAGCGGAATCGGCGTCGGAGTCGTCAGCCGGGTCCGGTCGAGGTACGTGCCGTTGGTGGACCCGAGGTCCTCGACGATCCACTGCCCGTCCCGGTCCGGGTAGATCCTGGCATGCCGGCTGGAGGCGTAGTCGTCGTCCAGCACGATCGTGGAGTCGTGCGCCCGCCCCAGGGTGATGGTCTGGCCCTGCAGGGCGACCGTCGTGCCCGTGAGGGTCCCTTCGGAGACCACCAGCTTGGTGGGGGCGCCGCGCCGCTGGCGGTTGCCACCGCCGCGGCCGCTCTCCTGACGGCGCTGCTGCTGCGCCTGCGGCGGTGCCGCCTGCCGCTGCGCGCCTCGCGGCTCCTGGCCCCCGCGGCGGGCGGCGCCGCGCTGCGTGACGCGCGTGCCGAACAGATCGCTGCGGATGACCTGTACGGCCACGATGACGAACAGCCACAGTACGGCGAGGAAACCCAACCGCATGACCGTGAGGGTCAGCTCTGACATTGCCCCCGCTTCACCCTTCGGCTTGCCGGTAAACGATGGTGGTGCTGCCCACGACGATCCGCGAGCCGTCGCGGAGCGTAGCGCGGGTGGTGTGCTGCCCGTCCACCACGATGCCGTTCGTCGACCCGAGATCCTGGATCGAGGACGGCGATCCGGTCCGGATCTCGCAGTGTCGGCGCGAGACCCCCGGGTCGTCGATGCGTACATCGGCGTCGGTGCTGCGGCCGAGGACCAGCGTCGGGCGCGAGATCTGATGGCGGGTGCCGTTGATCTCGATCCAGCGCCGGGTCTGGGCCTGCGGCTGCGGTCCGGCGCCGGGGCGCGAGGCCTGCGGCGCACCGGGCGGAGGAGACGAGGGCATGGGGGGCGGGCCCACGTGTCCGCCGCCGGGCCGGCCGGCCCGGGCCGCGCCGGCACCCTGCGGGGCGGCGCCTCCCTGCTGTGACGAACTGGCGGCGAGGGTACGGCTGCGCACGCGGTACAGGCCGGTGTCGAGATCCTCCGCCTTCTCCAGGTGGACCTTGATCGCGCCCATGAACGTGTAGCGCTGCTGCTTGGCGTAGTCCCGCACCATGCTGGACAGCTCGTCACCGAGCTGACCGCTGTAGGGGCTGAGGCGCTCGTAGTCCGGAGCGCTCAGTTCCACGATGAAGTCGTTGGGGACGACGGTCCGGTCGCGGTTCCAGATCGTGGCGTTGTTGTCGCACTCACGCTGGAGCGCGCCCGCGATCTCCACGGGCTGCACCTCGGACTTGAACACCTTGGCGAAGGTGCCGTTGACGAGGCCCTCGAGACGCTGCTCGAAGCGTTTCAGTACTCCCACGGGGCACCTCCTTCCTCAGTCTTCTTCAGGGTCGTCCCTGTACTGCTTACTGATCGTATCCACGCGTCGGGAAAACAGCTGGTTCCCCTTTCCCGCCTAGAGGACGAGTGTCGCCTCTCACAAGGTTGCCCACGCTCGCCGTCCGATGCTGACTGCGATCGTAGATGCGGCCGCACGACAGTGTCCCGCAACTGCCGGTCTCCCCGGGCGGGCGGGGCCGTTGAGGACGTACGGGGTGCCCGGATGGACCTTTCCCACGGGCGCCGTACTGACGCCACGGGGAGGATTGGATGCCCGCGGCGGGGCCGGGCGGGTGACGGACCCATGACCGGCCGGGACGAGCGGGGGTGCGGAGCCGTTCGAGAGCGGGGCGCGCGGCAGGCGTGAAGGGGGTCCGCGAGCGGCCGGGTGGCGGCCGGCGGGGAACGGGTGTGAAGGCACCCCCTGCAGCGTGCTAATGTTTTCCATGTCGAAAGGCGCTCCCGCCGAAGACCCGGACCGAACGGCCCGGATCGCCGGTGAGAGAATCGAACGGCAACACCCATGCGCGGGTGGCGGAATAGGCAGACGCGCTGGATTCAGGTTCCAGTGCCCGAAAGGGCGTGGGGGTTCAACTCCCCCCTCGCGCACAGAGGACCCCCCGGTCCCGGAGAGATCCGGACCGGGGGGTTTTTCGTTGTCCGAGGAGCGGTTGGCCGCGGGGCGGTCGTCCTCGGACCAGTTGTTCCCGGGGCGTCGGCCGGCGTCGGCCGGAACTGGGACGGCGGGGGATGTGAGGCGTACCTCACATCCCCCGCCGTCCCCGCCGTCATGAGGCCGGTCGGGTTCAGGCGGACACGCGCTCCGCGAGCTCCTTGGCCTTGGTGACCGCCTCCTCCTGCGCCTTCTCGCGCGAGGCCTCGAAGAGGGGGATCAGCTCGGCCATCGCCGGGTTCGACGGCGCCATCGTCAGCTCGGGCACGATGAAGTCCACCTCGAAGCCGAACCCGCCGCTGAGCACGGCCTCCAGGTAGTTCTGCACGTACTCGAAGGGCTCGCGCGGGGTGCCCGGGGCGTAGCTGCCGCCGCGGCTGGCCACGACGACGACCGGGGTGCCCTTGGCGGACGGGGTGTCACCGGTGGTGCGGCCCATGATGATCGCCTGGTCCAGCCACGCCTTCAGGGTCGACGGAATCGTGAAGTTGTACATCGGGGCGGCTATGACGATCGCGTCCGCCTGTTCGATCTCCTCGGCGAGCTTCGTCCGCAGCGCGAACGCCGCCTGCTGCTCCGGAGTGTGCGTGGCGGGGTCGCTGAAGCCGGCGGAGGCGGCGACGGCGTCGAGGTGCGGCAGCGGGTCGGCGGCCAGATCACGGTGGATCACCGTGCCGCCGGGGTGCTGTTCCTCCCAGGTGCGGCGGAAGGCAGTGGTCACCGCACGCGAGGCGGAGGCGCCCTCGGGGAAGACGGACGAGTCGATCAGCAGCAACGTGGCCATGGTGGGGCTCCTGGTGGCTATGGGCCGGTAGGGGCCGGGGCTGATGGCCGGCGTCCCCTACCTCGGCGGTAGGTGTAAAACCGTATGTACCTATGAATAGCACAGTCACTTACTTTTCTGCAGTACCCAACGGGAAAGCAGTACCCTGGTCCCATGGCGGATCGCGGCGGAGAGGCATGCAAGCAGGTCGACGGCGGCATGACGCGCGTCTTCGGGCTGCTCGGTAAGCGCTGGACAGGGCTGATCGTGGCCACCCTGATGTCGGGCCCGGTGCACTTCGCCGACCTGCGGCGAGCGATCCCCGGCATCAGCGAGCGCATGCTCTCCGACCGGCTCGTGGAGCTGGGCTCGGCGGGACTGGTGATCCGCGAGGTCGACGCGGGCCCGCCGCTGCGCGTGGCCTACCGCCTCTCCACCGCCGGGCTCGCCCTGGAGCCGGCGCTCAAGGAGCTGGCGCGCTGGGCCGAGACGTACCTGGCGGAGGGCGGCCGGTGCCCGGAGCAGTTCCGGGACTGAGGGCGGAGCTCTTGGCGTCGCGCCTGGTTGTCGCGCCCGGCTCGGTCCCGTCCTGTGGTGGCCGGGCGGGTCAGCCCAGCTTCTGCTGCGCTTCGTTGTAGCGCAGCAGGTACGAGGCGAAGCGCTTCAGGTCCGCGTCGTCCCAGTCGGCCAGCCGGTCGGTGAAGGCCTGGCGGCGCTGCGCGTCCGCGCCGGCGAGCACCTGCGCGCCGAGGTCGGTGGGGTGCAGCACCTGCACCCGGTGGTCGTCGGGGTCGACCCGGCGCTCGACGAAGCCCAGCCGTTCCAGTGCGGAGATCTGCCGACTGACGGTGGACTTGTCCAGCATGTAATGCGCGGCGAGGTCGGTGGCGCGACAGCCCTTCTGGTCGTCCAGGTGGGCGAGGAGGGTGTACGAGACGAGCGAGAGCTCGGGGTGCATCCGGGCCGCGGTGGCGCGTGCGCGGCGTGCGAAGGCGGTCAGCTCCTGCTGGATGATGCCGACGGAGTCGTCTCGCTGAGCCACTGTCGTTGCCTTCCCTTGCCTTTTCCTTGCCTTTCCCGGCTTTTGTTGCATAGTACAACCTTGTGTGGCCTGGTGTCTGAGCTGCCTGCTTTTGCCCTCCCCCTCGAAGTTATCCACAGGCCCTGCCGCCCGCCCCCGCTTGTCTGTAGCGTCTTCCCCGACGACGTCCCGCATTCCGTCCGAAAAGAAGGGGGCGGATGGCTGGATGGGGCGGGTGGTGCGGGGTGGGCTGGGGGGACTGGGGGCTGGGGCCTCGGGACTGGGGACTGGGGACTGGGGACCTGAAGGTCTGAAGGCCTGGATGTTCGAGGGGGCGGGGGGGAGGCCCCCGCGCCGCTCTCCGCCCCCGCCCGACCCTCCCCCTCCCCCCCGCCCCGATTTCCCCTCGCCCCTGCCCGCCTCCCACCCCCGTCCGCGCCACTCCCCGACCGAAGGACCCGCCCATGGACACCCCGCGTCTCCCCTACGTCAGTGGCTTCGCGCGGCGTGGTGACGGGGGTGAGGGCGGGCCCGGGCCGAAGGCCGTCGGGAAGGCGTTGCGGGAGACGGTTCCGCGGTCCGCGCATGCCGCGCTGGTCGTCGGGGGTGGCCGGCCCGGCGCCGTGGCGGCGGTGGAGGAGTCCAACGCCGACCGGCTGCCGGAGCTGGTGCCGATACGGGTCGGCCGGATGGCTGCCTCGCCGTTCGCCTTTCTGCGCGGCTCGGCCGGGTTGATGGCGTACGACCTGATGACCACGCCCGTCACCGGCATCGCGGCGCAGATCTGCGGTGACGCGCACGCCGCGAACTTCGGCCTGTACGCCGACGCGCGCGGGCGGCTCGTGATCGATCTGAACGACTTCGACGAGACCGTGCGGGGGCCGTGGGAGTGGGACCTGAAGCGGCTGGCGGCCTCGCTCGTCCTGGCGGGCCGCGAGGCGGGGGCGGACGAGGACGTCTGCCGGGACGCGGCACGGGACGCGGCGGGCGCGTACCGCCGCACGATGCGGCTGCTGGCGCGGATGCCCGCGCTGGACGCGTGGCACGCCATCGTGGACGAGGACCTGGTCTCGCACGCCGATGCCCGGGATCTGGTGGGGACCCTGGAGCGCGTCATGGACAAGGCGCGTAGGAACACCAGCGCGCGCTTCGCCGCGAAGGCGACCGAGGAAGTACCGGGTGACGGCGGCGGCAGCGGGGGTACGGCAGGCGGGGGCACGGGCGCGGGGCGCGGTGGTGTGCTGCGGCGGTTCGTGGACGCGCCGCCCGTGCTGCGGCGGGTGCCGGACGCGGAGGCAGCGGCGGTGGTGACGGGGCTGGCCGGGTACCTGCGGACGCTGCCCGACGACCGCCGGCCGCTGTTGTCCCGGTACGCGGTGCACGACGTGGCTTTCCGGGTCGTCGGTACGGGCAGCGTGGGGCTCCGGTCGTACGTCGTCCTGCTGCTGGATCACTTGGGCGAGCCGCTGGTGCTGCAGGTGAAGGAGGTGCGTGCCTCGGCTCTGGTGCCGTATGTGCAGAAGGCCGGGTTCGAGGTGACACCTGTGGAGCACGAGGCGCGCCGGGTGGTGCTGGGCCAGAAGCGGATGCAGGTCGTGAGCGACATGCTGCTGGGCTGGACGACGGTGTACGGCGGGGAGGCCGGGCCGGACGGGCGGCGCGAGGGGCTGCCTTTCCAGGTGCGGCAGTTCCGCAACCGTAAGGGCAGCGTGGATCCGGCGGCGCTGCCGGCGGACGAGCTGGACGACTACGCGCGGATGACCGGTGCGTTGCTGGCCAGGGCCCATGCGCACAGTGCCGATCCGCGGCTGGTCGCCGGGTACTGCGGGAAGAACGGAGCGCTGGACGAGGCGCTGGCCTCGTTCGCGGTGGCGTACGCGGACCGTACGGAGGCGGATCATCAGGAGCTGGTGACCGCGGTGCGCAACGGCCGGATGGCCGCGGAGCCGGGAGTGTGAGCCGGGCCTTAGGGTGGCCGGGTGACGAACTCGCAAGCGGAGAACGGGCAGGACGGCCAGGCAGCCGGTGGCGGCGGCCCGCAGGGTCCGGGGGCGGGCGGCCCCGAGGGACAGGACGCCGGTACGGCTCGGCTCGCGCAGGCCGTGCGGGCCGCCGAGCAGGCACTGATCGAGTTCGAGATCGCGGTGGAGACCTTCCGGGTGGAGGTCGAGAACTTCTCCCGTCTGCACCATCAGCGGCTCGGGCCGATGTACTCGCGGCTGGACGAGCTGGATGCGCAGATCGCGGAGGCCGTCGCGGCGCGGTCGGGTGATCCCGAGGATGTGCGCAGGGCGCAGGAGCTGCGTGCCGCCGTCCTGCCGATGCCGGGTGTGGAGGAGCTGTTCCACGGCTGGATGGGCTCGGAGGGCCTGTGGCCGGAGGCGCAGGCGATGCTCACGGACCAGCCGGTGCGCCCGCCGCAGAAGGTCCGGCCGAGCGAGGAGGCCCGCAAGGTCTACCGGGAGCTGGTGCGCAAGGCGCATCCGGACCTGGCGCAGGACGAGCGGGAGCGGGAGCGCCGGGACGCGTTCATCTCGCGGGTCAACGCCGCGTACGCATCGGGTGACGAGGCGGTGCTGCGGGAGCTGGCGGCGGAGTGGGAGGCCGGGCCGGTGCCGCAGGAGCGGCTGCTGAGCGAGAGCGAGGAGCTGTACGCGCGGCTGGAGTGGCTGGCGGAGCGCAAGGAGCTGCTGACGGCGCTGGCCGCGGAGCTGGAGGAGAGCGCGATCGGGCAGATGCTCAAGATGGCGCCGGATGACCCGGACGCGTTGCTGGCGGAGATCGCCGAGAAGCTGCTGGCCGATGTGGCGGAGCGGGAGCAGCGGCTGGCGCAGCTGGTCGGGTAGCGCGGGGAGCGTGGAGAGAGGCCGGTCGGGTAGCGTCGGGGCCATGCATTTTGGTTCTGTGCCCACGGTCGGTGTCGATGCGCTCACGCCGGCGGATTTCCTGCTGGACGTGCGTGAGAACGACGAGTGGGAGGCCGGGCACGCCGAGGGCGCCCTGCACATCCCGATGAGTGACTTCGTCTCGCGTTTCGGCGAGCTGACGGAGAAGGCGCCTGAGGGCGGCAAGGTGTACGTGCTGTGCCGGGTCGGTGGCCGTTCGGCTCAGGTGACGCAGTACCTGGTGCAGCAGGGCGTCGACGCGGTGAACGTCGATGGCGGTATGCAGGCCTGGGAGGCTGCCGGTCGTCCGGTGGTCACCGATCAGGGCGGGACCGGCGCGGTCATCTGACCGTCGGCTGAAGGCTTTTCGCGGCGGCGCTCTGTTTCACGTGAAACGTGGAGCGGGGCGCCGCCGCGCTTTTCGGGTCCGCTTCCCGGGGGCGGTTCACCCCAGCGGATGGGCGGCCGGCAGGTCTCCGAGTGCTTCCTCGTGGGCCGGGGCCGGGGCCGGGCCGGACCGAGTGCGAGTCCAGTTGCTCGGCCCAGGCGTGGTAGCGGTGCAGCGGGTAGTCGGTGTCGGCACAGAGTACGGCGCTGTGGATGCCGTGCAGGGGCCAGTGGGTGCCTTTCTGGTGCCCTCGACGGCCAGTTCGGCCAGTTCGGCCGGTTCGTGTCCGGTGCGGTCGGCGGTGGCGACGGTGAGGACCGGTTCGCCGCGGCCGATGCGGGGCAGCGTTTCCTGGCGGAGGGCGGGGCCGGCGTACGTCTGCAGGGCGAGTGCGGCGGCGCTGGTCTCCAGCAGCGGTACGCGGGCGAGGACCTTGACGGATTCGCGCAGGACGAGGCAGAGCGCGAGGGGGGCGAGCCCGGAACCGCCGTACCCGGGGACGAGGCAGAGGCCGAGCAGGTCGGCGTCGGCCAGGGTGCGCCAGAGACCGGGGTCGATGTCGTCGGCGACGGCTCCTGTGGTGAGGGCGGGGGACGGGACGGTGTCGGGGGCGACTCCGGAGAAGACGGCCCCGGCCGCTTCGGCGGCCGCCTGCTGTTCCTCGGTGAAGGCGGTCAAGGCGAAGTCCACTGCCTGTCCTTCCGCGCGCACCGTCGGGGGCCTGCAAGGCAGAACAGGTTGCAGGAATTGGGAATGGCGGCGGGCGGCCGGGGTGCGGCCGGTGCTGTCCGACGGGGCGGGACGGGAGGTGTCGAGCCTGTGGACAACTGGGGGATCGCTGACGCCGCGTGCGCTGCCTGGGTACGGTTCCGTGGCGGGAAAGCGCCGCACGGGACCGGGGAACGGGGCAGAAATGCAGTCATACGCGGAGGAAACGCGGCCACCGGAGAAGCCACCGGCCGCTGTGCTCTCACTGCCTTCGCGGATCGTGCTGGCGACCGCGGCGGGCGGCATCGCGGTGGCCGCGCTGGTCCACATCGCGATGATGTTCCTACACGTCGCGCCGTCCAACACGCTCACCAAGGCGCACGGTGCCGCGATCGACGACTACGTCTACCCGGAGTACGAGCAGAACTGGAAGCTGTTCGCGCCCAACCCGCTGCAGCAGAACGTCTCCGTACAGGTCCGTGCGGAGGTGCGCCCCGGGGACGGCGGCCGTGCGTGGACGACCGGCTGGACCGACCTGACCGCGCTCGACGGCCGGGCCATTCACCACAACCTTCTCCCCAGCCACACGCAGCAGAACGAGCTGCGCCGCGCCTGGGAGTCCTTCGTCGGCTCGCACGACGAGCAGAACCGCGCCAGAGGCGTCCGCGGTGAGCTCTCCGAGCGCTATCTGCGGCGGATCGCGCTGAACCGCCTCGGTGAGCAGTGGACGGCGCGGGGCGGCACGGTCGACCGGCTGGAGTTCCGGTCGGTGACGACGCCCGTGGGGCCGCCACCGTGGAGCAGCGAGGAGATCAGCGACAAGCCCGTGTACCGGGTCCTGCCCTGGTGGCCGGTCACCGTCGACGACCTGCCCGAGGGGGCGAGCAACAAGTGACCACGCACCCCATGGAGCCCAGGAGTGCCGGCGCGGACGACTACGTCGTACGGGACACCTGGATAGAGCGCGCGATCGGCCGCGGGTTCGCCCGGGTGACGGCCGGTCCGTTCGCCCCGTACCAGACCGCGGTGATCCGTATCGGCTTCGCGGCGACCTGGCTGCTCTTCCTGCTGCGTGAGTGGCCGCACCGCCATGAGCTCTACGGGCCGGACGGTCCCTGGACCTTGGACATGGCCCGCCGGCTGCTCGGGAACAACGGGTCCTTCTCGGTACTGGTCTGGTTCGACGGGCGGGGCTGGTTCGAGCTGGTGTACGGGCTGGCGATGGTGATCAGCGCGCTCCTGCTGGTCGGCTGGCGCACCCGCACCATGTCCGTACTGTTCATGATCGGCGTGCTGTCGCTGCAGAACCGCAGCGTCTTCCTCGGGGACGGCGGCGACAACGTCATCCACCTGATGTCGATGTACCTGGTCCTGACCCGGTGCGGGCAGGTCTGGTCGCTGGACGCCCGGCGCGCGCGGAAGGCGGCCGAGGCCGGTGCCGGCGATGCGCCGGGCCGGGACGTGACCGGCGTGCTCCTGTGGTCCTTCCTCGGACTGGCCCTCGCCCTCGCGCAGCTGCTGGGGCTGTACGGGCTGGAGTGGTCGGCCGACGGGCCGTTCCCGCACGTGGGCTGGGGTCTGGCGCTGTGGGCGCTGTGGCTGGTGCACGGTGTGTGGTGGTGGGTGCGGCGTTACGCGCCGGGGGAGCCCCGTACGGTCCTGAACACCGTCGCCGACCTCGCGCACAACGGTGCGCTGCTGGTCATCGTGGTGGAGGTCTGCCTGATCTACGCCACGGCCGGCTGGTACAAGATCCAGGGCAGCCGCTGGCAGGACGGCACCGCGGTCTTCTACCCGATGCACCTGGACTACTTCTCGCCGTGGCCCGAGCTCTCCTCGGTGCTCGCGGGCAACGGGCTGCTGATCATGCTGATCACCTACGGCACGGTGATCCTGCAGGTCGCCTTCCCCTTCACGCTCTTCAACCGGCGTCTGAAGAATGTCCTGCTGGTGGCGATGATCCTGGAGCACCTGTCCATCGCGGTACTGCTCGGGCTGCCGTTCTTCTCCCTCGCGATGGTGGCGGCCGACTCGGTCTTCCTGCCCACGAACTTCCTGCGCTGGCTGGGTGCGCGGGCGGCAGCGCTCCGCGGCCGGGTGCTCCCGGGTGGCGCCGCGCCGCCGGCGTCCGGGGGTGTGCCGGCGGCGGAGGCCGGGGAGGAGCCGGCCGGCGGGCCAGGGGCTCGTACGCGGGAGTCCGGCGGTGGCCATACGCTCGTGGGGTGAGCAGCGAGAAAACGGCCCCTGGCAGCGGTCGGGACACCTCCGGCAGCGGTCAGGGCACCTCTGAGGGCCAGGACACCTTCGTCGGTGGTCAGGACGGCCCCGGCGGCCAGGATGTCCCCGGTCGTCCGGACGGCCCCGGCCGGCGCACCACCGGACCGGCGACGATCCTGCCCGACGAGTCCGGGAGGTCCGCCGAGCCCGTGCAGTACGACGAGGGCTTCGCGACGGTCGTCGGCGTCGGGCCGCACCCGGAGCCCTGGCCGCAGGACGAGCGGTACGACCCGGAGCTGCTCGCGCACGGTGACCGGCGCAACGTCGTCGACCGCTACCGCTACTGGACCCGCGAGGCGATCGTCGCCGACCTGGACACCCGCCGTCACGACTTCCATGTGGCCGTGGAGAACTGGGGCCACGACTTCAACATCGGCTCGGTCGTACGGACCGCCAACGCCTTCCTGGCGAAGGAGATCCACATCGTCGGCCGGCGACGCTGGAACCGGCGGGGCGCGATGGTGACCGACCGCTACCAGCACGTGCGCCACCACCCCGGCACCGCCGACCTCACCGCCTGGGCGGCCGCCGAGGAGCTGCCGATCATCGGGATCGACAATCTCCCCGGCGCCGTCCCGCTGGAGACCACGGAACTGCCGCGGCGCTGCGTGCTGCTCTTCGGGCAGGAAGGGCCGGGGCTGACCGAGGAGGCCCGGGCGCACGCCTCGATGGTCTGCTCGATCGCGCAGTTCGGCTCGACCCGCTCGATCAACGCGGGGGCGGCCGCCGCCATCGCCATGCACGCCTGGATCGGCCGCCACGCCCGTATCGAAGGTCCCGCCTAGCGCCGGCGGGCCGGCCGGTCAGGCCGGCCGCCGCACCTCCACCGTCCGGAACCGGTTCGCCACGAACGCCCCGTCGCACAGCGCGGCGTTCGCCGCCGGGTTGCCACCGGAGCCGTGGAAGTCGGAGAACGCCGCGGTCTGGTTGACGTACACCCCGCCCGTGAGGTTCAGCGACAGCTGCGCGGGCTCCTCCAGACAGGCCTCCTCGACCAGCCGCTCCACCTCGGGGGAGGTGGTGTACGCGCCGACGGTCATGGCGCCCTTGTCGCGCAGCGTACGGCGCAGCAGCTCCACGGCCTCCGGCGTCGAGTCCACGGCGACGGCGAAGGAGACCGGGCCGAAGCACTCCGTGAGGTAGGCCGGGTCGGCGTCCGGGCTCTCCCACTGCTTCCGCTCGCCGTCCGCCTTGACCAGCACGGGCGTGCGGACCGTGGCGCCGGGGAAGTCGGGGTGCGTCACCTCGCGGGAGGGCAGGGCGACCTCGCCGAGCTCGGGGGCGGCCGTGATGCGCGCGGCGACCTGCGGGTTCACGATCGCGCCGAGCAGGGCGCCGGCACGGACGTCGTCGCCGAGCAGCTTCTGCACGGCGCCCGCCAGGTCGTCGACGACCTCGTCGTACGACTTGTGCCCGGCGTCCGTGGTGATGCCGTCCCGGGGGATGAGGAGGTTCTGCGGGGTGGTGCACATCTGGCCGCTGTAGAGGGACAGCGAGAACGCCAGGTTGCCGAGCATGCCCTTGTAGTCGTCCGTCGAGTCGATGACGACGGTGTTGACGCCGGCCTTCTCCGTGAACACCTGGGCCTGCCGGGCGTTCTCCTCCAGCCAGTCGCCGAAGGCGGTGGAGCCGGTGTAGTCGATGACGCGGACCTCGGGGCGCAGCGCGAGGATCTTGGCCAGGCCCTCGTCGGGGCGGTCCACGGCGAGCGCGACGAGGTTCGGGTCGAACCCGGCCTCGGCGAGCACCTCGCGTGCCGCACGGACCGTGAGGGCGAGCGGCAGGACGGCCCTCGGATGCGGCTTGACCAGCACCGGGTTGCCGGTGGCCAGGGAGGCGAAGAGGCCTGGGTAGCCGTTCCACGTGGGGAAGGTGTTGCAGCCGATGACCAGGGCGACGCCGCGCGGGACGGCCTGGAAGGTCTTGTTCAGCTCCAGCGGGTCGCGCTTGCCCTGCGGCTTGGACCACGGGGCCTCGCCGGGGGTGCGGGTCTGCTCGGCGTAGGCGTACGCCACCGCCTCCAGGCCGCGGTCCTGGGCGTGCGGCCCGCCGGCCTGGAACGCCATCATGAAGGCCTGGCCGCTGGTGTGCATGACCGCGTGCGCGAACTCGTGGGTGCGGGCGTTGATCCGGGCGAGGATCTCCAGGCAGACCGCGGCGCGGGCCTCGGGCCCGGCGTCCCGCCAGGCCGGGATGGCCGCGCGCATGGCGGGCAGCAGGACGTCGGGGTCGGGATGCGGGTAGGTGATGCCCAGCTCGATGCCGTACGGCGAGATCTCCTGGCCGGTCCAGCCGTCGGTGCCGGGCTGGTCCAGCTCGAAGCGGGTGCCGCGGAGTGCCTCGAAGGCGGCCTGGCCCTCGGGCGCGGCATTCTCGCCGTACGCCTTGGGGTGCTCCGGGTGCGGGGACCAGTACGCGCGGCTGCGGATGGTCTCCAGCGCCTTGTCGAGGGTGGGGCGGTGCTTCTCGATCAGCTGCGTGGCGGTCGGGTCGGCGGCCATCGGGGAACCAACTCCTCGTCGATCAGGCTGGGAGCGGACAGGCGACGGGGCTAGAGTAACCGAACGATCGGTCGGGGCAAGGGGGCCCGGAAAGCCTGTGGAAAACTCCGCGGGAGGCCGGTCCGCACGGCGGTCCCCACGGCGGTCCGCGTGCGGCCGGCAGTCCCGCCGCTCCCCCGCCGGCCGCCGTTCCCGTCCCGCTCTCCGGTCCGCTGTGCGGCCCCGTCCCGAAAGCTGCTGTAATCATGACCATGGCCAAGCGCGACACCTACACGCCCGATTCGCTGCTCGCGGTCGCCGTCGAGGTGTTCAACGAGCGCGGGTACGACGGCACGTCCATGGAGCACCTCTCCCGGGCGGCCGGTATCTCCAAGTCCTCCATCTACCACCACGTGCGCAGCAAGGAAGAGCTGCTGCGACGCGCCATAAGCAGGGCGCTGGACGGCCTGTTCGGCGTGCTCCAGGAGCCGGGCGCGACACAGGGGCGGGCGATCGAGCGGCTGGAGTACGTCACCCGGCGCGAGGTCGAGGTGCTGATCGCGGAGCTGCCGTACGTGACGCTGCTGCTGCGGGTCCGGGGCAACACCGACACCGAGCGGTGGGCCATGGAGCGCCGCCGCGACTTCGACAACGAGGTCGCCGAGCTGCTGAAGGAGGCGGCCGCCGAGGGGGACCTGCGGCCGGACGCCGACATCCGGCTGGCGACACGGCTGCTCTTCGGCATGATCAACTCGATCGTCGAGTGGTACCGGCCGGGCCGTGGCGGCTCGGCGAGCAGCGAAGAGGTCGCCGACGCCGTGGTCCGTACGGCCTTCGCGGGCCTGCGCAACGACGCCTGACCCCGAAGTGCGCCCGCCCCCTGGACGTGGGGCGCTCAGCCCTCCGGTTCGAGGTCGGTCTCCTCGAATACCAGCAGCGTGCGGGTGGACAGCACCTCCGGTATCGCCTGGATGCGGGTGAGGACCAGCTCCCGCAGCGCCCGGTTGTCCTTCGTGTGGACCAGCAGCAGGACGTCGAAGTCCCCGCTGACCAGGGCGATGTGGGCGGCGCCCGGCAGCGCCTGGAGCGCCTCGCGGACCGTGCGCCAGGAGTTCTGCACGATCTTCAAGGTGATGTACGCCGACGCGCCCTGACCCGCTCTTTCCTGGTCCACCCGGGCGCTGAAACCGCGGATCACGCCGTCGTCCAGCAGCCGGTTGATCCGGGCGTAGGCGTTGGCCCGGGAGATGTGCACGCGGTCCGCGACGGACCGTATCGACGCCCGGCCGTCGGTCTGCAGCATGCGCAGGATGTCGCGGTCCACGGCGTCCAGGGCGCGGACGGGCTGTCGTCCGGCGGGATTGACCATCTGTTCGTCCGGCATGCCGTCCCGTCTCCCCTTCTTGGACGTACTGACTCCATTCCAGGCTGTGCAGAACCGATTGTCCACAGGGTTCCCCCGCGTGTAGCCAAAATGTGTCGGCAACCGAACAATCGGTAGGGAGGAGTCCGGCCCACCGGCCGTGCCCCTGCATCGCAGTTTTCCCTCCAGCCGCCCGTCCCCACCCCGTACGAGGCGCACAGCGCCACCCCTTCGAACCGAGGAGGTGCCCTCATGACGGTCCTCGAGCAGCCCGGCAGCAGCAGGCACGGCAGCACCGCGACCGGCGACCGCCCTGCCCCGCCGCCCGCCTGGCGCCCCCGCGTCGACCCGGGGCCCCTCCTGCCCGACGAGGAGCCCTACCGCGTACTGGGCACGGAGGCGGCCGGCAAGGTGGATATCGCCCTGCTGAAGCGGCTCTACGAGCAGCTGGTCAGCGGTCGCCGGTACAACACCCAGGCCACCGCCCTCACCCGGCAGGGCCGCCTCGCCGTCTACCCCTCCTCCACCGGCCAGGAGGCCTGTGAGGTGGCGGCGGCGCTCGTCCTGGAGGAGCGCGACTGGCTCTTCCCCAGTTACCGCGACACGCTCGCCGCCGTCGCCCGCGGCCTGGACCCCGTCCAGGCACTCACCCTGCTCCGCGGCGACTGGCACACGGGGTACGACCCGCACGAGCACCGCGTGGCGCCGCTGTGCACCCCGCTCGCCACCCAGCTGCCGCACGCGGTGGGCCTGGCGCACGCCGCCCGCCTCAAGGGCGACGACGTCGTCGCGCTCGCCATGGTGGGCGACGGCGGGACGAGCGAGGGCGACTTCCACGAGGCGCTGAACTTCGCGGCCGTATGGCAGGCCCCCGTCGTCTTCCTGGTCCAGAACAACGGCTTCGCGATCTCCGTGCCGCTCGCCAAGCAGACCGCGGCCCCCTCGCTCGCCCACAAGGCGGTGGGGTACGGCATGCCGGGCCGCCTGGTGGACGGCAACGACGCGCCCGCGCTCCACGAAGTGCTCGGCGAGGCAGTGGCACGGGCCCGGCACGGCGGCGGCCCCACGCTCGTCGAGGCCGTGACGTACCGCATGGAGGCGCACACCAACGCCGACGACGCCACCCGCTACCGCAGCGACGCGGAGGTGGAGGCCTGGCGCGGCCACGACCCGGTAGCCCTGGTGGAGCGCGAGCTGGCCGCGCGCGACCTGCTCACGTCGGCGTACGTGAGCGCCACGAAGGACGCCGCCGAGGAGATGGCCGGCGCGCTGCGCGAGCGGATGAACGCCGACCCGGCGCTGGACCCGATGGATCTCTTCGCCCATGTGTACGCCGCACCGACCGGCCAGCTGCGCGAGCAGTCGGACCTGCTGCGGGCCGAGATCGAAGCGGAAGGGGAGCACTGATGAGCACGGCAGTCGCCGCCGGAGGCACCACCGCGACGGAGCGCAGGCCCGCCACGATGGCGCAGGCCCTGACCAGGGCGCTGCGTGACGCCATGGCCGAGGACCCGGCGGTGCATGTGATGGGGGAGGACGTCGGGCGGCTCGGCGGCGTCTTCCGGATCACCGACGGCCTCGCCGAGGAGTTCGGCGAGGACCGGTGCAGCGACACCCCGCTCGCCGAGGCCGGCATCCTCGGCACGGCCGTCGGCATGGCGATGTACGGCCTGCGGCCCGTCGTGGAGATGCAGTTCGACGCGTTCGCCTACCCCGCGTTCGAGCAGCTCGTCAGCCATGTGGCGCGGATGCGCAACCGCACGCGGGGCGCGCTGCCGATGCCGCTGACGATCCGCATCCCGTACGGCGGCGGGATCGGCGGCGTCGAGCACCACAGCGACTCCTCCGAGGCGTACTACATGGCCACGCCCGGCCTCCAGGTGCTCGCCCCGGCGACCGTCGCCGACGCGTACGGCATGCTCCGGGCCGCGATCGCCTCCGACGACCCGGTGGTCTTCCTGGAGCCCAAGCGGCTGTACTGGTCCAAGGCCGACTGGTCCCCCGAGGACCCGGCGGCCGTCGCGCCCATAGGCCGCGCGGAGGTCCGGCGTACCGGGAGCAGCGCCACGCTGATCACGTACGGCCCTTCGCTGCCGGTGTGCCTGGAGGCGGCCGAGGCGGCGCGCGAGGAGGGCTGGGACCTGGAGGTGCTGGACCTGCGCTCCCTGGTGCCGTTCGACGACGAGACGGTGTGCGCGTCGGTGCGGCGCACGGGGCGCGCCGTCGTCGTCCACGAGTCCACCGGTTTCGGTGGTCCCGGAGGGGAGATCGCCGCCCGGATCACCGAACGCTGTTTCCACCACCTGGAGGCGCCCGTCCTGCGGGTGGCCGGCTTCGACATCCCGTATCCCCCGCCGATGCTGGAGCGGCACCACCTGCCCGGCGTCGACCGGGTCCTGGACGCCGTGGCGCGCCTGCAGTGGGAGTCCGACTGGACCGAGGACGGCACCGGGCGCGGCGCCGGCGGCACCGAGGGGAGTGGTCGTGATGGCCGAGGTGCGTGAGTTCCCGCTGCCCGACCTGGGCGAGGGGCTGACCGAGGCGACGATCGTGCGCTGGCTGGTCGAGGTGGGTGAGGTCGTCGCCGTCGACCAGCCGGTGGTCGAGGTCGAGACGGCCAAGGCGATGGTCGAGGTGCCGTGCCCGTACGGCGGCGTCGTGACCGCCCGGATCGGCGCGGAAGGCGATGAACTGCCCGTCGGCGCACCGCTGGTGACGGTGGCGGTGGGCGCGTCGGAGGGCAGCGGTGGCGGGCCCGCCGCCGATGAGCCGTCGAAGAAGGCCGCGGGGACGGCCGAGGGCTCGGGGAACGTCCTGGTCGGGTACGGGACGAGCGCACCGGCCGGACGCCGGCGGCGGGTACGGCCTGCCGGCACGAGCGCCGGGAAGCCGGCGGGCGCCGGCGCGTCCCTGGGGGCCGCTTCCCCCGAGGCCGCACCCCCGGAGGCCGTCTCCGCGGGGACCGCGTCCACGGAGAGCGCATCCTCGGGGGCCGGGGCCCCGGAGGTCGGTGGTGCCGGTGAGTCGGGGCCCGTGCCGGTGATATCGCCGCTGGTGCGGAGGCTGGCGCGGGAGCACGGCGTGGACCTGCGCACGGTACGGGGGAGCGGCCCTGAGGGGCTGATCCTGCGGTCCGACGTGGAGCGCGCGCTGCGCGTCCCGGAGCAGGCGCCCGTGGCGGGCACCGTCGCCCCGGCGCCCGGGGCGCAGGTCCCGGCGGGAGCCGAGCGGCTGCCGCTGAAGGGGATGCGGGGCGCGGCGGCGGAGAAGTTCAGCCGCAGCCGGCGGGAGATCCCGGACGCGACCTGCTGGGTGGACGCGGACGCGACGGAGCTGCTGGCCGTGCGCCGCGCCATGAACGCGGGCAGTGGCCCCAAGGTCTCGCTGCTCGCGCTGCTGGCCCGGATATGCACGGCGGCCCTCGCCCGCTTCCCCGAGCTGAACTCCACCGTGGACACGGCGACGCAAGAGATCGTCCGGCTGCCGGAGGTGCATCTGGGGTTCGCGGCACAGACCGACCGCGGCCTCGTCGTGCCGGTCGTACGGGACGCGCACGCCCGTACGGCCGAGGGGCTCTCCGCGGAGATGGCCCGGCTCACCGAGACCGCGCGGGCGGGCCGGCTCGCGCCCGCCGAGCTGACGCACGGCACGTTCACCCTGAACAACTACGGCGTCTTCGGGGTCGACGGTTCCACGCCGATCATCAACCACCCCGAGGCCGCGATGCTGGGCGTCGGGCGCATAGCCGCCAAGCCCTGGGTGCACGAGGGGGAGTTGGCCGTACGGGACGTCGTACAGCTCTCGCTCACCTTCGACCACCGGGTGTGCGACGGCGGCACGGCGGGCGGCTTCCTGCGCTTCGTCGCGGACTGCGTGGAACAGCCGGCGATCCTGCTGCGGGGGCTGTGACGGCCCGCTGCGGCCGCTGTGACGGGCGGCCACGCACGAGAACAGGGGTACGGACGGAGTGTTGATCGTCCGGTCCCGGTGATACTCGGAGGGTGACGACCGACTACGACGCCATCGTGCCGGCCGGGGGCGCGGCGCGCCGCCTCGGCGGCGCCGACAAGCCCGCCCTCGCGGTCGGCGGCCGGTCGCTGCTGGACCGGGTGCTCGCCGCCTGCCCCGGCGCGGCGCGCACCGTGGTGGTCGGGCCGGAGCGGCCGACCACGCGCCCCGTGGTGACGACGCGGGAGGACCCGCCCGGCGCGGGACCGGTCGCGGCGCTCGACGCGGGCCTGCGGCGGACCACGGCCGGAACGGTGCTCGTCCTCTCCGCCGATCTGCCCTTCCTCACCGCCGCGACGGTGGACTCCCTGCTCGCGGCGGTGGCGGACGCGGGGCCGCCCAGCGCGCGGCCGGAGGGAGCGGGTCCGCCGGGAGCGGGTCCGCCGGGATCGGGTCCGCGGGGACCGGAACTACCGGAAACTCGTCCGGCGGGAGCGGAGTCGGCAGGGGTGGACGGTGCCCTGCTGGTCGACGGGGACGGCCGTGATCAGCCGCTCGTGGCGGCGTACCGGGCGGCGGCGCTGCGGCGGGCCCTGGAGACGCTGCGGACGGCGCACGGCGGGCTCGCCGGGCTGCCGCTGCGGGCGCTGCTGGCGGAACTGACGGTGCGCCGGGTGCGGGACGACACGGCGACGGCGTCGTACGACTGCGACACCTGGGAGGCCCTCAGCGCGGCGCGCGCCCGGATCAGGGAGCATGGACACGTGTTGGACGAATGGATCACCGCAGTCAAGGCCGAACTGGGCATCGAACTCGATGTCGACACGGCCGTACTCCTCGACCTGGCCCGGGACGCGGCGCACGGCGTGGCCCGGCCGGCCGCGCCGCTGACGACCTTCCTCGTCGGGTACGCCGCCGCCCAGCAGGGCCTGGACGTGGCGGAGGTCAGCAGGCGCGCGGCGGAGCTGGCGAACCGCTGGGCCGCGGAAACGGCGGAATGATGCCAGGTCCGACCGGAGACCCCGGCGAATTCGACGACGCGCTCGCCATCGCCAACGCGGGGCGTGCCCGGACGGGCGACGTGGCACCCCGGACGGCGAGCGCCTCGCCGCAAGCGGGTGCCGGCCCCCGAGCCGACGCGGCACGCCAGGACGCCGAGCCGCGGGGCGCTGAGCCGCGGGGCGCCGCATCCCAGGGCGGCACGTCCCGTACCGGCGAACGCTCCGGTGACGGCGCGTGGTTCGACCCGTGGCACGCGCCCTGGGGCAACAACCGCCGCGAGCCGCAGCCGGAGGCCGCAGCGGTGGCCGACACCCCGGATCCGGCCCGGGAGCCGAGCCCGGACCCGGGCCCGGACCCGGGCCCGAGCCCGGACCGTGGCCCGAGCCCGGACCCGAACGCAGAATCCCTCGGCCTCCCGAATACCCCAGCCCCCGCCCCCGCCCGTACCCCTCACCGCTCCTCCCCCTCCCCCCGCTCCGGCGCCCACGCCCCCTGGCACGTCGCGCGGGCGGCCGCGGCGGGGGCCGTGGACGGGCCGCTGGACGCCGGAGCCGTGGCGCTCGGCCCCGAAGCCCTGGGGCGGGTGCTCGCCGGGGCGCTCACGGCGCTCACGGACCTGCCCTCGTTCGACACCTCGGCGATGGACGGGTGGGCCGTGTCCGGTCCCGGCCCCTGGCGCGTCACCGCGCCCCGTACGGTGGCCTCCGCCGGGTCCGCCGGAATCCTCGCCGGTCAGGGCCCCGCCCGGCCGCTGCCCGACGGACACGCGATCAGGATCGCCACCGGCGCGCGGATACCGCCCGGTGCCTCGGCCGTGCTCCGTTCCGAGCACGGCGAGACCGCGGAACAGCCCGACGGCAGCACCTTGTTGTCGGCGCCCCGCGGCGCGCCGCCCGGCCAGGACATCCGGCCGCGCGGCCAGGAGTGCCGCAACGGGGACCAACTCCTGGCGCCCGGCGCCCCGGTGACCCCGGCCGTTCTCGGGCTGGCTGCGGCGGCGGGCTACGACGAGCTGTGGACGTACCGCCGCCCGGTGGTGGAAATCCTCGTGCTGGGCGACGAGTTGCTGCACAGCGGGCTGCCCCAGGACGGACGCATCCGGGACGCGCTGGGCCCGATGCTCGCGCCCTGGCTGCACGCCATGGGCGCGGAGACCGTCGGGCCGCGCCATCTCGCGGACGACGCGGGCGTGTTGTACGAAGCCGTCGCCGGCTCCACGGCGGACGTGGTGATCACGACCGGCGGTACGGCGGCAGGGCCGGTCGATCACGTCCACCCGACGCTGCGGCGGCTCGGGGCCGAACTGCTCGTGGACGGCGTACAGGTACGCCCCGGCCACCCGATGCTGCTCGCCAGGCTCGGCCCGGCGGAGGGCTCGGCCCGGCGCGGCCGGCGGGCCGGACGCGCCGCCCGTCCCGGGCGTTCCGTCCGCCACCTCGTCGGCCTCCCGGGCAATCCGCTGGCCGCCGTTTCGGGCCTGCTGACACTCGCCGAACCGCTGCTCGGTACGCTCTCCGGCCGTATGCGCGCCGAGCCCCGCCGGGTACGCCTCGCCGACGGCGTGCACGGTCATCCGCACGACACCCGGCTGGTCCCCGTGGCCTGCCGTACCGACGAGAAGGGAGGCGTCGTGGCGCTCCCCCTGCACTTCAACGGCCCCGCCATGCTGCGCGGGATCGCCGCCGCCGACGCGCTGGCCGTGATCCCGCCGGGCGGTGCCGCCGAGGGTGAGCCGGCCGCGCTCCTGGACCTGCCCTGGTCCTCCGCCGGCACGGCACCGGAGACGGGCGCCCACGGAGGCCGCGCGTGAAGCTCCCCACCCACGACGCCGCGGCGCGTGATCTCCCCGAGGACGTCTCGCACCGGGTGCAACTGCCCCGGCGCGCCCCTGAGGCCCCGCTGCGCCAGGTGGTGCGCCGGCTCATGATGGCGCTGATAGTGCTGGTCCTCACGGTCCTGATCGTCTGGGTGGACCGCGACGAGTACCACGACAACGCCGACGACTCGGTCGACTTCCTCGACTGCGTCTACTACGCCACCGTCACGCTCTCCACCACCGGCTACGGCGACATCGTTCCGTACGGAGACACCGCACGGCTGCTGAACATCCTGCTCATCACGCCACTCCGCGTCCTGTTCCTGATCATTCTGGTCGGCACCACCCTGGAGGTCCTCACCGAGCGGACCCGTGAACAGTGGCGGCTGAACCGCTGGAGGACCGCCTTGCGCGACCACACCGTCATCATCGGCTTCGGCACGAAGGGCCGGTCGGCCGTGCAGACGCTGCGCGCCACGGGCGCCAGCCGGGACCGCATCGTCATCGTGGACCCGAGCCCCAAGGTGATCGACTCGGCCGTCGCCGAGGGCTTCGCGGGCGTCCTCGGCGACGCGACGCGCAGCGACGTACTGCTGCGCGCAGAGGTGCAGCGTGCCCGCCAGATCATCATCGCGACGCAGCGCGACGACACCGCCGTCCTCGTGTCGCTGACCGCCCGTCAGCTCAACAAGAAGGCGACGATCGTGGCGGCCGTGCGGGAGGAGGAGAACGCGCCGCTGCTGCGGCAGTCCGGTGCTGACTCGGTGATCACCTCCGCGAGCGCCGCGGGCCGGCTGCTGGGGCTGTCGGTGCACAGCCCGAGCGCGAGCACGGTCATGGAGGACCTGATCCAGCAGGGCAGCGGCCTGGACATCGTCGAGCGCCCGGTGGTGAAGTCGGAGGTCGGCAAGTCGGTACGGGACACCGGTGACCTGGTCGTCTCCGTACTGCGCGGCCACCGGCTGCTGGCGTACGACGACCCGGCGGCGAGCCCGCTGCAGCACGCCGACCGGCTGATCACCATCGTCCGGGCGGTGGCCGGCGACGAGCGGGCCGAGCTGGGCCGCCCGGCCGGGCAGGGGCTGCCGGGCAGCGGTGTGCAGCCGATGCGCCGGGCGGACGAGAAGGACCGGGTGATCCGCCGCGCGGACGAACAGGACCTCGGCGACTGACCCGTACCGGGCCTCCGGCACGTGGCTCACGGCGCCGGGCCTCCGGTACTAGCTCACGCGCCGGTCCTCCGGTACGTGGCTCACGTGTCGGCCTCCGATACCGGGGCTCACGCGCCGGGCCTCCGGTACGTGGCTCACGCGCCGGCCTCCGATACCGGGGCTCACGCGCCGGGCCTCCGGTACGTAGGTCACGCGCCGGTCCTCCGGTACGTGGCTCACGCGCCGGCCTCCGATACGGGGCTCACGCGCCGCCGTACCGGAGTGCCCTCGGACGGGACCGGGCGGGGCGAGTAGCCTCGCGGCCATGCGAGCGATCACCATTCCCGAACCCGGCGGACCCGAGGCCCTGGTGTGGGCCGAGGTGCCCGCGCCGCAACTGTCCGAGGGCGAGGTGCTGGTCAAGGTCGAGGCCAGTGCCGTCAACCGCGCCGATGTCATGCAGCGACAGGGCTTCTACGACCCGCCGCCCGGCGCCTCCGCCTACCCCGGCCTGGAGTGCGCCGGGACGATCACCGAGGTCGGCCCGGGCGTGAGCGGCTGGGCGGTCGGCGACGAGGTCTGCGCACTGCTGGCGGGCGGCGGCTACGCCGAACAGGTGGCGGTGCCGGCCGGCCAGCTGCTGCCGCTGCCGAAGGGCCTCGACGTCACGCAGGCCGCCGCGCTCCCCGAGGTGACCTGCACCGTCTGGTCGAACGTCTTCATGGTGGCCCACCTGCGGCCCGGCGAGACGCTGCTGATCCACGGCGGCTCCAGCGGCATCGGCACCATGGCGATCCAGCTGGCCAAGGCGGTCGGCGCGAAGGTGGCCGTGACCGCGGGCAGCGCCGACAAGCTGGAGAGCTGCCGCGAGCTGGGCGCCGACGTGCTCATCAACTACCGCGAGCAGGACTTCGTCGAGGAGATCCGCAAGGCCACCGACGGCCGGGGCGCGGACGTCATTCTCGACATCATCGGCGCGAAGTACCTGGACCAGAACGTGCGGGCGCTGGCCACCAACGGGCGGCTGGCCATCATCGGTCTGCAGGGCGGCCGGAAGGGCGAGCTGAACCTGGGCGCGCTGCTGGCCAAGCGGGGCGCGGTCACCGCGACGTCGCTGCGCGGCCGGCCGGTCGAGGAGAAGGCCGCGATCGTGGCCGCCGTACGGGAGCACGTCTGGCCGCTGATCGAGAACGGCCAGGTGCGGCCGATCGTGGATCGTACGCTGCCGATGGCGGAGGCCGCCGAGGCGCACCGCGTCCTGGAGGAGAGCAGCCACATCGGCAAGGTCGTCCTGACGGTCGGCTGAGCCGGGCGGTCACCCGTACGGCCGTACGCCACCCGTACGGCCGTCCGTGCCGCCGTCCGTGCCGCGTGGTGTCACCGGCCCGCCGTCCGTACGGCGGTCCCCGCCGCGTGGTGTCACCGGCGCCGCAGCCGCAGCCCGATGAACGCCAGTCCCAGCCCCGTGAGCGCGAGCCCCGCGCCGAAGGGGAGGACGCGTGCGACGCGGGCGGCCCGTTCGGTGGCGTAGGGCGAGCGGAGGGCGCCGGCGGTCCCGCGGCCCGTCCGGGAGGGGCCGATGGACGGGTAGCCCTCGGGCGGGTTCAGCGTCTGCCAGTTGTGGGTGCCCTGGCCGTGCGGCGACAGCGGCCCGTACGGGCGGCCGGGCCGGTCGCCGGCCGGGCGGTCGGACGTGCCGGGGCTCTCCAGGGCCGCGCCCGACCCGAGGGAGCCGGAGTCCTGGGGCGTACCGGGCCCGCTCGTCCCGGTGGTGCGGGACGGGGTGCCGGTGCCGGTCCGGGCCGGGGTGCCCGGGCGGCTGGCCGGCCCGTCGGAGCCGGAGGCCGAGTCGCTGGGCGTGGGCCGGCCGGGCGTCGCGGTGGCGGAGTCGCTCGTCCCCGCCGTCGGGCTCGGGCCGGAGGCGGTCGAGAACGGCGAGGGGCTCCGGCCCGGTCCCGACGGGGCTGCTGACGAACCGGAGGGGCCCGAGGCGCCGGGGCCCTGCGGCCGGCCGGGGGAGTCGCCCGCCGTGCCCTCGGCGGGCGGGGCCTCAGGGACGGCCGGGACCGGGCCCCGGCCGGGGGACGTGCCGTCGGTGGACCGGCCGTCCACGGGGCGCCCGCCGGCGGGCGGCTGCGGCGGATCCGCCACTCGGGTGGTCACCCGTCCGGGTGGCCCTCCGGCGGCAGCGGCGGCCGCGGGAGCGGCGGGGAGCAGCGTGGTGGCCGTCAGCAGTCCGGCGGCGATGAGCGAGCGAAGTCCTGCAACCACGCCGTGTCCTCCCGTGCCGAGCCCTCGAGTGACGTCATCAGGGTCACATGAGCCAACAATTGCGGCATCCCGGGAAAAAGCGAAAGAACCTCTAAAAGGTGGGCGAACTCCCGTGATATGCGTGCATGTGCGCCCAAGTACCGAGACCGTGCCGCCGGACGAGGGTGGATCACCAGTTCCACGGGGCACAACCGTTCCTAAGTGCATGTACGAGAGAATGGCGGCATGGATATGCCGATGAACGAACGGTCGCAGGAGAGCCCGCACGTCCTGGTTGTCGGCCCGGACGGCATGGCTCTCGGCAGCGCAGGCGGCTCCGGTGGCGGAGACGGTGACGACGAGCCACGCGAGGTTCCGGTGACGGAGATGGTCGAACAGCCCGCGAAGGTCATGCGCATCGGCAGCATGATCAAGCAGCTGCTGGAAGAGGTGAAGGCCGCCCCGCTGGACGAGGCGAGCCGGGTCCGTCTCAAGGAGATCCACGCCGGCTCGGTGAAGGAGCTGGAGGACGGGCTGGCCCCGGAGCTCGTGGAGGAGCTGGAGCGCCTCTCGCTCCCCTTCACCGACGACTCCGTGCCCACCGAGGCGGAACTGCGCATCGCGCAGGCCCAGTTGGTGGGCTGGCTGGAAGGCCTGTTCCACGGCATCCAGACCGCGCTGTTCGCCCAGCAGATGGCCGCCCGCGCCCAGTTGGAGCAGATGCGCCGCGCCCTGCCTCCCGGCGCGGTGCCCGCCGACGAGGAGGACCAGCCCCACCCCGGCCGCGGCAGCGCCCGCTCCGGCCCGTACCTCTGATGTCACCTGCACCGAGGGGCCCTGCGCGCGGTGTGCGCGAAGGGCCCCTCGGTGCAGGTGCGTCGGGCACCGGCGTCAGCCGGCCTTGCCCGTCGAGACCACCAGCTGGATCTTCTGGTCACCCTTGGGGTCGTAGTTGTCGTTCTCGCCCGGCGTCTGCCGGATGACGGCGTTCTTCCCCCACATGGGTTCGCTGTTCTCGTAGGTGATGTCCCACTGCCAGCCGGCCTTCTGCATGCAGGTCTTCACCGAGCTGAGGTTCTTGCTGTAGAAGTTCGGCATCATGACCTTCGACTTGTCGTCGAAGCTCTGGATCGCTTCCGTGCATTCCTTCGGATCGATCGTGCGGTCCTTCTGCTCCGGCTGGACCTTGTCGGCGGCGTCCTCGGTGGCGGAGGCGGTGGGCTGGGGGGCGCTGGTGCCGCCGGCCTGGGGGCCGGGCCGGTCCGGGTCGCCGCCGCTGAAGGCGATGACCATGACGACCGCGACGACGGCGATCAGGGCGACCACGGCGGAGCCGATGATCACCGGCTTGTTGCTCCTGCCGCCGCCGGGCTGCCCGCCGCCCTGGGGGGCGATGGTGTACGGCGGCGGGGTCTGCACCCCGTTGTTGTACGGGCCGGGGGCCGGGGTCGGGTAACCGTGGCCGGCCGGCGGCGGGGTCGACGGGCCGAAGCCGCCGAACTGGGCGTTCGCGGGCGGCGGCGTGTACGGGTTCTGCACGTTGGGCGCGCCCGTGGCGGGCGTACCGGTCGCCGAGGGGAAGACCGCGGAGGCCACCGAAGCGCCGCTGGTACGCGGGCCCTGGCCGCCGATGATCACCGGCGAGGCGCCGGACTGCCCGGACTGGGCGATGCGCAGGCACTCGTCCTGCATCGCCTGCGCGGTGGGGAAGCGCTCGTTGGGGTTCTTCTTCAGCGCGCGGGCCACCAGCGCGTCCACCGCGGGCGGCACCGAGCGGTTGATGCTGGAGGGGACCGGCGGCTCCTCCTGCACGTGCGCGTACGCGATGGCCAGCGGAGAGTCCGCGTCGAAGGGCAGCTGCCCGGTCAGCAGCTCGAAGAGCATGATGCCGACGGAGTACAGGTCGGAGCGGGCGTCCACGCCGCGGCCCAGGGCCTGTTCGGGCGAGAGGTACTGCGGGGTGCCGACGACCATGCCGGTCTGCGTCATGGAGGTCACGCCGGACTGCATGGCGCGGGCGATGCCGAAGTCCATGACCTTCACGACGTTGCGCTTGGTCATCATGACGTTGCCGGGCTTGATGTCCCGGTGGACCAGGCCCATCTCGTGGCTGGTCTCCAGGGCCGCCAGCACGTCGGCGGTGACCTTGAGCGCCTTCTCGGTCGGCATGGCGCCGAACTGGGCGATGTCGGCGTCCAGGACCGAGCGCAGCGGCTGCCCGGCGACGTACTCCATGACGATGTACGGCACCATGCCGCCGTCGAGCTCGTCCTCGCCGGAGTCGAAGACCGAGACGATGTTGGTGTGCGAGAGCTTCGCGACGGCCTGTGCCTCGCGGCGGAAGCGCTCGCGGAAGGCCTGCTCGCGGCCGAGCTCGGTGTGCAGCGTCTTGATCGCGACCTCGCGGTCCAGCACGCTGTCGTACGCGAGGTGGACGGAGGCCATGCCGCCGGCGCCGAGAAGATCACGGAGCTGGTAGCGTCCCCGCCCCACCGAACGGCCCGCGCCACGGCCCTGTGCGCCGTCCTGGCTCATGTTTTCCGTTTCCCCCTCGGCGCACTGCCCGCACTGCCCGTACGCGGCACTGGTCGGGCTGTTCTGTTGCTGGCCGGGGCCGGTATGCGACCGGGCGGCCAGGTTCTGGATATCCGCAGCCAAGTGTGCCTGAGGCCTCCGGCCAGTCAAGCCGCGTGCCCGTTCCGTGACCAGATGGGCAACATCCCCGCACGGCCGCGGCGCGTGACAGGAGCCTGTCAGTAATGGGCTCGTCGGTTGTCGCGAGCGTGTCAGAACCATGTCACGAATCTGTCAGCACCGGCCGGGCAAAACGGTCACTCGTAGTGAACTTGCGACATGTGAGCGGTGAACGGTTTGATGGCCGGTCACTCACAAAACCGGTGCGCTCCGTGGAGCCTGTAGCGTGCTCTTGCGAAGACCGAGACTTTAAACCGCGTTCACGCGGAACGATTCGACGGCGAGGACCGATGGCACAGACGCAGAGCCCCCAGGGCCCGTCCGATCCTGAAGCCACCGGCTCCAATATCCCCGACGCACCGGAGATGTGGGGCAACGGCGGTCTGGTCGGCGACGGGCGCTACCGCCTGACGCGCCGTCTGGGCCGGGGTGGCATGGCGGAGGTGTTCGCCGCCGAGGACGTACGGCTGGGCCGTACGGTAGCGGTGAAGCTGCTGCGCTCCGACCTCGCCGAGGATCCGGTGTCCAAGGCCCGCTTCACCCGCGAGGCGCAGTCCGTCGCCGGCCTGAACCACCACGCCGTCGTCGCCGTGTACGACTCCGGCGAGGACCTGGTCGGCGGCAACACCATCCCGTACATCGTGATGGAGCTGGTCGAGGGCCACACCATCCGCGATCTGCTGCTCAACGCCGACGCGCCGCCGCCGGACCAGGCACTGATCATCGTCTCCGGGGTGCTGGAGGCGCTGGCCTACAGCCACCAGCACGGCATCGTGCACCGCGACATCAAGCCCGCGAACGTGATCATCACGAACAGCGGCGCGGTCAAGGTGATGGACTTCGGCATCGCGCGCGCCCTGCACGGCGCGTCGAACACGATGACCCAGACCGGCATGGTCATGGGCACGCCGCAGTACCTCTCGCCCGAGCAGGCGCTCGGCAAGACCGTCGACACCCGCTCCGACCTGTACGCGACCGGCTGCCTGCTGTACGAACTGCTCGCGCTGCGCCCGCCCTTCGTCGGCGAGACGCCGCTGTCGGTGGTGTACCAGCACGTGCAGGACATGCCGGTGCCGCCGTCGGAGGTCGCCGAGTCGGTGCCGCCGGAGCTGGACGGGCTGGTCATGCGGTCGCTGGCGAAGGACCCGGACGACCGGTTCCAGACCGCCGAGGAGATGCGCGGCCTGGTCCAGTACGCACTTCAGATGCTGCACGAGCAGGGCGGCCACACCGGTACCTGGAGCACCGGGCCGGTCGCCGCGCACGAGGGCGGCTCGACCGCCGCCATGGGGGTGGCGGCCACGACGGCCATGCCGCACCCGGCGCACGGCTCGACGGCCGCGCAGCCGATCCTCCCGCAGGGCATGCGGGAGGACGACGGCGGCTACGAGGGCGGACCGCGCGGCTCGAAGGGCGGCCGCGGCAAGATCTGGCTGATCGCCGCGCTCGCGCTGATCGCCGTCGTGGTCGGCGTCGCCATCGCCCTGCAGAACACCGGCGACGACAAGCCCGAGAAGAACCCGAAGCCGACGCCCACGGCGACGGAGAGCAAGGACGAGAAGACCACCGAGCCGCCGTCGGAGGACCCGACGACGGAGGCGACGCTGCCGGGCAACACGGGCGGCAACACCGGTGACTACACCCAGCAGCCGACGAACACCGGGGACCCGACGCCGTCGGACACCCAGACGGCGACGGACGAGCCGACGGACGACCCGACGCCCACGGACCCGACGACGGCGCCGACGACCGAGCCGACCTCGGACCCGACGACGGAGCCGACCGACGACTCGTCGCCGATCATCCCGCCGCCGGCGGACGGCGAGGACGGCGGCGAGTGAGCCGGCCGGGTATGTGACCTGAACGAGCGAGGCACCGATGCGGTGCCTCGCTCGTTCACGTAACGGCCGGACCCTGCCGACGTGCTCAGCCCGTGAACGCCTGCCGTACCGCGGCGTACTCGTCCGTCCACCACACCGCGAGCGCCGCGGCGGCCGGGAAGAGGCCGTCGGCGCGCCGGTCGCCCAGCCGGTAGCGCCAGTCCAGCATCCAGAAGTCGTTCAGGCGTTCCCACCAGACCCGGTGCACGGCGGCCGCCAGCTCGTCCGGGCCGACGCCCGAGGCACGCCGGTAGGCACGTGCGTAGGCCGCCACCTTCGCCAGGTCCAGGCTGCCCGAGGACCGTACGAAGAAGATCGCGGCGGCCCGTACGGTCTCCTCGGCGCGCGGTTTGACCGCCAGCCGGTCCCAGTCGACGATCGCGGCCGGCTCGGCGTCCCGGTAGAGCAGGTTCAGCGGGTGGAAGTCGCCGTGCACCCAGCCGGCGGGCGCCGCGCGGGGCGGCCGGTGGTGGGCGTGCGCGGCCAGCAGGGCGCGGCGTTCCAGGAGCCGGTGCTCGGCCAGCGCGTCGAAGCTGTCGTGCGGACGGGCGTCCCGGGCCAGCGCCAGCAGCTCGTCGATGCCCACGAAGGTGGCGGAGGGGTCGGCGCTCTCCTGGCCCGGCTGCGGCGGCTCCTCGGGCATGACCTGGGAGAGCGCCACATGGACCCGGCCCAGCAGCGTGCCGAGGCGGTGGCACTGGGCGGGGGTGAGCGCCGCGCCGTCCAGGTGACGGCCCTCGACCCAGGGGTGCAGGGCGTAGCAGCGGCCGTCGAGGACGGCGACGGTACGGCCGTCGGCGGCGCGTACGGGCGGCGCGACGGGCAGGCCCATGGCGCCCAGCAGGCGGGTGGCGCGGTGCTGCCGTACGAGGGCGGCGCGGTCGGCGTCGAGGTGGTGCTTGAGGAAGAAGTGGCCGCACGTGGTGACCAGCCGGTAGCCGTGGTTGAGCAGCCCCTCGGCGACCGGCTCGCACGACAGCGGCTCCCCGGCGCCTTCGTAGCGGCGCAGCAGGGAGCCGAGGAGGTGTCCGTCGGGCGCCGTTGCCGTCCGGACCGCAGATGAGCGCAGCACCCGCCAGATGTTAGATCACTTCCGACGGGCGGGTTTCCCGCACCGGTCGGCTATCGGTCAGCCTGAATGGGCGTACCCGAACACCGGGACCCCGGTCAGTGTGTGCACCTTCGCGAAGACCGGATCGATGCGCAGGAACACCGGGTCGAAGGGCTCGCCGTCGGCGAGCGCCGGGGTGCGTCCGAAGGCGTCGTGGTCGGCCGGCTCCGGGCACACGACGCCGGCCGTGCCGGTGAACTGTACGGTCCAGGTCTCGGGCTCGCCGGCGGTGACGTTGTCCGCCTGGTAGGAGACCACGCTGCCGTCCAGGGCGCGGTGGTAGCCGTGACCGCGGTGCAGGCGCAGCAGCAGCCGTCCCTTCTCGGTCACCACGTGCCGGGCGACCGTGGTGAAGGGCAGCGCCCGCAGGCTGGCCGAGACCCGGCCGTAGGGCGTACGGCTGAGCAGCTCCAGTGCGCGGAATTCGTCGGGCATGGGGACCACCCTGCCCGGCGGCGCGGGCACGGCTGTAGGGGCGGCCGCCCCGGTCCGCCGGGACGTTGGTCCCGAAAAGGCCGATGCCGCAGGTCAACCGTGCCGGAAGAAGTCGATGCGATACCGCGGGGCGTGGTTCAGCGGCCTTCCGCCTGCATTCTGGCGACGTATGCGGCGGCCTGTGAACGGCGTTCCATACCGAGTTTCGCGAGCAGGCTGGAGACGTAATTCTTGATGGTTTTCTCGGCCAGATGCAGCCGTTCCCCGATGGCGCGGTTGGTCAGGCCTTCGCCGATCAGATCGAGAATCCGCCGTTCTTGTTCGGTGAGGTCGGCCAGCCGGTCGTCGCCCTTGGGGCCGCCGCCGTCCCGCAGCCGCTCCAGGACCCGCGCGGTGGCCACGGGGTCCAGCAGGGACTTCCCGGCCGCCACGTCCCGGACGGCCGAGAGCAGCTCGTTCCCGCGGATGGCCTTGAGCACGTACCCGGACGCACCGGCCATGATCGCGTCGAAAAGCGCCTCGTCATCGGCGAAAGACGTGAGCATCAGGCACTTGATGTCCTCGTTCTGCGAGCGGATCTCGCGGCACACCTCGACGCCGCTGCCGTCCGGCAGCCGGACATCCAGCACGGCCACGTCGGGACGCGTCGCCGGGATCCTGACCAGGGCATCCGCGGCGGTACCGGCTTCGCCGACCACCTCGATGTCGCTCTCGACCGTGAGCATGTCGTGAACGCCACGCCGTACGACCTCGTGGTCATCGAGCAGGAATACCGTGATTTTTCCGTCTTCGTGCACGGGCTCAGTCTCACATACGAACCCTTCCCGTGCTCCGGTCCGGCGATATAACGTGCCGTTGTCCCGGCGGCCTGCGACGCTGTGACCAGGAGTTGTTCCCACCCTCCGCGATTTACTTGGAAATCCAAGCAAAATCGCAGGTCAGGGCCGTTTTCGCTTAGGCTCGGGAAATGGGTAACGTGCATGGGCAGGCCACGTCCGGGGCAGTTTTGTTCCACCCGGGCCTGACCGCGTTCGCACACACCCCGTGCGCCGTATCGGATACCGGGTGAGCCGCAATACGGCCACCGGCGGACCCCGGGGGCCGGACAGACGGAGGAGCAGCACGTGACCGTGGACAGCACTGCCGCACGGAAAGCTACGCGCAGTAGCGGCAAGCGCACGACCGCGAAGAAAGCGCCCGGCGGGACCGCGGCGAAGGCCAAGGCCGGCACGAAGGCCGGCAGCAAGGCGGCCGTCGGCGCACCGGCTTCGGCGGAGCACGACCCGGACCAGTTCGTCCAGCTGCTGACCCCTGAGGGGGAGCGCGTCGAGCACCCGGAGTACGCGATCGACCTGTCCGCCGACGAGCTGCGCGGGCTGTACCGCGACATGGTGCTGACGCGGAAGTTCGACGCGGAGGCCACCACCCTGCAGCGCCAGGGCGAGCTGGGCCTGTGGCCCTCGCTGCTGGGCCAGGAGGCCGCGCAGATCGGCTCGGGACGCGCGCTGCGCGACGACGACTACGTCTTCCCCACCTACCGCGAGCACGGCGTCGCCTGGTGCCGCGGGGTGGACCCGACGAACCTGCTGGGCATGTTCCGCGGCGTGAACCACGGCGGCTGGGACCCCAACAGCAACAACTTCCACCTGTACACGATCGTGATCGGCTCCCAGACGCTGCACGCGACGGGCTACGCGATGGGCGTCCAGAAGGACGGCGCCGACTCCGCCGTCATCGCCTATTTCGGTGACGGCGCGTCCAGCCAGGGTGACGTCGCGGAGTCCTTCACCTTCGCCGCCGTCTACAACGCCCCCGTGGTGTTCTTCTGCCAGAACAACCAGTGGGCGATCTCCGAGCCGACCGAGAAGCAGACCCGGGTGCCGCTCTTCCAGCGCGCCCGCGGCTACGGCTTCCCGGGCGTACGGGTCGACGGCAACGACGTGCTCGCCGTCCTCGCCGTCACCAAGGCGGCCCTGGACCGGGCCCGCACCGGCCAGGGGCCGATGCTCGTCGAGGCGTACACCTACCGCATGGGCGCCCACACCACCTCCGACGACCCGACGCGCTACCGCGGCAACGACGAGCTGGTGGCGTGGGAGGCCAAGGACCCGATCCTGCGGCTGCGCCGGTACCTCGAGGCCGAGGGGATCGCCGACGAGGCGTTCTTCGCCTCCGTCGAGAAGGAGGACGAGGCGCTCGGCAAGCGGGTGCGCGACGCGGTCCGCACCATGCCGAACCCCGACGACATGGCGATGTTCGAGCACGTCTACGCCGACGGGCACGCGCTCGTCGACGAGGAGCGCGCCCAGTTCGCCGCGTACCAGGCCGCGTTCGCGGAGGAGAACTGAACATGGCTGTCTTCGAGAAGATCACGATCGCCAAGGCGATCAACGAATCGCTCCGTGCGGCCATGGAGGCCGACCCCAAGGTCCTCGTCATGGGCGAGGACGTGGGCAAGCTCGGCGGCGTCTTCCGCGTCACCGACGGCCTGCAGAAGGACTTCGGCGAGGACCGGGTGATCGACACCCCGCTCGCCGAGTCCGGCATCGTCGGTACCGCGATCGGCATGGCCCTGCGCGGCTACCGCCCGGTCGTGGAGATCCAGTTCGACGGTTTCGTCTTCCCGGCGTACGACCAGATCGTCACCCAGCTCGCCAAGATGCACGCCCGCGCGCTCGGCAAGGTCAAGCTGCCGATCGTCATCCGCATCCCCTACGGCGGTGCGATCGGCGCGGTCGAGCACCACTCCGAGTCCCCCGAGACGCTGTTCGCGCACGTCGCGGGCCTGAAGGTGATCACACCTTCGAACTCCTCGGACGCCTACTGGATGCTTCAGCAGGCCATCGCCGGCAACGACCCGGTCATCTACTTCGAGCCCAAGCGGCGCTACCACGACAAATCCGCGCTGGACACCGAGGCCATCCCGCACCCGCTGCACAAGGCCCGGGTCGCCCGCGAGGGCAGCGACCTGACGCTCGCCGCGTACGGTCCGATGGTCAAGGTCTGCCAGGACGTCGCCCAGGTCGCCGAGGAGGAGGGCAGGTCCATCGAGATCGTCGACCTGCGCTCCCTCTCCCCCATCGACTTCGACACGCTCCAGTCCTCGGTCGAGAAGACCCGCCGCCTGGTCGTCGTGCACGAGGCACCGGTCTTCCTCGGCTCCGGCGCGGAGATCGCGGCGCGCATCACGGAGCGGTGCTTCTACCACCTGGAGGCGCCGGTGCTGCGGGTGGGCGGCTACCACGCCCCCTACCCGCCGTCCCGGCTGGAGGACGAGTACCTTCCGAACCTGGACCGGGTGCTCGACGCGGTCGACCGGTCGCTGGCGTACTGAGGGGCTTGAGGAGAGTCGTGAGCATGACTGCAACCGATCAGCGCTTCCGCGAGTTCAAGATGCCCGACGTGGGCGAGGGGCTCACCGAGGCCGAGATCCTCAAGTGGTACGTCACCGAGGGTGACACCGTCACCGACGGGCAGGTCGTCTGCGAGGTCGAGACCGCCAAGGCGGCCGTCGAGCTCCCCATCCCGTACGACGGTGTGGTGCACGAGCTGCGGTTCGGCGAGGGCACCACGGTCGACGTCGGCACGGTCATCATCGCCGTGGACACCGACCCGGGCGCGGGACCCGCCGAAGCCCCGGCAGCCGCTCCGGAGGCCGCCGAGCAGGCGGCCGAGGGCGGCGAGGAGGGCCGTAAGGCGGTGCTCGTCGGCTACGGCGCCGCGCCGTCCTCGACGAAGCGGCGGGCGCGCAAGGCGCAGCCCGGCACCGCCGCCGCGAACGGCGCGCAGGCGGCCGTCCAGGCGGAGCTGAACGGCCGCGCCGTGCCCGAGCCGGCCGCCGCGCCGGTTTCACGTGAAACGCCCGCGGCGACCGCGGCCACCGAGCCCGCGGCCGCCGGCCGGCCGCTGGCCAAGCCGCCCGTCCGCAAGCTCGCCAAGGACCTCGGTATCGACCTGGCTTCGGTCGTCCCGAGCGGTCCCGACGGGATCATCACCCGTGAGGACGTGCACGCGGCGGCCGCGCCCGCGCCCGCGGCGGTACCGGAGTTCGACGTGGCGCCGGCCCCGGCCGCGCCCGCGCCGGCCCCCGAGGCCGTGACCGCGGCCCGGGAGACCCGTGTCCCGATCAAGGGCGTACGCAAGGCCACCGCCCAGGCGATGGTGCACTCCGCCTTCACCGCGCCGCACGTCACGGAGTTCATCACCGTCGACGTGACCCGCACGATGAAGCTCGTGCAGGAGCTCAAGCAGGACCCCGACATGGCGGGCGTCCGCGTGAACCCGCTGCTCCTCGTCGCCAAGGCGTTCCTGGTCGCCATCAGGCGCCACCCGGAGATCAACGCCTCCTGGGACGAGGAGAACCAGGAGATCGTCCGCAAGGACTACGTGAACCTGGGCATCGCGGCGGCCACCCCGCGCGGCCTGATCGTGCCGAACATCAAGGACGCCGGCGCCAAGACGCTGCCGCAGCTCGCCGAGTCCCTCGGTGAGCTGGTCGCCACGGCCAGGGAGGGCAGGACCTCCCCCGCGGACATGGCGGGCGGGACGGTCACCATCACCAACGTCGGCGTCTTCGGCGTCGACACCGGTACGCCCATCCTGAACCCCGGCGAATCCGCGATCCTCGCCTTCGGCGCGGTCAAGGAACAGCCCTGGGTCCACAAGGGCAAGGTCAAGCCGCGTCAGGTGACGACGCTGGCGCTCTCCTTCGACCACCGGCTGGTCGACGGCGAGCTGGGCTCCAAGGTGCTCGCGGACACCGCCGCGGTGCTGGAGCGCCCCAAGCGCCTGATCACCTGGGCGTAGTACGAGGTCAGCGGCCCGGGCAGGGCGGCGCAGGCGAAAAGGAAGTGGTGTCGCCGCGCCGCCCTGCCTACCGTCGTGGTCATGACCGATACACAGATCACTGCTGACGCCACCGCCGACGCGGTTCCGCCCTTGCAGTCCGTCGCCTGGCTGCACATCAGGGACGGCCGCCTGCTGAGCGTCCGCACCCGCGGCAACGACACCTTCTACCTCCCCGGCGGCAAGTACGAGCCCGGCGAGACGGCCGCGGAGGCGCTCTCCCGCGAGCTGGCCGAGGAGATCGGCGTGACGCTCGCGCCGGGGGACCTGACCGAGGCGTTCACCGTCCACGACGTCGCCCACGGCCGTGCCGGCCGCCGCCTGCACATGACCTGTTTCACGGGCGGCCCGGCCACGGTGGACCCCGTACCGGGCCGCGAGATCGCCGAGGTCGCCTGGCACAACGCCGAGGACTTCGAGGTCTGCGCTCCCGCGTTCCGCCAGGTCGTCCGCCGTCTCACGGAGGCGGGCCGGCTGTAGCGCCCCGGCCCGGGCGGTCAGCCCGCGGTGACGCGGAGCTTGGACTGGCCGTGGCCGCGGGCCTCCCAGTCGTCCATGAAGTGGGCTGTCAGGCCGTGCCGCGCGGCGAGGCCGACGAGGGTCTCGGTGCGGTAGTAGAAGTCCTCGCGGAGCACTTGGTGCTCGGCGCCGGTGGTGCGGTCGAAGGTGAAGTCGAAGAAGCCGCCGGGGGCCAGCACCCGCCCCACGTGCGCCAGGCACTCGTCGATGACCTCGACCGGTGAGTGCGAGAAGACGCTGTGCGCGTGCACGACGTCGAAGTGGGCGTCCGGCAGGAAGTCCAGCGTGAGGTCACCGGTCAGGGTCAGGTGCGGGAGCTTCGCCTGGAGGCCCCGGTCGGTCAGCGTCCGCTTCGCCGCGATGAGGATGTCGGGCGAGATGTCGATGCCGTAGTAGTTCCCGGCGTCGAGGTACTCGATGAAGCGCCACCCGGCGCGGAGGTTGCCGCAGCCGATGTCGAGCATCCGGGACTGCCGGGTGAGGCCGTGTTCCCGCAGGTAGTCGAATTGCATCCGGCCGAGCGCGAGCCAGCGGCCGTGGCTCCGGCTGCCGACGGCCGCCTCGGGGTCGCGCCGGGTGTCGGACGCCATGACCGCGCGGTAGTAGCTCACGTGGTCGGGGTGGTGGAGGGCCAGCCAGCGGTCCCGTGCGGCTCGGCGGACGTACGGGGGTATCCGCCCGGGATGGCCGAGGGCGTAACGCACCTTGTGGGCGAGTGCCGTCCGGTCGGCGGTGAGGTTCTTCTTGACGGACATGGGATGCACCCCATCTCGATCACCGGGCGTCACGGGAAGGACACGGTGTCGTGGCGCTCTGCTCATGGAGCGTAGGTGGGGTGTGAGTAGTTGGCGTACGCAGCCTTGCTGCTCTCCGGCGCCACGTCCGTCCGGATGATGGACGAGGACGCAGACGCATACCTGTTGTATCTATCCTGTGCCCATGTCATCAGTATCAGCCCCGACCCCAGTACCCGAGAAGTCCGCCAAGCAGCCGCCCGCCGCCGAGCGGGTGTACGCACACGTCAAGCAAGCCGTCCTGGAGCGCCGCTACGAGGGCGGCATGCTGCTCACCGAGGGCGAGCTCGCCGAGGCCGTGGGCGTCTCGCGGACGCCGGTACGGGAGGCGCTGCTGCGGCTGGAGGTCGAGGGGCTGATCAAGCTCTACCCCAAGAAGGGCGCGCTGGTCCTGCCGGTCTCCGCGCAGGAGATCGCGGACGTCGTGGAGACCCGGCTGCTGGTCGAGGAGCACGCGGCGCGCAAGGCCGTGCCCGCGTCCGCCGCGCTCGTCGAGGAGCTGGAGACGCTGCTGGAGACGATGCGGGCGCAGGTGGCCGCCGGTGACCTGGCCGCCGTGTCGGTCACCGACCGCTGCTTCCACGCCGCGATCGTGCGCAGCGCCGGCAACCAGATCCTGGACCGGCTCTACGAACAGCTCCGCGACCGCCAGCTGCGGATGGGCGTCGCGGTGATGCACGCGCACCCGGACCGGATCGCGAAGAACATCGCCGAGCACGCCGAGATTTTGGAGGCGCTGCGGGCCGATGACCCGGAGGCGGCCACCGCAGCCGTGCACCGCCACGTCAGCTGGGTGCGGAACCTGGCCCAGGGGGACGTGCGATGAGTACCGCACAGAGCGCCCCCGTCTCGTTGCCCGGGGACCCGCCCGGCGGCCGGAAGGCCGTCTGGGTCTGGGGCATCGGCGTCGCCGTCTACTTCGTCGCGATCATCTACCGCACCAGCCTCGGCGTCGCGGGCCTGGACGCGGCCGAGCGCTTCCACATCAACGCCTCGGCGCTGTCGACCTTCTCCATCCTGCAGCTGCTGGTCTACGCCGGCATGCAGATACCCGTCGGCCTGATGGTCGACAAGATGGGTCCCAAGAAGGTCCTGGTCCTCGGTGCCACGCTCTACACCGTCGGCCAGCTCGGCTTCGCGCTCTCCGGCTCGTACGTCATGGCGCTGATCTCCCGTGCGCTGCTGGGCTGCGGTGACGCGATGACGTTCATCAGCGTGCTGCGGCTGGGCACCCGCTGGTTCCCGGCCCGCCGCGGCCCGCTCATCGCGCAGATCGCCGCCCTGATCGGCATGTCCGGCAACCTCGTCTCCACCCTCGTGCTCGCCCGGCTGCTGGACACCCTCGGCTGGACGCCGACCTTCGCGGGCAGCGCCGTCTGCGGCATCGTGGTGATCGCGTTCGTCCTGCTCTTCCTCAAGGACCATCCCGAGGGCTTCGAGCCCGTGCCCGTGAGCAAGCCGGCGGCCGGCAGCGGTTACGTCCGCCGGCAGATATCCGAGTGCTGGCGGGAGCCGGGCACCCGGCTCGGCATGTGGGTGCACTTCACCACGCAGTTCCCCGCGATGTTCTTCCTGCTGCTGTGGGGGATGCCGTTCCTCGTCGAGGCACAGGGCCTGACCGAGACCGCGGCCGGCGGACTGCTCACCCTCATCGTGGTCTCGAACATGGCCTCCGGGCTGGTGTACGGGCAGATCATCGCCCGCCACCACGCGGCCCGGCTGCCCCTCGCGCTCGGCACCGTCGGCGCCACGGCGACGCTGTGGGCGGCCATGCTGTGCTGGCCGGGGCACGCGCCGATGGCACTGCTGGTCCTCACCTGCGTGGTGCTCGGCACCTGCGGCCCGGCCTCGATGATCGGCTTCGACTTCGCCCGCCCGGCCAACACGCCGGAGCGCCAGGGCACCGCCTCCGGCATCGTCAACATGGGCGGCTTCATGGCCTCGATGACGACCCTGCTGGCGGTCGGCGTGCTGCTGGACGCCACGGGCGACAACTACCGCATCGCCTTCGCGACGGTGTTCGTCCTGGAGGCGCTCGGCCTCAGCCAGATCCTGCGGCTGCGCAAGCGCGCGGCGCGCCGTGAGCGCGAGCGGACGGTCGCCAGCCGGGTGGAGGCGGTGCACGTACCGGTATGACCGTCCGGCGCGTGCCCGCGCGGCGTGCGCTTCCCGGGTACGTACGAGGGCCCGCCGCCGTGACCACGGCGGCGGGCCCGCCCGCTTCCGAGGCGTCCCGCGGCGCCCGTGCGGCGGTACGCCCTACGGCGTCACCGCGAAGTGGTCCAGGACCGCGCCGGCCAGCTCCTGGTCGCCCTCGATCTTGATCTGACCGGCGACGGCGGCGGGCCGGACCCGCCCGCAGGCCAGCCGGACATAGGTCTCCCAGTCGGTCGTGAGCGTCGCGGCGGGGCCCAGCGAGACGCTGCCGTCGACCGATCCGTTGCCCTCGGCGTCGACCCGTACCGTCCGCATGAACTCCACCGGGCCGGACACGTCGACCACCACGGCCGAGCCGGCCGGGGCGCCCGCGCCCTCGGCGACGACCTTGGCGAGCGCGGGGATGAGGAAGTCGCGGGTGACGTGGGCGCCGGGGGAGTCGAGGTTGCCGGGCTGTCCGAGCGCCCGGCGGATGTCCTGCTCGTGCACCCAGGTGTCGAAGGCCCTGACCTTCAGCGCGTGTTCGAGCGTCTGCTCCTTGCCCTGCGGGCCGCGGACGACGGTGTCCGGCTCGCGCGTCTCGTTACGCAGCTGCCGGGACCGTCGGATGATCGTGTACTCCAGCTCGGCCGTCATCTCGGGGCCCGTGTGGTGCCGGCGGACGTCGACCTGCATCTCCATGTACCGCGCGAACTCGCTGCGTACGTGGTAGAGATCGCGCGGCAGGGAGTGGATGGGGCGGGGATCGCCCAGCGCCTCGCAGTCCAGGCCGATGAGGTGGGACACGACGTCCCGCACCGACCAGCCGGGGCATTCGGTGGCGCGATTCCACTCCCCTTCCACGAGCGGCGTCACCAGCTCGGATATTGCTTCGATGGAGTGCGTCCAGGCGTCGATGGAGGGCTGAAGGACTGGGTGGACGGTCACGGGACCCCTCGGACGGTTCGTACGCGGGCTGCTGTCTGTGCAGTTAAGTTACGCTGCGCACGGGCACCCCGGCAGTGCTTTCGGGTGACCATCGTAGGCATTTTTTGACGGCGGACCGGGCTCGGAAGACCAGGCGGTGGTACTGTGCGCGCTTCACTGATCCAAGTCGGTGTGGACCAGAAGGAATCGGTCAATTCCCGCCGCGAGCGCGTGGGTTCGCTCGTGCGCTCCCAGGCGGATGCGGATCTCGTCGTCCTGCCCGAGCTGTGGCCGGTGGGCGCCTTCGCGTTCGACGCGTTCGAGGAGGCGGCGGAGACCCTGGACGGCCCGACCCACCAGGCGATGTCGGCGGCGGCGCGGGAGGCGGGTGTCTGGCTGCACGCCGGGTCCGTCATCGAGCGCGCCACGGACGGCACCCTCTACAACACCTCGCTGGTCTACTCCCCCGACGGCGAGCGGGCCGCCCACTACCGCAAGATCCACCGCTTCGGCTTCGACAAGGGCGAAGCGACGCTGCTGGGCGCCGGCACGGACCCGGTCACGGTTGCGCTGCCGGACACCACGCTCGGCCTGGCCACCTGCTACGACCTGCGGTTCCCCGAGCTCTTCCGGCAGCTGGTGGACGCCGGGGCGCAGACCCTGGTGATCCCGGCCGGCTGGCCGGAGCGGCGCCGCTCGCACTGGTCGCTGCTGGCCCGCGCCCGCGCGGTGGAGAACCAGACGTACGTGCTCGCCTGCGGTACGGGCGGCACCCACGCCGGGGTCGAGCAGGCCGGGCACAGCGTGATCGTCGACCCGTGGGGCGAGGTGCTCGCCGAGGCGGGCCCCGGCGAAGAGATCATCAGCGCGGAGCTGGACCCGGAGCTGGTCGGGAAGACCCGGCACGTCTTCCCCGTGCTGCGGGACCGGGTACTGGGGCTGCCGAAGCCGTGAGGGACGGGGCCTGCCCGGGGAAGGCGCGCGCCGGGCGCGGCCCGGGGCCCCGTGCTCAGCCGCTGTGCTCAGTCCTCGCGCTCCCGCTCCGCCAGCCGGATCACGCAGACCGCGATCGCGATCAGCAGCGCCGCGTCGGCGTCCTCCCGCAGGACGTTGACCGCGTAGGTGTCCCGTACGGTCAGCCGGCGCCGGGAGATCTCCGCCAGCAGCTCGCCGTCGTACTCGACCGCGAACTCCCGGTCCAGGATCTTGCCGCTGACGTCCAGCTCCGTGCCGTCCACCAGCTCCACGCGGTAGTGGTTGCGCAGCAGTGACAGCCGCTTCCGGCGGATGGTCGCGATCACCTGGTCGTCGCGCTCGATCGCCATCGTGTCACGCAGGCTGAGCACCTTCTTGCGCAACGTGATCAGGACCCGGCCCTCCCGGTCCTTGATCTCGAAGGTCTCCCGCATCCGGAGCGCCTTGCCGTCGACGAGGTAGACGTTGCGCCCCGTCTCGTCCTCGATCCAGTAGTCCTCGCCGATGCCGAAGATCCGGTCGCGTACCAGGTATCTCATGCTGAACGTGTTCCCCGAACCCCGGCGGAATGCGCACCGGGGGACGTGACGTTGAATGTGCACATGGCTTCACGTGCACGCGTCCGCGCCCCCGAGCTGGTCGGCAAGGGCGGCTGGCTGAACACCGGCGACAAGACCCTGACCCTCTCCGACCTGCGAGGACGCATCGTCGTCCTGGATTTCTGGACGTTCTGCTGTGTGAACTGTCTGCACGTCCTGGACGAGCTGCGGGAGCTGGAGGAGCGGCACCGGGACACCGTCGTGATCATCGGCGTGCACTCCCCGAAGTTCGTGCACGAGGCGGAGCACCAGGCGGTCGTCGACGCGGTCGAGCGGTACGAGGTCGAGCACCCCGTGCTGGACGACCCCGAGCTGGCCACGTGGAAGCAGTACGCCGTCCGCGCCTGGCCGACGCTGGTCGTCATCGACCCCGAGGGCTACGTCGTCGCCCAGCACGCCGGTGAGGGCCACGCCCACGCCATCGAGAAGCTGGTCGAGGAGCTGGAGGCCGAGCACGAGGCCAAGGGCACGCTGCGCCGCGGCGACGGCCCGTACGTACCGCCCGAGCCGGTCGCCACCGACCTCCGCTTCCCCGGCAAGGCGCTCCAGCTGCCCGGCGGGTCCTTCCTGGTCTCCGACACCACCCGGCACCAGCTGGTGGAGCTGGACGCGGACGGCGAGAGCGTGCTCCGCAGGATCGGCACCGGTGAGCGCGGCCTCACGGACGGCCCGGCCGGGCAGGCCGCCTTCAGCGAGCCGCAGGGCCTCGCGCTGCTGCCCGACGGCACGGTGATCGTCGCCGACACCGTCAACCACGCGCTCCGGACGTTCGACCCCGCCACCGGCGAGGTCGCCACCGTCGCCGGCACCGGCAAGCAGTGGTGGCAGGGCTCGCCCACCGAGGGCCCGGCCCGCGAGGTGGACCTCTCCTCGCCGTGGGACGTGGCGTACTTCGACGGCCTGGTGTGGATCGCCATGGCCGGCGTGCACCAGCTGTGGACGTACGACCCGGAGTCCGCGACCGTACGGGCCGCAGTGGGCACGACCAACGAGGGCCTGGTGGACGGGCCGGCCGCCGAGGCCTGGTTCGCGCAGCCCTCGGGCCTGGCAGCCACCGAGGACCGGCTGTGGATCGCCGACTCCGAGACCAGCGCGGTCCGCTGGATCGACCGCGAGGGCGTGGTGCACACGGCCGTGGGCACCGGCCTCTTCGACTTCGGGCACCGCGACGGCGCCGCTGACCAGGCGCTGCTCCAGCACCCGCTCGGCGTGACCGCGCTGCCGGACGGCTCGGTCGCGGTCGCCGACACCTACAACCACGCGCTGCGCCGCTTCGACCCCGCCACCGGCGAGGTGACCACGCTCGCCACCGACCTGCGGGAGCCGTCGGACGCGGTGCTCGTCGGCGACGACATCGTGGTCGTGGAGTCGGCCCGGCACCGGCTGACCCGGCTGCGGCTGCCCGAGGAGGCGGTACGGGTCGAGTCGGTCGCGCACCGCACCCAGCGCGCCGCCACCGAGGTGGCCCCGGGCCGGCTCCGGCTGGACGTGGTCTTCCAGGCGCCGGCCGGCCAGAAGCTGGACACCCGCTACGGCCCGTCCACCCGGCTGCTGGTCAGCTCGACCCCGGCGGAGCTGCTGGCCGAGGGGGAGGGCGCCGGTACGGACCTCAGCCGCGACCTGGTCCTGGCGGACGGGGTGACCGAGGGGGTGCTGCACGTCTCGGCGATGGCCGCGTCCTGCGACGACGCCCCGGACATCGAGTACCCGGCCTGCCATGTGCACCAGCAGGACTGGGGCGTGCCGGTGACGGTCACCGCCGACGGGACGGCCCGGCTGGGCCTGGTCCTGGCGGGGCTGGACAGCGAGGCGTGAGCCGGTGGCGGATGACCCCGGTCACTCGCAGTTGTCGAGCGTCGAGTACTGCAGCTCACCGGGGTCGATCCGGATGCCGGGCATCCACAGCTCCTTGCCGTCCTGCCGGACCCGGAACCAGATGCTGCTGTGGCCGCCGACCTCGTCGGTGACGGTGACGCCGTTGGCGATGCGGCACTCGGCGGTCAGCTGTTCGCCGTGCCATACCCGGCCGCCGATGTTGGACGGACGGTAGGCCAGGTACGGGTCCATGGCCAGGCCCATGGAGCACTCGCGGGTGTGCTTGGACCGGCAGTCCTTGTCGACGTTGTGGACGGTGATCCGCTCGGTGTCCTTGGCGGCCGGTGTTTCACGTGAAACTCCGTCGGACGGAGCGCCGTTGCCGTTCAGGACCACGACGAGGACCGTGGCCGCCGCGATGACCGCGGCCGTGGCCGCACCCGCCAGGACCAGCTTCCGCCGGTGCGCGGGCTTCGGTGCCGGGTCGTCCGTCGGCGGGCGCTGCGCCGGTACGGGCGGCCCCTTGCCCTCCGACGGGCCGGGTGGCGTCGATTCGCCGGCAGCGGCGGCTTCGTTGGCGAGGTGCAGGAGCCGCACCAGCTCCGGCAGCCGGTCCTCGCCGGTGAAGGAGAGCTTGCACCACTGCACCAGCAGCCGTTCGTCAGGCAGGCTCTGCCCCCGGAGGTAGCGGGAGAGGGACGATCTGCTGGCGGGCAGCCGGGCTTCCAGGTCCTTCAGGCTCAGGCCCAGTTCGCGGTGCATGTGACGCAGCCCGGACACGAAGTCGCGTACGGGTCCGTCGAGTTGGTCGGGCAAGGGGGCGAGCGGCTTACGGCGAGGGTGGGTGGCGCGGTTCGGTTTCCCATGCACGGACGGCATTTCAGCACAGCCGTGGCACGCACCGCGAGAGGCACTTCCGCTCCCCTGTGGCGGAAGTGCCTCTCGTGACGGAATCCGGAAACTGCCCGGATCAGTCCGTGAACTTCACGGGGCGGTAGGGCTTGAACTCACCGCCGTTGAGCCCGTAGGTGAGGGACCGGTGGTCGGTGCCGTGGCCGCCGCGCTGCTCGTACGCGGTGTAGGAGGTGTGGGCCGCGTTGTCCCACTTCTCGAACATCACGACGTGCCGGGTGTTGCTGTCGCCCGCGGCGTCGATGAGCAGGTCACCGGGCTTCAGCTCGTTGACGGAGATCGGCCGGGTGATCCTGGAGCTGGTGAGCCCCACGGTGTTGGTGCCGGGCGCGCCCAGGCCCAGCGCCATGGAGACGTAGCCGGAGCAGTCCTGGCGGTAGCCGTCCTTCCAGTTCTTCGCCTGGCTGTAGGGCACCTGCGCACCGTTGTTGGCGGTCAGCCAGGTGGCCGCGCGCTGCAGCGCCTCGCCGCGGGTGCCGCCGGGGGCCGGCGGGGGCGGGTTCTGGCCGCCCTGCTCCGGTACGCCGGGCAGCTTGTCCTGCGGGATGTCGACCGCGATCACGCTGAGGAAGCCGGTCACCGGGCCGGTGATGTGCGCCATGTAGGTCGAGCAGGAGCTGCCCTCGCAGACCTTCCTGCCGGTGTTGACCTGGTAGTCCGCGGTGATCTTGTCCTGGCCGGCGGCGTCCTTGTTGATCATTCCGACGGACGGCGAGTCGACGTCCGGCGAGGCGTGCACCACCCAGCGCGTGCCCCAGGTCGGGAAGGTGCTGCCGGCCGCCGTCTTCTTGAGGGCGGCGGCGCCGCCCGCCTGCGTCTTCAGGTCGGCCTTGGCGTCCCGTGCGGTGACGGTGGTCTGCGCGGCGGCCTTGGTGCCGGTGTCGGCCTCGGCCGTCCCGCCCGAGCACCCCGTGACACCGGCGATGCCGATGCCCGCCGCGGCGACCGCGGGCAGGAGGCGGCGCAGCGTGCGGGCGCCGAATGCGGCGTGTGTGGTCTGCGACATGACGATTTCCCCTCGTTCGTGAGGCTGCTGAGCGCCGCGCTGTTCGGTGCGGTGCCCTGTCGGCCTCGGCGACGGGAATCATCATCAGCCGGGGAACAGGGGGTTTCCGGGGCTGCCGCGTCCCGTGGGACATCCCGCCTGCCGGGACGTCCCGGGAACGCCACTGACCTGCTGGGACGTCAGAGGGAGGCTGCCGAGCGCGGGACGCCCGGCGGGCGGAGCCGGGACATGACGGGACGCACGCGCGGGGACGGTGCTTCAGCGCCCGCAGGGCTGCGGGCCTCCGCGCACGCAAGAGGGGCGCCCGCGCGGGTTGCGCGGGCGCCCCTTCAGGCAAGTCCGTATGTCGTCCGGGTCTCACATGAGGTCACATGGCCGCGGGTCCGTCACTCGTATCCGTGCCGGTGGGTCTCCTCGATCACCGGAGCTGCGGGCGGCGGCGGCTGCATGCGACGCCGCTTGAAGATGCTGACGTACGCGGCAATACCGATGATGCCGACCGCCATCAGAATCAGGCCCACGAGATCGAGGTTGACCCCGGCCATCTGCCAGTCCACCGCGAAGGTCAGGATCCCTCCGACAGCGAGCAGACCGATGCACCAGCCGATGCCCATGATGTGCGCCTCCCTCTCGATCGGCGGTTCCGGGCAGGTCGCGCTCCGGGTACCCGGCCGGAAGGGCGTCAATCAGGCCGCGTCCGACGAGAGTTGTGGTGGCTCAGCCGTGATTCTCCGTCCCGTCCGTCTCACCGGCCCCGCCCCGCGCGAACAGCTGGGTCAGCGTGCTGATCGTGTAGACGTCCGTGGCCGCCTCGTCGACCAGGTGCATCTCGGCGAGCCGCTCCAGTCCGTCCTGCGTCCGCTCCAGGTCCGACCCGGCCAGCGCGGCCGCCGCCGAAGCGTTCAACTGCCCGTCCGTGCTGGTCGCCAGGGCGCTCAGCAGTCGCGCGTCGTCCGCCGACAAGCGGGCCACGGACATCCGCAGCGCCGAGGCGATGCCGGTGTCCTCCGCCGACAGCAGGGCCAGCCGTCGCCGCTCGTCGCGCAGCGCGGCCGCCAGCCGCGCCAGCCGCCAGCGGGGCCGCGCGGTCAGCTGGGCGACCGCCGCGCGCAGCGCCAGCGGCAGCCCGTCGCACAGCTCGACCAGCTCACGGGCGGCTTCCGGATCCTCGTCCACCCGCTCGGCGCCGAGCATCGCGCCCAGCAGCGCCACGCCCTCCGCCACGCCGAACACCTGCAACCCCACCGGCCGGGCGCAGTCGGTGGCCACCAGGCCGTCCAGCCTGCTGCGGCTGGTGACGACGGTGGCGCAGCCGGGCCCGCCCGGCAGCAGCGGCCGCACCTGCGCCGAGCTGCGCGCGTTGTCCAGGACGACCAGCAGCCTGCGGTCCGCGACCAGCGAGCGGAAGAGCGCGGACGCGGCCGTCGCGGAGGACGGCACGGCGTGCTCCGGCGTGCCCAGTGCGGTCAGGAAGAACCGCAGCACGGTGGCCGGTTCCATCGCGTCGCCCTCGCCGAAGCCCCGCAGGTCGGCGAAGAGCTGCCCGTCGGGGAAGTCGGCGGCGTGCTGGTGCGCCCACTGCACGGCACACGCGGTCTTGCCGACCCCGGCAGGCCCGGTCACCACCGCGAGCGGGCTGTCACCGCCGGCAGCGGCGTCCTCGGTGATCGCCGCGGTGAGCTGCCCCAGCGCGGCTTCCCGGCCGAGGAAGCGGGCCGGCGGCCGGGGCAGCAGTCGTGGCGGCCCTGAGACCGGGCCTCCCGCGCCGCCGTCCGCGCCGGGCTCCGCCCCGCCGGTTTCACGTGAAACCGCCGCGTCCGGCCGCCCGGCCGTCTCCCTGCCCCGCTGCTCGGGCACCCGGGCCTCGTCGGCGACCCCGCCGGCCGCCGGTTCGGCCCCGGCGGCCGGCACCGCTTCCTCGGCCCGCAGGATCTCCTCATAGGCACCCCGCAGCCGTGCGCCGGGGTCGACGCCCAGCTCCTCGCTCAGCAGCCGCCGGGTGCGGTGGTACCAGTCCAGCGCATCCGACTGGCGTCCCGTACGGAACAGCGCCCGCATCAGGGCGGCGACCAGCCCCTCCCGCAGCGGATGCTGCACGGCGGCGGTGTAGAGCACCGAAGCGGCCTGCTCGTGCTCGCCCAGCGCGCTGTGGGCGCGGGCCAGGGACTCCACCGCCGTCAGCCGCCGCTCGTCCAGTGCGTGCGTGGCGGCGGCGAACGGCGGACTGGTGACCGTGCCGGTCAGCGCGGGGCCGCGCCACAGGCCCAGCGCCTCGCGCAGCAGCGGCACGGCGTCGGCGGGGGCCGCCTCGGGCCGGGCCAGCGAGACCAGTTCACCGAACCGGTGCGCGTCGATCAGCTCCTCGGGCAGCCGCAGCAGGTACGCCGAGCCGTGCGTGGCCAGCTCCACGCCGTACGCCTCGGCACCGCCCTCGGCGAGCGTGGCGCGCAGCCGCGAGACATGGCCCTGCACGACCGTGCGGGCATGTTCGGGCGGCTCGTCCTCCCACAGGGAGTCGATCAACTGCTCCAGCGGGACGGTGGTGTTGGGCCGCAGGAGGAGCAGCGCGAGCACGCTGCGCCGTTTCGCGGGCCCCAGGGCGAGTTCGCCCGACGCGGTGGTGACGGCGACCGGGCCGAGCAGGGAGAACTCCAACTCAGCCCTCCAGGAAGGCCGTCAGGGCGGCGGCCAGAAGGTGCGGATCCTCGGCGCCGCACAGCTCGCGCGCGGAGTGCATCGAGAGGATGGCCACACCGATGTCGACGGTGGTGATGCCGTGCCGGGCGGCGGTGATCGGTCCGATCGTCGTGCCGCAGGGCATGGAGTTGTTGGAGACGAAGGTCTGCCACGGCACGCCGGCCCGCTCGCAGGCGTCGGCGAAGACCGCGCGGCCGCCACCGTCGGTGGCGTACCGCTGATTGACGTTGACCTTCAGGATCGGGCCGCCGTTGGGCATCGGGTGGTGGCCCGGCTCGTGCCGCTCGGTGTAGTTCGGGTGCACGGCGTGGCCGGTGTCGGAGGAGAGGCAGACCGTGCCGGCGAAGGCACGGGCCTTGTCCTCGTAGCTGCCGCCGCGGGCGAAGACCGAACGCTCCAGGACGGTGCCCAGCAGCGGGCCGTCCGCGCCCGTGTCGGACTGGCTGCCGTTCTCCTCGTGGTCGAAGGCGGCCAGCACGGGGATGCAGGTCAGCCCGTCCTGCGCGGAAGCGGTGGCGAGCGCGGCCGTACCGGCGTGCACGGAGAGGAGGTTGTCCATCCGGGGGCCGGCGACCAGCTCCTGGTCCCGGCCGAGGTACGCGGGCGGCTCGACGCTGTGCACCATCAGGTCCCAGCCGCGCACCTCGCCCGCGGCGAGCCCCGCCTCCTCCTCGACGAAGGAGACCAGGCTGCCTTCCTGCACGTCGCCCAGGCCCCAGATCGGCGTCATGTGGCGCTGCTTGTCGAGCTTGAGGCCGTCGGCGTTGACCGACCGGTCCAGGTGCACGGCCAGCTGCGGCACGCGCAGCAGCGGCCGGTCGACGTCGACCAGCCGGTGGCTGCCGTCCCGCAGCGTCACCCGGCCCGAAAGACCCAGGTCCCGGTCGAGCCAGGTGTTGAGCAGCGTGCCGCCGTAGATCTCGACGGCGATCTGCCGCCAGCCGTGCGCCCCGGTGTCCGGGATCGGCTTCACGCGGAGGTTCGGCGAGTCGGTGTGTGCGCCGACGATGCGGAAGGGCGTCGCCGGGGTGGCCCCCTCGGGCACGTACCAGGCGATGATCGCGCCCCCGCGGAGCACGAACCTGCCGCCCGCTTCTCCGTCCCAGGCATCGGTCTCGGCGACCTGCCGGAAGCCGGCCTTCTCCAGCCGGGCGGCCGCGTTCGCCACCGCGTGGTACGGCGACGGACTCGCGGCGAGGAAGGACATCAGGTCGTCGGTGTGGCCGCGATCGAAGCGGACAGATGTGCTCATGGATTCAGCATAAGGAGGCGTCGCACCGGGTGGGTGGTGCGCCGTACGGATGAGTGGAATCCGGCGTTTGTGTGGCCGGTGTGCTCCCTGTGACGGGCGGGGCCTCGGCGGAGCCGGTGCCCGAAAGCCGGCGGCCCCACCCGGGAAGAGCCGGTGCACGCGCCGCGCCCGGGAAGAGCCGGTGGCCCCGCCCGGAACGAACCGGACGGGGCCACCGAAGCAGCGGACGGGCGCAGGGCCCTCAGCGGCGGTGGGAGCCGCCGCCCCGGATCAGAACGCCGCCTCGTCCAGCTCCATCAGGGACTGGTCGACGGACTCGGCGAGCGAACGCTGGACCGAGACGCCCGGCAGGACGTTGTGCGCGAAGAACTTCGCCGCCGCGATCTTGCCCTCGTAGAACGCCTTTTCCTTGGAAGACGCGGTCGCCAGCTTCTCCTGGGCCACCGCGGCGCCCTTGAGCAGCAGGTAGCCGATGACGACGTCACCCGAGGCCAGCAGCAGGCGGGTGGTGTTCAGCCCCACCTTGTAGATGGACTTGACGTCCTTCTCGGTGGCCGCGAGGTCGGTCAGCATCGCGCCGACGATCGCTTCCAGGTCACCGGCGGCCTTGGCCAGCTCGCCGCGTGCGCCCTCCAGCTCCTCGCCGCCGACCGCCTCGGCCAGGAACTTCTTGATGGTCTCGGACAGGGTGGTCAGCGCCGCGCCCTGGTTGCGGACGATCTTCCGGAAGAAGAAGTCCTGGCCCTGGATCGCGGTGGTGCCCTCGTACAGGGTGTCGATCTTGGAGTCCCGGATGTACTGCTCGATCGGGTACTCCTGCAGGTAGCCGGAGCCGCCGAAGGTCTGCAGCGACTGGGCCAGCTGCTCGTAGGACTTCTCCGAGCCGTAGCCCTTCACGATCGGCAGCAGCAGGTCGTTCAGCGCGTGCTCGGCGGAGGCGTCCTCGCCCGCGGCCTCCTTGATCAGGATCTCGTCCTGGACGGTGGCCGTGTAGAGCACCAGGGCGCGCATGCCCTCCGCGTACGCCTTCTGCGTCATCAGCGAGCGGCGCACGTCGGGGTGGTGGGTGATCGTCACACGCGGCGCGGTCTTGTCGGTGAAGGCCGCCAGGTCCGGGCCCTGCACGCGCTCCTTGGCGTACTCCAGCGCGTTCAGGTAGCCGGTCGACAGGGTCGCGATGGCCTTCGTGCCGACCATCATCCGGGCGAACTCGATGATGCGGAACATCTGGCGGATGCCGTCGTGCTTCTCGCCGATCAGCCAGCCCTTGGCGGGGTGCTTGTCGCCGAAGGTCATCTCGCAGGTGTTGGAGGCCTTCAGGCCCATCTTGTGCTCGACGTTGGTCGCGTAGACGCCGTTGCGGGCGCCCAGCTCACCGGTCTCGAAGTCGAACTCGTACTTCGGCACGAGGAAGAGCGACAGGCCCTTGGTGCCCGGACCGGCACCCTCGGGGCGGGCCAGCACGTAGTGGAGGATGTTCTCCGCCATGTCGTGCTCGCCGGAGGTGATGAAGCGCTTCACGCCGGTGATGTGCCAGGAGCCGTCCTCCTGCTTGACCGCCTTGGTACGGCCCGCACCGACGTCCGAGCCCGCGTCGGGCTCGGTCAGCACCATGGTGGAGCCCCAGCCCTTCTCCGTGGCGACCTTGGCGATGTGCTTCTGCTGCTCGGTGCCCTCCTCGAAGAGCACGCCGGCGAAGGCCGGGCCGGAGGCGTACATCCACACGGCCGGGTTCGAACCCAGGATGGACTCGGCGAAGGCCCACAGCAGGGAGCGCGGCGTGGTGGTGCCGCCGATCTCCTCCGGGACACCCAGCCGCCACCATTCGGCGTCCATGTACGCCTGGTAGCTCTTCTTGAAGCTCTCGGGAACGGGCGCGGTGTTGGTCTCGGGGTCGAAGACCGGCGGGTTCCGGTCGGCGTCCTCGAACGACGCGGCCAGCTCGTTCTCGGCCAGCCGGGCGATCTCGGACAGCACGCTCTTGGCGGTGTCGACGTCCATCTCCGCGAACGGGCCGGTGCCGTACACGCTGTCGCGGCCGAGCACCTCGAAGAGGTTGAACTCGATGTCGCGGAGATTCGACTTGTAGTGCCCCATGGCGACGGCTCCGTAATCCTTCGTGAGGAGGTCCTCAAACGCATACCAGGTAGTAGCTTCTAGGATGCTACCCGTCGGTAATAAGAAGCAACCCCTAACGGCCCATCTGTGACTCAGTACGCTTTGCAGCTATGTACGGCTACGACCAGAACGTGGGCGCGGGTCAGCAGGGTTACGGTGCTGCGCCGCCTCCGCCGCAGCAGGCTCCTGGCGGTTACGGCGGGCAGCCGCTGTACCCGGAGCCGTCCCCGCCCTCCCTCGCCGACGCGGTACGTGCCTTCACCACCGGGTCGATGTCCGCCGAGGACTTCCAGGGGATCTTCGCCACGTCCAAGGTGTACTGCCCGCGGGGCGACAACCCGGGCTTCCTGGCGCTGCACAACACCCAGCAGCCGGTGATCCCGATGTTCACCTCGCTCAAGGAGCTGCGCGCGTACGCCGGCAAGGAGTCCAAGTACTTCGTGATCACGGGCGCCGAGGTCCTGGACCTGCTGCCGACCGGGTACGGCTTCGTGCTGGACATGGAGGGCGAGCACCGCATGGTGTTCGACGCCAAGGCCGTGGAGCAGATGGTCGACTTCGCGATGCGGCGGATGTACGGCTGACGGCACCGCTCCGAAGACGGCTGTCGCCGTCCCGACTCCGACCCGGTGGGCCGGTCGCGTCAGTACGCGACCGGCCCACCGGTTTATTACCCCTTCCGACCAGCGGAGACGCCTTCGGGAACAGAGTGCGCCTTGCGGGTTGTTCAGGCTTCAACTAAATTGAAAGCCGAACGACCGAGGAGGCCGTCATGCCCGCAGTGACCGTTGAGAACCCGCTGACCCTGCCGCGCGTCGCGGCACCCGCCGAGGCCCGGCAGCGCTCCGCGCTCGCCGTATCGACCGCACCCACCGGGTTCGAGGGCGAGGGCTTCCCCGTCCGCCGCGCCTTCGCCGGCATCGACTACAAGCACCTCGACCCGTTCATCATGATGGACCAGATGGGCGAGGTGGAGTACGCGCCCGGCGAGCCCAAGGGCACGCCCTGGCACCCGCACCGCGGCTTCGAGACGGTCACGTACCTGATCGACGGCACCTTCGTGCACCAGGACTCGCACGGGGGCGGCGGCACCATCAACGACGGTGACACCCAGTGGATGACGGCGGGCTCCGGCCTGCTGCACATCGAGGCGCCGCCGGAGTCGCTGGTGATGAGCGGCGGCCTCTTCCACGGGCTGCAGCTGTGGGTCAACCTGCCCAAGCGGGACAAGATGATGGCCCCGCGGTACCAGGACATCGGCGGCGGCCAGGTCAAGCTGCTGACCTCGTCCGACGGCGGCGCGCTGCTGCGGCTGATCGCGGGTGACATCGACGGGCACGAGGGCCCCGGCAGCACGCACACGCCGATCACGATGATGCATGTCTCCCTGAACCCGGGCGCCGAGCTGACACTGCCCTGGCGGTCGGACTTCAACGCGCTGGCGTACGGACTGGCCGGACGCGGCACGGCGGGGCCCGAGGGCCGGCCGTTCCGCATGGGCCAGGCGGTCGTCTTCGGAAACGGCGACGCGCTCACGATCAGGGCGGACGAGACACAGGAGTCCCGCAGCCCGAACTTCGAGGTCGTCCTCCTCGGCGGACAGCCGATCCGCGAGCCGATGATGCACTACGGCCCGTTCGTGATGAACACCCACGCGGAGCTGGCCCAGGCCTTCGAGGACTTCCAGGCGGGGCGGCTGGGCACGATCCCGGCTGCCGCCGGCTGATCCGACGCGCTCCGGCCGGGGCCCGGCGTTTCACGTGAAACGCCGGGCCCCGGCTTTGTGCTGTGCGGACCGCTGCGGGTCCGTGAGGCGCCGGCGGCCCGCCGCAGGGGTGTGGCCGTCGGCCGGGTGCCGGACGTGTCCGGCTGGGCGCGCAGTTCCCCGCGCCCCTGGCGTGCACGTGGTGGACTGGTCGGGTGCAGAAACGGATGAACAGGGATGAACGGGAAGCTCTGCTTCCCCTCGGTGCGCGCCGGACCGCGGCCTGGTGCGGGGTGGCACTGCTCGTCGTCGCGGTGGTCGCGGTCGCCGTATGGCTGACCGTGCACCTGAAGGCGGCCGTGACGCCCGTCCTGCTGGCCCTCCTGGGCAGCGCCCTGCTCGGGCCGCTCTACCGGCGGCTGGTCGCGATGAAGCTCAACAGTTCGCTGGCGTCCGGGCTGACCTGCGCCGCGCTGCTGGTGGTCGTCGGCGGCGCGGGGTACATCGTCGTGTCCGCGCTGATCGACACCGGCGACCAGATCGTGTCGTCGGTGCAGCAGGCGACCAGAGAGCTCAGCAAACACCTGGGCGGTTCCGGTGCCTCGCTGGGGGACCTGACGGCGAACGCCAAGGAGCTGGCGGAGAAGTTCGGCGGCCGGGCCGCCACCGGGCTGCTCTCGGGGATCAGCCTGGTCGGCCAGACGGTGGCCGCCGCCGTGCTGGCACTGCTGCTCACGTTCTTCTTCCTGCGGGACGCGCACAAGGCGGTGGGCGTACTGCGGTCCTGGGCGCCGGGCGACTCCGGGCCGCAGCTGGAGCGGATGGCGCGCCGCGGCTTCGAGGCCGTGGAGGGTTTCATGCGCGGGACGACCGTCATCGCGCTGATCGACGCCGTGTGCATCACCGTCGGGCTGCTGATCCTGGGGGTGCCGGGTGCCGTCGGGCTGGGCGCGCTGGTCTTCGTCGGTGCGTACATCCCGTACCTCGGCGCGTTCATCTCCGGTGCCGTGGCGGTGCTGGTGGCACTGGCCGACCGGGGCTTCGTGATCGCGCTGTGGGCGCTGGGCGTGGTGCTGTTCGTGCAGGTCCTGGAGGGGCACATCCTGCAGCCGATGGTCCAGAGCCGTACGGTCCACATGCATCCGGCCGTGGTGCTGCTGGCGATCACCGCGGGGGCGAGCGTGGCGGGCATCCTCGGCATGCTGCTGGCCGTGCCGCTCACGGCGGCCGCGACCGGGATCCTGTCAGAGCTGCACGAGCGTTATGCCGCCGGTTCCGACAGCGGCGGGCCGGGCAGCGAGGGACCGCCGTCCGGGGGCTCCTCCGGGGACACGCCGGGCAGCGCCCCGGCCTGAGCCCCGTCCGGTACGGCAGCGCCGCCACTGCCCGCGTCCTCGTACAGCTCGAACCAGATGGACTTGCCGTCCCCGCGTGGGTCCACGCCCCACGCGCCGGCCAGCAGCTCCATCAGGACCAGGCCGCGCCCGGAGGAGGCCAGCTCGCCGGGGCGGCGGCGGTGCGGCAGTTCGTCGCTGCTGTCGGCCACGTCCACCCGGATCCGCCGGGCGCCCTTCGCACCGGAGATCTCGGCGACCAGCAGGGCGTCACCGTCGGTGTGCAGCAGCACGTTGGTGACCATCTCGGAGACCATCAGGACGGCCGAGTCCACCTGGTCCTCGTCGGCCCAGTCGTGCAGCACGTCGCGGATCTGGCCGCGGGCCTCGGCGATTCGCTCCGGTTCGGCCTGCGCGATGGTCAGGAGCGTACGGCGGACGGGCAGGCCGGGCTGCGGCCCGCCGGTGCCGATGGCGCAGCCGGCGCCCTCACGGGACAGCAGCAGCATCGCGATGTCGTCCTCGCGGCGGTCCACCAGCGGCCCGGTGGTGTGGTGCGAGGACGGCCCGTGCACGGCCTGTACCAGGGCGTCGGCGAGCCGCTCCAGGCCGTCGCCGGTGTCCGGGTCCTCATGGGCCTCCATGACGTCCCGGAGGCGCGTCCAGCCGCTCTCCAGGTCGTGCCCGCCGGTCTCGATGAGCCCGTCCGTGCAGACCAGCATCGTCTCGCCGGGCTCCAGGACGAGCCGGGTGGTGGGGTAGTCGGTGTCCGGGTCGATGCCCAGCGGCATGCCGCCCGCGGTCGGCCGTACCAGCATCGTGCCGTCGGTCATCCGGATGGCGGGATCCGGGTGCCCGGCCCGTGCGATGTCCAGCAGCCCGGTGGCCGGGTCGACCTCGATGTAGAGGCAGGTGGCGAAGCGCGGGTCCAGCCCCTCGGCCTCGGTGTCGTTCAGGCCGGAGAGGAAGCGGGAGGCGCGGGAGAGCACGGCGTCGGGGTGGTGGCCCTCGGAGGCGTAGGCGCGCAGCGCGATCCGCAGCTGGCCCATGAGCCCGGCGGCCCGTACGTCATGGCCCTGCACGTCTCCGATGACCAGCGCGATCCGGCCCGACGGGAGGGTGATCATGTCGTACCAGTCGCCGCCGACCTCCAGGCCGCCGCCGGTGGGGACGTACCGCGCGGCCACCGCCATGCCCGGGATGTCCGGCTGCACCGTCGGCATCATGCTGCGCTGCAGGCCCGTCGTCAGCTCCAGCTGCGACTCCTGGTCGCCGGCCCGGTGCAGGGCCTGCGCGAGCATCCGGGCGACGGTGGTGAGCACGGAGCGTTCGTCGGGGGTGAAGGCGACGCGGTGGCCGAAGGCGGCCATCCAGGCGCCGACCGTCCGTCCGGCGCTGATCAGCGGCAGGAAGGCCCAGGACTCGCGGTGGAAGCGCTCGGCCATCGGCCAGGTCGCGGGGAACCGGCGGCGGTACTCGTCCGGAGTCGGCAGGTACAGGGCCCGCCCGGTCCGTATCACCTCGGCGGCCGGGTAGTCGGTGTCCAGGGGCATGTCGGCGAACGGCCGCTCGGCCCCGGGGGTGTGGCCGTGGTGGCCGATCACCGATATGCGGTCGCCCTTGATGCCGAAGACGGCCAGCCCGTCGGGCATGAAGCCGGGCATGGACAGGCCGGCCGCCACCCGCAGTACCTCGGCGGTGGAGCGGGCCTCGGCCAGCGCGCGGCCCGCGTCCAGCAGGAACGCCTCGCGGGAGCGGCGCCAGTCGCCGGTGACGGGGGTGCGCGCCGCTGAGGTGCCCGGCTGCGGCTCGGGGACCTCCTGGAGGGTGCCGACCAGCTCGTAGCTGTTGCCGAGCGGCGTGACACGGGCGCGGCAGCGGACGACCCGGAGTACCTTGCCGTCGTCGCGCATGACGCGGAGCCGGCCCTCGGCGAGGGTGTTCTCGGTCAGCGCGAGGTGGACGACGCCGTTGATCTCGGCGAAGTCGACGGCGTGGAAGCGGGAGCGGATGAAGGCCTCGCTGAAGTCGGCGGGCTCTTCGGGCAGGCCGAGCAGCCTGGCCGCCTCGGCGTCCAGCGTCACCTTGCCGTCTGCGTGGTCCCAGTGCCACAGGCCGGTGCCGATGGCGGCCAGGACGTCCTTGGTGCGCATTGCATCACTTTATGTGGGTTTCACGGAGGCCCACCAGTGAGAAGCACGTGACCCTGGTCCCATGGTGTTCCGGAGCGGCGCCCTCGGCAGCTTTTGTCGTGGATATGGCAACCCGGGGCGGCGGGGTGGAGCGGTAACCTGGAGCGGTTATGCCAATCCTGGGGTGATCATCGGGTTTCGCCCGGGAGCCGATCCGGCCTCCCGCCCCGTTGCCCCACCTCGACTCGCGACGACTTGGATGAGCGATGCATCGGTACCGGTCCCATAACTGCGGCGAGCTCCGGGCCGCGGACGTCGACACGGACGTCCGCCTCAGCGGCTGGCTGCACAATCGACGTGACCTGGGCGGCATCCTCTTCATCGATCTGCGCGACCACCACGGCATCACGCAGCTCGTCGCCCGCCCCGGCACCCCCGCCAACGAGAAGCTCGGCTCCCTGACCAAGGAGTCCGTCGTCCGCGTCGACGGCAAGGTCAGCGCCCGCGGCGCGGACAACGTCAACCCCGACCTGCCGACCGGCGAGGTCGAGGTCGAGGTCTCCGACGTGGAGGTGCTGGGCGCCGCCGAGCAGATCCCCTTCACGATCAACGCCGAGGACGGGGTCAACGAGGAGAAGCGCCTGGAGTACCGCTTCCTCGACCTCCGCCGCGAGCGCATGCACCGCAACATCATGCTGCGCACGGCCGTCATCTCCGCCATCCGCCAGAAGATGGTGACGCTCGGCTTCAACGAGATGGCGACGCCGATCCTGTCCGCCACCTCCCCCGAGGGCGCGCGCGACTTCCTGGTCCCCTCGCGCCTGCACGCCGGCAAGTTCTACGCCCTGCCGCAGGCCCCGCAGCAGTTCAAGCAGCTGCTGATGATCGCGGGCTTCGACCGGTACTTCCAGATCGCGCCGTGCTTCCGCGACGAGGACGCCCGCGCTGACCGCTCGCCCGGCGAGTTCTACCAGCTCGACATCGAGATGAGCTTCGTCGAGCAGGAGGACGTCTTCCGGCCCGTCGAGAAGCTCATGACCGAGCTCTTCACCGAGTTCGGCGGCGGCCGCGAGGTCACCTCGCCGTTCCCGCGCATCCCGTTCCGCGAGTCGATGCTCAAGTACGGCAACGACAAGCCGGACCTGCGCGCCAAGCTGGAGCTGGTGGACGTCTCCGACGTCTTCGAGGGCTCGGGCTTCAAGGCGTTCGCCGGCAAGCACGTCCGCGCGCTGGCCGTGCCGGACACCGCCGACCAGCCGCGCAAGTTCTTCGACGGCCTCGGCGACTACGCCGTCGAGCAGGGCGCCAAGGGCCTGGCCTGGATCCGCGTCGGCGAGGAGAACGCCCTGACCGGCCCGATCGCCAAGTTCCTCACCGAGGACGACGTGAAGGCCCTGGTCAACAAGCTGGACCTGGCCCCCGGCCACGCCGTCTTCTTCGGCGCGGGCGAGTTCGACGAGGTCTCCAAGATCATGGGCGCGGTCCGCGTCGAGGCCGCGAAGCGCGCCGGCCACTTCGAGGAGGGCGTCTTCCGCTTCTGCTGGATCGTCGACTTCCCGATGTTCGAGAAGGACGAGGACACCGGCAAGATCGAGTTCTCGCACAACCCGTTCTCCATGCCGCAGGGCGGCCTGGAAGCGCTGGAGACCAAGGATCCGCTGGACATCCTGGCCTGGCAGTACGACATCGTCTGCAACGGCGTCGAGCTGTCCTCCGGCGCGATCCGTAACCACGAGCCCGAGGTCATGTACAAGGCCTTCGAGATCGCCGGTTACTCCAAGGAGACCGTCGAGGCGGAGTTCGGCGGCATGCTCCGCGCGTTCAAGTTCGGCGCCCCGCCGCACGGTGGCATCGCCCCGGGCGTCGACCGCATCGTGATGCTCCTCGCGGACGAGCCGAACATCCGCGAGACCATCGCCTTCCCGCTCAACGGCAACGCCCAGGACCTCCTCATGGGCGCCCCGAGCGAGGTCGAGGAGTCCCGCCTGAAGGAGCTCCACCTGAGCATCCGCAAGCCGCAGGTGAAGTAACCGGCACGCACGCGAAGGGCCCGGAACCGATCGGTTCCGGGCCCTTCGCGCATTGCCGAGCATTACCCTGAGCGTCAGGCGCTGCATCGGCAGGACGTCGCGTGGACCGTGCTGCGCTCATCCGGATGTGGCACGAGCTGGACGTCCCCGACGGGCTGCGCGTCGAGCTGCTCGACGGCGAGCTGGTCATGCAACCCGACCCGGGACTCCTCCACGACCTGCCGGGCCGCAGTCTCGTCCGGCACACACCAGAACCTTTCGAGGCGTGGAGCGGGCGCGGCGTTCTGGTGGCTGACGATTACCGGCCCCGTGCCGATGCCGTCATCATCCGCGCCGAGGACCGCCCGGCCTTCGACAGCGCGGAACCCGACTGGTCACCGCAGATCGTCCTCGCCGTCGTCGAGACGGTCTCCACGACCCGCACGGCCATCAAGCGCGACTGGGAGGACAAGCGCGAGCGGTACGCCGAGGCGGGCATCCCCGTCTATCTGATCGTCGACCCGAACGACGCGACCTGGCATCTGCTCCAGCTCGACGGCCGTCACTACGTCGAGACCGCGAAGGGAATCTTCGGACAGGAGATCGCCATGCCGGAGCCCATGGGGTTCACGGTGCGGACGGCGGGCTGGCACCCGTACGGCGGGACGTCGGCGTAGCGATACGCGGAGGGCCCGGAACCGTGTCGGTTCCGGGCCCTCCGTCATGCCGTGGGGCTACTCCTCCTCGCCGCCGAAACGCTCGCGGTAGGAGGTCAGGTCGTCTTCGGTGATCTTGGCGAAGAGGACCGGGGGGACCGTGAAGGACGTGCCGGCCGGGACGGAGGAGAGCGCCTTCGCCTCGTCCGCCGTGACCCAGAGCGCCGTGTCGTCGGCGAGCGCGAACGCGCCGCGCATGGCCTTGGCCGCGGACGGGATGAACGGCTCGGAGACCACCGAGTACAGGTGGATGAGGTTCATCGCCGTACGGAGGGTCAGCGCGGCCGCGTCCTTGTCGGTCTTGATCTCCAGCCAGGGGGCCTTCTCCTCCAGGTAGGAGTTGCCCGCGCTCCACAGGGCGCGCAGCGAGGCGGCCGCCTTGCGGAACTGGAGGGCCTCCATGTGGCCCTCGTACTCGGCCAGCAGCTCGGCGATCTGCTCGCCCAGCCTCGCCTCGGCCTCGCCGGCCTCGGCGCCCGCCGGGACCTCGTCACCGAAGCGCTTCCGCGAGAAGGACAGCACGCGGTTGACGAAGTTGCCGAGGGTGTCGGCCAGGTCCTTGTTGACCGAGGAGGAGAAGAGCTCCCAGGTGAAGGAGGTGTCGTCGGACTCCGGCGCGTTCGCCATCAGGAAGTAGCGCCAGTAGTCGGCGGGCAGCAGCTCCAGCGCCGCGTCGGTGAAGATGCCGCGCCGCTGCGAGGTGGAGAACTTGCCGCCGTAGTAGTTCAGCCAGTTGAAGGCCTTGAGGAAGTCGACCTTCTTCCACGGCTCGCGGGTGCCCAGCTGCGTGGCCGGGAACATCACGCTGTGGAACGGCACGTTGTCCTTGGCCATGAACTCCGTGTACCGGACGTCGTCGGCCTCGTACCACCACGACTTCCAGTCCCGGGTCTCGCCGTCCGGGGCCGCGTCCGCCCACTCCTTCGTCGAGCCGATGTACTCGATCGGGGCGTCGAACCAGACGTAGAAGACCTTGCCCTCGGCGGCGAGGTCCGGCCAGACGTCGGCCGGCACCGGCACGCCCCAGTCCAGGTCGCGGGTGATCGCGCGGTCGTGCAGGCCCTCGGTCAGCCACTTGCGGGCGATGGAGGAGGCCAGCGTCGGCCACTCCTCACCGGTCTCGTCGATGAACTTTTCGACCTCGCCCTGGAGCTTGGACTGCAGCAGGAAGAGGTGCTTGGTCTCGCGCACCTCCAGGTCGCTGCTGCCGCTGATCGCCGAGCGGGCGTCGATCAGGTCGGTCGGGTCCAGCACGCGGGTGCAGTTCTCGCACTGGTCACCGCGGGCCTTGTCGTACCCGCAGTGCGGGCACGTGCCGACGATGTAGCGGTCGGGCAGGAAGCGCTCGTCGGCCTTCGAATAGACCTGGCGGATCGCCCGCTCCTCGATGAAGCCGTTCTCGTGCAGCTTGCGCGCGAAGTGCTGGGTCAGCTCGACGTTCTGCTCCGAGGAGCTGCGGCCGAAGTGGTCGAAGGCCAGCCCGAAGCCCTCGTAGATCGCCTTCTGCGCGTCGTGCTGCTCGGCGCAGAACGCGTCCACGGACTGGCCCGCGTCCTTCGCTGCCAGCTCGGCAGGGGTGCCGTGCTCGTCGGTCGCGCAGATGTAGAGCACGTCGTGCCCTCGCTGGCGCAGGTACCGGGAGTACACATCGGCCGGGAGCATGGACCCCACCATGTTGCCCAGGTGCTTGATCCCGTTGATGTACGGAAGGGCGCTGGTGATGAGGTGTCGAGCCATTGCCGGCTGCTCCCAAGTCGCTACGGTGAGTGATTTTTTGCACTACGGAACGCCAATATCGTACTCGCCCGGACGGGTGCCACCGCGCCCCCTTTTCGTGGCGCCCGTGGTCCCGCGCATGGTGCGCGGGCGACCGGGGATGCTGTGAGGAGAAGGGACCAGGGGGAGGGGCGGGCCATGGGAGAGCGACTGAGATGGGTCTCGTCGAGCTACAGCTGCGACACGGACGCGACCTGCGTCGAAGTGGCGAGCGCGGCGGGACGGGTACAGGTGCGGGACTCGCGGCAGGGGCCGGATGAGGACGCGCCGCGGCTGACGTTCTCCGCGGCGGCGTGGGCACTCTTCATCGCGCACACGACGGCGGACTGAGCGGCGACCGCGGCGGGCCGGGCGGTGCGTGGCCCCCGGGCCGTGTCAGCCGTGTCGTCTCAGCCGTGTCGACTTCGCCGGTACCGCCGATGCCGGTCAGCTGTCCTTGAGGACGCCCGCGGCGCGGGCCTCGGTGAGCCAGTCCGGGAACTCGATCATCAGCTGCGCGTAGAGGTCGGCGTCGGCCAGCGCGCGCGGGTCACGTCCGGCGTGGAAGAAGCCGGCGTTGTCGACCTTGCGCTTCTCCGGTACGGCCAGGTCGTCCAGCTTGCGCAGGAAGTCGAAGCCCTTGGCCTCGGGGTCGCCGAAGCCGACGAACTGCCAGAAGATCGGCAGCCCGGCCGCCTCGCACAGTGCCTTCTCGGCGGCGGGCTTCGACGTGGGGGCGCCGTCGGTCTGGAAGATCACGAACGCCGGGGCCGTGGTCTTCGACTTCTTGTAGTGGTCGATGACCGCGTTGATCGCCCAGTGGTAGTTGGTCCGGCCCATGTGGCCGAGCCCGGCGTGCAGCTCCTCGATCCGGCCCTCGTACGAAGTCAGGTCGATGTCGGCGGTGCCGTCGACGTCGGTGGAGAAGAAGACGACGGGCACGGTGCCGTCGTCGTCCAGGTTCGCGGAGAGGCCGAGGGCCTGCTCGGCGAGGTGCTGGACGGTGCCGTCCTTGTAGTAGTTGCGCATCGACCCGGAGCGGTCGAGTACGAGGTAGACGGCGGCACGCTGCGTGCCCAGCCCCTGCTTCGCCAGCGCCGCACCGGCGTCCTTGTAGAGGCTGACCAGCCCGGGCGCGACCTCCTCGACCTTGCTGAGGGAGATCGCGGCCGTGGCCCCGCTGTCCGCTGCCGTGGGGACGGAGGCGGGGACCGCCGGGGCCTCAGGGGCCGGCTCGGCCGGGGCCGCCTCCGCGGGAGCCGCCTCCGCGGGAGCCGCCTCCGCGGGAGCCGGCTCGATGGGGGCCTCGGTGCGGGCGGCGGGGATGGTGAGGGCGGGGTTAGCGGGCTCGTCCTGCGGGGCGGCTGCGGGCTCCTCGGCCTCGGCCTTGGGTTCCGCCTCGGGCCCGGCCTCGGCCTTGGGTTCCGCCTCGGGCCCGGCCTCGGCGGCGACCGGCTCGGGGGCCGTGGCCGGCTCGGCAGGCTTCTCGTCCTTGGCCTCGACCTTGGCCTCGACCTCGGGCTCGGCAGCGGGCCCGACCTCGGGCTCGACGGCGGTCGCAGGCTCGGCCCTGGTCTCCGGCGCGGCCTCGGGCTCGTCCTTGCTCCCGGGCTCGTGCTCAGCCTCGGGCTCGGCCTTCGTCCCGGCCGCGGGCGTCACCTCGGCCGGTGCCGCATCCGCCACGGCCTCGGCGTCGCCGGGCTCGGCAGCGGCACCGGCCGCTCCCGCAGGCTTCTCCGCGGTTTCAGCGGCTTCAGCGGTTTCAGCGGCGGCTGCGGTCTCCGCGGGCTGCTCCGTGTCCCGCTCCGTCAGACGCTCCGGCTTCGGGGCCGACGGGCGGTCGAAGGCCTCGCGTACCAGGTCGGACACCTCGGAGGCGGAGGCCTCGGCGGACGTGCCGGCGGCGGACCGGGCCGAACCCGTGAGCAGCGCGGCACCCGCGGCGGGGGCGGTCTCCGCATATACCTCCGTACGGGCCGGCTCCTGCTCCGTACGGGCCGCCGGTACCTCCTTCTCGGCGGCCGGCTTCTCGGCGGCCGGGGCGGCCTGCGCCGGGGGTGCCGACTCCTCGCGGGCCTCCGGGATGGCCGCCGCGTCGGTGGCCTCCGTCGCCGCGGCGGCATTCGGTTCCTTACGGGCCGCCTTGGAGCGACCGAAAGCGTTGCGCAGCAGACTCCGAATGCCCATCGGCGTACCTCTCGTGCGTGTGGTGTCGTGCATGTGTGGGTGCGGCGAATGTCCGAAAAGCGAGGCGCGTTCCTGACCTGGACGGACACCAAAGGGTAGCGGCCTGCCCCTACCGCATCGTGGGACCCCGCGCGTCGTGCTGCGGTACGAGCCGGAGTCACCCGGATTCACCGTCGGTTCATCTTCTTGTCGCCGCGCGTCGGGCCTGTGCCCATACCGTCGCCGCTGTTCGCACGACCAATCGTCACATCGGCCGACAGGCATACCGATCGGGATACCGACCGGCCCAGGGAAGGAACACCGTGCGCAAGCTGCTGCCACTGATCGGCTCGCACCCCGGCGGCCGTTCGGCCATGACCTGCCGTTACCGCTGTGGTGACGCCTGCTTCCACGAGACGCCCAACACCAGCGACAACGCCTATGTGGGCGACGTGATCGCGGGCGCGCTCTCCCGCCGGTCCGTGCTGCGCGCGAGCGCCGTCGTCACGGCCGCCGCGGCGACCGGCGCGGCGCTGACCGGCCCGGGTGCCACGCCCGCCGCTGCCGCGGGGGCCGGTGCCGGGTCCGGTACGGCGGCCGGTGCCACCCGGCACGCGCGCCGTCCCGCCCGCGGCCTGCGGTTCACGCCCGTCGAGCCCAACACCGCCGACGCGGTGACCGTGCCCGCCGGCCATGAGCACAACATCGTCATCCGCTGGGGCGACCCGGTGCTGCGCGGCGCCCCGGCGTTCGACGCGGACCGGCAGTCCGCCAAGGCGCAGGCCGGTCAGTTCGGTTACAACTGCGACTACATGGCCGTGCTGGACCTTCCGGGTGAGCGGGACCGGCAGCTCTTCGTGATCAATCACGAGTACACCGACGAGGCCCTGATGTTCGCCGGCTACGACGCGGAGAACCCCACCCGCGAGCAGGCGGAGATCGGGCTGCAGGCGCACGGCCTGACGGTGCTCGTGACGCAGGAGGAGCGGCGCAGCGGCCGGCTCACCGCGGTGCGCCGCCACCACCTCAACCGCCGGATCACCGGCACCACGCCGTTCGAGGTGACCGGTCCGGCGGCCGGCAGCGACCTGCTGAAGACCTCCGCCGACCCCGAGGGCACCCGCGTCCTCGGCACGCTCAACAACTGCGGTGGCGGCATCACTCCATGGGGCACGGTGCTGTCCGGCGAGGAGAACTTCAACCAGTACTTCGCCAACGGCGACAAGGTCACCGACGCGAAGACCGCCGCACGGCTGAAGCGGTACGGCATCAAGGGCGGGGCCAGCGAGCGCAAGTGGGAACGGTTCGACCGGCGCTTCGACGTCGCGAAGGAGCCGAACGAGAGCAACCGCTTCGGCTGGGTCGTGGAGATCGACCCCTTCGACCCCGACTCCACCCCGCGCAAGCTCACCGCGCTCGGCCGCTTCAAGCACGAGGCCGCCGAGCCGCGGCTGACCGCGGACGGCCGGCCCGTCCTCTACATGGGTGACGACGAGAAGTTCGACTACTTCTACAAGTTCGTCTCCGCCAAGCGGATGAAGCGCGGCAACAGCGCGGCGGCCCGTGAGCACAACCGCACGCTGCTGGACGAGGGCACGCTGTACGTCGCGAAGTTCACCGGCGACAGCCCGGCGGACGAGATCGACGGCTCGGGGAAGCTGCCGGAGGACGGCGAGTTCGACGGCCACGGCGAGTGGATCCCGCTGGCCACCGGCACCACCTCGCACGTGCCCGGCATGACCGCGGAGGAGGTCTACGTCTTCACCCGGATGGCCGCCGACAAGGTGGGTGCCACGAAGATGGACCGCCCCGAGGACGTCGAGCCCAGCCCCCGCACCGGCAAGGTCTACGTCGCGCTGACCAACAACAGCGACCGGGGCAAGGACGGCAAGGCGGCGGCCGACGAGCCGAACCCGCGCAACGGCAACAAGCACGGCCAGATCCTGGAGCTGACCGAGCGCCGTAACGACCCGGCGGCCGGACGTTTCACGTGGAACCTCTTCCTGGTCTGCGGCGACCCCGAGGACCCGGCGACGTACTTCGGCGGCTTCCCCAAGGATCAGGTCAGCCCGATCTCCTGCCCCGACAACATCACCTTCGATGTGCACGGCAACCTGTGGATCTCCACCGACGGCAACGAGCTGGGCAGCCACGACGGCCTCTTCGGCGTGGCGACCACCGGCTCCCGGAGGGGCCAGGTGCGGCAGTTCCTGACCGTGCCGACCGGTGCCGAGACCTGCGGCCCGATCGTGCAGGAGCGCCGGGTGCTGGTCGCGGTGCAGCACCCGGGTGAGGTGGACGGCGCGAGCGTGGAGCAGCCGGCGTCGCACTGGCCGGACGGTCCGGGCGAGCTGGTCCGCCCGTCGGTGGTCAGCGTCTGGCGCAAGGACGGCGGCGACATCGGCGTCTGAGGCGGACAGCGGGCCGGGCGTGCGCGTCCGCGGCGTGCGCGTCCGTGGCGTACGCCCGGCTGCGGCGTACGCCCGGCTGCGGCGTACGCCCGGCCCGGCGCCGGCCGAGCCCGCGCCTCACTCCGCCGGCAGTCGTTTCGCCGCCGCGCTCACCGACCGGGCGCGCCAGCCGTCCCCGGACCATGGATCGGCCGCCTCCAGGCGTTCGGGGGTGGTACGCAGCGTCCAGCGCCGGGCGGTCAGGCCGGGGTCGTCGAGTTCGTCCCGGGTGAGGGGCATGGCCACCGGCGCGCCCGGCTTGGCGCGCACGCTGTAGGGCGCGACCGCGGTCTGGGCGTAGGCGTTGCGCTGCACGTCGAGGTAGATCCGGCCCCGGCCGCCCTTCGTGGGGCGGTCGGCCTTGCGCTGCTCGGTGGTGAGCCGGTCCGGGTGGCGGCCGGCGAGCAGTTCGGCGGCGCGGTGCGCGAAGTCGCGTACCGCGTCGTAGTCGGACTTGGCGTCCAGCGGCGCGATGACGTGCAGTCCGCGCGATCCGGTGGTCATCAGTCGGGTGGGCAGTCCGACCTCGTCCCACAGCTCGCAGACCCGGGCGGCCGCCCAGCGCACGTCCTCGAAGCCGGCGCCCTCCGAGGGGTCGAGGTCGAAGATCAGGAGATCGGGGTCGTGGGGGGCGTCCTCCCGTGAGAGCCAGCGGTGCTGGGTGAGGGAGGCCTGCCCGGCCAGGTAGACGAGGGTGGCGGCGTCGTCGCAGACGACGTGCGTGACCTTGCCGCCGGCCTTCTCCTGCACGGAGGTGCGGATCCAGTCGGGGAAGTGGTCCGGCGCGTTCTTCTGCATCAGGGGCCGGCCGCCGATGCCGTCCGGATGACGCTCCATCATCAGCGGGCGGCCGCGCAGGTGCGGCAGCGCGCGCTGGGCGACGGCGCGGTAGTGCTCGGCCACGTCCAGCTTCGTGATGCCGTCGTCCGGGAAGAGGACTTTGTCAGGGCGGGTGATCGCGACGGTACGCCGGCCCGCCCGTACGGTCTCTTCGTCCTTCTTGTCGCCCTTCATAAGGGGGAGGGGTAACCGCACCGGCCGGCTGCCAAACCCGGTGCCGCGGTGCCGGGCCGGCCACCGGGGACGGCCGTACGAGTTGCTTCCGGGGCACGGCCCTTCGCCTGCCGCGCCGGGCGGTACCCGCGTGCTTACGATCCTTGACGGCAGGGGCCGGACAGGTGCCGGGTGCAGGGGCCGGACAGGTGCCGGGTACGGAGAGGTGGAAGGAACGCCACGATGAGAGCCGTAGCAGTCAGTGCCTTCGGGGCCGAGCCCGAGCTGATGGACCTGCCGCAGCCCGAGCCGGGACCCGGCGAGGTGCTGGTCGCGATGGCGGTCGCGGGCCTGAACCCGGTGGACTGGAAGATCGCCGACGGCATGCTCAAGGACACCGTGCCGCACTCCTTCCCACTGGTGCTGGGGGCCGACGGCGCCGGCGAGGTGGTCGCGGTCGGCCCCGACGTGCGCCGCTGCACGGTCGGTGACCAGGTCTTCGGGCAGTTCCAGCTGGTGGGCAGGGGCGGCGGTTCGTACGCGGACTACGCCGTCGCCGCGGAGGACGCCGTCGCGCCCGCGCCGCGGAACGTCACGTACGCGACGTCGGCGGCGGTGCCGACGGCCGGGACGACCGCCTACAACCTCGTCGAGGAGACCCGGGTCTCGGAGGGCAAGCGGGTCCTGGTCGTGGGCGCGACCGGCGGCGTCGGCACCTTCGTCACCCAGCTCGCGGCGCAGCGCGGTGCCGAGGTCATTGCCACGGCGCGGGCGGGCAGCGCGGAGCTGATGGGGCAGTTCGGCGCGGCGGCCACGGTGGACCACACCCAGGGCCCGGTGGCCGACCAGGTGCGTACCGGGTACCCGGACGGCGTGGACGTCCTGATCGACCTGGTCAGCGGGCCGGCGGCGTTCGCGGACCTGACCGGTGCCGTACGGGACGGGGGCACGGTCGTGTCCACCGTCGGCGCGGCCGACACGGACATGCTCATCGAGCACAACCTGCGCGGCTTCAACTTCCTCAACCGCCCCTCGCCGCAGCTGCTGTCGATCCTCGCCGACCATCTCGACGCGGGCCGGCTCACCGTCCTGATCACCAGTGAGGTGCAGCTGGAGGACGCCCCGGAGGCCCTCGCCCGCAGCCGCACGGGCCGGGCGCAGGGCAAGACGGTCATCGGTCTCTGAGCCCCCGGCGGGCGCGCAGGCGTGCCGCCGGTACCCCCGACAGGACGGCCGCCAGGGCGGCGACGAGCCCCGCGGCGAGCAGCAGCCGACCGCCGAGCCGGGCGCTCTCGGTGAGCGTGTCGTACACCGTGGCGCCGGTGGCCCGGGTCACCGCAGCGGGCAGCGCGTCCAGGGCGTACCCGCGTCCGGCGGCGAACACGGCGAGCACGAGCGCGCCGCCGGCCGCCCAGCCCAGGCCCGTACCGATCAGCGCCCGGCGTCGGCGTGGTGCCAGCGCCAGTCCGGCCGTCAGACACAGGACGGCCGCGACGGGCAGCACCTGGCCGAGCATGCGCACCGCGGCGTACGGACCACGGGCCTCGGCCACCTCGTCGGGCCGCAGCAGCACGAGCGTGGTGCCGGAGACATGGACCCGCTGGATCAGCCGGGCGCCGGCCGGCACGGTGTGGACGAGGCGGGCCCGGGCGCGGTCGACGACGGGCTGGAGGTCGAGCTCCACGGCCCGTTCGCCGGAGGCCGAGAGGGCGGTGACGAGGGAGCCGTGGGTGGTGCCGTTGACGCGGTTCCACAGTGCGGGGAAGGAACGCGAGGTGACCACGCCGCGGATCTGGGTGGCCACGAACTCCCGTACACCGTGGGTGAACCGCTCCCGTACGGCGGGCCGTTGGTCCGGTGGTACGGCGTCCACCAGCGGCGACAGGTCCACGCGCCGCATCACGCCGTCGGTGATCGCGGTGACCATGTTCCGCTGTACGGCCGGGTCACGGGAGAGCGGTGCGGTGGTGGCCGTGTAGCGGGCGGTGTCGGTCAGTTCGGCGCGCGCCCAGCCGGCGGTGAGGGCCGGCGGGGTCAGAAGACAGCCGAGGACCAGCAGCACGACGGCAAGGACGGCACGCGGCCGGTGGCGGGTCGGTGTTGCGGGTACGGGCGGAGCGCCGGTGCGGGCCGGTGCGCTCGCTGCCATGTCTCCTCCGTTTCACGTGAAACCGGCAGTCCCGGGCGTGTCGTGGACGCGCCCCTTCCCCGCAAGTGTGCCGCGCCCCGTCCCGCCGGCGGCTGACACGGCAGGACGGGGCGCGTCGACACAGGCTCAGTGGTCGTGCGGCCCCGGCCGGTGCACGGGCCCGTGCGTGTCGGCGCAGTGGGCCGCGTCGGCGGTCCCGGAGTGCTGGTGGTTCCCTATGCGCAGCAGCTCGTCACCGTCGTGTTCGCCGAGATGGTCGACCTGGAGCGTGGCGTGCGTGATGCCGTACTCGGCCGCGAGCAGTTCCTGGAGGGTGCGGCGGACCTTGTGGCAGTCACCGCCCGGCTCGACCAGGACGTGCGCGGAGAGCGCGGGATCACCGGAGGTGATCTCCCAGACGTGCAGGTCGTGGACCTCCACGACCTGGTCGGCGGCGACCAGCCGGTCCCCCAGCGCGTCCGGGTCCACGCCGGCGGGCGCGGCTTCCATGAAGATCCGGCCCGAGTCGCGGACCAGCGCGATGCCGGCCTTGAGCATCAGCGCGACCACGAACAACGACGCGATGGCGTCCGCCCGGGCGAAGCCGGTGGTCAGCACGACCGCACCGGCCACCGCCGTGGCGATGAAGCCGAAGAGGTCGGTGAGGACGTGCTGGTAGGCGCCCTCGACGTTCAGGCTGGAGCGGTTGGCCTTGGAGATGCACCAGGTCGCGACGAGGTTCACCACGACGCCGGCGAGCGCGGTGACGAGTACGAGTCCGCCGGTGACCTCGGGCGGTTCGATGAGCCGGTGGATCGCCTCGTACGCCAGCCAGGCCGACAGCACCAGCAGTGTGACGCCGTTGGCCTGGGCGGACAGGATCTCGGCGCGCTTGAGGCCGTACGTGTAGCCGCCGCGCGCGGGGCGGGCCGCCAGCCGCATCGCGATCAGCGCGAGCACGATCGAGGCGGCGTCGGTGAGCATGTGCGCGGCGTCGGAGATCAGTGCCAGCGACCGGGCGATGAACCCGATCACGACCTCGATGGCCATGAACGAGGTGATGAGGATCAGTGCGGCGCGCAGCCAGCGGCGGTCCGCGTCCGCGGCCACCGAGTGCGAGTGGCCTGAGTGATCTCCGTGCGCGTGGGCGTGCCCCGACATGGCCCACTCCCTCCTGGGTCGGGCGGCATGGCTGCCGCAAGGGCGCTCGAACGAAGGAAACCGCACTTCGGCGAAAGATCCAAAGGCTGCATCGGTACCCGTTGTCATTCCCCCGACAACCTCGCATCGCCGCAGGTCAGGGCGGTGCGCGCGAGGAATCGCCGAAGGTTCTCATGAAAAGGATTTCCGTCGGCGGTCTTGAAAGGGCGCGGGGCAGAGACGATCTTGGTGAGGACCGCAGGACCCCACCCACACCCCCAGGGAGCGTTCTTGGCCGCGAACCGAGAAGCGCCGGACATACTGTCGCCGGAGTTCATGGCGGACCCGTACGCCGCGTACCGCGTCATGCGCGACGACTTCCCGCTGCTCCACCACGAGCCCACCCAGAGCTACATCGTCTCCCGGTACGAGGACGTCGAGCGGGCCTTCAAGGACCCGGCGTTCACCACCGACAACTACGACTGGCAGCTGGAGCCGGTGCACGGCCGGACCATCCTCCAGATGAGCGGCCGCGAGCACGCCGTACGCCGGGCGCTGGTGGCGCCCGCCTTCCGCGGCACCCCCCTCCAGGAGACCTTCCAGCCGGTCATCGAGCGCAACGCGCGCGAACTCATCGACGGCTTCCGCGACACGGGCCGGGCCGACCTCGTCGCGGAGTTCGCGACCCGCTTCCCGGTGAACGTCATCGTCGACATGCTCGGCCTGGACCGCGCCGACTTCGACCGCTTCCACCGCTGGTACACCGCGATCATCGGCTTCCTCGGCAACCTGAGCCAGGACCCGGACGTGGCCGCGGCCGGGCTGCGGACACAGCAGGAGTTCGCCGCGTACATGCTGCCGATCATCCGGGAGCGGCGCGCGAACCCCGGCGACGACCTGCTCTCCACGCTGTGCACCGCGGAGATCGACGGTACGGCGATGAGCGACGAGGACATCAAGGCGTTCTGCAGCCTGCTGCTGGCCGCGGGCGGGGAGACCACCGACAAGGCGATCTCGAGCGTCATGCACAACCTGCTGCGCCACCCGGAGCAGCTGGCCGCGGTGCGCGCCGACCGGTCGCTGATCGAGCGGGCCTTCGCCGAGACGCTGCGGTACACGCCCCCGGTACACATGATCATGCGGCAGCCGGCGGAGGACGTCGAGATCGGCGGCGGCAAGGTGCCCGCGGGATCCACCGTGACCTGCCTGATCGGTGCGGCCGGCCGGGACGAGCGGCGGTACGCGGACCCGGACACCTTCGACATCTTCCGCGATGACCTGAAGTCGGCGACGGCCTTCTCGGCCGCCGCCGACCACCTGGCCTTCGCGCTCGGCCGGCACTTCTGCGTCGGCGCGCTGCTGGCCAAGGCCGAGGTGGAGACCGGCATCGGGCAGCTGCTGGACGCGCTGCCGGACGCGGCGATCGAGGACGGGTTCACCCCGCGCGAGCAGGGTGTCTTCACCCGCGGCCTGGACGCCCTGCCGGTCCGGTTCACGCCGGTGGGCTGAGCCGGCCGGGCAGGCGAGTGGGCCGTACGGGTAGCCCCCGTACGGCCAGGGCCCCGGGTGGCGGACCTCAGGCGGGCCCCGGGGTGTACGTCGGCGTGAACGTCACCGGCAGGCCCGTCAGCCCGCGCATCCACAGCGACGGGTGCCAGACCAGGTCCTTGTCCGGCACCGCCAGCACCACGTCCGGCAGCCGGTCCAGCAGCACCTCCACCGCGGCCCGCGCCATCACCTCGGCCAGCTGCGGCGCCGGGTACGGACAGGCGTGCTCGCCGTGGCTGAACGCCATGTGCGCCTGGTTGCCGTCGGCGCCGGCCGCGGTGAAGTCCGGCCGTACCAGCGGGTCGTCGTTGGCCGCCGCCAGGCCGAGGACGATCATGTCGCCGGCCTTGATGCGGTGGCCGCCGAGCTGGGTGTCACGGGTCGCCCAGCGCCCGATGAAGTTCTGCGTGGGGGTGTCCTCCCACAGCACCTCGTTCAGCGCCTGTCCCACGCTGCGCCGCCCGCCGGTCAGGCTCACCGCGAAGCGGTCGTCGGTCAGCATCAGCCGCAGCGTGTTGCCGATCCAGTTGGCGGTGGGCTGCTGCGCCGCGGCCATCACCACCAGCAGGTCGATGACCACCTCCTCGTCCGTCAGCCCCGCGGGATGGGCCAGCAGCCGGGAGGGCACGTCCGGGCCCGGCCGGCCGTGTTTGGCGGTGACCAGGCGGCCCATCCGCTCCGCGACCCGCCGGTGCGCGTCGATCGCGCCCTCGTGGACGTCCAGCGACTCGGCGATGTCCCGTACCAGGCCCGGCACTTCGTCGGTGGGGGCGCCGTACAGCTCGACGACCACGCGCAGCGGCAGCCGCAGCGCGTACTCGGCCATCAGGTCCGCCTCACCGCGCCCCGCGAAGCCGTCGACCAGCCGGTCCGCGATGCGCTCGCAGATCTGCCGCAGCTCGAACTGGTCGATGGCCAGCAGCGCGTCGCTGATCGCCCCGGCCCGCCGCCGGTGCTCGGGCCCCTCGGCGAACATCACCGACGGCTGGTACCCGACGAACGGCAGCAGCGGCCAGTCGTCCGGTACCTCGTCCCAGGCGTGCCAGCGGCGCGAGTCGCGGGCGAACAGCTCGGGGTCGGAGGTGACCTGGTGCAGCTCGCGGTAGCCGATCACGTACCAGGCGGGGAAGCCGCCGTCCAGCAGGACCGGCACGACCGCGCCGTGCCGGCTGCGCATCTCCCGGTACAGCCGGCCCGGATCGCCGCTCAGCCCCTCGCCGTACAGCGGTACGGCCCCGGCGGATACGGGGCAGCCGGCGGTCTGCGGGGCTTCGGTCACGGAGCACCTTCCTGAACTCGGGTCATGCGCTGGGGCCCTGGGCGGCGAGCGCGTACAGGTGGCGGACGAGGGAGATCAGCACCTGCTTGCTGGACTCCCGGTCACGGGCGTCGCAGGAGATCAGCGGCACGCCGGGGGAGAGGTCCAGCGCGTCCCGTATCTGCTCCAGGGTGTGGTGCTCGCCGCCGAAGTCGTTGTGGGCGACGACGAACGGCATCCCGTGGGCCTCCAGGCGGTCGATCGCGTACCAGGAGTCGTGCAGCCGCCGGGTGTCGACGAGCACCACGGCGCCCAGTGTCCCGGCGAAGAGCCGGTCCCACAGGAACCAGAAGCGTTCCTGGCCGGGGGCGCCGAAGAGGTACAGGACGTTGCGCTCGTTGATCGTGATGCGGCCGAAGTCGAAGGCGACGGTGGTCGTCGACTTGCCCTCGACGCCGGCCGGATCGTCCACGCCGACGCCCGCCTGGGTCATCGTCTCCTCGGTGTTGAGGGGACGGATCTCGCTGACCGAGCGGACCATGGTGGTCTTGCCGACGCCGAAGCCGCCGACGATCACGATCTTCAGGCCGTTGTCGGCGGACTGGTGCAGCGGGGCCCGTACGCTCTCGTCCACAGCGGCGTCGGCCGCGTCGTCACAGGCGGTGGAGTGCATCGAGCACCTCCTTCAGCAGGTCGGGTTCGGGCAGCTCGGCCCGGGCGGCCGCGCGCGGATGACGGGCGGTGATCCGGCCCGTGTCGAGCAGATCGGTCAGCAGGATCCGTACGACGCTCACCGGCAGCCGCAGCGCCGCCGACAGCTCGACGACCGCGGTCGGGCGCCGGGCCAGCTCCAGGATGCGGACGTGCTCGGACTGCATCCCGGGCGCCGGCTCGCACTCCGCCACGATCAGCGTGACCAGGTCGAAGCCGCTCCCGGCGGCCCGGCTGCGGCCGCCGGTGACGGTGTAGAGGCGGTCCGGGTCGTCGTCCGGGCCCAGCGGGCTCATGCCGGCCGGCCCGGTAGGCCCGCGTCACGGGGCGCGGCACTGAGGTACTCGCCGATCTGCTCGACCAGTTCGTTCATGTTGAAGCCGATCACACCGACGTCGGCGTCCTCGACGGCGACCACGGCCAGGTGCGCGCCGTGCCCCGCCTCGACGATGAACAGGATGCCGCCATGGAACTCGGTCATCGCCTGCCGCACCCCGCCGCTGCCGTCACCGAACTCCACGGACGCGCCGTGCGACAGCGACTGGATGCCGGAGGCGATGGCCGCCAGCTGGTCGGCCTGGTCGACGCTGAGCTCCTTGGAGTGGCACAGCTTCAGGCCGTCACGGGACAGCACCAGCGCGTGCCGGGCGCCCGGCGTCTTCTGCAGGAGGTTCTCCAGCATCCAGTCCAGGCGGTTGTCGGTCGTGTTCATCGGGGATCGTCCTTCGGGGCTTCTTCGGGGGTGGTGGGCCGCGCGTGCGGGGCCTCGCCCTGCACGGCCCGGCGGAAGGAGCGCAGGCGCGCCGCGGACTCCTCGTGGGAGCGGCTGCGGGTGCGTCCGGTGGCCTGCGGGGCCTGCGGGATCGGCGCGCCGGCCAGGGTCTGGCCGCGCCGCCGCTTGGGCAGCCCGCTCGGTCCGTACTCCGTCGCGGGCGGCGTACCGGCCCCGCGCGGCGCGGGCACGTCCGGCGCTTCCCGGTCCTGGGAGGCGCTCCGGCCGTGCGGGTCGTCCGGGCCCCGCGCCGCGCCCCCGTCGCGTGCGGTGCCCGCGTCCCGGTCGGGGACGGTGGGGTGGTCGTCGGTGGCCGCCCGCGCGGTACGGCTACCGGGGGCGGTGCCGCGCTCGCGGGCGGCGGGCAGTTCGGGCACGACGCGCTCGTGCACCTCGCGGTCCTGCCGGTCGTGCGCCGCGCGCAGGCCCTCGGCGGGTGCTTCGCGGACGTCGGCCCGGCGGCCGGCCGGCGTGCGCGCCGGCTGCTGGGTGATCAGCTGCTGCGGGATCAGTACGACGACGCCCGTACCGCCGCGTGCCGAGGGCCGGAAGGAGACCGTCAGGCCGTGCTTGCCGGCCAGGCAGCCGACGACCGCGAGGCCGAGCCGGGTGCCGGACAGCGACATCAGGTCCAGCGTCTTCGCGGACACCGCCGCCTCGGCGCGGCGCAGCGCCGTCTCGGTCATGACCAGTCCGCTGTCCTCGACGCTGACCACGACGCCGGCCTGGGTCTCCTCGACGTACACGTGCACCGTCGAGGTGGGCGGCGAGAAGGACGTGGCGTTGTCCATGATCTCGGCGAGTGCGTGCATCACGCCCTCGGCCGCGTGCCCGGCGACCGCCGCCGTGCTGCTGCTGTGCAGCCGCACCCGGCGGTACGCGCTGATCCGGCCCATGGCGCCGCGCAGGATGCTCTCCATGGAGATCGGTTTGGTCCAGCGGCGGCCGGAGCGGGCGCCGGTCAGTACGGCGATGCTGTCGGCGAGCCGGCCCGCCTGCGCGGTGCTGTGGTCCAGCTTCAGCAGGTCGCCGAGGACCTCTTCACCGTGCCGGTGCTCCATCTCGCGCAGGTCGGCGAGCATGCTGGTGGCCAGCGCCTGGACCCGGCCGGCGGCGTTGGCGCAGGCGGACATCGCCGCGGTGCGCATCCGCTCACCGCGGCCGACCTCGGTGGCCAGCGTCTCCACGATGCGGCGGTGCGCCGTGGCCTCCGGCATCACGGTGTGGCCGAGCGCGGTGTCCACCGAGGCGCCGTCGCGCAGCCGGGCCACCAGCGCGGGCAGCGTCTCGTCCGCGAGCCGGTCCGCCGCGGCCTCCATGTCCGCGAGCCGGGCGCGGTGCCGGGCGGCGGTGCGGAAGGCGTACACCGCGAGGGCCGTCAGCACGCTCAGCACCACCGCGACCGCGCCGCTGCCCCACGCCAGCCAGGCGGGCCCGGCGAGCGCCGCCCACAGGACCGCGGCGCCGGTCACGACGAGGCCGGCGAGGAGCGCGTACAGCGCCGCCGCCAGGGGCGAGCGCGCCGGCTGCGGGCGGGCAGGTGTCTGAGCTGTCATCAAACGGGTCCTCGGGCGGTCGCGGCATCGCAAACAGGCCCTGCGGGCGCAGGAGAAGCGAAGATCGGAAGCACCCTATCCGCTTCCTACCGGCGAGCAACTTCCGCGTACGGGCGAAGTTTTGAATGCGTGTATGTACCCGGTGCGCCGCTGGGCCCGCCCGTGCCCTGGCACCGGTTCCGCGGAGTTCTCCGGGCCCCTTGTTGAACATGATTATCAACTGCTACGGTCTCGGTATGCACCACACGCCGCCCGAAGGCCGGCTGCCGGTCACCGTGCTCTCCGGTTTCCTCGGCGCCGGCAAGACCACCCTCCTCAACCACGTGCTCGGCAACCGCGAAGGACTGCGCGTCGCGGTCATCGTCAACGACATGAGCGAGATCAACATCGATGCCTCGCTCGTACGGGACGGCGCCGCGCTCTCCCGCACCGAGGAGCGGCTGGTCGAGATGACCAACGGCTGCATCTGCTGCACGCTCCGCGACGACCTGCTCGAAGAGGTCGAACGGCTGGCCCGGGCCGGCCGCTTCGACCACCTGCTCATCGAGTCCAGCGGCATCTCCGAGCCGATGCCGGTCGCCGCCACCTTCGCCTTCGCCCGCGACGACGGCGCCTCCCTCACCGACATCGCCCGCCTGGACACGATGGTCACCGTCGTGGACGCGGTGAACTTCGACGACGAACTCGGCCGCGGTGACGATCTCGTCGAGCGCGGCCTGGCACCGGTCGAGGACGACGAGCGGACCGTCAGCGACCTGCTCGTCGACCAGGTCGAGTTCGCCGACGTGATCCTGCTCAACAAGACCGACCTGGTGTCGAGCGAGGAGGCGGACCGGCTGGAGGCCACGCTGCGGCGGCTCAACCCGGCGGCACGCGTGCTGCGCACCGTACGCGGCGACATCCCGGTCGCCGAGATCGTCGGCACCGGGCTCTTCGACCTGGCCAGGGCCGAGCAGGCGCCGGGCTGGGTGGCCGAACTCAACGGCGACCATGTGCCGGAGACGGAGGAGTACGGCATCTCGTCCGTGGTGCTGCGCGACCCGCGGCCCTTCCACCCCGGGCGGCTGTGGGACCTGATCACCGGACCGCTCGACGCCGGCACGTACGGCACCGTCCTGCGGTCCAAGGGTTTCTTCACGCTCGCCACCCGGCCCGACGTCACCGGGCTGTGGTCCCAGGCGGGCGCGGTGGCCCGGTTCGAACCGACGGGCGTCCACGACCACGACCACGGGCACGACCAGGAACACGGCCACGGCCACCCCGACGAGCACGGAGCCGGTGACCGGACCGCCGTACAGGGCCAGGAACTGGTCTTCATCGGCACCGGCCTGCGGGCCGACGCACTGCGCGAGGCGCTGGCCGACGCCCTGCTCACCGCCGGTGAACTGGCCGACGGCCCGGCGGCCTGGGCCGCGTACGACGACCCTTTCCCCGCCTGGGACCTCACCGTCCAGGTGGCCTAGACCCGGGGATGTCCGGCGGGCCTGGCAGCCCTCGTCGGGCATTCCCGAAACCCGGGTGGCGGCGGGCGCCGGAGGACTGCGGTCCGGCGCCCGCCCCGCCCGCCGCGCGACCGGTCCCTGTCCTGCCGGTCACGCGCCCGGCACCGGCGGCTCCACAGCGAAGCTGCCGGTGTTGGCGCGTACCCACCTCCGCAGATGGGCCAGCGGTTCCAGCGCGCCGCGGCCCAGCTCGGTGAGCTCGTACTCCACGCGGGGCGGGACCTCCGCGTGGACGGTCCGGCTGACCAGGCCGTGGGCCTCCAGCCGGCGCAGCGTCTGGGTGAGCACCTTCGGGCTCACGCCCTCCAGCTTGCGGCGCAGCTCACCGAAGCGGCGCGGGCCGTCCTCCAGCGCGGTGACCGCCAGCCCCGTCCACTTGTTGGCGAGCAGTTCGTAGACGGCCCGGCCGGGGCAGAGCAGCGCGTAGATGTCGTGCCGCGAAGCCTGGTCCGTACTCGGGTGAATCCCTCGCTGTGCAGTCATGGTTCCCAGAAGATAGCAAGGTCCCTTGCGGGTTATCAGGGTCCTTCGCCTAGCGTCCCCGCCATGACGAATCCCACCGCACCGGTCCGTGTCGGCATCATCGGTCTCTCCGCGCGCGGCGGCTGGGCGGCGCAGGCCCATCTGCCCGCGCTCCGCCGTCTTCCCGGCTTCGAGGTACGCGCCCTGTCGGCGAGCAGCGCGGCTTCGGCGCGGGCGGCCGGTGAGAAGTACGGCGTCCCGCTCGCCTTCGGAAGCGCGGAAGAGCTGGTCCGCAGCGACGAGGTGGACCTGGTGGTGGTCAGTGTGAAGGTGCCGCTGCACCGCGAGGCCGTACTGGCCGCGGTCCGGGCCGGCAAGGCCGTGCTGTGCGAATGGCCGCTGGGCAACGGTGTGGCGGAGGCGGAGGAACTGGCGGCGGCCGCGGCGGCCGCGGGCGTGCGGACCTTCACCGGGCTGCAGGCGCGCACCTCGCCCGCGGTCCGGTACCTCCGTGACCTGGTCGCCGACGGGTACGTGGGGGAGGTGCTCTCGACCAGCCTGGTGGCCTCGGGACGCGGCTGGGGCGCTGAGTACCGGCCGGGTGTGGAGTACGTCCTGGACCGGGCGAACGGGGCCACCATGCTGACCGTCCCCTTCGGACACACCATCGACGCGTTCGCCATGGTGCTGGGCGAGTTCACCGGGCTGTCGGCGGTGACCGCGACCCGGCGCCGGACCGTGCACGAGGAGGGCACGGGGCGTCCCGCGCCGATGACCGCGGCGGACCAGATCGCGGTGAGCGGGCAGCTCACCTCAGGCGCGGTGGCGTCTGTGCACTTCCGCGGCGGGCTGTCGCGCGGCACCGACTTCCACTGGGAGATCAACGGGACGGACGGCGACCTGGTCGTCACGGGCGACTCCGGCCACCTCCAGCAGGCCGTGCTCACGGTGCGCGGCGCCCGTGGCGACACCGCCCGCCTGGCCGAACTGCCCGTACCGGCCCGCTACTACGACACCCCGGCGCTCGGTGACGTGCTGGACCGTACCCCGTACAACGTCGGCGCCCAGTACGCCGAGATCCTCGCCGACCTCACCGAAGGCACCGCCGCCGTACCGGACTTCGCGCATGCCGCCCGCAGGCAGCGGCTGCTCGCCGGGATCGAGCGGGCAGCCGCTACGGGAGAGCGTGTGACAGCGCCCTAGTAGGGCCACTTCCAGTCCGCGACCTCCGGCATGTCCGTCCCGCGCTCGCGGATGTACGCATGGTGCCGGGTGCGCGCGTCCTGCATCTCCTGGCGCAGCGCCGTGGCCCGCACGGCGAGCCCCGGCACCCGGTCGATGACGTCCATGACCAGCCGGTACCGGTCCAGGTCGTTGATGACCACCATGTCGAACGGGGTGGTCGTGGTGCCCCGCTCCTTGTAGCCGCGGACGTGCAGGTGGGCGTGGCCGGTACGGCGGTAGGCCAGCCGGTGGATCAGCCACGGGTAGCCGTGGTACGCGAAGATCACCGGCTTGTCGGGGGTGAACAGCGCGTCGTACTCGGCGTCCTTCATGCCGTGCGGATGGTCCTCGCTGGGCAGCAGCCGCGCGATGTCCACGACGTTGACCACCCGTACGGCCAGGTCGGGCAGGTGCTCGCGGAGCAGCGCCGCAGCGGCCAGCACCTCCTGGGTCGGCACGTCGCCGGCGCAGGCCAGCACCACGTCCGGCTCGTCGCCGTCGCGCTCGGTGCCCGCCCAGTCCCAGACGCCCGCGCCCCGCGCGCAGTGCGCGATGGCCTGGTCCATGTCCAGCCAGTCGAAGGTGGGCTGCTTGCCCGCCACGATGACGTTGACGTAGTCCCGGCTGCGCAGCGCGTGATCGGCCACGGAGAGCAGGGTGTTGGTGTCCGGCGGCAGGTAGACCCGTACGGCCGGCGGGTACTTGTTGAGCACGTGGTCCACGAAGCCCGGGTCCTGGTGCGAGAAGCCGTTGTGGTCCTGGCGCCAGACGTGCGAGCTGAGCAGGTAGTTGAGCGACGGGATGGGGTGCCGCCACTCCAGGTCGCGGGTGACCTTCAGCCACTTGATGTGCTGGTTGACCATCGAGTCGACGATGTGCACGAACGCTTCGTAGCAGGAGAAGAGGCCGTGCCGGCCGGTGAGGAGGTAGCCCTCCAGCCAGCCCTGGCAGGTGTGTTCGGAGAGGATCTCCAGCACCCGGCCGTGCCGGTCCAGGTCCTCGTCGGTGTCCAGCAGCCGGTCCTGCCAGTTCTTGCCGGACGCCTCGTACACCGCCTGCAGCCGGTTCGACGCGGTCTCGTCCGGGCCCACCACACGGAAGTTGCGGCTCTCCGCGGTGTCGGCCATGATCCGTTCCAGCAGCTGTCCGAGCACCTTGGTCGGCTCGCGCAGCTCGGTGCCGGGCTGCTTGACCGGTACGGCGTACTCGGTGAGCGGCGGCATGGGCAGGGAGCGGGTCAGCTGCCCGCCGTTGGCGTGCGGGTTGGCGCCCAGCCGGCGCGCCCCCTTCGGCACCCAGCGCAGTACCTGCTCGCGCGGGCCGCCCCGCTCGTCGAAGAGCTCCTCGGGGCGGTAGGAACGCATCCAGCGCTCCAGTTCGCGCAGGTGGTCGGGGTTCTCGCGGGTGCCGGCCAGCGGGACCTGGTGGGCGCGCCAGGTGCCCTCGACGGGCTTGCCGTCGACCTCGCGCGGCCCGGTCCAGCCCTTCGGCGTGCGCAGCACGATCATGGGCCAGGGCTGCCGGGCGGGCGGGGCTGTGGCGGAGCCGTCCCGGGCGGCGCGCTGGATGCCGGCGATGCGGTCCAGCGACCGGTCCATGGCGGCGGCCAGCTCGCGGTGCACGGTGTCCGGGTCGTCGCCCGTGACGTACACCGGGTCGTGGCCGTACCCGCGCAGCAGCGCATCCAGCTCCTCCCCGGGGAGCCGGGCGAGCACCGTCGGATTGGCGATCTTGTAGCCGTTCAGGTGCAGGATCGGCAGCACGGCCCCGTCGTGCTGCGGGTCCAGGAACTTGTTCGAGTGCCAGGACGTGGCCAGCGGCCCGGTCTCGGCCTCGCCGTCACCGATGACACAGGCCACGACCAGTCCGGGGTTGTCGAAGGCGGCGCCGTACGCGTGCGCCAGCGAGTACCCCAGCTCACCGCCCTCGTGGATGGAGCCGGGCGTCTCGGGCGCCACGTGGCTCGGCACGCCGCCGGGGAACGAGAACTGCTTGAACAGCCGGGCCATGCCCGCCTCGTCCTGGCCGACGTCCGGATAGATCTCCGAGTAGCTGCCCTCCAGCCAGGAGCCGGCGACCACGGCGGGGCCGCCGTGCCCCGGCCCCCAGATGCACATCGCGTCCAGGTCGCGCTCGACGATCACCCGGTTGAGGTGGGTGTAGACGAGGTTGAGCCCGGGCGAGGTGCCCCAGTGGCCGAGCAGCCGGGGCTTGATGTGCTCGGGAGCCAGCGGCTCGCTCAGCAGTGGATTGTCCAGCAGGTAGATCTGGCCCGCCGCGAGGTAGTTCGCCGCCCGCCAGTGGGCGTCCAGCGCCCGCACGTCCTCGTCCGACAGGGGGGCGGCCGCCCGGCCGCCGCCGCTCTCCGCCGTCCCGGTCCCCGGTGCATCCCGCATGTATCTACCCTTCTCCGGCCTTCTCCAGCCTTCTCCGGCTTTCCCGTCGAACCGACCCTTTCCATGCTGGGAGCCGGGGCGCCACCCGGCAACGCAGGATCGGCCGGGGTACGCGGTACCCGTGGCCGGAAGAGCAATGCCGGCGGACCGCCGGGGATCTCCACGGGAGGAGGGCCGGTCACGTACCGTGCGGGCAGGAGGCGGCGGACGGCCGCCGCACGCGAAGGGGGAACGCGCATGGATCCGGAGATCGCGGCGCTGGCGGGCACCGCCGGCACGACACTCGTCACGCTGATGGCCACCGAGGCCTGGCAGGGCGTACGGGAGGGTGTCGTCGGCCTGTGGCGGCGGGTCCGCCCGGACCGCGCCGACGCCGTCTCGGCCGAGCTGGAGGCGGCTCGCGAGGACCTGCTCGCGGCCCGCGGCACGGAGGACGAGGAGACCGAGGAGGAGCTGCGCCGGGACTGGCAGGGCCGCATCCGCCGGCTGCTCGCCGCGCGCCCGGACGTCGCCGACGACCTCCGCGCGCTGCTGGCCGAGGTCTCCCCCGACGACGCTCCGGCGGCCCCGGTGATCACCCAGCACGCCACGGCCTCCGGCTCCGCCCGGGTCTACCAGGCGGGCCGGGACCAGCACCTCCACGAACGGTGACGCGCACGGTGACGCGCACGGTGACGCCGGTCACGGCGGGCCCGAAGCCTCTTACGGGTCAACTTACTCCGGAGTAAGGTCGCGCTTCCCGGGCCTCTTCCGGCGGCCCGCCCTCCCGGGCCGCTCTTTGCGGCCCGCTCGCACTCCCGGCCCGTACTGGAGGCGCCATGTCCCGCACCACCGACCGCACCGCTGACCGCATCACCGACCGCACCGCACGTTCGCCCAAGCTGCTCGCGGGCCTGCTGGCCGGTGCGGGGGTGCTGCACTTCGCCGCGCCCAAGCCGTTCGACGCGACCGTGCCGCGCGCCCTGCCCGGCGCGGCACGTGGCTGGACGTACGCCAGCGGCGTGGCGGAGCTGGCCCTGGCGGCCGGCCTCGCCCACCCGCGTACCCGGCGGGTGGCGGCCCTGGCCACCGCCGCCTTCTTCGTCGGTGTCTTCCCCGCGAACGTCCAGATGGCCGTCGACTGGCGGCACCGCCCAGCGCCGCTCAGGAACGCGGCCCTCGCCCGCCTCCCGCTCCAGGCCCCCCTCGTCCTCTGGGCCCGCGACGTCGCCCGCCGGGCGGGGCGCTGAGGCGGGGACCGGCGACCCGCTGAGCCGGGAACGGGTCGGCCCGCTGAGCCGGAAGGGACCGGTCAGCACCCGCGCACCGCTGGGGGAAACCCCAGCGACATCGGGGTACTTGCGCCAATGTGACGGGTGGGGCGGGAGCGACAGAGTACGGGCATGACGACCGCGACTCACCTCCGCCGACGGCAGATCGCCGCATCCGCCGTGCTCGCCACGGCATGCGCCGTGTCCCTCCTGGCACCGTCCGTACCCGCCTCCGCCGACAGCCCGCCCCCGACGGCGGCAGCCGCCTCCACCGCCCCCTTCGCCCCCTTCTTCTCCTCCGCCTCCCTCTTCTCCTCCTCCGCCTCCTCCGGCGAGCGGCACGCCGCACGCGGCTCCGTCGTCTCCCGTACCGAAGTGGCCGACCTGACGGCGGCCGAGGTCGCCGCCCGGCTGGAGCGGGCGGGCATCGACGCGTCGCAGGTCCGGTACGGCGTACGGGCGCACCGCGTCGTCTACCGGACCCGCGACGCCAAGGGCGCGCCCACCACCGCCAGCGCACTGACGGCCGTACCGGCGAACGGCCGACGGCACCTCCAGGCCGTTTCCTGGCTGCACGGCACGACCGTGTACCGGGGCGACGTGGCCTCCGTGAACCCGGATTCCACCGACCGGGCCGCCGCGCTGCTGTTCGCCTCGACGGGCCGGGCCGTCTCGGCACCGGACTACCTCGGGCTGGGCGAAGGGCCCGGCACCCACCCGTACGGCGACCCGCGGGCCACCGTGGACGCCGCGCTGGACGCGCTGCGGGCGACCCGTACGGTCGTACGCCGGGACGGCCGTACCCTCGCCCGGCGCGTGAAGGTCAGCGGGTTCTCCCAGGGCGGGCCCGCCACGATGATGTTCGGCCGGGCGCTGCAGCAGCGCGTCGACCCCTCCTTCCGGCTGGGTGCGCTCGCCCCGATCGCCGGCCCGTTCGACCTGAGCGCCTTCGAGGCGGCGGCCGCGGACGACAAGATCGTCCGGTCCTCGCTCTACCTCGCCTACTTCACGGTCGCCTGGGACCGGCTGTACGGGCTGTACGACGCGCCGGGCGAGGCGTTCCGCGCCCCGTACGACAAGACCGTGGAGACGCTCTTCGACGGCGACCACACGTCGTCGGAGATCGCGGCCGCGCTGCCGCCTGCCTCGAAGGACCTGTTCACCGAGGCGTTCCTGGAAAAGGTGCGGCACCCCACGGGCGAGCTGCGGCGCCGGCTGAACACCCTGGACACGACATGCGACTGGCGGCCCACCGTCCCCATGCACCTCTACCACGCGAAGGGCGACAAGGACGTCGCGTACGACAACACGCTGCACTGCCAGGCCCAGTTGACCGGGAACGGCGCCGAGCACCGGCTCACCGACATCGGCCAAGCCGACCACAACACCACGGTCCGCAAGGCCCTGCCCCTGGTGGCCCGCGAGTTCAACTGACCCCTGCCTACGGTCACCGGTCCTCTGCGGTCAGACTCCCCGCCAGACGTTGTCGAAGGCCGCCTCCTCGATGGCGCGCCGTTGCCGTACGGCCTCCAGTTCCAGCAGCGCGTCGTTGACGGCGGCCAGCACGGCCGCCACCACGTCGTCCACGTCGTCCACGTCGTCCGTCACGGGCGGGGGCTCTCCGACCGGGGGCTCTCCGGCCGACTCACCGCGCACTCCGAGGGCCGCTCCGAGGGCGGCCAGGACGGGTTCGTCCGCCGCCCAGCGGTCCACCGCCCGGCGGCGGTCGGCCGTATCCGCCGGTGCCGGATGACCGGCCCGGGAGAGCAGCCGGCGGGAACGCTGCCGGGTGAGGAGCCCCTCGGCCTCCAGAGCGGCCAGGTACGCCTGGGCGAGTCCGCGGCCCCGGCGCCACAGCCAGTCCTCGACCGACTCGTACGGCGCCTGCCGGACGACCGCAGCGGCGGCCTCGGCCAGCAGGTGATCCCCCACCGCCGGCTGGTCACGCGGCACGATGCGATCGCCGTCCAGCCCGACGGCCCGGGCGGCCAGGAGGTCGATCAACTCGGCACCCGCCAGCGCGAGCGACAGCTCGCCCTGCTCCGGAGGACGGCCGGGTGCTGTGTCCAGAACGGTGAGCAACAGGTCCCGCGATGTCGTCATGGAGGCTCCACCTCGAAGAAGACGACCGGCGTCACACGCCGGGCCCGTACGAGCTTACGGAGCGGGACCGACTGCCGCACCGGTTACCGAGCCCCACCCCTCACAGCTCGGCGCACAACAACAAGGCCCAGGTCCTCCGACCTGGGCCTCAACTCTGGAGCGGGTGACGGGAATCGAACCCGCGCTCTGAGCTTGGGAAGCTCATGTTCTACCATTAAACTACACCCGCGTGACCGCCTGATCTTGCAAGGCGGTGCATCGTCGCACACTGTACCCCATCCCTGGCCTCCGGTGCATTTGACCGTGAGGCCTTTGTCATGTCCGGGGGTGGTGCGGGGGGCGTATGCGGGGTGCGGGGTGCGGGAGTTGGGGCGTACGGTGGGGACTCTTCCCCGGTTCGGAGTGCCGCCTGGGAGTGCGCCCAGTTCATCCCCTAATGTGGCTTTTGTTGTCCATGCGTTTGGGAGAGGGACTTGATGGAGCGCACCGTCGTCCGTTGTGCCGAAGGGCACGTGTTCAGCACCGCTTCGTTCCCGATGCAGACCACTGACCGGCTCGGTCCCGGTCGGCTGCTGCGGTGCCCGCGCTGCGCGCGGCTGCGCCACGCGGTCCCTGTGCAGATGGAGAAGCGTTAACGAGAGCGGCGAGGGCCCGGTTCCCGGAAGGGGGCCGGGCCCTCGCGTATGCCCGGAAGGGGACGGCGGCGGGGCAGGGACGGGACGGGGCGGGGTGAGGAGCCGGGGCGGGAGCGGGATGCGGAGCCCCGGGTACCGGACGCGTATCCTCGTGGCGTGCTTCTCTCAGACAAGGACATCCGGGCCGAGATCGACGCGGGCCGGGTGCGTATCGATCCCTACGACGAGTCGATGGTCCAGCCGTCGAGTATTGATGTGCGCCTCGATCGGTACTTCCGAGTGTTCGAGAACCACCGGTACCCGCACATCGACCCCTCCGTCGAGCAGCTCGACCTGACGCGGGAGGTCGTGCCCGAGGGGGACGAGGCCTTCATCCTGCACCCGGGCGAGTTCGTGCTGGCGTCGACGTACGAGGTCATCACGCTGCCCGACGACATCGCGTCCCGGCTGGAGGGCAAGAGCTCGCTGGGGCGGCTGGGGCTGCTGACGCACTCGACGGCCGGCTTCATCGACCCCGGGTTCAGCGGGCACGTCACGCTGGAGCTGAGCAACGTCGCGACGCTGCCGATGAAGCTGTGGCCGGGCATGAAGATCGGGCAGCTGTGCATGTTCCGGCTCACCTCGCCGGCCCAGTTCCCGTACGGGTCGGAGCGGTACGGCTCCCGCTATCAGGGGCAGCGCGGGCCGACGCCCTCGCGGTCGTTCAAGAACTTCCACCGTACGCAGGTCTGAGGACCGTACGGCGGCGGGGGAACGCAGTGGCCCGGCGGCGTGCTCGCAGGGGAGCGGCGCCGTGGGGCGGGATCGCTAGAGGGCTGAGAGAGATACGTGAGTGACGTGCGGGAAAATCTGACGTACGAGCGCTTCGGCGTCGCCATCCGCGAGCTGGCGCAGACGATCGCCGACGACGGGTACGAGCCCGACATCGTGCTGAGCATCGCGCGCGGTGGTGTGTTCGTCGCCGGCGGTCTGGCGTACGCGCTGGACTGCAAGAACATCCACCTGGTGAACGTGGAGTTCTACACCGGCGTGGGCGAGACGCTGGAGATGCCGGTCATGCTGGCGCCGGTGCCGAACGCGATCGACTTCTCCGACAAGAAGGTCCTGATCGCGGACGACGTCGCCGACACCGGGAAGACGCTGAAACTGGTGCACGACTTCTGCCAGGGGACCGTCGCCGAGGTGCGCAGCGCGGTGATCTACGAGAAGTCGCAGTCGCTGGTGAAGTGCGAGTACGTCTGGCAGCGCACGGACGACTGGATCAACTTTCCGTGGAGCGTCGAGCCGCCGGTCGTCCGGCGTGAAGGCCAGGTTCTCGACGCCTGAAGTCCTCTGCCGGGCGCACCGGTCGGTGCGTATGGCGAAATCGGGCCAATCCTGTGGCGGGTGTTCCGCCGGGGTCTACCTGCGAGTAGAAACCGGCGGTAACAGCAGACCGGAGGGGAGGCCCAATGGTGCGTGCGAGACGAGGGCGGCGGCTGGTGACCGCAGCCGCCGCCGTGATGGTGCTGACCGGTGGTGTGACCGCCGCCGGTACGGGGGCGAGCGTGGCGGCCCAGCCGTCGGCCGGGGCCGCGGCGGCCGTGGCGGACAGCAAGCCGCTGCCGCCCGAGCTGGAGAAGATCAGGGCCCGGGAGGCCACCGAGCTGTACGGGGACCCGGCCGAACGCCCGATGGAGCAGCGCAAGACCTCGCTGATCTCGCTGGGGGACAGTGAGATCTCGGGCGAGGGCGTCGGGACGTACGAACCGGGGACCGACGGGCCGGACAACTGGTGCCACCGGTCGCCGGACGCGGCCATCCACCGGACCGGCATCGCCGCGGACGTGACGTACAACGTCTCCTGCTCGGGTGCGTACACCGGGAACATCAGGGCCGGTGGCAGCAAGCAGTACGCCGATGAGCTGGTGCAGAGCGACAGCCTGGCGGTCAAGGCCAGGAACACCCGGCTGAAGATGGTCGTGCTGGTGGCCGGGGCCAACGACGACCTGCAGTTCGGGCCGGTGATGACGGACTGCGTCACCCGCTGGCTCCTGCTGCAGGGCGCCTGCGAGCCGAAGTACGCGCCGGGGTGGCAGGCGCGGGTGGACGGGCTGGTGCCCAAGGTCGAGCAGACCGTCGCCGACCTGCGGACGGTGATGCGGGACGCCGGGTACGCGGACGGCGACTACAAGCTCGTGGTGATGGGCTACCCGAGCCCGATCGGGCCGGACATCGAGGACAACCCGAACTACCCGGGGAAGCTGCCGGGCGGCTGCACGGGCTACACCTCCGACTCGGCATGGGGGCGCAACGCCGCGGTCCCGGCCTTCGAGGAGGGCATGCGGAAGGCGGCGCGGGACTCGGGCGCCGTGTACCTGGACAACTCGCGGCTCTTCCACGGGCACGAGGTGTGCATGGAGGACCCCTGGGCGCGCGGCCTGTACGTCGACCTCTCGAACCCGTTCCCGCCGGACGCCAACTCCGTACGCCAGTCCTTCCACCCGAACGCGCGCGGGCACGCCGCCTTCGCCTCCTGCCTCACCCAGCTCTACGCCTCCGGCCTGCGCGAGGCGTCCTGCGCGGACCCGGCGAGCACGGGGAAGCCTGAGCTGTACGCGGGGGCCTGGGACGACGCGTACCGGCCGCTGACGAACGCCGGTACGGGAAGCTGCGTGGACGCGACCGGTGGCAGTTCGCGCAACGGCACCGCGGTCGGCGGCTGGGACTGCAAGGACCAGCGGAACCAGGGCTGGTGGTACGACAGCGGCCGGCGGTCGCTGCACGTCGAGCTGACGCAGGACCGGTGCCTGGACGTGCCGGGGGCGAAGTACGAGGCCGGGGCCGGGCTGGTGCTCTGGAACTGCTCGGGCGCGGCCAACCAGCGGTTCGTGAAGGACGGGCAGACCATCCGTCCGGAGGCGGCCCGCGACCTGTGCCTGACGCTGGCCTCGGCGAAGGACGCGCTGCGACTGCGGAAGTGTGAGGGTGCGGCTACGCAGCGTTTCACGTGAAACCACGCGGACCGGGCGGGAGTTCGGCACGGGCCGCGCGCTGGTCGATATGCGACAGGGCCCCGTTCCCTCGGGAACGGGGCCCTGCCTCAGGATGTGTCGCCGGTTCTGCGGGCAGCGGGCGGCGCTACAGCGTGCCGAGCTTCACCAGGGCCAGCAGGGCGACCAGCTGGATCGCGGAGGCGCCCAGCGCCTTGGGCCAGGGCAGGTCGTGCGACCTGCGGACCATCGTGGTGAAGAGGTAGGCGGCGGCGAGCCAGGTCAGCCAGCCGATGACCTGCACGAGCGTGCTGTCACCGCCCAGGAACATCGCGAAGAGCAGCCGCGGCGCGTCCGTGATCGACATGATCAGCATGGACAGGCCGATGGTCGGCTGCCACGCGCCGTCGCCGCCGAGCTGCCGGGCGAGCGTGTGGGTCACGGCCCCCAGGATCAGCCCGCCGAGGACGAACATCACGCCGGTGATCAGCACCCACGGGATGCTCTGGGAGAGCGTGGCGTTGAGCACGTCCTCGCGGGCCGCGTCGAAGCCGAAGACCGCGAGCAGGCCGTAGATGAAGGTCACGACGAGGGCCGGGGCCCACACCGCGTAGTCGCGCATCTGCCAGAAGGTCTGGTCGGGCCGGCGGACGATGCCGGTCAGCAGTTCCTTCCACGGCAGCCGCGGGCCGGCCGGCGGCGCCGCCGACTGGCCGGCCTGGTAGGTGCTGCCCCCGCCGTACTGGCCGTCGTCGTACGGCGCGTTGCCGTACTGGCCGCCGTACGCGTCCGGCGCCTCGCCCACACTGAACTGCTGGGTGTGGCCCGGCGCGTCCGAGCGGGCGCCGCCGTAGGGCGGCTGCTGCGGGGCGTGCCCCGCGTCGCCGAAGTACTCGGGCTCACCGTGCTGCCCGGCCCCCCGGGCCGCGCCGTGCGGAGCCTGCTGCTGCCACTGCCCCTGAGCGGGGGGCGGAGCCTGGCGGCCGTACGGCGTCTGCTGCTGACCGTAAGGTGCCTGGCCGTACGGGGCAGGCTGACCGTAAGGAGCCTGCTGACCGTACGGGGCCTGGCCCTGCTGCCCCTGCTGCGCGGCGCGGGAATCCCGCCCGCGACCCATCCTGAATCCAGCCACGGTTCGAACGTACCTGGTCCCGGCGGTTCGCAGGCGGGAGAGAGCGGACAGGACGGGCATTGCTGCCGACCTGTGACATCCCCTAGGGGGTTCCCGGCGGGGAGCGAGGAGCGCGCGGGTCAGCCGGCCAGGAAAGCACCGAACTGCGGTCGGCCCGTGGTGGGCACGCCGACCGCGCTCGGGGAGACCGAGCGGGCGCCGGTGGTCCCGATGCGGGTGCCGTCGGACGGCAGGGAGACGACCGAGCCGTTGCCGTCGTTCTCGTAGCCCGCGCCGACGGTCAGGTCGGCCTTGCCGTCCCCGTCGACGTCGGAGAGGAAGACCTCGCCGCCGAAGAAGTCGCTGGTCTCGGAGGTGCCGGGGACGCCCGGGACGTCCTGGTGGAAGTACTGCACGCCATGGGCGGTGTCGATGCCGGAGGCGGAGCCGCGCAGCACGGTGACCGCGCCGGTGTCGGTGACGCCGTCGATGTCCTCGCCGCCCGAGCCGATGGCCAGGTCCTGCCTGCCGTCGCCGTCGATGTCGCCGAGTGAGACCCCGTACCCGAAGACGTCACCGCGCTCGGAGTTGCCGGGCACGGCGCCGGTCTCCTGGGTGATGGTGTCCATCCGGGTGGTGGGCCCGCTCGCCGAGCCGTAGATGACGTTGACCTTGCCGCCCTTCGTGCTCCCGGGCACGGTGTCGTCCCAGTGCACGCCGGTGACCAGGTCGCCGTACCCGTCGCCGTCCGTGTCCCCGATGGCGGTGATCAGGCCGGCGGGCAGCTTGCGCATGCCGGAGCCGGAGGGGCCGGAGGACGAGCCGGGCAGGAAGTAGTTGGCGTTGTAGTAGTTCTCGCCCTGCGGGGTGTCCTGGAAGCCGTCGACGACCAGGTCCGTGCGGCCGTCACCGTTGACCTGACCCGCGGTGAGGCGGAAGATCCCGGCGTCGGAGCCGCTGAGGATCGGGAGGGTGACGGCCGACTTGGCGGCCGGGACGCCCGACGTGCTGAAGCCGCCCTTGAGGACGCGGAGGGTCGCCGCCGTGGTGCCGACGGCCAGGTCCGCCTTCTTGTCGCCGTCGAAGTCGCCAGCGGCCAGCGCGTTGCCGAAGGAGTCGTGCTTCGTCGGGGCCGGGTCGGGGACCGTGGCGGCACGCGATATGCCGGACGCCGAGCCCCACAGGATCTGCACGGTGCCGCCGTCCGTGTCGCCCGAGACGTCCTCGCAGGGGGCACCGACGGCGAGGTCCGCGTAGCCGTCGGAGTTGAAGTCGCCCGCCGAGAGGGCAAGGCCGAACCAGTCGTCGGTCTCCGCCGCGCCCGGTACTCCCGCGGTGTTCTGGGTGAAGGTGGCGTGCCGGGCGGCGGACACGCCGTCGGCCGAGCCGTACAGGACGGTGACCGCACCGGCGTTCTTGTGGCCGGCGACGGTGGCGGCGGGGGCCGCCACGGCGAGATCGCGGTAACCGTCGCCGTTGAAGTCGCCCTGCAGGCCGCTGCCGGCGGCGGCAGCGGGGGCGGTGGAGAGGGTGAGCAGACCGCCGGTCAGGGCCGCGGCTGCCGCGGCGGCCAGGGCCGTACGAAGGTGCTTGGGCACGCTGTTCTCCTGCTGCATGCGGGACGCTCGCGCGTCCCGTCCGGATGAAGGCCGTCCACCGTCGTCCGTCACCGGTCGTTTCTTGGGAATTCAGCGGCAGTTGGCGATCACAAGACCCGCGAAGGGGCGTGAGGGTTGCACGCCGCACTCCCGCGCCGAGCCCCCGGCGCCGCGTTCACTCGGTGAAGGCCGCCGTGCTGAACGACACCGCCGGCTCGTCCGCGAAGCCCGCGGCCGTCCCCCGGTGCACCGTGACCGTGTCCCGGTCGTCCGAGACGGTGCGGAGAACCAGGTCGGCCCGGCCGTCGTGGTCGTAGTCGGCCAGCCGGAGCACCGTCGGGCGGGCGCCGGCCGGCATGCCGGGGGCCTTCGGTACGTCCTGTCTCCGGTCCGCGCGGAGTCCGGTGGCCGAGCCGGGCAGGAGCACGGGGCGCGTCGTGCCGCCGGACACGACGAGGTCCGTACGGCCGTCGCCCGTGACGTCCCCCGCGGCCACCGACCGCCCCGCCACCTGGACGGACGCGCTCCGCGGTGCCGCCGTACCGATGCCGTACCGCACGGCGAGCCGGCCGCCTCCGGCGACCGCCGCGTCGACCGAAACGCCGCCGTCGAACCGGCCGAACGCCGCCTCGTACCCCGCCGGCAGCGCGGCGCCCGCCGTGTCCGGCCCCCGCGTGCCGCCCAGCGCCAGCCGGCCCGGCGCGCCGCGGCCCACGGCCCCGGACCGTACGAGCAGGTCGTCGGCGCCGTCGCGGTCCACGTCGACCGGGGACGGCAGCCCGGCGAGCACCGTCCCGGGCACGTCCAGCGGCGCGCCGGCCCCCTTGGGCGCGCCCTTCCGCGTGAACGGGCCGCGCAGGAAGCTGGCCCGGGGCCCGGACGCGGTGACCGCCAGGTCCTGCGCGCCGTCGCCGTCGAAGTCGCCGCAGACCGGCTGGTCGGGCCACTCGTTGCCGAACCTGGCCCGGTCGGGGATGCGCAGCTTCACGGCGCGCGCGGTGAGTCCTCCGGGGGAGCCGAACAGGATCTGTACGGGGACCGGCGGGCGCCCCTGGCCGTCGTACGGCGGGTCCGTGCTGACCACGAGGTCGGTGAAGCCGTCGCCGTCCAGGTCGCAGGCGGCCTCTGCGTCGAACACGGCCGGTTCCACGCCCCCCGTGGGCGCGGCGTGCCGGGCCGGGGTGAGAAGCTGCCGGACAGCCGGGTCGAGGCCTAGGTCCGAGCCGTAGACGATGCCGATACCGGGGTCGTCGTCGTGGCTGTCGTCGGGGTTGAGCAGCGAGTCGAGCACCAGGTCGGGGTGGCCGTCCCCGTTGAAGTCGGTGGCGGTTCCGCTGCCCTTGCCGTGCGGGACGGGCCGGGGCGGCGGGCCGGAAGCGGCGTGCCGGCCCGTGGTCCGGGTGTCCCCGCCGCCCGCCGGGAGCAGGCCGCAGCCGGCCGCAAGCAGTGCGCAGCACAGTCCGGCTCCTGCCGCCCGTGCCGCTCGTGACCCCCGGTACCGCACTTCGCCCCCCAGCGCCCCATCCGTATCCGGCGCCTCATGGTGGCACGGACATACGTCGTGCGCCCGTACGTTCGTCCGGTTTTGGACACCGGCGTGCGGAGGGCCGGGGCGGGGCGGCCGGACGGGAGGTGAACGGCGACGGCCGGCCCCGCGCGAGGCGGGACCGGCCGTCGGAGGGACGTGCGTGGCGGTTACTTCGCCGGCTCGGGCTCCGGCTCGTCGGCGGGCTCCTCCTCGCCGGCCGGGTCGGCCGGGGTCTTGACGGAGTCCAGCAGCAGCTGGGCCACGTCGACGACCTGGACGTTCTCGCTGACCTTGCCGTCGTTCTTCTTGCCGTTGACCGAGTCGGTCAGCATGACCAGGCAGAACGGGCAGGCGGTGGAGACGATGTCCGGGTTGAGGGACAGGGCTTCGTCGACGCGCTCGTTGTTGATGCGCTTGCCGATCCGCTCCTCCATCCACATCCGGGCGCCGCCGGCGCCGCAGCAGAAGCCGCGCTCCTTGTGGCGGTGCATCTCCTCGTTCCGCAGGCCGGGCACCTTGGCGATGATCTCGCGCGGCGGCGTGTAGACCTTGTTGTGGCGGCCCAGGTAGCAGGGGTCGTGGTAGGTGATCAGACCCTCGACCGGGGTGACGGGGGTGAGGCGGCCCTCGTCGATGAGGTGCTGGAGCAGCTGCGTGTGGTGGATGACCTCGTACTCGCCGCCCAGCTGCGGGTACTCGTTCGCGATCGTGTTGAAGCAGTGCGGGCAGGTCGCGACGATCTTCTTCTTGGACTTCGGCTTCCTGGTCTCCGGGTCCTCGTCGTCCTCGCCGAAGGCCGCGTTCAGCGTGGCGACGTTCTCCGCGCCCAGCTGCTGGAAGAGGAACTCGTTGCCCAGACGGCGCGGGGAGTCACCGGTGCACTTCTCGTCGCCGCCCATGATGGCGAAGTTGACGCCCGCGATGTGCAGCAGCTCGGCGAAGGCCTTGGTGGTCTTCTTGGCGCGGTCCTCCAGGGCGCCGGCGCAGCCGACCCAGTACAGGTAGTCGACCTCGGTGAGGTCCTCGACGTCCTTGCCGACGACCGGGACCTCGAAGTCGACCTCCTTGGTCCAGGCGAGCCGCTGCTTCTTGGCCAGGCCCCAGGGGTTGCCCTTCTTCTCCAGGTTCTTCAGCATCGTGCCCGCCTCGGACGGGAACGAGGACTCGATCATGACCTGGTAGCGGCGCATGTCGACGATGTGGTCGATGTGCTCGATGTCGACCGGGCACTGCTCGACGCAGGCGCCGCAGGTGGTGCAGGACCACAGCACGTCCGGGTCGATGACACCGTTCTCTTCGAGGGTGCCGACCAGCGGGCGCTCGGCCTCGGCCAGCGCCTCCTTGGGCACGTCCGTCAGCTGCTCCTCGGACGCCTTCTCGTTGCCCTCCATGTCCTTGCCGCCACCGGCGAGGAGGTACGGGGCCTTGGCGTGCGCGTGGTCGCGCAGCGCCATGATCATGAGCTTCGGGGAGAGCGGCTTGCCGGTGTTCCACGCGGGGCACTGCGACTGGCAGCGGCCGCACTCGGTGCAGGTGGAGAAGTCCAGCAGGCCCTTCCAGGAGAAGTGCTCGATCTGGGAGACGCCGAACTGGTCGTCCTCGCCCGGGTCCTCGAAGTCGATCTCCTTGCCCTCGGACGTCATCGGCTGCAGCGCGCCGAGCGCGACGTCGCCGTCCGCCTCACGCTTGAACCAGATGTTGGGGAAGGCCAGGAAGCGGTGCCAGGCGACACCCATGTCGGTCTTGAGCGCGACCGTGATCATCCAGATGAAGGAGGTCGCGATCTTCAGGCCCGCGAAGAAGTAGGTGAGGTTCTGGAGCGTCGAGACGTCCATGCCCTCCAGCCACGCGACCACCGGGTACGAGATGAAGAACGAGGCCTCGTAGCCGTCCACGTGGTGCTGGGCGCCCTCCAGCGCGTGCAGCATGAAGATGCAGACGCCGACGATGAGGATGACGGCCTCGACGAAGTACGCCTGGCCGAAGTTGGAGCCCGCGAAGCGGGACTTGCGGCCCGCGCCGCCCGGCCTGCTCAGCTGCCGGATGACGATCAGCACCAGGATGCCGAGCACCGTCATCGTGCCGATGAACTCGACGAAGACGTTGTACGGCGCCCACTCACCGATGACGGGCAGGAGCCAGTCGGCCTGGAAGAGCTGCCCGATGGCGTTGACGATCGTCAGCAGCAGCGAGAAGAAGCCCACCGCGACGAACCAGTGCGCGGCGCCGACGATGCCCCACTTGTTCATGCGGGTATGGCCGAGGAACTCCTTGACCACCGTGACGGTGCGCTGCACGGGCTCGTCTGTCCGGAGGCCGGCGGGTACGGACTGGCCGAGCCGCATGAAGCGGAAGATCTGCACGATTGCGCGGCCGAACAGTGCGACGCCGACCGCGATTAGGACCAGCGACACGATGATCGCGGCGAGTTGCATGGGGGCTCCTCGGGCCTGCGTGAGCGGGGAATCCAGAAGGTCTCTGTGAGGGACGTGGTGGGCAACTACTAAGCAGTAACTTAGTCAATCCGTGCTGAGGGTACCCACTATTCATGCCGTCCTGTACCGGCTGCGGCGGTGATCTGTGTCGCTGAGGGTGGCCTAAGGGTGCCGTAAGAGCCACGCCCCCGGTGCGGACGCGACACGCCGGAGATGCGCCGGACGTCCGCGCGGGGGAGGGTGGGGGTGTCGGCGCCGCGCCCGTCGTCGGACGGAAGACGCTTCCCTTTCCCGTGAACACCGCGCTGACCTGCACTTATAACGCTGTGCGCAGAACTTCCGCAGGAGACTTGAGCGGAACCGACTCAGGTCCTTTGACAGCGGGAAGTCTCTGGTGCACCCTTGAGCCAGTTCCACTCAATGTCAGCTGGAGGAATCGAAATGGCACGTGCGGTCGGCATCGACCTGGGCACGACGAACTCCGTCGTCAGTGTTCTCGAAGGCGGTGAGCCCACCGTCATCACCAACGCCGAGGGCGCCAGGACCACGCCGTCCGTCGTCGCTTTCGCCAAGAACGGTGAGGTGCTCGTCGGTGAGGTCGCCAAGCGTCAGGCGGTCACGAACGTCGACAGGACCATCCGGTCGGTCAAGCGCCACATGGGCACCGACTGGAAGGTGGACATCGACGACAAGAACTTCAACCCGCAGCAGATCTCCGCGTTCATCCTGCAGAAGCTGAAGCGCGACGCGGAGTCCTACCTCGGTGAGAAGGTCACGGACGCGGTCATCACCGTCCCGGCGTACTTCAACGACTCCGAGCGGCAGGCCACCAAGGAGGCCGGCGAGATCGCGGGCCTGAACGTCCTGCGCATCGTCAACGAGCCCACCTCCGCGGCGCTGGCGTACGGCCTGGAGAAGGACGACCAGACCATCCTGGTCTTCGACCTCGGTGGCGGTACCTTCGACGTCTCGCTGCTGGAGATCGGCGACGGCGTGGTCGAGGTGAAGGCCACCAACGGTGACAACCAGCTCGGTGGTGACGACTGGGACCAGCGCGTCGTCGACTACCTGGTCAAGCAGTTCCAGAACGGCCACGGCGTCGACCTGTCCAAGGACAAGATGGCGCTCCAGCGCCTGCGCGAGGCCGCCGAGAAGGCGAAGATCGAGCTGTCGTCCTCCACCGAGACGACGATCAACCTGCCCTACATCACCGCCTCGGCCGAGGGCCCGCTGCACCTGGACGAGAAGCTCACGCGCTCGCAGTTCCAGCAGCTCACCAGCGACCTGCTCGACCGCTGCAAGACCCCGTTCCACAACGTCATCAAGGACGCCGGCATCCAGCTGTCCGAGATCGACCACGTGGTCCTGGTCGGCGGTTCGACCCGTATGCCGGCCGTCGCCGAGCTCGTCAAGGAGCTGACCGGCGGCAAGGACGCCAACAAGGGCGTCAACCCGGACGAGGTCGTCGCCATCGGCGCGTCGCTGCAGGCCGGTGTCCTCAAGGGTGAGGTCAAGGACGTCCTGCTGCTGGACGTCACCCCGCTGTCCCTCGGTATCGAGACCAAGGGCGGCATCATGACCAAGCTCATCGAGCGGAACACGACGATCCCGACCAAGCGTTCGGAGATCTTCACCACCGCCGAGGACAACCAGCCCTCCGTGCAGATCCAGGTCTACCAGGGCGAGCGCGAGATCGCGGCGTACAACAAGAAGCTCGGCATGTTCGAGCTGACCGGTCTGCCGCCGGCCCCGCGTGGCGTCCCGCAGATCGAGGTCTCCTTCGACATCGACGCCAACGGCATCATGCACGTGACCGCGAAGGACCTGGGCACGGGCAAGGAGCAGAAGATGACCGTCACCGGCGGCTCCTCGCTCCCGAAGGAAGAGGTCGACCGCATGCGCGAGGAGGCCGAGCGCTACGCGGACGAGGACCACAAGCGCCGTGAGGCCGCCGAGACCCGCAACCAGGGCGAGCAGCTCGTCTACCAGACGGAGAAGTTCCTCAAGGACAACGAGGAGAAGGTTCCCGCCGAGGTGAAGACCGAGGTCGAGACCGCCGTCGGCGAGCTGAAGGAGAAGCTCAAGGGCGAGGACACGGCCGAGATCCGTACCGCCACGGAGAAGGTCGCGGCCGTCTCGCAGAAGCTGGGTCAGGCCATGTACGCCGACGCCCAGGGCGCGCAGGCCGCGGGCGGTGCCGAAGGTGCCGCCGGTGGCGAGCAGGCCAAGGCCGAGGACGATGTCGTCGACGCCGAGATCGTGGACGACGAGAAGCCCAAGAAGGACGGTGCCGCGTGACGGAGGAGACCCCGGGCTTTGACGAGAAGCCTGACGTCCCCTCTGACGCCGCAGCCCCTGACGATGCGGCGCAGGGCGCCGGGTCCGCCGACAAGGCGGGCCCGGCCCCGGCCGGGGACGCGAATCAGGACGTCGGTCTGACGGCCCAGCTGGACCAGGTGCGCACCGCGCTGAACGAGCGCACCGCGGACCTCCAGCGGCTGCAGGCCGAGTACCAGAACTACCGCCGGCGGGTGGAGCGGGACCGGGTGACGGTCAAGGAGATCGCCGCGGCGAACCTCCTGTCCGAGCTCCTGCCGGTCCTCGACGACATCGGCCGGGCCCGCGAGCACGGCGAGCTGGTCGGCGGCTTCAAGTCGGTCGGCGAGTCGATCGAGACGGTCGTGGCCAAGCTCGGTCTGCAGCAGTTCGGCAAGGAGGGCGAGCCCTTCGACCCGACGATCCACGAGGCGCTGATGCACTCGTACGCACCGGACGTCACGGAGACGACGTGCGTTGCGATCCTGCAGCCGGGGTATCGGATCGGCGAGCGAACGATTCGCCCTGCGCGGGTCGCGGTCGCCGAGCCCCAGCCGGGGGCACAGCCCGCCAAGTCCGAGGAGAAGTCGGACGAGGAGAGCGGTGGCCCGGACGAGGGCTGACGTGAGAAGCAGGACAGTACGGGAGGAGGGACGTCGGGGATGAGCACCAAGGACTTCGTCGAGAAGGACTACTACAAGGTCCTCGGCGTCCCGAAGGACGCCACCGACGCCGAGATCAAGAAGGCGTACCGCAAGCTGGCCCGGGAGAACCACCCGGACGCCAACAAGGGCGACCCCAAGGCCGAGGAGCGCTTCAAGGAGGTCTCCGAGGCGAACGACGTCCTGGGCGACCCCAAGCGCCGCAAGGAGTACGACGAGGCGCGGGCGCTGTTCGGCAACGGCGGCTTCCGTGCCGGCCCCGGCGGCGCCGGCGGCGGCAGCTTCAACTTCGACCTGGGTGACCTCTTCGGGGGCGCGCAGGGCGGCGCCGGCGGGTTCGGCGGCGGCCTCGGGGACGTCTTCGGCGGCCTGTTCAACCGGGGCGGCGGCGCGGGGACGCGTACCCAGCCGCGCCGCGGCCAGGACATCGAGTCCGAGGTGACGCTCAGCTTCACCGAGGCGGTGGACGGGGCCACGGTCCCGCTGCGGATGTCCAGCCAGGCCCCCTGCAAGGCCTGTTCCGGTACGGGTGACAAGAACGGCACCCCGCGGGTCTGCCCGACCTGCGTGGGTACGGGGCAGGTCAGCCGGGGCGCGGGCGGCGGCTTCTCGCTCACCGACCCGTGCGCCGACTGCAAGGGCCGCGGCCTGATCGCGGAGCACCCCTGCGACGTGTGCAAGGGCAGCGGACGCGCCACCAGCGCGCGCACGATGCAGGTGCGCATCCCCGCGGGCGTCTCCGACGGGCAGCGGATCCGGCTGCGCGGCAAGGGCGCGCCGGGCGAGCGCGGCGGGCCCAACGGCGACCTGTACGTCGTCGTGCACGTCGACGCGCACCCGGTCTTCGGGCGCAAGGGCGACAACCTCACCGTCACCGTGCCGGTCACCTTCCCGGAGGCCGCGCTCGGCGGCGAGGTGAAGGTCCCGACCCTCGGCGGACCGCCGGTCACCCTGAAAATACCGGCCGGGACGCCGAACGGCAGGACGATGCGTGCCCGCGGCAAGGGTGCGGCGCGCAAGGACGGCACCCGGGGCGACCTCCTGGTCACCATCGAGGTGGTCGTGCCCAAGGACCTCGGTGACAAGGCACGCGAGTCGCTGGAGGCCTATCGCCAGGCGACCGCGGGCCAGGACCCGCGATCGGAGCTCTTCCAGGCCGCGAAGGGGGCTTGATGATGGACAGCCGGGGCGGACGGCGCAGTCGTAACCCATATGAACTGACCGATGAGTCGCCGGTGTACGTCATCTCCGTCGCGGCTCAGCTCTCCGGACTGCATCCGCAGACGCTGCGCCAGTACGACCGGCTCGGTCTGGTCTCCCCGGACCGTACGGCCGGGCGCGGCCGGCGGTACTCGGCGCGGGACATCGAGCTGCTCCGGCAGGTGCAGCAGCTGTCGCAGAACGAGGGCATCAACCTCGCGGGCATCAAGCGCATCATCGAACTGGAGAATCAGGTCGCGGCGCTCCAGCAGCGGGTCGCCGAGCTGCAGAGCGCGGTGGAGGGTGCCGCCGCGGCGATCCAGCAGCGGGAGGCGGCGGTGCACGCCAGCTACCGCCGCGACCTGGTGCCGTACCAGGACGTGCAGCACACCAGCGCGCTGGTCGTGTGGCGGCCGAAGCGGTCGTCCGAGTAGCCGCTGTGCCCTGACAGGGCGGGCCGGGGTCTTCGGGCCCCGGCCCGTTCGCGTCCGGGCGCGGGCGCGGAACGGGTCCGGCTGATCCGACCGGGGTGATGACACAGGCTCTCAGCAGCCGTTGTACCCGGCCGTCGGCATCGAGAGCCGGCGGTGCACCCGGGACTTCATCTCCGCGGTGTAGACCGGTTCGGCCCCGTCGGCGGTCTCCAGGCGGACGCCGGCCGCGGCGCAGCGGCCGGTGAACTCCCCGGCGGAGTCGACGGCGTTCTCCAGGGCGCGGCGGTTCGGTACGACGAAGACGTCGACCAGCCCCGCTTCCACGTCCTGCCACAGGGCGCAGTGGTCGGCGCGCAGGTGGTGGAGGCTCAGCCGGCAGGTGAGGCGGTAGGTGCGGTCCTCGGCCCAGCGGGCGCACATCTCGTGCTGGCTGCGGTCGTCCACCAGGAAGGGATCGTCGTCCAGCTCCGAGAGCGGCATCAGGCACGCGATGGCCGTCACTCGCACCGCATTCATCCTGCCCCCCGGGACGTGGCGACTGTGGAGGTGACGATACCCCGCGGGCCGAGCGGGGGGGGCGGTGCTGCGCCGGGGGGCCGATGCCCGCTGTGCAGGGCCGGCGCGGTGGTGCGTGTCCTCAGACCCGTCCCAGCATCTTCGTCACCCGGATCTCGATGACGACGCGCTCGGGGTTGGGCCGCGGCTGCCGCTCGTACCGTACGGCGTACCGGGCCTCCGCGTCGCGCACGTCGGCCTCGTCCGTACGGACCGTCGCCAGCCCCTCCAGGGTCGCCCACCGGCGCCCCTGCATCTGGCAGACCGCGACGCGCGCGCCGCCGTCGCCCCTGGACAGGACGTTGCGTGCCTTGGTGGTGCCCTTGCTCGTGATGACGCGGGCCAGGCCCTGCTCGGGGTCGAACGTCACCCCCACCGGCACGACGTGCGGCGTCCCGTCCGGCCGCATCGTGGTCAGCGTGCAGACGTGCCGCTCCTGCCAGAAGGCGAGGTACGCGGGGTCGGGGTTCTGGAGATCCTGGGCCATGCCTGCACCTTACGGGGCGGTGCGGTGGGGGAGCCGGCGCGGTCCGGCGGCCCGCCGGTCAGAGGAATTCGCCGGTGTCGAGGTCGAAGGAGAAGGGGGCGGGGAGGGGGAGGGGTTTGCCGAAGGGCACCGAGTGGACCTCGACGTAGTCGCCGTCAGCCGGCTCGCTGAACAGAGTGATCGTTGACTTCGTCCGGTCGACGAGGAGGTAGAGCGGAATGCGTGCGCGGGCGTAGGCCTGCCGCTTGGGGCCGCGGTCCTTGTTCGGCTTGCTCGATGTCACCTCGATGACCATCGCGACGCCGTCGCTCGGCATCCATGGCGGAGCGCCCCGGAAAAGGCGCAGCTCACGCGGGGCGATGGTGGCGTCCGGGATCACGTGATCGTCAGCATGGCCTGCCGTACCGGGGAGGACGAGCCCTTTGTAGCCGGAGATCTGCATGTGCGTGCTGGACTCGGCCCTGACCTGGCCAGAGATCAGGTCCAAGTAGTCCTCGTGATCGCCGTCCGTCGGTGGTGACACAACGATCTCCCCCTCGATGAACTCAGGCCGGAACCCCACGGGGGTCTCCAGCTCGAGGAAGTAGTCCAGGAGGGTCTCTTCGTCACTGGCCATCGGCTCCTGTGCCATAGCCGTCATGCTGCACCTCCTTGTCGCGGAAGGCCAGCATGTCGGCTCAGGGGTACCGACGGGCCGATCATCAGAACGGATCACCCGCACGAGTGGAGTGCGGGCCCGGCGGGAACCCAGGCCGCAGCGCCCGGCAAAGGTCGGCGTTTCCGCCTTGAGTGGAATAGACTCAACTTATCGCACGTTGATCCAGGCAAAGGGGCCCGTACGGGGCCGCTGACGTGCAGGCCGGACAAGAGGAGGAGCGCGAGCACGTGGACGCCGAGCTGACCAACAAGAGCCGGGAGGCGCTGAGCGCCGCCAACGAGCGGGCCGTGACCGCGGGCCACGCGGACATGACCGCAGCCCATCTGCTGCTCGCGCTGCTCGCCGGGCAGGACAACGAGAACATCACCGACCTGCTGGCCGCCGTCGGCGCGGACGCGGCAGCGCTGCGCGCCGGGGCCGAGCGCCGGATCGCCGCGCTCCCCAGCATCCAGGGCTCGACCGTCGCCCCGCCGCAGCCCGACCGCGAGCTGCTCGCCGTCATAGCGGACGCCTCGCAGCGCGCCAAGGAGCTGGGCGACGACTACATCTCCACCGAGCACCTGCTCATCGGCATCGCCGCCAAGGGCGGGTCCACCGGCGAGCTGCTGGACCAGCAGGGCGCCTCCGCCAAGAAGCTGCTGGACGCCTTCGAGAAGGCGCGTGGCGGCCAGCGGGTGACCAACCCCGACCCCGAGGGCACGTACAAGGCACTGGAGAAGTTCGGTACGGACTTCACCGCGGCCGCGCGCGAGGGCAAGCTCGACCCGGTCATCGGCCGGGACCAGGAGATCCGCCGCGTCGTACAGGTGCTCTCGCGGCGTACGAAGAACAACCCGGTGCTGATCGGCGAGCCCGGCGTCGGCAAGACCGCCGTCGTCGAGGGCCTGGCCCAGCGCATCGTGAAGGGCGACGTGCCCGAGTCGCTGCGCGACAAGCGGCTGGTGGCACTGGACCTCGGCGCCATGGTCGCGGGCGCGAAGTACCGCGGTGAGTTCGAGGAGCGGCTGAAGACCGTCCTGGCGGAGATCAAGTCCAGTGACGGCCAGATCATCACCTTCATCGACGAGCTGCACACGGTCGTCGGCGCGGGCGCCGGCGGCGACTCCGCCATGGACGCGGGCAACATGCTCAAGCCGATGCTGGCCCGCGGCGAGCTGCGGATGGTCGGCGCGACCACGCTGGACGAGTACCGCGAGCGGATCGAGAAGGACCCGGCGCTGGAGCGGCGCTTCCAGCAGGTGCTGGTCGCCGAGCCGACCGTCGAGGACACCGTCGCGATCCTGCGCGGCCTCAAGGGCCGGTACGAGGCGCACCACAAGGTGCAGATCGCGGACTCGGCGCTGGTCGCCGCCGCGACCCTCTCCGACCGGTACATCACCTCCCGGTTCCTGCCCGACAAGGCCATCGACCTGGTCGACGAGTCGGCGTCCCGGCTGCGCATGGAGATCGACTCCTCCCCGGTGGAGATCGACGAGCTGCAGCGGTCCGTGGACCGGCTGCGCATGGAGGAGCTGGCGCTCAAGAACGAGACCGATGCCGGTTCCGTGCAGCGCCTGGAGAAGCTGCGGAAGGACCTCGCGGACAAGGAAGAAGAACTGCGCGGGCTGACCGCACGCTGGGAGAAGGAGAAGCAGGGCCTGAACCGCCTCGGTGAGCTGAAGGAGAAGCTCGACGAGCTGCGCGGCCAGGCCGAGCGCGCCCAGCGCGACGGCGACTTCGACACCGCCTCCAAGCTGCTGTACGGCGAGATCCCCGGCCTGGAGCGGGAGCTGGACGAGGCCGCCGCCGCCGAGGCCGAGCAGGAGGCCAGCAAGGAGTCCATGGTCAAGGAGGAGGTCGGCCCGGACGACATCGCCGACGTGGTCGCCTCCTGGACCGGCATCCCGGCCGGCCGTCTGCTGGAGGGCGAGACGCAGAAGCTGCTGCGCATGGAGGAGGAGCTGGGCAAGCGGCTCATCGGGCAGACCGAGGCCGTGCGCGCGGTGTCGGACGCGGTGCGCCGTACGCGTGCCGGGATCGCCGACCCCGACCGCCCGACCGGCTCGTTCCTCTTCCTCGGCCCGACCGGCGTCGGCAAGACCGAGCTGGCGAAGGCGCTCGCGGACTTCCTCTTCGACGACGAGCGGGCGATGGTCCGCATCGACATGAGCGAGTACGGCGAGAAGCACTCCGTGGCCCGCCTGGTCGGCGCGCCGCCCGGCTACGTCGGGTACGAGGAGGGCGGCCAGCTCACCGAGGCCGTACGGCGCCGCCCGTACAGCGTCGTGCTGCTGGACGAGGTGGAGAAGGCCCACCACGAGGTCTTCGACATCCTGCTCCAGGTGCTCGACGACGGCCGGCTCACCGACGGTCAGGGCCGCACGGTCGACTTCCGGAACACCATCCTCATCCTGACCTCCAACCTCGGGTCGAACTTCCTGATGGACCCGCTGCTGAAGGAGGACCAGAAGAAGGAGAAGGTGCTGGAGACGGTCCGCTCCGCCTTCCGCCCGGAGTTCCTGAACCGGCTGGACGACACGGTCGTCTTCCACCCGCTCGGCACGGACCAGCTCCAGCGGATCGCGCAGATCCAGATCGCGCACCTGCAGAAGCGCCTCGCCGACCGGCGGCTGACCCTGGACGTCTCGGACGCGGCGCTGACCTGGCTGGCGTGGCTGGGCCAGGAGCCGGTGATCGACAAGCCGGAGCAGGCCGCCTCTTCGGGGCCCGACCTGTCCTACGGCGCCCGGCCGCTGCGCCGCCTCGTCCAGACCGCCATCGGCGACCAGCTCGCGCGGGCGATCCTGGCGGGCGACGTGCACGACGGCGACACCGTACGGGTGGACGTGGACGGCGACCACCTTTCGGTGACGGCGGAGCGGGAGCCGGTGGCGGCGGCCTGACCTGCGCGCGCCCCCGCCGTGCGGCGGTGCCCTCTATCCGGTCCGCCCCGTCCGCTTGCCAGGACGGGGCGGGTGTGGGAGAGGATGGCGGGGACCATACGAAGGGACTTCCACGGTGACTATCGACCCGTCCTCGATTCCGAATTTCGGGGGCCAGCCCGAACCGCAGCCGACGGGGCCGGAGGGTCCCATCGTGCCTGACCAGGACCTGGTCAAGCAGCTTCTGGACCAGATGGAGCTGAAGTACGTCGTCGACGACGAGGGCGACCTCGCCGCCCCGTGGGAGCAGTTCCGCACGTACTTCATGTTCCGGGGTGAGGAGGAGCAACAGATCTTCTCCGTCCGCACCTTCTACGACCGCCCCCACGCGATCGAGCTCAAGCCGAAGCTGCTGGAGGCGATCGACGACTGGAACCGCCGCACCCTGTGGCCCAAGGCCTACACCCACACCCACGACGACGGCACGGTCCGTCTGATCGGTGAGGCGTCGATGCTCGTCGGCACCGGCGTCTCCCTGGAGCACTTCGTCTCCAGCACGGTCAGCTGGATCCGCGCGTCCATCGAGTTCGACAAGTGGCTCGTCGAGCAGCTCGGCCTGGAGGCCGACATCGACGGTGGCGCCGAGAAGCCGGACGACGAGGCGTAAGGCCTCTCGTACGGCACGCGTAAGGGCCCCGGGGCATGGCGCTCCGGGGCCCTTACGCGTGGCGGGGGTCAGCCGCCCGACAGCTGCTTGAGCCGGGACGCCGCCTCGCGCAGTACCTCGTCGCGCTTGCAGAACGCGAAACGGACCAGCGTGCGCCCCGCCTCGGTGTCGTCGTAGAAGACGGAGTTCGGTACGGCGACCACGCCGCAGCGCTCGGGCAGGCCCAGGCAGAACGCCAGGCCGTCCTGTTCGCCCAGGGCCGTGATGTCGGTGGTGATGAAGTACGTGCCGCTCGGCCGGAAGACCCGGAAGCCGGCCTCCGCCAGCCCGTCGGCCAGGATGTCCCGCTTGCGGCGCAGGCCCGCGCGGAGCCCGTGGAAGTAGTCGTCCGGCAGCGCGAGCGCCTCGGCGACGGCGTACTGGAAGGGGCCCGCCGACACGTAGGTGAGGAACTGCTTGGCGCCGCGGACCGCGCCGACCAGCTCGGGCGACCCGGTGACCCAGCCGACCTTCCAGCCGGTGAACGAGAAGGTCTTGCCCGCGCTCCCGATGGAGACGGTGCGCTCGCGCATCCCCGGGAAGCAGGCGATCGGCACGTGCTCGCCCTCGAACACCAGGTGCTCGTAGACCTCGTCCGTGACGACGAGGAGGTCGCGCTCGCACGCCAGCTCGGCGACGGCGGCCAGCTCGTCGCGGTTGAGGACGGTACCGGTGGGGTTGTGCGGGGTGTTGAGGAGGATGAGGCGGGTGCGGTCGGTGACCGCGTCGCGCAGCTCGTCCAGGTCGAGGCGGTAGTACCCCTGTGCGGCTGCGCCGCCTGGCGAGTCCTCGACGGTGGCGCGCAGGGTGACCGGGACGCGGGTGGCACCGGCCATGGCGATGCAGGCCGCGTAGGAGTCGTAGTACGGCTCCAGCGCGATCACCTCGTCGCCGGGCTCCAGCAGCGCCAGCAGCGACGCGGCGATGGCCTCGGTCGCGCCGGCGGTGACCAGTACCTCGGTGTCCGGGTCGTACGTCAGGCCGTACCACCGCTGCTGGTGCGCGGCGACGGCGGTGCGCAGCTCGGGGATGCCGGGGCCCGGCGGGTACTGGTTGCCGCGGCCGTCGCGCAGCGCGCGTACCGCCGCTTCGCGTACCTCTTCGGGGCCGTCGGTGTCGGGGAAGCCCTGGCCCAGGTTGATCGAACCGGTGCGCACGGCGAGCGCGGACATCTCCGCGAAGATCGTGGTGCCGAATTCGGCGAGGCGGCGGTTGAGCAGCGGTCGTCCCATGGGCGTCATCCTCCGCCGAACCTCTGGAGTTCCTCAACTCCGCTTTTGGGATCAGTGAGGCCGGGCATGTGACCCGCACGTAAGAACGCACGTACGGGGGTGAAGCGAATGACAGGCCTTGTGATTTTCCTGGTGATCTGCGCCTTTGTGGCGGCGGTGGTCTGGATGGCGCGGGTGGCCGCGGCCAACGAGTCGCCGAAGGGCCGGAAGAAGAGCAGGTGGTCCCCGGGCAGCAGCGGGGGCTCCGGCGGGGGCAGCTGGTGGGCCGGTGACGGCGGGACGGGCGGCGGCCACCACGGCAGCCACCAGAGCTGCGGCGGTTCGTCCTGCGGGGGCAGCTCGTCCTGCGGGGGCAGCTCGTCCTGCGGCGGCGGAGGCGGGGGCGGTGGCTGCGGCGGAGGCGGAGGCGGCGGTTCCTGAGCGGTTCCCCCGCGCGTCCCGCAGCGGTCGCACGGATGGCCGGTACGGAACATGCAACTGGCCCATGCCCTGTCGCATATGCGCCCGGTGGTTCTCAACAGCCGCCGGGCGCAAGGCTGTTGAACAACTGAACTGAGAGGCCCTCTGAGGGATGGAAACCCGGCGAAGATGGGTAAAAAGGCTGTGGGACCCGCGAGTTTCATGATTCCCTCTCTTGTGAGAATCCACCAGTTCTCGGACCCCACGTGGTCACGAGCCGGCAGCCGGTAAGTCGTATCCCTGGTCCTCCTCCGGGGCGGGCCGGCCCACCATCCACTGCGTGCTTGCGGAGCCGACCCATGCTCACCACCATCAAGACCGCCTACACCGACACCCGCGCAGCCGATCTCGCCTGGGCCCTCGGCCGGGAGCCGCTTCCCGCGCTCGCCGTCCTCGACCTGCGATTGAACGACGCCAGTGTTCAGTTGCGGCTGCTCGGCGCCTCGCACCAGGTGCTCCTGGAGGAGGAACGCGGCAGTTGCTCGGAGACGGTGGCGTGCATGCCGGGCAGCAGCACCCCGCTCCCGCTCGGTGTGGCGAAACGCGTCGGGGACTGGGAGTACGAGTTCGCCGCCCATGTGGAGACGCTCTCCCGCGGCTCGTTCGCGGGCCGGGCACAGGAGTTGCTCGCTCTGGTGGCCGAGCATCCGCACGGACTCGCCGGGACGTTCCCCGGCTCGCCGCACGCGTTCACCGCGATGCTTGCGCAACGGGAGGGCGGCCAGGTGCGCTGGCGGACCTGGCACGCCTACCCCCAGGAAGGGCGGCTGGTGGCGACCCGTACGCGCGTGGGGGCGCGGGCGGTGGCGGCGCTGTGAGGGGGAGCGCGGCAGCGTCCCGGCGTCTGCTCCGCACGAATCCAATGCACTCTTGTGGGTGACGAGGCGCCACAGGGCTGTCACGTAGCGTGCGCAGCATGATCGATCCGCCAGTGGCCCTCACCGCCGGCGCCCGCAGGCCCCCGGAGATCGTCCGGCCACCGCGGCTGCCGGTGCCGGCCGGGGTCGGCCGCCTCCTCGTCCTCGTCGTGGTCTTCCTCTGCGCGGCATGCGGGCTGGTGTACGAACTGGAACTGGTCGCCCTCTCCTCCTACCTGGTCGGCGACTCGGTGACCCAGACCTCCGTGGTCCTCTCCGTGATGGTCTTCGCGATGGGCGTCGGCTCGCTGCTGGCGAAGCGGCTGCGCTGCCGGGCCGCGGTCGGCTTCGGCGCGGTGGAGGCGGTGCTGGCCCTGGTGGGCGGCGTCTCGGCGATGGCGCTCCACGCCTGCTTCGCCTGGTTCGGCCAGTCCAGGTCCGCGCTGGTCGGCTTCTCCCTGGTGATCGGCGTGCTCATCGGCGCCGAGGTGCCGCTGCTGATGACGCTCATCCAGCGCATCCGGAACCAGGACGCGGGCGGCGCGGTCGCCGATCTCTTCGCGGCGGACTACGTGGGCGCCCTGGTCGGCGGGCTCGCCTTCCCCTTCCTGCTGCTGCCGGTGCTCGGACAGCTGACGGGCGCCCTGGTGACCGGCGGGGTGAACGCGGTGGCGGGCGGCGCGCTCGTCCTCGGGCTGTTCGGCCGCGACCTCTCCGTACGGGCACGCCGGTCGCTGCTGGCCGCCAACGCGCTGGTGCTCGCCCTGCTCGCCACGTGCACCGCGCTGGCCGGCCCGTTCGAACGGGCCGCACGCGAGGCGGTCTACGACACGGGCCCGCGGGTCGCCCTCCAGACGGACGTGCAGGAAGTCGTGCTGACCGGCGGTACGGGCGGCGGGCGCGCGGACCGGGACGGCGGACCCGTCCGCACGCCCCTCGCGCTCTACCTGGACGGCCGGCTGCGGGCCGACGCCACCGACGAGTACCGGTACCACGAAGCGCTGGTCCACCCGGCGACGGCGGGCGGGCCGCACGGCAGGGCGCTGGTCCTCGGCGGCGGCGACGGCCTGGCGGCACGCGAACTGCTGCGCTACGACGACGTCGAGTCCGTCACCGTCGTCGACCGCGACGGCGGCCTGGTCCGGCTGGCCCGCACCGACCCCGGCCTCGCCCGGCTCAACCACCGGGCGCTCGACGACCCGCGGGTGCGCGTCGTCACCGCCGACGCCTTCGACTGGCTGCGCTGGGACGCCCGGCGCGAGGTACGCCGGGACGGCCCGTACGACGTGGTCCTCGCCGACCTGCCCGGCCCCGGCAGCACCGCCGGCGCCCAGCTGTACTCCCGGGAGTTCTACGGACTCGCGGCCCGGGCGCTGGCCCCGGACGGCCGGCTGGCGGTGCACGCGGGGCCGCCGCGCGCCCGGCCGCACGATTTCTGGACGGTCGAGGCGACCGTGCGCGCCGCGGGACTGCGCACCGTCCCGTACCGGATGCCGGGCCGCGTCCCCGCGCACGCGGGCGGCCCCGGCCGGGACCCGTCCGGCACCGTGCACGCCGGCCCGGGAACCGCCCGCTCCTGGGGCTTCCTCCTGGCCGGCCGCACCACACCCGGCCTGCGCCTCTCGCCGGCCGCTCCGCCGCTGCGCTCCCTGACCCCCGCCCTGCTGCGCTCCGGCCGCGCCGCCCTGGACCGTACGCGCCTGACGGGCCTGCCGCCGTCGACGCTCATGCACCCGCGGTACGGCGGCTGACCCCTGCCGGGGCGGCGCCCGGACGGTGACGGCATGCCGAGAAAGTTGTGCGGGAGCGGGCACGGGGCGGGGCGTGCTGGGTAGGCTCCGATGTCATGGAGCATGAGGTGTACGTTCCGTTTCCCGTCGGTACGGTGCGGCAGGCGCTCACCGAGCCGGAACGCCTGGCCCGCTGCGTCCCGGGCGCCCAGCTCGACGCGGACCCCGCATCCGGAGTTCCGGAGGGCCGGCTGCGGCTGCGGGTCGGCGGCTCCACCATCACCTACCGCGGGTCGCTGCGGGTGACCCCGCGGGACGGCGAAGCGGATGCCTTCGACGCCGAGGTCCGGGGCACGGAGGTACGCGGCGACGGCTTCGCCGAGCTGGACCTCACCGTCCGGGTGGCGTCCGACGAGGGCGGCAAGGGCACGACGCTCTCCTGCACCGCCGCCGTACGGTCCGGCGGCCGGCTCGCGGCCGCCTCGGACGACGCCGTCCGCGCGGCCGGCCACCGCCTCCTGGACCGCTTCGTCACCACCCTCACCGAAGACCTGTCGCTCCGGCCGGTGGCCGCGGGAGAGCCGGACGGGCCGACCGGGCCGACCGGGCCGGGGGCGGCGGCCGGGGCCACGACGGCGGCGGACGGTACGGCGGTGTTCGCGGGGGGACCGGCGGATGCTTCAGGGGCGTCGGATGCGCGGGGCGCCGAGACGGACGCCGAGGGGGGTGAGGAGGCGCTTGCCGAGGAGTCCGCGGTCGCCGGGGAGAACGTGCCCTCCGGGGAGGACGCGCTTGCCGAGGCGGACGTCGAGGACGCGGCGGACGCCGACGGTCTGGACGGTACAGGCGGCCTGGACGGCACGGACGGTCTGGACGGCACCAGGGAGCCGGGCGCCGAGGATGACCCCGCCGACGTCACCGGTGGGGACGACGCCGACGTGGACGACGGCGACGAGGCGGGCGACCTCGTGGACGCACCGCCCCGGCCCGGCGTCTTCGAGACCGAGATCCCGCCCTCCTCGCTGGACCCGCTCGCCGAGGAGGAGCTGGGCATGCCGGCCGAGCCGCCCGCCGAGGCCGCGCACGCCCGCCGCACGATGATCGGCCGCAGCGCGGAGGAGGTCGACCACGCCCCGCCGCGCGGCCGCTACGCCCCCGTGCCCGCGCCCGACACCTCCACCGCCTCGGCCACCCTCCGCTGGGCGGCCCCCGCGGCCGCCGTCGTCCTGGCCTCCGCCGTCGTGGTCGGCCGGGCCCTGCGCCGCCGCCGCTGACCCCGGTGCCGGGACCAGCGTGCCCGGGACGCCGCTGACGAGCCGCACCGCTAAGGTCGAGCCGTGAGCACTGAGAACCGCACAGAGCCCGCCCAGAAGCCGCGCGTGGCGCGCACCGTACGGCTGGCCGCCGGAGACACCGAAGTGGCCGTCCGCCCGGACAACGGCTGCCGTATCGAGAGTCTCCGGGTCGGCGGCACGGAACTGCTCCGGCAGGGAGCCAAGTACGGCTGCTTCCCGATGGTGCCGTGGTGCGGCCGCATCGAGCACGGCCGGTTCCGCAACGGCTCCGAGACGCACCAGATGCCGCTGAACTCCCCGCCGCACGCCATCCACGGCAACGGCCGCAACCTCTCCTGGCGCACCGCCCGCACGACCGGGACCACCGCGGCCTTCACGTACGACCTGGACGACCCGGCCGACCCCTGGCCGTATCCCGGCAAGGTCACCCAGCTGGTCGAGCTGGCCGAGGACGGCGGCTCGCTGACCCTGAGCATGGGCGTCGAGACGTACGGCGACTCCTTCCCGGCCCAGGCCGGCTGGCACCCCTGGTTCCTGCGCCACCTCGACGACGGCGGCGAGGGCGTACGCATCGACTTCGCGCCCGAGTGGCAGGAGGAGCGCGGCGAGGACCACCTCCCGACCGGCCGGCGCATCGACCCCCTCCCCGGCCCGTGGGACGACTGCTTCGGCATGCCGCAGGGCGTGGACGTGACGCTGACCTGGCCGGGCCGGCTGGAGCTGAAGGTCACCAGCCGCGCGGAGTGGGCCGTGGTGTACGACGAGCAGGAGGCGGCCGTGTGCGTGGAGCCGCAGTCCGGCCCGCCCAACGGTCTGAACACTCAGCCGCGCCTGGTGACGCCCATCGACCCGCTGGAGATCTCCACGACCTGGACCTGGCGTTCCCTGGCCTGAGCCGCGTCCCGGACCGGCCCCGGGGCTGTCCTAAGCTCGTGCGCATGAGTGACGACGTGCGCGGCGAGCTGCTGCAGCAGATCAAGGACAAGGCCGTGGTGCACGGCAAGGTGACGCTTTCCTCCGGCAAGGAAGCCGACTACTACATCGACCTGCGCCGGATCACCCTGGACGCCGAGGCCGCGCCGCTGGTCGGCCAGGTGATGCTGGACGTCACCGCCGACCTGGACTACGACGCGGTCGGCGGGCTCACGCTCGGTGCCGACCCGGTCGCGACGTCGATGCTGCACGCCGCCGCCGCGCGCGGGCAGAAGCTGGACGCCTTCGTGGTCCGCAAGGCCCAGAAGACGCACGGCATGCAGCGCCGTATCGAGGGCCCGGACATCAAGGGCCGCCGCGTCCTGGTCGTCGAGGACACCTCCACCACCGGCGGCTCGCCGCTGACCGCCGTCGAGGCGGCCCGTGAGGCGGGCGCCGAGGTCGTCGCGGTCGCGACGATCGTCGACCGCGGCGCCGAGTCGGCCATCGCCGGGGCCGGCCTGAAGTACATCACCGGCTACCGGCTCACCGACCTGGATCTCGCCTGAGAGATCCGGCGGTCTCACCGGTCAGGTCGGCGCGCCGACTGTGGTTTCCCGGTACCGACCTCGGTGACCTGCGGTTTCGCCACGGGGCGGGCTGTTTCACGTGAAACAGCCCGCCCTTTCCGCCGTCCGGGTGGCAGCGCGATGTGGAGGTATCCGGCAAGTCTGGGAAGATGGGCCGCGACGATGACGTCGCCCCCCTGGTCAGGGCCCAGAACGTACCCGGTACCCGCACACACAAGGAGCGGACAGATGCCCATCGCAACCCCCGAGGTCTACAACGAGATGCTCGACCGGGCGAAGGCAGGCAAGTTCGCCTACCCGGCCATCAACGTCACCTCGACGCAGACCCTGCACGCGGCACTGCGCGGTTTCGCCGAGGCCGAGAGCGACGGCATCATCCAGATCTCCACGGGCGGTGCGGAGTTCCTGGGCGGCCAGTACAACAAGGACATGGTGACCGGCGCCGTCGCCCTGGCCGAGTTCGCGCACGTCGTGGCCGCGAAGTACGACATCACCGTCGCGCTGCACACCGACCACTGCCCCAAGGACAAGCTCGACGGCTACGTCCGCCCGCTGCTCGACATCTCCGCCGAGCGCGTGGCCAAGGGCCAGAACCCGCTCTTCCAGTCGCACATGTGGGACGGCTCGGCCGAGAACCTCGCCGACAACCTCTCCATCGGCCAGGAGCTGCTCGCCAAGGCTGCCGCCGCCAAGATCATCCTCGAGGTCGAGATCACCCCGACCGGCGGCGAGGAGGACGGCGTCACCCACGAGATCAACGACGAGCTGTACACCACCGTCGACGACGCGATCCGCACCGCCGAGGCGCTGGGCCTGGGCGAGAAGGGCCGCTACCTGCTCGCCGCCTCCTTCGGCAACGTCCACGGCGTCTACAAGCCGGGCAACGTCGTCCTCCGCCCCGAGCTCCTCAAGGACCTCCAGGAGGGCGTCGGCGCCAAGTACGGCAAGCAGTCCCCGTTCGACTTCGTCTTCCACGGCGGCTCCGGCTCCACCGAGCAGGAGATCGCTACCGCGCTGGAGAACGGCGTCGTGAAGATGAACCTCGACACCGACACCCAGTACGCCTTCTCGCGCCCGATCGCGGACCACATGTTCCGCAACTACGACGGTGTCCTGAAGGTCGACGGCGAGGTCGGCAACAAGAAGGTCTACGACCCGCGCAGCTGGGGCAAGCTGGCCGAGGGCGGCATGGCCAAGCGCGTCACCGAGGCCTGCGCGAACCTGCGCTCCACCGGCACCAAGATCAAGTAACTCCGCCGCGGCGCCGCACCGGCGCCCGCAGCCGGGTACCCCGGAGGGCCCCGTACGCATGAATTCCCATGCGTACGGGGCCCTCCGCGCACAGGCGCGGTACCCGGGCCGCCGGGGTGCCGTGCGAACGGGGCGGCCGGCCCCGTCGCGCGCGTGGACGATCCTCCGTGCGCCCCGGCCGAACGGCCACCGCCGGGGCGTCGCGTGCCGCACGGACCAGGCAGACTTGGACCCATGGCCATTCACGAGAACCTGCTCGGGGGACCGCCCCCGACCCACCTGCCCGACGACCCGGAGCCCCGTGAGCTGCTCGCCACGGGCACCGCACCGGCCGACGTCGCCGCGAAGTACCCGGCGTCCTCGCTGGTCTGGGCACAGCTGGCGGACGACGCCTTCCAGGCCGGCCGGACCGTCGAGTCCTACGCGTACGCCCGCACCGGCTACCACCGCGGCCTGGACGCGCTGCGCCGGGCCGGCTGGAAGGGCCACGGCCCGGTCCCGTTCGAGCACGAGCCGAACCGCGGCTTCCTGCGGGCGCTGCACGCGCTCGCCCGCGCCGCCCAGGCGATCGGCGAGCAGGAGGAGTACGAGCGCTGCACGGCCTTCCTGCGCGAATCCTCGCCGACCGCGGCCGACACGCTCTCCTGAGGGAGCCCCCTCCCGAGATGACCCGCTCAGGACCGGCCCGGCGACGCGTTCCGGCCGGTCCTGAGCCGGTGGCGGCCCCGCGGGTCGGCCGGGACGGCCCTTGCCAAACCTCGGAGAGTTGCGGAAGATGCGCAGCAGGTCCGGTGAGCCGGGCCTGACGAGGGGACCGGGGCTCCGATGCCGACAGGAAGGGGCGGACCGCTACCCGGAGGCATGCATCACGAGGAGTTCTGATGTCGCACTCGTCATCAGCGTCCCAGGCGTCCCCGTCCCCGGAGCCGGCCCCGCGCTGCCCGGTCGGCCACGCGGAGGCGGACCCGAACCTGGACTTCAAGGGCACCACGCCGTACGAGGACTACGTACAGGCGGAGCTGCTCACCCACGCCCAGCATCTGCTCTCCGACGACCCCGGAGAGATGGCCTTCCTGGTGACCACCCAGGTCATGGAGCTGTGGTTCACCGGCATCGTCCACGAGTGGCACACCGCGGCGCAGGCCCTGCGCCGTGACGACGTGCCCACCGCGATCGACGCGCTGCGCCGCTCCACGTACGAGCTGGAAGCGCTCAACGCCGCGTGGAAGCCGCTGGCCCGGCTGACCCCCGCGCAGTTCAACGCCTACCGCGGCGCCCTCGGCGACGGCTCCGGCTTCCAGTCCGCGATGTACCGGCGGCTGGAGTTCCTGCTCGGCGAGAAGTCCGCCTCCATGCTCGTCCCGCACCGCGGCGCGCCGCGCGAGTACGCCGAGCTGGAGAAGGCGCTGCACGAGCCGAGCCTGTGGGACGAGGTGCTGCGGCTGCTGGACCGCCGGGGCTTCGCCGTCCCGGTGTCGGTACTGCAGCGCGACCCCACGCTCAGGTACGAGCCGCACCCGGCCGTCGAGGCCGCCTGGACCGAGGTCTACGCAGGCGACCCGCGGCACGAGCTGGTCGAGCTGGGGGAGGTCCTCACCGACGTCGCCGAACTGGTCTGGCGCTGGCGCAACGACCATCTGGTGGCCACCCGCCGGGCGATGGGCGCGAAGATGGGCACCGGCGGCTCCTCCGGGGTGGCCTGGCTGGAGAAGCGGGCCCGCAAAAACGTCTTCCCTGAGCTGTGGACGGCCCGCAGCCATGTCTGAGCGGACCGGTGCCGGACAGCGGCACTCGTCTCCGCCGGACGGGGCACTCGTGCCGGAGCGGCCGCTCAGGACCGGGACGGCCGGGTCCGAGCGGCCCTCACGAGAGAGCGGCGCGGCCGGGTCCGAGCGGCCCCCCACGACGAAGCGATGCGGTCAGGCCCGAGCGGAGGGTGACGACGAAGTGCAGCAGGAAGCGCAGCGGAACGAGAGTGCCGGTACCGGCGTGTCCGGCCAGAGAATCGATCCTTCGGACGTGGGCGACGCGCTGGCCGCCCGCGCCGTCGCCGCGGCCGTGGTCCGTGACGACCTCGCCGCCCGGGCCGCGCAGCTGGACGACGGCGACCCGCTGAGCGGCAAGCGCGCGGAGTTCGTGCTCGACGAGGCGGTCTACCTCGACGGCAACTCCCTCGGCGCGCTGCCGCACGCGGTCCCCGAACGGGTCCGCGAGGTCGTCGCCCGCGAATGGGGCGAGCTGCGCATCCGCTCCTGGTCGGAATCCGGCTGGTGGACCGCGCCCGAGCGGATCGGCGACCGGATCGCCCCGCTCCTCGGCGCCGCGCCGGGCCAGGTCGTGGTCGGCGACTCCACCAGCGTCAACGTCTTCAAGGCCGTGGTCGCCGCCGTCCGCATGGCGGACGAGACCGGCCCGGCCGTGGACGGCGTCCCCCGGGACGAGATCCTGGTCGACGCGGCCACCTTCCCGACCGACGGCTACATCGCGGCGTCGGCCGCCCGGCTCACCGGCCGTACGCTGCGCCCCGTCGAGGCCGCCCGGATGCCCGCCGAGGTGTCGGACCGTACCGCCGTCGCCCTGGTCAACCACGTCGACTACCGCACCGGCCGGCTCAACGACCTGCCCGGCATCACCGCCGCGCTGCACGAAGCCGGCGCGTTCGCCGTCTGGGACCTCTGCCACAGCGCGGGCGCGCTGCCGGTCGGCCTGGACGCGCACGGCGTGGACCTCGCGGTCGGCTGCACGTACAAGTACCTCAACGGCGGCCCCGGCTCGCCCGCCTACCTGTACGTACGCGCCGAGCACCAGCCGCGCTTCGACTCACCCCTGCCCGGCTGGAACTCCCACGCCGACCCCTTCGGCATGGACCCCGCGTACGTACCGGCGGCGGGCATCGAACGCGGCCGCGTCGGCACCCCGGACATCCTCTCGCTGCTCGCCCTGGAAGCCGCGCTGGAGGCCTGGGAGGGCGTGGCCGTCGAGGACGTACGCGCCAAGAGCCTCGCCCTGACCGACTTCTTCCTGGAGTGCGTCCGGGCGTACGTGCCGCGCGGCCGGGTGCGGTCGGTGACCCCGGAGGCACACGACGAGCGGGGCAGCCAGGTCGCGCTGGAGTGCGCGGGGGCCGGCGAGGTGATGGGCGAGCTGATCCGGCACGGCGTGATCGGCGACTTCCGCCACCCCGACGTGCTGCGCTTCGGCTTCACCCCGCTCTACACCTCCTTCGCGGACGCGGAGCGCGCGGCCCGGACCCTCGCGGAGGTCCTGGCGTACGTACCGGGCGACGGCAGCGCGTCCGCGGTCGCGGCGGGCGCCACGGCACAGGGCCCGACCACGATATGAGCGGCACGGCGGCGGACGAGGAGGAAGTGCTGCTGGCCCGCGCGCCCGTGGCGCCGGACGCCCGCGTCGCCTACGGCGACCACCCCGACCAGGTCGTCGACCTGTACCGGCCGCCGGGCACGGCGTACTCCCCGCCGGCCGGCCGCCGGACCGGCCCGATGGTCCTCCTGCTGCACGGCGGCTTCTGGCGGGTGGCCTACGACCGTACGCACCTGTCGCCGCTGGCCGCCGCGCTGGCCAGGGACGGCCTGCCGGTCGCGCTCGCGGAGTACCGCAGGGCCGGTGGCGGCGGCGGTCTGCCGGAGACGTTCGACGACGTGACGAGCGCGGTACGGGTGGCGGCCGCCGAGGCGCACCGGGGAACGCCCGTGGTCGTCGCCGGCCACTCCGCCGGCGGCCACCTGGCCCTCTGGACGGCAGCGCGGCCGGGCCCGGCCACCGCCGCCGTCGCCGTGGCCCCGGTCGCCGACCTCGCCCGCGCCCACGAACTGCGGCTGAGCAGTGGGGCCGTGGCGGAGTTCCTGGACGGCGGCGCCGCGGCACCCCTGGGTCGTACGGCCCTGGCGGAACGTATCGCCGCGACCGATCCGGTACGGCTGGCGCCCCGCGTACCGGTGACAATCCTGCACGGCACGGCCGACCCCGACGTACCGCTGGAACTGTCGCAGCGCTACGCACGGACCCACCGCGGAACCGGTACCGCCACCGCAGCCGCCCCCGGACGCGACGGCACCGGAGCCGACGCCGTGCTCGGCGGCCCCGTCGCCCTGCACGAACTGCCCGGCGTGGGCCATTACGCGGCCGTCACCCCCGGCACCGAGGCGTACGGCGCGCTCCGCGACGCACTTCTCGGCGTCCTCAGCGGCACACCACGCCCCGTGCCGGGCGGCGGAGAATCCGGCGCCACCGGACCCTGACCGCCGGGCCGTGCCCGGCGGTACCGTCCCCCCATGGCAGCCGTCGCCGCATTCGACCCCTGGTCGCCCGAGTTCGTCGCCGACCCCTACCCCGGCTACGCCGAACTGCGCCGCGCCGGCCGGGTGCACCACTTCCCGCCCACCGACCAGTGGCTGGTGCCGCACCACGCGGACGTCAGCGCGCTGCTGCGGGACCGCCGCCTCGGCCGTACCTACCTGCACCGCTTCACCCACGAGGAGTTCGGCCGCACTCCGCCCCCGCCCGAACACGAGCCCTTCCACGTCCTCAACGACAACGGCCTCCTCGACATGGAGGCGCCCGACCACACCCGCCTGCGGCGCCTCGTCTCGAAGGCGTTCACGCCCCGCACGGTCGAGCAACTGGCGCCCGTCGTCGCCCGGCTGGTGGACCGTCTGGTCGAGGACTTCGTGGCGGCGGGCGGCGGCGACCTGCTGACCGCGATCGCCGAACCCCTCCCGGTCGCGGTCATCGGCGAGATGCTCGGCATCCCCGAAGCCGACCGCTCACTGCTGCGCCCCTGGTCGGCCGACATCTGCGGGATGTACGAACTGAACCCGGCAGCGGAGACGGCGCGCCGCGCGGTACGGGCGTCGCTCGAATTCTCCGCGTACCTGCGCGAACTGATCGCCGCCCGGCGCAAGGACCCGGGCGAGGACCTGATCAGCGCCCTGATCGCGGCGTACGACGAAGGCGACCGGCTGACCGAGCAGGAGATGGTCTCCACCTGCGTGCTGCTGCTCAACGCCGGGCACGAAGCGACGGTCAACACCACCGTCAACGGCTGGCTCGCCCTCCTCCGGCACCCGGACCAGCTCGCCGCGCTGCGCGCCGCGCCGGACACGCTGCTGCCGACCGCCGTCGAGGAACTGCTGCGGTACGCCACCCCGCTCCAGCTCTTCGAACGCTGGGTCCTCGACGACATCGAGATCGACGGCACCGTCGTACCGCGCGGCGCGGAGGTGGCCCTCCTCTTCGGCTCGGCCAACCGCGACCCGGCACGCTTCGACCGCCCCGAGGAACTGGACCTCTCCCGCCCGGAGAACCCGCACGTCTCCCTCGGCGCGGGCATCCACTACTGCCTGGGCGCCCCGCTCGCCCGCCTCGAACTGACCGCCTCGTTCGGTGCCCTGCTCCGCGCCGCCCCGGCCCTCCGCCTCGCCGCCGAACCGTCCTGGAAGCCGAACTTCGTGATCAGGGGGCCGGTGGAACTGCTGGTGGAGGTATGAACCGCCGAGGTCCGGGTGGGGGAGCGGTCCGGGGAAGGTGTACCGGAGTGCCGCACCGCGCAGCACGTAGTACTTGAGACGGACCCCCGCAGATCCCCACTGGGCCGGACGCCGTCGCCCGCCCCCGTCCCTACCGTGGGGTGCGTGAACGAGACACCTCAGTTCGTGGACGGCACACGCCGGAAACAGAGCGATGCCGAGTACGTACGGGACGGCCGGCACCCCGAGGCCCGCACAACGAGCGGCGTGCTGAGCGGCCTCCGCCGGGACCTGTTCTCCCACCCCTTCGCCGCCCGCCCGCTGCCCCCGCTGGACGGTGACCGGGTGGCCGGCCGGGTGCCCTGGCTGTCGCCCCGGCAGGGCCGTTACCTGCGCTGGTTCCCGCACGCGCTGGTCCTCGGCTACGCCTTCGTGCTGCTGATGTTCGCCGTTCAGACGACCACCGTCGGGCCGCCACTGATCATGCTGATCTTCGGTGTGCTCGTCGCGGGCCCGCCGGCGATGACCCTGATCCGCCCGGTGGGAGCCTTCTGGCTCTCGCTGCTGGCCGCCTGCTTCGGGATGCTGGGCGGCGGGGGCGGAGGCGCCTGGATGCTCTCCTTCCTCGGACACGTCGCGACGATGGTCCTGGTCGTCCTGCGTACCCGGCCCCGGCTGGCGACGGAGATGTGGGCGGTGACGTTCGTCCTGCTCACGCCGGGCATCACCGTCCTCGGTACCGACGGTTCGCTGCTGCCGCAGGCGGCGGTGCTGAGCGGAATCGTGCTGATGGCCGCCGCGGCCGTCCGCGCCTGGCGCGAGGAGCGGCAGCAGGTCGAGGAGACCCGCACCGTCACCGCGGAGGAACGGTCCCGGCGCACCACGCTGGAGGAGCGCGCGACCATCGCCCGCGAGCTGCACGACGTCGTCGCGCACCACATGTCGGTGATCGCCATCCAGGCGGAGGCCGCGCCGTACCGGGTGCGGGACACGCCGCCCGAACTGGCCACCGCCTTCTCGACCATCCGCGAGAACGCCGTGGCGGCCCTCACCGAACTGCGCCGCATCCTGGGCGTCGTACGCTCCGAGGACCCCGACGCCTTCGCCGGCCCCGAGGCGCCACAGCCCACCCTCGCCGACCTGGACGCGCTGCTGGAGAGCGTGCGCGGGGCGGGGCTGACCGTCACGGCGGTGGTGACCGGGGCCGTACGGCCGCTGCCGCAGGGCGTGGAGCTGTCGGCGTACCGGATCATCCAGGAGGCGCTGAGCAACACGCTGCGGCACGCGCCGGGCGCGGAGGCCCGGGTGGAGGTCGCGTACGTACTCGGCGGCCTCGGCCTGCGCGTCGTCAACGGGCCCCCGAACCGCCTGGCCAAGCCCTCTCCCGGCGCGGGCCACGGCGTCCTCGGCATGCACGAACGCGTCGGCATGCTCAACGGCGACATGACCAACGGCCCGACGCCGGACGGGGGATACGAGGTGACGGTGTTCCTCCCGGCGGCGCGGGACCCGGAGCCGTCCCGGCCGTCTGCTGCGGAGTCGTCTGGGATGTCCGTGCCGGAGTCGTCTGGGATGTCTGTGCCGGAGTCGCCTCGGACGGCTGTGCCGGAGCCGTCCCGGACGTCTGCTGCGGAGTCGGTCCGGCCGTCTGCTCCGGAGCCGCCTGGGATGTCTGTGCCGGAGCCGCCTCGGATGTCTGTGTCGGAGCCGTCCCGGCCGTCTGCTCCGGAGTCGCCTCGGGTGACCGGTCCACAGGCGTCTGCGTCTGCTGCACATACGATGGAGCCGACCTCGGCCCCGGCCACCCGGCCGATGGGGCAGCCCGCCGGCACGCAGCACGCGGCGGCTCGTCCGCCCGCCGGTCAACAGCCCACCGTGTCGCTGCAGAAGCCGGACACCCCGCCGGGAAGGCCGCAGTAATGATCAATGTCCTGATCGTCGACGACCAGGTCATGGTGCGGGAGGGGTTCTCCGTCCTCCTCAACGCGATGCCGGACATCGAGGTCATCGGCGAGGCGGTGAACGGCCGCGACGCGGTCCAACAGGTCGCGGCCCTGCGCCCGGACGTCGTCCTGATGGACATCCGCATGCCGGAGGTCAACGGCCTCGAAGCGACCCGCGAGATCGCCGCCGCCGACGCGGACGCCAAGGTGCTCGTACTGACCACCTTCGACCTGGACGAGTACGTCTACCAGGCGCTCCGCGCGGGAGCCAGCGGCTTCCTCCTCAAGGACGCGTCCGCCGGCCAACTCGCCGAGGGAGTACGCATCGTGGCGTCCGGCGAAGCGCTGCTCGCGCCGACCGTGACCAAACGGCTGATCTCGGAGTTCTCCCGGCTGGGCGCGCCCCGGCAGCCCGCCCAGGAACGCATCGGTGACCTCACGGAGCGGGAGACGGAGGTGCTGGTACTGGTCGCCCAAGGCCTGTCGAACGGCGAGATCGCCGAACATCTCGTCGTGGCCGAATCCACGGTCAAGACACATGTGAGCCGCATCCTGGTGAAGCTCGGCCTCCGCGACCGCACCCAGGCCGCCGTCTTCGCCTACGAAACGGGCCTCGTGACACCGGGGTTCTGAGGCGGGGGCCCGGCCCGGCCCGCCCCCGTTCGCGGGCCGGGCCTTCCCCTTCCCTCCCCCCTCCCCCTCCCCCCACCTCCTCCACCGCTCCCTCCTCGCCCTGGCCTCGCCCCAGAGGGAGCTCCCCTCCGAGAGCCCGCCCCGGGAAATATCCACAGGGTGTGGATATCGCTGTGAGGTCATCGCCGTACGGTCATCCCTCCCTCGTTCATCCCATGTCCCGGCGCCGCAGCGCGATCAGGCCCGCGGCCGTGCTGAGGACGGCTGTCAGCAGGAGCCACAGGAAGGGCGCCGCCGTCGCGTCGCCGCCCGGCAGCTTCGGCAGGTGGCTGAAGGGGGAAAGGTCCATCACCCACTGCGGGAGGTCGAGCGCCGGACCGATCCAGCCGATGCCCAGCGACGCCCCGGTCAGCCCCCAGGCCGCCGTGGTGAGCTTCGGGAGGGCGCCGAAGAGGAAGGCGGCCAGACCGGCCAGCACCCAGACCGCCGGTATCTGCGCCAGCGCCGCCCCCACCACGGCCCCGAAGCGTCCGCCCACGTCACCGACCGTGGCCCCGTACCCGAGCGCCAGGCCCACCCCACCCGTCGCCAGCACGACGCCCGTGCCCAGAAACGCGATCAGCAGGTGGCTCACCGCCCAGCGCAACCGCCCCACCGCGCAGGCCAGTACCGGCTCGGCCCGGTCGCCGGTCTCCTCGCCGCGCAGCCGCAGCACCGCCCCCGTCGCGTAGAGGGCCGCGACCATGCCGAGCATGCCGGCCATGGTGGCCAGGAAGGTGTCGGTGAGTGCCTGGGCGCCGCCCATCCGCTCCAATATCCGGCGGGTCTGCTCGTTGTCGCCGACGAGGTCGGAGGCGCCGTCGGCGATACCGCCGAACACCCCGCCGGCCACCGCGAATCCGACGGCCCAGCCCAGCAGCGTCGTACGCTGCAGCCGCCAGGCGAGACCGAACGCGCCGCTCAGCGACGCCGGTGCGCGGGCCGGTCCGGGCCGGGCCGGCAGGAAGCTCATCCCGATGTCGCGCCGCGCGGCCAGCGCGTACCCGGCGCAGGCCGCGCCGACGGTGCCGGCGGCGAACAGCAGGAGCACCCACCAGCGTTCACCGGCGTACGCCCGCAGATGCTGGGCCCAGCCGACCGGTGACAGCCAGGTCAGTGGCGAGGAACCGTCGGCACTCGCGGCGTCGCCCGCGGCCCGCAGGACGAATGCGAGGCCCACGGCCGCGCCCGTCAGCCCCTTGGCCAACCGCGCGCTCTCGGTGAGCTGCGCCGCGACGGTGGCGACGCCGGCGAAGAACATCCCGCACCCGCCGACGGCCAGCCCCAGTGCCAGCGAGCCCGCGACCGGTTGACCGCTCTCGATGAGTCCGGCGGTGATGACCATGGCCAGTGCGGCATTGGCGAGGAGCGCGGTCAGCAGTGCGGCGCTGATCGGTGCGCGGCGTCCGACCACGGCGGCCGACAGCAGCTCCTGACGGCCCGTCTCCTCCTCTTCCCGGGTGTGCCGTACGACGATCAGGAGACTCATCACGGCGGCGAGCACAGCGCCGAAGCCGGCCATCCGCCAGGTGACCAGCCCGCCGATCGAGTCGCCGAACACCGGGCCGTACAGCGCGCGCATCGAGGTGTTGGCGTTCATCGACTGCGCCAGCTCGGCACGCTTGGCCGCGGTGTCGTACAGCGCCTCGAAGGGCCCGGTCAGGCCGGCCACCGTCAGCCCGAGCAGCAGTACCCACAGCGGGACCATCAGCCGGTCGCGGCGGAGGGCGAGGCGCAGCAGGGCACCCGTCCCTGCGAGGTCGCGGGGCCCGCTCCGGACCACGGGACCGGCGGTCACGGCGGTCATCGCGGCGTCACCTCTTCAGCACCGGACGGCTCGGCGGCAGCGGCCGTGCCCTCGGCGGCGCGACGGTCACCGGTGCCCAGGTCGTCCTGGTAGTGCCGCAGGAACAGCTCCTCCAGCGTCGGCGGCGTACTCGTCAGGCTGCGTACTCCGGACGAGGTGAGGGAGCGCAGCACGGCGTCGAGCTTGTCGGTGTCGACCTGGAGCCGGACGCGTCTGCCGTGCACGTCGAGGTCGTGCACCCCGGGGAGCCGGGACAGTCCGTCGGGCGGGCCCGCCAGTTCGGCGATGACCGACGTGCGCGTGAGGTGGCGCAGGTCGGCCAGGGAGCCGCTCTCCACGGTCCGGCCCTTGCGGATGATGCTGACCCGGTCGCACAACGCCTCGATCTCCGACAGGAGGTGACTGGAGAGCAGGACCGTGCACCCGCGGTCGCGGGCCTCCAGGACGCACTCCTGGAAGACCTCCTCCATCAGCGGGTCGAGGCCGGAGGTCGGCTCGTCGAGGATCAGCAGGTCGACGTCGGAGGCGAAGGCGGCGACCAGGGCGACCTTCTGCCGGTTGCCCTTGGAGTAGGTGCGTCCCTTCTTGGTGGGGTCGAGCTCGAAGCGCTCCAGCAAGTCCGCCCGGCGGGCGCCGTCCAGGCCGCCGCGGAGCCTGCCGTACAGGTCTATGACCTCGCCGCCGGAGAGGTTGCGCCACAGCGTCACGTCGCCGGGCACGTACGCGATGCGGCGGTGCAGCTCGACCGCGTCGCGCCACGGGTCCTTGCCCAGCAGGCGGGCGTCGCCGGCGTCGGCGCGCAGCAGGCCCAGCAGGACGCGGATGGTGGTGGACTTCCCGGCGCCGTTGGGGCCGAGGAAGCCGTGGACCTCGCCGGGGGTGACGGTGAGGTCGAGGCTGTCGAGCGCGCGGGTGCGGCCGAAGGACTTGCGGAGACCGGCGACGTGGACCGCCGCGGCAGGGTCGAGTGATGTACTCATGTTTTTGAACGTACGCGGCTTTCACAAATTTGTGAAGTTAAGGAAGCGTATAAAATCGAGAGCGGGGTGTGCTGCGGCGGAGATGCGCAGGTCGGGTGGCGGGAGAAGGCGAGAGGATGGGCAGATGAGCGAGGAGCAGCCTGTGGAAAACCGGGACGACGAGGCGGTCGCCCAGTTCGTGGAACGTTTCGCCGCGCAGCTGGCGGACGCGGGGATGCCGCGCATGCCCGCGCGGGTCTTCGGCTGCCTGCTCGCTTCCGACTCCGGCGTACTGACCTCGGCGGAGATCAGCGAGCGGCTGCAGATCAGCCCGGCCGCCGTCTCCGGCGCGATCCGCTATCTCTCGCAGGTCGGCATGGTCAGCCGCGAGCGTGAGCCCGGCTCCCGCCGCGACCGGTACCGCGTGCACAGCGACCAGTGGCACGAGGCCCTGACCCGCAAGGACAGCAGTCTCACGCGCTTCGAGATCGCGTTGCGCGACGGCGTGCAGAGCCTCGGCGAATCCTCACCGGCCGGCAGGCGGGTCGGCGAGACGCTCGCGTTCTTCGAGTTCATGCAGCAGGAGCTGAACGTGATGATGGACCGCTGGCGCGTGCACCGGGACGAGCTGCGTGCCCAGCACGAGGGCGACGCGGCGGACGAACTCCGGAAGTGAGCGCCGGCCGCGCCGGCGCACGGCGCACGGCGGCCTGCGCGACGTGAGAAGCGTCACCCGCAGTCGCCCGCAGGCGCTGCCTCATCCCCGGGGCAGCGTCAGCCGCCACGCCGAGGGCTGGACCGTCCACGTCCGCGTCCTGACCGGCCCGCCGATCACCGCGTCCGCCCGGTAGCGGAAGTCCGGCCCGGACACCGTCACGGCCCGCGCCCGTACCCGTACCGGCGCCTCCGCGGCCTGCCACTGCACGACCACCTCGGCCAGCCCTTCCGGCTCCTGCGAGGAGCACTGCGCCCCGTCACCGGGTGCCGTGCCGTGCGCCGCCGTGCAGCCCACGGGTGCGACCGACACCCGGTGCACCGGCCGGTCCAGGTCCGCCAGCACCACCCCGTCCGCCTCCACGCGCAGCCGGGGCAGCACCCGGTCGCGGCGCCGGGCACGGCCCTCACCGCCGCCCGGAACGGGCGCCGTGAGCAACGACAGGGCCGCTCGCGCGGTCCGGGCGGCCGGGGACCACCAGGGCTGCTGCGCGGGCACGGACGGCGCTTCGTTGGCCGTACGGACGGGCTGCGCGGGCCGCTCGGCCGGTTCGCCGCCCGGAATGCGCAGCCCGCCCAGCACGATCCCGTCGCTGTCGTCGGCGAGCAGGTCGAGGGCGCGCTCCTGGCCGTCCAGAACGGCACGCGCGGCGGTCACGGTGTCCGTGGGGACGCCCAGTGCCCGGCACAGCGCGACACCGGGCGGCGGCCCGACGGGCACCAGCGACAGGGCCACCCGGGCCAGCTCACGTTCCTTGTGGAGCAGCTCGACGGTGCGCATCAGGGCGCGGTCGTCGCCGATCACCACGGGGCGGCGTTGCCCCCTTCGGGCGAGCACCCGGGCGAATTCTCCGGGATCGTCCGGGAAGCAGATCTTCGTGGTCGCGGCCGCGCACAGGACGTCCTTGGCGATGCGTACGGACTCGCCGTCCACACGGCGGGCGACCGGGTCGATGACCACGAGCAGGGAGCGCCCGGCAAGGTCTGGAGCCGACACCTCGGTCCTTCCTAGGGCTTGCGTTCTCTCGGGGAACGGACTCGGACAGGACAGGGGCAAAACGGTCGTCGCGGCCGCCGCGGGCCCCCGTACCCCGGCGGTGGCCGGGCGCCCCGGGACTGTCCTGTTCGTCGCCCGAGAGAAATGTTGGGTAATCTCTCGGTGCAAGAGCCCCTGTCGTTGTTGCGCCAGGGGCTTCGTCTATCCGGGGCACCGGTTCGACGGCTCGCGCGGCGGCTGCACCAGGCAGTGAGCCGCTCGCACGTTGGACATGCCCCGCCCGGAAGGGGTGTACGCCTGTGCCCGCACTTGTGCTGCTCGGTGCTCAGTGGGGTGACGAGGGCAAGGGAAAGGCCACCGACCTGCTCGGTGGGTCCGTCGACTATGTAGTGCGCTACCAGGGCGGCAACAATGCCGGCCACACGGTCGTCGTGGGCGACCAGAAATACGCACTGCACCTGCTCCCTTCCGGGATCCTCTCACCGGGGTGCACCCCGGTGATCGGTAACGGTGTCGTCGTCGACCCGGCGGTCCTGCTCTCCGAGCTGAGCGGACTGAACGAGCGCGGCGTCGACACGTCCAAGCTGCTGATCAGCGGTAACGCCCACCTGATCACGCCGTACAACATCACCGTCGACAAGGTGACGGAGCGCTTCCTCGGCAAGCGCAAGATCGGCACCACGGGCCGCGGCATCGGCCCGACCTACGCCGACAAGATCAACCGCACCGGCATCCGGGTGCAGGACCTGTTCGACGAGTCGATCCTGCTCCAGAAGGTCGAGGCGGCCCTCGACTTCAAGAACCAGGTGCTCGCCAAGCTCTACAACCACCGCGCGGTGGTCGCCGAGCAGGTCGTCGAGGAGATGCTCGGCTACGCGGACCAGATCAAGGGCTACGTCGCCGACACCACGCTGATCCTCAACGACGCCATCGACGAGGGCAAGGTCGTCCTCTTCGAGGGCGGCCAGGGCACCCTCCTGGACGTCGACCACGGCACGTACCCCTTCGTGACCTCGTCGAACCCGACCGCCGGTGGCGCCTGCACCGGTGCCGGCGTCGGCCCGACGAAGATCAACCGGGTCATCGGCATCCTCAAGGCGTACACCACGCGCGTCGGCGCCGGCCCGTTCCCGACCGAGCTGTTCGACGAGGACGGCGAGGCGCTGCGCACCATCGGTGGCGAGCGCGGTGTGACCACCGGCCGGGACCGCCGCTGCGGCTGGTTCGACGCGGTCATCGCGCGCTACGCGACCCGTGTCAACGGCCTCACCGACTTCTTCCTGACCAAGCTGGACGTGCTGACCGGCTGGGAGCAGATCCCGGTCTGCGTCGCCTACGAGGTCGACGGCAAGCGGGTCGAGGAGCTGCCGCACAACCAGAGCGACTTCCACCACGCGAAGCCGGTCTACGAGATGCTGCCGGGCTGGTCCGAGGACATCACCAAGGCCAAGACCTTCGCCGAGCTCCCGAAGAACGCCCAGGCGTACGTCAAGGCGCTGGAGGACATGTCCGGCGCCCCGATCTCCGCGATCGGCGTCGGCCCGGGCCGTGACGAGACGATCCAGATCAACTCGTTCCTCGACTGAGGCACCCGAAGGGGGCCTCTCGCCCCCGCTGCCCGTGAAGGCCGCCCGCCCCGTGGCGGGCGGCCTTCACGAGTGACGTCAGCAGCCGCGTTCACCGCACCTTCGTGTAGGTACGCGGCTGCTTGTCGTTGCCGCGGAACTCGCGCACCAGGGTGCCGTCGCCGCCGATCCTGAAGAAGGACGAACTGCTGGGCGCGCACCCGGGGGCGGGGCGCTGCACCACGGAGGGGCCGACGGACAGCTTCCCGTCGGCCGAGTAGAAGTCCGCGCGGGCCGTGCAGTGCCCGCCGCTGCCCCGTACGTCGATCGTCACGGCGGGGCTGCCCACCGGGGTGCGCTTGATCGTCACCACCTGGGTGCCCACACCGTCGGCGTTGGGGCGCTCCCAGGTGCCCAGGTACGCCGTGGGGACCACCTCGTGGCCCGCGGGGCGCAGCGTCGCCGTACGGCCCGCCGCGCTCCACAGGAGGGTGCCCTTCGGCCCGGGCTTCAGGTGGTGCTCGCCCAGCGCCGAACAGCGCCCTTCGGGTGTGGACCGCACCACAGTGGTGTCCAGCCGCAGCCCGCCCCCGGCCGATACGGAGACCAGCTTCCCGTCGCTCTTGCACTCGTAGGTGGCGCCGAGGCTGATGCTGTTGGCGACCACCTCGCCGACCGACCCGCGCGAGATCACGAACCGCCGCTGCTGCCCCGTCGGCTCCCCGTACCGCTCGACGTCGCCGGTCCAGGTGCCCACGTAGGCGGCCGGGATGTCGGAACCGCCGTCGCCCTTCCCGCTGCCGCCCAGCGCGGGCACGGCCACCACCGCCACACCGGCACCGGCGAGCGCCACGGTGACGGCTGCGACAGCGAGAGCCCAGCGACGCCGGGGCGGGGTGGGCCTGGGGCCGGGCGCGGCGCTCCCAGGAATGGGCGCGGCGCTCCCGGGACCGTACGAGCCACCCGACTCCGGCTCCGATACCGGCTCCGGCTTCGCTGCCGACCCCGGCCCCGATCCCGTCCCCGTTCCCGAGCCGGCCGGCAGGACCGTCGTCCGCGCTTCCGCGCGCTCCGGTACGGAGCCACCGCCCGGTACGGAGACGCCGCCGCGTACCGAGGTGCCGCCGCGTACCGAGGTGCTGCCCGACACGTAGCCGGGGCCCGACACGGAGGCGGCGCCCGTCCCGGTCGTGCGTCCCGGACGTGCCGGCTGCCCCGAGGGCGGCGTATCCGTGTCCAGCAGCCGTACGGCGTGCCGGCCGAGCTGCGCGATCAGCTCGGCCGGCAACCAGGGAGAGCTCGCCCCGCCGCTGCTCACCGGCCCGATCTCCGAGATGAGGTCCTCCGGTGCCGGCCGCTCCTCCGGGTCCTTCGCCAGACAGCCGCCGATCAGCCCCCGCAGGTGCTCCGGTACGGCGTCCAGGTCGGGCGTGGATTCGGCGACGCGGAACATCACCGCGTGCACGCCCGATGCCGGCGACCCGAAGGGCATCCGTCCGGACGCCGCGTACGCGAGCACCGAGCCCAGGCAGAAGACGTCGCTCGCGGGCGTGATGCGTTCACCGCGCACCTGCTCGGGCGACATGAAGCTCGGCGAGCCGACGACCATGCCGACCTGCGTCTGGGTGTACTCGCTCACCGCGTCCAGCGCCCGCGCGATACCGAAGTCGATGACCCGCGGACCGTCGATGGTCAGCAGCACGTTGGACGGCTTCAGGTCGCGGTGCACCAGGCCGGCACCGTGAATGTCGAGCAGTGCGCTGGCAAGCCCGTAGGCGAGCCGTCTGACGCCGTACTCCGGCAGCGACCCGTACGTGCCCTCCACGACCTCGCTCAGCGCCGGGCCCGCGATGTACCCGGTCGCCACCCACGGGACGTCCGCCTCGGTGTCGGCGTCCAGTACGGGCGCTGTCCAGCGGCCGCCCACCCGCCGCGCCGCCGCGACCTCGGCGCGGAACCGGTCCCGGAACTCCTGTTCGGCCGCCAGCTCGGTCTTGACCAGCTTCACGGCCACCGTCCGCCCGCCTTCGGAACGCGCGAGGTAGACCCGGCCCATGCCGCCCGTGCCGAGCCGGCCGAGCAGGCGGTAGGCACCGATCGTCCTCGGGTCCTCGGTGGTCAGTCCCTTGAGGCCGTCCATTCTCGGCTCCATCCCCGTTCGTCCTGCCGTTGCCGTCGCGCCCTGTGCCGTTCCGGCATCGTCAGCCGAGCGTAGGCCGCCGGGGATCGCGCGGGAGCGGCCGGGGCGTCACGAGGCGGGAACGATCGGACCGGCGGGTCCGTTGTCAGGCAGCAGCGCTCGGGGGGAAATTGCGGGCGATGAGCGATTCGATGGCAGGGGGGTGGAATTCGGGGAAGTCCATGACCACGACGCCGAGGTGGACGCCTGGCTGCTGATGGCTGCTGAGGTAGGTCAGGACGGTGGGCATGACCGCGTCGGCGAGGTGCTTGGGCCAGCGGAAGCCGTTGGCCGCATCCGGAGCGAGGCTGGCGAAGTTGAGGTAGAGCCGGCCGGAGTCCTGATGGGCCGTCACAGCGTCGAAGTGCCGCAGGACGTCGCGCCGTTTGGTGTCGACGGACGTCGCGTAGTGGTCCTGCAGCGCGAACCACTCGTTCGAGAAAGTGCCGTTGTCGCCCGCGGGCCAGGCGGGTGCGCTCAGCCCGGAGGCGAACTGGGTGATCAGCACGACCTTGCCGCGGGCCGCGCCGAGCGAGGGAAGGTCGGGCGCGACGAGGAAGAGATCTCCGTACCCCTTCGCCCCCAGGTACTCGCCGAACCTGTCGCTGAGCTGCGCGTCGGTCAGCCCGTGCTCGTTCTTGACGCGCATCAGCACGGTCTCACCCGGCGCCTCCCGCAGGAAGTCGCGGCACTGGTCGAGGACGGTGTTGAAGGTGATGTCCTGGTAGTACGCCCCGTGGTAGACGCCGAGTTCGCCGGGCACGTCCGGCGGCGGCGTGCCGAGGCGGATGTCGAGGAAGCGTATGCCGCGCCGCAGTTGCTCCGGTATACCCATGTTCTGGGTGTGCGACCACTCCGTACCGTTCATCGGGTCGGTGGCGCAGGTGTCATGCGTACCGGGCACGGTCAGCCGGGTCAGCGGGACACCGTCCGGCAACGCGGCCATCCACCGGGCCGGGTCGGGCGCCGCGGCGGCACGGCCGGCCGCAGGGGTGGCGGGGGCCGGGAGCGCGCGGGCCGGCGCTCCGGCGAGCAGGGCGGTCGCGGAGCCGGTCAGGGCCGCGGTGACGAATCCTCGACGGCTGATGGGCATGCTCAGTCCCCTCCAGTGGCATGCGGCCCGGCACCACACAGCGAGGGCCTCGGCGGCAGGGCTGCGTGTGGTGAGAGGAGAGTAGCCCCAGCGACAACAGCGACGGGAGGTGCCGACGAAACAGCTGTGACGGGCGTCCACCACGGCTGACGCCCCAGCCGCTTTCCTTAACGCCAGTGAGGGGCGCGCTTAACCCACGGATTCCTAGCTTCTTTCTCGTGCCTCCCGCCGTGCGGCTCCGCGCCGCGCCACGGGAGCGAATCGCAGGAGACGTGGCCGCCGGACGGGCCGGCCACCCGTGACCGTACGAGGAAAGCAATGGTTACTCTCGGACAGCTGGCCGCCCACCTGGGGCTCGACCTGGCCGCGGTGTGCGTGCTGACGTTCGCCGTGTACTACCCGCGGCACCGGCGCCGCGACCTGGTGCCGGCCTACCTCGCACTGAACGTCGCGCTGTTCTCGGTCGTCGCGGCACTCGCGGAGGTCAACGGCAGCGGGGGCACGGCGCTGGCGTTCGGCCTGTTCGGCGTGTTGTCGATCATCCGGCTGCGCTCGGACTCCATCCAGCACGAAGAGGTCGCGTACTACTTCACGACCCTCGTCCTGGGCCTGCTGTGCGGGCTGCCGCAGCTGGAGCTGGGCTTCGCCGCGATCTTCACCGTGCTGCTGCTCTTCGTCATCTGGTGCGCCGACCACCCCAAGCTGCTGACCCGCAGCCGCCGCACGGTGGTCACCCTCGACGTCGTGCACACCGACCCGGCCGCGCTCCGCGCCGACCTGGCCCGCCGGGTGGGCGAGCCGCTCAACTGGACCGTCAAGCAGGTCGACTTCGTCCGGGACGTGACGGTCGTGGACGTCCGTTACCGCGAGATGGAACGTTCCGTCGCCGTCGCTCGTACGCCTCACAAGGCGTCCGATCACCAGACGCCCGGGGAACCGGCCACCCAGTACCGCGCCGACCGCACGCCGCACGTACCCGACCGCTCCACCGACCTCCCCTCCGGACGTACCGCCGACGCCTCGAAGGAGACCGTGTGAACCCCGCCGTACGCGCCATCGCCCGCGCCGCACTGGCCGCGCACCCCATCACCCTCGCCGAGGTGCAGGCCCGTGCCGAGCTGCTGGCCCGCCACGACAACAGCTACCTCGTGCCGGTCGAGATCTTCGCCGACTTCGCGGCCCGGCTGACGGACCCGAAGCGCCCCGGCGGACCGTTCAAGTCGCTGTGCATCAACGGCCGGCGCTGGTTCCGGTACAACTCCCTCTACTACGACACGCCTGACCTGCGGGCCTTCCACGACCACCGGCAGGGCCGACGGCTTCGCTTCAAGATCAGGGAGCGGCTGTACGAGGACACCGGGGAGCGGCAGTTCGAAATCAAGCTCAAGAGCGGGCGCGGCGAAACGGTCAAGTTCCGGCAGCCGATGATCCCCGGTACGACCGCACTTGATCAGGCGCAGCGCAACTTCCTGGCCTCGGTGCTGCGCCGCACGTACGACATGACGGCCCCCACCGACCTCGCCACCTCGCTCGTCACCGACTACCAGCGGGCGACCTTCGTGGCGGACGGCCAGCGCATCACCTGCGACGCGGGCATGATCTGCCGCGACCCGCGTACGGGACGTGCCGTCCGCGCCGATGGGGGCCTGGTGCTCGTCGAGTCCAAGACGGACGGACATCTGACCGAGGCTGACCGGCTGCTGCACGCTTATGGCGTCCGCCCGGCCGAATTCACCAAGTACTGCGGCGCGCTGTCCGCCCTGCGCCCCGACCTCACCGCGAACGCCTGGCGACGCGCCACCCGCCGGGTCTTCACCCCGGCCGAGCCGCACGCGGCCTGACGAGATGAGGCGGGGACTACGCCGACGGCCCCCCGAGGTGGGCCTCCACCCGGGCACCACGGCCGCCCTCGCCGCCGCCGGTACCGTCAGGGGCCGCCTCCCCGCCGCTCGCCCGCCGCGCGGCGGTCAGCACCGTGCGGCCGCCGGACTCCTCCGCGACGCGGCGCACGATGTCCAGACCGAGCCCCGTGGAGCCGCCGCCGCTCTTACCCCGCTGCGGCACGTGCCCCTCGGGGAAACCGGGCCCGTCGTCCTCTATGACCAGCAGCCCGCCGCCCCCGCTACGGCTCCCCGCAGCCTCGCCCGCGCGCTCGTCACCGGCGGCGGACACGGACAGCCGCATACCCACGCCCTCCGGCGTGTGGTCGAAGACATTGCCGATGAGCGCGTCCACCGCGGCTGCCAGCTCCGCTTCGTCCGCCCGTACGGGCACCGGCGCATCAGGGGCTTGGAAGTCCAGCGTGCGCCCCTGGTCCTCCGCCAGCGGGCGCCAGAAGTCCGCGCGCTCACGGGCCACCGCGACCAGGTCGGCGGACGGCGCACCGGCTCCGCCACGGGACGGGCCACCCGCGCCCCCGTACCCGGCGGCTTCCCGCAGCGGCTTGCGCGCCGTACGGATGACCTCGTCCACGCTGCGCTCCAGTGCCGCCACGTCCGCCGCGATCCGCTCCGCCTCGGCCGGGTCGCGCAGCCCCTCGGCATCCAGGCGCAGCGCCGCGACCGGCGTACGGAGGCGGTGCGCCAGGTCCGCCGCGTTCTCCCGCTCGGCGGTGAGGAAGCCCTCGATGCGACCCGCGAGATTGTTCAGCTCACCGGCCACCAGGCGCAGCTCCGGCGGCCCGTCCGGCTCCGCGCGGGCGGTCAGGTCGCCGGCCGCGAGCCGGTCGGCGACCTTCGCGAGCCGCTGTGTGGAGCCGACCAGCCGGGCGCCCAGCCGGTCGGCGACCAGCAGGCCGAGCAGTACGAGCCCGACCCCGAGCCCGGCGAACGCCAGCCAGGACGGGAGAGTCCCCGCGTACAGTTGCTCATCGGTCAGCGCGACATGGATGACGGCGGTACCGCCGGAGGCGCCCTGTACGGGGACCAGCACCGTCTGGCCGCCTCCAGGGGGCGCGTACGCGAACGCACGCCCGTAACGCGCCAGGCGCACGGCGTCCGTGACGCGCGCCGGTGGGCCCAGCACGGTCCCGTCCGCGAGGATCACCGACGTACGCGGCAGATTCGCCCCGTTGGCGGCCGTCACGAGCGACGCGGCGGTGGCCAGGCTGCCCTCGGGGCCGGGATGGGCCAGCGCGGTACCGATGCCGGCGGCCAGCGACTGCGCGCGGGCGGTGGCGTCGGCCGTGGCCCGGTCCGCGGCGTGACTACGGGTGAGGATCGCGAGCGGCACCAGGAGCGCGGCGAGCACGAGCGCGGTAGTCAGGGCCGTGACCAGCAGAATCCGCAGACGCATCGCATCTACTCCGACCGCCGGGCCGAGCCGTCGACACTGCCGCCACCACCGTGGCCACTTCTGCCACCACGATCACTGCCGCCACCGCGATCACTGCGATCACTGCCGACATCGCGATCACTGCCGCCACTGTCACCGTCACCGCTGTCCGGGGCCGCGAGCTTGACGCCCACGGTACGGACGGTGTGCAGGTACCGCGGCTTCTGGGCGGTCTCCCCGAGTTTCCGGCGTAGCCAGGACAGATGGACGTCCACCGTCTTGTCCGCCCCGCCGAGCGGCTGCTGCCACACCTCCGCGAGCAGCTCCCGGCGCGAGACGACCTGGCCGACGCGGCGGGCGAGATAGACCAGCAGGTCGAACTCGCGGGGCGTGAGGTCCAGCGGCGCGCCGTCGAGCACGACCTCGCGCGCCGCCGTATCCAGGACCAGCCCGCCGACCCGGAGCGGCGCCTCCGGCTCGGCCGTACCCAGACGGCGCAGTACCGCCTTGATGCGGGCGTCCAGCTGCGCGGCGCCGAACGGCTTGACGATGTAGTCGTCCGCGCCGTCGTCGAGCACCGCGACCATGTCGCCCTCCTCGTCGCGCGCGGTGGCGACGATGATCGGTACGTCGCTGACCGCCCGCAGCATCCGCAGCACCTGGGCGCCGTCCACGTCGGGCAGCCCCAGGTCCAGCACGATCAGATCGGGACGGTCGGTCACGGCAGCGTCCAGGCCGGACATCCCGGTCGCGGCGGTGGCCACGGCATGACCGCGGTCCCGCAGCGCCCGCACGAGCGCACTGCGCAGCTGGGGGTCGTCCTCGACGACGAGCAGGTGGGACATGACGCCACGGTAACCAGCGATGATCCCGATCGGAGGGCCGGCCACAGGCTTTGGGGCCGCCTTAACCGGCCGTTAGGGAATGGTGCGCGAGTCTGGAACGTGCCTGGTCGACTCGTTCCTGTACGGGCGTCGTGGAATCTGTGGACAACCCGCTCACCCGGACGAGACCGGCAAGAGACACATCCGGCCTGTGGAAAACCCGCCGACGGCGGATCGAGCAGGCAGAGTGAAGAAACACCGGGACCGGCCGGCCCAGGCAGCCACCGAGGCAGGCACGGGGCACCGGTAAGGCATGGGCACTGGCGAGACACGGGGCACCGACGAAGGCACGGGGCACCGGCGAAGACAACGCACCGGCGGAAACAGAGCACCGGCGGAGACAGAGCACCGCAGGAAACGCGGGGACAGGGAAAGGAGGACGCGCGATGAAGTGGCGAGGCGCCGTGGTGACGGCCGTATGGGTCTGCGCGTTCGCGGGAGCGGGCGGGCTGGGCGCGTGGTCGCTGGCCAACACCGACATGGGGCTGCAGAACACCCGCGCCGAGCCGCTGGACGACGACGGGGTACGCCAGAAACTCGCGGCCGCCCGCACCTCCGCCCGGCCCGGCTCCTCGGAGCCAGGCGGCGGCGCCTCCGACTCCGCCGCCCCGGACGCGAGTGGGGCCGGTACCCCCTCCGGCGGTGCCACGCCCGGCTCCGGTGAGACGTCCTCCGCCGGTTCCGCCGGGCGGGTGGGCACCGTCAACGTCACCGGCGGCAGCGCGACCGCCGAGTGCCGCCCCGACGGCCGGGTGTACCTCACGGTCTGGAGCCCGGCCTCGGGCTACCACATGGACACCGTGAAGCGGGGCCCGTCCGACGTCGCGACGATCGAGTTCGAACCTATCGACGACGGCGACGACCGTACGTACGCGATCCGGTGTACCGACGGTCACCCCAAGGCCATACCGGTGGCGGACCACGACGCGGACGAGGATGACGACGACGATGACGACTGAGCCGCGGCACGGCGCGGCCGACGACTGAGGTGGAGTGGGGAGGGGGAGGGGAGGGGGAGGGCCCCGGTTACTAGGACGCGGAGACCCGGGCTCGGGCATCCGGCCCTGCCCCCGGCCCCCGCCCCTGCCCCCGGTCCCCGCCCCCGTCTCCGGTCCCCGCCCCCGTCTCCGGTCCCCGCCCCCGTCTCCGGCCCCCGTCTCCGGCCCCCGTCTCCGGCCCCCGCCCTCGCCCCCGTCTCCGGCCCCCGCCCCAAAGCCAATTCACCCCGCGATCGACAACCTGTCAGAGCGCGTGGTGAGTGCCATACACACTGTCGGTACCGTCGCCGGCGCGGTGATCCTTAGGCTGGTCAGCGTCCGCCGCCCCGTACCCGCGCCTCCCTGCACAGCGTCCTCGTCGTGCGGAGTTCCCGCGTTCCCGAAGTCCTGGCGGCCCTGAGCGATCCGAGGTAGTGACCGTGACCACGACGCAACCAGACCCCGCCGTCGGCGCGGCCGTGAAGGCCGCCGACCGTGCCCACGTCTTCCACTCCTGGTCGGCGCAGGGCCTGATAGACCCGCTGCCGATCGCGGGCGCCGAGGGCTCGTACATGTGGGACTACGACGGCAACCGCTACCTCGACTTCACGTCTCAGCTGGTCAACACCAACATCGGGCACCAGCACCCGAAGGTCGTCGCCGCCATCCAGGAGCAGGCCGGCAAGCTGTGCACCCTCGCGCCGGGCTTCGCCGTGGACGTGCGGTCCGAGGCCGCGCGGCTGGTCGCCGAGCGTACGCCCGGCGACCTGGACAAGATCTTCTTCACCAACGGCGGCGCCGAGGCCGTGGAGAACGCCGTGCGCATGGCCCGGCTGCACACCGGCCGGTCGAAGGTGCTCTCCACGTACCGCTCGTACCACGGTGCCACGGCCGCGGCGATCAACCTCACGGGTGACCCGCGGCGCTGGCCCTCGGACACCGCGTCGGCCGGCGTGGTGCACTTCTGGGGCCCGTTCCTGTACCGCTCGCCCTTCCACGCGGAGAACGAGCAGCAGGAGTGCGAGCGCGCACTGCGCCACCTTGAGGACACCATCGCCTTCGAGGGCCCGCAGTCGATCGCCGCGATCATCCTGGAGACCATTCCCGGCACCGCCGGCATCATGGTCCCGCCGCCCGGCTACCTCGCCGGCGTGCGGGAGATCTGCGACCGGTACGGCATCGTCTTCATCCTGGACGAGGTCATGGCGGGCTTCGGGCGGACGGGCCGCTGGTTCGCGCTCGACCACTTCGACGTCGTGCCCGACCTGATGACCTTCGCCAAGGGCGTGAACAGCGGTTACGTGCCGCTGGGCGGTGTCGCGATCTCCGCTGAGATCGCCGCGACCTTCGACAAGCGCCCCTACCCGGGCGGTCTGACGTACTCCGGCCATCCGCTGGCCTGCGCCTCGGCGGTCGCGACGATCAACGCGATGGCGGAGGAGCGCATCGTGGAGAACGCCGCGGAGATCGGCGAGAAGGTCATCGGCCCGGCGCTGAAGGACATCGCCGAGCGGCACCCGTCGGTGGGCGAGGTGCGCGGCATGGGCGTCTTCTGGGCCCTTGAGCTGGTCAGGAACCGTGAGACGCACGAGCCGCTGGTGCCGTACAACGCCTCGGGCGCGGACAACACCCCGATGGCGCAGTTCGCGGCGGCGTGCAAGGAGCGGGGCCTGTGGCCGTTCCTGAACATGAACCGTACGCATGTCGTCCCGCCGTGCACGATCACCGAGACGGAGGCGAAGGAGGGCCTGGCAGCGCTCGACGAGGCCCTGACCACGGCAGACGCGTACACGGTCTGACGTACTCCCGTGCGGCCCGGCCGGTGGGGCAGCCCACCGGCCGGGCGCACGAAACCGCCGACCGGCCCACACCGTGCCCGGCCACCGGCCCGCACCACGCCCGGCCACCGGCCCACACCGCGTCTCGCCGACCGGCGCGCACCGCGGCCCCGCCACCGGCCCCACCACGCCCCGCCACCGGCCCCACCGCGCCCCGCCACCGGCCCCCGTCACCGGCCCCCGCCACGTCCCGCCACGCCTCTCGTGGAGCCCTTTCGTAACCACCGTCCCATCCGTCTCGTGCGACGCTCGCCTATCGTGAGAGCGAGGGCCGCTCCAGTTCCGTGCGGTCGTGGAAGGAGACGGACACGATGCCCGCCGGGCCGGTCAGCGGAGTCATCCAGCGCAGCACACTCCGACAGCAGATCGCAGACGCGCTGCGCGACGAGGTGCTGGCCGGACGGCTGCCCGCGGGCCGCCAGTTCACCGTCAAGGAGATCGCCGAGCAGTACGGGGTCTCCGCGACCCCGGTCCGTGAGGCGCTGCTCGACCTTTCCGCGCAGGGCCTCCTGGACGTGGAGCAGCACCGCGGGTTCTGCGTCCACACGTTCACGGCCGCCGATTACCGCGCCATGGTCGAGGCTCGCACGCTCGTCGTGGAAGGTGTCTTCCGTACCGGCGCCGAGGAACTGGTCCGCGGTGTCACGTCCGACGCGCTGGTCTCCATCCGGCGCCGCGCAGAGGAAGCGGAACGGTCGGCGCGCTGCGGCGACCTGGACGTACTGATCGGCTACGACCTGCGGTTCTGGCGCGAGTTCGGCAATCTCGTGGGCAATTCCTACATCGCGGAGTTTCTGGACCGGATGCGGGTACAGGGCTGGGTGTTCGCTGTGCCGATGCTGCGTGCCAAGGCTGATCTGCGCGGTCATCTGTGGCAGGGGCACCAGGAGTTGGCGACCGCGGTCGTCCACCGTGACGTGGCCACCGCGCAGCGCCTGGTGCGCGAGTACAACGCCCATGCCCTCGCCCTCGTCGAGAACCTCGCCTAGCACTACGCTGTCCCGACCATCGGCTTCGTCAGCCGGACCCGAGCGGAAGCGAGAACTTGTGGCGTGTGACCTGTGGCTGGTCCCCCTCGTCGACGTGCTGTGCCACAGCCCCGACAATCCCTTCTCCGAAGAGCTCGCCTCCTACGACAAGGCGCTGAACGACGCGGGGCTGCCTCCCGTGCCGGTCTTCAACTACATGCCGGGCCTCTCCGGGGACGTCGCGCCGGTCGCCGGGTTCGACTACGACGCGCTGCATTTCCTGCGCCGCGCGTACCTCCTCCAGATCTGCGGCCTCGCCGTCTCGCCGGTGGACGAACTGGGGGGTGACTACGAGCAGTTGCTGGAGATGTTCGAGAGTACGGCGCAGGAGTCGCACCTGGTGTGGCACTACGACCACGCGGGCGCGTACGTACCGGTGGACTTCCCGCATCCGCTCGCCAACGACGAACTGCTGGCCGGTGGCGGCCCGCTGGGTTCGTCCCACGGGCTGCTGCGGGAGCTGGAGATGGTCGGACCGGCCATCGGCATCGACCCGGCCAATCCGCCCGCGGCCCCGACGCCGCCGGAGCGGCCCACGAAGCTGGAGGAGCGGGCGGAGGGCGCGGTCGGCGACGACAGTCCGTTCGCCCGGGAACGCCATGTCTGGCTCGGGCTGCACGCGGCGGCGACCCGCAGCCTCGGCCAGGGTTCGATGATCGTCTTCAGCTGACCGGAAGCGGGCGCCGGACCGGGCGCCCCACCCCTGGAGCGGCCCGCTCACCATGCGTCTCCGGGGACGCCGCGTGGGCCGTCCTGCCGACACCTGAGCCCTGCAACGGCCCGCTCACCGCAGCGTCTCCGCCGGTAACTGCCGGGGCGTCTCCGGCCGACGGCCCACCTCCCGGCACGCCCCGCTCACCGTGGCGGCTCCGGCGGGCGCTGGCGGGGCATGTTCGGGCGGGTGCCCGGGGGGAGCACGATGCGGCCCGTGCGGTCCGGCGCGGTTTCCTGGCGCGGCGGCCCCCACGGGGCCGGTGTCGCCTGGCTGCCGGTCGGTACCGGGCCGGTACGGAACGCCATCATCCAGTCGGCCGTCTCGGAGCGGACCAGCTCCGCGATGTCCTCGTTGAAGCGCCGCAGTACGGTCAGGCAGCGCTCGGCCGCCTCGGCGGCGGTGCCCTCCGTGGGGCCGAGCACTTCCCGGACGCTCTCCGACGCCCAGTCGAACTGCAGCGCTTCCAGTCGCCGCTGTACGGCCTGCGCCGCTGCCACGTCCCGCATCCAGCCCGCCGTCACGCCGAAGAACCGGTCGCAGCCCATGCAGACGGCGGCGACCAGCAGGGCCAGATAGCCGTACTGGGTGCCGTCCTCCAGCGCGCCGGTGAGGCCGAGCAGGGGCAGCAGCGCCCCCGCCGAGACGCCGGTGGCGGCGCCGGCCCGCAGGATCCGGGCGGTGCGCCGTTTGACGACGCGGTCCGCGAGATACCAGTCGATGACGTGCAGGGCACCGGTCTCGGCCCATTGGTACAGCTCGTCCAGGCGCTCGGCCGGTTCTCCCCAGTCACCGAGGGGGAAGGCACGGCCGGCGAGATCACCGCGATCCCGCCCCTGCGCGTCCTCGCCTTCCTCCCGAGGGGGCCCCTCGGGAGGCCTCTCGGGCTGCATCTCCGGCTGGCTCACCCGTGCACTCCCTGTTGAAGATACGTGCGGTGCGCGCGATGCGATGGAGACGGCCGTGGCGCGCGACACCCTTCCTACCGCCGAACGGCTGGCGTTGCCGCCAGGATCCAGCTATTTCCGCCCGGAAGTGGTGCGGGATCAGGTATAGGCCTGTTCCCGGCCTCACTCGAAAGAGTTGCTACACCCCATGAACTCCACCTAGGTACCCAAGATGGGGACAGGCGCGCGTCCCTCGATCAGCTGTACCCGTTCGCCGGGTTGTACCTGTTTATCCATGTTCAGCCGGTCGTATGCGCATGTTCGACCAGCCGTGCCCTGTTGTGTCCGTTCGTGTGGCGGGGAGTGACAGCATCTGCCGGCTTGCAGGGGCGGACGGGCGCGTCGCCCTCAGGGGCGCCACGGCATGCCGTCACCCGGGACGACTAGGCTGCCCCTGTGAAGGTCCTCGTCATCGGCGGCGGCGCCCGCGAACACGCCCTGTGCCGCTCCCTGTCCCTCGACCCCGACGTCACCGCGCTGCACTGCGCCCCCGGCAACGCCGGCATCGCCGAGGTGGCCGAGCTCCACCCGGTGGACGCCCTCGACGGCGCGGCCGTTGCCGAGCTGGCCGTGAGCCTGCAGGCGGAGCTGGTCGTCGTCGGCCCGGAGGCACCGCTCGTGGCCGGTGTCGCCGACGCCGTACGCGACCGTGGCATCCCGGTCTTCGGCCCCTCGGCCGACGCCGCGCAGCTGGAGGGCTCCAAGGCCTTCGCCAAGGATGTGATGGCGGCGGCCGGCGTGCCGACGGCGCGCAGCTACGTGTGCACCACCCTCGCCGAGATCGACGAGGCCCTGGACGCGTTCGGTGCCCCGTACGTGGTCAAGGACGACGGGCTCGCGGCGGGCAAGGGCGTCGTGGTGACGGACGACGTCGAGGCGGCCCGGGCGCACGCGCTGGCCTGCGACCGCGTCGTGATCGAGGAGTTCCTGGACGGCCCCGAGGTCTCGCTCTTCGCCGTCACCGACGGCGAGACCGTCGTACCGCTCCAGCCCGCGCAGGACTTCAAGCGCGCCCTGGACGGCGACGAGGGCCCGAACACCGGCGGCATGGGCGCGTACAGCCCGCTGCCGTGGGCCGACCCGAAGCTGGTCGACGAGGTCATGCAGTCCGTGCTGCAGCCGACCGTGGACGAACTGCGGCGCCGCGGGACCCCGTTCTCCGGTCTGCTGTACGCGGGCCTGGCGATCACCTCGCGCGGTGTCCGTGTGATCGAGTTCAACGCGCGCTTCGGCGACCCGGAGACCCAGGTCGTCCTCGCCCGCCTGAAGACCCCGCTCGCGGGCCTGCTGATGGCCTCGGCGACCGGCAACCTCGCCGCTCTCCCGCCGCTGCGCTGGAGCGACGGCGCGGCCGTCACGGTCGTCATCGCCTCGCACAACTACCCGGGCACCCCGCGTACCGGTGACCCGATCACCGGCCTGGACGCGGTGGCCGAGCAGGACGAGGCGTACGTGCTGCACGCGGGCACCCGGTACGACGCCGAGGGCCGGATCCTCAGCGCGGGCGGCCGGGTGCTCTCCGTCACCGCCACCGGGTCCGATCTGGCCAGTGCCAGGGACCGCGCGTACACCGCGGTCGGCCGGATCTCCCTGGACGGGTCCCACCACCGGACGGACATCGCCGCCAAGGCCGCCGAGCAGGCCGGCTGAGGAGAACACGCCGGGACCGCCGGGCCTCCGCAAAGGCCCCGGTCCCGCCCTGTACGAGGAACCGGCCGTCCGCGGCCGGTTCCGTGCTTTACCCAAAGCCATTCCATCGAGTGACCGAACCGGTTAACGGCTGACGTGCGGCGGCGCCCCAACTAGGGTTCCGCGCAAGCGTCCTGTGGTGTCCGTTCCGGCTCCCGGCCCGGCTGCCCCTGAGACGTCCGGCAAGTGGCTCACCGGCATTGCGATGTCAGTGGCCGGTGCCAGAGTGGTGGGGAGCGAGCAACGCGCCGACGGTCGCGAGCGGCCGACGGCATGGTGCCGGCTCTCTTCCGTCCCGTCTTCTCTCCGTCCCGTTCATGCAGGACAGCAGGGGGTGTACAGGCTCGTGGCAGGTCCGGAAGCAGGCGAACAGGCAGCGCGCGCCCGGGCGCTCGCGGTACTGCGCATCCGCGGCGCGGCCCTGGGCGCGGCCGTGCTCCCGGCCGCGCTGGCCGTGGTGCTCTTCGCCGGGGCCGCGACCGGCGGGCCCGGTTCCTGGGATTCCGGCGGCTGGGCCCTCGCCCGCTGGATCGTGGCGGGCTTCGCGGCGGTGGTGCTGCTGCTGGCGGCGCTGGTCGCGACGGTGGTCGCCCGGGCCAGGCCCGCGCTCAGTCCCACGGTCCCGGTCGCCGAGGAGTCGGCGCCCGATCTGTACCGCCTGGTGCGTGACCTCGCCGACCGCCTGGAAGTGCCGGCGCCCTCCGCGATAGCGCTCACCCCCGACTGCGACAGCTGGCTGGAGGACCGTACGCACCGCACGCACGCGTCGCCCGGAGGCGCGGCGTCCGCGTCCCGCGTGGCCGGGGCCGGTGCGGACCGGCAGGCACCGGCGCCGGTGCTGGTCATCGGCTCGCCGTTCCTGTGGTGGATGCGGGTCGGCGAGCTGCGGGCCCTGCTGGCCCCCGTCGTCGCGGGTACGGGCCCCTCGGCCCACCCCGACATAGCGGCCGCGCGCCGCTTCGTCCGCGGCCTGGACGCCGCCGTGGCGGTCGCGGCCCGGGCCCGGGGCACGCTGCGCGGGGTACCGCTGCGCTTCGTTGGCCGGGTGGCGCGGCTGCTGCTGCGCGGCTGCGGTGAGCACGCCGCACAGATGGAGCGCGGGGTCGCGGCGGCGGCGTCCGCGCGCGCCCAGGGCGTGGACTACGGCCTGCGGATCGTGGCGCAGGAGCAGGTGGGCCTGGCGTACGCGGGCTGGGACCGGCTGCTGACCCGGGTGGCGCTGCCGGCCTGGCGGATGGGCCGCTGGCCCGCCCGGCTGGACGCCGGTGTGGTCTCCGCGCTCACCGAGCTCTCCCGCCGTGACCGTCTCGCCGAGGGCTTCACCTCCCGGCTGGGCGAGCGCCCGGCCTGTGACCTGCTGGAGGAGCCCGGCGCCATCGACCGCGCCGCGTCCCTGCTGGCGGCCCGGCTCTTCCACGGCGGCCCCGCCGAGACCGGCCCCGACTGGGCGCCGGTGGCCTGGGACCGCTATCCGGAGGAGGTCGTCGACCGCAAATGGCGGCTGGAGGCCGCCCGCCTGCACCGCGTGCTGGACGATCTCCCGGCTCTCGCGGCTGCCGGTCCCGACGAGGGGACCGGTGCGGCCCAGCCCGTACGGGCGAAGGAGCCGGTGGGCACGAAGAGCTCCGTGGGCGAGCCCGTCGGGGCGGCCGAGGCCGGCGCGGGCCGGGCCCTCGGCGAGCCGCCGGCGGAGGCCGCCGAGCGCCTCGGCGGCCGGGTGCGGACGGCGGATGCCGAGGCCGTGGCCGCTTCCAGGAGCGCGGTCCGTCCCGAGGCCGCGGCGTCTTCGGACGCCGCTCGCGCGGCGATCGGTGGCGAGTCCGCCGTGGCCGGGCCCACGCTGACCCGGGTGATCGAGCGGCTGGCCCGGGACGCGGCGGAGAGCGACCTGGTCGCCGCGCGCCTGGTGACCGAGCTGGAGCGGGAGGAGCGGGCCACCGCCGACCGCCGGGCCGCTGTCCGTACGGCGGGTCCGGCCCAGGAGGCCGCCGAGACCGCGGGGCCCGGGGTGTCCTGGGGGGACGGGCTGGTCGACGGCGGGGTGCCGCTGTTCCCCCTGCAGGCGCCCCGCTCGGGCCGTGAGCTGCTCGCCGACCACGTCACGGCGATGGTCTGCTGCGCCGCCGTGGACACCGCGGGTGCCGCTCCGGGACTGGACTGGCTGGACGGGCCCGCGCTGCTGGTCGACGGCGCCCGCCGGGCCGACGTGAGCCGCCCGGTCCGCAGCCTGGTGGACGACGGCGACGCCGAGCCGCTCCGCGACTGGCTCGGCGAGCTGGGCGTACGCCCCGACAAGCCCGTACGCCTGGTGTAACCGCCACCCCGCCCTCCACCGAGCGTCGCCCCCGGCCGCTGCCGGCCGCCCACCGCGTACGGGCTCCGGCCTTCCGTTTCCCTCCAATTCGCCTTCCGGTCGTTCTCGACCGTAAATTCACGACGAAGGGTGACGGTCCAAGTGCGTAATGTGATGTGCTGGGGGTACTCGCCGCTTCTCTTAGGAACGAACGTGTACCCGAGAGCTCGTACACGCGAGCTCGTCCTGCCGCCCGTACCGGTGACGCCGTGCGGGCGGCAGGACAGCGCAGCCGACGGGTGCCGAGAGAGCCGGTGGGGCGAGGGAGGGGAGTGGGAGCGTGGGCACACAGCAGATCCGGCGGTGGGAGTCCGGGGCGCTCGCGCATGCCGTGACGGATCCGTTCGGCCAGGGGCCGCTTCCGTGGCTGCGTGGCAGTGAGAACTACTTCGACTCCGGGCAGGTGGTCCCCTGGTACGTCGATCCGGTTCTCACCCATGACGAGGCGCCCATCCCGCTGCCCCGCTCCTGCGCGGGCCCCCGCACCGCCGACGACGTGCGCCGCCAGATCAAGGGCTTCACCGCGAGCGGCGCGGTGGCCCCCGGCGAGGCCATCGACTTCCGGATCACCGTCGACCCGCCGCAGCCCTTCAGCATCGACGTCTACCGCATCGGCCACTACGCCGCGGCCGGAGCCTCGAAAATCACCACCAGCCCCCGGCTCTCCGGCATCGTCCAGCCCGCCCCGCTCACCGCCGACCGCACGGTCTCCTGCCACCACTGGTGGCTCTCCTGGCGGCTCCAGATCCCCGAGTACTGGCACGTCGGCGCGTACGTCGCCGTGCTGACCACCGCCGACGGCTACCGCAGCCACATCCCCTTCACGGTCCGCGACGACCGCCCGGCCGACCTGCTCCTGCTGCTCCCGGACGTCACCTGGCAGGCGTACAACCTCTACCCCGAGGACGGCCGGACGGGCGCCAGCCTGTACCACGCCTGGGACGAGGACGGCGCGCTGCTCGGCGAGAAGGACGCGGCGGTCACGGTCTCCTTCGACCGCCCGTTCGCGGGCGCGGGCCTGCCGTTGCACGTCGGCCACGCGTACGACTTCATCCGCTGGGCGGAACGGTACGGCTACGACCTCGCCTATGCCGACGCCCGGGACCTGCACGCCGGCCGGGTCGATCCGACGCGCTACCGCGGCCTGGTCTTCCCCGGGCACGACGAGTACTGGTCGGTCCCCATGCGCCGGACGGCCGAGCGGGCCCGTGACACGGGCACGTCCCTGGTCTTCCTCTCCGCCAACACCATGTACTGGCAGGTCGAGCTGTCCCCGTCGCCTTCGGGTCCGGACTCCCTGCTGACCTGCCGCAAGCGCCAGGGCCCCGGGCGCCCCGCGCTCTGGCGCGAGCTGGGGCAGCCGGAGCAGCAGCTGATGGGCATCCAGTACGCGGGCCGGGTGCCCGAGCCCGCCCCGCTCGTCGTCCGCAACGGCGACCACTGGCTGTGGGAGGCCACCGGCGCGCACGAAGGGGACGAGCTGGCCGGGCTGGTCGCCGGTGAGGCGGATCGGTACTTCCCGCGCACGAGCCTGCCCGAGCACACCAGCCGGGTGCTGCTGGCCCACTCCCCGTACCACGACGGGGACGGCATCCGGCGGCACCAGGAGACGTCCCTGTACCGCGCGCCCAGCGGCGCCCTGGTCTTCGCGTCCGGCACCTTCGCCTGGTCGCCGGCGCTGGACCGGCCCGGCCACATCGACGAGCGGATCCAGCGGGCGACCGCCAATCTCCTCGACCGCATCTGCAAACGCGACTGAGAGCCGGACACCGGCGAGAGCCGGTCACCGGCTCCGAGCCCGCGAGCGGCGGCCCCGGGCCCTCGGACGGAAGCGCCGGGGGCCGCGTCGGCCGACCCTGAAGCGCTGCCGGGCCCCCGCATGCGCGAGAATCGGAAGGACTCCTGGATCAACCTACGCGGAGGCAGCGTGTCCGGATTTGTTGAAAAGCCCGAACCCGTGGAGGTGCAGGGCCTGGTCCACCTCCACACCGGCAAGGTGCGCGACCTCTACGAGAACGCCGACGGCGACCTGATCATGGTCGCCAGCGACCGTACCTCCGCGTACGACTGGGTGCTGCCCACCGAGATCCCCGACAAGGGCCGGGTCCTCACCCAGCTCTCGCTGTGGTGGTTCGACCAGCTCGCCGATCTTGCGCCCAACCACGTGCTCTCCACCGACGTCCCGGCCGGCGCCCCCGCCGACTGGGAGGGCCGCACCCTGGTCTGCAAGTCCCTCGACATGGTCCCGGTCGAGTGCGTGGCCCGCGGCTACCTCACCGGCTCGGGCCTGAAGGAGTACGAGGAGAGCCGTACGGTCTGCGGACTTGCGCTCCCCGAGGGGCTGGAGGACGGCTCCGAGCTGCCCGGCCCGATCTTCACCCCGGCCACCAAGGCCGAGGTCGGCGAGCACGACGAGAACGTCTCCTACGAGGAGGTCGCCCGGCAGGTCGGCGCGGAGACCGCGGCGCAGCTGCGGCAGGCGACCCTCGCGGTGTACGGCCGGGCCCGGGACATCGCCCGGGAGCGCGGCATCATCCTGGCGGACACCAAGTTCGAGTTCGGCTACGAGGTGGGCGAGGACGGCACGCGGACGCTGACCCTGGCCGACGAGGTGCTGACGCCGGACTCCTCGCGCTTCTGGCCGGCCGACCAGTGGCAGCCGGGCCGTGCCCAGCCGTCCTTCGACAAGCAGTTCGTCCGGGACTGGCTGACCTCGCCGGACTCCGGCTGGGACCGCAGGAGCGAGCAGCCGCCGCCCTCGCTGCCGGCGGAGATCGTGGCGCAGACCCGCGCGAAGTACGTCGAGGCGTACGAGCGGCTCACGGGTCTCAAGTGGTCCTGATCCACCACGGACAGCGATAAGGCCCCGGTCTTCCGACCGGGGCCTTTCGTATGGAGCGGACGACGAGGCTCGAACTCGCGACCTCAACCTTGGCAAGGTTGCGCTCTACCAACTGAGCTACGTCCGCAATCTCCGGCGCCGGAGCGCTCGGTGTGTGCACCACTATAGCCAACCGCGCGGGGTGCTCGTGCCCTTCAGGCGGGGCGGGGCAAGGATTGTGGCCACGGCCACAGATCGTTTTCCCGGTGACCAGGGTGAAGGCGGCGGATAAAGCAGAAGACCCCGGTCGCGGGGACCGGGGTCTTCTTTCTCTGAGCGGACGACGAGGCTCGAACTCGCGACCTCAACCTTGGCAAGGTTGCGCTCTACCAACTGAGCTACGTCCGCATGCATCCACCCGGCTTTCACCGAGCGGCGCGACAGCTACTCTACCTGATCCGGAGGACTGGTCGAGACTGTCAGAGCGGGTGACAGGGATTGCACACTGCGCCTCCCCCTTGGAAAGGGGGCGCTCTACTACTGAGCTACACCCGCGTGACTCCTCGGGGCCCGGCCTTCCGGCCTCGCCCCTCGGCGTGCTCCAGACTTTAGCTGATCAACGGGGGTGCAGCGCAAGTCCGCTGCCCGCCGGGCTTCCGGTGCCGGCCGCCGGCCGGGCCGCCGGTGGCCCCTGAGGACCGCCGGCCCCTCCTCGGCCGTCAGCTGTTGGCGGCCTCGAACGCCTCGTAGACCTTCTTCGGGATGCGGCCCCGCGGCGGCACCTCCATCCGGTGCGAGCGGGCCCAGGCCCGTACCGCGGCGGGGTCGGCCGCCACCGGGGTGTGGCGGTAGGCCTTGCCGGACTTCGCACGCTTGCGGCCGGCCTCGACGTACGGAGCAAGTGCCTCACGGAGTTTCTTCGCATTGGCGGGATTGACGTCGATCTCGTACGTCTTCCCGTCCAATCCGAACGTGACCGTCTCTGCGGCTTCTCCGCCGTCGATGTCATCGGAGAGCGTGACCACTACGCGCTGCGCCACGGATATCGGTCCTTTCGTGCAGCATCTCGGTGCTGACATGGGGAGATGCGGCAGATCCGGATGTCAGGGATCAATGCTTTTTCATTTGTACAGCGATGAGCAATGCATTGGGAAGCCCAGTTAATTTCCTCAGCGTGTCCCCGCGCAATCCGGACTGCGGATCTTTTCGAGGATTTTTCCCGGGTGTTCACGACCGCCGATACCTGAACGTGATCGCGTGCGTACAGTTCTATGCGCGTAGATTTTTCGGCAAGGTAGTGTGAAGGAACCGAGTCGGGGTCCGGGGTGTCCCCGGATAAACCCAGCCGCACCACACAACCGGGAGTGCCAGTGGCACGCGTCGTAGTCGACGTCATGCTCAAGCCCGAGATCCTCGACCCGCAGGGACAGGCGGTGCAGCGTGCACTGCCGCGTCTGGGCTTCGAGGGCATCTCCGACGTACGTCAGGGCAAGCGTTTCGAACTCGAGGTGGAGGGGCCGGTCGACGACGCCGCCCTCGCCCGCATCCGCGAGATGGCCGAGACCTTCCTCGCCAACACCGTCATCGAAGACTTCGTCGTACGGGTCGACGAGCCCGCCGGAGCCGGCTCATGACCGCTCGCGTCGGAGTCATCACCTTCCCCGGCACGCTCGACGACCGCGACACCCAGCGCGCGGTCCGGATCGCCGGCGCCGAGGCCGTGCCGCTGTGGCACAAGGACAAGGACCTCAAGCAGGTCGACGCAGTGGTCCTGCCCGGCGGCTTCTCCTACGGCGACTACCTGCGGGCCGGTGCCATCTCCCGCTTCTCGCCGGTCATGGAGACCGTCATCGAGCAGGCCAAGGGCGGTCTGCCCGTCCTCGGCATCTGCAACGGCTTCCAGGTCCTGACGGAGACCCACCTCCTCCCCGGCGCGATGCTGCGCAACAACCATCTCCACTTCATCTGCCGCGACCAGAAGCTGCGGGTGGAGAACGCCGGTACGGCGTGGACGGCGGACTACACCGCCGGCCAGGAGATCAGCATCCCGCTGAAGAACATCGACGGCCGGTACGTCGCCGATGAGCGCACCCTCGACGAGCTCGAGGCGGAAGGCCGCGTGGCCTTCCGCTACCTGGACGGAAATCCCAACGGCTCGCTGCGGGACATCGCCGGCATCACCAACGCGGCCGGCAACGTCGTCGGCCTCATGCCGCACCCGGAGCACGCCGTCGAGCCGCTGATCGGTGCCGGCGGCACCGACGGCCTCGGATTCTTCACCTCGATCCTGAAGAAGTTGGTCAACGCATGACGCTGGACACGGTCAAGCACGCGGCCGAGACCCCGGACACCGACCAGCCGTGGGCCGAACTGGGCCTGAAGCAGGAGGAGTACGAGCGGGTACGCGAGATCCTCGGCCGCCGTCCGACCGGCGCCGAGCTCGCGATGTACTCGGTCATGTGGTCCGAGCACTGCTCGTACAAGAGCAGCAAGGTTCACCTCCGCCAGTTCGGTGAGAAGGCCCCGGAGACCGACGCGCTGCTCGTCGGCATCGGTGAGAACGCGGGCGTCGTCGACGTCGGCAACGGCTACGCGGTCACCTTCAAGGTCGAGTCGCACAACCACCCCTCGTACGTCGAGCCGTACCAGGGCGCCGCGACCGGTGTCGGCGGCATCGTCCGCGACATCATCGCGATGGGCGCCCGCCCGGTCGCCGTGGTCGACCCGCTGCGCTTCGGCGCCGCCGACCACCCCGACACCAAGCGCGTGCTGCCCGGCGTGGTCTCCGGCATCGGCGGCTACGGCAACTGCCTGGGCCTGCCCAACATCGGCGGCGAGGTCGTCTTCGACTCCTGCTACCAGGGCAACCCGCTGGTCAACGCCGGTGCCATCGGCGTGATGAAGCACGAGGACATCCACCTCGCCAAGGCCTCGGGTGCCGGCAACAAGGTCATCCTCTACGGCGCCAGGACCGGCGGCGACGGCATCGGCGGTGCCTCGATCCTGGCCTCCGAGACCTTCGACGACAGCAAGCCGAGCAAGCGCCCGGCCGTCCAGGTCGGCGACCCCTTCCAGGAGAAGCTGCTCATCGAGTGCACCCTGGAGGCGTTCGCCGAGAAGCTGGTCGTCGGCATCCAGGACCTCGGCGCGGCCGGTCTGTCCTGCGCCACGTCCGAGCTCGCCTCGAACGGCTCCGGCGGCATGCGCGTCGAGCTGGACGACGTGCCGCTGCGCGACTCCACGCTCTCGCCCGAGGAGATCCTCATGAGCGAGTCGCAGGAGCGCATGTGCGCGGTCGTGGAGCCGGAGAAGGTCGACCGCTTCCTGGAGATCTGCGAGAAGTGGGACGTCACCGCCACCGTCATCGGTGAGGTCACCGACGGCGACCGGCTGGAGATCTTCTGGCACGGCGAGAAGATCGTCGACGTGGACCCGCGGACCGTCGCCCACGAGGGCCCGGTGTACGAGCGTCCGTACGCCCGCCCCGAGTGGCAGGACACCCTGCAGGCCGACGACGCCGCGAAGCTGGCCCGCCCGGCCAACGGCGACGAGCTGCGCGAGCAGGTCCTGAAGCTGGTGGCCCACCCGAACCAGGCCTCCAAGTCCTGGATCACCTCCCAGTACGACCACTTCGTGCAGGGCAACACCGTGCTGGCGAGCCCGGAGGACTCCGGGATGATCCGCATCGACGAGGAGTCGGGGCTGGGCGTGGCGATCGCCACCGACGGCAACGGCCGCTTCGCGAAGCTGGACCCGTACCACGGTGCGCAGCTCGCGCTCGCCGAGTCGTACCGGAACGTGGCGGCCACCGGCGCCAAGCCGCTCGCCGTCTCGGACTGCCTGAACTTCGGCTCGCCCGAGGACCCGGCCGTCATGTGGCAGTTCGCCGAGGCCATCCGCGGTCTCGCGGACGGCTGCCGGCAGCTCGGTACGCCGGTCACCGGCGGCAACGTCTCGCTCTACAACCAGACGGGCGAGGCCGCCATCCACCCGACGCCGGTCGTCGCCGTCCTCGGCGTGATCGACGACGTGGCGCGCCGTACGCCGGTCGCCTTCGCGGAAGAGGGCCAGCTCCTCTACCTGCTCGGCGACACCCGTGAGGAGCTGAGCGGTTCGGCCTGGGCGCAGGTCGTCCACGACCACCTGGGCGGTCTGCCGCCGAAGGTGGACCTGGAGCGCGAGCGGCTGCTCGCCGAGATCCTGATCTCGGCGTCCCGCGACGGCATGATCGACGCGGCGCACGACCTGTCCGACGGCGGTCTGGTCCAGGCGCTGGTCGAGTCCTGCCTCAAGGGCGGTAAGGGCGCCCGAGTGGTCATCCCCGAGGGCCAGGACCCGTTCGTCACGCTGTTCTCCGAGTCCGCAGGGCGTGCGGTCGTCTCGGTGCCGCGCAGCGAGGAGCTCCGCTTCACCGACATGTGCGGTGCGCGTGGTCTCCCGGCGACCCGGATCGGTGTCGTCGACGGTGAAGCGCTCGACGTGCAGGGCCAGTTCAGCATCGCGCTGAGCGAGCTGCGCACGGCGCACGAGGAGACCATCCCCGGCCTCTTCGGCTGAGCCACGCGGCACGCCTGCGGAAGCCCCCGTCCGGACCAGGTCCGGACGGGGGCTCCGGCGTTTCCGGGACCTGACCCTTGCACGAGATTACGTAATTACGTAATCTCGGGAGCATGGATCTGGAAGAGCGCGTCGCCGAGCTCGAACGGCGCATGGCGGAGCTGGAGGGCGCGGGCCCGGCCGCGCCCGCCGTGGGGGAGGGGGACTTCTGGGCCCTCGACGCGCTGAAGGCGCGGCATCCGGTGACGCCGGACGCGGACGGTGCCGTCCTGTTCACCGGGGCGGTGCGCGTGCCCACGGGACACCGGTACGAGTGGCAGTACGGCCTGCTCACCGAGACGGTCTTCGAGGGCGACTGGACCGAAGCGGCCGAATCGTTCGCCGCGCTCGGCAATCCCGTACGGCTGCGGCTGCTGCGGGAGATCCTCGGCGGCCTGCGTACCGCCGCCGAGCTGGCCGCGCTCGAAGACGTCGGCACGACCGGCCAGATCTACCACCACCTGCGCCAGCTGACCGGCGCGGGCTGGCTGCACACCACGGAGCGCGGCCGGTACGAGGTGCCTGCCGGGCGGGTGGTGCCGCTTCTCGTGGTGCTCACCGCCGCGCGCCCCGTCGCCTGACCGTTTCCGTACGAGTCCCAGTTACCAGGGGGGATGCATGTCCGCAGGCCGACGCAAGCTCGCCGCGCTGGTCCAGCACGTGCTGTGGATCGTCTTCTTCGTCCAGATGGTCGTCGGGTTCTTCGTGGACCTGCCGTACAACTACTGGCTGAGCTGGCTGCCCGCGCTCGGCGCGATCGCCCTCGACATGGCGGCCTCCCGTTCCGCCCGTCGGCGGATCGAGACGGAGTCCCCGGCGCCGGTCGAGGTCGAGCCCCCGGTCACCGGCCGCTGGTCCGCCCTCAACAGCCCCGCCGACAAGGTGCCGAGCCACGGCACGCACGGCTTCGGGCAGACGTACGCCATCGACATCACGGCCGAGCCGGAGACGGGGCCCGAGCGCCCCGCTCCCGTCTGGTTCTGGCCCGTCGCCCGGCCCGCCCGTGCCTATCCCGCCTTCGGGGCGCCGCTGCACGCGGTGGCCGATGCCACCGTCGTGCACGCCGAGGACGGCCAGCGCGATCACCTCAGCCGGAGCTCCCTCGTCGGGGTCCTGTACTTCTGGCTGGTCGAGGGCGTGGGCAGGACGCTCGGCGGCACCCGCCGCGTCGTCGGCAACCACGTCGTCCTCGACCTCGGCGAGGGAACGTACGCCATGTACGCGCACGTCCAGCAGGGCTCCCTCAAGGTCCGCGCCGGCGACGCGGTCCGCGCAGGACAGGTGCTCGGCCACTGCGGGAACTCGGGCAACTCCACCGAGCCGCACGTGCACTTCCAGCTGATGGACGGGCCAGACCTGGACACCGCCCGGGGCATCCCCTTCAACTGGCGCGGGGTCGGAGTGCCCGGGAACGGTGCGAAGTTCACCGTTCCTGAGGCCATCGCGGCCCCATAACCCCGTACGTCTCGTAGGCTCGGCAGCATGCCCACGACACCGGCCAAGAAGCGTCCCCGCAAGTACGACCCCGCCAGGACCCGGACCGCGGTGACCGCGCAGCTCGGTCACGTACGGGACGCCGTACGGGCCTTGGGGCCCGAGGACTTCGCGCGGCCGACCCGGCTCGGGGAGTGGACCGTACGGGAGCTGGTGGCGCACTTCGCCATGGCGGTCGACCATGTGCCCGCCGCCCTCGAACGTCCCGCGGCGCCGAAGCAGGAAATAGTGCTCGCCGAGTGGCCTTTCGGGGCCGCCCCGTTCGCCGACGCGGTCGACGCGCGCGTGCGGACGATGGCGGCGGAGCAGGACCCGGTCACCCTGCTGGACCGGGCGGCCGAGCGGTACGCCGCGCTGGTGCCCGCGGCCCCCGACGACCGGCTCATGGAGGTCAGGCCCGGGGCGATGCGACTGGACGAGCTGCTGGTGACCCGCTGCCTCGAACTGGTCGTGCACAGCGACGACCTCGCCGAAGCGACCGGCGCTGAGATCCCGTTCGACCGGCACGCGCTGGCCGCCACGGCCCGGCTCCTCGCCGACGCGCTGGCCACGAAGGCCCCGGGCGGTGCGGTGGAGGTGCGGGTCCCGCCGTTCGCCGTCGTGCAGTGCGTCGAGGGCCCCCGGCACACCCGCGGCACCCCGCCGAACGTCGTGGAGACCGACCCGCTGACCTGGGTGCGGCTGGCCACCGGCCGTGCGGAGTGGACGGCGGCGGTGGCGGACGCCCTGGTGAGCGCGAGCGGCGAGCGTGCCGACCTCGGACCGTACCTCCCGGTGTTGTCCTGAGACGTACGGGCCGAAGGCCGTGCACGGGGCCGCCATTCAGACGGACGGGTACGGCAGCAGCGTGGCGTCGATGCGTTCCCAGGCGGCGGTACGGAGATCCCGCAACAGGTCCTGCTCCGTACCGGCCCGGTCGCCTGTTCGCGCGGGTCGGCGGTGAGGTCGAAGAGCTGGTCGGCGCCGCCGTTGCCGCGGTAGTACTTCCAGTCGCCGCGGCGCAGCGCCCGCTCGCCGCGTACCCGCCAGAACAGGTCGCGCTCGGGCAGCCGCTCGCCGCGCAGCAGGTGGCCCGCCAGGCTCGTGCCTTCTCCTGCCCGGAGCGCTTGAGCGCGTCCAGGACCTCGCCGACGGAGCGGTCCAGGTCCTCGACCATCTCCTGGTACTTGGCGAGCGAGCCGCCGTCGCGGTGGTGGAGCGCGTGGTCCGCTCCGGTTCCGCCGCCCGCTCCCGTACGTGGTCCACGGCCCGTTCTGTGAGGATGCGGGGGTGCAGTACCGCAGGTCCTTGTACGGCGATGGGCGCGGCGAGGCCGCCTTCCGTACGGCCGGGGAGGGGCACCTCCCATGCCCGTTCAGGGCTATGGCGAGCCCGGTGCAGAGCGAGAAGCGGGTGGGGGACAGGTCGCGGACCCGGAGCAGGCCTGGGTGAAGCGGACGCCCTGGCGGGCCGGCCGGTCCAGGCGCGGGCTGCGGATGTGCGGTGAGCCGTACGAGGAGAGGTCCGCCCAGCCCAGATCGTCGCCGAGGATGAAGAGGGTTCGGGCGACTTCACGAACGGGTTGTTTGCTGGAGGGAAAGTGGCGACCGTGCGCACCGCGGCCTCCGCTGGTAAATCCTGATAAATGCCGCCCAAAAGCACCGGCCTGGTGCGCGATGGCCGGGAAGTGACGCTTCTCACCCCATGTAAGGCGCTGATCAAGGGGGCGGAAACCGCCCCGGTGGCCGTCGTGCTGGCCCTGCGACGGGAAGTCCTGCCTGGTCAGGCGGGGTTCGGCAGTGGACGGACCGGAGTGGTTGCGGCCCGGCCGGCGGCGGCGCGGCGGTGTACGGGATGTACAGAAGGCACGCGGCGGAAGGGATGCGCGGAAGACGCGCTCGGAAGCGGCGACAGATGGCGCTCGCGATGCGACCGAGGTCCACGTGGCGGCGCTGCACCAGGAATCGCGGGGGCTGCACGGCCCTGGAACCTGGCGGTGATCAGGTGTTCACGTCAAGCACATGTCCAAGGTCGGCGACCATCCCCGGTTCGGATGAATCCCGTACCTGCCCTAGACTTCTTGATGTGCGTGGTGACGGACGACTCAACCACGACCTGCTCCCCGGTGAGAAGGGTCCCCAGGACGCCTGCGGCGTCTTCGGTGTCTGGGCCCCGGGAGAAGAGGTCGCCAAACTCACCTATTTCGGGCTGTACGCGCTGCAGCACCGTGGACAGGAGTCTGCGGGCATCGCAGTGAGCAACGGCTCACAGATCCTGGTCTTCAAGGACATGGGTCTCGTCTCGCAGGTCTTCGACGAGACCTCCCTCGGCTCTCTCCAGGGCCACATCGCCGTGGGCCATGCCCGCTACTCCACCACCGGTGCGTCCGTGTGGGAGAACGCCCAGCCGACCTTCCGTGCCACCGCGCACGGCTCGATCGCGCTCGGCCACAACGGCAACCTGGTGAACACCGCCGAGCTGGCCGAGCTGGTCGCCGACCTGCCCCGTGAGGGCGGCCGGGCGACCCAGGTCGCGGCCACCAACGACACCGACCTGGTGACGGCGCTGCTGGCCGGCCAGGTCGACGAGGACGGCAAGCCGCTGACCGTCGAGGAGGCCGCGCCGCGCGTCCTCCCCAAGGTCAAGGGCGCCTTCTCGCTCTGCTTCATGGACGAGAACACCCTGTACGCGGCCCGTGACCCGCAGGGCATCCGGCCGCTGGTCCTCGGCCGCCTGGAGCGCGGCTGGGTGGTCGCCTCCGAGACCGCGGCGCTGGACATCTGCGGCGCCAGCTTCATCCGGGAGATCGAGCCCGGCGAGATGGTCGCCATCGACGAGGACGGCCTGCGGACCACCCGCTTCGCCGAGGCCCGCCCCAAGGGCTGCGTCTTCGAGTACGTCTACCTCGCGCGTCCCGACACCGACATCGCCGGCCGGAACGTCTACCTCTCCCGCGTGGAGATGGGCCGCAAGCTGGCCGCCGAGGCGCCCGCCGACGCCGATCTGGTGATAGCGACGCCCGAGTCCGGTACGCCGGCCGCCGTCGGCTACGCCGAGGCCAGCGGCATCCCCTTCGGCTCCGGTCTGGTGAAGAACTCCTACGTCGGCCGGACCTTCATCCAGCCCTCGCAGACCATCCGCCAGCTGGGCATCCGGCTGAAGCTCAACCCGCTCAAGGAAGTCATCCGCGGCAAGCGCCTGGTGGTCGTCGACGACTCGATCGTCCGCGGCAACACCCAGCGCGCCCTGGTGCGCATGCTCCGCGAGGCCGGCGCCGCCGAGGTCCACGTGCGGATCTCCTCCCCGCCGATCAAGTGGCCGTGCTTCTTCGGCATCGACTTCGCCACCCGCGCCGAGCTGATCGCCAACGGTCTCTCGGTCGAGGAGATCGGCAAGTCCCTGGGCGCCGATTCGCTCGCGTACATTTCCATCGACGCCATGGTCGAGGCGACCACGATCGCCAAGCCGAACCTGTGCCGCGCCTGCTTCGACGGCGAGTACCCGATGGACCTGCCGGACCCGGAGCTGCTGGGCAAGCACCTGCTGGAGTCGGAGACCGAGGGCCGGGCGACGTCCGACGTGGACGGCGTCCAGACGCTCACCGCCGGGGTCGGCGGCGCCGACGCGCTGCGTCGCCCGTAGAACCCCTGCAAGACGACACGAAAGCTCTCAGCCATGTCTGCTGAATCTCCTGGTGCCAGCTACGCGAGCGCGGGCGTCGACATCGAAGCGGGCGACCGCGCCGTCGACCTCATGAAGGAGTGGGTGAAGAAGGCCACCCGCCCCGAGGTCGTGGGCGGGCTCGGCGGCTTCGCCGGCCTCTTCGACGCCTCCGCGCTCAAGCGGTACGAGCGCCCGCTGCTCGCCTCCGCCACCGACGGTGTGGGCACGAAGGTCGACATCGCCCGCAAGATGGGCGTGTACGACACCATCGGCCACGACCTCGTCGGCATGGTCGTGGACGACCTGGTCGTCTGCGGCGCCGAGCCGCTGTTCATGACCGACTACATCTGCGTCGGCAAGGTCTACCCCGAGCGGGTGGCGGCCATCGTCAAGGGCATCGCCGAGGGCTGTGTGCTGGCCGGCTGCGCACTGGTCGGCGGCGAGACCGCCGAGCACCCGGGCCTGCTCGGACAGGACGACTTCGACGTCGCGGGCGCCGGTACGGGCGTGGTCGAGGCCGACCGCGTCCTGGGCGCGGATCGCATCCGTAAGGGTGACGTGGTGATCGCCATGGAGTCCTCCGGCCTTCACTCCAACGGGTACTCACTCGTTCGCCACGTGCTCTTCGACCGGGCCGGCATGGCGCTCGACCAGGACGTGCCGGAGTTCGGCCGCACCCTGGGCGAGGAGCTGCTGGAGCCCACCAAGATCTACTCGCTGGACTGCCTGGCGCTCACCCGTACCACCGATGTGCACGCCTTCTCGCACATCACCGGCGGCGGCCTCGCGAACAACCTCGCGCGGGTCATCCCGGACGGGCTGCACGCCACGGTCGACCGTTCGACCTGGACCCCTGGCGCGGTCTTCGACCTGGTCGGCAAGGCCGGGTCGGTCGAGCGCCTGGAGCTGGAGAAGACCCTGAACATGGGCGTCGGCATGATGGCCGTCGTCCCCCAGGAGTCGGCGGACGTCGCGCTCGCCACTCTCGCGGACCGGGGCGTCGACGCCTGGGTCAGCGGAGAGATCGTCGAGCGCGGTGCGCACGCCGAGGCCGTGACGCTGACCGGTGACTACGCGAGCTGAGGCCCGCCTCGCACCGCAGGGCAGCACAGAACCCGGTCCGGGCGATGCGCCGGACCGGGTCCGTGATGCTGCTGTGGCTGCCTTGAACGCGCGGCGGCGTCAGGCGCGACGACGCTGGTCGGACGAGTCGCCCTCGTCCTCCTCATCGTCATCGTTGTTGTACAGGTCGGCGTACCGTGCGTACGGGTCGTCGTCCTCGTCATCCTCGAACGGCTCACCGTTCGGCGGCTGCTGTGCCGGCGTTGCACCCAGCTCTTCGGCCAGGCGTGAGAGATCAGTCCCACCGCTGTTGTACTTCAGCTGGCGGGCGACCTTCGTCTGCTTGGCCTTGGCCCGGCCGCGCCCCATGGCTCGACCCCCTCAACGACGGGGCTCGACGGCCCCAGAGTCTTGACACGCGTTCATGATTCAGAGCGGACTCTCGACGGAGAGTCCGGCCCGTAGGGCTTTAACGGTACCTGCTTCCGCGGCCATACGGTACGTCGCCCGCACCACCGGCCGCCCGGCATGACTCGCGGGACGCCCCGTACCCGCTGGTCAGCTGCGATTTTAACGTGTCGCCTCCGGCGACCCGCCGGTGGGTGGTGAGGGATGTCTCCTTCATCAGCCACCGAGCGTGTCGCCGGAGCAACTCCACGGTCACCGTCCGGGTCCCGGGGAGGTGGCGGAGGTCACGCGGAGCGGGCCTCCGCCATCCGCAGTTCGGCGAGCCGGTCGGCCGCCGCGGCCGGCGGAATGCCGTCCGCCTTCGCACGAGCGAATATTGAAAGTGTCGTGTCGAAGATCTTTCCGGCCTTCATTTTGCACCGGTCGAAGTCGAACCCGTGCAGCTCGTCCGCCACCTGGATGACACCGCCCGCGTTGACCACGTAGTCGGGCGCATAAAGGATTCCGCGGTCGGCGAGGTCCTTCTCCACGCCCGGATGGGCGAGCTGGTTGTTGGCCGCGCCGCAGACCACCTTCGCGGTCAGAACCGGTACGGAATGATCGTTGAGCGCGCCGCCCAGGGCGCACGGCGCGTACACGTCGAGGCCCTCCGTACGGATCAGCGCCTCGGTGTCGACGGCCGCGCGGACCTGCGGATGGTTGGCCAGAATTCGATCCACCGATTCGGGCCGTACGTCCGTGATGACCACATCTGCCCCGTCTTCGAGCAGATGTTCGACGAGGTGCCGGCCGACCTTGCCGACGCCCGCGATGCCCACCTTCCTGCCGCGCAGGCTCGGATCGCCCCACTGGTGCTGCGCGGCCGCGCGCATGCCCTGGAAGACGCCGTAGGCGGTGAGTACGGAGGAGTCGCCGGCGCCGCCGTTCTCCGGCGAACGGCCGGTGGTCCAGCGGTTCGTGCGGGCCACGACGTCCATGTCGGCGACGTACGTACCGACATCGCAGGCCGTGACGTAACGGCCGCCGAGGGAAGAGACGAAACGGCCGTAGGCCAGGAGCAGTTCCTCGGTCTTGAGCACTTCGGGATCACCGATGATCACGGCCTTGCCGCCGCCGTGGTCCAGGCCCGCGAGCGCGTTCTTGTACGACATGCCGCGGGAGAGGTTCAGCGCGTCCAGCACGGCCTCCTCCTCGGAGGCGTACGCGTGGAAGCGGGTGCCGCCCAGGGCCGGGCCGAGCGCGGTGTTGTGGATCGCGATCACGGCCTTCAGGCCGCTGGCGCGGTCCTGGCAGAGCACGACCTGCTCGTGGCCGCCCTGGTCGGTCCGGAACAGGGTGTGCAGGACACCGCCGTCGGCGTGGACTGGGGAAACCCCCGGCACGGAGTGCTCGGAGGCGGGACGTACGTCGGTCACTGTGGTGACTCCCATAGTCGCGGTGGACGCCCTCGGGTCGTTCCCCCCGCTTGTGGCAGGGGAAGCGGGGGGAGGGCCGGTCGAGGGCAGCGTATGACCTTCGGCGGCCGTTGATCGGCACAGTGCGGAGGATCACCCCTTAGTGGGGGACGGGCATGGGACGATTTGCGCATGCCGGGCCGCTCGCGGGGAGGCAACTCCCGGCGGCGCGCTCCTGCTTGGCAGACTCCCCTGTGGCGGACTTCCCTCGCGGTCCCCCTCCGGAGGACCGACAGAAGAATGGAGCGGGCGTGGCCCTGGCGTCATCGGTGATGGTCCCGTACGCGGCGTATCTACGGGTCTACGAACCGCTGGCAGCGTTCCCCGAGCCGGAGCGCTCCCACTGGGCGCGCTACGCGAAGCGGGAGACCACCCCCACCGCCCAGGACGAGCTGCGGCGCTCGCTGGCCGACCTGCTGCCGACCCCGCCCGTCGCGGTGCCCGTGCACGAGAGCAGCGACGCGTTCGTCGCCGTCGTGGACGGCGTGACGTGCGTGTGCCCCTGGCGGACGCGGCTCCGCGGCTGGCAGGCGCTGGAGGAGCTGCCCGAGCGGCTTCCCGGCCCGGTGCTGGACGCGGCCCTGCCCCCGGTCGTCCGCCGGCAGGCCGCCGCCGACTACGAGCGGTGGCTGGATCGCAACCCTGACGCCCGGCCCTGGATCCGCACCGCGACCTGGCACGTGCCGGTGCGCTGGTTCGTGCTCTTCGACGACGCGGAGCGTGAGTACACGAAGGGTGACCAAGGGCTCGTGCTGCGTTACCGGACGCCGATGGTGGAGGCCAGGCGCCGGGTCGCACGCGGGCTGCGCACGCTGCGGGACGCGCTCGAAGAGGGGCCGCTGATCGACGGCCTGGTAGATGTGGGGCGCTGGCTGGAGGAATTCCACCCGCGCGCTCTCGTGGAGCTGGACTACGGAGGACTGGTGCACGCCGTCCCCGAAGGACAGCTGGCCGAGGACCGTTCCGCGGCGGAAGTGGCGGAGGGGCTCGTGGCGCTGCGTGAGGGCGACGGGGAGCGGGCCGGCGTGGCGTACGAGAAGCTGTCGGACCGCTGGCGTGAGATCCGGGAGCGGCAGTACGCCAGCTGACCGCCGGGCTTCGGGTGATCATTTTCGGAGGCACGCGTCGTAACGGCGCGCGCCTCGGTTGTGCGCCCCCGGCGGACGCACCGGCGCGTACCTACGGGTGGTGGGCTGCGGGCTGTCCCTGTGCGGTGGTTGAGGGCTTTCCGTGCGGTGGCGTCCGATCGCGTGCACTGGTCAGGAGGTAGGGGACCTAGGTCCCGATACGGGTCAAACCGTAAAACAGTGACCTAACGCACTGACTTCGGGCCTTGCCACCAACTACCACCCTCGTGCCAAAATAGGACAAGGAGCCTGACTGGGGCTCCTTCCGTCCAACTAAGGGCGGATAGATCGGTATTGCACTCCTTGGTGGGACTGGTGACGCCTGATCACGTTGTGACTGATCGTCACAGTGGCGTGACTGTCCGCTATGGCACGGTCCATCGGCTTCCGCCGAGGTTGAACACCTGAGAGGGCAATTCCATCGGTTTGGCCGACGCGGCTGGACAGATGGTGTAGTTGTAGTGCCGAGGACAAGCCGTTCGTCCTATAACCGACTCGGCCCGCGTCCGCCATTTCGGGCAACGCGGGTCAAGGTGCAGAATTTAGAGGAAAGAACCGTGATGGTTCGGTTCTCCCGAGGAGGCCGCTCATGACCGCTCGCACCCCTGACGCCGAGCCGCTGCTGACCCCTGCCGAGGTTGCCACGATGTTCCGTGTCGACCCGAAGACGGTGACCCGCTGGGCCAAGGCAGGCAAGCTCACGTCCATCCGTACGCTCGGTGGACACCGGCGCTACCGCGAGGCTGAGGTCCGCGCACTGCTCGCGGGTATCCCGCAGCAGCGCAGCGAGGCCTGAAAAACCGCATAACCGGGCATTTTCGGGTCCCCCAACCCGCCTGATGCCCATAGAGCACCACATAGCTCGTTATGACGCGGAGCCTGCCCCAACAGGCCCCACACCCGCAGCACATGGGTACGTCATCGATCGCGCTGGACTCCGCCGGGTCCAGCGCGATCTTTTTTGTGCGTTCGTGTGCTCTTCGGCGCGCGGGGCGCACATCGGCCGGCCCCGCGATCCGGGCCGTCTCCGCAGCCCGGGCGGTAGCTCTTGGTCACCGCCCACAGGGGACTCCTAGGGAGCGGTCCCGGTACTCGCCGGTACAGCCGGGCGGCTGCCGGGTGGGCGGTGCAATTGCACATATTAAATTGACCACCTGTAGGCAGGGCGTAAGTTCCGCTGATCCCAAAATCCGTACGGTGACACCCGTCACAGGCGCCACCGGTTGTACCGATGACGCCCGCTGCGGTAGTGCACAGCGACCACTTCCCCACACCAACACCCTCTCACCGCACGGGAGCTGACGGAGGCGCCATTGGTCACCTGGGGAGCGGACTTTCGTCCTTGGTCCGGACCACGCGCGCGGAAATGGTGGCGCGAGGGGCCGCCCGGAGCGCCGATGGCCCCGAAGAGGGCGTCACGCGCCGCGTGCGGGCCGCGGAGGCGGTCCTGGGCGATGAAGAGAGGGCGGCGGCGGGAACGGCCGCAGAAGGCGGCACGGAGACGATCTTGGTCTGCGGGGGTTCCGCAGTGTGGTCGAGCGCCAGCCGCAGGAGCCGGCGGCACACCGGGCAGAGCCGGGTGGCGTGCCGGAAGCGCGCGGCGGCGGCCAGATGTGCCCGGAGCAGCGCGCCGGTCGAGTGGTTCCCCGCTGCCGTCATCGCCCGCACCTCCCGTGCCCGGCTCTGCTTCGTGAGTACCGGCGGCAGGTGACGCCGTCAAGAAGCGGGAGAAGGTGCGGCAGGCCGTATCCGCTGAGCGACGGAGGTCGCGAAGGGTCGTGTCCGGTCGCTGAGTACGGCAAAAGGGCCCGCATCCTGACCGGATGCGGGCCCTTCAAGTGCGGTCCTGACGGGATTTGAACCCGCGGCCTCCACCTTGACAGGGTGGCGAGCACTCCAAACTGCTCCACAGGACCTTGTCGCCGGCGCCCCTCTCGGGTGCCTGCGAAGCAAGACTCTACAGCAGTTCAGAGGGTGGGTCGAACTCGCTGCCGGAGAAGGGCCTGGTCGGCGCCCGTTCGTGACCCAGCGCACACCGCGCCGGGCCCCGGACGCTTACGGCGCGGCCGCGTCCACCGCCTTCATGATCCGCTTGTCGGAGACCGGATACGCCGTGCCCAGCGCGTGCGCGAAGTAGCTCACCCGCAGCTCCTCGATCATCCAGCGGATCTCCAGGGCCTGCTGCGGCACGGGACGCCCCGCCGGGAACTGCTCCAGCAGCCAGGCGAATTCGTCCTGCATCTCCTTCACCTTCGCCATCCGGGAGCGGTCCCGCTCGGCGTTGGCGGGCATCTGCTGCAGCCGGCGGTCGGCCGCGACCAGGTACCGCATGAGGTCCGGCAGCCGCTTGGCGCCGTGCTCGGTGACGAAGCCCGGCTTGATGAGCGCCGCCAGCTGCTCCCTGACGTCCGTGACCGAGGACAGCAGCACCGGCGAGGTGGTGTCTTTCAGCCACCGCTCGCACGCCTGCCAGGCCGCCAGCACCTCGCGCACCTGCTGCACGGTCTTCATCGTGGCGTCCACCAGGTCGGCCCGGACCGCGTCGAAGAGCTTCTTGAACCCCTCCTCGTCCCAGGCCGGGCCGCCGTGCGCGGCGATCAGCCGGTCGGCCGCGGCGGTCACGCAGTCGTCGAAGAGCGACTGGATCGAGCCATGCGGATTGCTGGAGAGCGCCAGCTTCTGCTGGTTGGTGAGCTTGCTCTGCGCGAACTTGGCCGGGTTCGACGGGATGTTGAGCAGGATGAGGCGGCGGGTGCCGGCCCACATCGCGCTCCGCTGCTCGGCCTCGGTGTCGAAGAGCCGTACGGCCACCGAGGAGCCCTCGTCCACCAGCGCCGGGTACGCCTTGAGCGGCTGGCCCGCGCGCCGCGTCTCGAAGGTGTGGGGGAGCGTGCCGATGGTCCAGGAGGTCAGGCCCGTGCGCTGCTCCGGCCCCGCCGGGCCGGCGGCCGCGCCCTCCTTGCCGGGCTGCCCGCCCTGCTTCTGGGACGCCTGCTTCTGGGCCGCCTGCTCGAACGCCTTGGAGATCGCCGCCCGGGTCTTGGGTTTGAGCTTCAGCTGCAGCGCTTCGAGGTCCTTGGCCTCGGCGAGCTTGCGCCGCCGCTCGTCGACCACCCGGAACGTGATCTTGAGGTGGTCCGGCACCTTGGACAGATCAAAATCAGCCGCGTCGACCGGCACGCCGACCATCCGCTGCAGGCCCGCCGCCAGCGACGCCGTCAGCGGGCCCTGGAGGGGAACCGTCTCGTCCAGGAAGCGGGCCGCGAAGTTCGGGGCCGGGACGTAGTTCCGCCGGATCGGCTTGGGCAGCGACCGGATCAGCTCGGTGACCAGCTGTTCGCGCAGGCCGGGGATCTGCCAGTCGAAGCCCTCGGCAGAGACCTGGTTCAGCACCTGGAGCGGGATGTGGACGGTCACGCCGTCCGCGTCGGCGCCCGGCTCGAACTGGTACGTGACCTTGAACTTCAGCTTCCCCTGCCGCCAGGAGTCCGGGTAGTCGTCCTTGGTGACGGCCTCGGCGGTCTCGTTGATGAGCATCGAGTGCTCGAAGTTGAGGAGTTCGGGCTCCTCCTTGCGCTTCTTCTTCCACCAGGAGTCGAAGTGCGCACCGGACACGACATGTTCGGGGATGCGCTGGTCGTAGAAGTCGAAGAGTGTCTCGTCGTCCACGAGGATGTCGCGGCGCCGCGCCCGGTGCTCCAGCTCCTCGACCTCGCCCAGCAGCTTCCGGTTGTCGTGGAAGAACTGGTGGTGGGTCCGCCAGTCGCCCTCGACCAGGGCGTTCCGGATGAAGAGGTCGCGCGAGGTCTCCGGATCGATCCGGCCATAGTTGACCTTGCGCTGGGCGACGATCGGTACGCCGTAGAGCGTGACCCGCTCGTACGCCATCACCGCGGCCATCTTCTGTTCCCAGTGCGGCTCGCTGTACGTCCGCTTCACCAGATGCTGGGCGAGCGGCTCGACCCATTCGGGCTCGATCTTCGCGTTCACCCGCGCCCACAGGCGGGACGTTTCGACCAGCTCCGCCGACATGATCCAGCGCGGCGGCTTCTTGAAGAGCGCCGAGCCGGGGAAGACCGCGAACTTGGCGCTGCGGGCGCCCAGATATTCGTTCTTGGCGTCCGTGTCCTTCAGTCCGATATGCGAGAGCAAACCGGCGAGCAGGGACGTGTGGATCTGCTCCGGGGCCGCGTCCTGCTCGGAGAGGTGGACGCCCATCGTCTTGGCGACCGTACGCAGCTGCGTGTAGATGTCCTGCCACTCGCGTATCCGCAGGTAGTTCAGGAACTCGTTGCGGCACATCCGGCGGAACGCCGACGAGGACAGCGCCTTCTGCTGTTCCCTGACGTACCGCCAGAGGTTCAGATACGCCAGGAAGTCGCTGGTCTCGTCCTTGAAGCGGGCGTGCTGCTGGTCGGCCTGCTGCTGCTTGTCGGCGGGCCGCTCGCGCGGGTCCTGGATGGACAGCCCCGCGGCGATGACCATGACTTCGCGTACGCAGCCGTTGCGGTCGGCCTCCAGGACCATCCGCGCGAGCCGCGGGTCCACCGGCAGCTGGGAGAGCTTCCGGCCGGTCTGGGTGAGCCGCTTCTTCGGGTCCTTCTGCTTCGGGTCGATCGCGCCGAGCTCTTCGAGGAGCTGCACGCCGTCCTTGATGTTGCGGCGGTCCGGCGGGTCGATGAAAGGAAACTTCTCGATGTCGCCGAGGCCGGCCGCGGTCATCTGCAGGATGACGGACGCGAGGTTCGTCCGCAGGATCTCCGCGTCCGTGAACTCCGGCCGGGATTCGAAGTCCTCCTCCGAATACAGCCGGATGCAGATGCCGTCGCTGAGCCGGCCGCAGCGGCCCTTCCGCTGGTTGGCGCTGGCCTGCGAGATCGGCTCGATCGGCAGCCGCTGCACCTTCGTGCGGTAGCTGTAGCGCGAGATGCGGGCCATGCCGGTGTCGATGACGTACCGGATGCCGGGGACCGTCAGCGAGGTCTCCGCGACGTTCGTCGCCAGGACGATCCGCCGGCCCGAATGGCGCTGGAAGACGCGGTGCTGCTCGGCGTGCGACAGGCGCGCGTACAACGGCAGCACCTCGGTCTCGCGCGCCAGTGCGCCGCCCCGGTTCAGGCGTTTGGTGAGCGCGTCCGCGGTGTCCCGGATCTCCCGTTCGCCGGAGAGGAAGACCAGGATGTCGCCGGGCCCCTCGGCCTGCAGCTCGTCCACGGCCTCGCAGATCGCGCTGACCTGGTCGCGGTCGGCGTCGTCGGAGCCTTCCTCCAGCAGCGGGCGGTACCGCACCTCCACCGGATACGTACGCCCGCTCACCTCGATGATCGGCGCGTCCCCGAAATGCCGGGAGAACCGTTCCGGGTCGATCGTCGCCGAGGTGATGACGACCTTCAGGTCCGGCCGCTTCGGCAGCAGCTGCGCCAGGTAGCCGAGCAGGAAGTCGATGTTCAGGCTGCGCTCGTGCGCCTCGTCGATGATGATCGTGTCGTACTGGCGCAGCTCGCGGTCCGTCTGGATCTCGGCGAGCAGGATGCCGTCCGTCATCAGCTTGACCAGCGTGTCGCCGCCGACCTGGTCGGTGAAGCGGACCTTCCAGCCGACCGCCTCGCCCAGCGGGCTCTTCAGCTCCTCGGCGACCCGCTCCGCGACCGTACGGGCGGCGATCCGGCGCGGCTGGGTGTGGCCGATCAGGCCCTTCACCCCGCGGCCCAGCTCCAGGCAGATCTTGGGGATCTGCGTCGTCTTGCCCGAGCCGGTCTCACCCGCGACGATCACGACCTGGTGGTCGCGTATCGCCTCCAGGATGTCGTCCTTCTTCTGGCTGACCGGCAGCTGCTCCGGGTACGTGATCTCCGGAACGGCGGCCCGGCGCTGCTCGACGCGGAGCTGGGCTTCGTCGATGCCCTGGGCGATCTCGCCCAGCACGGCGGCCCGCGCCTCGGGCTTGCGGATCCGGCGCGCGCCGTCGAGACGGCGGCCGAGTCGCTGCTGGTCACGCAGCATCAGCTCGGGCAGCTGCGCCAGGAGAGCGGGCAGGACGGGAGCACCCTCGGGCGTGGCGCCCCTGGGCGCGGCGGAGGCAGGCTGACTGGACATACGCGATCCAGGATCTCACCTCGCCGAAACGACTGGCGAACGAATTGCGGCCGGGCGGCCCCCGGGAGGGCCGGGCCCGGCCGGATATGGGCGTTCCGGACGGCGTCGGCGCGGGCCGGACATGGGCGCTCGCGGTGCCGTCGGCGCGGGCCGGGGAGAATGTCCGCGATGGGTGTTTTAGCGTGTTCTCATGTCCGATGATCATGACGCCGCACCCGCTGACCGTGACGCACCCGCTGACCGTGACGCACCCGCCGACCGTGACGCACCCGCCGCTCGTGAAGCGTCCGCCGACCGTGCAGCGCCCGCAGCCGGTGGAAGGGCCGCCTCCGGTGGAGGGATCTCCGGCCAGGAGGCACCGGCCGACCGCCCGGCGCCCGTCGCGCACGGCGCGCACGCCCGGTCCCGGACCGCGGCCGAGAAGTGGGCGGCCTTCAAGAAGTCGCCGTTCCTGCCCGCGACCGTCCTGATCTTCATCCTCGCGGTCGCCGCCGGTCTCTTCGCCGGCTCGTACACCTACTCCATGGCCAACCCGACCCCGCACCGCATCCCCACGGCGCTCGTCGGCGCCCCGGACGACGCCCGCGGCAAGGCGTTCGTCCAGGGCATGGAGAAGGCCCTGAACGCGTCGCTGGAGCTGCACGACTACCGGACGTACGCGCAGGCCCGCGAGGCGATCGACGAGCAGAAGGCGTTCACGGTCATCAGCGTGGACGGCTCGGGCGTACGAATGGATCTCGCCAGCGCCTCGGGCTCCTCGGTGAGCCAGCTGCTCCAGCAGGCCGCGCCGCAGGTCGGCAAGAAGGCCGGCGTCCCGGTCACGATCAAGGACATCAAGCCGGTGCAGCCCGGCGACCCGCGCGGCCTGGCGCTCTTCTACGTCTCGCTCGCCGCGGTGATCATCGGCTTCGTCGGCGCGATCCAGCTGAGCGTGCACGCGCGCGGGCTCAACCCGGCCGAGCGGATCGCGTTCACCCTCGCGTACGCCCTGCTCGGCGGCTTCTCCGTCGCCGCGGTCGTCGACTGGCTGCTCGGCGCGCTGACCCTGCCCTTCGTGCAGTCCTGGCTGATCCTGGCGTTCACCATGTTCACGTCCGGCATGGTCTTCACGATGTTCAACACCCTGATCGGCCGCTGGGCGATGGTGCCGACCTGGGGCCTGATGGTGCTGCTGGGCAACCCCTCGTCCGGCGGCGCGGTCTCCTGGCCGCTGCTGCCGTCCGTCCTCGGCCACATCGGCCAGTGGCTGCCGCCGGGCGCCTCGGTGAACGCCCAGCACACGGCCGTCTATTTCCCCGGCCACCAGCACGTCTTCCCGTACCTGGTGCTGGCCGGCTGGTCCCTGCTGTCCTGCACGGTCTTCTGGGTCTGGCGCCACCGCCACCCGGGCGGGCGCTCCACGGCCCCTGCCCACGCGGCGAACTGAGCGAGCCGACGCCCCGCGCGCCCGGCGGGGCCGACAGCCCACCGGGCGCGCGGTGCGGGTGCGGGGCGCCGAGGCTTACGGGTGGTACTTCTCCTCGACCGTCTCGGCGGCGCCGGACTTGGTGCTCATGGTGACGCGGACGGTCACGCTGCCGGTCTTCGCGGCCTTCTCCAGCTGCTCCACGGTGCACTCCGCGGTGCCGTAGCCGTCGTCGCCGAGCGCCACGCCGTCGTCGGGGTCGTCGGAGCAGATCGCGGCCGCGCCGAGCACCTTCGTGGCGTTGGCGACGAAGAACGCCTGGTCCGTGCCGCCGTCCTCGGGCTTGACGATCAGCTTGCCGGGCGCGAGGTACTCCAGCTTGCCGACGACCGTGCGGTGGTTGCCGGCGTTGGCGACGCCGCCTCCCTCAGGGGCGGACCCGCTGTCGGTGGTGGGCGCCGGCGCGGACGTGCCGCCGCCGTCCTGGCCCTGCGCGGCGGAGCCGCCCGAGGAGGAGCCGCCAGAGGAGGTGCCCGTCGAGGAGGAGCCGCCGGTGTCCCGGCCCGAGGCCGAGTCGGCGGTGGCCGACGAGCCCGGGGAGCCGGCGGAGCCCGCCGCCTGGGAGTCCTGCCCTCCGCAGGCCGTGACCCCCAGGCTCAGCGCCGCGGCGGCGACGAGGGCGGCGGCGATACGGCGGCCGGAGCGGCCGCGGAGGCGGTGGGTGGCGGTGGCGGTGTTCATCGTCTTCTCCCGTTGCACGTTGCACGTTGCGCTGTGCTGTCGTCGTTGTCGTCTCGCTCCCGGACGACAACCAGCCTCGAAGACCGGGCTGGCGTCCCACTAACGGACGGCTAACGCCAGGTCAGCGGCGTACGGGCAGCACCGTCACCGGCCGGGGAACCGGAGATGGCCTGGTTGAGCGCAGCCACGCGGCGTCCCGGTTCCGGCCCGTGGCGGTGGCGGTGGCGGATCGCAGAAGGAGCGCGGCGGACCGGATGACGGCCGCTGCTGCACGCGATACGTAGCGCCCAGGCCGACGAGTCGTGTGCCGCTGTGGGCGTACGGACTGGCGTACTGAGCAGACAAAAAACCCCGGCGGGAGATCCCGTCGGGGTTTTTTCGCTGTTCAGCGGTTGTGGCTGGGGCCGGGGTCGAACCGGCGACCTTCCGCTTTTCAGGCGGACGCTCGTACCAACTGAGCTACCCAGCCACGCGACTCGCGAGGAATCGCAGCGGTCCTGACGGGATTTGAACCCGCGGCCTCCACCTTGACAGGGTGGCGAGCACTCCAAACTGCTCCACAGGACCAAGCTTTGTGCGAGCACTAGTCTCGCACAGGGTGTTGCGTGCCCCCAACGGGATTCGAACCCGTGCTACCGCCTTGAAAGGGCGGCGTCCTGGGCCACTAGACGATGAGGGCTGATGGCCCACCTGAGCGCCTTGTCGGCGCCGTCGGGGACGTGAGAAGCATATGGGATGGGGGGACGGTTCGCCAAAACGGTTTACGAAGAGGGGCTCGGTGAGGTCCGTGACGGCGTGCCCGACGGGGTGGCGCCGGGCCGGTTGTCGGCCGGGAGATGGCGGCTGACCTCGGCTTTCGACAGGCCGAGCCCGCCGAGTGTGATCTCGTCCCAGGCCTGGAGGCGGCGCGTCTCGCGGTCCAGGTAGAGCACCGAGGTCTGCACCTGTTCGGGTGTCGCGCCCTCGACCGCGCGCAGTCCGCCGCCACCCGTGGAGCCCTCGATCATCAGCCGGGTGCCCTTCGGGAGCACGCGCGTGTCGCGGTGGTGGACGTGGCCGGCGAGCACCAACGGGACCTGGCCGTCGGTCTCGGACGCGGCGACCGGATTGTGCGCCAGCGCGATGTCGGCGGGCGTACGGGCACGGGAGAGCGTGCGCAGGGCCTCGGCCAGACGGCGCCCGGAGGCACGTTCCGCCTTGTCCCCGGACGCGGCCACCGAGCGGTCCGGGGTGAACTGCGGGTCGCCGATGCCCGCGATCCGCAGCCCTCCGGCGCGTACGGAGGTGCCCTCGTCCACGACGTGCACGTTCTTCAGCTTCTTGCTCTGCTGCAGGTACTTCTGCGTCGTCATCGAGTCGTGGTTGCCGCGCACCCAGACGTACGGGGCGCCGAGCGTGCCGATCGGGTCCAGGAAGTGGTTCTCGGCGGCCGTGCCGTGGTCCATCGTGTCGCCGGTGTCGATGATCACGTCGATGTCGTACTGCTTCACCAGGGACTTGATGATCTGCCAGGCGGCCGGGTTCAGATGGATGTCCGAGACGTGCAGGACGCGGACGGTGGTCGGGTCCGGCTGGTACGCGGGCAGCGTGGAGGTCACGTCGTAGAGCTTGGTGACGTTGGTGACCAGGCGGGCCAGCTCCTTCTGGTAGACGTCGAACTCGCTGACGATGGAGCGGGCGTTGCCGACCACGGAGGGCGCGGAGGACAGCAGCCCGGAGAAGCGGGGTTCCAGTACGGACTTGGGGTTCCAGGTGGCGTACGCCATACCTCCGGAGGCCGCGAGCAGCACGAGGGCGAGGCCGCCGGCGGCCAGCGCGCGGCGCGGCCGGCGGTAGACCGCGAGGCCCAGCGCGGTCGCGCCGGAGACCACCGCGACGGAGGAGCGGAGGGCGAGGTCGGCGGTGCCGCGCTCGACGTCCCGGGTGACCTCGGCCTGCAGCCCGGAGAACCGTTCCGGGTGGTCGACCAGGGCCTGGGCGCGCGCCGGGTCCAGCTGGTCCACGTCGACGTCCAGCCGTATCGGGGCGTGATGGCTCTCGAGGTCCAGCGCGCCCAGCGGGGACACGTTGATCTTCGTGCCGCCGCTGAGGGACGGGCGCAGCGCCATGGTCGTGTCCACAGGGCCCACGGGCGTGCGGACGCTGCCGACGATCAGCAGGCCGAGCCAGGCGCCGAGCAGCGTCACGGCGATCAGTCCGAGGGTGCGGGCATACGGGTGCGGTGTGTGCGTCAGCGTGAAGGTGGGCGCCTGGTGGTGGGCGCGGTAGTGCCGCAGGGCGGCGGCGGGGGCGCTCCGTACGCGGTCGTACGCGGCACGGAGCAGCCGGAGCACGGAGGAGCCGGGGGACGGCCCCCCGGACGGCGCGGTGCGGGCCATTGTGGCCGTATGCCCGTACGCGGGGCCCGTTATGCCGGGGGTTGCGGCATACGTGGGGTGAGGACGCGGAATTGCCGGACGTACGCGGTGGTGGTGTGCCGGAGTGCGTGCGGGGGCGGGGCCCGGGGGTGCGCGCGGGAACGTGGTGGACGCGTCCGGCGTGAGGGCGGGGCCCTGAGCGGCTCCGTGACCCACAATGGGCGCGTGCTGGAGATGACGCGCGAGGAGTTCGAGGAACTGGTCGGCGAGGCGCTGGACCGGATCCCGCCGGAGCTGACCCGCCTGATGGACAACGTGGCCGTGTTCGTCGAGGACGAGCCCCCGGCGGACGACCCCGAGCTGCTCGGGCTCTACGAGGGGACGCCGCTGACCGAGCGCGGTGAGTGGTACGCGGGCGTGCTGCCGGACCGGATCACGATCTACCGGGGCCCGACGCTGCGGATGTGCGACACCAGGGAGGACGTGGTCGCCGAGACCGAGGTCACGGTGGTGCACGAGATCGCCCACCACTTCGGCATCGACGACGAGCGGTTGCACGCCCTCGGGTACGGGTGAGCACAGCCTCGGGGCGCGGGTCCGCTTCCGTAGGGGCGCGCTGGTCCGTGCCCCGGTACGGGCGTTCCGCCGCGCCTGAGTGGGGGCTGACGCACCGCGCCCCGGTACGGCGCATGCGCCGCGTGCCCGGTATCCGTGCCGCGGCCCGGGCGTGTCCTCCGGTGGGCGGCGGGAGTTGGGCAGGGCACCTGTCCCGCGTGTCCGCTCCGGATCCGGAGGTCCCGCCCGTGCCTCGTCCGCTCCCCGTCAGCCGCCCGCCCCGGTCCGCTGTGCCGTCCGCTCCGCCCCCGCCCTCCGTCTCCTCCGCCTCGTCGCCCGCTTCCCCCGACGGCTCGATCTCGCCCCGTACGGCGTCGCGTACGGCCCGCTCCCTGGCCCGTACGGCCGCCGTGGCCGCCGCTGCCTCGGCCTTCGCCGTGTCGCTGACCGGCTGTATGAGCGTCAGCGACGACGCGCCGAAGCCCAAGACGTCGGGCTCGTCCGCCGGGCATCACGGCAGCGACGCGCAGCCGGACGGCGGGGCGGCCGAAGTGTCCGGTGACGGGCCGCGCCGGATGGGCCGCTCCGCGGGCCCCATGGAGGACGGGGACCGTGCCACGCCTTCGGGCGGCACGAAGCCGTCGGCGGGCGAGGAGCGCACGCCCGGCGCCCCGGCGGGCAGCGGGACCCCGGGAGACGGCCGCCCGGGGTCGGAGAGCCCCACGGAGGACGTCCCGCCGCGCCCGGCGCCGCCGCGGCCCACCGGCTACCCGAAGCCCACCCCCACCCCGCCCCGTACGACCCCGGCACCGGACCCGACGCCCACCCCGAGCCAGGACCCGCCGCCGAGCAGCCCCGAGCAGACCGGCTCGCAGTCGGGCACCCCGGCCTCCGCGGAGCCCGGCACCGGCGGTGCCCAGTAGGCCGCCGCCGACCGCCTCCGGAAGGGCGCGCCGCCTGGCCCTCCGAGAGGCCGCGACCCCGCCCTCCGGCAGGCCGCCACCCGGCTTCGGCAGGGGCGATGATCAGCCTTCGAACGGCGAGAACCGGACGACCAGCGGTGTCGGGAGGGTCCTGCCGACACCGCATTTGCCTTCAGGGGGTCCGGGTGCGTATGGTGGTAGATCGTTTGATCCCATTTGCCCGGCGCCCACCGGATCCCCTTCACCGAAGAGGACGAAGCGCGCCGCGTGGCGCGTTCTCTCCTTACCGTGGCTGACCGCATAGAGGCGGTCTTTTGTGAAACAACACGGAGTTTGGGCGCGTGCCGAGACTCCGGAAGGTTTCGCATTTCGCATGTCCGTTTCCACTGACCAGTCCGCCCTGCCCGCGCACGACGAGCAGGTCCCCTTCGACGCCGAGCAGGCCGTCGGCCACGACGAGCAGGCCACGGCCCCCGAGGCCGTCGCCGAGGAGCCGCAGGCCCCCGAGGAGCCGCAGGCCCCCGAGGAGCCGCAGGTCACGTTCGCCGACCTCGGCCTGGACGAGAAGATCGTCCGCAAGCTGGCGCAGAACGGCGTCACCACCCCGTTCCCCATCCAGGCGGCGACCATCCCGGACGCCATCGCCGGGCGCGACATCCTCGGCCGCGGCCGCACCGGCTCCGGCAAGACGCTCTCCTTCGGCCTGCCGCTGCTGACCCGGCTGGCCGGCGGCCACACCGAGAAGAAGCGCCCCCGCGGTGTGATCCTCACCCCGACCCGCGAGCTCGCCATGCAGGTGAGCGACGCGCTCCAGCCGTACGGTGACGTCCTCGGCCTCAAGCTGAAGGTCGTCTGCGGCGGTACGTCCATGGGCAACCAGATCTACGCCCTGGAGCGCGGCGTCGACATCCTCGTCGCCACCCCGGGCCGGCTGCGCGACATCATCAACCGCGGCGCCTGCTCCCTGGACAAGGTCGAGGTCGCGGTCCTGGACGAGGCCGACCAGATGGCCGACCTGGGCTTCCTGCCCGAGGTCACCGAGCTGCTGGACCTGGTGCCGACCGGCGGCCAGCGGATGCTCTTCTCCGCGACGATGGAGAACGAGATCGGCACGCTGGTCAAGCGCTACCTGGACAACCCGGTCAGCCACGAGGTCGACGCGGCCCAGGGCGCGGTCACGACCATGTCCCACCACGTGCTGGTCGTGAAGCCGAAGGACAAGGCGCCGGTCACGGCCGCCATCGCCGCCCGTAAGGGCCGCACGATCATCTTCGTCCGTACGCAGCTGGGCGCCGACCGCGTCGCCGAGCAGCTGTGCGACTCGGGCGTGCGCGCCGACGCGCTGCACGGCGGCATGACGCAGGGTGCGCGTACGCGTACGCTCGCCGACTTCAAGGACGGTTACGTCAACGTCCTGGTCGCCACCGACGTCGCCGCGCGCGGTATCCACGTCGACGGCATCGACCTGGTCCTGAACGTGGACCCGGCCGGTGACCACAAGGACTACCTGCACCGTTCCGGCCGTACGGCCCGCGCGGGCCAGTCCGGCACGGTCGTCTCGCTGGCCCTGCCGCACCAGCGCCGGCAGATCTTCCGCCTGATGGAGGACGCGGGCGTGGACGCCTCGCGCCACATCGTGGGCGGCGCCGGCCAGTTCGACGAGGACGTGGCCCGGATCACCGGCGCCCGCTCGCTCACCGAGGTGCAGGCCGAGTCGGCCGCGAACTCCGCCAAGCAGGCCGAGCGCGAGGTCGCCGAGCTGACCCGCGAGCTGGAGCGGCTGCAGCGCCGCGCCGCCGAGCTGCGCGAGGACGCCGACCGGCTGACCGCCAAGGCCGCGCGCGAGCGGGGCGAGGACCCGGCCGCCGCGGTGCAGGCCAAGGCCGAGGCTGAGGCCGCCGAGGCGGAGAGCGCCGCGCAGGCCGACGTGTCGCTGCCGGCCCAGGCCGCACGCACGCCCGAGGCCGACGACACGGAGCGCCGCTCCACGTACCGCGACGAGCGGGGCAACTACGAGCGCCGTGACCGCCGGGACGACCGTGGTGGTCGTTCCTTCGAGCGTCGTGACGACCGCGGTGGCTTCAACCGTGACCGTCGTGACGACCGCGGTGGCCGGTCCTTCGACCGTAACGACCGCAACGACCGCGGTGACCGGGGCGACCGGGGCGGTTTCAACCGTGACCGCCGGGACGACCGTGGTGGTCGTTCCTTCGAGCGTCGTGACGACCGGGGCGGCTTCGGCCGTGACCGCCGCGACGACCGTGGCGGCCGGTCCTTCGACCGCAACGACCGCGGTGACCGGGGCGACCGCGGTGGCTTCAACCGTGACCGCCGGGACGACCGTGGTGGTCGTTCCTTCGAGCGTCGTGACGACCGGGGCGGCTTCGGCCGTGACCGCCGCGACGACCGCGGTGGCCGGTCCTTCGAGCGCCGTGACCACCGTGGCGGCGACCGCCCGTACAACCGTGACCGCCGCGACGACCGCTTCGGCCGCGACCGGGACAACGACCGTCGCCCGCACACCCGTCGCGACGACCACCGCGGCGGCAACGCCGGCGGCCGTTCCTTCGACCGGCGCGCCGACAAGCCGCGCTGGAAGCGCAACGGCTGACGAACAGGCAGGCTGAACCGGTGGGCCCGTCCTCTTGGAGGGGCCCACCGGCGCGCTCCCACCGGCCGTCGCGGGCCCGCATCGGGCCACTTCGACCCCGCCGAGCGCCAATGCCTTCCGACTGTGACTGAAGCGCGGGCTATGCTGCTCGGTGCGGGCCATTAGCTCAATTGGCAGAGCAGTGGACTTTTAATCCATTGGTTCAGGGTTCGAGCCCCTGATGGCCCACCGTCCGGCGTCCTCCACGGACGCCGCTCCGCCCCTCACGCCCCGGCCGGTCACCGGCCGGGGCCTTCTCATGGCCGGGCAGGCCGCGACGGTCGTGTCACAGCCCTGTGGCCGGCGTCGTCCGGGTTGCCCCTGAGCGGCGATGATGGTTCCGCAATCGGCCCGATGCCGGTCGCGAAGCCTTTTCAGCAGCGTGCCAGGGGGAAGCCGCGGTGAAGACCGAGCTGAAGCGGGATCAGGTCCCGCGGTACACCGGGGACCTGGGCCGGCTGGAGAAGGGACTTCTTTTCACCGACTTCCACGGGGACAGCGCTGACCCGGACGACGTCATCAGCGAAGGCCTCGACGGCGGTTACCGGGACCGTACCGAAGCACTGGTCGAGGTGTTCCGGGACCGGACCGTGGGCCCTTACGGGCGATTCCTGGCCTGCCTGGCGCTGACCAGGTGGGGTGACGCCGTCGGCTATGCGGCGGTAACCGATGCGGCGGCGGACCCCGAAGCGGTGGAGTGGCGCGGAGCGTCGTACGACCGGCTGCACACCCAGGACGACACCTTCGGTCTCCTGGCCGACGCGGTGGGGGACAGCGCCGACATGGTCGAGGAGCGCGGCACACAGGACGAGCGGGTCCGTGCCGCGAGGGCGCTGCTCGCCGTCGCCGACCGTGTCCAGTTCGGCCGGCGCATCAGTTCCCTGCTCCGCCGCGAGCTGGTCTCCCTGTGCCTGCCGGAGCTGCGGGACGCGGTGGACGGCGGCGTCCGGCGGGTGGCGGGGCAGCAGCGGCTCGGCTTCGACCTGGGACTGCAACTGGCCCTGATGATCGTTGCGGCTCGGGAGTACGGCGTGCGGTGGGCTTCCGACGCCGCCCGACGACTCGCGGAGGCCCGGCCCGGCGAACGCGCGCTGCGGGAGTTGCAGGAGCTCCGGGCACCGGGGGCGTGACCGGAAGCCGCGCCGTGTTCACCCCTCGGGCGCAAGGGGCGCACGAGAGGTGAATGCGGCGTGCGATTCTGCCGTGCGCTCCCGGTGGTCGATGGCCTTCCCTTCGCCGGGAACACTCCGGCGGCTGCCGGGAGTTGAAGAAGTGTCCGGAGAGACTCTTGTCGCTTCCGAGGGGCCGAGGGGGAGTGCATGACGCACGTACGGCTGACACTGCACGGAACACAGAACACCCAGGAGTTCCGGTCGCTCCACCGCTGGCTGAGGGACGGCGCGCCGGAGCTGCGGAGCGCCGGCGTCGCCGTGCGGGACGTGGGCGAGGATCCCGCGCCGGGTGAGATGGGCGGCGCGTTCGAGGTCATACAGCTGCTGGTCGAGCACGGCGCCGGCTGGGGCAGCCTCGCGGTGGCGCTCGCGGCCTGGTGGGAGGCGCACCGCCCGCGCTCTTCGGTCACCTTCGAGCGGGACGGCGTCAAGGTCACGCTCACGGGTGCCGAGCTGCGGGACGAGGAGGCCGTACGGCGCGCGCTGGCCCGGCTGGAGCAGGAGGACGCGGCATGAGCACGCCGACCTCGGGGGAGCCGGACGCGTCGGGGGCCGGGCAGCAGGCGGGTCCCGCGGCGCCCGCGGCAGGCCGGCCGCTCGACCCGGCGAAGTCCGCCTGCGTGCTCATCGGCGTCGGGTCGTACGAGCACCTGGAAGACCTCCCGGCCGTCCGCCACAACCTCGTCAAGCTGCGCGAGCTGCTGACCGACCCGGACGTGTGGGGCGTGCCGCACAAGCGGGTCCACGTCGTGTCCAACCCCGACTCGCAGGGCAGGATGACGGACCCGATCGTGCGCGCCGTCGACGAGGCCACCGACACCCTGCTCGTGTACTACGCGGGCCACGGCCTGCTCGACGCCCGTGACAACGACCTGTACCTCGCGACTCCCGCCTCCCGGCGCGGCCGCCGGGAGACCGCCCTGGGGTACCGGGTTCTGCGCGACCTCATGGAGGACGCCAAGGGCTCGGTACGCCGCCGGATCGTCGTGCTGGACTGCTGCTACAGCGGCCGCGCGGCGAACGGCGTGATGGCCGCCGACGGCACCACGGTCCCCGGCGAGGACCTGGTCGCCATCGAGGGCTCGTACGTCCTCACCTCGACCACGGAGAACCTCAAGGCGGAGGCGAAGGGCGACGCCGCGTACACCGCCTTCACCGGCGAGCTCATCCGCCTCCTGGAGCGCGGCGACCCGGCCCGCGCCGGCGAGCCGTACCTGACCCTCAACCAGCTCCACGGCACCCTCCGGCAGACCCTCGCCGCCAAGCACCTGCCCCGCCCGCAGCGGCTGGACAACGGCGGCGTGGGCGACCTGCCGTTCGTACGGAACAGACAGGCGGCGGAGGCGGCCCGGACGGCCGTCCCGGCCCGCCGCGGCCCCGGGCCGCTGGTCCTCGGCGCCGCCGGGCTCGCCCTGCTCCTCGTCGGCGCCGCGGCGGGGACGGCCGGGACGCTGCGGTGGGGGCCGGAGCGGCGGCCCGCGGCCGCGGCCGTCCCGTCGATTCCCGGCAGCTGCGGCAAGGACGGCCGGGCCACCCTGCTGGACGTCTCCGACCGGCTCAGCGAGCAGCCGTACAACGAATACCTCGGCAACGAGGTGGCCGGTCTCTCCGCACTGGCACTGACCGACGGCGGCCCGCACGGCGGAGGCAAGGGCGGCGCCTCCGGGGCGGCCGGGCCGCGGGTGCTGGCGCTGCGGGACGGGGAGCCCGCCCAGGTCTTCAGCATCGCGCTCGGCAGCCCCCAGAAGCTGCGCCCCGAGGTCACCGGCGTGCAGGGGCTCTACCGCTCCGACCGCGGCAAGTTCCCGGAGTTCGACGGCGAGGGGCTGGTCGTCGAGAAGGGCGGCCGGACGATACTGGCCAGCTCCGAGCTGGGTCCCGCGATCCGCCGCTTCAGCCTCGCCGACGGCAAGCAGAAGGGCGCCGACCTGCCGGTGCCCGACGCCTTCAAGCCGCCGCCCAAGGGCGCGGCGGACAACACCCGCAGCCTGGAGTCGCTCACGGTCACCCCGGACGGCAAGCACCTCTTCGCGGGCATGGAGGGCCCGCTGCTGGGCGACGACGACGTGCACGGCCGCCACCAGATCCGCATCGAGCGCTACGAGGGCGCCTCGGGCAAGGCGTACACCCCCGAGAGCCAGTACGCGTACCAGACCGAGGAGGGCCTGTTCCTGTCCGAGCTGGTCGCCGTGGACGAGACGCACCTGCTCGCCCTGGAGCGCGGCTACATCAGCGGCCTGGGCAACGGCATACGCGTCTACGAGGTCGACCTGACCTCGGCCGACGACGTCACCGGCCACACCTCCGTGACCAAGGACGACAACGACCTCATCGCGCCCAAGCAGCTGCTCTTCGACCTCTCCCGCTGTCCGTGGGGCGGCATCCGCACCGAGGAGCCGCAGCCCAACCCGGTCCTGCAGAACGTCGAGGGCATGGCGCTGGGCCCCGCCCTGTCCGGGCGGTACGCGGGCCATCGGGTGCTGTACATGATCGCGGACGACAACGCCCGCAGCGCCCAGGCGACCCGGCTGTACTCCGTCGCGGTACGGCTCAGGAACTGAGAGCCGTCGCGGTACGGCTCAGCAGCTGAAAAGCCGTCGCGGTACGGCTCAGAAGCTGAGGAGCCGCAGGTAGCCGGTGTGCTCGAAGGGAGCGCCCGTGGGACCCGGGGGTCGCCCGACCGGCCCCCGCCGGGTCGCCGTACCGTTCCAGGGCGGTCACCCTGGGACGGCGGTGGTGACGGGAGCGTGACGGGGCACGGGAAGCGGCGCGGGAAAGAGGCCGGTGCGGATGGGGCGAGGCGGAACGGGCATGCCGGGAGAGCGGGAGCGGCAGGCCCGTCGGGACGGGCTGCCGCGGTTCGGCCGCCGGCTGGTGTGCTGGCTGCCCGCGATCCTCCTGGTCGGCGGCCTGGCCTTCGACCTGCTGACGCCGCCGCGGTACACCGCGGCGCCCTTCTTCTCGGCCGCTCCGCTGGTGGCGGCGCCGCTGTACTCCCTGCGGTACACCGCCCTGACCGCCGTCCTCTCCGTCCTGGCGGAGCTCGGCGCGGTCCTCTCCCACGGCCGGATGGGCGGCTACGAGTCGTACACCGAAGCGGTGACCGTCCTGGTCGTGGCCGTCCTCGCGCTCGGCATCAACCGCGTCGTACGGCTCAGCGACGCCCGGCTCGCCTCCGTGCGGGACGTGGCGGAGGCCGCCCAGCGGGCCGTGCTGCCGCTGCCGCCGGACCGCATCAGCGGGCTGGACGTGGCCGCACGGTACGAGGCGGCGCAGGCGGACGCGCGCATCGGCGGTGATCTGTACGCCGTGCAGGACACTCCGCACGGCGTACGGCTGATCGTCGGCGACGTACGCGGCAAGGGCCTGGAGGCGGTGGAGGCCGCCGTGATCGTCATCGGCGCTTTCCGGGAGGCAGCGGAGCAGGAGGCCACCCTGGAGGCGGTGGCCGGGCGGCTGGAACGGGCGCTGCAGCGCGAGGGCAGCAGGCGCGAGGGCCTGGACCAGTTCGAGGGGTTCACCACGGCCGTGCTCGCCGAGGTGCCGTCCGAGGAGCGCGGGGTGCTGCGGGTGCTGAACCGCGGCCATCCGGCGCCGCTGCTGCTGTGCGCGGACGGCACGCTGAGCGAGCTGGCGCCGCGGGTACCGGCGCTGCCGCTCGGGCTGAGCGAGGTCGCGGGCTGGCCGGACCGGGCGGACGAGGCGCGGTTCCCGCCGGGCGCGATGCTGCTGCTGTTCACCGACGGGGTGACCGAGGCGCGGGACGGCGCGGGCGCGTTCTACGAGCCGGCGGTTCGGCTGTCCGGCCGGGTGTTCACCGGCCCCGGTACGCTGCTGGACACCCTCGTGGCCGACGTCGCGCAGCACACGGGAGGCGAGACGGCGGACGACATGGCCCTGCTGGCGCTGCGGAGGCCGGAGGGCTAGGGCCGTCCGGACGCCACGGGGCCCTCGGGCTCCTCGGGCCCCGTGGGCCCCTTGGGCCCCTCGGGCTAGGCCGGCGTCTCCTGCGGGCTCGAAGCTGTCTCAGGCCTGCCGCGGCTCCGTGAGCCACTGGATGCTCTGCCCGTGCTGCCCCGTGAGCGCGACCGGCCGGCCGTCGACGGCGAGGGTGAGCTGGTGCGCGTCGGCGGGCCGCGGGCCGGGCAGCCACGGCAGCACATTGTGGTGCTCGTGGGAGACCCAGTGCCCGGGCCGGTCCACCAGCAGCGACCGTACGACCCGGGCGAACTCCTCGCGGCGCTCCAGAGGCAGGCAGGTCAGCACCGCCGTGTGGAAGACCACCAGCGTCGCCTCGCGCGGCGCCTGCGCGGCCAGCGCGGGCAGCTCGTCCAGGAGGTCGCCGCGTACGAGCGGAACCGGCGGCGCCTTCCGTACGGCCTCCACGGCGGCCAGCTGACGGCCGGCCCGGTCGACGGGGGCGCCGGCGCCGGTGCCGGGTGCGGCACCCGGCCAGACGAGGGCCTGGAGCCAGCGGACGTCGTCCGGGTCGGACAGGTCGAGGGGGGCGAGGTCGATCCCGGCCCGCCAGACGATCCGCGGCAGCGCGTCCGGCACCGGCGTGCCCGGGGACGTACGGCACGGGAAGACCACCGGGCTGTCCGGATCCCCGAACTCGGGCCCGTCGTCGTACCGGTAGCGGTACCGGTCCGGATGCAGGCACAGCCCGGCCGACGCGCCGACCTCCAGCAGCGCGAGCGGCTGGGGGAGACGGGCGAGGAGGGGGAGGAGCGCGGCGCAGCGCGCGGGCTCGTCGGTCCGGGTGAGCCGCCGCACGAGGACGTCGCGTACGTCGTCCCAGTGCCGGATCGTCCACTCGCGCCAGGTGCGGTACGCGAAGTCGCCGCGCGGGCCCTGCGCGGCGTGCGGGCCGTCGAGGTATCGGACGGCGGCGAGCAGGAGAGGGGGCTGCTGCTCGTCGCCGGGCGGCAGCGAGGCACCCAGGAAGTCGCAGAACTCCGGGTCCTGGCTGATGCGGGCGGTCAGTTCCTCATGGGCTTCGGACTCGCCCCGCGCCTGCTGCCACGAGAAGTCCGCGTACCGATCCGCCACTGCCTGCGCGCTGTTGACGACCATGCGCAGACGCTACTGCTCTCACGGTCCGTAATCGCTGCGCACCCCTCCGCATAACAACTGGCAAACGATCAGTCCGGTTGAGGTTTTCGATACTCGATCAACTCGCCCCTATTTAGCCGGTACTGCGCACATAAGTCCTGGCCAGGACGCATACGGATTCCGGGGAACGCTTGGAATCCGGCCGTCCCGTCTATTACTGTCCGATAACGCAGCGCGGTCGTACCAGCCGTCGCAAGAGGCGGCACCGCGCGCCGACGCCGAATCCCAACAGCGCACTTCACCACGCACCACCCGCCAAGGGAACCGGGGAACCACCACCTTGGGGTGAATCGGGCGACTCCCCCGGAGCCGCCCGTAGGAGACCTTCCTGCTCCGAACCCGTCAGCTAACCCGGTAGGCGAGAAGGAAGGAAAGGAGTGCGCCCCCGTGGCGTCCAACAAGCCTGCCCCCGACCCGAACCGACGGCCCTCGCCCTCGTACGAGCCCTTCACGACACACGAACCGCTCGCGACGCAGGGGCAGTTCCCGGCACGGGAACCGTTCGCCGCGCACGAGGGTGCGGTGTACGACCCGTACGCGCACCCGGGCCACGAGGTTCCCGGCACCCACACCGATCCGGTGCTCACCGAGACCGCGGCCTTCCCCGTCGTGGACGGTGCCGGGACCGGTGGCCGCAGCGTCTCCCGTGACCACAGCGCCTTCCGCGACGGCGGGGCCTCGTACGACGGTGGGGTCTCGTACGACGGTGGGGCCTCGTACGACGGCGGCGTCTCCCACGACGGGTCGTGGGAGGAGTGGAACCCCACGGAGGAGTCCGTACGCCCGGTACGCGGCCGGCACCGCGTCGCCAAGCAGCGCGGCGGCGGCCTCGCCCGCAGCAGTACGGTCCTGGGCGTCGGCGTCATGGCGGCGGTCGGCGCGGGCGGCATCGCCACCGCGCAGGGCAAGCCGCAGGTCTCCATATCCATGCCCGACCTGGGCGGCATGGCCGAGCACGTATCCGAGAAACTCCCCGACGCCAAGTCCCTGCCGGGCATCGGCGAACTGGTCTCGCGCGACTCCGCCGAGACGGCGGACGCGCAGGGCGGCCCGTTCACCCAGGCGGCCGCCGGGGGCGAGCAGCCCCAGGGCGGCGACGCACTCCGCGCCCGCATCCTGGAACAGGCCGAGCAGGCGCAGAACTCCGCCGACCAGGAGGCCCGCGAGGCCGCCGAACAGGCCGCCGTCGAGCAGGCCGAGGCGGCCGCCGCCGAACGTCAGCAGCAGGCCGAGGCGGCGAAGAAGAAGGCCGAGGCGGAAGCCAAGGCCAAGGCCGAGGAGGCGGAGCGCAAGAAGGCCGAGGCGGCCCGTGCCGCCAAGCTCGCCGAACTGGCCAAGAGTTACACCCTTCCGGTCTCCTCCTTCACGATCAGTGCCACTTTCGGGCAGGCCGGGGACCGCTGGGCCGCCGACCACACCGGCCTGGACTTCGCCGCGCCGACCGGCACCCCGGCCAAGGCGGTGCACAGCGGCACGATCACGCAGGCCGGCTGGGCGGGTTCGTACGGTTACCGCATCATCGTCACCCTCGACGACGGCACGGAGCTCTGGTACTGCCACCTCTCCTCGATGGTGAAGACCTCGGGCAAGGTGAACACCGGCGACGTCATAGGCCGGGTCGGCGCCACGGGCAACGTGACGGGCCCCCACCTCCACCTGGAGGTCCGGCCGGGCGCCGACTCCCCGGTCGACCCACTGCCCTGGCTCCGCGACCACGGCCTGACGGTCTGATCCGATCCGGTTCATGCGATCCGGTCGTCCGTTTCGGTCGTCCGTTCCGGTCATCCGTTCCGGTTCATGCGATCCGGTCGTCCGTTTCGGTCGTCCGTTCCGGTCATCCGTTCCGGTTCATGCGATCCGGTCGTCCGTTTCGGTCGTCCGTTCCGGTCATCCGTTCCGGTTCATGCGATCCGGTCGTCCGTTTCAGTCGTCCGTTCCGGTCATCCGTTCCGGTCGTCCGACCCGGAAGGCCTCAGTTACGGACATTCCTCCGTCCCCAGGCTTCCGACCGCCCGTCCGGGGCACTTGTCTGCCGTAGCCGCCGCCTCGTGCGTCCCGCCCTGCAGGGCGCACACAGCAGGAGGGGAGAGGCGGTGGCCGACGGCCGGGCCTCCGCGTGCATGCAGGCCGTCACCGGCTTCGTACGCGGGCCCGCAAGCTCCGGCGGCCCCGATGCCCCACACATCGGGGCCGCCGGTCCGCGCGTACCCCGGCAGGAACGCACGTATCAGGACAGCGCAGTACGCCTCGTGCGCCCTGCCCGGATCGGCACCCGTCGGTCAGCGGAATCCGTCCCCCTCGCGCAGAATGTCCACCAGCACCACCGCACCCCTGGCCCGGACCGCGAGACCTGATGCCCCGCCGGGCCGGCCGGCCGACGGACAAGGACGACCGCCGTGGACTTCACCCTCGAACTCATCACCGTCCCCGTCACCGACCTGGACCGCGCGAAGAGCTTCTACGAGGAGCGGTGCGGTTTCACGGTGGATGTCGACGCGCAGGTCAGCGAGGGAGCACGGGTCATCCAGCTGACCCCGCCCGGCTCCCGCTGCTCGATCGGCCTCGTCCAAGGGATGCCCGAAGCGCCCGGTCAGGCAGGTATGGCACCGGGCTCGCTCCAGGGCCTCCAGCTGTGCGTGGTGGACATCGAGGCGGCCCGCGCGGAACTGGTCCGCCGGGGCGTCGACGTCGGCCCCGTCCAGCACCTCGGCGCCGACGGCTGGACCGAGGGCCGCGGCGAGACCTGGAACGCGTTCATGTTCTTCAAGGACCCCGACGGGAACGGCTGGACGGTCCAGGAGGCCCCGGCGCCGCTGACCGAGCGTTAGCCCGCCCGGGTGGGCGACGGCCTCACCCGGGCGGCCAACGGAATAACCCCCCGGCCCACCTCGCTGAACGACAACATGTCCACTCCCACTTCAGCTTCCGTACCCGGCCCGGTCCCCTCCTCCAAGCCCCTCGGCTCGCTCTCCGTCTCTCCGCTCTCCCTCGGGGGCAACGTCTTCGGCTGGACCGCCGACGAGGCGACGTCCTTCGAGGTGCTGGACGCGTTCACCGCGGGCGGCGGCAACTTCATCGACACGGCGGACGGGTACTCCTTCTTCGCCCCAGGCAACAAGGGCGGCGAATCCGAGACGATCATCGGCGACTGGCACACCGCCCGCGGCAACCGCTCCGACCTCGTCATCGCCACCAAGGTCGGCTCCCTCCCCGAGCGCAAGGGCCTGTCCGCCGCCAACATCAAGGCGGCCGTCGACGACTCCCTGACCCGCCTCCGCACCGACTACATCGACCTCTACTACACCCACTTCGACGACGAGACGGTCGAGGTCTCGGAGATCATCACCGCCCTCGACGACCTGGTGAAGGCCGGCAAGGTCCGTGAGATCGGCGCGTCCAACATCTCCCCGGAGCGCCTGGCGGCGTCCCTCGACTTCTCCGATCGCGAAGGACTGGCCAAGTACGTCGCGATCCAGCCGCACTACAACCTCGTCTCCCGCGACACGTACGAGGGCCCGCTGCGCGACGTCGCCGCCCGCCACGGCCTGGGCGCCATGCCGTACTACGGCCTCGCCTCCGGCTTCCTGACCGGCAAGTACCGCCCGGGCAGCGACGTCGACAGCGTCCGCTCCAGCAAGGCCGCCGAGCACCTGCACACCGAACGCGGCCGCCGCGTCCTGGCCGCCCTCGACGAGGTCGCCGAGCGCCACGAGGCCGAGCAGGCCACCGTCGCCCTCGCCTGGCTCGCCGCCCAGCCCACGGTCACGGCCCCCATCGCCAGCGCCCGCACGGTCGCCCAGCTCCCGGCCCTCATGGCCCTCGGCACCCTGCCCCTCACCGCCGAGGACCTGAAACTCCTGACGGACGCCTCGGCGTGACACCGGGCCCTCCGACGCACTGAGGGGCGACGTACGTTCCCACGTACGCCGCCCCTCAGCAGTTGCAGCACATGCAGCACATGCAGCAATGCAGCACATGACCGCTCAGGTACTTCTCCTGTCACTTCCGGTCGACGACCACCCACGAAACCGCCGCCACGGCCCCGGCCACCGCGAACACCGAAGGCCAGGCCCCCATCTTCTTCGCCAGCGGATGCGACCCGGCGAACGCCGCGACGTACAGCCCGGTGAGAGCGGCAGCCGTACCGTTCCCACCCTTCCGCCGCCACTCCCGCGCCGCCACGGCCCCGGCCGCCGCCAACGCAACCCCACCCAACGGCCGCTTCTCGGTCCACCGAGCCACGCCATAACCCCCTACGAGCCCACCCGCAGCCACTACACCCACCGGCACCCCAGCCATCACCAAAACCTCCACATCAGGGACATCTCTGCCCATGACCTTACGCTCGGTCCTTTCGACCCTGGCGAGGGGCATTCGACAGGGCGGTGGCGATGCTCGCTGCCACGTCGGCGGGGTCCTCGTGTTCCCAGAAGCGGAGGACCGTCCAGCCGGCGGTGGTGAGGTGCTCGGTCGTCTCCAGGTCGCGGGCCATGTTGCGGTCGAGCTTCTGGCGCCACCATTCGGCGTTCGCCTTCGGATGGGTGGCGTGTTCGGGGCAGCCGTGCCAGAAGCAGCCGTCGAGGAAGACCGCGATCTTGGGGCCGGGGAAGGCGATGTCGATCGTTCGGCGAGGCAGGTCGGGCACGCGCCGATGCAACCGGTAGCGCATCCCGGCGGCGTGGAGCAGGCGGCGGACGGCCATCTCCGCGGAGGTGTCCTTGCGGGCCTGGCGACTCATGCGGGCCGATACACCGGGGGACGAGGGCGTGACAGGCACGGAGCCCATTGTGCCGGAGGGCGCGGGGGCGGGGTCAAAGATCACTGCCGGGCGGCGGGTCCCCGTGGTGCGAGGAGACTTCTTCCTGCGCGGTGACGAGTTGCGCCTGGTGCCGACTGTGATGCGCGTGAGTGAGGGCCGGGTGGGCCAACGGCTTTGTTTGCCAGAGGTGGTGGAGGAGGGTGCGTTCTCGGGTGTGGAAGTCGGGGGTGGGGCCGGTGCGGTGGGCGCGGCGGCGGAGGAAGGCCAGGGAGGTGGCGAGGGCGGCGTACTCGGTGACGGCGCGGGCGGCGGCGGGGCCGTGGGTGCGGCGGGCGATCGTGCGGGCCAGGGCGCGCGTCTTGAGGGAGGAGAGGGTGAGCGGGTCGGTCGGGGTGAGCCAGCCGGCGGCGGCGTACGGGGGGAGATAGGTGCGCAGGGAGAGCAGTTCCTCGCGGCGGGACCAGACGGCGAGGCAGGAGACGGCCGCGAAGACCGGAACCATGAAGAGCCCGTAGACGGCCAGGAAGCCGATGCTGCCGAGGGAGGACGCGCTGTTCCATATGGAGTGGAGCAGGATCGCCGTCGTCAGGCCCAGGACAGGCAGGGCCACGCGCAGCGGGCGGTGGTGGGGGTAGCGGGTCGCGGCGATGCCGAAGGCCAGGCCGGTGAGGACCGTGAACAGCGGGTGCGCGAACGGCGACATGATGACGCGTACGAAGAAGGTGCCCGCGGTGAGGGAGTCGGCGAGGCCGGCCAGTGAGTGCAGGCTGAGCGAGCCGAGGGTGAGGTCGCGGCCGAAGGCGTTGCCGAGGTAGAGGACGTTCTCGGTGAACGCGAAGCCGGTGGCGGTGAGGCCGGCGATGACGATGCCGTCCGTGATGCCGTCGACGTGCCGTCTGCGGAAGACGAAGAGCAGCAGGATGGCGGCGGCCTTCGCCGATTCCTCGACGACAGGGGCCACCACCGTACTGCTCCAGGTCTCGGCGTCGGTCGGCGAGACGCTGGCGATGTTCGTACTGAGCCACTGGGTCGCGAAGCCGTTGGCGACGATCGCGACGAGGGTCGCGGCACAGGCGCCCCAGGCGAAGGCGAACGCGAGGTTGCGCCATGGCTCCGGCTCCACGCGGTCGAGCCAGCGGAAGACCGTGACCAGGGCCGGTACCGGGAAGACCGCGAGGGCGCAGCCGACCAGGAACCCTTCGGTGCCGGTCTGCCGGCGGACCATGGTCAGGATGGCTATGCCGGACAGGGTCAGCAGGGCGATGAGCGTGAGGAGGGAGAGGACGCGGAGCACCGCGCCACGGGGGGCCGCTCCGCGGGAGGACGCCTTGTGGGAGAGCGCTCCGCGGGAGGACGCCTTGTGGGGGGTCTCCTCGTCGGGTGCCTGTGGCATCGCCGGGGGGCCACCCGGTGGTCCGTACGGGGGACCCGAGGGGCGGTCCGGTGACGGCTGAGACGGGTGCACTCTTCGACAGTAACCACCAGGTGGCGGCGGCGCGCGCAGTCGCCCACCCCGGCTGATAGGTGCGGGTGGAGGGGGTGCATACGGGCCAGAACCTGCCCTCAGGGGCAGGAAGGGGGCGTTGCCGTGGTCAGTCGGCACGGCGGCGGAAGAGGAGGTCGTGGACCACGTGTCCCTTGTCCAGGCCCTGGCCCTCGAACTTGGTGAGCGGGCGGAAGTCGGGGCGGGGCGCGTAGCCGTCGTGGAGGTTCTCCAGGGTCGGCTCGGCGCTCAGCACCTCGAGCATCTGCTCGGCGTACGGCTCCCAGTCGGTCGCGCAGTGGACGGTCGCGCCCGGGGCGAGTCGCGTCGTGACCAGCGAGAGGAACTCCGGCTGGATCAGGCGGCGCTTGTGGTGGCGCTTTTTCGGCCACGGGTCGGGGAAGTACACGCGCAGACCGGCCAAGGAGGCGGGCGCGAGCATCTCGCGGAGGAGGATGATCGCGTCACCGTTGGCCACCCTGATGTTGGACAGGCCGTTGCGCTCGGCGAGGGCGAGGAGGTTGCCCTGGCCGGGGGTGTGGACGTCACAGGCGAGGATGCCGGTGTCCGGGTCGGCGGCGGCCATCTGGGCCGTCGCCTCGCCCATGCCGAAGCCGATCTCCAGGACGACGGGGAGGCCGTCGAAGAGCGCGTCGAGGTCGATGCGGGAGAGGCCGTCGATGTCCAGGCCCCACCGGGGCCACAGCCGGCGGATCGCGTCGGCCTGGGAGGGGGACACCCGGCTGCGGCGCGGCTGGAACGAGCGGATGCGGCGCTCGTGGTGCGAGCCCGCCGGGTCGGCGGCCGGACCCGTGCCGTCGGGGAACATCGGCTCGTCGCGGTGGCGCGTGGGCGCCTGGCGCGCGAGGGGCGTCTGGGGGGCGGCGGAGTCGCCGCCCGTGTGCCCCTCGGGCGCGGTGGGGGCGGCGTCGGCTGGGGTGGCGGGGTTCTCGGACACAGTGGGTCGATTCTACGGGCGGGTGGGGGCGCGCTTCGGTTGGTCGGGTGGGGTGCCGCCCCAGCGGCGGCACCTTGCCCACAGCTGCCGCCCCAGCGGCGGCACCCCTGCCCGCAGCTGCCGCCGCTGCGGCTCAGCCCAGCAGGCGTAGCGCTCGGTCCGCTATCTCCCGGCCGATGGGGAGGGAGGCGGTGGCCGCGGGGGACGGGGCGTTGAGGACGTGGACGGTGTGCGGGCCCTCGGTGATGAGGAAGTCGTCGACGAGGGTGCCGTCGGGGAGTACGGCCTGGGCGCGTACCCCGGCCGGGGACGGGATGAGGTCGTCGGCCGTGACGGCCGGGAGCAGGCGGCGGACCGCGTCCGTGAAGGCGCGCTTGGACAGGGAACGGTGCAGCTCGCCCGTGCCGTACCGCCAGTGGCGGCGGGCTATCTGCCAGGTGCCCGGATACGCGAGCGTGCCGGCCAGCTCGCCGGGCCGCACCGTACGCCAGTCGTACCCCTCGCGGGCCAGGGCCGGGACGGCGTTCGGCCCGACGTGCACCCCGCCGTGGACGCCGCGGGTCAGGTGGACGCCGAGGAAGGGGAAGGCCGGGTCGGGCACGGGGTAGACCAGGCCGCGTACCAGGGAGTCGCGCGCGGGGGAGAGGGAGTAGTACTCGCCGCGGAACGGCACGATGCGCATTCCCGGGCTGTCGCCGGCCAGCCGGGCGAGGCGGTCGCAGTGCAGGCCCGCGCAGTTCACCAGGGCCCGGGCGCGGACGACCCGGCCCGTGGCCGTGCGGACCGCGACGCGGCCGGCGCGGCGGCCGATCGTGCGTACGTCCGCGCCGTACTCGATGCGCGCGCCGCCCTCTGTCGCGAGCTGCCCCAGCCGGGCGGCGACCGCGCCGAAGTCGGCGATGCCGGTCGTGCCGACGTGGATGGCGGCGAGGCCGCGCACCTCGGGCTCGTACTCCAGGATCTGTGCGGGGCCCAGCTCGCGCACCGGAATGCCGTGCTCCCGGCCGCGCTGGATGAGGGAGTGGAGACGGGGCAGCTCGGCGCGGTCGGTGGCGACGATCAGCTTGCCGGTGATCTCGTGCGGGATGTCGTGCTCGGCGCAGAACTTGGCCATCTCGGCCGAGCCCTCCAGCGCGAAGCGGGCCTTGAGGGAGCCGGGCGGGTAGTAGATACCGCTGTGGATCACGCCGCTGTTGCGGCCCGTCTGGTGACGGGCGGGGCCGGACTCCTTCTCCAGCACGACCACGCGGGTGCCGGGCGCCGCCTGGGTGATCGCGTACGCCGTCGAGAGGCCGACGATGCCGGCGCCGATGATCACGACGTCGCAGTCGGAGCGGGGGGCCGTGCCGGCGGTCCGGGTGGCACGGCGGGCCCGGTACGCGGGTGAGGTGCTTCCGGGGCGCGCGGTGCTCCGCGGCACGCCGGCAGGCTCTCCCGTGCCCGTGCCCGTGCCCGTGCCCGTGCCCGTGCCCGTGCCCGTGCTCGTGCCCGTACTCGTGCCCGTTTCCGCACGCCGCGCGGCTTCCGCGGGCCCCTCGGGCGCCTCCCCCACGGGCCGCCCCTCCGCCTGCTCGAACGCCATCGCGGCAGCACCTCCCCATCACGAGCAACGACACGTCACGACCGACATACCCATCATGCCGGGGAGCACTGACATCCGACCGGTACCGGCTTCGTCACCCGTACGGCGGACACTGCGGTGGCCAGCGTCGGAGCGCGGGGAGCGGCCGTGTGGCGAGCTGCGAATGCCACCGAAAGAGCGGCTCGTGATCCGGCCCACAGGCGGGCACGGGGCTCTTCCGCGCCCCTGGACCGATGCCCGCGCCCCTGGACCGGTGCCCGGGACGCGGTGGGTCTTGGGGGCTGTCCGGACGGCCAGGGACTCTAGACCGGCGCCACCAACAGTGGCCGGGCCCTTTCGCGCAGTTCCACCACGCGCGGCTCGTCGCCGTACGGCTCCAGGCGGTGCAGGAGGTCGCGTACGTACTCCGTCGTGCGGGCGGAGGAGATCCGCCCGGCCACCTCGACCGCGCGGGTGCCCGCCGCGCAGGCCGCGTCCAGATTGCCCGATTCCAGCTCGGCCACCGCCGACACCACCAGCCGGAGACCGTGCGAGCGCACGAATTCCTCGGTCGGGCGGGACAGGGCCTGTTCCGTGAAGCGCCGCACCTGGCGCGGAAGTCTCAGGTCGCGGTAGCACTCCGCGGCATCGGCGGCGAACCGCTCGTACGAGTAGAAGTCCAGCCAGGACGGGTCCGGGTCGCCCTCACGGGACCGTTCGAGCCAGCCCTCGGAGGCCTTCAGGGCGACCTCGCAGGCGCGGCCCTCGCCGGCCTTCGCCTGGGCCCTGGCCTCGACCAGCCGGAAGAAGCTCATCGTGCGGGCGGTGGCCAGCCCCCTGTTGCGCTCCAGCGCGGCCTGGGCGAGGTCGACGCCCTCGTCGGCGAAGCCGCGGTAGGTGGCCTGCAGCGACATCGAGGCGAGGACATAGCCGCCCAGGGGGACGTCGGCGGCGGCACGGGCGAGGCGCAGCGCCTGGATGTAGTACCGCTGCGCCGCCTCCTGCTGGCCCGTGTCGAACGCCATCCAGCCGGCCAGCCGGGTCAGTTCGGCGGTGGCCCCGAACAGTGCGCGCCCCACCTCGTCGCTGTACGAGGCGAGGAGTAACGGTGCCGCGTCCACGCGGAGGCACTCGGGCACCATGGAGGAACGCCAGTCGCCGCCGCCGTACTTGGAGTCCCAGCGGCGCGCGTCCTCGGCGGCCTCGCGCAGCTTGGAGACGTCGCTGTGGCCGACGTGCTGGGGCAGCGGATCGCTGCCGGGCGCCGCGTCCTTCGGGTCGTCCTTGCCGGCGGCTCTGTCCCTGGCGGAGACGGCGGCGCCACCGGGACCGCGGGCGACGCCGCCGGCCGCACCCGAAGGGCCGCCTCCCGCCTCCATGTCCGTGTCGTGCGGCTCACCGGGGCCCGTGCCCGCTTCGGGGACGCCGCGCGCCACGGAGCTGTCGGCGGGGCTTATGAGCCAGCGGGAGGCGGGTGTGGCGTACGCGCTGACGGCGAAGGAACCGGCCAGGCTCTGCCAGATGCCGCCGCCGCCCGCGCGCCGTCCGGCCAGATCCAGTCGGTACAGCTCGGTCGCGGACCGTACGGCGGCGCCCACGTCTCGCGGGAAGGCGAGGCCCACCTCGGGCGCGGGGTCGGCGTCGGCCAGCCCGATCTCGTGCAGCGGCACCGGCCGGCCGAGCTTGCTGCCGATCGCAGCCGCAATCAGATGCGGCGCCGCACCCTGCGGGACCATGCCTTTCGACACCCACCGGGCGACCGACGTCTTGTCGTAGCGAAGCGTCAGTCCGCGCTGCGCACCGAGGTCGTTGACCCGACGGGCGAGCCCGGCGTTACTGATCCCCGCGAGGGCGAGAACGGTGCCGAGTTTTTCGTTCGGCCCGCGAGTATCCCTGGACATGCGCACCCCTCGACCAAGCGACGGCCACCCCGTACTCCCCGGGGCATGCGTCCACCCAGAGTAGTTCGCTGAATCCCGACCGTTAAGGGCCGGTATCCCGGATGGCGAGATTCATGTCCGGTGGGGAGGACGGGCGTGGGCATGTGCTCCGGGTACGTGTTGCCGTGCGCCCGTCCGTGCGCGCTGGCCGCTCCGTCGCGGGCACGTTTCCATGGAACCTGCGTGGGTCGGCCCGCTGCACTGGATCCAGTGGGCTGGGGGACACCGCCACCTCATTCCCCGCGGGTGGCGGTCCGGTCCGGGGGGTGAGTCCCACCTCCCGGACTGTCGCGATCACTTCCGCAACGCATCGCAACGGGACCGCCGTACGGACCGAACGGTCCATGGTGCGGTCCGCGTGCCTCGTCGGCCGCCCCTGAGTGCGCCGGGTATGCGCCGAGAGCGCTCCCCTCCGCAACGTATCGGTACGGAACGGACTTTGGCTGAATACCGTCACCCGTCAGTTTCTCGCCGCGGGCCCCGCGAGGGCGCTCCGGGCGCGGTGGCAGGGTCCTCCTGGCGCGGCCGCGGGGCGGGTACACGCCGTCCCCGTGCCCCCTCTCGGCCGCCCCTGTCGTGGCAGAGTGGTCCGCACAACAGCTGTGCCATGCGCCGTACGGGGCGGCCGAGCGTCCCGTGACCGGTGTACGGAGCGACGGGGAGACGGGCGGGGAGGCCGCGATGCGCTGGTTGGTGGGGTGGAGCAGTAGCGCCACGGGCCCTGACCTCACCGACGACAGCCGGACCGTGCTCCCCGTGGGCGCCCACCTCCTGTGGGGCGACCCCGATCCGCTCTGGGCGGTCGGCGACTGGCGTCCCGACGAGGTGCGCGTCGTACAGGCCGACCCCGAGACCCGGATCGCGGTCTTCGGGGTCTGCGGTGCCACCGACGACCAGTTGCGGGTGGGCCTGCTGGCCGCGCGCGGCGGGGCGCTGCGCCATCTCACCGCGTGGGCCGGCAGTTACACCGCCGTCGCGCAGGTGGGCCGGCGGCTCACCGTCACGGGTGATCTGGCCGGTGCCCGCCCGGTGTTCCACACGCGATGGGCGGGCGGCACGGCCTACGCGACCGCCGCTCTGCCGCTCGCCGACCTGACCGAGGCCAGTCTCGACGTGGGGCACCTGGCGGCGCTGCTGGCCTGCCCGGACGCCCCTGAGGCGCTCGGCCACGGCACGCCGTACACAGGTGTGCGGCGCGTCCCGCCCGGCCACGCCCTCGTGCTGCGCGGCGGCGCCGGCGAGATCACCTCGTACGAGCAGAGCCACTCGCTCGCCGTCTCCGCGCCGCAGCTCGCTCCCGAACAGGCCGTGGACGGCGTACGGGAGGCGCTGGTGGAGGCCGTACGCGTGCGTCTGGCGGCCCCGCGGCACGCACCCGACCCGCGCGGCGGCCCGGGCGCTCCCGGCGGCCTGGACCCCGGTCCGGTGCCGGGGATGGGCCCGGCGGACCGGCGGGCCGCACGCGGTGCCCCGGCGCCCGGTGTCGGCGCCGACCTGTCCGGCGGCAGCGCTTCGGGCACCCTCGCGCTGCTCGCGGCCGGCCTGCCGGGGCAGCCGGGGCGGCTCAACGGGCAGGGCGAGCGGCTGCTCGCGGTGACCTTCAACGACCGGGCCACCAACGGCGGCCGGGCGTACCACGAGGCCGAGCTGGAGCGCGCCCGCAGCATCGCGGACAACCCCCGGCTGCACCACGTGGTCGTCGCGGCGGGAGAGGAGGCGCTGCCGTACGCGGACCTCGGGGCCGGCCCGCTCACGGACGAGCCGGGGCCCTCGATGGTCTTCGCCGAGCGGCATCGCAGGAGGCTGCTCTCGGGGAGCGCCGACCACTTCGTGGGGCACGGCGCACGACAGGTGCTGGACGCCCATCCGGCGCGCCTGGCGGACCTGTTGCTGGACCGGCGGCGACGGCATCTGCTGCGCCCCGTCACGGCGCTGGCCAAGGCCGACGGCGCGGCCGCGCACTCGGTGTCCATTCCGTTCACGGTCTACCGGGCCGCGCGCCGGCTGGCCCGTACGCCCTACGGGGCGGGGGTCTCCGAGGCCGCCGGGCGGCTGCTGGGGCGGGAGTTCGCCGACGAGCCGGTGGCGGGCAGCGCGGTGGACGCCTCACTGGCGGCGCTCGCGTGGTGCCGGCCCGGTCCTGCCGCGCGCTGGCTCACGGGCGAGGCGCTCGCTGAAGTATCGGTTCGGCTGAGCGACGCGGCGCTGCGCGCACCGGCCGTCGGGCGCCCCGGCCAGCAGCGGGCGCGCGCGGCACTCACCCGGCACGCCGCCGATCACCGGGTCTTCGAGCAGGCCGCCGAGGTACGGAACCAGCGCCTGCACGCCCCCTTCCTCGACAACCAGGTGGTGCTCGCCTGCCGCGCGCTCCCGGACACGCTCCGGGTGCAACCGGGGGCGCGGGCCTCGGTGTTGCGTGCCGTGCTCTCCGGCGCGGGCATCCGCGACCTGCCGCCCGGCTGGGGCGCGACCTCGCACGTGACGCACGCCGCCGCGGTACGGGCCGGGCTGCGCGCCTCGATGGACGACCTCGTCCGGCTCTTCGACGCGCCGCTGCTCGCCGACGCCGGGCTGGTGGAGGCCCGCGTCGTCCGCAAGGCGCTGCGGGCCGCCGGTGACGGTGTGCCGCTGCCGCTGGACGGCCTCGCTGAGCTGGTCTCCACGGAGCTGTGGCTGCGCCGCCTGCTCGCCCGGCGCGGCACCTGCTGGACGGGCGCGGCGGCTCCCAGGCAGCGCGCCGTCGCGAGCGGGGTCGAGCGGCTGGCGCTCTAGCGGGACGGCGCCGTCCGGGCGGACCGTCCGGACGCCCCACGGGGCCCTGTGGCGCCCGCACAGCCGCCCTCAGGAGCGCTACCGGCAGCTGATCTGTGACTGTGCCCAGTCGCTGAACGTCAGGGTGTCGGCGGGCGTCTGCGGCTCGGCCACCAGCCGCAGGGTCGTACGGCCCGCCACCGGTACGTGCACCGGTACGGCCGCGTCGCCGCCCCGCACGACACCGGAGCGCCACTGCCGCACCCCGTCCGCGTACACGGAGAAGCGCACCGCGCCGTGCCCGAGGGCCAGGTCGTCCACGCCCGCGAAGGCGTCGAACGCCGTGCACTCCCTGTTGAGGTCGATCGTCACCGAGGACGGGGCGTGCGTCGTCACCCCATGGGGGTAGTGCTTGCCCCCGATGCTGACGCCTCCCGGGCGCTTCCACAGGAAGCCGCTCTCCGCGGTGCGCACCTCCGGCTTGCTGCCGTCACCCATGAAGTCCCAGTCCAGGGTGTTGACGGGGAACGTGGCGGCCGGTGGCGGCGGCGCCGGCTCGGGCGGCTCCGGCTTCGGCTCCGGCTCCGGAGGCGGCGTCGGCTCCGGCGTGGGTGCCGGCTTCGGCTCGGGCGCGGGCTCCGACGGCGTGGGCTTCGGCTTCGGGGGCGGGGTGGGTTCCGGCTCAGGGGGCACCGGCTTCGGCGGCTCGGGCTCCGGCTTCGGGGCGGGCTTCGGCTCCGCCTTCTGCGGCGCCGGGCTCGACGGTGCCGGTGGGGGCGGCGGGGGCGGCCCGGCGTGCGTCTTCGGCGGATCCTGGAGCCCTGCCAGCGCCAGGGCCACGCCCGCCGCGGTGATCGTGAGCCCGGCCCCGATACCGACCTTCGCGGGCGTCCCGAGCCCCTCAGCGGCCGCTCCGGCCCCCGCGGAGTTCCCCGAGCCCCCGGCGGCCGCCGCGGCACCGGTAGCGGCCGCCGCGCCCGCTCCCGCGGCCCCCACGACCCCGGCCGCCGCCTTGACCGCGTACCCGGCGGCGAACCAGCCGATGACCGCGACCGGCAGCACCGTGCGGATCCGCTGGTTGACGTCCGCGACCTCGCGCGCCGCCAAGCGGCAGCGCGGGCACTCCTCCAGGTGTTTGCGCAGGCCCCGCTCGGCGCGCACGCGCAGGCCCCCGCGGGCGTAGGCGCCCAGCCGGTCCGCGTACCGGGCGCAGTCGCCGCCCGCCGTCAACGTCTCGCTGACGTGCGCCTGGAGGTACGCCTGCTTGAGCCCTTCCCGGGCCCGGTGCGCCAGTACGGCCGTGGCGTTGGCGGACAGCCCGAGGAGCGGCGCCACCTCGCTCGGGGACTCCTCCTCGACCGTCGTGTGCCACAGCACCGTCTGATAGCGCTCGGGCAGGCTGCGGAACGCCCGGACCGCCAGGGAGCGCTCGGCCTCGTGCATCGCGCGCACGTCGGCCCCGAGGTCCAGCGTGTCGTCGTCCAGGGAGGCGCCGGCGGCGGAGGACGCGAAGACCGCGAAGTCCTCGACCAGATGCTCGCGCCTGGCCGTCCTGCTCCAACTGGCGGCGGCGCGGCGCACGGTGGTGAGCAGGTACGCGCGGACCGCGGTCTTCGGCCCCGCACCCCCGCGCACCGCCTGGAGGGTACGCGCGAACACCTCGCCGGTCAGGTCCTCGGCGGTGTGCGCGTCCCGGCAGCAGGTGCGGGCGTAGCGGCGTACGGCATCGGCGTGCCGGCGGTACAGCTCCTCGTACGCGCTGTCGTCACCGGCGCGCATACGGGCGACCAGCTCGGTGTCGGAGGGCGTCGGCCCGGCCGTACCGGACGCGCCGGCACCGGGCGTGCGCTGCTGCGGTACGGCTTCCGGGCGGCCCCTGGCCGGGCCGCCGCTCCTGGCGGGGCCGGTGACGCCGCCCGCGCCGACGCCGCCGTCGCGCTCGTCGCGCCCCTCAAAAGTCATTGCCGAGGCTCCCGGACCGCTCCCACCCTGACCATCGCGCAAGACTGCCACAACGATGGCCGAAGCCTTACGGGAGAGCCGGGCTATCACCCGTCCGAGGTGACTTGCCCGGCAACAGCTCTAGGAGCCGCCTTTCCGGGGCATGATCGACGGTTCGGGGCGGGTGCCGTACGGGCCCGTGACACGGCAGTGGCCGGGGCCATCGCCCCGGCCACACCGTCCGTACTCCGCTCAGGCCACCGGCCGCGACCTCAGGCCCTCCAGCAGGATCTCCAGGAGCCGTGCCGAGGCGGCCTGCTGCTGCGCCGCGTCCGGGAGCGACGGCGCGCCCGTGGCGATCACCAGCAGGACGTCCGAGACCGTCACGTCGGCGCGCAGCTCTCCTGCCTCGCGCGCCCGCTCCACGAGCTGTCCGACGACCTCCAGGAGGGCCTGTGCGCCCCCGCTGTCCGCCGCGGGAGCCTCCGGCCCCTGCCCGTTGGAGTGCGGCTGGGCCGGTTCGTCGTCCGGCGCCGTGCGCTGCGCCACGATGCGCAGTTCACCGGGCGCGACGGCCGGTTCCAGCGCGGACCGCTGCTGCGGCACCCGCGCCCCGGCGAGCCCGTCGGCCCCGTCCACGCCGCTGCCCACCCGCAGGATGCTGGGCGGCAGCAGGCGGCCGGCGCCGGACGCCACGGAGGTGCGCAGGAAGCGCGAGAGGGCCGACCACGGGTCGTCCTCCTGACCGAGCGCGGTGCGCGCCTGGTCCGTCAGCCGAGCGGTCTCCTCCTCCGCTATCCGGCGGACCAGCACGTCCTTGCTCGGGAAGCGGCGGTAGACCGTGCCCACCCCGACGCGGGCCCGGCGGGCCACGTCCTCCATGGGCGCGCCGTACCCCAGCTCGCCGAAGACTTCACGGGCGGCCCGCAGAACATGTTCCAGGTTGCGCTGTGCGTCCACCCGGAGCGGTGTGGTCCGGCCGGGCACGCCTGCCTCGCTCACGCCGCCGGTCCGGTCACCCGCAGCGGTCGCCACGGCTGCCGGCCAATGAGAACTCTGCATGTGCATAGATGATCCCCCGGTAATGACGTCTCCCCCCGGAGACTCCCCGCCCTGACTGCCGGGGCTGCCGACAAACAGGCTCCACCCCGACGGAGTACGAACATAGTTGAGCGCAGGTCAAGAATGAAGGGGGCAGTTCCGTACAGTCCGCCCCTCGATCGGAGTACGGGCCCGATCCGCCCCGTTTCCGTACACTCCCGCCATGTCGTACCCCCGTCTGACCTGCGGACCTCATTCCACACCGGCGGAAGGAAGGGTTCCAAGGGGGTCTCCGGCGCACCGTCCGTATTTCGCCTTTCCTGTGGACAAAGAAACGGCGGGAAGGCGTCATGGAGAAATGCTGTGCCCCGGAGCGGGTACACGGCTATCTGATCGTGGCTCCGCCGGGGCCGGACCGACGCCCCCGGACGCACCCCACGGGCCACGGGCGACGTCGCGAGGAGATCCTCTGTGAAGCACCCGGCGCGCATTCTCGTGGTCGGCGGCGGCTACGTCGGCATGTACACCGCCCTCCGCCTGCAGCGGAAGCTACGGAAGGAACTCCAGGACGGCACGGTCGAGATCGTGGTGGTCGATCCCGAGCCGTACATGACCTACCAGCCGTTCCTGCCAGAAGCGGCGGCCGGCTCCATCTCGCCCCGGCACGTCGTCGTCCCCCTGCGCCGCGTCCTGGACCGGTGCCATGTCGTCATCGGCGAGGTGACGGGCATCGACCACGCCAAGCGCACCGCCACCTTGAAGACGCCGGCCACGGAGGAGGAGGGCACCGGCGGCACCGAGACGGAGTACGACGAGCTGGTGCTCGCGCCCGGCTCGATCTCGCGCACGCTGCCCGTCCCGGGATTGGCCGATTTCGGTATCGGCTTCAAGACCGTCGAAGAAGCCATCGGCCTGCGCAATCACGTACTGGAGCAACTCGACATCGCTTCCTCCACCCGCGACCCCGCGGTCCGGGACGCCGCGCTCACGTTCGTCTTCGTGGGCGGCGGCTACGCGGGCGTCGAAGCCCTCGCCGAGCTGGAGGACATGGCCCGGTACGCGGTGCGGTACTACCACAACGTGCGCGCGGAGGACATGAAGTGGCTGCTGGTCGAGGCGACCGGCCGCATCCTCCCCGAGGTCGGCGAGGAGATGGGCCGGTACGCCCTTCGGGAGCTGCGCGGACGGAACATCGATGTCCGCCTGAACACGCGCCTGGAGTCGTGCGAGAACCGCGTCGCCGTCCTGGGGGACGGCTCGCGCTTCCCGACCCGCACCCTCGTATGGACGGCGGGCGTCAAGGCGCATCCCGTCCTGGCCGCGACCGACCTGCCGCTCGACGAACGCGGCCGTCTGAAGTGCACCGCCGCGCTTCAGGTGGTGGGCGTCGAGCACGCCTGGGGCGCGGGTGACGCCGCCGCCGTACCGGATGTGACGGCTGGGGGCACCTCCCGGACGAAGTCCGGAGGAGAGCCGGGCAAGGAGTGCGCGCCCAACGCCCAGCACGCCGTGCGCCAGGCCAGGGTGCTCGCGGGCAACATCGTCGCCGCCCTACGGGGCGAGCCCGTCCAGGAGTACGCCCACAAGTACGTCGGTTCGGTGGCCTCCCTGGGACTGCACAAGGGAGTCGCGCACGTGTACGGGCGGAAGCTGAAGGGCTATCCGGCGTGGTTCATGCACCGCGCCTACCACCTCAGCCGCATCCCGACCCTCAACCGCAAGGCCCGCGTGCTCGCCGAATGGTTGCTCGCCGCGTTCTTCAAGCGCGAGATCGTCTCGCTCGGCTCGCTGGAGCACCCGAGGGCGGAGTTCGAGCTCGCCGCGGGCACCGGGCGGCACACCGGGACGGGTTGACGACGGGACGGGCGCGCGGTTGACGCCCCTTCGGGTGGCCCGGCCCTCCCGGGTCGCCCCCCGTACTGCCACGGCCTCCGTACGATGCTGCGCGCGGCGCTCACGGTGGCGACTGCGGCATACCCCTGGACCATATGCCCTCGTCGGTCATACGTTCACCGTTGCGTTCAGTCGAACGGGCGGTGTGCAGCCCGGTCAGGAACTCCGCCCGGCGCTCCGGCGTCTGACGGATGTCGGACGGGTCGGTCACACTGGACGTGTGACCATGGGTGGGCTCGTATTTGCAAAGAGTGACAAGCGCGAGGAATTGGGACGTTTGCTGCATCACGCCAGAGGGCGCTCGGCGCGCCCCCGCCCGACCTTCCGCCGGCCAACGGCCGGGAGGCTCTTCCCGGCCGCCGGACCGGCTCGGCGCCGCGTCGCGATCTAAGAGGTACACCTCCGTGAACTTCACTCGCTGGAGCGCCCGTTTCCCCGGTACGCAGCGCCGTGCCGCGCGGGCCGACCGAGGTGCGGCCCCGGGCGCGTCGTCCCCCAGGCCGCCCCGGAGAGCCGCCGCCCCCACGGACACGCCTGCCCAAGGCCCCTCCGGCGCTCCCGCCACCCCGCCGGCCGAAGCCGCTGGGCGGCCCGAGGCCGACCCCGCCGCGGCCACCACGACGGACGCCGCGGCCACCACGACGGACACCACGGGCACTTCGCAGGAAGTCACCGGGAGCTCGGTCCCCGCCGCCCGCGCCGGCCGCCCCGAAACGCACGCCCCCTCCTTGGACGGCGCGTCCGGTACGCAGCCACCCACCGTCGACGTGCTCTCCGCCCACGAGATCCTCGGCACGATCCCCGCCCTGGTCGCCGTCGTCTACGGCCCCGAGCACCGCATCGCCTACGTCAACGGCGCGTACGCCAAGGTCTTCGGCAGCCGCCCGGCGGGCCTGACCGCCCGCGAAGCCCTCCCCGAGCTCGACGAGCTCGGCCTGCTGCCGCTGATGGACCAGGTGCTGCGCAGCCGCAAGCCCCGTACGGTCAAGGCCCGCAAGGTCCCCGGCGGCGCCGGCTCCGACCTCAGCCGTGACGGCTACTACACGTTCACCTGCACGCCCATCGAGGTCGCCGCCGCCAGCACCCCGGCCCCCGACCCCGAGATCGCCTGCGTCGCGCCGCACAAAGGCGTCCTCGTCTTCGCCGCCGACGTCACGGACCAGGTCGAGGCCGCCGAACGGCTGCGGGCCGCCGAGCGCCGCCAGCGCGAGGCCGCCGTCACCCTCCAGCGCTCCCTGCTGCCCCAGGAGCTCGAACAGCCCGACGACCTCAGGGTGGCCGCGATCTACCACCCCGGCGGCACCGACGCGGCGGTCGGCGGCGACTGGTACGACGTCATCACGCTCGGCGCCGGGCGCACCGCCCTGGTCATCGGCGACGTCATGGGCCGCGGGGTGCGCGCCGCCGCCGTCATGGGCCAGCTCCGTACGGCCGTCCGCGCCTACGCCCGGCTCGACCTCCCGCCGCACGAAGTCCTGCAGCTCCTGGACGGCCTCGCCGCGGAGATCGACGCCAGCCAGATCGCCACCTGCGTCTACGCCGTCCACGACCCCAACGAGGGCCGTCTGGTCTACGCCTCCGCCGGCCACCTGCCGATCCTCGTGCGGGACCAGGACGGCACGGTCCACCGCGCCGAGGAGCCGACCGGCCCGCCCCTCGGTACGGGCGGCTGGCTGCACACCTCCGGCAGCGTCCCGCTCGGCCCCGGCTCCACCGCCGTGCTCTACACGGACGGCCTGGTCGAACGGCGCGACAAGGACATCGACGAGGGCGTGGCGGCCCTGGAGGACGCCGTGGCGGGCGCGACCGGCGCCCCCGACATCATCTGCGACCGCCTGCTGCGCGCGCTCGGCATCTCCAACGACCACGACGACGACGTCGCCGTCCTCGTCCTCCAGCACCCGGACCGCACCGGCCCCGAGGCCGAGCTCTTCCACAACGCCGCACTGGAACTGCACGGCGGTACGGAGGCGGCGCCGCGCGCCCGCGCCTTCGCCTCCGGGGTGCTCGCCTCCTGGCGCTTCTCCCCGGAGCTGCACGACCTCGGCGTACTGGCCGCGAGCGAGCTGGTCGCCAACTCGCTGCAGCACGGCACACCGCCCATGCGGCTGCGGCTGAGACGTACGGACCGCCGGCTCATCGTCGAGGTCACCGACGGCGACGAGCACCTGCCGCGGCGCCGCCGCGCCGAGCCGGTCGACGAGGCGGGCCGCGGCATCTCGATCATCGCCACCATCGCCTCGAACTGGGGCTCCCGCCGCACACCGGGCGGCGGGAAAGCGGTGTGGTGCGAGTTCGCGCTGCCCAGCGAGGGCTGAGGCCTGTGCCGTCACCCCGGCCGGGCGCCCGGGAACCACGAAAGAGGCCGGGTCCGTACGGATGTACGGACCCGGCCCCGGCCGGTCACACGGCTCACGCGACGCAGGCGACCTCGTCCCGCACCGGCACCTCCGCCGGCTCGGCGGCGGCACGCGGGTTGTCCTGCGCGGGGGTCAGCATCCGGCCCAGGCGCAGGGCCAGCGCCGAGATGCCCAGCGCGCACAGGATCAGCATCACGATGTACGCGGCCGACGCCCCGTGGCCGACCATCAGCGCGCCCACGGCCGGGCCGACCGCCAGCGCCAGCTGCTTCACCAGGGCGAAGACCGAGTTGTACTGACCGATCAGCCGGCTCGGCGCCAGGTCCGCCACCAGCGGCGACACCGTCGGCGACAGCAGCGACTCACCCACGCCGAACAGCATGTACGTGGAGATCAGCAGCCCCGTGGCCACCGCCTGCGCGCCGTGCACCAGGCCGGACAGCCCCGCGGCGATCCACGCCACCGTCCAGATGAGCCCGACCACCGCGACGACCCGGCTGCGGCGGCGCCGCTCCACCAGCTTCAGGACGACGAACTGCGCCATCACGATGGCCGCGGTGTTGGCCGCCAGCGCGATGCCCAGCGTCGACGGCTGGATGCGGGTGACCTCGGTCGCGTACGCGGCGAGGCCCGACTCGAACTGCCCGTAGCAGGCGAAGAACAGCACGAACCCGAGGGCGCACAGCCACAGCATGCGCCGGTCGGCGAGCAGCGCGCGCCAGGCACCCTCGGCCCGCGCCTCGACCGGGACCTCACCCTCGACCTTGGGCGCCTTCGGCAGCCGTACGGTCGCCACGGCGGCGCCCAGCACCAGGAACATCACGGCCTCGATCGCGAACAGCCGCACGAAGCTCGCCGGGTCGCTCTCGTCGACGAGCATGCCGCCGATCAGGCCGCCGATGCCCAGGCCCAGGTTGTTCAGGAAGAACTGGGTGGCGAAGGCGCGCGACCGCGTCACGGTCGTCGAGCACCAGACGATCATCGTCGCCAGCGCCGGCTGGATGACCGCGATGCCCGCGCCGAGCGCCACGGTCGAGGCGATGACCAGCGGCTCGGTGTCGGACAGCCCGAGGCCGAGTGCGCCGAGGGCGGCCGCGAACGTGCCCACCACGGCCACCGGCAGCGGACCCCGCCGGTCGATGGCACGACCGGTGAAGGGCAGCACGACGAGCGCGGCGACGGCGAGCATGGCGAGCACGACACCTGCCGTACTCGCACCAAGATCACGCACCTTCGCCACGTAGACGTACAGATACGGGACCGTGAAGCCGTTGCCGAACGCGCTCAGTGCGTTGCCCAGCTGGATCCGGCGCAGCGCGGCGCCCATTGCGGTGGTCACACTCACCTACCTAGGTCGAGAAGGTCGTCAGATACGTATGCAGGTGTGCAGGGCAGGGCGCGGCGGCACACGGGAATCGAGACCCCCGGAGCAGACCTGGTGCCCCCCCGGCACTGGCGGACTTCAGAGGAAGAGGAGAGCCGCAACGTGTTCGGTCCGTCCCGGACAGTCACAAGCTGAAGACTTCAACTCTAAAGTTCGAAGCTAAAGAGTACATGACCAAGGACTTCAACGCCAACGACTTCCGTGCCATACTGCGCCGCATGTCAGAGCCCTCAGAAGCGGTCCCGAGCCCGGCCGAGCCGAGCCTCGAGGAACAGATCGCGGCCTACCAACGCGAGTTCCAGGACCTCGACCCGCAGGTGGAGAAGGTCGTCTCCGCGCTGCAGCGCCTCAACCGCCGGATGAACGTCGCCTACGGCCGGCAGACCGCCACGCTGGGGATAAGCAATGCGGAGTGGGAAGTACTGAAGGCCCTCGTCGTCTCCGGCGCCCCGTACCGCCTCGGCCCCGGCGAGCTCGCCAAGCGGCTGGGCCTCACGCCGGCGGCGATGACGCACCGCATCGACCGCATGGCGAGCGAGGGGCTCGTCAACCGGGAGCGCGACGAGAACAACCGCGTACGTGTGATCGTGGAGCTCACCGACGAAGGCCGCGAGAAGTGGCTGGAGGCCATGCGCCTCGCCTCGGTGTTCGAGGAGGACCTCCTCCAGGACCTCGACTCCCGAGAGCGGGGCCTCCTCGGCGACGTACTGACCCGACTGCTGCGCAGGGTGGAGGACGCCCAGCCGGACGCTGACGGCCGCCTCACCGACCTCGACTGAACACCCCTGCCACGCCTGTTCCGGCAGCCCGGACCCCGGTTGACACGGGGTACCTCGATCCGTAGTGTTCTCCGAGTTGCCACACAGCCGTAACGGTTTTGCGGCAGCCACTCACGCCGCACCGGCGGCAACCCACTACTGCACGACCTTCCTTCGGGAACAATTTCGGCATGCCGAAATTCGACCGACCGGCTCGATTATGAACCGGCAGGGAAAACCGCTAAAGTAGTGGACACGCCGGAAGGCGCGAAAAACCCCGCCGACGGGGATTCGGAAGCGAATTCGGACCGGAAACGAGCCGGAAAGCGTCTGATAGAGTCGGACTCGCCGAAAGGGAAAGCCCGAAAGGGCCGACCGGAAAGCGAACCCCGCTCCAACAGGGGGCCGGAAACGCCAAGCGGATCTGGTAAGGTTGGAACCGCGAAGAAGCCGAAAGGCCGAAACGCACCGGCGAAAATCGGAGCCGCAAGGATCTGATAGAGTCGGAAACGCAAGACCGAAGGGAAGCGCCCGGAGGAAAGCCCGAGAGGGTGAGTACAAAGGAAGCGTCCGTTCCTTGAGAACTCAACAGCGTGCCAAAAGTCAACGCCAGATATGTTGATACCCCGTCTCCAGCAACTCTGCTGGGACGAGGTTCCTTTGAAAGCCCTCCCAAGCTTGGGAGGCAACACAGCGAGGACGCTGTGAACGGATCGGACTATTCCTCCGATCTGTTCCGCTCTCGTGGTGTTCGCCCCGATCACGGGGAAGCATTCACGGAGAGTTTGATCCTGGCTCAGGACGAACGCTGGCGGCGTGCTTAACACATGCAAGTCGAACGATGAAGCCGCTTCGGTGGTGGATTAGTGGCGAACGGGTGAGTAACACGTGGGCAATCTGCCCTGCACTCTGGGACAAGCCCTGGAAACGGGGTCTAATACCGGATACGACACGGGATCGCATGGTCTCCGTGTGGAAAGCTCCGGCGGTGCAGGATGAGCCCG